>NZ_JAOTEM010000009.1 GCF_025628985.1 Chryseobacterium edaphi | reverse complement strand
CCCGCTAGCGTTCATCCTGAGCCAGGATCAAACTCTCCATTGTATGTTTGTCTGACTCACTCAAAGTTTTGACGCTTTAGTTTTTCCTTACTTGGTTGTTATATCTATTTTTCAATGATCTCTATTCTTCCGCTTCCCCGGCCACCCTTTTCTGTCGTTGGGCTTTGCCGTATTTGCGTGTGCAAAAGTAAAACTTTATTTCTAATTGACCAAATGTTTTTACAGAAATTTTAAAGTTTTTTAAGTAACCCTAAACTCCCTTCTCAACACCTAATCTCTCTACTCCTGCGCTCCCCGTATCGGGACTGCAAAGATAATAACTTTTTTTAACCTCACAAATTTTATCTGAATAAAAGTTGGTGAAATTTTGAAGCTTTTTCTTTTTGAAGTTTTTTGTTTCTGCCTATCTAAAGGCGCTTCTGCGCTACTGACTAACTCTCGTTTTTCAGTGGGGCAAAAGTAGTACGTTTAACCCTCTACTTCCAAATATATTTAACATAATGTTTAACTTAAATTCATATTCAATCCTAAAGCATTGATAACCTGAAACAAAAATTTAAACTAATGTTGGGTAATGCAGGGTAAGGTTAAGGGTGAGGGTGAGGAAAGTTGAGTCGGAGGGTTTTAGGGTTGGAAAGTTTTAGGGTTGGAGAGTTTGAGAGTTGGAGAGTTGGGGCGGTGGAGCGTGAAAGCGGTGGAGAGTTGGAGGGTTATTACGTTGAAGAGTTCGAAAATTGAAGGTTTTGCAGCATGGGTTGGTGTATGAATGCGTTTGAGTGTCGGCATCGAAGCGTTCTAAAGTTTGATAAATTTCGCAAAAGCTCCGCAAGGATGAGATTCTGTAGCGTAAAGGCTTTCGTAAATCGGAGTACCGGAGTGAGGAAGTTTCAAATCCAGATATACGGGATTTTGTAAAAAATATTTTTACATAGGATTTTTTTGTCGCTGAAGGCATCATGGTTTAGAAATTTCTACTCCTTTAACATCCGCAACGGTGACGCTCCAACGGAGCTCTCTTTTCCTTCTGTATAAATACTTCCTACAAACATGGCGCTCCTACGGAGCGCTTGCTTGGAAGGAGTATTATTAATTACAAAGATATTGCTCCACCGGAACTTGGCGGATTTTGTGGGAAAATTATTATAAATATTATGCTCATTTATACTCCCGCGAAATCGATGAATATTATTCTAGACTATACAATGCGGAACTCCTTCAGAGTTTCGGTATTACAAAATATAAGGTTGTTTTACACATGTTTTATGACCACGAAGCAATTTATAAAGATAATTATAAGTGAAGCAGAGTGAAAAAATTTATTGAAGTCTAATAATGGTAAATCTAGCTGATTAAAAACCTGGACGAATCATACTCTTTATGACAAATCGTGATCTGCGGACAAATCCCATAGCCCCGATCGAAACGGCATCCTTTTTTTGATGGCCGATGCAAAGCAGCGGCCATCAAAAAAAGATATAGTGGAGAGCGGGATAAAGCTCCTGAGAGAAAATGTAAATGGGTATATGAAAGTCAGACAATCAAAATTTTTGTATACATTATATATATGTATTAGTTTGAATGTTTTTAGATTCTCCTTAAATTTGTTTAAAATTTAAAGCATGAATTATAAACTTGAACTCAATACGCAGGAACACGGTTCTAAAATTGTTTTCAATACTATCGTATTTGATTCGTTCAAGATTAATATTGTTGAACGATATATGGGAAGGATGGATTCTAATCCGAAATTATGCGAAGTACTTTTTAAAATAAGAACTCTTGATGATCATCTTATTAAAAGAAAAGATGGCAATGCCAGAATAAGAATTAAGGGTGAGGATTTTGAAACTTACCAAAAATTGAGCAGAACTTTGAATTCCTACGATTACAGAAATAAACTCATCAGCAGAAAAGATGCAGATCAGGAATATGTACACTTTATATTGAGATTGGTAATCACTAATTATGAACTCAATTAATCTGTTTATTTTTAAAAACAGAAACTGACAATCGTAATAATAAGGACGAACATTAAACAATAAAATATGTCTATAACAAACGAAACTGAATTAATAGGAATGAAAAAAGTGAGCGACGTCGTTGCTTATACTTTAAAGGAAATGAAAAATTTCGTTAAACCAGGAATGACTACCAAAGAACTAGATGATTTCGGGGCAGCTATTCTGGAAAGTTTCGGGGCGAAATCTGCACCTCTTATGACGTATCAGTTTCCCGGTTGTGCCTGTATAAGTGTAAACAGTGAATTCTGTCACGGTATTCCTTCTGAGAATACAGTTTTGAAAGAAGGCGATCTTATTAATATAGATGTTTCTGCTGAATTGAATGGTTTTTGGTCAGACAACGGAAATTCATTTGTAATAGGAAAAGACATTCATCAACATCAAAAATTGGTTGACGCTTCAAAAGAAATATTAAAGAAAGCAATTGACAATATAAAAGGAGGTGTGAAAATCTCAGATATAGGTCATCTTATGGAAAGTGAAGCCAAAAAAAGAGGTTATAAAGTTATTAAAAATCTCGGCGGTCACGGTATTGGTAAAAGTCTGCATGAAAAACCTGAAGAACTGTTGAATTACAGAAATCGCTTCGACCAAAGAAGATTCAAAAAAAATTCTGTAGTCGCTATCGAAACCTTTATTACCACATCTTCATCATATGCCATAGAACTGAATGACGGCTGGACAATGGTGGGTGATAAAGGTGGATTTATGGCTCAACATGAGCACACAATCTTAATTACTGACGGAAAACCAATCATTTTGACTGAAATGAATGGCGTTTGGAATTGACATAATCAAATATCTAAACTCACAAATAATTTTTTAGCTTAACAATTTTAGCCAAACATATGAAAAAAGCATTAGCGGTATTTGTAGCAGGAACTTCAGCAATCGCTGCCGCTATTTATCTTTCGGGGTATGGATATATTTTTAAAGCTATTGCTATTAACTTAAAAAAAGGCGCTTTGACCCCTTCTACTGATGATGAAGAAAAATTTCCATCACATATAGTTCCTAATCTGAAATCTAAAAAATGGGATAAAGATGAGAAATATAATACAAAACTCCTCTCTGAAAGCGTTATAAAAGATTTAAAAAAAACGCGCGCATCATCTCTTATCGTGATTCGCAACAATCAATTGGTCCACGAAGAATATTGGAAAGACCACAATCATTCTTCAATCATGAACTCTTTTTCTATGGCAAAAGGAATTCTTTCCATTTTAGTTGGCTGTGCTATTGACGACGGTTATCTGCAGTCTGAAGATCAATTGATATCTACTTTATTTCCGCAATATAAAAATAGTGAATATGGTCAGTTTCTTACTTTTAGACACTTGATGACAATGCAGGCCGGCCTTGATTGGGAAGAAGAATACCATCACCCTTTTGCTCCTAATTCTAAGCAATATTTTGTTGATGATCTTGCGAAACAGGCTTTTGAAGTAGAATTAAAAGAAATGCCTGGAGAAAAATATGAATATCAAAGCGTTTCTGCACAACTTTTAGGTATTGCTCTCATCAAAGCAACAGGTAAAAATCTTGCAACTTATCTTTCAGAAAAAATATGGAAACCTTTAGGAATGGAATTTCCTGCAAAATGGAGTATTGATGAAAAAGGAATAGAAAAAGCATTCTGCTGCATCCACGCAAATCCGAGAGATTTTGCAAAAATCGGACAACTTGTAATGCAGAATGGAAACTGGAACGGGCAACAACTCATCAGCAAAGAATATTGTAAAAAGCTGTTAACTCCTACGAAACTTAATGATGCTTTCTGTTTTACGATCTGGACCAATCAGGAAAACGATTTGAAATATTATTTTTTCTACGGATTTCTCGGTCAGTTTATCATTATGATTCCTGAAAAAAATATGGTAATTGTGAAAACAGGACTTTATAATAAGCTGGAAGTTGATGATAAAAAAAGACCACTTCAAGTCGCACTTTTAGCAGAAGAACTGAGCAAAATCTTTTAATTTTAAATAAAAATAAAATAATTCTGCAGTGAAGCTTAATAAAACAGAATTCTTACTTTTCTATTGAGGCACGTTACTTGTAAATAACTCTCACTTATACTTTAATATAAAATTTATAAGTAATGGACAATGATAAGTTTTTTAAAATATTGGGTTTCGTGGCAACCGCTACATCAATGGCAATGTATGTTTCTTACATTCCACAGATAACCAGCAATTTACATGGAGATAAGGGCGATTGGCTTCAGCCATTAGTCGCTGCTATAAACTGTATGCTTTGGGTAGTTTATGGGATTATGAAAAAACCAAAAAGAGATCTCCCCATCATCATTGCCAACTCTCCAGGTATTTTGTTTGGTCTTTTTGCATTTTTTACTGCAGTTTAAAAATATAATTTTACGATTTCTGAAATTTTAATAACTGTAATTTAGTTTTAATAATTACCTCATCCTAAATTGAAAGTCTATCTTAAAAAACAAAATAACACACCGAAGGCATGTTATTTTGTTAATGTTTAACTATTAATATTAAATTTATTTCACAGCAGTTTTTGCCTTTTCCGATTCCATCAAATGATGTTCTAATGTAGGAAGAGTCTTACTTGCGAAAGCTTTCAGAGAAGCTTCTGAGCCTCCTGACGCTTCTTTCTTAAATTCTGCTATATCTTTCTTGTGATCGGCCACCATAAGATCGGTGTACATACGATCAAAGTCTGCACCTTTTTTAGCTTTAAGATCATCATGCATCTTTTGTTGTTCAGCATTCAGACTTGTCGGCAATGTGTAACCCACTGTAGAAGCCCATTTTTTTAATTCGTCATTGGCTTTTCCATGATCTTTAGCCATCATTTCGCCTAATGATTTTACAGTGGCATTGGTAGAAGTACTTGAAGCGAGCTGTCCCATCATCACTTCCATCATACCTCCTCTCGCAGCGGCGTCAGCAAATGTTTTGTCTTGATCACTCAAGGTAGTTGCCGCAGAATTAGGATTTGATACTGTCGCAGAATCATTGAGAGTCATTGGAGAATCTGCAGGCATCGACATATCGGTTGCCGAATCTTCTGAATTATTAACTGCCGTACTTTCTTTTTTGTTACAAGCTACCATTGCAGCAACTGTCAACAGAGTTAGAATTGAATTTTTCATAAAATATATAATTTGATTGGTTTAGTAATGAGTAATAAATTTCATACTTTGCTCTAGCTGTAACAATTTGTCTGCCAAATTATTAGAACTTTGCTTATTGACTAGTAAAATTTGTAAAAAAGTAATGTTTTATCATTAAGAAATAAATATTAATAAAATGAAATGGACTTAAGATCATGATCAGCAAGCTTTTTCCTCAATGATCTCAAATGCAAATCCCGGAAAATTTTCGGTTTTTACAGAATATTTTATATTTTTTGCTTCTAAAAAATCTTTTGCTGTGTTGATGAGTATATTGATAATCCAAAAACATAAAGTCTTCTTTTGATCTTTAAATTGGTGAATACAGTTCCATGCATTTAAAAAAGTCAACTCAACAATCTCATCGGCAAATTCTTTGGATGGCAATGCTTTCGTTGCTAATCCGTATAATATACAGCTATATCGACTATACAGAAGATCGAAACCTGCTTTATTTTTTTGCTGAATCAAAAGATACAGTTCCTGGTCAGTATACTTTTTGTCGGTGTTTGTTTTCATAAAGCACTTATAATCTTTGTATTATCTTATCCCTTCATTAAAAATTAATGAATCATTAAAAAAATGGATTAAGTTTGATTAAAAGATTATAAATTCCCCCGCTGTGATTCTCGCTCTTGTATATAATTATTTTGATCCTGATCCTATTTTTAAAACTATTAGATAATTTGTCCTATAGAAATTTTATGCCAAACATAATTGATTATAATTCTGGATTATTAATTTCTTATAATATTAATAAATCTTATTTTCATTTAGAAGAAGGAATAATGAAGTTTCTTCCAGATTCAACAAAATGACTTTCGCCGCGATATTGTATTGTTTTAGGATATTTTGGCGATGTTGCAACATGTGCTTTCACAATTTCAAAAATGAAAAAATTGAAATCTTTAATTAATTTATTATTATAAAGTCTGCACTCAAAATTTGCAAAACAATTTTCGAGTAACGGTGCTTTTACCAGATCTCCGTCTTTAATATCCAAATCAAATTCATTAAATTTGTCGACATCAGCACCACTGCAATTTCCGATCGCTACAACAGTTTGGGACAGTTCTAATGTCGGAATAATGATCACACATTCTTTACTTTTTCTTATCAATTCAAAACTATGATTCCCGCTGGAAATCATACATCCTATTAATGATGGTTTAAATTCCATTATTGTGTACCAACCCATCGTCATGATATTTTGTTCACCTTTATAGGCAGATGTTACAAGAACCGTTGGAGTTGGTTCCAGAAAATGACGCGCATCTTCAACCGGATAAGATTTTTTGCTGTACTTTTTCATATTTAAAATTAATACGATTTTAGTACCATTTTTTTACTTTAAAATTTCACCTAGAAAATTGATGAAAGTTTAAGTCACCTTTCTCTCTTTATTGGATTTAAAAATTTGATTTCCATTGAAAACAATTACTGCAAGAAATATTAACGCATAAGAAAATATTGGTAAGGTTCCTAATGGTTCGTGATAAACAACTCCGGCTAAAACAAATGCAATGATGGGATTAATGTTCAAAATCATTCCTACTTTTGACGAGCTGATTCCCGTCAAAGCATATAAATTTAAAAACAAAGGAACAATTGTATAAAGGACTGCAATGATTTCTACATAAAAATAGAATTTAAAATCTGAAGGAACCGGTCCTGAAAAAGCAGGAAAAAATGGTATCAGTATAATCGCCGACAATAAAATATGACCATTGAGAATCAAAAATTTATCAAACTCATAGTTTTTGTTTTGACTGACAAGATAACAAGCGTAAGTAAAACCAATCAGACTGCTGTAAAACATATCGACTATATTGGTGTAGGAAAGCAATATACAACCGATACAACTTAGAAAAACAGAAAGCCACTGAAGTTTCGTCAATTTGTCACGAAGAAAAAAGTATGCAAGGATCGTCGTGATAATCGGACAAACAAGATAAGCAACCGAGGTCGCTCTTACATTGATATGATTCATTACATAAATAAACGAAAACCAATTTGCCGTTAGCAAAACGCTGCTTCCAATGTTCAATCCAATAAAATTCCACTTTTTTGTTTTTGGAAGAGATTTAAAATAATTGATATTGTTTTTTAGTTTTTCTCTTTTAAAAAGTACCGAAATGATTGACATGATCACCGCACAACTGAAAACACGATAAAAAAGAATATCTAAAGACGCATATGAATGTAAAGGCTTCAAAACCAAGCTGAAAGTTCCCCAAATAGAAAATGCAGAGATAGCCGCCAAATAATATTTTAAATTGTTCAAAATGAAGTTGTGATTTTAAATGTACAGTCATGCGAAATTATAACTTTTCTAAAAAAGAAATGAGTGGCAATTATTTAAATATAATTGATAAAACCATTTATTCAGATCAAAGATTTATTTTAAATAAAAAAACTCTTGGTACTAGATTTGTAACTGATTGTCTGAACAATGCATCAAAAGTTTTCTCTCTTCTAAATAAAACTTTAAAGTGCAATTCATCTAAATCACCACTCACGAAATTAATCTCCAATGAAAATATTTCTCACCGGCGCGACAGGATACATCGGTAAAAGATTGCTCATACAGCTCCTGAGCAGCGGTCATGAAGTTATTTGCTCTGTACGCGATAAGAAGCGTTTCGATCTTTCGCTTTATGAAAACTACAAGAATCAGCTCAGTGTAATTGAGCACGATTATAATGACGTTGCTTCGCTCTCTCCTATCGATCAGGATATTGAAATCGCTTTTTACCTCATCCATTCAATGTCTGCCAATGCAGATTTTAGCAAAGCCGAAAAAATTTCAGCTAAAAATTTTGCCGAAACTGTTGAAAAGACAAATTGCCAACAGGTTATCTATCTCACAGGAATTGTAAATGACGAACAACTGTCAAAACATTTACAATCAAGAAAGGATGTCGAAAAAGAACTTCAATCAGATTCATATGCATTAACCGTTTTACGTGCAGGGATTATCATTGGCTCAGGATCGGCTTCGTTTGAAATCATCCGCGATCTTGTGGAAAAACTTCCAGTAATGGTTGCACCAAAATGGCTGAAAACTCTCTGTCAACCCATCGCCATTAGAAATGTAGTAGAATTTCTCATGGGTGTAATGGGAAAATCTTTTACATACAATAAACACTTTGACATCGCAGGTCCGGATGTTTTGTCCTATAAGGAAATGCTACTGATTTTTGCTAAAGAGAGAAATTTAAAAAGAACAATTATTTCTGTTCCCGTTCTCAGTCCAAAAATATCTTCTTACTGGCTTTATTTTATCACTTCAACATCTTATGTTTTAGCTAAAAATCTTGTCGAAAGCATGAAGATAAACGTTGTTGCAGAGAAAAATGATCTTGCAGAAAAGCTGGGAGTCAAGCTTCTCTCTTATCGGGAAAGCCTAAAATTGAGTTTTGATAAAATAGAACAGAATGACGTTTTATCTACATGGTACGACTCTTTCGGAAACTATAAATATTCTAAAGATGTCTGGAATTTCTTGGAAGTACCGACGATGGGTGTTTTTAAAGATAAAAAAGTACGAGAGATCAAGAATGAGGAATTGACACTTGATAAAATATTCGGTATTGGTGGGAAAAACGGATGGTATCATGCTAATTATCTCTGGAGTCTGCGAGGAAGTATTGATAAACTTTTTGGTGGTGTTGGCTTAAAGAGAGGACGGAAAAATTCAAAATCGATCAATGTGGGAGATAGTATAGATTTTTGGAGGGTTCTTTATGCAAGCAGAGAAGAAAAGAGACTTCTCCTTTTTGCGGAAATGAAAGTTCCCGGTGAAGCCTGGCTCGAATTTAAAATTGCAGATGGAAAACTCACACAGGAAGCCACCTTCAGACCTGTCGGAATTTTGGGACGATTGTATTGGTATGCGGTACTTCCCTTTCACGGATATATTTTTAACGGAATGATCAGTAAGCTTGCGGATGAAAAGTGATTTAATCATTTATAAAAAATATTCCAATCATAAGATGTAAATGGCACAGAAATTGAAATTAAAGATATAACTATTAAAAAATACCTATTTAAGGAACTACAAATATTCTCGGCTTCTGCTGAGAATATTTTTTTTGGCTACATGTCAAAATTCGGCGGCACAGACTTTGTGATTTGTTAGAAGTATGTCAATAATTCTATTTTCAAATAAATTCAAATTTCATTAGAGCAATTAAAATGGATAATAAAACAATTTTAAAACAAGCAAATGCAGCAGTGACAGAAGGTGACTATGAAACTTTCCTTACTTATTGCTCAGAAGATACAAAATGGAACTTCGTGGGAGATCAGGAATTGATCGGAAAGGCTGAAGTTCGTAAATACATGAAAACCGCTTACATTGAACCACCAGAATTTATGGTAGGTCATCTAATTGCTGAAGGAGATTTTGTAACTGCAGTAGGCAAAATTAGTCTGAAAACAGAGGACGGAAAATGGAAAGAATACTCATACTGCGACATCTGGAAATTTAAAGATGGTAAAATGTCAGAATTGACAGCTTTTGTCATTGAGTAGTGATTGGAGTTAGTTCTTTATGAAAATCAATATAAGTTGTATAGTTGTGGTTTAAACAAGCAATTAGAAACCTTATCACTTCGTTTAAGGGCATAAAAAACCCCCGAACTCCTCCGGGGATAAAAACTAATAACCATGAAAACTCAATTAAACATGAGTACTATATTGTATTGAAAAATTGTGCCAAAAATGTGTGTTTATAAGGTTTTAACATTATTTAATATTTTCATTTTTATTAAAATTTCAAAGCTTTCTGAAACTGAAATAATTATGATTTTTACTAAGTTTATTTAAATCGTTTTACTTCTAATAACTGTTAAAATCGAATCTAAGCCAATTATTCTTTGATAGGAGATTGATGTCTCATATCCAATTCGTGAGTAAAGAATGCATTTTCTGACCAATCAGAAATATCCATTCTTGAAAATTTTCTTGAGTAAATGACACAATCGTTAATTCCCTTTCTTTCTTTTCTTCAAACATCTCGAAAATTCTGTCTACTTCCTTGCTTGTTGCATCGTCTTCAAAAACAGTATATTTTAAATTAAACTTCTTTAAAAATAACAACACTTCAGATGAAACATTTAGAATCCGAAACTCATCAATGTAAAAATCATCTTTCCAATATATTCCGGATATAAAAACTCTTTTACTTTCATAGTGTTTTCCGAAATTTCACTTTTCAAATTATCATTTTCAGACTTCTCTAATTCTTTGAAAGATTTAATAAAAAACAGTTCTTTCTTAGTAAGAAATAATTGATGCTACAATTAAACACTGTACAAGATAGTATTCTTTATTTTTCTATAGGTGGAAGACCCTGTAAAGCTCTAATCCTGTTTACTTGAACTAAATCTTCACCAGAAAATTCTTTTAATTTCTCTTCATTCTGAAAATTATTCCAACTATTAGATTCTTCTATTTCTTCACCATATAAGTTTGTGAGTGTTTCTGTAAAACTATTAGCAATAAAATCTAAGTGATAATAATCCGATTGATTTTCGTGATCTTCAATAATCAATTCTTTATCTTCAACAACAAATTTTTGCTCGTGATCCCAGCGTGATACTTTTGGATTAGCTTCATCATCACGAAAATCATAGCACAAAAAATTCCCTCCAGGATCCATTGTAATTGGGAATACTTTATTAGGAATTTTATTCTTTAATTCTTCATATAAAGAAAGGATATTTTCATTAACATCTAAATTGAAATTCAACAGTTCTCCAAATGCTTTTCCTGTTTGTCGTGAGGTGTCAATTGTATTAGGAGATGGTGTTGCTGCATTGTTTTCTAAAACAATATTTGTATAATCTGACGGAAATTTAATGCCAAAAGCATCCTCTACTTTTTCTATTGAATTGCGATCCTTTAAAGCTTTTTTATATAACCATTTCATAATATTAAATTTTCTTTTGTTTTTATCTTTTTCCTTCACCCCATATACTATTTCCTCCTGTATGTCCTGTATCTCCGTGGATTTTTCTATCAACTAATTCCATGACTCCAGTTTTCTCATTATGATGCCAAGTAAGACCATCAGGGCGAGGTTTATGATTCATGATATCAGCCAATTGCTGATCTGTAAATTTACTGGCCATAGCAGGATTCTTAGCAATTTCATCCGCTAATTTTTTGGTACAATGTGTAAACTGGCTTGGATCACTTGCAACCAAAAGATTATCTGGAAGTGTTGTGGTAAATTTAGAATCAAAAACCGGAAATACACCATTGACTTTTTGACCATCTACAATCACTTCAGAGGTTTTAAATGGAACACCTGTAACTGGATGCACACTTCCATCCAATGACTGATTAATAGTTTTTAAACTTCCATCATTATTGAAAAGACACCCATTATGCACCAAAATCCCATCCTCAGTAACATAATAATTTTCATTGCCTTCAATATCAAAATTATAAACTTTTTCGTAATGAGGCAAGGTTTCAATGCTGATAATTGTAGTGTAATCGCCACCTTTTAAATGTAATAAATCTCCTGCTATCAGGTTTCCCGCTTCTATCCATTCATCATTACAAAAAAATCTGTGCTCAGGAGTTACCCTTACAAATTCTCCGGTTGGTAATTCCATGGAAAGCATTTGCTGGGTAAATCTCTCGTGCCTTATAAGAATAGGTTTGTATTCCTGTTGTTTGGTTTCTTCATTAAAGGTTAAAACAAAATCTCCTTCGTGTAAATCTTCAATATTGGCTAATCCATTTTGGGTATGAACTTTTGTTCCTGCAGGAAAGCAAACCAATGTTGCACCTTTTGCTGCAAAAATGCCTAAAATGAGACTTACTCCACTCTCCTGTAATTTTTCAATGGCACTTTTATCGCTGCTCCAAATGCTGTACTGCTCATAGTATGCTCCTCCAATTCCCAGTCCACGCATGGTTTTACAGAAGAGTGAGGCATTTTTAAAACCTTTAAAAGTAAACTGTTCAATTAATTCTTTTCGTGCCGTATTCACAAACTGTTTACCAAATTCACGACCAAAAGTTGCCGCTGTTTGTCGTATTCCGGTTGCGCCTGCTGCTGTGGTAGCTCCAGCTGCACCTCCCACCATTCCTACTGCGCCACGACCTGCAAGAAATCCGAAGGCAAAATTGGCAACGTGACCAAGATTCGTCAGAGCAGCACTTCCCCAAGCTTCCCATGCAGTTTCTTTTGGCGTTATTACTCCTCCTTCAGCGTTGCAGATCATAACTGAAGATAGGGTAAGCGCTTTATTGCCTTCTATTTCAAATTTTTCTGCTTTCTTCTCCCATTTTCTACTTGCAGCAGCTGCTTTGCATTTCAATGCTCCTATCGCAACAGCTGCTAAAATAGCTGCTGCAATAATTGCAGCAACAAGCCATCCCGGTCCTGGAATCATTGCACAAATTCCCACGGCAATTCCTGCTACAGCACCTGCAATGAACGCAGTTTTTCCAAGGCAGATAAAGTTATTGCCTTTAAGAGTATCAAGTTCCGTTGCAGCTTTATCACCGCTGAAGGTTACAAAATTCTGACTTGTAACTTTCATCTTTTTCGGAGCTACCCCTTTATCACAAACTACATAGTGCTTTTCGGTAAGATATTGTTCATCTGCCATACTGTTAGAATTCTAAGTGAGTATCCATATAACAATGATAATAGAAAAATTCGCCAAGCTGCTCTGTGATTGTAAAGTCAGACTTTAGCAAGATTCTGTCATCATATAAGTATTTTCCTTTTACTTTGTAATCGGGATGCATGTAATTATCTTTTGCAAACTCCCGTATCCTTCGAATCATTTTATCATCTCTGATCATCATTCCTTCCACATTCCATTCGCTTAATTGTTGTTCTGTCAGTTTTTCGGTCACTGAAATATTTACCGGAACCACAACACCTGAACCAAATCTATCCATGTCTTCTCGTTTCAAGTAGCTTTTGCTTCCTTCCGCCAAAGGCTCTTTCCCGAAAATATAGAAAAACTGATACAGAAAATGAATATATCTGATACTTTTGATTTCCATTTCTTCATTGGTAAGCTCATATTCTTTAGCTCTGATGATTTCATAAGCTTCGATGGGATGAGAATTGGTCAACCAGTCTTTTACTTCCTTCCATTTATCCCGGATTGCATCCTTATTGTAAATTTTAGCAATTTCACCTTTTCTATTAACACCGACTTCAAGTGTACTATAAATGCTACACACTTTATTTGTCATTTCGGTAATCTGTACAATTAAAGGATCTTCGTACATTTCCAGATTGTATTCGTGTTCTGTAATTTCAAAAATGTGGAAATCTTCGTCCGGATCTTTTCCTTTATAAATAACCGATGTTTTAATATTTATTTTATAATTACTGTCTAAACTGTGCACTTTTGTTCTGCCGGTTATATCGGTATTATATAGATATTCTTTTCCTATTTCCATCAGAATTTACTTATTTATATTGACTTTGCTTCCGTTGATCTGAACTTCAGAGCTACCGTTCACTTTTACATTTTTACCTCCGACTGTAGTTTCATTGGTAGCTGAAAAATTAATCGATTGTGTAGCATCGACTTTAATTTCCTTTCCGTTGATTGTGATTTTACCGTCTTTATCAATGACAATCGTACTTGCTCCGACAACAATTTTAAATTCCGTTGTTGCCGTAAGAGAAACTTTTCCGGATTTATCCATTTGAAGAATAGAAGCTTCACCTACATTGATCATATTGGTATTGCCCGCTTTGATGGTATTATCATTGGCTACATTGACAGCGTTATTATTTCCTACCGTCACCGTCTTATCATTATTGGTATTGGTAGTTGCATTTCCGGCTCCGTCAAATTTCATATTGGCACCGCCTTGATCCGTTAAAAATACCGAACCTGCACCATCATCCAACTCCAATTTATTTCCGCTTCGGCTGCTTAAGCTTTTGATATTATTTCCGGTTCCGCCACCACCTCCGACTTGTCCGTGGAACATTCCACCCATTACAAAAGGACGATCCGGATGTTGATGTGCAAAATTAACAACCACCTGATCTCCAACTTCAGGAATCGCCATAAAACCACGATTTTTACTTACTTTATCGCTTCCTCCTGCATCAGGAGTCATCACTCTGATGAATTCAGAAGTGTCTTGACCGCTTTGCCAGTCAAATTGCACCTGCACCCGACCTTGATTCAAAGGATCTGTATTTGAAATTACTTTTGCAAATTGCGCGTCTGCTTTTGGATTTTCAAACTCAGGACGCGGAATATATCCGCAATCAGCTGCAATGGCTTCAAAATTTCCTGTATAATAACCTCGCGCATCCACAACATGACTCACTTCTGTAATCATTAATTTAGTGAAATAAGAAGTAAGATTAGTTTCGGTCTGTCTCATTTCGATATCTGCCGCGCAACCAGGATAAAGAAACGGAACTGTGGTTGTACCTGAAGTAATGAAAACTTCAGATGCTTTGCTTCCTGCTGTACCTTTTTGAGATGCATCAACATCCATGAATGATGATGCTTTAATCGGAGCAACCCTTAATGAAGGAGTTGTAAATGTTTTTTCTGAAATTTCATAAGCTCTTTTGGCAATATCTGAACTATGTGTAATTTTTGAACTTCCTGTAGTCAGTTTTTCATTTTTACTGCTATTGTACC
This sequence comes from Chryseobacterium edaphi, assembly GCF_025628985.1. Classification (GTDB taxonomy): domain Bacteria; phylum Bacteroidota; class Bacteroidia; order Flavobacteriales; family Weeksellaceae; genus Chryseobacterium; species Chryseobacterium edaphi. Next base: position 14,023 of record NZ_JAOTEM010000009.1, on the reverse strand, counting down.
CGTAAAATGTCGGATTGACGTGCTGAGCTTTCATTTTAATTTTAACATCATTCACGCTGCTTCCATAGGTCAATTTTACAGGTTGTTCTGAAGGAGGAAGCTTCCCGAAATGAAGAACTTCACCATCATAGAAAAACTGCTCTCCATAAGCTTCCGCAATTCTTGCTAAATAATTATAATGAGTTTCTTCATACTGCGAACTGTAAGAAACATTTCCGTGCTTTGCATCGACTCTGAAATCAAATTTATTTCCGCCCAAACCCTCTTTGATTACCTGATCGGCAATACTGTTTAAGCTGATTTCCTGTGCGCCGCCAAAACTCTGAATATGCGGAGCAGCATCCAAAAGTACTGTCGGACTAAAGCCTGTAAGGACAATATTTCCTAAACTTCCTTTTTCCTGACTGAAACCAACTTCCGTAATTACACCCACAAAATTTCTTTCAGGTCCATCAATGACATCTTTATATTTAAAAATTACGGTAAGCCTTTTGCCTAAAAAGTTCTGCGCTTCTTCTAAATTGTGATTTTCCGCATTCCCTAAACTGTCATAAGCCAAAGTGAGACTGAACTGATGATGTTTAATGGCACTTTGATGCAACTCAAAATTTTTAAAGTGCTGAATTACTTTGCCTTCTATAACAATCTCAAGCTTTACGACTCTGTTGATCCCCAAAATCTGACTTGAAGGAATTGCCTTCGCGTTATGAATCTTAGATGTTGGTTGTTTTGCCCATACCTTTCCTTCCGCAGTTATAGCATCATTTGATTGTAAATCCTGATTCATAAACATTCCTGAAACATTCTGAGCCGAACCTGCAAATGATTGTATCTTAGAAGGTTTATCACCAGCTTTCTTACTATTTGCACTGGGTATTGCAGATTCTTCCATATCCTGAAAGCCTTCAGTAGTTTCAACAGCTTTTGGAATTTCCGGTTTTGATGATTTATTATCCTGAAACATAGCTTACTTTTTTGATTATACATTTGTGTTTTACTCTCAAAGAGATAATGATTTTTAGCAAAAAATAATTCACCAAAATCCTGATCAGTTTTAAACAAAAGAATTTGAATAACACTAAATCATACTCAAAGACAGAATAGCTTACTTTTTTTAAAGTATGCTATTCTGTAAAACTTGATTTTACTAAAAGTAATCTGATTTTTTATACAGTTGGCCAAATACCTTCGTAAGCAGAATTTCCGTAATTGATTTTTTCGGCGCTTACAACAAAGCTGATCAACATAGAATTTTCGTCTACCGCATCAAAGTCTACCTCGTGCTGAATAACATAACCGTTTTCCCAATTTAATGTGATCAAAGTTCCTTCTTCGTGAGATTTATTAAAGGTGATCTCACCAGAAGTCGGTTTGTACTTACCATTTAATAGAGATTCAAGGATTTCAGATTTTTCTGTTGCCTCAATGGTAAGTTTAATCAATGCGTTGGAAGGATCTGAAGCAACACGTCCTGAAACGTCTGTAGATCTTGATACGCTGTAATTCAGCTTTAATAATTTTTGTCCTTCGCTCCCGTTGAATTTTAAGATTCCTCTTGAATTTGCTGCCATGATGTGTAAATTTTAATCTGTTAATATTTTTGTAAGTGATTGATTTGTATACTTCAAAGATAAACAGTGATTCGGTAGCAACTAAAGATAAATCTGATTATTTTATATTTTGTAGTAGTTCTACGATTTGATGTAGTAATTCTACGATTTATTTTATTTTGAGATTTTAATGTTGAAAATCATAAAAGAATGCTGTCTAATAAATTTAGATTTAATAATTTAAAAACATTTTTTCACCCAGAAATCTAAGATTTTGGGTGAAATTTATAGCGATTTGAGAGTTATTTTATTAATTTTTAAATAAATAAGTCACTCAAAAATTTAGTAAATTTAATTATAATATAATATTTTTAAAATATATTCATTTAACTCGTTGCTTCAAAAACCTGATCAATATCCGAATTAGTTAACAATCCTCTTATTTTAATAATCAAGTCATCCATATCAAAGGGTTTCGGAACAAAATCTGTTGCTCCCGCTCCGTTTGCGATACTGCTTCCGTCTACACTTGCAGATAAAACAATTACAGGAAGATGTTCAAATTCCTGGGTTGTCCTTAATGTTTTAAGAACCTGATCACCGGACAAAACCGGCATCCAAAGATCAAGAAGTAAAAGATCGGGCAAATTGATCTTCATTTCTTTAATAAGGTTTGTACTGTTGATCTCGGTGATTACGTCGAAGCCTTCAGATTCCAGTAGCATCTGCAAAACATCAAGAATTCCCTGATCATCATCACAGACCATTATTTTTTTATTTTCCATTGTCATCGACTTTCATTATTGGTAGTGTAAAGCTAAAGGTTGATCCTTTGCCTATCTCGCTCTCAACCCAAAGTGAACCTTTGTGATTGGCGATTATCTCATGAGAAATATAAAGACCTATCCCCAAACCAGGGAATTTCTTTTGTATATCTCTCGCTCTGAAGAATCTGTCAAAGATCTTCGTTTTATCATGCGGACTTATGCCCATTCCGTAATCTGTAACTGAAATTTTCACAAAATCTCCTACTCTGCTCACATGAACATCCACTTTCTCTTCTCCCGGAGAATATTTGATAGCATTTGATATCAAATTATTGAGTACCTGTGAAATCTGCAATTCGTCTCCTAAAATTGAAGCATTAGTAATTCCCGACAGTTCAACTTTATAATCATGCGTTGCCAAAGAAAGGCTTTCAACCGTATCTTTTATTGTTTTGTCGATAATAAAAGGCTCATTATGCAATTCTATATTACCGGATTGTATTTTTGAGGTGTCTAAAAGTTCAGTAATCAGATTGTTCAGTCTGTCTACATAATTTCCGACTTTGTCTAAAGTTGATAAATATTTTTCTGAAGCACCTTCCGGTGGCATTCTCTGAAGAAGCTGCACCAAACCTTTGATAGTTGTCAAAGGAGTTTTCAGCTCATGACTTGCAATTGAGAGAAAATCATCTTTGCGACGGTCGATCTCTGTTTTATCTGTAATATCTTCAATAGCAATTAAAATTCTGTCTTTATATTGACCTTCAAATTCTACTCTATAGGCGTTAAGCAACATTATTTTTTTTCCGATATGCGGAAAATCATGTTCCACTTCAAAGTCTATCACAGGATTATTGGTCGGAAGAATTTTGATAAGAAGATCTTTTAATGCTTCAATATCCCACTGATGATTACCTAATTCAAATAACAAAGTACCGACAGTATCTTCTGCCGAAACTTTAAATGTGTTTAAAAAATGTGTATTTGCGCTGATCACTACAAATTTAGCATCCAACACCAAAAGACTTTCCCTTACTGTGTGAATAATGCTCGAAAGAAAAGCCTGATTATCGATAAGTTCCTGAGTACGGGTCTGAATCTTTTTTTCTACAGATGCCTTTTCTTCTCTCAATTCATATTCCGCTCTTTTTCGATCTGTGATATCGTTTTGTACTCCGATAAAATGAGTTACTTCCCCTGCATCGTTTTGTACAGGAGAAACATAAAGTTCATTCCAGAAGAGTTTACCATTCTTTTTGTAATTTCTTATCTCGACTCTGCATTCTTTACCTTCTTCGATACATTCTTTAAGAATATTTCTTTCCGGCTGTGCTCTGTCCTGAGATTGCAGAAAACGGCAATTGTGACCAATGATTTCGTTATGACTATATCCTGTAATCGTCTCAAACGCTTTGTTACAATAGATAATAGGATTATCCGGCTGCGTATTGTCAGTAATGATAATCCCTGAATTTGCGGAATTGAGCGCCTTAAGATAAATATCAAGATGATGTTCTAAGTTGCCTCCTGAACCATTGAAGGCCTCATGTGATGTTTCCAATTCTAAGCGGTTTAATTAACACAATTCTGCAATAATAAAAGAAAATTTAAAAAAAATCAATTATTTTTATCACAGATATTTGTTACTAACCAAATATTATGCCCAGAGTAAGATAAGAATCACAATTTTTAACAAAATATTTAAAGAATATCATTTTTCTTTTAAATACTAATGTTACAAAGATTAATTCTATCTAAAATTATTAAAAATAGCGTCGAAAGTTAAATTTTGACGGTTTAGTCATGTTTCTTTGCTTCATAATCAGCAATCTACTACCTTTACACAAAACTGTTTAAGACCTGTCAATATGATTGAGAATACCTTTGGCATAAACATCGTGCCCGAAAATGACAAAGAAAGACTAGAGGTTTTGAAGCGGTACAAAATCACGAATACTCCTTCAGAAGACAGTTTTGACGGAATAGCGAGACTTGCTACTCAGATTTTCAATGTACCAATTTCGCTTCTTTCTCTTGTAGATGCAGAATCTGTATTCTTCAAAGCCAATATTGGTATGGGAACTGCAAAAGAGGCCAATCGCGGCAAAAGTCTTTGTGCTCTGGCTATTCTTGATCATGAAGTTACTGTTTTCGAAGATGCATTAAAAGAGCCATGTCTGATGTCAAACCCAAATGTAATGGGTGATTTTGGTCTGAGATTTTATGCAGGTGCACCCCTGATTACACATGACGGTTTTTTAATAGGAACATTATGTATTATTGATAAAAAGGCAAGAGAATTTAGCCCATCCGACAGAAAAATTCTCGAAGGTCTTGCTGCCACTGCGATGGAACAGATAGAGCTTCGAAGATCATCACTTGACACAATTGATGAATTACAGAAAGCTAATCTCCTTTTAACCAATACCGAACTGGATCTTAAAGCTGCCATCGAAGAACTTGCTGCCATCAACGAAGAAATGGAAGCAACCAACGAGGAACTTCATACAGCAAATGAAAATGTGAGCAAATCTTATGATTTAACGGTAACTCTTAATAAAAATTTACAAACCAGCGAACTGCGTTTAAAATCTTTTATCAGTAAAGCGCCGATTGCATTTGGAATTCTTACTGGAGAAAATCTTACCATTGAAGTTGCAAATGACATGATCCTTAAAGTTTGGGGAAAAGACAAAACAGTTCTTGGAAAACCTATAGAAGAAGCTTTACCTGAACTGAAAGGACAACCTTACATACCGATTCTTCAAAATGTTTTTAAAACCGGAATTACTTACATCGGTGACACCGCTCACGTAAAACTTGATCTTGAAGGAGATATTAAAGACAGCTACTTTGATTTCATCTATGAACCATTAAAAAACGATGAGGGTAACACAATTGCAATCATTGTAATTGCAAATGAAGTTACAGACAGAATCATTAAAAAACAGGAGCTCGAAATTCTAAATCGGCAGATGGAGATCGCTTTGCATGCAGGTCAATTAGGTTCTTATAATTTAAATTTATCAACAGGAAAAATAAATTCTTCTGAACAATGCAAAGCAAATTATGGTTTGGAACACGATTCTAAATTTGATTTTGATGATTTAATGAAAATTATCGTTCCGGAATACAGAGATGCTTTAAAAGAAAAAATAAATCAGTCAATCGAAAACGGAACCGCATTACACGCAGAATATCTCGTTAAATGGCCCGATGAATCACTACACTGGATCAACGCAGCCGGACTTCCTAATTATGACGAAAACGGAAATGCCACTCATATCATTGGTGTAACGGTAGACATTACCAAAAGAAAAAACTACGAAACGCAGAAGGATGATTTTCTTTCGATTGCAAGTCACGAACTGAAAACTCCGATTACAAGTCTTAAAGCAAGTATACAGCTTCTTAACAGATTAAAAGATAAACCCACTCATGAGATGATTCCCAAACTGATCGATCAGTCAGCAAAAAGTCTCGATAAACTGAGTACGCTTGTGGATGAATTATTAAATCTAAACCGTTTGAGCGGAGGAAATCTTGAGCTCACAAAAGAAGTTTTCACAGTTTCAGAAATGCTCAATGCGTGTTGTGACGATATAAGAATTGCCGGAAAGCATCGACTTGTGCTGAAGGGTGATCTCGAAGCGACCATCTTTGCAGATTTGCAGCGCATTGATCAGGTTGTTGTCAATTTTGTGAACAATGCAGTAAAATATGCTCCTTTATCTGAAGAAATTCATTTGATCATCGAAAAAATGGAAGACCGTGTAAAAGTGAGTGTAAAAGATTTTGGCGAAGGAATTGATCACAATATTCAGCCTTTTCTTTTTGATAGATATTTCAGAGCCAATCACAACGGCAAAAAATATTCCGGTTTAGGATTAGGATTGTATATTTCTTCTGAGATTATAAAACGTCATGGAGGCGAAATTGGTGTTCAGAGTGCGGTTGGTGAAGGCAGCAGCTTTTGGTTTACCATTCCATTAAACTAAACTGAATTTTATATAAATTTAAACTGATCTAAAAATTTCAATCTGATTTAATATTTTTTAAATAAATAAATTTATCAGCTATTACAATATATTTTGTGAAATTTTAAAATTATTTCATCATTGTAAAATGTATATTTGCGAAAATTATTTTTTAAAAAAGATAGAGCGATATCAATATGCAGAATTATGATTTCCACAGACTGATACCGATGACGAGTTTTGTAATCGACTACTATTCACACGAAGGATACGCCGATTTGCAAAGCTTACAATTGATGAAAAACTACGCCAGTTTTCTAAAGCAACCTTTATCATTAAGGATGTTTGTTCCCACCGATTCTAATGGTGAACTTATGAAAGAACCTGAAGATTACATCATTTGGAAAGAAGCAAAAAGTAAGATCAGAAAAGACAATTTCACTGTAGAACAGGTAGAAAAATTTAAGCTCTACGAAAAAGCTAAAAAGGAACTTTTGTTTGAAGGTTTCAAAATTGCTTACAATGGATATTCTGTTGTAAGAATCGTCGCATCTTATGATGATTCTATCGAACTGTCATTCAAAAAAGATAATTTAAACACGCAAATTCCTGCTGATGTTGAATCTCTTACTCATTATGATGTCATATATCTGAGTACAGCTTCACTAAAATTAATAGGAATCAGTAAGTAATTTTTTGTAAAATTTTCAAATTTAAGATTGTCTCAAAGAAGTTCCCGAATGTTTTGTTACTGAACTTAATCCGTGAAAATTTTGGTAAGTGTGGTAAAGATCCTGGAAATAAAGATCAGTTTCGACTTCATTATAGTCTGAAGTAAAATATGCCTGTTCTGCCTTTACAGAAGTGGAAACATGAGTGGTTTTCGCCACTTTTTTTGCTTTGATGCAATGACAATACTTTCGATCTTTTATTCTGTGAATCGCCAAATCCAATGTTCTCACATCAATTCCTTCAAATTGCGTTTTTGCCTCAAATTTTTTCTGATCAAAAGTAAACCACGGTTCGCCATGATAAAAAAACTGATCTATAATTTCGGGATGATTGTGATCATTTTTATCAACCGGAGTTGCAGAACAATATCCGTTACAACTTGTGCAAAAAGCTACTCTGATAGAAATCGACTTCATAATTTTTGATTTTGGATTGTACCTCTATATATCAGAATGTGTGCCACAAAAGGCTTTTGAAAGGAGAAAACCGTTATAAAAAACTTTTCTCATTCAACAATTTTTGAATAGCGAAAAAAAAATGTAACATTTAAATTTTTAGATAAAATAAATTACTATTTATAAATATTGAGATAAAGAATTGTGTACTATTTTTAAACTAAAAAAAATCAGCAAATCATGGAATAATCTTTGTCGGTACTATAAATAATTAAACTTTTCCAAATGAAAATTGCAACCTATAATGTAAATGGTGTAAATGGTCGGTTACCTGTTCTGCTACGATGGCTTAAAGAGGCAAAACCCGATATTGTATGCCTTCAGGAATTAAAATGTCCACAGGAGAAATTTCCTATTGAAGAAATTAAAAAGGCTGGTTACAATGCAATCTGGAAAGGCCAAAAAAGTTGGAATGGTGTTGCAATTTTGGCAAAAGGTTTTGAGATTACGGAAGTTCAGAATACACTTCCCGGAGATTCTGACGATTTTCAAAGCCGATACATTGAAGCAATCATTGATCAAATGGTTATTTGCTGTCTTTATCTTCCTAACGGAAATCCTTATCCGGGAGAAAAATTTGATTATAAACTTTCGTGGATCAAACGTTTTAAAAGAAGAACCAATCAATTAATAAAAATGGAACTACCTGCAATCTTGATCGGTGATTTTAATATTATTCCAAATGACATTGACGTTTATAAACCTGAAAAATGGGAAAATGATGCGCTTTTCAGAACTGAGGTGAGAAAAGCGTACAAAGATTTACAAAAGAAAGGCTGGACTGATTCACTTCGAAAAATTTATCCTGATGAAACGATTTATACATTTTGGGATTATCTTTATAAATCTTATGATCGAAATGCAGGAATGCGACTTGATCATATTTTGTTAAGTCCATTTCTAGCTGATAATCTTACCCATGCAGGCGTTGATAAACAAGTTCGTGGATGGGAGAAAAGCAGCGATCACGCACCAACCTGGATTGAACTGAAAAAATGATAGAACTTAATTTATATAAAACAAAAAAGTCATACATAAGTATGACTTTTTTTGATTGTAATTATTTTGTAATAATTATTTAGCTTCGAAGTAAACTCTTCTGTTTGCTCTGTTTTTCCATTCAGGACATTTTGTAGCCGGATCACATTCTGGATATTTAAGGTCTCTTTTACCTTTACCAACTGCATCAAGCTTTGTAGATTCTACTCCATTTTTGATCAAATAGTTTTTCACACTGTTTGCTCTTCTGTCAGATAATTTCTGATTCAATTCTTCAGAACCTCTTGTATCTGTAGCTCCAACTACTGTGTAAGTACCGTTTGAAGAGTTGATATAATTTACAGCATTGTTCAATACAGGTGTATTAGAAGGTAAGATTCTGTCTGAATTTAAATCAAATTCAATTCCGTCTAATTTTGTTTCTGCTTCAGTTACCGTTCCAGAATTTCCTGTATTCACTGGAGTTGTAGGACATCCATTGTTTTCTACAGGTCCGGGAACCGTTACACATTTATCGTAAAGATCGATAACTCCATCCATATCAACATCCAAAGCTACACCAGATCCGTCAACTCTTGCACCTGCAGGAGTATCAAGCTGTCTGTCCCAGTCGTCACAAACACCGTCATTATCGGCATCACCATTTTTACAAACCTGAACATCCATATTCTTTTCAGCCAAGACATCCATTTTATAATAAATTTCCTGTAAAGGATCATGCCACATCAAGTGAGAATCATGCTTACCTAATTTAACTGAAAGACCAAGAGTTGCATTGAAGAAGTTGTCTGAAACTGATTCTGATCTTTGATTGATTGCACTATTTGCAGCTCCACCACCGTCAAATTCATCATCAGTAGTAACTACATACATTACTCTACCTTCCAAATCAAGTCTATTGTTGATTTTATATTTTAAACCTGCTCCAGCTTGTCCGAAAAAATCTACCGTTTTGAACGGTTTAACTTCTTGCATTAATCTTTGTCCTGTCTCATCTTTCAAATAAGCTCTGTATGCGATTGTACCAATACCAGCATAACCATGCAACGCCCATCTGTAAGGAGATTTGTTGTCAACACGTCTCAACAAATTAGAAAAATTAATATCTCCTAAGATTGAAATGGCATCATATTGAGTTCTAGCTCCCTGTTGCCCGTTTATTGAAGCATTTGCAGGTGCAGCATCTTTAGTATTGAACCATCCCTGTCTTGTTTCTCCACGGTCGTACTGAAGATTTAATCCAAAAGCATGAGTGATCGCTTTATCAATACTTACATAAGCTGAGTAGCCAATAAGATTTTTACCACCTCCGTTTTTGATTGATGTTAAATCCGCAGATTGCAACAAAGGAACACCACCACCAAATGATATTGCCCAATCATTGAATCTCTTTGAAGATTGAGTAAATTTGCTCACATTCGCAGATCCTGAACTGAAAGTATTTGGATACTCACCGCTTGATACTACTTGTAAACTGTCTTGAGCAAATACCGTTGCGGGCAATGATAATGCTAATGAAAAAATTGCTAAACTTAATTTCATATTAAATTTTTAAAGATTATTATTCGATTTAAAGAGTAAATCAATACTCTATGATTTACTAAATTATTTTTCTAAGAACCGATGTGTTCTATGAATGCCTGCTGCAGAGAAATTTTTCGTACGTGCATAGTGGTAGACAATTACTGTACCAAAAAAAACATGAAATAAAGATTTATAAGAAAATGTTTAAAGAAAAAACATTAAAAATGAAGAAAAAAGGGTATGAAAAATAAGGAAAATAAAATTTATAACCATCTCAAAATAAGAAACTTTAGTCAACATTAAAATCATTAATTTTAATTTTTAAAAACTAAAAAAAATTATTAAAAAAAGATCAATCTGGAACGAATTTAAATAAGATATATTATTCTATCACGTGCAAAACTTTCATTTTAGCATAATTGTAAGCGGTTTTAGCTTCGTCATGATTGATTTTAAGCGAAATTTCAAAACCATTACTGAGAAAAAAGGTAATATAGCCATCATTATTAAAAGCTAAAAAACAGATATGTGCCGAATCCACAATGATTGGCGCTCCCAAAGTCTTGGCTCCTTCTGCAGAGTTGGTACGACGCATCGATTGTATGATTGACGGATAGATTATAATCAAACCTTCAACAGTTGTTTCGAGTTTAGCTTTCATAAATTATAATTTGGTTAAGATCGAATACACGTTTTGAGTATTGATCAGTATGCAAAGATATGATTTTAAATTTTTTTCATTCTAATGCCACAGGTTCTTTAACAAAATATTCTCCAAAAGCCTACATTGTCGAGCTTGATGCTAAATAACTGAAAAATATCTATTTGAAAATAATTAGTACAGTCATAACATTTATACTGTACTAATTTTCAATTTCCTCATTAAAAAAAAAATTGGCAAGATACATATCGTACAAGTAAGTAATGATTTCAACAGAATAACTTTTAAAATTTCAGTATCTGTAAATGTAGACCAACATGCATGTCTGTTTATAAATTCATGTCTATTGATAAAGAGCCAGAACATTATCAAAAAAACCGGAATAAAATAAGTTGTTACTTTTTTATTAATCAATCCCAATAGAAAAACAATTACCAATTGAATTGGTATGAAAAGCAAAATACCGTCAAGTAATGAACTGGTTCCATCCGAACACGAAACTCCGTCTGGCAAAAATATAGACATTTGTACTCCTCCAATAACAGCAGAAACTAAACTTAAGATTAGCGATTTTTTTATTGTATTCAATTTACATTGATTTTTTCACTGTCTTTTTATTTCTTTTCAGTAATAAAATGCAAGCCAACATCAATACAGACATTATGGCTAAAGAAATAAATATAGCCGAATAAAATTCGTGATCATATTTTAACGGATCAGAAACTCCATCACCATAACTCTCGTCATTTGAATAAAAAGAATAAATAAGGTAAGCTCTGACGAGAAATATAATCTCTAAAGACAGAATCACGCCTTATACTATTTTAGTTTTTTTAGTTATTATTCCCATAAAATTTCTTTTGGATCAAATTCCTGAATGACTTTTTTGTAATTCTCTTTTTATGATTAGTCTTTATTTAAGTTCTTTTCTACTTTGCCAAGTCCCAATTTCGTCATTAAAAAATAAATCGGAAAAAGACAAATTGTACAAGTCAATAATGATTTTAACAGTACTGTTTTTAATATTTCGATATCTGAAAAAGTTGACCAACACGCATGTCTGCTAGTAAATTCATATTTATTAATAAAAAACCAGAAAATCAGTAAAAATGCGAGAATAAAATAATCCGTCACTTTTTTATTAACTAATCCTATTATAAAAACGGTAACCAACTGAATTGGCATAAAAAATAAAATCCCATCCAATAATGAACTAGTTCCGTCTAAACACGAAACTCCATCTGGCAAAAATATAGCCATTTGTATGGCTCCGATAACAGTAGAAACTAAACTGATAATCAAAGACTTTTTTATAGTACTCATAAATTTATTGAGGATTATATTTATCAAATGTGGCTGGAACTCCAATAGGCCATGTTCCTGCTTTTACATCAAGGTAAGCTCCATCGGGATTCCAGATTGCTTTATCAATTTTCACTTCTTTCTTTCTGTATGTATTAAAGTCTGACATGTCTTTTGGATCAGTTTTGAAAGCATCTTTCATATCAGTTTTAAAATTTTCCCAACCAGAATCTCCAGCATCATTATCCGATGCGTAAGTATCTCTGTGTGTTTGGGTTCCCCATGCATCTTCATACAATGATCTTCTCATAAAAGCATATACTGTAATTTTTCCTTTATTGGCCATTTTTTGTGCTAAGCTATTGTCTTTTTTCGGACTAGTTGCTGTTTCGGAACTGATACCGATTCCTGTACGACAAGCGTAAGAATAGAAAGTTGTAGCATTTTTATCCAAAAATACATCTGCATTAATTTTTGAAAAAGTTTTGTGATCTAGTTCTTGAGTAGCAGCATTTTTACCTTCATATCCAAAAGCTATTACTCCTTCGTTACTTCCGTCCCGCACATATCCGTGAGAATAAGCATAAATCTCTTTCACTCTTCTTGTTTTGTCAATAACTGTACTATCGCGGTTTCCGGAATTAATAATATTGATAACATCTGAGATTGAAGTAACTCTGATAACAGTAGCTTTTTTATTGTGGAGCAAAACAGCATTTGTAATTGCCGATATCTGAGCTTCTGAATAGCCATCAGTAAACAGCGCAACTTTTAAAAAAGGATGATGAGCATATTTTGTTCTGACTTTTCTAACTCCTTCACCTCCAAACATTAATTTATTAGCAATATTTGTAGAATGTTGTTCTGTACCTATGATGATAATTACTTCTTCTTTTATAAGATCAGCAGTTACACTCACATTATCTATAGGAGTTTTAAAAAATGCATAAATTCGCAATTTAGCAGAAATATTTTTATCTAAAACTTTATGCACAATTTCTTTATAACCCTTTCCTGAAACACCCGGAATATCTTTTATCTTTTCATCATCATATTTTACTCCCCATCTTAAATTCAGAAGTTCCTGTTGAGTTGGTTCCCTATTGAATTTCGTGGCTTTATAACTGTACCATTTGTTTTTTTCAAGTATTGTAACTTTTTTATTATTTTCATCAAACGGGCCTTCAACTTTTATCACTTTTAAAGTTTCTTTTTTGGGCTGATTCACATCATGATTCACCCCACCCCCTTTACCATTCTGCACCTGTCTTCCACCTGCAACATTTCTGGTAAACCTGCTCTCCTCCAGAATTCCGCCATTGGCATTACCTCTGATGTTCTTTGCGAAAATCTGTATCTTACCTTTTTGATCAACTCCCATATCAACCGGTTTTATGCGTTATGACCCTTCTCACCCGAAAGATTATGAATCGTCTGTTCGCTGTTCTGGATATAATCCTTTGCTGCAGCAACTTCAATTCCCTCAGAAGCATTTTTATGAATATCTGTGGCATCGTAAGTGAAGTTTTCCGAGGCCATATTCATGATATTTGTAGCGTTCAGGTTGTAATTCAGACTTGCATTTTGCCAGATGTTGGCTCCTGCGGTTTCCGTGATGTTCATGCCCACATTGTTGCTTTTGTTGATTCCAACGGTCGTATTCATGTTTTCGGTGACATTGATATTGAAGTTTTTACATTGAATAGTAATTGTTTCAGGTGCGGTAATATTGATATTGCTTCCTTTCGTGTCCAGATGAATTTCGTTTCCGGATTTATCGGTGATGATGATGCTTTCATCTTCCGTGAAAACTACTCTGTGACCACTTCTCGTCTGAATTGATTTCACACGGTTGCTCATTCCGCCACCAAGTCCGATTCCGCCATGGAACATTCCGCCCATCACAAACGGACGGTCGGGATGATTGTGCACGAAATTCACCATGACCTGATCTCCTACTTCAGGAATCGCCACATAACCACGGTTTTGCGTGATCTGATCGGTTCCTCCTGCATCCGGACTCATCATTCTGATAAAGTGAGTCGTATCGTTGGTT
>NZ_JAOTEM010000008.1 GCF_025628985.1 Chryseobacterium edaphi | reverse complement strand
ACGTCTGTGGATCGCGATACGCTGTAGTTCAGCTTCAGTAATTTTTGTCCTTCGCTGCCGTTGAATTTTAAGATTCCTCTTGAATTTGCTGCCATGACTCGTAAATTTTAATCGTTATATATTTTGTGAGTGTTTTGTATCTCAAAGGTAAGAACACCCAAAATTATTTTCAAAAAAAAATAATGGTTTTTGAAATTTTGTAGTAGTTCTACGATTCTGTGTAGTAGAAGTGCGATTGGGAAAGTTTAAAGCAAAAAAAAGCTGCCTCTTTCGAGGCAGCTTCATGTAACGATATATATCGATTATGCAAGTCTTACGTTAACTGCATTTAATCCTTTTTCGCTTTTTTCAACGTCAAAAACTACTTTATCATTCTCACGAATCATTTTAGTGTTCAATCCTGAAGAATGTACAAAAATGTCTTGTCCTCCTTCTGCTGGAGAAATAAATCCGAAACCTTTTGTTTCGTTAAAAAATTTTACTGTGCCTTGTTGCATTGTATTGGTATTAAAAATTGTTTTATGTGTGTTTGTTTAATTCAAGATTAAACTTTATTTTCTTTTATTATGAAACTGCAGAATATTCTGTGGTTTTCATAGTCTCTATTCTGCCGTTACCGATCTTGTCTGCAAAGCTGCTGACTTCTTTGGTTAGCGTTGATGAATACAATATATTTTGTCTTTTTCCTGGAAGTTTATTGATGAGTTTTTTAAGCACATCAGTATTTTTTTCCAGTAAAATTTCCATGTCATCAATAATCAAAACTTCTATTTTTGAAAGGCTGATGTGTCTCTGATCATCCAATTCTAAAAGTTTTTCAGGTGTTGCAATAAGAACATCCAATCTTCTTCTAAGCGAAGAAAGCTGTGTTCCATTTGAAATACCTTCGTATACTGAAAGCTGTGATAGCGGAAGATATTTGGTGTAAACTTTAAAATTATCTTCTATCTGCAAAGCTGTTTCTTTGGTGGGAGTCAAAACCAAAACTCTTGTATCATTGTGATCCGGATTATTCTTCTTCAACATCTGCAGAACAGGCATTGTAAAAGAGGTCATCCTTTCGGTTCCGCGTGCAATCTGACAAAGAACATCTTTACCGTTCAGGATCTGCGGAATCATTTTGATCTGCAATTCTGTAGGCATCGGACATCCTGCTTCTGTAGCAGCGCGAATGATGGGATTGATTAAGTTTAGATTCTTAAAACTCATGGTATTATTTTGCCGAGTTACGGCTTTCCTTTTCAAAGTTGATCGGGAAACTTTTTTAATAGTTTGTGATCCGGTGAGATCGTTTTTATGGGAATTTTAATATTCTCTGTTTATTATTTGTTTAAATTCATATCACATCATAATGATCCAAAGCCATGACAACTTATCTGTAAGCTGATGATGTCTTACTCTGTCTTTGGAATTATTATTTTTGGAACTCAATAAAGAAAAGGGGGATTTTTCTCAGAAGAATTTTTCAATTCTTTTTAGCATCGAGACTTAATGCAAAACGTATAACTCTAATTTCTAAATACTTTTTAAGAAAAACTGTTTTTTATTTTCTAAACAGTATTCAGGTATTTATTTAACACTACAAAGATGCGCTAAAAATCTATTCAAAGTTTATATAAATAAATATTGAATTTACATAAATCACACATTTTATAAATCTTCAAGATTTTTTTTCCTCTTCAATTTCAATTGTTTATAAAAAGAAGGAGCCAATCCGGTGATTTTTTTAAACTGAAAAGAAAGGTGCGCAACACTGCTGTAGTTGAGTTTATAGGCAATTTCAGTTAAATTCAATTCATTGTAAAGCAAAAGCTCTTTTACTTTTTCAATTTTATTTAAAATAATAAAATGCTGTATCGTATAACCATTGACTTCTGAAAAAACATTTGCAAGATAGGTGTAATCGTATTCTAATTTTTCACCTAAATATAATGAATAATTCTCTTTTGGTTGCTCATCTGCATTGTGAATCATTTCAGTAATAGTATTTTTTATTTTTTCAATTAAAATACTTTTTTTGTCATCCAGTAATTCTAAACCTAAATGTGCTAATCTTGATCTGAAGATTTCAAGTTTTTCATTATCAATTACTTCTGGAAAATCTACTGTTCCCAACTGCACAACGGCATGCTGCAAACCAAGTTTGTCGATTTCTTCCTGCACCATCATTTTACATCGCAGACTGACCATATATTTGATGTATATTCTCATACGTTCTTTATTAATGGCAATCTGAAAAAATTTGTGTTACATAATTAAAAAGATGACCTAATATTAAATTGAAAGGTACACAATTTAAATTAAAAATTTATTAATCAAATTTATCATTATCTGAAAAAACCTGTTGTCTTCTCAATCTTTTGAGGTAATAATCAAAAATTTTTCGGAATTTAATTATTTAAAAATCAAATATTTATAATAATTGTCATTTCTTATCTAAACTATAACTACCTTTAATCAAGTTGTTTGCTTCTGTGAATAATTTTAACAACAGAGCCATGCAGAAAACATTCTCAGAACCTCTTCCAAAAGCCAAACCTTTAGCTGTAAACCTTTCAGCATCTATTCGAATTGCCTATTTTATCATGGTTCACAACGAACCAGAGCAATTTATAAGAATGTTTAAAAAGATTTATACCAAAGATCAGTTTTACCTTATTCATATTGACCGAAAAGCAAATGATGAAGTTACAGAAAAGATTCAGGGATTCTCTGTTCAGTTTCCAAATGTTTATATCTTAGAAAGTATGAATATTACTTCAGGAGGTTTTAATATGGTTCAGATAGAATTGAATGCCATAGAATTTCTTCTGAATGTGAGCACAGAATGGGAATACTTTATCAACCTCAGCGGAGAAGATTATCCTCTAAAATCACAAACGATCATCAGAAAATTTTTAACCATACAAAACGGGAAAAATTATCTTTTTTATTATGACCAAAAATTTTACAGACCGGATACGCTTAAGAGAATTCAAAATCATTTCACTGAACTGGCTTTCAGAATATCGTCTTTTATTTATAAAAGAGATTTTATGAAAGATGTTGTTCCTTATATCGGTGGAAAATGGATGATTCTTACCAGAGATACCTGTTCATTTCTCAGTAATAGTGAAAAAGTAATGGCTTTTGAAGATTATTATCTGCACACGTATTTACCGGCTGATTCTTTTTTCCAGACGGTTTTGATGAATACATCTTTTCATCAGATCATTGTGAATGACGACAAGCGTGCGATTATCAATTTTAGCGCTTTAGACATTAATATTGCACCTTTTATTTTCGAAAATTATTTAAAATCAAACAATCATCTTTTTATCAGAAAATTGAAGTATAAAGATCATCATGAATTGTTGCAGTATATCGACGAAAACTTTCATTCATTTTTACCCGATATCAGTGACATTGATAAAGAACTCAGAAATCGATCTGACCAAAACAATTAATAGGTCTTCTTATAAAAAAATCTCCACAGAAAAATCTGCAGAGAAGTATATATTTTAAAATGTTCTTAGTTTAAACTAAATTCATCCAATTGCTGTTTTCCGAATAATCATCCAAAGGTTTAAGATCCTGATGGTGATTCATCGATGCAAGAAGCGTTACGATTTCCTGTCTTGTCATCTCTACAGAATTATCAACCAATTTTTGGTTAAATCCTGCATTGCTCAAGTCCAAAAGATCATTTACTGTAATGATTCTTGCCACCACTTTTCCTAAATCAATCATTTTTCTTTGAGAAATCGCTGTATTGATAGTGAAATCTAAATTTTGAGTATATAATTTTGCAGCGTTTTCGCTTAAAACATTTTGCTGAAGATATTCACCTACATTTTCGAGTTTCTTTTTCTTCATATCTTTCAAAATTCCTTCTGAAATCTGAGTATACAGCATTTCATTAGAACCTTCAAAAATCTGAAACGGACGACTGTCCATAATTCCTCTTCCACCAATGTGGCTCATTCTGTATCCTTTTCCACCGGAAAGCTGAACCAAAATCTGTGCAGCTTCCTGCATCATATCGGTTACCAAAGCTTTCATTGAATTGGCGTGAACTCCTTCTGAGGAAAGGTTGTGATCAATACCACTTATCTTAGAACTTTTTGCACACATTGCTGAACATAATGTAAAGAAAGATTCTAATCTTGTCAGCTGATACTGTACCTGATCAAGAGCGTATAGATTTGAATTTCCTACAATTCTGTTTCTTGTATGATCCAAAGCTTCGTCAAGCATTCTTTTCAGAAAGCCCATTCCCATTCCTGGAAATTGGAATCTGCTTCTGTGAAGAATATCAAGCATCATCTTAAGACCTGTAGATTCAGGAATCAATTTATTTTCCTGAGGAACTTTAATATCAATTTTATTCAAACCGTAAGGAATCATGTATAATCCGGGATTATCATAATATTCTACAACTTCAATATTTTGTTGCGGTTGATGCGTATCTGCAATGAAAAAATCTACATCTCTCGACAAATTGCCTTCTGCGTTGGCATTTCTTGAAGTGATCAACCAATAGTTAGCCAATCCTGTCAATCCTTGCCAATGTTTTGTACCTTTTAAATCATATGAATCACCATTCAAAACATTTTGCGTCTTCATATTCAAAGCATCGCTTCCAAAATCGGGCTCGGTAATCATAAGACCACCCATTGCGCCGTAATTCAGAAAATGTTTAAATATATCTTCTTTAATAGATTCGTTACCGTATTTCGCTAAAGGCTCAAGAAAAAGAGCGATGTTGATTCCGAAAGTCAGTGATAACGGAAGAGATTCGTAAGATGCAGCTGATAAAATCCCCAAACATTCTTTCACTTTCAGTCCGCGACCTCCAAATTCCGATGGCACAGCAACAGACAATGGTTTCAAATTCATGATTTCTTTCCAGACACTTGGCGGCAAACCTCTTTGCTGGCATAGTTGGTCGATGTTTTCTCTCTGGAAAAGATGGTGGAGTGAAGTTTTAAAATTATCAAGAAATTCAGGGTAATTTTCCCCGGACAACTTGTTTGAAGGTTCAATCATACAAAAATTAAATATATGCTGTATGCCATTGATACAACGTGATTACTACATGAAGCGAATGGCACAATTTAAATCTAAATCAGTAGCTTCATAAAATCTTCGACCAAGATACAAATTTTCAATCAGCTTATAATCTAAAAGCTTCAAAATTGATGTATTATTAACGTAATATTATGATTATTGCTTAAAATTTAATATTCAACTGATATTTATCAGTTATTTTTAATCTTTAAAAGTCTTACTTAGAATAATTCTTCTTAAAGAGGATTAAATAAGAATAAATTTGTTCATGATTTTTTACGAAATAAAATAAAACATATTAGCAATGTTAGATTTACTAAGACAGCAAAAGCATTTGACAAAATAATGGGCAATTCATTTTGAAGGATTCCGTACCAAACCCATAATGAAAGTCCGCATATCAAAACCAAAATCATCACCCATGAAAGGTCTTCAACATTTTTTTCTTTAATAACTTTGATCAGTTGGGGAATCATCGATACCGAGGTGAGAACTCCCGCTACAATTCCTAAAATATTTACATCCATAATTTAAATTTACTTAATGAATCAATAAGCGGCTATGATCATAATCACAACCGCTCATTTTATTTTATTTGCTCCAGAAAAACTATCTATGCCTCTTCCCTCTTTGATGGTAATCAACATTCTGAGGTTTTGCCTGATAGTTTTTTGAAAATCTGTCATCATGCAGATGATTAAATGAATTTGCTGAATGATTCTCGTTTTCAAATTCTAAATGGTCGAAATGAACTACTTTGCCATTTCTGTACGCTTTCCCTTCAGAATTCCTGTAAATCTGATTTTCTCTGTAGATAGTTCCATCCGGTGCTGTGAAGGTTTTAGCCTTCTTACTTAGCCTTTTTCTTCTTTCATTAAGAAGAAGCAAAGTTCCTCCTGCTAAGAATGCCAATGCTACTTTTATTTTATTGTTCATAGGATTTATTTTGATTTTAAATTAACAAAACACCTGCCAATAAAATCATTATAAAAACTTTACTTTAAAATATATTTTGCAGGTCTTTGGTCTTATAATTGAATTATAGATGTTAACTTAAATCAAAAATAAACAATATGGCAACTAAAACAGCACCAGCAAAAAAAGCTGCAGCACCAAAGAAAAGTGCAGCACCTAAAAAAACTACAACTTCAAAAAGCACAGCTTCAAAATCTTCATCGAAAACTCCTGCAAAAAGTGATGCAGCATCTGATCTGCAAGATTTTTTTGAAGATGCATTGAAAGATATTTACTGGGCAGAGAAAGCTCTGACAAAAGCTCTTCCAAAAATGGAGAAAAATGCAACTCATCCTCAATTAAAAGAGGCTATTGCAACTCACTTGAAGGAAACAGAAGTTCATGTTATGAGACTGGAAGAATGTTTCAAATCTTTAGGACTGAAACCGGAAGCTAAAAAATGTGACGCAATGCAGGGATTACTTGACGAAGGTAAAAGCATTATGGAAGAAACTAAAGCAGGAGCCATTCGTGATGTAGGAATTATTGCAGCTTCACAAAAAGTTGAACATTATGAGATTGCAACTTACGGAAGTTTAGCAGCTTATGCTAAGGTTTTGGGCGAGAAAAAATGTCTTAGCAATCTTTTAGCTACTTTAAAAGAAGAAAAAAACTGTGACAAATTATTAAGTACAATCGCTGACACAGCATTGAACAGTAAAGCGAAATAATTTCTTACAATCATTTAAACTAAAAAATCCTCAATTTTCATTGAGGATTTTCTTTTTTATAAGTGAAATGTTTTTAAACTATTCTGACAATTAATTAATTGTTTAAAATCAACAGATTATTCAGTTCACTTTTAAAACATCCTAAGATAAATTCTGCATAATAAATTTGTGCATTCAAAGCCTGCGTTTTAGGATGAAGTTCAAGTTTTTTAGATAAAATGATTTCGCCTTTGTAAGATATCGAATAATATGCATACACGCTGTAAATAGAGTTTCTCACCGGAGTGCAATATCCTGTAGTTGCAATTGACCAATCACTTTCAAACATTTTTGCAACATTTAGAGCCATCGTTTCTGCAATATTTTCAGAGACACAGTCACAGTTTTCGGCTTCATTGTGATCGACATCAAGCAACCTAACCTTGTCAGGTAACGTGTAAGCAGTCATTCCACCCTTGAAAAACATTGATGCATTCGGCATTTGTGAAAATGCTAACTGCAACATTCCTGAAGTGACACTTTCTGCAACAGAAATAGTTTCGTTATTGGTAATCATATATTCACTGATATATTCCAATATTTTTTTCTGAAAGTCCATAATAGTAAAATTTTAGTCTGATTAAATTTTAGCTTTCACAAAAAGTATTATTTCCAGGGATCTAATACAACCTTTACACAACCATCTTCTTTTTTGTCGAAGATCTCATAACCTTTTGAGACCTCATCTAAAGAAAGTCGGTGGGTAATAATATCATCAAGCTTTACTTGTCCGGTTTCAACATATTTCATCAGCTTATCGATAATTGCATGAACTGGCGACTGACCTGCTTTTAAAGTAATTCCTTTATCAAACATCTGTCCGACTCTGAAATTATCATAATTCATCGGATAAACTCCGAGAATAGAAACAAATCCACCACGTTTTACGCCGCTCATACATGCATCAAGAACTTTTATAGAACCTTTTTCAAAATTTACTACAGCTTTAGCTTTATCGAGTAAATTTCTGTCTGGCTCAAAACCAACTGCATCAATGCAAACATCTGCACCTCTTCCATCGGTCATATCTCTAATTTGTTCTACGGTCTGTTCGGCATCTTTCCATAAAATGGTTTCGCAACCCGTCAGTTTTTTGATCTGATCTAGTCTGTATTGAAGTGTATCAATCACAATTACTTTTTTAGCATTGTGAAGAATTGCACTTTTAGCAGCCATAGATCCAACCGGTCCTGCTCCGAAAATTGCAACCGTTTCACCTCCTTTTAAATCTGCCCACATTACGCCGGTATATCCAGTTGGGAAAATATCCGTTAAAAATAGAGCCTGATCATCTGTGAGACTTTCAGAAACTTTTCTAGGTCCGAAATTGGCGTAAGGAACACGAACATATTGTGCCTGTCCGCCATTGTAACCTCCGTAAAGATCACTGTAGCCAAACATTCCACCTCCTTTTTCTGTTAAAATACCGCCTTCAGGACCATAATGATCAGGATTTGAATTTTCACAGGCCCCCGGAAGATCGTGGTTACAGAAGTAACATCCTCCACAAGCAATCGGAAATGGAACAACTACTCTGTCTCCAACTTTTAAATGGGTAATATTTTTACCGACATCTTCAATAATTCCCATAAACTCGTGTCCCATAACCATAGGACGAGCTTGGGGAATTCCGCCGGAATACATATGAAGGTCACTTCCACAGATTGCTGTAGAAGTGACTTTTAAAATAATATCGTTTTGATCTTCAATTTTGGGATCTTCTATCGTGTCACAAGTAATTTTGCCGGGTGCGTGAAAAACTGCTGCTTTCATATAATATAATTTGTTTTTGGTGTTATTAAAGCTTATATAAACTTATGTCATTGAATTACGTTCTTTTTCAAGATCCCAAACTCTGTGATTTGCAATTGCAGAAATAAATTTTTGA
Source organism: Chryseobacterium edaphi (assembly GCF_025628985.1). GTDB lineage: Bacteria > Bacteroidota > Bacteroidia > Flavobacteriales > Weeksellaceae > Chryseobacterium > Chryseobacterium edaphi. The sequence continues at coordinate 39,228 of NZ_JAOTEM010000008.1, read as the reverse complement.
TCAGAATCTTTTCCTCCAGCATTGATAATCGCAGGATCTTCGTGCGTTTTGGTACTGATTCTGGTTGCATTATAAATTTCATCTGTATCTTTTCCGAAATAGATTGCTTTACAATGTTTGTAAGCTTCGTTGATGAATTCTGTAACAATTGGTTTTCTTTCCGGATGCATCAATTCTTTAGCAGATTTTTCTCCAGAACAAATATAAAGTGCATCAAAACTAACACTTGCAACACTTGAAATAGAATGTTTTGGTTCAAATGTACTACCGTCGTCAGCTTTTACAGGTGCAACACTTGGTGCCACGATCTGAACAACCGCTCCCTCACTTTCCAGTTTACTTTTCAATGATTTTACAGCTTGTGTATTGACACCATCACCCATGATAAATCCTATCACACGACTTTTAATCGTGTCTTTTACTGTATTTTTCATGCTTAAAGCTTCAGAACTTTTAGTTTCCGGTTCTCTTTCTTCGCTTTGTAAACTTGCAGGATCTGCATCTGCGGGAATACTTCCATTTGGCATATCTAGTATTTTAACTTTCACTCCTACTTTTTCAGCAACATTTGCGGCAAGTTCAGCATCAATAAAAGCTAATTGACCAACTACTCTTTCTCTGATTGCAGAAATGGTTACTTTAGATAATTCAAAAACCAAGGCATTCTGAAGGTGAGTTTTTTCAGGAGCAGACTGGCTGTTTAAAAACATTTTTGCCTGAGAATAATGATCAACAAAACTGTCGCTTCTTGCTCTTATTTTATGTCCGTCTACTCTTTCGTTATTTGTTGTAAATCCTCCGTCTTTCATCATCGCCTGAAAAGGACAACCTCCGCCGATTGAATTTGGTTCGTAACTTACTTTACCTTTTACAATCTGCTGTCTCATGTGACCGTCACGTTGGTTGTTGTGAACCGTATTGATTGATCTGTTGATTGGAATTTCATGGAAATTAGGTGAACCTAATCTCGATAACTGCGTATCTGTATAAGAAAATAATCTTCCCTGTAAAAGCGGATCATTGGAGAAATCAATTCCCGGAACAAGGTGTCCCGGATGAAACGCCACTTGTTCAGTTTCTGCGAAAAAGTTGTCAGGATTTCTATTTAAAGTTAATGTTCCGACCAATTCAACCGGTACCAATTCTTCAGGAACTACTTTTGTAGGATCCAAAAGATCAAAATCAAAGTCGTGCTCATTTTCTTCAGGAATAACCTGTACACCAAAATCCCATTCCGGAAATGCTCCGTTTTCGATGGCTTCCCAAAGATCTCTTCTATGGAAATCAGGATCTGTACCGGAAATTTTCTGTGCCTCACTCCATGCAACTGAATGCACTCCTAATTTTGGCTTAAAATGAAATTTAACGAAATGAACAGCACCTTCACTATTAATAAACTTAAATGAATGAACACCGAAACCTTCCATCATTCTGTAACTTCTAGGAATCGCACGATCACTCATTGCCCACATAATCATGTGCATACTTTCAGGCATCAATGAAATAAAATCCCAAAATGTATCGTGAGCAGAAGCTGCCTGTGGAATTGCGTTATCCGGTTCAGGTTTTACTGCATGTACCAAATCCGGAAATTTCATTGCATCCTGAATAAAGAATACAGGAATGTTGTTTCCTACCAAATCATAATTTCCTTCTTCGGTATAAAATTTCACCGCGAAACCTCTTACATCTCTTGCTAAATCTGTACTTCCTGCACTTCCCGCAACGGTTGAAAACCTTACAAAAACCGGAGTTTCTTTGTCAACATCATTTAAAAATTTGGCTTTTGTATATTTCGCCAGACTTTTATTCAATTTAAAAACTCCATGGGCTCCGGAACCTCTTGCATGAACAATTCTTTCAGGAATTCTTTCGTGATCGAAGTGGGTGATTTTTTCTCTGAGGATAAAGTCTTCAAGCAAAGTTGCTCCTCTTTCATCAGTTTTTAGTGAATCCTGATTGTTGTTAACTTTCAATCCCTGATTGGTTGTCAACTTTGTATCATTATTATCTGTTGTGTGATCTTGAAGCTGATCCAGCTTTTCGTTTGTTTTAGAGTTTTTATTTTCCATATTATATTGTTGGTTTATTTTAATTTAATCTTTAATAAATTCTTCAGCAAAATCCTGCCATTGTAGTTTACTTCCGCCAAAAATTCCTCCGTTGGCTACAAAAAAATTTCTGCAGGAGTTTAAAAACCCGATCTTTTTTGTGTTCGGAATTTCATTTCTTCCGTGTATACTGAACTGTATTGTATCATTTTTTTTAGACAAAATAAAAGTACTTGAAGCATCTTCCATATAAAAATGTGCCGTTTTTTTATTTGAATTTTCGGGACAAGAATTAGGCTTCATTTGTAATAAAAATACTTTCACATCTGTTTTTTCTATTATCTGAATTTTTTTGACAACTATCCAGTCAAAGCCATTTCCCAATTTATTTTCCGGCGCAGGTATTTTTATTTTTACTAAATCATTTTCCTGTACAGATTGTGATTTGTCTTTATTATAAATAGAAAATTCAGTAGGATTTTTACCGCCTTTTACATTCCAGTCATTGATCTTCAAAAGATTTTGTGAAAGCTTTTTAAATTTCTCAAATGCTTCAGTCTCAGATTGACAATTTAGAAATGCAACTGCATTATTCTCTGAACCCTTTCTGTTGATGGGTACCAAATCCTGAATATCAATTTTATAATTCATAATCTAAAAATTAGAAGTACCGTAGATTTTCTTGTATATGAGAGTTACCCGAACCAGTAATATTCGGAATATCAATAGTTTATTTCTAACGAAATTTAAAACTGAGAAAATATCTGACTAAAAAATCAGGATCTTAATAAAAAGGCTCGATCCCTTAAAGGAAAATACTTTATGATTTGTTTAATAAATCAAAATTTTAAGTCAGACTAGCCAACTCTGCCGTGATGGACTTTACTTTTTTGCAGCTCATCAGTGTAAATCTGCTACAATTAATAATTTCATATTGTTGTTATTTGGTGTGTTATCAAAGCTATTAAAAGTATGCCAACTCTTTTTATGATTTGAATCACAAGCTTTAACGTGAACAAATTTTATCATTAAATAATTGAATTCGAAAAATTATAAAATTGTCTTACTATGAAATTAAAACAGCTTTGTAATCAATATTTTACTACATATTTTTGTGCTCAAGATTTTCAAATTTATTGTATGATGCCTTTAGATGGTGTAGCTGATCTTGTACCTTTCTCGAACTTTCAGCACAGAGATCACCACTGTCTAAAGCATTCTGATAAACTTTAATTGCTGCATCTTCACCAAAAACAACATTTTGTAACGTTGCTTCGTCCTTATTTCCTGAAAAAGAATTTTTTAAATCAATCCAAGCTCTGTGGATAGCTCCTACAGTAGTTGTAGTGTCTTCTGGCTCTCCTCCACGCTCTTTGATCATTTCTATCAATTCAGATTTCATATCTTGTGAGTAAGAAACCATTCTGTCGTAATCTGTCTTTAGATTAGAATACGTATTCCAAACCTTGTGTTCGACTTTTGAAAAACCTTCAATTCTGTCATTTGTAATTTTCAGTAAATCGTTCAATACTGATACTGTTTTCTCGTTGCTCATACTATTTAATTTGATTGGTTTTTAATGTTTAACAATTAATATGCCTACTTCTTATTCATTAGTTATTTTACATTTTTACTAAATCGAATAATTTTAGGCACAGATTTTGAATATATTTTTTCAGTAAGTAATTAAACCATACACCAAATTTAACATCATATTAATACTGAAATCCCCCGACTTTACGATTGGGGGATTTTTTGTAAAATGATTTGTCAGATAATATTACTTCAATATATTTATTAAATTAGTTATACTATTAAAAATCAATAAAAATGGCACACATAGAATTTAAAAAAGAAGATTTTGTAAAGACCGACGATGGGAATTATCAATTGGAATATTCAAAATCAGAAATCGGTGAAGGGAGCAATCTTATTATTGAAGAGAAAAGTACAGACGGAACTTACTCTGTAATTCAGATTCCTATAAAAAGACATAACGAAAGCATCTTTATTGTCGTAGATCAACCTATTGAAGGACGACTTATTTTAGACTAAAAAAAATCCCCAATTTGTATATCAAAATGGGGATTTTTATAATATGAGTCGTTATATCTAAATGATCGGAGTTTTATCTTTAATAAGATAAGTTTCATACAGATCTTTTCGCCTGTCATTCAGGATCTGAACAGAGCCATGATAATGGAGATCTTTTAATAAATTTAAATCTACATCCACAATCAATGTCATTTCGGTATTTGGAGTAGCTTCTCCTTTTACAGCGTTTGATGGAAATGCAAAATCAGATGGCGTAAATACTGCAGCCTGACCAAATTGAATATCCATATTATTAACACCCGGTAAATTTCCTACACAACCGGCAATCGCAACATAACATTCATTTTCAATTGCTCTTGCAGCAGCGCAGTGCCGCACTCTCATGTAGGCGTTTTGTGTGTCAGTAAGATAAGGCACAAATAGAATTTTCATCCCTTGATCGGCTAAAAGTCTTGGTAGTTCAGGAAATTCTACATCATAACAGATTACCAAACCAATTTTGCCACAATCGGTATCAAAAACTTTGATCTCATTTCCACCTTTCATTCCATAATATTTTCTTTCATTCGGAGTAATGTGAATTTTTCTGTATTCATCAATACGACCGTCACGATGCAAAAGATAACTAACGTTATATAAATCGTTATTTTCAAAAACTGGCATACTTCCCGAAATGATATTCACATTATAACTGATCGCCAATTCGGAAATTTTAGCTTTGATCTGGTCGGTAATTTTCGCCAGTTCGATCATACTGTCACGCTCAGAAAGATTATTGAAAGGTGCAAGCAAAGGAGTATTAAATAATTCCGGGAATAAAACAAAATCTGATTTGTAATCTCCCATCACATTCACAAAAAACTCTACCTGCTCGTAAAACGCATTTATATCTTTAAAATGCCTCATTTGCCATTGCACCAAACCTAAACGGATCGTGCTGTCCTGCATCGTATTTGGTTTTTTACTGTAATAAATATTATTCCATTGAAGCAAAACTGCGTTCTCACGGGAAGCTTCATCTTCAGGAAGATATTTTTTCAGCACTCTGATCGGCAAAAAATTATTAGAAAGCTGGAAAGAAAGTACAGGATCGTAAATTTCTTTATCTCTAACTCTTCTGATGTATTCTCTAGGAGAAATTTCATGACTATACTTATGATAGTCGGGAATTCTTCCTCCTAAAATAATTGATTTTAAGTTTAACTGTTCGCAAAGTTCTTTACGGGCATCATATAATCTTCTTCCCAATCTCAACTCGCGGAAAACAGGATCTACAAATATTTCAATTCCATATAATACATTACCTGTTGATGAATGAGTATTAAAAGTATAATTGCCTGTGATGTCGCTGTAAGTGTGTTCATCATCAAATTCTTCATAATTTACAACGATTGAAAGTGCTACTGCCGCAATCTTACCATCAACGGTTATGCAAATCTGACCAGCTTCAAAAATTTTTGTGAGTTTTAAAATACTTTTTTTTGACCAAACATATTCTGACATTTTGGGATAAGCACGACGCATTGCCGAAACCAGTTCATCATAGTCATCAATATTCAGTGTTCTTGTATCTATCTGCATAAATTTATTTTTACTAAAGTTAAGTAAAATAATAGGAACCCTCGAATTATGAAGCTTTTCTGAAGGAAAAAGACGTTATATCTATAAAAACGTTAGAATTATGGTATCTATGACGGCTTTAAAATATTTTAAAAAATAGAATTCTAGATATTCTCCAACAAGCTAATATTATTTATAAATAATTGAATAATAAATACTTATAAATATAAATTCCAGTTAAAATTTATAAATTATTACGTAAATATTTATAAATGCGCGCAATATTGCTTTGCGAATGATTCTAAAAGTCTCTACTTTAGTATCATAATAATTGAGGCAAATATTAGCACCACCAAACTCAAGTAAAATTAAATTAAAACATTCATCATTATCACATAAAAATATATTGTTTCATCACTTAGTTTCTATTAGTAGTATGCCAGAATTTTACAATTCTGGCATCTACTTTTATAGTCGTCAAAGATTTTAAGATTTAACTAATAATAATTTTATTCACCACCTTCATCAATTTCTTTAATTCTTTTTTTGATAAAGTCTACAGGACGTATTCCGTTTATCTCAAGGAAAATATTAGAAAAACTTTGTCTGTTACTAAAGCCAGAAGCGGATGCGATATGCTCTATTGAATATTTTCGCCATTCTCTTTCATGATAGATTTTTTGTGTAGCAAAATTGATTCGCAAAACATTTAAATAAACACTGAAATTACTTCCTTTGTATTCATTAATTACCTGAGATAAGTAAGATGTATTGGTTTTAAAGTTTTCCGCAAGCTTTTTAAGAGTAAGCCCCTTTTCAAGGAATTTCTCATTAGCTTCAAAATTATTGATGTCTTTTAAGAGTTTCTCTACAATGTTTTGATCAAGCTTAATATTTTTGCTATTATCGAATTTTAAAGGCTCCGGCTCAGCTTCAGGGGATTTTTCATCCTCAATTTTTACCAATAACTCATTATACTTCTGTTGAATTTGCTTTTGCTTTCTGACTCTGTAAAACATCATAAAGCCCAGTAAGATGATAACAATGCCTAATATAATAAGCAAAGCCATACCAAATGAATTGGTTTTTTCTAAATTTTCTTTAACCTCAAGTAATTGTTTCGTATCGTAATCTTTGTAAATACGTGTTGCTAAATATTTAAAATCAGAAGAGATAATACTATCAACTTTAAGTAGCTGATTAGTGTAGTACAATTCGTTTTCGGGGCTGTTCTTTTTTTTGTAATACGTGATAAGCTCTTCATAATTACTCCTTAATTCCGGAAGAATAAACTTGTGCTTATTAAAAATAGAATCAACTTTTTTATAATTTTCTACACCTAATTCCTCTTTACCTAACTTTGTATAGCTTTCTCCTTTATAAAAGTACACATATGATATCCAGGTAAAATCATTGACTTTCATCAGACCTGGTAAAGCCTGGTCAAAATCTTTTATAGCATCCGTATATTTTTTATCAGAGAAATCAGAAACTCCTTTACTTTTTTTGAAATAGCTTTCTTCTAAGCTAAATTCCTTTGTTTGTGGAGTTGATGCAGCAGCGAGAGCAAGCAATTTTTTCACCTCATCCTTTTTACCTAATGCCTGATAACAGATGATAGCTTGATGTAAAGAATTAAGATATCCTTTTGTATTATTATAAATTATATTCTCATGTAAATCACCTTTAATATTGATTTTAAAGAATTCAATACACTCTTTAAATATTTTTAATGCCTCTTCATAATATCCTAAATAACTTTTGACCACACCTATATGATAAAGATTCTGATACTTAGGTAGTTCGTCTTTAGAATCTTTAAGATACTCATAAGCGGTCAGATATTCATTTAAAGCTAACTGAAATTTTCTGTGGTTAAAATAATAAATAGCACCCTTACTTAAATAACCATCTCCAATAAGATCTTTATCATCAGATTGTTTTGCAGCAGTTATTGCACTGTCGGCATACTGCATTTTGTGATCTTTTGAAAACAATATTGCATCTTTGTATGCTTGAAATAATTCAGAATAATTTTTTTTTGATTTAGCATAATTAATATATTGATCAAGATATACAAACGCACGGTGATCATTCTCCTCATATTCCCAATATTTTTTTCTGAATTTTTCATAAGTGGGATCTGTGGAAACATTCTGAGAAAAGAAAATTGATGATAAGAAACAACAACACATTATGAGTGCCCTTTTAATCAATAAATATCTTTCTGTAAAAATCATAACCAAAAATAAACAAATTCATTCATAACCACAATGATCATTAATAAAAATCTAACATATTTAATATCAAAATGCAATAGATTAATTTACAAATGTTTATGGCAAATATTACAGTAAAAATTTATAAATTTTTACTATAATATTTACGTTTATTGACTGCCTAAACTTGCATCTTCAACTTTACATTAATATCTTTGTATTAAAATGAATTATAAACATATAAATCTTGTAAACATGATACAGAAATATTTTTCTATCTTAGTTATATTAACAAGTATTATAGTTGTTTCTTGTCGTCAGGATAGCGAAGTAAACACTGTGAAAGAAGAGATTAATATGTCACAAAAAGACAGTACAGAAGGGGGTATGATGAGTAAAGATACATTACAAAACAGTTTAGATCCTAATGACCCTCCTAAAAATGGAACGCACTATAGACTAAAGGATTCTCTTGCTGTTTATGATGATACTACTAATCCGCCTAAAAATGGAACTCATTATAAAGCAAAAGATTCTTTGAATTTTATCGATGATAATACAAATCCTCCTAAGAATGGGACCCATTATAAAAGCAAGTAATATAATTTTATAATATTGAAAAAGCATTAAAAATTACTTTAAAATAGTATTATACTATATAAAAAAGCAAGACTAAAAATAGTTTTGCTTTTTTTATTTAAAATATATCACTAAGTAAGTCTTAATATGTTTTATCTAAAATTCTTTTCCCAATTTGCATACGAAATTCTCCATTTTGCAAACATTTCATCTTCTAACTCTGTCGAACTTTGACTCAATAAAAAATTAACATTATGAGTATAAGTAAAATACATTTAGGCAGTCAGGGTTTGGCAATACCAAAAATCGGATTGGGCTGCATGGGAATGACAGGTTTTGAAGATGCAAATATGTACGGAGAGGCGGACGAAAAAGAAGCCATTGCAACAATTCACCGTTCTTTAGAACTAGGCGGAAACTTTTTGGACACTGCCGATCTTTATGGTCCATTTAAAAATGAACAGCTTATTTCTAAAGCGATTGGTGAAAATCGTGATCAATACATTATTGCATCAAAATTTGGCTGGGAAATTGACGATAACAACAAAGTAACATGGGCAATAAACGGAAGTAAAGATTATGTCAAGAAATCCGTCGAACGGTCTCTGAAGAATTTAAATACAGATTATATTGATCTTTATTACATGCACAGATTAGACAAAAAAACACCAATAGAGGAAACTGTTCAGGCAATGAGTGATCTTGTTCAGGAAGGAAAAATTGGTTACATCGGTTTATCTGAAGTTTCGTCTGAAACAGTAAAAAGAGCACATGCAGTTCACCCTATTACTGCTGTTCAAAGCGAATATTCTTTATTTGAAAGAACTGCAGAAGAAAGAGGAGTTCTGAAAACTTTGCAGGATTTGGGAATAGGTTTTGTCGCTTATTCACCTTTGGGGCGTGGTTTTTTATCCGGGCAGATCAGATCAATTGATGATTTACCGGAAAATGATTTCAGAAGAGCAATTCCGCGCTTTCAGGAAAAGTATTTCCATAAAAATATCGAATTGGTAGAAGCCATTGAAAATTTAGCTAAAGAAAAAAATGTAACTTCATCACAATTAGCTTTAGCTTGGATCATGAGCAAAGGAATCGTACCAATTCCGGGAACAAAGCGCAGAAAATATGTCGAACAAAACATTGAATCTACTCAAATACAATTAAGTGAATCTGATCTTTTGAAACTGGAAACTATCGTACCTTTGGGAACTGACACTGGAGCTCCATACGATGAGTTTAGCATGGGACTTTTAGATTAAATCAGACATTTCATTATGAATACAATTCCGTCAATTTCCGCATTTCATAAATTATTATCATTACCTGAACCAAAACATCCTTTGGTAAGTGTTATTAATTTATCTGAAAGCATTTTTCTTGAAGATGAAGTCTGGAAAGGTTTTACTAACAGATTCTATTGTGTGGCACTCAAAAGAGATGCAGTAGGAAAAATAAGATATGGACAACAGCATTACGATTATGATAAAGGTGTTCTGAGTTTTACTGCACCTAATCAGGTACAATATTTAGATTTGCAGAATATGGAATGCGGATCTGGCTTTCTGCTGATTTTTCATGAAGATTTTTTGCTAAAACATTCATTAGCAGCAAACATTTCAAGCTTTGGATTTTTCTCTTACGCCGTCAATGAAGCCCTTCATTTATCTGCTGAAGAAGAGGATGATTTAATCAAAATCATGCAGAAAATTGACAAAGAATGTGAACATATCGATCATCATACTCAGGAAATAATTTTATCTCAAATTGACTTGCTTCTCAATTATTCCAACAGATTTTACGAAAGGCAGTTTATCACCAGAAAAAACAGCAATCATCAGCTTTTGATAAAGTTTGAAAGTTTTCTTAATGATTATTTTCAAAAGGACGATTCATTAAAAAATGGACTTTTAACCGTACAAATTGCTGCGAAAGCCATGAACCTCTCTCCGAGTTATCTGAGTGATCTTTTGAGGGTTCATACAGGTCAAAATACGCAACAGCATATACACGAAAAGTTGATTAGCAAAGCGAAAGAAAAACTTTCAACAACCAATTTGTCGGTGAGTGAGATTGCTTACACTTTAGGTTTTGAACACGCACAATCTTTCAGTACACTTTTTAAAACCAAAACAAAGCAGACTCCTTTGGAATATCGAAAATCATTTAATTAGTTTTAATATTTTATGTAAATTTCATCTCTAATATTTTAAATTAAACTTAAAAAAGATATGGAAGAATTAAAAAATAAAAATTCAGGCAACGAAATTCCAAAAGTAACCGGAGTCGGCGGAATTTTCTTTTTCACCGAAGATCCAAAGGAAACGAGAGATTGGTACGCGAAGAATTTAGGATTGGAGGTAAATGATTGGGGATCAACTTTTGAGTCAAGAAACATTGCAAATCCTGAGGAAATCAACAGTCTTCAGTGGAGTCCGTTCAAAAATGGAAGCGAATATTTCGAGCCTTCAAAAAAAGAATTTATGATCAATTACAGAGTTCAGCACATCGAAAAACTGGTGGAGAATCTTAAAGCAAATAATGTGACCGTTTTGGATGAAATCGCAACTTACGATTACGGAAAATTTGTACATATCATGGATTCCGACGGAAATAAGATCGAACTTTGGGAACCTAAATAATTGTTTTCAAATCATATTAACAACAAAGACTGCCTTTTTCAAGACAGTCTTTTGTTTTATTTTTTCTTAAGATCTTTCGTGACCTGTTTTTCTGCGGTTTTTGCTTTAGCTTCCTGAGCCGCTTTCTCTTTCCGTTGCTGACGGCGAGTTTTTTTCTCGGCACGTCTTTCTTCACGAATTACTTTGTTTGATTTTTTGTTATACAAAGCATCAATGATTCCCTGTCCGGTTTTACTGAAAATTTTAATTTTCGGTTTTTCATGAGTTCCTGTTACTACAACCGGGAAACCAATAATTCCTCCAGGAAGAATTCCTACTCTGATTCTTAAATCCAGCAAACCGTTGAAACTTGTAGTTCCGCTGATCGTAGGTCTTAAAATCGAAACTTTAAAGGTAAATTTGTCAACGTGAATCAGATTATTTTTAATGTGCGTTTTGATATTTACTCCCTTCATATCCGGATTATCGAATGCTTTTGCACCAATATTATCTCCAACTGCCGACAGCATTTTCAGATTTTTCACCTCAACATCACGAAGATTTACTACTCCTCCACCTTCTAATGAAGGATAAATCGGCATCATGTTTTTATCAAAATCACCTTTCAATTTATAATCCAAAGAAACAATTCCTTTTACATTTTTGGCTGCAGTTGCCATTTCACGGATCATGTCAATTTCTTTATAAGCTCTTTGAACATCAAAATCCAAAACGTTCAATGCGACATCATAATTGGCGGTTAAAGGAGATTCATCCTGATAACGTGCGTCAATTTTCATTCGGCTTCCGATAATATCAAATGAAGTATTTTTCAGATAAACTTCACCTTTATTGACTGAAGCAAAACCTCTCAGATTATTTAAACCAAGACCTTTGAACTCAACTTTTTTAGCATTCACACCCAGAGAAACATCTAAATTTTTCGGAACAATCACAACTCCGCTACTTTTCGGATTCTCAACTTTTGCATATTCCACTTCGATCGACTTATCGGTATTGTCACCATTTTTAAGTGCCATAAATTCGTCAATCAGAATATATCTTGAATTCAAAACAAATTGTCCGTGAAGTGTACCTTTCCTTTCAATAAAATAATTGATCGTGTTAATAAGATGTCCGTTCAAAGCAAAATCTGATTTTCCGTAAGTTGCAAAAAACTTTCTGAACCACATTTTTTCATTTTCAAACTCGAAATTTCCTTCTTTGATGTAAAATGATTTGGGCAAATATTCTGTGGTTGCTTTTATGTTTTTTAAAATTAAATTTCCTCTGTTATCAAGTTTACTATATTGTCCGGTTGTGGCATAACTTTGACGACCATTTAAGGATAAATCAGCCATGATTAATCCGCTCACATCTAAACCTTTTTTAGCAAAAACTTTATAAATTCTTCCCACATTCAAAACTCCTTTTGCACGAACTTTATATAACAAATCTTCGAAATTCTGCAGATCTGCATTCACGAAAACAGGATTTCCTTCAAAATCAAATTTAAATGGATCCAATTTCACTCCCAGACTTTTAAAAGTTCCGTCTGTATTGGTAATGTGAGCTGCAATATTGATATTCTGAATAGCATTCGGATAATATTTTGTTTTTAACCATCCATTTTTTAAGTTTAAATAACCATTCGTTTTAGGAAACAATTTTTTATCTAAACTAAATAATCCGTTTGCTTTTATATTGGTATCCAACAAACCTCTGATGTCAATATTTTTTAATCCTAATGCATTATCTAATGTCTGAAGATTTATAGCACCTTTAATATCTGCTTTTACCTGCATTTCTTTCAGACCTTTCGTCTGAACAACTGCTCTAAAATTATTATTTGGACCTAAATCGAAACTTAATTTCTTTAAGTCAATTCCCAATTGATCGGTATTCAGATCAGGTAAATCTACGTTGAGATCCATATTCAGATTATTCACTGGAACAGGTGCATTTCCACTGGAAATAAAACCATTCTGAACCAGTAATCTCGCTTTCAATCTAGGTTTCAGATTTTGAGCTTCAATGAATTTTCCTTTTAAATTGAAAAATAAATCACTGTTTCCTTCAATTTTTGTGTCTTTTACCCAATCCAGATATTGCGGTGGCAAAACAGAAAGCATGTCGCGAATCGTAGTCTTTTCCGAAGCTGCCTTGATATCTAAATCATATCCATCTTTCAAAATACTCAAAAAACCTGTGAATTTTAAAGGAAGTTCATTGATTCTTAATTCGTTTTTTCTCAGCACAAAAGTCAAAGCGTTGGTATTGATTCTCGTAATCAGATCTGCATGCAGTGTTTTCTGTTTTGCATACCAGATTCTGTCGAGACTGAAATCTAATTTATTAATATCTAAATCGGTTTCCAAATCAAAAACATCCTCACTAAGACCACCTTTCCCTGTATAATTGAGTCCTTTTGCGTCAACTAAAACTCTTGCAGCGTGATCATTATATTTGATATTGAAATTTCTGAATTTAATTAAATCTAACTTAATAGAAGCTCCGGCTTGGGTTGTATCTTTGGGTGTTTTTGAAGGTTTTGAAACATAAACGTTGTAATTTGCCTGTCCTTTTGTATTGACAAAAACATTTGCATAAGCATCTGTAACGTAGATTTCATCAATTTTGACCTCTCCGTCGAAAATCAAATTTTTTAGATTAATTCCTGCTGCAACTTCTCTCGCTGCAAGTAAAGTATCTTTTTGAAAAGGCTTTGAACCTTTTAACAATAAATCATCTACAGAAACAGTCAACGAAGGAAAATGTCTGAAAAACGTAAGATGCGTCTTTTTATAATCAAGTTCGCCCGCCAAATGTTTGTTGGCGAAGATTTTCACCTGCTTAGAAATTGTTCCCGGAAATAATAAAGGAATGATCAACATTAAAAATAAAATGGATGCGAGTGAAATTCCGATCCATTTAAGTATTTTCAAAATTATTTTTTTAAACTTTTTCATATGTAATAATTTTGATCTTAACTAATAGTAAGAGTGATTTATTATGACTCATCTAAAATCAAGCCAATAACAGGAAAGATGTTGTGAGACGAATTATCTTAGCTTCAAAACGAGATTATATTTAATTTTTCATAAATTCGTTTCTAACTTAAAAAATTCACTCCAAAGAATGAAAATCAAACCCAATTTCACGGCACTCCTTACATATTTACCATCAAAAGACGGTGTAAAAACTACCCCGGTTTCATCCGGTTACAGACCTTTGATAAAATTTCCTTTCGATCTGGAATTATATATAGGTGTACAAACATTTCTGGGAACTGATTTGGTTTTTCCTGGTGATACCTCTACTGCAGAAATTGCTTTATTAAAAAGTGAATATGTGACAGGGAAAATTTATGAAGGTTTAGATTTTGATTTTTTTGAAGGAGAAAATTTGATCGGTCACGGTGTTGTTACCAAAGTTATTGATCCTAATTCTATTGACTCTTCAGAAGAATAATTGATTAAAAAACTTAAAAAAGTAACTTAGTCTACCTCTTCCAAACCTTTTTTATATACCTTCAAAGCTCTTTCTCTTGCAGATTTGTGCTCAACGATTGGCTTTTCATTATAATTTTCAGGCAACCATTCTTTGATATATTTTAAATCTTTATCAAATTTTGCAGTTTGAGCTTCCGGACTGAAAACCCTGAAATAAGGAGCTGCATCGCAACCGCAACCTGCTGCCCATTGCCAGTTTCCGTTGTTGGAAGACAATTCATAATCCAAAAGTTTTTCTGCAAAATAAGCTTCTCCCCATCGCCAATCAATTAAAAGATGCTTAGTCAAAAAGCTTGCAGTGATCATTCTTACTCTATTGTGCATAAATCCGGTTTCGTTAAGCTGTCGCATTCCTGCATCTACAATCGGATAACCTGTTTTTCCATCGCACCAGAGTTTAAATTCTTTCTCATCATTTCGCCATTCAATATTCTCATATTTCTTTTTAAAACATTGATTCACAACATGCGGAAAATGAAACAATATCTGCATAAAAAATTCTCTCCAGATCAATTCATTCAGCCAGATTTCGTTATGCTTTGAGGCAAATTCTACACATTTCCGTACTGAAATGGTACCGAAACGCAAAGCAATTCCTAAACGTGTTGTATGATCTAAAGCCGGGAAATCACGATTTTTATCATAAGTATCGATAATTTGCTTTTGTAATGTCGGCTTTTTAAATTCGAAATCCGTTTTTTCGAAACCAATTTCTTTTAAGCTGAGAATTTCTTCATTTTTTATTTGAATAAAATTTGACAAATCACCATTAAACGTTGTAATTTTAATATGATTGAAATTCAGTTTCCACTTTTTGGAATAGGGTGTAAAAACAGTATACGGCGAATTGTCATCTTTCAGCACTTCATCTTTTTCGAAAACAACCTGATCTTTATAATCTGAAAATTTAATATCTTTTTTACTCAACAACTCTGCAATAGCTTCATCTCTTTTAATTGCTTGCGGTTCGTAATCTCTGTTACAAAAAACCGTATCAACGTCAAAATCTTTAACTAATTTTTTAAAGACTTCCAATGGTTTTCCGTAGAAAGTCTTTAATGAAGATTTATGTTTTTTTAGTTCGTCGTTGATTTCTGTCAAAGCTTGATGAATATAATCTACCCTTTTATCAGATTTATCTGCCAACTGATCAAGAATTTCTCTGTCAAAAATAAATATGGGCAATACTTTTAGATCTGATTTTAAAGCATGGTACAATGCTGCATTATCTTCAAGCCTTAAATCTCTGCGAAACCAAAAAATGTTGATCTTAGTCATTTAAAAAAATAAAAAATTACTTCATGACAAGATGCAAATCTTAAACCACGATTCTTTTATAGCTAAATTTATCATCGCCTTCATTTTCGATAAGTGTGATCTAGTCAGGGCATGCTTCTTGTACAAATTAAATACACCAAAAAAATTTGAATTATGAATAACGAAAGAATTGCAGTAATCTTAAATGATCTTCTGCACATTACCAACGACAGAATTGCAGGTTTTGAGAACGTTGAAGGAAAAGTTTGGGAATCTTATTCTGATCTTAAGGGAGAATATGATCATATGATTTCCGACTCAAAATTAATGAAAGTTGAATTGATCAACCTGATTCAGGAAAAAGGTGGAAAAGCCGATGATTCTGCATCCACCGCAGGAGCTATTCACAGAGCCTGGATTGATTTGAAAAATTCATTGCCCATCGGTAATAAAGAGAAATCTACTTTGGAGAATGTAGTGTATGGTGAGCAAAATGCTATCAATGCTTATCAGGAAGTATTGACCAGTGGAGATCTTGATCCCGAAAGCACCAAGGTTGTATCTGAACATTTAAGACAAATACGGGAATCTCACACAAAATTTAAAAACATCGAAGAATACAAAAAGAAATCTTAACTTAAAGCCTTCCAATTTCAAATATACAAACAATTGAAAATCAGAATGTTTTAAAAGTACTATGTTAAGAATTTAAAATAATTTTATAATAATTAACCGAAAACCCTAATAAGACAGGGAATTATCATAATTTTGAACATTACTCCGTAAAACAAGACTTTCAGTGGGTATGTATTAAAGACGTTTATGATGAATATAAGAATAAAAGGTTCCGGCAGCTACACCCCTGAAAATGTAATGAGAAATGCCGATTTCACAGACCATGTATTTTTAAATGAAGAAGGTTTGGCCATCAAATTTCCTGAATCTATTATAGGAAAATTTAAAGATATTACCGGAATTGAAGAAAGAAGATACGCTGATAATCAGCACGTAACATCTGACCTTGCATTTTTTGCTGCAGAAAAAGCCATCAAAGACGCAGATATTGACCGCGAAACAATTGATTATATTATTGTTGCTCATAATTACGGGGATATTGAGAAAGGAAAAATTCAATCAGATACGGTTCCAAGTATTGCAACCCGTGTAAAAAGTAAATTACGTATAAAAAATCCGAGCTGTGTTGCCTACGATCTTTTATTTGGTTGTCCCGGCTGGAACGAAGCGATGATTCACGCCAGTTCTTTTGTCAAAGCTGGAATTGCAAAACGTTGTCTGGTAATCGGAGCCGAAACTTTATCAAGAGTTACCGATCCATACGACCGTGATTCTATGATTTATGCAGACGGTGCAGGTGCTGTAATTGTGGAAGCTACCGATGAAAATAATGGGATTCTTTCACACGAAAGCGCAACGTATTCTTACGACGAAGCCAATTATTTATTTTTTGGAACTTCATATAAACAAGACGACGAATCTGACATTCGTTATATCAAAATGAAAGGCAGAAAGATCTATGAATTTGCTTTAACAAAAGTTCCTTTAGCCATGAAATCTTGTCTTGAAAAAGCAGGAATCGAAATTAAAGATTTGAAAAAAATCCTTATTCATCAGGCAAACGAAAAAATGGATGAAGCGATTATCGAAAGATTTTACAGTTTATATGGCTTGACTGCTCCTGCCGATATTATGCCGATGTCTATTCATAAATTTGGGAACAGCAGTGTAGCAACAATTCCTACCTTATACGATTTGATTATGAAAGGTGAAATGGATGAGCATTCTTTCGCTGAAGGTGATATCATTCTTTTCGCATCAGTTGGAGCCGGAATGAACATCAATGCATTTACTTACAGAGTGTAAATTTGAATCTTTAAATTAAAATACAGTCGCTGTCAGAAATTTTTGACGGCGATTTTTATGTTTTATTTTTTACTTCTGATATAAATACTTCCCGTAATCATCACGAAAAGAACTCCAACAATAAAACCTCCGATCACATCTGTAAACCAATGTGCTCCCAAGTAAATGCGTGAAACCGCTCCTGCCACAATCACTGAAAGACAAACCAGAGAGACGAGAATTTTTACTGAAATTTTCAGAATTTTTGAGTACAAAGCAATGATCATTAAAGAACTAAAAAATACGGTGAAAAAAAGCACATGACCACTCGGAAAACTTTGATAGTGTGTTTCTTCCACAATCCTGACAAAATCAACGGTCGGTCTTGGACGATCAATCAACATCTTTAAAAGATAACTCACTCCGCCTGATAAAATACAGGACAGCATAAAAAATCCTTCTTTGACGTATTTAAAAATAAAGAAAATCAATGCAAATGCGAAAACCATAATTGCAGCAACGTAAACTGTTCCCAACCAACTGAAGGCTTTCATCAAGGTATCTAAAATTAAATTTTGATCTTCCTGAATTTCCTGACTAACCAAAAGATCAAAAGATTCCGGAGAAAAATTCATGACATAGAAACTCAAGAGCAAAAAAACAAAAATGAAGAATATCGAAAAGCAAAGAAAAAACGTCTTTCTTTTATCTTTGAAATATGTCAGAAAATTTTTGTAAATATTTTCGCTTTCAATCCTCATAGTTTCTATCTAAGTATTAAATGAATAACTTTTCGAGTTGCAAATTTGATGCAAATGTCTAAAAACATTTAACCTTAATTTTTCAGATAAAAATTTTCCAGTCTCTTTAAACCATCAACCAAAAGTTCTCTCGGACAGGCAATATTGATTCTTAAAAAACCTTCTCCTGCTTTTCCGTACATCGTTCCGGAATTGATCCAGAGCTTTTCTTCATCAAGTAAAATTTTTGAAAGCTCGTCTGACGTTTTATTAAAAAAACTACAATCCAGCCAAACAAGATATGTTGCCTGTAAAGGAATTACTTTGATATTAGGTAAATGTTCTTTGCAAAAATTTAATAAAAACTGGTAATTATCCCAGAGATATATTTTCAGTTCATCTAGCCAGTTTTTTCCTTTTGTGTAGGCAGCAATCATTGCATCTGCTGCAATCGGATTTGGATAAACGGTTTCCTGAACTTCCAGAGTTTTATAAATTTGGTTTAAAATATTTTTATCTTGAGAAATGATATAAGAAATTGATAAGCCTGACAAATTAAAAGTTTTACAGGGTGAACCGCAAGTCACAGAAACAAGATCATGATTTTCAGCGATTTTTGCAAAAGGTATATGTTGATGATTTTCAAAAACCAAGTCGGCGTGAATTTCATCTGAAACGATCATTACTTTATGTTTCGCACAAATTTCAGCTATTTTTTCAAGTTCAGTTTTTGTCCAGACTCTTCCTACAGGATTATGAGGATTGCTGATTAACAGCAATCTGGTTTTAGGATCAGAAGCTTTGATTTCCAGATCTTCAAAATCAATCTGATAATTTCCGTTTTCATAAATGAGATTATTCTCAACAAGATTGCAACTGCAATTGTCAACAATGTTGAAAAAATGATTGTAAACTGGTGTCTGCAAAATGACGTTTTCATCCGGTTTGACAAAGGTTCTGACAATTGCTGAGAGTGAAAGAATCATTCCCGGAACAGGCAAAACCCAGTCTTTTTCGATGACAAAATCATGATTTTCTCTCCACCAATCAATAATTACATCATTAAAGTTTGCAGGAATGATGCTGTATCCAAAAATTCCCTCTGAAATTTTATCTGAAATAGCCTGGGTAATTTCAGGAGCGGTTTTAAAATCCATATCCGCAACCCACATTGGCAAGACTTCCTGATTTTTAATCAAGTCCCATTTTACAGAATTAGTATTTTTGCGATTTATGATTTCATCAAAATTATATTTCATTTTGCCTTTTTAATTTGAATTCAGATAATGTTTCAGATCCGAAATTGTTTTTATTTTTAATTCTTCCGATTGTTTTTTTCGCATCATTAACGCATAAGAATTATTAAATCCAAGAGGTTTCAACCATTTAATTCCGTATTGTTTTCGAAATTCTGAGTTGACATATTGATAGGTGTTTTCAGCACTTTTTGTCACGGTTGAAAGTGTTTTTTCGTCAGGTTTTAATAAAACTAAAAGTCCTGTTCCTGTATATTCAGGATAAAAATCGATGGCGTCGTTCATTAATGCATCAAAGCAAATCTTCGTTCCGCCAAGTCCGGTTTTTGTTTCAACTTTATAATTTGTATAGCCTTCGATCAGCAT
This sequence comes from Chryseobacterium edaphi, assembly GCF_025628985.1. Classification (GTDB taxonomy): domain Bacteria; phylum Bacteroidota; class Bacteroidia; order Flavobacteriales; family Weeksellaceae; genus Chryseobacterium; species Chryseobacterium edaphi. Next base: position 19,155 of record NZ_JAOTEM010000008.1, on the reverse strand, counting down.
TTTATACATTTCAGCCAAAATATACTGTTCACCAAAAATCTTTGACCCAATCCTTATTGTTCCTGAATTTCCTTTATTTGAAATTTTATATAAATTATTTTTAACTAAAAAATCCTTCGCAATTTTTTCCGGCGTTTGATTGAGATAATCTGATTTGTAATTAAGATCCGTCATGATCGAATCATTTAATTTTCCGGCCAACAAATCAAGTATTTTTTCGAGTTCAGGAAATTTCTCTAAAGTCTTGGTTTTAATGATCGGAGCTGCAAAATATGGCGGAAATATTTTCTTGTCATCTTCCAAAACGTACAGATCAAAAGCTTTGATTCTTCCGTCTGTAGAATATCCGCTAATGAGATCCAATTCGCCTTCATAAGCTGCTTTATACATGACGGCATCATTGACAACCTTTGGATTTACATTCAAACCATAAACGGATCGCAAACCCAAATCTCCGTCCTGTCTTCCCATAAATTCTGGCGTAAAACCAGCTTTCAATTTATTTTCAGACGTTGAAGCTAAAAAATAAACTGCACCGCAAATAATAAAAATCGCAGGAATAATATATTTGAGTTTCTGAAGATCGTGATATTTAAATTTCTGAAAAACAGCGATTATTTTATCCAACAAAACAGCTAGTAGAGCCGCAGGAATTGCTCCTGCCAAAATCATGTTGGTATTGTTTAATGAAATTCCACCAAAAATAAATTCTCCTAAACCTCCCGCCGCAACAAATGATGCTAAAGTCGCAACACCCACATTGATTACAGCTGCAGTTCGTATTCCTGCAATAATAACGGGCATCGCCAAAGGAAGTTCAACTTTAAAAAGCAACTGTTTCCAGTTCATTCCCATTGCTTTTGCAGATTCTATGACTGCGGGATTTACTCCGGTAATTCCTGTATATGTATTCCGTATAATCGGTAAAAGCGCATAAATTAACAACGCGACGATGGCCGGAGTTGCACCGATTCCAAAAGCCGGAATCATAAATCCCAACAAAGCAATACTCGGAATGGTCTGTAAAATCCCGGCAATTCCCAAAACTGATCCTGATAATTTTTTTTTTCTTGCAATGAAAATTCCTAAAGGCAAACCAACGATAATCGCTAAAAGTAATGACAAAAACGTCAATCCCAAATGTTGTGTTATTTGAGTCAATAGTTTTTCGTGCTGTTCTGAAACAAACTGCCAAAGACTTTGTTGCGTCATACGATCTGTTGTTTTCTGTAATCGTTAAATGCTTTAACCAGACTTTCGTAATGCTCAGTTTTTTGACCATCTAAATTTAATTTTTGTAAAGAGTTCCAAACATTGGAATCTTCAGAGAAATCAAAATTAAAATCACTTAATAATGGCTTTAAATCTTTCAAAAGGGTAATTTTATATTCCAGCAATAATCGGTTGGCTGCGAAAAATTCTTTAACGAAATCATTCTGCGGATGGTAAAGCATTTCTCTAGGAGTTCCGATTTGTATGATCTTTCCTTTATCCATCAAACAAATTCTGTGACCTAATTCAAAAGCTTCCTGCACATCGTGTGTCACAAGAATGATCGTTTTGTTTTTTAGTTCTTCCAGAGATTTAAATTCCGAGTGAATATCGGCTTTGGTAATGTTGTCTAAAGCACCAAAAGGTTCATCCATTAATAAGATCGGAGAATTTGCAATCAAAGCTCTTGCAATTCCTACTCTTTGCTGTTGACCACCGCTTAATTCACTTGGAAAACGATTAAGAATTTCGCTTGAAAGATTTAATTTAGTTAAAAGCTCGTGAGTACGGTCTTCTGTTTTATTTTTGTCCCATTTAAGTAAATTCGGAACTGTTGCGATGTTTTCTCTGATTGTGTAATGAGGAAACAATCCTGAATTTTGCATCACAAAACCAATTCCCATCCTGAGTTCTTCTACTTTCTGATCACGGATATTTTTTCCGTCAATTAAAATAGTTCCGAAATCGGCTTCTATCAGTCGGTTGATCATTTTCAGCGTAGTTGTTTTTCCACAACCGCTTGTTCCCAAAAGCACCAAAATTTCCTTATCATTTGCGTGAAAGGAAATATCATCGACTGCTATTTTTCCGTCAAAACTTTTAGAAACAGATTCTACTTTAATCATCAAAAATTATTTAGCCAAACGGATTCCTGTGAATTGCCATTGTAAATTGGTAGGAAAAAAATTCCTGTATGTATTTCTGCTGTGACCAATCGGGGTTGCTTCTGAACCGCCACGAAGAACGGTTTGGTTGACCATAAATTTTCCGTTGTATTCTCCGACTGCTCCGGCTTCTTTTTTAAATCCGGGATAAGGTAAATAGGCAGAATTTGTCCATTCCCAGCGTTTTCCCCAATCAAAATAATCAGATGCAATTTCCCATTCTGCCTCGGTTGGCAAACGCATTTCTTTCCAGGATGCGAAAGCAGAAGCTTCGAAGAAATTAATATGACAAAGCGGTTCATCAGGGTTGATTTCTTGCAAACCGTTTAATGTGTAATTCATCCATTTTCCATCAACAAAATGCCAGTATAACGGAGATTTCGCCTCGTTTTGTTTTACCCAATCCCATCCTTCTGCGTGCCAATGTCTGAAATCAGAATAGCCTTCAGTTTCCATGAATTCCAAATACTCTCCGTTGGTAACGAGTTGATTAGAAATTTCAAAATCATTTAAATAAACCTTATGTCTTCCCAATTCATTATCAAAACAAAAATCTTCCCCTTCAAACCCAATTTCGTAAACACCTTCAGAAAATCTGATCATTTCAGAACGATCGATAACTTCAGTTTCCTCCTTAATTTCTTTTTTATAAACCGGAAAAAGAGGATTGTGTCCTAAAATATATTTGATATCAGTCAGTAATAATTCTTGATGTTGCTGTTCGTGATTTAAACCCAATTCCAATAAAGATTCGATGCTTTCATTCATCAGATTGCTTTGAAGAAAATCCTGCATTTTTTCGTCAACATATTTTCGGTATTGATAAATATCCGAAACAGAAGGACGGCTCAGATTTCCTCTGTCAGTACGGATTACTCTCGCTCCAACCGTTTCGTAATAGCTATTGAATACAAAGTTATACTGCGCGTCAAAAACTTTATAATCTGGAATATTGGGCATCAAAATAAAGGTCTCAAAAAACCAGGTTGTATGACCGAGATGCCATTTCGGCGGACTCACATCCACAATGGGCTGTACAACGTAATCTTCAATTTCCAGAGGTGCGCAGATTTCTTCCGAATGCTTTCGGATTTCTGAATATCTTTTAACAAAATTCTTTGTGAGTGTTTGTGGTGTCATTGTATTCGTTTTTTATTAAATCACTTCCCAGACTGAATCTACAAACCAGTTTTTAGAATCTTTTATTTCTCCTACAACTTTAAAACCAGATTTTTCTGCGAGTTCAACGATTCCCGATTCTGAAAATTTTCTGGAAACTTCCATATCGATTAACTCGTTTTCTTTAAATGAAATAACTTCGTTTTCAATTAATACTTTTTGATCTTTCAGACTTACAAGATAGCTTCTGCAATCTCCACTTACAGGATCATACGTTTGATAATGCTGGAAATTTTCAACCTCAAAATTGGCATTGAGTTCTCGATTGATACGGCTTAAAAGATTGAGATTAAATGCTGCTGTAGTTCCACTCTGATCATTATAAGCACTCAGAATAACGTGCGGATTTTTCTTCAGATCAAAACCAATCAAAACAACATCTCCCGAATTGACATTTTTATTTAATTCAAGACAAAAGCTTTCGGCTTCATCTTTATTCATGTTCCCGATATTGCTTCCTAAAAACAAAACCACTTTTTTTCTTGAAGACATTGAAGCAGCTTTATCCAGCATATCGAAATAATCGCCTTCCAAAGAGGTAATTTCAAGGTTTGGAATCTCAATATTTAGTTTTTCATTTAAAATTGATAAAATATTTCCTGAAATATCAATCGGCATATAGGTAAAATCTTTTCCTTTTTCGACTAAATATTTCAGCAAAAAAGTTGATTTCATTGCGTCTCCCGCTCCCAATTCGATCAAATCAAACGGTTCATTTTCTGATGCGATAAGACCGGTGAGATTTTCTGTTTTATTTTTAAATATATCAAGTTCGCATTTGGTGAGATAATATTCCGGCATTGCCATTATTTCCTGGAAAAGATGGTCGCCTATTTTATCGTAAAAGTATTTTGATGATAATTTTTTGGGATTATTTTTAAGACCGTTGAGAACATCCGAACGGAATTTCACAACGTTTGTCTGATCATTTTCGATCTGAGAATCTGTATCTACCTGTACATTCATAGTATATTTTGATTTTGGTTATTGCGTAAGTACAACTATCTTGCCGCCATCTGCATAAATCTCTATCAATTGGTGTGGTGTGCTTCTGCAATCTCTTCTAATCGAATATACAATTAATTTTCATTGTGATAAATGATTTTGTAATAGAAAATTTATATATAAAAAATCCTGTCTGATAAACAGACAGGAAGTGATTTAATTTAAATATTATTTCGCATAAAATTCTTTACGACTGATAACCTGTAACACAACAGGAGAGAAAAATTAATTTCAAATTATATATTTTACTTCATCAAAAACCTAAATTTATTGATATTTTTAAGAGCGATACCCGTTCCGCGGACCACAGCTCTCAAAGGATCTTCTGCAACAAACACGGGCAATCCTGTTTTTCGGTGAATTCTGTCTGCCAATCCGTTGAGTAATGCACCGCCTCCCGCAAGAAAAATTCCTGTTCTGTAAATATCCGTTGCAAGTTCCGGAGGAGTGATTGAGAGGGTTTCCATTATTGCATCTTCAATTCTCATAATAGATTTGTCCAGAGCCTGAAAAATTTCTTTATAAGTAACCATGATTTCTTTCGGTTTTCCGGTCAGAAGATCTTTCCCCTGAACTGCCATATTTTCTAAAGAAAAGTCTAATTCTTCCAACGCAGAACCTATCTCAATTTTTATTCTCTCAGCAGTTCTTTCGCCAATATCCAGATTGTGCTGTGATCTGATAAAATACGAAATATCATTTGTAAAAACGTCTCCGGCTATTTTTAAAGATCTGTCGACCACGATTCCTCCCAATGCGATGACCGCTATTTCTGTAGTTCCGCCTCCTATATCGACTATCATGTTTCCTTCCGGACTTTCCACATCAATACCCGCTCCAATTGCTGCCGCCATCGGCTCATAGATCAGAATCACTTCTTTAGCATTTACTTTTTGGGCAGAATCTCTAACCGCACGTTTTTCAACTTCCGTAATTCCCGACGGAATACAAATCACAATTCTGAGTGCAGGCTGTATCAACTTGCCTTTGATTTGAGTAATCTGTTTGATAAATTCTTTGATCATGTGTTCGGAAGCATGAAAATCTGCAATGACACCGTCTTTGAGCGGTCTTATTACTTTAATGTTTTCGTGCGTTTTCCCCTGCATCATTTTTGCCTGCGTTCCGACAGCAATTGCCTTCCCTGTAAGACGGTCAATAGCCACAATCGAGGGTTCATCGATGACAATTTTATTATTGTGTATTATCAGGGTATTAGCCGTTCCCAAATCAATTGCAATCTCCTCCGTAAACATATCAAATATCCCCATCGTACATTAAATTTATAGCTGCTAAAGTACGCTTATTCCTTTTATATCGCTGTCTAAATAATCGGCTTCAGTAGTTAAACATAAGTTAAAATATCTATAAAAAAGATAATGCTAAAAATGTTTTTTATGTGATCATTTCTTTTTGAATAGAAATTTATGAATAGTACCTGCTGATAATGATTTGTTTTTTACCCATCTATCTAATTTTACTGAAAAATATTATTTAAAAAACAGAAAATTTTCAAAAGGAATTGAATTTTTATTAAATAAATTTTTATTTTTGAATAATTGAACACATAGGGATAGAATCATATATCTTTAGGAATACGTCAAAGAATATTTATTAACCAAAAACAAACAAAAGATGTCAAATTTGAACAACAACCGCATCAACACAACACTCACAGCTGAACAGATCAGCAATGTCGACACAGAGTTTTCTCCTTTTCAAAAAATTTTGCCAACATCGACAACAGAATGAAATATTTTATAGTTTTACAAAACAAAATGAGGGTATAATTCTGTCTAACATTTGGGGAGACTTACAGTGGCAGGACAAAAAAGAAAATTGGCTTAGAATAATAAAAAAAGAGCGCATATCTTAATGTCTTATTATTACAAAATCATTGTTTTCTATTGGTAAATAAAGCTTAACAGGGTAAAAACTAACACCTTTTGTTTTACCATTTCTTATTAAAGGACTCTCATTTTTCACATCAATATTTTTTCCATTTAATTCTTTAGTATGTGTCTCTCTAAGAACAAGCTTTCCATTTCCATAAATTTTCATTCTATAATCCTCTAAAGGAGCCATTCTATTTTTTCTTTCTTTTATCTTGTTGATATCTTCATTGTTATCATTATCATATCTATATAATGATATGTCAACTTCTTGTTTTCTAATTTTTGTCAAATTTTCCCATTTTTCTCCATCTCCTTCATTAAGAATATTCCAAAGTTTTTGATAATAATCCACTACTTTTTGTTGTAATACCTTCTAATCCATTTTACTTAAATCCTGACCCTTATTCCAGCCTTCTAATTCATAGGGCACTTCAATTTTAAAGCTTCCAGTAATATCTATAAATGGTAAAGGTTTATCAATTTTTGGAACTGAGAAACTTTGAAGAACTTGATAAGTATCGGGTATTGTACGTGTTCCTCCTTTTCCACTTAAGTTTCTTTCGGCAGTATCTAATGAAACTTTGATGAACTTTGCAGTTTCGGGAGTAATACCATTTTCTTCTCCTACAGTAGGATAAACTCTTACTTTAAAAGTATAAGTTCCGCTTTTTAATATATAAGGGTTGATATCTGCTCCATAATTATGCATTGAAGGTTCATTTTCAAAATCAATCAATATATCATTTACATAGACTTCATGAGAACCAGGAACATTAAGCCCTAAAATATATATTGGTCTTTTGTCATTTTTGTATTTATATTCTTTTAGCTCCATTGTTTCTTTTTTGTCTTGACTGTGGCAGAACAAAGAAGAAAATACACTTAGAATAATAAAAAATGAACGCATATTATTTTCGAATAATTACAAAATCATTACTGCCTTCCGAAAGATATAATAGAACAGAATAGTCATCTCCTCCACTTAATTTTGCTTTTCTAATTAGAGGACTCCAGTTAAAAACATCTAATGGAGATTTATTGTTAAACTGTTTAGTATGGTTTTTTCTTCTAAAGCTTACTAGTCTTCCATCAGCATAAATTTTCATCTCATAATCTTCAAAATCAGCTATCATATTTAAACATTTCTTATTTATAAAATCTATTTCTTCTTCATTTATCTGATCAATGTTTAATTCATAGTCGTACTCAATTAATTCCTGATCCGCTTTATTCCATAATTTAATATACTTTTCTCCATCTCCATTATTAAGAATAGTCCATAAATTCTTATAAAAAGAAACAACCTTTTGCTCAAGTATAATTTTGTCAAATTTTCTTAAATCTTGACCTTTACTCCAGCCTTCTAAATTATATGGTAAATCTTTTATTTCTACTTCCAATTCTTTCAGGGCTCCATCAAATCCTGAGTTTATCATTCAATTTTTTTAATGATTATAATCAACAATGAGTGGTCTTCCTCCAACTCTATATAAAAACTCATCTGATTTTACAATGTTTCTAAGATCATTTGAAACAATAGTAATTTTAGTTTCTGATTCTTTTGCAGAAGAGAGATAATTTTCTAATAAATTTTCAATATTTATCGGTTTTTTTTGTTTTATAATTTCTGACGAAACAATATTAGATACATCAGTATTGTCAGATTCGTCGGTAATAATTAGTTTGACCATCTTATTTGAGTCTGTCCACGAAATTTCAATATAGAACTGCTCTTCATCTTCGCTTACTTTTACATTTCCCATTTTAGAATTGATGGTTTTGAAAAGATTTTTTATTTCTTCAATCTTCAAATTTTTCTGAGTCAGGATTATTGCGTCGGTTAAGTTTGTATTGTCATTAATAATCATCTTGAGATTGCTAAAGTTGACTTCCAATCTTAGCTGCAAAGAAATTTAACTTATCTGACCTTTGAATGTAATATTCGCTGTATTTTAAATTATTTTCGCTTTTCAGATTGAATGAAAAGTGATTAGCACTTACCTGCAAACCATCATTATCTACGGAAATCATTTCTGCAAATTGAACAGGGTTTAAAACATTTAAATTAATGTTTTTATTAAAATATGATGGTACAGGAAGCAATAAGTCTAATCCAGAATAATCAACAGATTTTAACATTCCAAATAATCGCGTTTTATCATTTCTTAATTTTTGGCTTTTTTGGTAGAAAACTTCTTTATTAGTTGGCGAGAACATCAAAACATATTGGTTTTTATCTTTTTTACCACCGAAATAAAATTTTATTCTTAAACTATCTCTCTGGATACTCACATCATAAATGCTGTCTAAAAGTTTTTTATCATCAACAAAGCGAATATTAGAAAAGGAGACAAATTCAGAAATTTTTATTTTTTTTTCATCAGGATAAGCGAAAAACAAATAATCTATATTTTTAGAAATATGTATTTGCATATCTTCAATCATATCCATATAAGCTGTGCTTGTGCCTGCATTAATCGGCGCTCCATCTACTTTCTTCACATGGCTAGAAATCCAATACGTTTCATTTTCTTGTCAGTTACAGCTTTGAAATAAAAGAACTAATAATATCAATGTAATAAATCTCATTTTGAAATATCTTGTATGTTTAAAATCATCAAACAAAAAAACAAAAAAAACTTTTTCATAGTCTATTTCCTTATGATTACAAATTCATTACTGCCTTCCGGAAGGTAGAGCAATATAGGATAATCAGATCCTCCACCCGTGGAATACTTTCTTATTAATGGACTCCAACCTTTGATATCTAAAGGAAATGAATTATTGAAATCTCTGGTATGTGCTTTTCTTTCAAGAGTAACCAGTTTTCCATCAGCATAAATTTTCATCTCAAAATCTTCTAAAGGAATCAGCATATTTTTAGCTTTTTTGCTTACTACATCTTCATTTTCCTTCATAAATCTTTCCAATTCTTCCTTAGAGTTATAATCAAAAATAGCAGTTTCATAACTTCTTTTTTGTGTAAGATTAGACCACATATTTCCATCTCCATTATTTAGAATACTCCAAACCTTCTTATAATAGGTTATAACTTTTTGTTCTAAATCTTTTTGATTTAATTTTCTTAAATCTTGACCTTTATTCCAGCCTTCTAATTCATAAGGAAGTTCTTTTATGTCCACCTCCCATTCTTGTTTTTGAATTATTGAGTCTTTATTAAAATTTAATTTAAATACAAGTTCTTCAATTGTTTCTTTACTATTTTCCACAAATTCGCCCTCATCATTTTTTAAGTATTTTACTAAGTTTATTCTTGTTTTTTCCAAAATATCTTGAGGAATCCCTTTCGTATAAAGTTTTATTTTAATTTTATATTTTCCATTTTTAAGAACATAAGGATTTATATCATATGTTGCATATCCTAAGCTGTTGTTAACAGCTGAAATATCATTAATTAATAAATCAAATCTGCATTGAATACTTGTATTAATGCCATAAACAACATGATTTTTAATAGGATAATTTGGTATATTCATATTTGAAATATTTTTATTTGTTTGACTACAAGATAATGTAGAGAAGAAAATTATTAAAAGTGTTAAAGTTTTCATATTAATCAAGTTTAAATTCGTAAGAAAAACCATCATGTATTAAAAATTTTTTTTCAGGTTCTTCTTCATTGTTATTATTTCCGCCTCTATTTTTAGAATCGCTTGATGTTTTAAATTTTGTTTTAATAGTTGCATATAACCCTTGATACTTACATTCTAGAGATTTTGTTTCACCATTTTTTGTAATATTCCATACAGCATATGCAGAAGCACCAAATTCTGCTTCCAATGAATATACTTGTCCAAACTTCATGTCAAAATTTCCACCACATTCAATCCCAAATTTTAAGTCTACAGAAGGTTCAATATCATTACTTCTAAAACCATCAATGGTGTGATAATGAAGAGCCATAGCTTCTACCTTAAATGCACTCGATACAAAAAGATCAAGATAATAATCTACATCAATCTTTATTTCATACTTTTCTCCACCTCCAAAAAATTTCACTATAGAATTCCAAAAATCATCTGCCGAACCTACAGTATCTGCTACAGCAGTAATAGCTTGTACGGCTTGCCCTACATACGGTATCTTAGTCGCTACAAAAAGAAGATCAAGACTTCCCTTTATTTCAATCAAAGGATCAGCTTTAAATTTCACCTGATAAAGCGTTCCTAATTTACCTTCTTCTTTTTTACTCGGATCAAGTTTCCATTTTACAGCTCCCGCAAATGCAGGTTGGCTGATCTCAATTTTAAAAGGTACTTTTTTTAATTTCTTTTTAAGTTTATTACTTAGATAAGCAGTTCTTCCTTCACGTCCATTATTAACTTGTCCTGATCTATTAGTAGTATGTTCTCTTTCTGCTTCATCCGCATCTTCCTTGAAACAAAGCTTACCAATCGTATTAATGATCCACATCGTGGTATCAACAATATTTACAATAGGATGTTCTCCCGGAAAAGTGATTGCTTCTTGTTTTTTATCACCAAATCCCCATTCTAATGCAATTTCAAACTGGTCGTAACTTAATCTTCCTTCTTTTACCTCCTGTTTTTTATTTTTGTAGTTTTCTTCTCTTGCATTTTGTTGGTTTTTGCGAACGGCTTTATTTGTCTTTTTATCAAAAAACCCAGATTTTCCTAAATATTTTTTCTTGGTATATGATTTTGTCTGTCCTGTAAAGAATGGGTTTTCTGTAGCAAGTTTAAAACCTGCCTCGTAATAAATATCCGGATAAATCTTTATTTTCAATGGATGTTGAAAGGCACATGAGCTAAGATTAACATTATAATTTATTGTTTCAATATTAGGAAACCATGCCCATTCTACAGCTTTTTCTTTTGAAGGCTTAGGAAAACTTGTTTTAAAGGTCATATGCTTATCAGGAATTTTAATATCAAGTTCCTGAAAACGCGGACGGTCAAAATCGTTGACTTTAATTGCTGTATTCTTATGAAAAGAATCCGGCTTTTTTTCAAAGTTGCAATGCTCAGTTTCCAGATCCGGAAGCTTAATTTCCAATAGTTTTAGTTCATCAGTGGCTAAAATTTGGTAAACTAAGTTATCTACCGGTTGCGGATTTCCGGCATAATCGAAAATTTTTGATGGTTTCCCATCATATACCGCTTCCACAGTCATGTATTTGCAATGCTGGTAAACAGCGGCGTTTGTTTCTATTTCACCAACCAAAACAGGTTTGTTTCCTGTGGAATCCAATACGGATACACCTGTAAATTCTCCTCCTAGTACTCTTACCGAAGGCTCACCTTCCTTGGGTTCCAGATATTCTCCTTTAAAGGAAATTTTTGCACACAATCCAATTGTATTCAGTAGATTTCCGTCTTTGTCTCTCGCATAAAAACTCCAGACTGGATCTACATATACATCTACCACAGATTTTTGAGTAAATGTTTTTGAGGAATTATCTGTTGCATTTGTTTCAATTAATTTGTTGCAGTCATATTCAGGGGTGAACTTCAATTCATGCTTTTTTACTTCCCGTATCAATTTCGTAAATGATTGAAGTTTAGTATCTGTTTTAATTGCATCCCATTCATATCCAGATTCTCCAGATTTTTCCGGAATCCACTGGTCATTCTTCTTCTCTTGTAGAGGAAGCTCGTCATTAAATCCTATATCATTATAAAACTGTATTTCAATTTCATCACCATATAAACTATTGGTGTAAATATGTAACTGGATAGTCTCACCAAATTCAACTGTTCTATCAATAACAGATCCATCATTATTTTTGCTATATTCTCTCCATTCGTAAAATAAAACTTTGGGGGTTCCTTTCAATGAAATCAGTACACCATTTCCAATTAAATTTGTCGGACCTTCTGTAAATACATATGCTTCCAGCCATGCCATTGCACCACCTCGGTAAATTTTTGGAATTGTGGGAGTTATATTTCCAAAACCTTCATTTATTTCTTTATTGTAATTAACAGCACTAAAGTTGGGCTTGGATCGGTTCATCATACTCCATATCCAAACCATTTTTTTTTGTTCATCGGGAGTGAATTTATCCCAGTTACTAATTTTGACTTTGAATTCTGAATCCTCTTCTTCTATAATAAAGTGTTTTAATCTAGATTCATAATTCCCTTTATAAGTAATTGACATTTCTGGTTTCATAATTATTTCCTAATACTTAAATGGGTTATACTTTCATCGTCTGAAAAATCTAAAATAGGACATAATTCCTTAACTACATCTTTATTTGCATTCTTTACATTTTGCGAAGAAACCTCCGCAGTCTGCCCATGCTTGATAATAGTAATACAGTCTTTACTGCCAACAGGACATGTTGCCTTACTGTCTTCCAATAATGCGTGACCTTTATTGTCTTCCAAGGTAATCTTTTTATAAAAGCCACTCCATTCCGTAACTGTTACCTGACAAGGATTATTATTCAGTTTTGCACAGCTACCAAAGGTGTTTTTTTCGAATGTTTTTGCAATGTCTTTATGCGTTGCCATGAGTTTTTTGCTCCCGTCTTTGTCATTAATATAACATTTGCTTTGGGTAAGAACTTTGAGCTTATCGGGAGTTGTGCCAAAGTTACATTTACATAATGCACCTTGACAAACTAAATGTTTTTGACTCATATTATTTTGTGTTTTTATTATCCTTATACCTGTTCATAACATTCAAAGATTATCTTTGTATCATAAGCCGATAATTCTATCCCTACCTCTCCATAAATTGAAAAAATACTGTTGTCTTTTGAGTTCAACTTATAGGTGAAATAAAAAGACCCTTTAGATTTCTCATCACCTGAATCCTCAGAATTAACAGATTTTTCCGGATTATTAGAAAATATATTATCCACACTTTTCCCTTCTGCTTTTATAAATATTTTTTTTGTTTCAGATATTTCTTCATCGATAGACATTGTTATTTCAAAAAGAATATTTTTTTGTTCGTGTACAAAAGGTATTTCCTGATGAAAAGTGTATTTTTTATTCTCATCAAAGACTTCATATATTGGTATGAAGTGTAATAAATAAAATAAACTGTCTTTTATCTTTGCTAAGGTTCTGCTTTTGCTTTTTAACTGGTTTTCTATTTTTTTAATTATATCTCCTGTTATTTCTCCTTTATAGTAATCTTCCAATTCTGGTTTTAGTTTTCTCCAACGACTATCAATTTCTTTAAAATTGATAATTTCTTTGATGCTTCCATTGTCGTTCAAACCCAATTGTAATGGATATAAAATATCTCCAACTTTATCAGCAATTTCCTCTACAATAAAATCAGGTCTTTGATGATTAATATAAACAGGATGTCTTGTTAGTTCAACATTTGTATTCGTTTTTTTTATTTCTATTTCATAATGAATTTTGAGTTTTTCTTTATCATCATGAAATGTTTTTTGAATAATTCCATACCTCTTTTGATATGATTTTTTATTATCTAAAGTATTTTTGCTTTTGTAACTGATATAATTTCCACCATTGGGATTAAATATTTTCTCTCTTAGTTCCTTATCTTCGGGTGGAACATAAATAATTGTAACGTGATTCGGAATATCATGTCCGATTAAATCATCAAGAGGACAATACGTATTGTGATATCTCTTAAGCTGTTCCTCGGTAAGTCTGAAGAAGTTCGCCAACTCTTCAAGAGTTGTCCCTTTGGATATTTTACAAATTTTTGGTGATATGCTCATATATTCAAATCCACATTAGTATTCGGTTATTTATACTTATCAAGAAACATGATTAAATAGGAAATTAGTAATGTTAAGATGGTAATGACAGATAAGCATACTGGTATAAGCCAAATACTTTGTTTATTCTCCACCTTAAAGTAAGAAAAATATGCAGCTACAAGTACACCTATATTATAAAGTGCCAAAAGATTTAGCATAATAAAATCAGCAGGAAATTGACCGCTTTTATATTTATGAGTATAATATAAAAATCCCCAACTCACGAGTTGGATTATTGTTATTATGATTGGAATCATTGTTTTATTCATAAAAATATGAAGCTAAGTTTTTGAAGATCTAATTTTAAAATTTTTGTATACAAAAAAAAGAAATGATAAAATTAAAAAGACAGGATAGTAAATTAGTAATTGAGAGTTTTTCCATTCTTTACAGCTGCAAATGACCAATAGAAGTATTGCTAAATTATTTATAATAAAAATATGTTTATCAATCATACGAAATGCATAATGAAGTATAATAAAACCTATGACAGATATTAAAAATAATGCACTAAAAAAAAATATTCGAACTTCAAACTCAATAATATCGGCTCGATTTCCAGTTTTAAATTGACTTTCGGCATAAATTATACTCGAAATTATTATTCCCAGTATGAACGTTAATATTGAGGATATTAATGTTTGTTTCATTTTTTCTAAATTTAATAATAAAATAATCTTCATCATATGTAGAATATGCTGATGGATCATACCAATCTCCTGTATTGTGAAATTTCACTCTTCCATGATGTGCTTCTTGTCTTTCGTATAAAATATTGATATTATCTTGTTTTTATGTATTCTTTAGTATTTTCTTTTACGGCTTAAACTGTTTGCAAATTAACATTTGTAGGGCTTTTTTTTCAAATCAAAATTATTTTTTTAAAAATTTTAAATAATAAGTAAAAATAAGTAACGGGAAAAACGATATGAATAACCGAGCAGCAATTCCTAATTTGAATTGCACAAATGCATTTGGATCTACAAAAAAGAATTCAAATAATAATATGATTAAAAAAGCAATTGTTGGAAAAACAAAGTATATTTTCTTTTTATCTTTAAATAAATAAATAAATGATATAGAAATATTTAATAAAATATAAAAAGAACCTATTAAGAAAATGGATAAAGCACCTATTTTTCCTTCAAATCCTAAAAAGTTTAGATTTGAAAGAAAAATTAAAATTATACCACCAATAAAAAAATTACCTATATATTGTATCTTATATCTGAACCAAATATAAAATACAACTGCCACGAATATTATTAAAATTATAATTTGAAATAGACTTACTTCCATTTTATTTAATTTTTATCGTAGTAATTATTATCATTTATTTCGATATATTCTTTTATTTTTAGCAGTATTAAAAATTAATATTTTCACTAAGCCATATTTTCCATTCTGTTGGGCATGAATATTTTTCCATATACTGGTTCTTTTCCAAAAAACTTAAATCTCTCCAATATGGTAGCCAATTACCAATACAATAATCTTCTTGATGTCCTTGATTCCATCTTGGTGTTCCTTCAAATATATTAGGAAAAGCTAACCATGGTGGAATTAATTCCTTAAAATTTAAAATGTATTCTTCAAAAATTAACAAATCTTCTTCGTTTAAACAAATAGAAATATAATATAAATGATTTGAAATTTTTTGAATTGTAATTTTCTTAAAATTTATTTTTTTTTCTAATAACATTGTTATACTTCGTGAATTCACTTCTGATATAGAATAGAATAATTCAGAAGGTAAATAGAAGTTATACCAATATTTTTTTGTAAATAATTTAAGCATATAAATTTAATTTTCGTCAATTTGATCTGCTACCCAATCTGCACCAAAATAACCGGCCGTTCCAAAAATCAAGGCTCCAACTGCGCCAGTAATAATAGCTCCAGGACCAGTTTCAATTCCTATTGCCGCTCCACCTATCGCTCCTATTTTTGCACCTGCAATGGCTCCTCCCCAACCTCCAACTTGTCTAATTGTTTCAGCAGCAATAGGTTTTACCGAGTTTTGTTGAACTGACTTTTCTATTGCCTGTTCTAATTCATAAGCAGTTATTACTATGCCAATTACATTCAATACTCTTAAACCTTTTGTAATTTTCATTGCTGAAGTAGATTTAATTGCATTGGCAGGTATATTACCTTTTACTAATACTTCTTTCTCAATATTTGAAACCGCATTAATTACTTTGTCTAATCTCGCTTTTGCCTCGGGTGTTGGAGCTTTCTCTTGCAACCTTTTTAAATCTGCAACTATCTCTTCTGTTGAGTATACTTTACATCCTGCTGCTTCTGCTTTTTTGATATCAATATATTGTGGAGAACCATCTATATTTGGCGCTCCATGAGGTAATGTACTTCCGGATAAATATGGACTTTGATTTAGACCCGAAGCATGTTCTCCTATTGAAATATTTGCCAATGGTTTAGGAGGCGACATTCCAAAAGCTTCATATTGATTGCTTTTAAAATAATCAAAAATTTTTTGTGATGGTGGAACAACCACTTTTCTTACAATCTTCCCAGAAGGTAAAAGCTCATCCGTAAGAATAAATAGGAATGCTCCTCCATAATTAATCTTTTCTTTAACTTTTAAGTAATCTCCAAATGAATCAGGCAATTCTACATCTTCGCCATCATAACTACAAGCAAAAAAAAGTTCAATTTGCTTATCTTCTTCAGCTTTTATCATTTCAGTCATAATGCCTCCTAATTGCAATACAATAACAGATTTTCTATTTTCAACTTGTCTATAATTAAGAACCTGAAATGTTTGTCCGCCTTTAATTCCTAATTCTATTGAATCCGAACCTTTTTTTCCATCACTTTCTTCCGCTTTTCTTTTAACATCATCATCATATAAAGACGTAGCAATTAATCCCTTAATAGGAAATTTATCAGTCATTTCTATGTTAAAATGTACTATATCTCCAATTAATGCTTCCGTAATTGACTTACCATCTTTATCTGTCCACCAACCTCGTTTAAAATATTTACCCGCAGGAGGTGGGTTTCCGGGATCTCCATAAACAGTTTTTTCAGCCTTGAATCTATTATTTTTACCCGCAAAAAAATTAGTGTTTTGATAAAATCCTATCATTCCACCACTTAATTCTGTGGAATGATCTCCTAAGGTAATTCTTGTTATTGTACCTCCAGCCATTTTAATGAGATTTAGATTTTTCACCACTATTATTGTTAAATGTCTTTTGGGTATGAATATCAGTATTCTCCTGAGAGGAAATAGATCTGTTTTGAGCACTTTCATTTATATCTTTTGCTTTAGACTTCCTCTCCCCCTGCGCTACTTCCATAATGTTAGCCGCCATCAAAGAATAATCTGCAACCGCATTCTGCATCATCATTGCTCCTGCAAAACTGCTGTGGTTCATGCCTGCAGTTTCCGAAATATTCATTCCTGCTAAAGCTGTAATATTCATACCTGCAGTTATTGATACATTCTCCCCCGCTGTAAAGCTCATATTCTTCGGCGCATTCACATTAATATTCCCATTCCCATCCATCAAATACGTATTCCCGCTCGGATCTTCTATAAAAACACTTCCCTCGGCATCGTTCAGAATAATCTTTGTTCCGCTTCTCGTGTGAATCACCTTCTTGTCATTCCCGCTTGTATGATACGAACTCGTTTCACTTCCATTATACTGCGTTCCCACTACAAAAGGTTTCTCTGCATTTCCGCTTTCAAAATCTACCAACACTTCCTCGCCGATCTCCGGAATAAAATGAAAACCCTTTCCACTTCCCGAATGAGGCTGTATCACTCTGATCCAGGGCGATTTCTCACCCTTCTTTTCCTGCCACGGAAACTGTACCCGCACTCTTCCTATTCCCGAAGGATCATCATTTTCTAAAACTCTTGCAGACTGTTTTTCTCCTAAAGGAACTGCTTCCTCATCCTGGTAAGGCGCATTAAATAAATCCGGAATACCCACAAATTCATTATAATACGTATTACCGTCGTGGTAATGTTTGATTTCTATGATACGGTAAGTTTCCATCGCTTTACCGTTGATGTCGATCAGTTTTGCTCTGCCACCAATCTTAAGTTCGGGATCTTTGCTTTTTCCTTTTACCGTCACCAGATTCTCCCTGTTTTCTTTTTCTCTTCTTACCGCTTCTTTCAGTTCCCGTTCGGTACTGTCAGAGATTCCCGTATGGTTGAAAAGCATTTCGGGTTTCTTTTTGTACACATTTTTGGAGGCTGTAACCGCAATTGCCTGAAAAGGATTTTCTTTATACTGAACCTGCGCCGAAGCAGAATCTTTATCACTCTTACATCCGCCCTGTACATCAAATACAGAGTAATTGAAGTCCTGCGGTTTGATATTCATCTCAACCTCGACTTCGATAAGGTCAATATTTTCTTCCAGATTTACGATCGGCTGTACTTTATTGCCAAAAACCATATTTTGGCCGTTGTAATAAAAATATTCTCCGAAGCGTGTTGCCAGTCTTTTAATGAATTGATAATCAGATTCTTTATATTGTACAGTATACGGTAAAGCATATTTTGTGTTCGGACTTTCCACCAAAACTTTGCAATTTTCGGGATAGTCCGAAGTGGCTGATTTGATGATCTGCTCAAGCGTTTTATCCTCAAAACTCTGGCAGTCTTTTCCGTTTTCAAGCAGAATACTTGGAGCGTAACCACTGATGTAGAGCTTTCCGTAGCCGTTTTCTTTCTTATTTTTTACATTTGCAACAACGCCGTTGAAAACCTGTCTCACATCCCCGAAACGATGAAGATTGATCGTAATGGTTTTTCCAAGAATATTCTTGGAATTTTCCATGACGTATCCCTGAAAACTGTCTAAAGCATCATCAGGAACTACAATGGTAAAGTTATCATGATCATTCGTATGCTGATTCAGATTGATCGAAAAACCCGATTTATCAAGGAATGGTTTTCCGTCTAAACTTAATGTGCAATACACCAAAGGACTGGCTTTATCGGCCAGAAAATCTTTAAACGTTTTGGAAGAAAAGTATTTTTTGAGATCATCCGGATGATTCAACCGCATATTGCTCCCTGAATTTACGTTGCCGAAACTTTTTTCATCATCTAAATAGGACATAATTTTCTATTTTATTTTGGATTTGTGTTTTTAAAATAAGCTTCAAATGATTTTATTTAAATCTAAAAACTTTT
>NZ_JAOTEM010000007.1 GCF_025628985.1 Chryseobacterium edaphi | reverse complement strand
TGAATATTTAAAGGTGATTGAACAATCTCTCGATTTTAATGATTAAACATCAAGAATCCTTACTGTTTTTAAAAATATATCGAAAAAATGTAATTGCATGTTCTTCAACAATCAACAATCAACTCTGTAAGTGAAAGAAATGATTGTTTTGAAAAATAATATAAGTATAATCCTCCTTAGCCCAGATCGCAACGGCATCCTTTTTTATGAGTTGGCAAAAGCACAAGTACAAAAAAGATGTAGTGAAGAGCTGGATCAAGCTCCAAAAAAATTTAATATGATGATCACTAATAATTTAACATAAAAGTTAATTTATTCTACCACTTAATATTATAAAGCTGTTGATATACGATTCTTTTTGGAATCTAACAAATCAAAATGAAATTTAATATTGGCAATATTTTTCCAGGTCACATATTTAAATAGAAAGAAACCAATTAACATACCTATCGTATTCAAAAATACATCATCTACATCAGCAACTCCTCTTCCTGTTAAATATTGTATGGATTCTATAATACTTATGATGATTAGAAAAAATAAAGTAATAGGAACAAAACGGTTGAATTTTCTGATACATAAACCTAACCAGCCAAATGGACTAAACAAGAATATGTTACCAAAAATATTTATTATAAAAGCTTGATTATCTACATCATGATCGTTAAAAAAATGCTGAATCGTGATAAATGGCTGATACTGAATGTAGGAAATTTCTGATGGTTCTCTACCAGAAGCATAAAACATCATATATAATAAAACGATAGTGTATAAGGCAATAAATACTGCAAAATATCTTTTCATAGGTTTCCTTTTGGGATTAGTAATTAAAAAGAGGTTGAAGTGCTTATTAGTTTTTGAGTTCTTAGTATATAACAATAATCTGACCCTTGTAGTATGCTCTTAAGACAGTTTATAATTCTTTAGGACTATTTAACATAATATAAAAAGCCCCACTTAAAAAGTGAGGCAGATTATTGTAAAATTGTGTATTTATCAGACTTGAATGAGTCCTAGATTGAATTTCTCAGTAATAGGAGAGTGATCAGCAGCTTCAATTCCCATAGAAATCCATTTTCTGGTATCAACAGGATTAATGATTGCATCCGTCCATAATCTTGACGCCGCGTAAGTAGCTTCAGTTTGTTTTTGATATTTTTTAGAAATCGAATCTAAAATTTCTGTGTGAGCTTCTTCAGTAATTTCTTTTCCTTGCTTTTTCAAAGTAGATTCCTGAATCTGAGCCAAAACTTTCGCAGCCTGAGAACCACCCATTACCGCTAGATCCGCCCATGGCCAAGCTACAATCAATCTTGGATCATAAGCTTTTCCGCACATTGCGTAATTTCCTGCTCCGTACGAATTACCTGTGATAATCGTGAATTTGGGAACCACAGAATTGGCGACAGCATTTACCATTTTTGCACCATCTTTGATAATTCCACCATGTTCAGATTTTGAACCCACCATAAAACCTGTAACGTCCTGTAAGAAAATCAAAGGAATTTTTCTTTGGTTACAGTTTGCAATAAATCGTGTAGCTTTATCAGCAGAATCCGAATAAATTACGCCACCAAATTGCATTTCTCCTTTTCCACTTTTCACTAATTTTCTTTGATTGGCAACAATTCCTACAGACCAGCCATCAACTCTTGCCGTTGCGCAAATAATCGTTTTTCCGTAGTCTGCTTTATATTCTTCAAATTCAGAATTGTCAACCAGACATTTTATAATTTCTAAAGTATCATATTGGTCAGCACGAGAAACCGGCATAATTCCGAAAATATTATCAATTTTTTCTTTTGGAGGAAAACTTTCAATTCTGTCAAAGCCAGCTTTTTCGTAGCTTCCGATAGATTTCATGATATTTTTTATCCTGTTTAAAGCATCCTGATCATCCTTCGCCTTATAATCTGTTACTCCCGAAATTGAACAGTGAGTTGTTGCACCACCTAAAGTTTCGTTATCAATGCTTTCACCGATTGCCGCTTTCACTAAATAACTTCCGGCAAGAAAGATTGAGCCTGTTTTATCAACAATCATTGCTTCGTCGCTCATAATTGGCAGGTAAGCACCTCCAGCAACACAACTTCCCATGACAGCAGAAATCTGAATGATTCCCATTGCGCTCATTTTTGCATTATTTCTGAAAATTCTTCCGAAATGTTCCTTATCTGGGAAAATTTCGTCCTGCATTGGAAGATAAACTCCGGCTGAGTCAACAAGATAAATAATTGGAAGTTTATTTTCCATTGCAATTTCCTGTGCTCTCAGGTTTTTCTTTCCTGTGATTGGAAACCATGCACCAGCTTTTACAGATGCGTCATTGGCAACAACAAGACATTGTTTTCCGGAGACATATCCCATTACAACAACCACACCGCCACTTGGACAGCCACCGTGCTCTTCGTACATTTCGTAACCTGCAAAAGCACCAATTTCAATGGAATCTGAATCTTTATCGAGAAGATATTCAATTCTTTCTCGTGCTGTCATTTTTCCTTCATCGCGAAGCTTTTGAAGTCTTTTTTCTCCTCCTCCTTTTTTTATTTCAGAAAGTAAACGATTTATTTCAGAAAATTTTAATTTGTTTTGATCTTCTCGTTTGTTGAATTCAATATCCATGAAATTTCTATTTTAATGTGCCTAAGATACTACTTTTATAAAATATATAAAATCATCATTTTTTATGATTCAACGCATTGAAAATCATAAAATTATGAAATATTTAACACAGATAAGTTTTTTTATGTTTGTTTTTTTTATAATTTTACATAAGAGGAAAGGAGCTGATTACTCCGTTATAAATCCTCTGTTCCTAGTTTATTTTTTTAATAGTTTATTATTTGAAGGCCCTGAAAGTTGAACAGACTTTCAGGGTTTTTTTATGAATGTGATTAAATGATTTTAAACAGGTTTAAATCAGATTATATTAATTAAATAATAATGATTTCTAAAAACGTATTTGTAAATTTGCTTGTTTAATTAAATAATCACTTTAATAAAATAGTAGTATAGATGAAACAATATTTGGGAATTATCTTTTCTACTATTTATGCATTATTCTTTAGAATTTTAGTGGAATTTAATATTGTTGAAATTAATTCCTGGACGTACATCATTCTTGTCCCAATTATTATCGGCTTCATACCTTTTATACTAAATAAGAAAGTGTTTCTTGAAAGTAGAGTAAAATCCGCTTTTTTTCCAATAATAAGTGTCTCTTTGTTTTTGATTATCGCATTTGTTTCTAGATTGGAAGATTTAGGATGTGCTATTTTCTTGTTTCCACCATATGCATTTTTTTCTATCATAATCAGTATGATCTTGAGAACAATTATACAAGAACATGATCACACCGATTCTTCCAAAAACATAACTAAGAATAGTTTATTAATACTTGCGATACCATTATTAATAGGTAATATTGAAAAAATGATTGAAAAAAAAGAAGAGCAATTTACTGTTTCTAAAAAAGTCATCATCAATATTCCTAAGCAAAAAATATGGAAGCGATTATATTCAGTTCCTGATTTAACAAATTATATTGAAAATTCTGCATTCAACTATTTCGGGTTTCCAAATCCTGTAAGATCTCAATATGATAAAAAATCAAATATAAGATTGGGATATTTTACTAATGG
Source organism: Chryseobacterium edaphi (assembly GCF_025628985.1). GTDB lineage: Bacteria > Bacteroidota > Bacteroidia > Flavobacteriales > Weeksellaceae > Chryseobacterium > Chryseobacterium edaphi. The sequence continues at coordinate 110,738 of NZ_JAOTEM010000007.1, read as the reverse complement.
AATTGTTCTTTCTGAAAGTGTTGCATCTTCTAAACAGTTTGAAGAATTGTCATTCAAAATAAATGTTGATAAGTCTGATTTAAAACAAAGTCAAACTTTTAGTCATATTTTGAAAAATGAAAATTTGGTTTTTAATAATATCACTTATCAATTGAGAAATATTGATGATGATTCGACTGAGTTAATATTAGTTTGTGATTATACAATAAAATCTAATCTTCCATTCTACGGAGAGTTTTGGTCAAAAAAAATTATTCTTGATTTTGAAACAAAACTTTTGGACGCTCTTAAAAAGCAAAACGAAAAACCACGATTGAGATAATAATTTTAAATAAAGAATTTAATAGATATAAGTATGCAAAAATTAGCTCTTTTCAGATTGCACTTGATTGTTTTTTTGTGGGGATTTACTGCAATTTTGGGTAAACTGATTACTGCAAATGCACAAATTTTGGTATTCTACAGAATGCTGTTTGCGGCCATATTTTTATTCGTATTCATTAGAGTTTTCAAAAAAGAAAGCATTAAAATTTCCAAAAAGCTTTTTTTACAGCTTGCAGCAATAGGATTTTTTATGGCTTTGCACTGGCTTTGTTTTTTTTATTCTATTAAAGTTTCCAATGTTTCGATTGCTTTGAGTTGTCTGTCGTTGTCGACATTATTTGCAGCGATTTTAGAACCTTTGGTTTTTAAAAGAAAAGTTGATGTTTCGGAAGTCGTCATGGGAATCGTGATTGTTGCCTGTATTCTTCTTATTTTTAAAACCGAGTTTCATTATAAAGAAGGTATTTTCTTCGGAATTTTGTGCGCTGTTTTTGGGACTATATTTTCTGTTTTTAACGGGAAGATGTTTGGAAAAACCAGCCCGGGAAACATTATTTTTTACGAAATTTTTAGTGGTTGGCTTATTTTAGCTATATTTTATTTATTGTCTGGTCAAATATTTTCAATAAATGAAATAAATTACCGAGATTTGGCGTTAATATGCTTGTTGGCAAGTGTTTTCACAGCGTTCCCGATGCTTGAATCTGTAAAGTTGATGAAATATATTTCGCCTTTCACATTAATTTTAACAGTAAATTTAGAACCAGTCTACGGAATTATACTAGCTTTTTTTATCTTTGGGGAATCAGAACACATGAGTCCAGTATTTTATGTGGCGTCGTTGGTTATGATTTTAGCAATTGTAACAAATGCTTTGATCAAAACAAGGAAACAAAAAACAATTAACTAAGCATCAATTTGCATGATGAAAAAATATCTTTTATTATTATTTTCCCTCGTATTTGGGTTTTCTCAATCTCAGATTATCAGAAAATATTCCAATGAATTTTTAAATATCGGTGCCGGAGCGAGAGGTTTGGCGATGGGTGGAGCTGTAATCTCCAACCAGGATGACGTCTATTCACCCATGTGGAATCCCGCAGGTTTGAATGGAATCACTAGAGATTGGCAGGGAGCTGCAATGCACGCAGAATATTTTGAATCGATTGCGAAGTATGATTATTTAGCTTACGCAAAAGTTTTAGAAGAAGGTGTTTTCGGTGTTTCGATTGTAAGATTGGGAGTTGATAATATTTTAAATACAACTCAGTTGATCGATACTGAAGGAAATATTGATTACGATAAAATTACCAAGTTTTCACAATCAGATTACGCAGGAATTATTACCTATGCTTTCCATCCCGGTGGAAATCCTAAAGTAGATGTCGGTGTCAATGCAAAAATTGTTTATAGAAATGTAGGGAAATTTGCAAGCGGTTACGGTTTCGGTTTTGATGTCGGTGCAATTTATAAAGCAGATAACGGCTGGAAGTTCGGGGGAATCCTTCGTGATGCAACAACTACAGTCAATTTCTGGAGCATCAATCAAAACGAATTATCAGCAGTTGTCAATGGTGAAGAGTTCAACCCAGCTCCAACAGATAAAATGGAACTAACAATGCCTAAGCTGAATGCAGGAGCAAGTAAATTATTCAATATCAACAGCAGTTTATATGTTTTACCAGAGGCAGGAATCAATGTAGATTTTGCGAAAACAGCAGCACTTCTTTCAACAGATTTCGCAAGTATTACTCCGTATGCAGGTGCTGAATTGGGTTATCAGAAAATGATTTTTGTGAGAGTTGGGGTCAACAGATTTCAATCAATTACGGATATTGAAGATTTAAGCAGAAAAGTTTCATTCCAGCCAAGTGCAGGTTTGGGAATCAGATATAGAGGTTTGACGCTTGATTATGCAATCAGCAATTCAGGGATTGGAGGATCTAATTTCTTTTCTAATTTCTTCTCTCTAAAACTGGATATGGGAGAATTCAGAAATGATTAAAATGATGAGAAACATATTTTTTCTCCTGTTTCTTTTTGTGCACTGCATTATCTATTCACAAGTCGGATTTGTTTCTGAGATTAATCCTAAACTTAAACATATCCACGCTGAAGTTGGAAGTAATGTTGGTGTTCAGAATACCGAAGTATTTGAATATAATTTAAACCTGTTTTTGGCTGACATGCTTAAAAGTTCAAAAATAGAAGTGAAAAGTCTTTCTGATTTTGATTTTGAAACTATGACCAATTTTAATGGTTTCCAAAATAAAAAGATGATAGAATACTTGGATAAATTTTGTGAGGGAAAGGGTGTGAAAAAACTCATCATATTTTATAGAAACCACTATTTTCTACAATCTTCTCCGTATAAAAATCTATTTAATTTAAAATTTGATTTTGGAATACTTACTCAGATAGGAAAAGAGAAAACGATCTATTATATGAATCGTGCGCAGATGGCATATTATAATGCGGATACTAAAAAACTAAGTTTAACTTACCCCAAAGTAAAAGAAGAATCTTTACATTACGAGTTTGTAAAGCATAAACAAAAAGAAGCGGTTGTAGACAAAAATAAAAACTTGGTTAATTCTTTGTCTATACAAATGGACTTTATAAAGCAATATGAAAAACAACTGATAGGTAGTTTTAGTAATGCTTTGGAAAATCTTAAATGATATAAATTTCATAATTCAAAAGCTTAATACAAAATAAAATAATGAAAAAACTTTCAACAATTATCGCAACTCTTTGCATTACGTTTTCGTATGCGCAAAAGGTTTCCGATTATAAATATATCGCGCTTCCAGAGAAATTTAGCGGATTTAAAAATGAGCAGTATAAAATGGATGTATTGCTTTCTAAAACTCTCAAACAAAAACAATATATAGTTGTTTCGGGAAACAGAAGTATGTGGACTGCGGAAGCCAATTCAAATCCATGCAGCGTTTTAAATGCAGATGTCATCAATGACAGTGGTTTTTTGAGAAACAAAGTTGTTTTGGAATTTAAAGATTGTAATGGTAAAGTAGTTGGAAGTCAAAAGGGAAGTACGCCGATTAAAGAATATGAAGCTGGTTTTCAGGATGCTTTGAAACAGGCTTTAGTTGGAGTTCCGGTTTCTTTTCCTAAAGAAATTGAGACCACACAAGTTGCTGTTCAGGAAGTACAATCCTCAGAACCAGTAAAAGAAGTTTCAGCGGAGAAAGTGGAAAGTTCCTCAAATGAATCTGTAAAGTTTGTCAACGCAAAATTGACTTTACAAAAAATACAGATCAACAATAATCAGTTTATATTAGTTAGAGAGAATAGCTCAATTCCATTTGCAACTTTCAGGGCAGCAATTAAAAGAGATGTTTTTAGAGTGAAATTGGATTCAGGAGATTCTACTATCGGATATTTTGAAAACGGCAATATCGTCATAGAAATGCCAAAGGTAAATGACGAATATATAAAAGAAGTTTTCATAGCAAAATAAAAAAAGCCTTATCTGTCATCCAGATAAGGCTTCCTTAAAATAAACCATAAAAAACTAAAACTATGGTAATAGAACAGTGTCTATTACATGTATAACTCCATTTGACTGATTGACATCAGCAATTGTTATTTTTGCTTTGCTACCTTTTGCGTCAGTTACGTATAAATCGTTTCCTTTCGTCCAAAAAGTAAGTTGTTCTCCTTCAACTGTTTTCATCATTGCTTTTCCGTTTCCTGCTTTTACCGCTGCCCAAACTTGTTTAGAGCTGTACTTTCCGGGAAGAACGTGATAGGTTAAAATCTTGGTAAGCATTTCTTTATTTTCAGGCTTAACTAAATTTTCAACTGTTCCTGCAGGTAATTTTGCGAAAGCTGCGTCTGTTGGAGCGAATACTGTGAAAGGTCCTGCGCTCTGTAAAGTCTCAACCAAACCTGCTGCTTTTACTGCTGCAACCAATGTGGTGTGATCTTTAGAATTTACTGCATTCTCAACGATATTTTTAGAAGGATACATTGGTGCTCCACCAACCATTACCGTCTTTTCTTTCATTTTTTGAGCAGCTGCGTTTCCACTTAACGCGAATGATAAAGCGACCATTCCTAATACTGCGAATTTTGATCTTGTGTACATTTTTTTTGATTTTTTAAATTATTATTATTTGAGTATTTCCAAAATTTTGTTCTTGCTTTCATCTACGACAGTAAAACGATTTCAGTTTTACATTTTTTAAATATTTATTTTATGTATTTGAAAATCAATAAATTAAATTTATTTCTTTGTTTTTTGATTGGGAACAAATTCTAAAGAAACCGAATTCATACAGAATCTTTTTCCGGTAGGTTTTGGCCCGTCATCAAAAATATGTCCCAAATGAGAATCGCATCTTCCACAAAGAACTTCAGTGCGCTCCATATTGTGAGAATTGTCTTTTTTATATTTTACACCATCTTTTCTCAAGGGTTCATAAAAAGAAGGCCATCCACAAGTTGTAGCAAATTTTGATGTTGACAGAAATAAAGCATTACCACAAACTGCGCAGTAATAAGTTCCCTTTACATCAAATTCATAATATTTCCCTGTGAAAGCCATTTCGGTGGCTCCTTCTCTCGCAACTTGATACAATTCAGGTTTCAGAATTTTCTTCCATTCTGTATTGCTTACTTTCAATGGAGTAGTTGCTGTTCTGGAGTAATAAGGATTTTTTGCTTTAAAATTTTCTGACTGTGCTGAAATATTTCCAAACATCAAAATCAAGAGAAATGCGGAAAATATTTTCGTAATTGTATTTTTCATTTTAATTAAATTTTATAATAACTGTTTATGAATATATACGAGATAAATTTTTTGAAAGATTTTTTCTATAGTATGTTTTATTTCATTAAATTTGGTAGGTAAAATATTCAATATTAAAACGAACTATTCAGAGGACGAACTTATTGCTTTGCTCAGAGAAAAGAGCGAATCAGGCTTCCACCACTTATATGACCATTATTCTGGTGCATTATATGGGGTGATTCTTCGAATTGTGCAGTCAAAAGAATATACTGAAGAAATTATTCAGGATGTTTTTATGAAAATCTGGAATTCTATCCATCAGTATGATACTGCAAAAGGAAGATTTTACACTTGGATGATCAACATCGCCAGAAATACGGCAATTGATTATTTAAAATCTAAAAGTTTTCAGAACGAATTAAAAAACCAATCACTACCTGATTTCGTATATAACAATGCGGAACTTTCAACGACCAATAATTCAGATTTTATTGGTTTCAGCAATGTGCTTGAAACTTTGGAGTCTGATAAGCAGGAACTTATAAATCTTGCTTATTATCAGGGGTATACGCAGAGTGAGATATCAGAAAAACTGAACATGCCTTTAGGTACTGTAAAAACGAAAATGCGTAATGCATTGATGAAACTAAAAGATTTATTAAAAGATTATCAATAAAATTGAATAATAAAGAATACATATCATCCGGAATTCTAGAATCATACATTCTAGGTCATGCTTCTCCCGAGGAAGCGGGTATTTTGGAGTGTGTGATGAAGAACAGCAATGAAGTAAGAGAAGCTTTTGAAGAAGCACAAAAGACTTTTGAGATGCTTGCCACTGCGCAGGCTGTGACCCCACCAGATGATTTAAAATCTAAAATCTGGAACAAAATTCAACTACAGGAAAAAGAAGTTGAATTAATTATTGAAAAACCGATTACTCCAATTGATACCAAAGTTCAACAAAACGAAGTGAAGACGGAGGTTCAGGATATTAAAACTGAGAAAAACGGCAGCTGGAAAAACTTTGCGATCGCTGCTTCTTTACTGTTTTTAGTAAGTACGGGAGCAAATCTCTACTGGATGAACAGCCAATCTAAGATCAATGAAAAATTGGTAAAACTGGAAAGTGAATCGAAATCTAAAAATCTGGCGATGCAGAATATGCAACAGAAATTAGATGTCGTAGCAAATCCTGACATGAAAAAAGTAGTTTTGGCAGGTGTCGACAAACATCCTGAATCTAAAGCAACTGTTTGGTGGGATACCAGTTCTAAAGATGTTTATCTTAACGTAAATAATCTTCCGAAAGCTCCGGAAGGAATGCAGTACCAATTGTGGGCAATCGAAGACGGAAAACCTGTAAATGCAGGAATGTATTCTGAAGATAAAGACGGAAGAATTGCATTAGCAAATATTCCTAATGCGCAGGCTTTTGCAATAACACTTGAGAAAAAAGGAGGAAGTGAAGTTCCGACTATGGAAAATATGTATGTGATGGGGGGAGTTTAATTTTAATAAAAATATAACTACATAAAAAATCAGCTCAAATTTTTGAGCTGATTTTTGTTTATAACGAACTTATATATTATTGAAAAAATCAAAGACTATTTTCCCTTTGCTTTTTCCTAAAATTTCTTCTAAAGTTTCCAAGCTTGCGTCTTTTATTCTTTTTACAGATTTTAATTTCGATAAAAGCATTTCAATTGTTCTGTCACCCACCCCAGGAATTTCTTCCAGCTCAGATTTTATGGTTGAATTGGTTCTTCTTGTTCTATGATGTCTTACTCCAAAACGGTGCGCTTCATCACGCACTCTTTGAAGAACTTTCAACGTTTCAGATTTTTTATCAAAATACAAAGGAATCGGATCTTCCGGAAAGAAAATCTCTTCCAGTCTTTTGGCGATTCCAACAATTGTAATTTTACCGTAAAGTCCGAGAAGTTTTAAACTTTTAATGGCTGATGAAAGCTGTCCTTTTCCACCATCAATCAAGATCAGTTGTGGCAAAGACTCACCTTCGTCCAACATTCTTTTGTAGCGGCGGAAAATAACTTCCTCCATCGTTTTAAAATCATCAGGACCTGTAACGGTTTTAGGATGAAAAATTCTGTAATCTGCTTTACTCGGTTTACCGTCTTTAAAAACAACACAAGCTGAAACAGGATTGGTTCCCTGAATATTCGAGTTGTCAAAACCTTCAATATGACGCGGTTCAACAGGCATTCTCAGAAGCTTCTGCATTTCTGCCATAATTCTGTTGGAATGTCTTTCAGGATCAACGATTTGTACCTGTTTCAGCTTTTCGATTCTATATTCCTTCGCATTTTTTTCAGAAAGTTCTACAATACGCTTTTTGTCGCCCATCTTAGGAACGATCAGTTTTACATTCGGAATTTCCAGAGTCAAATGAAACGGAATCAGAACTTCTTTGGAATTCGATTCAAATTTCTGACGGATTTCAATTAAAGCTTCTTCCAAAATATCTTCATCACTTTCTTCAATAATTTTTTTGATTTCAGTCGTGAAACTTTGAATGATATTTCCATTTCTGATTTTAAAGTAGTTGACATAAGCTGCAGTTTCGTCACTCGTCATTCCGAAAACATCTACGTCGTCAATATTTGGATTGACTACCGTATGTTTAACCTGATAATCTTCCAGAATATCAAGCCTTTCTTTGATGATCTGTGCGTTTTCGTACTGAAGATTTTCAGCATATTTCATCATTTGATTGACGAGATATTTCTTGGCAGTCTGGAAATCTCCTTTGATGATTCCACGAATTGCATCAATTTTTTCGTCATATTCTTCTTTGCTTTCCAGACCTTCACATGGTCCTTCACAGTTTTTAATATGAAATTCCAGACAGACTTTATATTTACCGTCATCAATTTTAGTTGGAGCTAGATTGAGATTACAGGTTCTCAGTTTATAAATATGTTTTATGGTATCTAAAAGAATCTTTGCCGGACGTACTTTCGCGTAAGGTCCATAATATTCAGATCCGTCCTTGATCTTTGTTCTCGTCAGAAAAATTCTCGGAAAATCTTCATTTTTAATGCAAATCCACGGATAGGTTTTGTCATCCTTCAACATGACATTGTAAAAAGGCTGATGTTCTTTTATTAAATTATTTTCCAACAAAAGCGCATCGTATTCGCTGTTGACAATGGTGGTTTCCAGTCGGTGAATTTTGCTCACCATTATTTTTATTCTGGAACCTAAAAGATTTTTATTAAAGTAGGAAAGTACTCTTTTCTTTAGATGTTTAGCCTTTCCTACGTACAGCAGGTTTCCATTTTTATCGTAATAACGATAAACTCCGGGTTCTGATGGCAAAGTTTTAAGCTGTAATTCTAAAGAAGGATTCATAAAACAAATTTAAGCAATTTCAATGCACAAAAAAAGCTGCAGAACTTTCTACAGCTTTGAAATATTTTAAAATTAAATTTTATCCGTTGCTCATTTCAGTATATTCATTGACTAAAAAGCTGAAAAATCCCCATTCTACAGATTTTTTCGGATATTTTTTCATGAATTCTGCATTGTCACCGAACAAGAAATCATAATTGTCTTCAAAATCATCTTTGTGAAGCCAAAGAACTTTATCCCCTTTTTTTACATAAAACGATTTTGCAAGTCCGCCACCAAGCTGCATCCCAAATCCTACTGTCATACCTGAAGTTTCCTTGGCTCTCGGATCATGATATACAGAAATAATTTCGCTAAATTCAGGATTTATAAGTTGCATTAAAAACTCTTTATCATCTTTTTTATTTTTTAACGAAACGGTTTGGTTTACAAATTGAATTTGACCATCTGTTGTATTTTTACTCAGTTTTTTAGTGCTTAAGCTTCTTACATTAGTCATGTGTTTTCCAACTTTCAAAATTTTCGCCAGTTTCGTAGGGTAAATGTACATTTCGTTCACATTGTCTGCGTTGAAAACCATCTGTTTTTTTGTTGCGCTGTCTTTTATTGAAATTTCATAAATCTGTCCTTTTTTGGTTTCAATATTGTCGCAATAACCTTTATTGACAGTCCCATCTTTTGAAATGATGGTTGAGATTTTCTTTGTTGATGGTCCCGGAAATCCTTCGTTAAAAAGATACTGTTCCATTTTTTTGACCTGCTCTTTGGTGTATTTTACTTTTTCCTGTGCAAAAGTAGAAATACTTACTAACGAAAGAGCCAATAATAAAGCTTTGAATTTCATAAGTTTTAGTTTTTATTAAGGCGTAAAAATAAAGAATAAAATGATTGGTTTTTAAAATATTTTAAAGCGATCACCAAGCATTTTCAGTTCTCCTCAAAATGTGTATTTTTAACCAAATTTTTTTAAATGATATACGGAGTAGACGTTTTGAGTTTCCATGATGTTTTGGAAATCTGTAAAACCCCAAATAAGGCTAGTTTAAATAATGCTTCAAAAGAGCAGATCCTAAAATCTCAGGATAATGTACAGAAAATTGTAGAGTCTGATCGTTGTGTTTATGGGATCAACACAGGATTCGGACCGCTTTGTGATACTAAAATTTCGGCTGACGAAACGGCTCAGCTTCAATATAATTTAATTATTTCTCATGCAGTCGGTGTTGGTAAGCCGATTGATAAAGAATTTTCAAAAATCATGATGATTACGAAAGTTCATGCACTGTCAAAAGGTTTTTCGGGTGTTTCTCTGGAAGTAATTGAAAGACTGATCTTGATGCTCGAAAAAGACATTATTCCTGTAGTTCCGGAGCAAGGTTCTGTAGGAGCTTCGGGAGATTTGGCGCCTTTGTCACATTTGGTTTTACCACTTTTGGGTCTTGGTCAGGTTTGGGTCGGTAGTGAAATTTTTGAAACCGCAGAAATCCTTGAAAAACATAATTTGGAACCTTTGGTTTTAGGTCCGAAAGAAGGTTTAGGATTGATCAACGGAACTCAGTTTATCTTGGCTCATGCCATCAAAGGTTTAGAGAAATTCGAATACCTTCTAGATTTGGCAGATATGACCGCTGCAATGAGTCTCGAAGCATACAGAGGTTCGTCTAGCCCGTTTAAAAAAGAACTTCACGATATCAGACCTTTTGAAGGAAGTAAAAAAGTTGCTGCAAGAATGCTTAAATTTTTAAAGAATTCCGACAATTTAAAATCTCACGAGTATTGCGACAGAGTACAAGATCCGTACTCAATGAGATGTGTTCCTCAGGTTCACGGTGCAAGCAGAAATGCTTTTGAACATTTAAAATTAATGGCAGAAACGGAATTGAATTCTGTAACCGACAATCCAATCGTTTTGAGTGCAGAAGAATCGATTTCTGGAGGGAATTTCCATGGACAACTGATGGCGATGCCTTTAGATTATGCAACTTTGGCAGCAGCAGAATTAGGAAATATTTCTGACAGAAGAAGTTATTTATTGTTGGAAGGAAAATACGGTTTACCGAGATTATTAACGGAAAGTTCAGGTTTAAATTCAGGATTTATGATTCCTCAATATACTTCTGCGGCTTTGGTGACAGAGAACAAAACGCTTTGTTTCCCGGCTTCAGCAGATTCTATTCCTACAAGTTTGGGACAGGAAGATCACGTTTCAATGGGAAGTATTTCAGGGAGAAAATTCAATCAAGTTCTTGGTAATTTAGTAAATATTTTAGCAGTTGAGCTGATGTTTGCTGCTCAAGGTTTAGAATTCAGAAGACCTGCGAAATGTTCTAAAATAATCGAAGAAAACCATGCAATTATTCGTACAAAAGTCGCTAAGCTTGAAGATGACAGATTGATCGGAAAAGATATGTTGGCGATTGCTGAATTGATAAATGAGAGACAATTTGTAGTGAATTTTTAAATTTAAATATTATATGTAATATCAAAGCTTCCGAGATGGAAGCTTTTTTTGTTTAAAAAAATGAGATTTTATGCTCATAATATTAAATTTCAAACATCAAATATCTGTAATTCAATAGAAAGTATTAATTTGGTAAAACCAAAAAAAATATTTTACTATGAAAAAATGTGTATTCCTATTACTCACGGCTTTCGCTTTGAGTTCTTGCAACCATGATGATCTGCAAACCTCATCAGTCGAAAGTGAAATTGTACAGACCGATCCGCTTACTACAAGACAAATCAATGACAAAATCAACGAGACAACTAAAACCAAAGGCAGATTTTCCTGGAACGAATCTTCTTCCCATTTCTTATGGAGCGGAATCGTGCAGGGCAATAAAGTTGCTTCCATAGGTTTTGGCGATTCTAAAAATGATTTTGACCGAAGCAAATCTTCAAATTCAGAAGCTTTACAGAACGAAATTTTAGATGTAATTTCAAAATATGAAGGTAAAAAGGATAGAATTTTATTGGCATCCGATGAGTATCTGAATCAAATGGATGTTTACATCGAAAAACAAGAAACAGTGATCGCTCTTCGTCAACTAAAATCAATTCGCTATTTCGAACCTGCTGATTATCATTATTTTGAAAATGAAAATAAAACAAACGGTGTCGCAAAATCAAGCGGAAGCTCCTCCGGTTGCGGATTTGAATCAACCGCTTTGAATGCAGCAGATTATACAACAGTAACACCCAACGCAAAAGCACCGTGGTCATTTGCAAAACACAATATCACCAACGCATGGAGCTACAGTACCGGAGCAGGAATTACGATTGGATTGATTGATTCGGGAGTTTCAGCGAATCAAAGTTTGTTGGGCAGCAGTTTTAATAACGGTTTATCTTCCGGAAGATCAATCAGTAAAAACGGAGTGTATGTAGATTCTATTTGGCCTTGGAGCTCAGGTTTTGACGGCTCAGATGACAAATGCGGTCACGGAACAAGCATGGCTTCTGCGATGGCGGCTCCTAGAAATAATCAGGGACAACCTGTTGGAGTTGCATATAATGCAAATTTAGTGACGTACAGAGCAGCTTCCAATGTAGTTTTAGATGGTTATCACGAACAGGAAGGTGTAAAATTAGCATTTACCGCTTTGGCAAATAATACTTCTGTGAAGATTATTTCAATGTCGATGGGACATATTTTCTCTGTTGGGAAAATTGAAGACGGTGTAAAATACGCTTATTCAAAAGGTAAATTGATCTTTTGCGCAGGTGGAACTTCAACAAGTTTTACAACTTTCGTTGGTGTAATTTTCCCGGCTTGGATGCCTGAAACTCAAGCAATCACAGGTGTGAAAGAAAACACTTCAAACCAAAAATGTGATGTCTGTCATTCTGGAGCTGAAATTGATTTTACCTACCAAATGGAAAGAGCTTCAGGAAATAATATTCCGGTGATAAGTTATTATAATGCTCAAACTGATTATGTTGGTGGTTCTTCAGTTGCGACAGCTTCCACTGCAGGAATTGCAGCTTTGGTGTGGTCAAAGAATCCTTCATGGACTAGAGAACAGGTTTTAACCAAAATGAGACAGTCTTCAACCTATTATCCAACACCAAATTCAGATTTTGGTTATGGAAATATTAATGTTTTACAGGCTGTACAATAGTTTAATATTAAATTTAAATGATGAAAGCTTCCTTTTTGGAGGCTTTTGTTGTAATAAAATCAATCTCCTAATTTATAATCCAGCGGTAATAATTTCTCGATTTTATCTTTTGCAAACTCTCCCTGATTGATTAACTGACCAGGATTTGAAGTGTTTCCATCCGAATAAATTTCAAAAGTATCTCCTTCAGGATGGAGAAATGAGGTCTGCATAATCGGTATTGTACCTTTTACAAACTGATCTTTTTTCAATTCATAAAAAAACTTTTTGAAATTGATCTGCATCATGTAATCATAATCCAAAAACAATTTTCCATCAGTCTTTTTAGTATAATCAGACTCAGGAATCTGAGTTTTCGTAACAGCGATTTTGTACGGAGGTTCGTTACGTTTTCTATTTCCGATATCTAAAATATCTTCAGGAACATTCAGCGTTTTTTTTGATTTTAATGTTTTTGCAAAATCTTTCAGCCGCTGTAATTCTTCTTCAGTTGGGTATTTGGAATTGGGGAATTTAGTAATCTGATTCACGATGAAACCTTCATTAGCAACCTTACTTTCATAAACGCTTCTGAAGAAATGAACCTGACTTCCGTCGTAAGCATTCATTCGGTTGAGCTTTACTTTACTGGTGCTTTTTGTTTCTTTAAAAAAGCTCGTTCCCATAAATCGGGTCGTGTTGTTTTCAAAATCAGCAATATATTCCACGAGATTGTAATCAATGGTATAACCGAGATTTTTATTTTCAATAATCAATGTTTGTGGAGCTTTCACTTTGAGAATATTATTTTCTTTGTCAAATGAAAACTTGAGCGAGCGCTGATTTTTTATGCGTACATTTTCCTTATCATTTCCAATGAAAGAATCCAGGAAAAAGCGGATGTAATTTTTGTATGCAGCTTCAGTGTAAGGAACAATTCTTACTTCCTCAATTTCCTTAGCTTTAATTAAAACAACTTTCAGCTTTTTATTTAAAACCTGTGAAACAGAGATCGTAAATGTTTCATAATCGTCTTTCTGAAAAACCAGACTGTTGTTATTTGCTGATGGAAGATTTAAGGTAAAACTTCCGTCTGGTGCAGAAACTGTTCCTGTTTTCGTTCCATCAAGATAGATATTCACATTAGAGATCGGTTTCTCAAGGTCATTCACCACCGTTCCTTTAATTGTTTGAGCAACTGTGAGATAAAACGGTAAAAAAATAATTAAAAGTAATATCGTTTTTTTCATGGTAAACAATATTACTAAATTTATAGTGATAAAAAAAGACTGTTAAAAAAATTATTTTACCCAATCTTTACGCTCGTCATGCTCAGACTTCCGGCGATCAATTCATCATTAAACAAAACAAGATCTTCAGATTGATCTTTCAAAGCCAGACTGTAAACTAATGGTAAGTAATGATCAGGAGTAGGAACTGCGTATTGCAGAAAAGCACCTTGTTTTTGATAATCAATAATATTCTGGAAGTTTCCGTCCAAAAGCCAATTGTTGGTTTTTTCCCTTGCTTCAATTGCCCAGTCCCAACCGGCTCCAACAGTATTGATGTTTCGCCAGTCTATTAATCTTAAATTATGAATGATGTTTCCGCTTCCGATAATCAGAATTCCTTTTTCACGGAGCTTATTGAGTTTTTTAGCCAAATCAAAATGATATTGCGGAGGTTTTGTGTAATCGATACTTAATTGAATCACAGGAATGTCTGCTTCGGGATACATGTGCTTGATGACCGACCATGCACCGTGATCCAAACCCCAGTTGTGATCTTCCTCCACCAAAATTGGCTTCAAAAGTTCGGCAGTTTCCTTTGCGAGTTCAGGATTTCCGGGAGCAGGATAATTTACATCAAATAAAGCTTGTGGAAAACCTCCGAAATCATGAATGGTTTTGGGCATATCCATTGCGGTGACAAACGTTCCAGCTGTAAACCAATGTGCTGAAATACACAAAATAGCATTCGGTTTCGGAATTTCCTTCGCTACATTTCTGAAACCCTGTACAAACTGATTTTCTTCAATAGCATTCATCGGCGAACCGTGTCCCAGAAAAAGGACAGGCATTTTCTGAGTATTTTTAAAATTGTCGCTGATGTTTTGTAGATCGTTGAGATTCATAATATTGGTTTTAAAATAAAGATCCGGTGATTATAGTAAACCACCGGATCCTCAGAAAACTATATTTAATTTACTATGCTTGCTTTACAAATTGCAGTTCTCCTGCAATTTTTACATCTTCGCTTACCATTACACCTCCTGCTTCAAGAGCTGCATTCCAGTTTAGTCCGAAGTCTTTTCTGTTGATTTTTCCTTCGAAAGAAAACCCAGCTTTTGTATTTCCCCAAGGATCTACGTTGATTCCTCCGAAATCTACATCCAAAGTTACCGGCTTGGTAATACCGTTTACTGTAAGATTTCCTGTAATAGAATCGTTCAGAGCATCAGATTCGAAAGTGATTGTAGGATTCGCTTCTGCGTTAAAGAATTCTGCAGATTTCAAGTGAGTGTCTCTGTCTGCATTGTGCGTAGAGATTGAAGAAACCTGAATCGTTGCCGTAGTTTTTGCATTTTTAAAAGTATCGTCATCGGCATCGATTTCAGCAGTGAAATTGGTGAAATTTCCTTTGATATTAGAAATCATCATGTGTTTTACTTTAAAAGTAATTTCACTGTGCGTTGGGTCTAAATTCCATTTTGTAGCCATTGTATTTATTTTTTAGTTGTTATTGTATGATGCAAATGTATAACAAGAACGATGCTCGATTCATTGATTTAGGATAAGAAATGAGTTTCTCTTATATTATTTATTAAACTGTAGCAAACCAAAATCAAAAGCTCTACCGGAAACCTTCCTGCACCCTTGTACAGTGTTTTCCCTGTTACCGGAAAGTCTGTCGCACCCCTGCAGCGAACTTTCCGGAAAGCAGGAAAGCTTGTCGCACCCCTGCAACAGGTTTTCCGGAAGAAGGGAAAGTGTGTTACGCCATTGTAAAGACTTTTTGATAATAATCAAATGTTTTCAAGAAATCTAACAAGTCATGATTTCATTAATCCTCTCTAATTTACTAAATTCAAATAAAGAGATCTTTTATTTAACATTTTTTAACGGACGGGTTTTATTTCTTACTTTTGACAGATTCAATTTTTATGCAATGAAATTATATAAATTTTCTTTATTGATGGTAGTTTTGGGCGGATCTGCATTTTCGCAGACCCAGAAATATACCATGGCAGAAGCTGTAAACGGACTGCGAAGCAATCTTGCAGTGAAAAGTATTTCTCAGTTTTCGTGGTCAGATGACGGTAAATCTTACATTCAGGCTGTGAAAGGAGGATATTTGGTGACAGATTTGAAAACCAACAAACAGGATACTTTGGTTTCTCTGACGCAGCTCAACAAAAATTTTGCAGATAAAAAGCTGAAAGGTGTTCCACCGATTAAATTTACTAATACTTCAAACGGTTATTTCAGTGCAAATAATCAAATGTACTGGGTAGAGAAATCAGGAAACGACTGGAAGATAAAACGTTCATCTGCAATGGATGAGAATGTTTCAAACATGAAGATGTTTGCGGACAACCAGACTTTTGCTTACACGGTAAAGAACAATTTATTCATCAGCAAAAACGGGAAAACCATTGCGGTAACCAACGATTCTGACGAAAATATTCTTAACGGAGCTTCCAACGTTCACAGAAACGAATTCGGAATTGATAGTGGAATTTTCCCTGCTCCGAATTCTGAAAGTGTAGCTTTTTACAGAATGGATCAGAAAATGGTTGCAGATTACCCGATCATCGACTGGTCTGTAACTCCGGCTGTGAATACCAACATCAAATATCCGATGGCAGGAAAAACTTCGCACGAAGTAACATTGGGTGTTTACAACATTAAAAATGAATCAACGACGTTCTTAAAAGTTGAAGGTGAAAAAGATCAGTATTTAACGGCAATTACGTGGAGTCCGGATTCTAAATATATTTTTGTGGGAGTCTTAAACAGAGGTCAGAATCATTTAAAAATGAATCAGTACGACGCTGCTACAGGAAATTTAATGAAAACTTTATTCGAAGAAACCGACAGCAAATATGTGGAGCCACAACATCCTTTATTATTCTTCCCAAATTCTAATACAGATTTTATCTGGCAAAGTCAGAGAACAGGATATAATCATTTGTTCCACTACAGTTTGGAAAAAGGTCTGATTGCGCAGATTACTAAAGGTGACTGGTTGGTGACCGATATTTTAGGATTTAATGAAAAGAAAAAAGAAATTTACTACGTTTCTACTCAGGAAAGTCCGACAGAAAGACATTTGTACAGAATCAACTGGGCTACATTCAAAACTCAAAAATTGGATAATGCAGAAGGAATGCATTCAGGAGTTTTAAGTAAGGATGGAAACTATCTGTATGACATTTACACCAATTCAAATACACCGAGAATTGCCAATATCATCAATACCAATTCTCTGAAATCAACAAATCTTCTGACTGCAGAAAATCCGTTAAAAAATTATCAGCGACCGGAAATTAAAAACATCAACTTAAAAGCAGACGACGGAACTTTATTATATGGAAAGATCATTCTTCCGACCAATTTTGATCCGAATAAAAAATATCCTGCAATTGTTTATTTATATAATGGTCCGCATTTGCAATTGGTTACAAACAGTTTCCCGGCTTCAGGAAATCTTTGGTATGAATATATGGCGCAAAACGGATACATCATTTTCACAATGGATGGAAGAGGTTCTTCTAATCGTGGGATGAAATTCGAACAGGCTGTTTTCAGAAATTTAGGAACTACAGAGATGAATGACCAATTGAAAGGGGTTGATTATTTAAAATCTCTTCCTTATGTAGATTCTGAAAAATTAGGAATTCACGGATGGAGTTTTGGAGGATTTATGACAACAAGTTTCATGCTTCGTCATCCTGAAACCTTCAAAGTAGGAGTTGCAGGAGGACCTGTAATTGACTGGAGCATGTATGAAATTATGTACGGAGAAAGATATATGGATACTCCACAGGAAAATCCTCAAGGATATGCAACCTCAAATCTTTTAGATAAGGTTCAGAACCTGAAAGGGAAACTGTTAATGATTCACGGAGCGCAGGATGATGTTGTGGTTTGGCAACATTCGATGAAATTCATCAAATCAGCAGTTGATAATGGGGTACAGTTAGATTACTTCGTTTATCCTGGACACCCGCATAACGTGATCGGAAAAGACAGAGTGCATCTGATGCAGAAAGTCACGGATTATTTTGATCAGAATTTAAAAAAATAATATAATTCCAGTCTATTTTTTAGGCTGGATTTTTTTTGTCTAAAAATTTTACTTATCCATTCGGTTTGTCATTCTGGAGGAATCTCAACAAAGTATTTAAAACTAAATCTAGATTTCTACGGAATGACAAAATAAGTGTTAATTTTTCCTGTTAAAACATCATTTCTTTCTTATCATTCATCAATGTTTTTAAACAATCATTAAGCTAATTTTGTTGTTATAAAAATCAACAATATGGAAATAGGAATAGGAATGTTCGGCGATTTGGCTTTAGACCAGAAAACCGGAAAATATAAAAATGCAGGAATAAAAATCCGTGAAATTCTTGACCAGGTAAAACTGATGGACGAGGTGGGAATTGATGTCTTCGCGATGGGAGAACATCACCGTCCCGATTATGCAGTTTCTTCACCCGAAATGGTTTTGGCAGCTGCTGCAAGCATTACAAAAAATATAAAATTAGCAAGTGGAGTAACTGTTCTGAGCTCTTCTGAACCCGTGAAAGTCTATGAAGATTTTGCGACATTAGATTTGATTTCCGATGGAAGAGCAGAGATTTTCGTGGGACGTGGAAGCTTCATCGAATCTTTTCCTTTGTACGGATATTCTCTGAATGATTACGAAGAGCTTTTTGATGAAAAATTAGAATTATTATTAAAAATTAATTCTGAAGAAAACGTTTCGTGGTCAGGAAAACTTCGTGCTCCGATGCAGAACCAGACTGTTTATCCGAGAGCGAAAAACAATGGTAAACTTCCGATCTGGAGAGCCGTTGGCGGAACTCCGCAATCACTTTTGAGTGCTGCCAAATTGGGAATGCCATTAGTTGTTGCCATCATTGGCGGAATGCCGATTCAGTTTAAGAGTTTGGTTGATTTCTACAAACAGGAATACCTTAAAGCAGGTCATGATGCATCTGAAATGCAGATTGCCATTCATTCACACACGTTTGTCAGCGATGATAAAGAGGTTATCGACGGATATTTCAATAATTATAAATCTCAGATGGATAGAATTGGAGGTGCAAGAGGTTGGGCTCCATTTACAAAAATGCAGTATGAAGGCGGAAGAGCAAAAGACGGAGCTTTATTTATCGGAAATGCAGATGAGGTTGCCGATAAAATCAATTACATCAAAGAGATTTTCGGGATTACAAGATTTGTCGGTCATATGGATGTTGGAGATCCGAATCACGATATCATGATGAAATCAATCGAATTATTCGGTGAAAAAGTTGCTCCGAAAGTGAGATAGAAATAAAAAAATAAGCGCTCCGTTGAATTTCAACGGAGCGCTTTTCACAAAATTAAATAATGAGAAATTCCGACTTGCGGATGAAAAGCGAACATGAAGGTTTCAAAACCGTTTTCGCTTTCAGTGTCTTTGCTTAGAAGATATTTGTTGTCGATGATATCAATTAATAATAATTCGGGAGTAAAAAAAGTCAAACCGATTTTGTGTTTTGCCGCATCTTCAATATTTGAGCTGATGAGATCAAGTTTAAATGTATCAACCGGGAAAAAAGTATTACCTAAAACGTCAGGAAGACTTTTGATTTCTCCGTTGAGTTGCGAAACATAATTAACAACCGCCGAACTCAACAGAAAGGCAATCTTTTCTGCATTCGGATTTTTAGCTAAAAGTTCCCAGTAATTTTTCACAGGATTTTCTTTATCATCAAAAACCTGATGCTGAATTTTATATTCAAAATGAGAGTCTTCAAAAACGAATTTATCCCAAGGCAACGTAGAATTCTGGTCGATCACAATTCGAAATGCCAATTTTATTTTAGCTTTCATATTAATTTTTAGTGAAAGATTTTAATTTCATTTTAAGAAACAGGGCAGTCTTCCATTCTGCCCTGATCCTAAACACACATAATGAAAAAATAATCTATTGCTAGACTGTATTAATGAACTATAACTTCTATATTTTCTATAAACTCACCTTTAGAGTTTTCAATTGTAATTTTTGCCGTATAAATTCCGGAATCCAATTGATTTCTGGAAATTTTTATTTCCTGTTTCCCAGCCGAAAGATTCTGATGGTTCAGAACAGAAAATAGTTTTTTCCCGTCTGCTTCAAATAGTTCGATGCTGACCGCAGATTTTTCCTCCAAATCAATCGAAAAAACAGTTTCCTGCCGAAAAGCGTTGGGATGATTTTTTTTCACTTTATTTTTCTCAGACTTCTAAAAATAAGAGCAAAGCATTTTCACTTAAAGCCTCAAATTCCAATCTGTCTATTTGATTCAATAAAATTGCATCTCTGGTTTCCAATAACCTGTTTTGAAATTCAAAAGCACCGTTAATTACCATTCCGAAAACCGATCTTTGAGGATGATACAAAACATAGTTATCTTCTTTTCTGCCGTCATACAATCCAATAAAATTCGGATAGTCGACATCTTCTGCAATCTGAATAAATGAATTTCTGAAATCAATATTCAGATCTTTGATTCTGAAAGAGTTGTCATGCTTTTTTGATGTCAGCTCAATGATGAGAATGTCTGCTTTTTCGCCTTCGAGGTTATTTTTAATTGTCAGAACGTCCGTTTCTGTCGATTTTAGGGTGAAAACCTGATGGGCAGAAATGTTCTTTTTAAAATCATTAATTAAAATCTCACCATACAAGACCAAAATCAGAACGTTGCAGTTCGCTACATATTGAAAATCGTAGTTTCCATCTTCATCAAAAACTATTTCAGTAATTTTTTTCAGGTTTGAATTTTCACATTCTGTAAAAATTTCCCTGATCATACAGGAATTGTCTTCTTTCCAGATTGCAAAATCTGACTTGAAAATCTTTGATGGAGTCTGTACGAGCATAATTTTAATAATTAAAAAAAAGAAAAGCGATAAATGAATTTCAATCTTCATCAAAATCATTTCATGATCATTTACCGCTTCATCAATGACTAAAAACTTAAACTCAAGCCGAAACTTTTATCGTGTGTGTCAGAGCGAAACCTCCGCTTACGCTTCCTGAAATACTGGACATTTCGTTGGAGGTTCCGTCACTGAAAACATTATCATTCGAATTGTAGGTGTAACCGCTCATTCCTTTATAACCTGTACTTGCGCCGACTTGTACGACTGCGCTGTCATTGCCTTCAGGAAACGCAATCTGTGTCACCAAAAGTGATTGCCCCGAAGAATTGTAAACGTGTACATGAATATGGGTTGCTCTTCCATTGTACCAACCCGGAAAAACCGAGGTAAAATTCACTTTTCCATTGGCATCGGTAGTTTGTCTTCCTCTCAAAAAATGAACGGATGTGTAATTGGCAGACTGCATTCCTGTTCCTCCGTATTCTGAGTAATTTCCGTCTTTGTCGCAATGCCAAATGTCTACGATTGCGCCCTGTAAATTCGCGCAATTTGCATTGGTATTCTGAACTGTAATCCCGATCGTAAAGGGAACTCCCGTTCTGTCGCTCACAATATTGGTCTGCACCAAACTTGATGGAGTTTTCGTTGGAAATGGGCCTTCAGTTTCAGAATTGGTCACCGAACAAGCGGTAGAAATACTATTGTCGATAACTGCCGCTGCAGAATCTTCATCATCCTTGCTACAATGCATCAAAACCGGTGCAGCTAAAGCAGTTACTCCTGCTAAACCTAAACTTTTCAAAAAGCCTTTTCTGTCAATTGTTTTCATCTCTTTCATTTTTCTTACGTCAAAGGTATTTTCAAATAAAGAGATCAGAAAATTTATGAGGTAAACTGAAAAAATGTGTCGGTAAATAATGATTTTTTAAGAAACCTTAACGATATTAAGTACTGACTTAGGAAACTGAAGCGTTAAGAAAATTGAAATTTAATCCGCAAAAAAAAATTCCCACTGTTTGAAGCGCGAGACAAATCTTAAATAGAAAAACCAATCTTTAATTCGCGCGAGTTTTGGGAATTTTAGGATTAGGTTTTAATTTTTAGCAGAGGTTTCCAAGTCTTGAATTTTTGTTTCTTTTGTTTCAAGACAAAAGAAATTAATATTATCCATTCACAATCCTCATCACATCATCCTTATACGTTTCCCCAATCGGAATAATAAAATCTCCAACGTGAATATTTCTATTGACAATTGTTTTTATATCTTTCACAGGTAAAATATAAGAACGGTGAACACGGATAAAATCTTTCTCGGAAAGCTTTTCCATAATATTTTTCATCGAAGAACGGGCGGTGATTTTTGAAGAATCTTTTAAATGAATCTGAATGTAATCGTCCAAACCTTCAATCAGCTGAATGTCATTAAAATTGATCTTGTGAAGCTTGTAATCTGCACGAATCGACAAATGTTTTGCTTCATCTTTTTCGTCATTCATTTTTACTTTTTCAACGGCAGTTTTAAATCTTTCAAATGAAAAAGGTTTCAGAAGATAATCAACCGCATTCACATTGAAAGCATCAACTGCATATTCAGAGTAAGCCGTCGTGAAGATCACTTTTGTGTTTTGGGAAATGCTTTTATAAAAATCAAGTCCGTTTTTTGTCGGCATTTCAATATCAAGAAAGATGAGATCGACCGGAAATTTGTTGAGGTGTTTTTGGGCATCACTTTGTTTGTTGAAAATTTTTTCCAGCGTTAAATTTTCAATTTTTTCGGAATAATTCTCGATGATTTTCAGGGCAAGAATTTCGTCATCCAAAGCAATGGCTCTTATCATATTTAGCTTAAATTGATGGTTAAATCTACTTCATAAGTCTTTTCAGTTTCGTTGATTTTCACAGTGTGTTTTTCAGGATAAATTTGATTTAAATGCTCGAAAGTATTTCTTAAACCAATTTTCAAACTGTTTTCGTCGGAGATATTCGTATTAACAATATTATTGAAAACAGTAAAATTCAAAACATTTTCCTGAACAATCAATTTTACTGCAATTTTTGAATTTTCTTCAGCATTAAAGCCATATTTAAAAGCATTTTCAACAAACGTAACCAAAATAAAAGGTGCAATTTTCAGATTCTTCAGATCACCAATTTCCGTGTACGAAAAATCTAAACTGTTGTCGGTTCTTACCAATTGCAATGCAATATAATCTTTGATGTAATCAATTTCTTTAGTCAATTCTACAAAATCTTTGCTGCTTTCCTGCACGACATATCGCATCACGTTGGAAAGTTTCAGAATTCCGTTGGGCGCATCGTCGGATTTTAACAATGCTAATGAGTAAATAGAATTGAGAATATTAAATAAAAAATGTGGCTGCAATTGATATTTTAAATTGAGCAATTCTGCTTTCGCCTTTAATCTTTCCAGCTCTTTTTTCTCGTTGTTCCGATAGATAAATAATGAAGATAAAAAAGAAAATAAAAACGGAAGCACAGAAGAAAAAATCATCTGATAATAAGATCCGTCATTTCTCGGACCGAAATTTTCAAAACGGGGTCTTCCTACCATCGGTGGAGAAGGCATATTTCCATTCGGTGGTCGCATTTCGGGAGGTCTCATTTGCATTGAAGGTTCTGACGCAAATAAGTTTTGTGAAGAAAGATAATAAGGCAAAAATACCATCAATGCAAAACTTGCTGCCACGCAAACTGAAAAGATCGTGTATTTCTTTTTACTGAAAAACTTTGGGAGAAAAAGATTTAGATTTAAATAAAAAAAGATAATGACGAGTACAAATCTGATGAATTCCCGCTGAAAAGGTGAAACCCTGAAAACCGATAAAGTACCATCAAAATCCGGCGACGAAACAATCGGAATCGTTAAAAGCAACGGAATCAGGATGATATGGGGCAGAAGTTTTTTCACCTAAAAAATTAAGAGTTAACGATTTGATTTTTATATTCATTCATTAATGTCGCAAAATTTTTCGCAGACATTCCATAAGTATCGGGAAATGCTCCAGTTTTCGATTTTACTGTGGCGTCAATCACATTTTCATCAAGCTCAAAAGTCACCGTTTTCATGACAACGATATTTCTGGTACCAAAACTTTTTATCGCTTGCCACGGTATAAAAGTGGTTTTGAATAGCGTTTTCATCTCGATTCCTGTTTCATTGAGTTTCAAATAAGTAGCATTCGGGATAAAATTAATGACGTAAACAATAAAACACATTCCAAAAAAGAGAATGTTTAAAACAGCAACCCAAATATTTTTATCTAAAAGACTAATCCCTAAAATCACAAAGCCTAAACTGATCAACATTAGAAAAATATTTTTAGTTTTTCCCGGATAAAATGTAATTGGTAATTTCTGCATGATAATTTTTAAAATTCAAATGTATATAAAAAGCTTCGTAATTAAGATATTTCGATCAAACTTCCTCTTTCCTCATCTTTCGTAATATTGAGCGACACAGGAATTTTTTCTTTCAGTTCTTCAACGTGCGAAATAATTCCTACGATTCTGTTTTCTTTTTGAAGGCTCATCAAAGTCTCAAAAACAACATTCACAGATTCCAGATCCTGAGTTCCGAAACCTTCATCGATAAAGAAGAAATTCTTTTCCGATTTTGCATTCGCCTGAACACTTTCTGCCAAAGCCAAAGCCAGACTCAGAGAAACCTGAAAAGCCTGTCCGCCAGACAACGTTTTTACACTTCGGCTTCTACCTTCGTTGAGATAATCTACAATTTCAAAATCGTTGTTTTCATTGAGTTGAAGACTCAGCTGATTTCTGGTCATTCTGTGGAAACGGACATTTGCATGATCGCACAACTGACGAAGATAAATTGACGAAACATATTGCACAAAACCGGCTCCTTTAAAGAGATTGGTCATTACTTTCAGATTGTCTGCACGTTTCTGAAGTTTGGATAATTCAACTAAAAGATTTCCTTTTTTCTTAAATTCTTTCTCTAATCTTTCGATTTCTGAACTGATTTTCACAACCGAATCATTAGCAATTTTCACTTCACTTTCAATCGTTTTAAACTGAATTTCAACTACTGAAAACTGTTCTTCATCAAATGAAAAATCTTTCAGTTTCGTTTCGAGTTCAGAAATTCCGTTTTTCAGCGTTTCAAAATCGATTCTGAATTTCTGAATTTTATTTCTTGTTTCTTGAATATCAATTTTCTGTGATAAAATTGACTGAACTTCGATTAAATCTGTAAAATTTTGTTCGGTTAACGATTGCTTGATCAAATTTTCATTGTCAGAAATTTCTTTTTCAAGTTCTGAAATTCTTTTTTCGAGTTGACTGACGATTGTTTTTTGTTCCGCAAGTTTTGGTGAAAGCTCTTTCTCTTTTTTTATTAAATTCTGATAATTCTGCTCTGTTTCAAGATTTGACTGTGCGAGTTTTTGGTAGCTTTCTTCAACTTCAACAATCGCCTTTTCCTCATAATCTTTCCAATTCATAATTTTCAGATTTGATTCATTGGTTTTTATCTGTTCGGCTTTTTTCGCTTCATCCAACCTGAATTTTTCCAAAGCTTTGTTGTAATAATCAAGGGTTTCGCGCTCTTTTTCAAGATTTTTCTGTTCCTGAGAAAAATTCTGACTGATCTGCTCAATCTGTTTTTCTATTTCAAAAGACTGCAAACGTTTTTGTTCAAATTCAGTTTCATTTTCGGAATTAAATTCTTTCCAGATAAAGTTCTGGGTATGATTTTGAACATTGATCTGAATTTGTTTTAAAATTTCCTCTTCAAATTTCAATTGCTCTTCAAAAATAATCTGACGATCTAGAATTTTCTCAATTTCTAAAGATTTTTTCTGAATTTCCTGCTTTTGATTTTCAAGATTTTCAATTTGTTTTTGCAATTCATTCAGTTCAGAGTTTACATCATCAAATTCTACAACGTTCGGATGTTCCAACGATCCACAAAGTGGACAAGATTCTCCGTCATGCAATTCACTCGCAAAATGTGATAACTTTTGCTGAACTTCCAGATGTTTTTGTTTTTCCGTAAGTTCTTTTTTCTGAATTTCTAAAGCATCAATTTGAGTTTTAAAATCATTTTTAAAACTTTCAATATTGATTTCAAAAGGTTTTAATTCTGCTGAAATCTTTTCAATTTCGGCTTTTTTTTGATCGGTTTTTTCGGTTTGTTTTTGAAAAGATTCACTCAGATTTTTCTTTTCTAAAAACCAATTTCCGACATTAATGATTAAAGTGGATTCTAATTTTTTTGGCTTTAAAACTTCTGTTTCCTGTGCAAGTTCGGTAAGTTTCTTTTCAATCAGTTTATTATTGGCTTCAACTTCCTGTACTTTTTCCGAACCTTTTTTGGTTCTGTCCTTCAGAATTTCTATTTCATCAGAAAACTTCAGCATTTGCAAAATTAAATTCAGATCGTTTTCCTGAATTTTTGACTGATCCAAAGCTGCAAATTTGGGTAAAATCGCTGACAGTTTTTCCGTTAAAGATTTAAATTCAGCCTCAGTTTCCAACAAAATTTTAGTCTGATTTTCTTTATCCTTTTGATGAGATTCAATTTCTTTTTGAAGTTTATTTTTCTCAATAATTATAGGATTAAAAGTGCGAAAAACCTGATCAAACAATTCAGTTTGTGTATCTAAAATATCAATTTCAGTTTTTTCAACAGAAAGTTTTTCGAAATCTTCTTTTTTCTTTTTTAAAAGTTCAAAATCTTCTTTTAAATTTTTGAGTTGCTGATATTTTTCTCCGATCTGCTTAAACTGAATCTGTATCAATTCAAGTTTTTGATTTTCAAGCTGCAAAGTTTCTTTTTGATTGGAAATCTGTTCTTCGTTTACTTCTTCAAAACCTTTCAACTGACCTTCCAATTGATCCAGTTCTGATCTGTTTTTAGCACTTAGAACCGAAACATTATTCTGAAGATCAAATCTTTGAAGATTAAAAATCTCCTTCATCATATTCGTTCTTTCAGTTGCTCCAAGTTCCAGGAATTCTTTGAACTGACCTTGCGGAATAATGATTGTGCGCTTGAAATTTTCGTAGCTCAAATTCCCATTTATTTTCTTTATATCAGTATGATCTAAAGGAATCCATTTGTTATTTTGATCTTCATACAAAACTACTGAAGAGGGCTTAACATCGCTGAAGTTTTTTGAATTACGTTTTGCTTCTCTTGTAATTCTAAATTTTTTATTTTCAAAATTGATAAAATCAAATTCAATATATGATTTGCTTGATTTTAAATTCATCATATTATACGAACGTTTGTCTTGCCTGTTTAGACGCTCGGTTTCGCCGTAAAGCGCAAACGAAATTGCTTCCAAAATCGATGATTTTCCCGAACCTACTGAACCGAAAATGCCGAATAAACCAGCCTCTGTAAGGCTTTTAAAATCAATTGTTTGACGCTCTTGATATGAATACAAACCTTCAATAATTAACTGAACAGGAATCATAGATTAGTAGTTTTCGATTTCTTTAAATAAATTTATTAATTCCTCATTAGGCTCCTGTCCATTATTTTTAAATTTAAAATATTCAATAAATAAAGGGAGAGGATCTCGACTAATATTAATTTCATTCAACGGATTTTCATTAAAATTCTGATTTTTAATTTTCGGAATAAAATGCACAATTCCGTCGTGAGATTGATGAATCAATTTTATTTCCTCAACTTTCGGAAAAGTTCTACTTTCTAAAGTGAGTTCGACCAAAGCATTCGGATTTTCGCTTAGCCACTCAACCGTTTTTTCAACAGAATCAAAAGTTTTTCTCACGAGTATTTTTCCGTTTTTTAAAGCTAATTTTTCAAATGAAACTTCTTTATTGGGTTCAGCCTCAATGATAGAAACATATTTCGTTTGTCCGGCTTCGCTGAAACTGTAGCAAAGTGGTGACGAAGAATAAACAACAGGCTTTTCCAAAGTTCCGATATTTTGAAATCCATGTAAATGTCCTAAAGCTGTATATTGGATCTGCGGAGGAATAATATCAGAATAAATAAGGTCTGCATTACCAATCTTGATCGGTTTTTCACCTTCCGGTTCTTCAAGAATCGGCGCTCCTTTTTTATTGATGTATAAATGAGCTATTAAAAGATTGACTCCATTTTCATCACAGAATTCATTGGCGATGGCTGCCCAATTTTCTGCCAAAACTTTGTTGAGTTCTTCCTCCTTGTTTTCGCCAAAATATTCTTTTAAACGAACTTCATTCGCATAAGGTGTATGTAAAATTCTTATAGGAAAGTTTTGATTTTTTAATTGTAATTCAATAAAACTATTTGTAGAATTTGAAATCTTAAAATGTTCCAATTCAAAAGGAGTAATATTAGCTTTTGGATGACCGATTAAGATAATTCCGCATTCTCTTGCCAACGGATCCGGAGCGTCGATGAGATTTGGTGAATCGTGATTTCCTGAAATCGCAATGACAGGACGTTTTCCGTTTAATGATAAACGTTTTAAAGTTTTATAAAAAAGTTCTGTCGCCTCAACACTCGGATTAAAATTGTCGAACAAATCTCCGGCAATTAAAACAAGATCAACATTTTGTTCATCGGCAATTTCAACAATTTCATTTAAAACCAAGACCTGTTCTTCCAGACGTGAAAAACGATCGAGACGTTTGCCTAAATGCCAATCGGCGGTGTGGAGGATTTTCATTTTATTTCGTCTTCTTGTTCCTTTTCTGCAGCTGATTTAGCTTTCGTATTTTCACGCATTTCCTTCAAGCGGTTTTTTCTTTTCAGTTCTGCTTCCTGAATTTTTCGCTTTTTGTTGGCGATTATCTTATTGTATGTTTTTTTATTGGCGTCTGTATTTCTACTCATCTCAACATTCTTTAGGTAGATTTTACTTTAAAATTGGTATTGCTAAATTAATCTATTCTTTTAGAGAAAACTTATCTCAAATGGTATTTCAGTACTTAAATATAAAGTTTTATTTATTCAAAAATAATTTTATTTAAAACCAGTCAGTTTGAGAACGAGCAATTTTTTAGGTTATTTAAAACGGTATTGTGTAAAACAACCGGAGTTATACAGTCTTGTTTGTAACGAAATACAATTTTATTTCTATTTTTACAGCATGGAGCAACAATCAAAAGATCCTTTACACGGAAAACGTCTTGATGCCATTTTGGAAGAATTGGTAGATTATTATAACGGCTTTGAGGAATTAGGAAAACAAATCAATATCAAATGTTTTACGGACAACCCAAGTATCAATTCCTCACTGAAATTTTTACGGAAAACCGATTGGGCAAGAGCGAAAGTAGAAAGTCTGTATCTGTATGTTTTGAGACAGAAAAAAAAGGCTGAAGCAAAAAACAAAAAGTAGTATCCTTCAGATAATTCTTTAAACATATTTCCTTAATCAATTCTTTCAAAAACAGTATATTTGTGCCGTTTAATCGTGAAAAAGATCACGCAAAAAAAGAAATATGACTATTGATAACAATCATGTGGTAGCTGTAAAGTACATTCTTCACACTATCGAAGAGGACGGAAGCAAAATCCTTGTAGAAGAAACGACTGCAGAAAATCCGCTTACATTTTTATATGGAGTTGGAATGATGATTCCAAAATTTGAACAAAATATCTTAGGTTTGAAAGCTGGTGATAAAGCCGATTTTGTAATTCAGCCGGAAGAAGCTTACGGTGAAAAACAGGAAGATGCTATTGCACAATTGCCAATCGATATGTTTGGTGAAGCTGGAATTCCACCAGTAGGAGCTATCTTACCATTATCTGATGATCAGGGAAATAATTTCCAGGCGTTTGTGGTAGAAGTTACTCCTGAAGCTGTCATTGCAGATCTTAATCATCCAATGGCTGGGAAAGTTTTGGATTTCCAGGTTGAAATTTTGAATACGCGTCCTGCAACAGAAGAAGAATTGGCTCACGGTCACGCTCATGGAGTTGACGGAGACGAAGCTCACTAATAATATTTAAATATAATATGAAATGTCCGACTTTTGATCGGACATTTTGTTGTTATTAATTAAATCATTCTAAAAATTCTCCAGAAACATAATACCAACGGTTTTGAATCATTTTGAATGTTGATAATTCATGATGAATTTGTCTTTGTCCGTCCTCATCAGTGTAATATGCTTTAAATTCCACTTTATTCATGGATGGTTTATCTACAATTTCCAGTTTTGTCCATTCATTAATTTCTCCCCATTCCTGCAAATCTTTTGTATTGTGAAATTGTCTCTTGCTCGGAGATGTTGTCTCCATTAAATATTTTCCGTTCGGAATGGCAAATGCCGAAAATCTTGAACGCATCAATGCTTCTGCAGTTGGTGCATGTTTTTCTCCTGTGTGATAAGGTTTGCAACATTCTTCGTAGTGTTTTCCGGAGCAGCAGGGGCAGTTCATTTTTTTGATTTTTATTTAAAAACAAATTTACACGAATATTTTTTGCGCGAATATCATAAAGCTGAAATCTGCTAGGGATTATATTTTATCTTTAAAAGAAAGAAGCACTCAAAATGAATGCTTTTAAAATTTATTTAATAAAACCTCTATTTCTCAACAACGGCTTGATATCCGGATCGTGTCCCGTGAAATCTCTGAATGCCTGATTCAGATCAACTGAATTTCCTACTGAAAGAATATATTTTCTGAAACGGTCACCATTTTCCCTGGTCAATCCACCGTTTTTCATAATCCATTCCCACGCGTCGCTGTCTAAAGTTTCAGACCATAAATATGCGTAATATCCTGCTGAATAACCACCTCCCCAAATGTGTGCAAAATAAGGAGTGTGATATCTTGGCGGAACCGTTGATAAATTAAATCCGTGGTTATTTAAAGATTGTTTTTCGAAATCTAAAACTGGAAGCAATTGTCCTGCGTTTGTTACAGAATGCCAATCCATATCCAAAGCAGCGGCAGAAACCAACTCAGTTGTCATGTAACCCTGATTAAATGTTGCTGCATTTTTAATTTTATCAACCAAAGCTTGTGGAATCGGCTGTTTCGTTTCGTAATGAATTGCATAGTTTTTCAAAACTATAGGATCTAAAGCCCAATGTTCATTGATCTGCGAAGGAAATTCCACAAAATCTCTCGGAACATTAGTTCCTGAAAGTGAAGGATATTTCTGGTTGGCAAACATTCCGTGGATCGAATGACCAAACTCATGGAAAATGGTAGTCACATCATCATAACTGATTAATGAAGGTTTTCCCGGAGCCGGTTTCTGATAATTGTAACAGTTGACAATCACCGGTTTTGTTCCTAACAGATAAGATTGTTCAACGAAATTACTCATCCATGCGCCACCATTTTTTGAATCTCTCGTATAGAAATCTAAATAATAGATTGCGAAAGATTTTCCATCGTGATCGAAAACTTCGTAGGTTACAACATCGGGATGATAAACCGGAAGATCTGTTCTCTTTTTGAAAGTTAGACCGTAGAATTTTTCGGCAGCAAAGAAAACACCTTTTTCTAAAACGGTTGTGATTTCAAAATATGGCTTGATCTGGTTTTCATCTAAGTCAAACTTCGCTTTTCTCACCTGTTCAGCGTAAAAATTCCAATCCCAAGGTTCCAATTTGAAACCACCTTTTTGTTGGTCGATCAAATCCTGAATATCTTTTGCTTCACGTCTTGCAGTTTCTACAGCAGGAGTTGCCAATTGATTCATTAATTTAACTGCTGCATCAGGATTTTTTGCCATTTGATCCTGCAATTTCCATTCTGCGAAACTTTTTTTTCCTAAAATCTGAGCTTTTTTCAATCTTAAGCTTGCCAATTTTTCAATGGTTTCTCTGGTGTCACTGTTTCCACCTTTTTCGGCTCTCATCCATGAAGCTTTAAAAACTTTTTCACGGGTTGCTCGATTGGTCAGGTTTTGTAAGACTGGTTGTTGTGTTGTGTTTTGAAGTGCTAAAAGATATTTTCCTTCTTTTCCTGCAGTTTTTGCGTCGGCTGCGGCAGCTGCAATTTCATCAGCTGAAAGTCCGTCTAATTCTTTAACATTATCAATGATAATTCCGCCTTCTTTTCTCGCTTCAAGCAATTTATTGGAATATTGCGTTGACAAAGAAGCCATTTCCTGATTGTACTGCTTTAGCTTTTCTTTATCTGCTCCCGAAAGATTAGCTCCGGCAATTTCAAAATTTTGTTTGTAGAATTGTAATAATCTTTTGCTTTCAGAATCTAAACCGTTTTCGGAAATAGATTTAATTCTGTTATATAAATTTTCATTCAGATACATTTTATCAGAATGGGCCGCAAAAATAGGAGCAAATTCTTCGTCTAAAGCCTGTAATGTAGGATTTGTATTTGCACTGGTCAAATTTGAAAAAACTGTTACAGCTCTTTTCAGAACTTCGCCACTTTTTTCTAAGGCGACAACTGTATTTTCGAAAGTTGCTGCTTCAGAATTGTTGGCAATTTTGAGGATTTCAGCGTCATGCTGTTTTAGACCAAATTCAAAAGCAGGTTTGAAGTGTTCGTTTTTAATCTTATCAAATTCCGGAGCTTCGTACTGAAGCTTACTTTTTTTCATAAACGGATTCGAGGAAAGCGAAGAATCCGGAACAGGAATTTCCTGTTTTATATCGTTTGTTTTCATTGTGGTACATGAGTAATTGAATGCCAAAGCAGAAATTAATAATGCTGATGAAATGTTTTTCATAAATGAATTATTATTAAAGTCTAAAGGTATTAAAAGTAATTGATAAATGATGTGCAACTACTTTTTATGCATCAGAACAAACACTCATTCACAAATTTCTTAAATGATGTAATATTTTTTATATTTTAGTTGTCATTATTAATACAAACAAAATTCATTAAAACCAACCATGAAATATCCAGCAATTTTACTTTTTTCCGGCCTGATTGTTCTTTCCGCATGCAATGAAAAATCTGAAAAATCTAGGTGGCTTCCTGATGTTACCAATAAAGATCACGGACCATTAAAACAAAAAGAATTTAGTGGAGATTTTGACGAAATCGAAGTTTCTCAGGCAATTGAAGCTGAAATCATCAAATCTGATGTCGAAAAAGTAGTTATTTCTGCACCTGCCAATATTATTGATGAGGTTTTGGTAGAAAGAAGAGGCGGAAAAATTCATATTCATTACAACACAGGATTCCGAGTGATGAACACGAACAATGTAAAAGCTAAAATTTATGCGAAAGATTTCGTGAAGCTGATTGCCAATTCTGCAGCAAGTATTAATGTAAAAGATAAATTTACCCAAGAAAAAACAGATGTTGAAGCTTCAAGCGCTGCAAGTATCACAGGACATTTGGAAGCAAACGATCTGGAAATTTCTGTTGACAGCAGCAGTAGTTTTGACGGAAAAATCTGGGCTGTAGATTTGGATGTAGATGCATCTTCGGCAGCAAGTATTTCAATTTCAGGAAAATCTAAAAATGCAGAACTGAGTTCTTCTTCAGGAAGCAGTATCAACGGAAAAGATGTCGTTGTTGAAAATCTGAAAGCAGATGCTTCAAGTGGTGCAAGTTTAGAAGTAAGTGCAACGTCAACAGTTGATGCAGAAGCTTCTTCTGGAGGTAGTGTGAATGTTTATAAAAAAGGAAATGTGACGACCGTGAAAAAAGAAGAAAGCAGCGGTGGAAGTGTTTCTATTCAATAAATTAGTCTTTGTTTTCCTCATCGTCTTCTTCGGCGGAAGATGAAGAACCTTCCCAATTTTTACCATCAAAATTGAGATTGTCATAAGCCAATAAATCCTCCTCTCTCTGGAGGATTTCTTTTGTTGTAAATAAACGGATTTCGTCATCGTCATCGGATTTTGCCAGTTTCCTGATGGATGCTTTATCAATTGCCATAAATCTTTGACCGAGACGTCTTGCTGCATATTTTCGCATTCCGGTTTCGTGAAGAACATCGACTGCCATATCGACAGCAGTTCCTAAAGTTTCACGGTAAATATTGTCGATTCCGTTATTTAAATATGAATAGGCATCGATTCTGTTTTTCGCACGGACAAATATTTTCACATCAGGATAATGTTCACTTACCAGTTCCGCAATAAATTTATTGTCGCCTGAATTATCAAGACATAAAACCAAAATTTCGGCATCCTCAATTCCTGCAGCTCTCAAAACCGGAATTCTTGTGGCATCTCCGTAATACACTTTAAAACCATAACCTCTAAGTAATTTTACCCGGTCGGAATCTCTATCGAGAACGG
The DNA here is from genome assembly GCF_025628985.1 of Chryseobacterium edaphi. Classification (GTDB taxonomy): domain Bacteria; phylum Bacteroidota; class Bacteroidia; order Flavobacteriales; family Weeksellaceae; genus Chryseobacterium; species Chryseobacterium edaphi. Next base: position 76,845 of record NZ_JAOTEM010000007.1, on the reverse strand, counting down.
TTGCTTTAATTTTATTTGCTTTCAGAAGACGACCAACTGTACTTCCAAAATGACCAAATCCAACGATGATAATTTTCTTTTGTGGAATATTGTTTTCGAGAATATCAAAATCACTTTTTTCGTCTGGAATTCCACTTAAGAATTTTGGTGTAATCAATTTATCATTAATGATTAAAAAAAACGGAGTGATGCACATCGTAATTGCTGTAACTGCCATCATTTGTGCATTTAATTCTGCTCCAAAAAGATAGAGATCGGATCCGTAATTGATCAATACAAAAGCAAATTCCCCGACTTGCGATAATGCAAATGCGTAGAACAAACTCTGCGGATTATCCATTTTAAAAAACTTACCTATAGAAAAAAGAACAGCAAATTTTACAGCCAAAACTGTGAATACTGTTGAGAATATAAATAAAGGATCTGCTGCAATGACATTAAAATTCATCGTTGAACCTACACTCACAAAAAAGACGGCAAGTAGCAATCCTTTGAACGGATCGATCTGCGCCTCCAATTCATGTCGGAATTCACTGTTTGCCAGCATGACACCTGCCAAGAAAGCTCCCAAAGCGGGAGAAAGCCCGATGGAAACCATTAATTCAGAAACTCCAATAACTAAAAAAAGGGAAGAGGCGGTCAACAATTCTGTCATTCCGGCTTTTGAAACATATCTTAAAAATGGAACGAAAACATATCTTCCCAATAAAATCAAAATGACAACTCCCAAGATTACCGTTCCTGCCTGAAGCCATTCAGGAAGTTTCTGGATTAAAACCTGAACTTCATTTTCATTCTGTTTCGCCTTTGAATGAGCAAGCAGAGGCAAAATGGCCAAAATGGGAATCACCGCAATATCTTGAAATAATAGGGTAGAGAACGAGGCTTCACCTGCAACGGTTTTGAAACTATTTTTTTCCTGCAAAGTTTGAAGGACGATAGCTGTAGAGGAAAGCGCAAAACACATGGCAACGGCAAAAGCTTTGTCGATTTTCCAGCCAACGGCGATGAATATTAAAAATAATAATGCAATCGTCAAAACCATTTGAGTCATTCCCAAGCCGAGAATTTTCTTCCGCATTTCCCAGAACTTTCTCGGTTCCAATTCCAGACCAACTAAAAAAAGAAGCATGATAACTCCAAATTCACTGGCGTGCATAATGTCGTTAACATCTTTTCCTGTGAGTTTGAGAACGTAAGGACCAATAATAATTCCACCTAAAATATAGCCGATCACCGAACTTAGACCCAGCTTTCTCGCCAACGGAACCATAATAATAGCAACTCCTAAGAAGAGGAGAGTGTTCATGGCTAAAGTAGATTCCATACTATTGATTTAAAAGTTTTGCAAATTTTTGTTTGTGTAAAATGATTTCTTTTTTTGAAAGTTTGTTGGCTTCGTAAACGATAATGATGTCTTTGATGTTGGCTTTGAAAACCTTTAAAGAAACAATCAGTCCGCTTATTAGTTCTTCAACCGTGTAACCATAAGTGCCTTCTTTGCTGAACGATCTTTCTTTTCCACCGGTTGTCACAACGATGTAGACTTCTTTTCCTTCTAAGGGATTGTCTTCTCCCTCATTTAGCCAGTTTCTATCGAAAACTTCGTCGATCCAGAGTCTTAACAAAGGTGGCATCCCAAACCAGATGAGTGGAAACTGAAAGATAAAACGGTCGTAATTTTTCAGGCGTTTTCGCTCACGAAAAGCTGCGATATGAAAATCAGGATATTCTTCGTAAAGGTCGCGTAAGGTAAAATGCTGATGACGAACGTAGAAGTTGATCAACTCTACGTTTGAGTTTGAGTGTTCCAAATAAGGATGCGCAAAAACTGCCAGCGTTTTCTTCATAGAACCTGTTTTTAGTAAATATAATTAAAAAATATTAGATAAAAGCCGTTTTTGAGTCGTTTCTATTAACTTTTCAACATGAAAAATTGAATTTAATATTAAAATATAAAGAAATTTTATAATTGTAGAGTTTTAAATTTGATCAAAAAAGGAAAAATCGGTCTGAAAATGACCGATTCTATATTTGTTAAACTGATTTAAAAATGATGTATGCAAATAATTCGTAAAAAATAAGAGTTTCGTTTGTCATTCCGAAAGAAACCAGACTTCTTTTAAATATTCGTTGAGATTCCTCCGGAATGACAACAAAGTAAATAAAAGTGATTTTACCATCCTCCAGAAGCACCGCCACCTCCAAAACTTCCGCCACCGCCGAATCCTCCAAAACCGCCGCCGCCCGAACTTCCTCCTCCGAAACCTCCACCGCCAAAACTTCCAGGGAAAGGGAAGAATCCTCCGGGATAATTTCTGCGCCCTCTTCGGCTTAGAATTACGTCTCCATCGTCGTCACCACCACCTCTGTTTCTAAACAAAACAATAAGAATGATGAAAATTACAAAGCCGATAACAATTAATTTAGTAACACTGATTTCTCCCGATTTTTTTTTATTGGCTAAAGGCTTAAATTTACCCTGAACAGCTTCCATAATCGCAGAAGTTCCTCTGTTGATTCCTTCATACCATTTTCCCTGTTTAAAATTTGGAGTGACTATATAATCAAGAATCTGTCCGGCAACTGAAGCTGTTAAATATTGTTCAACAGCTCGACCTTGCTGAATCGACATGGTTCTGTCTTCGGTTGCAATTAGGAAAACAACCCCATTGTCTACATCTTTTTGTCCGATCCCCCATTTTTCACCAAACATGGTTGCAAGATAATTGATGTCTTCGCCTTTAGTTGAAGGAATGATAATGACTTCAATTTCCGTTGAAGTAGAATCTGCAAATTTGATAAGCTTGTTATTGAGTTCAGTTTTTTCCTGATTGGTTAAAAGATTTCCTTCATCGTAAACAGGATATAAGACTGCTGGTTTTTCAGGAATAGTGTATTGTGCCGATACAAAAGAGTAGAAGCAAATAAGGAAAAATGAAAACAGTATTTTAAGAGAACGTAATCTCATTGGGTAATTCGTTGTGGTTTTCTCCAGTTATGGGAAAGTGTTTTTTGAGTTCGAGACCGGTTTCTAGAATAGCACTTTTTAAGGCTTTATAATAATTGCCTTTTGCAAATTCTGACGTGATAAAATCATGAAGATGATCCCAATACGACTGATTTACTTTTGCGTGAATTCCAGTATCGCCTATAATTGTAAGGTATTTCTGCTCAAAATTAACATGAAAAAGAACCGCGTTTTTTTCTGCAGTTTTATCCTTACAAAGTTCAGTGAATACCTCAAAAGCAGTTTCTGCATTGTTGTTATCAGTAGTTGAATCAATATGCACCCGAATCTCTCCAGTAGAATGATCTTCTGCCGACTGAATAGCTTCCACGAGGGAAGCTATTTGTTGATCTGTAAGAAACTGATTCATCTTATTCTGTGAAAACTTCCGGTGCTTTTTCTGCACCTGCAGCTGCCTTGAAGTATGGTTTTTCTTTAAAATTGGTGAAATTCGCCAGAATATTATTCGGGAATGTCTTGATTGAAGTATTGTAATCCTGAGCAGCTCCATTATAATAAACGGTTTCGGTTCTAATACTGTTTTCTATCGCAGTGTATTCTCTCTGGAAATTAATATATTGTTGATCAGCTTTCAAATTTGGATAAGATTCTACCACAGCCATCAATCTGCTCAATGCTCCTGATAATTCTCCCTGCGCTGCCTGGAATTTAGCCAAATCAGCTTCGGTCATATTTGTTGGATCGATGTTGATCGATGTGGCTTTTGAACGAGCTTCCACAACTTTAGTTAAAGTTTCCTGTTCGAATTTTGAGTAAGATTTTACTGTTCTTTCCAAATTTGGAATCAGGTTGGCTCGTTTCTGATAAACGGTTTCAACATTAGACCATTTGGTATTGACAGTCTGTTCTTTGGTGACGAAATTGTTGTATCCGCTTTTTCCCCAGAAAAATAATACAGCAACGATAATTAAAAGAGCAATACCGATGGTTCCGGCGCTCAGGCAACCTTTGTTTTTCATATGTGAGTTTTTATTTATTTTTTTAATAGTTATTTGAAGTGTTGTTCTGCAGCTTTAAGAGAGTTTTCTAATGATGCAGATTGATTATTTTTAATTTTTCTTGTGCTACCCAAATATACAAATTATGTGCTAATTTTGCAGAAAATTAATTAAATGACAACAATAGTGGTCGCGATGGGCGAGAAAAACGAAATTGGTGCTGATAACCAATTGCTTTGGCATCTTCCGAAAGATTTAAAACATTTTAAAGATATTACATCGGGACATCCGATCATTATGGGAAGAAAAACCTATGAGAGCATTGGGAAAGCACTGCCAAATCGTACTAATATTGTTATTTCCAGAAAGAAAAACTGGTTTGAGGAAGGGATTTTAATTGTAGGAAGTATTAAAGAAGCCGTGAAATTTGCAAAAAAAATCGATGAAAATATTTTCATTATTGGTGGCGGAAATGTTTACGAACAAACAATGGAAATCGCTGACAGATTAGAAGTTACTCTGGTAAAAGCAGAATTAAAAGCCGATACTTTTTTTCCTAAGATTGATTCAAAAATCTGGAGATTATCTGAAGAAGTTTTCCATGAAAAAGATGAGAAAAATCAATACGATTTCTCTTTTCAGTCTTATGAAAAAATAAAGACAGATTAGTTGTTATAATTCTAGCTTCTAACATCTAGCTTCTAACATCAAAATTCTTTATCTTTGCACTTCTAAATTTTAATAATGAACAAATACATAAAAATCGCAGTTGCGGCACTTCTGATTCTGGGAGGTCTTTACATGATGATTTTCACAAGAAACTTAGGATGGGGAATCGTGGTTTTCCTTTTATCTGCTTTACCTATTTTCTTATTTTTTAAAAATGAAAATATTCTTTTGGCATTTTGGCAACTGAGAAAACAGGATATGGTAAAAGCTTCGAAATTTTTAACTAATATCACTGATTATAAATCTCAGCTTCACAAAACTCAATATGGTTATTACCATTATCTTCAAGGGTTGGTTTTAGCTCAGGATCACCCAACGAAAGTTGAACCGTTGATGAAAAAAGCTTTAGAATATGGCTTAAATATGAAGCATGACCGAGCGATGGCAACACTAAATTTGGCAGCCGGAGCAATTTCTAAAGGAAGAAGACAGGAAGGACAAAGACTTTTGGATGAAGCAAAAGCATTGGATACTGCGGGAATGATGACCGATCAGATTAAAATGATGAAAGATCAGTTGAAAATGCCTACGATGCAAAAGCATATTCACAATCCTCACATGAGAAACAGAGGGAAGTTCTAATAAGACGACTCATTTAAATAAAAGAAATGCACCAAATTGTTTGGTGCATTTTTATGTCTAATAGCTTAATCTACATTTCCGAATTACTTTCATACCCATAAAATTTAGGAATTTGCCATTGGTATTTTACGGCTAAAGTTCTTACGCTTACAATCATTAAAATTGTGAAAATCTGAATAAAAGTATAAGAAAGAGTTGTGAAATGTGTCAATAATAAAAATGTTGAACCGCCAATAATACAGGCACTTGCATAAATTTCTTTTCTGAAAATCAAAGGAATTCTGTTTAATAAAATATCCCGAATAATTCCACCAAAACAACCTGTTATGGTTCCTAAACCAATGCATATTAAAGGATGAATGTCTAAATTTAAACCTTTCTGAACGCCGATAATCGTAAATAATCCCAATCCGAAACTGTCAAAAATAAACAAAGTGACTTTGAAATTTTTCTCAATAGATTTAAAGATCATCGAGAAAATGCTTGTTGCCAGGATCAAACCGCACATCAAAAGATCATGCATCCAGAAAACCGGAATGTCTAAAAGTAAATCTCTCACCGTTCCGCCACCAACAGAAGTCACGAAAGCTATAATCAAAACACCAAACGGATCAAGTCTTTTCTGCATTGCAGCAAAACTTCCCGACATCGAAAATGAGATCGTCCCGAGAATTTCTATAGCTAAATTGAGCTGCTCATGCATATATTTCTACTTGTTTTTCTCAACACGAACCGCATCTGGAACCAACAATTCATATTCGCCACCGTGATTGATAATCTCTCTTACAATGCTGCTGCTGATGAATGATTTTCCAGATGAAGTTAGCAAGAAAACAGTTTCAAGTTTTTTGTGAGCTAAAGTTCGATTGGTATGTGCGATTGCTTTTTCAAACTCAAAATCTGCAGGGTTTCTAAGGCCTCTTAAAATGAACTGAGCATTTTTCTCAAAGCAATAATCAACAGTCAAGCCTTCAAAATGATCTACTTCAACATTTGGAAATTCGGCGACTGAATTTTGTATGAATTCCATTCTTTTTTCGAGCGGAAACATATATTTTTTCTGAGAATTCTGCCCGATTGCAATGATGACTTTGTCAAAAAGTGCCGCAGCTCTCTCAATAATATCGTAATGTCCTAATGTAATAGGATCAAAAGATCCCGGAAAAACGGCAATTTTCATGCGTAATTAATTATAGGTTATAGGCTTAAATCTGGAGTTGAAAAAATCAAAGTATCTCACTTTGATCTTCCAACATCTATCTTCCAGTCTTTATTTCTTTTTATTTAAAGCTTTTTCAACTTCATTTCCGCAAAGATCTTTAATGGAAATTCCGTAGATTTTTGCCTGTTGAGGAAGAATACTTGCAGGAGAAAAACCAGGATTGGTATTCATTTCCAACATGTACGGAATGCCATCCATCAAAATAAATTCACTTCTGGAAAAGCCACTCATTCCTAGAGAATCGTAAGCTCTTTTCGCAATTTCTTCTACTCTTTTTGTGGTTTCATCATCAATTCTCGCAGGAGTAATTTCTTCTGAAGCACCTTCGTATTTGGCTTCGTAGTCAAAGAATTCATTTTGAGGAACAATCTCTGTAATTCCTAAAACAATGGTTTCTCCTTTGAAATCTATAACGCCAACAGAAACTTCCATTCCGTCAAGAAAGCTTTCAATTAAAATTTCGTCATCTTCTTTAAAAGCAATTTCCGTTGCGGCAATCAGTTCAGACTGATCTTTCACTTTAGAAATTCCAAGTGACGAACCTGACTGATTGGGCTTCACAAAAACAGGAAGTCCAAGATTTTCTATAATTTCGCCAACATTAATTTCTTCTCCTTTTCTTAAATAGAAACTTTTCGCAGACGGAATTCCGTATTTTGATAAAACGGCTAAAGTATCTTTTTTGTTAAACGTCAAAGCACTCTGATAAAAATCACATCCGGTATAAGTTTGTCCGATAGCGTCCCAATAAGCTTGTAAGATTCCGTTTTCGCCGGGAGTTCCGTGGATAATGTTGAAGCAAACGTCAAATTTTAAAGTTTCATTTGTATTTAAACTAACTGAAAAATCTCCTTTATTAATAGGAAGTTTGTTTTCGTTTTCATCTAAAAAGTACCATTCGTCTTTTAGAATGACTACTTTATATACATTATATTGATCTCTGTCTAAAGAATCATAGATCAACTGCCCACTTTTCAGGGAAACTTTATATTCGTTAGAATAGCCTCCCATCACTACAGCAACGTGTTTTTTGCTCATATCCGTTTATATCATTTAAGGCAAATTTAATGAAATTATATCACGCACGAATTGAATTTAGGAAAATTTGAAACAAATGCTAATTCTGTTAAATAAAAAGTGCAATCAAAAATTATTAGTTATATTTGCCGTTATAATTCAAGTATTTTTAAGTATGCTTAAATCACTTTTCAATTGGAAAGTTTTAGTTAATTTATTAGTAGCGATCGCTGTTTTCGTGGGATTGGTATGGCTTACATTTCGTTGGCTGGAGTACCATACAAACCATGGGCAAGAGATTCCTGTTCCTAATGTTGTTAATAAATCTGTACATGATGCTGTCAAAATTTTAGAAGACACAGGTCTCGATTATGAAGTAGACAGCGCAACCTATAATCCTAAATACAGACCTTTTCAGGTTCTTCAGGTATATCCAGCTCCGGGCTCTCGTGTAAAGGACGGAAGAGCAATCACTTTAAAAGTTAACCCAAGAAGTTGGGCTCCTGTTGCTGTACCAGATGTTATCAATAAATATTCGGGTCTTGCATTCCAAAGATTGGATCAGGTTGGTCTGAAAGTGGGAGATACTATTTTTGAACCGAGCATTCAGAAAGATGCGGTTTTGAGAATATTATTTAAAGGACAGTCTTTAAGTCCGGGAACAAAAATTCCAAGATTCTCAATTATTGATGTTGTAGTAGGTTCTGGACCGATGAGAAATATTTCAATACCAAATGTTGTAGGTTTGACGGTGAAAGAAGCTAGAGCACTTATTGCTAGAAACCTGTTTGAAGTAGGAATCGTAGACCATGAAGATGGCGGTAAAGATGAATCTGATATCATTTATTATCAGGATCCGGCTGCAGGTGATGCGAGAGATCAGGGAATGCAGATTGATCTTTGGGCGAGTAAAAAAACTCCGGCAGAACTTCGTGATAAAATTGATCAGCTGAATTCTACTTACAGAATGAAAATTGATACTACATTGCCTCCAATCAGGTATGAAGAAGTTCCAAATTTTCAGGATGAACCGGTAAATAATGTTCCGCCTCCCGCAGTAACTCCGAAACCGGTAACTCCAAAAGCGAGTGTGCAATCAACCACTAAGCCAGTCAGTACGACAAAAACTACTGAGACGAAGCCAAAAACTTCTGGTGGAAATCCAGACAACTCAGCGAAGCCGGCAACGCCTGCTGCTGAAAAACCAAAAGGTAAAAAAGTTATCATTTAAAAGATAGCTTCATAATAAAATTCAGGCTTCAACTTTAAAATGTTGGAGCCTTTTATGTAAAAAAGAATAGAATGACAGAAGATAACGAAGAATTTTTAGACGAAGAATTATTAGATCCCAACAATGTAGATATTGATGAGGAAAATAAGGGTTTGTACGAGCATGTAAACATTACTGTTGATGGCAAACAAGAACCTTTAAGAATAGATAAATTCCTTTTAAATTTCCGTCAGAATTCTTCAAGAAATAAAATTTCGCAAACGTGCAGAGCTGGAAACGTTGTAGTAAACGGAAATCCTGTGAAGCAGAACTATCGTGTGAAGCCGGGGGATCAAATTTCTCTATTGCTTGCTCATCCACCGAGATTGAATGTTATCATTTCTCAGGATATTCCAATCAATATTGTGTATGAAGATGATGATCTTGTTGTTGTCGATAAAGAGCCGGGAATGGTAGTGCATCCCGGATTCGGAAACTGGGACGGAACTTTAGTGAATGCTTTGGCTTTTCATTTTGATAAGAAAGGTGAAAAGTCAGATCTGGATAGAGTAGGATTGGTTCACAGAATCGATAAAGATACTTCCGGACTTTTAGTTATTGCTAAAAACGAATATGCATTAAGCTTTCTTGCTAAACAGTTTTTTGAAAGAAAAACCAAGAGATTATATTGGGCTTTTGTTTGGGGAAACGTAAAAGAAGACACAGGAACGATTACAGGTCATATTGGAAGACATCCCAAGAATCGAATGCAGATGTATACTTATGTCGACGGAAGCGCAGGAAAGCATGCCGTAACGCATTATAAAGTTTTGGAAAGATTTAAATACATGACCTGGGTAGAATGCAAATTGGAAACAGGAAGAACGCATCAGATCCGTGCACATTTTAAACATATTGGTCATACTTTATTCAATGACGAGCGATATGAAGGAAATATCGCCCTTCGTGGAGTTAATTTGCCTAAATACAAGCAATTTGTAAAAAATGTTTTTGATATTTTGCCAAGACATGCACTTCATGCCCATACTCTCGGATTTATACACCCCACGACCAAAAAGGAATTGTATTTTGAGAGCCCAATGCCTCAAGATATGGCGGATGCCGTAAAAAAATGGAGAAATTATTTAGAAAACTAAAAATATATTGAGAATTTTTTTATATTTGTTGAATTGAAATCAAGATTTGTTATGAGAAAACTATATGCTATCGTATGTTTAGCTCTTTTGTCTAATGCGTACAAAGCACAAGAATCATTACCATACTATCAGCAATATCTATTAGATGGTGAGTTCCTGTTCAACCCTGCACAATATGGTAAAACGGACTATGTACAGCTTAATCTAAACTATCAACAACAATTTTCAAAATTTAGCGAATCTCCAAACGTACAGTCTGTGGGAATCAACGCTAATATTTTTGATAGAGTGGGAGCGGGTATTTCCGTTTTCAGAGATAGCAACGGTCCTATATCTGCAGGAGGTATTACAGCGGGAGCTTCTTATTTTATCCCATTAAGCAGTGAAGGGGATAGAAAAGATCAGTTTTCTTTTGGTACGAGTGTTAATTTTTATAATATGAATTTTGATTATTCTAAAATTAATACAGAAGACGGTTACGATCCATTGTTGCAAGGAAACGAAAGCAATATCTTTATGGCTTATGCAAACTTCGGTTTAGCTGCTACATACAAAGGGTTATTTGGAGGTGTTTCGGTAAATGATATTGCATTGAGCAATGACGAATCTATCGTTAACAACTATGAGCCATCACCAATCAAATTCTTCTTAAACTTAGGATATGACTGGAAGATCGCAGATAATATTGCAATTACTCCTTCAGCTTTAATCAACTTAAATACAAATTCTACAAGAATGATGGATTTAAACTTGATGGCTACATTCTCAAATGACATCAATGCATTCTCTTTCGGAGTTAGCTACAGAGGTGTTCAAAACAGATTTGATAACCAACAGTTGAGTATTTCTCCGATTGTAAAGGTGAGATTCAACAAATTTATGATCGGTGCTACTTACAACCTTGGAATGTCTGACATTCAGGAATACGGTGGAAACAGCTTCATGATCGGTTTAGGTTACAACTTTGATAACTTTATTAATCATAGAGGATTTAGATATTAATCTGATTTAATTTAAATAAATTTGAGCTCTGAATTTTTTCAGAGCTTTTTTTATGATCTACATTCACATTCCTTTCTGCAAACAGAAGTGCAGCTATTGCAATTTTCATTTTTCAACGTCTTTAAATTTTAAAGATGAAATGATTGCCGCGATGAAAAAAGAGATATTTCTCCGCAAAGATGAACTTCAAAATAAAAATCTACAGTCCCTTTATTTCGGTGGCGGAACTCCTTCCATTCTTACTGGTGACGAAATCAAGTCATTGATTGATGAGGTTTTGAAATATTTTAGTTTTAATTCGGATATTGAAATTACTTTAGAAGCAAATCCAGATGATTTAGATAAAAACTTTTTAAAACAACTGTCAAGTTCTCCTGTTAATCGTCTTTCAATCGGGACACAAAGCTTTTTTGATGAAGATCTACGGTTGATGAATCGTGCGCATAATGCTTCTGATGCGGAAGGTTCTATCAAAAGAGCTCAGGATTTTGGCTTTGAGAACTTAAGTATAGATCTGATTTACGGCTCACCAACTTCCAATTTAGAAATTTGGAAACAAAATTTAAATAAAACCATCGCGCTTGAAGTTCCCCATATTTCATCTTATGCATTGACAGTCGAACCAAAAACTGCTTTGGAAAAATGGATTGCCAACGGAAAAGTTTCAAATCCGAAGGAAGAAGAACAGAACAGAGAGTTTTATTACATGATTGATTTTCTGAAAGATCATGATTTTGATCATTATGAAATCTCCAATTTTGCAAAAAAAGGCTTTCATTCAAGGCATAATTCTGCATATTGGAAGTATAGTGAGTACTTAGGAATCGGGCCTTCTGCACATTCTTACAACGGATTTGATGTAAGAAGCTGGAATATTGCCCATAATCAACAGTACATCAAAAAATTAAACTCAAATCTTTTAGCTAAAGAGACAGAAATTCTTTCAACTAAAGATCAGTTTAATGAAATGATCATGATCGGATTGAGAACAACTTGGGGCGTAGATCTTGAAAGTTTGAAAAATAAATTTAAAGAAGAAATTTTAGATACATTTAATAAAGAAATTCAACAAAAATTGGCTAATGGAATTTTAATTAAAGAAAATAATCACCTCAAAATTCCTGAAAAACATTGGTTTATGGCAGACGGAATTGCTTCAGATTTGTTTCAGGTTTAAAAAACTGAAAACTAGAATCTACAATTTAAAATCTTTAAGTATTTTTGCATAAAATTTCATTCGTTTGAAAACTAAAAAACAGGATTATTCGCATCTTTCAGCAAAGCAGCCTATCGGAATTTTTGATAGTGGAGTGGGAGGTTTAACGGTGGCTAAAGAGATCAAGAGACTTCTTCCCAATGAAGATCTGATTTATTTCGGAGATACCAAACATCTTCCGTATGGTGAAAAATCCAAAGAAGCAATTATAGGATATTCTACGAAAATTACCAATTTTCTGCTTGAGCAAAACTGCAAAGCGATTGTAATTGCGTGCAATACTGCTACAGCAAATGCTTTAAACGATGTGATGGAAGCAGTCGCAGGAAAAGTTCCGGTAATTGATGTGATCAATCCGGTCGCTGAAAAGGTTGCTTACGAGATTCATACGAATGTTGGAGTGATTGCAACGAAAGCGACCGTAAATTCAGGTTTATACAAAAAAAGCATCCGTAAGCATAATAAATTTATCAAAGTTGATGAATTGGCGACTCCGTTGTTGGTTCCTGCCATTGAGGAGGGCTTTAAAAATCATCCGATTACCCATTCAATCATTTACAATTATTTAAGTAATGCTAAATTGAAAAATATCGAAACACTGATTCTAGGTTGTACCCATTATCCGCTTTTGATTGACGAGATTAAGCAATATTACGGAAATCGTGTTCGTGTAATAGACTCGCCAAATATTGTGGCAAATCACCTCAATATTATTTTGGATAAATACAACTTATTAAATCATAATAATCCGAAACCACAGTATCAGTTTTATCTTTCGGACATCACCAAAAACTTTGAGAAAATTTCAAAAAAATTCTTTGGAAAGACAATAGATTTAGAATTGAAAGTTTTATAAAAAAAAGACTCAAAAAATGAGTCTTTATACAATGAGTTTTGAAACTGGTTTCGTCGATTACGCAACTATCTCTGAGACATCAGCTCATAAAAGTATGAACAGGAATTATATTTCTTCCTGATTATCTGTTTCTTCTAAATCCGTTATATCTTCCTGATTTGGTTTAAAAAAACTAAAACTTACATTTCCGTATCTTCTTGTATCAACAAAATTAGGATGATCAAATTTCAACCTGCTTTGATGCTCAATCACCAAAATACCATTTGGTTTCAAGTATTTATTGTTTAAAACCAATGAAATCAATTCGTAATATTTTTTCTCTTCCATTTCGAAAGGCGCATCAGAAAATACGATTTCGTAGGATTTTTTATTTCTGAATTTCTTTAGCCAGTCAAAAACATCACCACGCTGCACACTTACATTTAAACTAAAACCCAGTTCTGAAGCTGTAGAATTTAAAAAAGAAGTATGTTTCGGGTTCATTTCGACCGAAGTAAGATCTTTGCAGCCTCTTGAAGCAAACTCAAAAGTGATGGATCCGATACCCGCAAAAAGATCAAGAACCGAGATCGACTGCATGTCATAAGTGTTCTCAAGAATGCTGAATAATGCTTCTTTTGCAAAATCAGTGGTCGGTCTTACATCAAAATTTTTTGGAGCTGCTATTTTTTTGGCTTTCCACTTGCCGGCAATTATTCTGTACATTTTTTGTTAGGTTTTAGATAGTAGGTAAAAGGTAGCATTAGAAACTAAATTCTAAAAACTGCATCCTGCAACCTAATTAAGGATGAAATTCTTATTTGGAATGTTATCAAAAACGATCTTTATATTTTTTACAAACTTCTGAAGTTCTGAAATAAACGTTTCGTTTTCTGTTGTTTCGCCATAAACAAAAAAGTTGGTGTCATTGATTCCAAAACCAATTTTGCTTAATGTAAACATCACGAAATAAAGGAAGTCAACTTCCGAATTGACATCCAGATTATTGTATAAAATTACTTTCTTGTTATCAATGGCAAAAAACTCGCACTGATTATGATAAAGATTAATATGAATTTCCTTCTTGTTCTTATTATGAATCGAGTTTAAAAACTTTTCTCCCGAGAAATTAAATCTCACAGGAATTGAAAGGTCTTTAATTTTGCGATAAAAATCTTTCGGAAAAGTATAATAAAACTGTACATTAAATTTTTTATTGACCGAAAGCATCAGTTCTTCATTCTCCTTATCAACAGGCGCATTGAAAGAAATGAGATCATATCCCGAATCATGTTCCGCAAAACCTTCAGGCATTAGCGTAAAATGATTTAAAGCTGAAATTACTGAAACTTCATCAAACCTTTGTTTCAGTAAAACTTCTTCAAGTTTTTGAGCAATAAAATTCTTCGGAGATTCTTCATCAACCAGGTAAGATTTCTCTTCCAAAACATTTTTGTTCTTGGAAATCTGATAGATCAGTCCGTCTTTCGTGAAAAGTAAATTAAGTACGTTCATATGACAATTGCTGCAAATTTAGTGAAATTCTACCATTACCGCACCCGATTGATGATGAAGTATTTCCTTGTTGTAAAAATCCAGACCTGTTTGACTTTCAAGCACGTCCCAGACTAATTTCTGAAGTACACCATCGCCGATTCCGTGAACGATTTCCAGTCTTTTTAAATGATTTCTTCGGCAAAAATTAATGGTCTGAATCAGCTTTTCCTTCTGCATAAACAATCTCTCGAAACTGTCGTAATCATTCGGATTTTTAACTAAATTATGAAAATGCAGATCAAGAACCAAAGGATTTTTATCATGTCTTTTAGACGCTACTTTTCTGGGTTCAGCCTTTTGTACTACTTTCATATTTTCATAGATAGAAGCATTTTTGGGAACCAGTTTTTCTTTTGGATATTGATAAGTAAAACCATATTCGTCTTTGAAAACTACGATATTTCCATTTACAGAAGTGATTACTCCGCTCAAATCTTCATCTACCACCGAAACTTTATCATTAATTTTCATATATTTTTCTTTTTGTTATTGCGAGAAACAAAGTTATTTTGAAATACTAAGATGATTTTAAGGAGTTTCGTTTCATTAAGGAAAATCAAATAGGTTTTTTTTAAAAAAACTTTTCTTAAAGCGAAGCCCCGCTTAACTATTCTCAACTTCTTAATAAACCTTAATGGTTTAAATTTTAATTTTTAAACTTCTCAATCATTAAATTAAACTTTTAAAAACAATAAACAAAAAGTCTCAGACTTTCGTTCCCAATTCAATCACCTCCAAATCTTTTATTTCCGCACCATCAATTACAAAACGCATCATCGTTCTCATTTTGTGCCATCCTTGTTTTCCGCAAGCTCCCGGATTTAAATGCAAAAGATTATTTTTCGGATCAAACATTGCCTTCAAAATATGAGAATGCCCAGAAATAAACAACTTCGGAGCTTTTTCAGAAATTTCTTTCTGAGCTAAAGGAGTATATTTCCCGGGATAACCACCGATGTGAATCATTAAAACTTCTACATTTTCACAAAAAAAGCGTGTCACTTCCGGAAATTCAGAACGGATTTTTGCGCCATCAATATTTCCGTAAACACCTTTTAATGGTTTGATTTTTTCAAGCTGTTCAATGATTTCAAAACTTCCAAAATCTCCGCAATGCCAAATTTCATCAGCTTGCTTCGCATAATCTAAAATTCGTTCATCAATGTAGGAGTGTGAATCAGAGAGGAGAAGGATTTTTGTCATTGTTAAATGAAAATTTCTTTTGAAGTGCAAATTTACTCAATAATACCGAATTGATTAACTTTGGAAAAATTAAAAAAATGAAGCAAAAGCTATCTCTATTGTTTGTTCTTGTCTCTTTTATAACATTCGCTCAGATCGAAGAAAAGAAATTAGATGAATTAATTCAAAATACTTTAAAAACTTTCGATGTTCCGGGAATGTCTGTCGGAGTGATCAAGGACGGTAAAATCATTTATTCAAAAGGTTTTGGAGTCCGTTCTTTGACGACAAAACAATCGATGGATGATACCACTTTGGTTGGTATTGCTTCAAACTCCAAAGCATTTACCTGTACAGCTTTGGCGATTTTGGCAGATGAAGGAAAACTGAACTGGGATGATAAAGTTTCAAAATATATTCCTGAATTTCAGATGTATGATCCTTATGTTTCTCAAAATGTTACGATTAAAGATCTAATTACACATAGGGCCGGATTAGGTTTGGGACAAGGTGACTTGATGTTTTTTCCGGAAGGCGGAAATCTGACTGTCAATGATATTATTCACAATGTGAGATATTTAAAACCTGAAAACCCGTTCAGAACGACTTTAGATTATAATAATATCATGTTTATCGTTGCCGGAGAAGTGATTCACAGAGTTTCGGGATTATCTTGGGCAGATTTTATCGAACAAAGAATTATGAAACCTGTCGGAATGAATTCAAGTTTCGGAAGTTACAACAGGGCAAAAGCTATAACAAATAAAATTGATGCTCATGCTCCGGTTGACGGAAAAGCAATCGCCGTTCCTCATGACTGGAACGAAACCGGAAATGCTGCTGGTGGAATTATGAGTAACATCAAAGACATGACGACTTGGGCAGAATTTCTTTTAAACGGATTTACAACGAAAGATGGAAAGAAATTAGTTTCAGACAAACAGATTCAGCAGCTTTGGAATTTGCAGATTGCAAGTCCGGTTGCAATGAAAAATCCTTATGATACAGGTTTTTACGGTTATGGTTTGGGTTGGTTTTTAAGTGACGTTAAAGGTCATAAGCAAGTTCAGCATACAGGTGGATTAATCGGAACGGTAACTCAGTTTACTTTGATTCCTGATATGAAATTAGGAATTGTAGTTTTGACCAATCAACAATCCGGAGCGGCTTTCAATACGATTACAAACACTTTGAAAGATTCTTATTTAGGAATTTCCGATAGAAATTGGTTGAAGACTTACGGTGACAGAATGAAGAAAATGGAAGAGGGTTATGAGAAACAAAAGAAAGATGCCTTTGCGAAATCTGAAGCCTTTAAAAAAGAAAAAAATCTTCAGCCAAGACCCGAACAATTTGTTGGAAAATACAATGATATCTGGTTTGGTGATGTAGAAATTATTCAACAAGGAAATACATTTAGAATTTCTTGCCAGAACTCGCCAAGATTAAAAGGCGAATTGCTGCCATATTCGAATAATTCTTTTATTATTAAATGGGACGACAGAAGCTATGATGCCGATGCCTACATTATTTTCACCTATAATGAAAACGGGAAAGCTCAATCTGCAAAAATGGAAGCGATTTCTGATGTTACCGATTTTAGCTTTGATTTTGATGATCTGGATTTGAAGAGAAAATAAAAAAAGAACCATTAAGATTTATAAACTTAGATATATTGATCAACCTTATAAATCTTAATGGCTCACTTATCAATAGAAACGGACTTTAGTCCGTTTTTTTAATTTTAATTTTTTAAAATGGCTTTAGCCAAAACTTAGTAAGATAATTATTAATCAGCAAGAAACATTGTTATAAAGCAGACTAATTGTACACAAAAACTCAAAATATTTATTGAAGCAGATTTAAATTTATTTTTAATTAAAATATAAATATTAAAGAAGAAAAAGAAAACGATTCCAAGGATGATCGGAATTGTCAAAATTTCCGCAAAAATATTTATTAAATTGATCTTTTCCATTTTTGAAGAATAATACACTAAAAATAAAATGTATCCCAAACAAAAAATGCTTGCTGTCAAAACGAAAATATTCAATCGGGTTTTCATTAAAATAGAATTTTAAAACTGAATTTTATTCGGCTCGTAAAAAAATAAAAGCTTCTTATCAGCACCATCAAACTGAGACCACGAATCACAATTGATCTCAAAACCTGCAACTCCACAAGTCGGAAAATGAAAAATATCTTCTGAAATAGAATTGGCAAAATTGGAAATTCCATTGTTGTGTGAGAAAAATGCGACCGAATTGACATCGTCATTCAAATCATAAATCACCGACTGGAAATTATTTTCAGAAGGATTATACAATTTTTCGTTGGTAATATAATTAAGTCTGTACGTTTGATTGAAAATTTTACACGTATTCAGCGCTCTCACAGCGGGGCTGGAAACCAAGTAATCGATTGCCACACTACTGTTCTTTAAAAATTTAGACATCTTTAAAGCGTCTTGTAACCCTTTGTCTGCCAATGGTCTGTCAAAGTCTTCGGTTTCTTCCGGCCAGTCGCTTTTGGCGTGTCTTACCAGGATGAGTTTCTTCATAGTTCGGAGTTTGGAACATTAAAATTATAAAAAAAATTGTGGAAAGTCACATCATTTTATAAAAAAAACTGCGTTATGGATAAAATCATTAAAATTTCTTAAATTTGCAGACTTATGGGACAAATCCTTGCGATAGACTACGGAAAGGCTCGTTGTGGCATTGCGGTGACCGATGATATGAGGATTATTGCCAGTGCACTGCAGACTGTAGAAACTAAGTTTTTGATGGAATTTTTGAAGAAATATTTCAATGTAAACAAAGTAGAAGACATTGTCGTAGGTCTTCCGACAGATTTAAAGGGAAATCTTTCTGAAGTGGAAACGGATATTCTGAAATTTATAGAAAGTTTCAAAATTGAGTTTCCGGATATTCAGGTTCATCGTTTGGATGAGAGATTTACATCAAAAATGGCTTCGTTTTTTATTTCCCAAAGCGGAAAAAGTAAAAAACAGAGACAGGAGAAAGGATTAATAGATAAAGTAAGCGCAACCATCATATTGCAGAATTTTTTAGAACAAAGAACAAGATGATTTTACCAATTAGAGCCTTTGGAGATCCTGTTTTGAGAAAAGTAGGAAAAGATATAGATCAAGATTATCCTGGTTTGCAGGAACTCATCGACAATATGTTTGATACGATGAATAGTGCCAATGGTATTGGTCTTGCAGCACCACAGATTGGTTTAGACATCCGTCTGTTTATCGTAGATGTTTCGCCTTTGGCAGAAGATGAGGATTATGAAGATATTGCTGAAGAGTTGAAAGACTTCAAAAAAGTATTTATCAATGCTCAAATTCTTGAAGAGTCGGGTGAAGAATGGAAATTTAATGAAGGATGTCTTTCAATTCCTGATGTAAGGGAAGATGTGAAGAGAAAAAGTACGATCGTCATAGAATATTATGACGAAAATTTTGTTAAGCATACAGAAACTTTTTCCGATATTAGAGCCCGCGTAATTCAGCATGAATATGACCATATTGAAGGGACGTTATTTACGGATCATTTGAGTTCTCTAAAGAAAAAACTGGTAAAAGGTAAATTGGTGAAAATTTCTCAGGGTGATGTAGCAATCAACTACAAAATGAGATTTCCTAAATAATAAAATAGAAAATAAGTAAATAAATAATAAACTGTAGTTTGTCTTGAGCAAATTGCTAAAATTTTAAAAAAAATAAGATTATGCTGTTAGAAAAAATAATTTCGATTTCTGGTAAACCAGGTCTTTACAAATTAGTTTCGCAATTGAAAAACGGATTTATTATTGAAGACGTTACAACAAAAAAGAAAGTAAGCATCGGTAACTCAAGCCAGGTGAGTTTGTTGGATAATATTGCAATGTTCACATTCGATAAAGAAGTTCCTTTGTTCGAAGTTTTTGAAAATATTGCTAAAAACTATGAGTACAAAGAAACTATTTCTCACAAATCTACTGAAGATGAGTTGAAAGAGTTTATGGGAGCATCTCTTCCAAATTATGATACAGAAAGAGTATATTTTTCTGATATCAAAAAATTGGCTCAATGGTACAATATCCTTCACAAAGCAGGATATATTACTCCGGAAAGCTTCGTAAAAGCTGAGGCTGAAACTACGGAAGGAGAAAGTGCTGAAGGTGATATCACTGCAGACAAAGCAGCTCCGAAAAAAGCAGCTCCAAAAGCTGACAAACCTGCAACTCCCAAAGTAAAAGCAAGCTCAGGAGCAAAAGCAGCTACAAAAAGTACACACAGAAAAATGGGATAATTCAATTTATCTGAATTTATACAAAACCTTATCAGTGATGATGAGGTTTTTTTGTATCAATCTACAAAATTTGTTTGGGGAAATTTCTTCTTACCCCAACCCTAAAGGGAGGAAGAAATTTATATTCCAAAGGTATTACCTAAAAATCGATTTACTCCCTTTAGGGTCGGGGAAATAAATTGATTTTTATTTTGAACAGACATTAAAGAAACATTATTATAATTAAATTTGTACCACTTTTTTAATTCTCAACTATGAACACCAGACAGGAAAAAATCGAAGCTTTTGGAAGACTTTTGGATATTATGGATGACCTTCGTGAAAAATGTCCGTGGGATCAGAAACAGACGCTTCAGACGCTTCGTCATTTAACGTTGGAAGAAACATATGAACTTTCAGATGCATTGTTGCAGGAAGATTTAACTGAAATTAAAAAAGAATTGGGTGATGTACTTCTTCATTTAGTTTTCTATGCTAAGATAGGTTCAGAGAAAGAGAGTTTTGATATCGCAGATGTCATCAATTCATTAAACGAAAAACTGATTTTCCGTCATCCTCATATTTATGGTGATGTTGAAGTGAAAGATGAAGAAGAGGTAAAACAGAATTGGGAAAAACTAAAACTTAAAGAAGGTAATAAATCTATTTTGGGCGGAGTTCCAAAAGGATTGCCGAGTATGGTAAAAGCGTACAGAATTCAGGATAAGGTAAAAGGAATTGGCTTTGAATTTCATGATGCGGAAGATGCCTGGAAAAAAGTAGATGAAGAGATTCAGGAGTTTCATGAGGAGACTGATTCAGATAAAAAAGAACAGGAATTGGGAGATGTATTTTTCTCATTGATCAATTACGCAAGAATTTCAGGTTTAAATCCGGATTCGGCTTTGGAAAGAACCAATCTGAAATTCATCTCAAGATTCCAGAAAATGGAACAGCTTGCAGCTGAGGCTGATTTAAAATTAGCTGATATGAATTTGGAAGAAATGGACGAACTTTGGGAGCAAGCAAAACTTTTAAATAAAAACTAATGAAAATGTATATTCTTTACGCGATTTGTTCGCTCGTGTTTATCGGATGTAATCCAAAAACTGAAAAAGTTCAGGCTACAGAAGATACTTTAAAAAAAGAATTTTCTCTACCAAAAAAGCTGAAAGAAGTTTCAGGAATGGCTCTTTCGCAGGATCAGAAAATGATTTGGGCCATTGAAGATGCAGGAAATAAAAATGTAGTGTACGGACTGAACCGTCAAGGCGAATTGACTACTGACGTTTTGGTGGAAAACGCTGAAAATAACGATTGGGAGGACATTACTAAAGATGCAGCCGGAAATATCTACATTGGAGATTTTGGAAATAATGAAAACGACAGACAGAATCTTTCTATCTTAAAATTAGATTTGAAAACCGATTCTCAAAAGTCAACAAAGGTTATTCAGACAACGAAATTTCATTATGAAGGGCAGACTGAATTTCCTCCAAAAAAATCAAATTTATTGTACGATTGTGAGGCTTTTGTAGAGAAAGACGGAAGTTTTTACCTCTTCACCAAAAACAGAAGCAAAGGTTTTGACGGAACTTTTCTGATTTTCCAGATTCCCAATAAGGAAGGTGATTTTGAAGCGAAATTGGTTGGTAAACTTAAACTGGAAGGAAGTTACAGCGATGCTGCTATTACTTCAGCAACTATCAATTCTAAAAATGAAATTGTTTTG
The DNA here is from genome assembly GCF_025628985.1 of Chryseobacterium edaphi. Classification (GTDB taxonomy): domain Bacteria; phylum Bacteroidota; class Bacteroidia; order Flavobacteriales; family Weeksellaceae; genus Chryseobacterium; species Chryseobacterium edaphi. The sequence goes on along the minus strand of NZ_JAOTEM010000007.1, from coordinate 55,152 downwards.
TTGAATCATAAAAATATCAATGTACTTTCAGGATTTACAGCAACTGATTTTAGTTCAGCTAAAATTCAGAAAATATCATTAAATCACAATTCACAAAAAGAGGCAGTCGTTTTTGTGGATGATAAAACGTTATTGATTGCCGATGAAAAGGATAAGAAAACGGGTGGGAATGTGTACCAGTTTTCTTTAAAATAAATATTGAGAAACCTTCACGGTTTCTCAATGAATGCTTTTATAGTAATAGGAAATGAGAGATTTGTTTTCTTCGAAATTATTTGTTTTTTGAAGAATATTCAAAATTTCTAAAACAAGTTTTCTTTGATTATCGGTTTTATCTTGAGCAATAAATCCGTTTTTTAAATTTTTGTTTGAATAAAGAGTGCTGAAATTGTACGACATGCCGTCTATATTAGGCGATTCAAGTCGTTTATAATCTCTATCAGATAATATATTAAGTATATTCTCTAAGTATTTTACTTCTTCATTAGAAAGATTAGCATAATATGGTTTTACAGGTTTTCTTCTATCAATAAATTCTTCATTATCATTTCGTTTCATTGATGGAGGTGGAGGAGGTTCAGGAAAATATGAATATATGCTTCTGAAGATTAAATATTTTTTTTCAAAGCTAATAATTACTTCTGTATTTTCATTCAGTGAAGGTTGAAACTGGAACACTAATAATTCAGGGCTCATTACTACTTTCATGTCTACATCATTTCCAATACTATGCGATTGATCACGCAGTTTTAAATCATGCATAATAAATGCGGCAACAATGATGGTTAAAAATATAAGTCGAAGGTAGATTTTTTTCATCAGTACAAACAATTTAATAATAACGGAGAAATTATTTTTTTAAAAGCTCAATCCCACACCACCGGAAATCCTTCCTCCATCTTCACCAATAAAATAATCGACTCTCGCAGAAAAAGTTTCCAGAATATTCATCCAGAAACCTGCACCGACTCCTTGATGCCATTTGTCGGATTGCTCACCATCTTTCCAGACTCTTCCCAAATCATAACCAATTAAAATACCCAAGTTCGTAGGAACGATATTGTTTTTTACTCTTCCGAAATTCCAACGGATCTCAGAATTGTTGGCAAAGTATGATTTCCCAGCAAATCTTTCATTTCTATAAGCGCGCATTCCGTTGTTTCCGCCGATTGCTGCAGTTTGGTAGAATTCAAAATTGTTATTGTTAATAATCATTGCGTTGCTCGAGTTGGCAAACACAAATTTTCCGCGTTTATCAATTCTGTGGAAGATGTTTAGAGTTCCGTTGAAATTAGCGAAGTTTTGATTGAATTCTGATAGATTGGCTTTCCAGCCTGCATTTAAGATCATTTCCAACCCTAAAGTTGGGAAGGCTTTATTGTCTAAATTTTTAAAACTAAATGTATAGTTCGCTCCCGCAAATTGTTGTCCGTTAAACACTTCAGGATTTACTTCTGGAGAAACAGCTATAAAACGATCATCATTGAACTCCACTTTTGCATGTTCAAAATTCAACTGAAACTGATGCTTCAGATTCAGCCAGCTGGTTTTTGAGATAGAGGGCGCAAATTTAAACTGAGAAATTCGGACTCTGTTATAATCTCTTTCTACTTCATCTTTTTCATACACCGTTTCGTTCCCCAAACCAAAGAAAGTTCTTGCAAAAAACGGAGTAGTGTAAGTCGCATCAATTCCTGCATCCCAACCAGCAATTGCTTTTTTGAAAATTCCTTTGTAACCAACATTAAACCCTCCAGTTGCTGTGTAAAAATTAGCGCTTAAACTATGTTTTTGGGTGAAAGGATCACGGATGAAATTGTTAACTGTATAGTTTGCAACAATCCCCAGAATAACTCCGTCATCAGGATTGAAGTTTGCCATTGGATAACCTGCGAAGAAATTGTATTTCGGATGTTTCCAATTGTAGGTGTTGACATGATAATCGTTACTGATGTGTTTGGTTGCAGATTTTGCGTTGTAGGTATTTTTCTGTGATTTAAAATCGTAAATTTTCACTTTACTTCCATTTTCTACATTGTAGGTATCATGATTATAACCACCAATTAATCGGATGTTGATTTTAGATCTTCCTTCTCCTGAAACTTCGTAAATATCATCTTCTTCCAAACCGTAGATCCAAAGTTCTTTGGTTTTGGTATCGTCATATTTGTTTTCAAAAACCAGTTCTTCTCCTTTGTTTTCGTCTAATTGATATTGTTTAACTTCGACAGAATTTCCGGTTTTAATAATGACAAACTTATCTTTGTTCACGGTTCCTGTTAAAGGAATTTTTTCCTGCAAAACATCAAAATATTTTGTTGCATAATCTTCCAATTTGCCTTTTCTCAGTTTCAGTTTTCTCTGAATGTCTTTAATTGTTTCGTCCTGAACTTCCTTTGGTAAATTATCAAAAGCGCGGTCGATATCGTTGTCTGATAAATGTTCCTGAATATATTTTGCCTGAGCTGTCCAATCTTCCTGATTGGCGTTTTTTAAGAAGATTAAATCCATAGGATAAGGCTCCATATTCATCCAACGCACGCTTTTAATATCGTCTTTAAATGTCTTCATATGACGGATTGCAGGAATATTCATCAACACTTTAAAAGCTGCACCATCGTAATTGCTGAAAGCCTGATCTCTGTCACGAGGGATGGGTTTGTAAATCACTTTGTCACCAACTTTATATTCTGCCCATTTCCACTGATCTTCGTGTCTATCCCAATCGCCGATTAGCATATCAAAAATTCTTGCTCTGATGTAAAGATCCTGATCAACAGAATATTTTCCGTCTTTTCTCATGTTTTTCAGAACATCTGCAGTCGAAAGAATGTCTGAAGCATTATCCAATGACTGTAAAGTTTTCGGATCAGATGAAAAACGTTCTTCGATCATATACAGTTCATCGCCATAATTTTGATTATACTGTCCTAAAGATTTTTGTTTGGGGATATAATACAATTCAGGATTGCTATGGAAAATTCCCAATTTGTCAATCATATTGTTGACGGCAAATCCTGTAAACGGATGATTGGTTGTGTAAAAATCCAGTAAGAATCTTTCAGGGAAAGTATTGTTAAGTTCGCTTCCGAAACTGTTTTTCTTAAAAGCCTGCGCATTCAGAAAACGGACTGCACTTTTTTTGATTCCGCGCATTACAAATTCCTGTCCGTCGTTGGTTTTCAAGCGGAGACTGTTCGACTGATTTCCACCACCTTCTCTTACAGGAGAATATCCGGGATTCATGTCTGAAAGATTTTTAGTTTGGGCTTCAATAGGAAGAGCGTAATATTTTCTGTAATGATTTCCCCAAAGCCAACTATAGAATTTTCCTGCTTTTGCCTGTCTTTCAGAGTAAATTGTTGATGTTACGGTTGCAGGTAAAATATCAGGATAGTTATTTTGAAATACTTCAGGTTTTTTAAGGACTGCAATTTGAGTCAGCTTTTCAAGTTTATTGTTTTTAGTCGAAAAATATTCAACATCAGAACTTAGATCTTTTCTGAGGTTTAAAACAGCGAAACCGCTTCCGCCTGAAGAGAAATCCGTTTTTTCAACAATCGTTGCCGGATCCGTTTTAGAGCCTGCGCCGCTGATGATTTGCTTAATATTTTTGTTTTCATGATATTGAAGATTGTGATCATGACCGGAGACCAAAATCACATTTTCTTTATCTTGAATAATGCTTTTGATTCTGTTGGCAAATTCGGCATAATGAGTATTCGTAATATCTTCCATACTCGCTCCGGAAGAACTTCTCAAAACATTAATCAAACTCGCAACTCCCGGAACGGGAAGTTTTCCCTGAAAAGAGGAAAGGTGAGATTTAGCAGAATTAAAACCCGCATGAACACCCGAGCTGATCACGGGATGATGCACCGCCACAATGATTCTCTTATCCTGATTTTTTGTAATTAAATCTTTAAACTCGGCATAAAAATCTGCTGTTGTTTTGATGTCGCAGCCTTTATTGATTCCGGGATATTTGTCCCAGTTGATCAAGGCCCATTCAGAATCAAGAACAATCAGTTTGATGTCTTTGGTTAAATTGATATCGTCAATCGGACAAGAATTTTTAGGCAAAAAAGCTTTTTTATCATTCAGATAAGATTTTACAAATTCTTCCTGTGCTTTTAAGCCTTCTACGCCGTGATACCAATCGTGATTTCCGGGAATGACTAAAGTTTTTCCTTTAAAATTTTTAGTGATCGCTAATTGGTTTTCCAGTTTTTGTTTGGCTAAAGGATACCCTTTGTCAGTTTCTTTTGGCATTCCCAGTGGATAAATATTGTCTCCTAAAAACAGAAGCATTGAGTTTTTATCAGCGGAATCCAATTTGTTTTTAATGAAATTTAAAGTATGCTGCGCTTGCGGTTCATCGGCGTTTCCGGCATCACCAACGAGGAAAATTTTAAAATCATTTTCAGTTTTTATATCAGAATTTCGTATTTCATGCAAGTTTTTTCCTTTTTGTACGTTATAGGTTGCACACGAAAATAGAAATCCGGAGAGAAGAATCATTCTCGCAATTGCTGAGAACATTTTTCGGTCAAATTTAAAGGATAAATTCATACATTTACATTAAGAAAAATTCAGAAATGAGCGTTTTAAACAAAGCCAAAGATTATGTTGAAAACTTATTCAAAGATAAGTTATCTTCCGTATATTTTTATCATAATTTTATTCATACCACATACGCTGTCAACAAAGCTGAAGAGATCATCAGCCACTCTGAAGTTTCTGAGGCAGATAGAGAAAAAATCTTGCTTGCACTTTGGTTTCATGACGTTGGTTTTACCGATTGTAATGCAGAAGGGCATGAGAAAAAAGGAGTGGAAATCGTTACCGAATTTTTGCTTCGTGAGAATGCATCCAGAGAATATATTGATGAAGTTTCAAAACTGATTCTTTCGACCGAAAAATATCATCAGCCACAAAATTTTCTTGAGCAAATCATGAAAGATGCAGATTTTAGTCATTTTGCAAGTCCGTTTTACAATGATTCTGCGGAAGCTCTGCGTAAAGAATGGGAATTGACCGGCGGAATGTGCTTTTCTAATGATGAATGGAACGTGATGAATGTAGATTTTCTGAAAAACAAACATAGATATTTTACAGATTACGCCAAAGAAAACTGGGAGCCACTCAAACTGAAAAATGTAAAAAAATTGGAAAAGAAGATTGATAAAGAAGATAAACCAAAAAAGGAAAATTCAGATTCAAAAAAAGATAAAGACCCAAAGTCTGACAGAAGTGTAGACACGCTTTTCAGAGTGACTTTGAATAATCATACAAGATTGAGTGATATTGCAGACAGCAAGGCAAATATTTTGCTTTCGGTAAATGCGATTATCATTTCGGTTTGTTTGTCTGTTTTGGTTCCGAAACTAGATACTCCGAAAAATGCACATTTGATTATCCCAACTTTTTTTCTGTTGATTTCGAGTGTTATGACGATCATTTTTGCCATTCTTTCTACAAAACCGAATGTTACAAAGACTACTTTTACCAATCAGGATATTGAAGACCGAAAAGTGAATCTTTTATTCTTCGGAAATTTTCATCAGATGAAATTTGATCATTACCTGAGCTCGATGCATGATCTCATCAAAGACAGAGATTATATTTATGATTCTATGGTGAAAGATTTATATTTTCTCGGGAAAGTTTTAGATAGAAAATATAAATTACTTTCTATTACCTACACCATTTTTATGGCAGGAATTATCTCTTCGGTACTTGCTTTTGCGTATGCTTTTCTTAGTCTGTAATTAAATGAGAATTTAAATTGGGTATATTTAAAGCGGAAATTTATTAGATTGAAAAGAAATAAGCGAAAATTTAAATCAAACAAAAGAAACTCTGATCGCCAGCAATCCTGTAATTCCCTGAAGATCTTCAACCCTTAAAAACTCAACATCTGCTTTCAGAACATTTAGTTTTTGAAGTCTGTTGATGTATTGCAGATATTCCCGTTGATTTTCCATCCCGAAATAGACAATCGTTATTTTCCCGGGGCAGGTAATTCTTTCTGTTGAATCTTTAACGTGGGCTTTTTCTAATCTTTTCTTAATGATTTCAAAATTAGAATTAAATGCTCCGTCAACATCAAAACGCTTCTCATCCATTCGGAAACGAATGTCTATTTTTTCATTATAAACAAAAATCAACGATGCAATATCCAGCGAAATAGGAAGGTCTTCTTTGAATAAATGAAATTCATGTTCCATCGTACAAATGGTTTCCAGCTGCCAGTATCTCAATTCGTGAACGACTTTTGCAGAATAGGCTAGTTCCGGTGCGATGTTGGGGCCAATGTAAAGATTATGTTCAACGCCATCAGATTTAAACCTCTCAAAATAATGTGGGAAAATTTCCTGAGCAATAACCTGTTTTTGATCCAAAATATCTGCTAACTTACGGTTCAGCAGCGTAATGGAATCATCTAAATTTTTTCGGTTGGCATAAAAAAGATCATTCTGTACAAAAACCTGACTGAAATAATTTTTGATTTTATCTTTAATATTTTCATCGCTTTTTATCTCAAGCTGACCTTGTAAATATGGGTGAATTTCTTCCCGTAAAAGCCTTTGAAAACGCTGTTCAGTATCGGCTTTAATTTCGTTATTCAGTTCATTTTCAAAAACATCGAGTGCCAATAAATATTTTTCGGCATTTGACGAGTTGAGCAAAGTAATTACTTCGTGAAGTCCTTCTATTTGCTGATTCAGATCTTCAAGCATCAGATTAAAACGTTTGTCTGATGAAGAGCGGATGTCTGAAAAACTGAATAAAGGGGTAAGATTTTTAAACGAAATCTCCTTTAAAGTATATATTTTTTTAGATAAAAAAGCATTAAAATATCGTTCAGCTTCATTTCTGAATTTCCAGATGACGCTGTCGTGAATCGTGGTGTATTCCCGCTGAATGATGGCTTCAATCTGATTATTTCTTTCATAAGAAAATCTGCTCAGAGAGAAAATAATCATGTCTGCTACGAACTCGAGTTTTTTCAGTTTTAAACCATTTAAGCTGTTAGCGGTAGGTGATGTAAACTCCATGATAGCCAGCAGTTCGCCATCTTTCATAATCGGAATAACCATGAAGCTGTTGATCTGATGATCTTTCAAAATATTAAATGAAGGCAGTTTTTTGATTTCTTCATCTATTTTATCAACATCAGAAATAACGACGGGCTTTGAGTTGTATGTGATGTTTTCAAAAGCAGTTTTACGAACCTCTTCATCAAATGTGTTTAACCAAAAATCTAAGAGATAATTGGTAAAAACGCTGTCATAGATTGGAAGTTTTTCAAGCCTTTTATTTTTATTGTTAAAAAGCATCAGCCCAAAATTGAGTTCGGCAACATCAAAATAGGATTTGAAAATTTCTTTCAGATTTTCATCCGGTGAAGGGTTTTCAAGATCAACTTTGATAAGCGTAGATTTTAGATCCGATAAAGCAACTTCTGTAGTACAATCGACGAGTGAAATAATGCTAAATCCGTTTAAAATCCAAGATTCTGACGGGAAATGTTTTTTCCAAAGCTGAATATCATCTAAGTTTTCGAGCAGCATATCGATAACATCATCAGCCGGGATTTTTGTTCCTTCTGCCGGATAAACATAGCTGAAATCTGAGTTAACTGTAATTTTATAATGCTTAATAATCCCATTTTTGTCGGGAATATCATAATAAAAAGGAATGGTGACTCTGATGTCTCTTTTCAGATAAGTCTGCAAAATGAGGCAGCAACAGAAAACATAATATTCGTCATCGCTGATGTCTCTGAATTCGATTTCAAAATCTTTTCCTGCATCATTCAGAATATTCTGAAATCTTTCGGTATAATTGAAGGTAAGATTCGTTAAAGGAATTCCGGCGGCTTTAATTTCATTTTTCGTCAAACCGGTCGGGAAGAGATCAGCTAATAAAAGTCTTATTAGGTCTTTATGTTTTTCAAACACCGCAAGATCCTGAAAACCATCCCGCAATTCCTGGAAATTCTTGGTTTTTTCAATCAAAGATTCTGCATAATTGGCACGATACTCCAATCGGTCGTTGTATCGGATATGCTCAAGCACATCCAAATATTTTTTGAACGATATAAAAACCTGAAACGGACTTTCTTTCTTGTAAAGATTTGCCAAAATGTGAAAAAATGTGAGGGTAAAGGTATGAAAAAAGGTTTTTTAAAAGGCGAATGTAGTGGGAGAATTATAGTGAAATATTTGTCAAAATATATAATAAATAAGTTTCAGCTACTTATTTTAAGTTAAATCTCTGCAATGTTTTCTGTAGCAGAATAGAATGTAAATGTTACTCAAAATCTGTAAGTTTTGAGTAACATTTTTTTTAGAATCTGGAATGATTTATTTTTTTGGTTTCAGAGAAAAATTATCTACATAAACTGCCTGATGTATTCCATTTAATAAAACTTTCAAACCCAAATTTGAATCTTTTTTTAAAGAAATATCATATGTTTTTTTGCCTCCTGCAATTTTTGCGGATTTAGCTATTGAAATGAATGATTTTGTGTCTGATGGGTTGTTTATTGAAAACAGCTCCAATGTGGTTTCACCGCCGTTATCTGAAATATCAAGATTCAAAGTATATTTTCCTGCTTTAATTTTTGGAGTCACCAAATACATATTTTCTCCCGGACTAGTCATCGAATAGAAAACGATTTTTTTGTCACTTGCATAAAGCATCGCTTTTCCCTGATGGGCAGTCCAACATTTATTAATGTCTTTCCAGGTGTCAAAATTTTCTGTAATTGTGGTAACTGTTTTACATTGAGCATTTGCTGTTAAAAATCCTCCAAAAACTATTATTCCTGCTAATACGATTTTTCTCATATATCTTTTATAAATTATTATCGAGTAAAATTAGTTTAAAAAAAGTACAAAAAAAACCTTCCAAAATAAATTGAAAGGTTAAGTATATTTTAGAATTGAATTTTTACAATCCGAACTGCTTTGCAAACAAATCAGGGAAAACGCCCAGTACCACTAATGAAGCAATAATCACGACCGCAACAATGTTGTAAGTAACCGTTACTTTTTCTGAAGTTTTAAAAGTCGTTTCTTTAAAGAAGAACATGGCAATAATCAGTCTTAAATAATAGGCAATAGAAATTGCCGAACCTAAAACTGCTACAATTACTAAGAAAGTATTGTCATCTTTTGTCAACGCCTGAGCAAATAATGAGAATTTACCCATAAATCCTGCCGTCAAGGGAATTCCCGCCATTGATAATAAAGAGATCGTTGCTACAACAGCCAATAAAGGTTCTGTTTTCGCCAATCCTTTGAAAGCTCCGAAAGAGGTTTCTCTTTTGATTTTTTCTACCCAGATTAAACACATAAAAACTCCTACTGTAGAAAGTGAATATGCAAATAAATAGAAAGCTAATGTATACGTAGAAAGTGCATTCATTCCGAAGAAAACCAAACCGATATATCCTGCGTGAGATACTGAAGAGTAGGCCAACATTCTTTTTGCATTGGTCTGCGCAAGTCCCATAACGTTGGCAAGAACCAAAGTGATGATTAAGAAAACTCCAAGAATGTTAATCCATTCAGCAGTTACGCCGGAGAATCCTATGGTCATTAATCTGAATAAAGCAAAGAAACCTGAGATTTTCACCACACTTGCCATGAAAGCCGTAATCAGTGAAGGTGAACCTGCATAAACATCAGGACTCCACATGTGGAAAGGTGCCAAAGCTACTTTGAATGACATTGCACAAAGCATTAGAATCACTCCTAAAATTAACATGATATTTTTAGGATTCGTAATGGTGAATTCCTGAATTCTGTATAAATCGAAAGTTCCTGTACTTCCGTAGATAAATGCGATACCAAACAACAGGAAACCTGTCGCAAATGCACCCATCAGGAAATACTTAATAGAAGCTTCGTTTGATCTTAAATCTGTTTTGTTTGCTCCCGCCATTACGTATAACGGAATAGAAAGAATCTCAATTCCTAAGAATAAAGTCACTAGGTTTTGGAAACCGAAAAGGATGATTCCGCCACTCAAAGCGAAAAGCATCAAGGCATACAATTCTGACTGGTGGCTTCTGTGATTGCTGAATGCAAAACCTCCTAAAAAGAACAGCAGTAAAGTTGTTACCAAAGATATTTTTGTAAACAACGCAGTGTTTGCGGTGTAGTCATACATGTGTCTGTACTGCGCAAAGAATGAAGCCTCAGGTAAGAAACTCACATACAAGGCAACGATTAATCCAAAAATCCCAATGTATCTTGCGAATTTTCCTTGCTCAAAAACTCCCGAAAATAACGCAGCAACTGCAGTTAGGAAAACAATAATTAAAACACTCATAATTTATATTTGAGATGAGAAGGTTTAAAGTTTTTAGTTTAAAGTTTTCAGGTCAGTGTTTGAAGTTGAACTTTTTCTTTTACTCTATTTACTTTTTACCTCTTAATTCTTTAATCTTTTACTATTTAAATCTTTTAATGTTAATTAATCATTGAAGTATAAATAAACTTCAGTGAACTACTTACCATATCAATGACCGGCTGAGGGAAAACTCCCAATACAATTACAAATACTGCAATACTTGCCAATACCGAGAATTCTACCGCTGATAAATCTTTAGCTGTACTTAAAACTGCTTCATCGCCCTGTCCAAACATTGCTTTTCCGTAGAATCTCAATAAATATACTGCACAAAGAATAACAGTAAGACCTGCAATTACTGAAGCCAGTACATTAAAGTCGAAGATAGATTTAATCAAAATAAATTCTCCGATGAAACCATTCGTCAACGGAACGCCCATTGAACCTAATATGATAATTAAAAACAAAACGGCAAACTTAGGAGCGACTTTCGCCAAACCTCCCATCTGTCTGATGTCTCTTGATTTAAATCTTTTATATAAAATATCGGCACAGAAAAATAAACCTGCCACGTTGATACCGTGAGCAAATGTCTGTACTAAGGCTCCTTCAGCTCCTTCAATGGTAAATGTTCCTCTTAAAGTAAGTACTGCAGAAGAGAAAATACCTGCCACCATCAATCCAACGTGAGAGAAAGAAGAATACGCAATGATTCTCTTCATATCAGTCTGGATAATTGCGATTAACGCTCCGTGAACAATTCCTACAATCGCTAAAATGATTACAATCTGTCCTGAAATTCCGAAGATTGCTGTCGGTGTGATCGGAATCAGATAACGAAGTACACCATAGATTGCCATTTTTAGCATAATCCCTGATAACAACATCGATCCCTGAGTAGGAGAGTATGTATATGTGTCCGGTTGCCAAGTGTGGAATGGGAAAACCGGAAGTTTTACTGCAAATGCAAAGAAGATAAACCAGAAAACAACAATCTGTTGAGTTTCACCAAGGTCTGCGTTATACAGATCTGTTAAAGCAAATGATGCTGAATGCGTGTAAACGTAGATTAAACCAGCCAACATAAACAAAGATCCTACGAAAGTATACACGAAGAATTTTGTAGTGAACTCCAGTCTTTTATTTTCCTGACCCCAAAGGGCGGCGATAAACCAGATCGGAATCAAAGTTACTTCCCAGAAAATGTAGAATAGCAATCCGTCTAAAGCAGTGAAAACACCTACCAATCCGAACTGCATTAGCAAAATCAGACCGTAGAAAGAATTTTTATAGCTTACATTTTCATTAAAAGATGATAAAATAATGATCGGCATCAAAATATTGGTCAGCAATAAAAGAAGCAAGCTCATCCCGTCAATTCCGAAATGAAGGTTACTTTTTATAAATTGTGACCAAGGATAATTGATCTCGTACTGCAATACGCTGTCTACGGTTGGATTAAAATCAAAATCCGAAACAACGTAAAATGTAAGCAGCATTTGAATCAAAGCAATTCCTAATGCCAGGTATTTGCTGGAAGTATTCCTCCATGCAAAGACCAATCCCGAACCTACTAGAGGTAAAAGTAATAATGTTAATAGTAAATAAGACATTATTGTAATATAAAGTTAACAATCAGTATAATTCCCACAGTTAAAGACATGATCAGAATGTAGTTTTCTACATTTCCGTTCTGTATACGCTTCATCGATCTTCCGCTGTCTTCAGCGCCTTCTCCGATGTAGTCTACAAAACGATCCAGAACGCCTTTGTCAAACATTTTTCCGCCACGTCCCAGTCCTTCAACGGTTTTTACAATCAATGCATTGTAAAGTTCGTCAACGTACAGTTTTTTAGCAGAAAGTTTTTCCCATCCTGTATAATCGTCTTCAGCAATAGCTCTTTTCTTCTTATTTACATAAGTATTTTTCACGATAAACCAAACTGCAAAGAACATAGCAACAGTCGCTCCCAAAAGAATAAATTCGGTGCTCTCTGCCACTCCTGTAAGTGTAGTTTCCATTTGCTTAAAGCTTTCTTCTGTCAATACAGGTTTCAGCCATTCCATTAATTTAGCATAATGACCGTGACCAATGAAGTGAGGAAGGTTAATGAAACCTCCAAGCACTGAAAAGACAGCCAGAACGATTAACGGCAAAGTCATGTTTAATGGACTTTCGTGTAAATGATGTTTTTGATCATCCGTACCTCTGAAATCTCCGTGGAAAGTTAAGTAGTACAGTCTGAACATATAGGTTGCAGTAACAGCCGCCAAGATGAATAGCATCACCCAGTAAACAGGGTTTTTAGCATAAGCTGCAACTAAAATTTCGTCTTTTGAAATCATCCCTGATAATAAAGGGAATCCTGAGATTGCTAAAGTTCCGATCAGGAAAGTTGCGTGAGTGATTGGAATATATTTTTTCAAACCTCCCATGAAGCGCATATCCTGTTCGTTGCTCATTGCGTGAATGACAGAACCTGCACCCAAGAATAACAAAGCTTTAAAGAAAGCGTGTGTCATTACGTGGAACATCGCAGTTGTGTAAGCTCCCAAACCTAAAGCGATGAACATGAAACCCAATTGTGAAACTGTAGAGTATGCCAATACTTTTTTGATGTCGTTCTGACGAAGTGCATAAAAACCGGCCAAAGCCGCAGTTAAAAATCCGATTAATAAAATGCCGTCCTGTACGGTTGGAGCTAAAGTAAATAGGAAGTTTGATCTTACCACTAAATAAATACCTGCCGTTACCATCGTCGCTGCGTGAATCAATGCAGAAACCGGAGTCGGACCAGCCATTGCGTCTGGTAACCAAGTATATAAAGGAACCTGAGCAGATTTTCCGGTAGCACCGATAAATAAACTCGCCGTGATAAAGATGATAATTGTTCCGTCTAGTTCAAATTTTCCTGCGTTTTGAGCAACTGTTAAGTAATCAACTGCATTTGTCTGAGAAGCAATCATGAAGATTCCGATCAACAAAGCAAGGTCACCAATTCTGTTCATGATGAAAGCTTTTCTTGCCGCTTTCCCATATTCTTCGTTCGTGTACCAGAAACCAATCAATAAGTAAGAACACAAACCTACACCTTCCCATCCGATGAATAAGATTAGGTAGTTGCTTCCCATTACCAAAAGTAACATAGAGAAGATAAACAGATTTAAATAAGTAAAAAACTTATAGAAACCTTTATCATGACTCATATATCCGATAGAGTAGAGGTGAATCAGAGATCCGATTCCTGTAATGATCATCACCATCATTAATGACAGCTGATCGATCTGGAAACCGAAGTTAATTTGAATTCCGTTGACTCTGAACCATTCAAAAGCTTTTACGATTACGGGCTGGCTTTCAGAATCGAAATTCAGAAATAAGCTTACCGCAATACAGAAAGATCCGAAAACAGCAATGGTAGCCAGGCTTCCAACAACTATTTTTGGAAGATTTTTTCCGAATAAACCGTTAATAAGAAAACCTAAAAGTGGTAAAAGTATTATTGCATAGACTAAATTCTCCATTCTTTATCCTCTTAATTTATTAAATATACTTACATCCACAGAACGGGTATTTCTATATAGCATCGCAATAATTGCCAAACCTACAGCAACTTCTGCAGCGGCAACCACCATAATGAAGAAAACTAAAAGTTGTCCGTCACTGTTCCCGTTGTACGCTGAAAATGCAGCCAGCAAAAGGTTTACAGAATTAAGCATAAGCTCCACACAACCCAAAATTACAATCGCGTTTTTTCTCAGCAATACTCCCAAAACCCCAAGACAGAACAGTACTGACGAAAGGATAATGAAATATTCCAAAGGGACGCTTTGCATAAAAGTATTTACTTCTCCCATAATTTATAAATCTTTTTTACCGATTAATACCGCACCTACAATCCCTGCTAAAATCAGGATGGAAGCAAGCTCAAACGGCAAAACATATTCGTTGAATAAAAGTCTTCCCAGATTCTTTGTAAGACCAACGCCTTTGTCTACGTTTTCTACCACTACGTGTTGTTCCTGAACTCCTCTGAAAACACCTAAAACCCCAATTAATAAAAGACCTGCAGTAAAAACTCCGACAAACTTTAAAGTATTGTTCTTCTTACTTTCGTCTTCTTTATTAAGGTTAAGCATCATTAAGATATAAAGGAATAAAACCATGATCGCACCTGCGTAAACGATGATCTGTATGATGGCCAGGAACTGAGCATTCAGAAGAATGTACATTCCGGCGATTGAAAACATTGTAACAATTAATGACAGAATAGCGTAGAGAGGATTTCTCGCAAATACGAAGTAAACCGCACTTGACACTGCTAAAAACGCCACCAAGAAAAATAAAAACTGATCCATTATTTTACTGCATTTTTTTGTTTCTCGGACTGTCTTTCAGTGATGTCAATCCTTTCATTAATTTTTTCAACTAATTTATCTTTTCCATAAATGAAAGAACCTCTGTTGGTTTCTACATCTACCAAACGGTCTGTCAGATAAATTGCAGATTTCGGACAAGCCTCTTCACACATACCGCAGAAAATACATCTCAACATATTGATTTCATATACTGATGCATATTTTTCTTCTCTGTAAAGATCTTTTTCTTCTCTTGTTCTTTCAGAAGCGGTCATTGTAATCGCTTCAGCAGGACATGCCACCGCGCACAAACCACAAGCTGTACATCTTTCTCTGCCTTCTTCATCTCTTTTCAGAACGTGCTGACCTCTCCAGATATCTGCTCTCGGTTTTTGTACTTCCGGATAAGAATAAACATTCGGAGCTCGTTTTACAACGGTTCTCACAGCATGCTTAAAAGTAATCCCCATACCTTTGAAAATCGCCGGAAGGTAGATTTTTTCAGCAAGGGTCATTTCTTTATTCGAAACAACTTTTGATCTGTTTGTAAGTTTCATTTAATTATAGATATTAGATGTTAGACGTTAGATTTTAGACTAATCTTGTCTGTTATCTTAATTATTTACTATTTAATTTTAAAATGATAATGTTAATCTTCAAATTATCTCATTATCAAATTTTCAAATTCTTTATTAATTACCGAAAGCTAAAATAACCGCTCCTGTAATCATTAAGTTAACCAATGCCAATGGAATTAAAGTTTTCCATCCTAAGTGCATCAATTGGTCATATCTGAATCTTGGAAGCGTCCATCTGATCCACATAAAGATCAAAATTCCGACAACCGTTTTTGTTAAGAATGCTACGATGCTTAAGATTCCGGCTGCATTTTCTCCCCAGTTCTGAGTTACCCACTCAATTCCCGGATAGTTGTAACCTCCGAAGAAAAGAACTACGATAAATGCATTTGAAATAAACATGTTCACATATTCACCAAACATATACAATCCTAACTTCATTGAAGAATATTCTGTAGAATATCCTGTTACCAATTCAGATTCACACTCAGGTAAATCGAAAGGGTGACGGTTGGTTTCAGCCAACGCCGATACGAAGAAAATTAAAAATGCTAAAGGCTGGTAAAGTATATTCCAGTTTAATCCGTCTATCTCAAAAAGACCCCAGATTTTCCCTGAAGTCTGAGTTTCTGTAATTACTTTTAAATCTAAACTTCCTGTCATCATAATGATGGAAAGCAATGCAAGACCCATCGCCAATTCGTAAGAAATCATCTGCGAAGAAGCACGGATGGCACCCAATAATGAATATTTGTTGTTGGAAGCCCATCCTCCGATCATAATTCCGTAAACTCCGATAGAAGCCATACCGATAATGAACAGTACACCTACATCAATGTTAGCAACCTGTAAATCGAATGATTCACCACCAATATTCAATGTTTTACCCCAAGGAATTACCGCTCCGGTAATCAGTGAAATAAACATCACCAATGCAGGTCCCAATACAAAAAGGAATCTTTCTGCATTTTGAGGAGTAAAATCTTCCTTAAAGAAAAATTTTCCACCATCTGCAAGAGGTTGCAATAAACCGAATGGTCCAGATCTGTTAGGTCCAATTCTGTCTTGCATGATTGCTGCCACTTTTCTTTCTGCCCAGGTAGAGTAGGCCGCTATCGTCAATGATAACAGGAAAAGTGCCAGTACAAGTATCAATTTAAATGTAAGTAAATCCATTTTTTATTTATTTAGATAATAGATACCAGATGCTAGATATCAGATTTTAAATCTGAGGTCTGATATCTGAAATCTTACGTCTTTAAAAATTATTTTTCGTCTTTTTCGCTGATTTCTTTAGCCATCGGATTATCTAAAACTCTCAATTCGTCTTTAGGCTTCTCGTAATGGTTTAATGAAATAACTGAATGTCTGTCGATATGTCTAGGACCTTCAATGTTCCAGTCTGACAATGATTTTCTTTCGAAACGGCAAGTGTCGCAGATAAATTCTTCTACTTCTCCCCACTGGTCTTTTCTAGCAGTAACTCTTACTACTTCATCACCTTTCAAATATACAGTAGTTTTCCCTGAACATTTATCACATTTACAAGATGCATTCATTGGTTTTGTAAACCAAACTCTGCTTGCAAAACGTGCTGTTCTGTCAGTTAATGCTCCAACCGGACAAACGTCGATTACGTTTCCGATGAAATCATTATCCAAAGCTTTATTTAAATACGTAGAAATTTCAGCATGATCTCCTCTGAACAAAATTCCGTGCTCACGCTCACCCGTCAATTGATTAGCCGCCAAAACGCATCTTGCACACAAGATACAACGGTTCATATTCAACTTGATGTGTGGACCTAAGTCGTCTGCATCATAGGTATTTCTCTTAAATTCAGTTCTGGTTTCAAGATTTCCGTGTTCGTAACCCAGATCCTGAAGATGACATTCTCCAGCCTGATCACAAACCGGGCAGTCTAACGGGTGATTCACTAATAAGAATTCGGTAACCGCTTTACGGCCTTCCTGTGCTTTGTCAGAAGAAAGGTTTTTCACTTCCATTCCGTCCATCACATTCGTTCTGCAGCTTGCTACCAATTTCGGCATCGGTCTCGGATCTGCTTCCGAACCTTTAGAAACCTCTACCAAACATGTTCTACATCTTCCTCCACTGGCTTCCAATTTACTGTAATAGCACATTGCAGGTGGTACAGATTTTCCGCCGATTTGTCTTGCTGCCTCCAAAATAGAAGTTCCAGGCAAAACTTCAGCAGTCTGTCCGTCTATCGTTATTTTAAATTTCTTAACCTCTTCGCTCATATTCTTTCGCTTTATAATGCGCTAAGCAATAGTTCTATTTATTAATTAAAATCAAATTACTTTGATCTTTTTGTCGTATTAAAAGTATATCCAATTCCTACATTAAACTGTGCATATACAAAATCCTGATTGGCTTTATCCGGCTTATTGTTCAGTGTTGTTTTAATATCCGGCATATTGATGTATCCAAGCTTTCCTTCTGCCTGAAGAACAATATGCTTAATGATTACCACACTCACCGCAGCTCTGGCATCCACTCCAAATCCTGCTAAATGGAATCTGTCACTTCTCTCATTTCCCATCAGCTGAACGTTAGATTTTGGTAGTAAAGCACCTAATCCACCTCCGTAGCTCGCAAAAATAGCAATATGTTTTTTATTTAAAACGTTATGATATTTCTGTGCTCCAATGTTGATATAGTTAAGACCGTCTGTGTGTTCAAATGTCAAAAATTCTCCACTGTTCAGGTCTACTGTCCCATTGTTCACCATTCCTGCATATTTAGGATCATTGATATATCCTTTTAAATTTACAGTTTGGTTTTGATCCATCACATACTTCATGTGATCCATTCCTAAAGTTATTCCTAAATTATCTTTCGGAAAATAAGTAATCCTGTAATTAACCTGAGGAATTGTTATGCTTCCCGGATTAAAATAGGTTCCCCAGTCAAATTTGGTCTGTCTGTCATTTGCAACTACATTATCCAACTGAAAATCATAACCATCACCCTTAAAGTGAATATCTGATTTTGAATATTTTGCATTGTTCCATCCCCAAAACACCAAGAAGCTTCCTTTTTTGAAAACTCTGCTGTTTTCCTCCTGTTGTTGTCCTTTTACATTAACTGAACTGAATCCGATTAATAATAAAAGAACGATTATATTTTTCAATTCTTTGAGACTCTATTAATTACTTGCTGCAACTGGGATAGGGTCTGCATAATTGGCCAATCCGTAGTTTTGAGTTTGACTTAATTCAGGATTTTTCACGTGCCATTCAAATTCATCTCTGAAATGACGGATCGCTGCTGCTACAGGCCATGCTGCCGCATCACCCAATGGGCAAATGGTATTTCCTTCGATTTTTCTCTGGATATCCCAAAGCAAATCGATGTCTTCCATTTTTCCTTCTCCTTTTTCTATCTTCTTTAAAATTTTGTGCATCCATCCCGTTCCTTCACGGCAAGGAGTACACTGTCCGCAACTTTCGTGGTGATAAAATCTCGCCAAAGTCATGGTATGTTCTACAACACACTGGTCTTCATCCAAAACGATGAAACCTCCTGAACCCATCATTGTTCCGGTAGCGAAACCACCGTCAGCAAGAGATTCATAGTTCATATATCTTGGTTCACCATTTACGGTTTTCAGTAATAAGTTTGCCGGAACAATCGGAACTGAACTTCCTCCAGGAATACATGCTTTCAACTTTTTACCGTTTGGAATTCCGCCACAATATTCATCAGAGTAAATAAATTCTTCAACCGTAATGGTCATGTCGATTTCATAAACTCCCGGTTTATTGATATTTCCGCAGGCAGAAATTAATTTTGTACCTGTAGATCTTCCAACACCGATTTTAGCATATTCTGCACCGGTAATATCGATAATCGGAACAATAGCTGCGATCGATTCAACATTGTTAACAACCGTTGGTCTTTCCCAAAGTCCTTTTACAGCAGGGAAAGGTGGTTTCAATCTTGGGTTTCCTCTTTTACCTTCAAGAGATTCAAGCAAAGCAGTTTCTTCACCGCAGATATAAGCTCCACCACCTCTCTGAACATAAATTTCGCAATCGAAACCAGTTCCTAAGATGTTTTTACCTAAAAATCCTGCAGCTTTAGCTTCTTCAATCGCTTCTTCCAAAATATCCGGAATCCATGAATACTCACCACGGATGTAGATATAAGAAACATTTGAACCTAAAGTATAAGATGAAATCAACATTCCCTCAATCAAAAGATGAGGAAGAAATTCCATTAAATATCTGTCTTTGAAAGTTCCCGGTTCAGATTCATCAGCATTCACTACCAAGTGTCTCGGAACGCCTTCAGGTTTTGCCAGAAAGCTCCACTTCATTCCTGTTGGGAAACCTGCACCACCACGACCACGAAGACCTGAAACTTTTACTTCTTCAAGAATTTCTTCGGGTGTCATTTTCAGGGCCTTTTCTGCTGCCGTGTAACCTCCTTGTTTGCGGTAAGTTTCAAAGTAGCGGATGCCTTCTATGTGTGCGTCTTTAAGTAAAAGTTTTTTACTCATTTTTAATTATGCTTTTAGCATTTAGCTGCTGGCTTTTGGCCTTTACACTTAAACGAGCTCAGTGTGACAGTTTATGCTTTTTTTAATTAGTTTAAATTTTTTTTAGTCCAGGTCAACCTGTCCTTCTCTGCAAAGATCAAGGATTTCGTCTACTTTTTCTATCGTTAAGTTTTCGTGATAGAACTTTCCTAACTGTAACATTGGAGCGTATCCACATGCACCAAGACATTCAGCTGGCTTTAAGGTAAACATTCCGTCGGCAGTAGTTTCACCGTCTTTTATGTTCAGTTTCGTTCTGATGTGGTCTAATATTTTTTCGCTTCCGCAAACCATACAAGGTCCGGTTCTGCAAACTTCCAAAACATATTTACCAACTGGTTTCATATTGAACATGGTATAGAAAGTAGCTACTTCGTATACTTCAATTGGCTTAATACTTAATAATTCAGCAACATAATCCATCACAGGAACGTCTAACCAACCTCCGAATTCTTTCTGTGCAATGTGAAGCACAGGAAGAAGAGCAGATTTTTGTCTTCCTTCAGGGTATCTTGCCATGATTTTATGGACCTGCTGTAAACTTTCCGGTTTAAAAGCTATTGTTTCGCTCATACTTAAAGATTTTAGATTTTAGATTTTAGATTTTAGATGAAAATCTTGTTCTAAAAATCTTATCAATTTTATAATTTTATGTTTAATAATTTTAGATTAATTTAAAATTCATAATCTAAAATTTATAATTTTCCTATGCGTCTAATTCTCCCGCAATAATATTCATACTACACATCGTAACGATGGCGTCTGAAATCACAGAACCTGTAATCATTTCAGGATAAGCCTGGTAATAAATGAAACATGGTCTTCTGAAGTGCAGTCTGTACGGCGTTCTACCACCGTCACTTACCAAATAGAATCCTAATTCTCCGTTTCCTCCTTCTACTGCGTGGTAAACTTCTCCTTTCGGAACATCAGTTTCTCCCATTACAATTTTGAAATGGTAGATTAACGCTTCCATTTTCTGGTAAACATCTGCCTTTTCAGGAAGATAGAAGTCAGGAACATCTGCGTGGAATGGTCCTTCTGGAAGATTATCGTAAGCTTGATTGATTATTTTTAATGATTCCCAGATTTCCTGCTGACGAACCATAAAACGGTCATAAGTATCACCTGCAGTTCCTACAGGGATAATGAAGTCGAAATCTTCGTAAGAAGAATAAGGTTCTGCAACTCTTACATCATAATCTACACCTGCTGCACGTAAGTTCGGACCAGTAAACCCATAGCTTAAAGCTCTTTCAGCAGAAATTGCTCCTGCACCAATGGTTCTATCCATAAAGATTCTATTTCTCTCCAACAATTGACCGAATTCTGCAAATCTAGCAGGGAAAGTTTTTAAGAAATCTTTCAGCAACTCATGGAATTTTGGAGTGAAATCTCTTTCAAAACCTCCGATTCTTCCCATGTTGGTCGTCATCCTTGCTCCACAAATCTGCTCATACATATCGTAAATACGCTCTCTTTCGATGAACATATACGTCAATCCTGTAATGGCACCTGCATCCATTCCGGTTACCCCGTTACAGATCAGGTGATCACCGATTCTTGCCAATTCCATTAAAATAACACGCATATAATCTACACGCTTTGGAACTTTGATACCGATAAGTTTTTCAACCGTCATGTGCCATCCTAAATTATTGATAGGAGCTGAACAGTAGTTCATACGGTCTGTAAGAGTAGTAATCTGAGAATAGTTTCTTCTTTCAGAAATTTTCTCAAAAGCTCTGTGGATATAACCAACGGTCTGCTCAGCATGAAGAATTCTTTCTCCATCCATCGTCAACACGTTCTGGAAAATTCCGTGTGTTGCAGGGTGAGTAGGACCAAGATTCAGGGTGTATAACTGCCCGTCAATCTGTTCTTTACTTTCGTGTTGGTTAAGTATATTAGATAATGAGTTATCTTTCATAATATTTGCTTTTAGCTATTTGCTTCTGGCTATTGGCTAGCTGCCATCCGCCATTGGCTATATTATCTTCCGAACATTGCATCGTCCTTATCGGTTCTGGTACCGTCTTCAAGTCGATATTCTTTCAACATAGGGTGGTATCCAAGATCTTCCATATTTAAAATAGGTCTGAGATCCGGATGACCTTTAAATTTAATTCCGTAGAAATCAAAAGTTTCTCTTTCCATCCAGTTGGCTCCTGCATACAGTTCAGTGAGAGAGTCTACCTCGATATTTTCTCTTGTCATGAAAATCTTCAGACGTAATCTGAAGTTCGTCATCATATTCTGTAAATGATAAACCACACCGATCTCCTTATCTGGGAATTCCGGGTAATGGATTCCACAAACGTCGGTAAGGAAATTGATTTCCATCGATGAGTCTTTCAGATAATGAACTACTTTCTTAAGGTCTTCTTTTTTAACTTCAATTGTCAGCATTCCGTAAGGCTCTGAGCTGGTAATTACCGTTTCAGGAAACTCTCTTGTAATGGCTTCTAATACAAATTCGTTCGTCATTCTCTTAGTTGCTAATATTATAAGAGTCTAATAAATGCTGATATTCAGGAGTATCTCTTCTTCTGATGCTTTCGCTTTCTGCCAAAGCCTGAACCTGCATAACTCCTTCAATAATCTGCTCCGGTCTTGGCGGGCATCCAGGAACATAAACGTCCACAGGAATAATTTTGTCAATTCCCTGTAAAACAGAGTAGCTGTCGAAAATACCACCGCTGGAAGCGCATGCACCAACAGCAACAACCCATTTCGGTTCAGCCATTTGCGTGTATACTTCTTTTAAAACAGGGCCTAATTTTTTAGATATAGTTCCGCAAACCATCAGCATATCTGCCTGTCTTGGTGAGAAAGAGTTTCTTTCCATACCAAAACGTGATGCGTCATATGTTGGGTTAAGCGTCGCCATAAATTCGATACCACAACAAGAAGTTGCAAAAGGCAATGGCCAAAGTGAAAACTTTCTTGCCATACCGATCACACTGCTCAGTTTTGTTGCGAAAAAACCTTCTCCTTCAAATCCTTCGGGAGCTGGTGCATCTGTTCTTATAATTGGTTTTTGATCTGACATTTTGTTGATTTTTAATATTCTAATTTAGATTCCAAATTGCCGTTAATGTTAACTTTAATTTGATTGTGTTTATCTAAATCTCTTATTTAAAATGATGATGACTATTTATCCCAGTCCAGTGCTCCACGTTTCCATACATAGAAGAATGCAAGGAAGAAAATGGCAACGAACATTAATACTGCAAAGAATCCCTCTAATCCGAATTCTCTGAAGTTAACTGCATATGGATAAAAGAATACGATTTCGATATCAAACAGTACAAAAAGTACTGCCGTCAGGAAATATTTAATAGAGAATGGAGTTCTTGCATTTCCTTCAACAGGAATACCACATTCCCAGCTTGAGTTCTTTACAGAATTCCCTTTTTTCTGCTGTGGACCCAAAAAATGGGCGCCAAGCAAAGAAATGGCAACAAAACCAATGGCTACACCGGCTTGTATAAGTATTGGAATATAACTTTCAGGTAAATTCATTTTTACATTATTATCTCAAGTTGCAAATTTAGACAATAAACAATAAAGCATGAAATTAATCAACTTAAAAGTCTGATGAAAATAGGAAAAACCGATAATTTAGAATCAATAAAAATAGTGTTTATTTCTTCATTTTTTTAAGTAGAGCAAACGCCATGAAAGCAATATATCCAAAAAGTACACTTGCATAAAGGATATTGATGATGGTATTATGACGGCCGTCTTCAGACTGTAAAAAGAGATTGTAAGAGATAAATCCGGCAATTAATACTGCGAAAATCATAAGGTGTATTTTCATATCAGAATTTTAAAGAATAAGTTCTTCTTCTTTTATGATTCACAGGGTTGTAGTCCTGCCAGAGAACCTGTACACTTTTATTCTCTTCCAGTTCGGGATTGGTTTCTGCGAAGTCGATTCCCATATTGTTGAAACGGACAAAGATTTCTTTAAAAATAATAGCCGTTACACCGCGTCTCTGATACTCCGGATGAATTCCAATCAAATAGAAATTGGCTCTGTCATTTTTCTTCTGTGCCTGCATGAAATGCCACCATCCAAAAGGAAGAAGTTTTCCTTTGGCTTTTTGCAAAGCTTTTGAATAGGAAGGCATCGTCACGGCAAAAGAAACCAATTCATCATACTCGTCAACTACGCAGATCACATAGTTTTTAGCAATCATCGGGAAGAATTTTTCTTTATAGGTTTTAATCTGTTCTTCGGAAATAGGAGTGTAGGTGGAAAGATGTTTATACGTCTCGTCGAGCAATTTAAACATCGGTTTTACGTAAGGTAAAATCTCTTCTTTATTTTTAAAATCTAAAACTCTTAAATTATACTTTTCAGCAATCAGTTTGCTGAATTTTTCCACTTTTGGAGGAAGAATTTTAGGGAAATTCATTTCAAACTCTACCCATTCTTTTTCTTTTATAAGTCCAAGACTTTCAATATGTTTCGGGTAATACTCATGGTTGTAAATACCAATCATTGTCGCGATTTTTTCAAATCCGAAGGTCAGCATTCCCGCCTTGTCAAGATTGGTAAAACCCATCGGTCCTTCAATATTGTCGATCTGATGACTTTTAGCATAATTGATCACAGTGTCGATTAATGCTTTAGACACTTCTTTATCGTCAATAAAATCAATCCATCCAAAACGAACTTTTCTGATGCCGAGTTCTTTTTCTTCTTTATGGTTAATGACTACTGCGATTCTACCAACTATTTTACTGTTTTTAAATGCCAGAAACTGCTTTGCCTCGGAATACTGCAACGCTGGGTTTTCCTGAGAATTCCACACATTCAATTCATCTTTAATAAAAGACGGAACATAATAGGGATTGTTCTTGTACAAATCCATCGGGAATTTTACAAATTGTTTTAATTCGTAAGGTGTTTTTACTTCAAGAATTGAAACTTCTGACATAGTATTTTGGGGTAATTTCAACCACAAATATAATTAATAATTGTTAATACTTTGGCACAATTATTACATCCCTTAATAGAATTATTATATATAAAATTTCAGAAAAAATGACAGGTTATTATCTTATTATAGGAATCTCGATGCTGATCAGCTGGCTGGTTTCCTCAAGATTGAAATCTAAATTCGAGTATTACTCCAACGTACATCTTAGAAACGGACTTTCAGGAAAAGAAGTGGCAGAAAAAATGTTGAGAGACAACGGAATCAATGATGTACAGGTTATTTCAGTTCCGGGACAATTGACAGATCATTATAATCCAGCAGACAAAACAGTGAACCTTTCAGAAGGCGTTTATATGCAGAGAAATGCAGCTGCAGCGGCTGTTGCAGCTCATGAGTGCGGTCATGCAGTACAGCATGCAGTAGGATATTCAATGTTGCAGTTAAGATCAAAACTAGTTCCGATTGTCAACATCAGTTCAAATCTGATGCAGTTTGTCATCATTGCAGGTATCGGAATTATGGCAGCAACAAGATCAATTGATAATCCGAATGGAAACACTTTGGTATTGATGATCGGTGTAATCATGTTTGCGGCAACAACACTTTTTGCTTTTATCACTTTGCCTGTAGAATACGATGCAAGCAACAGAGCGATGAAATGGCTGAAAGATTCAGGAACAGTGACTTCAGAAGAATTTGTAGGAGTAAAAGACAGTTTGACTTGGGCAGCAAGAACCTATCTTGTAGCAGCAATCGGATCTCTGGCTCAGCTTTTATATTGGGTTTCAATCTTAATGAGTAGCAGAAGATAAATTTAGTTTTTAAATTCAAAAGAAATATGTTGCATCTCAGAAAGTTTTTCTGAGATGTTTTCTTTTTGTACTGTTTTTAACGAGGCGGATAAAATACAGTTTTCATCAGCATCAAAATTTAAAACTTTAGCGTCAAATTTTGAGAGCAGTGTGAAAATGACATTCTGCTGATTAAACTGAAACTGAATTTCAATTTCTGTTTCTAATTCTTTGGTGATAATTTCAGCATCATCTAAAGTGATTTTAGCAGATTCTTTATATGCTTTTACCAGACCTGAAACACCTAATTTTGTTCCGCCGTAATAACGTACACTGATCACCACAACATTGGTGATTTCGTTAGCTAAGAGTTGATTGTAAATCGGCAATCCTGCACTTCCCGAAGGTTCGCCGTCGTCATTTGCTCTGTAATTTTCTCCATTTAAACCCATTCTGAATGCATAACAATGATGGGTCGCTTTTGGATGTTCTGCTCTTATTTTTTCTAAAGCATTTTTAAGCTCATCTTCATTATTGACGGGAAAGGCAAACCCGATAAACTTACTTCCTTTTTCCTTAAGAAGTGTGTTTTCAACAGGTTTTTCAATGGTTTTGTATTCGTGCAGCATCGTTCAGCTAAGAATTGATATTTTGATGAAACTCGATCAGATTATCTCTGAATGGTCTAATTTCAAAAGGTTCATGTTGGAATTTTGGAGCTTTCGTTCCGTTTCCAATGGTTAGGTTTTCATTTTTAATGATGATCGTTTCATCCCACAAATCAGCATCGATGAACTGTTGTAAAACCACACTTCCGCCTTCAACAATTACAGATTGGATCTGTAATTCATATAATTTTTTAATCAGTTTTTCAATGAAATTTTCTCTTTCAGTTTTAATAAATTTAATATTTCCTTCGTCAGAATTTTTTACAGAATTAAAAACAAGAGTTTCAGCTTCATTATTGTAAATATTGTAATCAGCCGGAACTTTCAAATCGATATCAATCAAAATTCTTACAGGATTTCTTCCGGTAATTTCTCTCGTTGTCAAACTTGGATTGTCACGCAGAGCGGTCATTGTTCCGATCAAAATAGCGTGTTCGTTGTTTCTAAGTTCGTGTACAAATTGTTTCGTTAAAGAATTACTAATCTGTGTAGGTTTAAAATCCTTATCCATAAATCCATCGCTGGATTGTGCCCATTTCAGGACAATAAAAGGGCGTTTTTTCTCGTGATAAGTAAAGAATCTTTTATTCAAATCAACACATTCTTTTTCTAGAATTTCGGATACCACTTCAATTCCTGCATCTTGGATGATTTTCTTGCCTTTTCCGTTGACTTTATCATGAGAATCCATTGCGCCGATGACGACTTTTTTAAATCCTAATTCTACGATTTTTAAAGCACACGGCGGAGTTTTCCCAAAATGAGCACAAGGTTCCAAAGAAACATAAATGGTGGATTCAGGAATCAGACTTTTATCTTCAACAGAATTGATAGCATTGATTTCTGCATGATTTTCACCCGCTTTGTGATGATAACCTTCTCCGATGATTTTTCCGTCATGTACGATCACACTTCCGACCAAAGGATTAGGATAAGTGTTTCCTAAAGCTTTTTTAGCCAGCTCAATGCATCTTTTAATGTAAATTTCGTCCTGCATGATATTAAAAAAGCGAAGACAAATTTCTTTGCTTCGCCGTTATCAGTTGTATTAATATTTTATTCTCCAGCAATAATACTATGGAGGTTTTGCTTCAATGTTTCCAGATGAGCTTTTTTATCATCAATCGTATTGTACGTATCTCTTAACATCAGATTTTCTCTTGATGGATTTTTAAAGAACGATAAATTGTTTTCAAGTTTTACGATTTCTGCTTCCAGATCAGCAATCTGATTTTTGATCTTTCTGGCTTTGTCGGTCAGTTGATTTTCAGATAAGCCTTCTTCTTTCAGTTCAAGTTCGTTGATTTTGTTAAGCTTCAATTTTTCTCTTAAAGCCTTATTAAATTCAGAATTGATTCCGATTTTATCTCTCGGTACTTTTCCGATGTTATTCCACGAAGTTTTGATGTTTTCAATTTTTTCAATGCTTCCTTCTTCGTCAGAAATTGTTTTCAGCTCTTCAAGAATTTCTTTTTTAAGCTTATAGTTTTCTTTCCAGTTGTCGGTAGAAGCGTTGCTTTTTTCTCTGTAATTATTAAAAAATGTATTGCAGGCTTCACGGAATTCGTCCCAGATCTTATTGGTCATGCTTTTCGGAACGTGACCTATTTTTTTCCAGTCTTCCTGAAGTTTTTTGAAAAGTGCAACGGCAATATCCCAGTCTTCAGAAAGCATATTGTCTTTTGCTGTTTGAATCAGTTTTAATTTTTCATCTAAATTTTCCTGTTGGGAACCTTTTAATGATTTATAGTAATTGTTCTTTGTCGTGTTGAAATTTCTAAGGGTGGTTTTAAAATCATTCCAGTTATTGTTGGATAATTTTCTGGGTACACTTCCTGTTTTCAGAAATTCAGAACGGAGTTCTTCCACTCTTTTGATCGAGTTTTGCCAGTAATTGTGGTTGGGAGTGTCTTTTGGATCAGATAATTTTTTAATCTCAGCAATAAGCTCATTTTTCTTTTCAAGATTGGCGTTCTGCTCCGTTTCAATAGCTGCAGAAAGCTCAGATTTTCTTTCGTGGATTTTATTTGAAATTTCTTTAAACTCGTCCCAGGTTTTCTCACGGAATTCTTCTGCAACCGGCTCAGCTTCTTCTTTCCAGAGTTTATGTAGATATTGTAATTCGTTCAAAGCTTTTTGTACAACAGGCTCGTTTTCCAATTCTTTTGCGCGGGCAATGATATGTTGTCTTTTTTCAAGATTGTGGCTGTATTCCTGCTCAAGAAATTCTTTATTCAGATCCAGCATTTGATAAAACTGATTCAGATGATGGAAATAATTATTGTTAAGGATTTTAAATTCAGATTTTGCAACCTGTCCTGCTTTTGACCATTCTTCTTTAATTTCACGGATCGATTTGAAAAGGTTGGTTCCCGGTTCAGAATTTGTATACAGATTTTTTAATCGGTCGATCAGTTCCTGACGGTGATCAAGATTCTTTTTCTGCTCTTCTTCCTGACTTTTCTGAAAGGTATCGTGTTTTTCTTTGAAAATATGAATCAATCCGGAAAGTTTAGACTGTGCAGGATGTTCGAAGCTGAAGTTTTCAGGTGCGTTTCCTGCATCTGTGTATTCGTGCTTTTTGTCTTCGATCTCATCATGGATAGCGTGATTTGCTTTTTCTTTCAACGCATTGAATCTTTTAAAATTCTCACCTGCGTTGTTAGAATTGATGATTGTTTCCATTTCTTTGAGGGCTTCACTCAGAGAGATTTCGGCATCTACATGTTCTTCTGTATGTTCCGTTTCCTCTTCTGGGGTACTTTGTTCTTCAGGAGCAGTGTTTTCCGGTGTTTCCTGTGGAGTTACCTCGGTAGAAATTTTGTTTTCTTCGTTTTCAGAAAGATTGTTTTCTGTAGTCATAGCAAATCTTTTATGTGAGTGGCGTTTATTCTTTAAATATAGGGAAAAGCCAAATAAAGTACTAATTTATGTTATTTTTTTTTAAAATTCCAAATTTCCCAGGCTTTTTCTGCCTGCTGCTCAAGCATGTAATATCCGTTGACGGTTTTTGAATCTCTTTCAGCAGAATTAATGATGAATTTGGTGTAATTCGGATTGTAAATCAGATCAATAACCAGATGTTCTTTTGAAAGTCCTTCAAAAGGAAATTCCAGGCAGTCTTCTGTATTTGGGAATGTTCCTAAAGGAGTACATTGCACAATGATATGATGATTCTGAACTGTTTCTTTATCTAAATTTTCAAAATTTAAGTCAGATTTTCTTGAGACAGTTTGCGTGGATATTCCGTTTTTATTTAAAACATATTGTACTGCTTTTGCGGCACCTCCGTTGCCTAGAATCAGCGCAGAGTTTTGGTGAGATTTTCTATGGATCTTTAAAGTTTTCTCAAAACCGAATGCATCAGTATTGTAACCGATTTTTATTCCGTCTTTAATTAAAACACAATTAACTGCACCTATTTCTCTGGCTTCATCACTGAGCTCATCCAGATAATCAATGATTTTTTCTTTATAGGGAATGGTTACATTAAAACCCAAGAGTTCAGGATCTTTGAAAAGACTTTCAACTTCGTCAATTTCCTGAAAATCAAAAATGCTGTACGAAAACTGATCAAGCATCAGTTTCTGAAACTTTTCTTCAAAGAATTTTTTAGAAAAGGAATAGGAAATATTTCTCCCGACAAGACCTAGTTTTTTTTTGGAATCCATAAATCAAAAATAAAAAAAAGACCGAAAAAATCGGTCTTTAAGTTAAATTATATTTTGTTTAAATTAATCTACAATGAATTTTGAAGAACTGTTGTCGGTTTTCAGAATATAAGTTCCTTTTGTAATTCCTTGAAGGTTGATCTTATTGGAGTTTTTAAAAGGATTGGCAATACTCTGAATCAGTTTCCCTGAGAGATCATAGATTTCAGCTTTTAAAACTTTGCTTAGGTTTTCACCTTTTACAGACAATTCATTGTTTTTTACCGGATTTGGGTAAATACTGAATGATTTATCTCTTGAGACCTCTGAAGTTGCCAGTGGTGCGGTATAGCACGTCCAGCTTAGATCATCAATTGAAATTCTTTTTCCTGTTTCTGCATTTATAATCTTTATTACAACATTATTAGCAACATTAATATTGCTGATCGTAGTAGTTATAGCTGCTGTACCAAATGGAATGGTTCCCGCATTATTTCCGTTGATCTGTAAAATAAGGTTACCTGCTGTATCTGAAAATGGCAATTTGGTAGTAACCGTTAAGCTGCTAATACCTCCGGAAATAGTAGAAGTTGTCAGATTTCCGTTTCTTATGTTGATTGCCCTTCCGTTGATGGTTTGATCTGTTCTTGCATCTGTTGCAGTCCATGTAATATTATTGCTGGTCCATGTTTGAACTCCATAGCTTGATGCACTTGCAGGAATATTGGTGAAATCTTCTGTACCACAACTTCCGCCTGGCTGTCCACCTGCGAGAGTAGTTCCCGTAGCAGTATTGCTTGCCGCAGAAGCATTTCCTGCTGCATCTTTTGCAATCACGTAAAAATTATACGTTGTAGACGGATTTAGTCCTGAAACTGTAGCTGTCGTTCCTGAAACTGTAGCATAAAAAACTCCATCTTTATAAATATCATAAGCAACAACTCCAACATTGTCAGTAGAAGCAGTCCAGCCTAATGAAATTGAATTCGCAGTCGGAGTGTTTGTAGTCAAATTGGTCGCAGCAGTTGGAGCTTGTGTATCAACAACCGGAGTTCCCCAAACCTGATTGACATAAGAAGGATTATCGATGTATGGGTTTCTGTTTCCCTGATAATTATAAGAAGCGTTATTTCTTGCAATTTCCGCCGGAGAAACAGGATCTAAAGCGTTCCATGCTAATAATTGGTTTAATTCCCACGTCTGTAATCCGGGATAAGCAGAACCTCCGAGCATATCTCCTGAATTAAATCCGGCAAGTTGAGTTTCGTATCTGGTTACAAAATAAAAAATCATTCTTGCAACATCCCCTTTGAAGGCGTCGATGGGTTCGAAGACAATTCCTGAATATCCCGGAGAAACGGAAGTTCCTAATTTTGAACCGTTTTGTGATGTGAAAGAAGGTGAGCTGTTTACTTTTCCGAAAGGATAATTTGATCTCATACCGTTTACTTTACCGTCTGTAGCTCTGATAAAATGTACATCGGAAACCATCGGCGAATTTTCATTAAATAAACTTTGCGGAACAATGTGTTCTCTGTTGTAGCAAGAGCCTTCACCACTGTAATTACCGCATTGGTTGACGATAATGTTGTAATTGTAAGGGTCTGCTCCGTTTGGATTTTCAGAATAAATGTCTAAAATCGTATTATCGTTTTCATATCCCGGAAGTCCTGGAATATTGTCGCGATCAGTTGTTTGATAAGCAGTCCATAAACCTGTATATCCATGATCTGTATGACCGCTCGTGATAATCGCTTTTAATTGAGATTTAAGGGTTGCTCCGGTTCCTGTAGCGGTACTGTAATATCCGGTAGGAATTTGTGCAAAAGCATTGATGGATAGAATGCTTAGCAATAAAGAATATAATATTCGCTTCATTTTTTTTAAATTGGAAGGCAAATTTACGAAAAAAATTAACTGATAGATGTTAACTTTTAGTAATGTAATCTTTACTGATTTTTGAGAAAAACCAGGAAATAGAAATTCCGAATAGGGAAGCGGTTGCAGCGACAATCAAATAATTTTCTGCAACAATTCTTACTGGAAAAGGAACGTTTTCTACTGCTTTGAAAAATTCTGTGTATTGTTGGAAGAGACAAAGTATGCTTCCTAAAAGCAAACCGGCAATTACTCCTAAAACAACAATCAAAAGTCCTGTATAAAAATAGGTTGTACGCAAATTGCTTAAAGGAAAGCCTAATGAAATCAATGATTTTGCCTGTTCTTTTTTATCAAGCTGTAAAATAATGATAGCTCCTGCTAGATTAAAAGTCGTAATGAAAATCACCAGCGCAAAAATAAGATAAATGAAGAGTTTTTCGGTGTTGATCATCTTCCAGAAAGCGGCGTTTTCTTCCTGTTTCGTTTTGATCTCAACATTTTTACCGAGAGATTTGATCAATGTTTTTTTTACCTGATCTGCATTTTCAGGATTTTTAAGTTTAATGACAATCTGATAAGCTGATTTTTTAGGCAGCTGCAACAATTCTTCAGAAAGCTCAATTGGGGCAATGATATAATTGTTCAGTTGGTCATTTCCCGGAAAAACACCTGTTACCATAATGTTTTTCTTATTATAAATATCTTCTTCTTTTTGGATGATTCCGGTACCGGATTTCGGCATAAAAACAGTGGCGAAGTCTTGTATCGTGTCAACGGGAATAGAAAGTCGGTTGTCCAGAGAATTTTCCATGATGACCTCGTTGGAATATCTGAAACTGGGATATTTTCCGTAGAAAATGGTGCTGTCAATAGGATTTACTTTAATGTAAGCAGAATCTACACCTCGGAGATAAGCAATGTCGCCCTTTCCGTTATAATTGATGTATACTTTCTCTTCTATAACTCTGGAAAAATGAAGAATATCTTTATTGTTTTTTAAAATGCTGTTGGTTTTCTTCAGGTCGGCGATGGTTTTTCCCGAAGTACTTTTTACCGTCAGATCGGCATGAAGATTCGAGATAAGTTTCTGGTTGAAAACTTCAAGACCTGAGAAAACAGAAATGATGACAAACATCGCAGCAACAGCAACGGTCATAGCACCAACTGCCAACCACGTAATAAACGTAACAGCGGTGCTGCCTTTTTTAGATAAAAGGTATCGGGATGCTATATAAAATGAAATGTTTTTCAAGTCTTTCTACAATACAGGATTGTCGCCGTCGCCTCTCAGTTCTTTTTCTATTTTTTCTACGTCATCAAGGGCAGTGTCAAGATAAAAATTCAGATGAGGGATCACTCGTACCTGCTTTGCCATTTTCTGACCGAGGAAATTTCTGTACTGTGCTTTGTTTTCCTCAATTTCTTTCATGATTGAAGCTCTGAATTCTTGTGGGAAAATACTGAGATAAACTTTGGCAACACCTAAATCCGGTGAAATTTTGACATCAGAAACTGATACTAAAAAACTCTGTTTGCTTTCTGCCGACTGCTTGCGGAAAAGTTCTGCGAAATCTTCCTGTATAATCTGTGCTACTTTTCTTTGTCTGTTGCTTTCCATAAGTTCTGCAAATTTACTATTTTTGTTTGAATTGCTCATTGAAATTTGCAAGGTCTGTCAAATTTACGATTTCAATCAAATCAAACCCCATAAATGGGTATTCCGTATCATCATAAATACATTTTAAAATGAAATTAGAACATATCGGCATTGCTGTAAAAAGTTTGGGAGTTTCTGACGAACTTTTCGAAAAACTTTTAGGTAAAAGATCTTATAAAAACGAAACAGTTGAAAGGGAAGGGGTTACGACTTCTTTTTATAACACAGGTGAAAGTAAAATAGAATTATTAGAAGCCGATAATGTTGAAAGTCCGATTGCGAAATTTATCGAAAAAAAAGGCGAAGGAATTCATCATTTGGCTTTTGGAGTAGAAAATATTTTAGAAGAGGTAGAAAGATTAAAAAAAGAAGGATTTCAGTTTATTTCCGAAGAACCGAAAGAAGGCGCTGATAACAAATTAGTTGTCTTCCTTCACCCGAAATCTACCAATGGAGTCTTGGTAGAACTTTGTCAAGAAAAGGCATAAAAAATTTTGTAGTGAAAGAATTTTTACTATTTTTGCAAACACAAAATTTAACCAAGTTTTGAGGTCCTATAGCTCAGTTGGTTAGAGTCCCTGACTCATAATCAGGTTGTCCTTGGTTCGAGCCCAAGTGGGACCACTTTTTAAATCAAGCACTTACAGAAATGTTGGTGCTTTTTTGCTTTTCAATACAACAATTTATTATTTTTGAGTTTTAGATAATGAAAATTTAAATAATCTAAACTATGACAGAAAACTTCTACGAAGCATTTGAGAAATATATACTCAATCAAAAAGTTATATCTTGGGGATTTCAGCATGAGATCAAAGTGCTGTTACCCAACGGATATTCAGCTTATCCAAGCGGATATTTCACGGAATACGAAAATGGATATAAATTGATTGCAAGCGGAGCCACACTGCATCAAACCAATATTCAGGAAGCGATGATTTTAGACCCAAATGGTGTACCTGTTGCAAGAGATACAGAAGATACTATTCCCTGTAAATATTAGTTCAACAGTTAAAATTTTATTCGGAAAAAAAATAAATATAAGGATTATTGAGAAGGAAACAGTTGCGTGAATTTTCATGTTAAAAAATTGCTTATGGTAATAAAATAACTCATTAGCTACATTATGCCATCTCTGTCGTGTTTCGGCACAGAAATGT
This sequence comes from Chryseobacterium edaphi, assembly GCF_025628985.1. Taxonomy (GTDB): domain Bacteria; phylum Bacteroidota; class Bacteroidia; order Flavobacteriales; family Weeksellaceae; genus Chryseobacterium; species Chryseobacterium edaphi. The sequence goes on along the minus strand of NZ_JAOTEM010000007.1, from coordinate 20,523 downwards.
GATGAAAAAGATACTTTGAGCCTTGTAAGTAATTATGCTCCCAAGTCAGTTCAATCTTTAATAAGTTGTACACTTTATTATTATATTAATGATATTGCAGATTTATAAAAACGTAATCCGAAAAAGCTGATAATATTAATAACGTGATGTTAATCAGGGAATTAAGAATTTAAAAAAAAATTATACAACCGAATTTTTATTTGGTGGACAAGTACAAACCTCAATATCCCGGGAAAACAGCTCAGTTATAAGGAAACAGAAAGGTTACAAAAAATATAATACAAAAAAGTTTTTTTTCATGGAAAGCCGCGTTTTTTTGTTAATTTGTTTTTCACAAATCCTGAAATCAGAAATATGATGTTTTTTAAAAGAAACTTCATTAAATGTCAGATTTCAGCTTCCGTTTTGAATAATAATAAAAAAAACATAATTGATCTTAGTGCAGGATACGTTTGGAAAAATTACAAAATAATTTTAATTTTTAATAAAATTATCTTAAATTTATCACACTAATAGCTATTGATGAATAATTTACGATTATTAAAATATTCGCTGATTTTTTTCATTGTACATCTTTCTGCCCAAAAGCAGATGTACAAATCTACGATGGTTGTAGACACATCAAAAAATAAAAAATTTACCTCATCTATTGTAATGGCCAATAATAAAATTGTCTTTAATGCAGATAATTTTGTGTTGTATGCAATCGATAAAGATAGCTATCAGACGGTTTGGGAAAGAAAAATCGGATGGCGCTCAAATACAGCTCCATATATATTCAAAAACACCTTTTTTTACGGAAATTATAATGGTAGCGATCGGAAAATTCATCAGTATGATATTGAGACGGGCAAAACTATTCGGGAATTAGGAATAGAATCGATTAATACAAAACCGCATTTCGAAAAATCAGTAATGTATACAACAGCAATGAATGACGGCGGAAAACAGATTGCTTATGATCTTGAAAAAAATACAGTTGTATGGCAGCACAAGATCAATTTCGGAGCCGATGTGCAGCCGGTTTATTTAAATGACAGGATTGTGGTGAACGCAGAAGATGATTTGTGGTTTGAGGTGGATTTTAAAGGGAATTTCATCAACAAAGAATCTGAAACATTCACTTATATTGACGAAATGAAAGTGACTGCAAAAAAGTTTCTTTTTTTAAGCCACGACCAAACACCCCTTACCAAAGAATGGCTCAGGAAAAACAAACTTGCGGATTCAGAATTTAAGATAGAGAAAAATCAGCACTATACTTTTGTCCTTAACGAAAAATACCTCACCGTAATAGGGAAAAAGGGCAAGAAAAAAATACAGCTGGATTTGGAGAACCTTATATCACCGGAAGAATATGAAAACCAGACTTTATCAGCTATTCTTAATGCTGAAAACAAAAAAATCTGGCTCATTCATCAAAATCATCTCATTCATTACGATGTGAAAAAAGAAAAAATGCTTCGGAATGTTTTTCTCGGCAACTGGCGACCGCAACAGATGATCTTAGATGGCAAAAATATTTGGCTGATCTCCGCAAACGACGGACAGCTGTATCATCTCGAATTTGAACCGGATGAAAACATCAACAGAATAATGCAGGAAACCAAAGCCAGACAAGATCATTTAAAATGTGATCTCCCAAATCCTGATAAAATAAAAGCAGCGAAAGCAGCTGAAGAAAAATTTAAAAATTAATTAAAATAAAGAACTATGAAAAAAATCTTTACGATATTTTTAGTTGCCATTATTTCTGTTACAGCTCACGCACAAAAAAGCGGACCAACAAAAGAGCAGACTATCGATTTTATTAAGGATTATCTGAAAGATTTTAATAGTGGAGAATATAATGGAAAAGCAAACACATATCCTGTAAGTGAAATACTACAAAATAGGGTTGACAATTATTCTATCGATTTTAGTTTGGATAAATGTAAACCAACCGTTCACTATAACACTACATTTTCATATGATTATAAAAATGATACTTCCGTGCGTATGTATAAAATTTTAACAAAAAACAAAATCATAATAGATCTGAAAAAAATTGAAGAAATATTCATTGCGTCCAATTATTTAAATGCTCGTTCAGATATGATGGATGCTAATTTAACATTTGTAGCTGCCACTGGTGAATCGAGCCAACACTTCTTAACAGAAATGACATTAAGCCAGCAGAAAGATACTGAAAAAGATTACAATGATATGAAATTACCAGAAACTTCATCTCTCAAAAAAAATGTTTCATTCCCATTAAGTTTTTACTCAACAAGTGATAATGTCGATTACAAATCTCAACACAAAAAAATCTTACAGGCATTCAACCATCTTCGCAAACTCTGCGGCGCACCGGAACCCATCAATTTTGAATAAAACCATATTAAATATAAAAATAAAACCATGAAAACAACAAAGACATCAGTTTTAAAATTTGTCTTAATATTATTCTTAATGCTAATGAGTATTACAGAAATCAATGCACAGACTAAATTCAGAGCAAAAGATCTCGACGGAACCTGGATAAGACAAGACGGGATGAAAATAAACATATTAGGCGCCGATCTATTTGACGGAACTCTTGCCACAATTCAGAATGTTGGCAACAGTGGTTGGCCAAAAAGTGTTGTAGGCTATCTGTATAAATTTACTCAGATAAAATACGTCAGTGGAAATACCTGGAAAGCAGTAAACAATGTCTACAGGCAACAGAACGGCCATACCGTAGAACAGGGCGAGGTGCTTCTTAAAATGAAAGATGACAAACAGTCTTTCGAGGTAGGGAATGATGTTTATAAGAAAAACTAATTTTTGACAATATGAAAAAACTATTTACAATTTGCTTGATGATGGCAGTTCCAGTTCTTGCAAATGCACAGACAAAAGAAGAGACAATAAGTTGGCTGAAAGAAAAATTAGCATCTTGTCTTAGTCTAAGTAATTACTATACCGATTTGAAAATAATCAGCATTAATGAATGTGAAATTATTGTAAAATATAATAACCCTCAAAAGGATGGCTCACCATCTTATCATACTGTGACAATACCTACAGAAGGAATAATAATTTCCAAAAAAATAGAAAGTGAACTATCGACAATAAAACATTTTTGGCACTGGAATTCAACAACATATTATTATAAAGAAGCAGAAGTTATAAATGTAAGGGAATGTGAAACGGATATTTATACGAGGCTACAAAAAGCCATAAATCACCTGAACACCTTTTGTCCCAAGAAAAAAGAAACATTTTAAATAAAAAATCATGAAAGAACTACTTACAATTTTCGTCTTATTCTTAGGATTGGGATTTACGAATGCACAAAGCTTAACATTTGACGAAACCGTAAATTACATCAATAAGATTATTGAGGAAAACTCTGGTTCAAATATTAGCTGGTTTAATAACGGCAGTGACAGTGGAGATCTAATCCATGGGATCATCGCAGAAAAAAACGGCAAAATAATTCTTTATTCGCATCTTGACAGAAATTTAAATTACAGTAAAGAGACCAAAAATCTAAAAGGATCATTTAATGTATTTGATTTTGAAAAATTTAATGAATACTGGAAATTCTTTGAGCTATTGGATAAAGACAATAAAATGATCGGTAGATTATACCGTTTTCCGCCGACATACATTTCAAAGCTTGAAAAAGCACTTAAACACTTACAGACACTATGTGTAAAAGAAAAAGATCCTTTTGACTGATTAAATATCAAACGATTAATTTTTTTTAAATATTTAAAAACTTTAAACAAACAATATAATCATGAAAACAACAACTGTAAAAATCGCATTAAGCATCGCAATGTTGCTGAGCTTCTTTTTTATTGGTACAGCAACAATGAAAGCTCAGAACCAAACTCATTACTATTATTCTTACACACTTTTGGAAGGGAATAAAGTAGGCTTTACGCAGGTTGTTTCAAGCACTGTAGACAAATATACAAAACTGACGGATTGCGAACTGTCGCTGAGAAGATATATGATGGATTACATTCCGGAACGTACAAACTACAGAGCAGAAGGAGGTTACTCTTCTTACATGAGCAACGGCGGAGATTCTTATGAAGCAGCTGCAGACAGCAGAAGCTCGGAAATGTCAAGGCTTAAAAGATTAGGATATGAAATTGTATATTTCAATACCATTAATTACAAATATTCCGAATAATTTTTTTTCCTGAATTAATTGGGAACTTTCAACCGTTTCCAATTAATTTTTGATCTAAGAATCACAGCTATGAAATCAATCGTATTACCAATTCTTTTTCTATTCTGTTCAAGACTGCCGGGTCAAGAAAAATCGGGTCTTCTCATCGGTATTTATGAAAAAGCAAAACGCGGGATCTGTAGCGACTACGGTTATGAAACTCAGGAAGTACAAGATTATGCAGATTTTGTGATCAAAAAAACCGAATTTCAAAAAAAGCATATCAACACTTCCAGAATCGCATTTGTAGAAAACAAAGAGAGCGTATTGATCTATCGGTATGAGAAAAAAATATCCGGCTGGAACTGTAGTTCTGATGTCGTAAGTTTCAAAACAGGCAAATCGATGGAAGAATGCCAGAAACAGCTCAGTGATCAGCTGGCAAAAAATCCGGGTGATTTTACGACAGACCCAAAAACGCTGTATTCATGGTCGGGTAAAGCAGAAGACAGATCTGTGTATACCAAAGATTTTGGCGGTATTAAAGCAAGTATGTTGTCTGCAGATACCAAGACAAAATCGATTATTTTAGCGAAGTTTAAAAATACCACCATCAATCAGACTGCTTACATTCAGGTAATAACAGATCAGAATGTAGAATTTCAGGAAATTGTAGAGCCTGGAATTACTTTAACAAAAAAATATGATGCCAAAACGATGGAAGTTAGCATCCTTTATCAGAAAAGCAATCTGCCCAAAAAACCATTCAATCCGGTGGGGTTTGTAAAATCTAAGCTCCGTGAAAAATTCACCAACGGAAAAAACAAAATAGAAAGCAAATCGATGACTGCGGTGGGAATCAGAGGTTAAAAAAATATATGGACGGAAAAATCTACAGCTGGAGTGTAAAAAGAGGCAATGTCATCATCGATCAGTATGAGCATCATATTGTGATCGAGCTACATGAAGAAAACAATACATCATGTTTTCTTACCTATTCTGATGCCGATGAAATTGCCGGAATACTCACTGAAGTTTCGCGAAAAATATGGGAAGATCCCAGCTTTATAAAAAAGCCATATACCGAAAAGCTTTACAAAAGAGATGAGGATGATTTTTTTTGGGAATCGGGCGATGCTCAGCTTCATTTAAAATACAATGACACCGAAAATGCGGTAGAGATCATGATCTTCGGACGTCGAAAAATATATTTAGAAGTTAATCATGTAGTAGAGATCGTTCAGATTTTAGATCATTTAAATAGTAAAAATTAAACTAATAGTTTTTTTAAAAGTAAATACAAAAGATTAATTTTCTTTGCGGACACGGAAAATGTGAATCTTTATAATGTGGAACGCCTCCTTTCAAAATTACAATGTTTGAAAGTCCCACAAATAATGGAAATTAAAATATTAGAGCGCAAGTGGGACCACGCAAAAGCACTTACGTAATGTAGGTGCTTTTTCATGTTAAAATATTATTGAGTAGAATTATCTTATCTTCCAAAGTAGTACAAAAAGCAAAATCCCCAGTTTACAATAAAACTATGGGGATTTTTTAATGAATATAATGATGATTTGGTGTCAATTATTTGAAAAGCGTTTCTATGAGCAACTTTCTGCTAATTAAAAGTTTGGTTGAAATTATTTTGGGAGACAATAGAAACCAGTGATGATGATATTTTTTGTCGCTGTGCGTAGGTGAATCCGAAAAGCTTGATTTTCACCGCGTATTTTTTATTTCTTTTAGATCTTACTTTCAATACCAGAGACCCTGAAACCATATGGTGATTGACATTGTAATCACGAATATAATTTTGAGGAAATTCTACCGCCGGAGAAATGAATCTTCTGAATGAGAAAGGATGTATCTTTCGTATAGTGACGCATCCGCCTGAAAATTCATAAGTTACAATTCTGATTTTGGTCAGTATCACAAGCAATAATACAATTGCCGCAAAAAGTACACTGTCAAAGATTGTTTGATCAATTAGTAAAACACAGACCAGCATAACGGCGGTCATTAGTAACAGGCTGTAAGCCGTGATTTTCGCGATGGTGCAATTGGAGACTTTCATTTTTCCTTGAATAATATTTAAGTTTAGTATAGGTTTAGGTTAATGTTAAGAATCTGCTTTAAATATATTCTCATGCTGCTTATACCAAAGATAGTACCGTTAAAGATTTTTTGTACTATTAATTTTAAAAAATAATGCATTATGTTGTAAATATTCGTAAATTTTTACAAATATTAATAGTGTAATCGTATTGATAATTAGTTATATATGTAAATGATGTAGTATGTGTGTTTGTTGTAGATTAATCTGTTTTTAGGAACTTTTTAAAGGTGAAAATGTAAAAATCCATTTACTTTTTTATGTGAAATTTTGCTGTTGATCAATGTTTTCTTACAAATTTTTATAATTTGATTTATTAAATGCCTTTTATAAAATATGATGTTTTTTGTATAAAAAATAAAAAGGGAGTTGATGGAAAAATAAAGTATGATGATTCTGATGTAAATTAAATTACATGATTTTATTTAAAAAAAGGTTGCAAATTTTGCAACCTTTCTTCTGTGTTAATATTTCTCCTGTTTGGATTTATGAATTATTAATTACAATTTTTTCCAAATTAATTCCTGATCGCTAAGTGAAACTTCAATATCATCTCCCTCCTTAAATTCTCCAGACACGATTTTTTTTGCCAAAGGTCTTCTTAATCTTCCTCTGATAACACCTTTTAGTGGTCTTGCTCCGTATTTTATGTCATAACCTTCGGTTGATAAATACTCTTTTGCTTCTTCGGTAATGTTTAAATTGATATTTAAACCTTTTGCAAGATCCAATAATTCTTTTTTTAAGTGAATTTCAAAGATTTTCAATGCATTATTTTTACTGATTGGTGCAAAAGGAATCGTTTCGGTCAATCTTCCTAAAAACTCCGGACGGAAAAAACGACTCATCATTTCCAGTAATTTAGAAGATTGGGGAATTTCACCGTTCCCGAATGATTCAACAATAAATTCTGATCCGATATTTGAAGTAAATAAAATGATAGCATTTGAAAAATCTCCTTCTTTTCCTAGTCTGTCATGAAGTTTCCCTTCATCCATGATTTGTAAAAAGACATCGAATACGGAGGTATGCGCCTTTTCAATTTCATCAAAAAGTACAATCGAATAGGGTTTTTGTCTAATTTTATTGACTAAAAGTCCACCTTCTTCGTAACCGACATATCCGGGAGGAGCTCCATAAAGTAACGCTGCCGAATGTTCTTCTTTAAATTCAGACATGTCAAAACGGATAATAGCATTTTCATCCTGAAATAAAAACTCTGCCAAAGATTTTGCCAATTCCGTTTTCCCAGTTCCGGTTGGTCCCAGGAAAAAGAAAGAACCGATCGGTTGTCCTGCTTTGCTCAATCCTGAACGGGTTTCCAATACAGCTTCCGAGACAATGGTAATTGCATGATCCTGTCCGACAACTCTTTTGGCGAGAACTCCCTCCATCTCGTTGAGTCTCTGTTTTTCTTCTTCTTTCAGTTTTCCGATAGGAATGTTAGTTTTTTGTGAAATGATCAATGCAAGATCAAAATCGGTAATGTTTGTTCTTTTTTCCTGAGCAATTTTTTCGGTTTTCACAATAAGATTTCGGGAATAGGCTAAAAGAGGGTCTGTACTTTCAAATTCAGGAAGTTCGTTTTCATGTTCATTTGTTTCGGCAGTACTGATGAGGTATTTTGTTTTTTCTACTAAATCCTTTAGCAACCAGTCTGCATGCATTTTTCTTTCATCTTCAAGATAATTATTGGTATTGTCTTCAAGATGAATAATTCTTGTAAGAAGATGATTTCTTTCCTTTAAAAAAGATTCTCCGGCAGTTTTTAATACCGACATTGTATGATCAATAAGATCAATCGCAGAAGCAGGAAGACTTTTCTCTTTCATATATCTTTGAGAAAGTCTTATCGCTTCTCTCATCGTTTGGTCATCAATACTGATTTTATGGTGAATCTGATAATCTTCAAGAGTTTGTTTCAGCATTCTGAAATGGATTTCGTCAGTGCTCTCTTCCAGTTTCAGGAGTTCAAACATTCCTGCAAGACCTTGTTCTTTTTCGATTTTTTTGGTATATTCTTCAATCGTTGAGGTTGCGATCAAGGTAAGACCATTAGAAAGTTCACTTTTTAAAAGATTAATAATTCCTGAATCTGAACCATGGTTTCCAAACAGCGAATGAAATTCTTCAATAATTAAAACGGCTTTTGGAATAGCCTTCATTTCCTGTGCAATATTTTTGATGCGATCCTCGATTTCTCCCTTATACGAAGCTCCTGCAATAAGTGCTCCCATGTCGAGTTCGAAAATTTCCAGTCCGCCTAATATATCCGGAATTTGTTTTAATAAAACTTTCTGTACAAAGCCTTCAATCAACGCAGTTTTCCCGACTCCGTGATCGCCAATGATCAAAACATTCTGTTTGCTGTATCGGCACAGGATTTCTGTGATTTTATTGATTTCAGTATCTCTTCCAACCAATAATTCTTTTCTGTTTTTTTTCTTGACTTTGTCTTTTGTATTAATACAGTATTTTTGAATAAATCCCTTACTTGCTTTTTGTGTAGGTTCGGCTGTCCCTGTCATATGGTCTTCTCCAAATAAATTTACGTCTTTTAATAATTCGTTTCTTGTTACAGGAAACGTTTTCATCTGATCAAAACTGAATGCAACTCCCGGAGAACTGATTGCTGCCATGATTGCAAAAAGTGAAATTTCCTGTTCTTCTAAAATTTCTCTTATCTGATCTGCTTCTGCAAATATTTCATCGATTACTTCATCGGGTTCACAAGAGTATTTGTTGGGAGATTTTGGAAGTTCTTCGATTCTTACCTCTGCCCATTCTTCGAGATAAAAAACATCTACACATAGATTTTCTAAATGTTTCAATAAAGACAGATCACGGTTGAGCATCGCTTTTAATAAATGAGCTCCGGTATATTGAGCGTTAAGATTTTCTCTCCCTATTTTTTGGGCAATATTCAGGGCTTTGGTGACTTCCTGGCTGTAAGTAATTTCTTCTTGATTCATCGTATTGGTTTTTGTGTTTTTATTCTTTGATCCAAATCATCATTTTTTTGACTTTATACTGAATATTTAAATTTTGAATGCAGTTTTTTTGATCCTTATTGATTCTTAATGCTGTGATTTTTATTTTTTTTCCGGCAATTAATTGACAAAACTGATCAAACGGAACTAATTTTTTATCATTGACAACCACCGGGATATCATATTTTCCGCACACATAATCTTTAAAATCATCTTTTGTTTTCAGTTGCGCAGTAACCTGATTTAGAAGCAATTGCATTTGTTCGTTTGAGATTTCCGGAGCTTTCTTTTCTGCAACGAGAGAATCTTTCTTCAGTTTAGATTTAGGAGACACCGGAATATATTGAAGCATATCTACCAAAGGATCTTTCTGAGCAGCTCCGACTGGTAAAGAGAAGGCAACGTGAGGCTTTTCAAATTCGTAAGATTTGATGTCTAAATTTTGCTTTGCTCTGATTGTTTTTGGTGCAACATAAATTGTTTTTACAGCTGTATGTTCTACATCACCGTTTACGATCAATGTTATTTTTTTTTCACCGACTGACTTGAATTTATAAGAAGGGTTTCTTTCTAACGCATCCGTTCTGGTGGTTTCTCCGAAGCTCCATTCCCAGGATTCTCCACCTTCTTTAGCGGCATCAAAGTTTATCGTTTCTCCTACAGCAACTACATTCGGACTTATAATTGTAGGCAAATATCCTTTTTGCTGACTGATGCTTGAGATTGTTATTAGCTTTTCGTGAGTACAGTTTCCGTTAATTTTCAGTTTTACAATATAATCTCCCGGTTTTTTATATTTATGCAGAGTTCTTTGCCTTATATCAACAGCTGTACTGTCTCCAAAATCCCACTCCCAGGATTTGGCTCCGTCGGTATTGTCGTAAAACTCTACAACCCGATTGGTCATAAATTCATCAGAATGAACAATGAACTTTGCGTTTTCACAATCTACATGTCGGGTGTACTGATAAGAAAGTACAATTAGACTGATCATTAAAAGGATTCCCAAACTTGCGTATACTTTGGGATCAACATTCGAAAATAAATTAATCTTAGTTTTCTTCATTGCGTTTTTTGTGTCGGGTACAAATATATTTATCATTTTAATCACAGGCAAGTGTTTTTTTTATAGAAAATTGTTTTTTGTATTGATTTTTTAAATACATTTGTAAAAACACACAAAGACATTGATGATTAATATTAAATACTTCTACAGATGGGGAACAGCATTTTGGTTGATACTTTTCTTAATATCCTGCAGTTCTCAGAAATATATTCAGGAGATTCCTTACAACTTTTCATCGGATGATTTCAGCAATTCTTCATATGGATTAAAAAATAATTTAGATTCTCAATACTCGAATCTGGATGATAATCTTGAAAAATTGAGTGATGAGGAATTAAGAATTAAAGAAAAATATTCTATCATCATGGAAGTGATGCCGAAAGAAGTCAATAACTATAAACTCTACACTTATATTGATCATTGGATTGGAACTCCATATAAAAAACAGTCCTTAGACGAAAAAATAGGTGTCGACTGTTCGTATTTTGTACAGTCTTTATACAGCGATGTGTATGGAGAAACTTTTCAGAAAACTCCGGATGGTATTTTCCGGTCAAAAGCTGTTCAGTTATTTACCGGAAGAACATTTTTGAAAGAAGGGGATCTTTTATTTTTCAGATATAATAAAGAGCATCCTATATCAGATGTCGGAATTTATCTGCATAATGACAGAATATTGGCTTGTACGGAAAAAGGTCTTAATATTTATAACTTCAACGACGAGTATTTTCAGTTGAGGTATGTAGCTGCAGGAAGATTAAAACCTAAAAACTAATCATGGAAAAGATACAAAATCTTGCAAAGCAGATAACGTGGCTAAAACACGATATAAAAGCTGAAGTGATTGTCAATAATCTTCTGAAAAATAATGATATTGATGAGTCGCAGTATGTAATCTTTAAGAATGGTCAGTTTTCGAGAGCTTTTCGTTATGATGTTTTAGATTCTGACGTGATCGATTATGATTTGGACACCAATCAAATGTTGAAAATTGTGCTTTCCAGAGACGGCTTTTATGATATGCTTCCACAAAATCTTATTCATGCAGCCAGAAACGATTCTCCGGAAAAGGATGTCGATGGGATGATCCGGGAATATCAGATTCAAAAAAAGCAGCAAAAGGAGTCAAGATTATTTTTTCAGCCTTTTGAGAACGAAATTTTCAGCTATGGAGTTCAGATTGAAGGATTTGAGCAGGATTTTTTATCAGATTTAAATGGTCTTTTAGTTCCGGATATGTTTTATGACTTTTGGGGCATCAGTAGAGATCTTCCCTCATTATTGGTTTCAAAATTTATCAGGATTTTGCCATTTGCTTATAAAATTGTCGGCAATATTAATTTAGCCTGTGAAATACTCTCATCTCTATTAGAGGAAAAAGTTACCACGAGCACCAGAACTTATCAAAAATACTTAGATGATGATCAAAGTATTCTGTTGGGCGAATCCAGGTTGGGATTGGAACTCATTACAGGTAATAGTTATGATGATTATTCAAGTCATTTTAACCTGCAGATCGGACCTTTGAAAAAGTTAAATTTTTCAGAATACATTCATGATGGGGCAATGAAGAAGTTCGTAGATCTTTTTTATGAATATTTTTTTCCAATCGAGGTGGAAATAGAAACAACGATTTTACTTCCTGAAGAAAAAGAAAATTTTGAATTCTCTTCACAACAAAATTCAGTATTAGGATATAACACACGTATATGATGCAATTGAAAAAATATTTTATTCATTTATTAGAGCCTAAAATTCTGGCTGCACTTCTTATTTTGCTGGCATTCAGCATCATTCTGACGATGGTCTTTTCACAGAGAGTTCCTGAGTTTAAACAAAAATACAGAGGAAGATTTTACACTTACCTGTTTTCCATTGTGTTTATTTATTCGATCATTGCATTTTTGGGATATAATAAATTGTTTTTAGATAACAATTTGTACGAATTCATTTTCTATCAATTCTGTTCACTAGTAATCGGAATCATTCATTGCTCGATGTACAGAACTTATTTTAAGAAATTCGGAACAAAAAAAGTAGGGAATGAATATTTGTTTGCTTTGGTTACCATAATGTATTCAGCGATTCCTTTTGTTCTGATTTTTACATTTTTAAATGGAGTTGATTTTACTTTTTTGATGTTGGGACATTACCTTGTTTTCTTTATTCCGACTTTTCTGAATGATACATTTAACAAAGCTATGGCAATCCCACCAAGGATATATAAAACATGGCAGTTTCCTGAGAACTATAAAGAACTTGCAGGAGTGAGCGATGAAGAAATGAGGGATCTTGTGGTTTTTACTTTTCTGATGGATAAAGATCGACATGCCAAAAAATATAGCGTTTACCGTGCAAAAGGACCAACCAGAGTAGATTTTGGAAGACTGTTTTACAATTTTGTAGTAGATTATAATGAAAGACATACTGAAGATCAGATAGAAATCGAAGGACCAAACGGACTATACAGCTGGGTTTTCTTTTTACAGCCAAAATGGTATGAATCAACCAAATATATTGATCCCGATCTCACACTTTACATGAACGGAATTGAAGAAAACAGCGTGATTTTCTGTATGAGAACCAATGATTTGGCACTTCCGGAAGGGAGATCGGAAAGTGAAGTTCCTGATTTTGAATATAATAAAGAAAAAGACAACGAAAGAGTTTTAAGCGAATAAAAAGACACCATGATAGAGAAACTAAATCATTTTCCCGTAAACTGGATCGACGGGATGAAAATAAATAAAAACCACTTTGCTGATGTTCAGAATTTCGTGAGCGATTCGATAAGGGATGCTGTAGGTATTCATACTTCTATGATCAATTATGGATTATTGCCTGTGAATGATTCCATAAAATTGAGCCTCATCATCGATAATCATAAATTATTAAGGATAAAAGTAGAAGAATGTCACGCAATTACTCCGAGCGGAGCAAGAATAGACATTGGTACTGGAACTTCCGAAGCAATAAATCTCTCAATTCCATATCCTGAAGCGGCATTCGAGATAAAAAATGACGAAAGTGTAGTTTTAATGGCTTGTCTTTCTGTCAATCATTTCAAAAGAACGCCTTATGGAGAACCAGATCCTGAAGAAAATCCGCCAAGATATCCTTACACACAACCTGAATATTCATTAAATCTTGTTCCCGAAAACGAGCTGAAAAATACATTAGGCTTTGGAACAAGTTACTTAACAATTGGTAAAATTTTGGTCAATGCAGGAGAATCAAAGATTGATGAGAACTACATTCCACCATGTGTGAGTGTTTCAAGTTATAAAAAATTGCAGGATTTATATGTTGAAATTGATCGTTTCTATGGTCAGATTGAGTTGTATTCTGTCCAGATCGAACAAAAAATTCATGTAAAAAAACAGAATAATTCTTTAGCACTGATGATGGGATTGATGTCAGATAAAACTCTGAATTATCTCGGTCATGAAATCAACAGATTCAGATGGCTTTCTCCTCAAACTTCACCGGCAAATATGCTTTTATCTGTGGTTGCATTAGCAAGAGTTCTGAAAAATTTTATTGATGCAAGATCGGGAGCAGGTAAAGAAGAGTTGCTTAATTATTTTGCTGAATGGTGTAATGTAAGTCAGGGACATTTTGAAACTATTTTCTCAGATGTCATCAATTCAGATTATAATCATAATCATATGGATGTGACGATTGCCAAAGTGAAAACTTTTATGAAGACTTTAGAAGATTTATATTCAGTGCTTAACAGGCTTGATTACATTGGTAAAAAACGTGACGGAAGCATTTTCGTTTCTGAAAATACTGATGACAGAGATTCTGTAATTCATGCGAAACGAAGCAGAACTTTTTTAGCAGATTAAATATTAATTAAAAACACAAATATCATTCATTTATATGGAAGTCCTTAATAAAAAAGAACGTTCGAGAGCCTTTTCATTTTTCATTTTATTCTTTGTAATCACGGTAATCGTTTTACTTATTGCAGTCTTTTTCAACGCATATTTTCCTTTTAAAGAAAACAGTTTATTGAAAACAGAAAACGCCAGAATGAAAAAAGAAATGGAAAAGCAGGATGAGTTTTCGTTTCAATTGGAAAAAGTAAAAGCTGCTGTAGATTCAATAGGTGTTCCCGGACAAAATGATTTCTTTAACGAAAAATTATCTCTGTCAATCCTTGCAGACATGTACAAACAGCTTCCTAAAGACACTTTGAAGAATAAAGTAATGTATAATAATACCATTCTTACTTTTAAAGATCTTATTGATTCTAAAAAACAGATCAAACAATTATCAGGAAATCAGGCAACAATGGATAGTTTGAGCACGATCAATAAAACATTGAAAACGGAGTATGATAAAATGAGAACAGATCTTGATGTTTGCCGTCAATTGTATCAGGCTCAATAATTTATAAGAATGAGAACAGGCTATATATTCTTTATTTTAATTTTTCTTTTCGGAATAAGCTCGACAAAAGCTCAGGATCAAAATGTTTCCGACAGTTTATCATTTGCAAGTTTCGATTGTGGAATTGTGCAGACCAAACAAAAGCTCAGCAAAAAAGCATTTGCAAGTACAACGCCTCTGCATTTAAGGGTAAATAATAGCAATTATGTATATGCGACCCTCCAGTTAGGTAAAAGAAAAAATAAAATATTCATGTACATACAGATTTTAGACAAAAATGTATGCGTGAAGAAAGATAAGATTTTAGATGTTTTTTTTAAAACAGGTGAAGTGGTAACCTATAAAAACGGATTTGCACTCAATTGTGATGGTTTTTTTGCCAAGCAACTTAGTAAAAAAGAGTTTCAAAAACTCAGGCTAAACGATATTGATATGATCAAATTATATACTTATGAGAAAAATTACGAACTATATGTAAGCGAAGTGCAGAATATTGATATTGATAATCAATTGGATTGCCTGTCTGCTTATAAAATTAAAAAAACAGAAGAAGTAAAAATCAAAAAAAAGAAAAATGAGCCCGCTTCCGGAACTTAATCTTAATCTAGGAATTAATAATGGTAAATCTTTTTCTTCAGATAAGGAAGAGATTATTGTAACGCGTACTGACTCTGCGTTGCATAAACATACTATATCTATTATAATTTCTGATCAGGAAGTAGGAAAAGTTTTTCTGAAGATCAACAATCGCCAAGTGGAAGTTCCAACATATAAGTTGATAGTTACTGATGATAAAACCAATGAAACAGAAGCTTATCAGGTTACTCGTGACACATTGAACTTTGTAAAAACGACTACGAAGAAAAGTTTTCTGTCATTTTTAGGAATTAAAAAATTTGATAAAACTTCTTTTTTATATGAAAATATAGCTTACGAGCCGCTTAGTGAAACTATTGAAAAATTTGACATTTCTCGTTACCGGAGTTTGTCGCAGGAAAAGTTGACCTATCGGTTGTCAGGAGATAAACAGAATATATTGATTTACGCAGGAGATATTAATGATTTTACAAAACCCAATGATATTTCACAGTACTTTATTATTGTTGATGATCATGACGGGAAAAGTTTTGTAGGAGATATTTTATATCGAGAAAAATTTTTAAAGCTGACTCCAAAAGTAGAGATGCAAATCATCAGAAGAAGTAAAGTTTCTAAAAACTTCGAATATGATGACAAAGGAAACATTAGGAGAACAATTTATTTTTAAAAGAAATGAGAGGAATTTATTATAAAATACCGATAGATTTTGGAATGATCGTCAATAAAAAAGATGCCGAGAAAATATCTATTGACAATTCTATAAGTCAACAGATTTTTCTCATCTCGACAACTGCTTTGGGAGAATGCAAGTTCGATGAAACGTTCGGAACAGAGATTTGGGAGATGGATTTTGATCTGCTGAAAAGTGACAATACATTGAAAGAATTTATTGCAGGTTCAATGAAAAAATCTATTGTATTGCATGAAAAAAGACTTCTTCTGGAAGATGTAGAAGTTTCTGTGAGAGATCATAATCTCGGAAGTAGTGGGAAAAGCAGAATGAAAAAACGCGTAGTTATTTCGGTAAAAGGGCAGGTTTTGGAAACCAACAGACCTTTTCTTTTTCAAAACTCTTTTTTTGTAGGACCGCTTTCATATTAGTATAAACACCAGATTAACAAATGAATCAGGAAAGAATAAAAGACAGAATATTACGACGGGCAGCCAGACTTTGGGGATACAATGAGCTGGAAGCTGAAACGTCCTTCGATCCTGTAGTGAGCTTACTTTTGTCGGCAACTGCGTCGGAGTTGGAGAAGTTGGGATTCGAACTTGAAAGTTCAAGATCACGTATTATTGAGAGAATTCTTGAAATTATGTTTCCGGAAGAAGTTTCCGGTGTGATTCCTTCAAGGTCTTTGCTTCAGGTTTTTCCTTTAGAAAATCAGTCAAAAATTTCATTAAAAAATCATTTTAAGACGAGCAAAAGAATTCATAATGTTTTCAATCCTGCTGAAAGTGGAAGTAAAGATATTTTCTTTTGTCCGACAATTGAAGCTAAATTGACCACAGCAAAAGTAGAATATATCGTTTACGGAAATACTCTGAATCATGTTGAAAGCTTTTTTTTCACAGATACACTGTCAAAAGGTGAACAGCATATTCCGTCCGGAGAAATGTGGATAGGAATACGTTGTCCCAACAAAATTGATCTTGAAAATCTGATGCTGTATATTGATATCAATAACAATTATCAGAAAGAGTTGTTTTTTTATTATTTGAAACAGGCAAAAATTTATTTCGGAGAGAAAGAACTTTCTTTAAATGAAGGATATAATGTAGATCAAGGACATATAAATCTTGACAATATTATTACAAAAAATTATTCGGATCTGGAACATATCTATACAGATGTGAATGAATATTATTTTTCTAATTTTTTCACCATACAAGAAAAAATCTTGCATAGCGAGAAACCTCAAGAGGATGAGCTTTTTGAGAAATATTTTAAAGGAAACAGACTTGCAGAAGAAGATAATATTATTTGGCTGAAATTTAAATTTTCGGAAGCAGTAGTTAATGAAGTCTTGGAAAATGTGAGTGTAACATTAAATTGTATTCCGGTTGTAAATGTATATAATGTAACGTCTTATCACAGAGTTACCGGAAGATTAAACATTATTCCGATACAGTCAGATGATTTTTTTTTAGATCTTGATTATGTTGCAGATGATAGCGGAAGAAGGTTTGACCTAAAAAATTATACTGCCGAAAGCAACGGAACTTCAGCAGTTTTAAGAAAAGGAGGCGTTTCCAGATTCGACCAACGTGGCGCTTCGGAATTACTACAATATCTTTTGGAATTAATAAAAGACGAAACTGCTGCTTTTTCGGGAATCGGTGGAGATAGTGCGAAAGAAACCTTACGACAGATCAATCAGAATGTTGCAGCATTGCATCAATTGGCAAAAGAGAAAAGCTTTGCACAGGCAAATAATCCTTACTTAGTCATTACTTCAGATTCTCAAAACTCTGAGATTGCTTGTAATATTTCTTACTGGCTTACCCATGCGGAAGAAGGAAATGATATCAAACCTGCCACAACTCTTATTGTTGAAGGTTCTGATGTCGTGATTTTGGACAAAACTGCAGTGATGATAAAACCTTCATCTGGAGGAAGAAAAAGTCTTTCTCCACAAGACAAAATTTTAGAATACAGAAATTCATTACTGACGAGAGGAAGAATTGTAACTGTAGCTGATATAAGGATTTTCGGTTTAAATCATTTTAAAAATACCATTAAAAATATTGAAGTTTCTAAAGGAACAAAGAAAGAAGTTTCGTTAAAGGGAGGTTTCAGTCGAACGATAGACATTTTTCTGATTCGTAATCCCGAAATAAAAGAAACAATAAAAGAGTCTGAGTGGGAATATTTGTGCGAGAGTTTTTTGCTTAAGCTCAAAAAATCATCAGCCAATATTTATCCTTACAGGATTTTTGAAAAATAGAATATCACTTAAAATAGTTTATGATATTGACAACTAAACACAATTATTAACCCCTTTAAAAAAAACATTATGTTATCAAACAAAGGAATTGGTGGAAATGAAGTTCCACTTGATGCGAGTGAGGCGATTTTTGAAATCCCTCAAAACAGAACGCTTTTAGCACAAAAACTAACAGCAGACGATCCTGTAAAACCTGAACTGGTGGAAGGATTGAATACCATTGAAAGAGTTTTCGAACATTTCAAACCAGAGATCAAAGTAGATTTTGAAGACGCAGAAGGTTCTGTGAAAATGGAAAATCTTAAATTCAAAAACCTTGGCGATTTTGGCACAAAAGGAATTACAGGTCAAAGCGGATTTTTGAGCGGTCTTGAAACAGAGAAAGATCAGTACCAGAAAATCATCAAGCAACTGAAAACAAACAAAATTCTGAAAGCTGCTATTGAAGATCCTGATGCAAAAAAAGGATTACTCGATACTTTGCAATCATTAATCAAAGAATTGGAGAGCAATACCATTAATAATAACTAAAACAAAACACAAATTATGGCAAAACAAGAAGAATCTTTGCAAACTGCAGCTCCGGTATTGGAGCAGAAAAAAGGCACAGTATCCTTAGACAGCAGTCTTAATAAATTAGCTCGTTACGGCGGTTTTGATCTTTTAGAAACTTCAATTGAAGGGGTTCAGAATATTAATCCCGACAGAAAGGCGAGAAGAAAAATTTTCCTTACAGAATTAGGAAAAGAAAAAGAAAGAGAGACTTTGAAGAAAACATTGGAACTTTGGGCAAATGTGATCAGCAAAAGTGAATCTCTGACTGATATGGTGGCAAACTGTGAAGATCAGAGAAAATCTTCTGAAGATTTACTTTCTAAAAACCTTTCGAAAGCTGTGGATATTACCAGAGAATTGGAAGCAAACTACAGAACTGCAGCTTTGTTTTATAAAAATACAGAGTCTGAGAAAGTAAAGAATATTACCGTAGTCAATGCCAATCTTGAGCAGTTGAAAGATCTTGATAATACAAGATTTATCGATACAATTCATGCAGAATTATCAGATAATTATGACAGATTGGATCTTAAAAGCAACTATGGAATTCTTGTAATTCCGGGATATTTGGGATCAAATAAAGTAGTTGAAAAATGGGCAAAATTGGCTCATGAGAACAAAGTAATGTTGGTGACAGATTTTGAACATCTTGACGAACCGGATGATGTTATGGAAATGTTTGACCAGGCTTATTTGACGGGTGGTGATGTTTACAGAGCCAATGTTTTGATGACTTGTAACTGGTTGGTAGGAAGAGGAAGATTTGAAGACATCAATGAGACAGAAGATCTTTATATACCACCTTCCGCAGCTTTGGCAGGAAAAATTTATAAAACATTGATGTCTCAGGTAACTGCAGGTAAAAAATTCGGTGGAATCAATGAAGTTGACGGAGTTAAATTCGATTTAAAGAAAAGCGAAATCGCAAATCTTGAAAATCTTGGATTGATTCCTATGGTCAATGAGTATGGAAAAGTAATGGCTTTTTCTGGAAAAACTTTATTCAATGGTGATAATTTAGGTCTTCAAACTTATTCTGTAGTTAGAGTTTTTGATTATGTAACTAAAGTTTTGATGGATTTCTTAAACAGAAGAGCATTTGAAAACTTCACAGCTGTTACAAGAAAAGAAATTATGAACCAGATTGTTCGTTTCCTTGATGGTATTACAGGTCCGGGTAAACTGATTGAAAATTTTGAAATCAGAAAATTTGAGCAGGATCCTATTCAGAAAGACAGAATCCATTTGGATATTCATATGAAACCTTATTTCCCTGCAAAAAACTTCCTTATCAAAATGGATGGTCACAAAGGGGATGACGGTAACGAATGGGAAACAGAATACGAGCAAAAATAGATTTTTAGAATCTATATGTACATACAGGAATTTTCTATTCCTGTATTTTTATGTTAAATTATTTCATTTAACATAATATAATAATTAAAAAAAATATAAAAAAATTGTTTTTATATTAAAAATAATTTATACATTTGATGAAGATATATTCCCTTGTTGGTGATTGTAAAAAGTATATTGCATATTCGGAGGATATATTTCCATTTTTGGTATTATTAGATATTTAACCTTAAAATATATTATTATGTCATTTAAAGCAAAGTTCAAATCTTCGGGTATTGAGCGCAACATTTTGGCTGTAGATTTCGGAATGCTACAGGAAACCGACCCAACAGGAAGACCAT
>NZ_JAOTEM010000006.1 GCF_025628985.1 Chryseobacterium edaphi | reverse complement strand
TCTTATCTCAACACCTAATCTATCCACTCCTGCGCTCCCAGTATCGGGACTGCAAAGATAAAAACTTTTTTTATTCCCACAAATTTTATTTACACAAAATTTATTGAGATTTTTAAGTTAATTTCTATTCAGAGTTTTTGTTCCTGCCCATCTAAAAGGCTCTTCTGCGCTACCTCAAACTTCCGTTTTTCAGTGGGGCAAAGATACGGCAGCACCCTATACAAAACAAATGTTTGCAACTCTAATTTTTTAAATGTGGAAAACTAAAAGGTTAAAACGCTGATGAGATAGGCATTAGTTTGAAAAATGGACTTATCCACAATCATCATATTATCTTATCCATCACTAAGGACTGCATATTTTGGTATTTGAAATGTGTCATTCAGGGTAGAATCGCTAGTATTCTTATATATAATGATGATACTTTTACTTTCAAAATAACTTTGCAATTGAAAACTGTATCTACTATATATATGTATGTATGAAAATTATAATTTTCTGTCGCGCCCATTGAATGCCATTGTTACAAATGAAGTATTCTACAAACTTCTTACTCCGCAGAAATAATCAGAGGAGTTTATTTTGAAAGTGATAAAGGAGAAGTTTCAAAAAGTCATCCAGAGTTCTACAGAAAGTAGATATCTTAAATACAATAAATTAGTACCGTGAAATAAATCTTTGGCAAATCGTGATCTTCGGACAAATCCCATAGCCCCGATAGAAACGGCATCCTTTTTTAGATTGCCGATGCAAAGCAGCGGTAATCTAAAAAAGATATAGTGGATAGCGGGATTAAGCTCCTGAAAAAGAAAAAAACGAAATTGTAAAGATAAACGTCTGATGAAAGTGTAATGATCTGTCAGAAAAATCTTTTGACTAATACCTTATATATATAGTATCCAATGAGACAACCGATGGTGTCGGCAACAATGTCTAAGGTTTCCATGGATCTGCCGAAGTGCATTTCTTCCTGTAGAATTTCTGTGAGGAATGCATATATAAGGATGATCTGAAAGAAGTATGAGAATTTGATTCTCGGGAAGGCCGCCATGAACGCAAAACCCAGCATCGCAAATATTCCTAAATGCAAAACTTTGTCGATGCCATTGAACATAAAGAAATACTCATGGTTTTCTATACCCGGACGGAGGAGCATATAAGTAAGAAATGCCCAATAAATGGGCAATATCTTAATAAATATGTTTGAAATCTTATCCAATTATTTCCTGGTATTCTTCTGCAGAAAGTAATTCTGACTGATCTGCACCGTCAGCAATCTCCAATTTGATGATCCAACCGTTTCCGTAAGGTTCTGTGTTTAGTAATTCAGGCTGATCTTCTAAAGCAGCATTGAACTCAATCACTTTTCCTGAAATTGGCAAGAACAGATCGGAAACTGTTTTTACAGCTTCTACACTTCCGAAAACGTCTCCTCCATTGATGTCATCATCTACAGTATCTACATCTACATAAACGATATCTCCCAACTCTCCTTGTGCAAAGTCTGTAATTCCAATCGTAGCGATGTTACCTTCAATCTTTACCCACTCGTGATCTTTAGTGTACTTTAATTCTGATGGTGTGTTCATTTTAATTTTTTATTTAATATTGACAAATTTATTCAAAATAGAGATATGCTCAAAGAAAAATAAATGATTATTTGATGAGCGGGAAGTTTGGGGTTGAACGATGGAAGTTTGTTTGCTTGATAGATTAAAAATTAAAAGATGCAAATATTAAATGGTTACAAGTAAAAGCATTTTATTAAAATAAAAATCCCTCTCTATAAAGAAAGGGATTTTAACTTAATCTTTTTATAATCCTCCGGAATCACCAAAAGTAAAGGTTGCTGAAATACCTGCTCTAATGGTTGATAGCGGGAACGCAGTTGAGATTTTATATTTTGAAGTCATCTGCTCGTAGAATACTCTTAAGTTCAGGTTTTCTGAAACGTTGTAATCTGCAGCCAATTTAATGTTCATCAATTTCTGACCTCCTGTTACCTGTGAATCATCCAATAAGATATTCATAATACTTGTGCGGCTGTCTCTCAATGAAATATCTCCTCTAATATTCAGATCACTTCCCTTACCTCTTCCGCCTCTTCTGGTAGTGGCCATGTTTCCTAGTCTGAAGTTCCTTACGATATAGCCCAATCTCACTACATATTCTGTATTGGAATCTTCGGTCAAAGTATGATTGACAAGCCCTAACAACAAGGTTCTCATTTTATTGTACTGTAAGCCAAACTGAAAATTATTTCTCATCGTAACATCAATTCCCAAAAGTGGAGAGAAAGCTTCCACATAACCTACCTGAGCAAATGTATAAGGATTGATGTAATCATCATTCACATCTCTTGCGCCTACACTACTATTGAAATAATCAATACTTGATTGAATACCTGTTGCAGTATATGTTGCATTGTAACTGTGCAGGATATCAAACTTTGTAAACTGTCCACTGATAATCGGTATGTTTTTCAACCCTGAATAAATAATTCTCCAGTTTGGAAGTGGCATACCTGCTTTTTTAGGATTTCCAATTGCTTTGGCTGCTTTTCCTTCAACGGCAGCTCGGAATGCCGGAATTAATACATACGCATTGGAGATACTGTTACCATCGGTAAATCCATCATTTTCTATTGCACCACCCAACTGTTGGGAGATAAGTCGTGCATTTGTTCTGATTGATTCGTAAACTGCCTGTCCACTTTGGAAAGCTGTATTTACAAGTACGACTGAGTTTGAGTAACTCACCATATCACTGGCAAAAGTTAAATTCGGATTTGAGAAACCATCATTATCACGGAAGTTGAATCCTGTTTGTGAGAAGTTTCGGTTGTATGTTTGCAAAACATTAAAATCAATTCTAAAATCATTGACCGGCATCATCTGAAGATTTGCACGAAGTTCCCTTGTTGACATTTTCACATAAGGATCAATCATATAATCTGAATCACTTACCCATCCGTTTTCGATTACCGTACGTCTGATGTCTGCCTGAGAACCTAAAAGGAACCCGATTGTTGGACCTCCTAAAGTTTGACCATAACCATAGCCATTCGGAGCAGATAATAATCCTGGAAGAACCGTTCCGTTGTTTTCAGAATAGTTAACATCTAATTGTTTAAATGATGTCAATAAAAATGCTGCATTCTGTAAAATCGACAACTTGTTTTTAAACTTATATCTTTTATACTTATATCTGTTTTTATCCCAAGCCTGAGTGTAAACATTGTTTAATGAATCCATTTCCTGCTTACGCTTCTGGAGAGTTGCTGACATTTTTTTGAAATAGGCAAACTGACCAAAAAACTTCGGAATATCTGCTGTTGCTGTCGCCTGAATAATATTCGTGTTCTGACCGATTGATCCTAAACTTTCTCTTTGATTTGTATCTGGATTAATATATTGGCTCAAAACGGTAGATCTTGCATTCCAATTATATGTGAAGCCGTACTGCAATTCTGCATCGATAAAGTCTAAATATGGAACCAACTGGAACGGCAATTTATAATTTAACTGCACTCTGTGATTGTACAATACAGGTCTTCCTGATCTGAAAATGTTTCCAAAAATAGAAGAATTATCCATGGTGTTGACATCCACATTATCATTCAGTGTTCTCGTCAGAGAGTTGATTTCTAATTTTAAAGATTTAGTAAAATTAAATCCTAAACCATACTGCCATCCGAAATAGAAATTTCTGTTTTTGATCGCCGCAAAATCATCCCCTAAGTTTCCACTTAAAATAGCATCGATATTTCTAAATTCAAGCTCATTGTAATTTCGGTCTAATTCTGTTCTGAAAGATATTCTTGTAGGCACCGGATTAAAATTGAATTCTTTAATCCATCTCAAATATTTAGTTGACTTTGCGGTATCGCTGATCATTTTATTGAATGGCTTAATTACCCATGGCTTGAATGTGTAATTATAATCAACAAATCCCCTGAAATATTGTCTGTAATTCTTCTTGGTATAAATATCTCTGTAATAATCGTCATTGTAAACAGCAGTTACAGAAAGGTTTTCTACATCATAGAATCTTGGTTTACTGTTTTCTTTTACCCTTTCTTTACGCATATTTACAACACCTAAACTTCTCTGCTGGGTATAGGTTCTTGCTACTTTCTTCAGTTCTTCTTTGTTGGCTGCTTTGCTAAATTCAACATCGGTATCCAAAGGATTGTATTTCGGATCTTCGATGGTTTGCGAATAAGAATAGTTCAACGGAATTTTCACTCCTGTTTTTTCAGGTAAGAATTTATCTACATTCACCTGAGTGTTTACGCTGAATGCCGATTGCGTTGACTGATTTCTTTCTGCCGGTTTTGAATCTATATTTCCAAAACCAACCGAAGTATAAGAACCGTTTGCATTCACTACTGCAAAATCGCCAAGGTTAAAATTTAAACTTGCATTTCCGGCATAACCACCATCATTTTCAATTTCAGAAAGACGGATTTCGTTTACCCAAAGAATTCTGTCCATAGATGTAGAACCTGATTCTCCGGCATTTCTTATTCCGACCATTATTGTCGTCACGTTACCTAAACTAGGACGACCTTTAATGTATATTTTCTTAAATGTATCGCCTCCTCCAAACTCCGAATCTTCTGATCTTTTAATGATCTCAGTAGGAGATTTTTTATCTCTTCTGATTTTTGCATCAACAAAGTTTTGGATTTCCAAATCAACATCATTTTCAAAAGGCCAAATATCCATTGGCGACGTTGCTGTCTTGGGTGTAATTTTTAGAGAAGATTCATATTCATAATAATTGTCTGTAGCATCACTTCCAAAACGTATAAAGAATTTTGTATTTTTATCAATACCCGTAGCTCTATTAGTTGGATCTTGAGCATGTACAAAAAGTTTTAATTTTTTATATCTTCTCATATCCAAAGTAGTATTTTTAAATACTCCTCTAGCCTCATTAGCAGGAAGTGATGTAGCTTTCATATATAATGAAGCTTCATTTTGTCTCTGTGCACCTGCATTTCCGCTCAATACCTGTCTGTCAATTCCAGGAGGCAGTACATAAGGTGGTTGATTTAATGCATTCTCCTCTATATTTACACTTCCAACTTCAAAATCATTGAGAGTAATATTTGTTAATCCCTCATCTGTAGCTGGATCAGGAGTTGACGGAGTTGGCGGGGTTGCTGAAGTATTAAAAAACTTTGCAAGATTTTTAGGATATCTTCTCCAGTCTGATCTTACTAAATCCATCGTACCAAATCTCAAAGTAGAAGTCTGCTCAAATCCTGTCATTAGTAATCTTGCAAATCTTACGTTGTTAAGAATTGAAGCATTTTTATCTCCACCAAGATTCGGCTGATTAGGATTATTAAAATCTGAAACCGGAATTCTAAATAAATACCATTTCACCTGAGAATTTTGTCCGTTCTGGAAGGTAGCAGTTACTGTTTTTCTGTCAACGATGTAATTATCAGTTCCTGTTTCTAAGCTTGCTTTATCTAAATTAACAACATATTCGTTATAATTTTCGCTCTGATCAAGGTTATAATCTTTGTTGATATCTTCTGCATCCGGAGTTTGTGAAGCAACTTCAAGAGAATTACTTTGTGAGTTTCCTTCAGGACCTCTGAAATACTTGTATCTCTGTACAATTGAAGCAGCCTGGCTTCCTGTAAATCTTTCAGACATATAGAATACAAAATCATCAACTGCAGGGTCAGAAAGATTCAATACCGGATTGACAAATGTATTTCCGAATTTCATTGATTCCTGATCTGAAGTTAAACCATCATATCCTGCATCCTGAATCGTACGTTCTGTGCCTTCTGTTGAAAACGCATAAAGAATTGCAGGTTGCTTTGGCTGTATCCCCCAATTTGAGTTGGATGTCGAAGAAGTCTGAGAAGGAACTGGCAATCCGTTTTCGTACTGCATAAATCCGTCTTTCAAAATATCTTCACTTACATTTCCTAACTGAAGTCGTAATTTTGGTTGAGTTCCCAAATCATTTCCGTCAGCATAAGGATCCATCATCCAGAATTCTACATATTCGATATTTGAATTGATAAAGTTGGAAACCTGAATCGGTCTCATAATTCCAGCCCATCTTTGCAGCGGAGTTTCTGAAGCCGGATTCACATTATAAGGTCCTTTTTCCAGAGGATAATACGAAATATCAAACGTATTGGTGAAAGTTTGCTCACCTGCTACGAAATCCCTGTTATTAAATATCTCTGAAAACTGAACTCTCCTTGAAGCGTGATTAGAAACCGACTGTGCAGTAATTCCTGCAGGAGCTCTTCCTCCAACTCCCCAAAATCTTGGGTCAATATTGTACCATGACAGCAAACCTCTTCCGTAACCATTTGTAAGATTATCATTGGCTCCGGCTCCACTGAAGATCGGTTGACTTTGGTTTTTTTCAGGTTTTGAAGCTAAGCTCCATGCCGCTGGTTCTTTTAAAGAAATTTTTGAAGTCGTTTGTTCAAAGTCATCAATATAAGATTGATCATTTGTTCCTTTATTGATGCCCGGAAGCAAATATGCTCCTTCCATTTTGAAATTCAGATTGGATGGTGCTTCAGTATTAATTCCAGGAATTTTGTCGGTTAATCTTGTCAGGAAAGGAAGCTGATTGTTGTACATCATGTTGATTCCCGCCATCGTATTATTTACGGCTTCCTGACCATAGTTTACTTTTTGAGTAAGAGGAGATTCGGAATAGTTAACAACCGTTCCACCAAAAATAAAGTTTTCGCTGACTCTTCTTTCTAAATTTACCCCTAAGAATCTTTTTCTCTGCGTATTAAATGTCAGCTGATTTTCTAATGAAATATTAATTGCCTGACCAGATTGTTTTACATTTTCATTAATGATCGTCACTGATCCCAACATATAATCGACGGTATAGTCAACACCTTCTGTAAGCTGAACTCCATTTGCAGAAACTTTTACCGAACCTTGAGGAACGTTTACTGCACCTAAAGAAATACCCTGTCCTTGAGCCCCTTTGTAACGACCTTCCATCGTATATCGTTGTGAAAGATTGTTTGATTGTGCTACATTTTTCTGTTGGGTATATAGATCTGTAAATACATATTGCGGATCATTACTTCCTAATACCTGTGCTATATAACCACCAAAAGGCTGGACTTTGGTATAAATCAATTTTCCTAATTCCGGACGAATGGTAATTCCGCTCACGAAATCAAAAATTCCGTCACCCAAGACTCCATTGTTATTTTGCAAATCGCCGTTGACGTTGAGTCGGTCCCAATTTAATAATTTCAATAAATTGGTATTTTGTACAGGAGTATTGGGAAGATAATTGACCTTACCTCCGGTTTGAGCATCTCTGTAGTAAATATTTAAAATAAAACCATCTCTATCCACCTGTCCTGCATCCAGTGCGTAAATATTCTTCATCATTAAGTTCCACAAAGGAGAAGTAACATCTACTTTGGAGTTGGATCTTAATAGTTTGGTTACCAAAACAGGACTTTCTTCTGAGAATTCTCCGACTTTGTACACCTGATTAGTTCCATTAACTGTATAAGAATATGAAACGGCTAAAAGCTGATTATCATTCAGTCTTTGATTTAATGAAATATATCCTAACTGCGGATGAAAGGTAAATTCATTAGAATTTAATCTTCGAACTTTACTGTTTAAGATAAAATGCTCCCCATTATCGTAAGGCACTGTGCTTCCCGGAAAAGTCTGTCCCTGGAAATTCGGTAGATAGTTTTTCCCTTGCTCTCTTGGAGTTCCTATAGCATTTGATACAGCTTGGTAAAGTCCGTTTTGGGTATTATCCGGAGTGCCTGAAGGACCGTCTCCCAAATCTCTGATCCCTACAATACTTTTCTGATAAGCTAAGTTGGAATTTCCCTGGTCTAAAACCCAAACCTCCATTCTGCTGATATTGATTCTGGAGTTGATCTGAGGATAATTTTGCAATGCAGCATCATAATTATCAAGGAAATATTGTCCGATAAAGTAATGCTGATTGTCTTCATAATCGATGGCATTTACTTTGAAATTGCTCATCACACCACCACCTTGTACAACAATATTTCTTGCTTCACCCTGTTGTTGAGAAAGCACTACAGTTCCGTAAGTTTTACCTAATTGAAATTCTGTTTTCACCCCAAAAAGTGATTCTGAACCACGAATTAAACTTGTCGAAAGCGGCATATTTACGTTACCAAATTCAACTCTTTTAATGATTTTATCTTCACCACCTGCATTTGGTTTATTCACATCACCCAAACCTTTCGTCTGAAGATCTTTCCATGTACCTTTCGACTGCCAAACCAAATTCATTCTGTTCTCGAATGCAAATCCGCTTTGAGTATCATAATTGGCTTTTAACTGAAGATTCTCACCTACTTTTCCAATTAACCCCAATTGAATTCTCTGATCAATATCAAATGTAAAACTGGTTCTGTTTTGAGGTAAAATCAAAGGGTTATCAATTTTCTGATAGAGTCCTGCAAAATCAAAAGAGGCATATCCTGAAGGAATAATTTCAATTTTATTGCTCCCGAAAATGCTCTCAAACAGTCTGTTATTAATGGTCAATGAAGGTATAAGACCTCTTCTCTGAGCCTCAGAAGTATCTTTCCTGTAAAGTAAACTATACCTTTCAGATTTATCTTTGTAATATGCTCTCGCCTGTTGAGCCTCCATGAATTCTTTATAATCTTCCGGAGACATGGCAGTTGGCTGACCTGTAACGGTATTTCCGATTTTAGGATACACATAGTACATCCCGGTTTTGATATCGTAATAGCCTTCGTAATAGGTAGGATCTGTTACTTTATAGTCCTTTTTTATTGAAAACGCTTCCGGATTTACCTGACCAAATAGATTGATTGATAAGAATAAAAATGACAGGAACGAATATATCTTGAGAAACTTATTATTTTCCACCAAAAGTTAAATATTTTTTAAAATTTGTTTTACCAATTCTTCAACAGAAATCTCCGGATCCTGCTTGATGATACGATCAGCAATCTTCTCGCTCATCCTTTTAGAAATTCCTAAAACTTCTAATGCAGATAACGCTTCATCCTTACTTTTATTATTTGCCAATACAGAATTATTTTCTTCTATACTGCCGAATTTCTGGACTTTATCTTTCAAATCAACGATGATTCTCTCTGCAGTTTTTGTCCCCAAACCTTTTGCTTTCTGAATTACGGCACTATTTTTGGAAAGTATAGCTGTGGCAATCTCGGAAAGACTTAAAGTTGATAGTAAAATCAATGCTGACACAGCACCGACTCCGTTAACACTTATTAAGAGATTAAACATTTCTTTTTCAGAACGAGTCTTAAAACCAAAAAGTAAATGTGCGTCTTCGCGTATAATTTGCTGAATGAAAAGCATGGTTTCCTGATTCAAAGTCAGGGTTTGTGAAGTCATTAAACTGATGCCCACATAATACCCAACGCCATTGACATTGACTACCACATAAGTCGGTGTAAGCTCCTGAACAATTCCTTGTAAAGAAAATATCATCATTAATTTTTATAACTTCCAAATATAGTAATTTAAACTAAGTAATAAATTCATTTAACACAAGAATGATATTTAACTTTTTTTGTAATTGTGGAGGCAATGATTTGGCTTAAAAAGAAGAAACTTCAAAAAATTTAATTCTTAAAATAGATCCACTAAATAAAAAAAGCGGTCAGAATTCTATGAATTCTGACCGCTTTTTTTATAAATTTTGTTTGATAGGATTTTATCTTATCTCTTATTAGGCCGTCCCTTTGGGACTTTCATAATAATTCATTAACATAATTATTTCTTCGCTTCTCTTCTCTGAGCATCCAAAACTGCAACAGTTGCCAAGTTCACAATCTCATCAACGCTTGAACGCATTTGTAAAACGTGGACAGGCTGCTTCAGTCCCATCAAAATCGGTCCGATTACCTGCGCAACCTTCATTCCTCTGATGATTTTGTAAGATAAATTGGCAGATTCCAGATTCGGGAAAATGAATGTGTTTGCCGGAGTTGTTCCTAATTTTGAGAATGGATAGTCACTTAAATGATCTGCATTCATCGCAAAATCAGGTTGAATTTCTCCATCAACAATCATTTTCGGGAATTTCTCGTGAAGAATGCTTACTGCTTTTGCAACTTTCTTAGAAGTATCGGAAATTGCTGCAAAGTTTTCAAAACCTAACATTGCAATTCTTGGTTCGATTGCAAAAGATTTTACGGTGTGTTCTGCCATTTTAGCAATATTCACCAGATCTTCAGCACTCGGATTCTGATTGATTGAAGTATCTGCAAAGAAAATAGGTTTCTTTTCAGACAAGATCATCATCATTGCCGCAACTTTTTCAACCCCTTTTTCTTTTTCGATCACTTCTAAAACAGGTCTTAAAGTAGAGACATAATTTTTAGAGAAACCAACAATCAATCCGTCGGTGTCTCCATGTTTCAACATCAAAGGTCCGAAATAATCTCGCTGACGAACGTATCTTTTCGCTTTGTACTCGTTCATCCCTTTTCGCTGACGAAGTTTCCAAAGCGTTTCTCTGTATTTTTTTCTGTTTTCTTTCTGGTCGTCATCACTTGGATCGATAATCGGAACATCAATATTGATCCCGAAACGCTCCATCTGTTCTTTAACGTATTTTTTATCTCCTAAAAGACTTGGATATGCAATTCCTTCCTCATACAAAATTTGCGCAGCCTTCAAAACGTTGTATTCTTCAGCATTCCCTAATGTAATTCTCTTAGGATTTGCTTTTGCACGGTTCTGCATCATTCTCACCAATTTCTCATCTCTTCCCATTCTGTCAAGAAGCTGAGTTTCATATTCGTCAAAATCTGTGATCGTTTTTCTGGCAATTCCACTGTCAATCGCTGCTTTAGCTACGGCACTTGAAACCTTGGTAATTAATCTGTTATCAAATGGTTTTGGAATAAAATATTCTCTTCCAAACTGTAAATTCTGAACATTATATGCTAAAATTACCGCTTCAGGAACCGGTTCTTTAGCTAAATTAGCAATCGCATGAACAGCGGCTAATTTCATTTCCTCATTAATTCCTTTTGCCTGAACATCCAAAGCACCACGGAAAATATAAGGGAAACCAAGAACGTTGTTCACCTGATTAGGATAATCACTTCTTCCTGTTGCCATGATCACATCTTTTCTCGTAGAAAGCGCCAAATCGTAAGCGATTTCAGGATCAGGATTGGATAATGCAAAAACAATTGGATTTTCTGACATGCTGCTTAACATTTCAGGCGTCATCACATTTCCTTTAGATAAACCAATGAAAACATCTGAACCTTTACACGCATCTTCTAAAGTTTCGATATCCGTCTGAGCAATAAAATCTATTTTTTCAGGCGTAAGGTTTTCTCTTTTATGATTGATAACTCCTTTACTGTCGCACATTAAAATATTTTCTCTTTTCAAACCTAAAGAAATATAGAGATTGGCACAGGCAACAGCTGCTGCTCCTGCTCCATTCACAACCATTTTCACTTCTTCGATATTCTTATTGGCGATCTGAAGTGCGTTGATCAATGCTGCTGCAGAAATAATCGCTGTTCCATGCTGATCATCATGCATTAAAGGAATATCTAACTCTTCTTTTAATCTTTGTTCGATATAAAAAGCTTCCGGAGCTTTGATGTCTTCAAGGTTAATACCACCAAAAGTTGGGGCAATCCCTTTTACAATCTGAATAAATTTATCAGGATCTTTTTCGTCAATTTCGATATCAAAAACATTGATGTCTGCGAAGATTTTAAACAAAAGACCTTTCCCCTCCATTACTGGTTTTGAAGCTTCGGCACCAATGTCACCCAAACCAAGGACAGCTGTTCCGTTTGAAATGACAGCAACCAAATTTCCTTTTCCTGTGTAATCATAAACGGTTTCAGGATGATGATGAATTTCCATACACGGTACGGCAACTCCCGGAGAATATGCCAAAGACAAATCTCTCTGCGAAGAGTGTGGCTTTGAAGGAATGACTTCAATTTTTCCTTTCGGTTCTGCTTTATGATAATCTAACGCGGCCTGATTGAAATTTTTTTCGTCGCGGTGAGTTTTATTCGACATAGAGTTTTCTGTTTTTTTATAGTATATATTTAATATGGTAGTTGACTAAACTTTCGATCGGTTTTTGTACAACGTGTCCCACATTCAATTGAAGTTCTGAAGCTACAGAACGTAGAATATTTTCGTAATAATAAGCAATTGATCCGATAAAATTGATCTCGGATTCTTTTGATTCTTCGTAAGGAATCACTTGATATTCGAAGAAATTTTTCATCTCTTCGGAAACCATTTGGATAAAATAAGGATGATCTTTCCTCTCTACCACAAATTTATTGAAATCTGCAAGGAAAGCATTTGGTCTCGTACTGTGGTACATATTTTTCAATGCCTCATCAATTGTAAGGTGATAGGTATTTTCAAATTCTTCATGAAGATCCTGCGGAAGTTTCTGCATGAAAAATCTTCGCACCAATTGTTTACCAATAGCGCTTCCGCTTCCTTCATCACCAATAAGGATACCTAATGAAGGAAGTTTTATTTTTAAATTTTCTCCGTCAAAGTAACACGAGTTGGAACCCGTACCCATAATACAAACGATTGCAGGCTTTCCGTTGTAAGCTGCATATGCCGCCGCTGCCAAATCTTCTCTTACCGTGATTTTAGCATTCGTAAAAACTCTGCCAACTTCCTGTTCAATGGTATCGCAGTTTTGTTTCACACCACAACCTGAACCATAGAAAAAAATCTTGGTAATTGAGTTTTTGACCGTATTTAGGCTTGTATTTTTTTCAATTTCGGGAACAATAAGTTCTCTGCTGATAAAATTGGGATTAAAACCAATGGTTTCAGTTTTTAGAAAAACATTTTTGAATTCATCTAAAATTACCCAGTCTGATTTTGTAGAACCACTATCAACAATAGCAATCATAATTCATATTTTAAGAGTGCTAAATTATGAATTTATCTTTAAATAGCCCTTAAAAACAGATAAGGAAACCCTCTTAATGATTAAGCTCAGCTTTTGATTTCGGTTTTGTTTTGGTTAAACTGTATAAGCCAGTCTTCTATCTCCTTTTCAAGATAAGAAGTCTGCATTACCATTGCGTTGATAAAGTCGTCGGGAATTGCTTCGCCCTCTTTATTTTCAAGATTCCAAAGTTCATCTGACATATTTTCGTACTCTGAATACACTCTTTTGAAACGAGTATTTTCTTTTTCCAAAGCTTCAATATTTTTTTGCTGAAGCTGAAATTTCCTGTATTTGTTTTGAGATTTCATACAAATATTTTGATTTTTTTAGTGTGTAAAATTTGAGCAACTTGTCTCAATCACTTATTACAAGATAGAAAAACCATCAACAGAATGAGTTGAAAATGAATTTAGTATCAGGTAGATTTTGTTTCTTTCTGAAAATTAAATTTAGAAATTATTTTTACACGAAAAAAAAATTTAACAACTTTTTTCACTGTTTAACATATAGTTATAAATTTGCACATTACTAAAATACATGAGAGAACTATTACTACGCCACAAACAAGTCCTGTTTTTCATCATTGCCGGCGGACTGAGTGCCATTGTAGAAATTGGGAGTTTTAAGATTTTCAGCACCTACCTTCCACAGATATTTTCTCAGGAACAGAATTTTCACGGAATCCATTTTCCTTTAAGTAACATTTTCTCGACGAGTTGCGGAATTGTATCTAATTATTTTCTGAGCATTTGGTTTGTTTTTGAAAGAGGAAAGCATTCGAAGAAGAGAGAGTTTGTTTATTTCATGGGAGTTTCTTTTGTTTCTACCTTACTGAGTTTATTTTTCTTCCAGATATTCTACAGTTTCATATTTAAAGATAATATTGATTTAATTTTTTATACCTTGAGTCCGGAAATGATCAGCAAAATCGCAGCGATTCTCTTGGTTTCCATTCTTAACTATTCGGTGAAGAAGAAAGTAATTTTTAACGGTTAATTTGTGGTAAAGATTTTAAATTATCTCTGGAGGTTTTGGTTGGTTGTTTTAGCATTTTCGCTTACGATCCTATTGGGTTTACCCGTTTATTTATTATCTCTCAACGAGAAAACTTATAAATACGCCTATATTTTTATAAGAATCTGGTGCTACGGCGTTTTCTACGGAATGGGAATGAGATATGAGCTCATCAATCTTACCGATAAAAAGATTGACAAAAATATACAGTATGTTGTCATCTCGAATCATACTTCGATTATGGATATTATGCTTCCATGTATTTTATTTCCTGATCACCCACTTTGCTATGTTGGGAAAAAAGAATTGGTAAAAATCCCTATTTTCGGAACTATATATAAAAGAATTTGTGTCATGGTTGACCGAAGCAGCCCGAGAAGCCGTGCCGATGTCTACCGAAGATGTGCAGAAAAAATGGAAGAAGGCAACAGCATTGTACTTTTCCCGGAAGGTGGTGTTCCCGATGATACTTCGATTGTTTTAGATCAATTTAAAGACGGCGCATTCACCTTATCTTCTAAACATCATTCGCCAATTGCAGTGTTTACTTTCATTGGTTTAAAAGAAATGTTTCCGTTTGACAACTCAAAAGGTTTCCCCGGAAAAGTAAAAGTATATTTCAACGATATTCTTGAACCTACAGATTCTCCGAAGGATTTGAAATTGTCTTCTTTTGAGACAATAAAAAAAACTTTAACTGAACGTAGTTAATCAAAGAAAAAAATTATATTTGTTGTTAAGAATTTTTTAAAAACAAATATGTCTAACACAAATCAACCAACTAATTACCCTGCACTATACACACTCATACTTGTGTTCTTTTTCTGGGGTTTTATTGCAGCGGGAAACAGTATCTTTATTCCTTTCTGTAAAAACTATTTTTCCCTCGACCAGTTTCAGTCACAGCTGATCGATTTTGCATTTTATACAGCCTATTTTCTCGGCGCTTTATTCCTTTTTATTGCGAGTACGATAAAAGGTATAGATATTATTGGAAAATGGGGCTATAAAAAAAGTATTGTTTACGGTTTGCTTCTCTCAGCCGTAGGTGCTGCGATCATGATTATTGCCGTAAAAAGTAATGTGTATTACGGGATGCTTATCGGTTTATTTGTCGTGGCATTAGGTTTTTCTATTCAGCAGACTGCAGCAAACCCCTTTGCCGTTTTACTCGGTGATCCAAAAACAGGAACCAGCCGACAAAATCTTGCAGGAGGTGTCAACTCTTTTGGTACTTCAATCGGTCCTATCATTGTTGGTCTTGCTCTTTTTGGAACAACAGCTACAGTTGATAACGATCAGATCAAACATTTACCATTAGACAAAGTAATTTTACTGTACACTGCAGTTGGAGCTCTATTTTTAATTGCTGCCGGAATTTTTTATTTTTCTAAAAAACTACCTGCAGGAATATCTACAGAACCAATGGAAAAAGCAGGAAAAGCAAGAAAGAATCTGATTGCAATGACTGCTTTAGTCATCATTTGTTTTATTCCTGTATTTGCAAGTTATAATTCAGATGCTTCTAAAAAAATTGAAGTGATCAACAATGAGATAACAGCTTTAGACAACAGCAAAAAATCTGAAACTGATGTTGCAAATATTGCAACTATTCAAAATAATATTGACACTAAAAAAGTCGAATTACAAGAAGTGAAACATCCACTTGAAAAGCAAAGAATGTACTATTTAGGCGGTGCATTATTAGCTGTGGTTCTATGTCTTGTTTATGCCAATACAAGCTCTAAGAAAAACCCTGAAGGATGGGGCGCTATGAAATATCCTCAACTTGTCTTGGGAATGCTTGCAATTCTTGCTTATGTAGGAGTAGAAGTTGCTATCGGAAGTAACCTTGGAGAACTTTTAAGTTTACCTGAATTTGGTGGTCATCAATCTTCTGACTTGGCTCCTTACATTTCTATGTATTGGGGGAGTTTAATGATCGGTAGATGGACTGGAGCAATCAGCGTTTTTAATTTGAATAAACAACAGCAGATGATTGCTACGATTATTGTTCCATTTGTGGCATTTTTCGTTATCATTGGAATTAATATGATTGCTCAAAAAGATATGTCACATCTATATTATTATGCAATTTGTATCGTAATTCAGGTGATTTTGTTCTTAGTAAGTAAAAACAAACCAGCTTTGACTTTGATAATTTTCGGATTATTTGGGGTGACTGCAATGATTATCGGTTTACTCACTACAGGAAATATCGCTATCTATGCATTCCTTTCGGGAGGTTTAGCTTGTAGTATTATGTGGCCATCGATTTTCACTTTGGCTATTACAGGACTAGGAAAATATACAGCTCAAGGTTCTGCATTTTTAGTAATGATGATTTTGGGTGGAGGGATTATCCCGCCATTACAAGGGAAATTATCTGATATTATAGGAATTCATAGTTCATATATCATTCCGGTATTGTGTTTTGCTTACATCACTGTTTTTGCTTACATGGCAAGAAAAGCTTTAAGTAATCAAGGAATTAATGTTGACGTTTTAGAATCTGAAGGTGCACATTAATCAAATAAAAACATATCATAAAAAGAGATTTTGGGCAACTATTTTAGTTGTCCAAATTCTTTTGTTCTTTACCTTTTCAAAGCTGACAATAATGGTTTCTGCGTTTGAGAGTTTTTTTGAAATTCAGAAGAATATCCATCAATTTTCATTTTCGTGGATTCCATTTTCGTTCGGAGACGTTCTTTATGTCTTTTTAGGAATTTCACTTTTATATTTTATTATTAAATCTTTCAAAAGGAAAACAAGAAATACATCTTTTCTTAAAATATTAATACTCGTTAATATTCTCTATTTCACTTATCAAATTTTTTGGGGAATGCTTTACTTTCAAAAACCCATTGTTTCCAAACTTCCCAAAACAG
Source organism: Chryseobacterium edaphi (assembly GCF_025628985.1). Taxonomy (GTDB): domain Bacteria; phylum Bacteroidota; class Bacteroidia; order Flavobacteriales; family Weeksellaceae; genus Chryseobacterium; species Chryseobacterium edaphi. The sequence continues at coordinate 128,370 of NZ_JAOTEM010000006.1, read as the reverse complement.
AAATTACAGTAGAAAAGAGAAAAAAATTAGCCTTAAAGTATTTGGAGAAATGTAAGCAGACGAGAATGCTTGTAAAAGAAAATCAGCAAGGCGTTTTCACTGTTTTAAATATCAGAAATATTCAGACTGAAATTTTGAGTCAGCAAACAAAACTACCTTCGTTTATTTCAAATAAAAAAGCTCTTAATATAAACGCTTTTAAACCCAGTTTATTTAAGAATGTAATGAGTTTTACCGGCATTTTGGGATATTACAATCCTTTTACCGCAGAGGCCCAATATAACTCCGAATTACCGTCATCTTATCTGCCTTTCACTTTAGCTCATGAAAGCTCACATCAGCTGGGTTTTGCCCGCGAACAAGAAGCTAACTTCATTGGGTATTTAATCGGTGTAAATTCAAGCAACATCGAACTCAAATACAGTACAGAATATTTTACTTTAAAAAGCCTTCTTAACTCGATAGTTTATGAAGATGAAGAGTTTGTAAAAGATATGCTTAAAAACTATTCTGCAGGAATGAAAAGAGACAGAGCAAACGAAAAGCAGTTTGTTTTTGAACATCAAGGATTGCTGGATGATTTTTTTGGTTTTACAAATAATCTTTTTCTCAAAAGCAATCAACAGGAAGGTTCTATAACTTATTCATATTTTATTGATTTATTAGTTCGTTACGAAAAGTAAAAAACAAAAAAAAAAGAATCGTATCAGAGATACGATTCTAAAAACACAAATGATGAAAAAAAATTTATTACCTTGACTTGTTCCCTCATTCAAGGCTTTGTAAAAATACAACAATATTTCTAATTTCAAAATCTATCACTACTTTTTTATTCAATTTTAAGAAAACTTTATGATTTTTTAAGTTTGAAATTTTCATTAATCCCTTAAAAATGATTTACTATTTGATGATAATTTTTACATATGCTTAAAAAATATAAAACAGAATAAAAATCTATTATTAATTTAATAAAAACAATGAGATATTGTTAAATTAAATTTTTGAATGAAAATCAAATATAAATTTTAAAAAAAGTTACAGATTAAATTGTTTTTAATTGCAATTTAAATGTTTATCGTCCAAATTGAGATAATAATTTCTACAATAAATCTCAATATTTCGTTAAGAAGCACCCATTTTCAGATTTCATGGAAATCGAAAGCTGAAAAAGTCTTTTTAATTTATATTTTAAAATCATTTAAAATGTATTCATTAGAATCTCGTCAAAATAAAACTTAAAGAAATTTTAATAGCATAATGACTTAGTGACTAAAAGATTTTAAAATTTTAAAGAGAAAATATCAGTATAAAATTTTTAACGTATAGTTTCTGAAATAATAAAACCCCTATAAAAATAGGGGTTTTCTGTAGCGAAGACGGGAATTGAACCCGTGACCTCAGGGTTATGAATCCTGCGCTCTAACCAACTGAGCTACCTCGCCGTTTTGGTGGTGCAAATATATAAAATATTTAACATTCACCAAAATTATTTTACATTTAAATCTGTCAAAACATCACCTACATGATCTGGTTTGCTGATAATCTTATTGTTAGCATCCAAAATAAAATACGTTGGCGTTGCATGAATATTGTAGGTATCAGAATAGGAGCTGTTCCAACCTTTCAATTCTGAGTCATTAATCCATGGAAAGGCCACAATTTTCTTAGTATATGAGTCTTTATCAATATCCAAAGAAAGCCCGATTATCTGAATATTTTTAGCTTTAAGTTCATTGTACTTCGCTAAAAGCTGTGGAAGCTCAGTTTCACAATGAGAGCATGTCGAAGACCAAAAAACAATTACTTTTTTATCAGCCTTTACATCTGCAATAGATTTCGCAGTTGTATTAACCGCTGATTGAAATTTGTAGTTGGGAAATGTCGCTCCAATTTCAACATTGGCATTTGCTTTCAATGTGGAAGCCAAACGATCTGTAATGGTACACTTAAGATTTTTTGCGAGAGTTAAATATTTAGTTTTAAATTCAGTCATTTCATAGACATCAAAAATATCTATTAATTCAGATAAAACCGTTTGTCCGCGTGGAGTTTCTACTTTCAGACGATCCAACAATTTATCTACCGATTGCGTTACATTTGTATTGCCACCATTATTAAGATAAGCAACTAAAATAGGTCTGATAAGTGAAGAAGATTCCAACATATCGTTAGATTTATCAAAGAAGTCTATAACCTCATCCTGATTTACTTTTTTCGCTGTGTCATCGGATAAGTATTTTGCATAATTGGTATTATAATAATATACAAAAGGATGTCTTGCCTGATCTACACTGTTTGTTGTACCGGAGAGTTTTCCTATTTCTGTGATAAGCGCCTTTCCAAAGTCTGTATTATCTCTATAGTATTCTTTAATCTGAGCCAATGCTGGAAGAATAAGTTCCTTTTTTTGAGAATTTTCCTGAATATTATTCATCAGTTGATTAGCCTCATCCTGATAGATTACATTTTTAATTTTGTTCTTTTCAGTTTCAAGTTTAATGTTTACATTTTTGTTCTCAGAAATAAAGCTTACATTATTGTTTGTATTCGGGAAATAAACTTTCATCATCCCGGAATAGCTTTTAGGATATTTAAAAGTCCACGAATTGTTTTTATTTTGTTCCTTGGTGACAATAATATCTTTAGAACCATTGAGTGTATATAAAATAGCCTCCTGCTCTTTAAAATCTGCAGGCACCTGAATATTAACAGAAAATTGTGCTTGCAGAGAGAATGTAAACAACATTCCCGATAATACGAATATCTTTTTCATAGTGTAAAAATAAAAAAACTCCCTGACTAATCAGAGAGTTTAAAATATTTTAATAAAATTTTTATATTTTTTGTGTCTTATACTTTTTAGCAAAATAAAAAATCATTAAAATTGCTGCTATTGCTAAGATATAGACATACGTGTCAATCGGTGAAGCGGGTCTTCCGTATCCATTACCTCCTACCCCACCTGGTTGTGGAAGTTCTTCAGCTTTGAAAAGCAAACAGAAGAATAATGTAACTATGTATAAAATTTTATTTCTCATAATCTGTGTGTTTATTTTATAACTTTCTTAACAACCTTTACTCCTTTCTCAGATTCGCATTCAACTAGATATGCTCCATTTTGAGAAATCGGCAGAATAAAATTACTTCTTGTACTTATATCTTTCTGAGTAAATATTTTACGTCCTGCCATGTCGTAAATCGTAACAGTTGCCTTGTTCCAAGATTTAGGGAAAATCACTTGGTGAGTATTAGATTTATCTTCATGCGCTATTACTAAACCATCGTCTTTTACAGTTTCGTTTGTAGCTAAAGTTCCACTATTTGGCTGTCCATAATACAATCCACTATTTACAGCGGTTGCTGGAACAACTTGATTATGGGATATCTGAATGTAAGTTCCCGGTGTTTGTTCAATATAAAAACTATTGTTGCCATTAACAAAAGTAGACTGACCGTTAGAAAGCTCAACAGCATCTTCTGCTAATTCGAATTTGAAAGAAGTAATCTGTGCCAAATCAGCATTCATCCTAATTTTCTTTCCTAAATAATCTACCTCATTTGCTTCGTTAATATATAACCAATACAATCCGTTTGCAACAGTATCTTCACCTCCTGAAGGAAGTTCTTCTCTTGTACTTAATACACCACTAAAAGCAGCAGCTTGAAGTTTTACATCATTTAGACGACCTGTTGATAAATTGCTACCTACAACATAATAAGTCCTCATCACTTCATCTCCATTAGTATTTAAACCTATAACACGAAGTTGTTTTAATGTACTTCCATTTTTAGCAGCTGTTACTGAATAAGGAGTTGCAGCAGCTCTTGTAGTAGACGCAAATCTTCTTAAATTATTAAAAATAATATTCTGATCAGAAGTATTATTTCTTAATTTAACAACAAATGCCTGCATAGGCTTAATAATAGCCCCTGTAAAATCTCCTGCCGGAGTTCCGTCTGTATTATAAGTTACAAACTTATATTGAGTTGATGATGTAGCACCTCCGTTACTCGTTACTACTCCAAGAGATTCATATCTTATACCACGAATGCTTGTAATTGTGTTACCATCATCACCATCACCAATTGTTCCCCCATTCTCATCATAACCAACTCTTGATAAATCTAAATTAGTTAAAAACGGATTTCCAAATTGGTATAAATTTCTTGCGTAGGTACCTGCTTCACCAACACCAGAAGTTCCATTGAAAAACCCCGGACTACTTGCCAAGTCAAAGGCATCTTGTACATAAGTTTTATATTGCTCATTATAAACACCATTGTTATTATTACCAGTTCCAACACCATATGCAATTGGAGTAGTCGGATTAGTATAACCTGCATTTCTCAAAGTATAATTCAATGGATTCGCAGTAGAAAGTAAAGTACCACTTGGATTATTGTTATCGCTGAAAGGAACACCTTTTATAGTATGTACAACCGCAGGATTCCAATTGGCAGCTCCTACAGCATAATATCTTGCAGCATTGTTATACAAAGTTGTTTGTATATCTGCAGCTGCTTTCGTTAATGTTGTTGTGGATGTATTAGGAATATTATGCATTAAAACTCTCTGATTTTCCCAATACCCGATAGAATTGGTATTTCGTAAATTAGAAAAACCACTAGTACCTAAGTCTGTTGACAAAAAGGTGTCATTTGCTTCACCAGCAACATATGTCCCAGAAAGCTTTTTACCATAAAATGGCAACGCCATTTGTTGGAATGTACCATTAGCAGTCGCTCTGTACTGTTTATCTACAATACCAGTTATATCTGCCTGACGAAAATTAGTAAGGTAAAGCTGACCGTAAGGAGAAGTTGCCGAAGCTGCATCATCATACAAAAGGTTAAAATTCCCACCATTAAGCTTAGCAGAAGTTCCATTTGCCTGAAATGTTTCGAATTTATCCGTAGTAGCACCAGCTACAATCATAATATTCCCATAGTTGTCAACTCTACCGGATCCAACCGTCTTCATACCACCACCATTGTACACTAACGTACCTGGTCTGACAGTCATTACAGCTGCATTGGCTACTGTAGTAAGTTGCGCCTTAGACTGGAAAAAGGAAACTAAAAGGGCAACAGCTAATAAATTTTTTTTCATTGTATAATATTTTTTGTGTTAATACAATCTTCACCTGCAAAGATATAACTTTTTTTCTAAAAAATCTGGTTAAATCATTTTTTCAATGTTAAAATCAATTCGTTATCAAAATATTATCCTCTTTTAGTATTATTTCTTCATCTTCTCCAATTGAGAACATATAGTCTTCCAAAACTTTTTCGGTGGTTCCTCTGAGTCCTCTTGCACCCAGTCCTTTTTCCATTGTTTCATCTACAATTTTCTCTACAGCGCTTTCTGTAAACACCAGTTTTGTCCCGTCCATCTTGAAAAGTTCGACAAATTGATTGGTAATTGAATTCTTTGGTTCAGTCATGATTCTTACCATTGTTTCCTTCGTCAATTTCTCCAGATAAGTGATGATTGGAAATCTACCAAGAAGTTCGGGAATTAATCCAAAAGAGCGAAGATCGATTGCATTAAGATTTGTTAATACATAATCATCTTCTCCCACTTTATTGATTTTTTCTGAACTAAAACCAATTGCTTGCTTATTCATCCTTCTCTCAATGATTTCTTTGATACCATCGAAAGCACCACCTGCAATAAACAGAATATTTTGTGTATTCACCTGAATATATTTCTGATCCGGATGTTTTCTGCCTCCTTGCGGCGGAACATTCACAATACTTCCTTCCAATAATTTCAACAAACCTTGCTGTACACCTTCTCCTGAGACATCTCGCGTGATACTCGGGTTGTCAGATTTTCTTGCAATTTTATCAATTTCATCAATAAAAACAATTCCTTTCTCTGCTTTTTCTACATCATAATCTGCTACCATCAAGAGTCTTGATAAAATACTTTCAACATCTTCCCCTACATATCCTGCTTCAGTCAAAATCGTTGCATCAACAATACAGAAAGGAACATTAAGTTCTTTAGCGATAGTTTTTGCCAGTAATGTTTTCCCGGTACCGGTTTCACCAATCATGATGATGTTGGATTTCTCAAGCTCTACGTCACGGTTTTCATCTTTTGCATGAAGCAATCTTTTATAATGATTATAAACAGCAATAGATAGTTGTTTTTTAGCCTGATCCTGACCAATAACGTACTGATCCAGAAATTCTTTTATTTGTTTTGGCTTTTTCAATTCATCGATAGTATCTGCAGGTGAATATCCCGCAGGAGACACACTGTCTTTCACGATAGAATGAGCCTGCTCTATACAGTTTTCGCATATAAATCCGTTTTGTCCGGAAACAAGCATTTGCACTTCATTTCTTTTCTTGCCACAGAAAGAACATTGGTTTGCATTCATTTTAGTTTAAATATAATTAAAGAAAATCGTAAAAAATTTCTTTTTTACGACGCTCTTGTTTTGTTAAGAATTAATTATTGAATTTTGAATTTCTGTATATTCTTCCACAGATAATTTCAGCCGTTCGTTTTTAAAGTTCATATCTTCAACCTTATTCAACGGGATAAGATGAATATGAGCATGAGGAACTTCAAGTCCTACTACTGCAACTCCCACTCTTACACAAGGAATAGCGTTTTTTACTTTTTTTGCAACATCCTGGGTAAAGCTCCAAAGTTTTTTATACTCTTCACTATCCAGATCAAAAATCAAATCGACTTCTTTTTTCGGAATCACCAAAGTATGACCTTTTACCAAAGGCATTGCATCCAAAAAAGCAATAAAATCATCGTTTTCTGCAATTTTATAAGCAGGAATTTCTCCGTTTATAATCTTTGTGAATATTGAACTCATTTTCTAATGATATGAATTATAAATTTTGGTTTTAATCAAGTGTGATTTCCAATACATTGAAAGACAACTTATTTCCGTTGGGTAAAACGATTTCTGCTGTTTCTCCGATTACTTTTCCTAATAAACCTTTTGCAATAGGAGTATTTACAGAAATTTTTCCTGTTTTCAGATCACTTTCGTTATCAGGAACCAGTTTGAAAACCTGCTCTTTTTTTGTATCATTATTCATCAATCTTACTGTTGTTAAGATTGAAACTTTTGAAGTATCAAGTTGAGTTTCATCAATCACTTTAGAAGTCGTAACAATATCTTTCAGTTTAGAAATTCTCATTTCCAACATTCCCTGTGCTTCTTTGGCTGCATCGTATTCTGCATTTTCAGACAAATCTCCTTTATCTCTTGCTTCTGCAATCTGTTGAGTAATTTTTGGTCTCTCTATCTTTTCCAATTGCTCAAGCTCGGCTTTCATTTTCTCTAATCCTTCCTTAGTTACATAGCTCGCCATAATTTTAAAATTTTGTTTTAGTATAAAAAAATAATCCGACATTTGTCGGACAATGTTTTTGCGCGTTAATCGTTATTGTTTTACAAATATATAAAAATTTATATTCTAATGAAAAAAACTTTCTCAATCATATCAATTTTCATCTTGTTGACTTTCAGTTTATTAAACCTAAACTCATGCAACACTCAAGATACCGTCAGTTGCTTCCCAAATGCTCCTGTCAACGTATCAATCAACCTAAATCTCCCTGCTTACAATAATTTGAATCAAACTGGCGGCTGGATTTATTTAAATTTAGAAGGCAGCACAGGAACAAGAGGTCTAATTGTTGTAAGAAGATCAGACACTCAATTTATGGCTTATGACAGAAATGCACCACACATTTGCCCTGACAATAACACAACTCTCGAGGTAAAAAACGGATTAAGCATAATTTGCCCTAAAGACAATGCAGAATGGTTATTATTAACCGGAGATCCAACTGCGGTTGCAAACGTTCCTCCGAAAACTTACCTTTATAATTATAACCCTGCAACAAAAGATTTAAATATTTATTATTAAATGAAAGCCGTTATTCAAAGAGTTTCTGAAGCAAGTGTAAAAGTTAACGGAATTACAGTTGGGGAAATCAAAAAAGGACTCATGCTCTTGATCGGAATCGACGAAAACGATGAAAAAGCAGATGCTGATTGGTTGATTCAAAAAATTTTAAATCTGCGAATTTTCGGAGACGAAAATGAAAAGCTCAATCTTTCTGTAAAAGATATTTTCGGAGAGATTCTCTGCATCAGTCAATTTACACTTATTGCCGATTACAAAAAAGGCAACCGTCCTTCTTTCATCAAAGCTGCAAAACCAGACAAAGCAATTCCTTTATTTGATTATTTTAAAAATGAAATTACAAAATCAGGATTAAAAGTCGAAAGCGGAATATTCGGAGCAGACATGAAAGTTTCATTAATAAATGACGGTCCGGTAACCATTGTTATGGATTCGATTACAAAAATCTAACACCTTAAGTCCTTTTTCGGGGAAAATTTCTTAGAATTCACATTGTTAAATGGTAAAATCGTATGATCATAGTCATATTTCACACATTAGTTACAAAAAGTAATAATTAGCATATATTTATCATAATTAATATTATGTAATAAATTCAATAAATATATTAGCGAATTTTTGAATTAACAATATTTTTTAGCTAAATTTAAAAAAACCAAAACTAAAATTTATTGACTATGAAAAATTATTATTTCATGCTAATTTTCCCATTTTTTGGATATAGCATCACTGCGCAAGTTGGAATCAACACAACCGATCCTCAAGCAACTTTACATGTTGAAAGAAGAACAGATCAAACCAAAGCTGACGGAATTATTCCACCGAGATTCACAGGAGACGAGCTAAGAGCCAAATCAGCCGCCTACGGAGCAGCGCAGAACGGAGCAATTGTTTATGTCACAGAATCTGTAACTGCTACAACTGATCCGAAAACCTCAGCAGTTTTAACTAAAGGGCTTTTTGTTTATGATGCTTTTGCGTCAAACGGAACAGGTACAGGTCTCTGGAACGTAATACAGGAAGGTCCCGCCACTCCTTCAACCGTAACTGGTGACGGAGTTTACGCAGCTAAATTTACAAGTGATTTCAGTCTTCTAGGCTTGACATTGATTAGTTCAGGACAAAGAAATTTCACATTTACACCAAACAATTCAACTGTGCCTTCCGTTGGTAACACTACCGTACAGGTTTCATCGTCTCAAATGGCGGCCGGTATTTATACGGTTCCATCTACTGGTATTTATCAAATTAATTATAGTTATAAAGAAGGTACCGGTTTGAATCTTGCAGTATTAACCTCTTCAGGAATAAATATCCGAAAAGCTCCATTAGGATCCAATACTTACACAATTTTGGATTCCAAAGGTTTCAGCGGGGCTAATCTTGTAGTATTAAGTTTAAGTTTAACACAATCACAGATTAGCCACCTTTACAGCCTAACTGCAGGTGATAAACTACAATTTGGCATTTCCAGAACAGGTATTGCTACTCTGGATCTTTTAAACACCGTAGAAGTAGATTTATCTATTTACAGAATCAAATAACATTACATTATCGATATATAAAAAAAAGCTTTCTCAAACTAAGAAAGCTTTTTTTAATTTATTAAAGTAATCTATCTTACCGGTACACTGCTGAAATTCAAAGCAACCTTCAGATTCATATCAGAAGACGTTTGATTTTTCAGTTCGTACACTGTTCTTACAGTTACACCTGTACTTTTAACAACTTCATCCAAATATCCGTTATCGCTATTTAAATCCAAATTTAAACTTGATGAACTTGACGAAATATCTGATCTTGATGCTACAAGTCTTTCATTAGTTCCAGTGGATGAAATGTAAACTTTTACAGATTTCAAAGCACTTAAATTTCCGCCTGTAGGAGAAACTACCGATATTTTTGCATCAGAAATTCTGACATCTTTGATCTGCGCATTGTTATTTCCGCCAAACCATGTCTGAACGTTTGTAGCTGTAGCAGTTGAAGAAACTTCCTTATTTGCAGGTACTCCTGTCGAAACCAAAACATTTGCCGTGTAAGGAAACGTATTCTGAATAACCGACTGAACGGTTCCGCAACTCACCAAAGCTGCTGAAGCTATGATGGCTGCTGAAAATATATTTTTCATAAGTAGATTTATTTTAATTGTCTCATGTTATCACATTGGCGATTCCATGATTATTCAATTAGATTGTAGAATTTTGAGTTGCAGAAATTATACCAAATCTATTCTACACTTACCGAAAAGCTTCCCGTTGTTTTTCCGTCTGCCATAAGATTTTTACCAATAATCAACCACACTTCGCCAGATTTTGGAACATCATAGGTAATCTCTCTCGAAAAAGGACCATCCATTTTACCGTCCGGAAGTTGTATTTGATTGAATCTTATATTAAAATCCTGCTGCTTGGTAGAAATTTTTGCAGTTATTTTTGGTTTACTGAAATTTGAAATTTTCAGAATCAGTTTGTCATGCTTTTCTGTGAATTCTTCACCAATTGTAAACGGAAGACGTTCTCCGTCCGCCAATCTTACAATTACCCTATCCTTTTCCTCCCTTGCAACACCTGTCCGTAAAACCTCTTTCGTTGCCGGCGCATTATTGATAACAGAATCTCTATGACCCTGATCAACAGAATCAAACCCTGAATTTTGAGCAGGCTGTTCGCTTACAATTACAGAATCTTTATTCGTAGTTTCAGAAACCGGAGCTTCTTTTTTACATGACAAAATCATTAACGGTATCAATAGTAAGACTGCTTTTTTCATAATAAAATAAATTTTGGTCTTAAATCACTTTTAATTTGGTTATCAAAGTGATCTTATATATTATTTTTGAATAGTTTCATAATAAAGGATCTTTGACAGGAGAGTTTCTGATCTTTCATTTTTCACTCTTTCCAAAATGTCTTTTTTCAGTTGGCTGTTTCCTTTATCTTCTGCATATTTCAACAAATATTTTTGACTGAAATTGATTGAAGTTAAATGATAATTGACAGCAAAATCTTTTCTTTTCATGTTCTGAGAAGTAATGATTCCGCCCCAATTGATATAACTGCAAACCAAAATTGTTCCATAAAAAAACCAGCTCATTGAGTTAATCAGATAAGCATTCGTTTTTTTACCTTGAATTTTAATGAATGTAAGAATCAAGCCAATCAGCGATAAAGTAAGAAAAGCATAAACACCCATTTTTTTATAGGTCAAGCCCATATTCATTATATATTCAGTGTTTTTTACAGACGCTGAAACAATTAAAATGACATTTAGCAAAATCCAGATTTTAGCCAATATTTTTAATGGTCCTGCTTTTTTATCAAAGTTAAAACCACCTTTAAAATAAAGCATAATTACAAGAATCGCCATAATAATTGATAAAATGACAACATTTACCCGTTCGTGAGTTTCTTCTCCCAACTGAATGGTTGTTTTAGGAACTTCTATAAATTGCTCGTAATTGAAAGTAAAAATAAATACAAGTAACAAGACATTTAAGCAAAAAAGAGAAATCACGCCGCTCATTCTTTCAGAATTTAAATCTAAAAAAGAATAAGTCGGCTTCTGAATTTTATCTTTCTCTGTAAATTCATTTTCGAGAATATGATTTTGTTTGTAAATTAGTTTTTCAACCGAATAATTCCAAAAGTTGAACGCAATGAAAAATCCTAAAATAGTGATTGCTAATAGTTGCCAGAAATTAAGATCTAGTTCATAATCGCTGAAAACACTTGCAAAATGATCACTTCCGGCAGAATAAATTCCGAAGAAAATAGAAATCAAAATCAATGGAATCAATATAAATGCTAAAGTTTTCTGCCAAAGTCCCGAAGTATTTGTTTTCGGAATCCAGGAATCAAAATTGAAAAACCGACAGATAAAAGTAAAGCAGTTGACTACAAAAACAGGAATCAATAAAAGAGTTTTCATTCTTCTGTTTTTTGAACGATAAGACAGCAATAAAAGTGAAATTACAACCGCTAACAATGAAGGGAAATCCCCATACCAAGCAAAAGCTATACTTGAAAGTACACTTGTCACCAGAAGAATCAGAAAAGTTTTTGTTCTGTTTTTTTCAGGAGTTTTGAAAAGCGTTAACAAAGAATAGGCAATTCCTAAAATACCGAGATTGAGACCAACGTTTTCATCATAAAATAAGATAATGAATAAAGCGGTTGTAAGAAATATATAATGATGTGTTTTCATGAGTTTTGAGATTAAGGTTGAGCTTAAGGCTAGGGTTGAGGTTGAGGTTAATAGAAGACTTTAGTTTCTTTGTTTCTGAAAAAGTCTTTGAGATGTTCAAAATTCTGCCACAGAAGTTCTTCAAAATTGATATGATAAAACGCTCTCATATTCTGACCTTTTTTGTAGGCGTTGATGTACATTTTGTAATATTCGGGGAGAATCACAATTCCTAAACCTATCGCAGCGAGAAGATGAGCATTCATTTTTCCGTTTCCCAAAAGGAGAAACTGCATGGCGATCTCGTCTTCAAAGTTGGTTCCGCAATCTGTTATAAGATGATGCACATCGTGATTTTCCATTTTGGGAATCATTGTAAAACCGTGGCGTTTGTAAAACTCACCCAATTTTCTTCCCAAAGAATCTTCCTGAAATTCCAGCAATTGCTTTTCATTAAACTGCCATTGTCTTTTTTTCTTTTTGAAATATTTTCTGTAGAGTTTCTGAGTTTTGTCGTAAACGAACAGCAGAAATTTGACGCGTACTTTTTTCATAGTTTATGTATTAATAAAATTCTAAAAAATATAATATGAGAAGCCACAATGGCGCTAAAAATGGTAAAGAAACAGAAGACCCGAATCCTAAATTGAATAGATTTTTCCGAAAGTCATTTGTATTTTCCTTATTATAATTAAGGTCGCGTGTAACACCTAAAGAATAAAATAAATTGGCAAAAACAATCATTATCAAATAGCCTATCCCCTGGAAAACAATTGTAAATAATGTAATATCAAAATCTTCATCATAAGGCATTATAAGATTCACACCAACAATCACATAAAGGATAAATGCGATAATTCCCGATAAAATTAATCCTAAACTATAGATACCTCTCTTATCACTCCACCATTCTTTAATTTCTAATTTTGTCAGATTTGAAGATGAGCTCATATTGTATGTTTTAAATAATTAAAATCCCATTAGAGAAATTCCTATATAGAAATATAAAATTGCGATGGGAATATTGATGCAGATAATTAATGATGCTTTCATACAAATTTTAAATTGAGATGTATCAGCTAACCCATAAGTGATCAATCCTAGGATGAGTAATAGATTAATGATTGTTCCAAAAATTACAAGAAGATACCCAGCAACTGCGAATTGATCATTTTTAGAAATCAAATAACCGAAGAGACAGATGTTTCCCAATATGAATGGAATCCAAAAGAAGAATTTACCTATTGAAAGAATGTTTTCGTTTTTCATATTAATAGTTTTAAGCTTGAGTTAAAGTAAAAACCGCAATCTCCGGGCGCACCATAAATCTCACCTGAAACGAATGTCCTATTGCACGGTTAATGTAGAGCATTCTTCCGTCTCCCAGATCGATTTCGCCTGAGACATATTTTTTGTTATTGACAGGAAGAATAGGTGTAATCACTCCCGGAATTCTGCATTGTCCGCCGTGAGTATGTCCGCTGAGAATCCAGCCTTGGTAACCGTTCCAGACATCTTTATCACAAACATCGGGATTATGACAAAGGACAAGGTTGGCTTTTGAAGCATCATAATCTTTCATCACTTCCATCGGATCAAAGTTGGGTGACCAAAGATCATCGAAGCCGATTATATTCAAACCATGTGATTCTATTTGTTGATTTTTGAGCATCGTAACACCAGAATTTTCAAGAATTTCGCAAATCGTTTCTGAAGAACCAAGATCTTTCCAGTTTTTTCCGTAATCGTGATTTCCGAGAATTCCGAAAGTTCCCAACTTCCCGTAGATTGCTTTTTTCATTACCTTTCCAAGACTTTCGTGATCTTCCGGAGTTCCATGATTGACGAAATCTCCAGTGTAAACCACAAAATCAGGGTTAAATTGTTGCGCTTTCTGAAAAGATTCGATCAAAAAATTCCAGTCAAAACGGTTTCCGACATGCAAATCTGAAATCTGCATCAGAATTTTCCCGTCCAATTCTTCAGGTAAATTTTTGATGGGAAGTTTTTTTTCGACAAATTCTACCCAGAAAGGTTCAACTTGCCATGAATACAAAATGGGTAAAGCTCCGACCGCAGAGAGCTGTAATAGCCGCTTAAGGAAATGTTTTCTGGTCATTTAGTAAATCTATTTTAGTGAAATTTGAATTTTAAAATCTCGCAGATTTAAGGGATTAGGCAGATTCTTAATTTCCAGCGAAAGGAGTTCCGAATAGACCGACCGCTAATTCTACCCAAGTAAGAATAAGTAACAAAACAATTGCTGCACTTATCAAAATCTTATAAGTTTTGTTTTTGACAATTCTCTGGATCAAATCAATCAGAAAAGCAGTTCCAAATAATAGAACCGCAGCGATTCCAAAATCACTTGCCGACCAATCAAATTCCTTAGAAACAACATTTCCTATTAGTGGAATGCATAGTAAAACTGCAGGGGCAGCATAAATGAACGTCGTTTTTTGTTTTTGTGTCATCATAATTTTTATATTTTAATTTATTAAAGTACTTTGCAATTCAAAGTTAATTTTCAAAAAAATATAGTTTTATCTTCCTATTAATTTTTCTAATGCGTCTAAATGCTGTGTGAAAGCAATTCTTCCGGATTGCGTCACCCTGTACGAAGTCTTTGGTTTTTTTCCGACAAATTCTTTTTTAACTTCGATATAATTGGCTTTTTCCAAAGCATTGCTGTGACTTGCCATATTCCCATCTGTGATTTCCAGCAAACTTTTCATTTCAGAAAAATCAACCCAATCGTTCACCATAAGAACGGACATAATGCCCAATCTTACACGGCTTTCGAATTCTTTATTGAGTTGACTGATGTTAATCATTACAAGTTTGATTTGTTATACAGTTAATCAGTTTTTTAGTTATTTAAACTGATTAATTTTTTTGTTGAGTGTTTGTTGCTTTGTTATTATAATAATTTTTCATGTTTTTAGCATAACCGCTTATTAGTTTTGAAACTTCTTCACAGCACAATTCTAGTTCCAAATATTTTTCTAAACTGATATACGATAAATCTTTAGCCAAAATTAAATAGTATTTTACCTCTTCTAAAGAACCGTCTGAATGTGAAAGAAAATTCAATTTATTTGCTAACGTTTTCTTTTTAAATCCTTCAGCGATATTTGCAGGAACGGAAACTGCTGCTCTCCTAATCTGGCTCGTCAATGCATAAGTTTCTTCTTTCGGAAATTGAGAGGTTACCTTATAAATACATAAGACAAGTTCATGAGATTTTTGCCAAACAATCAAATATTTAAAAGAAATTATAGTACTCATATATTTTAAAAACTAACTAACTAACTAACTAACTAACTAACTAACTAACTAACTAACTAACTAACTAACTAACTAACTAACTAACTAACTAACTAACTAACTAACTAACTATTTATACTTCTTATGCATAATCAAACCATATACAATGTGCAAAACCCCAAAACCGATTGTCCATGCAACCAATCCCCATCCTAGAAAAAGGAAGGAAAGTAATCCCAAAACAATCTGACAATATCCTAAATATTTTATGTCTGTCAAAGTATATCTTTCTGCACTTACCAAGGCCAATCCGTAGAAAATCAATGTTGCAGGTGCTACCAAAACAAATAGATGATGATAAAGCAATACGAGACAAAATAATCCACCCGTTACCAAAGGAACTGCGAATGTTATTAAAAGCCTTTTCGTGGTTGCATCCCAGATTTTCAATCCTTTCTTTTTGCTTTTGTTGGCAGTAAGAATATATCCGCTTAAAATTGCAACTACCAAAATAACGGCTCCGATTAGAACAAGTTCACTCACCAGTTCTTTACCGAAAATATTTCTGTCGCCGTCAAAATAATCAATTCCTTCTCTTTGGAAAACAAAATAGACATAAACCGCTCCGATAATTGCAGCCAATCCCGCAACAACACCGGACAAACCACTTAATGAAATAAAACGTGAAGATCGCTCCATCATAGAACGGATGTGTAATAAGTCTTCGCGATAGTTTTTCGATTCCATATAAAAGAACTTTGAATTGCAAAGTTATATTTTATTTTCAAATAGCAAAACTTTTCTTCAAATAATTTGTTCAAATTGTTAACTTTAGAAAAAACATATATCATGGATAAAGAACTTTTGCGCTCAGAAATTTTCAGGCATTTAGATGGTGTTGTAACCGCTCCTGTTGTCATTTCATTCTTGAAAAAAGAAATTATAGCTTTCATTATTGAACGTAAAAACATTTCTCTGACTGAACTTACTGAAGAGTTTAAAGCAAATGAAGGCTACTTGAATGTAGCAATTCGGACATTGGCTTCGCAAGGTTTTTTAAATTATCAAGTAGAAAATCAGAAAGACGAAATTTTAGTTTCGACAAATAAAAACACTCAATTGCTTCAAAAATACAGTCCGCTTTATCTAAAAGTAATTCCTTTTCTGAAGCTCTCTACGGATATTAAAAATCAAATTACGCAAAATTCTTTCATTGAAGAATTTACACAATTGAGCGATTCCATCAGAAATAATTTTGGAATTCAATTTTCTGAAGATTTGGAAGAAAAAAATGTTCAGGAGCAAATTTTAAAACATATTGAAGGCTGCATGATTGGTCCGGTTATCGTTTATCTGGGAATGACAGGAATGTTTCACAAATATTTTATGGAAACTTCTTTTCAAGCAGCAGAATTTCATAAAAACTCAGAGAATTTTGAGGTGATTTTAGATTTTCTTACTTATTTAGGATGGTTTAAAAAAACCGGAGACAATTATAAATTTACCGAAACAGGAATTTATTTTGCCAAAAGAGCCGCATCTTACGGAGTTACAGTTTCCTATCTTCCGTTATTAAATAAAATGGATGAACTTCTGTTTGGAAATCCTTCAAAAATAAGAGAAATTTCGGAAGGTGAAGATGAAATTCATGTAGACAGAGCGATGAATGTTTGGGGAAGTGGCGGATCACATTCCAATTATTTTAAAGTGGCCAATGATTTTATCATTCAGATTTTTAACCAGCCTATTCATCTGCAACCGAAAGGAGTTCTTGATATGGGTTGCGGAAACGGAGCGTTTATTCAGCATATCTTTGAAACCATTGAAAGGTACACTTTGCGCGGGAAAATGCTTGAAGAACATCCCTTATTTTTAGTGGGTGCAGATTACAATCAGGCTGCGTTGAAAGTAACAAGAGCCAATCTCATCAACAATGACATTTGGGCGAAAGTAATTTGGGGAGATATTGGAAATCCTCAACAATTGGCAGAAGATTTAAAAGAAAATTATGAGATTGACCTTTCAGATTTACTGAATATCAGAACTTTCCTCGATCACAACAGAGTCTGGAAAGCTCCTGAAAACAGCCAGTCAGAAAGAATCAGCACTTCAACCGGAGCATTTGCGTATCGTGGAAAAAGACTTCCTAACAACCTCGTGGAAGAAAGTTTAAAAGAACATCTTGAACTTTGGCTTCCGTACATCAGAAAAAACGGACTTTTAATTATTGAACTCCATTCTTTAGACTCAAAACTTACGAGCCAAAATTTAGGGAAAACTCCTGCAACGGCTTATGAAGCGACGCACGGATTTTCGGATCAATATATTCTAGAAGTCGATGTTTTCAAAAAAATCTGCTTAGAAACTGGATTGAATATTGATAAGGAACTATTCAGAAAATTCCCGAATTCTGAGTTGGCAACTGTATCTATTAATTTACTTAAAAAATAAAAAACTTACCGCAAAAGAAACAAATGATTTAATTACAATTTAAGGTTCAAAAGTGAGCAAAATAAAACCTTTTCCATTTTGGGAACTCTCAAAATTGTTGTGGCTTCAGTGGTGAAAATTTAAATTAAAATGACATTCGAAACAATAGAAACCGACCGTTTAATTCTTCAAAAAATGGATTCAAAAACAATGAATCAAATTTTTGAAACGAAAAGCGAAAACGAGATTAAAAATATATTGGGTATTACAAGTGAAGAGGAATTCGCCCGACATAAAAAAATTTATCAGTATGGCTATGAGTCTTACAACCAAAAAATGATGAATTTCAAAATTATTCATAAACAGAGTTCACAGGTCATTGGGAATTGTGGTTTTCATACCTGGAATCCTCAACATTGTCGTGCGGAAATTGGTTATGATTTGAACTCTGATGAATTTAAAAATAAAGGTTATATGAAAGAAACGCTCAAAAAAGTAATCGAGTTTGGCTTTCGCGAAATGAAACTCAACAGAATTGAAGCCTTGATTGACGAAAACAACACGCCATCAAGAAAATTGCTAGATCATTTTGGCTTTACCAAAGAAGGAATTGTGCGTGGACATTATTTAGTTGATGGAATTTTTGAAGATTCTGTTTTATATTCTTTATTAAAATACGAATACGAAAGGAAATAGTGAAATCATTTTTATTCCAAAAAAACCATTCTGAAATCCAGAATGGCTTTTTTGTGATCTGATGTAGTTTGGTTTTTAGTTTTTAAGTTTAGTTCCAGAAATTTCAAATGGGAAACTTACTCTTTGTCCGCCGTCATCCAGATTCACCCATGTAGAACTAGCCACTACAAACTGCTGTGCATTGTTTACTTTGGATGCATCATGAGGGAACTGCGGGTAGAAATGAGTTCCGGTAGAAGTTTTGGAACCCCATTTGATCCAATAGGTTCCGGCGGTAAGATTAAGATCCGGCGCATTTATTTTCATTTTATAAATTTTTCTGGTCGTATTATCTGTCTGACCTTGAAGAATTCTGTACCACTTGGTTTCTTCGGATGAGGCGTATCGGTTGGAAGTTGTGTCGCCATAGACTTTCACAGCTCCTGCAACAGAAGGATCAGATGAATAAATTTCAAAATAAAACTCGCTTATCGGTAATGATGCACCAGAAAAACCGGTTTGGTACGCATAGAAATAAAAATTCTGTATGTTCCATTTTTCACCCGCAGGAACCTGAAAATCGTCTGCAAGCATACGATCAGTGATTGTTCCGTTTAATCCCCAAGTGCTTTGTGGCGCTTTTACTTCGCTCCAGTTATATCCTGCCGGAACACTTGTTCCTGCAACAGAAGTAGTTCCTGTACTCATCCCCGTCACAGCACTGTAAGTAAATGCTTCAGGTTGTGGTACAGCTTCGTCATCGTCATTTTTACAGCTAAAAACTAAAGTTGCGACTGTCATAAGACATAAAAAAAATCTTGCTTTCATAATAAAAAGTTTTATAAATTATTTGATTACAAAACTACTTTACCCGAAAGCAAGATCTTAAAGGGAAAACACCCTTTTTATACAGTGCCTTTTCCTTATTTTACTTTGCTCGCAATCTTTCTTTGATTGCCTCGATGTTTTTCTTTGCAGAATCTTCAAGGATCAAACTTGCACTCATGTGGATTCTTGCAGGCATCAATTCATTAAAATACTCTGTACCTTCCCAGGAAACTTTTTTGATTAAAGCTAAAGCGTCTTCACTTCTTGAAGCCAATGTACACAGGAACTTTTCAAGTTTTGAATCCATCTCAGTTATGTTTTCTGAAACTGAGTGATAGATATTATGTTGCTCTGCCCAATCTGCCGATCTGAAATCTGCATCGATTGCCATTGCAGAAAACTGAGATTTTCCGATTTTTCTTTCAACATAAGGTCCGATTACGAAAGGTCCGATTCCCAGATTGATTTCAGTTAAAGCTAAAGCCGAATCTTTGGTTGCAAAACAATAATCTGCTCCACAAGCCAATCCTACTCCACCTCCTGTTGTTTTTCCTTGAACTCTTACAACTACAATTTTGCCGCAGTTTCTCATAGCATTGAGAACTTTAGCAAAACCTCCGAAGAATTTTGTGGAAGCTTCAAGTTCTTCGATTGCTAACAATTCGTCGAAACTTGCACCTGCACAGAACGCTTTTTCGCCCTCACTTTTTACTAAGATCGCTTTTACTTCTTTTTTGGCACCTTCATCTAAAATGGTTTGAGCCAATTTTTCAAGAATTTCACCTGGAAGAGCATTGCTTTTTTGAGTTCCGAATGTGATCTCGGCAATATTGTTTTTAATTTCTGATGTTACAAAATCGTTCATTCTTTTTTTAAATATAGTTTGAGATTTATTTATTACAAAAATAGTTTAATCTGATTAATTACCGTTTATTTTACCGTTTATGATTTAATTAGAATAACGAGTTATTATTGAAATTTTTATTAAAATTGCATTAAAACAACATTAATTTAGTAAAAAACACTGACTATAATTTTGATGAAGCCGTTTATTTCTATAATTTTATAGATAAATCAAAAGTATATGAATCGTTTACAATGCGGATTTACATATACCTTTGATTATCAAACAACAACACTTCTTTATGAAGATTTTTTTCTACTCATCCATTTATCTAAGCTATGTTTTTCTTTTGATTGCCTCAATTTTTGGCATTCTGAAGTACAAAAAACTGCATACCTATGAAAAATGGTATGTTTACTATTTGATTTACACTTTTCTGATCGAAGCTTCTGTCACGATCTCAGTAGATTTTTTTGACGCAAAAGAGACAAACTCAATCTATCCCTTTTACATTGGCGGAATTTTTTCTATCCTGACTTTTTTATTTATTAAAAAATTAAATCTTCCAAAATTTTTATCGATACTTATTCCGATGCTTGGAATTTTATATCTGATCGTACAAGTTTTCCTGACAGACCTGAATCATGACCATGTAAAGGTGGTTTCCAATATCATAATTTTTGTGCTTGCCGGAATTTCTTTGCTTCAGGAAATTAGAAAAACAAATTCAGACGACCGTTTTATTGCCGTTGATGCCTTGATATTTTTGTATTATGCTGTTTCGGCTTTTATTTTTATCCTGCACAATCAGTTGGGAAATATGGTTGCAGAACACGCTTATCTTATTTGGGGAATCAATAATATGCTGACCTGCGTTTTATATACATCATTTATTTATACATTTTCAAAATTAAAGAAGTAAGCTTAAATATCGTTTTTTTTATTATTTTAATTATCGCTTTGGTCATAATTATGGCTTTCGTATTGTTGGCTTACAAGCTTTTTACAGACCGCATTATTAAAGAAAAAAACAGGCAGCACGAGTTAGAAATTCAGCATCAGAAAAATCTTGCTCTGGAAGGAACTCTCATACAGGAAGAAGAACGAAAAAGAATGGCCGTCTTGATACATGATGATATCGGAAACCGGCTTAATATTCTTTCTTTATGGATTCATAATCTAGACGCAGAAAACAAAGTAGCAGCTGAAAAAATCATTTCAAAGCAGATTTCCGAACTGATCGATTCGGCCAGAAGTATCTCTCACTCACTTTATCCTGTAAATCTTGAGAAGCTTGGACTCCTTTTATATATTGAAGAATTGATCACGAACCTCTCACAAACGATAAAAATAAATTTAAATGTAAATTCAGAATACCGGAAAAAAGATGTCTTTACTGAAGTTCAGCTTTACAGAATTATTCAGGAATTTACAACCAACGTAATCAAACATTCTACCGCAACAGAAATTACGATTTACATCAAAGATAATCCTGAAAATCTTGCAGTAATTATCAAAGATAACGGAAATGGCTTCATTTATGATGAGATGAACAGAGGAATGGGCATTAAAAATATAGAATCTCGCCTGCAATCGCTTGACGCCAATTATAAATGGAAAAATACAATCGGAAAAAGAACTCAACTCATTATTAAAATTCAGCAAAAAACAATCTCATGATTACCAATATTGCCATCGTAGACGACGAAGAGCTGATTCTGGAAGGTGTGAAAATGCTGCTTTCTATGGAGAAGAGCATTTCTGTAACCATCACATCCAATAATGGGAACGATTTTCTGGAAAATTTAACTAAAATTACTCGTGAAGAATTTCCTCACATTGCTTTGGTTGACATTCAGATGCAGCCAATGGACGGTTTTGAATTGGTAGAAATTCTGAGAGAAAAATATCCTGAACTAAAAATCATCATCCTTTCTTCCCATTACAAAAGCAGCGTTTTGGGATATATGGTGAAATTAGGAGTTTCTGCATTTCTTCCTAAAAATTCGAACAAAAAAACTTTTATAGAAGCTATAACTCAGGTTCATAAAAACGGTATTTATTTTACTACCGAAGATCACAATATGTTATTATCGTACCTCAATGACACTCAAAAAAACAAAGGGTTGTTTGAAACCGGAGATGAACTTTCTGACCGTGAAAAAGAAGTTGTGAAGCTAATCTGTAAAGAACTCACCAATCAGGAAATTGCCGAAAAACTTTCTCTCAGCCCAAGAACCATTGAAAGTCACCGTCAGAGAATTTTAGATAAAATCGGTGCCAAAAACACTGTCGGACTCGTTATTTTTGCAGTTGTGAACGGAATCTACGATCTTCCTTTGAAGCTTTAATTTAATTTGATCAAAATTAACATTACGTATAAATACTGAATGCCCAATTTGGTATTTTATACTGATCTTTTATCACGGTAAAAATTGTTTCTTTGTGATATGATTAAGTAAAACTAAGTGATGAGAGTAATGTTTAATCATAATTTGCAGATTAGAAATTGACGAAGATTTCCGGTCTGCCGACAAAACTATCAGCCATGAAAACTTAAGAAAATAGTTTTCATATTATGATTCTATGACATGAATGATTAAACCTTTGAACTCCCTCAAAGGTTTTTATTTTTTCTAAAGAAATTTATTTTTTCCCATAAAGTAACAAACGCTTAAAAGCATAAATTGCCGGGAATCTCCTGAAATGTTCGCCAATTCTTTTCTTGTATTCTGAAATGAACTTCTTTTTATCTTCTTCATTCAATCTTTCCAAATAAGGAATTAAGGCTGAACCCGAAATAAACTGAAAAAGCTTTTCAGCATCGTCTGCAATAATTGGATATATTCTTACAGAGATATTCAAATCTTTTAATCCTGCATCAAACATTATCTGAGCATATTCATCCGTACTCAAAACCGGTGACACTCGGTTCCAGTTTTGAAGTTGTGTTTTGAATGGCTCTTCCGAAGCGAGTTTAAATAAAATCTGATTCAGAGTATTGTCTGATTGTACCGGCATTTGTACGGCAAACTGTCCGTTCTCGCTCAACATTGATAATAATTTTGGAAACAAAATTTGATGATCATCTGACCATTGTAGAGCGGCATTGCTAAAAATCAAATCAAATTTTTCTTCTGATTTAATAACATCTTCAACAGCGATTTTATTAAAATGAAGTCTCGCATTCTGAAACTGATCGGCTTCAGCAAGCATTTCCGCAGAAGAATCTATTCCTAGAAAATCGGCATTTTCAAATCTTTCAGATAAGATGTGAGTTTGTTCGCCAGTTCCGCATCCAATATCGATTGCTTTTGTCAGATTTTCAGATGAAATTAAATTCATCAAATCAAAGAATGGCTGATAACGGATATTTTTAAATTGATTGTAGATTTCTGGATTCCAAGGCATGATTTAAATTTTAATTAATTGAATGATCAGATTTTTCAACGCTAAAATATATTTATCAACATACAAATCTTTTTCTTTCGATTTATATTGCTGAATATATCTTGGATGTTCCAAAACCGTCATTTTACCAAATAATTTTGCTTCAGAATTTAATTTAGAAATAAAATCCGCATTTTTCTTGCCGAGAACAAAAACTTCAGAAACATCAAGACCTAAACTGATATGTTTTCGTAATGATTCTATCATAAAATCTTTCACATCATTAAATAGCGACTTGTCATCATAATAATTGGCATTGACCCAATTGCCTTTTGATTTCCTGATAATTGCCAAAGGAAATGGTGAATTGATGTAAAAATTTTTGTAAAATAGATCAGCTCCGCCGTAAGCTGCGATCATATCGTATATAAAAACGGAAGAAATTTCGTGCGTGTGAGCAGATTTCATTGTTATTCCGCAAACGCTTTCAAGTCTTTTAGTATCGGTAAAAGGAACTCCAGTAACTCCTGCTCCGTGACGACTCGGATTGATACCGATCATGAATCTTCTCTGATGATAGTCGTCGTAATATTTCTGATAAAACTTCTGCATCACTTCTATCGTTTCAGGATTGTTTAGATAGGGATTCAGAACCAGAAAGTCTATGGGTAGCTTCCCTGAATAATGTAGATTCTTATTAAAGTCAACTACCTTATCAGCAAAGGTTTTTCGAAACATACTACTCTGTCTCGAATTCTTCTTCGGCTTTTAAATTTTTAACGAAGGTTTCGAAATCTTTAGCCAAAAAAGTTTTCTTAAAATCATTTTCCTGATCTACATGTACAATTTCCGGCTCACCATCTTTACCGCAGTTTGAATAGTCGAACAAAACCATATCATGTCCCGCTGAAGGGCAGTCTGCAAAATACACTCCGATTGCAGGGTATCCCCATTCGTCAATCATAAACTTGCTGCCTCGTTCGCCGCAAAGAGAATAAATTCTTTCTCTTCCAATTCCCATAATTCCCGTGATCGCAACATGGTCATCTGCCCAGGAATTTGCTTCATTAGTAGGAAAAATTGATTTATTTGCCAATCCCCCATTCTGCGATTTCATCAGTTGTATGTAAGAGCCCGGAAGTTTGTAACCAAGTTCTTTTTCAACAGAATCAATCATTTCATCATCAGGAATATCCCCAATATAATCTCTTGCAGAATAGCTGCACTCACTCCAAAAACCTTTGAAGTCGAAATCCTTAAAAAATTCTTTTTCCATAATATTTTGTTTAAAAAAGAAGCAATATAAACTTCCCCCCAAATATCAATAATTTATTTGATTAAATCACTCCAAATTGTTTAAAAGATGTGTGAATTATTTTAAAAAAAGTTTAATAATTTATTCAAGAAATAAAATCTGTATCTTCAGTTTAAGAGATAATTTTTTAAATCATTTTTCTAATGGTTTGTAATTTGAATATCCGGAATAGAAATTTTCATCGTTACCGTCAAATTTTCTCTCTTCAATTACTTTAAATTTTCCTGATGAATCTCTTTCTTCTACCAATATTTTATCTGAAACATCAACTCTTGCAAATTCAATTAAAGAATCTTTTTTGATTTTAAGAAATAGCGTTGTCGTAGATCCTGTCAGAATAAGAGAATTAACACAGTTCAATTTGGAATTAAAACTCAAATTGGGATAATCATCAGAATTTTTAATATGAATAAAATCCTTATTTTCAGGATTATAAATAAACAATGTCTTAATAACATTACCTCCTCTTGCTGCAATTCCGCTTTCATATAAGAAGTCTTTATATCCGTCGTTGTTAAAATCTGAAATTTCAGCGTCGATGCCAGTAACTCCATCTTTATCAAAATAAAACCTGTTAGTTTGTTTCCATACATTCCCAGTATTTTTTTGCTTTTTAAAATTCCAAACACTGTCTTGTTTATAAAAATTCAGAATAATCAGATTGTCTTCTGTACCGTCATTTCGAAAATTCTCAATCTCAACTTTGGTTTTTCCTTTCAAACCCACATTTAAGCTGTCAACAAACGTTTCTTCCGAGAAATAAGCATTTGTCTTTTGTTCATTGTTTTTCGTACAGGAAAAAACCACAAGCATAATTACAATAGAAATAACTAAAATCTTCATATTTAAATATACTAAAAATCCCTTTCAACAAAAGCTAAAAGGGAATGTAATTTTATCATTTAATTTTGAATTAAATCAATCCAAACTGCTCAAAATGATGCGTAAAATGCTTTCTCTGGAAAAGCTCCATCATCTCTTTATTTAAATGTCCGAATCGTGGATTATAATGTTCCGCAAAAGGATTTTCCTTGAAATAGACGGTAAACTCTTTCAGTGTTTCTACCAGCTGAGTTTTAGCTGCATCCAGATTTTTATTTTTATTCTGTGGAACTTCACCTTCTTTCCACAAAGGATATTGTGCTCCCGGACGGATCTTTTTGTCGGTGTACAGCCAATCCTGAAGTTTTTCTAATTTTTCTTCCGGAATTTCATCAAAATCGTCCGGCTTCAGATCGCCGAATCCATTTCTTAGGACCTCTTCCAAATGTTCAACCATCAATTGCGGGGTGAAATCTCCGAAAATGGGTTGCGTATTTTCAGTTAAAGCATTTAATTTTTTCTGAATATTCTGAACTTTAAAATCAATAAATGGAGAATGCTTTGCCACCAATGTTAAAATTGTCGCTACACAAACCACCTCATCTCTTTGGTTGACTACTTCAACCAACCATTTTACAACGCCTGAAGGAATATTTCTTCCTTTCACACCTCGGTTGATTTTTTCTTTTGCCGTTAAATAAACCGTAATCGTGTCTCCTGCATAAACCGGTTTGAAGAACGAACAGTTTTCCAATCCGTAATTGGCGATAACAGGACCTTTTTTGCCTGAAACAAACAATCCAGCTGCTGCAGAAAGAATGAAGTATCCGTGAGCTACCGTTTTATCGAAAATCGTTCCTGATAAACTTGTCGCATCTGTATGAGCGTAGAAATGATCCCACGAAACATTGGAGAAGTTCACAATATCTGCATCAGTAACCGTTCTTCCTGCTGTTTCCAGAGAATCTCCAACCTCAACTTCCTCAAAGTATTTCTGGAAAGGATGTTTGTCTGAATATTTTTTCTCAGCGCCTTGCTGATACACTTTTGTAATCGCCGTCAAAATATCCGGTGAACCCTGAATGGCTGTTTTTTGAAGGAAGAAATGAAGACCGTTCAGTCCGCCCATTTCCTCGCCACCACCGGCTCTTCCCGGACCTCCGTGCATCAAAGTCGGAAGCGGAGAACCGTGACCTGTGCTTTCTTTTGCATTATCTCTGTTTAACACGAAAATTCTTCCGTGCTGAGAAGCCATTTTCCATGAGGTTTCAGCTACGAATTTTTCGTCGTGAGAAACGATTGAACCTACCAAACTTCCTTTTCCTCTTTTAGCCAAAGCAGCCGCTTCATCCGCATCTTTGTAAGGCATCAGCGTAGAAACCGGACCGAAAGCTTCGACATCGTGAGAGATATTTTTGGTAAATGGAGAGTCATTTAAAAACAGTTTCGGAGACATAAATGCGCCATTGTCATAATCTGCATCTACAAGCTCATGCTTTCCGTCATAAATCAGTTCGTTTTCAGTTTTCAGAATATCTACTTTTCTTAAAACCTCGTCATACTGCTGTTTTCCAACCAAAGACCCCATTCTCGTTTCTCTGCTTAACGGATTTCCAATTTTTGTCTGGTCTAAAGCTTTTGACAAAGCATTCTGAACATCACCAATTAAGTTTTCAGGAACCAAAATTCTTCTGATTGCTGTACATTTCTGTCCGGCTTTAGTTGTCATTTCGGTACGAACTTCTTTGATGAATAAATCAAATTCCGGCGTTCCCGGTTTTGCATCCAATCCAAGGATTGAACAGTTCAGTGAATCGGCTTCCATATTGAAACGGACAGAATTTCCTGAAACGGATGGTAAAGATTTTAATTTTCTACCCGTCGTCGCGGAACCTGTGAACAGAACGGAATCTCCATCCTGAACATAATCAAGAATATTTCCGGGCTCACCGCAAACCAGTTGCAGCGCACCTTCTGGAAGAACGCCACTTTCGATCATATCCTGAAAAACAGCATTCGTCAAGTAAGAACCATAAGGCGAAGGCTTCACAATTGAAGGAACACCCGCCAACAAAGAAGTCGACAGTTTTTCCAACATTCCCCAAACCGGAAAATTGTATGCATTGATTTGTACAGAAACACCCTCACTTGGTGTTAAAATATGAGTTCCTAAGAAAGTTCCGTTAGCAGAAATTTTCTGAGTTTCCCCATCTACCCAAAACGGTGTATTTGGAAGCATTCTTTTTGCCAATCCTGAGTACGTGAAAAATGTTCCAAAACCACCTTCAATATCAACCCATGAATCTGCATGAGTTGCACCGGTTTTATAGGATAAATCATAATATTTTTTCTTTCTTTCCAAAAGATACAGCGCAACCTTTTTTAACATTTCCCCACGATCGTAGAACGTCATGGATGAAAGATTTTTATAGCCTACTGTTCTTCCATAATCGAGAGCCTGTTCAAAATTCAGCCCTTCTGTATCTGAAATGGCAACCTGCTCTCCCGTCACAGCGTTGTACAAAGGAATTCCGTTTCCGGTTCCTTCAACCCATTCGCCGTGAATATAGTTTTTTAATTTTTCCATAAAATATTTTATATTTTAATATTTAATTTTAGCTTCTTTATTCACTTTTGGATGCTTATCCAACAAATAAAGAATTCTGTCAGATTCAGAAAAAGGAATATTGTAGGTAATACAAGATTCTTTTAAATCAGTAAGATACTTCTTATACAATTGAATCTTCTTGGGTTTACTGAAAGGAATTTTTAAATTTTGTCCGTATAAAATTCTATAAACTCTTTGATCAATAATCTGAAAATAATTTGGACTAATAAATCGTAAAAATGTTGAAGCCATAGGTAGATCAAAACCTCTGGAATCTAATAATTGCATTAAAATATAGTCAGATAAGTTTTCATTATAACCTTTTCTTAACTCATTAATTTTTAAAATTAAATCATCATTAATTTCTGGAAATCTGTTTGTCTTCCAAAGAACAATTTCCAGAATCGTTTCGTATGTGAAATCATCTTTTTTAGCATCAAGCTTCTCAGTTAATTCTTTCTGATATTTAAAGTCAGGAAGTTCATCAAGAAGTTCCTGTAAATTTTCTAAATTTTCAATGTATTTAATTTCATTATTCTTCATAAAACATGAAATTATTTTATTTCCTGATACGGAAACAATTTCACCAAACCTTCATACAAACTTCTGTGAAGAATCGTTGCGTGATTGTCTAAATCCATCATTTTATATTCTACCTTCCAGTTTTTCTTGTTTGAATTCTGAAGAACAGTATAGAAATCTTCGGCATCTTTTACCATCACTTTATGCTCTCCTTTTCCGACAGAAACGTAGACAAATTTTTTGGTATCCTTAATTTTCGCTAATAGTTGCGGAGACTGCTTCAGAAGACTTTCATCATCCCACCACAAACTCGGACTAATGATAAAATAGTTATTGAACATTTCAGGTTTTTTTAGCAGAATTTCTGTTGCTAAAAGTCCACCCAAAGACTGTCCGAATATATAGGTTGTGTCAGTTTTAAACTGATTTTCGATATACGGTTTTAATTCTTTTTCAAGAAAGCCAATAAACTTGTCTGAATGTCCTGTTGTAGGATAATCTTTCTGTAAATCTTTTAAATCCGTATGAAAAGTGAAGTCTCTTTTTCTGTCTACATTTGCAATTCCTACCACAATCGTTTCCGGCATTGCGTACATCTGATTAAAGAACTGCACCAACCCTGTTACATGAATAAAATCTTCATTCATACTTCCATCCAAAAGATAAATGATAGGATAGGATTTTGTTTTGTCGAAATTCTGCGGAAGATAAATATTCAGAGTTCTTTCTTCTTTTAAGATTCCAGATTTTAATGTTCTGATTTCCCCAATCGTCAATGGTTTTACAGTTCCATTCTGGGCAGAAACCGTGAATTGGAATGTGAATAAAATGGCGGCGAAAAAGAGGAGTTTATTAATCATATTTAAATTGAGTGGTAAAAATTATTTCACATCATCCCAAATCCCATAATCAACAACCTTCGTAGGAATTTGCTGAACATATTCCGTAAAAGGTTCACACAGTTGAATCGCATCCTTCCCTTCTCTCGCCAATTCCTGATACAATTTTGTTCCTTCCGTTTTCCATTTAATCATTTCATCAGAAACATCACGGATAATTTTTGCCGGACTTCCAACGATCAATTTTCTCGCATCACATCTGAAATTTGCAGGAACAAAAGCCAATGCACCGATGATGCACTCCTCGCCGATAATGGCTTTGTCCATAACAACAGTATTCATTCCAACCAAACAGTTTCTACCGATATGTCCGGAATGAATAATCGCTCCGTGACCGATGTGTGCAGATTCTTCCAAAATGGTTTCAATCCCCGGAAAAACGTGAAGCGTACAGTTTTCCTGAACATTAGCACCGTCTTTCACAATAATTTTACCCCAGTCGCCACGAATCACCGCATTGGGACCGACATAAACCTCTTCGCCGATTTCCACATTTCCAATGATCACCGCCTGTGGATGAACGTAAGCAGAAGGTTTTATTATTGGACGAATTCCGTGATATGAGTAGATATTCATAAATTTTTAATTAAAATTTAAATCTAACGATGTATCAATGTATTAGTTTACCAATGTAACAATTTGAAAATCACTCTTCAATATTGTTACACTGTTACATTGATAAAGTGCTACATTATTAAAATTATACTTTTTCAATCACCATCGCATAACCCTGACCGACACCGATACAAAGCGTACACAACGCATATTTTTTATTTTGTTTCTGAAGTTCCAAAGCTGCAGAACCGATAATTCTTGCTCCGGAAACTCCAAGTGGATGACCGATAGCAATTGCGCCTCCGTTCGGATTTACTCTTGAATCATCATCTTTTAAACCTAAACTTCTGGTTACCGCCAGAGATTGAGCAGCAAAAGCTTCGTTTAATTCGATCACATCCATGTCGTCCAATGAAAGATCTAATCTTTTCAATAGTTTTTGAGTCGCTTCAACAGGTCCGATTCCCATGATTCTTGGCTCGACACCAGCAACTGATGATCCTAAGATCTTAGCTTTTGGTTTTAAACCATATTTTTTTACCGCTTCTTCGCTTACTAAAATTAAAGCTGCCGCTCCGTCGTTCATTCCAGAAGCATTTCCAGCCGTAACTGTTCCGCCGTCTTTTCTGAAAGCCGGACGAAGTTTTCCTAATCCTTCTATAGAAGAGGTCGGCTTGATAAATTCGTCTTTATCGAAAATTTTCACATCGCCTTTTCTTTGCGGAATTTCAACTTTTACAATTTCTTCCGCCAGTCTTCCGCTCTCCTGAGCTTTAGTCGCTTTTTGTTGAGACCAAAGGGCAAATTTGTCCTGATCTTCACGGCTGATGTTGTGCATTTCTGCCAAATTTTCAGCGGTGTCTCCCATCGTATCTACACCGTACATTTCTTTCATTTTGGGATTCACAAATCTCCATCCGAAAGTAGTGTCAAACATCTGACTGTCTCTCCCGAAAGCCGTACTTGGTTTTGACATCACATAAGGTGAACGCGTCATGTGCTCAACGCCACCTGCAATGTAAATTTCGCCTTCTCCGGAAGCGATCGAACGGAAAGCATTTGCCACCGCCGACATTCCTGAAGCGCATAGTCTGTTCACCGTTTCACCTCCGATTTTGTACGGAAGTCCGGCCAATAAAAGTCCCATTCTTGCTACGTTTCTGTTATCTTCTCCTGCTTGGTTTGCACATCCGAAAATAACATCTTCAATTTCCTCAACAGGAACTTCAGGGTTTCTAGCTACGATTTCTTTCAAAACGATTGCTGCCAAATCATCGGCTCTCACTTCTGACAATCCTCCGCCTAATTTTGAAATGGGAGTTCTGATGTAATCTATGATGTATACACTATTCATTTTTAGGATTTTTAAAATTTATTACTTCAATTGGTGTGATTATATCATTCTTTGGAGCAATACTTTGGAGCAACAACTCTTTTTGCATTTCTTCAATCTGTTGCAAATAAAGCATGTAAGACGTATCCATCTCTGTCTCTAATCTATCAAAACAAACAAATCTTATATCTGTCGCCTTTTG
The DNA here is from genome assembly GCF_025628985.1 of Chryseobacterium edaphi. Taxonomy (GTDB): domain Bacteria; phylum Bacteroidota; class Bacteroidia; order Flavobacteriales; family Weeksellaceae; genus Chryseobacterium; species Chryseobacterium edaphi. The sequence continues at coordinate 96,584 of NZ_JAOTEM010000006.1, read as the reverse complement.
TATTTTTTCACAAGCAATAATAGGATCAACTCTTCTGTGTTCTAAGTTATATAATAGTATGTTGAAATTAATCAGCATGTCGTGAGGGTATAAGCTCTGTCTTGGACCAACGATATAGGAAATTTTTGTACAATTATAAAATAAATCATAAGCAACTTGGTTTAGTCCTCCTCTGCAACAAGATAACATAATAACGCAATCTTCATTCATACACATTGAAGAACATAGTTCAGCCCCAAATTCAAACCAGCTACAATTTATTTCACCAACAGAATCACAAAAACCGGTAGAATCACCATGAGAACTTATATAAATATAATCATATTGAATACCTTTATTAAGTGAATCAAATAACTCGTGATTATTTTTAGGACAATAATCGTGAACTTCTATTCCATATAATTGAGCTTGATTTTTTATAATATCACATTCCTCTTTTTCTCCAGGAACACCACATGCTCTTATGATTAATATTTTTTTCATATTATAAATCAACGACTTTTTTTCCAATTTTATAAACTGTCCCCACAAACTTTGCTACCAATTCATCATTCTGATTGGTAATTTTAATGTCGTAAATCGCTGTTTTTCTTGTATCATTTACCAAGATGCTTTCGGCTCTGAAAATATCGCCTTCTCTTCCTGCTTTTGTAAAGTTGATAACACAGTTTAATGCTACCGCGGCATCACCGGAATTGTTGGAAGAAAATGCCAATGCAGAATCTGCAAAAGCAAACGTAACTCCGCCGTGAACCGTTTTAAGCCCATTAATCATATCTTTTTTGATGGGCATTTCTATTAAACAATAATTTTCTTTGACTTCGATCAATTTGATATTCATCCATTGGGAAAAATAATCCTGATCGAACATATATTCTGCAACCTGTCTTGGATTCATATTTTTTATTTGAGAATTTGAAAATGAGAAAATGTGATAATCAATTTCAAATTATCTAATTTAATTTATGTAATAATGGGCTTTGTCTATATCTTTCCTCCTGATATTCTCCATAAAGATTTTCTAATATATCTGAAATTAAATCATAACCAAGTTCTTTTCCCCATTGCAAAAGACCTTTCGGATAATTTACACCTTTCTGCATTGCGAGTTCAAGATCTTCATCGCTCGCAATTCCTAATCTTTTAGCCTCTACAGCTTCGTTAATTAGCATTGCTATGATTCTGTGAAAGATATCATCATACAATAATTCGTCTTTCTTAGCAGTTGGTTTTACAGCTCCTTCACTGTAGTCATAGAAGCCTTTTCCTGTCTTTCTACCGTGGAGTTTTGCTTCAGACATTCTTTGCTGCAATAAAGATGGTTTGTATTTCGGATCATAGAAATAATCTTTGAAAACGGTTGTTGTTACTGAGAAATTTACATCAACACCAATTAAATCCATCAGTTCAAAAGGTCCCATTTTGAAATTTCCTAACGTTCTCATCGCTTCATCAACCTGTTCCGGAGTTGCGATATTTTCCTCAACAATTCTTAATGCTTCACCGTAATATGGACGAGCGATTCTGTTGACAATAAATCCGGGAATATCTTTAGCAATCACAGGAACTTTACCCCAATCTTTCATAAGATTATACATTTTTTCGGCTAAAGATTTTTCTGTGAGTAAAGAAGGAATAATTTCAACCAAAGGCATCAGAGGAGCCGGATTGAAAAAGTGAATTCCGATGAAACGCTCCGGTTTTTGCAGTTCTGCACCGAGAGAAGTGATGGAAATGGATGATGTATTAGAAGCAATCACACAGCTGTCAGAAACATGTTTCTCTAATTCCGTGAAAACTTTTGTTTTGATTTCTTTATTTTCAATGATGGCTTCGATAACGAGTTCGCAATCTTTGAAGTCCTTCAACTCTGTAGCAATGGAAATATTAGATAAAATTTCGACCATTTTTTCTGCTGAAATTTTTTGTTTATCCACCAATTTAGTCAATGTTTTTTCCAAACCTACGGTTGCCGTTTCTACCTGTTTTGCGTTGGCGTCATAAACCCAAATTTTGCATCCGTTGGTTGCGGCCACTTGTGCGATGCCAATTCCCATCGTTCCGGCACCTATAATTCCTACATTCGTCATAATGTAACAGTCTATCAATGTAACAATGTAACAATCTCTGTCATGCTACATTTATCAAAGCATTCCATTGGTAAACTGGTACATTGGTACATTGTTATATTAATTTTTATTTTCCTTTATAATCTGGTTTTCTCTTTTGCAAAAAAGCACTCACCCCTTCTTTAAAATCTTCTGTTTCTGCGGCTTCCTGTTGCAAATCACCTTCCAATTCCAATTGATCTTTCAATGAATTATTGTAAGAAGCGGCGAAAGCTTTTTTGGTTAATTTTAAACCAATGGTCGGCATATTCGAAACTTTTTCTAAAATTTCCATTGATTTTGAATTAAATTCTTCTTCAGTGAAAACCTCAGCAACCAAACCGTAAGATTTTGATTCTTCAGCAGATAATTTTTTGCCTGTAAATGCTAAATAATTCGCCAATTGCCTTCCTAATAATTTTGGTAAGAAATACGTTCCGCCTGTATCCGGGATCAATCCGATATTAGAGAATGCTTGTGCAAAATAAGCTTTATCATTCGCCAAAACGAAGTCGCAAATCAATGCCAACATCGCACCGGCTCCCACTGCAGGGCCGTTGACCAAAGCAACGACAGGTTTTTTGCAACGTGTAATTTCCAGCACCAGAGGATTGTAATAGTCGGTCACAATTCTTCTGATAATATCGTCATCGTGATGGTCATTTCCCTGAACGAAAGCATCGTCAAGATTCTGACCGGAACAAAAAGCTCTTCCTCTGCCAGAAATCGCCACACATCTTACTGTTGGGTCATTACTGCATTCCTTTACAAAATCTTTGAGGTCTGCCAAAGATGGCTTCGTTAAAGCATTCATTGTATCAGGCTGATTGAGGTAAGCGATTTTTAATTTTCCGTCAAAATGCGATTCAATATCGAGTTGTGTGTACATAGTTTTAATTTTTTAATTTGAAAATTAGTCAATTTGAAAATTCTGATTTCACTACTAATTTACTCATTTTCAAATTAGCACATTTTCAAATTGTTTAATGGCATTTAAAATAATCAAACGGCTCCAGACAGTCTAAACATTGGTAAGAAGCCTTACACAAAGTAGATCCGAATCTGCTGATCTGTTTTGAATTCATCGAGCCGCAGCGTGGACATTTTTTTGGTTTTCCTATGTGGTTTTCGTCGGCTCCTTTTTCGGGAGGCGTAATTCCGTAGACACGGAGTTTTTCTCTCGCTTCGTCCGTCAACCAGTCTGTCGTCCAGATCGGAAACATTTTGGTGACCACTTTTGCATCCCAACCGTTTTCCTTCATGATCTTGATGATATCTTCCTCAATGGTAAACATAGCGGGACAGGCAGAATAAGTTGGCGTAATCGTCACTTCACAAGAATTTTCGCTGGTAATTTTCGCTTCTCTTACAATACCTAATTCCACGATATTGATTACCGGAATTTCCGGATCGGGAACTAATTCTAATATTTCTAAAGGATTTTTCAATTTCAAATCTAACAATTTAACAGTGTATCAATGTAACAATCATCACTAGACTGTTAGATTGGTATATTGGTACATTTTTACTACCACGTACATCCCGGATATGCTCTCTGCATATACTGCAATTCGCAAAGGATAAATCCAAAGTATTCCGTGTGATAACCTGTTCTTGATTTTGGCTGCATGAAAGGATTGGCAGGATATTCCAAACCGAAATCTGCAAAATCTCTGGTGGTAATTGATACAAAATCTTCATACAAGGCATCAACATTCGGAGCGATGTTTAAAGCAATTAAATCATCTTCACCTTCTGTTTTTGCAAATAAACCTTTGGTGTATTCCCAGATATTTTCGATGGATCTTTCAAGACGCATTTTGCTTTCTTCAGTTCCGTGTCCGAAAATTTTCATCCATGACGCAGCGTGCGTGTAATGATATCTAACTTCTTTCAGAGATTTCTGAGCGATAGCAGATAGTTCTTCATTCGTAGAATTCGACAAAGCTTCATACATCAACTTTTGATACACTGCGAAAACATATACTTTCAAAATGGTCTGAGCATAATCTTCGTTGGGAAGTTCTGTCCAGTGTGCATTCAAATATTCGTGCTCGTATCTCAGGAAAGCCAAATCATCTTCACTTTTCCCGTTGTCGGCGACTCTCGAAGCGTACACGTAAAAGTTGTTGGCTTGACCAAGCTCATCCAAAGCAATGTTTGTCAAAGCGATATCTTCCTCCAGATAAGGACCTTCACCGCACCACGCAGACAGACGCTGTCCCATAATGAAACTGTCATCTGCTAGTTTTAATAAATAATTATATAATGGGTTCATTTTTTAATTTTTGTAAAATGTAAATGTCGGAAGTACAATGTACTTTTTACAGCCGACATTGTACAAATGAATTACATATTTTTTACATCGTTTGGTATGTCGTAGAACGTCGGGTGACGGTACAATTTGTCATCAGCCGGATCAAAGAAAGCTTCTTTGTCGATTCCTTCTGAAGTCACAATATATTTACTTGGAACTACCCAAACAGAAGTTCCTTCTTTTCTTCTTGTATAAACGTCTCTTGCATTCTGCAAAGCCATTTCTGCTGTTGGTGCCTGTACAATTCCAACGTGTTTGTGAGATAATCCCGGTTTAGTTTGAATAAACACTTCCCACATATCTAAATTTGCCATAAATAAAATTAAATTTAACAATGTATCAATGTACCAGTTTACCAATGAAATGCTTCGACAAGCTCAGCATGACAATGATTGTTACATTTTTACATCGGTATATTGTTATATTGAAATTTTTTTCTGTTTTTCCGCAAAAGCCTTCGCTGCTTCTTTTACCCAAAGGTTCTCCTGCTGTGCTTTTACTTTGGTCTGCAGTCTTTTTTTGTTTGCGGGACCGTTTCCTTTTAAGATTTCCATGAATTCATCCCATGGAAGTTCTCCGAAATCGTAATGCTGTCTTTCCTCGTTCCATTTTAAGTCTTTATCCGGAACGGTTAAGCCTAAAAATTCAGCCTGAGAAACCGTAACGTCGATAAATCTCTGACGTAGACTGTCGTTGCTTTCTCTTTTCACTCTGTAGTTCATCGAGATTTTAGAGTTGGGCGAACTGTCGTCATTCGGACCAAACATCATTAAAGCCGGCCACCAGAAACGGTTTAACGAAGCCTGAGCCATTTCTTTCTGCTGTTTTGTACCACGGCAAAGTGCCATCAAAATCTCGTAACCCTGTCTTTGGTGGAAAGATTCTTCTTTACAGATTTTCACCATCGCTCTTGAGTAAGGACCATAAGAATTCCCCATCAACATCACCTGATTCATAATCGCTGCTCCATCAACCAACCAACCGATGGCACCGATATCTGCCCAGCTTAAAGTTGGATAATTGAAGATACTTGAATATTTTGCTTTTCCTTCCAACATATCTTCGTAGGTAGCATCTCTGTCGGCTCTGATGGTTCCGTTTCCTAAAGTTTCGGTGGCAGAATAAAGGTATAAACCGTGACCTGCTTCATCCTGAACTTTAGCCAAAAGCGCCATTTTTCTTCTCAAAGAAGGTGCTCTTGAAACCCAATTGGCTTCCGGCAACATCCCGACAATCTCAGAATGTGCGTGCTGTGAAATCTGACGAACCAATAATTTTCTGTAATCATCAGGCATTACATCTTTCGGTTCTACTTTATTTTCGTCGTGTACGTATTGTACGAATTTTTCTAAGTTCATAATTTTTCCAATTTAACAATGTATCAGTCTAACAATGTACCAATGATTGTTACACTGGTAAATTGATATATTGTTACATTAATTTAATTACACATCATAATTTAGCATCACCACATTTGTTGTCGGGTGACACTGGCAAGTCAGAACAAAACCTCTGGCTACTTCGTCTTCGGTTAATGCGAAATTTTTCTCCATGAAGACTTCTCCTTCGAGAACTTCCGCTTTACACGTACAGCAAACTCCTCCTTTGCAGGCAAAAGGCACTGGAAGATTGTCTTTCAATGCTTTATCTAAGATACTCTCTTTTTTTGAATTTAGATGGAACGAATATTCATCATCATCGATAATCACCGTCACCATACTTTCAATATTGGCAATGGCCTTGAATTCATCGCTCATTTCCGCGGAATCTTCTTCGTCCGGAGCCGAGAAATATTCAAACAAAACCTGAATCGCAGGAACTTTTTTGTCTTTCTTTAAATAATCGGAAATCCCTTTAATCATCTCCGAAGGCCCACAAATAAAATAAGTAGCTTCCTTCACATCAATATCGGTATATCTTTCAAATAAATGATCTAGTTTTTCAGGAGAAATTCTTCCCTCAAAAATCGGGTCTACATGTTTTTCACGGCTTACCAGATAAACCACTTTCAGTCTACCGTTGAACTGCTCTACTAACTTATCGATCTCAGCTTTTTTCATCACATGATTCATGCTTCTGTTGCTGTAGAAAAGATATGCATTGGAATTCGGTTCCTGGTAAAGACTTTCCTTCAAATTAGAAAGAATCGGACTGATTCCGCTTCCTGCAGCCAATCCAACGTAGGTTTTTGTGTTGGTCGGATGATAAGAAGTATTAAAACCGCCCATCGGAGGCATCACTTCCAAAACCTCATCCATGTGCAGATGCTCATTGAAATATCCGGAAACTCTTCCGCCTTCCAAAAGCTTCACCAAAACTTCAAGCGTATTGCTTTTTTCGCTCGGCGCATTGCAGATAGAATAAGAACGGCGCTCTTCATTACCGTTAACCATCAGTTTAAAATTCAGATACTGCCCCTGTTTGAACCTGAATTTATCCTTCAGCTCCTCAGGAATTTCCAATGCCACATTCACCGCATCATTGGTATCTTTCTGAACTTTTACAGTTTTTAATTTATAAAATGAATTCATTTTGTCTTTAGTATTCTGTTAATTTTTCCACCTTCGCATTTCGGTAAGCTGTCCTGAGCGTGAATTTTCACTTTCGTGGTAATTCCTACTCTCTTTTTTATTTCGTTTTCGATGCTTTTCCCAAAATTTCCTGCGAAAATAAGATATTCATCTGAATTTATATTTAAATTTTCTGAGGTCACCAATTCATCATCAATTTCTACGTCGATGTCGAGTGCCACACACATCTGTTCTTTCTCAATTGGCGTCAGATAATAATTTGGAACCACGCCTTTTACATGAGAAAAAGCTTCCTCAATCTGACTTGGGTAAACATTTACGCCTCTTACAATCAGCATATCATCCGCCCTACCCAAAATCGGTTTCATTTTAACCATGGTTCGTTTGGCATTTTCGTCGTAGTACAGACTTGTGATATCATTCGTCCAGTAACGGAGAAGCGGCATCGCTTTTTTAGTTAAAGTAGTTATCACCAACACACCTTCTTCACCGTATGGAAGCGGTTCTCTGGTAACCGGATCTAAAATTTCAGGATAAAAATGATCTTCCCAAATGTAAGATCCACCTTTCTCCTCAAAATCTTCCATCGAAACTCCGGGACCGATAATTTCACTTAAACCATAAATATTGGTGGCGTGAACGCCCAGTCTTTCCTCGATGTGATGTCTTATAATTTCCGTCCAGGGTTCTGAACCTAGAACGGCATATTTTAAACTGATTTCGTCAGCAGAGATTCCTCTTTTTGCAAATTCATCAGCGATGGTTAGTGCGTAAGAAGGCGAGCAACAAAGAACTTCCGGCTGAAAATCGATAATGAGATCAACCTGTCTTGAAGTCATTCCTCCTGAAATCGGAAGAACGCTCATTCCTAATTTTTCTGCACCGTAATGCAGTCCGAGTCCACCAGTGAAAATTCCGTAACCGTAAGCGTTATGTAACTGCATTCCCGGTTTTGCTCCGGCGGCATTTAATGATCTGGCCACCACTTCGCTGAAAAGATCAACATCTTCTTCAGTATAGCCGACAACTGTCGGTTTTCCTGTTGTTCCGCTTGAACAGTGAATTCTCTGCAGTTCATTTTTCGGAACAGTAAATAATCCGAAAGGATAGTTATCTCTTAAATCCTGTTTGTAAGTGATAGGTAGTTTGGAAATATCTTCAATGGTCCTGATATCCTGATTGGAAATTCCCAATTCATCAAATTTTCCTTTATAAAAATCTGACTTCTCTTCAAGATAAATAATTAAATTCTTCAATCTTTCAGATTGTAGTTTTCTTAACTCATTAATTTCTAAATACTCAACATCAAACCTCATCACTAACTAACATTTGTTAGGAACAAAATTAATAAAGTTTTTCTACATGACCAAATTTTTATGGCTTCTGTCAGATTTTAAGTGACTTTCAATAGTTTTAGATTGTTGCTGAGGTTGAGATTAAGGCAAATCTTGCGTTGAGTTTGTTATTATTAAAGAAGAGTAGTAAAGAATCTAACATACATAAAATACTTGTACCGAGATTCCTCCGGAATGACAAACCAAATGCTTATTTTTTGAATTAAATAAATATAGATTCTTTCTTCGTCAGAATTACAAAGAAGTTTATTATTTATGATTCCCCAAAAGCCCAAAAAGAATTTTATCTCTGATTTCCTCTTTGATGTCAACAGAAGATTCTGTATTTCTTTTGAACCAGAAATAAGAGTTGTTCAAAGTATGAAGAATAAATCTCGTGGTGAAAGTTGGAGATTTCAGTTCCCAGTTTTCAGCGCTATAGATTTCAAGCAATAACTGCTCGACCTCCAGCTGATAGTTTTTTCTCATTTCAATAAACTCAGGAAGCCGTCCGTCTAAATGCTTCCACTCATTAGAATAAATGTGGGTCACATCACGGTTTTTGAGAACTACAGACAAATGTTTGTCTATAAACAGGTTTAATTTTTCTTTTGGAGGAAGATTGGTGTTTTTAATTTCCTGAAGCTGAGCGAAAAACTCGTGTGCAATTCCAAAACAAATCCATTCAAGAATCTCTTCCTTCGAACGGATGTGCGCATACAAAGAAGCCGCTTTGATATTAAGTTTTGTTGCCAAGTCTCTTACTGAGCTGCCCATATAACCTTTCTCTTTGAAAAGTTCTACCGCAACGTCTAATATTTTTTTCTGTTTTTCTTTAAGCTCCATGATCTGAGTGCAAAAGTAATTATTCTGTTTTAAATCTCAGTTCAACAGCTTCAAAATATTAAAAGGTCAAAATGTACATCTGAAATCTAAATTTAAAAGCACATATCGGAAAATTTGGCAATAAAACAAATTCCAACAATACAATATTCGGAAAATTTGTCTTGAAAATTTATAAATTCAACAATAGAATACTTTTTGCGATAAGCTAATCGAATTAAATGATTAAATAAGATTGAGAACATCAGAAATTAGAACAATCAGCTTTGACAATTAGCACTTATCAGATTCTTATGGTCTGAAATCTGATGTTTAAAATCTTAAAATAAATAAGTTTAAATTAAAGAATCAAAATACACATCATATGAACTTAAACCAATATACCGTAAAATCACAGGAAGCCATTCAGGCCGCTCAGCAGGTGGCAATGGAATTTGGTAACCAGCAAATAGAACCTCAACATCTTCTGGAAGGAATCTTTCAGGTCGATGAAAACATATCGCCTTTTTTACTCAAGAAATCTGAAGCAGATGCCACTTTGGTAAGAGAGCGAAACAGAGAAAATTTAGAAAGACTTCCGAAAGTACAGGGAGGAAATATTTATCTTTCAAATTCAGCCAACAAAGTTTTGTTGGATGCACCGAACATCGCTAAAAAAATGGGCGATGAATTCGTAACTATCGAGCACCTTTGGCTGTCACTTTTGGAAACCAATTCAGAAGTTTCAAAAACCCTGAAAGATATGGGTGTGACCAAAAGTCTTCTGGAAGGCGGAATCAAAGAATTAAGAAAAGGTTCGAAAGCGACTTCTGCAAGTTCGGAAGAGACGTATCAATCTTTAAATAAATATGCGAAAAACTTTAATGAACTCGCTGCAGAAGGAAAATTGGATCCGGTCATTGGCCGTGATGAAGAAATCAGAAGGGTTTTGCAGATTCTTTCGAGAAGAACGAAAAACAATCCAATTTTAATTGGAGAGCCTGGTGTTGGTAAAACGGCAATTGCAGAAGGAATCGCACACAGAATTATCAGCGGTGATATTCCTGAAAATTTGCAGGATAAAACTTTGTACTCTTTGGATATGGGCGCTTTGATTGCCGGCGCAAAATACAAAGGTGAATTTGAAGAACGTTTGAAATCGGTTGTAAATGAAGTCATAAAATCTGACGGACAAATTATTCTTTTCATCGATGAAATCCACACTTTGGTTGGAGCCGGAGGTGGAGAAGGCGCGATGGATGCAGCAAATATCCTGAAACCTGCTTTGGCTAGAGGAGAATTGAGAGCCATCGGTGCGACAACTTTGAATGAATATCAAAAATATTTTGAAAAAGATAAAGCCTTAGAAAGACGTTTCCAGAAAGTGATGGTAGAAGAACCGGATACGGAATCCGCGATTTCAATTTTGCGTGGAATTAAAGATAAATATGAAGCTCACCACAAAGTAAGAATCAAAGATGAAGCGATTATTGCGGCGGTAGAAATGTCTCAGCGGTATATTTCAGACCGGTTTTTACCGGACAAAGCAATTGATTTGATTGACGAAGCATCAGCGAAATTGAGGATGGAAATCAATTCGAAACCAGAAGAACTCGATGTTCTTGACAGAAAATTGATGCAGATGGAAATTGAATTGGCGGCCATTTCAAGAGAAGGAAGCCAGACGAAAATCGACCATTTAAAAGAAGATATTTCGAAAATTTCTGAGGAAAGAAACGAAATCAATGCAAAATGGCTGAAAGAAAAACAGAAGTCTGAGGATTTAACGTCAATTAAAAAAGATATTGAATCTCTGAAATTGGAAGCTGAGAGAGCCTCAAGAGCTGGAGATTACGCCAAAGTTGCAGAAATTCAGTACGGGAAAATCAAGGAGAAAGAAGATGCTTTGCAGAAACTCGAACTGGAGATGCAAAACCATCAGAATGAATTGATTAAGGAAGAGGTAACCGCAGATAACATATCAGAAGTGATTGGAAAATGGACAGGAATTCCTGTTACAAAGTTGCTCCAATCTGAAAGAGAAAAATTATTACATCTTGAAACTGAGCTTCATCACAGAGTGGTAGGTCAGGAAGAAGCAATTCAAGCGGTTGCTGATGCGATTAGACGAAACAGAGCAGGACTAAGCGACGAGAAAAAACCGATTGGTTCGTTCTTATTTTTAGGAACAACCGGAGTCGGTAAAACCGAACTTGCAAAAGCTTTAGCTGAGTTTTTATTTGACGATGAAAACAATATGACGAGAATTGATATGAGTGAATATCAGGAGCGTCATTCGGTGTCGAGATTGGTTGGTGCTCCTCCAGGATATGTTGGGTATGATGAAGGTGGTCAATTGACGGAAGCCGTGAGAAGAAGACCTTACTCAGTCGTGCTTTTGGATGAAATTGAAAAAGCGCATCCAGATGTTTTCAACACATTGCTGCAAGTTTTGGATGACGGAAGACTGACGGATAATAAAGGTAGAGTCGTGAATTTCAAAAATTCGATTATCATTATGACTTCGAATCTCGGTTCGCACATTATTCAGGAGAATTTTGAGAATATTACCGAAGAAAATCAGGATGAAATTGTGGACAAAACAAAAGTTCAGGTTTTTGATTTATTAAAACAAACGCTACGCCCGGAATTCCTGAACAGGATTGATGAAACGGTATTATTCCAGCCTTTAAGAAAAAAAGAAATCGGAAAAATCGTTCAGTATCAGTTGAGAGGTTTCAATGATTTGTTGCTGAAAAGAAACATCATTATGACGGCTACGCAAGATGCTTTGAATTATCTGACCAACAAAGGTTACGATCCGGTTTTCGGAGCGAGACCTTTGAAAAGAGTGATTCAGCAGGAAGTTTTGAATAAATTATCAAAAGAAATCCTTGCAGGAACCGTGAATGACGGCGATAGAATTACGCTGGATTATTTTGAGGAAACAGGTTTGGTTTTTAGACCTACAGAAAAATAAGTAGTTTTTTTTCATATATAATTATTTTTGTAGAAAATAACCGCAGACTTTGGTTTGCGGTTACTTTATTTTTAAAACTATCCGTAAAAACACGGTGTCTCTCATTGGGGAAAAACACATATGGTATTACAATTTTTTTTCAGTAATTTGTGGAACTAATTTTAAAAAACTAATCATGGGAACAGAACAAAATGACAATAGCCAAAGACAAAATCAATCCATTTCACCAAGTTCAATGTCTTGTGATACGATTCAGGAATTAGTAGATAATTATCACAACAATCAATTGGCGTTTATAACCGAAAACTTAGGATTTGAAGATGCCCACTCGATTTGGTTTGACCTTGAAACCATTAAAAATTTCATTGCAGAAATAGAGCTTCAAGCCCACTTGATCGATCCTACATGTCCTGACAAAGATTTGGGAATTCGTTTTTATTATGCAGCTTATCCTGAAACTCCAACCGATCCTATTCCTGAAGATTACGCTAAAAGACATACTTTGGTGATGGTTCCTACAAAAAAAGAGGAAGATGGTAGTGGACAAATGCTAAATTTTGATTTTAATCCTTTTGAATCTGATTCTGAAACAGATCCTGAAAATGCATTGGCATTAATAGGTGGACTTGGAAGAAATGCTTTAGCACAGAATCATGGAAAATTAACTCCTCCGGGAAACCCGATAGTCGAGTCCTACTAATAAAATTATGTATAACTTTTTACATTTACTTTCTGACAGCTTATTTGCAGCAGAAGCTATTGCTGCTATAACATCAATTGTGTATTACAAAAGTATAAAAGCAAGCCACTACCGCTACTTTTCAATATTTTTGATTGTAATCTTCTGCTGTGAAATAATTGGAGGATATGGAGAAAAAATTATCTCATTCTCAAATCCGATATTTTTCAATTATTTTGTTATTCCTTTAGAATTTTTATTCTTTTTCTGGCTTTATGCATATCAATCATTTAAAAATAAAAAATTATTTTACATTTTTGCAGTGATTTATGCACTCTCATTTATCCTTAATGAATTATACTTTATAAAAAATAAAAACATTTTTTCGTTCAATTATACCGTAGGAAGTTTTCTCCTCATGTTCTTAGTAATTATTGAGTACTATAAACAGATTAACTCCGATGATATTCTTAATTTTGCTAAAAATAAAATGTTTTATATCAATCTTGGTGTAACTTTGTTTTATATCGGATCACTTCCTTTTTGGGCATTTTATTTGCAGCTTTTAGAGCACCGAAAAATTTGGGATCTTTATCTTATATATTTCAGATTATCTGGAATTATCATGTATCTTTTATTTGCAAGTTCATTTATATGGGGGAAACGGAACTCTTAGCAACAATTATTTTATTCAATTTATTTTTTGCAATGTTTCTTATTGCAGTTATAATTTATATTAACAAATACAGACTGAGAAAAAAAGAGTATCTGAACGAAATTGAAATTAAAAATGAAATTCATCAAAGAGAACTTCTTGCTACTCAATTAGAAATTCAGCAGGCTACAATGCAGCAAATTGGTCGTGAACTTCATGATAATATCGGTCAGAAGCTTACTTTGGTCAGCCTTTATACTCAACAGATGCTCTACGAAAATAAAGTTCCTGAAGTAAGTGAAAGAATTGATCAGGTTTCACAAATCATCAATCAATCTCTGCAGGATTTACGAAGTCTATCTAAAACACTAACAGACGACAATATCAATCATAAAGAAATTACAACTTTAATTGAGGAAGAAGTCGATAACATTAATGCATTAAAAAAATGTCAAATTCATTTTGAACATGAAATGGAAAATCTTGAGTTAGATTTTGTTCACAAAAATGTGCTTCTCAGAATTACTCAGGAGTTTATTCAAAACAGCATCAAGCATTCTCAATGCAAAAATATTTTCATTAAACTTAAAACTAATGAACAAAATTTATGGGAACTGAATATCCAAGATGATGGTGTTGGTTTTGATACAGCAAAAACTCTGAGCAACGGAATCGGACTGACGAATATGAAGAACCGCGCAAAGATAATCGGAGCAGATTTCAGCTTTACAAGTGAAACAGATTCCGGAACCTCTCTCAATATTTCATTTAAAAATCAGGCATGAAAAAAACAATAGTAATCGTTGATGATCATCTGCTTATCGCAAAAGCTCTGGAAGGAATTATTGATAATTTTCAGGATTTTCAGGTGATCTATGTTGCAGAAAACGGACAGAATCTTATTGATAAATTTCAAAGCAATCATGAAATTCCCGATATTATTCTGATGGATATAAGTATGCCCATCATGGATGGATTTGAAAGCGTTTTATGGCTGAAAAAAAATCATCCAGATGTCAAAGTCATGGCTTTAAGTATGCAGGGCGATGACAACAGTGTGATCAAAATGATAAAAAACGGCGCCAAAGGCTATCTTTTGAAAAATACCCATCCAAGAGATCTCGAAACAGCTCTTATTAAACTGAAAGACGATGGTTTTTTCTATCCGGAATGGGCATCAAAAATCATTTTTTCTAATATCAACAATGATGGTATTAATGAGAAGGTGGTAAAAATTTCTGAAAGAGAAAAAGAATTTCTCACCTACACCGCTACAGAATTAAGCTACAAAGAAATTGCTGAGAAAATGGCTTGCAGTCCGAGAACCGTGGAAAGTTACAGAGATCAGCTTTGTGAAAAATTAGATTTGAAATCAAGAGTAGGATTAGCCGTTTTTGCTCTCAAAAATGGTTTTGCAAAATCTTAGAATTATTTTCATTTTTCAGGAAGTACAGAATTTTAAACATAAAAAAAGAAGCTTTTTCAGCTTCTTTTTTTTAATATTGTTTGAAAAATATATTCAATTTATTTTATACCTACTAATTCTACATCAAAGATGATAGTCGCTCCTGCAGGAATTGCACCTCCTGCTCCTTGATCTCCGTAAGCCAAATCTGAAGGGATGTAAAATCTGTATTTAGAACCTTTGCTCATCAATTGGATACCTTCCGTCCATCCTCTGATTACACTACCCAGATTAATATCCATTGGTGCTCCACCATTTTTGTCTGTAGAATCGAAAACCGTTCCGTCCATCAATTTTCCGGTATATTTCACCTGTACAACATCTGTTGCTTTTGGTTTTGTTTTACCGTCACCTTCCTGCAAAACCTCATACTGCAAACCTGAAGCTGTAGTTTTCACTTTTGGGTTGCTTTTATTTTTGGTAAGAAATTCCAAACCTTTTTTCTTGTTTTCAACTGCTTGTGCCATTGCTGCAGATTGCTTTTTTTCATTTTGCTTCTGCATAAAATTCTGCATGAAGGTATTCATTTCTTCCGCGGGCATCAATTTCTTTTTTCCTTCCATCTCTTCTTTGATAGCTTGAGCCAAAAGATCTGCATCTACCTTGAAACCTTCTTTTTTCATATTTTGAGCAATACTCAAACCTATATAATAAGAAGCTTTTTGGTCTTCCGTATATTTGCTGTCAACTTGTGCATCATTTTTCTGAGCACATGAAATACTAAATATGGCTATGCAAAATAATGCAATAGTCTGTTTTTTCATTTGAAAATTTTATTATTAAATTATTATCGAATTAATCGCTGCAAATCTATCATTAATTATAGAAATTTTCCTGCTCCAAAAGAATTTTATATTACAAATTTTTCAAATTATCCTCCGGCGTGTAATCCATAAATAGTCCACCATCTAAAAGAACAGACTTCACTTTCTTTTTTACTGAAACAGAAATCACTGCTTTTCTCTGATCACTTTCCCATATTTGAGGAGTAAAATGAGTTTTCTCAACCGATAGATCTTCATAAGTCACGACGGCATCAAAAGGAACTGCAAAACCTCCGATATTATCAATTTTCAGCATGAATTTACCTTTCTGCTGACTTGCGTTTGTGATTTTTAAATCAATATAATTATTGGTATAAAACCAGTTGTTAAAAAACCAATTCAGATTTTTCCCCGATCCTGAATTCATCGAATAAAAATAATCCCACGGAATCGGATGTTTCCCATTCCAGTTATCCATGTAATGATGCAGTGCTTTTTTAAACAAATCATCTCCCAGATAATCTTTTAATGCTAAATAAGACAGAGAAGATTTTACATAAGAATTGTTTCCGTAACCGGCTCCACTTACCTGCGTACTCATTGTAATGATTGGTTGATCCTGTTCGGTAGAAGGATCATTAATCCATTTTTTGACTCTGAAATTCTGATAGAATTTTTTGGCAGCTTCTTCACCGTTTTCGTCAATTCCTATTAAATATTCCAAAGTCGTTGCCCAACCTTCATCCATAAAAGCATAACGGGTTTCATTGATTCCCATGTAAAAAGGAAAATAAGTGTGTGCTATTTCGTGATCTGCAGTCAATCTCGCATCCTGCAAATCATCGGGAATACTTGTATCATTGATCATCATCGGATATTCCATATCGGCGTAACCCTGAATTGCCGTCATTGTAGGAAAAGGATATTCCACTCCCGGCCAGTTTTTTGAAAACCAGTCGAGATTATAACGCATCCATTCTACATAATGCTCAAAATCTTTTGCTCCGGCTTTATAACCTGCCTGAACGCTTGATCTCTTAGTTTTTAGCTGAACACTTGAGCCGTCCCATACATAATGATTGCTCAATGCAAAACAAAAATCTGTAATGTTATTGGCTTTAAATTTCCAGACATTCCATTGATTATTTTTGGTGACTTTGCCCGATTTCATTTCTGATTCGTTGGCAATATGAATGACCTTATCACTTTTTAATGAAGATTTAAATCTGTTTAAATATTCCGGCTGTAAAACTTCTTCAGGATTAAGAAATTCACCTGTCGACCAAACCACAAAATTTTTCGGAGCAGAAATCGCAAATGAATAATCATTAAAATCATTGTAAAACTCCTGTCTGTCGGAGTGCGGAAGCATATCCCAACCGTTGTAATCGTCATACACAGAAATTCTCGGGAAAGAATAAGCTACATAAAAAGTCTCAGAATCTATTTGACCTTCACGGCCACCTTGTACAGACAGAGGATATTCCCACTCAATTTTTGCCTCAGCTTTTGATTTCGATTTTAAAACTTTATTAAGTTTCACTTTTTCTACCGTTCCCCAAGTTTCGCTGTTGACATTATATATAGAACCGTCAACCATGAAAGATTTAATTTTTAAACCTGAGGATAAAAAATCTTTTGAAACAGAGCCTGATCTTGGAGATTCGGGTTTGTGCAGATTGTTGACGAAACGTATAGCTAATTCACCTAAGTCATTCGGACTGTTGTTGCTGTAAATAATTGTTTCTTTTCCAGAAACGATTTTCGTTTTAGCATCAACTTTTACTTCAACATTATAAATTCCTTTGTTCTGCCAGTAGTTTTTTCCCGGTGCTCCAGAAATATCACGAGTTCCATTTTCGTATGCTTTTTTAATATTTCTCGGCATGTATAATTCCTGAGCGGAAATTTGTACAGATAAAGCCATAATGGTCAATCCCAGAAGAAATCTATTCATATTAAATTTTTAAATAATGAATGTCAAAAATAGGGAAAATGTAATAAAGACTTTTGAAAGATTAAACAGGCAATTAAAATAAATTAGCTGAATGAAATTGTTCTCAAATTTACAAACCGAGCTGGTGAAAATCTACATTCTTCCTTGTTCATCAGCTTTCTTAATTGCCTTAGCATTTTTCACCGATTGATTTCCAAAATTAAATTTCACAGAAACAGAAACACTTTGTGTATCCCTGTAGTCGATGAAATAATTATCCTGATTGGCATATTTGGTACTCACCTTTTCACCGGATGTTCTGAAAATATCATTGAAAACAAGACTCGCCTCAAGCTTTTTGTCGAAAAACTTTTTATTCATCACCAAATAGGCAGATGACGAACTGGAAATTCTAAATGTACCCTGAATAGATGGCGAATTGTAACGATGACCCAACTCCAACTTCCAATCGCTGTTTTTGTCTAAAGTGAAACTTGTGGAAATATCAGAAACCCAGTTCCAGACCTTATTTTTATACAAAACATCATCAACGCCGATAAAATAATTTTCGTTATGCTCAAGGTTTTCAGACAAACTCAGACTCCACCAAGGTTTGATTTGAAAGTTTTTATATACACTTAAACCAAACGCCTGACCTTTCTCGATATTTGTAAAATTATAAATCAAATTATTGGTACTAGGCTCCTGATACGAGATTTCCATCGACGGAAAAATTTCTTTTCTGTAATAGAAATCCAAATTCCACTCTTTCCACGTGTAGGTAAAATTGAGGTTATGAATAATAGTGGCTTTCAATTTCGGGTCACCCTGAAAATAGGAGAACAAATTGTAATATGATTTCGCAGGATTGAGCCATGAATAAGAAGGTCTGCTGATGCGTTTTCCGTAAGATAATCCGAACTGCTGATTATTAGTGGTCGTGTATTGTGCGTAGAGTGTAGGAAATAATTTCCAGTAATTGTTTTTATTCACTTCAAAAGGCTCTGAAACTACTCCTTCCAAGTCGGTTTTTTCCGCACGCAATCCTGCTTTAAAATTCCATTTTCCAGGATTGTAGGCCAATGAAGTATAGAGTGCAAAATTGTGTTCTTTATAATCAAAAACATTGCTTTTATCTGATCTGTATTGCAATTCTCCGTTTTCAGTATCTGAAAAATCAAGTCGGCTGTTAGTTGTCACAAAACTGTATTTCCCGCCGGATTCTAGTTCCCACTTTTCATTTTTCCATTGATAATCTGCCTGTGTAGAGTAAAGTTTGACATCACTTTTATTATTGGTTACAAAATTATTTTTTGTGGGAGACTGGTTTACAAAATCAAGATAGGTTAAGACATCCTGATATTTCTGTGCATTGTTTCC
Source organism: Chryseobacterium edaphi (assembly GCF_025628985.1). GTDB lineage: Bacteria > Bacteroidota > Bacteroidia > Flavobacteriales > Weeksellaceae > Chryseobacterium > Chryseobacterium edaphi. Next base: position 77,613 of record NZ_JAOTEM010000006.1, on the reverse strand, counting down.
GGCAAAATAATTCGTCCATGTTAACTTGCTTTTTGCATTTAGTTTCCGGTCTGCCTGAAAGCTTAGCGAATTATTGATACTTCTGGAATGATGATCATTAATGGTTGTATAATTCGATTCCACTTCATTTTGGTCGTTATAAATCAAAGTCGGCACATTGTAAGTTCCGTAAGATTTCGGACTAAAAAATCCCGAATAATTTAAACTCACATTCGTCAAACTGTCGATTTCATATTCCAGATTAAAATTAACTGTATTCTGGCTTGCGTTCTTATCTTTCCTGTTCATTGTACTGATCCATCGGGTCTGATCTTCGGCATAATTCACATAATCTGTACCTTCACGATAATAAGTTCCGCTGCCGAAATAATAGCTTCCCATTACCGAAAGTTTATTTTTTTTATAATACTGAGAAATTCCAGCCACGCCCTTTGCATACTGACTCTGAATATATTTTGAGCTCAGAACACCACGATATCCTTCAATTTTATTTTTTTTCATGACGATGTTGAGAACTGCGCTTCCCGAAGCTTCGTATTTTGCGGGCGGATTGGTGATAACTTCCACCGACTTCACTTCATCACCCTGAGTATTTTCCAGTAAATTTTTCAGTTCGTCGCCCGTGAGCATGACTCTTTTATCATTAATGGTTACGACGATACTCTGACTACCTTTGATGGCCAAAACATCATTTCCGGCGGTGACTCCCGGAGTTTTTTTGAGGATTTCCCAGGCATTCAGTGACGAAATATTGCTGTTTTCTACATTAAATTCTAAACGGTCTATTTTTCTTTTCACCAAAGGTTTCTGTTTGGTCATCACCACCTCCTGAATTTCCTGAATATCTTTTCTGAGGATAATCTGTAAACTTTCTTTTTGTTCATCCAAGTTCAGATTTTTTTCCAACTGCGCGTATTCCAAATCTTTGATGATTAATTTTACATTGTTCTCGGTGATGCCTTCCAATACAAAATTTCCATTTTCATTCGTGGTTACTGTTTTTAATAAAATATTCTGAGAATTGTAAACTTCTACAGAAACCAATGGCAACTTTTCTTTTTGAATGTTCGTAATCGTGCCTTCGATTTTACTTTTTTGCGAAAACAAAAGAGCCGGAAAGAATAATAAAATGAGAAATTTATACATGAGGATTTTTTTTAAGTTTAAACAGTCAGAAAATTCTTTTTCTTCTTGTACAAAAGTCTGCAATGCTCAAGAGAATTTAGGTTAATGGAAGGTTAACGAAAGGTTAATGTCTATTGAGGAAAAGATGAATGTTTTATCTTTGTTTTAATGATTTCGAAAAGTAAAAATCTTATTGCTCTGTTTGCCACTTTATTCCTTCTTCTTTTGGGAATCCAAGGGTATTTTATGTACAAAACCTACCAAGTAAAAGAGCGTGAAATTTACCGTACCGTACACAAAAGGCTGACCGATTACACTGATCGCTTAGAAGACAAGGGCGGAATGAGAAAAGTTCACGATGATGCAGTGCAAGCAATTTTAATTCAATTTAAAAACAAAGAAATTACCCATGATGAATTTCTGAATCTTTTCGATAAAAACAGAATTGCGACCGAAAGAGAATTCAGCCAATATGTAGACAATCAATTTAAAGATGAAGGTTATGAAGTTGCGGTAAAAATTGAGTATTCGTCCATTCTTTTTAATCCTACAAAAACAAATCTGATTACAAAACCCATCATTATCTACGAAACTGAAAAAAAGGTAAAAAAAGCCGGAATTTTAAATACCGGAACATGGGAAACCACATCAAAATCGACCGATGCTAATGATAAAACAGTGACCAGAAATGACAGTTTCTCGGTAAAAAGTACAACAGGATATGAAATTTTAAATATAAAAACAGTTGTTTTCAGAGAATTGACTTTGCTTATTTTATGTTGTATCGCTTTGCTTGCAAGTGTCTTAATTTTATATATTTTCACAATTAAAAACCTTATCAAACAACAAAAACAGATTGAAGTTCTACATACAATAGTTGATAATATTTCGCACGAATTCAAAACGCCAATTGCTACTTTAAAAATCGCTTCAAAAACTCTGAAAAAGAATCTCAATGAGGAAACTTTACCCTTAATTGACCGACAAATTATCCGTTTAGAAAATCTGTTATTACAACTTCACAAAGATGAAAATACAGCCGAAACAATTTTTATACAACCAGAAGATTGGGATTTTTTTATCCAGGATTTAGCCTTTACGTATCCTGAGAATAAATTTAAATTTCTAAATGACATTAAAAAAGAGCTGCCTTTTGATAAAAATTTAATGGAAACCATCATTAAAAATCTCTGCGAAAACAGCGTGAAATATGGAGCTTCTGAAATCGAAATCCATATTACTGACCAAGAAAAACAATTGGAAATAAACATTTCCGATGATGGTGAAGGCATTGCGAAGAACGAAGTAAAAAGTATTTTTGAGAAATTCTACAGAATACAATCCAACAACATTCACAACACGAAAGGTTTAGGATTAGGACTTTATTTTGTCCAGAAAATCGTTTCAAAATATCATGGAAAAATAGATGTAAAAAGTGAAGTAAAAGTCGGAACACAATTTAAAATAAAATTGTCTTATGAATACTAAAATTCTTTTGGTAGAAGATGATTCAGACTTTGGGATGATTCTGAAACAATATCTGGAATTGGAAGATTTTGAGGTTGTCTGGTTTAAGAATCCCGAAGATGTTGTAACTGTTTTAGCTTCAGATTTTCCGTATCAGTTCGGGATTTTAGACATTATGATGCCTAAAATGGATGGCTTTTCGCTCGCAAAAGTCATTTTAAAACAGAAACCACAGTTTCCACTCCTTTTTTTAACGGCTAAAAATCAAAAAATAGACCGTCTGACAGGTCTGAAAATTGGTGCAGACGATTATTTGGCAAAGCCTTGCGATCCTGAAGAATTAATTTTAAGAATTAAAAATATTCTGAAAAGAACGACAGCCCATTCTCCTGATCTTCAGCAAAAAATCGGAGATTATATCTTAGATTCAGACAAACTGTTACTCATTCATCCCAAAGGAAATATCCGACTGACCATCCGTGAAAAAGATCTTTTAATTTATCTCTTGCAGCACAATAATCAGATGATTAAGCGTGATGCTATTCTTGATAATTTATGGGAAACTAACGATTATTTTACAGGAAGAAGTCTTGATGTTTTCATCAGCAAACTCAGAAAATACCTGAATCATGACCCAACCATAAAAATTCTGTCAGTAAGAGGCATTGGCTTCGAAATTAATTTTCCAGAAAGGTAAAATTTGTAAAAAAATAAGCTTCATCCAACTGAAAAAAGCCTATTTTCTATTTTTTTATTACATTAAATTTAAAACTGCAAATCTGCTAAAACAGGAAAATGATCTGAGGGATACAGCAGATTTTCTCGTCTGTCGTTTATGTGTCTGTGAGATTTTATTTTAAAACCTTTCACAAAAATATAATCGATTCTGTCTTTTGGAACTTCATTGACGTTGAAACCCGTAAATGTTCCAACCGGACCATAGTGTTTCTTTTCAGCATTGTAAAAAGTATCTTCTAAATTTTGAGAAAGAATTTTTACAGGTTCGGAATCTTCTGTTAAATTAAAATCTCCTGTTAAAACTAAAGGCAAATTTTTAGGATTCAGCTCTTTTGCTTTTTTCAAGATTAATTCAGAAGATTTTACTCTTGCCACATTTCCGATGTGATCAAAATGAATATTCATTGCCAGAAATTCTTTCTGAGATTCTCTATCCTTAAAAATTGCATAGGTACAGATTCTATTCAACGCTGCATCCCAACCTTTTGACGGTTTTTCGGGAGTTTCAGAAAGCCAGAATGTTCCTGATTTTACAATCTGAAGTTTTTTGGTGTCATAAAATATCGCAGAAAATTCACCTTTTTCTTTTCCGTCATCTCTTCCGACTCCAACATAATCGTAATTCTTTAAACTTATTTTAATATCTTTCATCTGCTCGGGAAGCGCTTCCTGAACACCGAAAAAATCTGGATGATAATAAGTGAGCAACTCTGCGACATCCTGTTTTCTGTTTGGCCAAGCGTTTTCTTTATCGGAATCTACATTGAGTCTAATGTTAAAACTCATCACTTTAAGATCCTGAGAGAAACTTAATGCGAAAAACATCAGCAATACGATTGAAAATCTGAAATTCATTATTATTTCATTTAAATTAAAAAACAAAAATAAAACTTCTGAATTAGAGAAAAGCTATGAATATGAAAGTTTCCTGTTAAATTAAATTCATAAAAAACTCCGGAAATTTCCCGGAGTAAATGTTTTGTTGAAAGATTTAAATTGTCAAAGTTTATTCTTTGATAAATTTAAATTCTCTACCGCCCTGAGTAAAACTCATCGTCTTTTTATCTTTGCTAAACACTAATGAAATTTGTGCCTGCTCGAAGGTGAAAGTACTGTTTCCAATATATTCTAAAGGAAATTCCTGTTGACCTGCAGCCTGACCAAAAAGTTGATTGTCTTTTTCTTTGAAGGTAAGTTTTAGATTAATTTCTTTATTTCCGTATGTTCCTGTAAAATCTTTCACATTGATTTTCTCCACAGCTTTTGCATCTGCCGAAGAAGAAGACCATGAGTTATTTTTAGGATTTACATCAGGAATTTCAGATTTCGGATCGATTTTTACCTCAGAGATTTCTTTTGTAGAATTTAATTTGAATGTCCATTCCGTATTTCTCTTCCAGATTTCTACGGGTAATTTTATGGTTTGATCACTTCCGTCTTTAAATTTAACCTGAATCGTTGTCGGCATTGGCAATTGACCAATATTTTCAACGGTAATCTGTGCTCCGCTTTCAAAATCTGCGTTAATATATTTTACGTTTTTCACTGCCTGATCGATTTTCCATTTGTTGATAAACCAACCTCTCCAGAACCAATTCAGTTCTTCTCCCGAAACATTTTCCATGGTATGGAAAAAATCCCACGGTGTTGGATGTTTGAACGCCCAACGATCAATATAAGTTCTGAAAGCTTTATCAAATTTTTCAGGCCCAAGAATCGATTCTCTCAAAATTCCCAATCCCATTCCCGGTTTAAAATATGCTAAAACGCCGATGCTGTTCTCCTTCATATTATCGGGACCCACCATGATTGGTTCGAAACCGTCATTCATGATATAACTTCCCATTTGAGCGACATTCTTTTTAGAATAATATTCGCCTTTATTAAAGGCTTCGGTAGACAATTCGTTGATAAAAGTGTTGAAACCTTCATCCATCCAAGCAAAAAGTCTTTCGTTTGAACCTACGATCATTGGAAACCAGTTGTGTCCGAATTCGTGATCGGTAACGCCCCAAAGTTCTTCACCTTTAGAATCCATATGACAGAAAACGATTCCCGGATATTCCATTCCGCCTTCGTTTCCGGCAACATTGGTTGCTGCAGGATAAGTATACTCATACCATTTTCCCGAATAATGCTCGATAGCAGCTTTTGTATATTCTGTAGATCTTCCCCACGCTTTTTCACCTGCACTTTCAGAAGGATAAGCAGAGATTGCCAACGATTTTTTACCGCTCGGAAGATTGATTTTTGCTGCATCCAAAATGAACGCCGGAGAAGAAGCCCACGCAAAATCTCTGGTCTGACTGATTTTAAACTTCCAGGTTTTTGTTCCTGATGCATTATTTTTCCCAATCTCAGATTCAGGTCTGATCATAACGGTTTTGTCAGAATTTTTTGCTTGTGACCATCTGTTGTTTTCCTCTTTTGAATACACTTCTTTTTCATTTAAAAGTTCTCCTGAAGCAACAACATAATGATTAGCTGGAACGGTAATATTTGCGGTAATATCTCCATATTCCAGATAAAACTCTGAAGCTCCCAGATAAGGCATCGTGTTCCAACCCAAAACATCATCGTAAACGCACATTCTCGGATACCATTGTGCTATAGTAAAGATCTTCCCGTTTTTTGTATCCTGAACTCCCATTCTGTCTGAACCATATTGTGGAGACAAAAATGTATATTCAATTTTAATTTTGGCAACACCACCTTTCGCTTTTAACTCTTGCGGAAGATCGATCTGCATTCTTGTATCAGTAATGGTATATTTCACATCTTTACCATCAAGTTTTACAGATTTAATCTTATATCCGCCATCGAAAGTCTCACCTTTTGCACCGTTTCTGCTTCCAGAAAGCGGCACTAAAGCATTTCCACGGGAATCTTTCTCAAATAAGTTCTGATCCAACTGCAACCATAGGAAACTCATTTTATCAGGACTGTTGTTAGTATAAGTAATTTCCGCGGTTCCGGTTATTTCATTCTTTACATCATTCAGACTCACATTCAGATTGTAGTCCGCAGAATTCTGCCAATAAGCGTGTCCCGGTTGTCCGCTTGCAGAACGAGTTTCAGTACCTGTCTGAGAATAAAAAAATGGTTTAAAAGCTTCTACATAATCATATTTGGGAGCTTCCTGAGCGGAGACAGAATTTGTAAAAAGCATTACTGCTAACGTAGAAATAATGGTGGGAAATTTAAAATTCATTAAAAATATTTTTTGATTGGTAAAAAAAAACCTGAAATTGTTACAACTCCAGGAATCTAATTTAGTTATTTTATTTAATTTGATTTTTTAGCTTTAATCATCGCTTCCAGAGCATCCCACATTTCCTGAGGAATATCTTCCAGCATATTAAATTCTCCTGCTCCCTGTAGCCATTCTCCACCATCTATCGTAACGACTTCGCCATTGACAAAAGAAGAAAAATCGGAAACCAAGTAAGCAGCAAGATTTGCCAGCTCCTGATGTTCTCCCACTCTTTTCAACGGATTTTTTTTAGCCAAATCAAACTGATCTTTCATATCTCCCGGAAGTAATCTGTCCCAAGCTCCTTTCGTCGGAAAAGGTCCCGGTGCAATTGCATTAAATCTAATATTATATTTTCCCCATTCAACCGCCAAAGATCTTGTCATTGCCAAAACTCCGGCTTTTGCACAAGCAGAAGGCACGACGTATGCAGAACCCGTCCAAGCATAAGTTGTGACGATATTTAAAACAGTTCCCGGAGTTTTTGAATCAATCCAGTGTTTCCCGATGGAAAGTGTACAGTTTTTTGTTCCTTTCAAAACAATATCTAAAATAGAATCAAAAGCAGAATGCGTTAATCTTTCTGTTGGCGAAATGAAGTTTCCTGCTGCGTTATTCAGTAAAATATCAATTCTTCCGAACTCTTTTAAAGTCGCTTCTTTCATTGCTTCTACCTCATCCCAGTTTCTCACATCACAGGCAACGCAAAGCACTCTTCCTCCAGTTTGATCTTCCAACTCTTTTGCTGTTCCATAAAGTTTCTCTAAATTTCTTGAAGTGATCACCACTTTCGCACCCAATTGAAGAAAATATTTGGTCATTGCTTTTCCAAGACCGCTTCCGCCACCGGTTACAATGGCAACTTTACCTTTCAGGGCATCTTCGCGCAACATGGGTTGAGTATATTGATACATATATTTATTTTTTCTAAAAATAATAAATAAAAAACGGATGAGGCTTAAAATTTCCTTATAAATAATGTTACAAATACTATTCTTTAATTCAGATCATGAAATGCTAGAATTTAAATCAAAAAAAACAGCCAATAAATTAATATTGACTGCTCTTTTTATCTATTTAAATTTAATTATGATGCAACAACTGTTCCTTTGAAAGAAAGAGTTTTAGGGGTTTTGCTGTCGCTTGTAGTAACGTTTACAGTTTTTACAAAAGCACCTGCATTTGCTGCATTGTAGCTAGCTTCAACAAATCCTGTTTTTCCTGGTTTGATTGGCTCTTTTGTATAATTTGCAGTTGTACATCCGCAAGATGGAGCAACGTTCTCAATGATAATAGGCTTTTTAGAAGTATTTTTAAATTCAAATCTGATCAATTTTGGTTTTCCCTGAGGAATGTTTCCTACATCGATAGATTCTGACTTCCATGCAACTGCATCTGCAAGTACTTTTACTAAAGAAGTTCCTTCAACCGGAAATACATTAGCGTAAAATGGAGAAAATGCCATAACTGCTAATAAAGCTGTAATTTTTAAATTTTTCATGAATATAATTTTAATGTTTAACAAAATATAAAGAAACCTATTGTTTCCTTTTTGATAATTCAAAGGTAAAGCCGTTTGAACAAACAATTTGTTAACCGCTATCAAACATTTGTTAATGAGTTGTTAATAATCAAAGAATAATAGATATTTTTGGATAATATTGCTCCTGTAAATGGAAATAAAGAAACTCAACATCATTATTACTCTTGGCCTTGTTGCTATCATCGGAATTCTGGTAGCACAACTTTTATGGACAAGACAAGCGTATAATCTTGAGGACAAAAAATTTAATCAAAAGGTAAATATTGCCTTGATGGAAGTTGTCGACAAAATGTCTGAAGGAAAAACCTCTTTTACAGAAAATCCGGTGCAGATTGTCGCCAATGATTATTATGTTGTTAATATTAACAACGAATTTGATCCGACTGTTCTTGAATATTATCTGAAAACAGAATTTACGAGATTTCAAATCAATACAGATTATGTTTACGCTTTGTACAATTGCAACAGCGATCAGATGATCTACGGAAAATACATGACAAGTCATCAGGAAGAGCCAAGTGAAAAGGTAATTCACTTTCCTAAACATAAAAATCTGACGTATTATTTTTCCATTCGTTTTCCTGACAAAACAACTTATCTTATTAGCTCATTGCGTTTTTGGTATCTGCTTACGTTTGCGCTCATTATCATTTTGCTGGTGTATGTCTATTCTATTTATACGATTATTCAACAGAAAAAATTCTCAGAACTGCAACGGGATTTCATTAATAATATGACGCATGAGTTTAAAACCCCACTATCGTCAATTCTTCTTGCTACAGAATCTCTTAACAAACAGGAAATAGTAAAGCAAAATTCTAAACTTCAAACCTATACATCGATTATTATTGACCAGAGTCACAAGCTCAACAATCATATTGAAAAGATTTTGAATATTGCCAAAAATGATTCAGCCGGACTTTCATTAAAAACAGAAAAAATACTGCTTTTACAATTTGTTGAAGAAATTGCCGAGAATATGAGGCAGAAAAATGAAAATCTTGAAATCGACATTAATATTGAACCGAATAGTTCTGTGATTGCAGATCAATTTCACTTTACCAACATCATTTACAATATTTTAGATAATTCGATTAAATATTGTGAAACCAAACCTCATATTAACATTTCATCAGAAAAAGATTCAAAAGGATTATATTTAAAGTTTAAAGACAACGGAATGGGGATTCCTGCTAAAAATATTCCTTATATATTTGATAAATTTTACAGGGTGAATACTAATAAAAGTGATGAAATCAACGGTTTTGGATTAGGACTTTTTTATGTAAAAAAAATCGTTCAGCAGCATCACTGGAAAATATCTGTGGAGAACAATAAAAACGCAGGAATCACCACCACTCTGTTTTTCCCATTTTAAATTAATCAATGTAATAATGGAGAAATCTAAAATTTTATATGCTGAAGATGACAAAACCATAGCTTTCCTGATTCAGGACAGCCTCGAAGCATATTATGAAATTGAACATTTTGGTGATGGAAAATCTGCACTTGAAGCCTTTGACTGTAAAGATTTTGACATTTGTCTTTTAGATATCATGATGCCCGAAATGAACGGATTTGATCTTGCTGAAGAAATTCGTCGTAAAAACTCAGAGATTCCCATCATTTTTATTTCCGCTAAAGCTTTAAAAGAAGACCGAATCAAAGGTTTGAAAATCGGAGCCGATGATTATTTGGTAAAACCTTTCAGCATCGAAGAACTGATTCTGAAAATTGAAGTTTTCCTGAAACGCTCTAAGAAAACAGAATCTTCATCACCAAAATATACTGTCGGGAAATATCATTTCGATCTTAAAAACTATACTTTACAAGATTCAGAAAGCACGACAACACTTACTCAGAGAGAATCTGAATTGCTGTTATACTTCATCCGTCATAAAAATACAGTTTTAAAAAGACAGGATATTCTGAAAGCAATCTGGGGCGATGATGATTATTTTATGGGAAGAAGTCTGGATGTTTTCATTTCAAGATTGCGAAAGGTTTTTGCAAACGAAGAAAATATCGCCATCGAAAATATTCACGGAATCGGATTTCGTTTTTCTGAAAAATAATAATATTTACCGTTTAGATTTTATTAAAACTTTGCGATAAACAATTATCTTTTGATTTTAATTAAATTTATCGTTTTCAAAATCTATCCTTCATGAAAAATTCGGGAATTTCATTTTTTCTTATCGCAATATTTTTTGGTCTAAATTTTAAAGCTCAACAATTTGAAAAATTAGTTCAGTATGTCAATCCGTTAATCGGAACCGAAAAAATGGGACACACTTATCCCGGAGCAACTGCACCTTTTGGAGCTGTTCAGCTCAGTCCGGAAACCGACACCATTTCTTATGAACTCAACGGAAAATATAATGGTGAAGTGTATAAATATTGTGCAGGATACCGCTATGAAGACAAAACGATTGTGGGTTTCAGTTCAACACACTTCAGCGGAACAGGACATTCTGATTTGGGTGATTTTTTGATCATGCCGACAGTTGGGAAATTACAATTGAATCCCGGAACTGCAACAAATCCTGAAAGTGGCTACAGAAGCAGATTCTCCCATCAAAATGAAAAAGCAGAAGCCGGATATTACAAAGTAAAATTGGATGATCACAATATTTTAGCTGAATTAACCGCAACTACAAGAGTTGGAGTTCATCGTTATACTTTCCCGAAGTCTGATCAGGCACATATAATTTTAGATTTGATGGCGGGAATTTACAACTATGACGGTAAAAATATTTGGACTTACGTTCGTGTAGAAAACGGAAATACAATTACTGGTTATCGACAGACAAACGGTTGGGCAAGAACGAGAACAGTTTATTTTGCAATGAGATTTTCAAAGCCATTTAAATCTTACGGTCAAAAAAATTATGATGGAAAACAGGTTTACAATGGGTTTTGGAGAAAATTTGACCAGACCAAAAACTTCCCTGAAATAGCAGGAAAAAATCTGAAAATGTATTTTGATTTTGATACAAACGAAAATGAAGCGATCGAAGTTAAATTGGCGATTTCCCCTGTAAGTCAAGCCAATGCGTTAGAAAATTTAGAAAAAGAAACCGGAAATTTATCCTTCGATCAAGTGAGAGCACAAACTCAGGAAATCTGGAATAAAGAATTAAATAAAATCGTTGTAAAAGGTTCTGAAACGGAAAAAACAAACTTTTACACGGCGATGTATCACACTTTTATCAGTCCAACTACTTATACAGACGTCAACGGAGAGTATAAAGGTTTAGATCAAAACATTCACAAAGCGGAAGGATTTACGAACTATACAACCTTCTCAATCTGGGATACTTATCGTGCTTTACATCCGTTTTTCAATATCATCCAACCGAAACGAAATAATGATATGGTAAAATCGATGATGGCTCATTACAATCAGTTTTCAATGAAAATGTTACCAATTTGGTCACATTATGCGAATGACAATTGGTGCATGAGCGGTTATCACAGTGTAAGTGTGGTTGCGGATGCAATCATTAAAGGGAATTATGACGGTGATGCAAAAGCAGCTTTGAAAGCCTGTGTAGAAACCGCCAACAAAAGAGATTACGAAGGCATTGGATTGTACATTGACAAAGGATATATTCCCGCAGAAAAAAGTGGAACTTCGGTTTCAAATACATTGGAATACGCTTATGATGATTGGGCGATTGCTCAATTGGCAAAACATTTGGGTGAGACAGAGATTTATAATCAATTTATCAAACGTTCCGAAAACTGGAAAAATAATTTCGATAAATCCATCGGATTTATGCGTCCCCGTTTAGCAGACGGAAGTTTCAAAAAAGATTTTAATGCATTGAGTACACATGGACAAGGTTTTATCGAAGGAAATTCCTGGAACTACAGTTTCTTCGTCCCTCAAAATCCGGATGAATTAATTCAACTAATGGGCGGAAAGAAAAAATTCGCTTCAAAATTGGACGAATTGTTCACCATGCATTTGCCGGACGAGTTTTTTGCAGATACAGAAGATATTACAAAAGAAGGAATTATCGGTGGATACGTTCACGGAAACGAACCGGCTCATCACGTTGCTTATTTTTATAACTGGGCAGGACAACCGTGGAAAACGCAGGCGCAGATCAGAAGGATTTTAGAAATGCAGTACAAAGCAACTCCCGATGGATTGGGCGGAAATGATGATGCAGGACAAATGAGCGCGTGGTACATTTTGAGTTCGCTTGGCTTTTACCCGGTTGCTCCCGGTTCGGAAGACTATGCGATTGGAAGTCCGGCAATTGACAATGCAGTTTTAAATTTGGAAAACGGAAAAACTTTTGAAGTAGAAGCCATTAATCAAAGTCCGAAGAATGTATATGTTGAAAAAATTCTTTTGAATGGAAAGGAAATTAAGAATTTCACTTTGAAACATTCTGAGATTATGAATGGTGGAAAATTGACTTTTTATATGAGTTCTAAATCGAAAAAATAAACATACGGTTTGTCATTCTGAAAGAATCTAAATTAGATATCTACTCTGTTGAGATTCCTCCGGAATGACAAAAATTGGATATAAAACCTCTTGCAGATGATTAAATATAAGGATAAGCCCATTTTCATCTTTAAAAATAAATCTTAAAAAACATCTTCTCTGATATTTCTTTTGTGTGTACTGCCCCATTCCGAAAGCGACATGATAACCGTTTTGAGAGTTTTGCTGTAATCGGTCGAAATATATTCTACAACAACAGGAGTTTGCTCAGCATGAACAATTCTTTTAACAAAACCGTTTAATTCCAAATCTTTCAACTCGTTTGAAAGTACTCTCGCAGATATTCCCGCTACGATTCTTTGAAGCTCATTGAATCGAATACTTCCGTGTTCCTGCAAAGCAATAATAATTTTCAGCTTCCATTTTCCTCCGATCACATAAAGCGCATCTTCCACCGACGAAAGACTTTGAGAACATCTTTGAGAAGTAAAAGATCCTTCAGAATCAACACAATTTTCCATAATTCCATATTCTTAACTAACCCGAAGGTTACTACTAACCTTTTGTATACTACTAACTTTTCACAAGCAAATGTACATAATTTTGTCAAAGAATTTAAAATTTAAAATATGAAACAAATTTTGCACATCATCTCAAGTCCGAGAATAGAAGTATCTGCAAGCAGAAAATTAGGAAAAAGTGTCGTTGAAAAGATTCAGGAAAAATATCCTGACAGTATTATAAAAAAACGTGATTTGACAAAGAATCTCGTTCCAATTTTGGAAGATGTACACATTAATTCTTTTTTCACTCCGGCTGAAAGTCGTTCTCCTGAACAAGAAGAAATTAATCATTATTCCGAAGGCTTAATTTCAGAGTTACAAGAAGCAGACATTATTGTGATAGAATCTCCGATGTATAATTTTTCGGTTCCCGCTACACTAAGAGCTTATTTTGATCAAACTTCAAGAGCTGGATATACTTTTTCGTACAGCGAAAAAGGTCCTGAAGGTTTGCTGAAAAACAAGAAGTTGTATATAGCATTTACTTCAGGAAATATTTATTCCGAAGGTCCTTATCAGGTTTACGATTCTAATGTTCCTTATATCAAGAATGTTTTTAGCTTCTATGGAGTTACAGATGTTACCGTTTTTCGTGCAGAAGGTTTGTCAATTCCGGGAATTATGGAACACTCTTTAGAAAAAGGAATTGAAAGTATTGTGATTGATTGATTGATTTAAAATTGTTAGATAATTTTCTCCCGCTGATTTAGCAAATTTTGCAGATGATTGAATTTTTACAACCTGCTTGATTTGCATAATCTGCGAGAAATAAAAAGACTGCAAATTTGCAGTCTTTCATTTTATTCCTGAACTTCAAAAAGCAATCGCTCACCGAATTTTTCTTCATTAATTTTCCCATTGTCGTAAACCAAGTTTCCGTTGACAAAAGTGTGAGTAACTTTAGAATGGAAATTCGTTCCTTCCAACGGACTCCAACCACATTTGTACAGAATATTTTCTTTTTCTACCGTCCAGTTTTCATTTAAATCAACCAAAACCAAATCGGCTTTATAACCTTCTCTCACAAAACCCCTTTTTTCAACTCTGAAGAGAATCGCAGGATTATGAGCCATTTTTTCAACGATTTTTTCTAAAGATATTTTTCCGTTGATGTAATTTTCCAGCATCACGACCAACGAATGCTGAACTAAAGGTGCTCCGGAAGGACATTTTGTGTAGACATTCTGTTTTTCTTCCCAAGTATGAGGAGCGTGATCTGTTGCGATTACATCAATTCTGTCGTCTAAAAGCGCTTCCCAAAGTCCGTCTTTATCTTTCTGCATTTTTACAGCAGGATTCCATTTTATTAATCCGCCTTTTGTATCGTAGTCTTCGTTGGTAAAAGTCAGGTGATGAACACAAACTTCTGCTGTAATTTTTTTATCTTTTAATGGAATATCATTTCTGAAAAGTTCCATTTCTTTTGCCGTTGACAAATGAAAAACGTGAAGTCTTGCTCCTGTTTTTTTAGCTAATTCAATCGCTTTTGAAGAAGACTTATAACAAGCTTCCTCGCTTCTGATCAAATGATGAAATTTCACAGGAATGTCTTCACCGTATTGATCCATATATTTTTGAGTATTTGCTTTAATTGTCGCTTCATCTTCGCAATGAACGGCAATCAGCATTTTTGTATTACTGAAAATATTCTCAAGAGTTTCAGGATTGTCGACCAACATATTTCCTGTGGAAGAACCTAAGAACAATTTAATTCCGGGAACATTTCTTGGGTTTGTTTTTAAAACTTCCTCTAAATTATCATTTGTTCCGCCCATCATAAAACCGTAATTGGCATAAGCTTTTTGAGAGCCAATTTCGTACTTATCCGCCAATAATTCCTGCGTTACCGCATTAGGAACTGTGTTGGGCTGATCAATAAAACTTGTAATTCCGCCCGCAATTGCAGCTTTCGATTCGGTTTCGATATCACCTTTATGAGTCAGACCTGGATCACGGAAATGAACCTGATCATCAATTACTCCCGGCAAAAGATATTTCCCTGAACCATCTATAATCTGATCTGCATCTTCAGAAATATTGGAATCTATTTTAGAAATCAAATCATTTTCGATGAGAATATCACTTTCAACAATTTGTCCCTCATTGACGATTTTTACGTTTTTTATAAGAATTTTCATGATACTTTTTTAGAACTTGAGATTTATATTGCACAAATTTAATATTTTCATCAATGATTTTTAAACATCAATCAGAAAATTGTGAATTCTAATATTTACATTTGCACTTTAAAAAAATTAATTTGTACAAGAAATTATTTGGACAAACCGCTGTTTATGGGTTGAGTTCGGTCTTGGTAAGGATTTTTCCTTTCCTGATTGCGCCGATTGTTACCAAAGCATTCGGACCGTCTGCTTCGTCACCTTTTGTTGATTGGTATTCTATTGCGGGTGTCATTACCGTTTTTTTGACTCACGGAATGGAAACTTCTTTTTTCCGTTTTGCTCAGGAAGGTGATATCGATAAAAAAACTTTGATCTCTACTTCTGCGCTTAGCATTTTAGGAATCGGCTTTATATATTTGATTTTAGGATATGTTTTCAGACAGGATCTTGCCAACGCATTTGAAACTCCTGATCAGGTCAATTATCTTGTAATTTTTCTCTTTATCCTTTCATTTGATGCTTTTGCTACAATTCCTTCGGCAGTTTTAAGGCTGGAAGGAAAACCTGTAACCTATATGCTATCTAAAGTTATAGGATCATTGGTTTATTATTTCTTAGTTGTATTTTTTATTAAATGGCTTCCTCACTATCCAAATGGAATTTTTGGAATTAAATATGATCCTGAAATCGGTGTCGGTTATGTTTTTATCGCCAATTTAGTTCAGAGCATCATCACTTTAGCAATAGTCGGAAAAGAATTTGTGAATTTTAGTATCCGAAAATTTGATTTTAATCTCTGGAAAAGAATCATGAATTATTCCTGGCCCGTAATGATCGCAGGACTTGCAGGAATTATCAACCAGACTTTAGATCGACAGTTTTTGAAATATTTGCTTCCAAAAGAAGAGGCAAAACATCAGATTGGGGTTTATGGGGCTGTTTATAAAATCGCAACTTTCATTACCGTTTTCCGTCAAGCTTACCAATTGGGAATTGAACCTTACTTTTTCTCAAGTTTTAAAGACAAAAGCAATCACAAAACCTACGCAGTTTTGATGGATGTATTTGTCATCTGCAATTGTTTAATCTATATCGGTTTAATGGTGAATCTGCAGTGGATTTCAGAAAGATATTTAAAAAACCCTCTTTATTTTGAAGGAATCGAAATCATTCCTTTTGTGATGCTTGGTGCTTTATTTTTAGGAATTTATCTAAATCTTTCAATTTGGTACAAATTATCTGATCAAACGAGAGTTGGTTTATACATCTCATTAATCGGAGCGGCAATTACAATATTTATCAACTTCACTTTCATTCCTGAATACGGATATTGGGCAAGTGCTTTTGCAGCATTAATAACATATACGAGTATGATGGTAATCTCCTATATTTGGGGAAAAATACAATATCCTATTCATTATAATATAAAAAAAATCGCCGTCTATTTAGTATTGTCGATTACTATATCTATGATCTCATTTTATTGTTTCAGACACAATTATTTAATAGGAAACGGAATGTTTATCTTATTCATCGCATTTCTAGTGTTTAACGAAAAAACGATGATCAATAAAATTCTCAGAAAATCATAATTTTAAACTAAACTATAATTAAACAATATAAATACATATGAAAATCATTGTTCCAATGGCTGGGCGCGGTTCCAGATTACGTCCACATACTTTGACTGTTCCAAAACCTTTAATTCCTATCGCCGGAAAACCAATTGTACAAAGATTGGTAGAAGATATTGCGAAAGTTGCCGGAGAAGAAATTGAAGAAGTTGCCTTTATCATTGGCGATTTCGGTGATGAAGTTGAGAAATCTCTTCTTCTGATCGCTGAAAGATTAGGCGCAAAAGGAAGCATTTATCATCAGGAAGAAGCTTTGGGAACTGCACACGCAATAAAATGCGCAGAGCAATCAATGACCGGAAATGTGGTTGTTGCCTTTGCTGATACACTTTTCAGAGCAGATTTTACGTTAGACACCAATTCAGATGGTGTAATTTGGGTGAAAAAAGTAGAAGACCCTTCGGCTTTTGGTGTTGTTAAATTAGATGATTACGGTTTCATTACAGACTTTGTAGAAAAACCTCAGACTTTTGTTTCTGATCTCGCAATTATCGGGATTTATTACTTTAATTCAGGTGAAAAACTGATGTCTGAAATCAATCATATCATGGATAATGATATTAAATTTGGAGGCGAATATCAACTGACAACTGCATTAGAAAACT
This sequence comes from Chryseobacterium edaphi, assembly GCF_025628985.1. Taxonomy (GTDB): domain Bacteria; phylum Bacteroidota; class Bacteroidia; order Flavobacteriales; family Weeksellaceae; genus Chryseobacterium; species Chryseobacterium edaphi. Next base: position 60,097 of record NZ_JAOTEM010000006.1, on the reverse strand, counting down.
TACGTCAGAAAGGTGCTAAATTCTCACTAGGAAAGGTTGATGACTGGATGGATTGTGGAAACAAAAATGCAACTGTCGAAACTAACAGTAAAATTTTAGCTTACGAAAAAGAAGAAATGTCTCACTTCACATCTACTTCTACCATAGAAAATTCATTAATCATTCCTCCATGCTTTATTGGTGAAAATGTGAAAATTATGAATTCTAAAATTGGTCCGGGAGTTTCTGTCGGTAATAACACGGTGATTATCAATTCAAATATTGAAAACTCTTTGATCCAGGAAAATACAAAAATTAACCACGGAAACCTTTCCAACTCAATGATCGGGAATTCTGCACAATATTTTGGTGTTGCCAGGGAAATTTCTTTGGGAGATTATTCTGTTTTGGATTTCCTTAATAAAGATTAATTTTATCAAAAAATAAATTGACTTACGACCACACAAAATGTTTTGTGTGGTTTGGCGTTAATATTGTAAAGTATTTATATAAAAGAATTTATGAGAAAATGGATCTCGTTATTGTTGGTCACAATGGTTATACTTTCATGTAAGACCAAAAAAAATACGATGCAAAACGCTTCTGAAAATGACAGCATTAAAGTTGAAAATTCTGACAATAATCCGATTGATGCCGGAAAAAATATTCAGGACAGACTGACTTTCTATGAGAACATATATATTCATCCGAAGTTTGATCAGATAAAAATCAATAGCAAAATTACAGCCGACAACATTAGAGTTAGTCCATTGGATGCAACTATCTATATCGAAAGTGATAAAAAAATATGGTCAAATATTAATTTTCTTTTTTTCAACGCAGCAAGAGCAATCATAACTCCAGAAGGAATCAAAGCTGTTGATAAATACAATAAAAATTTCATAGATTCAGATTTCGAATATTTAAATAATTTACTAAATATCAATTTTATAGATTACAAAACTCTAGAAAAACTTCTGATGGGAAGAACATTTCTTTTGATTAGTAATAAAAATTCAAATATTACAAAAAATGCAGAAGGTTATCAGTTGTCGTCAATTACAAATCAAAAAATTATAACCAACGGCGTTGAACGAGAATACAAACTCAATATGCGATATTCGAATGATTACAATTTAATTTATGTTAAATTGCAAGATGTAAAATCCGATGACGCTGTAGAAATCGTATATGATCAGTGGGAAAGTTTTGACAATAATCTCAGATTGCCGCAAAGTGTTAAAATAATTATAAAAGGTTCAAAAACGAGTCAGATTTTACTTGAAAACACGAAATTTGGCTTTACTAAAATGGAAACTCCTTATTCAGTTCCAGCCAATTATAAGAAAATTGAGATTAAATGATTAAAAAATTTAGCTTTTTAATAGGAATTTTGCTGTTCTCAGTGCACTTTGGGCAAAAGAAAGAGCAGTTGCAGCAACAAAATGCCGAGCTTAAAAAACAAATTGCAAAAATAAATGCTGACTTAGCCAAAACAAGAAATGAGTCTAAACTTTCGATCTCATATCTTACAAGCGTTAATCAGAAATTAGCTTTAAGAGAAAAGGTTTATAACAATACTCAAAAAGAAAAAAGATTTATTGAAGACGAAATTTATCTTCGTCAGCTTGAGATCAACAGACAAAATCGTGAATTGGCAGTATTAAGAAAAAACTATGCTCAGGTTTTGGTCAATGCATATAAAAATAAAGGAGTACAGAATAAAGTAACATTTATTCTTTCTTCAAAAGGTTTTGGGGAGGCACTTAGAAGAGTACAATATTTAAAACAATATTCTGATTATCAGGATAAAAAAGCAGCAGAAATAACAAATGCAGCTGTTGAATTAAAAAAATCTGTCGAGCAAAAAAGAAGATCAGCCAATGAAAAAGAAAATTTATTGGTAAATCAACAGAAAGATTTAACCACAATTAATGTTGAAAAAGCTCAGAAAGAGCAGTTGGTCAATGAGTTTAAAAAGAACGAAACCAAACTTGCAGGAGAATTGAGACAGAAACAAACCCAGTCAAAAGCTCTTGAAGGACAGATTAGATCAATTATTGCCGAGGAAATTCGTAGAGCAAAAGCGGAAGAAGAATCCCGTAAAAAAGCTGAAGCAGAAAAGATTCGTCTGGCAAAAATAGCTGCTGATAGAGAAAAAGCTAGAATTGATGCAGAAAATAAGGCAAGAGCTGAAGCATTAGAAAGAGAAAGAAAAATAGCTGAAGCTGAAGCTAAAAAAGCTGCCGATTTTGCCGCAAAAAGAGCTGAAGATGAGAGAAAAAGAAATGAAGAAGCAGCACGTAGTGAGGCAAATTCTAAAGATGAAGCAAGAAAAATTGCAGCTAAAAAAGCTTCAGATGAAGCTGCGTTAAGATCACGAGAAGCAGCAAATAAACTAGCCGCAGCAAAAGCCGCTGAAGCAGCTTTAGAAAAGAAGACAGACGACGACAAAAAAGCTGCTGAGACGAAAGCAATGACCAATTATGGTGTGTCAACATCAGCAGGAAACAGTTTCGCAGCAAACAAAGGAAGATTGGCAATGCCTGCTTACGGTACGATTACTCACCGTTTTGGAAGACAGCCGCATCCTGTTTTTAAAAATATTGTAGAAGAAAATAACGGAATTAAAATCTCCGTAGCAAAAGGTACTAATGCAAAAGCAGTATTCCCGGGAACAGTTTCTTCGGTAATGCCTGCTTCAGATGGTACAAAAACAGTTTTGATAAAGCATGGGGATTATTTCTCTATTTATTCAAATCTAAGCAACAATACAGTATCAAAAGGTCAGCAGGTTTCTGCGGGTACTTCGGTAGGTACTGTTGCTCAGGATTTTGATGGGTCGTTTACTTTAGATTTTCAGATTTGGAGAGGTGACACTCCAATAGATCCAATGGGTTGGCTTTCAAATTAAAAATATTAACTTTGTAAAAATTTTAACAATGTATACACTTACAATACTGTCATTATCTTGGCAACATCTATTGATCGTAGCGATCATTTTGTTACTTCTTTTTGGAGGTAGAAAAATTCCGGAATTGATGAGAGGTTTGGGTTCAGGTATTAAAGAATTTAAAGATTCTGTGAAAGAGGATGATAAACCAGTTACTAAAACTGAAAATCCAACTTCAACAACAAATAATAATACCAGCAACTAAAAAACTTTCATATTAATGAATTTTACCGAAAACGCTTGGAAAGTCTTCAATACATCAATTGAAGACTACCATGTTTTAGACGATGTCGATACTCCAATAAACAACATGTTCCCTATTGATAGTTTGGAACGAATTTTGTATGCTAAAAACTGGATTGATACCGTTCAATGGCATTTTGAAGATATAATCAGAGATGAGAATATAGATCCGGTGGAAGCTCTTAAGCTGAAGAGAAGAATAGATGCTTCAAATCAGCAGAGAACAGATTTGGTTGAGTTTATAGACAGTTGGTTTCTTGATAAATATAAAAATATTACTCCAAAAACTGATGCAAAAATAAATACTGAAACTCCCGCTTGGGCAGTTGACAGATTATCTATACTTGCGCTTAAAGTTTACCACATGTCATTGGAAGCCAACAGAGAATCGGCTTCTGAAGAACATCGTTTGAATTGTCAGAAAAAATTAGATGTGCTTCTCGATCAGAAACAGGATTTATCGACTTCGATAAGTCAATTGCTTACTGATATTGAAAACGGTGATGTTAAGATGAAGGTGTACAAACAGATGAAAATGTACAATGATGAAAGTCTTAACCCAATCCTTTATCAAAAGGAGCAAAAATGAAACGACCATATTTTTTCGGATTACTTATATTAACTATCACTTCCTGCGCCACAGAAAAACCCAATGTTTCGCCTCTGTCTAATGGTTTCTACAGTGAAGCTAAAAAGGGAGAAGCTGAAGCAACAACAAATGGCTTTTCTATTAACATTAATGAAAATGTGAATGCCGCTGAAATCACCAACCTGATTTCAAGTTTCCCTAAATTTAAAAATACGGCAGTAAACGAAGAAGTGAATTCCCTGAAATATACATTACAGAATTATTTGTACGCTATCGATTCAGGAAATATTTCCGGAAAAAACAAGACTTTCAAAAATTTAGAAAAATCTTACAAAAAAATTCAGAAACTCAGAAAATATCTTAATAAAGATGAAGATGCAGTTTTGAATAGATATTTGGTAAGACTAAAAACCAATGTTACTTTTATTGAAGACTCGATAAACAGTAAAAAATAACTTACAAGTAAATGATTAAAATTCAGGCGGAAGCAAATGTTCCTACAGAGCACGGGAATTTCCGAATGATAGCTTTTTCTGAAGAATCTACCGATTGGATGCCACATATGGCGATCATCGCTGAAAATACAGATTTTTCGAAGCCCGTCAATGTTCGTTTTCATTCCGAATGTATTACCGGTGAAGTTTTCCACTCTCAAAAATGTGAATGCGGACAACAGTTAGACGCTGCAATGAAATATACACAGGAGAATGGCGGAATCATTGTATATCTTCGTCAGGAAGGAAGAAACATTGGAATTATCAATAAATTAAAAGCTTATTCACTTCAAGAAAAAGGTTTTGATACCGTTGCAGCGAATCTAGAGTTAGGCTTACCTGCGGATGACAGAAATTTTTCTGTTGCTATTGAAATACTTAATATTTTAGGTGTAGAAAATATCAATCTTCTAACCAACAATCCTGAAAAAGTAAAATACGTTGAAGAAAGTAATATCAACCTTAATTCAAGAATTCCTTTACAGATTCCTGCGAATGATTCAAGCCGAGGATATTTACAGACTAAAAAAGATTACTTCGGACATCTTCTGGATGAAGAGGATTAATTAAAAAAGATTTAATTTATATCAATCAAGAAAAAAGCAAAGCTCCGGGAATTTCCCGGAGCTTTTTAATTATAAAAAACTGAAAAGATATATTTTAATTGACTTTCGTGTTAATTACATTTGAGTCATTTAAGTTATAATATTTAATTACTGTATTGTAATTATTGTAATCAACAGCATTTGACCCTTTTGCCTGACTAGCAGGGACTAAAACAATTCTGAATCTCTGATTGTTTAAATACTGATTTGCTTCGGTAGAATTTAATCCAGTTGCTAAATTAAAATTCTGATCATCAACACTTATCTGTACATTCTGAGTATCAAAAACAAAATTATACTGGAATTCTCTACCAGTAGGCAAACCTGTAACATCTGGTAAATACATCATCTTAGGAATTAGCTGCCAAGAATCTCCTAAATATCTATATACTAAAACTACGTCTGTTGATTCAATATTAATACCTTGCGTTATTGCATAGGTGTTTGCACTTGTAAATGTACCAGTAACATCTCTTACTTGAGAATAAGTATCAAAATCCTGATCATCGTCATCATCTTTACAGCTGAATATAAATAAACTGACCATTGCCAGCATTAAAATTGGAAAAAATTTTCTCATTTTATTTAAATTAATATTATTAGTAATTAGTCCGAATCAAAACATATACCAAAAAACTCAAAAACTTTGTTTATGCTGTTTTTTTTAATTGTATTTTTGTTCTTATTCAAAAAACATGAACAAAGTAGCAATTCAATTACTCTTCATTATACTTTTTATAAACTCTCAGCTTTCAGCACAATATCAGCCGAAAAACATTTCTCATTCAGATCAGAAAAAAGCTCAGCAATGGGTTGATAAAACTTACAACGCTCTTTCGCAGGACGAAAAACTGGGACAACTTTTCATAGTAGCACTTTACACCAACAAAGATGAAAATCATATCAATCAGGTAAGAAATATTGTTACCAACGATAAAATCGGCGGGTTGATTCTGATGCAGGATGATGCAGCAAGAGAAATCAACTTAGTTAACGAATTTCAGCAAAAATCGAAAGTTCCATTAATGATCGGGATGGATGCTGAGTGGGGTTTATATCAGAGAATTGCTACAGCACACAAGTTTCCTTGGGCGATGACTTTGGGAGCTATTCAGGATAAAAACTTGATTTATCAAATGGCGGCAAAAATCGCTGAAGATTGTAAAAGAATGGGAATCAACTGGGATTTTGCTCCGGTTGTAGATGTCAACACCAATCCAAAAAATCCAATCATTGGCAACAGAAGTTTCGGTTCGGATGTTTTTAACGTAACACAATCAGCACTCTCCTATTCCAATGGTTTGCAGGATAATAATATTTTAGCCGCAATAAAACATTTTCCGGGACACGGTGATACAAATACCGATTCGCATTTAGACCTTCCAGTGGTTTCACATAATTTAGAAAGATTAAATTCGATCGAATTAGCCCCTTTCAAAGCTTTGATGGACAAAGGAATTGGCGGTGTGATGGTTGCCCATCTTTATGTTCCGAGTCTGGAATCAGGAAAAGGCATTCCTGCATCAATTTCAAAAAATATTGTTACAGGTTTATTAAAAGAAAAATTTGGATATAAAGGCTTAATTATCACCGATGCTCTCAACATGGGTGCAGTCGCCAACAAATATAATCCCGGCGAATTAGACGCTTTAGCTTTCAGAGCAGGAAATGACATTATGCTTTTCTCACAAGGAGTTGCTGAAGGTAAAAAACTGATCCAGAAAGCAATTGACAATGGTGAAATTTCGCAAAAAAGAGTGGAAGAAAGCGTAAAAAAAATTCTATTGACTAAATATTACTTAGGATTAAATGAATACACTCCCAAGAATCCTGAAAACATAAATCAGGATATTAATAATGATTCTCACAGAATATTGGTTCAAAATCTTTATTCAAACGCATTAACGTTAATTAAAGACGAAAAAAAATTACTTCCATTGAACTGCAAAAACACTTGCTATTATGTTCCTTTGGAAGAAGCACCTTACCAGACTTTTGCGGATCAGCTAAATTTAAACTCGACAGTTGTTATTAAAAAAGCTTCTGAAATAAATACAATTCCTGCTAATTCTACAGTGATTGTAGGTTTTCATAAAGATAATTCAACAGCTTACAAACCTTATAAGATTTCAACAGAATCAAAAAAGGTCTTGGCAGATTTAACTAAAAATCAAAATGTAATTTTAAATGTTTTCGGAAGTGCTTATGCTTTAAAAGATATCGATTTGTCTAAAGTTTCCACTGTTTTGGTTTCTTACGAAAACAATGATGACTCAATGACTACGACAGCAAATGCAATCAACGGAAAAACAAAAATCTGGGGAAAACTTCCGGTTTTAGTGAATGATCAACTGAAACCCGGAATGGGAATGACTTTAGAAGTTGTAACTAAAAAATAAACAATACAAACTACTGATGAAAACAAATCTTAAATTTCTTACAATCATTCTAATGGCATTCGCTCACCATTTTGCAGCCCAAAACTTTACAGCCACGTTGTTTTATCTTGATGGTGCAACTAGAAAAGGTAAAGCTGATGCGGTTCTAAATGGAGAAACCAAGCTTTTATTTAAAGATGATGACACACAGAAAAAAGAAAAAATAAAAGTCCAATTGCTAGATAAAGTGGAATATACTGATAAAAAAACAGGAGAGATTATCACTTTAGAATTAAAAGAATTTAATTATTATCAAGGTTCAGAAAATGAGAAAACTGAATACAACTGGATGAGAAAAATATCTAGCGGAGATATTTCAACATATGTTTCTGACAGCTATGACGGAGGAATAAAAAATAACGGATACTATTATACAGTAACACCTTCTACTCTTACAAATTATTTTTTCCAATATAAAAACGACAAACCAACTATGATCTATTTTATTAATAGCACATGGACGCCCAATAAAAAAAATATAGTCAAAAGGCATGTGAAAAATTTCTTTAAAGATAAATGCCCTCAGTTGGTAACTGATTTTGAAAGTGAAAATTTAGAAATCAAAGATCATAAAGTTAGTGTTCTTCTTGAATATTACGAAAAGAACTGTAACTCAAACCAAAATACAACCAAATAACAAATGAAAATAGGCATACTTTGCTACCCAACATACGGCGGAAGCGGAATCGTGGCAACAGAACTCGGGATGTCTCTTGCCAACAAAGGATATGAGGTACACTTCATCAGTTCGGCACTTCCTGCAAGACTAGATATTACCAATCCGAATATTTTCTTTCACAAAGTAAATGTTCAGACCTATCCGCTTTTTCAATATCAACCGTATGATATTGCATTGAGCTCGATGATTTACCGTGTTGTAAATCTTTACAAATTAGATCTGCTTCATGCACATTATGCAATTCCATATGCTTATGCAGCATTTACGGCAAAGCAAATGCTGAAAGAAGACAATAACGATATTCCTCTGGTAACAACACTTCATGGAACAGATATTACATTGGTTGGACAGCATCCTAGCTACAAACATGCCGTTGAATTTTCAATCAATCAGTCGGATGCGATAACTTCCGTTTCCGAAAGTCTGAAAAAAGATACGCTGCAGTTTTTTCATATTAAAAAAGAGATTCAGGTCATCACCAATTTCATTGACAATTCCGAATTTGATGAACTTAATGAATGTCAGAGAACCCAATTTGCAAGTGCTGATGAAAAAATCCTGATTCATGTTTCCAATTTACGTCCGGTAAAACGTGTTGAGGAAGTTCTTCAAATCTTCAAAAGTGTAGAAAAGAAAGTTAAGTCTAAATTAATCATCATCGGTGAAGGACCGGATATGGAAAAAGTGAACCAGTTTTTGGAGGAAAATCCGGAATTGATTTCGAAAATCCGTCTTTTGGGTAAAGTAAATGATCTTTATAGAATTTTACGACTTTCAGACGTGTTTTTGCTTCCTTCTGAGCAGGAAAGCTTTGGTTTGGCAGCATTGGAAGCGATGGCTGCAAATACGCCGGTCATCAGTTCCAACGCAGGTGGAATTCCTGAAGTCAACATTCAGGGTGAGACAGGATTTTTAGCAGAAATTGGAAATGTGGAAGCGATGAGCAATTACACGATTAAGCTTCTTAGCAACGAAGAATTATTAGCTCAAATGAAAATCAACGCTAAAGAACAGGCGATTAAATTTGACCTGAAAAATATTCTTCCTATCTATGAAGAAATGTATACAACTACGATTGCAAACTTTAACAAAGAATTTTCTAAAGCTTAAAGCATCATAATTATATTGAGCAAATCAACCCTTTCAGCGTTTAAAACGCTGAAAAGGTTTTTTAATTACAAATTCCCCGAAAGCTTCCTGCAGTGTGCAGCAATGTTTCGGGACTTCACGAAAGTTTCATGCAGAGTGCAGGAAGCTTTCGGAGGTTCCGGAAAGCACCTTGCAGGGGTGCGAGAGACTTTCCCTGCTTCCGGAAAGTCTGTTGCGAGGGTGCAGGAAACTTTCCGGAAATAGAATTATAAATATTTTATGAATTTCAATTTAAGCGACATTTAAAATTTAATTTTTCTTACATTAGTTGCAATAAACACAACCGATGAACGAAAAACTGCTGCAATATCTGTGGAATTTTAAAATATTTACTATTTACAATTTTAAAGATCTTAAAGGAAATCCCATCGAAATTTTAGATTACGGAACGTGGAACACAGATTCCGGACCAGATTTTCTGATGGCAAAGATTAAGATCAACAATATCATTCTTGCCGGCAATATTGAGCTTCACGTAAAATCATCCGACTGGATTTTTCACAATCATTCAAAAGATCCGAACTATCAAAATATCATTCTTCACGTCGTTTATCAAAATGATGCAGACATTGAGGAATTTAAAAACAAGAATATTCCGACTCTTGAATTACGAAATCATATTGATCAGAGTATTTATGGAAAGTACGAGAAATTATTAAAAGAAACTCAGTTTATCCCCTGTGAAGATCTATTTAATCCTGATAAAATTCAGATTGATTTTTATGAAGAAAGTTTACTGAAAAAACTTGAAGAGAAATCTTCTGAGCTTGAAAAAGATCTTGAAATTCACAAAAATAATTACGAAGCCGTTCTCTTCCATAGTCTTGCCTACTCTTTCGGGTTGAAGGTGAATGCAAATTTATTTAAACAAATTGCAGAAAGTATTGATTTTACAGTTTTTGGTAAAATCCGACAAAACAAAACACAATTAGAATCTTTATTATTTGGTATTTCCGGTTGGCTTGAAAAACCAGAAGACGAACAAATGAAAATATGGAAGCGAGAATTTGATTTCCTCAAGGCCAAATTTGGTATTTCCGATTTGGTAATCCGTCCGAAATTTTTAAGATTACGGCCACCAAATTTTCCAACAATCCGTTTGTCACAACTCGCCGATCTTTATCATCAGCATCAAAATTTATTTTCAAAGATTATTAATGCTAAAAATTCTGATGAACTGATGGAGATTTTCAGCAATACAAAAGCATCCGAATATTGGGATAATCACTTTAATTTTGGAAAGATTTCGCCGGTTGACCAACTAAAAATTGTATCTAAAGACTTTATTGAGCTGATTATTTTAAATACTGTTTTACCTTTAAAATATCATTACCACAAAAATCATCATGAAGAAATTGCAGATGAAATTCTGACTTTTTACAGACAGATTTCCGCTGAAAAAAACTCAATTGTTGATGGCTGGAAAAATTCAGGTTTAAAAGTAAAAACCGCACTACAAACTCAAAGCTTGATTTATCACTACAAAAATTACTGCACAGCAAAAAATTGCTTAAATTGCAGCATAGGATTTAAAATTTTAAAAGAAGACAATCATGTTTAGCAATCTGCGTCACAAGATGGAAAGAGAATGGTTTGGAGTACTCACAAGGATGGGTGCCAAATTGGGAATTCCGGTTTCTAAACTTCGTGTTTTCTTCATTTATTCAACTTTTGCAACCGCAGGATTTTTCTTTTTAATTTATCTTGGTCTCGCTTTTACACTTTGGATAAAAGATATTTTCATTACCAGAAGACCGAGTGTCTTTGATTTATAATTATGGAATTTTTACAGATCACCTCGCCTGATGATTATCGTGTGCAGCAAATTTACGACTCTTACGCTTCGAGCTTTCCCGAAGATGAAAGACGTGACTGGTACAAATTTGTGCGGCTATTTGAGCATCCGCAGGTAAAAGTAATTTCCGTTTTAAATGAAACTGAAAACATTGGTTATCTTATTCTTTGGGAGTTGAGTTGTTTTGTTTTTGTTGAACATTTTGAAGTCTTCTCTGAATTTAGAAATCAGAAATTGGGTTCTCACATTACAGATTATTTATTTCAAAATCATCCGAAAATCATTCTTGAAATCGAACCACAACATCTTAATGAAGATTCTCAACGACGTTTCTCGTTTTACCAAAGAAATGGTTTTCATCTGATCGATGAAATGTACATTCAGCCAAGTTATGGTGAAGGAAAAAAGCCTCTTGCTTTGTGGCTTTTAGCCAATTATCATCCGGAACATCTTGTAGAAGTAAAAGATGAGATTTACGATGTGATTTATCATTAACCTTTATTGACTTAATTTATTCAGTTTAGCATATTCTATAAATGCAGTTTTCAGTTCATACTCAATTTCATCAGGTTTGAAATCTTTTCTAAATCTTTTTGAAAGATGATTTACCCGTTCTGCATATAAAAGAAAATGATCAATTCCCTCCTCATTCATGCCATATCGTGTTAGAAAACTCAAATCAAGTTCTGTTTTTATTTTTGCTAAAAAACTTTGTGTTTCCACATAAGTTGGTGCTGTAATTTTAGGCTTTGAAGATTTTTTGATGAGTCTCACAGCTTCACCGAAAACATTCAGTAAATTGACATGACCTGCCTGAAAATCATGCCCCTGAAATGTTTTTGGAATTTCATTAATCGGAACAGGTTCACTCATAGGAGTTTTCATATAATCTTCCATAGACGATTTTAACGAGGCCACTTTTCTTGAATCGCTATAATATTTGATATCTTTCTCAAGATTCCCTGTTGGCTTATATTTGATCGATACTTCCGGAATTAAAGTTTCTATCCGAAGAAGAATTACATTCATCCGGGAATTTAAATTTTCTTTTTTGATGATTCTGTCTGTACGGTAAAAATTCTCCTTTACAAATCGCAACTCATCATTTTCCGCTGCTTCAATTGTAAAACTTCCCGAAACATCACTTGTAGACTTCAGATTTTTTGAAACGTTAAAAACCAAAACAAAACCTATGCTTATTTGATGATTGTCCGTAATTTTTCCCGAAACTCTCTGCTGGGAAAAAATTTGCTTAAAAATTAAAGAAAAAGAACAGATAAGAAATTTGGTAAAAATAGTTTTCACTTAGTGCTGTTTTTTGTTTGAGACTTCACCCTTTCAATATATTTAGGAATCACTTTTTCAATCTCGAAAACGACTCCGTTAATATTTTTTGCTTTTACAAACTCTAATGTTCTTGGGTTTTCAAGAAATGCAAATTGTAAAAATTCACGAATCTGATTTTCAGCAATTCCCTGATTTGTAAAATAATCAGAATCAAGTCTGCTCACCACCCATTTCAGATGTCTCTGCAAATCTTCAAACTTGTAAAGATTTTTCATTCTGCGCGCATCTCCGCTGATTACTTTGTACAAAGCATCAATATTGATTGCAGCCATAGGAAAACCAATCACGAATGCATCGGAAAGTTCAGGTGCCTTTTCCCGTGCGACTTCCGGCGGTCTTGGAAGACCAATATCTTTTTGTAGTTTTGCCACTTTATCTTCTTTGGCAAGTCTTTTAGAATCTTTATTTAAATTTCCTGTGAGATTCAGAATTTCAACTTCTTTTATTTCCTCTGGAATTCTGATTAGGATAATATTTAACGAAGAATCATAATCAAAAATCCTTTTAGAAAACCTTTCATAACCGGCTTTTGAAAACCTGATTTCGTCATTGACAGAAGCTTCAATTGCAAATTTTCCGGAGGCATCACTATACGTTTTTTTATCATTTGAAATATTTACCACCAAAACATTCCCGATCACCATATCATTTTCACTCAATATTCTTCCTGAAATCTTTTGCTGCGAAAAAATGATATTAAAAGATAAGAAAGCAAGACTGATAAAGAATACTTTTGTGAAATAGAATTTCATCACCTCCTACTTTTGTGTTTGAGGTGCTTTATAAGTAGAGATTCTGTTTAAAACAGCTCTTTGAAATCTCATTAAATCGGCATCACTGACAAAACCGTATTTTAAAATACTTTTTCGCTCAAAACCTCCTGCCAAAACATAATAAATAAAATGCTGAACCTGAGAATTTTCTATTTTTAAATCATTAAAATACTGATATCCCAAAGCAGTAACCATATAATTCATGAAATCTACATCGTCCCATTTGTTTTTAACTTTTCCGATCATAAATCCCTGTCCTTTTGGCTGTACAAATTCGCCGGGTTTGGCAGCAAGAATTCTCGGATCAGATTTTTGTTTCATGTAAACCGCTAAATCACTTTTGAGTTTTTCAACTTTTCTTGGAGGATTCAATGTTTTGGTATCTACTTTTAAATCTCCGGTTAAAGCTTTTTTGATTTCGACTTCATCAATCAGTTGTGCGCTTCTTACTAATTTAATATTAATCGGTGAAGTGATATTTGCTCTGGTAACATTTGTATTTACTCTGTCGTAACCACTTTTGATAAAACGAAGATTATCACCCTGTCTTCCGGAAATCATAAAATGACCGTCACGATTGGTTGTAACCCGCTCATCCGTACGAATATTGACAACAGTGACATCAAGCATTTCCATATTATCTTCAGAAGTTACTTTGCCAAAAATAAATTCCTGGGCATTGATACTAACGAAGAAAAATAATGAGAAGATAAATAGTAGTTTACATTTCACGGAATATTGTTTTATGAAGCAAAACTAAAGTAATTTTTATACATTCTGAGAAGTTTAACCACAGTTAACGCTTTTAATACATTTTTTGGAAATTTTCTTTTTTAAACTGTTAAAAACCTATTCGATATTGTTAAAATTCCATTTAAATTTTAATTAAATTGCAGTCTCAATTCTTTCTCATCATGCAGAATTCTTACACAGTAATCAATGCTTCAGCCGGTTCCGGAAAAACTTATGCGCTCGTTCAGAGACTTCTGATGATCTGTTTACGATATCCTTACCAACAGCATTCGATACGGAATATTCTGGCATTGACCTTTACCAATAAAGCAGCAAATGAGATGAAAGAAAGAATTTTATCATGGCTGGGAAATTTTACCGCTGCGAATTATGCTGAAAATGCAGATTTGAAAAACATTCAGACTGCATTTGAAAACGAAGGTCTAAAAATCACACTTGACGAACTTCATTTCAGATCAAAAAAACTATTGGATTACGTTCTTCACAACTACTCTACTTTGAACATTGGAACAATTGACCGTTTTAATTCAAGATTAGTGAGAAGTTTTTCTTACGAATTAGGTTTAGCTAAAAATTTCAATCTGGAAATTGATGCAGAACCTTTTCTGATTGAAGCCGTTGACAAAATGCTTGATCAGATTGGTGAAAACGATAGTATTTCCAATTCGTTTATGGATTATGTGGATTACAGTCTTGATAATAACGAGAAGATTAATTTAAATAAAAACCTTTATGATTCTGCAAAAGAATTTGTAAAAGACATTCATTACGAGCATCTTAAAAACAATAAAAGTTTTGACGACAGCAAATACGAAGACATCAAAAATACGCTTCGTAAAGAAATTGTCATCAACAAAAAACGTTCCTTAGAAATTGCAGAACAATCGATTGAATTATTTAAATCAAAAAATATTGAAATTGACGATTTTTCTGGTGGTAAAAAAAATGGACTAGGATTATTTTTTATCGAAATCAAGAGATTCTTGCATAAAGAAAGACCGGGATTTCCTTTCCCAACAAACGAAGAAAGTGCATTAAATAATATCCAAAAAGGAGCTGCAGCAAAGTCAAAACATAAAGAAAATGAGATTTTTGAAATTCTCGATCAACTTTTAGAAAACAGAATGCAGCTGATTCTTTTATTTATTGAAACTCAGAAAAAAGAAAAAATTCTTTCTGCGCTACTTCCGTTAAAAGTCAATAAAGACATTCAGGATGAGCTGAAAAAAATTGAGGAAGAGAATGATTTGGTTTTACTATCGAAATTTAATATTCTGATTAATGAAAATTTAAAAAATGAGCCTTCTGCTTTTATTTATGAAAAAGTAGGTTCACAGTTTCAGCATTATTTCTTTGATGAATTTCAGGATACTTCAGAGTTGCAATGGCAGAATTTTGTTCCATTGAGAAACCACAGTGTTTCTACAGATGGCACATCTTTCACATTGGTTGGAGATCCGAAACAGAGTATATATCGTTTCCGTGGTGGAGAAAGCAAATTGATGCTTGATATTATTAACAAAAAAGAAATTTCGCCTAAAGACGCTGAATTATTGGTTCTAAAAGAAAATTGGCGAAGTGCAAAAAATATTGTTCAGTTTAATAATGAACTCTATCAATTTCACTCTAATGATCTTGAAGAAGAGCATAAAAATATTTTCGGAATTGATGCCGAGCAAAATTCAAAATCTAAAATTGACGGCCGCGTAAAAGTGAATCTTATTGAAAATCTCACCAAAGAAGATTTTTACAATGATGTTTCCGACAGAATGCAAAAAGACATTCAGGAATGTATTGATAACGGATTCAGATTTTCTGACATCACGATTTTGTGTCGTGGAAATTTTGATATTTTCAGCTATTCTCAGAAACTTGGAAATCTGAAAGTTAATTATAAAGGCGAATCTACCAATATTAAAACGATTTCCGATAAAGGCCTGACTTTAGAATTATCAAATACTTTACAAGCGGTAATCCAGTTTTTGAGATGGGAAACCAATCCGAAGAACAAACCTCATCTGATTATGCTCATGTTTTACCTGAACCGTTTGGGTAGAATTACTATGACAGATTTTAGTTTTGATATCACAGAAATTCTTGCGATTGCTTCACACGAGGAAATTTTAGAATTTATTCAAAATAAATATGCTTTAAAGCTGAAGCAGGATAATTTCCCAAAGTTTAATCTCTACAATTTTGTTGAATATTACATCAACGAATTTGCAGTAGAAAACAAGGAGACCGACTTTCTTCTTAACTTTCTGGAAATGCTTTTCAACTTTACCCAAAACGCCGGTGCAAGTACAAAAGAATTTTTAAAATATTGGGACGAAGAGGCGTCTAAGCATACGATTCAGGCTTCAGAAAATATTGATGCTATTCAGATCATGACAATTCATAAAGCAAAAGGATTGGAGTTTCCTATTGTTTTTATTCCTTTGGAAAATAAAAATTCTGACAGCCAGTTTAATAATTGGTTTGATACAGATGACGATGAAGCTTTGAAATCTGTGAACATTAATCAGTTTAATAAAAGTCTTGAAGCTTACGATCCTGAAATTGAAAAATTTAATAAAATCAATTCTTATAAAAATTTTGTGGACAGGCTTTGTCTGCAATATGTTGCCACGACAAGACCTGTAGAACAACTTTTCTTTTACCTTCAGAAAGCCAATAAAACTTCAAATAATCTTGAGATTTTAGAATTCATTCAATCAAAAAACACTGAAAATCTCGATGAATTTGATTTATACAAAACAGATCCTGAAATGCTGAAAAAACACAGCCAACATAAAAGCTCTTCTTACAAAACGAAAGACATCCAGAATCTGAATAACAAGCACGAAAAAAGCACATCAATAAAGATCGCAACGCCGTCAAAAACTTATCAGGAGCGAAATAAAAAAGTACGTACAGGAATCTTCGTTCATGAGTTGCTTTCAAAAATAAATACTGAAAAAGACATTCATAAGGTTCTCGAAAGTTATCTTTTGGAAGGTCAGATTACTTTAGATGAAAGGGAAGAAATTTATCATGATTTAAAAGAAATCATCAATAAACACTCTGAATTTTTTGACGAAAAATGGGAAGTGATCAATGAAAAAGACATTATGATTTCAGAGAAAGGTATCAGTAAAATTTACAGACCTGATCGCATTCTGAAAAGTGATGAAGGTTGTATCATTGTTGATTTTAAAACCGGACAGGAATCTGAAAAGAACGAAAAACAGATTACAACCTACAAAATTGTGCTGGAAAGTTTGGGAATGAAGGTTTTGAAAACGCAGTTGATTTATTTGTAGAAAAACACAAACAAAAAAGAAATTATTTTTAAGATGAAGTATATTAATGCTGATATTAGAATTTGGAAGAAATTTAGTCAGATTCTTTGTATCGTAATTACAGGAATGATGTTTTCTCAGAATTATCCTCTAAAGTTTGGAATTAAAGCAGGCTGGAATTACTCCAATGTTAATGCAGTAGATGAAAATGGAAATCCATCGGGTTATTTGAGCGGTATTATTGATGAAGTTTATGGTGGTTTAGTAATCGAAAAACAAATTTCAACAAAATCTTATCTACAAGTAACACCCACAGTATCATTTACCGAAGCTGTCACTTTTATTGAGTTACCTGTCTATTTTAAATATAATTTTTACAAAAAATTTACACTACTTGTAGGTCCAAAATTGAATTACATTCCTGATGAACAGTATAATAATTCTTATTATTTTAGGAGAAGACTCGGAATTAGTGGAGATATAGGAGTAGATTATAAAATATCAAATCATTTTACGGTAGAAGGAACTTTCTCAAAAGGATTCACAAAACAGTTTGATCAATTAGTTTTAACTTATTACGAAGCAAGAAGAGATGTTTACAGAATTGGGGTAACTTATTATTTCTAATTCAAAAAGACTTATCTAATAATAAATATTTTCGGCGGCACCTTTGGTGCCGCCGAAACTTTATCCTATTAAGAAAAATGATTATGCGTTTGTATCCGGTACAAAAACTCTTGTTGCCAATTCCTGATCAAAAAGATATAAAGCTGAAGGATTATCGGAAACCATTTTGATTTTAGTTACGTACTGTGATGCACTTGCTTCCTCTTCTACCTGCTCGTTGATAAACCATTGTAAGAAAGAAGTTGTTGCAAAATCTCCTTCGTCGTTTGCATTTTTTACGATGTTAAAAATACTTCTTGTCACTTTCTTTTCGTGCTCCAGAGCTTTTTCGAAAATATCAACTGCATTTTCGAAAATGTGTGGCGGTTTTGCAATTTCACCGATGATAATTTCGCCGCCTACATCGTTCAGATAATCAAACATTTTATCTGCGTGCATCAATTCTTCTTTGCTCTGAACTCTGAAGTAATTGGCAATCCCGTCAAGATCTTTCGCAAAAAACCATGCAGACATTGAAAGATAATATTGAGCAGCATATTGCTCGTGAGCTATTTGTTCGTTGATGAGTTGTGCAATTTTTTCGCTTACCATAATAAAAAATTTATAGTCAAAAATACGTATTAAAAGGCTAAACGAAAAGTTTTAGCAAAATTTAGATTTAATATAAAAAGGGCAGAATTGCTTCTACCCTCATAACATTAAAAAATCAAAATTATAAACTTATTAGTTTACTTGCGGTTGCGGAGCGGGTTTGAAACCACCATGTCTCATTTTTCCTTCTCCCTTTACACCTTTTTCTTTCATCATCGCTCTTCTCTGTTCCATTTTTGCTTTTCTTCCGGCTTGCCATTTATCGTACTGTTCAGGCGAAAGGATTTTCTTCATATCATTATCCATCTGTTGTTTTTTCGCTTTCATCTCCTCCATTTTTGCCTGTCTCTGTTCTTTGTTTTTTTCAAAGTTGTTCTTCATTTCAGACTTTCTCTTTTCGTGAAGATCTTTGATTTGTGCCATTTGGCTTTGGTTAAGATTCAGTTCTTTCTGCATTTCAGCCATTCTTTCCTGCTCTTTTTGCTGCATCTTCTGCTTCATTTCTTCTCTGTTCACCTTTTTATCCTGAGGAACTTGTTGAGCCATTGCAAAACTTCCCATTCCGATAAGCGCTATTGATAATACTAATTTTTTCATTTCGTTTAAATTAATTGGTTTGTTATATCTATTTGATATGTAATTTTAAGGTAAGTTAAATGTTAAATTCACAAATTTTGTTAAATTTTTATATTAATATTTAAATAATTACGAAAAATGAAAAGAGATCAGGTAATAAAACCCGATCTCCACACCACTCAAATATAATATATGAAAATAACTATCTAATTACTTACTAAACCATTTCTGAATCCTCCTGAACTTCTTCCTTCATTTCTATTATTCTGCTGTCTTGGAGCACTATTCTGATTTCTTGGACTTGAACTTTCGTTTCTCTGCTGAGATCTGAAACCTCCGTTTTCTCTTGTTCCATTACTCTCAGATCTTGGAGCAGGAGTTCTTGTTCCACCAGTATTGTTATTTCTGAAACCTCCATTATCATTTCCTCTCACTCCATTGTTTCCATTATTACTTCTTACTCCACCATTTTCTGAGTTTCTGAATCCTCCATTATCATTTCCTCGTACTCCATTATTTCCTCCATTGCTTCTTACCCCACCATTATCAGAATTTCTAAAACCTCCGTTATCTCCTCTCACTCCATTGTTCTGATTTCTGAATCCGCCAGAGTTGTTATTATTTCCATTTCTGAATCCTGAATTTCTCACTACATTTAATGTCGGATTATCATTTCTTCTAAAGCTGTTTCTGTCAACTCTGTAGATATTAATATTGACATTTCTATAACGAGGCATCACCCTAAATCTTGGCGTGTAATACGTTCTTCTGTAATTCTGGAAATATGCAATCGGGCTTTGTCTTCGGTAATAATTGTTTTGAAAAACTACAAATATTCTCGGTCCCAAAATTCTTTCCATTGCATAGAATCTGTCGTAGTACCATCTATCTGGATTGTATCTGTAAAAGTTATTCCAGTTAGAAAAACTTGAGTACAGATTATTCAGATATAAAATCTGATCAATTTGCCAACGGTTGAGTCTGTTTTGCTGAAAAAATACATTCCAGTTTACATTGACTATACTGTTTCTATAATCATTATAATAACTCTGATAATAATCCTGTGGGTAATAATCCTGAGGATAGTTGTAATAATAATCATCCGGGAAATAATTTTGATCATCCTGATCAGAGTAATAGCCATCATTATCTCCGTAGCCATCATTGTACCCGTTGTTTGGATATTGCTGAGCAAACGACAAAGTCGACAAAGTCAAAGCAAATCCCAAAAGTATTTTTTTCATTTCTATAAGCATTAATTGGTTAATTGGTCAGAACTCTCATTCTTGTCTTTTTGATGTAAAGAAAAAAAAGAAGTTAAACCTTAAGGTAAAACTTCTTTCATAATATTTTTAATTAACTGATAATCAATATAATTATTTTCATTAAGATCGACCACTGTCTTTGACCCAATTTGAAATTTTTTGATTAAACTCTGAATTTTCCTTTAAATTTTCAACATTTAAATGCATTCTGTATCGCCAATAGTGTGGAAACACTGCAGGATTATTAATCCTTTCATTGTCCATCACAGGATTTGTCAATTTTTCGTCAGTAGCCAAAAATTCCTGAAGCGGAAAAACAGCCAACATTGCATCATTGTACAAATGTTGCTTCATGATAATTTCTGCCAAATGAGGTTCTAATTGATCTGAAACTCTTCCGTATTGCATCAATTGTTGGTTAAAATACTGCTGCGTAAGTTGCGGATCTTCTTTCCACCATTGTCTCAATGTAGAGCTATCGTGTGATGATGCAGTCACAACATTCATATAACCTGCGTTTTTAGGATTGTAAAAAGGAATCTGTTCAGAAGGCATTCTCTGAACTTTTAATGCAATAATTGCCAATTCATTCATAACATCAGGAACACAATCAGGAACCATTCCCAAATCTTCACCACAAATCAACATTTTTGTTGCATTTAAAATCACCGGAAGTTTTTCCATTGCTTTTTCACGCCACAGATAATCTTGTCTCTTAAAGAAATAATCGTGATACAATTCGTAGATTGCTTTCTTCTCCCAATCAGAAAGATATTTGTAAGATTCTGTTTTGAAAGCATTGAATCTCGGATGATAAACGGTTTGCCCATCTCGTTCTTCTGTTAAAAATAAAACATTGGCACAAAGAGCGATCAACTGATCTTCAATAGAACCCGCTGGCTTTTTCTTGAAATAATCTGAAAGTTTTCTCTGGGTATCAAATTCTTCTTTGAAACTATAAGTTCCATCAAAATGATTATTTAAAAAATCTAAAGCCTTATTGCTTTGCTCTCCGAAATAGTTCCAGAGAATCAGATCATTGATAAACGGTTTGCAATATCTGTCAAAATTAAATGGAATATGTCTTGCCTTAAATTCTTCCAAAACAATAGGAACTGCAGGGTAAAAATAACCTAAAATACCTTGAGTAGCAGAAATGGGCATTCTCCAGATTCTGAAAAATCCAAGGATATGATCGATCCTCATTGCATCAAAATATTGTTCTAATGCTTTGAATCTGTTTTTCCACCATTGATAATCATCTGCTTTCATCGCTTCCCAGTTATAGGTTGGGAATTCCCAGTTTTGTCCTAGTTCTGTAAACTGATCAGGTGGTGCTCCAGCCTGAAAATCCATTCCGAATAATTCCGGTTCTGTCCAGGCTTCTACAGAATGTCTGTAAATACCAATTGGCAGATCTCCTTTTAAAGAAACTCCTAAACTATGAATATAGTCGACAGCGTCTTTTAGTTGTTTATGAAGCTGAAACTGTACCCATGCATGAAGCATCGAAGCCTCATAATCTTTACTTTTAGCGGAGAAAAAAGGAGATATTTTTCCGGCAATATATTTCTTGTGTGTCTTCCACTCATTAAAGTTTGGAGTTTTGTATTTATCTCTCAAAACACAGAAAGCGGAGTAAGGAAGAAGCCATGATTCATTATCTTTAATGAATTTCTTGAAGTTTCTATCTTTGTAGATTTTCTCTTTTTCAGTATTGAAAATCGCTTTCAGATACTTCCATTTTCCCGAAATCATCTTTTCGTAATCGATAAGATCTAATGAATTTAATTCTGCTTTTTCGGTTACATATTCTTCAACTAATTCTTTAGGTAGTTTAAAATCAAGACTATCAATAGAAATATATTGCGGATGCAAAGCGTACACAGAAACTGCTGCGTAAGGATAAGAATCTGTCCACGAATAGTTTGCTGTCGTATCATTGATCGGTAAAATCTGAATGATGCCTAAAGAAGTTTCTTTTGCCCAGTCTGCCAGTTTTTTGAGATCAGAAAATTCACCTACTCCAAAACCATTTTCGCTTCTCAAAGAGAAAACAGGAACAGCAACTCCTGCAGCATGATACATTTGGTAAGATCTGAATTTAAAATAATGATCGGCAGAAATCTGGAGAACATCTTTCTGAAGATTAGGAATAGTATATCTATTGTCACCCGGTTCTACATCAATTAATTTCCCCTGTACTTTATCAAAAATCGCATATTTATAGTGAATCAATTGATTTTCAGCAATCTCAACAGAGGTTTCCCAAATTCCAAAATCGGTCTGAGATAAATGAATTGCTTTCTCACCATCCCAATTTCCAAGTGAAGCTACATTTCCGAATATCACAATTTCCCAATCAGGATTGTAAACCGGAGCTTCAATTCTGAACAGATGCGTATGTTTTTTTAGCACCGTAAGTTTCTGAGATGCAAATTGATTAAGCTTATTATAAAGAACTTTATTATTAAGATAATTTTCAGGAAAATTCTTATTATTCCACTCGTCAAAAACTAAAAACTCTTTGTAATTGTGTGGAAAATTAAGATTATGCGAAACAAATTCTTCTCTTAAAACAGAATTTTTATCATCAACAAGCTGATATCTGTAAGAAATTGATTTTGAAAAGTAATCAACTTCACATTTCCAAAATCCATCTTCGGTATAAAACATTTTATGAATCTGGGAGTTACTTTCATTTTCATCAATGACCAACTGCAGATTTTCACCCGGCTTTGTATGATAGCCAACATTAAAATATAATTTCATCTATATATTTTTTTGATAAAAATAAGGTTTTAAAATTGAAATACAAACGGTTGCAATGTCAAATATTCATTAAAAAAACCTTTTCTCAAGCTTGAAAAAAGGTTCAGTGAATCAGAGAAAAAATCTAAATTATTTTGTTACGAGAATTTTTTTATTCAACAAAGCTTTTCCAGAATCATCTGTAATATTCACAATATATGAACCTGCAACCAAATTTTTAAGATAAATCTGTTGATTTAAATTACCATCTTTTATTGATAATTTTTGTGCTAATACAGCCTTTCCTGAAATATCAAAAATGTTTAATTTAATGTTTCCTTTTAATGTTTTGTCGTTTACATTTAAATAAATAAAATGCTCATCAACTTTCGTTGGATAAACATCCAAATTAGCAAAAACATTCGCAGAAGATGTTCTGTCATTGACAAAATATTTACTTGCCAAATCATAAATATGCAGATTGCTCTCTCCTGAAAGCTGTTTTGCTTCTAAATTTTCAAGACTCAACTCATACATCGAAGCTCCTTTTGCACTCGCAATCACAACTTTACCTTTAGAATTTACTGCAGCTCCGTTTACAGAATAATTTTCAGTAAGGCCTGAGATTTTACCTATAAATTTTGCAATTAATTCTTTAGTTGAAACCTTAAATACGTTTCCTGACGTTGCAAAAACATAAAAATTATTCTCTGCATCAGCAATCATATCACCACCAAAACCGCTTTCAATTGACGTAAAAGAATTCTTACCGTTTGCAGCATCGTCTTTTATAATTCCGAGATCGTTTACAACATACTGATTATTCTTTTTACTGATCTGAAGAAACTGTGTTCCTGAATTATTGATCGCATAGATATTTCGATCATAGCCAGTCGTCATTCTCGTGATATGAGAATTAATATCACATGAGGTCACTCGTGCAACCGTATTTTCAACTAAAGTGATTTCTTTTGTTTTTTGATTTAAAACATAGATGTTTGACGAAAACATCGGCATATAAACCAAATTATCACCAGAAGAATCATAGGCCAAAGCTGCCAAAGTCATAGACTGAGCATGATTGTAGGAAGTTTTATCTTCCACAACAGAAGCTTTTCTAGATTGTGAAATTATTTTCGCTTCTGAAGAAACTCCAAAAATACTTTGACCGGAAGTTCCGTCTGCATTCATCGCACGGAAATCGCTGAATTCAATTCTTGGAGAATCTTTACCTGCCAATGCAAAAATGTCTTGCTGTGCATTGATGGTATTTCCAAGTAATAATAGAATAATAGGGAATAAATGTTTTTTCATATAAGAAATATTTTATTTGTAATTGTTTTAGTCTTACTAAGTTAAACATTTTTTGATTTGCTTTCGAAAATTTATTGGTAAAATTTAAATCTCAATTAAGAAAAAAAAATCTCGCAGATTTTACGGATTTAGTAGACGATTGTATTTAAAAATCTACCTAATCTGTAAAATCTGCGAGATATATAAGTTGAAAAACGTTTCTCTAGTTTAAAACATAGGAAGTTCCGTCTCTTCCGTCTTTCAGTTCGATTCCTTCAGCCAATAGTTTATCTCTGATCTGATCTGAAAGTTCAAAGTTTTTAGATTTTCTGGCCTGATTTCTCAGTTCAATTAAAACCTGTAATGTCTGATCCAGCTTTTCATTATTATTTTCTTCAATATTCTGAAGTCCCAAAACGTCGAATATCAAAGCATTTAAAGTCGATTTTAAATCTGCTAAATCTTCGGTGGAAACTGTTTCTTTTTCCTCTTTTAATGCAAAGATAAATTTCACGGCTTCAAATAAATGCGCAATCAAAACCGGAGAGTTGAAATCGTCTGTCAGAGCATCATACGCTTTGGTTTTCCATTCTTTGAGAATAAAACCAGATTCTTTCTGATCGTTTGGTGTAATTGAATTTAAAACTTTTACCGCCTCCATCATTCTTGTAAATCCTTTTTCGCTGGCAATCATCGCATCATTAGAAATATCCAAAACACTTCTGTAATGCGCCTGAAGAAAGCAGAAACGAACGATTGTAGGATGAAAAGGTTTTTCGAAGAAATCGTTTTCACCTGAAACCAACTGTTTAGGTAATATATAATTTCCGGTCGACTTGCTCATACGCTGTGAATTCATGGTCAGCATGTTGGCGTGCATCCAGTAGTTTACCGGTTCTACATCGTTGCAGGCTTTTCCCTGTGCGATTTCACATTCGTGGTGAGGGAATTTTAAATCCATTCCACCTCCGTGGATATCGAATTTGTCGCCCAGATATTTCGTACTCATTGCAGTACATTCAAGGTGCCATCCAGGAAAACCTTCTCCCCAGGGAGAATTCCAACGCATGATGTGAGCAGGAGAAGCTTTTTTCCACAAGGCAAAATCCTGTGGGTTTTTCTTTTCGCCCTGTCCGTCAAGATCTCTGGTGTTGGCAAAAAGTTCTTCTATATTTCGTTTTGAAAGTTCACCGTAATTCAGACCTCTTTTGTTGTATTGTAAAACATCAAAGTAAACCGAACCGTTGCTTTCGTAAGCAAAACCTTTTTCGATTAATTTCTGAGTCAGTTCGATCTGTTCAACGATGTGACCTGTTGCTGTCGGCTCAATGTTCGGAGGAAGAAGATTAAACATTTCAAGAACTTTGTGAAAATCGACCGTGTACTTTTGAACAATTTCCATGGGTTCCAGTTTTTCAAGACGCGTTTGCTTCACAAAACGGTCGTTATTGACGTCTCCATCGTCGGTAAGGTGGCCTGCATCAGTAATATTTCTTACGTAACGAACTTTATATCCCAAATGCATTAAGCTTCGGTATATAAAATCGAAAGAAAGAAAGGTACGCACATTTCCCAAGTGCACATTGCTGTAAACCGTTGGTCCACAAACATACATCCCGACATTATTTTCGTGGATTGGTGTGAATATTTCTTTTTCCGCTGTGAGCGAATTGTATATTTTTAATTGCATTATTTGATTTGAAATTTGAGGTTTGAAATTTGAAATTAATTCATTACAAATTAGCCACAACAAATAATGGTTGTGATGAAAATCTGGTTTAAAACTTTTTTAAATTTAATCATTTCTATACTTCTAATAATCCAGTTTCGCGTGGCTTCCTACATAATGCAGAAATTCCTGTCTGGTAATCGGATTGGTTCTGAAAATTCCGCTCAATTCCGCAGTAATGGTTGAACTTGCAGTATCCTTTATTCCTCTGCAGTTTACGCACAGGTGTTTTGCATCGATAATGCAGGCAACATTCTGAGTTCCTAAAGCATCTTTTAGGGCATCAACAATCTGCATCGTCAGTCTCTCCTGAACCTGTGGTCTTTTCGCATAGTAATCAACAATTCTGTTGATTTTTGAAAGTCCGATTACGTCACCACTTGAAATATACGCAACGTGTGCTCTTCCGATTATTGGCAGAAAGTGATGCTCGCAGAATGAGTAAACTGTGATGTCTTTTTCCACCAACATCTGGCGGTATTTGTATTTGTTTGAAAATGTAGAAATTCCGGGTTTGTTTTCAGGAAGTAATCCACCGAAAATTTCATTGACATACATTTTTGCAACTCTTTTGGGAGAATCTTTTAATGAATCATCGGTCATATCAAGACCAAGTGTTTCCATGATTTCTCCAAAAAGTTCAGTAATTTTTTCTATTTTTTCCTGTGGCGATTTCTCAAAGGCATCTTCACGAATCGGCGTATGCTCTTTCCCTGTGAAAATATCATCATCGTTATCGGTAAAATCAACCATTTTTATTTATTTTGCAACAAAAATACGGATAAAATTAATTCTATATTTTAATTTAAACCTAAATTGAATTACCTTTCCCATCTAAAGCCGATAAAAAATATGGTCATTGCAGAAGAAGTACTGAATAACGCACAAAAGAGAGAATTTTTGGAGTTTCCCGCGAGACTTTACAAGAATGATGAAGCGTATATTCGACCATTAGATAAAGATATTGAGTTCGTTTTTGATCCGCAGAAAAACAAGTTTTTTGACAACGGTGTCTGCAAGCGTTTTTTATTTTTAAATAAAAATGGCGATACAGTAGGAAAAGTTGCCGTATTCAATCATCAACTTTATCTTCAGGATCAACCAACCGGTGGAATTGGTTTCTTTGATTGTATTAATGATCAGGAAACAGCAAATTTCATTTTTGATTTCTGTAAAAACTGGCTTAAGGAAATCGGAATGGAAGCTATGGATGGCCCTATAAATTTTGGAGAACGGGATAAATTCTGGGGTGTTTTAATAGATGGTTTTACTCCACCTTTGTACGGAATGAACTATAATTTCCCATATTATAAAGATCTTTTTGAGAATTATGGATTTCAGGTGTATTACGATATGTTGTGTTTCAGCAGAAAAGCACATGCTCCTACTTCAAGAATTTTCAACCTGATGCACGCAAAGCATTCTAAAAACGAAAATTTTTCTTCAAAGCCAGTGACTAAAGCGAACATGGATAAGTTTGCCCAGGATTTTTTTGAACTTTACAACAAAACGTGGGAAAGCCATGGAGGCGGTAAGCAGATGAATTTAAAGGAAGTCAAAAAAATGTTTGATAAAATGAAACCAGTAATGAATGAGCACATTGCGTGGTTTGCATATGAAAACAACAAACCGATTGCAATGTGGATCAACATTCCGGATTTGAACCAATGGTTTAAATATTTGAACGGAAAATTCGGATTTTTAGATAAACTGAAATTTTTATATTACAAAGCCACAAAAACCAACACCAAGTTTGTCGGACTGATCTTCGGAGTGGTTCCTGAATGGCAGAATAAAGGCGTGGAAGGTTATTTGATTGTGGAAGCGGCCAATCACTTCAGAGTTGCTACGGAATTTTTAGATTTTGAAATGCAGTGGATCGGGGATTTTAACCCTAAAATGCTGGGGCTGGCAAAACATCTGGAGACTGAAGTTACAAGAAAACTGGCAACCTACCGATATTTATTTGACCGCAACAAAGAGTTTGAAAAGCATCCGACAGTTTAAAATTTAAAAAAATCAAATCATGGAACCATTAGTTTTTGTTGTTATCTTATTTTTCATTTTTCTGTTGTCTATTCCTGCAATTATTTTTTTGGTTGCATACTTGGCGGCACAAAGCAGAAAGAAAAAACAGAAAATTCTCCTGGATGAAATTGGTACTCCGGAATATCGTGCTTTTGTACGGTACAATATGGGAAATACGCAAAATGAGTTCTTTAAACTGAAAGCGTTTCAGGGAAGCGGAATGATTTATATTGAAGACCGTAAGATCATTTTCAGAGACACTTTACATCAGAATCCGCATACGTTTAATCTGGATGAATCGTCAATAAGATGGGAAGATATCAATCTGGTCAATGGTCTGTTGAAATGGTTTTCGGTGAGTGATGATACAAAAAAATACTTTTTTAATATCGACAGCGGAATGTTTATTTTTAATACCAATTCTTCAAAACCGACAACGAAAAGTGTTTTTGATCAAATGATTCAATATCAGACAGAATATAAACAATAAGGCTTCAGAAAATTTCTGAAGCCTTATCTTTTCACTTTTATTAACTATTTAAAATAGCTCTCCAGCCACTTTTTTAATATTATCACTTTTACCCATCGAGTAAAAATGAAGTACGGGAACGCCAAAATCAAGCAATTCCTTGCATTGGCTTATGGCCCATTCCACGCCGATTTGTTTTACAGCTTCATTGTTTTTCGCACTTTCCACAGCATTAATTAGGTCTTCAGGCAAATCAATCTTGAAAACCTGTGGCAGTAATTTTAAATGTTTTTTAGTAGCAATCGGTTTAATTCCCGGAATGATAGGAACGGTGATTCCCATTTCACGGGCTTTGGTTACAAATTCGATGTACTTTTTATTGTCAAAAAACATTTGGGTCACAATATAATCTGCGCCGGCATCTACTTTTTGCTTGAGCCATTTTAGATCGTAATTCATTGATGGAGCTTCCATGTGTTTTTCGGGATAACCGGCAACTCCGATACAGAATTTGTTGTGCTCATCGCAAGCCTGATCGTCGTGAAGATACTTACCTCTTCCCAAATTGTTGATCTGATTCACCAAATCCATAGCACTGGCGTGACCACCTGGAGTGGCTTCAAAATATTGGTGACCTTTCATCGCATCGCCACGAAGCGCCATAATATTGTCGATTCCCAAATACATACAGTCTACCAAAAGATATTCTGTTTCTTCTTTGGTAAAACCTCCGCAAAGCAAGTGTGGAACGGTATCTACATTGTATTTATGCTGAATTGCCGCACAAATTCCCAAAGTTCCGGGACGCATTCTCGTGATACGGCGTTCCATCAAACCGTTTCCTTTGTCGATGTAAATATATTCTTCTCTTGAAGTCGTCACGTCGATAAATGGAGGTTTAAATTCCATCAACGGGTCGATATTTTTATATAAATCTTCAATCCCGATTCCCTTTTGAGGCGGAACAACCTCTAAGGAGAATAGAGTTTTGCCGTTGGCGTTTTTTATGTGGTCTGTGATTTTCATTTATTATAGTAGTAGTTTAATTTTTGTATATCCAGTTAGTGACAACATTGTTTGATTCTCCGCAATGAGCGTATGTATCGAGAGAAAAAGAAATTTTAAATCTGTATTTCCTGTCATTAAAAACTTCAAAAAATTTCGTGCTTTGCATCACTTCAAAATCAGATTTGATATTAACCTCATATACATAATTCTTGTTTGGTTTAAGCTTAAAATCTTTATCCTTATAAGTAAAACAATCAATATCTTTTTTGGCTAAATTCATTTTTTCAAAAGACTGAGTGTCTTCATTAAAAATTTCCAAATCAATTAATCTCATATTACACAAATTAATTTTTTTCGGAATTTTGAAAGATTGAGAGTCTGTGTTTTTAATAGTTAATTTGAATTTTCCTGTCTCTTTTAAATTTTCTGAATTAATTGTAAGCTGATATTTACAGTTCTGCGCAAGAGCAAAACTATAGATCATAAAAATTATAAAAGAAAAAAGTTTTTTCATTTTAAATTCCATCTGCCAAATTCGGGTTCAGCCATTTTCTGGCTTCCTGTAAAGAAATTCCTTTCCTTTGCGAATATTCTTTCAACTGATCTTCTGAAATTTTTCCCAAACCAAAATATTTGGCGTGCGGACTTCCAAAATAATATCCGGAAACAGCTGCTGTAGGGAACATTGCCAAACTTTCAGTAAGATAAACACCGATTTCTTCTTCCACCTTCAGCAAATCCCAAATCGCATGTTTCTCCAAATGGTCCGGACAGGCGGGATAACCAGGGGCAGGACGAATTCCTTTATATTTTTCGGCAATTAAATCTTCGTTGCTCAAATTTTCCTGATTGGCATAACCCCAATATTCCGTACGTACTTTTTTATGCAAAAATTCTGCGTAAGCTTCCGCAAAACGGTCGGCGATGGCTTTTACCATGATGGCGTTGTAATCGTCGTTGTCTTTTTCATACTGATCCGACAGTTCATCCGTTCCAAAACCTGTACAAACGCAGAAAGCGCCCATGTAGTCGGTCTTTCCTGAACTTTTTGGAGCAATAAAGTCGCTTAATGCGATATAATCTTTACCTTTTGATTTCTGAACCTGCTGTCTCAGCGTTAAAAACTTGACTTTTTCCTGATTATTTTCATCATAAATCAAAATGTCATCCGTATCGTTTGAATTAGCTTTGAAAATTCCGAAGATTGCTTTGGCAACCAATAGTTTTTCATCAACAATTTTCTTCAGTATCTTCTGTCCGTCTGCAAATAATTCTTTTGCCTGCTCGCCTACAACCTCATCATCAAAAATATTCGGATACTTTCCGTGGAGATCCCAGCTTCTGAAAAATGGTGACCAGTCGATGAACGGTATTAATTCTTCCAAATCCTGATTTTCAAAAACCTGAATTCCTAAATTATTGGGAGTGAAAATTTCTTCATTTTCCCAATCGATTTTAAACTTATCTTTTCGGGCATCTTCAATGGAAACATAGTTTTTATCAACCTGTCTGTTCAGGAATTTTTCTCTGAAATCTGAATAATCACTTTTCAGATCATCCACATATTCTTTATTTCGGTCTCCAAGCAATGAGCTTACCACGTTTACCGCTCTGGAAGCATCATTTACGTGAACGACAGCATTTTTATATTTTAAATCAATCTTTACAGCAGTGTGTGCTTTCGAAGTTGTTGCACCACCGATTAATAAAGGGAAATTTAGGTTTTGTCTTTCCAGTTCTGAGGCGATGTAGACCATTTCATCCAAACTTGGCGTGATCAATCCACTCAGACCAATAACATCCACGTTGTGATCAATGGCTGCCTGAATAATTTTCTCGGCAGGAACCATCACGCCCAAATCGACAATATCATAATTATTACAACCCAAAACCACACTCACAATATTTTTTCCGATATCGTGAACGTCGCCTTTTACGGTTGCCATCAAAATTTTTCCATTAGGTTTCTGAGCCACATCTTTTTCGGCTTCGATGAATGGCTGCAGATAAGCTACAGCTTTCTTCATTACCCTTGCTGACTTTACTACCTGTGGAAGAAACATTTTTCCGCTTCCGAATAAATCTCCGACAACGCCCATTCCGGTCATCAGATTAACTTCTATGACGTGGAGTGGCCTTTCAGAATGTAATCTGGCTTCCTCAACATCTTCTTCGATGAAACGGTCGATTCCTTTAACCAAAGAATGCGTAATTCTGTCCTGCAAAGGATGAGTACGCCATTCGAGTTCTTCTACTTTTTCTTTTTTAACCGATTTATTCCGTTCAGAATAATCTAAAAGCCGCTCGGTAGCATCTTCTCTTTTGTCGAGAATTACATCTTCAACGAGTTCTAAAAGTTCTTTATTGATTTCATCATAAACCTCAAGCATTGCCGGATTTACAATACCGATGTTCATCCCAGCCTGAATCGCATGATAAAGGAAAACCGAGTGCATCGCTTCACGCACCGTATCATTTCCACGGAACGAGAACGAAACATTGGAAACACCTCCACTCACCGAGGCGTACGGAAGGTTTTGTCTTACCCAACGGGTTGCTTCAATGAAATCGATTGCGTTGCGACGGTGTTCATCCATTCCCGTTGCAACCGGAAATATATTTAAATCGAAAATAATATCTTCAGCAGGAAATTTAACCTCATCCACCAAAATATCGTAGGAACGTTTGGTAATTTCAAGTCTTCTTTCGTAATTATCAGCTTGTCCGACCTCATCGAATGCCATGACGATTACCGCAGCTCCGTATCTTTTGATGGCTTTGGCGTGCTTAACGAACTCTTCTTTTCCTTCCTTCAAACTGATGGAATTCACCACACATTTCCCCTGAACAACCTGTAAACCGGCTTCCAGAATTTCCCATTTGGAAGAATCGACCATGATTGGAATTTTGGAAATATCCGGTTCGGAACCAATCAGGTTTAGGAATTTGATCATGGAAGCTTTTCCGTCGATCAAACCGTCATCAAAATTCACGTCAAGGATCTGAGCACCGCCATCTACCTGATCTCTCGCGATATCTAAGGCTTCAGAAAATTTCTCTTCTTTTATTAATCTTAAAAACTTTTTAGATCCGGCAACATTGGTCCTTTCACCAACGTTGATAAAATTTGATTCCGGAGTAATAATCAGTGGCTCAAGCCCTGACAATCTTAAATATTTCATGTTTTTTTTAATCTAACAATTGATCAGTTCAGTTTACCAATATTTGGAATCGCTAAATTGATTTGTTTTTAATTTAAATTTTTTAATCATCATTTTGAACACTAAGTTCATTAAGTTTTTTAAATGCTTACTGTTTTGAGTTTTACAAAACCTTAACCTTTTAAAAGCACACTCAGTTCTTTATCATCAACTGTACTTAGTATTCAGCTTTTTTATTTTAACCCATTTATTCTTCTAAAATAAAATAGGCGTTGTTCGCATTTTGCTTCAGCAAATCGACATGTTTGCCCAAAGCGGTAAAAATTGGAAATCGTTTGTAACCCAGATTATTTTCTTTGGCGAACTGCTCAATCTCCTCTGTGATTTCATTATAATACATATAGCTGTAGTTCGGAAAAAGATGATGGGCAACGTGAAAGTTGAAATTTCCCAAAACGTTTCTCACGAACCAGTTGTTTTCTTCTAAATCATTGGTCACCTCAAGCTGATGACGGATCCAGCTGAACGGAAGTCCGTTTTTCTCATCCAGTTTAGGAAAAGCATTGTCTGGCAGCGGATGCAGCGGCAACAGAACAAAAAGCGCAAAAACACTCGCTGCAATCACCTGTAAAAACCAGGCACCCAAAGCCAGACCTATCGAAACTTTAAAAAATAAAACCGGAACGGCAATCTGATAGAAAAAGTAAAATAATTTGAAACTGATCATTTTAATTTTTTCCGAAACCGGAATTTTCCCCTGTGTTTTTAAAATCACTCTTTCCTTATCAAAAAAATCTCTGAAGTCTCTGATAAACATCCAGTTGAACAAATATAAAGGATACACCAAAAAGAAAAAGAAATGTTGGAATTTCTGAATTCCTTTAGCCTTAATCCATGGAACGATCAGTAAAAGTCCGCTCTGCTCGATGTCGGTATCCCAGCCATCAACGTTCGGGTAGGCGTGATGCGCTGCGATGTGCCGCTTCTTCCAGATGTAGGAATTGGCTCCAACGAGATCGAAAATCTGCAAAACGAGACTGTTAAGTTTTTTATTTTTAAAGATATTGTTGTGCGCCGCTTCGTGAATTAAATTTAAATAAATTAAAACCAGAGAAATCCCCATCAAAACAAAACTCGAAATATAAACCCAAGGCCGATCTGCATTGAAAAGCGCAAACACATACAAACCAAAATAGACCAAAGGCAAAATAATGGCTTTGATCTGAATGTAAACATCTCTGTTTTGGGGAAGTGTTTCTACGCGCTGGTTCACTCTTTTTCTTAATTCATTAAACAGTTTGGTATCGTCGGGATTTTTAAGGTAAAATGGCTTTTCCATAAGATCGTTGATTTGGATTTAAAAAAAGTTTTTATACTCGTTCTAAATTTTCAACAATCAAAAATCATACAAAATCCTTCACTTTTCTCGGCTCGTATTTGTCCACCAAGTCAGCAATGGCTTTGATGTGTTCCGGCGTTGTACCACAGCATCCACCGATGATATTGATCAGTCCTTTTTCTACATATTCTTTAATCTGAGCAGCCATCTGATCCGGAGATTCATCGTACTGCCCGAAAGCATTCGGAAGACCCGCATTTGGATAAGCCGAAACGTGGAATTCTGAATTGTGCGCCAATGTTTCCAAATATGGCGTTAACTGATTGGCTCCCAAGGCACAGTTGAATCCAACACTCAGTAAATTCAAATGCGAGACTGAGATCAAAAATGCTTCAGCGGTTTGTCCGCTCAACGTTCTTCCTGAGGCATCTGTAATCGTTCCCGATACCATGATTGGAATTTCGATTCCTCTCTCTTCCTGAATTTCGTCGATGGCAAATAATGCTGCTTTTGCATTCAGTGTATCGAAAATTGTTTCTACTAAAAGAATATCTGACCCACCGTCCAACAATGCTTCTGACTGTTGTTTGTAGGCCAGTCTCAAGTCTTCAAAAGTAATTGCACGGTAACCCGGATCGTTGACGTCCGGACTTAAACTTGCTGTTCTGTTGGTCGGTCCGATAGAGCCAGCCACAAATCTCGGTTTATCAGGATTTTGAGCCGTAAACTCATCACAAACTTTTCTGGCAATTTTTGCAGATTCGTAGTTGAGTTCGTACACCAGATCTTCCATGTGATAATCTGCCATTGCGATGGTTGTTCCGGAAAATGTGTTGGTTTCCAGAATATCGGCGCCGGCGTCCAGATATTTTCTGTGAACTTCCTCGATTGCGTGAGGCTGCGTCAGAGAAAGCAAGTCATTATTTCCTTTTACAGGATGTTCCCAGTCTTTGAAACGTTCGCCGCGGTAATCCTCTTCTTCAAATTTGTAACGCTGAAGCATGGTTCCCATTGCTCCATCAAGAATTAGGATTCTCTCGGAAAGGGCTTTGTATAGTTGTGCTGAATTTTTCATTTTTTTAATTATTTATTTTGCAAAGCCCTGAAAGGGCTTTATCATTAGCATTGGGTGCAGCCCAATGTGAAAATTCTTGAGATTCAATAAAGCCCTGAAAGGGCGACATCACTAATCCCAAACATATTCTTCATTATATTGAACATCATATTTTTTTATAAAAGCTCGGTACTCATCCTGAAAACTTTTTGTTCTGTGATGTTCTTCTTGATTTATAATATAATTTTTTACTACTTCAATTTCTGTTGGATTTACAGAAAATGCTCCATAACCACTCTGCCAGTAGAAATTAGAAAACATTTCACCTTTTGTTTTTATCCATTTTGAAGATGAAGATTTAATATCTTCTAATAATTTCACCAGTGGTACTTTTTTTGAAAGAATGCAGAGTATATGAACATGATCTCTGTAACCTCCAACCTGAATTGGGTAACACTCTAAGTTTTTACAAATACCGCCCAGATAATTAAAAAGCTCTTCTTTAATTGTGTCTTGAATTAAAGGCTCTCTATTTTTGACACTAAAAATAATATGGACATAAATTTTGCTTAAAGATTGTGACATATTTTTTTTATTTATCTTAAAGTGATGATGCCCTTTCAGGGCTTTGTAATAATATATTCTTATTCCTGTGGCTTCACCACAGGCTGTTGATTTTGCCCTTTCAGGGTTAATCCACACTTCCTATTCTCATCTTCATACTTTCACAAATACAATCTTCATTTGTGATGAACTGGAATTTGTTACAAAGATAGTAATGTAGCCCTTCAAAGCTTATTACTAATACATTCTCTTTTGCTGTGGCTTCACAACAGGCTGTTGATTTTGCCCGCTCAGTGCAAGCAAACTAAACAATTTCACCCCAACGCCTGCTTCAAATCTGCAATAATATCATCCACATTTTCCAGACCTACCGAGCAGCGAACTAAGCCTGCGGTGATTCCCACTTCATTTCTCTCCTCATCAGACAGCTTGGAGTGCGTTGTGGATGCAGGATGCGTCACAATCGTTCGGGTATCGCCCAGATTGGCAGAAAGCGAGCACATTTTTATTTTATCTAAAAAGTTTCTGCCCCCTTCAATACCGCCTTTGATTTCGAAAGCAACGACGTTTCCACCCAATTTCATTTGTTTTTTGGCAATCTCATAGCTCGGATGCGATTTTAAAAAAGGATATTTTACCAATTCAACATTCGGATGATTTTCTAAAAACTCGGCGACCTTGAAAGCGTTTTCGCAATGTCTTTCTACACGGATCGCAAGCGTTTCCAGGCTTTTTGATAAAACCCAGGCGTTGAATGGCGACATGGCTGGACCTGTATTTCTGGCAAAAAGATAAATTTCTCTGATTAAATCTTCTCTACCGACCGCTACTCCACCCAAAACACGACCCTGACCGTCAATAAGTTTCGTCGCAGAATGAACAACCAGATCAGCTCCGTATTTGATTGGCTGCTGAAGATAAGGCGTCGCAAAACAATTGTCTACAATGAAAATAAGATTATGTTTTTTGGCAATCTGACCAAAATATTCTAAGTCTAAAATTTCTATGGCCGGATTGGTAGGTGTTTCCAGATACAGAATTTTTGTATTGGGCCTGATGTAATTTTCTACATTTTCAGAATCTTCGGCTTTGAAATAAGTCGTTTCAATATTCCATTTTGGGAAATATTTTGTGAACAATGTATGCGTAGATCCGAAAACCGACTGACAGCTCACGATATGATCTCCCGCATTCAGCAATGTTGCAAAGGTAGAGTAAATTGCAGCCATTCCGGTGGCAAATGCGTACCCAGCTTCTGCGCCTTCCATTTTTACAATTTTATCTGTAAATTCTGTGACGTTCGGATTTGAAAACCTGCTGTACAGATTTTTTGATTTCTCCTCAGCAAAACTCGCTCTCATATCTTCTGCATCCTCAAAAATAAAGCTTGATGTAAGATACAAAGGCGTAGAATGCTCATCAAACTGAGTTCTTTCTGTTTGAGTTCTTATTGCGAAGGTTTCGAAATTTTCGTTTTCCATTTTATCTAATTTTGACTAATAGGATTGCATCCTATCCTTAATTAAATCGTCCCGTTGGGACTTTTTACATTTCTACTTTATACTTTTTACAAAACCTACTTCGTTTCACTCAATCTTAAAATATCACCAAAAACACCGCGGGCAGTCACTTTTGCTCCGGCTCCGGCTCCCATGATGACGATTGGGTTTTCACCATAACTTTCGGTATAGATTTCAAAAATTGAGTCTGAACCTTTCAGTTGTCCTAAAGCTGAAGTTGCAGGAACAGAAATTAATTTCACATCCAGCTCACCTTTTTCTTTCTGTAAATCTCCATGCAGGTCACCAACATATCTTAAAACATGATTCGGCTCCTGATTTTTCTTGATTTTGTCGTATTCTTCATCCAGTTCTTCCAGTCTTGAAAGGAATTCCTGTTTTGAAACTGAAAGCAGTGCTTCAGGAACTAAGTTTTGAATATTGATATCACTGAATTCATTAATTAAATCTAATTCTCTCGCCAAAATCAACAGTTTTCTGGCAACATCGTTTCCTGATAAATCTTCTCTCGGATCCGGTTCTGTGAAGCCTTTTTCTAATGCTTCATTAACGATGGTTGAAAATTTATCATCGCGCAGAGAAAAATTATTGAAAACATAACTCAATGTTCCAGAGAAAACCCCTTTAATTCTGGTAATATTTTCTCCTGAAAGGTGTAGTAATTTAATTGTATCAATTAGCGGTAAACCTGCACCCACATTGGTTTCGTAAAGATAACGTTTGTTATTTTTGTTCAACGTATATCTTAGTTTACGGTATTCTTCAATCGGAAGTGTATTGAAAATTTTGTTGGATGAAACCAAATCAAATCCATTCTCAGCCAAAGCCTGATAGTTTTTAACGAAGTCTACACTTGCTGTGTTATCTACAACAATCAGGTTTTCGAGCTGATTTTCTTTTGAGAAATTGATTAATTCCTCAACATTTGAAGATTTTTCAGCTGCAAAAACCTCATCGCTCCATGTGTTATCAAATCCTTTTTTATTGAAAGCAATTTTTCTGGAATTGGCTACTGCCACGACTTTCAGGTGAATGTTTTTCCTTCTTTTAATTTCTTCGGAAGAATGCAAAACCTGCTCGATTAACGTTTTCCCAACGTTTCCGTGACCGATTATGGCCAGGTGAACTGTTTTTGGTTTCTTGAAAATTTCCGATTCAATGATGTTTTTAGTTTTCTCATCCTGAGAAGAAGTCACCACAATATTGATACGCTTCTCGCTTGAGTTTTGATTCAAAAGCAACGGGAAAACATTGTTTCTTGCCAGTTCTGAAAGTATTTTATTTAAATCATCTGCCACAAAACCAATGACAGACACATTGTTGATGCTGTAAATCTGAGAAACTTTTCCTGATTTTCTTTCAGGAGCAAACTCCTCGATTAGGCAGGTTACTGCTTTTTCAGAGTCTTCTTCGTGTACAAGAATTGACAATCCGTTCTCAACGGCCTGCTGAGAAATTACTCCCACACTGATTCGCGCCAGGGTAAGCGCCTTAAAAACCCTTCCGTCAATCCCGATTTCGCCTAAGAAATCTGCTCCTTCAAATTTGATGATTGATCTGTTTTTAAAAAATTTTATTTCGTTTGCATTCGCTTTCATCTACAAAATATTTTTTATGATATAATTTAACTGTTCGTATTCCATTAAAAAGGCGTCGTGCCCATGAATTGATTTGATCTCGTGGTAGAAAACATCGTCTTTTTCAGCTTTCAGTCTATTAAAACACATTCGGATTTCAGAAGCCGGAAAAAAAAGATCGGTATCTACAGAGATCATGTGCATTCGTGCTTTTATTTTACCTAAATCTTTATCGTTAACATTAATGTTCATCAGCAAATGGTTCATCAACTGATAAGATTTTAAACTAAATCTTTCGGCAAGAGATTTCCCATGATAATCCAGCCAGTCTTCCGATTCTAACTTTTGTTTTTCAAGATTGAATGTATTTTGAAATCTATCGTTTAAAGATTGAGGTGTTCTGTAGCACAGCATCGCATGAATTCTTGCTTTCTGCAGTGGCTCATCATTTCCGTTTAATAAAAATTTCTGAACCAGACATTGGGCGTGTAACCAATCATGGGTTTTAGAATCACAGGCAATCGGAATAAAAAGCTCTGCCAAATCTGGATTTTTAGCCAGCATTTCCCAGCCAATTCCACCTCCCAGCGAGCCTCCGATTATGGCGTAAAGGTTTTTAATATGTAAAATTTCAAGACCTTTCAGAAAAATATTTGCTATGTCTGAAGGCGTGAAATCTGACCAGTCGTCAATTAAAAAATCATCATATCCGTTTCCGGGAATATTGAAACAAAGTACTGTATATTTATTGGTATCAATTACCTGATTTTCACCAATCAACTGTTTCCACCAACCCTTTTCTCCGGCCACGTTTGAATTTCCGGTTAATGCATGATTGACTAAAATGATGGGTGCAGAAAACAGGTGTTTCCCAAAAAGCTGATAGCTTAATGAGATATCGTATTCCTTTTGGGAATCGGTTTGATACGGGAAATTAATATGTTGCAGTTCTGTTTTCAATTCTATTATACTTTTTGATAATACAATTTGAAAATGCCATGAGAAATGGCTGAAAAGAACTTCAGTAAGTTATCTGTCCAAAATAAAATTATTTGGTAGAACGTAGCACCTTCTTCGCTTGCGCAAAGGGTTGCTAAGGTTTCACAGGGTCTGTCCCTCAACCTTTCTTGATAACATTTTCAATATGTGAATGATCGAATGGTGCAAAGATAATACATTTCTCTTAAATATTTAAATAAAAATTATTTATCAGCAAAAATCCCTTCATCAAAAGCATTTCGAAAGCATGTTAAGAATTATTAAGCTTAAAAAAATTGGTTTTTTTTGTCAAAAAATCTACCTTAGCAATGAAAAATGACGTTATATG
This sequence comes from Chryseobacterium edaphi, assembly GCF_025628985.1. GTDB lineage: Bacteria > Bacteroidota > Bacteroidia > Flavobacteriales > Weeksellaceae > Chryseobacterium > Chryseobacterium edaphi. Next base: position 20,140 of record NZ_JAOTEM010000006.1, on the reverse strand, counting down.
AGTGTTGAAAAGCAGAGACTAAAAGATAAAAACTGGCTAAACTGGGGACCTTACGTAAGCAACAGACAGTGGGGAAACGTTCGTGAAGATTATAGCCCGAATGGTAACGCATGGCATTTTGCCAACCACAACAATGCTGAAAGCTATGCCTACAGATGGGGCGAAGAAGGTATTGCAGGAATCTCTGACACGAAACAGCTTTTTTGCTTTGCATTATCATTTTGGAATACGAAAGACGAAAGAGTAAAAGAACGTTTTTTTGGACTAAGTAACCCACAAGGTAATCACGGAGAAGACATCAAAGAAATATTTTATTACTTAGATAATACACCTACTCACAGCTACATGAAGATGGTATACAAATATCCCATCAACCAATTTCCTTATGGAGATCTTCTTGTGGAAAACGGAAAAAGAAGCAAAAAAGAACCTGAATATGAAATCATCGACACAGGAATATTTGACAAGGATGAGTATTTTGATATCTTCATCGAATATTGCAAAAACGATATTGATGATATTTTAGTTCGCATAAAGGTTTGCAACCGAAGTAATCAGGATGCGCCAATCTTTGTTTTACCCACTTTATGGTTTAGAAACAACTGGAAATGGGGCTACAATGAATACAAAGGTCAATTGGAAGCTTCATCCGAATGCTGCATTAATATCAATCACGACAGTATTCCCATAAAAAAGTTTTATTCTAAAAGAAAAAATGCCAAGAGTTTATTTTGCGATAATGAGACAAATAATTTAAAGCTTTACGGAATTCCGAATCCTGAAAACGCTTTTTTCAAAGATGGAATCAATGATTTTATCGTACATCAAAAAGATACAGTAAATCCTCAGCAATCAGGTACAAAAGCAGCATTTGTCATCAACGAGACTATAAAAGCCGGACAATCAGAAACTTTTGAGTTCAGGCTTTCACCCAATGATTTAGATGAACCTTTTTATCAATTTGATGAAATATTTAATCTGAAAATTGCTGAAGCAAATGAATTTTATGAAAATGTACAGCAAGACGTGTTCAATGATGATGAAAAAAATGTGCAGAGACAGGCTTTTGCCGGACTTCTTTGGAACAAGCAATTTTATCATTACAATGTCGGGAAATGGCTGAAAGGCGATCCTAACTACGAAGCTCCAAGAGATTTTAATAATTATGTAAGAAATACCGAATGGGAACATCTTCATAACAAAGATATTATCTCAATGCCCGATAAGTGGGAATATCCTTGGTACGCAACTTGGGATCTTGCTTTTCACTGTGTTCCTTTTGCAATTATTGACGCTGATTTTGCTAAAAACCAGCTTCTATTACTTACCAAAGAATGGTACATGCATCCGAATGGACAAATGCCTGCTTACGAATGGAATTTGAGTGATGTAAACCCGCCAGTACATGCTTGGTCATGTTTCAGAGTATTCAAAATTGATGAAAAAACCAATGGAAAACCAGACTTATTATTTTTAGAAAAAGTTTTTCAAAAACTGCTTCTTAACTTCACATGGTGGGTGAATCGAAAAGATAAAAACGGAAAAAATATTTTTGGAGGAGGGTTTCTTGGATTGGATAATATAGGTGCCTTTGATAGAAATATGACACTGAAAGATGGTGAACATCTTGAACAAGCCGATGGAACGAGCTGGATGGCAATGTATGCACTGAACATGATGCGTATTGCGATGGAACTTGCTCAGTATTACCAGGTTTATGAAGACATGGCCATCAAATTCTTTGAACATTACCTTTACATCGCAGAAGCTATGGAAAATATGGGTGATGACAAAGAAGGATTGTGGAATGAAGAAGACGGTTTCTTCTATGACGTTTTACAACTTGCAAATGGTGAAAGTGTGACTCTACGCTTGAGAAGTATTGTCGGTTTAATTCCATTATTTGCTGTAGAAGTTATCGATCATCACTTGCTTGAAAAAATGCCGAATTTCCGCGACAGAATGGATTGGGTACTAAAAAACAAACCCGAACTTACCAAACTTGTTTCTCATTGGGAAGAGGAAGGAAGCGGAAGAAAACATTTGATGAGTATATTAAGAAAAACAAGACTTACAAAAGTTTTGACAAGAATGCTTGATGAAAAAGAATTTTTAAGTTCTTACGGAATTCGTGCAATGTCAAAAGTTTACGAAGAAAATCCTTTTGTTTTTACCGTTCATGGAAATAAAAATGTGGTTTATTATACTCCTGCAGAAAGTGACAGCCGAATGTTTGGGGGAAACAGTAACTGGAGAGGTCCGATTTGGTTTCCCATCAATTTTCTGATCGTTGAGAGTTTACAGCGTTTTCATTTTTATTATGGAAACAGTCTTAAAGTAGAACTTCCTACAGGAAGTGGTGAAAAGAAAAATCTTGATGAAGTAGCACAAGATATCAGCAACAGACTTTGTTCTATATTTTTAAAGGATGAGAGCGGACAAAGAGCTTTCAACGGAGGAAATTATAAATTTAATTATGACCCGAATTTCAAAGATTACATTACATTTTTCGAATATTTCCACGGAGATAATGGCCGTGGCGTAGGAGCTTCTCATCAGACAGGATGGACGGCAACCGTTGCAAAATTAATGAAACCTAGATTGGCATAATCAGGTTGGAGAGTTTGAGTGTGGGAGGGTTTGAGAGATGCTGAGAATATTTTTTTCTACGCTCCTACACTCAGACTCTCCCACTCTATTACTCTATCCCTCCACTTTTTCTCCGTTTACATAAACTTCGTAACCAATTTCTACGTTGGGTTCTAATGTTTTTGAAACTGAACAATATTTTTCGAAAGATAATTCTGATGCTTTCAATGCTTTTTTAGGATCGATCGTTCCTTCTAAGAAAAACTTAACCATCATCGATTTGAATGGTTTTGCATCTTCTACAGGAACTCTTTCACCTTCTACCTCTGCTCTAAAATCTGTGATTTCCTGTCTTTGTTTTTTCAGAATTGAAACGACATCAATACCGCTGCAACCTGCAACTGCCATCATTACACTTTCCATTGGTGAAACTCCTTTCGCGCCTGGTTGAGAAGTGTTATCTAAAAGAATTGAATTTCCCTGTGAATTGGTGCATTCAAATAAAAAGTCGTCGTTGATTCGGTTGAGTGATATTTTCATTATTGCTTATTGCTTATTGCTTATTGCTTATTGCTTATTGCAAAGTTACAAAATCCCCCTCGCTTTTATTTCCAGATATTTATTGATTACCTCCACGTTTAGATTTTCAGGAAGTGTATAGACAGAATAAATTCCATACTTTCTCAACTCCTGAATGATGAGTTTCTTCTCAAATTCAAATTTTTCAGCAATTACTTCATCATAAATTTCCTGCATACTCTCGGGATTTTTGTGAAGCAAAGTCTGCAATTCAGAATTTTTAAAGAAAACCACTACCAATAAATGGTTTTTTGCAATCCCACGAAGATATTTCATCTGACGGTTTAAAGCGTCTAAAGTTTCAAAATTCGTAAAAAGCAAAACCAGACTTCTCTGATTCAATGAAAATTTCACATCCTGATAAAGCCTGTTGAAATCACTTTCAAAAAAATCTGTTTTAATATTATAAAGCGATTCCGAAATTTTTCTCAACTGTCCCGATTTGTTATCCGCTGCAACTTTATTTTCCGTTTTTTTAGAAAATGTCATCATTCCGGCACGATCACCTTTTTTAAGAATAATATGTGACAAAGCCATCGTTGCGTTAATCGAATAATCCAAAAGACTTAATTTCTTGAATGGCATTTTCATGGTTCTGCCTTTATCAATCAACATAAAAACACGCTGTGCTTTTTCATCCTGGAATTGATTGACCATCAGTCGGTTTGTTTTGGAAGTTGCTTTCCAGTTGATGGTTCTTACGTCATCTCCGGGAACATATTCTTTGATCTGCTCAAACTCCATGGTGTGCCCAAGCTTTCTGATTTTTTTGATTCCTCCGAGCAGAAATTCGTTTTGCAAAGCCATTAATTCATATTTTCTCAAATGAATAAATGACGGATAAGCCGGCAAAAATGCATCTTTCTGAAAAGTAAATCTTTTAGAAACAAAACCTAAAGGAGATGAAGCAAAAATATTTAAAGCTCCAAAATTGTATTCTCCTCTTTCTTTGGGCTCAAGAATATATTGAAACAAGGTATTTTTTCCCGACTCAATTTGTTTTTCAATTAAAAAATCTCTCTTCTGAAACTGAAACGGGATTTCATCAATTATTTTGGTAATGATTTTAAAACTATAATTATTTTTAATATCGACTTTTACCGGATTTTCATCGCCATTAGATAATTTCTCAGGTAGAATTCTTTGTGCTAAAACACCATCTTTTTCTCTAAATAAGAGCAGATAATCTACCATAACAGCAAGAAAAACCAGTAACAAAATAATGTGACCTACTATCATCAGAAACGGAAAGAAAAATGCAAAAACATAGAGAATTCCCACTCCGATGAGCGTGAAGAAAAAACGATTGTTGATGTATAGGTTTTTCATTATTAAAGGTTGCAGGTTTTAGATTTTAGGAGGCAGATTCGTTGATTGCATTAAAGAAGTAATAAGACCGTTTAACATTTTTGAAATTTCAATAATATCTTGATTTAGTTTTAAAGATTTGTCTTCATCTAAAAAACCAAGATTTTTTGATATAATTAATTGTGTTTCAACTTCTGCACAACTTCCTCTTGAGATTCTTAGAAATTGCAAATAATCAAGTACACTTCTTCTCGAATTTCCCTCAGCAATATTTGAAGGAATTGAAACTGTAGCTCTTCTTATTTGGGAAGTTAAACCATACATTTCAGTTTTTGGAAAAGATTCAGTTTCTTTATAAATTTCTGTAACAAAATTTATAGATTTCTGCCAAACTAAAAGCTCTTTAAAATGCGCCATATTAAAAACTTAAAACTATAATCTGCTACCTAATAACTACAACCTATCTAGGAATTTCTATTCCTTCTAAAATCTGACGAATGATTTCATCGGCAGTCAAACCTTCCATTTCTCTTTCTGGCGACACGATAACTCTGTGTCTTAATACGGCATAACTCGCTTCCTTGATATCTTCAGGAGTAACAAAATCTCTTCCTCTCAATGCTGCAAAAGCTTTTGAAGCCGTCAATAATGCCAAACTCGCTCTCGGTGAAGCACCCAAATATAAAAACTGATTTTCTCTCGTGTTGATGATAATTTTAGCAATGTATTCCATCAGTTGAGATTCAACGATGATTTCTTTGACTAATTTCTGATAATTGCTTAATTGTTGCGCACTGATCACAGGTTTTACGACATCGGTTTTATCTTCCTGTCTGCTTTCGTGCTGATTTTTGATAATGGCGATTTCCTGTTCAAGATTTGGATAACCAACATTTATTTTAAATAAAAATCGATCAAGTTGTGCTTCCGGAAGTCTGTAAGTTCCTTCGTGTTCGATTGGATTTTGAGTTGCAACCACTAAAAACGGAGCTTCCATTTCATATTGCGTTCCGTCCATCGTGATTTGTCTTTCCTCCATCACTTCAAAAAGAGCAGATTGCGTTTTTGCTGGAGAACGGTTGATCTCATCAATTAGAATAAAATTTGAAAAGATCGGACCTTTTTTAAATTCAAATTCGGAATTTTTCATGCTGAAAACCGAAGTTCCCAAAATATCTGAAGGCATCAAATCGGGAGTAAACTGTATTCTGCTAAAGTCGACATCAATAGTTTTTGCCAAAAGTTTTGCCGTAATCGTTTTTGCAACACCAGGAACACCTTCAATCAAAACGTGACCGTTTGATAATAAAGCCGCCAAAAGATGCTCGATCATATCATGCTGACCAACGATTACTTTTGCAATTTCAGCTTTTACTTTTTCTAAACTGTTGCGAAGTTCGATCATATCAATTCTTGATTCAAATCCGCTTTCTTTTTTGTCTAAATTGATCGGAATCTGAGGTTCTGTATTTTGATTTTCAAGGTTTTCCATATTTTGTTTTATTATTTAAGCTCCATAAGAACTTCATTTTTACTAAACATTATTTTAAAATACTATCCAAAAGCTTATTCATTCTAGCCAAATCTTCTTTCATCACACTTGCATAAGGATCTTGAGCTTTCTTAATCAACACAATTGCTTCGTTGATTGTTTCAATATCTTTCCCTGTTTTGAGATGAAGCTTTTTAGCAAATTCTTCATCTAAATTTTGAGTATCAATCAAGAGATCGAGTCTCACCTTATTCAGAAAATACTGTGCTTTTTTCGCCATCATATCGTGGAAATCACCTTCCTGCAGATAAAGATTTCCTATACTTTTCACAAAATCAACTGATGTATTTTTCAGCGGTTCAATGATCGGAACGATACGCTGTTTTCTTTTTGCATTAAAAAATATAAACAAAATCAAGCCTGCCAATAAGAGCCACCAAGCATATTTCAGAGCCGGATTTCCTAAAATAAATCGCATAAAAAATCTTGATTCCTTGGTATTTGCTTCCACAAACCAAAGCGTCTCTCTGTCATCAAGATATGAAAAGACATCTTGCGCATATTTTGTATTTCCTGATTTCAGAAGATAATAATTGGTCAGAAAAAGAGGTTCGCAATGAACATAGATCTTTCCTTTCCCAAATTTGGCTTTGATAAAATTAGCCTGATCATCATTTTCTTTCTCAATGGTTTTTCCCAAAACCTGAACTCCGGGTTTGATGTAAGAAAAACCTCTTCCAGATGGAAATTTATCTAATTTAATAAAATCATTCTGATATTTTCTGTCAGTCAGTTTCAGTGCATTTACATCTTCAAAAGATATTTGAGAATCGTAAAAACCAATACTGTCTGAGATTTCTTTCGGCATTTTTGCCATGATCACCATCGCATCAGAACCATTTGAAACTTCGTCAAGAATTTTATTCCAGGATTCAGTATCGATTTCGCTTTCTATAACAACGATATTGTGTGGTTTCTTCTTACTGTTCTCGTTATAATAATCGTAAGCGGTAACATCAATTTTTTTCAGTTTATTTTTAAATAAATCTTTTGCTTCATGATTAAAAACAAACAGCCCGAAAGGTGATTTTTCGTTCACATCAAAATTCTTTCGCCAATCTATCACCTCTTTTTTATTCACTTCAAACAACGCCAAAATCACCATGATAATGATGAAAATTAAAGCATATATTTTGAAAGTTTTGTTCATTTTAAAAAAAATAATTAAGGTTTGAAAGACTGATATTGCTCTTTAAATTTCGAATAACTCTGTTCATCAATACTGAACTCACCATACCAAACATAATCGAAAATATAAGAAAGATTTGAAAATTCATTTTTTAAATGTGGAACTTTCAATTCGGCTACATAATCTTTATTTGTTTTTTCAGGATTCCAGAGAATGAGTTTTTTATCGCTGAGTTTTTTTAATAAAAATAAAAACTGATAGCGCACTGCAGAACGATAATCTTTTGTTCTTTCAAATGTTGCAATACTTTCAGGGAAATTGATCTCATGAATATTTTCATGAAGCTCTTCATCGTTGATAATGACTTTCTTATTTCTTTTCCCGAAGATGAAATTTCCGTTTTTGCCGATGAGAAATTTAATGATAAAATATAAAAGAAAACCAACCAAAACAATCGCAAAGAGACGGATAACAACTGTGGTAATCTGTGCTGAACTTTCTAAACTGGTTTCACCAAAAATAGTCTGAATCAGCTTTAAAATTTTTCTCATCAATTTATCCCAAAAGGATTCTCTGGGTTTTGAAGTTGCATAGTCAAACTCTTCACCTTTATATCTAGATTTTATGTTTTCTTTAAAACTTTTCGGATGAAGTGTGTTTTCGGAAACCGGATTTTTAAGTAAAACAGAATCTGCGCGATACATATTTTTGTAATGTCCCGTACTCAAAGTGTCTTCATAATACTCATCTTCGTAAACATAACTGCTGTCTACAACCTGAGCTTTACAAGGCCCAAATAAAAAGAGAAATAGTATGAAAAAGATGGTTTTATTCATTGATCCCGATTGTATCAATTTCTGCCAATTCCACTTGTTGATGCAGATCTGTTCTGCTATCATAATAAAGCAATCCTGAATTCACATACATCAGATTTGACAGGAAAAACGAAACCAACATTGAAATTCCGTACACGACAAAAAACATAATTCCCATTGTTCCGGCAAAAGGATTTTGCTCAAATTCTCCATCCGGAGCAGAGGTGAAAATTGATGCATAAAATATAATCATCGGAATCATCGTAAAGATCGTCGTGATGATATACAAAATAATTGATATGATAAGTGTTGCTCCCCAATATTTCCAATACGGGGATTTTTCACGTCCGTTTGTGTAAGAAAATTGCGAACGAATAGAATAACTTAAACTTTCAAAAAAACCTCTTTTGCTGTTGAACATATCGTACATCAGAAAATTCACGATATTAAAAACCGTAGGAAAAACAAATAAAAGAATCGGCAATCCGATGATGATAAATACCAACGCATAAGAAACTCCGATCAGAATAAGTGACAATGGAGACACTATGAAAATCATTCCAAGACAGAGAGTTCCTATTCTGCCAATATTACTTTTAAAATCATATAAAATATCATCTGTTCCTATTTTTTGCTGACCACTAGAAAGTCTTTTTAGGTAAAAAACCGGATAGAGATAATTGAGAATCATTAAAACTACAAAAAGCAAGAATGTTAAAATTCCTATTGCGATAAACATTCCAAGATTGTCCTCGAAATAATTCTCCATGTAAGACGCATTTCCGTTTAAATTGGAGCCGAAAAGCTGCGAAAATAATTCACGATAACCAAAGATGACCACAACAACCATCAAGATCAGCAGAAGCCCGTTTAGGAGTATATAATTTTTAAAATAATTTTTTCCGTAAAGTCTGAAAAAACCAAAACTGTCGCTGATAAACGTTCCGAAATCTCTTTTTTTATAAAACTGCATCTTTTGTGATTGTAAGGTTGTTATTCATTTTTTTGTTGACGATAAACGGATACACAAAATAGTAAAATCCTATGATCATCAAACATCCGAAGATGATAATTAAATTTAAAAATTCCGGCATCTTTAAAGCATGTCTTGTAACATAGCCTTCGATAATTCCTGCACAAACCGTGAATGGAATGGTGCTTAAAAATATTTTAAATGAATCTTTTAAGCCTATTTTTAAAGATTCAAATCTCGACAATGTTTTTGGAAAAAGTATGGATGTTCCGAGAATCAATCCGCACATTGCTTCTACAACCATTGCGAAGATCTCAAAAACTCCATGAAGCCAGATTCCTCTTGCGCTGTCTTTCAAAGCTCCGTAATCGTAAAAAAAATACTGGAATGATCCCAACATCACAGAATTAGTAAGAAGAGCGTATAATGAGCCTACTCCACCGAAAATTCCGTAGATATATAATTTGGCTCCGACTCCTATATTATTTAAAGTAATTCCAATGGTACTTCCCCAAGTCGAACCGCTTTGATAAACTCCAACAGCGTTTCCTGCTTTTATATTTTCAATTGTTGTATTTACATAACTTTCACCTAAAATAATATTGGCAAAATCTTTATCGTAAATCGCAGAAAGCACACCCATCGATGTAAACAAAATAAAAAACACAAAAGCATACAGCAAATACCTTCTGTATTGATAAACCAAAAGCGGAACTTCGGTTTTGAAAAAATACAGCATTCTGTTTTCTTCTACTCTTTTGGTCTTATAAATTTTCTGGAAAATCTGAGATGAAAGGTGATTAAGATAAACCGTCGTATTACTTTTCGGGTAATACGTTTGGGCAAAAGAAAGATCATTGATCAGATTAATGTACAGTGAAGACAGGTCGTCAGGATTTTTTTTGATTTTCCCCTGAATAACCTGTTCGATTCCCAACCATTTTTCTTTATTTTGTTTAATAAAATAAACTTCTCTCATAATTGTAAGGCTAAAATAATAAAAATTATGTCTCAAATTGCGATAAACACCTCACAAAATGTAAATATTAACTTTAACATATCAAGTATTGGTGAAAGGTTTCTTGCTTTCATCATCGATTCTGTGGTAAAGATTGCTTATGGTATTCTTATTTTTTATCTTTTTTTCAGCGTTTTTGATTTGGGATATGTTTTAAATGGTCTTGATCAATGGTCAGTTGGTGCAGTTTACAGCATTCTTCTTTTTCCGACTGTTATTTATCCTGTCGTAATGGAAAGTCTGATGGAAGGACAAACCCTTGGAAAAAAAGTAATGAAAATACGTGTTGTAAAAATCGACGGTTATCAGGCAAGTTTTGGAGATTATCTCATCCGCTGGGTTTTCAGAGTGATTGATATTTCCATCCTTTGTGTAGGATTTATCACCATGATCATTACAAAAAACAACCAACGTTTTGGAGATATTGCGGCGGGAACAGCCGTAATTTCTTTGAAAAATAATATTAATATTTCTCATACTATTTTAGAAAATTTAAAAACGGATTATGTCCCGACTTTCCCTCAAGTAATAGGTTTAAGTGATAATGATATGAGGATTATTAAAGATAATTATCTGAAGGCTTTGAGAATTGATGACCGACAAATCATATCCAAACTTTCGGATAAAATAAAAGGAATTTTAAAATTGGAAGTTGACCCCACAAAAATGACGGAAAGACAGTTTATCGGAATTGTTATTAAAGATTACAATTATTATACGGGGAAAGAATAATTGTATTTGAATGGTCAATATTTGCTTCGCAAAGTCAATCGTGAATTTTCGCCTTAAGAATTCACAACTTAGTTAATTGACATTTCACAATTCACTTTTACTTTACTTTTCTCCCTTTCGGTGCAGATTTTGTATCCTTCTGTGAAATCAAACTTATGAAATCGCTATGACTTGTCATGATTCATAAACTAAAAAAATAGGCGATAACATATGTCCAATTAAAATTAAACTACTACATATGAAATTCGAAAACAATAAATCAGGAAACGGCGGAGTTATCACGCTCAACAACGAGATCAAAGAAGTCGGAAGGTTGACTTACACCATTTTCCCAGAAGACAACAAACTGATTATTTCTTTTGTACTTGTACATCCGGAATTTGAAGGTCGCGGAATGGGAAAATATTTGGTTGAAGAAGCCATCAAATTCTCAAGAGAAAATAAATGGAATGTTTACCCACACTGTTCTTACGCAAGAGCTGTAATGAGAAGAATGAATGATGTGGAAGATATTTTTCTAGAACGTTAATACGTCATTTAAGATAATATCTTCAATATCATCAGGATAATTTACTTTAAAATGAATATCTGAATTTACCCAATTTTTAATTTCTTCAACATCCAGAATTTTAGAATTGGGGATTTCCATTTTATCTAATGCACAGGCATTACATTCCTGCTCATATTGATTATGAATAGGAATCACGAACAATTTTTTATCCATAAAAAGTGCTTCAGCAGGTCCCTCAAAACCTGCATTGCATAAAATTCCGTCACAACTTTCGAAGCATTCTAAAAAATGAGTTTCGTCAACCGGATAGATTTCAACATTATTGATCTGACTGTGAATTTTAGTATATTTTGAAAACACTTTCCATTCTACCGGAATTTGGCTTAAAGCTTTAGTAATATTTTCATCTGAAAAACTCGGCAGATAAACGACATAAAATCCCTTTTTTACAGGATTTAAATTTCTGATTTTTCGTCTTATAACAGGTTTTTTTATCTGTGGATGATAATTTTCGAAATGAAAACCTATTTTATCTTTACTTGGACAGTAATGCTCAAGAACCAATTCGCCAAAAAAATCTTTTTTATCCGGTTTCGGAGTTTCTTTAAAACTCATAGAAGCTTGATGACTGAGTTCCAGCATTTTCAAATTTTTCAATTTGCAAGCCCAACCTGTCAAAGGTTCGTAGTCATTGATAATTAAATCATATTGACTTAATTCAATCTGACGAATGGTTTTGATCGCTTCAAGAAAATTATTTTCAAGCAGAATTTTTTTATAGGAAATTCCACCAGTTTTATTGTAAAGGAGAGATACTCCACGATGCTTAAAATCTATCGGGAAATCTGTTTTTAATTGAGATTGGTGACCACTGATCAATGTATCAACCGAAGCATATTTTTTTAAAATAGGAATAATTTCCTGAGCTCTTGCAACGTGACCATTTCCGGTTCCCTGAAATGCATATAAAACCTTCATGTTAAGTAAATTGAGTAACTATTTTTAAAAGGTCAGAATTATTCATATCCTGCATTTCTTCGGTTTCATCATCACTAAGTAGATGTTTATGATCTTCATAATAAAAGATTTTCCATTCACCATTGTTATATTCCAAAGCGGAAAGATTTTCAATCCAATCTCCAGAATTTAGATAGGTACATGAACCTTTTTTGTTTTTCACTTCCCGTATTTGCGGTTGATGAATATGACCGCAAATTACAAAGTCATATCCGTTGTCAATGGCAAGTTCGGAAGCAGTCAATTCAAAATCGCCAATATACTTAACTGCTTTTTTGACGTTATTTTTGATCTTTTTTGAGAATGAATATTTTTCTCTTCCCATTTTTTCTAAAAACCAATTGACTACGTTATTGATGACAATCAACAGATCATATCCTTTTCCACCCAATTTTGCAATCCATTTCGAATGTTGAACTGAGGCATCGAAAACATCTCCGTGAAAGATCCAGGTTTTCTTTCCATTTAAAGTTAAGTGAAGTTTATTGATGACTTTTAATTTACCTAATTCAAAATCGGTAAACTTTCTGAACATTTCGTCATGATTTCCTGTAATGTAATACACATCCGAAGATTTCGTTGCAAATGAAATGATTTTCTTAATTACCTTTAAATGAGGTTTAGGGAAGTAAGACTTTTTAAATTGCCAGATATCAATAATATCACCATTTAAAACCAAGGTCTTCGGTTGAATAGAATTTAGATATCTCAACAATTCTTTAGCCTTACATCCGTAAGTTCCCAAATGTACATCCGAAATGACAACCAATTCAACGTTTCTTTTCATTCGCAGATATTTGCTTACTAAAATGATCAAAATGTGACCGCCATATCAATTAGTATTTTAATTTACCAAGAATGGCGATCTCACAATTGATTCTATGCAAAGAAACTAATTGAAAATGAACTGTATATGAATGAAATATTATCTTTTATAAAGAATCTAATAATTCGTCTGTAATTTCCATATTATGATATACATTTTGCACATCATCATCCTCTTCAAAACGATCTAGCATCTTCATATTTGCTTTAAATTGATCTGCTGTAACCTCTTTTATATTATTTGGAATTCTTTGAAGCTCTGCACTTTTCACTTCAATCTTAAGTTCATCTAATTTGTGAGATAAAGAACCGAAATCTTCAAATGCTGTTGTAATCATTACTTCTTCATCATCTTTTTCTACATCTTCTGCTCCGCCGTCGATCATTTCCATTTCGAAATCATCCCAATCCATTTTAATCTGTGATAAATCAATACTAAAAATCCCTTTTCTGTCGAAGATGAAAGCTAATTCACCATTCTTTCCTAAGTTACCATCAAACTTGTTGAAAATAGCTCTTACGTTGGCAACAGTTCTTGTTGTATTGTTGGTTGTACATTCTACAAAAAATGCAACACCACCTTGTCCGTAACCTTCATAGTTGATTTCTTCGTAGTTTTCTGCATCTGCACCACTCGCCTTTTTGATTGCTCTTTCAACGTTATCTTTTGGCATGTTTGCACCCTTCGCATTCTGGATACATCTTCTCAATGCTGGATTAGCTTCCGCATCAGGACCTCCTGCTTTTACCGCTAAAGCAATATCTTTACCTATTTTAGAAAAAGTTTTGGCCATTTTATCCCAACGCGCCATTTTCGAAGCTTTTCTATATTCAAACGCTCTTCCCATTTTATAATTTAAATTTTCACAAAATTACTCAAAATCAACAACAAAAAAAATACCCCCAGAAAATCTGGAGGTATTTATTATTTAAAAAAATTAATTATTTTTTCTTTTTAGCAGCAGCTTTTTTCTTAGCCGGAGCTTTTTTAGTAGCAGCTTTTACTGGAGCATCTTCATAATCTCTTTTCTTAATTGCATTCCATTCAGCAGCATCTTCAACAGCTTTTACAACTACTTTTCTGTCTACTTGTCTTTCAGCATCAGTAGCTTTTTCAGAAACTGTAGCTTTAGCTTCACCTACACCAATTGATTTAAGAGCGTTAGTATCAACACCTCTTGCATCTAAAGCAGCAACTACAGCAGCAGCTCTTTCTCTAGATAATTTCAAGTTATAAGCTTCTGAACCTTTAGCATCAGTTCTACCTTCCAATAGATAGTTACCTCCTTCTTTCTTAATAATACCTGCTGCAGTATCTAATGCATTAGCAGATTCAGGTCTGATCGTAGCTTTGTTGAAGTCAAACAATACAGATTTAAAGTTTTCTTCTAAGTCTGTAGCAACAACTGTTTTAGGTTTTGGACATCCGTTGTATTCTGGAAGACCTGGAACAGTAGGACAAGCATCATCTTTATCTAAGATACCGTCACCGTCTGTATCTGGCCAAGGACAACCATTGTTTTCTGCAGGACCTGCAACTGTAGGACAAGCATCATCTTTGTCGATTACACCGTCTCCGTCAGTATCTGGCCAAGGACAACCATTATTTTCAACCGGACCAGCAACTTCTGGACACTGATCATCTTTATCTGGGACTCCGTCACCATCAGTATCAGGACATCCTTGGAATTCTGGTAAACCTGGAGTATCTGGACACAAATCGTCTTTGTCTAAGATACCATCCTTATCTCTATCTCTGTTTCCGAATCTAAAGTTCAAAGAAGCAGAAGCTTGCCAAAAGTTAGCAACATTTGATTTGTCACCAGGCGTTGCAACGTAATCTCCTTGTACACCAAGACCGAAGTTTTTGGTTAACCAGAAATTAACACCAGCACCACCAGCAACTGCAAAGTGATTAGCTTTACCGTTTTCGTTACCGTTATCACCATTTCCTACACTCTCTCCTCTCCAATCTGTTCTTGGGAAAGTAAGAGCTGTGTAATCATGTCTAAGGTAGTTAGCACCTACTCTTAAATATGGGTCAAACCAAGACTCTTCATTCCAGATAAGACCTGCAGCTTTCGCTTGGAAACCTAAACCAGTCATTAACATGAATTCTTTACCCATGTTGAATCTTTGGTTTTCAACGTTACCAACAGTAGTCTGCCAGTCAATTACCAAACCTTTACCGATGTTTCTAGCAACCGTAAGTTTAGATAATGGTGGAGTGATCGAGAAATTGTCCACATTGAACATATTCTTCGTCAAGTTTGTAGCAGAGAAGGTATTACTGAAATTACCTGCCTGTGCTTTATGGTTTTCCGCATGAGCACCAACTCCGATTAACCACGGATTGTTGGTAGTCTGAGCGAAAACAGTAGAGGCAACTGTAAGCGCCAATGCTGAAATTCCTAATTTTAGATTTTTCATAGAATTAAATGATTAAATAATTGATATTGCAAAATAAATATAATTTTTCTTTATAAACAAAGTTTTCAGGATGATTTTTAACTTTTCTTTAATATTCTATCGAGGCTTCGTTTACTTTCTCTGTCTTTTATTGCTTCCCTTTTATCAAAAAGCTTTTTCCCTCTTCCTAACGCTACAAGCACTTTTGCTTTTCCTCTATCATTAATATAAAGCTTTAAAGGTATAATTGTATTTCCTGCATCTTTGAGTTTTTTTTCGAGTTTTAACAATTCTCTTTTGTGCAACAGCAACTTTCGTTCCCTTTTTGTTTTATGGTTATAAAAAGTCCCCAATTTATACTCATCAATCATCATATTAATGATGTACAATTCGCCGTCAATGAACTGACAGAAGGCTTCTGTGATAGATGCCTTAGAAGAGCGTAAAGATTTTATTTCCGTGCCTGTAAGTACCATTCCGGCCTCAAATTCTTCCATGATTTCATACTCAAATCTGGCTCTTCGATTAAATATATTAACTGTTTTTTCGATCTTCATATCTAAATTTTCATTACTGTAATATACAAAAATACCACACATTAAAAACTTGAGTATTACAATATTATAATTACCCGATTTCTTTTCGTAATTTTGCGCCAAATTTACAAACTAATATGTTAACAGTATCTAACTTATCTTTACAATTTGGGAAAAGAGTCCTTTTTGACGAGGTAAACATTATGTTTACAAAAGGAAACTGCTACGGGATCATCGGAGCAAATGGAGCAGGAAAGTCTACATTCCTTAAAATACTAACAGGAAAGCAAGATCCAACCACAGGACATGTATCACTGGAGCCAGGAAAAAGAATGTCTGTTTTGGAGCAGGATCACTTTGCATATGATCAATATACAGTACTTGAAGCTGTTTTAAGAGGAAATAAGAAATTATTCGAAATAAAAGAAGAGATGGACGCTTTATATGCTAAAGAAGATTTCTCTGATGAAGATGGTATTAAAGCTGGTGAATTAGGCGTTGTTTACGATGAAATGGGTGGATGGAACTCAGAATCTGATGCTCAGACAATGCTTTCAAACGTTGGAATTAAGGACGATATGCATTGGCAAATGATGAGTGAATTGGAGAATAAAGACAAAGTAAAGGTACTTTTGGCTCAGGCACTTTTCGGAAATCCTGATGTTTTGATTCTGGATGAGCCTACGAATGACCTTGATATTGATACAATCGCTTGGTTAGAAGATTTCCTTGCTGATTATGAAAATACAGTAATCGTTGTTTCTCACGACCGTCACTTCTTAGACACCGTTTGTACACACATCGGAGATTTAGATTATGCTAAATTAAACCTTTACACAGGTAACTACTCTTTCTGGTATCAGGCTTCGCAGTTGGCGACAAGACAAAGAGCTCAGGCTAACAAAAAAGCGGAAGAAAAAAAGAAAGAACTTCAAGATTTCATCGCACGATTTAGTTCAAACGTTGCAAAAGCTAAGCAGGCTACTGCAAGAAAGAAAATGATCGACAAATTAAATATTGACGACATTAAACCATCTTCAAGAAGATATCCGGCAATTATTTTCGAAATGGAAAGAGAAGTAGGAGATCAGATTCTAGATGTTAAAGGCTTAGAAAAAACTAAAGACGGAGAATTACTATTTTCAGACATCGATTTAAATCTTAAAAAAGGGGATAAAGTTGCGATCATTTCGAAAAACTCTTTAGCAATTACAGAATTTTTTGAAATTTTAGCAGGAAATACTCAAGCTGATAAAGGAAATGTTGCTTGGGGAGTTACCACAAACCAGTCTCACATGCCTTTGGATAACACAACTTTCTTCCAGGAAGATATCAACTTAGTTGATTGGTTGAGACAGTTTACTAAAAATGATGAAGAGCGTCATGAAGAGTTCATGAGAGGATTTTTGGGTAGAATGTTATTCTCAGGAGACGAAGCTTTGAAGTCTTGTAAAGTGCTTTCCGGAGGTGAAAAAATGAGATGTATGTTCAGCAGAATGATGCTTCAGAAAGCTAACGTATTGCTATTGGATGAGCCTACCAACCATTTAGACCTTGAAAGTATTACAACTTTGAACAACTCATTATCAAATTTTAAAGGAAACCTTCTATTGTCTTCTCATGACCACGAAATGCTTCAAACCGTTTGTAATAGAATTGTTGAATTGACTCCGAAAGGAATTATCGACAGAGAAACAACCTACGACGAGTATCTTGCTGATAAAAAGATCAAAGAACTGAGAGAAAAAATGTATTCTTAGAATACTTTTATATAAATTAAATTAAGCGTTTCATTTTGAGACGCTTTTTTTATTTAACTTAGAATTAAAATATGTAAACTTATGAAACGTCAGATATTTTATTTCTTTTTTACACTTTGTTTTATAAATTATAATGCTCAAACCAAAGACCTTCGATACCAGCCAAAACTATATGTAGAAATCAATCATCCTGAATGGTCAAAAAATGCAACTATCTACGAAGCCAACATCAGACAATACACTCCAGAAGGAACTTTTAAAGCTTTTGAAAAACATCTTCCAAGATTAAAAAAAATGGGTGTGGATATTATTTGGCTGATGCCTATCCATCCTATCGGCGAGCTCAATAGAAAAGGAAAATTGGGAAGTTATTACTCTGTAAAAGATTTCAAAGCGGTCAATCCTGATTTTGGAACAATGGAAGATCTCAAAAACCTCGTAAACAAAATTCATTCGATGGGCATGTATATTATCATTGATTGGGTGGGAAATCATTCTGCATGGGACAATCCTTTGGCAATAGAACATCCAGATTGGTATACAAAAACAAAAGAAGGAAAATTTCAGCCCACACCTTGGTATGATTGGGATGACGTAATCGATTTTGACTACGATAATCCGGACTTCAGAAAATATATGACGGATGCGTTGAAATTTTGGGTGAAAGAAACCAATATTGACGGTTATAGATGTGATGTCGCCGGGTTTATACCAGTTGATTTTTGGGAAAATGCCAGAACAGAACTTGACCAGATAAAACCTGTTTTTATGTTAGCAGAATGGGAATCCAGAGATCTATACAGAAAATCATTTGACATGACCTATTCTTGGTCTCTTTGGGATAAAATGAAATTAGCCACAATAGAAGGAAAAGGCGCTTCTGCACTCTTTGAATATATGGCACACGATGTAAACAGCTTTCCTTACAATTCTTACAGAATGACTTTTACTGATAATCATGATAAAAATTCATGGGAAGGAAATCAGTATTCTAATTTTGGAAAAGGTTTGGAAGCGGCAATGGTTTTTTGCAGCACTGTAAATGGAATGCCACTAATTTATAGTGGACAGGAAGCGGGTCTCGATCGAAGTCTTGCATTTTTTGAAAAAGATTTAATCGACTGGAAAGAACATAAAAATTCAAAAATCTACGAAACTCTCTTCAATCTTAAACATAAAAACCAGGCATTATGGAACGGAAAATGGGGCGGAGAAATGATCCGCGTTCATAACGACAACATGAATAATGTTTTATCATTTTATCGGGAGAAAAATACCGATGCAGTTTTGCCCATCATTAATTTTTCTGATAAAGAATCATCAGTAAATCTAGACACAAAATATTTTAAAGGGAAATATACCGAACTGTTTTCTGGAAAAGAAATCACCATTACACAAGATCAGACCCATTTCGATATCAAACCTTGGCAATATTTGGTTTTGGTGAAGTCAAAGTAATTTTCATAATGCACACCCTATTTTACTTTATGTGAATCATTAGGTAGACCTTGAGCGGTTATCGAATACTTTGAATTTTCAGGAGCTTTATCCAGCTCTCCACTATATCTTTTTTGTGCCCTTGCTTTTGGCCAACCAACAAAAAAGGATGCCGTTGCGATCTGGGCTAGGTAGGAGTGTCGGATAACGGGATTTTGTCGTTATTTACTTCTTTTACGTCTAATTGTTCGATGATTGATGATTGACGATTGGCGATTGACGATTGACGATTGACGATTGACGATTGACGATTGACGATTGACGATTGACGATTGACGATTGACGATTGACGATTGACGATTGACGATTATGCAAAATTACATTTTGTGAAGCAATTAAATATTTTCAAGAATTTGTTTTTTTATTTTTGAAATTCAGATGCTCAAAAACCTTTAAAGCGTTAGATAATATAATCTAAGTTAACAAATGTGATTTTAAACACCGCAGGGCGGTGAACTGTTCATAGAACAACAATTATCATGAATCCTAATTTGAACTCCGTAGGAGCGGCCTGTTGTTTCCTTTACAATTTATCTACAAATGCCAAATTGACAGATACAGAGTTCGTACGCTTAACTGAAAATTTCAAAATTAATCTCGACTCTTAAAGTATGCTTTCGTAAAACGCAATCTAATATTAAGATTCCTTTACCAAGCAACTCGAACATTAAACACAAAACTCTAAACCCGAAACACTATCTTACACTACGTACTAGGCTATTTTTACTATTTACATTTACCTTTTCCTTTTTTACAAATGTTTATCACAAAAAAAATCCTCAATCAAATAAATGATTGAGGATTTAAAAAGACTGGCGGCGACCTACTCTCCCGCTTTCGCAGTACCATCGGCGCTGGTGGGCTTAACTTCTGTGTTCGGAATGGGAACA
>NZ_JAOTEM010000005.1 GCF_025628985.1 Chryseobacterium edaphi | reverse complement strand
ACGTCTGTGGATCGCGATACGCTGTAGTTCAGCTTCAGTAATTTTTGTCCTTCGCTGCCGTTGAATTTTAAGATTCCTCTTGAATTTGCTGCCATGACTCGTAAATTTTAATCGTTATATATTGTGTAAGTGTTTTGTATCTCAAAGGTAATTACTCACAAAATTATTTTCAAAAAATTTAAAAGGTTTTTTATTTTTTGTAGTAAAAGTACGATTCTGTGTAGTAGTACTGCGATCAGGAAAGTTTAAAGCAAGTTATGAGATTTGACTAACTTTTAATTCTGTGGTATGCAGAATATTGAATTCAGAATAAGAATTGCGAATGTTCATTGATCTTATAATTCCGGTTTGTGCGGAAAGTGTGTAATCTCCCGTAAACTTTATTTTAACATTATCATTAAGCAAAGCTTGATTAAGGATAACCTCATCGGTTTGGTTGTTTACAAGGCCGTTCTGTTGAATATCGACCAGAGAATTTTCGTTTTCCAGGAATATTTTGAAAGATGATTTTCCGTTTTTGAATTCGTTTCTAATGGGCGCAAAAAAAGTTTTAAGCAACCAATCCTGTTTCATTTTCTTTTGAAACAATTCCTGATTTAGAACCACATATTCAAATTCTTCAATATAAATTTTTGCATATTTATCCGGAAACTGATCCAATAGTTTCTCCTTTATTTTGGGGAAATTTTCTATTGTTTCCTCCAAAAGATTGATGGTCACAATTTCACCTTTCAAGTTAGTTTGGATTTCGATAGGATTCAGCGATTGCATACAACTGCTCGCTAAATCGCCTAACTTTTCTTTTATATTTGAAAAATCAGATTTAGAAATATGAAAAGTGTGATAATTGTATTCACTTTTTATCCATTTTAAAGAAAAATTATAGGAAAATGAGTTTTCAGATTTTTTTCCGTCATCGAAAGAAATTTCTTTAATATTTACTTTATATTGAGAATTTAAATTTTCAGGAGAAAAACTTATTTTCGGATTTTTTTCAGGACTTTTGAACGATGCATCATTTCTGGAATTATAATTATGAATCGTCAGATGATCCGGAAGAAACAATTTTTTCCCGACAACAAGATCTTCAAAAATGTAATCTTCTCTTCCACATTTCTGATTGTGAAATTCTTTGATGTACAAAGGGTTTTCGAGATTGATTTGATCGGCAATGCTTTGCAAAGTATCGCCGTGACGTATGAAATGAAGCATCATAGATTGTATTGTGTTTTTGTTTAATCAATTTATAACTATCATTTTCACCAACAGTTTTATTGATAATATTACTTTTAATAAAATATTTTCTGTTATATTTTGTCAATATGAATGTATAATTTTTATTCTCTTTTTCAGAGAGAATGATCTCATTATTCTTTTCACTTAAGATAATAAGTTCTTCTTTTTTAGTACTCTCAACATAACTGTCAAGCTGAAAATTGGCAGAATTTTTTTAGATCTGAATATAAATCATTCCATTGCCTCGTGGATCTACGGATTCCTCTTTCATTCTTAAAAAACTTCCTGAAAAATTACCTATCCACCAGGAAGTTTATTGCTATGAATCTTAAATTCCCATTTTTTCAGTAATTTCTGATCTGATTTCAATAACAAAACCTTTTTATTTCCTATAGTTTCTATATTTACAGTCACATCGTGTGATTTGAGGTTGAGTGTGTCTGTAATTTTTATATTTTTCAACATCATTGTTCTTTAAAAATTTCTCTAAAGAAAAAATATAGTTTTTACTATACGTTTGTTTATAAATACTGTAACTCAGGCTGTCAATACCTGTCTTCGATGTTTTAAAGACTTCTATATCAGTTAATTCATCACCAGAGAAAAACTCCTTATTAATGTAAATATCTTTCTGTGTTATTGGGTTAGATGATGACTCACCGTTTTTAGGTGTAAAAGTTTTTATATCTAACGAAGATTTACTATCATTACAGCTTCTGAAAATAATAAGAACAAGGAAAATAAATATTAAATTTTTGATTAAGCTAAAAATAAGTATTCAAAAACCCAGAAAATTTTATTAAGTATTTAATATACATCTTCTTTAAATCAGTATATTTAGATACTTCATGAAATTAGACTGTTATTTCCTTATTAATCGAGCATCATCTGAAATTTTGTAAACATCTGACCTAAAAGAATCTTGATATTTTGTACTTACATTAATATTGTAGTCTTTATCTATTGAAAAAGAAGTTACTTCTTTACTATTCTGATCATCAGGTTCGTATGACTCTCCTTCCACATATAAATCACTGACAACCATATCATTTTTTATAGTTAAAAGATAATATCGGTAAGAAAAATCTCCGCAATCCTGCGGTACAAGAATCATTTTAATATCATTTTTTGAAAGTAAAGATATGTAGCGTGGATCTGAAATATCACAAATAAATTTTGAAATTCCTGTTATAGAATTAACATTCAATTTATTATACTTTACTGTCTTAGGATTTATCTTATTATTGTACAAAAAACCATTACTATTTGGAATATTTTTTTGGATTTGATTTTGCACGGGATCGGCTTGTTTACTTACCAATGAATTTGCAAAATCCTTGAATGATTCGACCACATCAGGTATTAAATTTTCTAAGATATTTTCTTTTTCACCTTCGTGTTGTATCTTTTCTATTTTATTAAACTGATCATAAAAAAAAAGATAGGATTCTTGATTGGTTTCCGAAAGAACCTCATCAATATATGTATCAACACCAAAGTCAACTTTTTTTATTTGACCTGTACTTGTAACATTTTTCACATTGTAGGTCATTGCACATCCAGAGCCGCAGCTAACTACAAAAGATTGAGGAACTTCTTTTAGAATTGTATCTTGTTTATTTACATTTTCCTTTAAAGAATCTTTTATACTTATCTTTTCTGAAACATGTGCATTACTTTCTTTACATCCAAATAAAGAAAATATGAAAAAATAGATAAAAATTATTTTATTTGTTTGCATCTTTAGAATTGATTAAAGCGTTTTTTATTTGTTCCGGAGTGATATGAGCGTTATTTAATCCATCTCCTGCATAATATGATTCACCACCTTCGGCATATCTTACTTCTCTTGAAATAACTTTGCCCTTTTTATCTTTTGTTACCTTATCACTGATCCGTTTTCCTTTTTCCACTCCTATACTTGCCCATTCTTGTGCTGAAGAATACATCGCGTCTTCTACCGTTCCTTCCCCTTCCAAATAAGCAATTATTTTGGGTCTTTTCACTTTTATAAGATACTCGTCAAAGATTTTATCCTGCATCTCTTCGTCAAGTTTTTTACTTGTATCTAACGAAATACTTGTTACAGCAGCGTTCAAAGTATTAGGAATCAGCTGGTATCTTCCCACTGCAAAAACATCTCTATCTTCTTGCTTTTTTTGGATTTCTGCTATTGTATGTTCAACCACTTTTACATCATTTACAACTTTCAAACCACCTTTGGTTTTGTTACATTTATTATAGTCATTGGATGACTCCCGCATTGCAATTAAATTTCCAAATTCGCTATGAGACCATTTATATTTATTGTCTTTTTTAGTTGTATCCTTTTCAGTTGATTTTGCAGAACCTCCTCCCATACAACTACATGTATTTGTAAAACCTAGCTCCATAGCAAGTAAAACCATACTTTTCCCATTTAACTTTGAAACGTCTTTAGCAAAAAATTTATCTTCAAGATAAATAGAGTCGAATTCTCTCACATCGTAATGCACCCAAGTTGTAGCTCCTACTCTTGTAGATTCTAAATTAAATATATTTCCTTCCTTCCAATCCCATTTTGCTCCCAAATACTTATTGAAAATATCTTTTCTAATAGTTTCTATATCGGATAATATCCTGGTTCTACCCTTTTTATCATTAAAATGCAGATCTAATGCTTTTCCCATATGATTGGTAGTAGGTTTTTTTAAATATTCAGCATGAAATCTACATCTATAACCGGAACTCACTTTATTAAAACTATACCTTCCATCTTTCGCCAAATAAAATTTAACGCTTCTCATAGAAGAGAGCAAAGACCTGTGAATACCCGGATATTCATATCTATGATGAGCTTCAGCATTTCCTTTCAAATATACCCCTTTGTTACTACCATCTCCAAATCCTGTACATTTTTTGCATTTACACTGTACTTCTGAAAAATCAATGGAAAATTTAGCTTGAAATTCATCTATTGCTCTAAGAACATTTCCACAAACCTTTCCATTTTCAGGAACTTTCATATAGTCTTTTTGGAATTGTTTAATCATTTTCTCAGTTCGCTCTGTAAATTCGTCGGTAGGAACGTTCCCTCCAAATCCTGCTAAACGTATATTAATTTCTCTAATTAATTCACTTTTATCACCTCTTTTTATACAATATTTTTCACCACAATTTTGTACTTTAACTGAACTTCCATTAACCACACTTACAGCTTTTCCGTCAGATGATTGCTGAGTCGGCGGTTGTGTCGGTTTGATTGTTCCCGGTGATTCTGCCCAATCCCAAAGCTCAAGCTTATTCCACCAATCTGTTACTCTGTCTACAATCCCTTTTTCTTCTTTTTGAGATTGAGGTTTATCTGCTGCAGGTGAATTTGCTGCTCTTGGAGGAACGTTTGAAGTTGGTTGTTGATTCGCTTGAGCTGGTTGCGAAGGTGCAGGATTACTTGCAGGTTGTTGTGGTCTTGTCTGCGGTGCAGTTGCCGGAACATGAGAAGGATTGTTGACATTCACATTATCTGTAGCATGTTTTCTATCCTGAAAATATTCTACCGTGACATAAAATTCCAATTGCTTTGGATCTGTCTCTCCCTGCATCGCTTTTTGCAGCAAAGCTCTTGTTAGCATAAATTCTGCCGTTGCCACTCCGGTTCTGTCTACCGTTGCTTCTTTAGTTTCAATTAAAAGATTTTTGGCATTATGACCGTCACCAACAGCGTCATCTTCCCAAAGGGAAAATTTAAGTTTCTGACCCGATAAATTCACGCATTGCGCTCTTGCACGCATTTTTTCCCTATAACTAAAAACTGTTCCGGGAGAATCATCAACATATTGTAATTCAACTTTGTTAATTCTCGGAATTGCTACAGGTTGAGGAGTGATGTCAATTGTTGAACTACCATCTCCTTCCGATTCGTAAAGATAAGCTTCTAAACGATAAGTATTTCTTTGAGCAACCTCTCCAAAAGTAAATGTTCCGGAGCCTGTTTTTTTAATATTTGTAGTAGTAAATCTTCCGTTTGAGCGTTTTTTGAATAATTCCCAGGTTACACCTCCAACATTCCGTTGATTTTGTGGCGTTGCAGGATACCAGTCAGTCACGGTATAAGTTGTCGCCTCTCCAATCTTGGGAGAAGAATTCCCTGATATTTTTGAAACTCCTTTTTTTGACATTGCAGAAATGGTTTAAAGGTTAATATGCATCTAATTCACTTTCAAAAACAGTTTCTTTAAACTCATTCACATCCACCAAAGGATTTATATGTCTCACGATTTTTTCATCAGCATTTTTTACATTCTGCTTACTCATTTCACCACGTTGACCGTGATCTTTAATCGTAATTTTTCCACCGACAGCACACTGAAGCTCAGAAACTTCGGTCACTACTTTTTTGCCCATGACTTTCACTTTATCATAGGTTTTTTGCCATTTTCCTGCAGGAGCATAGGCGCAAGGTAAATATCCGCTTGAAGAAGGTTTTAGTTTGCATCGCCCGAAACTAGGACCTGAAGGTGTGAATTGGAGATCATCTTCGGTTACTGCAAGATAATCTGTGCTTCCTGCTGCATCATTCCAATAATGTTTTTGATGCACAGTCACTTTATGCTGTGGAAACTGGTCTCCCTGATTGCACTCGCATGTTCCTTTCTGCACGACAAAGTGTTTGCCGTCATGAGATGATGATTGCTCTGACATATTTTGTGATGTTTGGTACTCAAAGATAACAAAAAGTAAGCTAAAAATAAAAAAAACGGAAAGTTAATTTCCGTCTTTTTTATAGTTTAAGTAATTAATGTTGAGTATACTCCGGTTCTTCTACCGGTAATGTGGTCGGCATGAAATATTCGTTCAACCAATAAAATTCCTGACCGTTCTGTTTTATTTTGACAGCAGGATTATTCCTGTAAGTAAGCATTCTTTCAGCTAAATCTTTGTAATATTTAAAATAAGTTCTTGCCTGATCGTTGGTCACGATTTTTGATTTTTTCCAGCCTTTTAATTTATATTTAGACATCAATTCAGCTTCGGAATTATCAAAACCTGTACTAATTCCCACTGCATAAGACATTGGCTGCTCGTACAATTCTCCTTTATCTAAAAATTTCAGGGTAGGATTGTATTTTTTTAAAAGCTTAACGTATTCTCTCAAAGCTCTTGTCTGTTTAAAATCAGTTCTTGCCGCTCCTGTTTTTTCGTATACTTCGGAGTAAAAAGATTTAAGCTGATCATATTCCGTTTCAGAAATCAAAATACCTTTTTCCATTCCGGGTTTGAATTCTTTCAGTTCTCTAGGAATATATCCTTTTACCAAAAACGGATTTCCATAATTAATCAACTGTGCTGCGATTCCCGCAGGAACCGGATTTGTCACTCCGGGATACAAATATTTATATTTAAAATCAACTTCAGTTCTTCCGGCTCCTACTGATGTTTGAAATCTCTCATTGAGGGAACTGTCTATCTTAGTATTATCAAAAGTTACCTGAGCAATCAGACTATCTACCGCTTTTTTCAAATATCCAGGAGGGGCAACATCACCTTTTTTAGGAAAAATTACAAATCCAGGAGCCATGCTCTGTTTAGGAAAGTCTAATGAATAAAAGCCCGCATCACTTTCAACCAAACTAAAATTATTTTTAATTAAAACATCACTTTGATCGATGATCTTCTGCTTTTTTAATTCTGCTACGTTTTTAGCAGTATTGGTAACAATATTTTCTGACATCAAAACAAAATCGTTATACGTATCTGAAGAACGTGAGTTTGTCTGAAACATAATCATTTTTGCCTGCGCCTGAGTCAAAGAATTGATAACGCCATACATATTGCTACCGGTATTTGCAGACGTACCGATCGTGATAACGATATTTGTTTCATCAGGAACTTCAGAAAGTAAATTTCCGGCAGCAATTAAACCTTCGTTTAAAGGTTGATTTCCACCTGTACTTTGGCAGTTCATCTCGTTGATTTTATCATCAATAAAGGCTGTAATCTTACTATAATCTTTGCTTAAAGGTGACGGAGCAACATTTTCTCCGCAAGGATTATTTTTGTAAAGCACGACACCATATTTAATTGAATTAAAATAAGATGGCTTCTCAAATCTCAATTGAAGATCTTCTAATAATGATTTTACAATAGGTGTGTAAGGAGCATTACTCGAACTTACATCTAACACAAAAACGATATTAGCTTTTCTGTTCTTCTCAATAATTTCCTTATAACGATCGAAGTAAATTTTATCTCCTAACACATTGGATGCGTAATTTTTGCTGTAATCTAATACGTTGGTAAAATACTTTGTTTTGGTATCTGCCGCAACAGTATCATTAAGTGCTAAATTAACAGGAAAAATGTTTTCGAGTGGTTTTCTTTTGTCAACATCGGTCAGTAAAATGGCAATTCTTTTTTCTGCATCGGTACCTCCGGGCGAACCTTCATGAATACCCAAAGCCGTCTCTTTGATTCCTGTAGGATTTTTCATCTTTACCGCCGAGCGTTCTCCCCAAGCTGAAATCACATCAGAACTCACCCATCCGTAAAGTCCTGTACTTATACTGTCCATATCAATCGAAGGCTTTTTCCCTACTAAAAATCTTTTGTTATTTTCTGCCTGTTTGTAAACGTACACCATTTGTCCGTTCGGAATTTTCACATTCGCCTGTTCGATCAGACTTGGCGAATTAAACACCATGATAGAATCGTTTTTATAATATCTTTCAGCGCTTTTAATGACTTCCGGACTATTAGGAACTACTGCAACACGAACCGGATAACCTGTTTTTTCACTTTTTAAAGAGCTGCTCCAAAGAAGAAGATCAGATTCCGGAATCCAGCCATAGGTTTTTACAGATTTTGACGAGACTTTTTTCATTAAAGCATCAGGAATATATTCTGCTACTTTTACCATTCCGTCCCGATTTTTCAGAACCATTAAAGGCTCTAAAAATTTCACTTCCTTATATGATTTTTCATCACTTTTATCAAGATAAGCCGTGTTTCTTGACCGGTCTGAAATGGCAATCCATGGCACAGATTTTTTAGAAAAACCATTAATAACCGGCGCATTATCAATCTGTCCGTATTGTTCTGGTTCGGGAGTTTTTTTTGATGGTAATTTTACCTGACAGCTCGTAAGCAAGACAGATAAACCTATATAATAAGCTGCTAGAGGAAATTTATTTTTCATCTTAATTTTCTTTAAAATTTGGTGTGACGTCCGAATAAAATTCGGGATAATTTATTTGCTTTGGTTGATGTCTACTTTGGTAACGCAGTTTTGAGCATCGTCATAATTGAGTTTCACCGTCTGAATCACATTATTTTTATCAAACTGTAAACCGGTGCAATAGAGATAAAAGTTATTGATTTTACTATCACTTACCTGAACAATAGAGTTTTCGTTGTTGCACAGGTATTTGTTTAACAAATAATTGTAATGCATATTGAAGCTGTTTCCATTGGCAATTTGCTGAAGATGATATTTAAAATCATTATCCCTTTGCTCGTAAAAATCATCTACGGCAACTTCTTCTTCAACTTCGTTGTATTCGGCAACAATTTTTATCCTGTGTAAAATTGGTTCTTTATCAACATCCGTGTATAAGGTGACAATATAATCGCCCGGTTTTTTGTAAGAATAAGTTGCTAATTTATCTTTGGAATCAATTCCTGTCGTTTCCCCGAACTTCCAGGTGAAAAGTTTACCATCTGATAAAGCTCTGAAATTGACATTTTCAAATTGCATCGCCTGAATCGGAGCATCAATTGTTGTCGTCATTTTCATACTGTCCTGAGCTTCGACACGTCTTGATGACACTACAATCGGATAAGTCTTGGTGTATTTATCGTCAATAATCAGTGTTACGCTATAATAGCCCGGTTTATTGAAAAAATGGTAGCCTTTGTTTTTATCTGAACTGTTGCCATCTGCGAAATTCCACTTTCTCTGTTTTGCGAATGGCGTTTTATCTTCGAAATGGAGCGTATCTCCTACGGTTAATGACAATGGATAAACAGCTCCTACAATGTCATCCGAGGAATGAATGACTTTTTTTTGAAGCCACAGTGCAACGAGGGCAGCAACCAGCAAAGTAGCGACGACACCAATAATGATGTTTTTCCTGTTCTTTTGAAAATAGTTCATATTTAATATTTGTGATGTGTTTTGTGATGTGTGGTTTGGCTATCTGGTTTTGAGAGCGATATCTCTTTCAAAAAGTTTCTGTTCGTTATTTTTATATCCCATTTCACAGTTTTTGACATTTACTTCGAGTCTTTTAACATCGTCTGTCATATTTTTGACCATGTTTTTATCTTCCATATACATCTCGTAGAATTCTGCAATAAGCGGATATCCGTCTATTCTTTCGTCTGGAGTTACAAATCTCTTTTTAGTAGAAGAAATAAAATCGGTGTTTTTTTCAATTTCATGAATGGTCATTGCTTCCGGATTCTCAGCATCCAGATGAGAAATTTTCACAAAAGTGCTGTCTACAACCTTCTGGATATTTTGTTGTTCGATATCGAATTTTGATTTTTGCTCAAGTCTTCTCAATGTTATTACATCTGACGAATCAAAAGGCGATTCAAATCTGTTCAGAAAAATAATTCCCAACAAAAGCATTGCTGCCAAAAGCATCAGAATAAGATATAAAAACTGAAAACGTTTTTCCTTTTTTGATAGTGTAATTTGTCCCTGCATAATTTAAAGTTTAAAATAAATTACCTTCTTCTTCCTGTGAATTTCCTTGTGGGATCTACCAGTAATTCTCTTCTGACCCCCGCATTTTTTCCTTGACATCTCATCAATTGGCTTCTGTAATATTCCTTCTGATTGGCAACGCTGATGATTTTTGTTTTAAGATCAAGCATGGGTCCGATATGTTTCAATAAGACTGCATAATGCCTCAGATTGTCCACACTGTCTTGCCCCATAATGCTTCTTGCATCATAAAGTTCTTCGGTAATTTGTTTGCGGAGCTGGATATCATTTTGCACTTTATTGATATCTAAAAGTGTCATCAGATGATGAATGCTGTCGATTTTTATATTCAAGACATTGCTGCGACCTCGAAGTTCTGAGTATTTATCAGCTTCAGTTTCCATTCCTTTGCGTTGGGTATGGTAACTTTTAAAAAAGAAAAAAACGGCGCAAAAAGAAATTAAGGATAAAACGATGAACGAGAGGATAAATTTCCAGATACCCATCCTGACATCGGATTTGTTCAATTTTTTATCTCTATTTACAGACATACTTGTGATTTGGTTTGGAATGTGAAAATAGAAAAAAAATACTTATGTACAAAATTAAATATCGAGTTTGCAACGTATTTACAATTATTTAATGTTAAGTTTAATTTTGAAATCCGAAAGATTTTCATACTTTAGTGAACCAAATTTTATTTTATCTCTACCAAATCACAAAAAATAAAATGACTAAAGTACTGACCAATACGGTTCGGTTTTCTATAGCAGACAGCGATTTTTATTTTAAAAAAATAATGATAAAGATGCTGTTGGAAAACCCTTTCAATATGCTACTCAATGACTGCAACAATGGTCATGAATTGATCAGCAGGATTTACAGAAAACAGGAAGATGTTTTCATTGTAGAACTTTTCATGCCGGTTTTGAGTGGTTTGGAAGCCATTAAATTTATCCGCAAAAACAATCAGGAAACTCCGATCATCACCTACTCCGGAACTTATCAGGAAGACATGGCTGAAATTTTAGAGAAAATCCCGAATATTTATTATTGTCAAAAAAACAGCAATATTATTAAAGATATTATCAAAGGGCAGATCACTTCCCAGGATTTTGATTATCAAGCGTATTCTGAAAGCTGGAAACAGCAGCCTTTAGCCGTTCAGGAATATATGAACAGGCAAAAACAGAGTCAGGAAGAACTCTCTCCAACCGAAATTCAACTGATGAAATTCTGCTATGAAGGCTTCAGTAACAAAGAGATAGGTGAAAAACTCAATCTCAGTACGAGAACAATTGATACCTACATCAACAGACTTACGGAAAAGCTGGGTTTGAAAACAAAACTGCACCTCATCCGCTTCTGTGTAGAAAACGGATACTATAATTCGAGTATGTAAACACTCTTTTCGTGTCATAATACTAGACTAAATATAAAATTGTCAGTCTCTTAAGCAAAATATTTTCTCTACTAATTTGCTTCTATTCATTTTTTTTAACTAAATTTGCACACCTAAAATTTAAAATTAAAAAAGGAAATGACAAAGGCAGAATTGGTAAACACCATCTCAAATAAATTGGGAACAGAAAAGAATGAAACACAGAAAGTTGTAGAAGCTTTTATGCAGGAGATCAGGACTTCTATGTATAATGGAGACAATGTTTACTTAAGAGGGTTTGGTTCTTTCATCGTTAAAACTAGAGCAGCTAAAACGGGAAGAAACATTTCTAAAAACACTGCAATCGAAATCCCTGCACACAATATTCCAGCTTTCAAACCATCAAAATCTTTTGTGGAGAAAGTAAAAACTAAAGTTGCAGTAAAATAAGAATAACAATTGAATATTAACTAGTTACACAAAAAATTTAACATTATGCCAAGCGGAAAGAAAAGAAAAAGACACAAGGTTGCAACACACAAAAGAAAGAAAAGAAGAAGAGCGAACAGACATAAGAAAAAATAATTTTCCTTCGGGATTTTTCATATAACAATATAGTTGGTGTTTTTAAATTATTTAATAATCACTGACTATATTTTTGTTTGTTACCATATGATTTCAGAGCGTTTTTGAGTTGATCAGATTATTAAAATTTCAATAAATTATCTTTATAATTATTAATTTTAAAATCAAGAAAACTCTTGCATCTTTAAATCAATAAAAAAATTATCTTATAACAAAATGAAGAAAGAACTAATAGTTTCGCATGAAGATGAGCTTACAAAGATTGCTTTGCTGGAGGACGGAAGACTATGTGAACTTCATGAGGAAGAAGACAAAAATGATTTTGTAGTCGGAGATTTGTTCATAGGAAAAGTAAAAAAACTGGCTCCCAATCTGAATGCAGCATTTGTAAACATCGGATACGATAAAGATGCATTTTTGCATTATCAAGATCTTGGGCCACAGTATCTTACTTATAAAAAATTTTTAAAAGACACTGTTTCAAAAAAGCAGAATGCCTCAAGTTTAAAAAGTTTCGAAATACAACCCGAAATTGACAAAAACGGAACGGTTGACAAAATCATCGCAAAGGATGATGTTGTTCTTTTACAAATTACCAAAGAACCGATTTCTACAAAAGGACCGAGAATCTCTACACAGATTTCTCTTACGGGACGTTTTTTGGTTTTAATACCCTTTGATAATAAAGTTTCTATCTCAAAAAAAATCGGAAGTTCCGAGGAAAAAGTGAGATTGAGAACTTTGATCGACAGTATAAAACCTGAAGGTTTTGGTGTCATCATCAGAACAGTCGCCGAAGGGAAAAAGGTAGCTGATCTTCACAATGATATGAATCAACTGATTCAAAAATGGGAAAATACTTTTAAGAATATTCAGAAAAATAAAGTCCCGTCAAAAGTATTGAGTGAAGACGATAAAGCTTCGTCTATTTTAAGAGATAACTTCAATCAGGATTTTGTAAACGTCTTTTGTGACGACGAACAAATGGTTGAAGAAATGAAAAATTATGTGGAAGTTATAGCTCCGGAACGTAAAAATATCGTTCAGTTTTATGACTCTCATATTCCTCTCCTCGAATATTATAACGTTGAAAAGCAGCTTAAACAAAGCTTCGGAAAACACGTAAATATTCCAAGTTCAAAGGGTGCTTACCTTGTGATAGAACACACAGAAGCATTGCACGTAATCGACGTCAACTCCGGAAATAATATTACTGCCGGAAATACTGCCAATAAAGAACATGCGCTGCATGTGAACAAAATGGCGGCAACAGAAATAGCAAGACAGCTTCGTCTCAGAGATATGGGTGGTATCATCGTTGTAGATTTCATCGACATGACCAATCCCGATCACAGAAGAGATTTGTTTGAACATCTGAAAATAGAAATGAGCCGTGATAAAGCGCGTCATAAGATTCTGCCTCCAAGTAAATTTGGACTGATACAGATCACCAGACAAAGAAACCGTCCGGAAAAACAAATCGATACAAAAGAAGAAAACCCCAACAAAGACGGAGAAATCGTAGCACCGATCGTCATTGTTGAAAAAATGGGAGACACCATCAGAACCATTATGCAGAAAGAAAAAGGTAAACTTTATCTGCATGTACATCCTTTCGTAGAAGCTTACCTTACAAAAGGTCTTCTGAAAAGCATCCAGATGAAATGGTTTATAAAATACAAAAAATGGGTCACTATTATCCCAAGGGATTCTTTTAAATATTTAGAATACAAGATCTACAATTCGAAAAAAGAAGAATTAAGCGGATATTCTAATTAAGACAACACATCAAAACCTTCAGATTTTCTGGAGGTTTTTCTTTATTCAAAAACACATTATTAATTTAATTTATTCCTGGAAGAATTATTTATTAAATTTTACTGAATATTCAAAATAATAAATCCCTACCTGAAATATTAATTACTATGAATATCTCCGTGATACCGCACTAATATTAGGTTTAGTATCAAGCAAAATATTATTTAGAATATATAAATCACAAATGCTTGATTTTGATACCGTATAATTACGGAAAAAACAAAATAACTTCGTTTATATTGCATTTTTCGGTAAAAATTTACGTTTTTTCACTGCAAATACCCATATTTTGTTGTATATTTATATACTGAAAACTAGAAACCGATGAAACCAAATTTAGCAATTCTTGATGAGCCGCTTCTGTACACGGAAGGTCTCTCTAAATTACTTATACAAGATAAAATTTTTAGTTCCGTAGACGTTTTTAACACTTGTGAAGATTTATATAATCATGTTAGAGACAATTCCCCACAATTTTTAATGATCAGTTCAAATATTTTATTGCTAAGCGATCTTTATAAATGTTTAGAAACAATTATTTCGCAAGACAGTAAAGTAAGAATCATCGTAATTGGTAATTCTTATGATGTGATTGTGATCCGCAAATTATTTAATAAAGGCATCAAAAGCTATCTTGATAAAAACAGCAACTATGATGAATTTATAAAATCTGTTCACGCACTTTCCCTGAATGAAATCTACATCTGCGAGCATGCAAAAAAAATGATGATCAACTTCATCAGTAGCGAACAGGAAAAACAAAGTCCGAACATCAAAGAGCCACTGACAAGAAGAGAACTGGAAATTCTTCGTCTGATTTGCGACGGTCACAGCAGTAAAGATATTGGAGAAAAACTTTTCATCAGCATCAATACCGTAGAAACGCACAGAAAAAGAATTTTGATGAAACTCAATGTAAAAAACTCAGTGGGTGTAGTAAAATATGCAATGGAAAATAATATCTTCAGCTAAAAACAGATTTCCTAAAAATAAAAAAAATCAAAACCCTGATCGGGTTTTGATTTTTTTTTGCAATATTCATTTTTAAAATTTATTCAAAATCCGGCATTTCTCCGTTGGAAAATAAAATTGCTCTGGTAAAATCTACTCCGGTGTTATTCAGATCGATTGCCATAATATTTTTTTGAGAAACATTATCGTTGCTTGTATTCACCATAATAATCTGTGAATTGTTTGGTGAAAACCTTGGATCGAGATCATTGGTCCCGATTGGCTTGTCACTTTGTAACGAAGCATCGATCATCGTATTATTGACAAGATTATAAATAAATATATGAGAATCTAGCTGTCTGTAGTTGGAATCCTGATAACCCGAAACATCATGTGTATAAAGAAGTTTCTGACCATCGATTGAGAAATTGAGTCCGCCCGTCGCGCCTGTTGATGCTGAAAAAACATTTTGCAGAACATTGCCCAACATATCAATGATGAAGATTTTGGTATTGTAACCGCTAAAGTTATTGGTTTTTACAGCGATTTTAGAATTATCGTAACTCCAGTCTACTTCCGAAATCAGACTTCCGTCCGGAGTTGTATAAATTAATTGCTGACCTGTTCCGTCTTTATTAATTTTATAAAGCTTATCAAAATTTGAATAAAGAAATGCACTTCCTGATGTATTCCATGAGAAATCTAATTCATCCTGGTTAAATCCTGCAACGGGAATCTGAGTTACTTTAAAAATATTGGAACCATCCGGATTTGCTGTGAAAATATGACTTCCACCTGCATCATTTCGCAAAAAAGCAATCAATCCTGCGTTATTATTTTTTCTTGGTCGCCAACTGCTGTTTGAAACATTCGTAAGTTGAAAGCTATTTCCCTGAACGTCGCTTGACATAATTATAAAATTTCCGTTCTGTTTTCTCACATAATGATAACGGTTTGCAGGAGTTGTACTTGTAGTAAATTTAAATACAGGACTCAAAACATCAGAATGAATACCGTCTGAAACAGAAATTTGCCAAAAGTAGCTCACACCAAACTGTAAGTTTGATAACGTATAAGTTTTTACTTTCAAATCATTTACCTGAATAATATTTGTATTGATATTATTTTTTACGGTCAATTTGTAAGTTAGACTGTCGGTTTTATCAGGATCAGTCGCATTCCAACTCAACTGTACACTTAAAGGTTGATTAACTGCATTGTCGATTGGACTCAATAGTGTTGGTGCAGAAGGTGGTGAATTTAAAGAATCGTCATCGTCCATTTCAAAAACAATGGTAACAACCTGATTTTCATTTTGAATATTTACCGCCTGAAAACTCGAAATATAACCCGACAATTCGGCTTTTACAGAATAATTTCCTGCAGGAATATCTTTTATTTCAAACATTCCGTCTTTATCGCTAAAAGTAGTCTGCGTACTTGGTGTAGTGAAAACCTTTGCGTTTACAATCGGTTGATTTGTTCCTTTTTTCACAACTTTTCCACGCAAAACCCCGGTTTGCGCCTGATCTACCAATTCTTCGCTACACGAGGTGAAGGAAAAAAAGGTAATCAAAAGAATCAATATATTAATGTAAGCTTTCATAGTTTTTATTTTTTATTGCCTAAATATAAATTAAGACCCAATCCGAATCTCAAAGCGTGATCAGTTCTTTTTCCGTTAATTAAGAGATCCCAGTCGTCACTGAATCCCAAATCATATTGGGAAGATATTCTTACTCCTAAATTTTTGAATGCCAAATACTCGAAGCCGCCACCAAATTGAGCTTTGTATCTCAGAGGTTCTGTCGAAAACATGGCGCCTACTCCTGCATAAATAAATGGTGAAAATTTGTATTTCGGTAACATAAAGTATTCTAAATTGAGCTCGGGAGAAATGAATGTACGTCTTAAAATATTTTCATTTTCAAATCTGTACGCAGCAGCACTAAGTTCAATGTTGAAATTTTTATCGAAAAAATATTTGATTCCGCCCTTCAATCCAAACTGAGCAACGGGATTTACATAATCATTTCTCACCTGATTGGTTTCTACCTGCCCAAAAATCGAAAATTTTGATCTTTCTGCAGTCGGATAAATATTTCCAATCTGTCTGTCTGAATTTTTTTTGGTTTCTAGATCATAATCATCAACGAGTTTTTGATAATCTGCAAGATCTCCCAAAGATTTCCCCCAGATTTTATCTTTTATACCTTCAATGATCAATGATTTAACAGCTTTTTCTATAGCATCTGTTACCGCAAGCTGAATAGGCTCATTTTGTGTAAAGCCAACCTCAGCTTCCATTAATCTTTCTGTATCAATATATTTAAAGAAACTTCCGTTGATACTTGTAGATAAAATAGTTTTAGAAACATAAACTGTTTTTAAAATTTCACCATTTAAAGTAGAAACTGCACGAAGGTAAATGGTAATTCTGTCTTGTCTGTATTGTGATGAAGCTCCAATTCCGAAATATCTTGCTCCAATTCCGCCGGTCATGACGTTGCTGTCATATGAAATCACTCCACCTTCTAAAAGCATTCCAGCGTATAATAAAGGAGGTAAAGCCTGACTGTTTTTGTCAACATCCTTTAAATATTCTTGTCTTGTAGATCGGATGATCTGTCTCTCGTTGAGAAGATTGGCAATATTTTCTCTTTCGATCGGTGTAAACCATCTGCTGTCTTCCAAGGCTTTAATAAGAATGGTTGTTGTTCCCTGTGGCACTGCGGTACTCCAGTTGGCTCCGTTTTCAGAAGGTTTATATTGCCCGGTCTGATCCCTGAATTTATACACACCAACTACCACTTTTTCTTTAGGTAGAGGTAAATTTCTCAGTTCTGCTGTGTGAGAAGTGATTTCTCCCATCGTTGATACTTCTTTATTCGAAGTAAAACTCATTGCTGTACCACAAGATTGCAGTACATACGCAAAGAGTATCCAGAAAAAAATTCTGATAGTAGTAAAAAATCTCATGTTTAGTTTCTTTTATTAGTTTTTTTTATTTCGGAACTACAATCTCGGATTGCTCTCCTGTATTGGTATCCAAAATACTGATCATCATTCCCTGAGCAGTATTGGTAATCTGAAGATAGAGGGAGCCAAACATATAATTTCCGGCTTGTACACCTCCCGAACCAAACTGATCCTGAAATAATTTCCTCGAAAGCTCACTTAAAACTTGTCGGTTCAGACTGTCTGTGAAATTGCTCAATGAACCGGAATTTCCCGTAAGATTGCTTCCGTCTTTGTTATCAAACTGATTTTGGGCACTTGCAGAACTTAGCAGCCATTGATAATTGAAGGTGTCACCTCCAAAAGCAGGATTGATCGGTTTGTAGACAAGCTGTTGAGATTTAGCCTGAAAAAATCCTAAAAAAAAGAGGGTTGTTATTAAAAGAGTCTTCATGGTAATTAGTTTTAGTAAATGAATTCGTTTTTAATAAGATTCTTTCGGGAGTTGAAATCTTTAATATATCTGAGTGTAAAATCAAGTTGTTCTTTCAAATAATCTTCACTGGGATTGGTCATAAAACTATAGATCACTTTATCATCAATCTGAATATTGATCTGACCGCTCGTTCCTCTCGCAGGAAGTTCTGTAATCGTAATCGCTGAATTGCTTTTGTCCGGAATCTGATTATACTGAATATAAAATAAATCATAAAAATCTTTTCCGACTTTGCTTTTGGTATCGTCAATCGTCAATCCGCTGAGTTCGAAGGCTTCTTCTTTTTCTATGATACTTACTGTTTTCTTAAAAAAATCCTGGTTGATCTCTAGACTGTCTTTGGCGATGAGTTTTTGTGTCTCTTCATCCCGAATGTATAAGAATGCTTTTAAGGCATCACCCTTTTCCAGATTCACACTCATTTCCGACAAAGATTTGCTTTCATTCGGATTTATTGAAAATTTTCCGCTCTGCTTATTATTGGAAAGATTTCCGCCTGCTCCTTTTTTAATAGAAATCAAAAGATAATTCAGTTCCTGATAGGTAGAAGTATTATTATTGACTAATGCTTTAATTTTCAACTGCTTTTCTATGGCTTCTTTCTCAATTTTTGCAACTATTTTTTTGTCTTCCTGTCCGTAAATAAAAACAGATAAGAAAACAAAAAGAAAGTTATAAAGTACGAAATTTTTCATAATTGCCAGTTTAATAATTTCGCATAAAGACCGCCATATTATCGCCTTGTACATTTAGATGCATTTTGTCAGAAATACTGTTGGTGCCTGTAATGTCTACAATATTATTGTCTCCTTGTGTGGTAATTGCAGTTTTGGCTTCTTTTGACGAAAATGCATTATTAAAATAAATACTGTTTTG
Source organism: Chryseobacterium edaphi (assembly GCF_025628985.1). Taxonomy (GTDB): domain Bacteria; phylum Bacteroidota; class Bacteroidia; order Flavobacteriales; family Weeksellaceae; genus Chryseobacterium; species Chryseobacterium edaphi. The sequence continues at coordinate 294,488 of NZ_JAOTEM010000005.1, read as the reverse complement.
ATCACCAAATTGCTGCACCATAATGTTGGTCTTCGAATTGATCCGCAGATCTGCGTTGTTTAAATCTCCAATTTGTACCACCTGTGAAACTGAAGAAGTCTGTAATGACGGATCTGTATTTTGTGCATTGATTATATTAATTGCTGTTTCACTGTTGATACGATTCCAGTCTACCTGTTGTGACTTCGCCAACATCGTTGAAAGAAGTACAAGGGTAATAAATATTTTTTCAAAGGTTTTCATTTTTATTTTTTTTAAAGGTAATGGAATACCGTGCTATACAAAACACGTTAAACGGTGATGAAATGAAAATCACGGTTTGCCGTTATACACTACCGTGTTTCTACGGAGAATTATTTTAGCCAAAAAAGGAGAAACCGAAGTCTCTCCTAAATGTATAAATATGAAAAATTAATGTTCGTTGTAAATAACGGTTTTATTACTTTGAAAATCTGGCTTCAACAGGTTTTCTATGCTTAGCCGTTAGTTTTTTTTAAAATAATGTATAGGAAATTTACTCTCCTATACACTATGTTTAAAAGAATTGTTTTTTACGAATTATTGATTTACAGTAATTGTGTTTCCGCTTCCCATTTGGGTAGATGTATGAGTATTTCCGCTTGACATTTGGTTTAAAGTAAGAGTATTGCTTGTACCGTTTTGCATTACGAATGCTTCATTATTGTTTGCATCCATAGAAGATGAACCTTGATTAACTGTAGCTGTGTTGCTGTTACCGATTTGCTCACTATCTAGTAAATTCATGTTTCCGTATTGGTTTGAAACTAAACTATTGCTTCTTCCTCCGGATTGTACACCTGTTGAACTGTTGTCGTTACCATCTTGGTACATTTTGATACTGTTGCTGTTGGCTGCGCTGCTAGAAGTTCCACTTTGTGTTCCGCTTGCGTAGTTATCATTTCCGATCTGATCGATTTCGGCCTTATTGTAGTTGTTGTTTTGAACGATGTAGCCTTCGTTATCATTACCGTTAGAATTAGTATCTGCTAAGTTATTATTTCCGGTTTGATCAGTTTCTGCTCTGTTTCTCAAACCTGTTTGGTATTGTCCGGCTCCGTTACTGCTTCCTACCTGATCGATTGATGCATTGTTATTATTACTGCTTTGAATTTGCATTGCTCCGTTGTAGGTTCCTCCAGATTGGTTTACAGAACCAACGTTGCTGTTTCCTGTCTGAGATTGTACCAACCAAGAAGAACCTCCAGATTGTGTGGAAGTTGCACGGTTTAGATTTCCATCCTGAGACTGTGATGAAGAATGGTCATTTCCAGATTGTGTAGAAGTAGCACGGTTTAAGTTTCCATCTTGATTTTGAGATGATGTTTGATGAGTTCCAGTCTGTGTGCTTGAAGCAATATTTACATTTCCATCCTGGTTTTGAGTAGTTTTGTGTCTAGGCCCAGTCTGAGTAGAAGTAGCGCTGTTTGCGGTTCCGTCCTGATCCTGATCCAATTCACTAAGATATCCGACTTGGGTAGCGGTAGCAGTATTTGCATTACCTTCCTGAATTTGGCTGATATCATTTGCTGTGCTAAAAACTCCACTTGGACGAGTATATCCTACCTGGCTTTGAGAAGCTGTAGCAGTATTAAAATTACCATCCTGATTTTGAGAAATATTTGATCTCACGTCTCCTCCACCTTGAGTAGCAGTAGCAGTGTTTAGAACTCCTTCCTGAGTTTGGTTCATTTTAGACCCGTAAGAGAATTGCTGTGTTGCAGTTGCACGGTTTCTAAAACCATCCTGATCCTGAACAACTTCTACTCCACCTGCAGAAAAACCTTGTCCCTGTGATACGCTAGCTACGTTCAATGTTCCGTTCTGAGTAGTTTCTGCTTTGTTACGGGCGCTGTTACTTCTTTGATATACATTCACTGAGTTTGCAGTACCTGTTTGATTAGAAACGTTTTCGTTACCGTAAGACTGAAGTCCGAGTTGGGTGACTGCAGTAGTATTACTGGTTCCCGTCTGATTTACAGTATTGTCACTGTTTTGCGCATAAGCGAAACTTGCTGATAAAACAACAAATGCTCCTGTTACTAATTTTTTCATGGTAAAATTTTTATTGGTTAATGATACAAATGTAGAACTCTCGTTATCCCTAAAAACCATCAAAAAAGGGTAAATTTCAAATATCATCAGATACAGTTCAAATCGTAACTGTTTCTGGTATTGTGGTATCATTAGGATCAGTTACCTAAACAACCAGTATAAATACGGTAAGGAATTTGTCTAAAAATTATACTTAATTAACATCGTCATCTGTTTCTTTTTATAAGATATATTAGTAAATTTGAGATATGGAAAGTTTTGGAAAAGATTTACTACAAAAAATCAAAAAAGCCCAACTCGCGGGTGCCAATGCCCATGGAGTTTTCTCCCCACCATACCGTGCAGTTTTCACGCACGAGCAGATATTGGAAAAAAATCCGAAATTTGCAGCCGTAAATATCGTTTTGTATCTGAGAGACAATGAATGGTTTTTTCCACTCATTCAACGTACAGAAAATGAGCGCGACAGGCACAGTGGACAAATATCTTTACCCGGCGGAAAACGCGAAGAATACGACCGTGATTTTGCAGAAACCGCTGTGCGTGAAACATCAGAAGAGATTGGATTAGAAAAACCTTACGTCAGAATTATTCGTGAGATGTCGCCAATCTACATTCCACCTAGTAATTTTTATGTTTATCCGTATATCTCTTATTCCAGAAGAAATCCTGAATTTATCCTTCAGGAAAGTGAAGCCGTAGAAGTGATTGAATTTCCGATCACATCATTTCTCAATCTTCCTGATTCCCCTGAAATAATGGCATTGCCTGGTGCAGGCGGAAAAGAAGTTCCTGTGATCAATTTCAACGGATATATCATTTGGGGCGCAACGGCAATGATACTCAGCGAATTCAGCCAGTTGATTAAAAAAATGTAACTTTGCAGATATTATGTTTAATTAAAAAATGGCGAAGAAGAACATATTTACCGATTCGTTCGGCACTCCTTATTTTTTAAAAAGGTTTATCATATTTATTCTGGGAATTGTTTCCTACAGAAGATTTAATGGTTTCAACAAATTAAAAATTACCGGAACAGAACATTTGGTCGACCTCCCAGATTCTAATGTACTTTTTGTATCCAATCATCAGACTTATTTTGCCGATGTTGCAGCGATGTATCATGCATTTTGTGCGGTGAATAATGGTTATTTAAATACAATAAAAAATCCGATCTATCTTCTAAACCCAAGAGTTGACTTTTATTACGTTGCAGCCGAAGAAACCATGAATAAAGGTATTCTTCCAAAAATTTTTAAAATTGCTGGAGCTGTAACGGTAAAAAGAACATGGAGAGCAGAAGGCAAAAACGTCAACAGAATGGTTGATTTGGGTGAAATTGATAATATTATGAAAGCCCTCGATAATGGTTGGGTAGCCACTTTTCCTCAAGGAACAACTGCAGCATTTGCTCAGGGAAGAAAAGGAACAGCTAAATTGATTAAAAATCAGCGACCAATTGTTATTCCAATTAAAATAAACGGGTTCAGAAGAGCGTTTGATAAAAAAGGACTTCGTGTAAAAGTTACCGGAGTAAAACCTACCATGGAATTTAAAAAACCTTTAGACATCGATTACGACGCAGAAAACGCACAGCAGATCCTCTTGAAAATCATGACTGCCATTGAGCAGACAGAAGATTTCAACGTTTTGCATACGTATGACGAAGAAATAAAAGCAAAAAAATCTGAACAACCCAATCCTTAAAAATTTAAAGTCATTATGAAAAAATTAATAGCAATATTATTTGCCATTATGATTATTGTTTCTTGCAACAGCCAGAAAGTCTATTCAGATTTTGATATCAGTTATTCAAAAAGTGGAGGCTATGCACCGATCTACGAGAATCTTTTAATCAAAGGTAATGACGTACATTATTCTTTCGAAGGTCAGGAAAAGAAAATAAAAACTAATTTTAAACTTACTGCCGAAGAAATTCAGAATTTAAATCAGATTCTGACCCAGAATAACTTCAGACATATCGCAGAAGATCACAAAAAAGTATACGACCGCGTTGCAGTCTCTATCAACGTAAAAAATGGTGAAAACAGTGCCAACAAAACAGATGCAGGTATGATCATGCCTCAGTATAAGAAAAACTGGGATCAAGTTGTCGATGCTTTTCAGCAAATCATCAGTAAAAACGTAAAAAACTCTCAATAAATTTGAAAACCCATTTCATTGCTATCGGCGGAAGCGCCATGCACAATCTTGCTATTGCGTTAAAAGATAAAGGATATGAAGTTTCAGGCTCAGATGATGCCATTTTTGAACCTTCAAAATCAAGACTTGCCAAAAAAGAAATTCTTCCCGAAGAATTGGGGTGGTTTCCTGAAAAAATAACTTCAGACATTGATGCTATAATTCTCGGAATGCACGCTCATCAGGACAACCCTGAATTGGCAAAAGCAAAAGAATTAGGTTTAAAAATATATTCTTACCCTGAATTTCTCTACGAACAGTCAAAAACTAAAACAAGAGTTGTCATCGCAGGTTCTCACGGAAAAACGACGATCACCTCAATGATTCTTCACGTTCTGAATTTTCATCAGAAAGATGTTGATTATATGGTGGGAGCACAGCTTGCAGGTTTTGACTGTATGGTAAAACTGACCGAAGACAGCGATTTTATGGTGTTGGAAGGTGACGAATACCTTTCCTCTCCTATCGATCTGCGTTCAAAATTTTTATTGTACCAACCGAATATCGCTTTAATGAGCGGAATTGCATGGGATCACATCAATGTTTTTAAAACTTTTGATGATTATATTGAGCAGTTCAGAAAATTTGTTGCCAGTATTACTCCAGGCGGAGTTTTGGTTTATAATGAAGAAGATTCTGAAGTCGTAAAAGTGGTGGAAAATGCTGAAAATTATTTCAGAAAAATCCCATACAAAACTCCTGAATACGAAATCGTAAACGGAAAAGTTCACTTAAAAACCGAAATGGGAGATATTCCGCTTTCTGTTTTTGGAGCGCATAACTTGTTGAATCTTGAAGGAGCAAGACATATCTGTCACACTTTGGGAATCATGGATGAAGATTTTTATGACGCAATCATGAGTTTTAAAGGCGCTTCAAAACGTCTTGAAAAAGTAGAAAGAGAAGATAAAGGAATTCTTTATAAAGATTTCGCGCACGCTCCAAGCAAAGTCAAAGCTGTGGTAAAAGCTTTCTGTGAGCAATTTAAAAATGAAAAAAAATACGGTTTTCTTGAATTACACACTTATTCAAGTTTAAATCCTGTATTTTTGGAACAATACGACCACGCAATGGATGGTTTGGATGAAGCCATTGTTTTCTATTCTGAAGATGCTTTAAAGATTAAAAGAATGGAACCAATTTCACCTGAATTGATCAAAGAAATGTTTAAAAATGAAAATCTAAAAGTTTTCACGAATGCAGAAGAACTTCATGCTTACTGGGATTTACTAGATAAAACTCAGGGAGTTTATATGATGATGAGTTCGGGCAATTTTGGTGGTTTGGATCTGACGAGATAAGTAATTGGCTTAAAAATTTTTTTTAGATTAAGAACAAAAAAATCCTTTCTATTTGAAAGGATTTTTGCTTTTTATTGACAGTCTACAATCAACTTATTCAAAATTTCTTCTGTGGAAAGTTCACTATAATTATGCAGCGATTGTCCAGCCCAAATATTGACAAAATCAGCATTTTCCAGAGCTCTTGCAATCTTTCGCAACTCATTGGTCAGTTTATTCTGATAAGGATAAGGCAAAATATATTCAGAATTGTCAATTGTTTTTATGAATTTATTCTGAACTCCTCTTGCGTAGCGTCCCGAAAAACTTTTGGTTAAAACAATATCTTTTTCATTTGCATTTTTAAGAAATTCTTTTTCAAACGGTCGCAAAGCACTTTCCTGGGATGCCAACAAAATACTTCCTACCTGAAAACCATGTGCTCCCAATTCTTTTGAGGCTTTTAAAGTTTCTGCATTATAAATTCCTCCTGCATAAATCAACGGAACTTGCATAGATTCATAAACCTGTGACAGTAATGACAAACCGCCAATCTGCGGAATATTTTCTGCCTCAAAACTTCCCCGGTGACCTCCAGCTTCAATTCCCTGAACACAAATGATGTCAATTCCTGATTTTTCGAGAACTAAAGCTTCCTCAACTGAAGTGCAAGTTCCGATCATTGTAACTCCGTTTTGTTTTAATTTTTGAATGCTTTTATCATCAAGATTTCCAAACGTAAAACTCAGAATTTTGCAGTTTTCATCAACGATTGCATCGATTTGTTCGTGATAAGAATTTAATTTGATTTCTTCAAGACTCGGAAGACTGACTTCAATATTATTTTCTCTGGCAAGTTGTTCAATAAATTGTTTTGTTTCAATAAATTTCAACTTCAAAGAATCTGTAATTTCCGGAATTTGGTGAACAAATATATTAGCGGCAAAAGGTTTATCTGTCAGTTTTTTTGTCTCTCGAATCAGTTGAATTGACTTTTCCGCTGAAAGATCTGCCAAAGCTAAAGATCCCAAACAATCCGCTTTATTTGCTGATGCTACCATTTCGGGCGTGCTCACTCCAAACATCGGAGCCTGAATGATGGGATATTTTATGTTGAGTTTTTTACTAATGCTATTTAGTGAAAACATTCTAAAAATTTTTTAATTAATTTTCTTCTATAATTTCAGTTTGGGAAACCCAAAAATGCTTAATCTCTAAATTGCGAAGGTATGGAGTCAAATTTCCTATTGATCTTATTATATCATCATCATTTGGATGAGCAATAGCAAACTTAGAATTCGGGTTCAAATGTTTATCGGATAAAATCTTAACAATGGCTTTACCAAAATGCGTTTTTATTTGCCCGCTGTTGAAGTATTCTCTTCTCTTAGTTGGAGAATTATCATCTGCTCTGGCTCCTTTTACCTCAATACAAAATTTTTCGTCATGTTTTATTGCAACAATGTCACATCCTCTCGTTTGACCTAAACAATAACTTTCAATAATCCAACCTTTATGTTTTAAATGTTCAATCAATAACAATATTGTTTCATTTTCAGTAAGTTTTAAAGCTTTTTCCATGTTTAAATATCCGCAACAGAATTCAGCATTTTTTCTTCCCAAGCCGGATCTTTCGGATCAAAAAATAATCTTTTTCCGGTGTCCAGAGAACGAACAACATTCATTTCTTCTTCTGATAATTCAAAATCAAAAACATTGAAATTCTCTTCAATTCTTGATGGTGTCACCGATTTTGGAATCACGCAAAAGCCTTCCTGCAAATGCCATCTCAGAATTACCTGAGCAACAGTTTTGTTATATTTCTCTGCAATATTTTTTAAATCCTGATTGTCTAAAAGTCCTGCATTTCCGTTTCCAAGCGGGCTCCATGGTTGCGTTACAATATTATTTTCTCTGTCATACACCTGAAGTTCTTTTTGCTGGAATAGCGGATGCAATTCAATTTGATTAATCACAGGAAGTACCGTTGAATTTGCTTTTAATTCTTCCAATTTTTCAACTGTAAAATTACAAACACCAATTGCTTTGATTTTCCCTTCGTGATAAAGCTCTTCCAATGCTTTCCAGGCTCCCAGAAAATCTCCAAAAGGCCAATGAATAAGATACATATCTAAATAATCAAGCTGTAATCTGTCAAGAGTTCTCTGGAAAGCACTTTTTGACTCTTCATAACCATGACTCTGAACCCAAAGTTTTGAAGTGATAAACAGATCATCTCTGTTTACGCCACTGTTTTTTATTGCATTTCCAACTGCAGTTTCATTTTGGTAAATCGATGCCGTATCAATCATTCTGTAACCCGTTTCGATTGCTTTGATGACCGCATTTTCACACTCTTTCAAATCTTCCATTTGCCATACTCCGAAACCTAAAGCCGGAATACCAACTCCGTTGTTTAACGTAATTACAGGCTGTCCTGTATATGTTTTTTGCTGCATAATTGCTTGTTTTTAATTTTAAAATATTATTTGAAAATTCCTAATTCCTAATTCCTAATTCCTAATTCCTAATTCCTAATTAATTTTCCCCATGATCTGCCTGAACAAACCTTTGATATGGTCAATTTCCTGTTGGTACATTGTTTTTTTTCTACAACCAAAATACAATGTGTTTTCCAGTTTTTTATCACCTTCCCAGATCATTTTTACCTCCCCACTTTCAATTTCACTTTTACATAAAAAATCAGGAATTACGGCCAATCCGGTTCCTCCTTTCAGACATCGAATAATTGAATTTAAATTCGGAACAATATAGTTCGGACGGAAGTTTGGCTTATGACCGAAATTTAGAATCCAGAACTGAAAAAGGTGTTCCATATCGCCTGTCGTTCCGTACCATTTTTCCTGTTTCAACCATTCTTCAGCGTGTTCAATTCCTTTTGAATCTAAAGTTTCTCTGAAACTTTCTGTATCAACATTTTTTCCGCCCACTAAAATAATCTGTTCAGAAGAAAATGCTTCATGTAAAATATTGGGTGAAGTTCCTTTTTTCGGAGTGATAATTAAATCTAAAATTCCTTTATCCAATTGATCCAGCATTTCCGGATATTCGCCGAAACTGATAATCAGATTAAAAGGCAATGTAGAAACATATTGTTCCAAAGTTGTCTGGAAAGTCTCAAAACACATTCCCACACTGATTGTCGGAGTATGTTTTTCTGTTGACTTCTGAAAGTTTTTTTCCACATCTTCCAATCTTGTCAATGGATCAGAAACTGCATTAAATAAAACCTTCCCTCTTTCAGTTGGAATCATTTTTCTTCCTGTTCTGTCAAACAATTTATAGCCTACATAAGCTTCCAAAGAACTTAGATGCAAACTTACTCCAGGTTGTGAGATGAACAGAGATTCTGCCGCTCCCGTCAATGTTCCTGTCTTATAGATCGCTTTAAAGGTTCGGTACCATTCTAAATTTACCATAATTTGAGTGTGAATTGTGAATTAGCTTTGCACTTAATTGTCAAATTAGATTGATCTGTCTGCCAAGTGAATTTTGTTTGCCAATTTCTTCCGACAAAGTTAGTGGGAAGTTTTTGAAAATTGACATTTTTTATATCATAATTATAATACTAAACTATAATTTATATGATTTTTATTATAGATCAATCACTCATAACTTTGCATCATAAAATTTAAACAATCATTACAACAATGAAAAAAGTATTAATCATTAACGGCGGACAAAACTTCGGACATTCCGGAGGGAAATATAATCAGACGATTGCAGACAACACTTTACAAGTCTTAAATGAATTTGAAAATGTAGAAATAAAAATCTCAAATATCAACGAAGGCTATGATGAAAACGAGGAAGTTCAAAAGTTCGTCTGGGCAGATTTTATCATTTATCACACCCCAATTTGGTGGTTTCAGTTGCCGAACGGTTTCAAAAAATATATTGACGAAGTTTTCACGGCAGGTCACGCAAAAGGAATTTATATGAGCGACGGCAGAACTTCAGACAATCCACAGATCAATTATGGAACTGGCGGAATGCTTGGCGGAAGAAAATATATGGTCACCACAAGCTGGAATGCACCCGAAACCGCTTTCACACTTCCCGGAGAATTTTTCAACGAAACAAGTGTTGATAACGGACCTCTTTTCGGTTTTCATAGAATGAATGCTTTCGTTTCTTTAGAAAAAATGGAGAGTTTTCACTTTCACGATGTGGAAAAAAATGCAAATATTGATCGCGACATGACCATTTACAGAGATCATTTGAAAACAGTTTTCGAAAAAGAATTAAAACCCCAATTAGTCTAATGAAAATTTACTTAACCGCAATTATCAAAGCCAAAGAAGAACACAGAACAGAAGTTTTAGAGGTTCTCCAAAATATGGTTATAAAAACTCAAAAAGAAGAAGCCAACGAATTATACTCGCTTCATCAGGGAATTGAAGATAAAAATCTTTTCACTTTCTACGAAATCTGGAAGAGCGAAGAAGGTTTGGCTGGACACAATCAACAATCTTACATTCAGGATTTCGGAAAGTTAATTGATGAAAAACTGCAGGAAAAACCGCAGATTTACTTAACTGAAATTATTTAAATTTTGGTAAAAAACTCTTTTGGTGCAGATTTTTCATCATTAAAATTAAATTTTTACCAATGAAAAAACTTTCAATTTTATTATTCACATTTTTTATGCTGATCCTATTTCCAGCACAGGAAAAAGAAATTTGCAGATATACCAAAACTCCGACCGGATTTTTGATGGTACTTCGGGAAGGAGATGATGTAGTTTCAAGCATCGAAAATCTTGTAAAGACAGAAAATATTCCTTCAGCAAGTTTCACAGGAATTGGTTTTGCATCAGACGTTACTTTCGGATTTTATGATTTTAATGCAAAAAAATTCAATCCTAAAACTTTTAAAAAAGTCGAAATGGGAAGTCTCACCGGATCAATAGCGTGGAATGAAAAAGGTCCATCAATTCATATACACGGAGTTGCAACAGATGACAAATTCAATGCTTTCGGCGGACATATTTTATCACTTCACGTCGGTACCGGTTCGATGGAAATTTATGTGACTTTAATCGATAAAAAACTGGAACGAAAAATCGAACAGCCTTTAAATGCAAATGTTTTGCAGCTGAATTGCCAACAATAAATATTTAAATAAAAATAGCTTTTCAATATTCGAAAAGCTATTTTTTTAAGAAAATTCTAATTTTTAGGAACTTGCAGATGCGTGCTGATCGCAATTCTGTTCCACATATTAATCGTAATAACGGCCATGATAATACTTCTGATCTGTTCTTCATTAAAATACTGACTCGCTTTTTCGTACGTTTGTTCAGTGAGTCCTTTTTGGCTGATCATTGTAATTTCTTCAGTCATTGCCAAAATTATTTTTTCTTCTTCAGTAAAAAGATCAGTTTCTTTCCATGCATTCAGGAGGAAGAGTCTTTGTGCTGTTTCACCATACTTTAATGCATCTTTTGTATGCATATCGAGACAGAAAGCGCAGCCATTGATTTGTGATGCTCTAGTCTTGATCAGTTCTTTCTGGATATTACTTAATGAAGCTGTTTGTAAAGTCATTTCTAAATTCATCATTGCTTTGTAAGATTCTGAATTGGCGTTTAAAATTTTGATACGTGTACTCATTTTGTCTGCTTTAAAAATTTATAGTACAAATGTCTTCTTTAAAAACCGTGAAAATCTTAAACTGGTTTAAGAACGTAATTTAGATCTGATTTCGCTCAGATATTCCGGCGTGAAACCTAAAAATGAAGCCAATAAATATTGTGGAATTCTCTGAATAAACCAGGGATAAAGCGTACTGAAGTGAATATAATATTCTTCTTTGTTCATCTCATAAAGATAACGGATTCTCTTTTCGGCAGCAGCATAAGCTCTTTGATAGACCATTCTGAAATAACGTTCCATCATCGGATGTTTTTCCAGTAAACGTTCCTGAGACTGAAAATCGATGATTACAATTGTCCCATTTTCAACCGCCTGAATATTAAACTGCGATTTCACCTGCTGCTCAAATGCAAAATTATCAGCCAACCACCAGTTTTCGATGGCAAATTCTGTCGTTTGCTCTACTCCTTTTTCGTTGACGAAAAACTTTCTGAGACAACCTTTCAAAACAAAATATTTGAATTTACAAAGTTCGCCTTCCTGCATCAGATTCTCTTTTTTCTTCACTTCCAGAACCTGAAAGAAAGAAAATATCGAAGTAAATTCTTCCTCGTTGATCTTAATGAATTTATCTAAATGCACTTTGAAAGTTTCCATTTTTGAAATTATGTGATCAAACTTAACTTTATTTTTTTAGTTTTACAATGAGAAAAACATTAATCATGGAAATCGTTTCAAAAATTATCATCGCATTAGTCGCAATAGAACACCTCTACATTCTCTGGATGGAAATGTTTGCGTGGGAAACCAAAGGAAAAGAAGTTTTCAAAAAAGCTTTACCTGCCGAAATGTTTAAACCTACAAAAGGTTTGGCTGCAAATCAGGGATTGTACAATGGTTTTCTTGCAGCCGGATTGATCTGGTCGTTCCTGATTGAAGATCCAAAATGGCAGACGAATGTTGCTTTATTTTTTCTAAGTTGTGTAGCGATTGCGGGAATTTACGGTGGAATTTCAGCGACGAAAAGAATATTTTTTGTTCAGGCTTTGCCAGCGATATTGGGGATTGTGGTGGTTTTGTCGAAGTAAAAATTTCCTCTTTCAAGTCAATAAAGTTTATTATCCAGCAAAAATATTTTAATTAACCGACACACTTTGTCATTCCGTAGGAATCTCAACGTTGCAAAAAGACTTTGCTTAGATTCTTACGGAATGACAAAATTCGTGTTAGAGATTCGTAATTTCATCCAATTTCTCCTTCATTTTTTTAGGTTTAAATTCACCTTCATGATAGTAAACCAAATTCTGATTTTTATCTAAAATAATCCACAACGGATAAACAGGCTGGTTTTTATTCCTCGATAAAGCCAAAGCCAACTCGTGAATTCCCGAATTTCCATTGGGTAAATAATTAAATTCCTTTCCCTGAAAATTGATTTTTTCTTTCGCTTTTTCTGTTTCAAAATTGATCAGATAAAAATTTTCGTTGATCATTTTAATTAAATCTTTGTCTTTTTTCAGTTGAAAAGATTCGATTTTACAAACCGAACACCAATCGGTATACAAATGAATAATAATTGGTTTTTGATTTTGTTTTTCAAAATTTTCAAGCTCGGAAAAAGTGCCTGTTTTCATTTGTGAAAAACAAAATTCCGAAACTAATAGCATTAAAAATATAAAAAATTTCATTGTACAATTTTTATAATCGGATTATAAAACCTAAATGGCTGACAGTAGAGCCTGTTAAACGCAAAGATTTATTTTGAAATTGCAAACTCAAGAGAGCAAAGATGAATCAACAAGTTGATTTGATTAAGCTAGCGCTCCAGCTTCGCGCGGCAAATTTATTTGCCTTTGCATCACTTAAAACTCAGAAATCATTCATTAAGCTTTGCGTCAAAAAAACGCATCAAAAATTACTGTAAATTATATTTCACACCAAAAAAACCTCTGATTCTCTGCATCGGAGCATAACCGTAAGTGGTATCAAAAGTATAATGATTGGGATTATTGATCGGGTCATTCACATTTTTATCAAAAGGATCAAAAGGTCGCATCAAAGGATCATTCGGCGTGAAATTGAATAAATTTTTTATTCCACAATACACTTCAAATCCGGATTTGAAACTTTTTGAAACCTGAATATTCGCCAACGAATAAAACGGAGAATATTCCGGCCGGTAATCATTTGGTAAAACAGGCAATCGCATCGGTCCGTAAAATTGCCCGGTAAAATCAATTGTCAAATTACTTGGAAATTTATACGTCAAACTATAAGTTCCACTCCATTTCGGAGCGTGAAGCTGCTGAACTTTTTCATTTTCACCATCAAATTTCTGATAGACATCAAGATAAGTTACCCCAAAATTGACACTTAAAGGAAAACTGAAGTTATAATCAAGATTTAACGACAAACCTCTTGAAACACCGTAACCCTGCAGATTGTCATAAATGATTTTATCCGGTTCAGAATCAAAATCTCCCACAATTTTATTGCTGAAATAGGTGTAAAAAGCAGAAGCATCGAGATTCATCATTCTTCCACCCACCGGAATTTTCCACATATAATTCAAATTTCCATTGACAGATCTTTCAGGTTTTAAATTTGATTTTATGACCACTTCGCGCGAACCCGTCAAAGCGGCATGATCTTCCGTAAATAAATTCACAACACGGAAACCCGTCCCGAAATTCAACCTTAAAGTATGGTAAGGATTCGGAGAAAACTTCCAAGCAAAACGCGGAGAATGTACAGAATGATGAATCTTATCGTAATCAAATCTATAACCGAGCAACAATGTGTGCTTTTCATTGATTTCCCATTGATCTTGGATAAATGCTCCGAAAATTGGTGATTTCATAGGTTCATTTAACAAACCATCAGAAGACGAAGTTCCTGGAGTGTTGTCATCATAAAATGTTTTTTTGAATGTCGCTCCCAAAATCAAATCGTGATTTCCCAGTTTTTTATCCCAATAGGTTTGTGCAAAAGCTACTTTTTGAGTAGCAGTAAAGGGATTGCTTCCATAAAATGAATTCTGATTATGAAAATTGTAAGAAAACTGTGTAATTACACTTTCTTTCATCGGCCATTGATAAACTCCGAAAGCTTCTACTCTATTGGTGTAAATACTTTCTCCGTAGACTTCATTGCTTCCTCGATAAAATTTATTCCACTGCATTTCACCGCCGAAACGGTCTTCGTACAAATACCTCAACGCAAAACTTGCCAATCGATTTTCTTTTCTCTGAAAATTCCATTTATTGAAAACGGAAATTCTGTTTTGAAGTGCTGCATCCGTGAAATTGTCATTATTCTGATCTATTTTTTCATTAAAATTAAAATAATTAAGACTTAAAATTGAAGCAACATTTTTCCCGAAATTAAATTTTGTGGAAAGATCAAAGTTATTTTCTGCCCAACTTGTAGTCATAAGATCAACGCTTAATTTCGGCGCAGTCAAAGCATTTTTAGTAATAATATTGATTACTCCGCCCATCGCTTCAGAACCGTAAAGAGACGAAGCGGGACCTTTTACTACTTCAATCCTGTCGATCAGACTGTTTGGAATTCCGCTTAAACCATAAACTGTTGAGAGTGAACTTACAATCGGCATTCCGTCTATTAAAATCATGGTATAAGGTCCTTCCAAACCGTTGATGTGAATATCTCCCGTGTTACAAACCGAACAATTCAATTGGGGCTTTACTCCGTTCACCATTGCAATTGCCTCAAAAACATTCGGAGTCGGGTTTTTCTGAAAAAACTTTTGGCTGTAAATCTCAACAGCGACCGGACTTTTCGATTTACTCATTGGCTTTATTGTTCCAGTAATCACCACATCATCAATATCTTTTGTTTTGATTTCTTTTTTATTCTGAATTTTGACAGAATCCATCTTTTTAGATTGATTTAAATCTAAACTGTCCGTTTCCTGAGAGAAACAGTAAGATGATAAAAAGACTACAGAAAATAATATTCGCCTCATGAAATTAAATTGTTAGACAAAACTAACATTTATTTTTAGAACAGCAAAACTTAAATTAAATTTGTTTTTAAATTTCAATTCGTTAAAAAATATTAAATTTGAGATTCCACATATAAAAGTAAAATGAGATATCATCAATCGGGAAATATCCCACCAAAAAGGCATACGATTTTCAAATCTCCGGAAGATAAATTCTACTATGAGCAACTTTTCGGAACGGAAGGTTTTCACGGAATTTCTTCTTTGCTGTACCATATTCATCGCCCGACACAAATCAAATCGATTGGCGAACCTAAAGACGTTTCTCCGAAAATTGCGGTGAGTAAAAATGTGACGCCAAGAATGTTTAAAGGAATGAATGTCACTCCTGAAGATGACTTTATGGATAGCCGAAAGTTTCTGATGGTGAATAATGACCTGAAAATGGGATTGTCGAAACCTAGAAAATCGATGGATTATTTTTACAAAAATGCCGAATGTGACGAGCTTTTATATGTTCACAACGGAAGCGGAATTTTAAAAACTTTTGTAGGTGATCTTGAATTTTCTGTTGGTGATTACATGATTATTCCGAGAGGAACAATTTATCAGGTTGAACTGAATTCCGATGATACTGTTTTCTTTGTAGTGGAAAGTCATTCTCCGATTTATACGCCGAAGCGCTACAGAAACGAATTCGGACAGCTTTTGGAACATTCTCCATTTTGTGAAAGAGACATTATTGCTCCGACTTTTAAAGAACCAAAAGACGAAAAAGGGGAATTTTTGATTAAAGTAAAAAAAGAAAATCAAATTACGGATTTCATCTACGCAACACATCCATTCGATGTTGTAGGTTGGGATGGTTATTTTTATCCTTATAAATTTAATATAAAAAATTTCGAGCCGATTACGGGGAGAATTCACCAGCCGCCACCGGTTCACCAGACTTTTGAGGCGCACAATTTTGTAGTGTGTTCGTTCTGTGCAAGAATGTACGATTATCATCCGATGGCAATTCCTGCACCGTATAATCACTCCAACATCGATTCTGACGAAGTTTTATTTTACACAGAAGGAGATTTTATGAGTCGAAATCATATCGATTTAATGGATTTCACTTTACATCCGGGAGGAATTGTTCACGGACCACATCCCGGAGCGATGGAAAGAAGCATCGGGAAAAAATTTACTGAAGAATATGCGGTAATGGTTGATCCTTTCCGTCCTTTGCAAATTACTGAAGAAGCGATAAAAGTTGAAGATCCATCATATAAAACTTCCTGGCTTGAAGGTGAAGATCATAGTCTGGAAGATCGTTCTCAGGAATAGGTTGATATTTCATTGTTGAACTTTAAATATTTAAAAAAGACTAAATGCATTGTGTTTGGTCTTTTTTCTTTAAAAGATTCTCACAAAACATGACAAATATCTTTACCAAAGAAATTGAATTTAGATTTAATATGAACTATCTTTAGAATATAAAAGTAAATCCAAACTCACCTAAAAATTTCAATATGTACAATTATATTAGTGCAGAAGAAGCTGTATATACCGTTAAAAGTGGAAACCGTGTGTTTTTTCATGGAAGTGCATGTACTCCAAATCATCTAATCGATGAGTTGGCAAGACAATCGCACAGACTGGAAAACGTAGAAATGGTTTCGATAACTCAACAAGGAAATGTAGAAATTGCCAAGCCTGAATACAAAAAGAGTTTTTTCGTCAATTCTTTATTTGTTTCCGGTCCTGTGAGAGATGCTGTAAATTCTGAGGGAGGTGACTATGTGCCTATTTTTTTAAGTGAAATCCCTATTTTGTTCCGTAATAATATTTTGCCACTTGATGTTGCTTTAATCACCGTTTCGCCACCCGACAAACATGGATTTTGCACATTAGGAACTTCGGTTGACGTTGCAAGATCAGCCGTCGATACCGCAAAATTGGTCGTTGCAATCGTCAATCCGTTAATGCCGAGAACGCATGGTGACGGAATGATTCACATCAGTAAAATCAATAAGCTGGTGTGGCATGAAGAAGAACTTCCAACCGTAGATTACGGATCAAAAGTTGGCGACGACGAAATGCTTGTCGGAAAAAATGTAGCCGAGCTGATTGAGGATAAATCTACTTTACAAATGGGAATCGGGACAATTCCTGATGCAGTTTTAAAATGTCTAAGCAATCACAAAGATCTCGGAGTACACACAGAAATGTTGAGCGACGGCGTAATTGATCTTATTCAAAGCGATGTAATTAACAATAAATATAAAGGCTACAACGACAATAAAACCATCACAAGTTTCTGTTTCGGGACAAAAAAATTGTATGATTATGTAGATGACAATACTGTTTTTGCTTTTAAAGACGTGAGTGTTGTGAATTTTCCGATCAATATTATGAGAAACAAAAAGCTTGTTGCGATCAATTCAGCAATAGAAATTGATTTAACAGGACAGGTTTGCGCAGACTCAATAGGAACTCTACAATACAGCGGAATCGGCGGTCAGATGGATTTTATGAGAGGTGCCGCATTGAGCGAAGGCGGAAAACCGATTATTGCGATTACTTCAAGAACGAAACGTGGCGTTTCCAGAATCGTTCCTTTTCTGAAACAGGGAGCCGGAGTTGTTACCACGAGAGGTCATATTCATTGGGTAGTTACAGAATACGGTACTGCATATTTATACGGAAAAAACCTTCGACAGAGAGCTCAGGAATTAATCAGTATTGCACATCCCGATGACAGAGAAATGCTGGAGAGAGCGGCAAATGAAAGATTTAAACTTTAAGAAATTCCTTCTAAAATTCTTTTTAATTTAAAAAAAACTGTATATTTAATAAAATTAGAGAAAACTTAAAAACATCAAAAGTTTATGGCAATATTTTTGCAGAAAATTTTTGTTAAATAACACACACTTGAAGACTATATATAATTCGATAAAAAATGAAGTTGTAAAACATTCCAAAGTAAAAGATTCGGTTTTGGGAAAGGTGCAGGATTGGAAAAGAAGTCATTATATAATTCTTTCGGAAATTATTAAAGATGAACTTGCATCGTCTGAAGAGCTCAAATATGATAAGAGATTTGAACTTGGCAATACGATTTCGCATATTACATTGCAACGTTTTTTTGAAAATGATTATCAGGATAAAACCCACAATGATCTCCGTTTCCTAAAAACTCTTGATAAGATCTGCATTTTTTTAGGCTTCAAAGATCTTAATTCTTACATTCACTTTATCAGAGAAAATGAGATCAATGGAAAAGTAGTCAGCGATGATGTTTTCTCTACAGATATTGTCTATAAATATTGCTCGACTGTTTTTGATCTATATAAAAATTTTCCTGTGCTGAAACTTGAACTGTTTAAAGATTTAGTGTTTGACAATTCACCTTTTCTGGAAAGAGCTTCAGAGTTCAGCAGAGAACTTTGCGAAAGAAAATTCGAATTGGTGACCAAAAACAACCGTTCAAATTTTGAAGTATTTGACATCAATATTGTAACTGATGAGCCGGATAAAAAAATACTTGAAACTCAGGAGTTTTGGAATCTTCTCTTCAAAGTAGGAGAAACGGGTGAAGAACATTTTGTCAATCAGTTGAATACTCAGATTTATTTTATTCGCAAAATTGATAATTCGTGGAAAATTTGGGATAATTACAATCCGGATGCAGGAAGATTAAATATCAAAAAATAAAAGCCGTAATAATTACGGCTTTCTTTGTTTCAACAACTTTCTTTCACCACTTGGGATTTCTTGTACAAATGTAAAAAATCAACCATAAAAACAATAAACTTAAATATACTTAAACGAACTTTAATTTTATTTAAAAATAATGGAATCGTTTGCACAACAATAATGTTTTTAATTATTTACAAGAATTTTGTAATTTGCAACCTATTAAATAAAAGTAAAAATAGAAAATATGTCAACACTTACATTTGCCGAAAAAATTGCTCAGGCTGAGAATTTTTTACCGATCAACGGTACAGATTATATTGAGTTTTATGTAGGAAACGCTAAGCAGGCTGCTCACTATTACAAAACAGCCTTTGGTTTTCAGTCGGTTGCGTATGCAGGTCCGGAAACCGGAGTGAGAGATCGTGCATCTTATGTTCTTCAGCAAGGAAAAATAAGATTAATTCTGACAACAGGTCTTAAATCTGACTCGCCAATCAGCGAACATGTAAAAAAACACGGCGATGGAGTGAAAATTTTGGCACTTTGGGTAGACGACGCATATTCTGCATTTGAAGAAACTACAAAAAGAGGAGGAAAACCTTATTTGGAGCCGGTAACTTTGACAGATGAGTACGGTGAAGTAAAAATGTCCGGAATCTATACTTACGGAGAAACCGTTCATATGTTTATCGAAAGAAAAAACTACACAGGACCTTTCATGCCTGGTTATAAAAAATGGGAAAGCGATTACAAACCCGAAGAAGCTGGATTATTATATGTTGACCATTGCGTAGGAAACGTAGACTGGGACAGAATGATCCCTACTGTTGAATGGTACGAAAAAGTAATGGGATTTGTAAACATTCTATCATTTGATGACAAGCAGATCAACACAGAATATTCTGCACTGATGTCTAAAGTAATGTCAAACGGAAACGGTTTTGCAAAATTCCCGATCAATGAGCCTGCAGAAGGAAAGAAAAAATCTCAGGTCGAAGAATATCTTGATTTCTACGAAGGTGAAGGTGTACAGCATATTGCAGTTGCAACGAAAGACATTATTCATACCGTAACTGAACTAAAAAAACGCGGTGTTGAATTCCTTTCTGCTCCACCAGAAGCTTATTACAACATGGTTCCTGAAAGAGTGGGTCACATCGATGAAGATCTTAAAAAACTTCAGGATTTAGGAATTTTAATCGATCATGATGAGGAAGGTTACTTATTACAAATCTTCACAAAACCTGTTGAAGACCGCCCTACCCTTTTCTTTGAAATCATCGAAAGACACGGTGCTCAAAGTTTCGGAGCAGGTAACTTCAAAGCACTTTTCGAAGCTTTAGAAAGAGAGCAGGAAAAAAGAGGAAATCTTTAATTTTTTAAACCAAATATAGAGTTTTGTCAGGATGCAGATCTTGACAAAACTTTTTTATAAACACAAGCTTATGAGAAAATTATTCATCTTAGCATTATTTTTTGCCGGATTTGCCTTAAAAGCGCAAAACTACGGAACAATCAATGAAATTCTTAATCGTCTTGAGGAGAAACTGGGAGTCAATCAGCATCTTGAAAATGTAAGCGTTGACAATAAAAAATTTGTACTTATCAAAGATTTTGAGGACCATACGGAAAGAAGTTTTATCGTCATCAAGGGAAAAGATGCCACTTATGTAGAAATGTTTGATGACAAAAAGACTGGACAAAGTACATCGAATGTTTTTTCTGGAGATATCATTAGAAAAAACAACATCATTTCTTTGCGAGCAGATAAATTAGAGAATAAAAAAATCCCGATTCCTGTTGCTAAAACACTTCTTTTGACCAGACAAAAAGAAATTTTATATCTCATCGACATCAATTCCAGAGATCGCTGGATTGATGAAGAATCTTACACTAAAAAATCAAAATAATTACTTTTAAAAGGTTTATTTTTAAATCTAAATCAAACTATCACATTATGAAATCATTTGTAGAATATAACTCAAATTCAGACTTTTCAATCCACAACATTCCTTTTGGAGTTGCTGTTTTTAACAAAGAATTTATCGCCTGTTGTACAAGAATCGGCGATCAGGTTGTAGATCTTGCGCTTTTGTACGACTTGTCATATTTTGAAGAAATCGCAGGTTTAGACGACAATGTTTTCGAAGCATATACTTTAAATGAATTCATCGAATTAGGAAAACCTGTTACCAATGCAGTTCGTCTTAGAATTCAGGAATTATTACAGGAAGGTTCTATTTTATGTAAAGATGAAAAAACTATTGAGGATGCGTTTTACGATTTGGATCTGGTTAAAATGATCATGCCCGTTCACATTCCAAATTACACAGATTTTTATAGCAGTATTGAGCATGCAACCAACGTAGGTAAAATGTTCAGAGATCCCGCAAATGCATTATTGCCAAACTGGAAACATTTGCCGGTTGGATATCACGGTAGAGCTTCTTCCATTGTAGTTTCAGGAACAGATATCAATCGTCCGAAAGGTCAAACAAAACCTGCAGATGTGGAAAAACCGATTTTCGGACCTAGCAAACAACTGGATTTTGAATTGGAAATGGCTTTCATTATCAATCAGAATACGGAAATGGGAGAAAGCATATCAACAAAAGATGCTGAAAATGCGATTTTCGGAATGGTGGTTTTCAACGATTGGTCTGCAAGAGATATTCAGTCTTGGGAATATGTTCCGCTTGGACCATTTTTAGCTAAAAATTTCGGTTCGTCAATTTCTCCTTGGGTTGTTACTCTCGAAGCTTTAGAACCTTTTAAAACTACTTCTCCAACGCAAGATCCTGAAGTTTTAGATTACTTAAAATTTGAAGGAGATAAAAATTACGACATCAATCTTCAAGTTTACATACAACCTGAAAACGGTGAAGAAAACTTAATTTCTGAAAGCAACTACAAACATATGTACTGGAATATGACTCAGCAACTAGCTCACCACACAGTAAATGGCTGCAACCTTGAAGTTGGAGACATGTATGCAAGCGGAACCATTTCAGGAAGCGATCCAAAATCTTTTGGTTCTATGCTTGAACTGACATGGAGAGGTCAAAACCCTATTACTTTAAACGACGGACAGGAAAGAAAATTCATTGAAGATAACGATACTGTTACCATGAAAGCCTGGGCTGAAAAAGATGGGATAAGAGTTGGCTTCGGAGAGGTTTCCGGTAAAATTGTTCCTGCTAAGTAAATTTTCAACCACAAAAGTCACAAAAGTTTTTTTTAAATTCTTAAAGTTTAAAGGTTTTAGTAATTAAAGTTCAAAAAAGCGGTATCCAAAATTGTAATAGTAATAAACTAAATGATCACTCAATCCTATTTAACAGATTTGACCTATAAAATAAATGGTGCATGCATTGAAGTCCATAGAATTATGGGTGCTGGTTTGCTGGAAAGTGCTTATCATAAGTGTCTAAAAGAGGAATTCAAACTTAGAAATATTAATTTCAAATCTGAATTACGGGTACCAGTCTTCTACAAAGAAAAAGAAATCAATTGCGACTTCCTTTGTGATTTCCTGATTGAAGACCAAATTGTGCTCGAAATAAAATCTGTCTCTTCATTGAATGAAATCCATAGAGCTCAGGTTTTAAATTATATTAATCTACTACAAAAACCCAAAGGTATCTTAGTCAATTTTAATGTAAAGAATCTATATCATCAAGGCCAGGAAACATTTGTCAACAAATACTATGAAATGCTGTTATGATTTGTGATGTAAAAGAAATCAATTCCAAATTAGCACATCATACAAAAAAGTTTAAACTTTTTTGAGCTTTAAAAATTATCAATTACAACTCTTAAAACTTTTGTGACTTTTGTGGTAAAATTAAAAATTATGAAAACAGTAATTCCATCAGAAATAACTCCCGTTCAACTGCAAACCATCATGCAAACAGCCGTTTCACCACGACCGATTGCATTAGCGTCTACAATTGACAAAGACGGAAAAAGTAATTTATCACCGTTCAGCTTCTTTAATATGTTCAGTACCGTTCCTCCGATTTTGATTTTTTCACCATCGAGAAGAGTTCGCGACAATACAACAAAACACACTTTAGAGAACGTTTTGGAAGTTCCGGAAGTTGCCATTGGAACGGTAAATTTTCCGATTGTACAGCAGATTTCTTTGGCTTCAACTGAATATGGAGATGATGTAAATGAATTTATCAAATCCGGATTGACGATGAAAGATGCTGATATGATTAAGCCTAAATTAATCGAAGAATGTCCCGTTAATTTTGAATGCAAAGTTTTAGAAATAAAATCTTTAGGAGATCAGGGCGGAGCTGGAAATTTAGTGATTTGTGAGATTAAAAAAATTCACATCAGAGAAGAATATCTGAATGAAGAAGGAAATTTAGATCAGGCAAAATTGGATATGGTTGCACGTCTTGGCGGAAACTGGTATTCGAGAAACAACGAGAATAATCTTTTTGAAGTTCCAAAACCTTTGGTTACAAAAGGAATTGGTTTTGATCTTCTTCCTGATGCTATAAAATACAGCAAAGTCTTCACAGGAAATGATTTGGGAATGTTGGCAAATGTGGAAGTTTTACCTTCAGAAAATTGTCATGAGGATGAGAATATTCACCAAAGCGCCCAAAAACTATTGTTGGAAAGTAAGATTGATGAAGCCTGGAAAATTTTAAGTAGATAATTTTAAGATATTAAAAGGAGTGAATATTTTCACTCCTTTTTTACTTTTTAATAAAACATTTTAGTAACAGCACTGCCAACGACCATTAGCATTCTGACTTTCTGTTCCAAAATTAGGTGCAGCGCACGGAGGTACGATACATCTGCCTGATCCATCGCTCAAATAATTACTATAACAGCCACTTGCACATATTAAAACTTTATCTCCACCTGAAATGTTTTTTTGTGCTTCTCTGCTTAATTTTTGAGCATTTTTTAAGTTTAATTTCTTCATAATAAATTTGTTTTGGTATTTGTTTATCGTATTGACTAAATTATTAAAAATAATTGAAACTCAAGTCAGATTACAAATATTTTTCCCGAATGATTGAAAAATAAAATATTTTAATTTATTCATTCACAATTTTATCATTAATAAACTCAATACATTTTTCAACGACTGTATTCAAATCTTCCGGCAAAGTTCCTTCTGTCCATGGTTCTTTTGCACCGAAAACGTGATTTCCGTTTTCGATTAAAAATAACTCTGAATTGGGATGTAAAATATGAAGATGTTCAGCATTTTTCATACTCACACCTTCATCATCTGTTCCATGAATAATCAGAACGTGAGCTTTTGCCATTTCCATGGAACGCTCAACATCAAAACGATGTTCATTATCTTTAAAATCTTGATAAAACTGATAATAATGTGGCATTTGCTGTTTTGTTCTGGCATTTTCAACATAATAAACACCTTTATTTTTCCAATTTTCGAGGCCTTCATCTTTCGGAAATCTTTCTAAAGTATCTACACTTGCTAAAGTAATCAGAGCATTGATTCTTTCATCTTCACAGGTTTTAACGATAGAAATTCCTCCTCCTCTACTATGACCGATCAAAATGATTTTCTGGTCATCAACTTTCGTGTTTTTAGTAAAATGATTTATGACAAAATCAAGATCAGAAAGTTCTTTAGAATAATTATTATTTCCAAAAGCCTCCAAATCATCAAATTCAGTGGGACTTATAATTGTAGTTCCATTATGCGAAAAATTAAACTTAACAAAGAAAAAACCTGCTTCTGCAAATTTTTCTGCCATTAAATTCCATGCGCCCCAATCTTTGTAACCTTTATAGCCGTGAACGAAAATCACTAAAGGTAATTTGCTATCTATTTCAGGATAAAATGCATCGGCAAGAAAATCTTTTGTGTCAGGATTTGAGAGTTGTATGTTGAGGTTTTTTGTGATATCCATATTTTTTATTTTTAGGTTAATTATTAAATTCACAGCATGTTTGTCTTTCCGGAGGAGTCTAAATCATATTTTAAAAAAGCATTGTAGAGATCCCTCCGGAATGGCAAACTTCATAGATAAAGATATTCTAAAAAAGACCTCGTGCTTTATAATTAACCCATTTTGATTTTTCACCTAAAAATATTAAAAATACGGCTAAACACAAAGTAAAATCTTATTTTTGCGTAATGTTGGATTTACGAACAGTCACAGTAATACGCTATATCCTTCCATTACGGGAAGGCGGTTCATTGCCTGCTTTGGCGGAAGCTAATGATGATTTTAAGTATGTTTTGAAATTTCGTGGTGCAGGTCACGGTGTTAAAATGCTGATTTCTGAACTTTTGGGAGGGAAGATCACAGAAGCTTTAGGTTTAAAAATTCCTGAATTGGTTTTTGCCAATCTCGATGTCGATTTTGGAAGAACCGAAGCAGATGAAGAAATTCAGGATCTGCTTAAGTTTTCTGAGGGTTTAAATCTGGGTTTGCATTATTTATCAGAAGCTATCGCATTTGATTCAAGCATAAAAGTAGATCCGCTTTTGGCTTCAAAAATTGTCTGGCTTGATGCTTTTATCACCAATATCGACCGTACTTTTAAAAACACCAATCTTTTGATGTGGCATAAAGAATTGTGGATCATTGACAATGGCGCATCATTTTACTTCCATCATTCGTGGCAGAATTTTGATACTGCAGCAAAAACACCTTTTAAATATGTAAAAGATCACGTTTTACTTCCACAGGCAAAGATGTTGGATGAAGCTGATCAATTTGCTCATGAAGTTTTAAATGAAAATATTTTCAAGGAAATTGTCAATTTGATTCCTGAAGACTGGCTGCATTGGAATGATGCCGATGAAAGTCCTGAAGAAATAAGAGAAGTGTATTTTCAGTTTTTGAAAACACGATTAGAAAATTCCCAAATCTTTGTAAACGAAGCCAAAAATGCAAGAGGATAAAATATACGAATACGCCGTAATACGCTTGGTTCCGAAGGTTGAAAGAGAAGAGTTTTTCAATATCGGATTGGTGATGTTTTCTAAGAAGGAAAAATTCATCAAGGTAGACTATTACCTTTGTCCTGATAAATTCAAGTTCATGCGAAGTAAACTTGATTACGATGACATTATCCAAAATCTGGAAAGTTTTCAAAAAATTGCAACCGGTGCAAAAGATGGCGGACCGATTGCACAATTGGAAATTCCTGACCGTTTTCGTTGGTTGACTGCTGTAAGAAGTGCTGTTGTACAGACTTCAAGACCTCATCCCGGAAAATCTAGAGATCTGGAAAAGACTTTTGGTAAACTTTTTGAGGAGTTAGTAAAATAACACACCTCACTAAATTTACTTTATGAATTTATCATCAACACATACGAATATCTACAGGTTTTTTCTAAACCTGTTTTTTATTTTCTTTTTTACAGCAACTACATTTGCGCAAACTGCTAAAAGCAATCTTCTTCAGGAAAAAACTTCTGTTACAGAAAATATCAAATATAAAAAAGACGGTACAGGTAAAGATCTTCTTTTGGACATTTATAAACCAAAAAATTCTACTGACAAAAAAGTACCGGTTGTCATTTTTTTGCATGGCGGAGCTTGGGCTCTCGGCGATAAAGTAATTGCTCCGGATAACTATATAGAACAGACCATTCTAAAACTTACCGAAAAAAACTTTGCAGTTTTAAGCGTCAATTATCGTTTGGTAAGTGAAGATGTGCATTTTCCCGGGCCGATTGAAGATTCAAAAGATGCAGTAAGATGGGTGAGAAAAAATGCTGAAAAATATGGTTTTGATTCAGAAAATATTGGATTTTGGGGAGTTTCTGCAGGTGCACATCTTTCATTGCTTTCTGCTTATACTCCCGATAATGAATTCGTAGGAGATCAGGAACTTTCGAAATATTCCGGGAAGGTAAATTATGTAGTCGATAATTTCGGTCCGACAGATATTAATAGGCTACTTCATACGAGAGCGCCAAAACCTTTACTGTTTATTGTAGGTTTAATCTCAAAAAAAATTATTGATATCAGAACAAAAATCGCAAAAGGAATGACTGGTTACGATATTAAAACCGACAGAAAGAAAGTTATAGAATTCTGTAAAACAATTTCTCCTTTAAATTATACTCAAGATACCGTTCCTACTTTAATTTTACACGGAAACAAAGATAAAGTTGCACCAATCAGACATTCTAAAAGATTGGTAAAAATACTGGAAAAAGCAAATACTGAAAATTCATTAATCGTTGTGGATAAAGGTGATCACGGTTTTAAAACTACTGAAAAAACGTATCAAAATGAATTAAATGATCAAATGGTGAACTTCATCATTTCACATACTAAATAGATTTTAAAAAACCTTAGAATCAACATTATAGTTTCATAAAGAAGCACAAAAATAAGTATTTAACTTTCAATCCATTAAGTAAAATATAACATTCCAAAACAACAACTTTGCTAAATTGATATACATATTATAAAAGTTTATATCTAAAATAAGTATCTTGGTCAAATCTTAAATTATTATCAAAGAATAACTTTAAAAGATCAATTATTTATTCATATAAAATAAAAATAATATGGAATTTCTAAATGGAATTAACGCATTGACATTAGTATTCACTTCACTACTAATATTTGCAATCGCTTACAGGTTTTACGGAATTTTTCTTGCGAATAAAGTTCTTCGTCTGAACGACAAAAACACAACTCCAGCTTTGGAGTTTGCAGACGGAAAAGATTACGTTCCAACTAATAAAAATGTACTTTTTGGACATCACTTTGCGGCAATTGCTGCAGCAGGACCATTAGTCGGTCCAGTTTTGGCAGCACAATTCGGTTATCTTCCCGGCGCAATCTGGATTTTAATTGGCTGTGTTTTGGGAGGTGGAGTTCATGATATGGTGGTGCTTTTTGCATCAGTAAGACACAAAGGGCAAAGTTTAGCCACAATCGCATCTAAAGAAATCGGAAAAACCACGGGAACAGTTGCGGGTTTTGCTATTTTATTTATTCTGATCTTAACTCTTGCCGGACTTTCACTCGCCTGTATCAATGCAATGCATGAAGCATCTTGGTCTCTGTTTACTGTTGTGATTACAATGCCGATTGCCATTATCATGGGATTGATCATGCGTTACAGAAAAAATTCGGTGACGTTTGCGAGTATTCTCGGAGGTGTTCTTTTGATTGCAGGAATTATCGGCGGACACAACCTTATGCAGAACGAAACGATGAATAATATGTTCTCATGGGATCTTACCACGATTTCAATTGCCATTCCTTTATATGGGTTTTTGGCCTCTGTTCTGCCGGTTTGGCTGCTTTTGGTTCCAAGAGATTATTTGTCAACTTATCTTAAAATAGGAACGATTATCATGTTGGCAATTGGTGTGATATTTATTCACCCGACTGTTCAAATGCCTGCTTTGACGGAGTTTATTAATGGTGGTGGTCCGGTAATTGGCGGTCCTGTTTTACCATTTATCTTTATTGTGATTGCTTGTGGGGCGATTTCTGGTTTTCATGCAGTGATTGCGACTGGAACAACACCAAAAATGCTGAATAAAGAAAGAGAAATTCTTTTCGTAGGATACGGCGCAATGCTTGTTGAAGGTTTTGTTGCTTTGATGGCTTTGATTGCAGCGTGTACATTAATGCCGGGAGATTATTTTGCAATCAACACACCGAAAGATACTTATGATGCGTTTTTAGCCGCTCATCCTTCACTTCACGGAGTTGACATTAATTATTACTCAGAAAAAATAGGAATCGATCTTCACGGAAGAACCGGCGGTGCCGTTTCATTGGCTGTAGGAATGGCTCATATTTTCAACAAAATCCCTTATATGGATCAGTTGACGGCTTATTGGTACAACTTCGCAATTATGTTTGAGGCTGTATTTATTCTGACTGCGATTGATGCAGGAACTAGAGTGGGAAGATTTTTCCTACAGGAAATGCTTGGTTCGGTGATTCCGAAATTCAATGATAAAAACTGGATTCCGGGAATTATTATCAGCAGTTTGCTTTTCACTTTTGCTTGGGGATATTTAGTTTTCACAGGAAATGTGAGCAGCATTTGGCCACTATTTGGAATCAGTAATCAATTACTCGCAGCTTGTGGTTTAATTGTATGTACCACGATGCTCATTCGTCTTAACCGTGGAAAATATGCGCTTTGTTCGGCGATTCCGGGAGTTTTCATGGCGATTATTACTTTTTGGGCAGGTTATATTCAGGTTACAGATATTTATATTCCAAAAGGACAATATTTGCTGGCAAGTTTGGCTGTTGTAGCAATGGTTTTAATGTTGATTGTATTTGTAGGAGCTTTTAGAAAATGGTATCAATTGTTGCAGGTCAAAACTTCACACACCGATTTTTATGGTGAAACGGTAAAAGAATTAGTAGAAAGATAATTTAATTAAAATGATATAGAAACAGACGCAAAAAATTTTGCGTCTGTTTTATTTTTTAGCTTATTTAAATTTTAAAAATTCAATTTTTCTTAAGTTTCTCAACCCTTTTAATCTCATTTAAAAGCAATGGAAAAGCAGGATGCGCCATTCCGCCGTGATCGAAGCCATCGAGTTCGTATAATGTAGTTTCTTTATGACCTTTCAGCTTCATCATTCTCCACATATAAGCATTTTCTTCATATCTTCCGAGCAATTCCTTCTCTCTATCACCCGTAATTAGAAGCAAAGGCGGTGCATCGGCACGAATAAAGTGAAGTGGTGCCATTTCGTCAATTCTTGCATCCAATTCATCAATCCCTTTTTCTTTTCTTGTGGTGAAATGCGAAATCATTTGTCCGCTAAATGGAATTATTCCGGCTAATTTATTGGCGTCAATTTTAAATTTGTTTAAATAAGATTTATCCAAACCAACCATAATTGCAAGATATCCTCCCGCAGAATGTCCGGTAATAAAAATTAACTCTTCACTTCCGCCATATTTTTTGATATTATTAAAAACCCATGCTGTTGCAGCTGCAGCATCTTCAATATATTTCGGAGCTTTTACTTTTGGTGACAATCTATAGTTTACGCCAATCACAGCAACTCCTTTATTTTTTAATTCTTCAGGAATATCTTTTTGTCCACCAGTCAATCCACCACCATGAAACCAAATAACAGTCGGGAAATTCTTTACATTTTTTGGAACATAAATATCCAAAACACATCTTTCATTGATGTAAACATCAGATTGATTGGTTTTTTCGTCGTAGTAATGAATGTTGGAAGTTGTTTGATATTCCTGAGAAAAAAGCAAATTTGAACTTATTGTGATGAAGAGACATATGAGAAGTTTTTTCATTTTAATTTTTTTGGATTTTAAAGATATGAATTTATAAAAAAAACAGACCTTCTAAGAAAGTCTGTTTAATAATTTATAAAAATTTCGTTTTTAAATCTTCGTCAGTTTCGCATACTTCAAAATCAAATTCTTCTCTCCTTCATGCAAGAAAACTACTTTCGCTTTGATATTCTGCGGATCGGTTCCATCTAAGAATTTTACTTCACCAATTCCGAAACGGTCGTGTCTCACTTTATCTCCTACTTCAATATCCTGCGAAGAAGCACCACTTGGATTAATAATTTTCGCAGTACTTACAGGTTTCAGTTTTCTAGGT
The DNA here is from genome assembly GCF_025628985.1 of Chryseobacterium edaphi. Lineage (GTDB taxonomy): Bacteria > Bacteroidota > Bacteroidia > Flavobacteriales > Weeksellaceae > Chryseobacterium > Chryseobacterium edaphi. The sequence goes on along the minus strand of NZ_JAOTEM010000005.1, from coordinate 264,066 downwards.
TCAGCAATAGGTTTATCGCTTTCAGCTTTAGATATTGTTTTCTTTTCGATCTTTTTAAAGCCTTTCAATTCAGACGGATGCTCATCAAAAATATTGGAAGTGATACCCGAATTATTAATAAATCTCTTCTCAATCGCCGGATTTAAAAACTCAATATATTGTTCATCAACTTCACTCAAAAATCTTGATGGTTCTGCATCGGTAATTTTTCCCCATTGAAAACGGGAAACTGCATAAGAGAAAAATGCCTGCTTTTCAGCTCTTGTTAAAGCAACATAGAACAAACGTCTTTCTTCTTCCAAATCTTCTCGGGTTGCCGAACTCATAAAACTAGGAAAAAGGTTTTCCTCCAAACCAACCAAATGAACGACAGGAAACTCCAAACCTTTTGAAAGGTGAATCGTCATTAGAGAAACCATATCTTCATTATCATCCTTTCTCTGAGTATCGGCAGAAAGTGCGATGTTTTCAAGGAAATTCGGCAAACTTGGATCTCCGTCTTCAATTTGCTGCTGTTCTTCGATAAAACCCTGCATTGAGTTCATCAATTCCTGAACGTTTTCTACACGGGAAATTCCTTCAGGAGTCTGATCGTCCTTCAAAAATTTAATTAAACCACTCCGTTTTGCAACTTCCATTGCAACGCTGTAAGCCGTTTCTGTTTTAAGCAAAACCTGAAACGCTTTGATCATTGACCAAAAGTCGCTCAGCTTGGTTAAAACTCCATTGTTGAATTTTAATTGTGGAGCATACATTCCCAAATTGTCTAAAACTTTTGACACCGGAATATTCTGCGAATCCGCAAAAACAATCAATTTATTTTGAGTCGTTTCACCAATTCCCCTTGTCGGATAATTGATAATTCTCATCAAGGCTTCAGAATCATTTTCATTGACCAAAAGACGAAGATATCCGATCAGATCTTTTACTTCTTTTCTTTGGTAGAAAGATAATCCTCCATACACTTTATATGGAATATTTTTTCTTCTCAAAGAGTCTTCAAAAGCTCTCGTCTGAGAATTGGTACGGTATAAAATTGCAAAATCACTGAATTTTTTTTGTTCTCTGTTGCTCAGTTCCCAAATATTTCCGGCTACAAAATTAGCTTCATCGGCATCAGAAAGCGAACGGTACACCTTGATTTTTTCACCTTCTTCGTTTTCACTGAATACATTCTTCTTGAATTGCTGTAAGTTTTTGGAAATCACAACATTCGCTGCATTCACAATGTTTTGCGTAGAACGGTAATTCTGTTCCAGAGAAACCGTGACTGCGTCCGGATAATCTTTTTTGAAATTTAAAATATTATAAATATTTGCACCACGGAATGAGTAAATCGACTGTGCATCGTCTCCTACCACACATATATTTTCAAATTTTGAAGCTAAAGCTTTCACAATCAAATATTGAGAGTGGTTTGTATCTTGGTACTCATCTACCAGAATATATCTGAATCTGTCCTGATATTTTGCTAAAACTTCCGGAAATCTCGTTAATAGTTCGTTCGTTTTCAATAATAAATCATCAAAATCCATCGAGCCGTTCTTATAACAGGCTTCTACATATTTTTCATAAATTTTTCCAATGAATTTCATATTGGCTTTTTCATCAGCTTCTATCAATTCAGGATTGTTGTAATATGCTTTTACAGTAATCAGATTATTTTTATAATTGGAAATTCTTGCCTGAACTTTTTTAGGTTTATATAAATCAGCATCGATATTCATGTCTTTCAACACTTTTCTGATTACATTCAGAGCATCTTGCTGATCATAAATCGTAAAGTTGGAAGGATACCCCAAATAATGCGCTTCACTTCTCAGAATTCTTGCAAAAACAGAGTGAAAAGTTCCCATCCAAAGACTTCTCGCATTGCTTTGTCCCACAACTTTTGCAATACGTTCCTTCATTTCCTTTGCCGCTTTGTTGGTAAACGTCAAAGCCAGAATATTAAACGGATCAACCCCATTGGTAATCAGATGCGCAATACGCATTGTGAGTACACGCGTTTTTCCGGAACCGGCTCCAGCAAGAACCATCAATGGTCCTTGTAAAGTGGTAACGGCTTCATATTGTGATTCGTTGAGTCCTTTCAGATAATCCATACAGCAAAAAAATTTGGGAACACAAAATTAGTGTATTATAAGGAGAATTCAAATTATGAATTGAAATGTTCAGATTTAGAATTTCAGAACAATTTAGTGGAAAATTTAGACAAAAAAAATCAGCAAAAACTTCTGCTGATTGATTGTTTATTTTAAAAATATCTTTTATTTAGCATAAGTTTTCAGTCTGTCTACCATATCACCTAAGTCGAAAGGTTTTGCAATAAAAGCATCTGCTCCCGCATCCAAAGCTGATTGCTCTAAACCTCGGCTTGCAGACATAATCAAAACAGGAATATCTTTTAAATTCTCATCAGCTTTGATTTCTTTACAGATATCTCTTCCATCTTCACCGGAAAGCCACATATCCATTAAAATCACGTTGGGTTTTGAGTCTGCATTCAAAGTCTTCAGCATATCTGAACCTTTATAAAACTTTTCAATCTCAAATCCTTCAAAATCAAGCATCATTTCTATCGAGTCAACGATTGCAGGACTGTCATCTACCACTAAAACTTTTGTCGCGTTAGGCATTTTGTTGTACGTTTTTACTTTTGGGGATTTCGAAGCAAAAATCAGACCCTTTTTCTTCATTTGATGACACATAAATCCGTCCTCCTGTACGTTTGATGATTTCAGAAGATATATAAAGTCCTAAACCAAGTCCCGAAATTGTATGCTCTTTCGAACCGCTTACTCTGTAATATTGCTCAAAAATCTTGTTCTGTTTATCTTTAGGAATACCAATTCCAAAATCCTTGACACAAAATTTAACGTTATTACCTATCAATTGAGTCGAAACGATCACTTCATCTGCATCGGGAGAATATTTTACGGCATTACTTATCAAATTGCTCATCACCTGCGAAATACGGTGTCTGTCTGCAAACACCTTCCCTACTTCTGTGGGACGAAGGATAATTCTATGTCTAGCTGTCATTTGCTGTTCTGCAACAATCTCTTCGGCAAGTTGATCAAAATCAAATTCAGATTCATTAAGCTGAATTTTTCCGTTTTGAATTTTTGTCACATCAAGAAGATCGCTGATCAGATTTGTCAATAAATCTATCTGATCATCCATCTTTCTTGCAACCTTTGCGTTTTTAAGATCACTCTGTCTTACAAGATTTTTCTCTATAAATTGAGTGTAAATTTTTAAACTTGTCAAAGGAGTTTTCAATTCGTGACTTGCAATTCCGAGGAAGTTATCTTTTTGGGTCTGCAGTTGTTTGAAATCATCAATATCAGTAAAAGTTCCAATCCATTGTTTAATGTTTCCGTCTCCATCAAACGTAGGAACAGCTCTTCCTAGAAACCATCTGTAAACATCAGGATTTTTTGGATCTAAAAATTGATATTCCATTTCAAAAGGATTCCCTGTTCTTAAGCTTTCTTCCCAAACAACCAGAACTTTCTCATAAACTTTGGGGTGAATAACTCTTCTGACACCTTCTGAAGGATCTTCTTCCCTGTCAAAACCAGTATATCTGTACCAACTGTCATTCATGTAAGTCAATTTCCCTTTGCGATTACACGTCCAGACAAATTGCGGCATTGAATCAGCCAGATCTCTGAATTTTTCTTCTCTCTGCTGAATTTCTTTTCTTGCTTTGACTAAATCCGTAACATTAACCGCCATGTTATGTATGGCATAAACTTCACCGGACTGATTCTTTAAGGGTTTGTATGAAAAGTTGAAATAATAGGTCTGCAAAATTCCATCCACGATGAGATCTACTTTATCTTCTGTTGCTGTGTAAGTTTTTCCTGTCTTAAATATATCCTTTAAAATTCCGACAAAAGGCTGTCCTTCGAGTTCAGGTAAAGCATCTTCAAGTTTTTTTCCTATTACTGAAGAATCTTTTCCCCAGGTTTTGAGCATCAGATCATTCGCAAGTTCTATATGAAGATCTTCCGAACGATAAATTGCTGTAGAATAATCTGAATTTTTTATTAAATCTTCAAACTTGTACTCGCTCTCAATCAGTTTCCTTTCAGAAATCACCTGATCAGTAACTTCAGTTGCCACAACACTTACACCGATGATTTTACGCTCATCATTATAAACAGGAGAATAAATAAAATCAAAAAAATGCTCTTCTAAATTGCCAAATTTCTCTAAAAAAATGGGAAGCTTATTTCCTTTGAAAATTTCTCCTTTGTAATATACATTATCAAAAATTTCTACGAAACCCTGAGATTTGATTTCGGGAAGAACCTGAAATAAAGGTTTGCCAACCACTGAAGAATCTCGTCCCCACAATTCTAATATCTGAGAGTTGGCACTTTCAATAATGAGATCATCACCAATCAACAAACACATTGCAACCGGAGCCTGGCTAAAGAGTGTAATCAATGATTCCGGCGACACATTCTGTTTTAAAAAACTTTTCATGCGGGAGAGCTTTTATGAGCTTCAAAATTAATTTTTTACTGCTGAAATTTATATGATTGTAGTCAAATCACAATTCAACTTTTAAAACTACAAAATTTTAATAAAAATTTGTAACAATTCATGTATTTTTGGCACTCATTGACAAAACAATTTCTATTTATGAAAAAACGACTTCTTAGTGCTGCGGCAGCTGCTTTTTTTGGAGTAATGCTGAATGCACAACAAATCAAATTCGAAGAGTATGATTTACCAAACGGTTTACACGTAATTCTTCATCAGGATAATTCTGCACCGGTAGTTACAACAGGGGTAATGTATCACGTCGGAGCAAAAGACGAGGTTATTGGAAGAACTGGTTTCGCTCACTTTTTTGAGCACCTTTTATTCGAAGGAACTCCGAATATCAAAAGAGGAGAATGGTTTAAAATCGTTTCTTCAAACGGAGGACAAAACAATGCAAACACTACAAACGACAGAACGTATTATTACGAAACTTTCCCGTCAAACAACGAGCAGTTGGGGCTTTGGATGGAAGCTGAAAGACTACGTCATGCAGAAATCAACCAAATCGGTGTAGATACACAAAGAGAGGTTGTAAAAGAAGAAAAAAGATTGAGAATGGATAACCAACCTTATGGAAATCTTTTCACAACAGTACAGAAAAACCTTTTCACCAATCACCCTTACAACTGGCCTACAATCGGTTCTATGGAAGATCTGAATGGTGCAAAATTAGAAGAGTTTAAAGCTTTTTATAAAAAATATTACGTTCCGAATAACGCAACTTTGGTTGTAGCAGGAGACATCAAACCTGAACAAACCAAAAAATGGATTATGGAATACTACGGTGGAATTCCTAAAGGAACTATTTATCCTAAAAACTTCCCGAAAGACGCTCCTATCACTACTGAAAAAGAAGTAACAGCAACTGATCCGAACATTCAGCTTCCGGCTTATGTTTTCGCTTACAGAACTCCGGCTAACAAAGAAAAAGATGCTTATATTCTTGATATGCTTTCTTCTTACCTAAGCAGCGGAAAATCTTCAGTTTTATACAAAAAACTGGTTGATCAGGAGAAAAAAGCGCTTCAGGTACAAGCTTTCAACCAAGGTCTTGAAGATTACGGTATTTTCGCATTCTTTGCAATTCCGATGGGAGCTACAACGAAGCAGACTTTACAAGCAGATATCGATGCTGAAATCAAAAAACTTCAGACAACATTGATTTCTCAGGAAGATTACCAAAAACTTCAGAATCAGTTTGAGAACCAGTTTGTAAATGCTAACTCAAGCATTCAAGGAATTGCTGCATCGTTGGCAACGAACCACGTATTGATGGGAGATACCAATTTGATCAATAAAGAAATCGACATCTACAGATCGATCACTAAGCAAGATCTGCAGAATGCTGCAAAAAAGTATCTTAATCCTAACCAAAGAGTAATCATTAATTACGTTCCTGAAAAAAAATAATCACTAAATAGATTCAAGATATTAGATAAGAGACTTATTATTCGTCTTCTATCAATTATAATAAAATGATCAATTTAAATAAAGGATTATTCAAATTAAATTTTTACAAATGAAAAAGCAATTAACATATATAGCAGTAGCATTTTTATTCACAGGAATGCTTTCTGCACAAAAAATTGACCTTAATGCAATGCCGAAACCGGGACCAACTCCTGCGATCAACATTGCCCAGCCAAAAACTTTTCAGCTTAAAAACGGTTTAACCGTGATGGTCGTTGAAAACAACAAATTACCAAGAGTAAACATGAGCCTTTCTATGGACAGACAGCCTTATTATGAAGGTGATGTTGTAGGAGTAAGCGAAATCATGGCAGATCAGCTTGGTAACGGAACAACAACTTTAAGCAAAGACGAATTCAACAAAAAGATCGATTTTTTAGGAGCAAACTTAGGTTTTAGTACAGGAGGAGCTTCTTCTAACTCACTTTCAAAATATTTCCCTGAAGTTTTAGGTTTAATGGCAGATGCGATTATCAATCCTAAATTTTCAGCTGACGAAATTCAGAAATCAAAAGACAGAGCTATTGAAGGCATAAAAAGTGAAGAAAAAAACGCTTCATCAATCGCTTCAAGAGTTTCTAATGCTTTAATGTACGGAAAAAACACTTCAAGAGGAGAATTTGAAACGGTAGAATCTGTCAACAAAATTCAGTTAGCTGACGTTCAGAATATTTACAAAAAATACTATGCTCCCGATAATGCTTATTTGGTAATCGTAGGTGATGTGAAATTTGACAAGGTAAAACCTTTGGTTGAAAAAGCTTTCAGCAACTGGAAAAAAGCCAATACAACTTTTGCACCTCTAGAACCAGCTGCTAATGTTGCTAAAACTGAAATCAACGTTGTTGACGTACCTTCTGCAGTACAATCTGTAGTTTCTGTAGGGAACATCAATACTTTAAAAGTAAAAGATCCTAATTATTTCCCGGCTACAATCGCTAACTACATCTTAGGTGGTGGTGGTGAAGCGAGACTTTTCATGAATCTTCGTGAGAAAAACGGATTTACTTATGGTGCTTATTCAAGCATGAACGCAAGCAAATATTCTCCTGACTTTTCAGCAGAAGCAAGCGTAAGAAATGAAGTTACTGATAAAGCGGTAAAAGAATTCATGAACGAAATCAACGGAATCTCTACCGTGAAACCTGACGAATTGGCAAATGCAAAAGCTAAATTGAAAGGTAGCTTCATCATGTCACTGGAGCAGCCTGCAACGATCGCAAGATTCGCGGTTAGCCAGAAAGTGAATGATCTTCCAGCTGACTTTTATACCAATTATTTAAAATCAATCGATAAAGTAACTGCTGCAGATGTTTCAAATGCTGTAAAATCTACTGTTTTACCCAACCAGAGCAGAATTTTCATCGCTGGTAAAGCTTCTGATATTTCTGAAGGTTTAGAAAAATTGGGTTATCCAGTAAAATACTATGATACAAACGCAAATCCGGTTGCAAAACCAACTACTCAGAAAGTTGATGCAAGCGTAACTGTTGCTTCTATTGTAGATAAATATATTACAGCAATCGGTGGAAAAGCAAACTTAGCAAAAGTTTCTTCTTACACAATGACAGCTTCAATGTCTATGCAAGGTCAAACGATTGATTTTAAAACTACGAAAGCTCAAGGTGGAAAAGAACTTCAGGTTGTATCAATGGGAGCAATGACTCTTCAGAAACAAATGTTTGACGGTAAAACAGGATATTCTGAGCAACAAGGACAGAAAGTTCAGATGACTAAAGAAGAAATCGCTGACAACCTGAAAAATACTGAACTTTTCGAAGAATTAGGTTTTGCTAAATCTGCTGATTACAAATTAGCAGGGATTGAGAAAATTGGCGGAGAAGATTCTTATGCAATCAAAACTACCGACAAAACTTATTATTACAGCGTAAAAACAGGTCTTAAAACCGGAGAAACTGAAACTGTAAAAGCTCAAGGTCAGGAAATGACAGTTCCTACCGTATATTCTAATTACAAAGATGTTGCAGGTGTAAAAATGCCTTACACAATCACTGTAAATCAGATGGGTATGGACATGACAATGAATGTAAAATCTTACGAAGTAAATCAGGCAAAAGACACTGATTTCAAATAAGAAAATAACAGATCATAATAAAGCGGTGACAATTGTTGCCGCTTTTTGTTTTTAGTGAAATCTTTATTTTGCGGTTCTGTAAAAAAACATTAAATTTGCCCATTCAAAAAGATATTAGAATTAATGGATACTATATTTACACTATTGATGGTTCTTATTATGATTGCCAGCATTTTATTGGTAATCGTTGTTATGGCTCAAAACCCTAAAGGTGGCGGCCTTTCAAGTACATTCGGAGGTGCATCATCTGCACAGTTTGGAGTACAGAGAACCAACGACTTTATGGAGAAGTCTACATGGACTTTAGGAGCGACAATCATCGTTCTTATCTTAATCAGCGTAGTTGTTACAGGGAAACCTAAACAAGCTGCACCGGGAATTCCACCAATGCCAAAAACTGAAGCTCCTGCTAAGCAAACAGCTCCAGCTTCTAAAACTACAGCTCCGGTAAGTGTTCCGGCTACTAAATAAGAAATTATTTTTTCAAGATAAAACAAAAGCAACTCATTAATTGAGTTGCTTTTTTATTTGAGTTTAATGAGCTCTATTTTGTGTCGTAATTTTAAACCTGCTTTCAAAAATGAATATTGCAAAGGTTTGCTTTCACGATAATATTTATCTATAAAAATCTGCATCGCACCGTAAAACCTTTCAAGATAAACTTCATCTTTTATCGTGCTTTCACCTTTATGATGAAGGATTGACGCTTTTCCATAATAATAATTCTGAAAGCCATTTTTTAATAAAGTATAACACAAATCGATGTCTTCACCATACATGAAATACTTTTCATCAAGTCCGCCTACTTTTTGATACAACTCTTTTCTAACAAGAAAAAATGCTCCTGTAATGACTTCTACTTCTGCAATTTCAAATTCGCCGACATCATTTCGATAATATGATTTTAAATTCTTCTTTTTAAAATTAGTAAAAAGCTTTTCAAAAGAATTGAACATATCCGGAACCGAACGTTTGCTCTCTGGAAGAAAATTTCCTTTTGTATCGTGCATTCTTACGCCAAGACATCCAAAATTATTTTTAGAATCAGCAAAATTTAAAATTTCATTTAAATAAAAACCTTCAAGTTCGGTATCCGGATTTAAAATCAAAAGATATTCTCCTTCTGCAGTCTCGATTGCTTTATTATTGGCGACTGCAAAACCTTTATTTTTTTCGGAAGCTATAAATTTCACGTTTGGGAATTCAGGAATGAGATCGCCCCACGAACTGTCAGTAGATTTATTATCAATGACAATCACTTCATAATCAATTTCTTCAGCATATTTTTGAATAGAAAGAAGACAGTTTCTCAGAAGCTGAGTCACATTATAATTAACGATGATGATTGAAAGTTTTTTAGTCATTTTAATCCTTTTCGTTATAAGGAAGTCGGTTGGTGATCGATCTTCCCAAAGAAATTTCATCAGCATACTCCAATTCATCACCAACGGAAATCCCTCTTGCAATACTTGAAAATTGAATCCCTGAGTTTTTGAATTTTTTGTAAATATAATAAGCCGTTGTATCGCCTTCCATTGTAGCGCTCAAAGCAAAAATAAATTCTTTTGCCAAACCTTGCTGTAATTTCTTTTCAATACTTGGAATATTCAATTGATGAGGTCCTACTCCTTCCATCGGAGAAATTTTTCCTCCCAAAATCAAATATTTTCCTCTGTATTTTCCTGTATTTTCAATAGCGATAACGTCACGCACATCTTCGACGATGCAGATCAATTCGTCACTACGTTTTTCGTTGCTGCAGATTTCGCAAATATCAAAATCGGAAAAGTTGTGACATTCTTTGCAGTATTTTATTTCATTCACCAAATTGATGATAGAAGTTCCCAAACTTGTCGCTCTGGAATTGGGTTGTTTAAGTAAATGAAGCGCTAAACGCAAAGCCGTTTTTCTGCCAATTCCGGGAAGCCCGGAAATTTCCTCAACCGCTTTTGCCAATACTTTACTTGGATAATCCATAGAACAAAAATAAGAATTCTAGTTGAGAATTCTAGGATTGAAATGTGCAGAAACATGACATTCTTATTATAAAAATTCAATTATTAAATGTTTTAATCTTTAAATTATTTAAAACCATTATCTTTGATCATCAAAATATTAAACAGAAAAAAATAAACTAAAATGATTCTTAACAACCTCAATTATCCGCTGGATTTTAAATTCAAAATCACCACTTTGGCAAGCGATTTCAACATTACAGACAGAAACGGAAACTATGTAGCTTATGTACGCCAGAAAATGTTTAAGCTGAAAGAAGACGTTATCGTTTTCAATGACGAGAGCAAAACCAAAGAACTTTTCAGAATTCAGGCAAATCAGTGGATTGATTTTAATGCGTCTTACTCTATCAAAGATGCGATCGGAAAAAATTTCGGGAGATTGGCAAGAAAGGGAATGCGTTCTATCTGGAAATCTACTTACGATATTTTAGACGAAAACGACAAAGCTAAATTTACGCTAAGCGAAGATAACGCATGGGTAAAATTTTTCGACGGAATGGTAGGAGAAATCCCAATTATCGGGATGTTTACCGGATATTTCCTGAACCCGTCTTATACAGTAAAAGGGATTGATGGAAAAGAATATTTTAAGCTAAAAAAGATGCCGTCAATGTTTGGAAGAAGATTTCAGCTAGATAGATTGATTGACATTGATGATGAAGACGAAAGTTTGGTGGTTTTATCATTATTAATGATGGTTCTCCTTGAGAGAGCAAGAGGATAAATAGTTATTAGATTTAGCTTAAAACTAAAAGCATTATAATTTCAAATAAATTTCAACAGATGAAATATCTTATCATTTTCTTTTCAGCATTTTTATTGGTTGCCTGCAAGAAGGAAAAAGAAACCGTTTCAGATTCAAAACCGAAAGATTCTGTAAATATCGTTCAGGATTCTGCGAAAACAGATGCTAAACCTGCCAATATTTTGGTGGATATATTTCCTTTCCCGAAAGAAATCAAAGAATGTTCTTGCTACTTTGCGAAGAACAAAGAAGATTTTGAAAACGAAAAATACATTTACGCCGATGATGCGGGGAAAACTGCTTACATGAAGCTCGACGGAAAAAGAATCGCAATGAATCTTTTATCTTCAAGCGACATGGAAGTTGATGAGGAATTGACTAAAGAAATTGAAAATGAGAACTATAAAATTTCCGTGAGAGGTAAAAAGATAAAAACCGAAGAAGTTTTGCTCTTCGAAGGTACTTTGACCATTACAAAACCAGACGGAAGCATTACAACAATGCCAATTTATGGTGAGTGCGGATGCTAAAGCAATAAGCAATAAGCAATAAGCAATAAGCAATAAGCAATAAGCAAAAATACTGCTCCTGAATTTCAGGAGCATTTTTAATTTCATATGTATTTTTTATTTTTTTATTTGTCATGTGCAATCGCCGAGTTTTAGTTGGTATTTTCGTTTCTAAATCATAGCGATTTCGTAATTTTGATAAAAATAAATTTTATGGAACTATCAAACATAGAACCGCAGATTATTTGGAAGAATTTCTCCAAATTGAATGCTGTTCCGAGACCGTCAAAAAAAGAAGAAAAAGTAATCGCTTTCATCAAAGAATTTGGTGAAAATTTAGGTTTGGAAACCACAGTTGATGAAGTAGGAAATGTAATTATTAAAAAACCTGCCACAGCAGGAATGGAAAACCGTAAATCAATCGTAATGCAGTCGCATCTGGATATGGTTTGCCAAAAGAATAACGATATCAATTTTGATTTTGAAACACAGGGAATTCAAATGGAAGTTGATGGCGATTGGGTAAAAGCAAAAGGCACAACTTTGGGCGCAGACAACGGTTTGGGTGTAGCAACCATCATGTCTATTCTTGAAAGTTCAGATATTCCGCATCCTGATTTGGAAGCTTTATTCACCATCGATGAAGAAACGGGAATGACCGGAGCTTTAGGTTTAAAACCGGGACAACTGACCGGACAAATTCTTCTAAATCTTGACACAGAAGAAGATGACGAAATCGACATCGGTTGTGCAGGTGGAATTGACGTAACAATCAGTCAGACTTATGGTACGGAAGCTCCTACTGGACAAATCGTAAGGGTTGAAGTCAAAGGTTTACAGGGAGGACATTCAGGAATGGATATCCACAAAGGTTTCGGAAATGCCAATATTATCTTGGGAAGACTTCTTTATAAAGGTTTGGAAAAAGAAAACTTACAGTTGATCTCTATTGAAGGGGGAAGTTTGAGAAATGCCATTCCTAGAGAAGCTGTAGCTCTGATTTCTGTAAGAAATGCCGGTGAATTCATTGAAGAATTGTCTAATGGCCTGAAAAAACAAATCTTAGAAGAGTTTGCTTCAATTGAAACAGGTCTTCAGATCAATATTGAAAATTCTACAAGTTCTGACAAAGCGGTTTCTGAAGAAAATTCAAAGAAAATCATTTTGGTTTTAAAATCTCTTCACAACGGCGTTTACAGAATGAGTCCAGATGTAGAAAATCTTGTAGAATCATCAAATAATGTTGCAAGAGTTGAATTAAAAGAAGGCAGCTTGAAAATTTTAAACCTTTCAAGATCATCGGTGGATTCGTCAAAAGATTCTGTTGCTGAACAATTGAAATCTGTATCAGAATTAGCAGGAATGAATGTAGAATTCAGTGGGTCTTATCCTGGCTGGAAACCAAAACCAGATTCTGAAATCGTACAGTTAATGGAAAAAATATACACCGAAAAATTTGCAGAAAAACCTCATGTTGTAGCTTGTCACGCTGGTTTAGAATGTGGAATCATCGGTGCCAATTATCCCGATATGGAAATGGTAAGTTTTGGACCGACTATTCGTGGAGCTCACTCTCCGGATGAAAAGGCAAATATTCCTTCAACGGAGAAATTCTGGAGTTTTACGAAGGATATTTTAGCGAATATTCCTTTGAAATAAAATTTTTTTAAAACTAAAATATACTATTTGTCATTCCGCAGGAATCTCAACTGTATTATACATACGGATTTGATTCTATGGAATGACAAATTTAATTTAATAGATATTTGTAATTAAAATGAAAAGCATCACCGTATTCTGCGGATCGAGTTTCGGTTCGGACAATTTATATAAGGAACAGGCAACTTTGCTCGGAAAAACTTTGGCAAAACAAAATATCAAACTTATTTACGGCGGTGCCAATGTAGGATTGATGGGTGCTGTTGCCGACGGAGTTTTATCTGAAGGCGGAAAAGCGATCGGCGTTCTTCCTCATTTTTTACAGTTAAAAGAAATTGCACACAAAGATCTTACGGAGTTGATTTTGGTAGAAACCATGCACGAAAGAAAAACCAAAATGAACGACCTCTGCGACGGCGTCATTGCACTTCCCGGAGGTTACGGAACTTTGGAAGAGTTTTTCGAAATGATTACTTGGGCACAACTCGGACTTCATAAAAAACCAATTGCCGTTTTGAATATTGACGGATTTTATGATGATTTGATTAAATTGGTTCAGACGATGGTGGATAAAGGATTTTTGAAACAGATCAATCAGGAAATGCTTTTGGTGAGTGATACTATTGATGAGCTTTTAGAAAAAATGAGAAATTATCAGGCTCCGACGATTGGGAAATGGATTTCTAAGGAGGAGGTTTAGTATTATAAAATTTTAAAAATCTTTTAATTATGAAATTTAAATATATTCTATTCTTATATCTTATCATCCCAACTATTATTTTTAGCCAAAAAAATTATAAATATTCTTACAACGAGGGTTATTTATTTTTAAAGAAAGCACAAAAGCAGATCAATAAAAACAGTATAAAAAAAGCGAAAATTTTACTTGACAAGGCAAAAGATACAAATTATGGATTTTGTGGCAATGCTTGGTCAAGTGCAAATTCGGAGATAGCACTCATTGAAGCACAAATCTTAAATATTAATGAAAACTTTGACGAATCTTTAAAAATATTAGAGTTAATAGATGGTTGTAGTTATGGTGGCAACTGCATTAAAAGAGATTCTTTAAAAGTAAAAACGTTAATTCTTAAATTCGGAAAAGACAAAGTCAAAAATGCTTTTAAAAATGTTTGTATGATCTCTAAAATCGAAAATGAAGACGACGATGCAATTTATTCGGCTTTCATTAAAGATCTTAATTATAAATTTAATTTTATAAGATTAGACATTTCAGTTTTAGACAAAAATGGTAAACCGCTTGCTAAAAATAATACAGATAATGAATTTTTAAATATTATTCAAAATCAAATTTTCTATTCTTTATTAGAATAAACAAAACACCCCTGAAATTTGATTTCAAGGGTGTTATATATATATTTAGACAATCAAAATCTGTTTAAGGATAAGGAGCAATCTCCACTTCAAGATCTTCCATTGCATCTGCAATATGAAGCTGACAACCCAATCTGCTGTTTGGCTCTACATGGAAAGCTTCACCAAGCATGGCATCTTCTTCGTCACCCATCGGCTCAAGTCCCGGATCTTTTATGACGTAAACCTGACAAGAAGCACACATTGCCATTCCGCCGCAAACTCCGATAGTTCCCTCTTCCGCCAATTCGTATGAACGGATGATTTCCATCAAATTCATCGACATATCTGTAGGAGCTACGATATCGTGAGTCAATCCTTCTCTGTCTGTGATTCTTATATTTATATCACTCATTTTAATAAATGTTGTAAGTTTATGGTTGATCGTTGTTGGTTTTGAGAAATGTATTAACTAAAAACCATCAAACAAAACCCGAAACCAAATTAATCTATCTTTTTCACAACTGCTTTCTTAGCTTCTTTACGGCTACCGTCAAAACCATCTACTCCACTCACTGTTGTATATTTTAAAACGAATTTTTTACCCGGGTTTAGTCTGTTATAAACACTCTGACACATCAAAGTCGCCTCATGGAAACCACAAAGAATCAACTTCAATTTTCCAGGATACGTGTTGATATCGCCTATTGCGTAGATTCCTTCAATATTGGTTTGGTAATCTAAAGCATTATTCACAACGATTGCATTTTTCTCAATATTCAATCCCCACTGAGCAATCTCTCCCAACTTAGGAGTCAGTCCGAATAATGGAATGAAATAATCGGTTTCGATATCGACAGGTTCTTCTCCGTCTCTGACAACGGTGATTGCTTCTACTTTTCCGTCACCTTTTATTGCAGTAACTTCGGCAGGAGTAATCAGTTTAATTTTACCCTGATTTTTTAAATCCTGAACTTTTTCTACAGAATCCAAGGCTCCACGGAATTCGTTTCTTCTGTGGATCAAAGTCACTTCACTTGCAACATTTGACAAGAAAACACTCCAGTCTAATGCAGAATCTCCACCACCTGCGATCACCACTTTTTTATTTCTGAAATGTTCAGGTTCTTTTACAAAATATTCAAGACCTTTCTCTTCATAATCAGCAACATTGTCCATTGTAGGTTTTCTAGGCTCAAAAGTTCCCAATCCTCCTGCAATTGCGATCGCTTTACATCTGTGAACGGTTCCTTTATTCGTAACAACTTCAAACCATTCTTCATCAACTTTTTTATAAGAAACTGCTGTTTCGCCTAAAGTGAAACCAGGCTGAAACTGCTTGATCTGTTCCATTAAATTATCTACCAATTCCCCTGCGTTTACAGACGGATAACCAGGAATATCAAAAATTGGTTTTTTAGGATACAACTCTGCCAATTGCCCTCCAGGTTGCGGAAGCGCATCGATAATATGGCATTTCATTTTAAGCAAACCTGCTTCAAATACAGCAAAAAGTCCCGTTGGTCCCGCTCCAATAATCAATATGTCTGTCGTTATCATAATATATAGATAATTTAATTGTATGTAGCTGCAAATTTACTAATTTTAATGCGAAGCATATTTAATTGAACTTAAATAAAAAACTGAGATTTATCAAATCTCGTACGTATAAAAGCAGTGTTTTATTTGGCAGTGTTTTTGTAAAATTTAAATTATGAAGAAATTATTTTATATAACGGCAATATTTGTTTTCTTTCTAGGTCATAGCCAGATAACGAATATCAATGATGGAGAATCTTTAACACTGCGAATTCACTACGGATTTCTGACTGCAGGATCAGCCAATCTTACGGCAAAAAAGACAAACTATAAAGGCGTTCCGCATTTGTATGTAAAAGGTACCGGCTCAACAAGCGGAGCTGTAAAGGCTTTTTTTAAAGTAGAAGATTTATATGAAAGCTACATTAATATGCAGACAGAACTTCCAAGTTTTTATGTAAGAAATGTAAAAGAAGGAAGCTATTCACAACATTTGCAAACAGTTTTCAATCACGATAATAATACTTTAGTTTTAACAGATAAAAAAAATCCTGCCAATGGTTCTAAAACTATAAAATCTGCAAAAGGAGTTCAGGATATGCTTTCATGTTTCTATTTTTTAAGAAGTAAAACTCCTGCTGAACTGAAGACCGGAACAGTTTTCAATATGAATGTATGGATTGATGATGAGATGTTTCCGTTTCAATTAAAAGTGGTGGGAACTGAAAATTTAAAGACAAAATTTGGGACAATCAATGCCTTAAAAATAATCCCGTCAGTAAAAAGCGGAAGAGTTTTTAAAGAAAAAGAAGGCGTGACGATGTGGGTTTCGAATGACGCGAATCATATTCCTTTATTACTAAAAGCTGAATTGGCTGTAGGTTCTTTGAAAGCGAGTATTGATGATTTTAAAAACGTAAAATATCCTTTAAAATTTATTAAATAATCATTACCTAAAAAAAATACTAATGTCGATAATTTCATTATCGGCATTTTCTATTGTTAATAATTTTGTTTCCATTCATGAAATATTTTATGCGCTGCATTATATTTTAGCCTATAAAACTATTCCCTACCTATTCAAATTACTATATTTGTTATGTTATTCTTAGCATAAAATATCATAACACTAAAACACAAACTTAGATGGTGATTACAATATATTCGATCAGGAATTGTCTTGCCGGAATTTTAATATTTACTTCAAATTTCATTTTCGGACAGGCAGTTACAAGAATTTATACAGATTTCAACACTTATTGGGATTCTCAGGTAAATAATTCCGTTGCTCCTACTACAAGTCACAATCTTCTGGCGTTCTCGTGGAATGGAAATACATATTCTACAGGTGTAAATGATGCGAGATTGACTACAAATTCTGTTGGTTTTGTACCTCTAATTTTTCAGGCATTTCCTGCATCTTCTTCACCAACACCTAATGGAAATACTTACATTGGTGTTGCAAGCAACTACGGAGGCGGTGACGGAAATATTACTCCGGTTCCTGTAACAAATAATCTTCTGTCATACATAACAGACGGAACTCAGGGTTTAGATATCGGAACGGCAATTTTCAATTTTCCTGCATCAAGCCAAATACAATATCAGATTTCTGACATCAACCCAACTTCTATCGGCGATGGAATTCCTGATATTATTTTCACACAAGTCGGTCAGGTTGGTGATGTAAATGATATTTATAATTTTACAAATGCGTCTAATGTTTTAGTAGGAAATCCTGTCAGTATCAACTTTTCGACATCAATTCCTTCTGTTGCAAATGGCAGATATAAATTCTACAGTCCGGCAAATCCTACACCAACTTACCAATCGGGACTTTATGGATTAAGACCTTTGAGAATGATGGCTTTTGACTGGAGTGATTTTGGAATTACCTCTGCCAATGCTACTTCAGTAAAATATTTTATTCAGAAATTTTCCGGAGTGAGTGATATTGCTTTTACTGCATATAATAAATCATCGATGGGAGTTGTGCAATCTATTTCTGGATCTGTATTTAATGATAATAATGCAGGAACTCCCGATGGAAACGGCTATTCCGGTGCTACTGTACGATTATATAATTCTGCAAACGTTTTAATAAATACTGTTACGACAGGTTCAAATGGAGTTTACATATTCCCAAATGTTTTTCCGGGAAGTTATCAAATAGAGCTCGAAACTCCTTCGGGATTTACCATTGTTGGTGCAACAGACAACAACACGGATAATCTTATTAATGTAACTTTAAATGATGTTGCTATTCAAAATCAGAATTTCGGAATCAATCAACCTCCGACCGCGAATAACGATATTCAAGGTGGCGAAAAAAATACTGCAATTACCATCAATCTCACTACAAATGATGTTGATCCAAACAGCGGATCGGTAGTTCCTTCTTCTATAAATCTTATCCCACCTTCTGGAGCGACATCAATCGTAACAGTTAGTGGAAATGTTAAAGGCTTTACAATTTCAGGAACCGGAACATGGAGTTTGAATTCATCGGGCGTATTAACTTTTACTCCGGTAACCGGTTTTGTGGGTAATATTCCTGTTACAGGTTATACAATTTACGATACAGCAGGATTGATAAGTAATACAGCAAATATTATCTTAACTATTTATAAATACTGTACAAAACCCGGAACCACAGGTATTTCTTCAAATCCAACAAAATTTGGAATTTCAACACATTCTGTAAAATTATCATCATGGCCGGAAAGTATTCCAAACGGATTTATAGCATTGGAATCAAATACAAAAGGATTTGTAATTACTCGCGTTCAAAATTCAACATTAATTACAGATCCGAAAGAAGGAATGATTATTTATGATATTGCAGCAAACTGTGTAAAACTATATGCAAATAGTGTCTGGAAATGCATAGCTAGAGATTGCAATGAATGAAAATAATAAGAGCGATTTCTTTGCAGAGATCGCTCTTAAAATATTAAGGTTAATTATAGTTAAGTTTATTATTTGACAATTATTAACCTTTCAATAAAATTCAGTTTCCTGAATTTTCCTGTATCTGTCACAGAGCATCAAGCTCTGCGACTATACTAAGGATTACAACAATTGTGTTTTTTTAGAATCTTGACGAATTTCATTTCGAGTTTAAGTAAGTTTTACAGAGTCTTATCAACTCTGCAAAAACACTACTTTGGCTTTTTTTCTCATTTGTGTTTCTACCTCCCCAAATCAAATTCTCAATTTCAATGTAATAAATCTTTTTCAAGCATCTCTGTTTTTAAAAGATCATTTGTGACATTTATCTTGAAACAAAAATACCAACATATCACTATATGATTCTTAAAAATCAAATAGATAAATGTCGCATCGTTTGTAGATATTTATCTACAAATTTGACGAGGTGAGAAGTTTAGATTTAAAAATCTTTAGAATTAATTAAAAATGAGAGTGAAATATTATTGATGGTTTTTGACCAATTCAATCAGTTCGACAATATTTTCAACTTTTAATTTTTCGAAAATACGCTTTTTGATCGTGCTTACGGTATTTTGTTTAAGATCGAGAAGGTTCGCAATTTCAAGATTTCCATTTCCTTTTGTATAGAGTTCTGCAATCTGCAATTCTCTTTCTGTAAGACCATACAAAGGATTGATCAGTTTTCTGTCTCTGAAAGAATTCATCAGTAATGCCTGCGTTGCGGAAGAAAGATATTCCCCATCGTTTTTCATTTTGAGAATCGCTCTTTTTATTTCTTCCTCCTCGCTTAGCTTACTTAAAAAACCATTTGCTCCGGCGTTGATAAATTTAAGCGAATGGGTACTTTCATCAATTCCAGTAAAAATCAGAATTTTGGTTTCCGAACGTATTTTTTTTATTTCAGGCAAAACAGTCAGACTGTTTCCGTCGGGAAAATGAGCATCAATGATTGCAATATGAATAGGATTTATTTTTATGACTTCCAGTGTCTGCTGCAGATTGGAAGCATGAAAAACTACGTGCTCCAAAGATAAATCTTCCAACAGAAAAGCGATTCCCTGTCTTATCAGACTGTGATCATCTGCAAGAAGAAAATTTAATGAAGTATTGTCTGGATGATTCATTTATTGATCTTTAAATTTAGAGAAAAAGAAACTGTAGTTCCTTCATTTAACTCGCTGTCAACCGAAATATTACCCGAGTATAATTCAACAAGCTCTTTACATAAGCTCAAACCAAGACCTGCACCCAGATTTTCAACCTCATCAGAAATAATTCCCTGATAATAAGGTTCAAATATTTTTTCTAAATCAGATTTAGAAATTCCTACTCCGGAATCTGTAATCTGGGTAACCAATGCAACTGTATTTTCGTCAATAGGTTCTGCGGAAGTTCTCACTGTAATTTCGCCGTTTTCGGTAAATTTATTGGCATTTCCGAGAATATTCATAAAAAGCTGGTTGATTTTTGTGCAGTCAGAATATACAACAAGATCAGGATTGATAGTTTTATGAATGATAAATTTATTGTTTCTCGTTTGAATATAGGGCTCAATAGAATTTAATATCGAATCAATTTCGTTACTAAGATTAAAAACAGCAGGAATCAATTTATTTTCAACATGCTGATTTTTCGTGTATTCAAGAATCTGATTTGCCTGCATCAGCAAAGTATTATTTGTAAAACTTATTGATTTTAGATATTCTTTGATACTGTCGTCGGTAGTTTTTTTGTTAATTCTGTTAATGAAAATTCCGATGATTTTTAATGGTGATCTCAATTCATGACTCAACATTCCCAAAATTCTGTTTTTGAAGTTAAGATTTTCTTTAATTTGTCTGTTTGCGGCATTCAGTTTTCTTTCATAAATAAATGCTATTCTCGTAAAGTACATGATCAATACAGAAACAATAAACATTAAAATCATTAATCCTAAAATAAGATATTTTCTGATTTTATTACTTTCCGAATTTTGATCTGCGTATTCTTTTTCAAGATCAGATTTAGAATTTTTAACAGCAAATTCATAAACACCCATCAATTCATTACTGTAAACCAAAAGATGATTGAAGGTTGTGTAAAGATTGTTAGATTTGCCTTCATCCTGCTTTCTGATAATATTATATTGTATCTTTTTGACTTCTTTAGAATAATGATTGTTGACCAGATTCATCACACTGTCCAGCTCAGTTTTCATTCTTGTTGCCATCGGTGTTACGCCGTTCTTTACAGTAACAACCACACTATCTTTACGTACATTTTCTTTTCCTGATATTGCATCTCCCAAACGTCCGAATAATCCTTTCTTTTTTACGGTATCGGTGTAAGTTTTTTTCTGTACTTCAAATTTATCTAAGTTAAAGTCATAATCAAACCTTTTAAGCTTAGGCAGTTCATCACGGATTTTAAGATTTGAATTTGTTGATAATTGAGAGGTTGAATCAACAAGAAATTTTAAATTTTTGATTTCTAAAGTATCTTTTTTCAGAGAGGTGAAAATATTTCTCAGTTTCGGACTCTGATATCTGAAATGATTGATGCTGTCTAATTTTTTTGTGAGTCTGTCGACAGAATTAAAGTAAGATTTTAAATGACCATTATCATTCGTAACCACATATTGTTGGAAAAAACCTTGTGCATTTACAAGTTCTTTTCTCGAATCATCTGTTAAATTTTCTAGTTGGCGAACTTCCTTTAGTTGGTTTTCAATGAAAGTTAAGTTTTTCCTGTTGACAAATTCGTTATAGAAAAATGCGGCTATGGTTACTTGTATCAACAGAATACATGAAATAAGAGAATAAAGTACAATTTTTCTCAACTTAAAATTCAACCCCTTTTTAAACATTCTTTGTGTAAATAATTCATATAAAAGTAATAAAAAATTCCTGTAAAAAATCATTTTACAGGAATTCTATTTATTTAATTATAAATTGATTATAATGTCTTAAATTGTTCTAGCGTTCTTTTATCATTTTCAAAGAACATCCTGATATCGCTCATTTGGTAAAGAAGCATCGTAATTCTTTCAATACCCATTCCGAAAGCATAACCTGAATATTTTTCAGAATCGATATTTACATTTTTCAAAACTGCAGGATCTACCATTCCGCAACCCATGATTTCCAACCAACCTGTTCCTTTTGTGATTCTGTAATCTGTTTCTGAGTTTAGTCCCCAATACACATCAATCTCCGCACTTGGCTCTGTAAAAGGAAAATATGAAGGTCTCATTCTGATTTTTGACTTCCCGAAAAGTTCTGTGGTAAAAAACTGAATCGTCTGCTTCAAATCTGCAAAACTCACCTTCTCATCAATATATAAACCTTCAATCTGATGGAAAATACAGTGTGAACGAGAAGAAACCGCTTCGTTTCTGAAAACTCTTCCCGGAGACAAGATTCTTATTGGCGGTTGATTTTCCTCCATATATCGGATCTGTACCGAAGAAGTATGCGTTCTCAAAAGAATATCCGGATTCTGCTCGATGAAAAAAGTATCCTGCATATCTCTCGCCGGATGATATTCCGGTAAATTCAATGCGGTAAAATTATGCCAGTCATCCTCAATCTCCGGTCCGTCTGCAACAGCAAAACCGATTGATTTAAAAATCTCGATAATTCTGTTTTTCACCAGGTTAATCGGATGTCTTGAACCCAGATCCAATGGAAAAGCAGGTCTTGTAAGATCTTCTTTTTCAAGAATAACAGAAGATTCGGAAGCACTTTTCAAGTCTTCCAGTTTGGCCGCAACAGCCTGCTTCAAAGTATTGATTTTTTGTCCGAAATCTTTTTTCTGATCGTTGGGAACTGTTTTTAATGTTTCATAAAAATCATTTAAAACTCCTTTTTTACCATTAAATTTGATTCGGAAATTTTCAATTTCATCTTTGGATGTTGCGTTGAAGCCGTTTACTTCGATCAGTAATTCTTCTATCTTTTCTGTCATTATATTAACCCTTTCAAAAATGTATCTGCAAAAATAAGGTTTTCCAATTAAAAAAGTTTTGAAATTATCATAAAAAAAATCTGCCTTTTCAGACAGATTGTAATATTTTTTTTAAAAAATCACTTTTTTATTTTTCTTATAAAACGAATGAGGAAATAAATTATCAAAACCAATAACCCACAAATCAGAAATGGCGCCAAAGAATATCCAAAATCGTAAGTGCCTTCGTAGGAATTCATTTAAATTATTTCTTTTCTAAAGCTTTTATGTTGATCTGTAGCGTCACCTCATCTTTGATCACCCCGTTTTCTGCAGGACTTTGGAATTTTACCCCAAATTCTTCTCTCATAATATCTTTTGGTTCTGTTGCAATGCTTACCAATCCTTCGTTTACAGATACATTTGCTTTGAATTGAGTTGGTTTTGTAATTCCTTTGATCGTTAAATTTCCATCAAGAATTGTATTATAGTCACCTTCTGCAGATGGAGTTACTTTTGTTATTTCATAAGAAGCCGTCGGGAATTTTTCAGTTTCAAAGAAATCTCCGCTTTTCAAATGTCCGTTTAGTTTTGCTAATTTTTCTGCATCTTCTTTCAAATCTTCTGAAGTGAGAGAAGTCATATCGGCAACAAATTTTCCGCTTTCAAGTTTGCCATCTTTCACAGTCACATCGCCGCTTTCAAAAGTAATCGTTCCAAAATGACTTGTATTCTCAGATTTAAAAACTTTGTAACCTTTCCACTCTACTTTACTGTTTAAAGTATCAAGAACATATTTACTGCCGTCTTTCGTCGTCGTAGTATCATTACTTTCACTGGTTACAGGTTTTTCTTTTTGACACGATATCACTACCGCTGCGAAAAGCACAGGAATAGCAAGGGAAAACAGTTTTCTTTTCATATTGTAAGTATTATTTATTTTAAAACTAAAAAGCGCATCTGCAATTTGCGAATTGCCTTCATGACATTGCGATTTTATAAAATTTTAACACTACGCTAAATTACTAAAAATATGCCAGTCTTATGGAAAAACCACTATTTTTGTATGATGCTATTAGAGATAAACAACTTATATTTTTCGCATAACAAAGACCAGCCTTTGTTTCAAAATTTCAACCTCAAATTGGATGAAGGAAAAATCATTGCTTTAGCCGGAGAAAGCGGTTGCGGAAAATCTACTTTACTGAGCCTTATCTACGGTTTATTGAATTGGGAACAAGGTGAAATTATTTTTGAAGGTCAAAAACTCATGGGACCAAAAGGAAATCTCGTTCCCGGAGAGCCAGAAATGAAATTTGTCGCCCAAAATTTTGACTTAATGCCTTATGCAACAGTTGCTGAAAATGTGGGGAAATTTATTTCAAATATCAATTTAGCAAAGAAAAAAGAAACCGTCAATGAACTTCTGAATGTTGTTGGATTGTCCGAATTCGCCAATGTTCTTCCGAAAAATCTAAGTGGCGGACAACAACAAAGAGTTGCTATTGCTAGAGCACTTTCTGTACTTCCAAAATTACTTTTGCTTGATGAACCTTTCAGTCATCTTGATTTTGCACGAAAAATTGAGTTGCGTGAAAAACTTTTCAGATATGTAAAAGAAAAAAATATTTCTCTGATTATTTCTACTCACGAATTGCAGGACATTATTCCGTGGCTTGACCAAATCGTAATTCTGGAAAACGGAAGATTGATACAAAACGATAATGCCGAAAAAACTTATAAAAATCCTTACAATATATATGTAGCTAAACTTTTCGGAGAAGTCAATATTTTTTCTGAATCTGAAATGAATAATTTTGGAATTTCAAATTTCGCCTACTACCCACATCAGATAAAAATTACAAATACTGGTTTTGATGCAGAAGTTATAGAAAGCAGGTTTGCCGGAAATCATTACTGGAACAAAATCAAATCAAAAAATAAAGAAATCGTTGTTCACACAGAAAAAAAGATGGAAGGAGATATAAAAATTACATTTTCGGAGTAAAGATAAAAATTTCATTCATATGCTCAATGTTAGTATGTGGATAAATTTCAATTAAATATCTTACTGATTATCAATCATTTTTATAACTTTGTTCTAATAAAATATAGGGAAACTTTTGGTCAATTTTCTTCCGCCATTGAGACTGAAATTAGCATTTTCTCCTGCAATGAGGTCTTGGAAGTTTACACTGTCCAATCTTTTCCTTTTTTTATGCTAAAAATGCGTCCAAATTTGAACGCATTATATATTATACAAAGACAATATTCTTAAGCCTTTTTCACAAATTCAGATTTCAATGCCATTGAGCCAAAACCATCAATTTTACAATCGATATTATGGTCGCTTTCTGGTCTTAGTCGAATATTTTTCACCTTAGTTCCTGCTTTCACTGGTTTCGGAGCACCTTTTACCGGCAAATCTTTTACAACTACCACAGAATCTCCGTCTTGCAACTCATTTCCGTTGGCATCAAGAATTTTTCCTGAATTGTCGTTTTCTGCCACGTTTTCTTTAGGATTCCATTCGTAAAAGCACTGAGAACAAACCATCAAATCATCCTGTTGATATGTAAACTCTGAATTACATTTTGGGCAAATTACTACATCACTCATATTTTTAAATTTTTGCAAAGATAGTTTTTAAATGTTGGATGATACATGTTGAAAGTAGGCTGATGGAAGAATTGAAAGCTCATTGATTACAATACCACATGATATTTCTCCAATTTCTGTTCAATGGTATTAAGATGCTTCTTCCAATAATTGTGCTTTTTCAGTTTTTTAACCACCAAATTTTTATAATTTTCATTATTCGATTCTAATAAGTATTCTACAAATCTGTCCAGGTAGATCACTTTATTTGGGCTGTTAAAATCAGCCCTAAGAAAATCATTTTCAAAATAATCTTTAACTTCTGCAGGATATTTATCTGCAATACAATCGAATGCGAAAGAATTATTATGTTTCAAAGCTAATTCTTTTATTCTTGGAAGTAAATACTCATCAATCTCTACATTTTTAAGAATAACATGGTAAAACATGTAGTACAAATCTTTGTCAGAATGCAGAATAATACTGTCTAATTTTTGAAAAGTCCTATCTTTTGCTAAAGCATCGGATATTTTTACATTACGGACATCGTCAATAGTATCTGCTTTAGTAATCGGTTTTAAAGCTACTTTCCACTTATAAGCATTGTAAATAATCCAGGATATTTCATCATACCCACCAAGACAACCATCCTGGGTTTCTACCGTTTCATTTTTGTTAATTTCAAAACAAAACAATTGAATTACTTCTTTGTCATTCTTTACTAACTCTGTGGAAGCATAAGCCCTGATAACTGGTTCTTTATGTCTTGCAAGTTCTGAAAGTTCTTTCTTAGAGATTAAAGATTTCAACTTTTCAAATCGGTTAAATTGCTCACTTGGAGAACAGGCTACTCCCACACAATCTGACTCAAAAACATTATAATCAATTATTTTCTGAATCAATTCTTCCTTAGCTTGTCCTAACACTAAAAAGCTAAATATTAATAATAAAAAACTTAATATATTTTTCATATCGAATAACTTCCAATCAGATACAAATAAAATGAATTTGATTGAAAAAAAACTATTTTAAGAAAATTTCTCGCTCATACTTAGCTGTAGGAAAAAACACTAATTCAGTGACTGCAAAATGGTTTCTTAAATGTAGCAATAATTTCAAATATCAAACTTGAAATCCCAAATTTAAAATTCGTATTTTTGCAAGTTCAAACAGCATACTGTAACAATGGAATTAATACACAGAAACTTGGCCATCGGAATTCACGATGCTTTACAAGAAACTTTTTTTGAGAAAAATAAATATGCCGATAAAGTAATCGAAAGACTTTTAAAGGCTCATAGAAAGTGGGGAAGCCAGGACAGAGCAGTTGTTTCAGAGATTTTCTACAACATTATCCGTTGGAAAAGACGCCTTGAATATTATATGGGTGAAAGTGTAAAACCCGACAATATTTATAAATTAATTGTTGCTTACTGCCTTTATAGTAAAACCAATTACAAAAGATTTGAAGAATTTGAAGGCATCAAAATCGCCGACATCACTACCAAACTAAAAAAAGGAACAGTTCCTACAAAATCTATTGAACATTCAATTCCTGAATGGTTGGCTGAAACTTTGGAAAAAGAACTGGGTCCGATTTGGGAAAAAGAAATGAAGGCTTTGAACGAGCAGGCTCCTACCGTTTTAAGAGCAAATTCATTAAAAACTTCAGCAAAAGAGTTGATTTCATATCTTGCAGTTGAAAATGTTGTTGCTTACACGGTAAAAAATTATCCGGATGCAGTACAGTTGGAAGAAAAGAAAAACGTTTTTCTTACGAGTGCGTTTAAGGACGGTTTGTTTGAAGTACAGGATGCAACATCTCAGAAAATCGCATATTTTCTTGACGTAAAAGAAGGCCAAAGAGTAGTTGACGTTTGCGCAGGAGCAGGTGGAAAGACTCTTCACTTAGCAGCATTGATGGGCAATAAAGGACAAATTATCGCTTTAGATATTTACGAATGGAAATTGGCTGAATTGAAGCGTCGTGCAAAAAGAGCTGGAGCTCACAACATCGAAACGCGTATGATTTCTGACAACAAAGTAATCAAGCGTCTTCACGAAAAAGCTGACAGATTGTTGATTGATGCCCCTTGTTCAGGTTTGGGAGTTCTGAAAAGAAATCCTGACAGCAAATGGAAAATCGATCAGGCTTTCATTGACAGAATCAAAAAAGAACAGCAGCAAATCATTCAGGATTATTCTAAGATCCTTAAAAAAGGCGGAAAAATGGTGTATGCTACATGTTCTATTCTTCCATCAGAAAACAATGAACAGGTTGCAGAATTTTTAAAAAACAATCCTGATTTTAAATTAATCAAAGACGAAAAGATAATGCCAAGTCAAGGTTATGACGGATTTTATATGGCTTTGATTGAGAGATTGGCTTAAAATTATTTTAAATACAATATATGAACTACTCTATTTTTTGGAGTAGTTTTTTTTTGATATCATATATGTAGAAATAATCTCGACTATAGATTACAATTTTATTAATCATTTTTTCTATCGAAATTCTAAAAGGATAAAAAGTGTTTTCTTTTTGAATATGAACATCTAATATTTTATTTTCCTCGTGACCATCAAAAAAACTGAATGACTGGTCGGTTGTAAAAACCAAAAAGAAATTATAAATATCAGATTTGATAAAATATTTGAAATCCTGAATTTTAAATTGATTTTTCAGCAAATCTCTGTAAAAATTATCTGGTTTAAACTTTTCTAAATTCATTTTAAAAACAAACTCATTTTTATTCCAAGATATAATTGTCTCAGTATCTTCTTCAAGAATAACTTCTTGTTTTATAATTTCATCAACCAAATTTGAATTTTGATTTACAATTTTCGAAATAAATTCTTCGGTATTTGCAAAAACTTCTATTTGCTCATCCTCATTGTGGAAATAAGGTCTTAAAACCAATGACTTATTTATTTTCAGTCTATTTTGAATTGTATATTCTACCAACTTCAAAACATCAATCACATCTACCTTATCACTTACGATCCTTATTGCTAAACCTTTTCCGTTTGATTTCAACACAACTCCGTCATCCAAAACAGCTAGTTTATAATTTGAATTATCATTTTCCAACATATAAAAATTGCTTTTATTATAGGACAAAAAAGTTTTTCTTTCTATTATAATAGTATCCTTATAACCAAGTTTTTCAGAAATTTCTTTTGACAATTTTCCTATAATCCGCATTTTCAACTCTTCAGAAGCAATAGTTTTAGCTCCAAAATTGAATTCCGAAATAAAAAACGTTTTAATATTTCCAAAATTTTCTACTTTGACCTTTGGTTTATGTGCGCTAAAATTATTTAAGGAAACTAAAAAAATCAGCAAAAGAAAAAATTTATTCATTTGTATTTCATTAAAAAAGAAGTTGATAATATTTACAAATATAATTTAATAGTCTTCAATCCTAGTAAACAGAATTGATATTAATATCTTTGCAAAAACCCAATATCACATTATGAACAGATCATTCTTTCTTTGTTTTTTTATTTTCTTATCCGTTTTAAATTTTGCACAGACTTATGAAATTCAATATGAAAGTTCTTACAACGGCAAAGTTCAGCCTAACCAAAACCCAGTAATTGTTTGGGTTAATGAAAACGAAAATTATATTCTAAATTTAAAAACTAAGGAACAAAAAAACGATTATCCATTCGAAATAAGTAAAATTGAAAAGCCTTCTAACACAATTATATCTTACGGATTTTTAAAACCCGGGGAAATTATTTCAACTTCTGATGCGGTATCTATTGGAAAACAAAGTTTTGAATTTACAGATAAAACCAAGAAAATTTTAGGATATAACTGTAAAAAAGCAATCACGAAAATCAATTCAAATACTATTGAAATTTGGTACACCAACGATCTGAAACTGAAAGGTGGACCATCAAGTCTCGGACAAAATTTAGGTTTAGTTTTGGAAATAGAACGAAACGGAAACTCAGCGACGACCGCAATTTCTTTAAAGAAAATCAAAAAATCCGGCATCAATAGTATCATTAATAAACCTATTTCAACAACTGATCTTTTGAGCTACAAAGATTTACTCTGGAAAAGCAGATTTACTACTTTAAAAGTTTTTGAAAACGAAATAATCAATTTTTCAGACCAGTCAAAATCTGATGAAAACGTAAAAAGATTTGCTAACGGAACAATTATTTTAAAGAAAGTAAAATTTCCAAAAATTTCTGAAGGTGAAAATATTTTTGTGGAATTAAAGCAGCAATCTAACGGTGATGCATATGATAGAACCGGAACGGTATTTTTTATTCCGGAAAACAAATCGCAATCATTTTTTGACGGCTTGGAAAAAGGTGCAAAAACACTTCCCGCTTATGAAAACGGAAACGGCAAACAATATTTCGGAGTTGTTTCTAGTGAAAATTATCAGCCAACTGTGGAATTGATGAGATTTTTTACAGCTTTTGGGATTAATAAGTTCAATAATTTAGAATTAAAAGATAAAACTTGGCAAACTATAAGTCCGTTTCGCCAAGATATTACCGAACTGAAACCTTCCCTTTCCGAAAAAGAAATCTGGATCGGAACTTTCATCGGAAACTATGACAAAGGTGGTCACAAAGTGAATTTAGACATGACAATTCATAAAAGTGATCAGATTGTCAACAAAAACAATCAGGTAATTCCGCTTTTCAATACTACAAATATCATGGAAATGGCAGGACAGGATTATGCAACAATGTTTGATAATGAAAAAGGTATTTTTGTGGAATTTAATTTAGAAAAAGATCTGAAAAACGCGCAATTGAGATATATCACAACTGGTCATGGTGGTTGGGAAAATGGTGATGAGTTTATTCCTAAAGAGAATTCTATTTATCTGGATGGAAAAATGACCTTCTCTTTCACACCTTGGAGAACCGATTGCGGATCATACAGATTGTATAATCCCGCTTCGGGAAATTTCCCGGACGGACTTTCGTCTTCTGACCTGAGCCGCTCAAATTGGTGTCCCGGAACTATTACTAATCCGAACTACATACAACTGGGAGATTTGAAAGCCGGGAAACATAATATTCAGGTGAAAATCCCTCAGGGAAAACCGGAAGGAACAAGCTTCAGCGCATGGAATATCTCAGGTGTTTTACTTGGTTCTGAATAAAACAAAACCTCCTTGCAATATTATTACAAGGAGGTAAAAACACAAATGATGAAAAAAAATTATTTCGAGCAACAAAGGAATGAAAAATATTTGAATTATTAATTATCATACATCAAGATTTTTAAACTTTTTTTGATTTCTGTGATTTTATGCTGAAAGTCACGCGTGAAAAATATCAATCTCAGATATCATAAAACGAACTCTCGAAATTATATTATTAATATTTTAAACCTAATTAATTAAAAATATTAATTTTAACTAAATTTTTATTTTAAAATTTATTAATATACTTTAATTTCGCTTTCAAATAAAAATAACATGTGTGGAATCGTATGCTTGTTTGACGCCAAACAACAAACCGAAATATTAAGACCTCAAGTCTTGGAAATGTCTAAAAAAATCCGTCATCGTGGTCCGGACTGGAGCGGAGTTTTTCAAAATGAAAAAGTTTTGTTTTCTCACGAAAGACTTGCCATCGTAGATCCTACTTCCGGTAAACAACCCTTATTTTCTAAAGACGGAAAAATTGTTTTGGCAGTAAATGGAGAAATTTACAATCACCGTGAGCTAAAAGAAGAATTCCCGGACTATGAGTTTCAAACTAAATCTGATTGTGAAGTTATCTTAGCTTTGTATCAAAAATATGGAAAAAATTTCATCGAAAAATTAAATGGAATTTTCGCTTTTGCTCTTTATGATATTGAAAACAATATTTATCTGATTGCCCGCGATCACATGGGAATTTGCCCATTGTATCAAGGTTGGGACAAAAACGGAAATTATTATATCGCATCCGAACTGAAGGCTTTGGAAGGAGTCTGTAAAAAAATTGACACTTTTCTGCCGGGACATTATGTGTACAACATTGAAGGAACAGAGCTTCAGCAATGGTATAAAAGAGATTGGGAAAGTTTTGACGCGGTAAAAGATAACGTGACAGAAATTCAGGCAATCAGAAAAGGACTGGAAGAGGCTGTTCACAGACAGTTAATGAGCGATGTGCCTTATGGAGTGTTGCTTTCAGGAGGTTTAGATTCATCGATAATTTCCGCAGTTACTGCAAAATACGCAAGACAAAGAATTGAAAGTGGTGACACTCAGGAAGCTTGGTATCCGAGATTGCACAGTTTTGCAGTTGGCTTAGAAGGTTCTCCCGATTTGGCAGCAGCAAAAAAAGCGGCGGAACATATCGGATCGGTTCACCATGAAGTAAATTTTACCGTTCAGGAAGGTTTAGATGCAATTCGTGATGTCATTTATCATTTAGAAACTTACGATGTAACCACTATCAGAGCTTCCACTCCAATGTATCTTTTAGCTAGAGTCATTAAATCTATGGGAATCAAAATGGTACTTTCCGGCGAAGGTGCAGATGAATTATTTGGTGGATATTTGTATTTCCATAAAGCTCCGAATGCAAAAGAATTTCATGATGAAACCGTAAGAAAACTTGGAAAACTTCACCTTTACGATTGCTTGAGAGCCAACAAAGCTTTGATGAGTTGGGGAATTGAGGGACGAGTTCCGTTTTTGGACAAAGAATTTATGGATATTGCCATGAACGTAAACCCTCAGGATAAAATGATCAGCAAAGAAGAAGGAAAAATCGAAAAATGGGTTCTGAGAAAAGCTTTTGAAGATGTTTTGCCTGAATCGATCGCATGGAGACAAAAAGAACAGTTCTCAGACGGAGTCGGATATTCATGGATTGACACCTTGAAAGATGTTGCAGAAAAATATGTGAATGATGAGATGATGACGAATGCAAAATTCAGATTTACGTTAAATACTCCTCAAAATAAAGAAGAATATCGTTACAGAACTATTTTTGAAGAGCATTTCCCAAGTGAAACTGCGGCTGCAACTGTACCTTCTGTACCTTCAGTAGCCTGTTCTACACCTATCGCTTTGGAATGGGATGAAGCATTTAAGAAAATGAACGATCCAAGCGGAAGAGCAGTAAAAGTGCACGAAACTTCTTATTAAAGTAAATAAATTTATCAATCCTGTATTCGTACAGGATTTTTTCTTGAATAAAATCAAGAATATTTAGATAATTTAACTAAGTATTAAACTTATTATCTAATAAATAATTATATTTGAAAAATTAAAAAAAATCTTTGCTGTAACATGAAAAGAAACATTACTATTTTATTTGCTTTACTATCTGTAAGCTTCGCTTTTGGACAAGGTAAATATGGAAAATATCTTAACTCTAAAAAGCTGGCTCTAACTTATAAAAGTGTAAAACCCGCTGAAAAAGATGATTACTATCAGCAATATTATTGGTTGGTAAAAGCTGAACAGTTGAAAACTTTCCCTCACCTTGCGGATATCAAACCTGTAGTGCTTTACAACTTCGTAAAAAAAGTAAATCCTCAGAACCCGACTAAAAAATTGGATGACAGAGGAAAAGAACTGAGAAAGACAGCAGAGTTATCTTTAGATCAATATTTCAAAAATAAAAACTTCCAGAATAATCAGGTTTTACTGTACAACTTGGAAACATATGTAGATCCTTCTCAAGGTGAATATTTCACTAAAGTAGACGCAGAAAAAATCAAGCAATTGGTACCAAAAGAATTTTTCGGTTTTGCTTCTTTAAACAAAAAGACGATGGAAGAAACCAACTATTATCTTTGGGTTGACAAGAAAAAAGACGAATTCAAAATTGTAGATATCATTCCAAGCGAAAAAGACAAGAAGTTTTACGCTTCTCTGAAACAGTATTTACCAAAATACAAATTCGAGAAAAAATATATGCCGACTGTAAAAAAGGGAACTAAAGCTGATAAAACAGACAAAGATTTCTTCTACATCATGCCATTTGAACGAAACGTAGACAACATCGAATACAAGACGGATGATTTTGAAACATTCACACTAAGCCAGGTAAAAAGAGAAGGTGAAGCGTGGATCGGAGTAGAAAAGCCGAAAAAATAATAAGAAAGTCCTGTGAAATCTCACAGGACTTTCTTATTTTTATACAATGCCCACAAAAATATCCCCAAGACAAACCGTAAAAAAAGTTCTTCCGCTTATTCTTGCTACTGCAATCTTTATGCAGATGCTCGATTCTACCATCTTAAACACTTCGCTACCTTCGATTGCAAGAGATTTAAATGAATCTCCGCTGAATATGCAGAATGCAATTATCAGTTATGTTTTAACTTTAGCTGTTTTCATGCCCGCAAGTGGATTTTTGGCTGATCGCTTCGGAACGAGAAGGGTTTTTATTTTTGCTTTGGTACTTTTCAGTTTAGGCTCTGTTTTTTGTGCACTTTCTCAAAACCTCACCCATTTAGTTATTGCCAGAGTAATTCAGGGAGTTGGAGGAAGCTTGATGACACCTGTCGGAAAATTAGCTCTGATCAAAACATTTGAAAGAAACGAACTTCTGAAAGCGATGAATTTCGCAATCATTC
Source organism: Chryseobacterium edaphi (assembly GCF_025628985.1). Classification (GTDB taxonomy): domain Bacteria; phylum Bacteroidota; class Bacteroidia; order Flavobacteriales; family Weeksellaceae; genus Chryseobacterium; species Chryseobacterium edaphi. The sequence goes on along the minus strand of NZ_JAOTEM010000005.1, from coordinate 230,114 downwards.
CAGCTTTGATCGGACCGGTTTTAGGTCCGCTTGTTGGAGGTTATATGGTTGATTATCTGTCGTGGCACTGGATTTTCCTGATCAACATTCCGATTGGATTATTAGGAATTGTTTTAGGTTTAAAATATATGCCGAATTATAATTCCCGGGAAACAGATTTTGATCTGAAAGGTTTTATGATTTTTGCGGCTGCCTCTCTCCTACTTTCTGTTTCTCTGGAACTTTTCGGAGATATGCAGAATATCACGCCTGTTTTATTGGTTTTTATATTAGGATTTTTATTTCTGTATTATTATTACCGACACGCTAAAAAAGGAAACAATCCTATTTTTCCATTAAATTTATTTCAGGTAAGAACATTTCGGGTAGGAATTGTGGGAAATCTTGCGACAAGATTAGGAATCAGCTCGGTTCCATTATTGCTTCCATTAATGATTCAGATTGCCTATCATGAATCTGCAGTTGTTTCCGGATGGATTATTGCTCCGATGGCATTGACGGCCATGTTTGGAAAATCTTCGGTCATCAGAATTTTAAATAAATTTGGTTACAGAAGAACATTGATGGTCAATACATTCATCATCGGAATTTTGATTTCCTGTCTTGCCATTCCGGATATTCACACTTCTATTTTTTGGTTTATTCCGATTATTGCCGTGTTAGGATTTTTCAATTCGATACAGTTTACTTCGATGAATACGATTTCCATTGCAGACTTAAGAAACTTTCAAACCAGCAGCGGAAATTCCCTGATTTCAGTCAATCAACAATTAGCCATCGGTTTCGGAATTGCATTTGGATTAATCGTTTTAAAAATTTACGAAAACAGCCCCGAACTTATCTTACACGAAACTCACAACGCATTTCGCTACACATTTTTAACGGTAGGAATTTTAACTATTTTATCAAGCTTAGTTTTCAGAAGACTTCACACCTTCGATGGCAGAAACATGAAATCCGAAGAATAAAAACCTTAAAACCCTCCAACTCTAAAACTCTCCAACCCAAAACACTCCAACCAAACTCACAACTTACCACACATCAATGTTATTCAACGCTCACTGTCCTAAATTTGTTTAAAATTAAAACAAACATATTATGACAACTAAAAAAGTAGAAATCGTAATTCCGCCGAAGCCTGCGCATTTTGTAGGTGATGGTTTTAGGGTGCATAATTTTATTCCGAGTACTCAAAAGCTCGATATGAAAAGAATGGATCCGTTCATTATGCTGGATTATAATTCTAAATTTCATTTCAATCCTTCCGAAACACCAAAAGGAGTCGGAGTTCATCCACACAGAGGTTTTGAAACCGTGACGATTGCCTATCAAGGAAAAGTAGAGCATCACGACAGCGCAGGTGGCGGAGGAATCATTGGCGAAGGCGACGTACAATGGATGACCGCAGCAAGCGGAGTTCTTCACAAAGAATATCACGAGAAAGAATGGTCTAAGCAAGGCGGAATTTTCCAGATGGTGCAGCTTTGGGTCAATCTTCCGGCAAAAGATAAAATGAGCAAACCAAAATATCAGGCGATTTCAAATTCAGAAATGAAAAAAGTAGATTTAGGAGACAACGGTTTGATCGAAATTATTGCAGGAGAATTTGAAGGAAACAAAGGTCCTGCATTTACCTTCAGTCCTGTCAATCTGATGAATGCAAAATTAAAATCAGGAGGAAAAGCAAATTTTAATTTTCCGGCAAAATTTAATACTGCAGCTTTGGTAATAGAAGGAAATATTATTGTAAACGGTGAAGAAAGAGCTCCATTTAATAATTTTGTTTTGTTTAGAAATGAAGGTGAAAGTTTCACCATCGAAGCAACTGAAGACTCTATTATATTAATTCTCAGCGGAGAGCCTATTAACGAACCCATTTTTCCGCACGGACCATTTGTAATGAATTCCAGAGAAGAAATCATGCAGGCTTTTGAAGATTTCAATACCGGGAAATTTGGGTATTTGGAAGATTAATTAAGACATAAACCAAACTTTAAAATATAAAAAATCATGAAACCAGAATTTGAAAACATCCCATTAGTAAAAAACGAAGAAAAAAAGAGATTTGAAATAGAATACAATGGTCATTTTGCATTTATCGACTGCAAAGAAACGAGTCAGCAAATCGCTCTTATTCACACAGAATCCGAACCTGAATTGGCAGGAACAGGCGCTGCTGCAGCCGTAGTCGAAAAGACTTTATTTTACATCGAAGAAAGTGGCAAAAAACTTCTCCCATTCTGTCCGTACGTTTTTGCTTTCATCAGAAAACATCCGGAATGGAAACGTATCGTTGACGAAAGATTTGAAGGCTACGACAAAATTTAAATTTACGTAAACAAGCGTCAGCAAAATAAATATTTGACTAAATTAGCTTAATTCAAAAAACAAAAACCAAATCTAACATGTCAAACATCGGACTTATTCTAGAAGAAAAATCAGCAGATATAGGAAATTTTTTGGTGGGCAGACTTTTGCCTTTCCGTGAAAAGAGAGCGGTCGGACCTTTCGTGTTTATCGATCATATGGGACCTGCCGAATTGAAAGATTATCAGAACTTAGATGTTCCGCCACATCCGCATATCGGACTTTCAACTTTGACTTATTTGCTTGAAGGATCGATTTTCCACAGAGACAGTATTGGAAGTGCTTTAGAAATAAAACCGGGCGCTGTAAATTGGATGACTGCCGGAAAAGGCGTTGTACACTCAGAAAGAACTCCGGAATATTTAAGAGAAACTGATAAAAGGCTTCACGGATTTCAAATCTGGGTAGGACTTCCGAAACATCTGGAGCAAAGCGAACCGACTTTCAGCCACATTGAAGCAGATGAACTTCCTGTTTGGGAAGAAAACGGAGTTCAGTATAAATTAATTGCCGGTGAGGCATTTGGAAAAAAATCTCCGGTTCCGATTCACAGTAAATTATTTTTTATTGAAATCAAAACCAAAACTGCTCAGAAAATCAGCATCGGACAGGATCTTTACGGAGAAGCTGCGATGTATGTACTTGACGGAACGGTGAATATTGAAGATAACAATTACGGTTCAAAACAATTATTGATCGCAAAAAACACCAAACTTTGTGAGTTTGAAATGAGTGAAAATGCAACAGTTTATCTATTCGGAGGCGAACCTTTTGATGAAGAGCGTTTCATTTTCTGGAATTTCGTCAATTCTGATAAAGAACTGATTGATAAGGCGAAAGTAAACTGGAATGACCAGAATCACGAAGCCTTCCCTTTAGTTCCGGGAGATGAAGATGAATTTGTCCCACTTCCGAAAGCAATTTTAAACCGAAAATAAAACAAAAAGTAAAGCCACTTCTTGTACAAGTGGCTTTAGCTTTTTTGAAGAATCAGAGATTAGTCTTCTCTTTCAGCTTCAGAAAGTTTTGTAATAAAATCAGTCCAAAGTTTAGAATCTTCGGGAGTCATTTTAGATGACCATGCGGCATTTTTTGCCGTCCATTCCTGCGATTTTGCAGTGAGTTCCTGGCTTTTTGCTACATCTCCAGCTTTTGAAGCTGCAGACATTTCAGAAACCATATGTGCATATTCAGTTGCAAACTGCTGAACTTCGGGATTACTGAATTTCGGGACTTGTACTCCGTCAACAGTCACTCCTGATCCGATTACTTTTTCTTCTTGTGCAACGGAGCTTTCAGTTTTAGCGCGCTCAATTTTTGAGGCCTCTTCATTTTTGCATGCTGTAACGCAGATCAGCGAAACAGCACCCAACATTAGGATAGTTTTTTTCATAAATATTTGATTTTATCTGAATTACAAATATAAATTAATTTATGAATAACTTAAATAAAAATATATTTAATACAAAATAATTCAATAAAACAATGCATAGCATAAAAATTTAACAATCAATTATCATCATAGTAGCAATTTCTTACAAACTTAAAACAATAATGACTATATGATTAAATTTAACTGAAATAGCAATAATATCCGGAACTTATATATTTAAAGACAGTGTTCTTTTTTCACTTAAATTAATTTTTGATAGTTTTATAAAAAAATAACAATGAAAATATTAGCATTTGCAGGAAGCACGTCTTCCACATCTATCAACAGAGAATTGGTAAAGTTTGTTTTAAAAAGTTTCAAGGAAGATGAAATTAATTTTATTGACCTTAATGATTTTTCAATGCCTGTTTTCTCGGTTGATCTTGAGAAAAAAGGTTTTCCGGACGAAGCTCATAATTTCCTGAAGCAAATTGAAGATTGTGATGCGATTATTTGCTCTCTCGCAGAGCACAACAGATCTTACAGTGCCGCTTTCAAGAATATTTTTGACTGGGCTTCAAGAATCAATGTAAAAGTTTTCCAAAATAAACCTATGTTTTTAATGAGTACTTCTCCCGGCGGTTATGGCGGCGGAAATGTAATGAATACAGCAAAAACATTCTTCCCGCAATTTGCAGCAGATGTAAAAGAAACTTTCTCTTTATCTAAATTTTACGAAAATTTTGATCTTGAAAGCGGAATTATCAATCCGGAAATGCTGAAAGATTTAAATGAAAAAATTGAAAGTTTTAAAAATCAGATGGTTTAAAAACTTAAAGTGTTGTAAAACAATCTAACATCTAACATCTAACATCTAACATCTAACATCTAACATCTAACATCTAACATCTAACAAAAATAATGGCTGTAATCGTAAAAGCAAGTTTAGGCAAAACAAAATACTACACAGAAGTGGTTGCAGGTGATAATAAATTGATCACCGACGAACCTATCGATAAAGGCGGGAAAAACGAGGGTTTTAATCCGTTTGAAATCCTGGCAACTTCTTTGGCAAGCTGTACCGCAGCGACTTTGCGAATGTACATCGAAAGAAAAGAATGGGATGTAGAAAAAATTGATGTAGAAGTAGAACTTGAAAATTTTCCGCTGACAAAATTGGCGGTTTTTACAAGAAATATTAGTTTTGAAGGACATCAATTGACCGAAGATCAACTTAAAAGATTAAAAGCAATTGCAGACGCTTGTCCGATTCACAAAATTCTAATGAACGAAATTCAAATTCAAACCAAAATTTCATAATATGATAGAAGTAAAACAAAACAACGACGAAAAACACGGAAGCTTTGAAGCATCAATTGATGGAAAAAAAGCAGGATTGATGACCTATACTTGGGCAGGTGAAGAAAGATTTATCATCGATCACACCGAGGTTGAAGAAGAATTCAATGGAAAAGGCGTAGGAAAAGAAATGCTGATCAAAGCTGTAGAATTTGCGAGAGAAAATGGTAAGAAAATCATTCCGCTTTGTCCGTTTGCAAAAGCGACTTTTCAGAAAAACGAAGATTTAAGAGACGTACTTTAATCGTTTAGAATAATACTAAAACTTATAACCTTTCAGAAAATTTCTCTGAAAGGTTTTTCTTTTTTAGCAGAAACAAAAAAAACTATATTTGCTAAAATTTAAAATCTTACCATGAATACAGGAACCATCCTTTTGCTGTTTGTATTTGTTTATTTCGTCGGTCTTTTGGTAATCTCTTATTTTACAAGCCGAAATTCTGACAATCAATCATTTTTCATTGGCAACAAAAAAAGTAAATGGTGGCTTGTTGCTTTCGGGATGATCGGAACCAGCTTGAGTGGTGTGACTTTTATTTCCGTTCCCGGAACGGTTGGTAAAATGACCGGAAGCGAATATATTTTTGGAGGTTTTGAATATTACATGATGGTAATCGGGTTTTTCATCGGATATTTTATTGTAGCGGCAGTACTGCTTCCACTTTATTATAAGATGAATCTGACTTCGATTTATACTTATTTAGGAAAAAGATTTAATGTTGAGGCGCACAAAATCGGTTCGGTATTTTTCATTGTTTCAAGAGCGATTGGAGCTACTGCAAGATTGTATCTCGTTGTCAATGTTTTACAGATCTTTTTGTTGGAAGGTTTAGGCGTTCCATTTTGGCTGACTGCGATGGTACTTTTGCTGATGGTGCTTTTATATACTTTTGAAGGCGGTGTAAAAACAATCGTGATTACCGATACTTTGCAGACTTCATTTATGATTATCAGTTTGATTGCCTGTATCATTTATATTTTATCAAATTTAAATCTATCTTTTGGTGAAGCCTACACGATTTTAGAGCAGAAAAACTATACTCATTTCATCAATTTTGATCCCAATTCCAAAACATTTTTCCTTAAAACTATTTTAGGCGGAATCTTCATTACTATCGCAATGACAGGTCTTGATCAGGAAATGATGCAGAAAAATATTTCTGTTGACAACCTGAAAAACTCTAAAAAAAACATGTTGACTTTCGCAGGAACACTACTTTTTGTAAATCTTGCTTTCCTGTTTTTAGGAGGATTGCTTTACCTTTTTGCTTTACAAAATGGTGCAGGTTATTCTGAAATCACCAATATTGTGGATGGAAAAGAAGTCGTTTCAAATGTTTTCGGATTCAAAGATGCGGCAGGAAACGTGAAAAACATCATGGGAGATGATTTGTTCCCGGCTCTATCGCTAAATGGATATTTCCCAATGGCGATTTCTGTAATTTTTATCATCGGTTTGATTTCTGCATTATTCCCTTCTGCGGATGGTGCCTTAACTGCCGTAACAAGTTCGTACTGTGTAGATTTATTAAACTTAAATGAAGACAAAACCAGAACAGAAAAGCAAAAAAAACATCTTCGAATGAAGATCCATTTGACTTTTACGATCGTTTTCTTTATTTTAATCATGGTTTTCAAAGCAATGAATGACAAATCAATTGTTTACCTCATCATGGAAATTGCGGGTTATACTTACGGACCACTTCTAGGACTTTTCGCCTTTGGAATCTTTACTAAATTTCAGATTTCTAAAAAGTATTCAATTCTTGCAGTTACGCTTTTAGCACCTGTTCTTACCTATTTAATCAATTATTCAGTAACAACTTATACTGATTACCGAATTGGTGTGGAATTGATTATTCTAAATGGTTTGTTAACGTTTATTGGATTGTGGATGGTAAAGAATAAGAATTATTTGAAGTTGGTTTAAGTTTTTGATAATTTAAGCTTACATCGCAAATAACCTTGTCATGGGTACACACCAAAATCACCAGCTAAAACTATCTGTTTAAATATTTTTTTCAAAAAATAACAACAAACTTTCGACGGAGAGGTGACGGAGCGACGACGGAGAAACCGCACAGGAAAATATCTTCGTAAATTTTAAAAATCATGCCACTGTTTAATTTTTTTCTGGCCGATTTTAGACTGTTAAACAGCATACAGAGGTGGTAAAGCGATAGTACAGAAAGCATAGAGAAAAAAATCAGGTTAAAATGATAAAATAATTGATCTGGTTATATTTTTATTACAGTTAAATCAGTCATCATAAACTCATTTGATAGTCACCCGTTAAGCGCACAAGAAGTTACCAAGCAGTCTTAAAAAAAATAAAATAAAACAAAATCCGGGTAAACTGCCCGGTTTTTGCATTTCCATAAGCCGACAAAAAATTGTAAATTCGCATATATCAATTCTAATAAATAAATCCTAATATATGAGTAAAAGTATTGAAGAGCTGAAATCTCTTACAACACAAATCAGAAGAGACATCCTGAGAATGGTTCATGATGTAAATTCAGGTCATCCTGGTGGAAGTTTAGGCTGTACAGAGTTTTTCACAGCACTTTACGGAAAAGTTTTAAACTATAAATTGCCATTCACCATGGAAGGCAAAAACGAAGATCACTTCTACCTTTCAAACGGACATATTTCACCCGTTTTCTACTCTACTTTGGCAAGATTCGGCTTTTTTCCCGTACAGGAACTGAAGACTTTCAGAAAACTAGATTCAAGACTACAAGGTCACCCGACAACTCACGAAGGTTTACCTGGAATCAGAGTTGCTTCCGGATCTTTAGGACAAGGACTCTCTGTTGCTCTTGGTGTTGCTCAGGGAAAAAAATTAGACGGTGATGATTCATTGGTTTATACGCTTCATGGTGACGGAGAATTACAGGAAGGTCAGGTTTGGGAAGCTTTTATGTATGCTGCCGGTAAAAAAGTAGATAATATTATCTCAACAATTGATTACAACGGACGTCAGATTGACGGTGATACAGATGATGTAATGACTTTAGGGAATTTACATGCAAAACTGGAAGCTTTCGGGTGGATCGTTTTAGAAGAGAAAAACGGTAACGATCTTGAAACAGTAATTGCCATTCTTGAAAGAGCAAAAACGGAAACTGGGAAAGGAAAACCTGTAGTTATCATTCTTCATACTGAAATGGGATTTGGTGTTGATTACATGATGGGAAGTCACGCTTGGCATGGTAAAGCTCCAAATGACGAGCAATTGGATACGGCTTTCAAACAATTGTACTTAGAAGCTCCAACAGATTATTAATTATAGGTAATGAGTAATTGGAAATAATTAATATTTAAACATTAAGAAATTTTAGTTTTGAAGATTTTTTAAGAATTCGATAAATCTGAATTTAGCATAACGCTTAAAAATATCTTTAGATATTACCTTAATCTTTTTCTTAACAAATTAATTCATCTTAACGGTTTAAAATTAAAATTTATTTGCATATCAATTACCAAACATCATTAATCAATTTATAAACTTAGAAATTCACATGAAATATACATATACAGAAAAAAAAGACACACGTTCAGGATTTGGGGCCGGATTGGCAGAATTGGCTGACAAAAACCCGAATGTTGTAGCACTTTGCGCAGACCTTATCGGTTCTTTGAAAATGGAAAAATTCATCGAAAAAGCTCCGGAAAGATTTTACCAAGTCGGCATCGCAGAAGCAAATATGATGGGATTAGCAGCAGGTTTGAGCATTACAGGAAAAATTCCTTTTACGGGAACTTTTGCTAACTTCTCTACTTCAAGAGTGTATGATCAAATCCGTCAGTCAATTGCTTACTCTAACAAAAACGTAAAAATATGTGCTTCTCACGCAGGTCTTACTTTAGGAGAAGACGGTGCAACACATCAGGTTTTGGAAGACATCGGAATGATGAAAATGCTTCCGGGAATGACGGTAATCAACACTTGTGATTACAACCAGACGAAAGCGGCAACTTTAGCTATTGCTGATTTTGAAGGTCCTGTATATTTAAGATTCGGAAGACCGGTAGTTCCTGTTTTTATTCCTGAAGATATGCCTTTCGAGATTGGAAAAGGGATTCTTCTTCAAGAAGGAACCGATGTAACCATCGTTGCAACAGGTCACTTGGTTTGGGAATCTTTGGTTGCGGCAGAAGAGCTTGAAAAAGAAGGCATTTCTTGTGAGGTGATCAATATCCATACAATCAAGCCACTTGATGAAGAGATCATCTTAAAATCGGTTGAGAAAACAGGAAAAATTGTTTCTGCTGAGGAACATAATTATTTAGGTGGTTTAGGTGAATCAATTGCCGGAATGTTGGCAAGAAAAAGACCTACAAAACAGGAATTTGTAGCGGTAAACGATACTTTCGGAGAATCTGCAACTCCTGCAGAATTAATGAAAAAATATAAAATCGATTCTGCAGCGGTAATTGAAGCTGTAAAGAGAATTTTAGATAAATAGATTTATTTTGAAATAAAGCTTAAAAGCATCCAAACTGGATGCTTTTTTTTATTTAATTAAGCTATTAAAATTGTAAGATCTCAAAATAATATTTTATCTGAAAAATTTCCATTTCGGAATAATCGCCAACATTCCAAATCCTGTAAAAAGGAAAAGATTGGTTACGTCAGAATATAGAAATGTAGAAAGATAATAGTTGTGCATGAAGAAATGTAAAACCAGCATTACAGGAAAAAGAAAGATGCCAATTTTTCTATAAAAATACATCAGCACAATTCCGGCAATCATTAAGATATCGATTGAAAAAATAAAATAAAAATAACCTGAAGGAATATTCAAAGTTTCGTGCTGTAGATATTCATCAAAATCCAGCCCGATTCCCATAAAAGTAAATAGCAGCAAAGCGAGAAGTGCTAAAATAAAACCCCATCCTTTCTTCGGATCTTCATCAAAATAACTATATTCTTTATATTCCTTTTCCATAGTGCAAAAATAAAGAACTTATGAATTACTTCATAAGTTCTTTGGTATTTATATCGTCTAAAATTTGATTAAATCGAGATCGCGTTGATCAATCTGTTTTTATCGCTCAAAAACTCTTCCATAGAGATCATACTTTCAGTTCTCATAACATCCTGAATGTCGTCGATCTGATAAATAATTTTCTTTGCATCTTCAGTATTTTTAGCTTTTACCTTACAGAAAATATTGTATTTTCCTGAGATAACGCTTGCTTCTACTACGTTTGGAATTGTTCCCAATTCTTTCAAAACCTCTTGAGTGCGGTTTGATTTTGTTAAAAGAATTCCGATAAAAGCTGTGAAATGGTAATCTAATTTACCATAATCCAAATTAAGAGATGATCCTAAAATAATACCTGCATCTTCCATTTTCTTCACCCTTACGTGTATTGTACCTGCAGATACATCCATCTGCTTTGCAATTTCTGTAAAAGGCATTCTTGTGTTTTCTACTAAGAAATCAAGAATTTTCTTGTCTATTTCGTCCAGTTGATAGTTCATATTAGTGAAATTATATTTTTCCTAAAAAATCGATAAATTTTTTACAAAATTAAGAAAAATATATTAACTAGGAAAAATATATCAAACATTAACAATAATTAACACGGATGATAAAAATCATTCAAAGATTCAGATTATTTAACCCCTGATTTTACGGAATCTGTTTTTATTTCATTATTAGCAGGTACCGACTTTTTATCTTTTTTCTTCTTTTTGAAGAAAGAATTGAAGCTTTTACTCCATACGATACCTCCTCCATAAGCCTGATTCGCAGATCCGTTCGTACCTACAGTTCCAACTCCCATTCCTATATTGGTAGGTTTTGAATATCCTCTCAATGTCAATGTACCGTCGTTCTTTTTAGAAATATCATATTCTATACTTCCTTCACCTGAGAGATAGTTGGTTTCTGTAGCATCCGTTTTATTTAATGGTATACCAAGACCTGTTTTAACGGTAACTCTTGGCGAAAGATCAAAACTTACACCAGCATTTGCTCTGTCTCCTGTATTTGAATATTGATCACCTCGTACATAATTCAGGTCAATCTGAAATTCATTACTCATGGTATTTAGAACTGATCCTAACTGTTTTAGCAACAAATTATAACCCGAAGATTCAGCAACTCCGGCCGCATCAAAATTTAAACCTCCCGTGTTGGAAACATTAAAGCTGTTTAATAATAGTATGGAACCAAACTGTAAAACATTTTCACCCTCTGTCTGATTGATTCTTGCCGCCAAAGTTTCTTTTACCTGGCTCGAAACATCAAGTGCAGTTACATTTAATGCAACTTTAGGATCATTTAAAGTGTTGGTAATATTTGCCTGCAAAAGTATACTGATTGGCTGCAGTTGCCCCATATTTAGGTATTCTCCAGCATTGGAAACCATTCTTACATAATTGGCCGTGATATCAAGCATCGGCTTCATCGCATCACCATCCCATCGTATGCTGCTGTTTTTCTGAATTTGGAACGTTCTGTTCAAAATAGCTTTAGACACAAAAGTTCCGCTGTCTACCATATAAGCACCATTCATTGCAATACTTCCCTGTCTTCCCATCTGGAATCTCAAGTCGTCTGCAACACCCTTTACTGTAATATTTCCTACGTCATCACCTACCAAAACATTCACCGTGGTTCCCTTATCCACATCAAGACTGAAGTCGATATTCATATTGGCTCCAGATTTTTTCTTGTCTTCTAATGTTACAAGACCGTCTTTTCCTTCTTTCAGGAATCTCAGCATTTTGAATTCTTCAACATTTGATGTAGAACTTGAGTTAAAAGTAAACGTACTTCCGTTCAAAGCTTTCATATTCGGCGTTGATAAATTTAAAGCTGAAACCGGTCCGTCAACGTATAAATCTCCCTGTCCATAAACTCTTCCCCAGAAAAGATCATATTCTTTCTGAGTTGTATTCAGCATTAATAAGTTATCTGCTCTCATTACGAGGTTGACACCCATTGATGATAAAGTTTCAAACTGTATCGCCCCGGAAATTGTACCTTGTGAATTTGATCTTCCGTCGTGTACTCCGATATTATTCATAATCGCCAAGCCTTTAGAAAGCGGAATCACCGTATCATCAAAAGAATAATCTACTCCTGTGAATAGAAGTTTTAAGCCAAATTCTTTCAATCCAATATCTCCACTGTAATCTAAATTTTTCAGCGTTCCGTTGATTTTTAAATCTCCGGTTGCTTTTCCTCTTAAATTTCCAAAAATTGTCTGTACAAATTGTTGCGTAAATGCTAAATCAAATTCACGAAGTTCAGCCGTTAAATCAATAGTCGGAGAAGCTGTATTGTTATTAACAGTTCCAGTTAAATGCAGGTTATTATTTCCGATTACTCCGGCAGAAGTCACTTTCACATCAACGTCATAAACATTTAATGAATATCCATTAACTGCAGATATCGTAAGATCTCCCATGTCATTTCCATTCATCATAATATCGTCAACAGTTAGATCAACAAGAGGTTGCAAAGTGCTTTTATCCATCTTAATTTTTACGCTTCCGTTTGCTAAACCTTTGATATCCATAGGATTTCCTCCGGCTTGCATTTCAAGAAGCTTTTCAATCGCAAAATCCTGAACTTCAGCATCAACATAAAAATCTTTAGCCGATTTGAAGAAGGATTCATTAATTAAAAGTGAACTTTTATCTGAATAAATTCTAAGATTTTTGATCTCAAAATCTTTTGTTTTCTTACGATAGCTTATGTAATGATCTAGCTCAGCACTTGTATCAATTGCCCATTTCACACTATTAAAATTCACCTCAGTCGGCTCAAATCTGAAAATATAATCTCCTTCCGGATTTGTTGACTGATTAAAATTAATTGCATAATTCTTCAGATTATCATCCAATTCATCTTCCGGACTTCCATGTTTGAAGCTTGTGGCAATACGAAGCGTGGTATTGTTCTCATTCTTTCCGGTGAGAAGAATATCCTTCAAAATATTTTTGTTATACTCTATCCTTTTAATTTTTGCATAAAGCTGCTGATCAAGATTTGCCGTGTTGATTCTCACCATCACACTGTCAACCATTGCGCTGTCTCTTGTAACGACCTCTCTCTGATTGATTTTATATTCAGGATTTGCATTGGCCAAAGCCATATCTGCATCGGTGATCTCTTCTTTTTTGGTCATCACATATTTCAGTGATGCAGCATCAAGATTTAAAATTAAATTATTAGAATTTCCGTCATACTCGCCTTCAACGGTTGCGCCTTGAGGAAGTTTTAAATCCGGCATGAAATAACTTACCAAACCTTGTCTGACATCGAGATTCATCGCGAAATTCTGTCCACGATACAATTTTCGTGGTGGCGGACCTACCAAAATTTTCCCTAAACCATTTTCTACCATTCCTGCCAAATCAGCAAGATTATATTTACCTGAGATCTTTCCTTCAACAGCTCCGGGAGCGTTTACATCAATCACTCGATTTCCGCCTTCAATAAATGTTTTCACTTTAGCATTTGGAATCTGATAACGTTGTGTGGCAGTAGCAAAATTAATGTTATTCGCCTCCACGTCAAGATTCAAATCATTCACATTCGTCATCGACATTTTCCCATTTACCTGACCGCTTACGATCTGGTTTCCGGGTTTGTCGGTGAAATAGTTCATATTTAAATAGGTGACATTGGCATCAATGTTTGCCGAAATTCTTTTAGTGCTAAAATCAATTAAACCTTTTACGGTTGCTTTTGCCTGTTCGTCATTTACGGTAATCAAACCATTGTATTTTCTGTGATCAAGCAAACCATCCAGATTCAGATTATTGATTTCTTTGTTCATGATATCAATACTTGAAATCTGAGATCTTGTCCGAATGCGCATCGTATTGACATCAAAACTCTGACCGTCAATATTGAATTTTCCTGAAATCAGACCCACCGTTTTACTTTTTGTAATCACCGAAGTATTTAGATCCCTTACTTCTGCGTAACCTTTATATTTAGGCATTGTAGTGCTGAAATCTGTCAACGAAAAATTGGTAATTTTTGCCTGCCCGATTCCTGTTATCAAATTTCCGGACGAAACATAAACCTGTTTTGGAGTAACCTTTACGTCTCCATTATATTTTAGTTTTCCGAAATCATCAGCAAAGTTTTTCATTTTTTTAGAAATGAAATTCGGCATCATCGCTTTAAGATCTTTGTAGGTAAAGTCTGCAGAAAGATTATTGGTTTCAATTAAAAAATTACCTTTCAGCAGATTGGTAATATTCATTTTCTGAGTGGCAATATTTACCGATGGATTTCTGATCAGGAAATTATCTAACTTAAATTTATTCAGCGGACCGGCCATTTTTCCGCTGATGTTAAAAGGAACATAATTGTCCCAATTGGTCACAAAATAAGAAATATCGTAACCGCTCAATTGGCTTCCAAGCTTGAGATTCATATCCCATTTTACTTTATTGGTAAAATCTGCCCACGAACCTTTATTTAAATTAAATTTAATATCTCCCTGAAGAAGCGAATGATCAGTATTTAAGGTTAAATCTTTCAAAAAAAGAAAATCTTCTGTCATTGAAAAATCTGTCGAAAAAGTATCTACAAAATGTGATTTCCCCCATCTTTTTGTCGTAAATGTAAAATTATTAATGGTTGCAGTAATATTGACTCCATTTACTTTTAATCTTGGAGCAATAAGATTCACATTGGTTGCAGTCAGCCATTTCCCCGGTTCTCCCGGAGAGTTTTGATTGACAATAGAAATTTTAGAATCTAAAATCTCCAATCTTGAATTTAGCTGAAACGGTGGTTTTGTAGGATCTTTTTTCTTTCCGCTGTCAAAAAGTTTCGTAAAACGGATAAAATTTGAAATACTATCACCTTTATAGGTAATCACTTTTATATCAGCATCAATAAGCCGCAAACCGTTAAAACTTAACGAATTGTTTTTACCAACATTCGTTGCCAAAGAAAACCAATCTGAATTAGCTTTAAACTCTCTTGCTTTGATGAAATCTAAATCTTTATAATCCTTAATTCTTAAACCTTTGATGGTCACATCTCCGAAGAAATCAACCTCTACACTTTCGGTTGACATTTTCGCTTTAAAATCTCTGTTGACAATCTGTAAAGCCTGATCTGCAGCCCATCTTTTGGTCACCGGAAGGTTTATGGCAATAAAAACAAATGCTACGATACCAAGAACTGTCCAGAAAAGAATCAGTAAAAGTTTTGCCCACCATGAATAGCTGGTTACGTCTTTTGCGGCCTGCTTACCAAATTCCTGAGCGGTATCAATAGGATGTTTTATGGCATCAGAAGCAAGCTCAGAAGCTTCTTTCACAGTCTCCTGAACATTATCAACCGTCTTTTGTACCTGATCACCTAAGTTTTCAGCTACTGATTTTTTATGCTCATTTTCGTTATTATTCTCTAACTTTGCCATTACTATGAGTGACTCTATAATTTTAGGTATCGAATCGTCTTGTGACGATACTTCAGCAGCCATTATCAAAGGAAATTCTATTCTTTCAAACATTGCCGCAAACCAGGAAATCCATAAAGAATATGGAGGCGTGGTTCCTGAGCTTGCGTCACGAGCTCATCAGCAGAATATTATTCCCGTAGTAGAAAAATCCTTGACCAAAGCAAATATACAACAAAATGCAATCTCTGCCATAGGCTTTACCCGTGGTCCCGGACTTTTAGGATCTCTTCTCGTGGGAACTTCTTTTGCTAAGTCTCTGGCTATGAGTTTAGACGTTCCTTTAATTGAAGTGAATCACCTTCAGGCGCATATTTTGGCGCACTTCATCGACGATGCAAATCCTGTGCCGCCAAAATTCCCTTTTTTGTGTCTTACAGTAAGCGGAGGTCATACCATGATTGTGTTGGTGAAAGATTATTTTGACATGGAAATTATTGGAAAAACCATCGATGATGCAGCAGGTGAAGCATTTGATAAAATCGGAAAAATTTTCGACTTAGATTATCCGGCAGGACCGATTGTCGATAGATTGGCGAAAGAAGGAAATCCTGATGCTTTTAAATTCAATAAACCCAAATTAGAAAATTACGACTACTCTTTCAGCGGAATCAAAACTTCGGTTTTATATTTTATACAGAAAGAAGTGAAAAAAAATCCTGATTTCATTAAAGAAAATATGAATGATCTTTGTGCTTCGGTACAAAAATGCATCATTGAAATTTTGATGAATAAACTCGAGAAAGCTGCGAAAGATTTAAACATAAAAGAAGTTGCCATCGCAGGTGGAGTTTCTGCCAATTCTGCATTAAGACAGGTGATGAAAGACAATCACGAGAAATTAGGTTGGAATATTTACATTCCTAAATTTGAATATACAACCGATAATGCGGCCATGATTGCAATGGTTGCGCAGCTTAAATTTGAGAGAGGTGAATTTACAGATTTAAGAACAACAGCAATATCAAAATACGATTTATAATTTTTTCTACCGCAAAAGAAACAAAAGAAATTACTGAAGATAAAGAATTACAAAGTTGGCAAAATGTAAGACAGTTATTTTTTATTCCATCATTGTTTTGCAAGCTCTTGAAAAGCTAAAATTCATACAAAATCTTTTGTTCCTTTTGCGGTAAAAACATCATACATTACTAAAAAATTACATCCACAGATGAAAGTATTATTAGAAGAAAAAGTACTGGGAACGCAATCTAAAAAGAACTCAAAATATTATTGGGTTTTAGAAACGATTACCGGAAAAAATGAAGTGACAGAAAAATCTGAAGACGAAGATTATATCATGATAAGTTCAGAAATTGGATATGTTCAGAATGTAAAGGAAGAGATCATTGAGAAAATCAACTCAGAGAATGTATTTAGTTTTGCTTACGAACCGAAAGAAGGAGATTATTTATCGATCAAAAATAATTTGAGAAAAAACGAATATTTGAATTTGATTTTTATGAATAAGAAGTGGATTGAAGAAATTTACGCTTGTTCATACAGAGATTGTGAAGGCGATATTTATACGACAATAAAAACCGGAGTTGCGTTTTTAAGTGATAATGAAATTACATTTTAAAATCACTCAATCGTCTAATTTTCTTATTAAAATACAACAATGAAACTTTTTTTTGGAGAAATCGATAACGGAAAAGCAATCATCAACGACGAAGAACAGCAACACATTGTAAAAGTTCTTCGCATGAAAGACGGCGAGGAAATTCATGTAACCGATGGAAAAGGAAATCTTGCTTCCGGAAAATTAATGATTGAAGGTAAAAAAGCAGGAATTGAAGTTGCCGAAATCAAAACTGAAACTCCAGATTTCAGTCCAAAACTTCATATTGCGATTGCTCCTACAAAAAATATTGACCGGATCGAATTTTTCGTAGAGAAAGCTGTGGAAATGGGAATTTCTGAGATTACAATTCTTCAGACCGAAAAAACAGAGCGTAAAAATCTAAATATTGATAAAATCAAAAAACAGGGAATTGCAGCTTCGAAGCAAAGTCTGAGATTCCATTTTCCTGTCATTAATGATTTAATTAAATTACCCGATTTTCTAAAAAATATTGAGGTTGAAAGTATCTTTGTCGCGCACTGCAACGAAAATTTAGAAAGAATAAATCTCAATGAAATTCCAAAATTAGAAAACTACACTTTTCTCATTGGTCCGGAAGGAGATTTTTCTGATAAAGAAATTTTGTTTTTAGCTGAGAAAGGAATTAAAGCAGTTTCGTTGGGAAGTCAAAGATTGAGAACGGAAACTGCGGGAGTTTTTGTTGCTGCGTGGAATTATAACAGAATGATTTAATCTATCCAGTTATATTTAAGTTTGATTTTCTCAAATTTCACTTCTCCTTTATTAATGTAATATTCTAATGAGTCATTAGTTTCAATATTTTCAAAAGAATATCCTTTTCTAATTTCCGAAATAGTGTCTCCTTGGATTTTAAATTCGTAAAATTGATATGATTTTCCAATTCCTCCTTGAATGTAAACCATTCGCCAAAGTTCATTTTTCTTTTCCAATAATCTTAATTGTCTAAAAGGCATATTAGGTTTGACAACTACGTCTGTTATATTGAATTCCTCGTCAGGATTTGCGATATTGATTTCGCCATTTTCTGCCGCTTGAAAAAAATCTTTAATTTGTTGCGGAATTTTATATTTGTCATTAAAAATAATCCATTCTAAATCCTTTGTATCGTCTGGATTGAAAGTTTTAATATCAGAACTGTCGATGTTTACAGCTGTAGAATCAATCGCTATGACTGTTGAATGATTTTTCGAAATAGCCTTCTGGCTTTTCCTTTCGCAAGAAAAAATGAATATCATAACAATCAGCGAAAGTATATTTTTCATCAAATAAAATTCAAGTTATTATCTTTTTGATATTTTTCCAAAATCTGCTTACCACTTTTCAC
Organism: Chryseobacterium edaphi; assembly: GCF_025628985.1. Taxonomy (GTDB): domain Bacteria; phylum Bacteroidota; class Bacteroidia; order Flavobacteriales; family Weeksellaceae; genus Chryseobacterium; species Chryseobacterium edaphi. Next base: position 211,631 of record NZ_JAOTEM010000005.1, on the reverse strand, counting down.
AGAATTTACCGCCCACCGAATCTTCATTTTTAATAATTTTTCTTCACTGAGTTTATAATCAATATCAGATTTCATCAATTTTTGCTTAAGTTCATACATACAAAGCGAGGCCGCAACCGAAACATTAAAACTTCGCGTAAAACCATACATCGGAATCGCCAAGGTTTCATCGGCAAAATCTAAAATTTCCTGTGAAACTCCTTCCATCTCAGTTCCGAAAACAAGAGCTATTGGTTCTGTAATTTCATAATCGGGAAGCATTTTTGCATTATTTTCTAAAGAAACGACAACGATTTTATACCCTTTATCTTTGATTTTTTGGAAAGACTCCATATTTCGGGGAAGTTTTTCTACTTCAACCCAAGTATCTGCACCTTTTGTTACTTTAAGATTCGGTTCGAAATTATTTTCTTCCTGCAAAGCAACCACTTTATGAAAACCGCAAGCTTCTACAGATCTCACAATTGCAGCCGCATTTCTAAACTGATACACATCTTCCAAAACCGGCAGTACAAAATCTGAACTTTCGGGAGCAAAATGTTCGATCTTTCTCAATCTTTCTTCCGTTAAAAACTGTTTTAAATACTCGTAAGTTTTTGCTAAATCTTCCATCTATTTTCAAATCTTTGCAAATTAACGTAATTTTGAAATTCTGAACCTGAAAAAAAACTCAAAATCTTTAATTTAAAGTAAAAAATGAAGCGAAAAGTCCTTCTTATTTATACTGGTGGAACGATCGGTATGGAAAAAGATTACGAAACCGGAAGTCTCCGTGCCTTTGATTTCGGAAATATTTTTGAGAAAATGCCCGAAATGAAACTCATGGAATGTGAAGTTTTCGTACATCCTTTTGCAAAACCTCTCGATTCGTCCGATATGGGACCAGACGAATGGAGAATTATCGCCAATTACATTTTTGATAATTATGAAAAATACGATGGTTTTTTGATTCTTCATGGAACAGACACGATGTCTTATACCGCTTCAGCATTGAGTTTTATGCTAAAAGGTTTAACAAAACCTGTGATTCTTACAGGTTCACAACTTCCAATCGGAGATTTAAGAACTGATGCGAAGGAAAATCTTTTAACAAGTTTATATTACGCAAGTCTTTACGAACAAAATGAAGCCGTGATTCAAGAAGTTGCGATTTATTTTGAATATAAATTATTGAGAGGAAACCGCACTCTGAAATATTCTGCAGAGTATTTTGATGCATATACAAGTCCGAATTACCCTATTCTTGGGCAATCCGGAGTTCATTTGAAAATTGAAAGAGAAAATCTGTTCCGTTCTGATGAAAGAATTGAATTTCATGTGGACGAACATATTTCTGAAGACGTTTTGTTTTGGAGAATTTTTCCGGGAATGAAACTGAATCATTTTAAAGAAATTCCAAAAATGAAAGTTTTGATTTTGCAGGTTTTCGGATCAGGAACGATATTCAGCAGTGAAAAGACTTTGGAAACTTTGCAGCAAATTAGAAATAACGGGACTGAAATTGTGGTGGTAAGTCAGTGTATTTCCGGCGGAATATCATTTGGAAAATATGAGAACAGTAATATTTTCGCAAAAATAGGAGCCATCAGCGGAAAAGATATGACGGCAGAATCTGCAATCACAAAATCGATGCACTTAATTGATAACCCGAACTACAAAGGAAGTTTTGCAGATAATTTCTCAAGAAATATTTGCGGAGAAATCAGTGACTAACGAAAATAAGAATTTGGTAATTCAATAAAATACCCTATTTTTGCAGTCTTCAAAACATAGAGAGGTGTCCGAGTGGTTGAAGGAGCTACCCTGGAAAGGTAGTATACGGGTAACTGTATCGTGGGTTCGAATCCCATCTTCTCTACAAAACAAAAACCAGATCGGTCGATCTGGTTTTTTGCTTGAAATATACTGAATGATATATTCCGACAATATAATAAAGTGAATGAATGTGATGTTTTACATGCTTTAACGAACGGAAATTTTAAGACTGTAAGCTTGTATCCAAAAACCGTTTTCAACTGAAAGACAAATCCCCTAGCCCCGATTGCAGCGGCATCCTTTTTCTGAATGGGCTTTTGAAAAAAAAGCTTTGGCGAAAAAGATACAGCGGAAAGCGGGATCAGGCTCCTGAAAAATCAGTTGCAAATCGTAAGGAAACTTTGCCCTCTCATATGGATCTTCACCATGGCTTCAGATTTCAACTCACTGTACAAGCTTTGGTCAAAAGCTTCAATGGCTTTGAGCTTCTGATCTATAAACTCCGCAATTCTCACTACCGAAAAGTAGAAATTCCTGTATAACGACATATCGACTGTGCTTCCGGAATGCGGCAGATATGCTTTCAGAAAAGGAAGTGTTTTCTGATGCAGGTCATAATTCAGGCAGTATCCGTTTTTTTCTTTCAGGGTGATGATTTCATAATGATTGAGATAATCCAGCACGGTTTCGTTTTCTTTCATGGAACTCCTACGCTGATGAAAGTAGGTATTGATTTTATCCAAAATACACTGTGCATACTCCATCATTGAGATATTTTTTACCTCAGAAACCTGATCGGGTTTCGTTTTGGAATGTTTAAGACTTTGGTCAATGCTAAATGAAATGCCATAATTTTCAAGTGCCGAAAAGAAGCAGTTTTTCACCTGAATAGTCGCATCAGCCTGAAGCTCGTCGCCCGTGAAACTATAGCTCAAATAGGGTTTGTAGAGGGCAGCAAGACTTTTCAGAAAGTCGATCTCATTAGTATTGTTATACTGCTCAAACCAGCGTTCAAGATTGTTGTAATAATTTTTTTCAAATTCTCTGAAACCTAAATAAAACGGTAATTCCATAGCCTTAATATTTTATAATGCAAAGCTATTCCTGTAATGCGACAAAACTTGACGTGTTTTATTTTAGGCTAAAATAATTTTGAAAAACTTCAAAAAGTGACATTCTGACATCTGATTTTGTTACGCTATCGCTCCGTCATGCCTCCGTCGTTTCTCCGTCAAAAAAATAATTTTGCACTTGACTTTCTAAAGTGTTTGCGACAAATTGTCTGAACATACATTGAACCAAAAAAGCCCGGCTCTGAAAACAGAACCGGACTCCACGATTGAAATAATGATATATGAATAAAAAACTAAACCTATTTCCAGCCGCCGCCTAAACTTTTGTAAATGTCGACAACGGTACTTAACTGTTTTTCTTTGGCTTCGATCAACTCCATTTTTGCATCTAAAGCGTCTCTTTGGTTTAAAAGAACTTCCAGATAATCTGCTCTTGAATTCATAAAAAGCTGATTCGCAATATTGATCGATTGATCTAAAGCCTGAGTTTCCTGAGATTTTAACTGATAATACTGATCGATATTTTTCACTTTAGACATTAGATTCGAAATATCCAGATACGCATTCAGAATGGTTTTGTCATATTCGTACAAAGCCTGAATCTGTTTTGCATCTGCTGTCTGAAAGTTGGCTTTGATCGCACTTTTATTGATCAGCGGTCCTGCCAATTCGCCAACTAAACTTGTAGCGATCGACTCGGGTAATTTAACCAGATAAGAAGGTTTAAAAGCTTCCAGACCTAAAGTTGCTGAAATTTCCAGGGAAGGATAAAACTCTTTTCTCGCTGCTTCAACATCTAATTTTGCTGCTTTTAATTCTAATTCTGCCTGTTTTATATCAGGACGATTTGCCAATAACTGAGATGGAATTCCCGTGTAAACCGTTTGCGGAATGATTGACATAAAACTTTCCTTCGTTCTCACAATCGGTTGTGGATAACGGCCACAAAGTGCGTTAATCTGATTTTCTTTTTCAGTAATCTCCTGACGGATCGTATATTCCATAGCTTTTGATTTTGCCAGTTCAGCTTCAAACTTTTTCACAGCCAATTCTGTTGCGGCCGCTGCCTGTTTCTGAATTTTAGCGATTTCTAAAGCTCTCGTCTGCAATTTAATATACTGCTGAATAATATCCAGCTGATTATCCAATGCTAATAATTCGTAATAATTATCGGCCACTTCTTCGATCAGATTAGAAAGAACAAAATTCTTTCCTTCCACCGTTGAAAGATAGTGTGCTACAGCCGCATCCTTCTCGGTTCTGAGTTTTTTCCAGATGTCGATTTCCCAATTGGCCATCAAACCACCTTCAAAGTTCCCAAGTGGATCAGGCATTTCTCTTCCAGGCTCAATTTCAGTTGATGCATCTCCGGCTCCTGTACTTGTGTAGCGACCAACTTTTTCAATTCCGGCTCCTAATCCGGCTCTTACAGTTGGGCTTAATCTTCCTTTTTTGGCAACGATTCCGCTTTTGGCAATCTCTATTTCCTGAAGCGTGATCATTAATTCCTGATTATTTTTCAGAGAAGTTTCAATTAAACTCACCAAATTCGGGTCTGTGAAAAACTGTCTCCACGGTGTAGTTCCGCTGTTGGTATTTGCGTCCTGTTGTTCGCTTTGATTAAAATTTTCAGGAATATTTTCTTTTACTTCGTCCTGAATAACGGTCGCCATTGGAGCCTTACAACTTGCTAAAACAAGTGATAAGGTGATGGCTGCTATATATTTATTATAAATCTTCATGTTTATCATCGTGTTGATAAGGTTCTGTTTGTTCAGTTAAAGGATTTTCTTCTTCATATTTTGCCAGTCGGGATTTGTCGGCAATCGTTCCGAAAATGTAGTATAATCCCGGAATAATTAATAGTCCGAAAACGGTTCCGATAAGCATTCCTCCAGCTGCAGCCGTACCAATCGTTCTGTTTCCTACAGCTCCCGGTCCCGTTGCCATCACCAACGGAATCAATCCCGCTATAAATGCAAATGAAGTCATCAGAATCGGTCTGAAACGAATGGCTGCTCCTTCGATTGCCGCTTGTGCAACAGGAATTCCCTCTTCTGCTTTTTTCTGAACCGCAAATTCAATGATCAATACTGCATTTTTACCTAAAAGTCCGATCAACATGACCATTGCAACCTGTGCGTAGATATTATTTTCTAGTCCTAATAATTTCAGACATAAAAATGCTCCAAAAATACCTGTAGGTAAAGAAAGAATCACCGGTAAAGGGAGAATGAAGCTTTCATACTGCGCCGAAAGAATTAAATAAACAAACCCTAAACAGATCAGGAAGATATAAACAGCTTCGTTCCCACGACCAACTTCATCTTTTGAAATTCCTGCCCAGTCAATACCGAAACCTCTTGGTAATGTTTTATCCGCAACTTCCTGAATAGCTTTAATTGCCTGTCCGGAGCTGTACCCCGGAGCCGGAGTTCCGCTCACTTCGGAAGAATTATACATATTGTGTCTCGTAATTTCAGAAAGACCATACACTTTTTCCAAATGCATAAAATCTGAATACGGAACCATCTGATCTTTATCGTTTTTCACGTATAATTTCAACAAATCACTTGGCAAAGCTCGATATTGTGGACCTGCCTGAACGATTACTTTGTAAGGTCTGTCGAAACGAATGAAACTGGTTTCGTAGTTTGAACCTATTAATGTAGAGAGATTATCCATTGCTTTTTCGATACTGACACCTTTTTGTTCAGCTAAATCGTTATCGATTTTCAACATATACTGAGGGAAACTTGCAGAATAGAAAGTAAACGCAGAACCTAATTCCGGACGTTTTTTCAATTCTTTCACAAAATCTGTACTCACCTGCTCCATTTTTTGATAATCACCACTTCCTGCCTTATCCAAAAGTCTTAATTCAAATCCACCTGCAGCACCATAACCAGGAATTGACGGCGGCTGGAAAAATTCAATGTTTGCTCCCGGAATATTTTTAGCTTTCTCTTCTAGTTTTTCAATGATTTCGGCAGCAGATTCTGAACGGTCTTCCCAACTTTTAAGGTTAATTAAACACGTTCCTGAGTTCGAACCTGTTCCTTCCGTCAGAATTTCGTAACCTGCCAATGAAGAAACAGACTGTACTCCGTCAATATCTTCAGATTCTTTCAATAATTCTTTTGCAATCTGATTCGTTCTCTCTAATGTAGAACCCGGCGGAGTCTGAATAATCGCGTAAATCATCCCCTGATCTTCTCCCGGAATAAATCCTGAAGGCAGTGAGTTGCTTAAAAAGTAGGTACAAGCACAGAAAAGCATTAATAAAGGAAGTGTGATGAACTTTTTAGTAACTGTTTTATTCAGTAAGTTCTCATATTTCCCGGCACCTTTGGTAAATACGTTATTGAATTTATCTAAAAGAATCGTGATCGGACCTTTCTTCTTCGCTTTTCCGTGATTATTTTTTAAAATTAGAGCACATAAAGCCGGAGTCAATGTCAACGCCACAACTCCCGAAAGAATAATTGACGATGCCATTGTAATAGAGAACTGACGATAGAAAACTCCAACAGGACCCGACATAAATGCCACCGGAATAAATACTGCCGCCATTACCAAAGTAATCGCAATAATTGCTCCGCTTATTTCATGCATCGCTTCTTCAGTTGCCTTTAATGCAGAAAGTCCTTTTTCTTCCATCTTGGCGTGAACGGCTTCAATCACAACAATGGCATCATCGACGACGACCCCGATTGCCATTACCAAAGCAAATAGTGAAATCATATTTAAAGTAATTCCAAATGCTGACATCACAGCGAAAGTTCCTACCAATGAAACCGGAACTGCAATCGCCGGAATCAATGTAGAACGCCAATCTCCCAAGAATAAAAACACCACAATTGCCACCAGAATAAAGGCTTCAAATAAAGTATGAACCACCTTTTCAATCGATGCATCCAAGAATCTTGAGACATCATAACTGATATCATAATGCATTCCTTTTGGGAAATTGGTTTTCTCAAGATCAGCCATCAATGTTTTTACATTTTTGATAACGTCACTTGCATTGGATCCGTACGATTGTTTTACCGTAATTGCGGCAGACGGTTTTCCATTTAATGTAGAATAAATATCGTACATCGAAGAACCAAATTCGATATCGGCAACATCTTTTAATCTTACAAATTCACCGGCAGATTTAGCCTTAAGAATAATATTTCCATAATCTTTTTCATTATTAAAACGTCCCGGATATTTTAAGATATATTCAAATGACTGAGAACGTTTACCCGAACTTTCACCTGTTTTTCCCGGTGATGCTTCCAAACTTTGTGCGTTCAGAGATTCCATTACTTCATCTGCTGAAATATTGTAAGCCGTTAAACGATCCGGTTTCAGCCAAATACGCATTGCATATTCTCTTGTTCCTAAGATATCGGCAAAACCTACTCCACTCACCCTTCTCAATTCTGACATCACGTTGATGTCTGCATAGTTGAAAAGGAATTTTTGGTCGGCTTTAGGATCGTCACTGTACAAGTTTATATACATTAACATATTCGGCTCTTCACGGGTAATTTTCACCCCTTCACGAACTACCAAAGGCGGAAGTTTATTGACTACCGAAGAAACACGGTTTTGAACATTAACCGCTGCAACATTCGGGTCAGTTCCCAAATCAAACACAACCTGAATGGATGTTTCACCATCATTTCCGGCGTCGGAAGTCATGTATTTCATTCCGGGAACACCATTTAAGCCTCTTTCTAAAGGAATAACAACAGATTTAATTAACAATTCGTTATTCGCTCCGGGATATGTTGCGGTGATATTTACTTTTGGCGGAGAAATCGCAGGAAACTGAGTGATCGGAAGTTTCATTAAAGATAAAACTCCCATAAAAACAATAATCAGCGAGATTACGATTGACAGAACGGGTCTGCGAATGAATTTCTTAAACATAATTCTTCTATTCTGCTTTTAATTTTAAAGACTGAAGAACTTTCTTCGGATCCTGGAATTTCACTTTTACCTTCTGATCGTCTTTGACTTTCTGAACACCTTCCAACAAGATTTTTTCGTCCGGAGAAACACCTGAAGCAACTACATAAATATCCGGAAGTTCATAAGCGATCTTAATGTTTTTTGATTTAGCCACTCCGTTTTTATCAATTACGAAAACATATTTTTGATCTTGAATTTCGTAAGTTGATTTTTGAGGAATGATCAAAGCATTTTTAAGCGGTAAAGTCATACGAACTTTTCCTGTTTCACCGTTTCTCAAAAGCTTTTCAGGATTTGGAAATTTGGCTCTGAAAGCGATGTTTCCTGTTTCGTTGTCAAACTGACCTTCTATGGTCTGAATTTCACCTTGTTGATTAAACATCTCGCCATTTGCCATCATTAAGCTTACACTTTGGCTTCCGCGATCTGCAATATGGGTTTGATAATTCAGATATTCAGGTTCGGAAACATTGAAATAACTGTAAATATTGGTGTTATCCGAAAGTGTAGTCAAAAGATCACCTTCATCGACCAGACTTCCCAATTTTAATGGAATTCTGTCGATAACTCCGGAAAACGGAGCTTTAATATCTGTAAACGAAAGATGGATTTGTGCTAATTTCATTTCGGCATTCGCCGCATCCAGTTTAGCTTTAGCCATTGATCTTTCATTTTTTGAAACAATATTGTTGCTTGCCAAGGTGCTTGCATTTTTCAATTCAATAGAAGCCTGTTCAACTTCAGCTCTTGCTTTAAGTAATTCTGCCTGATAAATTTGAGGCATTATTCGGAACAAAGTTTGTCCCGCTCTTACATACTGACCTTCGTCTACATAGATTTTTTCAAGGAAACCTTTTTCCTGCGCACGTACTTCAATGTTCTTTACCGACTGGATCTGAGCGACAAAATCTTTGTTAATAATCGTATCCATTTTTACTGGTGACGTCACCGGATACACAGAATCTTCCTGTTTTTCTTCTTTTTTTTCGTTACAGCTAAAAAGTAACAGAATGGCGCTTAGGACAACGCCTGAGACAACTCTTTTCATCATAATCTAGAGTATTATTAAAATCGTTAAAATGTTTAGTTTTTTGAATAAAAATTTGGAAATTCAAGTCGTGAAATAAAAATTTACACAACGTAAAACTTCCTGCCCCGTCTTAGAGCAAAAGAATAATCGAAAAAGGAAATTCTAAATTCTGATCGAACGAATCAGAATGAATGTTTTTACAAAATTGAAATGTTGTAAAAAGCTGGAAATTGAAGGCTTAAACCTTTTTTTGAACAGAAGTCCAAACGAATAGATCAATCCGAAAACACACGCAAACGTCATAACAGTCTGCAAATTATCTGCTAACTGAAAATCATCTTCTGCAACATCAAATGAAAAATTATCAGCACCGTCAGCAGATTGCTGAACAGAAAATTTCTGAGCTGAATGATTTGACTGATTTGTCTTTTCAGGATAATTGTGAGAAATATGACCAGAAAAGTCATTGTACAAAGTTTTGACATTAAGCTTGCTTTCCACTACAAATAGCAGAAAAAGAGTTGTCAAAAAGTATACGATATAGTTTCTCATTACAAGTTGCAAATGTAAGTTGAGATTTCAATACTTAATCCATTGTTAACAAAGTTTAACGCTTCTTTAAAAAATCTAAAAAGTGAATGACAGAAACACAAATTTGTATTTAACATAAAATTTTAACTCAAAACCAATGACAAAAACTTTTAAATTATTAAAAATTAACATATTTTAAAGAAAAATAGTTGTAATTTTGCGCTACCACACCAGTATTATATGAAATCCTTAAAAAACCACAACTACAAATGAAAAAATCAGTTTTCGGATTACTCGTAATCCTCACATTAGCAGCGTGTAAGCACTCTGCCAAAGATCCCGATCTTACAGTAAGTAACACTGAAACTCCTGCTTCAACAGACGATATTGTAAAACAAACTATTTCTGACCGTCATGGTGATGAAATGGAAATTATCATGAATAATACCAAAGATATTGTCACTGTACATCTAAATGGAAAGACTTACGAGCTTAAAAAAAATCATGAAAATGCCGGATTTTCAACAGAAGACAGTAAATATTTGTTTACTGAAACCAAAAACGAAGTTACTTTTCTGCAAAAAGACGTAGATATGGTTTTATTTCATGGCAAAAAAAATCAAGCTGAAACTAAAATGGCTTCACAATAAAACAAAAAAGACACTCATGAAGTGTCTTTTTTGTTTAAAATCTGTCTAAAGAAATTTCGTGAGGCAGATCAATATTATTTTCTATAAAATCATACAAGTTTTTTGAAAAGTAACATCCGTTAAGAATTCCTCTTGCTCCAAGACCATTAAAAACGTAAAGATTTTTATGCTCTGCATGTCTTCCTAATATCGGCCTACGATCTTTTACAGTGGGTCTGAAGCCAAAATGAACTTCTTCTATATCAAAGTCATTCGAATAAAATTCAGATAAGCCAATTCTTAATTGCTCAACTGCAGAATCATCAATATGTGCATGCATTTGCTCTCTGTCATAGGTTCCACCGTAAAAATATAAATCTTCATTTAAAGGAAATAAAAAATGTTTCTTTTTGATGGTAATATTTTGAGGAATCGGTTTGGAAAGCCTTACTCTTATATGATGTCCTTTATTGGGAATCACCTGAATATCTGAAAAATATGGATTGTTTTTAACAGCCATTCCTTCACAAAAAATGACGTTTTTAAATTTGATATCCTGATAAGTGGATTCAGAAATATTTAATTGATGATAATTAAATTTCTCTTTAATGAGCTGGGAATTATTTTCATGAAACTTCATTAGATCACTGAAAAACCCTTGAACGTTTAATCTTGCTGACTGTTTTACAATTCCAGTATTAAAATCATTTTTTACAGCCTCTAAATGCCTAAAATCCTTATTTAAAAAATTGTAAAGCTCTTCGGTTTGCGATTTTTTAAGCCATAATTTCTGTTCATTCTCATCATGGAAAATTCTGTGAATGGAAGCATCAATTAAATAATTCTCTCCGGTGTACTTTTCAATTTCATTAAGAGAAATTTTGAGAAAATCTAATTGTTCCTGAGCCAACCAAAAGGTAGTGAACTTTTTAAGAACGACAGGATTTACAATCCCTGCAGAAATTTGGGATGCACTTTTTTTCCCATCAGAAAAAATAACAAACGACTTTTTATTTTTGGTAAGTTGATGAGCGAAAAACAAAGCTGCATATCCGTCTCCAACAATTATATAATCTACATTTTGCATAATAAAAAAAACCTGAGTAAAAGTACTCAGGTTTTTTATAAATATCAAGTGAAATTTAGTAATTCCACATATCATTCTCCATTTGAAGAATCTGTTCTTTGATTTTATCGCTCTCTTCTAATTGCTCTTCAGCATTTCTAGGGATATAGTCTTTGATAACTCCATCACCTAAACCGTTTGAAGATTTGTAGATCACAGAAGAAAATCTTCTAGCATTGATTATATCATCGAAAGATAAGTCTGCAGATGAGTTCTTTCTGTTGAAAACATAATTGTTTGACAGGATTTCTCTAGCTTTCGGATAGTAAACCCAAAATAGATCAATAAGTTCATCTTTACCCGCAATAGGCTTACCTTCAGCATCATATACACCCTGTACCGCTGGATCTGGACCCATAGCAGCAAGACCTAAAGGTCTGTATTTCATTTGACCATCTCTTTTGTCAATGAACCACATTCCCATAATTTTCAAAACTTTTACTTTTTCAGTTGTTGTTTTGAAGATATCAGTATACTCTTTTTTCTCTTGCTCAGTAAGTTGTCTTCCTGAATTCAAAATATCTATTGCTGCATCATTAATAACAACTTTTTCAAGTCTACTTTTGATTGCATCAGGGGATAATTTTGTTGTAAAATTTTCGTCATCATATACTTCTTCAATTTTACCTTCTAATGCTGCATCTAATAGAATTTGATATAGTGATCTAGTATTTTTTGCAAGTAAACCATCTGGATTATCATAGTAGAAAGGCTGATTAATCTTGTCATTAAGATCAATCACTTCCCATACCATCATACTTTTAAGGATGTCTTTATCATCAACAAATCCATATTCAAGTGGTTTTACTTTATTACTAATAACAGTATCTCCCACTTTTCTCATATTTTCAGCTCTCATTTGTCTGAATTCTTCCGGAGAAGAAGCATTTAGAATAGTTTGGGAAAATGCAAACCCAGAAGCTAAAACTAAAAGACTGCTAATATATTTTTTCATAATAATTGCTATTTAATCTTAAGGTACGTTAATAATAATCGGAGAGATTCTCTTAATCTCCTGTCCTTCCAATCCTTGAGCTGTAGCTTTAATTTCAATAATTGAAACAATGTCTCCAGGTCTAACATTTTTCAACAATCCCGCTGCAGGCTCCAATGAATTACCTTTAACCAACATTGCTGCTCTACCAGGAACTCTAACCATAAACTGAGTTACGTTAAATGATACCGGGAAATCAAAATCTGGAATGGCTGCTTGAACAGTTTGATTAACAATAGAAGTCGCAGGCATTGTAAGAACATTCTGACCTCTCATTTGTCCTTGTGGAGGAGGTACATTTTTAATTCTATATTCAAAAACCTGAGATACACTCTTACCAGTTGCATCGGTTCCAGATAATGTTAATTTAACAGTATTACCAGTTGTTGGCTTTACATTCCATTTTCCTTTACCTGTATTGCCGACAACAGCACCTGGAGCAGAAAGCGATAATTTTGCATTGTCAGCACCAAGAATAGATCCTGATACAGGGTTTTGCAATCCTCTATACATTACATTCATCTTATCAGCAGAAAGTAATAGACCTTGTTCCAATTTTACTTGTTGAGGACCTGCGATGACATTATATGTATGAGTAAAAGGATACTGCGTAGCTTTTCCAGTAGCATCCGTTAACGTAATAGTCCCACCAATTTTCTTCTCACCAATACCTCCGGTATTTAAAGGAAGATATCCCTTACCATTTTCTTGTCTGCTTACTCCGCTAATGCTAATCTTATTACTGTTAGAATAAGTTCCCAACATAATAACTGCTTCAGCTTTTTTACCAGACTGAATGTCTGTAGGTGCAGAAACAATTGCTTCATACTGATTAAACTTAATGCTTGCATCAACTTTTTCCTGAAGCATTAATGCTAATGCATCAGACTGTACGTTTCTTGCATCATTCTGAATAATTTCTAAGTTTGAAATTGCAGCGATAAGCGGCTGATGATAAAATTTATTCTGAAACCAAGTTTTTCCGTTTGGAGATTTTCCTTGTGGATACTCAGCAACAATAGATCTGTTTGCTCTATCAACCAATTTCAATAACTGTGGATTATTTCCAAATGTTGCAACAATATAAGATCTTACTTCATCCATTTTCTTCTTAAGCTCTAAAGCTTTCGGAGAAGGACTATTTTCATCACCTTCCTTGAAGAAATATTCTGTAGTAGCTTCGTTATTATTTAGTGCAGAGAAATTCTCGCTCACATCCATATCTTTACCAGTTTTTGGATCTTTGTCAAAGAATTCTGAATTTTTCTTCAAAATCACTTTAATATCTTCAGCAGAACTAACTAAACCATCAATTTTACCTTTTAATACTTTGTATTGTTCCCAAGGCTGAGCATAAGTATCAGGTACTTGTTGTGCTTTTGCTTCTAAGGTAACTTCAAAGATATCTTGATTTTTATCTTCAGTTAAATGTCTTGTTTCATTTAACGCTCTGGTAGAGTCATAATATGATCTGATGATTTCAACATCAATGTTTAGGGCCATCATTGCGATGAACACCAAATACATTAGGTTGATCATCTTCTGACGTGGAGTCTGTTTTCCTTTTGCCATTCTCTTTTCTTTAGTTTTTTATTAAATTAATGGTTTAGGATTACGACTTCATTGCAGTTAACATACCACCGTAAACTCTGTTTAAGCTGTTTAAGTTTGTAGTTAAACCTTGTAATTCTTGATTAAATTTCTCAGAATGCTCAGCAGATTTTTGCATATCTTCTACATATTTTTTAGCAAAGTCAGATTGTCTCTGACCGCTTTCTAATTGCATTGCATATAGAGCGTTCATACTTTCCATATGTTGAGCTGCTTTATTCAACTGATCATTATATTTGTGAGTAGAAGCAGAAACATCAACGGTTTGGTTGATCTGATCTACAGAGTTTGAAAATTTATCAATTCCTGTTCTCAATCTGTCGAATAACTGTACATCAAGTTTTGCATCCTGAAGCATTTTATCCAATTTAGTAGATAAAGAGTTTTCTAATTCTGCAAACTGAGCGTTTGTATTTTTAGAAATATTTGAATGTAAAGGGTTTGGGTTTGCATGTTTATCTAACAATTCAGGATAAACATTTTCCCAGTGGTAAGACTCCTCAGCTGCTGGAGGGTCAAATGCGAAAATAATAAAGATAATTGCCTCTGTAACAAGTCCTACTGTAAGAGCGATGTTACCGTTGATTGGGCCAAATGAGATGTGAGTAATTTTAAGCCAAGCTCCAAGAATTACAATTGCAGCACCGAATGAATAGAAGAAATTCATCCAAGCATCTTTAGTCTTAAACATATAAGTTAGTTTTTTTTAATGTTAAATAAAATTGTTTCTGAAATAAATAATTGAATAAATTCTCTTATCTGTTAATTCTTTTTGCTTTAACAGCAGCTTCAGGGATATCCTGTACTGTTCTGAATCCGATATAACTTCTTGCAGAGTCTTTCATTTCGAAATCTCTAGCTCCAGTCATCAACATATATCCAACATCTTTCCAAGAACCACCTCTTACAGATCTCTTAGTATCTACATTATCTTTAGTAGAAGGATTTAAAGTAGAAGAGAAATTGTATGATGAATTGTTGTATGCAGATGCTGTCCATTCAGAGACGTTTCCAGCCATATCAAACAATCCGAAACTGTTTTTCTTGAATTTTTTTACAGGAGCCGCATAAGTATAAGTACCTAACTTTTCGTCTTCCATATAATTACCTCTTTTTGGCTTGAAGTTTGCAAGATAACAACCTCTGTCATCCATTAAATAAGGACCTCCCCAAGGATAAGTTGCATTTTGCTTTCCACCTCTTGCAGCATATTCCCATTCCATTTCAGTAGGAAGACGGAATGTCAATGGTCTTTGTTTTCTTCTTTTTAAGCTTTCATTGTAATCAGATTTTAATTTAGATCTGAAATTACAGTACGCTCTAGCCTGATCCCAAGTCACCCCAACAACAGGATAATCTTTGTAAGCTTTGTGCCAGAAATACTGCTCAAACAAAGGCTCGTTATATGTAAAATGGAAATCTTTTACCCAAACTGTAGTATCCGGATAGATTGCAATGCTTTCACTTCTAAGGTAGTTTACACCTCTTTCATTTTCAGCGATAGCAACATCCATATCTCCCCACTTATAGTTATATTTTAATTTACTAACGTCAAGAAGTCTTTCGCTACCAACTCTTGAAGAAGCTGGTAAGTACATAGATTCTAAAACTTCAGCATATTCTACATCAGGATATTTAGAAGTATTCCAATGCAAAGGAATTTTCCAATCTAATTTTTTTGT
This sequence comes from Chryseobacterium edaphi, assembly GCF_025628985.1. Lineage (GTDB taxonomy): Bacteria > Bacteroidota > Bacteroidia > Flavobacteriales > Weeksellaceae > Chryseobacterium > Chryseobacterium edaphi. The sequence continues at coordinate 196,235 of NZ_JAOTEM010000005.1, read as the reverse complement.
ATCATCAAAACCGTCTCTTCCACCTGCACCTTCAAGATATTCCTGATATGCAGTTAGGTTTTCTTCTTTTTTTGCAAGGTATGCATAATCTCCGATGCCTGTACCTTTACCACCACCTTCACCACCTTCTCCGGCAGCTTCAGCTAACATGGTTCTTGCAATAGAGTCTCTAACGTAATTAATAAACACCCTGTACTCTGCATTTGTAGTTTCTGCCTCATCCATAAAGAAAGATGATACAGTTACAGTTTTCAATGCTGCTTTTTCAGGACTGTCTGTGAAATCCACATCAGCTAAACCTGCAACGAAAGATCCACCAGGAATGGCAACCATACCAAACGGTCTTTCTGCAACAAATGATTTTGTTTTTTCTCTAGGTATCAATTCCCCTTTTGTTCCTGGCTTCCCAACAGAAGAAGATCCACCACCTGAACAAGATACCGATGCTACCGACGCAGACAATAATAAAAGAAATATCCTTTTCATGTTAATTTTTATAATTAAGCCGTAAATATATAATTTTTTTAAGAAACTTTTAAGATTTTTTTTAGAATAACGAAAAAAATCTAAATTTATTTTATTTGCAAGTATTTTTTACTCTACAGTTACAGATTTTGCAAGGTTTCTTGGCTGATCTACATTTGCACCTCTATAAACTGCGATGTAATATGCTAATAACTGTAAAGGAACTGACGCAACAATTGGTGAGAAACATTCTGAAGTTTCAGGGATTTCAATCACGTAATCCGCCATAGCACTTACCTGAGTATCTCCTTTATTAACCACAGCAATAACTTTTCCTTTTCTTGCTTTAATTTCCTGTACGTTGCTTACGATTTTATCGTAATGACCTTTTTTAGGTGCAATGATAACGATCGGCATGTTTTCATCAATTAACGCAATTGGACCATGCTTCATTTCTGCAGCAGGATATCCTTCTGCATGAATATAAGAAATTTCTTTCAATTTTAAAGCGCCTTCTAAAGCTGCAGGATAGTTGTAACCTCTTCCTAAATAAAGGAAATTGGTCGCGTTGATGAAATCTTTAGCAATATTTTGAGTCAATTCATGTGTAGCCTCTAAAACTTCTTCAATTTTCTTAGGAATAGCATTTAATTCTGCAATTAAGCTCATAAATTCAGCATTACCTAGATTACCGTTATGTTTTCCTAATTTTAATGCAAGCAATGAAAGAATAGTTAACTGGGCAGTAAATGCTTTAGTAGAAGCAACGCCAATTTCCGGACCTGCATGTGTGTAGGATCCTGCATCTGTAATTCTAGCAATCGAAGAATCAACCACATTACAAATCCCATAAATAAACGCTCCTTTTTCTTTTGCTAATTTTAAAGCAGCCATCGTATCAGCCGTTTCTCCTGATTGAGAGATAGCAATCACAACGTCTTTATCTGTAATAATTGGGTTTCTGTATCTGAATTCTGAAGCATATTCAACTTCAACAGGAATTCTTGCAAATTCTTCAATTAAATATTCACCAATAAGACCTGCGTGCCATGATGTACCGCAAGCGATAATGGTAATTTTGTTGGCATTTTTGAATTTCTCAAGGTGATCCCAAATTCCTGCCATTTTGATAATTCCTTCTTCGACAAGAAGTCTTCCTCTCATTGTATCTTGAATTGATTTTGGCTGTTCGAAAATTTCTTTAAGCATAAAATGCTCATATCCGCCTTTTTCTATTTGCTCTAAATTCAATTTAAGCTCCTGAATTTCAGGGACGATTTTAGAATTATCATTAATTGTTCTGATATCTACGCCATTTTCTAAAGAAAGAATTGCCATGTGACCTTCTTCCAAATAAATAGCTTCTTTTGTAAATTCTACAAAAGGAGATGCGTCAGAAGCAATAAAGTACTCTTTATCACCAATTCCAATCGCTAAAGGAGAACCTAATCTACCCACAACCAAAACTCCGGGATAATCTTCATGCATTACCGTAATAGCATAAGCTCCATAAACTTCATTTAAAGCATATCTTACTGCTGTAGGAAAATCTGTTTCAGGATTTACATCCATAAAGTATTGAACAAGATTAACCAAAACCTCAGTATCAGTTTCTGATTTAAAAGAGAAGCCTTTTTCCGTAAGCATTATTTTGATGGTATCATAATTTTCAATAATACCATTATGAACAATCGCAATTTTACCGTTATTTGACAAATGAGGGTGAGAGTTTCTGTCACTTGGAACACCATGTGTTGCCCAACGTGTGTGACCCATTCCTACTTTCGCGAATCCTTTTAACTTGCTTGAGATATTTACAAGGTCATCGACTTTACCTTTTGTTTTTTCAACTTCAAACGCATTATCTCCCCCTTCCAAAACAATTCCGGCACTATCATAACCTCTATATTCTAATCTTCTAAGTCCATTAATAACAATATCATAGGCATCCTGAAAACCTGTATAACCAACTATTCCGCACATAACTTAATTGAGTGTTTTTTTATATTTTTATTTTGTACCGTAGGTAACTCTTAGTTTAATTTCATATTTTTTGGAAGGATCAGTAATAGGCATATTAGCATCATAACCTAAAAACACAATTCTGTCTGTAGAAAAAGGTCGAGATGTAAATTGAGGCCCCGCTAATGTTGTTCCTGTAGATGATTGTAAGAAATTACCTACATCTATTTTAAAATATTTTCTTTCATAATTTGCTCCAGCTTCAACAATTTCTTTTAAAGACTGCGTTACTGTAAAATCATAATATGATGGGTTTTTGTCTAAATCGTAAGCTCTTATATAAGCAAAATTTGGAGTAGCAGACAATAGCAAAAGATCGTTAGTAAAAATATTTTTCTCATTTCCTTTTTCATCTTTTACATCTTTATCTCTTTGAATGATTGTTAACAAACTTGGTTTTTTCAACTTGTTATTCCATGAAGGATCCGTATACATTCTGATTTTTGCGCTAATAATTGCCGCTTTCTTTTCATTATATAACTTCTTCAACTTTGTGATTGTTTCCACAGGAAATTTAACACCTATTGAGTTACCTCCCATTCCCTGCGCGAAGAGTTTTTTATCCCCAATAGCAGGATTCTTCACTGCAGCTCCGGCTCTGTCATAAACATAATTCCCGATATGAGCATTTCCGTTACCTACTGAGAAAGCATATTTCTTTTGAGTACTTGTAGTTGCACCAGTATCGATAGATTTATAGTACATAACTAGCTCCACATTTGAAGGTGAAAATTGAACCAAATATCCAGCTGGATCAGTTACCGAAATCTTCAAACCTCTGAAATATCTTATAAAAGTTGCAACATCCTTCAATTCAGGTTGTCCTTTTTTATCAATAATTTTTGTCTTAAAAAAACTTGATAATAGTGGTATTCTAAAACCAACTTCAGAAGTGAATATTGAACTGTTATCTGAATCTTTTGTAATTGCAACAGAACTTACATACCCATCAAAAGTTTTAGAACCCAATAACTGACCCGTTCCGTAAATTTTATTTGAATATGCTATATCGCTATATCCGTTCAAAAATTCTGTAACTTCATTTACATTAAACGTTAAATTGCCACTATTAATTTTTGTTCTTCCGTATTTGGTTGCAGGATATCTGTTAAAAACTTTTTTAGCAGCTACAGAACCATCCGGATAAACATAATTTTCATCAGTCGTCGTCGTTATAGAATCTGATGCATAGGTTGGTTTAATTACCAATACTACAGAATCTACCGTAGCACTTGCACCAAAATCAGGATCGTAAGCGGGAAGTCTTAGCTGTGTATAATAGGCAGCTCTCTGCATTCCAAACTGACTTTCAGAAAAAGCACCTAAAGTAGCTAAACCTAATTTTGAGGCATCACTTCTTATACTGTCATTATTATCAATATTATATGCAGTAACATCATAGGCAATTTCATCTCCTTGTGCTGCTCCGTCTAAAAACAATTGTTCTCCTAAAGAATCCGGATCCGGTTCACAATTGTACACCAACATTCCGCCAAAAATCACCATAGACAATATAGTGAAGGCTCTTTTCATATTATAAATCATCAAAATGTTCTTTTAATATAGTTTATTGATAGAATCTACGTCTAAATATTCTGATTTCGAAGTCGAAGTTTCGTTAAAAGCTTTATCTAAATCACCTTCCAAAAACTCGTCACCTTTTACCACTTCATCCACATACTTCATGCTTTCAATAACAAAACTTTGAAAACTTGGATTATTTAACGCATCTAATCCTGAAATATTATCAAACTGTAATTTTTCTGCAATACTTTTATCCAAAGGAGCATCCTTTTCATTATATAATGAAAGAACGATTTTTGCATCTTTGAAATAGGTATCAGATTCATAGAAGGTTTTTAGATAAACCGGAATAAAGGAAGCCATCCAACCGTTAAGGTGAATAACATCCGGAACCCAGTTTAATTTCTTGATCGTTTCTATAACGCCTCTCGCAAAGAAAATTGCACGCTCGTCATTATCCGGAAAGCCTACACCTTCATCATCAAAATAATATTGTTTTCTTTTGAAATATTCTTCGTTATCTATAAAATAAACCTGAAGTCTTTCTCCCGGAAGAGACGCTACTTTAATAATAAGGGGCTGATCTAAATCATTGATGATGATATTCATCCCAGAAAGGCGGATCACCTCGTGAAGCTGGAATTTTCTCTCACTTATCTGTCCAAATCGTGGCATAAAAACTCTTACATCATTGCCTTCTTGGTGCATTTTAAGTGCCATTTTGTTTACCACTGTTCCTAAGTTTGTATCTTCCTGATAAGGGTACATCTCTGTGGTAATGTACAGTATTTTCTGATTGGGCATATAATTTTTATATAATTTAAATAATGCTATAAGTTGCAAAATTACAAAAAAACATCCAACATCAATGTAATTAACATTTTTTTACGATAAACATAACAATGAAACCTATAAATCTTGAAAATTCATACAAGATAATTTAGTATTTTTGAATTGCTATTAAAATAAATTATGGAAGTTCTAAAAAACAAAAAAACGCTTCAAGACTTTATTGAAAGACAGAGAGAAATGGGGAAAAAAATTGGTTTTGCACCCACCATGGGAGCATTACATAATGGCCATCTTTCCCTTTATGAAGCTGCTCGCAAAGAAAATGACCTCGTCATTTCGTCAATATTTGTAAATCCTACACAGTTTAATAATGCTGACGATTTAAAAAAATATCCGAGAGACACCAATCGAGACATTTTGATGTTAGAAAAATCAGGTTTGGTAGATGCGGTTTATATTCCCGAGGTTGAGGATATTTATCCTGAAAAAGCAGAAAGCCAACATTACGATTTTGATGGTTTGGAAAATGAGATGGAAGGGAAATCACGACCAGGACATTTTGATGGTGTAGGAACTGTGGTTGAAGAACTTTTCAACCAGGTAAAACCGGATAATGCTTATTTTGGCGAAAAAGATTTCCAGCAATTGGCAATCATTAAAAAAATGGTTGATAAAAAACATCTTCCTATTAAAATAAAAGGAGTTGATATTTACAGAGCAGAAAACGGCCTAGCTTTAAGTTCAAGAAATCAGAGACTAACTGAAGACCGAAGAGAAGATTCAAAAATCATTTACGAAACACTGGTCAAAGTAAACGACTGGTTCAAAACAGTTTCAGTTCCTGAAATCACTAACAGAGTAAAAGATATTTTTGACGATCAAAAAGGGATGCAGCTTGAATATTTTTTAATTGCTGAAGAAAACACATTGAAAGAAACCGATTTCTTTTATAAAGATAAATCTTACAGAGCTTTTATTGTAGTGATGGTAGACGGAGTAAGATTAATTGATAATATGCATTTAGATTAAACTTAAAACATGCAACAAAAATCAAAGGCTTCCGGAAGGAAGCCTTTGAACACCAAATCACAAAATATTAATATGAAAAAAATTTACTTTTCAGTAAACTTGTGACCCGGCTGGGATTCGAACCCAGGACCCATACATTAAAAGTGTATTGCTCTACCAGCTGAGCTACCGAGTCGGTCTTTATTTTAATTTGATAAATATAAAATAAATTTCAGACTTACCAAATATTTTTTTTGCAGTGCCTGCGACTGGACTCGAACCAGCACATCCTTAGGAAACCACCCCCTCAAGATGGCGTGTCTACCAATTTCACCACGCAGGCAAAAAAATTATAAAAAATATAACATTTTTGCTAGTGACCCGGCTGGGATTCGAACCCAGGACCCATACATTAAAAGTGTATTGCTCTACCAGCTGAGCTACCGAGTCGGTCACTTTATTATCAAGTTTTCATCGTAAGTAATGTCCCTTGTTTTTAGTGGTGCAAAGATAGGACTTTTTTCATTATCTCAAAACTTTTTCGCAAATTTGTTCAAAATAAATTCATGATAATTTCACTAGTTGGATACATGGGAAGTGGCAAATCTCACATTTCCAAAATTTTAAGCGAAAAAATAAATTTTAAATTAATTGACCTTGATAAAGAAATTTCGAGGAGAAATAAATTGACGATCCCCGAAATCTTCGAAAAAAAGGGAGAAATCTACTTTCGTAAGCTGGAAAGAGAAACTTTGGAGGAAATTTTAGCCACAGAAGAAAACATCGTTTTTAGTCTGGGAGGAGGAACGCCTGTTTATTACAATAATATGGAAATCATCAACCACAATTCGAAAAGTGTATTTCTCAGAACATCTATCAATACTTTAATAGAAAGAATTTCAAAACAAAAAGAGAAAAGACCTTTGATTGCCAATATTTCAGACGAAAACCTTCCTGAGTTTATTGCCAAACATTTATTTGAAAGAAATGAATTCTACAGCAAAGCTCAATTCATCATCAGTACAGATTCTAAAGAACCTGAACAGATCATGAACGAAATTATTGAAAAGCTTTATTTATGAATCTTTTTCTTCTTCCTTTTCTGAATCAGTTTCTCCAAAAAAATCATCCCAATCTGTGAAATCAGAATCTACATCGTTTTCTACATAACCGTCAATTTCTCTTCTGTCTTTTTTGGTCGGTCGACCTTCACCTCTGTCTCGGTAATAACTCTGAGACATTTTTCTTAATTTAAGCAATTCATATTGTTCTTTATCGGTAACATCTTTGATGTGAAGTGACACCAATTTTGCTCCAATTCTGCTTTTAGGGATTTGTATGACTTTAATTTTATAGTCAATCTGATTTTTACGGATCTTAATTACATCTCCTTCTTTTACCTCTTTAGACGACTTTACAACCGACGCTCCTATTGATACTCTGTTCTTTTTGATCTCGTCGGTAGCAATACTTCTGGTCTTGTAAAAACGAATACTCCATAAAAATTTATCTATTCTCATAATTTTTTATACTTTTGCCGTTATATTATTTGTAAAGTAATTAAAGTTTTTGAAATGAAAAAAATATTTTTGTATATCCTTGCTGGATCTTTGTGTTTTTCAGCTTGTAAGAAAGATGATGAAGTGGAAACATTTATTGAGCCGGATAACATTGAAGTGAGAAACACTCTTGATGAGCAGGCTATCCAAAAATTTATGGATAATAACTACTTAGATACACAGGGAAACATTAAAGCATTCAGCAGTACAGATGCCACCGACGACAACTATAAGAAGTTATCTGAATTAAATCCTGTAAAACTTCCTTCAGGAGTTATTTACATCAAAAGAGATGGGGCACAACCAAATCCTGGAGTGACAATGGATACAAACCCGGAATCAAACACTGCAAGTCTTATCAAAACAATGATGAGAGCCACTTATTATCGTGCAACAGATACAGATGGAAATGTAAATCTTACTTCTGCAGGAGCTCTCATCAATACAATTGATGGTGAAGCTTCTCCTACAACTGATCCTAAATTTTACTATGCAAAAAAAAATATTGTTACAACTACATATCCAAGAAGCTATTATGAAATCGAAGGTCTTCAGGAAGGTTTAAAGTATTTCAATGGTTTCCAAAATTTGCCTAATGAAACCTTACCAAATTTACAAGGTGTAATCATCGTCCCTTCAAAAGCTGCTTTTGCCAGAGATGCTAATTTTTACAATCTTCAAAATGCAACGTTTGTCTTCAACTTTCAAATCTATCATACGGAAGTAAGACCTGCAGATCAAAAATAAAAAACGAAAATCCGCTTCATAAAAATTTGAAGCGGATTTTTTTGCTTTATTCTGAGATTTAAATTATCTCACATTTCCCAAAATATCCGGAAAATATTTATCCGAAAGATGCTCGAACTCATCTCCTCTCATAAACATTGATGCATCCACTTCTTCATAAGAACTTCTTCCTGCAGCAGCAATCAATTCATTACAGGTGTGCAATGTGTTTTATGGAAATGATATACTCTTTCAGCCTTATCGGTAACATCAAGCCCCTTAATTAACATCTTATCCTGTGTTGCAACTCCTGTCGGACAATTGTTGTTATTACATCTCAAAGCCTGAATACAGCCTAAAGAAAACATAAATCCTCTTGCATTATTGCACATATCTGCTCCCATTGCAACAGCTCTCAGAATATCTAAGCTCGTCAGAACTTTTCCACTTGCAATGACTCTTAATTTACTTCTAACATTGTAGTTTTTAAGTGTTTTGTTAACGAAAATCAAAGCCGGTTCTAAAGGCATTCCTACTCCGTCAGAAAATTCGGGTGGTGCAGCTCCCGTTCCTCCTTCCGCTCCGTCAACGGTGATAAAATCAGGATAAATTTTCAATACATTCATCTGAACACAAATATCTTCAAACTCTTTTGTATCACCTATACAAAGCTTAAAACCAACAGGTTTTCCGCCGGAAAGTTCTCTCAATTGTTGTACAAATCTTAATAAACCAGTTGCATCAGAAAAAGACGAATGCGACGGTGGAGAAACAATGGTCAAACCAGGTTGTACATGACGTATTTTTGCAATTTCAGGCGTATTTTTCACTCCAGGTAAAACTCCGCCGTGACCTGGTTTTGCGCCTTGAGATAATTTAATTTCAACCATTTTCACATTAGGAAGAGTAGAATATTTTGTGAATAATTCCGGATTAAAGTTACCTTCTTCGTCTCTACATCCAAAATATCCCGTTCCGATTTGCCAACAAAGATCACCGCCTTCCAAATGATGCGGAGATATTCCTCCTTCACCTGTATTATGATAGAAATTTCCTTTTTTTGCGCCTCTGTTTAAAGAAATCTGAGCTCTGTCACTCAAAGCACCGAAACTCATTGCCGAAATATTAAATAAAGATGCATTATAAGGTTGAGAACATTGCTCTCCTCCCACCAAAACTCTCGGAAGTTCTTCTTTCGGTGATTTTGCGTAAATAGAATGCTTAATTCCTTCATATTTCCTATGATTGACTTCTAATTGAGTTCCGAAAGGCACAGTATCGCTTAGGTTTTTTGAACGTCTGTAAACTGCAGAACGTTGATTTCTTGGAAATGGTTTTCCGTCTGTTTCTCTTTCGATAAAATATTGTTGCATTTCGGGAGAAATATCTTCAAAAAAGTATCTGAAATATCCCAAAACAGGAAAGTTCCGGAGAATGGCATGTTTAGTTTGGTAAGTATTATAAACTCCTAAAGCATAAACTGCGGTTAAAAATATTGGAATCCAATAGTGTGCTTTGATGAGTAATGCGACAATCCATGTTGCAATTACCAACACCAATCCCCAAGATAAAAACTTATCTCTCATAAAAATGTAGATTTAAAATCGTTAAAGAATAAATTTAGTAGAAATAAAGCAAAAAGTCTATGCTTTTGCTAAAAAACTTTCATAGGACGACTGCACAGAAACCGTGCCATCCGGAAGAATCTTTCCAAGATTCAGAAATTCAATTTGATTTACAGATGACAGGTCAAAATCTTTCTGCACTCTCACATAATTTTCTGTGAAACCGTACATTTTTCCGTCTTTATTCTCGTGTTCCCAAAGTACGGGAAGTGTTTGCCCGAGCTGAGTCTGGTAAAATGACATCTTTTTCTTTTCTGATAGAATTCTGAGCATTTTGTTGCGTCTTTTTCTTTCAGGAATCGGTACTGCTCCATCCATTTCAGCGGCCTCGGTATTTTCTCTTTCAGAATATGTAAAAACGTGTAAGTAACTAATTGGAAGCTCATTCAGGAAGTTATACGTTTCCATAAATAATTCTTCCGTTTCTCCCGGAAAACCCACGATTACATCAACACCAATCGCTGCATGAGGCATCACTTCGCGGATTTTATTGACTCTTTCACTATACAATTTTGTCAAATAACGACGCTTCATTTTTTTCAATAAATCGTCGCTTCCCGATTGTAATGGAATATGAAAATGCGGAACAAAACTTTTACTTTTTGAAACCAGTTCGATGCTTTTATCTTTCAATAGATTCGGCTCAATCGATGAAATACGGATTCTTTCAATGCCTTTGACCTGATCTAATTCTTTAATTAAATCTAAAAAAGTATGCTCATGTCTCTTGTTTCCAAATTCGCCTTTTCCATAATCGCCAATATTTACTCCTGTAAGAACGATTTCTTTAATGTCTCTCGCCGCAATTTCTTTTGCATTTTTCAAAACGTTATCGATGGTATCTGAACGGGAAATCCCTCTGGCTAAAGGAATTGTGCAATACGTACATTTATAATCACAACCATCCTGAACTTTTAGAAAAGCTCTGGTTCTGTCTCCGATTGAATAACTTCCGATAAAAAAATCGGTTTCTTCAATTTCGCAAGAATGGACAACACCTTCACTTTCAGATTTTTCCAAATCATCAAGATAGCTCAGAATATTGAATTTTTCTTTGGCTCCGAGTACCAAATCCACACCTGTAATTTGAGAAATTTCTTCAGGTTTCAATTGTGCATAACATCCGACAATCACCACCAAACCTTCCGGATTGGCTTTCATTGCACGTTTTACGTGAAGTTTACATTCACGATCCGCGTTTTCAGTTACCGAACAGGTATTGATCACATAAACATCTGCTTTCTCATCAAAACTTACCTTGTCATAACCTGCATCTGTCAACTGACGTGCAATAGTAGATGTTTCTGCAAAATTTAATTTGCAACCAAGGGTATGAAATGCGGCAGTTCTGTGAAAATGAGACATTTATTATTACTGAATTTTGTGGGTGCAAAGATAATAATTTAAAAATGAAAACTAAATTGATTCAGTCTATACTTTGTAATCGTCCCTTAATTCAGGACTCTTCGCAAAGCAAACGGAAGAAGAAATCTGAATTTCGACCTCATCATTTTTGTAAATCTTCAATGCATTGTTCTCTGATTTTCCAGATTTCATCTAAATTATAGGGAATATTTTCTTTCACTATCCATTGCTTTAGAAAGTCTTTGTGAAAAGAAATTTTCTCTTCGCCCATTTGATCGTACTCGATTTCTTTCTCAACTATAATTTTATTTTGAAATTGACTGTATTCTGAATCAGGTTTGGTAAAATCAAAATACTCATTTTCAATTTTGAGATAATTATGGGCTTCCGGAATGTAATTGAGATTAAATCTTTCCAGCGTATTTTTGATTTTACAAGTATAATCAGCATCCATTTTAAAAATTCCGATAATAAGCTTTATTTCGGGGTGATGATTCTCAATCGCCAATTTTCTTAAGACCGCATGTTTCGTACTGCATGTTCCACCGAAATCATCAAATACACATTTGATATTATTTTTGTCTGAATTTCTTTTGTAAGGCAATTTAGAAATATATCTGCAAGCGGAAGAAAAATCAGGAATCTTTAGACTTGTAAATTCATCTGAAATAATTCCTTTATGTTGAATAATTGAAAAGTTTTTCATTCTTTTTATTTAATTGTATTTTAAAACCGATTTTTTACCTTACATTTCCCGAATCAAACTTAAATCCAAGTTAACGAATTCTCCGTATATAAGGATAAAAAGAAGTAATTTATGGTGTGTAAGATCAGTGATTTTATGAAAGATTTAAATTCCCTGAAAATCGATCAGCTGGAGAAGTGGTTTACTGACGAGAGTATAATTTGGATTCCACCTTCAAAAGAAATTTCAGGAAAAAACAGAATTTTAGCTTTGTTCAGAGCTATTTTCAGACGTTATGATAAAATTGAGTGGCGTGTTTCTGAGATTTTTCATTTAGGAAATGAGAAATATTTTTATCAGACCACATCAATTGGAAATATGTCGGGATCCGGAGAATACGAAAATGACATCTGTACGATTGTTCAGTTTTCAGAGCATGGAAAAATTATTTATCTCTCAGATTATTTTAAAGATACTAAAGTTTTTAATTAAAAAATAAAAGACCATCTCTCTCAAGATGGTCTTCATTATTAAATCATTTTATTTAAATTTTATTCTCTGTTTTTCACCAATACCCAACCTGTATATTTGAATAAGGTATTCTTTTGATCATTCTCATTCCATGTTACCGAGTACCAATAATTCCCGGTAGGAACTTTTTTTCCACCTGAAGTTCCGTCCCACTTGTAATGGTTGAATCTGTCTGCCTGGAAAACTTTATTTCCATAACGGTCGAAAATCGTGAATACTAAATTCTGTTTATTAGCCAATGCCGAATAATCAATGACATCATTTATCCCGTCTCCGTTTGGCGTAATTACGTTGATTAAATTTGGTACAACAATATTGACACTAAGCGGTTCACAATCATAGGAATCTTTCACATAAACTATGTGATCTCCTCTTTTTATATTTGTAAATACATTAGAATCCTGCCAGTTTACATTGTCAATAGAATATTTGTAAGGTGCTTTACCCCCATTTGCATTTACAGTAACTGTAGTATTTGAAATATCAATACTCTCCACAACCGGTTGATCAGATGCATACACTTTTACGGTCTGATAAGAAATACATTCGCCAGTTTTCAGTTTTACCCAGTAATTTCCTACGCCAACATTAGAGATTATTTGTGTCGTTGCTCCAGTACTCCATTCATATCCGTCAAATCCTGCACCTGCATCAAGAGTAGTTTTATCTTCAATACAAATGATCTTATCTTTTAAAACAGTAGAATAAACCGGAGGAATCACCTGCAAAGTAATTTTTGCAATTCCAAAACATCCATTTCCATCAATCACTTTTACATAAACCACTCCATTTGGAGAAATATACGCTGTTGCCATTGAAGCGGGTATTTCATTGGTTCCGCTGATTGCATCCTGTAATGATTTATAGTATTTTTTTGTGACTCCGGTTTGTAATGTAACATTTGCAGTGGTAAGATCGAAAGCTGCGGTAACCAGATTTTGCTGTAATGCACAGAACCGTAAAGTAGTATCATTCACCACAACTTCAGGATAAAAACTTAGTGTAATTGCCGCTGTATCAGAACAACCTTCTGCTGTAGTCACAAGTGCATATACTGTACCTTGTGCAGAAACGTACTGAGTCGGGTTAGTTATCTGTCCTGTTCCTGCATTCAGGTTAGCCATTGTAGGATAATATTTTATATTTATATTATTTCCTACGAAAACACCTGCTGTTGTCAAATTGAAGGTTGCCGTACCCGATTTGTTATTGTTACAGGCAAATAGTGTTTTATCAAGCGCTGTAATATTTCCTTGTTTAAATTTAAATGGACTTATTTGTCGGCAAAAATTAAGAGGATTAGTCGGATTCGCAGGATCCTGATAATGGATGCTGTAGTAATAAACTGTTGTTGTATTAACAGTAATTGGAGTTATAATAGGACTTGTTCCTGCCAATGCGTCATTTTGAGTAGTGTGATAAGATATAACGAAATTAGCATTTCCATTCAGAATTCCTGACGTAAGTGTATTGAAATCAAAAATTGCAGGACTTACGCAAATTAATACTTCTCTAGGATCTGCAGGGTTTGCTGCAGGTAATCCCGGCGGAACAAAAGGTTGTGGCTGCAATGCAGGATCTGTAAACGGAGAAGCTAAAGTTGCCGTTCCGCCCCATGTTAATGAAAAAGGCGCAACAGTTGTGCTTCCTGCTCCTACCCAGTTATCAATATATAAGTAGTAAGTCTGACCAGCCAAAACATCCATATACTGACAATAAGGAGTTGTAGAACCTCCCGCAGCATTTGTGATCGTACTTGTCATATTCAATCCCGTAGCCGCACCTACTCCGATAACGGTTGCTGCGTTACATCTGATGGGCGAACCCAAAGATCCACAAGTAACATTCGGACCATAAACTGCCCAATCGTAATCTGCGTTTGGATCATTTGGAACGAGATTGAAAGTAAGCGTTCCACTTGTCGCAATGGTAAGTTTATACCAAATCGAGTTATGCTCTCCCGAGATCAAACAACCTCCTAAAGATTCATTGACATTACCAATTCCCGTGGGATTGTACGTAATATTCGAATTTCCGCAAACCGATAGTGCCGTAGAGCAATCTGCCTGAGCAAAGAAAGCTTGAGAAATCAGGAAAAGAAATAATAGTAAAGTTTTTTTCATATCGAATTGGTTATTAAGGATTAAACTTTACCAAATATAATGAAATTTAATTATAATCACCAAATAATGACAAAATCAAAATAATTAATATTGAAAATGTTATTTTATTAAATATTCGCTGTTAAATATTTAAAAATTATTTAATACTTGTCATATTCCCGCAAAGATTTTCAAGATGGAAAATTTTATGAAACGGACTTTGCACCTCATTCAAATGTTCTTTATCCTGAATAAAAGTATATCGGGAAGCCAGGGAATTCATATCCGAAACAATGACCAGCCAACATTCATCCACAGATCTGTCATAGTAAGGAAATTTCTCATTTTTTTTATCTATGATTTCTAAAATTTTCTCAGAACACAGCTCATCAAAAAGATTCATGTTGTATTCGTGAGTGATAAAAACATTTCTGCGGTGGGAAGATTTCCTGATGCTTTTCACACATCCGAAAGCTTTATTTTTTTTGATACTTTTATAAATATTTTGAATAATTTCCTGTTGCTGTTCCGGGGTTTCAAATTTTAAGTAGGCATGAAACAACAAAAAATAAACACCACGATATTTCGTGGTGTCTTCATGTTCTAACAATATTTCAGCCTGACGGAAAATTTTATTCAAATTGCTCTCAACTTTTTTCATTTCAAGATGATTGATCACTTCAGTCAATTCTATCCCGATTTTTTTGTCGTTGAATTTTGCGATAAAGTCCGGGCTTTCGCAGGTAAGGTTTTCGAAGGTCACTTCAGGAAAATGATGCATAAAAGAGTTCAGCAGCAAAATCTCAGCTTTCTTCTTATATTTTTCCCTGTCATGGAGAGGAGACGCATCAATTGTGCGATGGTATTTCTCCATCGGCTTTTTCTTCAGATGTCGGTTGAGATAGTATAAACTTAGATTTTTGATCAAATCTTCCTCTGAGAATAATTTTTTCATGCACTGACTTTTAATTATTAAAGGACATTCCGAAACCCCCGTTTCAGTCTTGAAGTTTTTGATTATCAAAAATTTACACTTAAAGGTAGTCAAAAAAACTATTCGATAGATTGTTTTAAAAATAATTTATCATATAATTAATGTAAAGTTTATTTTCTTAATTAATACCTTTACTTTTTTAAACACAAAAACTCATCTACATATGGATTTTAAGAATTTTAAAATACCTTACAGCGTTAACGAAAAATACACTAAAAAAGTAGCCTATTTTTCTATGGAATTTGCCATAGAACAGGTTCTCAAAATATATTCTGGTGGTTTGGGGTTTTTGGCGGGGTCGCACATGAGAAGTGCATACAATTTAAAACAGGATTTGGTAGGAATCGGAATTCTCTGGAAATTCGGTTATTACGATCAGGCAAGAAATCACGACCAAACTCTACAGCCGACATGGACGAGAAAAATGTACAGCTTCCTTGAAGATACTGGGATAAAATTTCAGATCGAAATTCACAGTGCTCCGGTTTGGGTAAAAGTATGGTATCTTGATCCTGAAATTTTCCATACAGCACCAATGTTTTTCCTTTCTACAGACGTTCCTGAAAATGATCATATTTCAAAAACGATTTGTCACAAATTATATGACGCCAACGAATCTACAAAACTTGCGCAATATATTTTATTAGGAAAAGGTGGCGCAAAACTTCTGGATGAAATGAATATCGAAAGAGAAGTTTATCATCTCAACGAAGCACACGGACTTCCCGCTGCTTTTCACTTACTGAAAAAATACAATGGTGATCTTCAAAAAGTAAAAGAGAAATTAGTATTCACGACACATACTCCGGAAGAGGCAGGAAATGAAAAACACAACCTGCGACTATGCTACGATATGTCTTATTTTTCAGGATTAAGCATGGAAGAAGCCAAAAAACTGGAAGGTTCTGACGGTGAATTGTTCAATCATTCGCTTTGTGCATTGAAAATGTCAAGAATCGCCAATGGAGTTTCTCAGCTTCACGGCGTAGTTTCGAGAGCAATGTGGAGCAAATATCCCGGAATTTGTGAGATCAAATCAATCACCAATGCTCAGGAATTCAAATATTGGGGTGACAAAGAACTTTATATTGCGAAAGACGAAAACAACGATACAATCTTTGATTACCGTAAAAAACTTTTAAAGAAAAGATTATTCAAAATCGTTGCAGACCAAACCGGAAATTTATTTGATCCGAACGTTTTCACAATCGTTTGGGCAAGAAGATTTGCAGGTTACAAACGTGCAGATCTCCTACTTCACGACAAAGACCGATTTTCTAAATTACTAAACAATTCGAAATATCCTGTACAGATTATTTGGGCCGGAAAACCTTATCCTATGGATTATTCGTCTATTTCGACCTTCAATACTCTTGTCGAGGAAAGTAAAAATTATAAAAACATGGCAGTTCTTACCGGGTATGAATTGTCTTTAAGCAAATCTCTAAAGCAAGGTTCAGATCTTTGGCTAAACAATCCGAGAGTTCCGAGAGAAGCTTCTGGAACTTCCGGAATGTCGGCTGCAATGAACGGATCTGTCAATCTTTCGACAGATGACGGCTGGATTCCGGAGTTCGCAAAACACGGAGAAAATTCTTTTGTCGTTCCAAAATGTGATTACGAAAATATGAGCATTTATGAGCAAGACAATTATGATTTAAATAAGTTATACGAAATTCTTGAAAATGAAATTCTACCACTGTATTATGACCAACCAAAAAAATGGAGAAAAATACAGCAGAATGCCATGAATGATGTGAAAGACCAATTCAACAGCGATAGAATGGCAAATGAATATTATGAAATAATGTATAATCAAAACAGATAAAACAAAAACCGTTCTGGAATTTCCAGAACGGTTTTTTATTAAATTTAATCTTTTTTACTTTTCTTTTCAGGTACTTTTAAACCTTTTTCTTTTGCTTCAGATATTCCTATTGCAACCGCCTGCTTCTTATCTGTAACTTTCTCACCAGAAGATGATTTCAGTTTTCCTTCTTTGAATTCTTTCATCACCTTTCCTACTTTTTCCTGAGCTTTTTCAGAATATTTTGTTTTGCTCATGATTGTATATTTTAAGATTTAGATGTCGAAACTCCTATTTCGTAAACATGGGCATGTTTCAGATATTTTGATCGTTCTCTTGACGTTACAGATTCGAATTGATCATTCTTCAAGACAACAATAGGATCTTCAGCATTTTCAATTTCAAAATTTGCTATATATCTTTCATCTGGCGGAGATTGCTGCTGTTTAGCTTTGATTTTCTGCAACTCATCTGCATACTGCTTAAAACCGGGATCTGATGAATGAATAAATTTATATTCTTCACCGGCATCTACATAATAGTGCAATTTTTTTTCAACTAATCCTGCATCTGTAGTTAATTGGGGATTATCGTTTCCGTCTTTGAAACCTACCTCAACTACAGTACCGCCAACTTTGTTTGCGTATTCTTCCGCATCACTAAAACTCGAAAAACCAGTACAAACTGTTTGATTTTCCATTTCGTATTTGTTGAGTTTCTGATTTTGTGCGTTCGTTCCCATAATTATTTAATTTAGTAATAATACTATATTCAATTTTTCTGCCAAAACGTTTTTAAAATCTTCAATATCTATTAAAAACAACATTTATTTAAGAGAGCATTTTCATCTGTATTTATAATGCTTTATTTATATATATTTAGCAAAGAAAATATTTAATCCATTTAATTATAAAAAAAAATTAAATTTGCCACACTTAAATTTTTAAAACTAATGAAACTAAATTTTATTCTTTCAGTTTTCCTATCTTTCACAGCCACAATAATTCAGGCTCAGAGAATTGATGCAGAAAACATCTCATTTCAAATCCTTAAAGAGCCTGTAAATCCAGTAGAAGCTCAAAACAGAAATTATTCTGTAACCGTAAATTCTCCTTATAATATTACAAAGGAAGATGCCATAAAAGAAGCTAAAGCGAAACACCAGCAACTAGTTGACAACTACGACAAAAGTGTTGAAGATGCAAAACTGCAGCACGCCGAAAAGTTAAAAGATTATGATGCTGATGTAAAAAAACTTAACGAAAAATACAGAACTGAATCTGAGCAGTACAATAAGATGAAAACTGTTGAGAAAATTGCCATGAATGCAATGCCACCGGTTTTGAGACTGCCTTCTCGTCCACAATTGAATATTCCTCAAAAACCTATTTATTCCGAGCCGGATCTAAGAAATGCTTTAATTGTTGATAATAAAGTTCTGGCTTCGCAAATTAATATTGACGGATATTCCAGAGGTGGAAATTACATTGATATTTCCGTAAACATGGAAAGAACAAATTTTCAGGATAATGCAGGAAAATCTTTTGCAAGCCAACCAACAAAATTGGTTGTAAAGCAAGGCGGAGTAGTAAAAATTGACAAAAATCTTTTCTCAGATTTTGAAGAAATCGCTTCAAGTCCTACAAACGAAATCAATTTAAGTGCTCATGAAAAAAACTATCTTCAAAAAGTAATTGCAAGAATTAATGATATTCTAGCTGAAAATTACGGTTTTTCAAAAATCATCTCTACTGTAAAATTAGAATCTGTAAAAAACAAAGGAGAATACGACGATTTGGAAAAAGCAAATATCTATGTGACGACCAATCTGAAAAAAATGCAGGCAAAACCGGATTACGCACCGAACAAAACGGCATTCGAAAATCTGAATAAAGGAGTTGACATCTGGAAAGCTACACTTAAAAAGATCGATTACAACGATAAAAAAGCAATCTTCAACGGGAAAATCGCAACGTATCTCTATTTAAATTTAATCCGTCTGAATCTTGCATTAGGAAACAAAACTGAAGCAGAAAAATATCTGAACGAAATGCAGGAACACCTTGTTGATCTAAAATTATCTTATGATCAAAACTATGAATTGAAAGCTTTAGAACAAAAACTTTATAACTAAAATGAAAAAAACTTTAATATTTTCCCTGTCGATTGTAAGCGCATTGTCATTTGGACAAAAGAAATTCGTTTACGGTGATTCTTTCGAGTATAATTCTAAATACGAAAAAGACGTAAAGCTTGTTTTGGCTGATGATTATAATCAATACGTATTCAGCGACATTAATGAAGATGGTTACAGCAGCTATCCCCACAAGAAGATCATCATCAGAAAACTTGACCAGAACGGAAGTCTGATCGATACTTTCATTAAAGATTACGCCAACAAAACAAACGGTGTTCTTCATAATTATTTAGGTTCTATAGAAATAAGCAAAGATCAGTTTGTGGTTTTCACAGAAGAAATTGAAACGAAGATCAACAGAAAAGAGATTTTCCAGCATGTTTTCAACAGAAAAGACGGAAATTTCACCACAACAAGCGTTGCAAAACTCTTTACAGAAGGCGGAATGAAACAAGGGACAACCTATGTGAGATTTTCTGAAAACGGAAAATATGCGGCGATCATCAACGACAGATCTGTGTCTAAAAAAACGGCAAACACCATTGATAATATTGTTATTGATCTTTCTACCATGACTAAAAAATGGGAAAAAGAGATCACTCTAGACACCGATTACATGGAAGCTGATGTTGCCGTGACCAATTCCGGAAGAATACTGATCCTGAGAAAAGCAACAGGCTGGAAAGAATCTTCAAAACTGGTATATGTTTCGGCTCAAGGTGAACAGGATATTCCTTTAAAAGATAAATTGATTCTGAAAACATTAACTCCGGTTTCTATCAACGATCAGGATTATCTGGCTTCTTTTGGCTATTACACAGGCGTAAGAATCAACCAGAGCAATTTTGGAGATATGGCATTCATCAATCTTCAAAACGGAAACATCACAATGAGTGAAGTTCCTGCTTACAGAAACAACACAACAATGTCTGGGGTAAATATCATACGTACTGAAACTGTAAACGGAAAAACCTTTATGTACGGATTTGATGTCAACAAAACGATGCCACAATCTACACCATCAAACCGTTTTCCTGACCCAATTATCACTTACGGAACTGGTCGCTGGTTTGTAGTGGGATCTGACGGAACTTCAAGTGATTCATCGGCAGAAATCTACGGAAATGCAGGATATTTCACAAAAGGAAACACGACTTATTTCTTCGGTGACGGATTTAATTTAACTCCTTTTAAGTCTGGAAATGTAGGAAAAGGTTCTAACATTAATATTCATAACAATTCTGAAGGAATCGGATCAGCAAGAAGAGCTAATTCTATATTGACTGCGGTAAGATATATTCCGGAATCTGACAGATTGATCTTTTTGAGAAAAATCGACGATAATCATTTTGATACAAAAAGTGTTTACAATTGGAATCAATAACTTTTCATAAAAACATTCAAAAAGCTGACAGATTTTTTTCTGTCAGCTTTTTTTTATAAAATCACTATATTTGAAACCTTACGATATTTCTATTTTTAAAAATGAAAAAACTCTTACTTACACTTACCATCTTTGCTGCATTTCACAACGTTTCGGCACAGGAAATCACTTTAGATAAAATATATTCAGGATATTACCGCGGAAAAGGAATTGCCGGTATCACCTCAATGAAAAACGGTGAAAACTATCTTGTCATTGAGCAGGGCGGAATTGCAAAATATTCTTATAAAACTTCTCACAAAGAAGGAAATTTAGTCGACGGAAATTTCGAAAGCTATGAATTTTCTGATGACGAGTCTAAAATCCTTTTGCTAAAACAAAGCCAACCAATCTACAGACATTCATTTTTGGGTGTTTATGATATTAAAGATTTAAAATCAGGAAAAACTACGAGTCTGAATGATGGAAAACCTGTTCAGGAACCAAGATTTTCTCCCGATGCGACAAAGATTTCTTTCATTGTTGATAATAATTTGTTTTATCAGGATTTAAATTCAGGAAAAACTACACAAATCACACAAAACGGTTTAAAAAATAAAGTACTGAATGGTTTGGCAGATTGGGTTTACGAAGAAGAATTTGGTCACGCACGATTATATGAGTGGACGAAAAATTCAAACGATATTCTATTCGTAGAATTGACTGAAACTGATGTTCCGGAAATCTATATTCCTATTTACGGAAAGTCACTTTATCCAAGCGAAATGCGTTACAAATATCCGAAAGCCGGAGAAAAAAACTCTGTTGCAAGTGCGCATATCTATCATTTATCCGATGGAAAAAAGACGAAGGTTAATCTAGATCAATTTAAAAACTATTACATTCCAAATGTTGTTCAGACAGCAAATGCGGATGAAATTATATTAATTACTTCACAGAGAACGCAGAATGCTTCAGATGTTTTGAAAGTGAATACAAAAACCGGGGAAGCAACAAAACTATTCACGGAAACTGATGATAAGTGGATCGATACAGACAACGTAACTCTTGAATTTTTGGAAGACAACTCTTTTCTTTGGGGATCTGAAAGAGACGGAAACCGTCATTTGTATTGGTATGACAAAGACGGAAAACTGAAAAAACAAGTGACAAAAGGAAATTGGGAAGTGACAGATTATTATGGTTACAACCCAAAATCTAAAGAAATTTTCGTTCAGACCACTGAAAAAGGAAGCATCAACAAAGTCGTTTCTAAAATCAATATTGAAAACGGAAAAGCCCAATTGATTTCTAACGCTGAAGGAAACAACTCGGCAAATTTCAGTAAGAACTATAATTATTTCATTGAAACTTCTTCTACCGTTTCAAAACCATACACTTTTGTTTTAAAAGACGGTTCAGGAAAGACTTTAAAAGAACTTCAGAACAATAATGACCAATTAAAAAAACTTCAGGCTGATAATTTCACTGTAAAAGAATTTATCACGATTCCAAACGGAGCCGGAGATCAGATGAATGCATGGATTATTAAGCCTAAAAACTTTGATCCGAATAAAAAGTACCCATTATTCATGTTCCAATATTCAGGACCGGGATCTCAACAAGTTTCCAATTCTTGGGACAATGGGAACGGAATCTGGTTTGAAATGTTGGCACAAAAAGGTTACATCGTTGCTTGTGTAGACGGTCGCGGAACAGGTTTTAAAGGGGCTAAATTTAAAAAAGTTACCTACAAAAACTTAGGGAAATATGAAATCGAAGATCAAATCACAGCAGCAAAATGGCTAGGAACTCAATCTTATATTGACAAAACGAGAATCGGAATTTTTGGATGGAGTTTCGGAGGTTATATGGCAAGTTTGGCAATGACCAAAGGTGCAGATGTTTTCAAGACGGGAATCGCAGTTGCGCCGGTTACCAACTGGAGGTATTATGATTCTGTATATACCGAAAGATTTTTATTGACACCACAGGAAAATCCGGCTGGTTATGATGATAATTCACCAACTACTTATGCTAATTTGTTAAAAGGTAAATTCTTATTAATCCATGGAACTGCTGATGACAACGTACATTTCCAAAATTCCATGGAGTTTTCTGAAGCTTTGATTCAAAACAAAAAACAGTTTGAATTTATGGCTTATCCGGATAAAAACCACGGAATTTACGGTGGACAGACGAGACCGCAATTATACCAGAAAATGACGGATTTTATTTTGGAGAATCTTTAATGATGCTGGAAGTTGGAAGACGGATGCTGGAAGTAAAAAAATCACTCAGAGTTTGAGTGATTTTTTATTTTCTCTCTTTCGATTGCTCAGGATTTCTGGAAGTATGAAAAACAGAATATATCTCAATTAAATTTTTCTCTTTATTGTAGAAATAGTGAACTCCAAAAGGAAATTTCTTTAGAAAAACGATTCTGTTTTCATCATATTTAAGTTCAAAAGACAAAGGGTTTTACTTTATAAAATTGATTTTTGAACGAAACTCTTTAATAAATTGAGTCCAAAGTTTTTTATCTATCTTATTATACCAATTATTAATTGCTTTCAAATCCCATTTTACAAAGTGACCGTAAATCAATTTAGTCGCCACTCTCTAAATCATTTAAATAATCATCCATTTCAGACTCAGAAACAAAACTTTGAGGGTTATTTCGAGAATAATCCATCCTTCTTTTAGTCTCTTCTTTTTGCCATTCAGGAACTTCATATTGTTTTTCTTTAAGATATTTATATTTCAGAAAATCAATAAAATCATTTACATCATGCAAAAATTCTTTGGGCAAGGTTTCTAAGTTAGTCTCGATGTCTTTTATAGTTGTTTCCATTTTTCATCTTTTATTTCACTCAAAGTTAATAAAATTCAAATATTGTTTTTAAAATTTTATATTTGTGAAAATTGAAATTTGAATTATGAAGACTAAACATCCTAAAGGACTTCCCTATCTATTCTTTACAGAAATGTGGGAACGTTTCGGTTATTATCTTATCCTCGGAATTTTCGTTCTATACATGATAGACAGTGAAAAAGGCGGACTTGCTTTTGATGATAAAAACGCCGATGATATTTTCGGGACCTTTATCGCCTTAACCTATCTGACTCCTTTCCTGGGTGGATTTTTAGCTGACAGAGTTCTAGGATATATCAAAGCTATTTATATCGGAGGTTTTCTGATGGGATTAGGTTATCTCGGAGTTGGTTTTTTCAAAGAACTTCCTCTTTTTTATGCTTCTTTGGCGTTAATTATCATCGGGAACGGATTTTTTAAACCAAGTATTTCTACTCTTTTAGGAAATTTATATAACGAAGAACCATATAAAGCAAATAAAGATGCTGGTTATAATATTTTCTACATGGGAATTAATATCGGCGCATTTGTATGCAATATTATTGCAGCTTTTATGCGTAACAAATACGGATGGGGTCCCGCTTTTATGACCGCCGGAGTTGGGATGTTTGTCGGATTATTGGTTTTCACCATTGGAAGACAGCATATCCTTCAGGCAAATGTTTTGAAACCTGCACAGGAAGGAGATACTAAAATTTCTGATGTTTTGGTGAAAGTATTTTTACCAGCAATTATTTTCGGATTGATTGGTTGGTTTATTCCAAATAATATTTTCGGAAGTGACAGTACAGATGCATTTATTTTTGCTTGCGTTCCGGTGATTTATTTTTATGTAATGCTCTATGTAAAAGCCAATGCCGAAGACAAGAAACCAATCGGTGCTTTGCTTGCTATTTTCGCAGTAAGCTTAATGTTTTGGGCAGTTTTTAAACAAAATGGAACCGCTTTGACACGTTGGGCAAATTATTATACGGACAGAACTGTTCCCGCTCCTTTAGAAAAGCCTTTAGAAGCGATTTTCTTAGTTGATAAAAAGGATTTTCAGGACAAAGAAGTTTCAGTTTATGATGACCAGTACCAGGTAAAAAAAGATAAAGACGGAAAGGCTTTAAAAGAGCAGGGGAAAGATATTTATTTCAGAAACGTTTCTCCCGCTGAACGTGCAAAACTCGAAGCAAATCCAACTCAGAAAGTTAATTTGTACAACACAGAATTATTTCAGTCAATCAATCCAGGTTGGGTAATTGCGCTTACACCGGTTGTTGTAGCATTCTTCATGATGCTTCGCAGAAAAGGAAAAGAACCAAGTACACCGTCAAAAATTGTTTTAGGATTATTTATTTCCGCTCTATCCTGTTTGGTGATGGTAGGAGCAGTTTATGCGGGACAAAATGGATTTATTAAAGTTTCGGCATTATGGCTCGTTGCAGCTTACGGAGTAATCACAGTCGGTGAATTGTGCCTTTCTCCGATGGGATTATCTTTGGTTTCAAAACTTTCTCCCCCAAGATTAACAGCCTTAATGATGGGAGGATTTTTCCTTTCTACATCTATCGGGAACAAACTTTCTGGAGTTTTAGCAAGTTTTTGGTACGATTACGACAATAAAGCGAATTTCTTTATCGTGAATTTTGGATTGCTACTTTTAGCAACGCTTTTAGGCTTATCGATTTTAAAAAGATTAAACAAAATAATGAAAGAAAAAGGAGTTAATTAATTCTTCTATCAATCAATATAATGAAAGCTGTAGATTCTTCTACAGCTTTTTTGTTTAAAATAAAAATTAAAACCTTGTCAAAAACTCAAAAAAAACTATATTTGTTGGTCTTAACAAAAAATTAACAATTAGATATGGATACAATACAAAAGAAAGGTCATCCTAAAGGTCTTTACTTTCTATTTTTCACAGAAATGTGGGAGAGATTCAGTTATTATGGAATGAGAGCAATCTTCATTCTGTTTATGACGAAAATATTATTAATGAAAGATGCAGATGCATCTGAAATATATGGAAGTTATACAGGATTAGTTTATTTGACACCACTTTTGGGAGGGTATCTTTGTGATAAATTTTTAGGAAACCGAAGAAGTATTGTCATTGGTGGCCTTTTAATGGCGATCGGTCAGTTTTTCATGTTTTTCAGTGCTTCCGTCGGTACAAATGGAGGAATTACTTTAATGTGGATTGGTCTTACCTCTATTATTATCGGAAACGGTTTTTTCAAACCAAACATTTCGACAATGGTGGGACAATTATATCCTGCAAATGACAGAAGAATCGACAGTGCCTTTACTATTTTCTATATGGGGATCAACTTGGGAGCTTTCTTCTCACCTCTAGTTTGTGGTTCTATGGATTTCAAGTGGGGATTCTTGACTGCAGGTGTAGGGATGCTTTTAGGATTGGTTGCTTTTGTACTATTCCAAAAGAAATATCTGATCTCTGAAGAAGGAAAAGAAATCGGTTTACCTGTAAAGAAACTTGATGTAAAAAGCATTCTAATGATTTTAGGATCAATAGGAATTATTTTCTTCATGTTAAATTTCAAGCAGATGTTCAAAAGTGATATTGACATTATCAGTTACTTCATTTATGGAGCAATGGTAGTAATGCCACTTATCATTTTAACAGATAAAAGTCTTTCAAAAATTGAAATGCAGAGAATTATTGTAGTTTTCATTTTGGCTTTCTTTGTCATCTTCTTTTGGGGAGCTTTCGAACAAGCAGGAGCTTCATTAACTTTATTTGCTGACAGACAAACTGAAAGATCATTATTTGGTTGGGAAATGCCTGCTTCATACTTTCAATCTGTAAATCCTTTGGCAGTTATTATCTTGGCTCCAATCTTCTCAATTATTTGGGGATTCTTATACATCAGAAAACTTGAACCTTCTTCTCCCAAAAAGATGGCTTTAGGTTTAGCATTGGTTGCTTTAGGATATGTAGTTATCGCAATCGCTGTGAAAGGTTTAGGAATTGAAGACAAAGTATCTATGTGGTGGTTGATTTCATTATACATCATCCATACAATGGGAGAACTTTGTTTATCACCTATCGGATTATCAATGGTTTCAAAATTAGCTCCTCTAAGACTTTCATCTTTAATGATGGGAACCTGGTTTTTGGCGAATGCAGCAGCAAACAAATTTGCAGGTACATTAAGTGCTTTGATTCCGCCAACTGCAGGTGCAGAAGCGACTACGGGTCCTGTTGTCAACCCTTCATTTTTAGGATATCAGATTACTAATCTTTATGAATTTTTCATGGTATTTATCGTAATGACAGGAGCAGCAGCAATTATTTTATTTGTGTTAAGCTCATGGTTGCAGAAAATGATGCACAATGATAAATTGGGCATGGCTGAAGAATTAGCAAAATAATTTTAAAGCAAATTTTAAATTATACAAAACCTCTGATTTTTCAGAGGTTTTTTTTACATTCGTATAATGGAAGTTTCTGAAGATTCTTTATTTCAATCTGTAAAAGAAATTATTGTTAAGTCGCGCGAAAAAGTTTTTCGTATTGCGAACTCTACTCTATTACTGACTTATTGGCAAATAGGAAAATTGATTGTTGAAGACGAACAAAAAGGGAAAGAACGTGCAGAGTACGGGAAATATACGTTAAAAAATCTCTCAAAAAAGTTGACTTTAGAATTTGGAAAAGGTTTTGATGAAAGTAATCTTAGAAATATGCGGTCTTTTTTTCAGGCATTTCCAATTCGTGACGCAGTGCGTCACGAATTGAGCTGGACTCATTATAGATTACTATTCAGACAAGAAAACGAACAAAAAAAGATTTATTATCTAAATGAATCAATTCAGAATAACTGGAGTTCGAGAGATTTAAAAAGACAAATTAATTCTTTAGCTTTCGAAAGAGTTTTAGAACATAAAAAGTCTTCAAGCGAAACAATTCACAATGTTTTAAAAGATCCTTATATTTTTGAATTTTTAGGATTAACACCCGATGAAAAAATTTCAGAAAAAGAAATTGAGACAGCAATTATTGATCATATTCAAAAATTCCTATTAGAATTCGGAAAAGGTTTTGCATTCGTAGCGAGACAACAACATATTTCAACAGACACTTCAGATTTCTACATTGACTTAGTTTTTTACAATTATATTTTAAAATGTTTTGTTATTATTGATTTGAAAACTGGCGAACTTTCACATCAGGACATTGGGCAAATCGATATGTATGTAAGAATGTATGACGATTTAAAACGAAGTGAAGGAGATAATCCAACGATCGGAATTTTATTATGTTCTGAAAAAGACGAAACCATTGTAAAATATTCTGTCCTGAACGATAAAAACAATCTTTTTGCAAGCAAATATTTATTGTATCTTCCGAAAGAAGAAGAACTGAAACAAATAATTGATCAGGATAGAATCCGTTTTGAGATTGATCAGGAAGATGAAAAGTCAAACTAAAATTTATTATAAAAAATCATGAGCCTAACATTAGAAGAAATACAAAATTTTAAAGGAAAATATCCAAAACAAATCTGGTCACTCTTTTTCTCCGAAATGTGGGAACGTTTCTGCTTTTATGGAATGCGCGGAATGCTTGTTTTCTTTATGATTTCACAGCTAAATTTCCATGAAAAAGAAGCCAACCTTCAATACGGAGCAACGCAGGCTTTTGTGTACGCTTTTACATTTGTAGGCGGACTTTTTGCCGACAAAATTTTAGGTTTCAGAAAATCTCTTTTTTGGGGTGGGCTTTTAATGATTGTCGGAAGTTTGATTTTGGCAACAGATCCGCATCAATTTTTCTTTTTGGGAATTGCTTTTACCGTTGTAGGAACTGGTTTTTTTAAACCAAACATTTCTTCAATGGTCGGTCAGCTTTACAAACCAAACGATTCAAGAGCAGATGCAGGATTCTCGCTTTTTTATGCCGGAATTAATCTTGGGGCTCTTTTAGGAGGATATTTGTGTATTGCAATTGGTAAAGGTGAACTTTTTGGAAGTATCATTTCAGAAAGTATGCGATGGAATGTAGCTTTTGGTTTGGCTGCAGTTGTTATGGTCATTAGTTTAATAAATTTTGTTTTTACCCAAAGAAGCTTAGGAACAATCGGTCTTCAACCGGGACATCCATTACAGGAAGTCAAATCTGCTCCGATGGCAAAATGGAAAGAATACGGAGTTTATATCTTGTCTCTTATTTTCATTCCAATCATCATGAAAATGGTTTCAGTTCCGGAATACACTGATTACTTTATGTGGACAGTCGGACCTTTAACTTTGATTTATTTGTTTTATGAAATATCTAAAGTGACTTCTGCTGAACGCAAAAAACTTTGGGCAGCCTTGGTTTTCATCTTGTTTTCAATATTATTTTGGGGAATTTATGAACAAAGTGGCGGATCACTAAGTATTTTCGCAGCTAAAAATTTAAATAAAGATTTACTCGGTTTAGATCCAAATGGTGTTAATAATTCCGGAGGTGCATTTTTCATTATTTTCTTAGCTCCACTGATCGGTTTGTTATGGATCTGGTTGAGCAAAAGAAAAAGTGAGCCCAATACGATTATCAAATTCGGACTTGGATTTATATTTTTAGGATTGGGATATTACGTCCTTTTTGCAACTAGATTCTTTGCAGATTTACAAGGAATTACATCATTAAATTTCTTCACAATAGCATTACTGGTCATTACATTAGGTGAGCTGTGTCTATCACCAATCGGATTGTCTATTATGACTAAACTTTCCACTAAAAATCTTCAGGGAATGATGATGGGAATGTGGTTTCTAGCCTCTGCTTACGGGCAATATGTAGCGGGAATCATTGGCGCAGGCTTAGTATCAGCAAAAGAAGGTGCAACAAATTACGATGCGTTGATAACTTATACAGAAGGCTATAAACAGTTGGCTCTATATGCAGTAATTGCAGGAGTGGTACTGATTTTGATATCTCCATTGGTCAAAAAACTTATGCAGGAAGTAAAATAAGCATCTGTAACCTGTACAAATATTAAATCATGAAAAAGATTTCCACCATACTATTCCTTTACTTTATCAGTTTAAATTTTGCTCAGGTAAAATGGATGACCATAGAAGAAGCATTAAACGCACAAAAAGTGCAGCCAAAAAAAATCCTGATCGATTTCTATGCAGACTGGTGCGGACCGTGCAAAATCATGGATAAATCCACATATGGACATCCCGTGATTTCAGAGTTTTTAAATCAGAATTATTATCCGGTAAAATTCAATGCTGAAGAAAAAAAACAAATCGAAATATTCGGAAGAAAATTTGTAAACGAAAATACCACACATAAAAAAGGAAGAAATTCTCTGCACGAATTTACACAGTTTATGAATGTTGGTGCCGTTCCAAGTACGGTATTTTTAGACGAAAATGGAGCTCCGATTACCATTTTACAGGGTGAATTATCGGCAAAAGAACTCGAACCTTACCTTACTTTGATTTCAAATGATCTGTTTAAAAAAATTAAAACCCGACAGGAATGGGAAGATTTTCAGAAAAAATTTAAATCGAATATAAAAGATTAAACATAAAGCTTTCAAATGTGAAAGCTTTTTTTATTTCTAAATTTTCCCGAAATTCGTAGACTCATCTATGAAAGAACTTATTAAGAAATTTTTCACAGTAATCATAATTTCAATTCTCGCGGCTTTGATAGCGGGAATTTATGGTATTCTACATGATCAGATAACTTACATCATTTCTCCAGAATATTATACAAAATTTAAATTTATCCAGTTTAATATTGATCAGAATCAGCTAAGCACAAGAGTAGCCGTTTCTTTAGTTGGTTCCTTGGCAACGTGGTGGTTTGGTTTGTTTTTAGGTTTTATTTTAGGCATTTTAACTTTAAGGCATAAAGATTGGAAAACGATGCTTAAATTTTCTTTAAAATCCATTTACATAGCCTTATTAACAACATTAATAATCGAAATTCTAGGTTTTTTCTACGGATTTTTTTTGTTATCAGACCGTCCAAAATCTTATTTTAATTCATCTTTTATTCCTGAAAACATCATTGATTTTAAAAATTATATTATAGTTGGATGTATCCATAATTTCGGATATATTGGTGGAATTATTGGACTAATTTTAGGAATAATCTACTCTTATAAAAAAATGGGATTTCCTCAAAAATGACTTTAGAAACTTCCATAGAATTCGTCAAAGGAATCGGTCCTGAAAGAGCCAAACTCATCAAAAATGTGTTGGGTATTTATACTGTGGAAGACCTTCTGCACTTCTACCCGATCCGGTATATTGACAAAAATAAACTGTATAAAATCGGAAATCTTCAGGAAAGTAATATTGAAATTCAGTTAAAAGGCAAAATTTCCAACGTTCAGGAAATTCACAACGGAAAAATAAAAAGACTGACTGCCAAATTCAATGATGATACTGGAAGTATGGATCTGGTTTGGTTTCAGTATTCAAAATGGCTGAAAGAACAACTTCCAGTGAATCGTGAAGTTTTTATTTTCGGTAAAATCAATGCTTTTAATAATCAGTTTTCGATGCCGCATCCGGAAATTGAACTGGATGAAAATAAGGAAAAAGACAATCGATTAAGACCCATTTATCCAAGTTCGGAAAAACTGACCAAAAGAGGTTTGAATCAGAAATTTTTTCAGGTTATTCTGCGAAATATCTGCAAAGAAATTCCAAATCTCATCCAGGAAAATCTTCCGGAATACATGATGAAGTCGATGAAATTTTTATCCAGACAACAGACTTACCTGAATATTCATTTTCCTGAAAACTTAGAATATTTTGAGAAGGCTGATTTCAGATTAAAATTTGAAGAATCTTTCTTTTTCCAACTAGGTTTTGGCTTAAAAAAGGCTCATCACAAAACAAAATCGTATGGAAATCCGTTTCCGATTGTCGGTGACTATTTTACAGATTTTTACGAGAACCATCTTCCATTTGAATTGACTAATGCTCAAAAACGGGTTTTAAAAGAAATTCGTCTTGACATGAAAAAGCCCATTCAAATGAACCGGCTTTTGCAGGGTGATGTGGGTTCAGGAAAAACGATGGTTGCACTTTTGACGATGCTTCTTGCACTAGACAACGGTTTTCAAAGTTGTTTGATGGCTCCGACCGAAATTCTCGCCCAACAACATTACAATGGAATTAAAGATTTACTGAAAGATACCCATATCAAAGTCAATATCCTCACAGGTTCAGTAAAAGCTTCTGCCCGTAAAATCATACATGAAGAACTGGAAAACGGTGAACTTTCAATCTTAGTAGGAACTCATGCTGTTTTGGAAGATAAAGTTAAATTTAAAAACCTCGGATTAGCAATTATCGACGAACAACACCGATTTGGAGTGGCACAAAGAGCAAAACTTTGGGCGAAAAATAGAATTCCACCTCATATTTTGGTGATGACCGCAACGCCAATTCCAAGGACTTTGGCAATGAGTTTTTACTCTGATCTTGATGTTTCTGTAATTGACGAAATGCCAGTTGGTAGAAAACCGATTATCACGGCTCACCGTAGAGAAAAAGACAGAACTTTTGTTTATAATTTCTGTCGTGATGAGATTAGAAAAGGTCGGCAAATTTATTTTGTTTATCCGTTAATTGAAGAATCTGAAACATTAGATTATAAAAATTTGATGGAAGGTTTAGAACACGTCATGCAATCTTTTTCAGATTACAACGTCGCAATGCTTCACGGACGAATGAAACCTGACGAAAAAGACATCGCCATGAATTATTTTGCTTTAGGAAAAGCAGAAATCATGGTGGCAACAACGGTAATTGAAGTTGGTGTAAATGTTCCAAATGCATCGGTAATGGTGATTGAAAGCGCTGAAAGATTTGGTTTATCACAACTCCATCAGTTGCGGGGTCGTGTCGGAAGAGGCGCGGAACAGAGTTATTGCATTTTGATGACTTCTGATAAATTATCGACAGAAAGCCGAACAAGAATTAAAACCATGACAGAAACCAATGATGGCTTTAAAATTTCTGAAGTTGATATGCAGTTGCGTGGTCCCGGTGATATTCTGGGAACTCAGCAAAGTGGCGTTGTCGATTTCAAAAGATTGGATTTGGTGAATGACTCTGCAATCATTAAAAATACCAAAAATATGGTTGAAAAGATTCTTGAAGCCGATCCTTTGCTTTCAAGACCAGATCATCAGATTATTAAAAATTATTATCTGCAGTATTATAAAGGAAAAAATAAGTGGAGTAAGATTTCGTAATTTTTTTATAAAATCAACATCATTTTTATCATTGACTTTGTCGAACCTTAAATTTCTGAAGGAATCTAAATCATTTTGTAGAAATGCTTCCAGCATGACAAACTAACTGTTTACAAAAATATTTTACAATTTTTTCTCCATCAAATAATCATCCATTACAAAACCTTTTCCAATATCGAAAACGCCTTCATCATAAATTTGATAACCTTGAGATTCGTAGAAGTTCTTTGCAGAATTGTATTTGTTAACGTTTAAAATAATTCTGTTATCCCCACATTCTTTCACTTTTACATTTAAAAATTCCAAAGTTTTTTTGCCTAAACCTTTTCCTTTGCTTTCAGGAACCAAATAAATCCGATGAAGTTTTGTTGTGCTTTCTTCATAATGATTTTCGTAGCCTAAAAATCCATCAAATATATCTAAATCTTCATCAAAAACAAGATAATAATGATAATTCGGATTTTTTAAATGTTCTGAAATTTCTGCTTCTGAGTACATCGTATCCAACATATATTTCATCTGTTCCCGGGAAAGAATATCGGCATAAGCGTTTTCCCATGACCTTTTTGCTAAATCTTTTATTAAAGAAATGTGTTTTTCTGTTGCTTTGATTATTTTCATAATACTTGATGCTTAACTTTACTGTAAATTTTAAATAATACTAAAAAAGTGAAAAGCATTGAGCCTTTCACTTTTTTAGTACATTTTTATATTTTAATTAATACAAAGTTTGTCATTCCGTAAGAATCTAAATAAGTTTGTAGAGATGCTTCCAGCATGACAAACTGAAGGTTAATCATTATCCCATTAAAATTATTTTCTTCTAAATTTTCGCCATCTCAGCTTTTATCTTCGCATAAAGTCCTTCTGATGCAGGAACCAATGGAAGTCTCAGATAGTTTTTGATCAATCCTTTTTCAGCCAAGACAACCTTAATTCCGCAAGGATTTCCCTCTGCAAAAATCAATCTTGTGATTTCAACCATTTTGTTGTGAATTTCATATGCTTCATCCACTTTTTTATCAAAAGCCAGCTGAACCATTGTAGAAAATTCTTTCGGATAACCTTGTCCGATAACAGAAATCACTCCTGCTCCACCCGCTAAAGTTACAGGAAGTGTAAATTCATCATCTCCAGAAACCAAATTGAAACCTTCAGGTTTTTTTCTCAAAATATCGAAATATTGTAAAATGTTTGGTGAAGCTTCTTTAATCAAGAATAAATTCGGGAATTCATTTGCCAAACGCAAAGTCGTTTCTGCTTCAACATTCTGTCCTGTTCTTGAAGGAACATTGTAAATAATAATATTTTTTCCGGTAGAAGCTAAAGCCTTATAATGCTGATAAAGCCCTTCCTGATTGGGTTTATTATAATATGGAGATACAGATAAAACTGCTTCAAAATCAGATAAATCAGCTTCTTCGATCTGCTGTTTGACTTCAAGAGTATTGTTTCCGCCAATTCCTAAAACTAATGGAAGACGTTTATTATTAACCTTAATGATGTGCTCAACTACCTGTTTCTTCTCGTCTGAAGAAAGTGTAGCAGCTTCCGCTGTAGTTCCCAATACCACAAAATAATTGGTTCCGTTTTCGATGTTGTACTCAACAAGTTTTGTTAAACTTTCGAAATCTACGGATAAATCTTCATTAAAGGGCGTTACCAAAGCAACACCTACTCCTTTTAAAATGCTCATCTGTTAGAAATATTTTTTCCAAATTTAATAAATTAGACCAAGAATTTATCATAATTAATAATGTTTTATTATACATATAATTATATTTGCATATACTAAAAGAAATTATGAAATCACATCGACTATCAGAAAGTGATTTTATATGACCTTTAAAATAAATGATTACAACATATGAAAAATAGATTCTTATTATTAGGAATTGCTTTGATCTCGCTCACTGCCTGCAAAACGACATCGTTACAGGTTGCCAATGTGCAGACTCAAAAGAATATTTCCATTAATAATGAACTGAAAAATGATGAGGAATTTGTAAAAGTGATCAATCCTTACAAAGAAAAATTGGATAAAGAGATGAATCAGAAAATCTCTCACACCAATGTAGATCTTACCAAACAGGGTGATAACAGCAATTTGGGGAATCTTTTAGCAGATTATACATTTGACGGAGCCAATGAATGGGCGAAAATCAATCTTAAAAAAAATGTAGACGCCGCTTTGATCAACATCGGTGGAATAAGAACGACAATTGGAAAAGGAAACATTCTTCTGAAAAACGTTTTTGAAGTAATGCCTTTCGAAAATGAAGTCATTATTGTAAAAATGAAAGGAGCAGATTTGCAGGGACTTTTTGATTATTACGCAAAAAATCAGGTCAACAATCCTGTTTCTCATTTATATATTGAAACAAATAACGGACAGTTATCCAAAACATTAATCAACGGACAACCGGTAAATCCTTCGCAGGATTATTACATTGCAACTTCCGATTATTTGGCTTTGGGTGGTGATAATATGAAGTTTTTCGCTAAAGGAGAATCTATTTCGACAGGAATTAAATTAAGAGATTTGTTTATTGAATATTTTAAAAACAATCAGGAAATCAATCCTAAAGAAGATGTTCGTTTAAATTTTATCGGGAAAAAGTAATGGATAGAAAAGGCTTTTTAAAAACAATAACAGGAGGAACTTTAGCAATGACTTTAGCTCCAAATCTGATGATGGCGGAAGAATTGAATTTAAATTCAATCAAATCTGCCAGCAAATTGACCATTCTCCATACCAACGATCAGCATAGCAGAATTGAACCTTTTGATGAAAGCTACACCAGAAATCCCAATCAGGGCGGTTTTGCGAGAAGAGCAAGTTTGATCCAGAAAATCAGAAGTGCAGAAAACAATCTTTTGTTGCTCGATTCCGGAGATATTTTTCAGGGAACACCGTATTTCAATTTTTTCGGAGGCGAACTGGAATTTAAACTGATGTCGATGATGAAATACGACGCTTCAACAATGGGAAATCACGATTTCGATAATGGATTAGATGGATTTTTAAAGGTTTTGCCTAATGCGAAATTTCCTTTTATCTGTTCGAATTATGATTTTAAAAATACTGTTTTAGACGGAAAAACTTCGCAGTATAAAATTTTCAATAAAAACGGAATCAAAGTCGGAATTTTCGGTGTCGGGATTCAGCTTGACGGATTGGTTGGAAAAAAACAATATGGAGAAACGATTTGGTCAGACCCGATTGATGTTGCTCAACATTATTCCAATTTTCTGAAAAACGAGCAGAAATGTGATTTGGTCATCTGTCTTTCTCACATTGGCTACGACTATAAAGACGAACCCGAAAAAATAAGCGATAAAATTTTAGCTTCAAAAACAGAAAATATTGACTTAATTTTAGGCGGTCATACCCACACATTTTTACCTGCACCTGAAACGTATAAAAACAGACAAGGAAAAAATGTATTGGTCAATCAAGTTGGTTGGGCAGGTTTGCTTTTAGGCAGAATAGATTTCTTTTTTGATTCTAATAAAAATGTACAAAATATCTCCTGGAATAATCAGGCAATTGACAGCAGTATAATAGCATAATATGAAAAAACTTTTAATTTCTCTTGGTATTTTAGCATCCGTACAATTTGTAAGTGCGCAGAATATTTCTTCTAAAAAATGGGCAGATTTATTTTCATACAACAATGTTCTTGCAGTGAAAGAAGATAACGGAAAAGTCGTAGCCGCTACAGAAAACGGAATTTTTTATTATACTGTTTCAACAGGAGAAATTACAAAACTCTCGAAAGCTAATGGGCTTCATGAGGTAAAAATCGCTGCTTTTGATTACAATCCTCAGACAAAAATTGGCTTAGTTGGTTATCAAAACGGAGCTTTAGATGTGATTACTCCGCAGGGAATTACCTATGTTGTTGATATTCCTATTGCAGTGGGATATAATGGAAGCAAGAAAATCAACCACATTTCGATAAGCGGAGACAAGGCTGTAGTTTCCGTAGGTTATGGAGTTTCTATTTTTGATTTGAAAAAGAAGGAATTTGGTGATTCTGCATTTTTCGTTTCCGGTGGAGTTTATCAGGCGAGTAATGAAGCTACGATAAAAGATAATAAAGTTTTTTCTGTAACCAATACCGGATTAAAAACTCACGCATTAAATACAACCTTTCCCGTATTTTCTACGTGGACTACTGAATTGCCAGGTAATTTTACCCAAATTGATTCTGAAACTGTCGTATCATTTGCTTCACCAACGACAACTTATATTTATAACAATGGAACTTCCACTGCTTTATCACAGGTTTTTGGTAACGTAAATGATGTTGTTGTAAATGCTGATAATATCGTAATAACCGATGCTGCAAGAATCTACAGCTACAATACAAACGGAACTTTTGCAGGTTCTGTAACTGTAGGAGAAGCTTGCAACACGGCAACAAAAGTAGGTTCGAAAATTTATCTCGGAACTATTTTATCAGGTTTAAAAAGTGAAGACAATATTGCTTATAAACCTGATGGACCTTATTTTAATTATGCTTACAAAATGAGGATTTTTAATGAAAATCAGCTTTTAGTTTCTACGGGATCAAGAGTCAATAACTTTAATGAAGGATTTAATAACCCAAAAAATCCAGGCTTTTACTATTTCACAGGAACCGAATGGGTCTACCCTTCTTATTTTGTTGGTAGTTCTACAATATTTAATGTTTTAGATGCCGTCGCAGATCCCAATAATCTTTCTGAAGTTTTTTTCACCAACTATAATACTGCTCCGGGATTTGGTGTTTATAAAATGAAATACAATTCAAGCTCAAAGGATTTTGATTTTGTTAAAAGATATGAATTGGATGCTGCGAATCCTTACATGAACAGACCTGTAGGTTTTGCATATGATGATCAGAACAATCTTTTCGCAAGCTTGGCATTTGCAGGTACCGATTCTGCCACTCCGGGATTTGCTTACTATGATCGCGCTAGTGATAATTTTTTGATGAAATACGCACTCGGAATTATCAGTAATGGTATACAACAACCAATATATCATGATAATAAATTCTGGACTCCACTTCCAAGATCTATAGATTTTTTAGTGTATGATACCAAAAAAACGCAGAGTCTCAGTGACGATACCTTCACTGTACTCTCTGAAAGTAACGGTTTACCAAGCGGAAGCTTGGCGGTTGCTTTTGATAAATCGAATGATGCTTGGATAGGAACGTATGGAGGACTTAGAATTCTACCAAATGCAGCTGCGGAGATTAACAACGATCCTCAGTTAGAACCTATTGTGATTGAACAAGGAAATATACCCGAAGAATTATTCAGAGATTCTCAGGTTTTACAGATAGAAGTTGATGCGGGAGATCAAAAATGGGTGTCTATCGATGGTGGTGGAGTTTATTATCTTTCTGCTACAGGCGAGAGAACGATTCAACATTTTACAAAAGAAAATTCACCACTTCCTACAAATACGGTTACAGATATTAAAGTTGATAAAAAAACAGGAAAAGTATATTTTGTTACTTATGATGGAATTGTCACTTACCAAGGTGATGTTGCAGATGTAACCTCGAATTTCGGAAACGTTTTGGTATATCCCAATCCTGTAGTTTATGCGCAGTTTAAAGGTAAAGTAACCATCAAAGGATTGGCAGAGAAAACCAATATCAGAATTACCGATGTTGCAGGAAACATTGTACATTCTGCCGTTGCCAGAACAGGATATTACGAATGGGATCTTAATAATCAGAAAGGAACAAGAGTGGCATCAGGAATTTATTTTGTACTGATGACCAACGAAGATGCAAGCGATAAAGCAACTGCAAAAATAGCTGTTGTCAATTAATGAATTCCCAAAACGGTTTCTTACTTTCGTTTATAAAATATGGTGAAAATGATGCAATTCTGCATTGTTTTACCGAAGAGGAAGGCTTTCAGACTTATTTTCTAAAAGGTATTTACACCAAAAAGAATAAGAAGAAAGCCTTTCTCCTGCCTTTAAACAAATTAAATTTTTCGGTTCGGATTGGTAAAACAGGTAGTATGCAGACTATTTCGAATCTTGAAATACTGAATCTGCATGATGTTTATACCGATATAAAAGCCAATACTGTTGTATTTTTTATTTCAGATTTTCTTAATCAAATTTTGAAAAATGAAAATAAAAATCCGATCTTTTTTTATGTAATTGATGAGTTTATAGATCAACTCAACGATAAAAATTATCAGTCACACCTTATCTTTTTAATTAAAATTTTAAAAATTCAGGGCGTTGCACCACTTTTAGGCGAAGGAAATTTTCTCGATCCTGAAACCGGAACTTTTGCCCCTTTTTCTACTCATTTGCTTTTTGATGAAGAAATTTCTTTGTTCTGGAAAAAGATCATTTCATCTTCAGATCCATACGAAATAAAAATCCATTCATCCAAAAGGAAAAGTTTTATGGACAGTATTCTGGTGTATTATCATTACCATATTTCAGATTTTAAAACTCCGAATTCTTTAGAAATCATTCAACAGATTTTTGAATAAATCTTAAAAATCAGCAATCTTTCGGCATTTCAGTTTCAGCTTTTGCGATTTCTTTTTTTGTAAATCTTGGCTGAAGAATTTTCGCGATCAAACCAGTCCATCCTGTTTGGTGGGAAGATCCTACTCCACGACCGTTGTCGCCGTGAAAATATTCATAAAACAAAATGTAATCTTTAAAATCAGGATCTGTCTGAAATCTTGGATATTGTCCGTTAAAAGGTCGGTTTCCATTTTCATCTTTCAAAAATAATTGAGACAGTCTTTTACCTAAAGCATCTGCAATTTGATCTAAGTTTGAATAATTTCCGCTTCCTGTAGGATATTCAACCATAAAATCGGGACTGTAATAAAAGAAAAAACGCTGCAGGCTTTCAATAATTAAAAAATTAACAGGAAACCAAACTGGACCTCTCCAATTGCTGTTTCCTCCGAAAAGTGCGCTGTCACTTTCTGCAGGAGTATATTTTACCGAGTAATCGGTTCCGTTTAAATTTAATTCGTAAGGATTATCTTCATATTCTTTTGATAAGGCACGAACACCATAGTCACTCAAAAATTCATCTGGATTAAGCATTCTGCTCAACAATCTTTTTAAACGGTGTCCACGCAGAAGAGAAAGCAAATGTTTTGAATCTTCACCTTTTACTTCCCAATGCGAAACCAAGGCGGCAAGTTCAGGTTTATTTTCTAAAATCCATTTCATTCTGCTTTTAAAATTGGGAAGTTTTTCTATCATTTCATCGTCAATCACCTCAACAGCAAACATCGGAATCAATCCTACGATCGTTCTCAGTTTTAAAAATTTATTTTCACCATCGCCCGAAGAAATTGCATCATAGAAAAACTCATCTTCCTCGTCCCAAAGGCTGAAATGTTCTTCCCCCATATTATCCAAAGCATTAGCAATGTAAAGAAAATGTTCAAAAAATTTAGTGGCCATCTCTTCATAAACTCTGTTATATTGAGCGAGTTCTAAAGCAATCCTCATCATATTAAGCGCAAACATTGCCATCCAGCTCGTTCCGTCTGACTGTTCGAGATGTTCGCCATTCGGAAGTTTGGTATTTCGGTCGAAAACCCCGATGTTGTCAAGTCCCAGAAATCCGCCTTCAAAAATATTGTTTCCGTTATTGTCTTTTTTGTTGACCCACCATGTGAAATTCATCAAAAGCTTTTGAAAAGCACTTTCAAGAAATTCCAGATCAGTTTTACCTTTGAGATATTCATCGATTTTAAATACTCTGAAAACAGCCCATGCATGAACCGGCGGATTCACATCACTTAAGTTCCATTCATACGCCGGAAGCTGTCCGTTGGGATGCATATACCATTCAAAAAGGAAAAGTTTAAGCTGATATTTAGCAAAATCAGGATCGATGAGCGAAAAACTAATCGTATGAAAGGCTAAATCCCACGTTGCATACCAAGGATATTCCCACTTGTCGGGCATAGAAATAATGTGCTCGTTGTTGAGTTGCTTCCAGTCAAAATTTCGGATGTTTTCTCTGGATTTTGGAGGTTTCGGTTGAGCAGGATCTCCTTTTAACCATTTATCGACATTATAATGATAATACATTTTATTCCAAAGCATTCCTGCAAAAGCCTGCCTCTGAACCAATTTTTCATCATCCGTTTCAATTCCGTCCTGAACATCTGCATAAAATTCATCTGCTTCTATTTTTCTTGAATCAAATATTTCATCAAAATTTCCAAATGGATTAATTAAATCTTTGTCAGAAAGCCTGAATTCAAAAGTTTTTATTTCTTTGGCATTAAAATTTTCATCAATTAAAAAAGACGCTTTTGTCCCAATATCTTGAGGATTGACCGATGATGCATTTCCATTGATGATAAAATCGTTAATACCGTCTTTACAGTATTTTGCTTGATTTGGAGATTGATGAAGCCTTTCATTATTGGTTTCATTTTCGCAGAATAAAGCGTTTAAAGAATTTTTCGCATATAGATTTTTAATTTCTACATCTTTATAGCTGACTTTTATATTTGTCGATTCTTCCGAACTCAAATGCGGTTTGTAATTATCATAACCCCAATTCCATGTATTTCTAAACCAGATTGTCGGTAGTATGATCAATGAAGCCTGATTTTCAGATTTGTTGATAATCGTCAATTTTACTAAAATATCATTCTGACTTTCCTTTGCATATTCAATGAAAATATCGAAGTATTCATTCTGATCAAAAATTCCGGTGTCGATCAGCTCATACTCCGGTTCTTCTTTGCTTCTTTCTGAGTTGGTTTTTACTAAATCATCGTATGGAAAAGCATTTTGAGGATATTTGTACAACATCTTCATGTAAGAATGGGTCGGAGTAGAATCGAGGTAATAAAAATATTCTTTAACATCTTCGCCGTGGTTTCCCTGTCCGTTTGACAGACCAAAGAAACGTTCTTTCACCATTTTATCTTTTTTATTCCAAAAACCGACTGAGAAAACCAGTTTCTGTAGATCATCACAAATTCCACATATTGCTTCCTCTCCCCATCTGTACGTTTTTGCTTCAGCCGTATCATGATTGGTGTAGTTCCAGGCATCTCCGTCTGCACTGTAATCTTCACGCACCAATCCCCACTCGCGGTTGCTTACGTAAGGTCCCCATTTTTTCCAGGAAACATCTGAAATCCTTTCCTTTTCCTTCATAATTTATTGATGATTATAGTGAATAGTCAATTTTGCTTTGCAAGTCAACGGTTAATTTTCAAAATTAAATAAATAATAAGATCGATTTTGCTTTGAGATAAATTGCTTTGAATAAAAAATTGACAAACAAAGTAAATTCACTTCTGACAATTGACTTTTCTTATCCTCCCGAAGAGAAACTTTCCAGACTGGTCATTCCGCCGTCAACGAAAATACTCGCTCCGGAAATATAATCCGCAAGATCACTTGCTAAAAAAGCTGCCAAATTTCCGATATCTTTTGGCTGTCCGATTCTGTTATAAGGAATGAGATCGAGCAAAGAGTTTAATGCATCTTTTGTTTCCCAGGCTTCTTTATTGATCGGAGTTTGAATAGCTCCTGGTCCTATAGAATTCACCCGGATTTTATCTGCGCCAAACTCCTGCGCCAAAGTCTGCATCAGCATTTTGATAGCTCCTTTACTTGCTGCATAATTGGCATGACCCGCCCAAGGAATAATTTCGTGAACCGAACTGATATGAATGATTTTCCCGCAAGCGACAGAACGTGAAGTATCGATTCCGCGTCTTAGAAATTCTTTGATGGCTTCTCTTGAGCAGAGAAATTGTCCGGTAAGATTGACTCCCATTACTGTATTCCAGTCATCTAAAGTCATTTCCGTAAACTTTGCATCTTTTTGAATTCCGGCATTGTTGACCAGAATATCGACTGTTCCAAATTTTGCAATGACATCTTGGAACATTTTGACAACCTCATCTTCCTTGGAAACATCACATTGATAAGTGATTCCGCTTCCTCCTGCTTCGGTGATTTCCTTTAAGACTTCCTGTGCGCTTTCGTGAGATTTTTCTGAAGAATGATTGATGATGACTGTTGCTCCAGCTTCGGCAATCGATTTGGCAATTCCTGTTCCAATTCCGCTTGATGCACCGGTGATAATGGCGACCTGATTTTTTAATGATACTTCCATAGTGTATGTTTCAATAGTATTAAAATCAAACTGAAAGTATTAAGCCAAACTGGAAATTTGATTTAATTATTCTAAAGTTTTTTAGACATCAAAAATTGTGATCCGCTTCTGCCTTCTCTCATTTTACCGTCATACACATATCCTGTCGCAATATAAAGCTGGAAAGCAGATATATTCTTTTCGTTTACAGCTAAAACAATTTCGTTACAATCTGAGAAATGCTCTTTTATATAATAATCAACTTCAATCATTGCTGATTTTCCGACACCTTTTCCCTGAAAATTTGGGTTTACTGATAATGAACGAATTAAAACTGAATCCTGATTTTCTGTGAGATCAAATTTATCTTCACCAAAATCTAACACAAAAAATCCGACTATTTTCTCGTCGTGAAAAATCGTAATTGGATAGGCGAAAAAATCTCCACTTAGATTTCTTTCCTCAATTTTCTCTAACGATTGCTTTGCTGTAGCTGTAAACTGTGACTGAATTTCATCTAAAACATAATCAAGTTCTGATAAATTTTCAGGCTGATAAAATTTTAACTCGGTCATATTTAATGATGATAAATATCTTCGTACATTACTCCTGCTCGTATTTCTACAGGCAGTTTGTTTTCTTCAGGAACAATCGGACAATTGTAATCGTAAGCATTGTAGGCGCAGAAAGGTTGATACGATTGGTTAAAATCCAAAACAATGGTGTTTCCTGTTGGAATTTTCAGATCCATATATTTTCCACCGCCGTAAGTTTCTTTTTTGTTGGTTTCATCTCGAAAAGGAAGAAATAGATAGTCTTTATATTCTTCTTTTTTCATTAAATCTAAACTTTGGTAAATCGTTAAAGTATACGGTTTTCCATCTAAAGTAAAAGTTGCTTTCCCAAATTCCTGATGTGATTTTGTTTTTCCTGAAGATGTCGGCAAATCAAAAGGTTGTGGATTTTCAGTTTTAATAAAATTGGCAGTAACTCTGTATTTTAAATCAATAGGAAAGAACGGATGTTGTTTGAATTTGGTAAAATTATCTTCTCTCAAAGGTGTTTCTTTGGGATCTAAATATTCTCTATTTAAATCTGACTGAAACTTTTTGATTTCCTGAATTTCTCTAGACTGTTGTTTATTTTTCTGAGAAAACATGAAAACCGGAAACAGTAATAGTAAAAATAATAGGTGCTTTTTCATTAATCTTCTGAGATTTTAATTCTGTAAATATCTGATCCGTTTCTTTTAATTGATTTCACAAAAAATCCTCCTTCTTCAGGAATGATTTCTTTAAAATCAAAGCTTGTACAATCTTTTGGAAGACCTGAAAAGATTAAAGTAAACCAAAAATCTCTCATAAAAGGAACCGCCGTCCAATTTGGATAAATGGTAATATTTTCCGCATGAATCAATTTACTTTTGTGGCTTGAAGTGTTGTCTAAAAGGTAAGTCGTATTCCAGATTCTGATGAGATTTCCCAAAAACGGCGATGCCGGAAAACAGCAATGCACGATCACCTGTTTCTCTTCTTCAATTTTCGTCTGAAGAGATTCCAGCAATTCTTTTGCGATAATGGGTTTTACGATTACTTCTTCCATGATTGATGGGTAATGAGTAATAGGTAATCGGTAATTTTTCAGCG
This sequence comes from Chryseobacterium edaphi, assembly GCF_025628985.1. Taxonomy (GTDB): domain Bacteria; phylum Bacteroidota; class Bacteroidia; order Flavobacteriales; family Weeksellaceae; genus Chryseobacterium; species Chryseobacterium edaphi. The sequence continues at coordinate 151,649 of NZ_JAOTEM010000005.1, read as the reverse complement.
CTGTCTAATTACTTATTGCCCATTACTCATTACTTATATTTTAATGTTTGAGTTCTAATTTTTCTTTGCTGTATGCTCTTACTTTTTCGGTAAGTTCACGATTGTCAGCTAATTTCTGACCGTAAGATGGAATCATTTCCAATAATTTTTCTCTCCATTCCCCATTTATTTTTTCCGGGAAACATTTTTCAAGAACATTGACCATTGCAAAAACTGCTGTGGAAGCTCCCGGAGAAGCGCCTAACAAAGATGCAATTGTCCCTTGTTTATTAACCACGACTTCTGTTCCGAACTCAAGTTTCCCGCCTTGTTTTCCGTCTCTTTTGATAACCTGAACTCTCTGTCCGGCAACTTTCAATTCCCAATCTTCTTCTTTGGCATCTTTTACAAACTCCCTTAAATGCTGAATTCTCTGAGCTTTCGTCATCGCAACCTGCTGCACCAGATATTTTGTGAGAGGAATATTATGCCACCAAGCTCCAAACAATGATCTTATATTTTTTGTATTGACACTTGCAGGTAAATCAAGATAATTTCCTTCTTTCAAAAATTTAGTTGAAAATCCTGCAAACGGTCCAAACAACAAGGCTTTTTTACCGTCAATAATTCTTAAATCCAAATGTGGAACCGACATTGGCGGCGCATCGACTGTTGCCTGAGTATACACTTTCGCCTGATGTTTTTCTACCAACTCAGGATTGTGTGTCACCAACCATTCTCCCGAAACCGGAAAACCTCCGTAACCTTCACTTTCTTTAATGTCTGAACTTTCCAGTAGCGGCAATGCGTAACCTCCCGCTCCGATAAAAACAAAATCTGCAACAACTTCCTGTTTGTGACTGTGAATTCTGTCTTTCACCTTCATTTCCCACTTTCCGTCGTTTCTCGGATCGATATCTTTCACTTCATGATAAAGAAAAACCTCAACATTTGAATCTTCCAACAAATGTCTTCCCATTTTCCGGGTTAAACTTCCAAAATTGACGTCGGTACCCAAATCCATTTTTGTGGCAGCGAGAACTTCGGCTTCGTTTCTTTTGCTCATTACCAAAGGAATCCATTCTCTCAGTTGGTCATGATCGGTAGAAAACTCCATATCAGAGAATAAAGGAGAATCTTTCATTGCGTCATGACGTTTTTTGAGATATTCAGAGTCTTTTTCACCAAATACCAAACTCATGTGTGCGCAAGAATTAATAAAATCTGAAGGATTCGAAATATATTTTTTATCGATCAGATATGACCAGAATTGTTTTGAAATTTCAAACTGTTCAGCGATTTTTTCTGCTTTCGAAATATCGACGGTTCCGTCTTCGTTTTCGGGAGTATAATTCAGCTCACAAAATGCTGAATGTCCTGTTCCTGCATTATTCCAGGCAGCCGTACTTTCTTTGGCAAACCTTCCGAGTCTTTCGAAGATAGCTATATTTAAATTTGGATCAAATTCGTGAAGCAATGTTGCTAAAGTGGCACTCATAATTCCGCCTCCGATTAAAACAACATCATATTTTGGTTTTGGTGTTCTGCTTAAAATTGTATTCGGCATTCCATTAAATTTACTACGAATTTCGGGAAAAGTTTTTTATTAAATGGGTGTTTAATGATTTTTAACACGGTAAATTTTGTTTTGAATTTTTGAAATTATCTCTCTCGCAGATTGAACGGATTTTGCAGATTTTACATATAAATTGACTTTTAAAAAATAAACGAAATGATATCTGTTTTCTATCGCAAAGGCAAACAAAGCTTTTTTTTAATCGGATTGCGTATATTTTCAAGATACACAAAGCCGCTACGCTTATCAAAGTAAAACGATGAATTAAATTCAAATTTATTGACCATAAAAACATTTAGACATAAAAAAACACCAGCAAATAATTTACTGATGTCTTTCTATATCTTAATTTTCTACAAACTTAATTCAATTTTGCAGTCAGTTTTTTGAACTGTTTCTCTGCGTTTTTACCTTCATATAAAATCGCATAAATCGTGTCAATGATGGGTAATTCAAGATTTTTCTGTTTTGCCGTTTTGTAAATAGAATCAGCTGCGTAATATCCTTCTGCAACCATATTCATCGACTGAATGGCAGATTTTACAGTATACCCTTTTCCGATGAGGTTTCCTAAGTTTCTATTTCTTGAGAATAATGAATATGCAGTAACCAATAAATCTCCCAAATACGCGCTCTCGTTGACATCTCTAGGAGCTTCATAAATCGCTTCAAGAAATGTTTCCATTTCACGAATGGCGTTAGATACAAAAACAGCTGTAAAGTTGTCTCCGTAACCTAAACCACTTGCAATTCCTGCTCCGATGGCGAAAATATTTTTTAGAATTGCACTGTATTCATTCCCCAAAATATCTTTGCTCGAATTTACTTTAATAAAATCTGAGTTGAAAATCTCAACCAATTTATCTGAAGTGTCATCTTCTACAGTCGCAACCGTAAGATAAGAAAGTCTTTCCATTGCAACCTCTTCTGCGTGACAAGGTCCTGCAATCACTGCTTGGTTTCTGAAACCGATTTGAAATTCTTCTTTCAGATAATGTGCCACAACATCATTTACTTTAGGAATAATCCCTTTGATCGCGGAAACAAAAATTTTGTCTTTGTATTCACAAGTCATTTTATCCATTGTATCTGACAAATAAATCGATGGAGTCGCCAAAACCACGACATCACAAGCTGAAACAAGTTCGTTAATATCTGTTGTAAGCTTTAAGTTTTTAAGATTAAAATTAACTGCGGTAAGATAAGTCGGGTTGTGACCGCGAAGTTCAATAGCACCTTTCACGAATTCACTTCTCACGCACCAATGCACGGTTTTACAGTTCTCAACAAGCATTTTCACGATTGCTGTTGCGAAACTTCCGCTTCCTACAACACCTACGCAAGTGTCGTTTTTAGCCTTTTTTGAGTTTGAAGATTCTGAAATTGTTTTCTTTTTCGCCATAATTGAAATGTGAATTGCAAATATATTAAAACAAAGAAATAAGAGACTGTATAAATCTAAGAATCCTTATTTTCTTAAAAATTTAACACTTAAATAAGTTTCATCGCTGAATAGAGATAATTTCACCTAAAAAAAACAAAGAATGTAAAATATTTACAATTTCTCATTGTTTGTTGAAAAATAAACTTTATTTTCGACCTCCTAAAAACACAAATGGCTTCCTTTAATTTATCAGAACTGCCATTTATCAACAATAACATTACAAGACTTATATATTAAGTCTTTATAAAGATATATTGCGCAATATGAAGACAGGAAGAAAACCGGAAACCTGCCTCCGAAAGGAAAGTTTAAAGCTTCTCAGTTGAAGACTTAGATAAAATAAGTAGGTGAAAAAAAATTAAACTATTTTAAAAATGAAAAAGCTAATAATTATGTCAGCTTTTGCACTTATGGCAAGTGCATCTTTTACAAACACTCAAGCTCAAGTAAAACCAGGTAATGGTGCTGGGCAACTTTTCTTGATGAGTGACGGCTGTTACTATGTAGTAAAGCATCACAGTATGTTATGGGGATTAATTGAGTGGGATAGTGAACCAGAGCAAGTTTGGTGCGGTCCAGGATTTGGACTTGGTTGGTAACCACAAAATAAAATTTAAAAAATAATTTAGGCTTTCTTTATAGAAAGCCTTTTTAAAAACATGAGAAATATAATTAAATACTTTTTGCTTTTTTTCACTGTTTTAATCAGTGGGCAGGAATTAAAAAAAGACACCTTAAAATACACAGACATAGAAACTGTTATTATAAATGATAAAGATTATGAGAAAATAGACTATTCTTTTGCATTAAAACAGGAAATTAACTTTAGATTAAAGTCTGTTAACCCATACTCTGGATATGAGATTGGATTAAGATTTAATAACAATTTAAAGCAAAAAGGTAGAATTAGTAATGTAATTCTGTACTTACATAAAACAGAATCTAAAGTTAATCTTACTAATTTAGAAATTAATTTCTATAAGATAAATCCCAAAACAGGTTTGCCTGAAGAAAAATTAAACACACAACAGATAATCTATACACCTAAAAATAAAAGAAGAGGACAAGTAAAAATTAATGTAGAAAATCATCATATCCCTTTCTCTGAGGAAGGTGTCTTGGTTTCAGTAAAGTGGCTGCCTAACGAATTTAAAGATGTAGCGGTCGGTCCGGCTATTAGATTAACAAATTACACGGAAAAATTAACTTATGTAAGCTTTAATAATGATATGACAAAATGGAATAACCGCTTCAATTTTTCTAAGAAACTAGATATTTATACCAATGTAATGTTAGGCTTGGAGGTTTACATTAAAAAGAAGAAAAAGAATGAATAGAAAATATTTATATTTAATTATTGCAGTTTTGGTTATTGTAATTTTATGTTTACTAACTTACAAAACATCTGAAGATGTTAATTTTAAAGAAGATAAAAGCAATCCAACACATGACTTTGGAATTTTAGATAAGAGTAAAAAGTCTCTATACAAATATACTTTTAAATATGTCAATGCTAAGTATGATACTTTGAAAGTATATGGCATGAGAGACGGTTGTGACTGTACTGAAAGCAAAGTAAAAACGGGACTTTATTTCAAAAATGATACTATTTCTATCAATGTAAAATATGACCTCAAGAAATACAACGATAATGGAAATATTGTTAAACAGTTTTTTCTAATCACAAACAAAAGTCTTTCTAAATTTGACACTATACTTCCCTTGACGTTAAAAGGAACTATAAAATAAAACAGGCTTAATTTGAGCCTGTTTTATTTTAAAATCAAAAGCATAATAACAATTTTAAAATGATTATAGAATTTACCTTTCCAGATACTATATTTTTTTGTAATATTTTATTTCAATTTTAGATTCATTTTTCAAGCTTTAGCAATTTTGGATTCAAAACCATTATTCTTGCACAATTAAATGATTAAAATTCCGTTAAATATAAAATATTCCAGATTTTAATTAGAAATAATTCTTAAAATTAATTTTTAACTAAATTTGCACCCTTAAAACGGTTTTTAAATTCTAAGAAAGAAAAATGAAGAAATTTTTAGGAAGCAAAAAGAAAGTAAACGTTCTGATTGGAGGACTTTTGCTGATAGTTTTTGCACAAAGTATTTTTATTGCCAAATTATATTCAGGTAAAGATGATAAAAATTATGAAGTCAATCTGGTAAAAATAAATACAGAAAAAGACAGTGTAGATTATCTGAAAATGAAGACAGACCTTAATTTAGTGGACCAAACTGTTGGACAGCTGAACTCATTTTTAAAATCTAAAGACATTAAGAACGAAAAATTGATGGTTCTTGACAGCGACAGTATTTCAAACTCAATTTATCTTGCCAAACAGTCAAACAGATACAGCCAATATTTGATCGATCTTCAGAAAAAACTGCAGCAGGTTCCTCTGGGAATGCCGACTGAAGGTTACATCTCATCAAATTTCGGAATCAGAAAAAATCCTATCCCGTTCAAAACGGTTTTTGCATCAGTAAAACCAATTGCTGAAACTAAAACATCAACAGTTGCAGCTACAACTCCAAGACCTGAAGTAAAAGCTGAGCCTTACGAGAAAACAATTGAATTAACGGACAGTTACGGAAATAAGCGAGAAGTAAAAGTTATGGTGACGCCAAAAGCAAAAACAGAAGCTGTAGCTTCTGCACCTTCAACTTCTTCTCAACCTGTTGCTGCTGCGTTAGCAAAAACTCCTGTTGAAAAAAACAATCCACCTGCTGAAGCTGACCAAATGCAGTATCACAAAGGTTTGGATATCGCAGTTCCTTTCGGTTCAGATGTTATCGCTACTGCTGCCGGAACTGTAATTTTCTCAGGGCAAAAAGGTGGTTACGGAAACTGTGTCATCGTTTCTCACGGAAATGGTTTAGCAACACTGTACGGACATTTATCTCAATTGGTTGCAAAGACGAATGATAAAGTGAAAGTAGGACAAGTGATTGCAAAATCAGGAAATTCCGGTCGTTCGACAGGTCCACATTTGCATTATGAAGTGCACAAAAACAATACGCCGGTGAATCCGAAGTTGTTTATGAATTTATAAACATTTTAATCAATAAAAAATAGTTTCGGCGGCACCAAAGGTGCCGCCGAAACTTTATAAATCAAGAGAAAAATTAGTAAGCAGCGGTAAAACGCTCACGAATATGGTTGTTCTGTTCCAATTCATCAACCAAAGCAACAGCAACATCTTCTACAGAAAGAACACTTCTTCCGTTCTCATCAAAAACTGGCGATTCCAGAGAAGTTCTATACTTTCCGGTTCTGATTCCTGCTGTTCCGGGATGCATTTCGATTGCGGGGCTGAAAAACGTCCAGTATAAAGTATTATTTTGTTTGATTATGTTTAGATAATCTCTTGCAGCAGTTGCTCCGGGTTTTATATCTGCAGGAAAATCCGGACCGTCTACCAATTGGTTTCCATCGATGAATAAACTTCCTGCTCCACCAACGGTAATAAATCTTTTAACACCAGATTGCTCTACTGCATTTTCAATATTTTTACTTCCATTTAAAAAGTCATCGTAAAGATTTGGGTTTGTCCATCCAGGATTGAAAGTATTGATTACTGCATCATTTCCTTCTAAAACTTTTGCAAATTCATCCACATTATTTACATCTCCATTAATCGCATTTACATTGTCTTTCGCATCAACTTTTGAGCTGTCTCTTGCGATGGCATTCACTTCATACCCTCTGTTTGATAATTCGTTAACGACATGTTTCCCTACGAAACCTGTGGCTCCGATTACTGCTACTTTTTTCATACTATTCTATTTATTATTTAAAATTAATTGTAATAATTTTTGTTACATTTTCAGTCAAAAAATTTTAATCAAACTGATCTGTGAATTCCTGAAGAGATTTGTCTCCCAAAAAATTTTTAACCAAAAGATCCGTCTGCTCAAAAAGCATAGAAAGATGATTATTGATCTCCTTCCCGACCGGACAAGCAGGATTTGGTTTCTGGTTTTTCTTGCCTAAAACTTCATTGTTTTTTACGGCTGCATAGATTTCAGAAATTTTTATTTCATCAGCATTTTTTGCAAGTTTCGTTCCGCCGTCTTTTCCTAATCTGCTTGTAATTAATCCCGCTTCCCGCAATTCGCTTAATTCTTTACGGACAATCACCGGATTTACATTAATGCTTCCTGCAATCCAATCAGAAGTGAGCCACTCCTGTGGAACTTTTGCCAGTAAGGTCATAATATGTACCGCCGTTGCGAATCTTGTATTGCTCATAATGATGACACAAAGGTACACAAATTTTAATTGTAACAAAATTAATTACAATTAAAATTTAACTGTACTAAATTTTATTTAAAAACTATTTTGTTTCAATCTCAATAATTTTTTTTCCAATATCTCCAAAATAACGGTTGATGATTGATTCATAAACCTTGTAACCATCATCAACATTAGTAAAGATTACTAAGCCTTGTTTTGTTTTAGGTAAAATAAAAACAATCGTGTTTACACCTTTATCTGTACCACCGTGAGAAAGTGCAATCTCGTTATTTCCCAAGTCATAAATTTCAAAACCAAGTCCGAAAAATTTATTTTCTTTTGTTTTAATCTGTTTGGTTTTCAAATCTTCAAAAACGGTCTTTGAAAGCAGGTCGTTATTCATTACAGAAATTAAAAATTTACTATAATCTTCAACAGAAGTTATCAAATCGTCTGCTGCGTTTGCTTTTGTATTTTTTACAATATCATATTTTTTTCCGTTTTTATCATAACCGATTACTATTCTATCTGAATCTCTCTTTTCATTCCAAATGTAGCTTGTGTCATCCATTTTCAATGGTTGAAAAATCATCTCTTTAGCTAAATCTTTCAGACTTTTATGAAATTTATTTTCGATCGCTTTTCGCAGATATTCAAATCCTTCACCGGAATATTGATATTTTGTTCCGGGGTCAAATTCAAAACTTAATTTTTTATCCGTTTTCTGCCATCTCCAGTTTGGGAAACCCGTTTGATGACTTAAAATCATTCTTGTCGTTAATTTTTTATGTCGCGGATCTTTTGCAATATCAGGATCAATCCAGTATTTATCGATAGGTTCGTCAAGATTCCATTTTCCTAAACTTACCAAACGCAAAACGGTCATTGCTGTCACGGGTTTAGTTAAAGAAGCAACATTAAAAAGACTGTTGTAAGGAGCTGTAGTTTTTCCATCAAGAGTTCCGTAAACTTTGATTTCTGTTAGTTTTCCAATTTCAATCACACCCAATCCCAAAGTCGGAATATTGTTGTCTTTTAATAATTGTTGAAGATTATCTGTAATTTTTGATTTGTTGGGACCGCCATGATCGTAGCTGAGAACGTCACTCATGATCCAATTTCCATCTTTTTTTGTCCAGACTGAGGTGAATTTTGCACGACCACCCAACGCATCTTCTTTATTCTTTTCGCGAATGTAAAACTGATGTTCTCCAGTCTGGATCGCACCGTACAAATCACCATTATTATACAAAGGGAAAACTTCTAGACTGCTTTCAATAACTTTACGAATTGGTTTTTGATTGGGGTTTGAACAAAGATTTGCTTTTGTTCTCTCTAAAAACAATTTTTTATCCTGAAAACCTCCGTTGTCGTGATAAAATTTAAGATTATTATCAACTGTTTTTTCCAGATATGCAATGTCGCAATTATTGAATCCACGTTCAAAAAAAACGCTGTCCTGTCTTTTTAATTCTAAAAATAATGGTGAATCTTTTGCAACTTGTGCGTGTAGATTTGTGATAAAAAAGAGGAATATAAAAATGCTGATTTTGAGCTTTTTTGTCATTGATTAATTTTTGACAAAGATTCAGAATTAATCAGATTTAATTCAAAAAAACAGCCCGACAAAAACCCGACAATTCAATGTCAGATTTATATAATATTGAAATTCAATTTATAACGAAGAATTTGTTTCTTATCAATTTCGTAAGCGTTTCTCAGAATAATGTAAATATTTGCAAGTGTCAATAAGATCATTGTCATCATTACAGAAAGTGATCCAAGTTTTAAAATTGCGACAATCATGAAAATAACAGGTGAAATAATGGCTAAGAAAATCTGAAGAGAAACAATCTGCTTTACAATTTGAGATTTCTCTTTCGTCAAAAGCATAATCAATAACGGCGGTAAAAAATTGGCGATCGGAAACCAAGCGAAAGGAACGGAAGAAAGATTGATCATTTTGATTAAGGTAGAATTAAAAACCTCTTCTTTTTTTGTCGGTGGCAAAGAATTTTCAACAATAATTTCTTTTGGAATTTCTTGTATCAATAAATCCTTTTCGGAAATTTCAAGAGTAGAAGCCAAGGTTTTCAAAGTATAACCTTTCGGATCTGTTCCTGCTTCAATACGTTGAATAGTTCTCACGGAAATGCCTGATTGTTCCGCCAATTCTTCCTGAGTGAGATTTTTCTGTTCTCTTATTTTTTTTAATTCCGACATTGATAAAAATTTACAGAAACAAATTTAATGATTCAATCTGTTTTAATTTAAATAAAAAAATTACCCGAAAAACAGGTAATTTAATTTTTAAATATATCAGCTAAAGTTATTTGATATCCAACAATTCAACCTGGAAAACAAGCGTGCTGTTGGGTCCGATTTCTTTGCTGATCTGCTGATCTCCATACGCTAAATGTGGCGGTATAATCAATCTCCATTTGCTTCCTACAGGCATCAACTGAAGAGCTTCCGTCCAACCTTTGATTACTTTGTTTAATGGAAACGAAGCCGGAGTTCCTCTTTTTACAGAACTGTCGAAAACCTTTCCTCCGATTGTCGTTCCGTGGTAATGGCATTTTACCATAGATTTCGGACCTGGTTTCGGACCATCACCTTCAACCATGATCTCGTATTGCAAACCGCTTGGCAATTCAACCACGGTTTCTCTTTTACCATATTCAGCCATATATTCCTGACCGTCTTTCAGGTTTTTCTCAGCCTGTTCTTTTTTACGTTTAAATAACAAATCTGCTACTCCCATAATTTTTTTTACAAAGATAAGGTTTTGGAGCGGGAAGAAAGAAGTTGGAAGATGGAAGTTTTTATCAATGAATAATCCTGAATTTAAACATTTCCTTCAAAATCTCAAAATTCAAATAAGTTTAATATTCTCGTAACGTAGAAATAAAAACTTGGCGTTATACTTGAGTTTTGAAAATATATGCCCAATCCTTTAAAATATAATAAGAATTTTGAAAAGCTTACCTACGAAGAAAAACAACTCCTCGAAGAAACAAAGAAAAGTATTGCCGACTTTGTAGAGCAGTCTTCGTCTATCAGCGACGTTAATTATGCTACAAGAAATGCACATGCAAAAACCTATGCAGTTTTGAAAGGGACGTTTATCATCAATCCTGAAATGCGGTCTGATCTTCTCTATCTGTTTGATAAAGAAAAATACGATGTTGTGATAAGACTTTCGAATGCTCATTTGAAAATTAATCGAAATAAAAAAGACATTCCTGCTTACGGATTTTCTATTAAAATAAAAGATGCTGCAGATCGTACCATTGCCAATTATCCTTTGGTGAATTTTCCTTTGTTTCCTATAAATTCCGTTTCTAAATTTTTGAAATTTTTCACTGCGATCAATCGTTTTTTCACTAAAAAATTGGGAAATACCTTTCAATTGATTTCACAGTTGTATCAAGTTTTGCCTAATATTTTCACGACCTCTTTTCTGGAAAAAAGTTGGGAATTATTCATGAAGAGAAATGATTTTTTTCTGTCTTTTGATTATCATTCTGTTGGCGCGTATCGTTTGGGAGATCATATGATTAAGATTAAACTGAGACCTCAAAACATTCAGAAAAATTTTGGAAGAAAACTCAGTACTAAAAAAGGCATTGAAGAATTTTGCCTTTATGAAAATTATCATTCTGATGTGTTGATTCAGTTTTGTTATGATTTAAAAGACCAACCGATCAATATTTTAAATCGTGAATGGAAAAACTCGCCTTACATTAAAATTGGTGAAGTAAAAATCGAGAAAAATTCTTTTCTTACACCTAATAATTGTGATAACGAATTACTTTCTTTCAATCCTTTTGAAAGTGCAGAAATTTTCCAGCCGGTCGGGAAAATCCAGAAACTAAGGGATGAAGCTTACAAAGTTTCTTTGCAGACTAGGAAGAAGATTAATAAGCTTTTGAAATATAAGTAGGGTGAATAGTGAATTTTGCTTCGCAAGTGAATGGTGAATTGTTCAATAACAACTCTAAGATTTGAATATAAAAAAAGGCTTTACAAATTGTAAAGCCTTTTGTAATTTATTACTCTATTGTTTCTTTTTCTTCTTCTTTTTTATCAGGAAAAATAATTGAAAGCAGAACCGAGATGACCAAAACTCCACCTACAATTCCTAACGAAACCGGTGATGAGATATGATACCACGGTGCAATCAACATTTTAACACCGATAAAAGCTAAAATAATTGCCAAACCATAAGGAAGTTTGCTAAACATATGAATGAAATTTGCCAGCAAGAAATACAATGATCTCAATCCTAAAATCGCAAAAATATTCGATGTATAAAGGATAAAAGGGTCATTTGAAATTGCAAAAATCGCCGGAATAGAATCTACTGCAAACAATACATCAGTAAATTCAATAACTGCAACTACAACCAATAGCGGTGTTGCCATTTTGATTCCGTTTTGTACGGTAAAGAACTTGTCCCCAACATAGTTATCGGAAACTTTCCAGAAACTTTTGATCAGTTTTGCTCCTGCTGTATCACCGTAATTTTCGTTATCATCATCGCCGTCGTCGCCCCAAGATTTGATTCCTGCATAGATTAGGAACAATCCAAAAAGCGTCATCACTACGTTGATTCTTACAGGATGACCAAATACGTTCATTTCTGGTAAGTACGTCAAATCAATCAATTCAACTCCTGCAAAAATAAAGATCGCTCTAAAAATCAAAGCTCCGATAATTCCCCAGAACAAAACTTTATGGTGAAGGAATTTAGGAACTTTAAAGAATCCAAAAACCAGGATAAATACAAATAAATTATCCACAGAAAGTGCTTTCTCGATCCAATAAGCTGCTTGATACTGTGTGAATTTCTCAACTGCTAAAGCATGACTTCCGGAACTTCCATCGCTATTGAAAACCCAATATACAACGCCGGAAAAGATCATTGAAAGGGAAATCCAGACAACCGACCAGATCGTTGCTTCTTTAGAAGAAACTTCATGGCTTTTTTTATTGAAAACTCCTAAGTCTAAGAGCAGCATGATAACTACTGTTACCGCAAATCCCCAAACCAAACCAGGGTGTAAATCTAAAATATTATGTTGTTCCACTTTATATTAATATGTGTTATATGATAAAAGCAATAGCTGTAAAGATACAGGTATTGCTTAATTTTTTGAGTCTAAAATTATATAACTTCAGACATTTTTTTTATTTAAATCTTACAAATATTTTTGCTTAACGGTTTCAATCGTCTGCTCCAATTTTCTGTCTGCAGTTGGATCTCCGATCGCATTGAATTTCCATTCGTTGTTTCTCTTGTAAAAAACTCCCATTACCATTGCAACATGACCGTTGAAAGATTTGTCATTGGCAATATCGTATTTAGCAAAAACTTCTCTTACATTGGTTGGAGTTCCTTCATAAATACGAATTGATGCAAAAGGAATCGTTCCGAAATCCTGACCTTTATAACTGTTTAAAACCAAAGCAACATGCTCTACAGCAGGATCTAAATTAGCAAAATCAACGGTGATTACTTCGTTATCCAGACCGTCATCTCCGTCAACGTCCCCTGTCAAATCGTCTCCGCTGTGTTTTACAGAACCGTTTTTAGATTTAAGGTTCCCAAAATAGATTACTTCCGTTGCATTTTTGTGGGCATCATATAAAATACAGCTTCCATCTAAATCTACTGCTTCTTTTGAAACGCCACCGAAGAAACTTTTTTTCTCGATTGCTCCCCAATTGATACCGACACAAGCTTGAGAAAGCGTTGTTCCGTTTTCTTTTGTAAGGTTTATTCTCTGACCTTTTTGTAAGTTAATTGCCATTATTTATTTTTTGTTTTAGTTATTTTTTAATTATTTCTTTAACGCAAAGTCCGCAAAGTTTTTTTTTAAATCCCCTGCATAATTTTCGTTCGCAAAGGCGTTTCACTCAGCAAAGAAAAACAGGTCTTTCACAAGTTTTAGGTAAAATAGATATTAAATTCTTTTTCTTTTTAATTCTCTTAATTATTTAAGTTCAAATTCAGCATCGCACGAAGGATATTTGTTTCTTCGTTGACGTCAAATATTTTGCTCATGATATCTACACTTTCGAGATTTCTGAGATAATCTTTTAAAACAGCATCTACACCATCCGGAAGAATTCTTTTCTTTTCATGAATGGTTTCCTCGAGCTCTTCAATTCTTCTTTTCAACTGATTCATAACAGAAGCCTGATTCGATTCGTTCTCTGAAGTATCTAAATAAGACAATTCGTCATCAATTAAATACAATCTTTTTTCCTCAATATTAAAAATGAAATGCTCATTCGACTGAAAAATCTTGAACAATTCATATTCATCACGCCCAATTCTGTAGCCACAAACGAAATGAACTTTAAAATGCTGAATATTAAGCTTCCCTAATAATTTCCTCTCAATAGAATAATCCTGATATTGATAAGAAGGGACGTTACCTAATTTCAGCTTTGTTTCATCAGCGCCCGATCTGTAGAATTCTACGGCATATTTTTTATGAAAATATAAAACGTTATTCCAATTCAGCGTAAATTTATCTTCGGTGAGATCTTTATACAGTTTTCTTAAATGCTCAGAAAAAACTCCGCTGTAGAATTTTCGGTCTGTTTCGAAGTTATCTATTTTTTTCTCTTCGAAATTGTCAATATACTGATTATTGATGTTGATTTCATTAATCACTGCTAAAAGATCATTTTCCTTTTTCTTTTTGATCTTCGTGAGCAGTTCTATCAGACTGTCAGTATATTGCAAATGAAAAAGCTCTAATTTATTGTAATCTAAAGTCTTGTTTTCTTCGAATAATTTATGAATAATATCCGTTTTGATATAAACCGATATAACTTCAATATTTTCAAAGAAATTAGAGAGAAGTTTAAGCTTTGTTAATCTTCTTCTGCTTTGAGACATTATGATTGCAACCTCATCATTCACGCTTTCAACCTATTTTTACCCTCTGATATTTGCTTTTAATTCTGATTCTAAAGTCTGCAGATCCTGATCCAGTTTTCTTCTGCTTTCTGTACCTTGTTTTTGAATCTGTTTTACTTCATTCAACGTATTGATCAACATTGCAGTCGTCTCTTTTAATGTTTCAGCCGAAACAATCGTCTGCTCGTTGGCTTTCGCTACATTGATTGAATTCTGACCCAATCGTTCTGCATTTTTTCTCAAAATTTCCTCCGTTGTAGAAGATACTTTCTGCTGAACTTCGATATTTTGCTGCTGTCTATGCATCGCAACTGCCAAAGAAAGCTGATTTTTCCAAACAGGTAAAGTTGTAGTCAAAATTGTCTGTGCTTTTTCAGCAATCGAAACGTTATTATTCTGAACCAATCTGATCTGTGGAAGCGACTGCATCATAATTAAACGCACCACTTTTAAATCAGCTAATCTTCTGTCTAATCTGTTGATGAAATCTCTTTTGTCAGCAATCTGATAATCAGCAAAATTCTGAACATTGGTTTCCATGTTGGCCAATTCTACAGCAGCTTTTTCCATTCTCAGATTTCCGGCAATCACCAATTCTTCAATTGCTTTGATAGAATTCACATTGCTGTCGAAAATGGTCTGTAAAACGGCGTTATCTTTTGTAGAAGTAATGATTCCTGCATTTACTTTATGAGAAATCTGGTCGATATTGCTGGTAATTTTATCATATTTCGCAAAAAGATTATCTACCTGAGTCATCATCTTTTTCATGAAAGGAAGTCTGCTCAGAAAACCTTTTACTTTGCTTCCGTTGATTTCGTCAACATCAACATAATTTAATTCAATCAATAAATTATTGATCAACTCTCCAACTTCACCAGAATTTGATCTTCGAACGTTTCCTAAGAAACTGTCACTCTGATTCGCTAAAGTTTTCTGCAAATCTGAACCAAAATTTACGATAGAACCAGGATTTGATTCATCAATTGCATTCGCCAACAATTCAAATTTGTGACGCTCTGCATCCTGAATCTGACTTAAATTCACATTCCCGTCTCTGTCAACTAAAACTGCAGGAGCCGAATTTTGTGTTGGCTGTGCAGGTTGCGTCGGTGGTATTGGCGTCGGTTCAAATGTTTTCAAAGGCTCGATCGACTGAAGCGGATCTATATTTTGATTATCTTGATTGTCCATAATTGATTATTGATACATTGATACAAATTTCTCAAGACCGTCTCTCTGACCAGCACCTACCGCTTCGAATTTCCATTCTCCGTTTCTGTTGTATATTCTTCCGAATTCTACTGCAGTCTCGATAGAGAAATCTTCGTCTAATTCGTATTTTAAAATTTCCTCGTTGGTATCTGTATTAAAAATTCTGATGAAAGAATTTCTAACCTGTCCAAAGTTTTGTCTTCTTGCGTCTGCATCGTGAATGGTTACAACAACTGTAATTTCTTTTACTGCAGCATCAATTTTAGTCAAATCAATTTTGATCTGCTCATCATCACCATCTCCGTCACCTGTTAAATTGTCACCAGAATGAATTACCGCTTTGTCAGGAGATTCAAGGTTGTTATAAAAAATAAAATGATTGTCTGAAACCAGTTTTTTGTTGTCATCCAATAGGAATAAAGAGGCGTCTAAATCAAATGCTCCGCCAGTTGATGTATTGTTGATGTCCCATCCTAAACCGATTGTAAATTTGGGAGCGTTTATATTTTCTCTTTGTCCTTTCTGTAAGTTAATAGCCATAATTAAGTTCTGTTTGTGTTAAAGTGTTTATATTAGTTTCGTATTCTTTGATCAAATGATAATTGTTGCTAATTGCCAACTCGAGAAGATGATCCATCTGCTCTTTTTTTATTTTAGACGTAAGATAATCAAAATTACTTGATTCTAAGCCCAAAATATATTTTACAATCCTTGTATTAAACTGGAAACTCGGCTTCAGCATTACTTCTGTAACGTGTTCTACATTTTTTACAGCGTAGTAATTGAAATAGTTTTCAATCTTAGGATCTAGTTCAAAATTCATTAATTCAGCGTAATACATGAATAGAAAATCTGCCTGTACATCAAATTCATTCAGGATTTTATTCACTGTAAATTCGTGACTTCCCGTGATTTTGATATCGTCTATAAAAATACAAAGTTTTCCTCTAAGAAAATCTTTATCAAGATAATAAGTATCATTGGCAATCAGATTCTTACGATCTTCAAAACTTAGATTTCCATAATCTGTTGTGTAAGTGTGATTTCTATTTATTTTTGATAAAATACTCGACTTTTTTCCTTTTTGGAAAAGATAAAAATCAAGTTGTTTTTTGAAGTAAAAACATAAAAAATTAGAAGCCGTCGGAATTGCCATATACGGACTTGGCAATACGAGAATTTCTTTATCTGTATTTAGAATTTCGCCATGTTGAGCAATAAATCCTTCGAATAATTCTTTGGCAAATTTCTCTGCATACGACTTATCGCCGTACTTGAAATAGCTGTATTCAGCAGGCGAAAATGTAAATTCATCTGCCGAATGAATGTGGTGCAAGCTGTACCTTTTGTTCATATTATGTTGTGTGTTTTAGTAAATGTGCGTTGAATCCAAAATCTTTTGCACCTTTGTAATCAGCAATCGGATTATCACCAATATGCAAAATCTGGTTCATTTTTAAATCCTGATTTTTAATTAAATTTTTAACCTCCTGAAAAACAAGCGGATTCGGTTTAGAAATTTTCAGTTCATCAGAGTAAATATGGAAATCAATATACTGATCTAGATTTTCGTGGATCAGGAATTTTCTCATGGTTGTTCCCTTGATAAACCCTGTGTTGCTAAGAATATTAATGGTCTTTCCCTGATTTTTAATTTCATCAAAAAACTGATGCAAATTTTCGAAAATGACAACAGGTTTATATTCTAAAAATAAATCTTCGCTTTTTTGGTAAAACTCATTTAATTTTTCTTTGTTTAATTGTTTAAAATCTACATCTAAAGAATTTAAAATCAATAAATAAATCTCGAAAGTATCTACATTTCCACCGATTACTTCATTAATGGAATTACAAAGATCATCATAATATTTTACGACTTTCGCAACTTCCTCAATCGGTTTATTGACTTCAAAAAATGAGGAGAACAGCTCAACTCTTTTTGCTTTAAATTCTGGATGAGATTTTATCAGGGTAAGCCACAAATCAAAAGAAAAATGAGCGTGGTTTTGGATATCAATATCTGTTTTCAAAATGGTTTAGTTAAAAATTTTATTTAGCTTTTATTGAAAAAGATTTTTAAATGATTCATATCTTTTTTTTAAATCAATTGTGTTTGAATTTCAATTCTACCCAAAGATAAAATTTTTCTTTTAATCTGTATTTTTTTTAAGATTATTTAAGAGTTTAATAATATCAGAAGTTTGCTTAAATATTTTTAATGATAGGGCTGTAAATTTTATTTTGTCTTGTTTGAGTTTTTAAGATGAATTGTTAATCGTAAATGGTGAATTTTTCTTGAGAATGTTGTGAATTGCTCAGATTTTTTTTAATCATATTTATAATCACATTTATACATTCTTTTCTAAATCGTTCCTTCGGGACTACAAGGTCTCAATCAACTCTAAAACACTCCAACTCTCAAACCCTAAAACCCTCCCAACCTACTTCTCAGGCATCACCTTGTACGTCGGATCATCCTGAATATTGACTTCAATAACTGCTTCGGCGTTTTTCAATAGTTTTATAGAATCTTCACTCAAATGTTTTAAATGAAGTTTTTTATTCAGTTCATTATATTTTTTGGACAATTTATCCAAGGCATCGATAGCACTCATATCGACAATTCGGCTTTCTTTAAAATCTATGACTACTTGTTCGGGATCGTTTTCAGGATCAAATTTTTCTGTAAAAGCTGTGACAGAACCGAAAAATAAAGGTCCGGAAATTTCGTAATGCTTAATTCCGTTTTCGTCAACATGTTTTCTTGCACGGATTCTTTTCGCATTATCCCAGGCAAAAACCAATGCTGAAATGATGACTCCCACCAAAACCGCTAAAGCTAAATTATGTAAAACAATGGTAATTAAAGCCACTATCATTCCGACAAAAATATCAGATTTTGGCATTTTGTTGACAATTCTTATTGAAACCCACTGAAAGGTACTGATCGCCACCATCATCATCACACCAATTAATGCTGCCATCGGAATTCTTTCAATAAAAGGAGCACCCACCAGAATGATTATCAAAATGGTAATTGATGCAATTATTCCTGAAAGTCTGGCTCTCGAACCCGCATTTAAATTTACCAAAGTCTGCGCAACCATCGCACAACCACCCATTCCGCCGAAAAAACCATTTGTCATATTAGCAATTCCCTGTGCTACGGATTCTTTGTTGGTATTTCCTTTTGAGTTTGTGATTTCATCTACCATTGATAAAGTTAAAAGAGATTCAATCAAACCAACTCCTGCCATAATCATCGCATAAGGAAAAATAATCTGTAAAGTTTCCAGAGAAAAAGGAATGTCCGGAATATGAAAATTGGGCAGACTTCCGCTAATGTGAGCGATGTCTGCAACAGTTTTTGTATTAATTCTAAATCCTAAAACAATTCCAAAAACGATTAAGATTGCTACCAAAGAAGCTGGGATCACTTTTGTTATTTTTGGAAAAAAATAAACAATTGCAATAGTTAATGCTGTTAAACCCAACATTATATATAAGGATGTTCCTTGCAACCAGCCGACAACTCCATTTGCATCCATAATTTTAAATTGTTCGACTTGCGCCATAAAAATAATGACTGCCAAACCATTCAGAAAGCCATACATTACAGGTTGAGGAATAAGTCTCACGAATTTTCCGAGCTTAAAAATACCAACTAACAATTGAAAAACACCTGCGAGAACAACGGTTGCAAAAAGATATTCTACACCATGAGTTTTTATTAATGCGATCAAAACTACGATTGTTGCTCCTGCCCCACCGGAAACCATTCCGGGACGCCCGCCCAAAATCGCAGTAACCAATCCCATCATAAAAGCAGCATATAATCCCGTCAATGGTGATAACCCTGCGAGAATTGCAAAAGATAGCGACTCCGGAATCATAGTCATTGCAACCGTAAACCCTGCAAGCAGTTCGTTTTTGTAGTTGATCTTTTTTGAAAAATCAAAAAGTGCGATGGTATTTTTCATCTTTTCTAATAATTACATATTTCATAAAAAAAGCAACATAAAATTGATTAAAACTTAACGCAACTTAATATTATTAGTTTTAATATGTTTCTAATCAGATAATTCACCATTTGACTAGTCTTTTTTTTAGTTGACAAAGGTAGCCAGTACAATTTACTTATACAATCTTTTAAACGGTATCAATTTAGATCATATAATTAAATATATCTTATTGAATACCTTTAAGTAAGAATAAATAAAATATAAATTTTTAACTGTAAATAGTTTTATTACTATTCAATCAACAACATAAATTAATTATTGATAATAATAATTAAATTTAATTTTTGATATTAATTAGCATTTTTTATGTACTTTTGAGGTGTAGAATAGTAGAATTTAAAATTAATCAGCAGAAATAAACAGTTGCTTTTCACTACTGCGTAGCTTAAAATAAGCTTTGACAGTTGAAATTATCAGTACTCCAATGTCTTTCTCACTAATTTAAAAAACTATTTTAGCAAATCAAAGAATCCCCTCGCCTTTGATGAGCAAAAATGACTGATTCACATTTATAAAATATTTAAAAATCAGAACTTATAATACTGATTTTGAACATACTACAATAAAAGAATCTATCATTTTTCTGAAAAATCAGTCCTCTGAATTTTCAATAAGCTTTTGACTAAGCTTAACTTAAATACACAAATGCTTATCAGTTATTGATTTATGAAAAATATTTAAAAATAAAATTTTATTTATAAATGTTATACAAAGTAATACATATAGGCAAAGCGATAAAGGAACTTGTAGATCAGAAAGAGATTGCAATTGAGAGAATCTGTAATTTTCTGAGCAAGGACGAGGATTTTGTAAACAATGTTTATGAAAGCAAATCGATTGATACCGATATTCTTTTAAGATGGTCAAAATTACTGGAGTATGACTTCTTCAGACTATACAGTTCTCACCTGATTTTGTATGCACCGCCTTCTGCAGTGAATAAATCTAAAGAGAAATCAGACAAAGACAAGACACCACAATTCAGAAAAAATATTTACACTCAGGAAATCAAGAATTTTATAATTAAAAAAATTGATTCCGGAGAAATGACGCAGGCAGATGTGATCAAAGAATACTCTATCCCAAAGAGTACGCTTCACAGATGGTTGCAGAAAAAATAAGAATCACCAAAATTATTATATGAAAATGAAACCTAACTACAGTAAAATTTATCACGATCTTCTGCAGGCAGAGCATCCTGAAAAATTGAAAGACGTAAAAGTCAGGGAACTTCTTAAAAACCTCAACACGAGCGATGAAGTAATCAAGTTTAACGAAAAACTTTTCAAACAATCAAAGGAAAGTCAGGAAAATAACCAGAAGTTGAGAACGTACGATAAAGAAACGATGCTGAAGATTCTGATGTATCAGAAACAGCACGGCTTCTCCAGCAATTATATTTCCAAGCAATATAAAATCAGCAGAACGACCATCGCAAAATGGAAAAAAATCTGCGAGGATGATATTCAATAAATAAAAAATACTACGCTTACAGCGTAGTATTTTTTTTGAGATAAGCATTTTTTGTGATAAAGATTGGGCATGTACCAAAGTTTGCAATAATTCTTTTTTAAAATTAACACGTTGAATTTCAAAATTCATTTAAAATTAATCAATCAAACAAGAGTAGGCATTCCCTACTCTTTTTTATTTTTGGCATTGAAAACATATCTAAATGACTGAGGAGCGTTCCTTGTGAAAGTTAATAATCTGAGAATTTGCAAAAATTATTATTCGAAAAAGTCATCAGAAACAGAAATATATAAACTAAAAAGCAGCAGTATATCTCTAAGAAATATAACAAGAGATTTATTGAATTTTAAAGTTACAAAGCTTATAAAAAGAATACCAATCTATAAATAACCCAACTGACAAAAAAAGTTTTAGAAATCAGAAATGGTGGGTTTCAATCGTATATTCTAAACACTCCAGGAATTAAAAATGATTGATATTTTATTTAAATAAACACATTACATTGTTAAAAATAATATAAAATGAAAAATATATAAAAATTAATTTTTATTTTTGATGCCTTAACACATTAAAAAAAATTATTCTTATGGGAAACATTACCGAGAACAAACTCAACACTGTCATTACGACAAGCGATCTTTCAGCAATCAATGATGCTATTTCCTCAATAAGCAGCAAATTGCCTGCAGGAAGCCTGACTGATGATCAGCGTGCAACCCTGAAATCAATCAATGTCAGTAATAAGATTTTTGTAGAAGACGTCATCACCGAAACTACTGTCAATGGCAGTGAAATTATTCCTTCATTTGTTCAGACAGCAAATATACAGACTGACATTACATTGTTTGATCAGTTAGACACTATTGAATCCGGAATCAATACGCTTCTTCAAAAAATATCCGACCTCAAACGAATTGCAGGAGATGAAGCTTACACAGGCGCATTGGTTTGTTATCGTCTTTTTGAAGGAGCCAATACAGCAGGGATCAATTCTGCGAAACAATCCTATGAAAAACTCAGAGCACGCTTCGACGCACAGGGAAATACAGGCAGACCTTTGGATCAGATATAATCATACAGCCGGCAATAGCCGGTTTTTTTTATTATTTAATTTTAAAAATGGACTCAATATCATATTAAATGAAATTTTTACACCATCAAACTAAAGTTATATCATATAAAATTAATTTTCAAACAATAAATGCAATTTAAATTCTATAAGTAATCAATAGAATTACCGATAATATTAATTTTATTAATCAGCAATAGAATTTATACTACTAAATATTGAATTTCCTTATAGAAAAAATGAAAATTTCAACTAACAATGCCCTATAGAATGGAAGATAACAAACAAACCTTACATATCGGACAGGTGCTAAAAGCACACATCGACAGAAATAAAATTTCGAAAAGTGCACTGGCACGGTATATAGGTAAAGATCCGGGAGTCATACTTCATTACCAGAAAAGAGAATCTTTACAATTATCTGTTTTATGGGAACTCAGCCTTGCCGTAAAACATAATTTCTTTTCAGATATTGCTTCAAAACTGCCAACTGAATTTAGCACAGATGTTCCCAAAGACCAGAGTAAGGATATCCGAATCAGTGAACTTGAGCGTGAGATAGAAATTTTAAAGGCAGAAAAAAATATGCTGTTACAGGTCTTGCAAAATAAATAGGATCTGTACTATAAAAAAACAGCCTTCCCCATAATGAGGAAGGCTGTTTCAATTAAATCACTTATTTCATTTATTTTCCTGCTTTCGATCTCAGTGAAGGATTGATCCATGAGCAGTTTTTTAAATTAACCGTCACTGCGAGGCGTGAACTTTCGCAACCTCCCGCTATCGTTTGAGTAGCATAATAAGTTGCACCATTTGTAAGTACTGTAGATGTAGGAAGCACTGTGGTAGTAGTTGCATCTGCATACCACTTGATGTTTGTTCCTGTGATTACAACACTTGCCAAAGTGGTAAAGTTGGTAGCACAAATATTTTGGTTTGCTGCAGCTGTTGGCTGTGCACTGTAGCCATTAACCACAATTTCTTGGGTATGTACCGTTGTGTTTCCAGATCCGTCTGTCGCCGTCCAGGTTCTGGTGATGGTAGACTGTCCTGCTGCCGGTGTATTGACCGCAGTAGTTTCCGTTGGTACTACTGTTGCCGTTCCACAATTGTCTGCAGCCAAAAGCGTAGGTGCAACCGGGATTGCGTTGCAATTCACTGTTGTATTTGCCGGTAAAGTGGCAGCAACCTGAGTATTTGCAATATGCTCAAAACTCATATCTGTGATATCATTATTAGCGGTGTTTGAACTCGAAGTGGTAGGCATAGTATAAACAAGAACTATCGAATCGATTGGTCCCGGAATATCAACATTTACACCTCCTTGTCTTGTACTATCACCAAAACCTCCGCCGACACCAGTAAGTGAAGCATTGGGTGTACCGCTATTTGCAACCGTAACCTTTTGTGACGTTGTAGACAAAGGCGTTAATGTTACATTTTGCAGAACACCGTTGTTATACGCTAGAAAAGCAATCTGTATACCTCCATCCACATCATACATTGCAAATTTCAAATTTTGGATCTTCTGTGGAAAAGTAAGCGTATTGGTTCTGTTTATATCAGTACTAGCTAACAACTTCAAAGCGTTTCCAGTACTATTGTAAGGCACAGGAGTACCAGTAGGAGCAGTAATTCCGATATAATCAATTGTACCAGCAACAGATTGATTTATCGTTACCATTGCAGCGCCTGAACCGAAAGATTGCGGAAAAGTAGCAGGCAAAGTAGCAGTTGTAGGTGCCGTATCAAAATCGATCACATCACTCACTACTTGTGTACCGGTAGATGCTACAAAAACCGGTGCTACTGTATCCTGAACGGTGACAGCAATTGAGTTTGAATTGGCAGAAGTACAGCCATTTTCTGTTTCAACTACATAATACGTTCCTGTGGAGGTTGCTACATATTGTTGGTTTGTAGCTCCGGCAATTATGCCAAAAGCATTGTACCATTGGTATGTTGTTGCAGGAGATGCAGTTAGCACTACACTAGCTCCCGGACAAACAGTTGTAGGGCCTGTAGCCAGAATAACTGCAGTTGGTGTCGGAGCTATAAAGATAAAAAATGTTTGAATTGCAGAAGTATCTACCCCACCGAAGGCGGTTCCTCCATCATCATGAAGTGCAACATTAACGGTAACAACCCCAGTGAAAGTACCTGAAAGTGTATATGTTAAATTTCCGCTAGGATCAATTGCGGGTTGTGCAGAGAAAGCCGAATTACTAGTATTGGTAACAATAAAATTAAGCATCTGACTAGACTCATCAGCAGGACCTTTGCTAATTGAAGTTGCCCAACCGTTAACCGTTTGCGGAGTTGTGACACATTGTGCGATATTCTGATTGGCACCTTTTACAAATGAGGGCACATCATTAACGGGAACCACTTTTATGGTACTCGTAGAAATATTAGATGGTAACAAAGTAACTGCATCAGTAACCTGCACATTGATGATTCGGTCTGGAGATGTAGTAACTATTGGATTATTATCCTGAAATGTAATAGCTTTGATAAAAGATTCATATGCGGCTTTCGTTGCAACACTTGTCATCGCGATTGAAGAACCATTGTTTGTATATGAAATACCCCCAAACGTTCCGTTTCCTGTAAGTCCATTGACCAATAATCGGTCATTAGACTGTGGATTAGTCAATG
Organism: Chryseobacterium edaphi; assembly: GCF_025628985.1. Lineage (GTDB taxonomy): Bacteria > Bacteroidota > Bacteroidia > Flavobacteriales > Weeksellaceae > Chryseobacterium > Chryseobacterium edaphi. The sequence continues at coordinate 127,019 of NZ_JAOTEM010000005.1, read as the reverse complement.
TCACAGTTCCTGATGCGATATTGGTGCTGTTTGCATCCCAAACGGAAGTTGTAGAACTTGCAATTGTGACACCCACACCATCTTCATAATAAGTATTTGTGTAGTTACCCGCCGTTGCATATTTATTAAGTTTTACATTGTCGAATACAAAATCATCCATAAAATTAGTCACTGGATTAAGATTCGCAGTACGAAAAGTAAATTCTAAATCTCCATTGGCAGGTGTAGTAGTTGGTAAATCGATGATCCAGTTTTGGAAGGGGCTGAACTTAACGACATTATTAGGAGGACCAGTAATGACTGTCCGGTTTCCAGTTGCTCCATTAGAATAAGTGATAGCTGCGTTAGTATTAAATCCTGCACCAGTATTTACTACGGCATATAAAACACCTCCAACGCGAATTTGTATTTCAGCAAAAAATCCACCGGGACTTGCATTCATATTGGCCTGACCCCAGCAAATATCTAAAGATAACTGTGCGCCTCCATTTTTACTTGGGCCGTAGTTTAAACCTGTTAAACCAGTCTGAGTAAGTGTTGCTCCAGAAGTGGTACCATCTCTTTCCCAATAAACCAAATTTTTTCCATCAGGAAAATTAACCGGATCACCACCAAAATAAGGATAATTAGGAACTGCTGTCCATCCTGCAAACATCGTTGCCGAAGAGGGTCCTGTAGCTGGTGATGAGTTTATAAAAGCGCCATTCGTAATTACGTCAGGAGCTGCAGAGTTGATATTAACAACCGGAGGATATGTCTGTCCCTGTAAATGATCACTGTTCGCAAAGAGAACTGTCATCAAAAACAGCAATTTGGCTTTTAAAAATATATTTAATTTCATAATGTTTGTATTTAAGGTTGCTCTTTTCAAGCTCTCAATAAGTAATGTAGTTTTGGGTAACTACAACCTTGTATAGTAAATGTTCTTTCATTATTAAAAAAATGTACTTCAAGGTTTCTTTCTTTTCTTATCTGATCTTAAATACAATATTCATAAAGGTTTTCTCAGTAACCACAGCCGAAGGCAAAATCTGATAGGTTAAAATACCGGTATCACTAAGAGTGATCGTGTTTGGGTCAAATACCGTATTGTCAAAATAGATCACGAAGTATTCTAAAGCAGAAGCTCCAAGTACAGGTAATGTAGTTGAGGTTGCACTTTTAATTGAAGATCTTGTAGCTACTGTACCACTGTCTGTCAATCCATACTCATTGCTGTAAGCAGAATATAGATTGATGGTAAAAGTTCCGCCACTGAAAGATGCGTAAGAAGGCAGGTTTGCATTTACTGTCGGCAAAACCATTGACGGTGCATAGAAGTAATTGATCCCGGTAGTCGCACCGCTGGAAACAGATTGCCAAAGAGTACCGTCAAAATAGTAGTATCCAATTGCCGTAATTTTTACCCTTTGGCTAAGCGCATCTCCACCAGAGATATCTGTAATGTAAACCAAAGCACCTTTTTGATCGGTTCCGTAAAGGGAATTTCCTTTGCTGGTAAGCTCTGCACGGGTAAGGCGAGGTGCCTGTAAACCTGTAATGTCTGAAGGAAGTGAAATTCCTCCGGCATCAGTTTTACCTCTTACATCCATAGAAGATTTTGGTGATTCTGTGTTAACCCCAACTTGAGCCTGAATTGCAGATGTAGCTGCGATAAAAGCAGTAATTAATAATTGTTTTTTCATCTTAATTGCTTTTGTTTTATTTATTTATTTTCTTACATTTTTACTTAGAGAAATTTATAGAAACTTGCAACAATGCCGGCATTACCTACGTTGGTTGCCGAAGAATTTGAAGCTCCATTATTATGTCTTAATCTTAATCTTACTACAGTAGTTGCTGCAAGAGTTAAAACAAAAGAATATCTGTAGCCCTGAATACCTCCGTTTATAGTACCTACTCCACTGACTATGGAGGAAACCTTTTCATCTGTCAAAAGATTAGGGGTTGCCGCATTATCTTCAATAACGGCACTGATCACATAGAGATGATTACCCGAAACAAACGCTGTAGAATTACCTGATGTAGGACAAGCACCGTCAAAGCTAACATCAATTTTATAAGTTCCTGCAGGTAAACTAATGTCTGAGCCTCCACTGAAAGTAACCCCAGAAATCGTATTTATAATTCCAGTTGCATCAAAGGAAATAATGCTACTCGCATTTGCACCAGATGCAATCGCCACGGCACTTCCTTTTTTTTCTACTTTTAAAATCTGATCATACTCAGTATTTACAGACAGTCTTTCCCATTGAACACCTGTCCAATAATAATTTCCTTTCGGAAATGCTCCGCCAGTATTATAGATGATTGATCCTTCTGCCGGAGATGCCACGGGAGAAGACGTGTCTGACAAACTTGCCAGAGAATACTGAGGAATCAAAACACCTCTGTTTGGAGAAGTGATATCTAATGCAGAAGAAGCATCAGGACTTTGAATATTGATACCAACTTGCCCCGTGAACATATTGATACCAAAAAAAACTATGGCTAAAATTAATACTTTTGGACGTATCATAATTTTGAACTTTGAACGTGAATAAATGAATTTAAAACTGTAATTCTACCGTTGTTTGGTGTGTTTCCACCAACTGTATTTGTATAAGTGCCGCCAGAAGCATGAGCCAGATTCAGCACAAAAGAAGTGGTGGTAGTAACTGACACAGTGAATAGAAAACTCACCGAATGTTGTTTTGGAAGCGTGGAAGCACTAGAGTTTGAAGTCTGATTTTCTTTAACTATGTTACCGTAAATTGTTGCTGGTGATGTACTGTCAACTAATTTTGCAACATAGTTATGAAGGTGTGTTCTGGTTGTATTTCCAATTCCGGCACTTGGATTTTCATCAGGTACTTGAATGCTTAAAACTGCCTGTATAGAATAATTACCCGGCGGAACCGTAACGACACCAGTTACAGGGTTATATGAAGCACCTGCAATACTGTTGAATGTTGTACTACCTCCAACTACAGGCTCATAAATATTGTTAGCCAATCCGGCAAGCATAATAGTAGAGCTTGTATTTCTTACAAGTAAATTTGCGACTGAATTTTCTTTGGTTGCCAGCAAGCTCCAGGAGCCATTATTCCAGATATAATAACCTTTCGGAACAACTGTCCCGATATTGTAAACAATCAAACCTTCCACAGGATTTGCAACAGGTGTCGTAATGCTCAATAAACTTGTAATATTTACCCTAGGTGGTAAAAAAGCTTTATTTTTACTGTTAGACAGTTCTAATACTGCGGAATTATCGACAGAAGTAATGTCAATTCCGACCTGAGCGAAAACTATCTGATTAAAAATCATCATTATTGTAGTGACTATTATCTTTTTCATAGTTATTTTAGTTTTATTAATTTAATAATAGTACCACTCGCTAGAACATTCACCAAGTCCAGATGAGATGATCCTGTTTTTCTTCCAAGTTTTAAAGTAAGCGACAAATATTCGGTGTTATTTGCGGACGAAAAAATATGCTGAAAGGTTACTCTGTGCTCTTCAGGACTCAATTTTGACAGTGTGGAACCTTCCGTTCTTTCATAAAAAGAAAAAGCACTGACTGTATTAGCAGCAGGATTGTATGGCTGCACATATAAATCACTGTAATATCCCATGTTCCAATACGTTCCTGAGAGAGCAGTTCCCCTACCAGCGTCTGGAGTCGGAGCGTTCAGCAGGTATGAAATTTCAATTTTATAAACACCAGGTCCTACTATAATGTCCCAATGAGAACCGCTTCCGCTACTGGTATCATAAGGTTGTAAAACGGTTGTACCAAGTCTAAAACTTAGCCCAGGAATATATCCAGATGTAATAATATTATAATTGTTCGCTGCAGGACCGTTCACCAAATAATCATCATGACCAGGATCTCGATTATTCAACTTGGAAACATCATTGATCAAACCAATTGTAGCAACTTTGGGAGTTTCCTTAAAATAAAGTTGCTGGTTCCAGCCGCCTGTTCCTGAGTTTGCAGCAGAATCCCAAGAGTACAGAGATTTGTTCAGTACAGTACCTGAATTGTAAACTAACAATCCATCTTTTGGAACCGCAGTAATGGGTCCTTTTAAAGTTTTATCAGTAATATTTACTCTGGGAAATAAAACTCCTTTACTTGTACTATAAACATCAAGAATCGAAGATGCATCGGGTGTGTCTGTATTAATTCCGACTTGCCCATAAATGACACTGGAAAACAATACAAGAAATGTAATAATTAATAAATTTTTCATCATATCTATTATTTTTAAAAAGTAATTATCAAAGTTTTTTTTAGTAAATTTTCATTTTTACTTTAAAACCCTATCGTTCACATACATAGTTGAGCATAAATTATCTAATGTTTTATGTAAACCTGCACTTATAATTCTGATCTAAATATTGCTGTACTGATAGATCTTTTTCCATTTTGCAATCGTATTTCTGCTGATTTTATAATGATTGCTCAGTTCTATATTAGTAAGGTTATTTTCTTTCTGATGATTCAGAACAATTTTTATGGTTGTTTCATCGTAAGATTTAAGTTTCTGATTGTCAACAAAATTGCTATTACCAAATAATGCTCTCTCAACTTCAAAAATGTCATTGGCCATTTTTATATTTTTTATCTTTTGAAGTAAGGCATCGGAAACCAGATTCTCTTTCTTTCTATATTTTATCAGATCCAAGTATATCTTGGTATAATTCGGCTTCATCTATATACAGTTTTTTTGATTATTGAATTATTCTTTTTCCGTATCCTGCTTTCGCATCCACTTGTAAATTGTCGTCTTTGGTATATTATATTCCTTAATGATATCTGATAAAGTTTTCTGATTGGTATTGACCAATTCTAAAATATATTCTTTAATTTCCTTCGTGTATACATTTTTCCTAAACTGTATGTCCTCACTTTTTTTAAGGTTCTTATTATTTTTGGTCTGACTGATACTTGCAAAAAGCATAAGATGCGTAACATAGGGTCTGAAAAAATCGTATTCAGCAAGCTTGCTCCATTTCAAGATAAGATCAGACTCCAGACTTTTCTGTTCAAACATTCTGAAAACCTCACGCTCGTCAATTTTAAAAAAATTACAAATTCTGGGTATCGTTATTTCTCTCTCCTCTATTACTTCTTTAATAATGTTTCCAATGTGGATGTCTTTAACGTTTATCTTCATTACTATCTTGAACTTGGTGAAAAATATTTTCTTTCAGTTTAAAGGCCTTCTTATTTTTCTCTAAAGAAGGCCGTTAAAAAAAGTATATATAAATTTTGTGTTTTTAATAAAAGCAGGTTCCTCACATTACCAAAACCAATCTGCACATTTAAGGTTCATTACTTTTGCAATAATTTTGATTTGACAAATTAACGGCCTTCTTTTGCTTATTTTACTATACTACACATCCGAAATTCAGAATTTTACATATACATACTATTTTACAAAACCCTAAATATCAAATAATTACGACAAGAAAAGGACAAATTATTAGAAATTTTCTCATGACTATTTTTAATTTAAAAACAGCCCCCCAACAAGCCCTCTATTGTTATCCGTAAGCTCTAAAAACGAAATTTCTCAATTTAATAATCTTTAAAAAGTATCATAATTACGTTGCATATTCTTTAGTAATAACGCATAAACAACTGTTATTTAATTTTTATAAAAACAGGGTAAATTGTTAAAATACGTAGAAGATAATGACAGAAAAAATTAAGATTAAACGAGATTATTTAAACGCAGCATAGAATCAACATTTATTAGAATTTTTTCTATTTAAGTTTATAAAAAATATATATTTGTATAAGAATTTGTTTCTGTTCAAATTAAAAAATCAAACATCAAACACTATACAGTTAAAAAAGTAACTTAAACTTTTTGATTTGATGTTTGGAAAAAATTCTGATAAAATGAGCAGAATAAAATCTACATATTTTTCTCTTTCCGAAACTTTCTCATCTAAAGAAAAGAGGGGTAACTCTCGACATCAATACTATTTAAGTTTTTTACTTTTTTTTGTTCTGATCCTTTTTAATGCTCAGAAAAATACAAAGGATATCGATATTTTATTCACTAAAACGCAGTCATTAGAAATAAGACCTGCCGAAAAAGCAAAAGTAAGCTTTGAACTTCTAAAAAAAGCAACTGAAGCAAATGATGAGGATAAAATAAAATTTGCTCTGTATCATATCAGTTTATCATTTTTCAGATTAGGAAAGTATGCAGAATCTATAAAATATTGTGATAAAGTTCTTGAACGCAAAGGCAGTGACAAATATTTTTCTAAAAACCATGCCGTACGAAGAAAATCACTCTGTTATTACGAGTTAGGTCTGGACGAGAAATCTCTTGCAGAAAACAAGAAAGGTTTCGCAATGGCATCTGAAATGGATAAAAACACCGATGACTACCACATTATAAAAGGATTGCTATGGCGCGATAAGGCTGATCTTACTGATTCTGATGATTCCATATTAGATTATCACAGAAAATATCTTTCAGAATTGCTGAAATTAAAAAAGCCTTATCCCGGAATTGCCAGTATTTCCGGAGCTTATAATAATATTGCTTATGATTATCTGTATGTGAAAAAATATGATTCTGCGCTTTATTATTTAAAAAAAGCAGAATATAATGCCAATATTGATAAAGACAGCACGCATCTTATTTTTGTTTACAGGAATTTTGGAGAATATTATGAAGCAATACATCAACCCAAAGCGGCTATAAATCAATACACTAAAGGTTTTGAAATTGCTAAGAGCTACAAAGATTTTAAAATGGCTTTAGAAATGAGCGATTACATACGTGCTGCATATCTTAAAATTGGTGACAGAGAAAACAGTATTAAATATGATAAGATTTTCTTCCAACTCAAAGACAGTATGGATGTTACAAAGCGTAATGAGCTCAACCAGACGATAAAATTGATGGAAGATGACAGAACAAAAGAACTTGTGAAATCTGATCAAACGAAATACTGGATTATAGGTTGTATATTATTTCTTTTATTGGTTGTATCTTCATTTACACTTTATCAGTTTTATAAAAATAAAAAAGATTACAAAAACTTTACGAAAATCATTGCCGACCTGGAAAATAAATCAATACCTGTAGATCAGCAAATCTTTACGGAAACTGCAGCAGAACAGAATTTGATTACTTCAAACATTTCCGACGAAAAGGAAAACGTACTGCTGTCAAAACTTAAAAGCTTTGAAAGAAAAGAGCAATATTTATCTCCGGAAATCAACCTCGCATCTTTATCTGCCAATTTCAATACGAATGTCAATTATCTGTCAAAAGTAATTAAAAAACATAAGGATAATAACTTCAACGGATATATTAATGAACTAAGAATCAATTACATCAACAATAAACTGAAAGAAAATCCGGAATATCATACTTATAAAATATCATATTTGGCAGAAGAATGCGGATATAATTCTTATAGTTACTTTGTAAATATTTTTAAACAGCAAACCGGATTGACGCCTTCAAAATTTATTGATTATCTAAAGAAAGAACAGTCAAAAAAAAATTAATTTAAAAAATATAAATTTGAATATAAAATTCTACTTCTTAGTGCTTGTAGCATTTTTTTTAAAAACGAATGCACAACTGTACGCTCCCGACACAATTGATAGTCTGATTACTAAGGCTTCTAAATTAACTGATAAAAGTAAATCTATATTTATCATTTCAGAAATTTATAATCAATCTGATAAAATCAATTACGGTAAAGGCAAAATGAGATCTTTGTTTTATCTGATCTCAGATTATAATTATATAGGAAATGAAAAAAAAGCGTTAGAACTTTCTAACAAACTTCTCGAAGTAGCAAAAAAAGAAAAAAACTACTTGTATGAAGTTAGAGCACTGATCAAATTAGCAAATATTTATGCTAACTCCAATTTTTATAACAAAACAGAAGAAACTATTGAGAAGGCATTATCTGCAAGTAAAAATCTTGAGGGTGATGATTATTATACGGCAGTTGCTAATATTTATAGATGTAAATCAATATTTGAAGAGCTCAAAAATAATCTTACAAAGCAATTGATTTATGATAAAATAGCATTACAGTACTGTTTAAAAATTAATAGTGAAAAGGTAAGACAGAATGAGCTTGTTACTCAATATACTAATCTTGCATCTTCTTATTCAGACCTTGAAAAAAGTGATTCCGCAATATACTATTCCAGGCATGCTGTTACTATTTCTAAGAAAATTAACACTCCGGTAACAGAAGCAAATGCCTTATTCGGAATGGCACGAACCTATTATTCAGCCAACAAAAATGATAGCGCCATCTATTATTATAAAAAAGTTTTACCTCTAGTAATCAAACTAAAAAATCCAAATAAATTGTTGATTATTTACGAAAATATGTCGTTTATGTATGAAGAATTGGGTGACACCAAAAATTTTATGATTTACAATACTAAGGCATTAGAACAATTTAATAGCAATCAGGTAAATAAAAAAAAATTAATAGATAGTGTTTCAAACCAAATTTTATTGGATAAACAAAAAGAGCAGGATGCTAAAGTTTACATTATTATTTCAGGTTTTGCAATTCTCATTATCATCATCATATTTTTCAGTGTAAAATTGATGATCCGCTACAAAAAAATAAAAGAGCTCAAAAGAATCACAGAAATCGGATTGATTGAAAAATACGAAAAGCAACTTCAGGAAAAATTAGAAATCAGAAATAGTGAAAAAGAAATAACTACAGTTTCTAATATTTCCGACGAGAAAGAAAACGAACTCCTTAAAAAACTTAATAATTTTGAAAAAAAGGAACAATATCTTTCTCAGGAAATCAGTTTAAGTTCTATCTCCGCAACATTCAATACAAATGTCAATTATCTTTCAAAAATTATTAAAAAACATAAGGATAATAATTTCAATGGTTACATCAACGAATTAAGAATCAACTACATCACGCAAAAACTCAGAACCAATCCTGAATATCTCAATTATAAAATAGCTTATCTTGCCGAAGAGTGCGGTTTCAGTTCGTACAGTTATTTCGTGAATATTTTTAAACAGCAAACCGGATTAACTCCTTCGAAATTTATTGATTATCTTAAGAAAGAAACTATGGTTTAAAAGAAAAATAAGTCCTTAATAGATGGGAACTCATTTTACATCTGTCTGATTTATACTCAAACATTAAATAAAGGTAAAAAACGAGAAAAGAAGCGGGGCACGTTTTGCCGGAGTCGAACCGGATAATCTTGCCGGAATTACCTACTTCATTATTCCTCCCCAAATCTGGTGACGAAGTATCTTTTCTCTACGACACTTTATGTTTTAAAAACAAGGCAACAACCAAAAAGCGCATTGTCGTGCTCTAACCAGCTGAGCTACTTTTCCTTCAATTTTGTGTTTTTCGGAAAAGGCAGGACTTGAACCTGCGACCACGTCGGTGACAGCGAAGTAACGCTATTCTACGGCACTTGTTTATTGTTTTTTAATTAAATAAAGAGCCAAAAGCCAAGAAAACCTATATATAAACCATTTTCAGGTTTATTTTGGAGTTGAACCAAGATCATAAGATTTACCGAAGTAAGTTTTCTCTACGACACTCTTTATTTTATCACGGTAAATTTCATGTAGATATTCTCGGAGTCTTACGCTGTTAGACGACCGTTTTTTGTTACAGACAGGACTCGAACCTGTGTTACCGTTTGGAACGAAGTATTTCTACACTACGACACTTAATATTTTATTTTAAAAAGAGGCAACACATTGAAAGACTTCCCAATCTTTTCCAAGATCGTCCGGACTCGAACCGAAATTATACCAAGAAGTAAGCCTTTTCTACGGCACTCTTTATTTTTTAAATCAAGGTAAAATTGCAGAATCTTTCAGTTCATTTGCTCTACCGACTGAGCTACATTTCGTTTACAACAGAAAGGGCAGGAATCGAACCTGCGACCGAATGATTTAATATCGAAGTATGATTCTAGGACGACACTTGATTTTTATGATTAAATAATTTTAAAATCGAGCAAAAAATTTGAAAGAGACTTTTTTCAATTTGGATTCGAAGGAACTCTTTCTTACGGCATCGATAATTTTTTAAAGTAAGGTAAAAAATCAAACAGAGACTTACTGACAGAGCGCTACCATTTACGCCATCTCGGATTTCCGTGAACAGGACTCGAACCTGTATTGCTGTCCCCAAACGAAGAAATTCTGTTTTACGACACTTACTTTTTTAAGTTTTTATGGTTATTGTTTTTTGTTGAAGCAAAATTATTGTTGTAGTGCGCATTGTTTTTACGCAGTTAAAATTTATTTTTAATTAAAAACCAAGTAACAAATCATAAGAGTTTTGATTGTTTTTCGAATTTTAAGTTTGACGATGGAACTCTTATTTTACGACATTGGTTGTTTAAACCGAGCAATTTGCGAAAAGACTCTATATCAATTGGAAGTCGAAGGATTTCTTTTCTTACGGCATCGTTTTGTTTTTCAGGTCATTGCGAGGAACGAAGTAACAAAGCAATCTCAAAATTATTTTGAATAATCTTTTGCTCCATATTCTCCATCATATATTTTTCCAAAATTGTAAAAATTATTCATAATCATAATTTTAGGTAATTCTCCATGAAATTCATGAATAAATTGCCTTGAAATTGCAGACAAATATTTTTCAATTATTACGATTATGTAAGTATTTATTTTTTCTTGTAAGTTTTCCAAATACTCATCTGTAATTGTCAAATTATAATTAAATTTTTTCTTTATATCATTTTCAAAATCTTTCCAACTTTCTATGACATCTATATCTTTATTAGGATTATCTGTGATGACATCCATACAATGATAACGAGATTTTTCTCCAAATTTTGAAAGAATATTTAATAGTCTCTTCAAATCATCATTATTAGTTAAAAATTCAAAATCTAATAAAAATTGATTTTTGAAATCTTCTTTTTTAAAATAAAGCTCAGTTATATCTTTATGAAGTAATTCTAAATTATGACTATATTTTTTTATCTCTCTGTGATTAGGAAGTTTCTCATTTTTATCAAAATACGATAAACAAATATAAATTTTCAACCATCTTTCTATTCCTTGCGATAATAACTGAAGTGAAAGAAAATAATATTTATTATAAACTCCCATATTTTGTAATTCTTTTAAACCATAAATAATAAGTTTATATGAATTTTCAATTTCGTCTAAAATCGCAAAATGTTTATTGGTTTCAATAGTCTTCATAATTGTAACATTTATAATAGTTTATTTTTCCTAGCCCCGATTGCAACGACATCCTTTTTCTGAAATGGCTTTGAAAAAAAGCGTTGGCGAAAAAGATATAGTGGAAAGCGGGAAATAGCTCCTGAAAAAATTAATGGTTATTAGTATTTATTTTTAAAAGCAGTGCCTTTTACAGCACTACTTTTTTAATCATTTCTACTGCAGATTTTCGGTCTTCCAAAGCATTCAGTACATCGAAAATTTTGTCGGACCAACCTGCGATAAGATATACATCATTTTTTCTGACATCCAGCGGTTGTTTTCCGTAACCTGCCAAATCAAATATATACAATTTCGCATTTGGATTGATACTTTTGTATTGATTCCATGAATTTTCAAAAGAATTTCTACCACCGTTGCTATCCCAAAGCTGAGTATCGGTGAACAACATTACTTTATCCACTTTTTCACTTCTGTTCAGCAAATCTTCGATAACCAAATAACCGTTTGTGGAGTAACCAACCTCACCTTCGCGCTTGTAGAAGGCATCTACGTTTCTCAGAATACCGTTTTTAGGCATCGGAACTCTTTTCCAAGTATCACCAAACATACCTGAAATCACGTTTTTGCACTGTGACTGCAACATCATCGACATCAACAAACCGATATCGTACAACAAAACTTTAGATTTCGGAGAAACCGGCTGTTGCATTGAACCCGAAACGTCTGCCGCTATCACCACTGAAGTATCGAAACCAAAACCTTTGATATTTTTTGCACTCACCATTACTGCGTCTTCCAACGCTTCTAAAATTGAGGACAAATATGGTGAATCAATTGTTTTCAATTCTCTATACGCCGCCAAAAATCTGAATGGCAATTGTTTTGAATTTCTCACCGCTTTTTCATCCGACAAATAATTGCACACCTTGTACATTGCATCCGAAGAAACGTTGGCTTCCAGGATGTTTCGCAAGTTTCTCAACGTTGCCATATAACCCAGTTTGTTGCTGAAAATCAATTCTTCCCATTTGTTTTTGAAAGCCGAGTTTCTTTCTGCTTCGTCCGCAAATTTTGTCTGACCCAAAACGGAAAGTTCAACTTCCCAAGTGTATGGAGTTTCCAAGGCATCGTTGACGATTTTGTTGAAAATTGCTTGTTGATTTTCATCTTTTGCTTGTGGGTGAACCAAAAACAAGGCGTCTTTCAAAGTAACTTCAGCTTTCCTGTTGTATTTTGCGAATTGGTATTCATCAAATTTATTGAAAGATTTTACCAAACCTTTTTGGATTTGTTTTGAAAGTTTATTTAACTTTTTTATTTCTTTTCTATCGTTGGCTAATTGGTAATACGCCAGTAATTCTGTGATTTCGTCTGCTCTTTGGATCACTCCGTCAACGGTTTTGCTTACCAAGTCTGTACCTGAAGTCTGCTTCGCCAATTCGGTCGTCAAAACCAATGGAATGGAACGCAAATACATATCTTTTCTTGCATAAACTGCCAGTTTTGCAACGAATTCCGGATCATTTTTCTGAATCAAAGACTGTATTCTCGCCAATCTTTCATTTCCTTTTTCATAGGAAGTGTTTGATAATCCTGTTGTAACAACAGCACTGTATAGTTCTTCTGCAGGCGTCATTATGTACGCTTTTGCACCTTCGTAGTTGGTCACTACTCTATTTTCTTTTCTTAAAAAATTAAATTTCATGGTTACTGTTTTTTTGTTAAACATTAAGGAGGATTATCGCTTCCTCTCTGATTTCTAATGCAAAGTAAAGATGGTATTGCGCAGTTTTTTTGCGTAGTATTTATTTTTGTGAAAAAGTTTTATTTTTTCTGATTTCTCTAATTGCTGAATATTTTTAAAACATCATAATATCCATAAAGTTTGGTGTTGATTTTTTAAAGTCAATTAAAAATAAAATCTATTTATTATTTATTTTTAAATAAAGGAATTAATATTTTGAGACTTTTGGAAAACCGTTTTTTAGCTTTGTACATTAAAAATTTAAGCTATGATCAAAGGATTATATGAAACTCACGTTCAGGTAAGTAATTTAGAAAACTCAGTGAAATTTTATACTGAAGTGTTGGGATTGGAATTTGCTCACAAAGACGAAACCCGCCCGATTGCATTTTTATGGATCGGAAAAAATAAAGAATCGATGTTGGGTTTGTGGGAACAAAAGGAAAATTTACAGACAAGACATTTTGCTTTTTCTGCCGATAAAGAAGATATTTTAAATTATTCTGTTGAGTTTTTGAAAAATAAAAATTTAAAGCCTTACAACTTTTTAAAAGACGGAAGTGATGAACCCATGGTTTTTGCGTGGATGCCTGCGTTAGCGATTTATTTTAATGACCCGGATGGAAACCAATTAGAATTTATTTCGATTTTGGAAGGTGATGGAAAACCTGAGCTGGGAGTACTTTCTTATGAAAAGTGGCTGGAAAGAAAATAAAAAAACTCCCTGTAAAAGGGAGATATTCATATATTTTCAGATTGCTAATTGCTGCATTAATACTGGTTTAAGCACCAATACAAAATTTTCGCAATATTTTTCGCATCATCAACACCTCTATGATGTGTGCCTTCAAGCTTGAGATTCAGTTCACCTAAAGCTCTTGCCATTCCGACACTTTTTCTGACGGTTGGATGCGTTTGTCCGAATAATGTTTTTACATTGATATGATCATCACTCAAAGGATAATCGACATTGAATTTTCTTGCCTGATTTTGAAGCATATTCAAGTCATAGTTTCCATAACTTGCCCAAGTTAGATCCTCAGAATCGTATTCTGCTCGTAGAATATCTAGCGCATCTTCAAGTAAAATACCTTCTTCATCAAGCATTTTCTGAGTAATGGAAGTCAGTTCCGTACAAAACGGACTTACTTTTGAGTATTGAGGTTTCACTAGGATTCCTTCATTTTGCGAAATCTTACCGGTTTTTGCATCCATGATACACACGCCGATTTCTATGATTTCACTTTCCTGACCTCTCGGCGGCCGGTCATCCCAACACGTGGCTTCGAGGTCTATAATTAATATATTGTCTGTTGTTTTCACTTTTTTAAATGTTTTAAAAGGTTGGAAGATGGGTGTAGGAAGATGGAAGTTCTACAGTACGTCATTCACTTCCTGCCTCCAACTTCAAACTTCCAGCCCAAGGTTATTCCAAAATTTCTCTTAAAATCCTGGCTGCATTATACGCATCGTCTGCTCCGCTGTGATGATTTCCTTCAAAATCCATATTCATAGCTTTAAGAGCTCTTTTTAAACCCATCATTTTGTAAAGTCCATTATAGGCTTTGAACTGATGCATAATGTTAATATAATTTTCTGAAAAAGGATTTTCGATACCGAGATAATCACATTGTTCCATAATCTGCTCTTTATCAAAATTTCCAAAACCTGCCCATGTAAGCGAAGTTGAATCAAATTCATCTCTTATTTTCTTGCAGGCTTCTTCGAAATGAATTCCTTTTTCTTCTATCAGTTGTGGAGTAATTCCTGTCAGATCTGTACAAAATCTGTTGATTTTAGACCTTTCCGGAATGACGTAAATGCTTTGTTTCTTAGAAATTGCTTTTGTTGTTCTGTTTAATTCGCAAATTCCTATTTCTATAATATCGACTTTTTGACCAGGTGGAATTCTGTCGTTTTCCCAACAAGTGGCTTCTAAGTCGACGATTAATATTTGATTTGTTGTTTTCATGTTTTTTGGTTTAAAGGATGGAAGCAGGAAGTTAGCGGATGGAAGTTTTCTACCGCACGAAAATACTTCCAGCCTCCAGCTTCAGACTTCCAGCTTATTAATTTCTCGGAGCAAAAGGTGGTGTCCACTTTTTTATTTTCATCAATTCTTTGACTTCCTCGTAAGAAATTGGATAAAAATTGTGACAATCGACTCCAACGTCAATGCTTAATGCGTTTTCGTCATCCGATAAAGTTCCGTGCGAATGTCCGTAGAGTTGCCAAACACCACGATGTGAACCGTTCCAGGTTCTCATGGAGTAATGAAAAAGAATGATTTTCTGTTTGCCGTTGCTGTTCTCGGGTTCATCAATTTTCAATTCATGGTAATATCTGATGGAAGCAAATCTTTTAGGATAAGTTAAAGCTGCACCTTCATGATTACCTTTTATTAAATGAATATTTCCATTTAATCTATCTAAAATTCCTTTGGTAAAGTCTGGTTTTCCCAAACTCATATCACCTAAATGGTAGACTGTATCGCTGTCTGCAATCTTTTCGTTCCATCTCTTAATAAGTTCTTCATTCATGTGCTCCAAAGACTCAAACGGTCTCTCGGAGAATTTTATAATATTTTCGTGACCAAAATGATGGTCTGCTGTGAAAAATATATTGGGTTTCATTTTTAGAATGCTGGAAGATGGAAGCTCGGTGCTGGAAGTTTTAATTTGTTTCTAAAACTTTCAATGTGCAACCTCCTTTTCCAGGCTTTTTTTTAATTTTTAATACAACTTTTAATAATTACATCAAGAGCTTTTTTAGCATTACTAGCATATAAACCTGAGCACCAAGCTGGATTTGCTTCTATCAATGCCCAACCGTTATCTTTTATGATTCCAAAATCCAACACAATTGAAGGTGGCAAAGAATCTAAATTATCTTTTACGAAGCTTTCGAAGAAACTGAAAAGTTCCACTTCCTCAGAATCAGATAAACCATTGGTATCAAATTGATTATCTCTCCAATATGTAGAATATGTTTCTACTTTTCCGTTAAGAACAAAGCAACGAACTTCCAATTCCCACTCTACAACATCAGAAATAAACACCATACTTTGTTTATCCAGACTGTCAAATCCTTTAATATCAGAAACATTCTCATAAACTCCGGCTTTGAAACTTTTAAAATCTGAACATTTAATAAAAATATTCTGATGATTTATAAATTGCTCCAATTGACCGTATTGAATATTACGTTTGGTAAATTTTTCTGAAATATTTGATAACCAATTATCTTCAGTTTTTAGTAAAGTCAAATCACATTGGCTGGAAACGATTTCAGCATAAATATCTTCGCCATAGACTGCAATCACATCATTTCTGAACTCTTTTGGAACATTCCATTTTAGATTAAATCGATTCAAATTGTAATCTGAGCCTATTGAAGCGTGTTTCAAATTGATACTGTCCTCAGTAAAAACAGGCGATAATGCAACTATATTTTTCATAATTATTAATTGTAGATATTTATACAAATCAGTTCCGATTTAAACCTTTCAAAACTACACTTTAACAGTCATCAATTCTTCTTTTATAACATCAATGACCATAGAATTCAACTTTTTGTTGATCCTTTTCTGTTCTTCTTTTTCTATACTTGTGAAAACTTTCGGGAAATCTTTTTCAAAATCCTCCAAAATATCCTTTGAAAAAAGACCGATGACTTTCCCAATCATTTTGGGTTCGAATTCACCAATTTTGCTGACAACATTATTCAATCGGCTTGCAGTTGCATACTTTTGGATTTCATCCCAAATATTCTGAGCATTTTCACTGAAATGAACCTCCTTTTGAGCGGGTCTGTCTTTTCTAACCATTTTAGATTTCTCAGTCCACTTTTCATTTTTATTTTTCAAAATGACTCTTGAGCCGTTTCCAAAATATTTGGTTTTCAAAGTTTTAACAATCGTTCCCTCACACATATTATTTTCGATTTCCGGCAATCCCAACCAAGCCGGAATTTTAGAATCGAAAACATTGGGAAACTTCAAAGCCTCATCCAAAGTCCCTTGAAATATAATTTTTGCATAGAAAAATCCGGTTTCCTCGAAAATTTGGTTCACCAAATCAGTATCCAAATAAGTAGTACCGTTCAACTTAATGTCGAATGCGTAAAATTCGTTATGAGGCGCATATTCAACACCTTTTTGAACTTTTATCGCATCTTTTACGGGTTCTACTTCTTTATGTTTGTAACCGCCACCGAACAATTCACCGTAGATTACTACAGTTTCCAAATCCGGATGGATCGTTTTCACTTTTCCGAACAAATCAATTACGTTTTTCCTGTAACGTTCCAACATTTGATGGGCATTATAGAATTTCTCATCCTTCCCGATGAAAGCGGTTCTTTTGGCAATTTTAATCTCCTTTCCATCGGTAAAGAAAGAGAAATTAGCACCGTGAACCTTCTCCTGCACGATGAAAACCTCGTCCCCAAAACCCTGCAACCTGATCTGATCGATCACGCGGGTTTGGTAAGCATTTTCTATAGAGTTATATGTTTTAAAAATCATTTTTTTAGTTTTTAATAGTTTCTAATTCGTTATTCTTCATTTGAGTAACGTGTCTTTGGGCGTGAAGTGAAAGGAAATAAATGTATTCATACACATTGATTTTTCCCAGTTCATTCACTGTCATGGTTGTTTTACATAGAAGGCCTTCGCCGTTTTTCATCAAGTCTAAATAGTTTAAACATTGATGATATTGCTGAGAAATTAAACTTCTGATTTCATTTAAATTTAATTCTTCTTTCGGCTCCATGTGTTCCGGTCTGATCCACTCAAAAGCTCCGTACTCACCTACTTTTTCAAATTTTTCTTTATTGAAACTGTAGTTTTTTATTTCAAGATTCAAATCAAGATTCTGATAATTACGCATTGCTTTTTTTGAACCTTTTTCAATAAGAATCAACAAATAAAAGTTCGTCAAATAAATATGTTCTAAAATCTGCTCAACCGTCCAACCTCCGTTTGAGGGCTGAAAGTTCAACGTTACTTTATCTTTTTCAAACCATCTGTCGACCTCATCAAAACTGAGTTTCAAATGCGTTTTTATCTCCTGAATTAATCTAAAAACATCCATTGCTTTAATTTTTTAAAACCTGATACAATAATTTCGCTGTATTGAAAGCATCATCTGCTCCGCTATGCGCATTACCTTCAAATTCAATATTTCTGGCCTGAAGTTCTTTTAACAGTCCGATTGGCTTTTCTCCTTTCATCAAACTTATCAGCACTTTCAAATCAAGATATGTTTCACTGAAAGGAAATTTAACATCCAATTCTTTGCATTGACTTTCCATAATCAATTTGTCAAATCCACCATAACCGGCGTATGTTCTTCTTAATGAATTGTATCTGTTTTTGATGTTTGAACAGGCTTCTTTAAAAGAAATCCCTTCTTTTTCCAGCTTTCCGGAAGTAATTCCTGTCAATTCTGTACAATATTCGCTGACTTCCGATTGTGTTGGCTTTATCAGATAACTTCTTTTATCCTCGATACTCCCGTCCGACATATTGAGTTTACAGATTCCGATTTCAATGATTTCTCTTTTTTGATTTTCGGGGATCTGCCCTTTTTCCCAACAGGTGGCTTCAATATCTATGACGATTACTTTGTCGTATAAAAACATATTACTTTATTTTTTTTAATTTGAAAAGTAAAGATTCAGTGCTTTAATAATACTTTTCACGTTGGTGTTTGGATAAAATCCAGAGCTGTTGATACAGTTTATTTCAACAATTTTCCAGTCTTCATCCGTTAAACAAATATCCATTACAAAGGCTTCTTCAAGAATAAAAAGCTGGATCATTTCATTAGCGAAACTCAATCCATCTTCTGAAACTTTTTCTTCAAAAGGAGTATTATCATTAAATTTATAATATCCTGCATCGATAATCTGTCCGCCAACAATCCAAAGTCTTGCTTCTTTAATCGTCCGTTTTGCTTCAGAAACCTGAACTAAAGAATCTTCTGTAATTCTGTTTGATTGATTTTTTAATGATTCAAAAACGAAGTCTTTCCATTCTGTTTCGTTGAAAATTTTTCCTGTGAAAATCTTCGCTTCGTTGTAAGGTTTAATGAATTTAATTTCATCTTTTTTCCAAATCAATTCTTCTGAAATTTCGTGAACGGAGACTTTGTGATTGAGAAGGTTTTCACCATAATATTTAGATTACACTTCATACAAATGATTACCTCCGTACAAAGAACCGGGAGACCAGTCTGTATTTTGTTTTGCCAATCTTGCAATCGTCACCGAGCCGTACACGAAAACATCTTTTCTATCTGTTTCGAAATCTATTTTTTCTGCAGTTGGCGGAATATTAATTACATGATAATCAATACTTAACTCTTCCAAGGCATCAAAAATTTTGTAATGATCGGGATCTAAATACACATTAGCCTGAACTAAAAAATACATGGTTATTAATTTTTTAAGGTTTATTTATTTATTTTTTGATGGAAGTTGGAAGCCGGATGCAGGAAGTTTATTTAAACTTTTCAAAAACTTCCATCTTCCTACATCCCGCTTCCAACTTTATTACACCATCATATCAGCACAATTTGAACTTGCGAATGCGTAAGGTTTTGCTTTAAATATATAACCCATTCCCAGAATATATCCCATTGCGTCTTTCAAAGCGACGTTGGATTTAAAATCTGGGTCGGTGTTAATATCTGCGTGTACCTCCATTTCCACATCATAAGTTTCCAGAATAGAACAAATGGCGTAGGCGATTTCTACGGATTTGTTGACCTCGTTCAACATTCGCTCTTTGATACTGATACTCTGTATTTCTCTGTCTTTTCTGATAAAGGTAAACGCTCCTTTTCCCTCACGAATGAAGACCACTGCCGTAGCATAATTAATGGCGTCACCATAAACGTGGGAGTCTGAACCCACACACACTTTCAGTCGGTGTCCATTTGCCTGTTCGCGGATGATGGCTTCTTCTACCAGCTGTGTGATAGAGTTTTGGAAAATTTTTCCGGTCATGTTTTGCCATGTTTGTTGTTGCGTTTCCATTTTTTCTACATGTTTTAAATTTGTTTTGTTTAAATTTTTATTTATTATTATTTACATATCTGTAATCCGGCAGAGTGCTATTTTAACGCAAAGTCCGCAAAGATTTTTTACTACTCACTGCTATTAAAGTTCGCAAAGGCGTTTCACTCAGCTAAGAACACAAAGCCTTTTTTCAATGATGACAGATAATTTTTGTTGATTCATCAGGACTCGAACCTGAACGACAAGAGTCAAAGTCTTGTGTGCTGACCAATTACACTATGAATCAGTTTTGTGGAACAGACAGGAATCGAACCTGTACCTCTAGTTTTTCAGACTAACGTGCAGACCTTCTACACCACTCTTCCAGGTTTATAAGTAATGAGCAATTGGTAATAATTAAAATCACGTTTAGAAATTTACATTTCTCTCAAATTACTAATTGCACATTACCCATTATTTATGTTTGTGTACGGAAAGAGGGACTCGAACCCCCAAAATCTTGAGCCTAAATCAAGTGTGTCTACCATTTCCACCATTCCCGCAAGTTTTTCATTGGTAATAAATAATGTGTAATTGGTAATATTAAAAATGTTGAATATAATTATTACTCATTGCACATTACTCATTACTTATATTCTGTATTCTATAAGGGAATCGAACCCTTGTTTTCTGCTTGAAAGGCAGGCATCCTGAACCATTAGACGAATAGAGCATTTTTCTTATGAATTGTCAATAGTCAATTTACTTCGTAGTCAATTTTTAAATTCACTTGCGCAGCAAAATTTACTATTCACATTTCACTTTATTTGACCATCTGACTAGGAATCGAACCTAAACAACAAGAGTATATTTCCTGCATGCTGCCATTACATTATCAGCGGTGTTTGTGGAAGTAGTAGGATTCGAACCTACTCAGCAATGAAGCAACAGATTTACAGTCTGCCCCGACTCTCCAACTTCGGCGTACTTCCCTTTTTTATGGGCAATAAGTAATTGGTAATGAGTAATTTTTCCAATTAACTTTTAACTCTAAATTTTGTGAAGAAAAACAAAGCTTGTCATTATTTTTTTAGTTTGATATAAGAACTTCTACGCTCGACAAACTTTTACTTTTTCTTCGGAACTAATCTCATTTTAGTTATTTGAGATGGTTATGGGAGTCAAACCCACTCAGCTTACGCAACGGTTTTGCAGACCGCCCCGACTCTTCCACTTCGGCGAACCATCAAGTTTTATGAATAATAAGTAATTGGTAATGAGTAATTTTCCAATTCTTAATTTTTCATATTGAAATTTTCATTAAAAAAATAAAGCCTGTCTTAATTTTTGTTTGATATAAGAACTTCTGCGCTTTGACAAACTATATTTTCACCTAAAAATTTATATTATGTTTAAAACTTCCTTCATCCATCTTCCAACCTTTACCTATTAATTTTCATTTTTTGAGTTAAGAAAAAGCCTGTCTATATTGTGTCTTTGGCGTAAGATCTTCTGCGCTTGACAAACTTTTTCTCTTCTCTTTTGAAACAATTAATTTTGTGTGAATGGTCAATTGTCAATTCGCATTGCTCGTCAATTTTTAAAATTCACTTGTGAAACAAAATTCACTTTTCACAATTCACATTTTCGTCTGGAAAGCAAGATTCGAACTTGCGACCTCCCGCGTCCAAGGCGGGTAAACAACCACCGTTATCTTTCCAGTTTTGCAGATTCACTTCAAAATTCTTCTCCGAGAGACAGTCGGATCGGAAATTTTTCCATGAATCTTTTGTAATTCTGAGAGGGATTGAACCTCTAACCTTCGGTTTAGAAAACCAACGCTCTATCCAATTGAGCTACAGAATTTTGATTGTGTGAATAGTTGTTAATTCGCTTTACTTGTCAATTTTAATTCACTTACGAAGTAAAATTCACCATTCACTCATTCACACTTTTGGGTATCTCCGGGGATCGAACCCTGTTCTCCGGTTCCACAGACCGGCGCTTTACCAAATAAGCTAAAGAAACCATAAAAAAAAGCGCCTCTTCTTGGGAGGCGCTCTATATTTTGACGTATCAGTTCATTAACTGACGCATTTATATAAGCACCTTTTATCCACAAATTCACTATCAAGTATACATGCATACCCTTTCGGCTCTTGTCCGTGTAGTCTTGAATACTGATTAGATATGTTATGTAATTGTTTCATTATATTCTTGTTTAAAATTTTTTTTTTGAAAAGATTAAAAACGTGTTGCTTTTAATTTTCGGTTGCAAAGTAAGGATGAATTTTTTTAACTCGCAAATCTATTTTTCATTTAAATATTTGAAAATCAATCAATTACAATTAAAATTTAGAATAGAGAATTTCCGTCCGCAATACTTTGCAGATGTCTTAAATACCTAAATGACTGTCTCTCATCGGGTTATTGATCACGCTCTATTTTCTTATTAATTGTTAATTTGTTATTAAATAATTTTCACTTTTATGGTTATTTTTTTTCATTCTAAATAATTTCTGCCTTAAAAACACAAAAAACGCCCCGATCATCGAGGCGTTTCTGCAGTATTTTGATTAAATTTTTACGGGTTTACAGTAAATAATTTTCAAAGCAAGCACATTTCGCCTCATTCAATATCATCCATTCATATCCAAACGATCCCTTTAGTACAGGGCGATCGCATAGATTTAAACTGATATGTGCTCTTTGTATTTTCATAATTTTATTGGTGCAAAGATAAATGTTTTTCTTTTATTGTTGATTATTAAGAGTCTGAACTTCAAATTTTTGGTTTTAAAAAATTCAAAATTCTATCCTATATTTTTAAATTTGTTTAAAATATGATCAACTTGAAAATACCATACACCTATTCAATAATTTTTCATCCATTGAGTTCGACTATTGGGGAGGTCATAAAATTCAAAAAAGATTTGACATCAAAAGCTGGCGATTATGCAAGTCAAAATTCTCTAGCTCATATCACTATTGCAGGTTTTGAAGCTACTGAAAATCAACTCACCGGTGTTAAGGAATATCTAAAGAAATTTGTAGAAAATATGGTTCCTTTTACCACATTATTCAATCAATTAAGTTGTTCGGCTTTTTCAAAATGTGCTGTGTTTTTGCCTTCTTTTGAATTTAATGATAGAATTCACAACATAACTAAGAATGTAAGAAACATAATTCCTGTTAAAGAAATGAGCAAAATATCTCCACCACATGTGAGTATAGGTCGGGATCTTTCAGAAGAACAATTGACAATTGCACTTCAATTTCTTAATAGTAAAAGTTTCAAATTCGATTGCTGTCAGTTAGCCTTGAGGAAATTTGATCCAAATACAGGTCAATATGAAATTATTCAAGAATTTTCTTTCACTGGAAAACCAAATCAGGAAAATTTCCGACAAACATCAATTGACTGGGATTTCTAAATGCCTCAAACTTGGTTAAATAAAAGATGATCAAAAATAATTAATTTAATTCCTAAACATCCTATTCCTCCCCGTCTTATACCTCGAAATATCTTTTAAAATCACCTCATCATCAGGATTAAAATGCTTCAATTCATTGACGATTTCAGAACGGGTCGCTACTTTTTCGGCGATGATTTCGTAGGCGATATTTCTTGTTGTAGTTTGAAGCTTTGGATCTTTTTTAAATTCATATTTAATGGCTTCAAGATAGGTGATCTTCTTATCTGAAGGTATTTTCTCGTACAATTCCTGAATCTGCTGATCGAGTTTTTTAACATCAAAAATATTCGCAAAATAATTGTTCAGACAATTGAATGCGTCGCGATCTTCTTCCCAACCTTTCAATAAAATTTTCTGTGCTTCATCCGGCAATTCCATTTTTTTTCGATAAATCAATGAACCTTTTACCATTTGATTGTTGTCTACATAATCGTCTACAACCATTTGATAATAAGCATTTGCGTTTTTTCTATCATTTATTTGTCTGTACAGATCGCCTACCTTCTCTTTCTGTTCGAGTTCTTTATACAAATCGATTGCCTTTCTGTATTGTTTTGCTTTCTCATAACAGTTTGCGGCTTCAGACTTATTTTTTAATTTTTTGAGATAAATCACCGCTGCTTCATTATATAAACCTCCGTCTTCCAAAGTTTTTGCTCCACGGTAGTTGTCCTGAAGAAGATTCATATACACTTTTGCCGCTTTTTTATAATCTTTTTCGGCGATGTATTTTTGTGCAAGCTCTTCATATTTATTTCTGATTCTGTCAAAAAGAGAACTCTCAACATACGAGCTTCCGCCTCCTCCACGGCGACCATTTGCTCCCTGATTTTGCTTTTCTTTGTCTTTTAAAGCGGTAATAACTAAAAAAATAATCACCGCTATGACAATAAAAATCACAAGATTTCCTATCACATTCCAGAACGTTGCATGAAATAGTTCAGCCAAAATTCCGATAACTTTGAAAATCACCAGAATAAAGAATGCTGCCATAAATTTGTCTATAAACTTCTGCCTATTCATCTTTATCCGATTTTAAAATTGTTTTGTCTTCGCTGAAAAGACGATAAAGAAGCAACACAACACCAATAATTAGAATCCAGACAAACCAGTTGTAGCCAAACATTTCGATCAAAGGATAAAATAGATAAGCCAACATTGCAACAAGCACAATGACGAGAAAAATTTTGATTCCGTTGGGAACATTTTCACCTCCGATATTCAAAGATTTTCTTTTAACGATGAATGAATATAAGCCGACAACTCCTGTCATAAAAATGATCAGCCAAATGATTTCCGAGAAAGAAATATCATTTTTTGAATAGGGTTTTTCGCTCTCTAATGTTTCAACTATTTTACCTCTGTTAAGATCAATCGGTGGTTCGACCATTTCTTTGGTTCCATAGAGACGGCCTAAAGAATCTTCAATTAAAATCTGTTTTTTTTTGAAAATGGTTTTCACAATTCCCTGATCGGCAGGTTTTCCCGAACTTATTTTGTTTAAAGAATCTGTAATTTTCTTCCTGACTTTTACTTCGTTTTGAACTAAATATTTTACTATTTTCTTACGGTAAATCTTTTTCAAAGAATCTGTAGCAGCACTTGTTTTATCATTAAGGTTAAAAATATCTGCTTGAATTTTATCAATCGGTCTTCCGCCGTTCTTTAAATACTCTTCATAGCTTTTTTCATTAGGTTTGCTGAGCTCTAAGGATGCATTGATATGCTCCTTCGTGAGATCATTCCGTTTTCTTCCATACATCGAATCGATCTTCAGATCAATATCTGTAACTCCTGATTGATAAGCAACAACCGGAGTCATAATATCTTTATCAACATCAGAAACTTTCCCGGATGAAGCCATTGGAACATTTTCTACAGCCTCAGTCTTATTCATATATACAAACAATCTGATCAAACCTATCACAATCAAAAACACCCAAAATACCCAACGATATTTTTCAGAATATGTCGATCTTTCTGAGCCTGAAGAATTTCCGCCAAATAATTTCCCCAACCAACTATTTCCAAACATCAATTTTGCAAAACCATCTCCTCTTGAAGTTCCTGTTACATCAAGAGGAATTCCAAGATCTACAGCTCGGTAAGGATATTTTTCGATGTATTTTAAATATTTTTCAATCTCCTTTTTATTTCCAGCCATCACTTTTTTCAGATCAAAAGGCAGATCTTTCATCCATTCTTCTTCGGTTTGTGGTTTTTGCAGAGCTTCAAGAACTTTTTCATCGTCCATTTCAACGGTATAGCTCTCAATTTTTCGTGGAATTTTCACACCGTTCGATGGTTTTCTTATTTTGTCTTCTGATTGTTTTGGATTTTGAACTAATGAGATCCAGTCAATTTCTTCATTTAATTTTACCAATCCGAATTCGGGATGCATGATTAAAAAATCAGCGTCAATATTTTGCCATTCTTCAGGATTTATTTTTGGGTAGAAAATTGTGTTTTCAGGAATAAAAAATTTATTGTCAACACACTGGAAATAGGAATTTCTTCCGATTTCACTCGGAGCATTATTTTGAAAAATTAAAAAACAACCATACAAAACATTCGGTTCATTTGAAGGAATCGGAAAAGACTGAATCTGATTTAAATCTATCCCTAAAGTTTCCATTTCATGAAGCCACGTAAAAGGTGAAGAACCTTTGATTAAAAGTCCTTTTTTGGGATAAATATTTTTCGGAAAAGGTTGTATTCTAAGTTCCATATTCCCAAATTTGATCAATGAATTTTTCCAAATATTCAGAGTACATTTCTTCTGAAGTTCTCACTTTAAGCAAAGTAGTTTCAGGTAAAAAGTATTCTGAACCGCTAAATTCCGTATTTGTTGCCAAAGCAAGAAAACCACCAATCGATGTTGGTACATAAAAAACAGGAATGTTTTTATCACTGCTTTTAAAAGTAAGCATTCCTCGAGAATCGGCAATGATTTCGCTGCCGTCGGAAAACGTAAATCTATTTTTATTTCTTTCAGCTAAAATATTGGCAACTGATCTGCTTTTGTAGATTTGTAGTGCGTCATTATAGCTTTTATGCAATTCATAATTTGAAAGAACAATGTTTTTATTTTCATTGATTCCGATAGTCATGACATTATTTAGAGTTTTATTCTCATAATCATTTAGTCTTGAAATTTCAGAGCTTACTTTTGAGACACTTTTTTTTATTAGATCATTATTTAAACTATTTTCTACCGAAATACTTCCTTCTGTATTTATCAAATGAATCAAATCGCTGTCTTCGTTAAAAAGATAAAAATATTTCTTGAAATAAATCAAACGATGGTCACTTGGAATATTTTTCCCTGTCAAATTCAATTCAGAATATTCCTTTGTATTCAAATTGAGTTTTGAAATCAGCTTTTTGTCCGGTTGATATTGACAAAGAATAAACTCTTGTCGTTTATTTTTTGCCAACGCAAACTGTCCTTTTGGCTTTAGCGAAATATTTTCTATTAAAACTTCACATCCACGATAGATTTTCGATACATGATAATTTTTCTTATCGTAATAATTATCAGATAAATAAGTTCTAAGAAGTTGTTTTTTATTACTTAAAATGAAAAATTCTCCTTCATATAAAAATGTAGCAATTTTATTAACAGGATTGGGAAACAGGATCGGATAATTCAGTGGAAGATCGGTTTTTCTACCGTTGTTATTTTCAATAATCTTCTTTCTTCGTGGCGGATTTGCCCATAATTCCTTTAAAGGAAGCACGATTTTCTGAATATGTTTTCTCGTTCCTTTATGATGTTTATAGAAATTCAATTCGCCGTCTGACGAAGTTGTCACTAAAAATTTCAGTCGGTCTCTATTTTCGTGAATGACTTTCTGTAGGTTTTGATTGGCTAAATTTTCCTGATTCGTAATAAAGAAAACTTCCAGATCTTTTTGAGTATGTTCTTCATTAAAAAACTTTTCGAGAGCATAAGAAACTTCCAAAACCGGACTCACCTGATTCAGATTTTCCACCACTTCATTTACTTTATCCAACGAAATTGGGATAGTGGTTTCTCCTAAAGCATAAACTTTACATTCCGAATTTGCCTTTGGATGTTTGATCACAGCAATCGCCGACGCAAACGCCAAAACTTTCGGAGTTCCCCAGTTTTTCAGAGAAGTATCAATCAAAATAATTCTCTCAAAAATATTTTCCTCAGGCGGAATTTCACGTTGAATGTACAATGCCTCGTTATTTGCAACACGGTTCATAAAAACCTCATCTTCATTGGCAAATTCGGACAAAAGCATTCTGTTGAAATCGCCTTTGTTGGTCACATCAGAAATCCCACCGATTGGCTGTTCGCCGGGAGAAAGATGACGCATCGGGATTTTCAGACCGCTCCAAATTCTTTTTATTAAACTACCGACCTGAAAAGTTTTTGGTTCTTCAATGAGTTCCTCAATAAAATCTTTGTCGGTTTCAACGGTGGTTTCTTCTTCGATAACTTCATCTTCAATATCTGCAATTTCCAAGTTGCCTTTCATTACCTGAATAAGCGTTTCACTTGAAGGAAACTTCTCATTCAAAGCAACTAAAATCCCTAAATCTTTGGAAAGTTTGGAAACAGTAATTTCTATTTTCTGCGCCGATTCGGCAATTTTCCGTGAGTTTCGTAAATATCCATTTAAAATATATTCTGAATGTTTTTCCGACACATTACCGGATGAATGTTTGAATATGGTCTGTAAAAGAAGAACTTTATTTTTTCCTTTTTTGTAATTGTAATGTAGAGATTTTAATGTCTCTAAGAATTGAAATGCAGGCCGAATCAAATGTTTAACATGTTCGTGCGATGCTAAAGGATGTTTTCTCAGATTTGTTTTAATTCCTTTAAGATCTAAATATCCGTCACTTGTAGCATACAACGTTAATAAAAGTGGACTCAAAATAGGCAAACCTATAAGTTGAAGTTCCTTTAATATTTCAATTAAATAAGGTCTATAAACAATTGGCCCCATTTCGGGTATCGAAATAAGGTTATTTTCATTATATCCGGTATCGTCAGGAACATCCTCATCTGTTTTCCATTCCCAGAAATAATCTTCATATGATTGGAAATATTCTTTTACATCCATTCTTGTGATTTTTCAGTGAGACGAAATGAACTAACAGACAATTTTCTAAAATCCCTCTTATTAATATGCAAAACACTTCCGTCTTCATTCCATAAAAGCCATTTTTCTTGAGTTGAATTAAATTTACTTTGGAGCAAAGAACTCAAATTTTTGAACTCAAAATCAAAACCTGTCGGTAAAAGATGATTGTCTTTCGTCCAATATGTTTTTCCCGGAAAACTCAATAAAGGATTTCCTGTAAATAATGCTTTATCATTAATCACAACCCAATTCAATTTTTCCAGTTTGAATTTTGGTAATGTGATGATTGTTTCTTTAATTTCAGCAATTGAACTTAATAAAGCAAATTCAGGCTGTTCGTCTTCACTTGGTTTTAACTGAACTTCAACTTTTTCATCAATTCCAAACAAATTATTGTTTGAAATTGGGAAAGTTAGTCGCAAAGCTTTATCAATCGGCGTCCAAAGCAAAGCCGTTCTCACTTTTTTACTTGGTACTAAAGCATCTTTTCGAAATAAAAGTCCGTCTCTCAATTCGTACAACAAAAAATTGGGCAACTGCTGAATTTCCGACGAAACAGCTTGTTCATCAGTAAAGCCTTTTAGCCAGATCACGTCATCATCTGAAGCAATCTGAACATTTTTCCAATCTCGAATTGAGCCAAGAAAATCCTCATCAACTCGTGGAATTTCTGCCCAGAATTCTTTTAGACGGTTTGAAGAATCTTCTGCCATAAGCTCTCAATTTCATGTTGAATATATTGCTTCTGTTCAGGATTTCTGATCCAGTCACAACGGGTTTGAAGATATCTTAATTTATCTTTAATCACATTTTGCTCTTCAAAACTCAGATTTCCTAAATTCCATTTGTCGACAAGAATTTTCACATCTTTCATCACTTCTTCCGGATTCGGAGTTTTGTTGTGTAAAGCTTGTGGATGAGATTTCGGATGATCATCTTTATCTATTGTTCTGTTAATGATTCCTTCTAAAATTTCGATTTGTTCTTCGGTGTCCCAAATGTGTTTCAACACCCATAAATCTGAAAGAATCGCTTCGTTTCGACCACAAATCAATGCGCTTGCAGCAATCAGATTTTGCAGTTTTACCGCTCGACGATCGGAAATAGCAATTCCGGTATTTCTAAGATTGATAATTGTATTTAAATATACTTCGTAAATCGGTTTTAAGTCGATGGTTTTACATAAATTCTGAAGATCTCTGATTTCGTTGGAAAGAATTTCAGGAGTTTCTGTTTCAATATTATTTTCAAGTTTTCTTCCGGCTAAAAGTACCTGCTGAAGAAGATCGGGATGTACGTAATCTACATTAATTCTGATCAGAAAACGGTCAAACAGCGCATTCAAAGCTTCGTCTTCGGGAAGCACATTACTCGCTCCCACAAACATCAATGTAGGAAGATTTCTGGTTTCTTTTCCTCTTTTAAAAATTTTCTCATTTAAGGCCATCAAAAGGGAATTCAGAATCGCAGAATTAGCATTGAAAATTTCATCTAGAAAAACCATTGAAGCTTCGGGCATCATTCCGTCGGTATTGGTAAAAAGCTCTCCTTCTTTTAGTTTTCTGATGTCGAAAGGTCCAAAAATTTCATTCGGTTCTGTAAAACGTGTCAATAAATATTCGAAATTTTTTCCGTCTTTCACTGTTTTTGCTAAAGTTCTTACGATTGCGGATTTTGCAGTTCCAGGAGGTCCGTATAAAAACGCATTTTCTCTTGCTAACAAACAGATTCCTAGTAAATCGACCACGTCATTTTTGCCAACAAATGTATCTTTGACGTAGGTAAGAACTTTGTTTAATTTTTCTATATTTTGAGTCATTTGTTTTTATATTTTTTCTGTAATTTTTTTTAACGCAAAGTCCGCAAAGTTTCTTTTTAACAACTAACCGTTTTTAAGTTCGCAAAGGCGTTTCACTTAGCGAAGAAATACAAAATGATTAGTTTTCTATTATTTTTAATTCTCTCCAAAAAACCTCTTTATACATTCCGAATTCTGCGATCAATAACTTATTAATAAAAGGAATTTCAGCTAATTGATAAGCTTTCTTTTCTACAATTCTTTCGAGATATAATTTTCGGTAGGTTTTATCTTTTAATTCTTCTTCCCAATTGATATTTTCCAAGTCCAG
Source organism: Chryseobacterium edaphi (assembly GCF_025628985.1). Lineage (GTDB taxonomy): Bacteria > Bacteroidota > Bacteroidia > Flavobacteriales > Weeksellaceae > Chryseobacterium > Chryseobacterium edaphi. The sequence goes on along the minus strand of NZ_JAOTEM010000005.1, from coordinate 96,335 downwards.
ATCATATCCTATTCCTGAATAATGAAATTGCTGTAAAACAATTTCCAACATTTTAATCAGTGGATCTTCAGAATCTGCATTTTGTAAGGCTAAAATTGTCTGTGGTAAAAACCGTAAGGATAAATCGGCAGACAAAATTGAGGAAACATTTTTTGTTCCTTTAAATTTTGGAATCAATTTATTCAAATCCTTTGCCGTGTTTTCTCTGATCAAATACAATTGCGCACTGTAATACAGAATTTTAGCCGCCCAAACTGCCGTTTCTTTATCGCAATCTATTTGATCAGATAAAAATTCCAGTCGTTCTTTTTCAAATTCCATTTCAAAATAATCTGCGGCATCCTCTTCTTCCTTTTTTGAAATTTCTTTTAAATCTGAAAAAATCGTGATGCACTCATCTTTTCGGAGAAGAAACAGGGTGTCTAAAAATGGGGATTTGGTTTCCATCATCTAACAAAAATAGAAAATATTATTTGTGAACGGCTAATTTTACATCACAAGTTAATGGTAAATTAAAATTCATAAATATGATTGAATCACTTCATTCTCTACTTTTTACAAAACGTTTCTTAGCCCCGATTGAAGTGGAAATCCTTTTTTGAAAAAAAAGATTGCAACGGAAAGCGGGAAATAGCTCCAAAAAAAATTCACGCGCTTTGCGAATTGATCATTCATTTTTCACATATTTATTATCTTTGCACCATTCAAAATAATATTATGAGTGTACATATCAGTGCAAAAAAAGGAGAAATCGCTAAAGTAGTACTGCAACCGGGAGATCCGCTTCGAGCAAAATATATCGCTGAAAATTTTCTTGCAAACGCAAAATTGGTAAGTCAGACCAGAGGAATTTTTTACTATACAGGAACTTACAAAGGCAAAGAAATCACTGTCGGAGCGAGTGGAATGGGTTTCCCAAGCATTGGAATTTATTCTTTTGAGCTGTACACAGAATATGAAGTTGACACCATCATCAGAATCGGAACTTGTGGAGCTTACACCACTGATCTGAAAGTTTTTGATCTATTAAATGTTGAAAATGCAGCAAGTGAAAGTACCTACGCAAAATTTGCATGGGAAATTGAAGAAGATATCATTTCTCATCAGGGAAATATTTCTGAAATCATTAATGCAACTGCAGAACAATTATCTTTAAAAGCAAAAGCGACAAATATCCACAGCAGCGATATTTTTTACAGAAAAGATCCCGCAGTTCCTGCAATTGCTACAAAATACGATTGTCCGGCTGTTGAAATGGAAGCTTTTGGGTTGTTTGCCAATGCAAAACATTTAGGTAAAAATGCGGCTACGATCCTTACGGTTTCTGACATTATTCCGACGCATGAAAATATTTCTGCCGACCAAAGAGAAAAAGCGTTGAAACCTATGATCGAATTGGCTTTGGAAGCTGCCTGGAAAAGTATTTAAGTAAAAATTTAATATTTAAATCATATAAAAAAAGAGCTTTACATTTTCTGTAGAGCTCTTTTTTATATTTTGAAAAAGTTTCGGGCGACTTCGGTTGTTTCATCTGCGACCTCGGAAATCTTTATTTTTTTAAGATGTGCGATGGTTTGTGCGACATAAGGTAAAAATTTCGGTTCATTTCGGCGGCTTTGCATTCTCGGAACATTTTTCGGAAGCATAAAAGGCGCATCGGTTTCAATCATTAATCTGTCGAGTGGAACATATTTAATGACATCTTCCAAATGTTTAAATCTTTTATCATCACTTATCGCTCCTGTAAATCCTAAATAAAATCCTTTATCCAGATAAATTTTTGCTTCTTCCAAAGTTCCGGTAAAACAGTGAACAACTGCTTTTGGAAGTTTCGATAAATATTCGTCGGTGATTTCGTTAAACCTTTTAAAAGCCGATCTTTCGTGAAGAAATAAAGGTTTATTAATTTCGATTGCTAATTCGAGTTGGGCACGATAACATTTTTCCTGAATGAGTCTTGGCGAAAAATCCCTGTCGAAATCCAGTCCGCATTCTCCGACTGAAATGACGTGGTCTTGTTTTAATAATTTCCTTAATTCATTAATGTTTTCGTTGTTAAAAGATTTTGCATCATGAGGATGAATTCCTGCTGTTGAAAATAAAATTTCAGGATAATCTTCTGCGATTTCAGCTGATTCTTTGCTTCCACGGACGCTTGTTCCTGTGAGAATCATTTGTTCTACTCCATTGTCGAGAGCTTGGTTGATGATTTCTGCGTGCTCGTCATTAAATTGTTTATTGGTCAGATTGATACCAATATCAATGAATGTATTCATTTTTGTTTATTTTATTGATTAAAAAATATCTTTTTACGTTTGCTCTTTTTATTGAATCTTTAAAAGATTTTTCCGAATAAAAACTTCTGTAAGCAGAATGTGTTTTGCCGTAAATCTCTTGTGTAATTTTAACCCAAATCAGTTTTCGTCTTTTTTTTCTTTGCTTAAAAAATTTAATGGTTTCACTCAGCTGATTTTCGATTTCAGATTTTTCAGTTCTCCTCCATTTTTTGTTTCCATGCTTTTTCAAATAAGGTCCGATTTTACCATATTCGAAGCTTCTGAAAGTTCCTTTGTTGTAGGTGTTTTTCATAATTATTTAAATTAGAAAAGGGAAACAGGCAAGATTTGAACTCGCAACTTCTCGAGGTTTGAGACGTTTTTCCATTTAAACTACTGCTTCCATTTGGGGAGACAAGCAAGATTCGAACTTGCAACTCATTCTGGCAGAAATGTATTTTTCCACATTTATTACTATTGTCTCCAATTTGGGAGTACAGCGGGAGTCGAACCCGCAACCTCTAATCAGTGAAGTCAGTGTTCTTCCAATTAGAACTATGTACTCCTTTCGAAACGCATGGGACTCGAACCCACAACCTCTGACTTGGAGGGTCAGCGCTCTTCCTTTGAGCTAACGTTTCTGTTTTGGGAGATAAGCGAGATTCGAACTCGCGTCAATTCCGTGCAGGGAATAAATTTTTCCGATTAAACTATTATCTCCATTTTGGAAAGCGTGTGGGACTCGAACCCACGACCTCCTGCGTGTAAAACAGGCGCTCTTCCCGCTGAGCTAACGCTTTCTATACTTTACCAATTATTGACTTTATAGTTTTTCAATAAAACTCCACTGAAATAATTCCCTTTGATCCCTTCCACAATCGGATGCAGAATTCTCGCAGCACCGTCGACGGAATCTAGTGGCGGAATATATCCTTGCTCAAATTGTTTTTTTCTTAAGCTTTCTTTTGCTCCTGTAGAAATCCATCCCACGTCAACTGCGGTCATATATATTTGATCTTTTTCAAATTCTTTTGCAGAAGTCAGAGTCATCATATTCAAAGCAGCTTTCGTCATATTTGTATGAGGATGAAACATTGTTTTGTTATCATAACTGAAAATCCCTTCCGAAGAAGTTACATTAATGATAAACTTTTCTTTAAAAGACGAGCTTTTCATGAGAGGTTTTAATTCTTTGATTAAAAAATAAGGCGCAATATGATTGATTAAATTTACCTCAACCAATTCATACATCGAAACTTCTTCCAAAGTAGAATTCCAACTTGTTTTATCTCTGTTGTCAACGGGTTGTCCGAAACGTGTCAAAGCTATACTTGTCTCTTCATTTTGGGCATATTCTAGTTTTCCAATTTCTTTTGAAATTGCCGTGTTGTTGGGAATTAATTTTTGATTATTTTTAAACTCTACCAACATTTCGTTTTCACGTTTAATGATTGGTAAATAGTATTCATCAGGATATTTTATGGTTTGTGCTGCATTGTTGATTAAAATATCAAGCGTTTCAAAATTCGATTTATAAAAATCTATAAACTCCTGAATTGCTTTTAAATTTCTCAAATCCAAACCATATACCCAAAGTCTTTCTTTCCACTCTTCGTAATCGTCTTCATTTTGTAAAGTTTCTAACGCTAAAGCCGGAAAACGAGTTGTCAAAATCAGATTTGCTCCATTTCTTAATAATTTAAGAGCAGTTGCAAATCCTACTTTTACTCGTCCTCCTGTCAGAATAATGTTTCGTCCTTTTAGCTCTATAGATTCAAAACGTTTTTCATAATTTTCTTCGGCACATTTTGGGCATAATCTTGTGTAAAATGAGTGAGCGTAGGAATAACTTTGATTACAGCAGTAACAATTTTTAGGAATATTAAGTTTTGTAAGATTTGTCTCGTCTTTTTCATCGTCATAAAAATCAGAAACTCCCGCCAAAGCTTTCTTTAGCAAAACAGATTCAGAATTGATTTCCAAATCATGCGTTTTCATTTGAGTATAATTTTCTTGACGGTTTTGTTTTTTTGCATTTTTATGAATCTTAGTAATCAATCCCGAAAAAGTTTTATTGTCAGGATTTTCAAAAGGCTCATCTTTCAAAGCATTCAAAACCTTGAGACAGGCTTCCCATTCTTTTTCCGAAAAATTTTGATTATAAAAATTCATAGCTTAATTTTATATTGACAAAACTATTATAATAGTACGCAATCTTTTTACGCAACAAAAATAATTTTTCATTCATTAATAAAAGTCTCCAAAAAACCGATCAGTCGCGTTCCATCTTGGCTCCACCGAATTCCTTGACCGTTTTTTTCTCTGATTTCATAGACCAATTCGTGTTTGTAATGATAGAAAACGTTCCACCAAGTTTTATTTTCGATGATGTAAGTGATTTTTTCCATGACTTTCTGCTGTTTCTGCAGATTGTTTCCTTTTATTTCTCCCCAAAACTGGTTATCCATTCTTCCTATATGCTTTTCACAAGCCCTTTGAGCCATACTAACCTCATGATTAAACGGTTTTCTACAACTTTCAATCAAAACATTTTCAAGTGGCGGAATTGAATTTTCATCTCGCAAACTTGCAGAAGTAAGGCGTTGTCCCAAAATATTCAGCCAATATTCAAAAGGGATTTTTTCTAAATCTTTAGCTTTAATTTCAGTTGAACTTTCACTTTCAAGAATGTCAATAAAAGTTTTAAAACTTTCTGATCGGTCAATTTTTATTTCTTCATTAAAATACGGAAGTTCCCAATCTAAAGTTTTGTCTTTAAATCTTTGAATATTTCTACTCATATTTTCCAGATGTTCAATCTCCAGAATTTTACCGAATTTTTCTTTCCAGGAATCTGAAAATAACGAAATATATTTTCCAAATAAATTCTTCATCTAAAACATTTTTACCAAATTGACAGAAAGTTTTTCTTCTTCTTCTTCAATCAAAAATCCAACAAGGTTACACCAATTTTTACAATGATCTAAAATCCAGGCATCAGAAGAAGCCACAATTTTAGTATTTTCAACTAAAAATTTGTCTGGATTAAATTCTAATTCTACTTCCCAATTAAGATTATTTTCCTTAGCAAAATCGAGAATTATTTGTTTAATTCTTCCACTGTTTGAAACGGGTTGATCAAAAATCCAGACGAGTTTTTCCAGATCAGATTTTTTAAAGAATACAGAAACCAATTCTATCGCTTTAAAAGTTTGCTGCACTCGTTTATAGGTTCCATGAACTCCGGAAAGATCACGAAAACAGCCATCCAAACCTTCAAAAATATAAGCTTCTGAAAGTAAACTTTCCAATAAGATCAAAACATTGAAACCGTCAAGATAAAGTGTTTTATTTTTTAAATCTGAAATTTCTAACCGTTTCGAATTCCTGTTTTCAATTTGTTGATCCGAAGCCGAAACTCCACGCAAAGCCTTAATTTGTCTGGTTTTCAATTTGTAGCGACTTGCTACCAATTCAGAACTTGATTTTTCAGGATATTCTTTGCTTAAAAGATAATTCATATCCTGAACTGCGAATTTCAACTTATCTAATTCTTTCGTTGGTTGAAATAAAATATCGTCACCTGTATTTTTACCTCGATTTCTGGTATTCATTTTTCAAAAATATAATATTTCCAATAAATTGATTTAGATTAAAAAAGTCCGCTTTGCCCGATCGATTAACTAAATTTAATATTTAAGCAATCTTTTTAGGGAAAAATGGGATTGTAAAAATCATCCAAAGCAATCTACCTTATCATAAATATTACGATAACTTAACAAAACAACAATTCTGAATATCAAAGACTTGAAACCGTTTATTATCATTAAAAATGAAGTATTAATAAAAAAAATATTGATTATATGATAAAATTATTACATTTAGAGCCTAACAATTATTAATTAATAATGAAGTTTATAGGATATGATGTCGGGAGCTCATCGATAAAAGCATCCATTGTAGATGAAAACGGAAAAGTAATTGCTCACGCAAAATATCCGGAAAGTGAGATGGCTATTGATTCTCCAAAGATCGGCTGGGCTGAACAGGACCCGGAACAATGGTGGCAAAATCTGAGAATTCTGACTCAAAAAATAATTGCAGAAAGTCATATCGACAAAAATGAGATCAAAGGCATCGGGATCTCTTATCAGATGCACGGTTTGGTTTTGGTGGGAAAAGACAAAGAGGTTTTACGACCTTCTATCATTTGGTGCGACAGCCGCGCAGTAGAAACCGGCGACAAAGCTTTTGACGATTTGGGTGAAGAAGTTTGTATGAATAAACTTTTGAATTCACCAGGAAATTTCACCGCTTCAAAATTAAAATGGGTCAAAGAAAACGAGCCGGAAATCTATGAAAAGATCTGGAAGTTTATGCTTCCAGGAGATTTTATTGCTTTAAAATTAAGCGGTGAAGCAACCACAACCGTTACCGGACTTTCGGAAGGTGTGCTTTGGGATTTCCAGAAACATCAGGCTTCGAAAACCTTATTGAATCACTGGGGAATTGATGAATCTTTGGTTTCAACAGTAGTAGACAATTTCACGGAGCAATGTGTAGTTTCAAAACAGGGCGCTGAAGAAAGCGGTTTGCCGGAAGGAATTCCTGTTTTGTACAGAGCCGGAGATCAGCCGAATAATGCGTTGTCCTTAAACGTAATGAATCCAGGAGAGATCGCTGCTACAGGCGGAACTTCAGGCGTTGTTTATGGTGTGACAGACAATATTCATTCTAAAGAATCTGTGCGGGTAAACAATTTTGCGCACATCAATCATACAAAAGAGCAGCCTAGAATCGGCAAAATGCTTTGTTTAAATGGTGCGGGAATTCAGTACAGCTGGTTACGTCACCAGGTGGATCAGAAAAGACATTCTTATCAGGAACTGAATGATCTGGCTTCACAAATCCCAATCGGTTCAGACGGAATCATTGTTTTACCATTCGGAAACGGCGCTGAGAGAGTTTTAAAAAATAAAGACATCGGTTCTTCTACTTATAATGTGAATTTTAACCGTCACAAAAGTGTTCATTTATTCAGAGCCGGACTGGAGGGTATCGCCTACTCTTTCGTTTACGGAACTGAAATTCTGATGAATGACGGTTTACAGAAAGGAATTATTAAAGCCGGTGGAGATAATTTATTTCGTTCTTCTCTATTCGCGCAATCGATTGCAACCTTGTTAGATACGGAGATCAGAATTTTCGATACGACTGGTTCCACAGGAGCAGCAAGAGCAGCGGCAATCGGAGCGGGAGCATTTGAAACCTTAACGGATATTTTAACCGAAAAAGATATTACCACCACTTACATTCCTGATTTTAAAAATATGGATCAGTACAGGGAAAGTTATGGGAAATGGAAACAAAAATTGGAACAAGTGATAAGCGCGACTTAGTCTCGATTTAATGGTTAAAGTTCATTTTGAAAGACAAAGTTGCAGCCCGACTTGAACGGAGCTCTTTTTCTGAAAAAATGGATGGGAAATGCGGAGGTTTTTCAGAAAAAAGCGGGAGTGGAAGGCGGATAAAGCTGCCCAAATAAAAATATTAAACAAATTGTAAGAATCAATAAAAATATAAAATCAAAATAATGGCAATTACGACAGGAAACAAAGAGTACTTTAAAGGAATAGAAAAAATCAAGTTTGAGGGAAGGGAATCAGATAATCCGTTGGCATTCAAATTTTACGATGAAAATTTAGTTGTTCGTGGAAAAACGATGAAAGAATATTTCAAGTTTGCGTCTGCTTACTGGCATACATTCTGCGCAACTGGTGGAGACCCATTTGGTGCAGGAACTCAGCAATTTGACTGGTTAACTGCTTCTGATGCAAAACAGAGAGCAAAAGAAAAAATGGATGCCGCTTTTGAATTTTTCACAAAATTAGGCGTTCCTTACTACTGTTTCCACGATTACGATTTGATTGACGAGGCAGATAATTTCGCAGAATCTACAAAGAGACTGGAATTCATCACCGATTATGCTAAAGAAAAACAGGCAGCTTCTGGTGTGAAATTGCTTTGGGGAACTTCAAACTGCTTCTCAAATCCAAGATTTATGAACGGTGCGGCAACCAATCCTTCATTTGACGTTTTGGCGTACGCAGGTGGACAGGTGAAAAATGCTTTGGATGCTACGATTAAATTAGGTGGAGAAAACTATGTGTTCTGGGGCGGCCGTGAAGGTTATATGTCACTTCTAAACACCAATATGAAGCGTGAGCAGGAGCACATGGCGAAGTTTTTACATTTGGCTAAAGATTATGCAAGAGCTCAGGGATTCAAAGGAACTTTCTTCATCGAACCAAAACCGATGGAGCCTACAAAACACCAATATGATTTTGATGCTGCAACCTGTTTAAATTTCCTTCGTCAGTACGATTTATTGAATGATTTTAAATTAAATCTTGAAGTGAACCACGCTACGTTGGCTCAACATACTTTCGAGCACGAACTTCAGGTAGCGGCTGACAACAATGTGTTGGGAAGCATCGATGCGAACAGAGGAGATTACCAGAATGGTTGGGATACAGACCAATTCCCGGTTGATCTATACGAAATGACTCAGGCGATGTTGGTAATTATCCAGGCTGGAGGTTTCCAGGGCGGAGGTGTTAATTTTGATGCTAAAATCAGAAGAAACTCAACCGATTTAGAAGATATTTTCATCGCTCACATCAGCGGAATGGACAATTTTGCGAGATCGTTCCTGGCTGCTGATAAAATTTTAGAAAAATCAAAATATTCTGAGATCAGAACCAACAGATATTCTTCATTCGATTCCGGAAAAGGTAAAGATTTCGAAAACGGAAGCTTATCTTTAACTGACCTTGCCACTTACGCTCAAGGGCTTGGAGAAGTTGGTAGAGAAAGCGGAAAGCAGGAATATCTTGAGAGTATTATCAATCAGTATTTATAAAAATTATTGAAGATAAATCATCTCTAAAATAAGAAAACTGCTATCAAAAAATTCATCAAAATTAATTCCCCTACCCTAAAGGGTATAATTTTGATGAATTTTAAGGACTTTTCCTCCCTTTAGGGTTGGGGTAAGAAAAGTCCTTAAAATTTAAACAACGAGTCTATTTGATAAAGATATTTATCATTTTCTAACATTTAAAACTAAATCAAACTATGCAAATAATAGATTCTGGGCCTAAATATTCTTCAGGAACAAAGGCGCAGATCAACATGCTGTACGTTACTGTACTCACGTTGGTCGCCACTTTGGGAGGACTTTTGTTTGGATACGACACGGCCGTAATTTCCGGCGCCGAGAAATCGATTCAGGAATATTTGATTATTCCACTAGGATTGAGCTCATTGGCACACGGAGCGACCATTTCGAGTGCATTGATCGGATGTATCATCGGTGGCGCTATTTCCGGAATGATCTCCACGAAGCTGGGAAGAAAAAAATCATTGATGCTTTCGGCGTTTCTTTTTTTCATCAGTGCTTTGGGAGCGGCGTATCCTGAATTTTTATTCTTCAAACACGGCGAACATTCGATGGGTGTTTTGCTGGCATTTAATTTTTATAGGATCATTGGTGGAATCGGTGTGGGACTGGCTTCGGCGGTCTGCCCGATGTACATTGGTGAGATTGCACCTGCCGAAATACGTGGTAAACTGGTATCACTGAATCAGTTTGCCATTATTTTCGGGATGCTCGTAGTTTACTTTGTGAACTGGGGCATCGCAAGCGGACAAACCGTAGAATGGATCAATGAAATCGGATGGAGATACATGTTTTTATCACTGACGATTCCTTCTGCTCTATTCGGGATTCTTCTGTTTTTCGTTCCTGAAACACCGCGATATTTGACGTTTATTAAAAAAGATGAAGAAGCACTTAAAATTTTAACCAAAATCAATGGTGAAGCCCGTGGAAAAGAAATTTTCTCCGAGATAAAAAGCACCGTTGTTGAACATAAAAGTGAAATTTTTGCCTTCGGAAAAACCGTGATTGTGATTGGAATTTTGCTTTCTGTTTTCCAGCAGTTTGTGGGAATTAACGTGGCTTTGTACTACGCTCCAAGGATTTTTGAAAGTATGGGTGTTCACAAAGATTCATCGATGCTGCAGACCGTTGTAATGGGATTGGTCAACGTTGTATTTACCGTTATTGCCATTTTCACTGTGGATAAATGGGGAAGAAAGCCTTTATTAATAACAGGTTCTGTTGGGATGGCGATTGGAATGTTTGCGATTGCAATTTTATCGTATTATCAAATCATCGGAATTGCAACTTTGGTCTTTATCATTGTTTACACCGCGTCATTTATGATGTCTTGGGGACCAATTTGTTGGGTTTTAATCTCAGAAATATTCCCGAATAAAATCAGAGGAAGTGCGATTGCGATTGCAGTTGCCGCTCAGTGGGCTGCCAATTATCTAATTTCATCTACTTATCCTTTTATGATGGAATTCAGTGGAGCATTCACTTACGGATTTTATGGGGTGATGAGTGTTTTATCGCTGTTCTTCGTATGGAAATGGGTTCCTGAGACCAAAGGAAAATCTCTTGAAGAGATCGAAAAGGTTTGGGAAAAATAATATACTTCAGTTTTAAAATTAGTTTGTTAGGGCATCGAGTTTTTCGGTGCTCTTTTTTATTTTAAATAAATCTATGATAATTATTTTACCAAAAACAAAAGCTACTGAAATTCAGCAGCTTTTAATCTCAATTTTATCTAAATCATCTTCAAGCGTTCTTCTTCCAGATCAATCTGATATAATTGCTGGCGGATGATTTCTTCATTGATTTTGGGATCTTTATTAAGTTCGGAAAGATATTCGCGCTGAATTTCCAACATTTCTATAAAAATAGTTTTTGTCTTATTATTCATCCAACTGTCATCGGTTGCTTTTGCACGTTCTTCCCAATGTTTCAGAAACATTTCCATTCCTGCATTATCTTTCAGCTCGTTTTGATATTTAGACTTCAGAAATTGATGCATATGCAACTTTAGATCTTTTTTAATTTTTTTTCTTGTTGATTCTTCATCTTCTTCATTAAAAATACCATCAAAAAATTGGGTTCTTTTTATAATATAAGGCAACGTAAGACCTTGCACCAAAAGCGTCAAGAGAATAACAACGAACGTGATAAATAAAATTAAATTCCGGTGAGGAAAAGCTTCGCCATTACTCAATGTTACCGGAATTGCCAACGCAGCGGCGAGAGAAACTACGCCCCTCATTCCAGTCCAGCCTAATAAAAGTGGCATCATCCATCTCCTTTTTCGGGAAGATGCGTGAGGTTGTACGCTCGGACGGAAAATTACTGTTGCAACTAGGGCGGCATAAGAACTGATCATTCTTGCAGCAATCAGAATTCCTGTCACTAAAACTCCATAACCGATTGCCGTTTCAAGAGGAATCTGATCATCTTTAAGTCCATCAATAATTTCAGGAAGCTCTAACCCGATGATTAAGAAAACAATGCCGTTTAAAATAAATATCAAACTTTCCCAAACACTATATGCGTGAATTCTGCTTGTACTGTTCAGGAATTTCAATCGCCTTGCCGACATAAAAAGTCCACCTGCAACAACTGCCAAAACGCCTGAACTGTGCAACTCTTCGGCAATCCAATACATCAGATAAGGCTCGATGATTGTCAATGCAATATCGGAAGGTGCATCTGTAGGAAGAATTTTGTGCGCCTTCACAAAAAGCCAACCTAAAAGCAATCCTATTCCTGCACCACCAATCACCATCCAAAAGAAACTCATTGTTGCATCCTGCCAAACAAACTGACCTGTCCCGACTGCGACCAAAGCAAATCGGAAAATAATCAATGAGGAAGCATCATTCAGTAAACTTTCACCTTCAAGAATAGTCGCTGTAGATTTTGGAATACTCACAAATTTTGTAATCGCTCCAGTACTTACAGCATCTGGCGGAGAAACGATTCCTCCGAGTAAAAACCCTAAAGCAATCGTAAATCCGGGAATATAATAATTGGTCACCAAAGCCACCGATAAAGCCGTAAAGAAAACAACGAGGAAGGCAAAGCTCCCAATAATCCGCCACCATTTTTTCATTTCCTTAAATGAAATTTTCCAGGCTGCTTCAAACAATAATGGTGGAAGGAAGATGAAAAAGATCATATCAGGATCAATTTTGATCACTGGTAATCCTGGTATGAAACTGATGACCAAACCTCCGACAACCAATAAAATGGGATAAGCAATTTTCAGTTTTGCTGCAAACATATTCAGCAGAACGATGACTGCGATCATTGCTAAAAGAAAAGGTAAAAGACTGTGCATGGAAATATTTGTGTTTAAAATACAAAAATAATAATTACAACGACTTCATTCCAAAGACCAAATCTGACATCATTTGTATTATTTAAATTTCAAATAAAAATTCGGATAAAATTTCAAAATAATAATTCTATCACATTTGAAATCATTCCTCACCTTATCATATTTAATTCTAAATTTTTTCTGCTCAATAAAAAGCACAAAATTGCAGTTTTTAATGCGCTGATAACGTTAATTTGATTAAATTAGCCACTATTCCGAAAACGAATTTTGAAGGAAGAATAACGTTAGTCCAGAATACCTATGACAAAGAAAAATGCCACGATTTATGACATTTCAAGAAAGCTGAACGTAAGTGTGGCAACGGTTTCCAGAGCGCTGAACGATAATCCGAGAATAAGTCAGGCAACCAAAGAGCTTGTAGTGAAAACCGCCAAGGAAATGAACTATAAGCAGAATAATCTTGCCAAAGCACTAAAAAGCGGGGAAACAAAGAACATCGGCATCATCGTTCCGTACATCAACACCAACTTTTTCTCGTCTGTAATCCGTGGAATTGAGGAAGAACTTTCTCCACATGGTTATCATGTAATTATTTGTCAAAGTCATGAAGATGTTTTAATTGAAAAAAAACATCTGAATACTTTATTGAATGCCCAGGTTGACGGAATTTTCATGTCGGTTTCACGAACAACGATTGACACTGAACATATTCAGCATATTTTAAATACCACCAACACACCGATTATTTTCTTTGACAGAAAGAAAGATATTCCGGGAATCAGTACCGTAACGATTGACGATTATCGTGGTGGTTACATGGCAACAGAACATCTGATTGATGAAGGTTACAAAAACATCTGTCACTTTGCCGGAGATCTGAATCTTGAGATTTATCAAAACCGTCTCAGTGGCTACAAACAAGCCTTGATTGATCATAACTTTCAAGTAAAAGAAGAAAACATCATCTCTACCGGAAGTTCAATCGATGCCGGAATTGAAGCCATCAAAACTTTGTGGGACAGCAAATCGATTCCAGATGCGATATTTTCTGCCAGTGATTTTGCTGCTTTGGGCGCTTGTCAGGAATTGAAAAAACGAAAGATCAAAATTCCTCAGGAAGTTGCAGTTATCGGTTTTTCCAACGAACCTTTCACCCAATTTATGGAGCTTCCGATGAGTTCTATGGATCAGACTCCTCTGATTATGGGAAATATGGCGGGACAGGTTTTTATAGATCACGTGAAAGATAATTCTTCGGGAGTTTCTATTGAGAAGAAAGTGGTGTTGGCGCCTCAGATTTGTGTGAGGAAATCTTCGAAAAGGAAATGATTTTTCAAAATTAAACACTCGGTATAAATGAAACCTATCAAGGATAGTCAATTTTTATTTATTGACGATGATGGTACGAAAAAAGTGTTTCTCAGAGAAAAATACTTTGAATTTGTCTGCCTTTTAGTTACAGATTTTTATGAAAAAGAAATTGTTGAAAATAATTTTTACAATTATTTTGTCAACTTATTGAATGACTTAGAAGATGATTATGGAGTCTCCTTCATAGAACATCATATACCTCCACATTGGGCATTATGCATTATTCAAAATAAGCACACTATTGATACTTATGACAAAAATGACGAAGCTAAATTAAGTGATATTTGGTTAGAATTCACAAAACATAATAGTTTAAAATCATTTATTATAGACTATAACACTCCAAATTAGTTTTTAGAATTATTCTCTAATTTAGAATTTCCTTTGTCATGAAAACAAAAACCTTTGGTGCGGTCCAATGAACAATTGGCAATGAATTTATATTTTGACGAGGTGATTTTACGAAATCAATGCTAAGACTATTCATTCTCGAAAAATCTATAATCATTTTAAATTCATTATTTAAATGGTAACTACAAACTTGCACTTCTCATTCTTCCAGGCGAAGCAACTCGCTTTCTGCATTCAAACGCTTTAGAATAACGGTGCGTAAATGCGTTTCGTTTTGATCGCCCCAAATTCCCAACTGCAAAATTATCGGTATAACGCTTTTTCCCAGTTCAGTAAGACTGTACTCTACTTTGGGCGGCACTACAGGGTAAATTTTCTTGGTAATCAATTCGTGATCTTCCAGTTCTTTCAACTGTATATTTAATACTCTACGCGTGGCGTCAGGGATTTTGCGCTGTAATTCACTCGGCCTTTGATGTCCTTGGTCGATAAACCAGAGCAGACGTATTTTCCATTTGCCGTAAAGTACCTCACCGATCAGATCTAGACCGCAATTTAAGTTCGGGATTATTTTTCTCTCATACATAAAGCAAATTTAAACGTATGTTCCGATTTGCACAATAGGGGAATAATTTATCCCTATCTGAATCGTAATTCCGTACTTGTACAAACTGTTTTTATACCCCAATTTTGCCCTATAAATAATTATAAAAATGGAACAGTTTAATTTCAACAATGAGTTATCAGGCCAAATTGCTCTGGTAACTGGAGGTACAAAAGGAACCGGAAAAGCGATTGCAGAAAGACTTTTGCAGGCCGGCGCAACAGTGATCATTTCGGCAAGAAATGCACCAGAAAAAGAAAACAGCAATCTGCATTTCATTGCTGCTGATCTGAGTACTGCGGAAGGAACACAGAAAGTAATCAGTGAAATAATGTCTACTTATGGCCGGCTGGACATTCTGATCAACAACCTCGGCTCTTCAACAACACCTGCCGGTGGCTTTAATGCATTATCGGATGAGGACTGGGAATCTACATTAAAGGCTAATCTACTTGCTCCGGTAAGACTAGACCGTGGGTTTTTGCCCCAAATGATTGAGCGGAAAAGTGGTGTTATCATCCACATTGCTTCCATTCAGGGTAAGCTTCCTCTGTACGATTCTACTTTGCCTTACGCCGCTTCAAAAGCAGCATTGAGAAATTACAGTAAAAGCCTGTCGAATGAAGTAACTCCAAAAGGTGTCCGTGTCTTGGCTGTTTCACCTGGATGGATTAATACGACAGCATCGAAAGACTGGCTGGGCGAAATTGCAAGAAACGCAAACAGCACCGTAGAACAAGCGCAACAGGGTGTGATGGATGCGCTGGGCGGAATTCCTTTTGGCAGACCTTCCGAACCGAGAGAGGTTGCCGAATTTGTAGGTTTTCTTGTCTCTCCGAGAGCCGGCTATTTAACAGGAACCGAATACGTCATCGACGGCGGTACCGTACCAACTATTTAATCATTTTAAAAATAAAATATAATGCAATTACCAAACATCATCTCAGAATTAGTAAAGACCCAAAACGAATTTAACAGCGCTGCCTATGCAGACTGTTTCGCCGAAGATGCCCAGGTATCTGATGAAGGCAAAACGCACAACGGAAAGGCAGAAATTGAAAAGTGGATCGACAAATCCAACAAAGAAAACAAAGCCACAATGGAGCCGGTAGATTATGATGAACAAGAAAATATATTGTCGGCTAAAATTGCAGGATCCTTTCCGGGAAGTCCTCTGATTTTGAAATTTCATTTTAAAATTGCTGACGGAAAAATTCAGGCTTTAAAAGTAACAGGATAAAATATGTCTGGAATTACAATGTTTTACCATGCAGGGCTGAAGTGAAAATTTCAGCCTTTTTACTTTTTTTGTATGCTTAACTTTTTAAAAGATTTTGGGTTTTGTTTATACTCAATAACCAACCCGTCTTCTTTCTGCGAAAGAATCCACCCCTCCAAAGGAGGGGAATTGTTGTGTGTTTAAGAAGGCTCAGTCTCAAATTCAAATTTAGAATTGTACGACAAAGTATTCAACAGAAAGTCAACGTTGAAAAAATTCCCCTCCTCTGGAGGTGTGGATTAATTTTCAAAGAAAATTAAGACGGGGTGGTTTCAGCAGCATAATTCTCAACAATAAAATCCTCCAAATCTTTCATCACGCTACCCAGATTATTCTTCACATCAAAATCAGTTGCTCTGAAAATCTTCAATCCTAAAGATTCCAAAAACTTTTGTCTTACTTCATCATAATCTTTTTTAACATCATGACTCCAACCATCAATTTCGATAACCAATCCTAACTTTTTGACATAAAAATCAACAATATAATTCCCTATAATTCTCTGTCTGTCAAAATCTATCTCATGAAAAATTTTCGCCCGAACCTGCTTCCAAAAAATTACTTCACTTAAAATTCCTGCTTTTCGCTTTCCGTGTAATAATGGTTTTAATTTGGGATTGTAAGGGAGATTTTCTACGTAGTTTTTACGGATGGGAATTCTGTTGATTTGGGATAATATTTCTTGCATTGTGTTTTTGTGTTTTCTAATCGTGGACTTTTAAACCACCCCGTCTTCTTTCTGCGAAAGAATCCACCCCTCCAAGGGAGGGGAATTTTGTGACGCAATGGGATTGAAGCATCCAAATTTAGAAAATTTATTGAAAATATTCAACCAAGTTCATACGTGAGAATTCCCCTCCTACGGAGGGGTGGCGAAAATTCAAAGAATTTTTGACGGGGTGGTTTATTACTCCAGAAAAAAGATAAGTTATTTTAAGTTTTTAAAATTTCTCTTCTGATTTTAAATTTTTTCTATCTTCGTTTTCCATTACAAAAAAACACACGATTTTACTCATATAGTATTAACCTTTAAAATCAAAAATGATGGGATTAACAAATTTGAACTCCACCCATTTGAGCAGTGCAAAGATCACTGCGGCACAGGATGCCATCGCGGCATTGGAAACTGCTCTTGCTGAAATTACAGTCAACCTTTCAGCTGAAGACCGTAAAAAATACGGAAGCATCAACGAGCAAAACAAACTCTTTGTCAATAAGGTCTACGACTACAACAAGAGCCAGGCAAACCTGAGCTCTCCAGAAGTAGACTGGGAAGAATTTGACAAAGATCACAGCTCCCGAAACAACATGGAAGCCATGATCAGCAGGCTCGAAAGTGTGATTACAAGACTGAATAATGCCAAAACGCTTCATGATTACGACAACTATCAGTCGGCGTTGGTAGATTATTCTTTCACCACTTACAAAGCGGGAACGTCAGCGACGGGATTTGAAGACAAGTACAAAGATCTGAAACAGTTCTTTGTGAAAAATTCAACCTCTACGGCTCCACCCGAGGAGAAAAAATAAAAAGCAACAACCAGCAACCCTTCCTATTGAAACGGAGGGGTATTTTTATGCTTTCAAACGGTCTTTTAATATATTCGATACGTTATTGAATACTCGGGAGAGGTTCTTTACTCCTTCCGACACGTCTTGGATAGCTTCGGAGACGTCTTTTAGCCATCCGGAGACGTTCTTTAAGAGTCGGGAGAGGTTGTTGACTCCTCGGTATACGTTCAGTATAGATCGGGAGTGGTCTTTTACCTATCCGGACTTATGTTTTACCTGTCGGGATAGGGCTTATAACGTGTCTGGATGTATCAATCACCCCATCGGAGGCGTTGATAACCCCCGCGGATGTTTGCTGAACGTATCGGGACAGGTTGTACAACGTATCGGAAGGTCATCAGAATGTATCGGGACTTGTTGGAAACATGTTGGGTTAGGTTCGGGACGTGGAATTTGGGGTTGGAGACGTGGAGGGATAGGTTTTCGCTGGCGCATGCGTCTCGCTTGTGACCGCTTTACTATACAATGGGTACGAGCGGGAAGTTTATGCCAGGTTTAGAAAAAATAGGAAACTGCTTTTTTGAGCGGTTTCTTATTTTTTCCAATTGCTTATTTAAAAAGATTAAATATATCTTTTTGTTTTGCACCTTGAACCTCTACGCAGTTTGCACCATCTCTTTGATAAAGTTTATCCTCAAAATATACAGGTTCATCTCCTGCATCAACTCTAATCATTAAAATTGTATTATTATGATAGGTAATAGGTGTAATATTTGTAGTCACTCTAGTTTTAAGACCAGTTTCTAAATTAGAACTACTAATTTTACCTGTTATAAAACTTATATATTGATCTAAGGATACACCTTTTATTTTAGCTTCTCTTTCTAAACCAACAATACCAAAATCATGAAATCGAGGAGTATCAACTAAACCATCAAGTTTTTCAACTTGTATTGTATCTTTTTCTTTATCTGTGACTCCAATAAATAAAAATCCAATTTTATTTTTTCCAAGATTGGCAAGAGCAGAAATATTACAAAGAATTTTATAAAAACTAGCTTCATCAAATTCTCTTTTTGTTGGATTTAACGTATAAAAACCTTGTTTAAAATCATATATAGCAGACTCTGTTTTTGACTTCATAAGATAAGCTTGGAAATCTATTATGTAGGATGTTGAGCTCCTAAAAGTTGAGGCTGACTTTTTGAAATAATTCTGAATTAGTCCTTTGCACACATTAATGTTGTTGATTCTATCATCTGTAGTAGTATAATTACGAGATCTAATTAGTTTTGAATGTATATTTCTAAGACTCTCTTTAATTTTTTTGTAATCAAACGGGACTAAATTATCGTTAATCATTAAATCATAAAAAGCCATAAACATTGTATAAAAAGCTTCTTTTACGGGATTACCACCTGCAGAAGGATTTAAAACATTTTTAAGTCTTTCTCCCTCAAAATGATATTCTACAATATTTACTATTTCAGAATATACTGTTAATAAGTTGCTACGTAGGTTTTCAGCACCCAAAGAGTTTATTTTGATTTCAATATCATTTGACTTATTGTCGTCTCCGCTACCATAGTAATTGTCAAACGCTCTTCTGCTTGCAGGAAATGGCTCTCCTAAAGAGACTGATAATATAATATCTGCTAGAACTTGCTCATCCTCACTTTCCTTCAAATCCGAGATATTAAGAACGCCTTGTTTACACCAAAATGTCTCTTCTGCATTTATTCCATATTGATGTTTAGATAATTTGGAATCGATACTGATTTCGGGCATATCTTGAAGTAGCAAAATCTCACGTGATGCATCACCTCTAATTTCTGACGAAACCTCCCTTACAAGTAATGAGAATTTCGAAACATTCCCCGCCTGTCTAACTTCTTGATGAGATAATTTCTTACCAGTTGAATTAATTCTTCTAAATGTTTCATTAATTTCATCAGTGCTACCCGTCTTGAATATTGTTACAGGAAAAGGATACTGAATAAATGATGAAACTTGTTCTTGAGTAAGTAATGAAACACCCTCTTTTATAAAAATAATTCCTTTTGAAATTTGGGTTTGTGCAAATGTATAGTCGGGTATATTAAAATATTTTTCTTCACCATCTATTTCAATTCCAAAATGGTTTTCAATAAAACCAAAGATTGCATTTAATCTTTGCATCCCATCAATTATTTCAAATTTTTCCTCTTTTGACGCCAATAGAATCAAAGGAATTGGATATTGTTTTAAAATTGAATCAATTAAGGATCTTTTTTCGTTTTGGCTCCAAACTAATTTTCTTTGATATCGCCTATTAATTATGAGCCTATTATTACGATATAATTCATAAGCTTCCATTATTGTCATTCCTCTTGGTGATTCTATCATATATTATATTTTTATGAGATAAAGGTTAAAAATTTAATCTGATACTAAGGTACAAAAAAAGTAAAACGACTTCATTTATAAATGCATTATAGCAAAAAAAAGAAAATGCTCCCTACCGAAGCAAGAAGCATTTTCAACCCTAATATTTAATATAATTAACCCATTACAGAGAGACACCTCGTCTCCATGGAATGAAATCATTCTGATTAAGAACGTCCGCTTTGGTTTTTACTTCGCCGCTGGCTACGTTGATGATGAGTTCCAGAAGTTCGTCTGCCGCTTCAGGAATTGTTTTTTCTCCGCTTATTACGGTACCTGCATTGAAATCAATAATGTCTGACATTTTTTCTGCCAAAACCGTGTTGGAAGAAATCTTCACAACCGGCGAAATAGGATTTCCCATCGGAGTTCCAAGACCAGTAGTGAAAAGTACTACTGTAGCACCTGAACCTACTAAAGCCGTTGTACATTCGGCATCATTTCCGGGAGTACATAGGAGATTCAGACCTGGTTTTGTAGCGTATTCTGTAAAATCAAGAACTTCTACGATTGGTGCAGCTCCACCTTTTTTAGATGCTCCTGCGGATTTCATGGCATCTGTAATCAAACCGTCTTTGATGTTTCCGGGAGACGGATTCATATCAAATCCTGATCCTGCCGCAACCACAGAGGCTTCAAAATCTTTCATCAGTTTCAGGAATTTTACACCGTCTTCATCGTTGATGCAACGGTTCACCAGCTCCTGCTCTACTCCACACAATTCAGGGAATTCGGCTAACATGGTTTTTCCGCCAACAGCCGCCATAATATCTGAAACTTCTCCCAAAACTGGGTTTGCAGAAATTCCTGAGAAACCGTCTGAGCCGCCACATTCCAAACCAATGTTCAGTTTGGTGATAGATGCCGGTTTTCTCTCTATTTCGTTGGCTTTTTTAATGCCTTCGTATGAATCTTTAATAACGCCGGTCAGCATTTCATCGATGGTACCCGATTTTTGCTGTTCGTAAACGACGATTGGTTTTTTGTTATTTGGAGCCAGTGCATGCAGTGAATCCATAAAAATCTGTACCTGAAGATTCTGACACCCTAAGCTAAGAACCGTAGCTCCCGCAACATTCGGGTTGTTGACATATCCTGCGAACAGTCTTCCCAAAGCTTCAGCGTCCTGACGGATTCCGCCACAACCACCCTGATGCGTGATGAATCTTACGTCGATATTTTTGAATATTCTCGTATCCGGTTCTTCCTCTTCCACCGCAACATCTGCAGTTGCACCGCCATTCAGTAAAGAACGAAGTAACAATTGATGTTTGCTGGCTTTATCGTGAAGTAATTCTTTTTCGAAAATATCTTTCAGTGTTTCGATATTCTTGTTTTCGCAGAATACCAACGGGAAAAACAGCCATACGTTTTCTGTACCTACCTGCCCGTCTTCACGGTGGTAGCCCATGAACGTACGGTCTTTCCACTTGTCAACATTGGGTGGAGTCCAGCCCAAAGTATCGGTTTTGCCGACCACTTTTGCACTTTGGTGCTTTACGTTTTCGGTGGTAATCACTTCGCCCTGACTGATGGATTGGTTGGCTTTTCCAACGATTACGCCATACATTAAAATATGGTCGCCATCCTCAAAATCTACGGCAGCGAATTTATGTTTTGCTTTAATATCTTTAAGAATCGTATAATCTGTACCGTCTAAGTGCACCGATTCTCCGGCAGGCAAATCCATCAACGCTACAATAACGTTGTCTTTGGGATTTACTTTCAGTACTTTCTTCTGCATGATTTTTTAAGAATAAAATTGAATAAAATTTTTGTAAGCATTTTCCATGTCATTGTGGTCGATTTCGTACAATGCTTTTGCGACTGCGGCTTTCAGGCCTTCTACCTGTGTAAGGTCGGTATCCCAGAACAGTTTTTCGCTTAACGCCTGTTCTGAAACTACTTCATAATCTTCGTTTTTCCAGATTTCCTTGAATCTGTTTACGATCGCTTCTTCGTCATTCAGAGGAAGAGATTTTTCACCAAAACTTCCCTGATAGAATCTGATTAAACTTGCCAGAGAGAACGTTAAGTTCAGTGGAAGTCTGTTATTTCTTTCAACATAAGTCAGCAAACTCGGAACGACTCTTACTTTAAATTTAGAAACAAAATACAAAGCAATACTCGCCAAATGGTGCTTGATGAAAGGATTTCTGAATCTGTCGAAAACTTCTTCCGCAAATTCCTTCAGTTCAGTTTCGTCTAAACCTAAAGTCTGATTGACCTCACTGAATATCGATTCGCTTAAAAAAGTTCCGATAAACTGGTCATCGATGGCTTCTTTTACGATTTCTTTTCCTGCTAAAATAGCCGGAGCCAACATCAAGGTATGTCCGCCATTCAGAATTCTCACTTTTCTCAAACGGTAAGGCTGAATATCATCCACCACCAAAATCTGTTCGTTGATCTGATCGAAAGGAATTCTATTTTTCAAATCTTCACCTCCCTGAATCACCCATAAAAGGAATGTTTCAGAAACCACCATCATCGGATCTTCATAATCCAACTGGTCTTCATACGTCGCCGCATCATCTTTCGGATAACCCGGAACAATTCTGTCGACCAACGTATTGTGGAAGTGATTGCTCTGTTCAACCCATTGCGCAAAACCTTCGTCTAAATTCCAAAGTTGGGCATATTTTAAAATAATACCTTTTAAAACGATTGCATTTTCTTCAATCAGCTCGCAGGGAATAATTCTTAAACCTTTGTCTGCCGCACCATTGAAATGCTTATATCTTTCGTGAAGCAAAACCGCTACTTTCGCTGGGAAATTTTTGTGCGGACCTTCATACGAATTTTCTGTTTCATCATAGGCAATTCCGGTTTCGGTTGTATTTGAAAAAACAAATTCAAGCTCTTCTTCTTTTGCCAATTCCAAAAAGCTGTTATAATCTGCATAAGGATTGATTGACTTCTGAATCGCTGAAATCACACATTTCTCGTCAATGATTTCTCCTTTTTTGATTCCTCTTGAGAACAATGTGTACAAATTCCCCTGTTCTTCAAGTTTGTGGACAGAACCGTTTGGAGTAGGCTGAATATTTACAATTCCTGCGTTGAAATCTGCTTCTTTATTTAATTTATCAACCACATAATCTGTAAATCCGCGCATGAAGTTTCCTCCCCCGAACTGTACGATTTTGATTGGTAATTTTGTATCTATACCGCTGTTTTGACGGTTTAACTGTTGTTTTGTCTGATTTTCCATTTTTCTAATTTGAATTAAATTGTGTTTTTAATTCTGCTAAATCCTTATGCGGGATGCTGTTTTTAAACGCAAAGTCCGCTAAGATTTTTTTAATGCTTGATGTGTATTTTTAAGTTCGCAAAGGCGTTTCACTTAGCTAAGAACTCAAAGTTTTTTTTCAAACCTTGAAGGTTTATTTTCTTATAAAATTTCATCAAAATTATTTTCCCCGACCCTAAAGGGAGTAATTTTGATGAAATTCTAATGGAATTTTTCCTCCCTTTAGGGTTGGGGTAAAGAAAAATACCATTAGAATTTCTACTTACTGATCACTTTATATTTAGGAACCAACATTTTCATCACTGTCCATGCGATCAGGTAAGCGACTGCGCAGATGGAGAAAATAATCATGTAACCTTTGTCGATACCGTCTGAAACTACGGCACCTGACTTTTCCAACTGCTCAAAGAATCCATCCGGCAAACGGTCGTTAACGTATTGAGGATATTTTTCCAATAACGGAACTCCATCTACGGTTGACCAGGCTTTGTGAGCGTGATCGAATAAAACTCCTGAAGATTTATTGATGATAAACGATCCGATTCCGCCTGCCATTCCACCAATTCCAGTGATGGTTGCGATGGCTTTTTTCGGGAACATATCTCCTACCGTTGAGAAGATGTTTGCTGACCACGCCTGGTGTGCTGCTCCTGCAACTCCGATAATTAAAACCGGAATCCAATAGGTAATGGTTCCTAAAGGTTGTGCTAAAAGTGCCAGCAGAGGGAAAAATGCGAAAATCAACATCGCTTTCATTCTTCCTGTGTAAGCGTTCATTCCTAATTTTTCAACAAAATATTTTGGAAGCCATCCACCGATAATCGACAGTAAAGTAATCATATACAATACGAATAATGGCAATGCACTTTGCGTAGAATCCATTCCGTAAACCGAACTTAAATAAGCCGGAGTCCAGAATAAAAAGAACCACCAAACGCCGTCAGTCATGAACTTTCCGAAGGCAAAAGCCCAGGTTTGTCTGTAGCTGAAACATTCTTTAAATGTAAATACTTTTTCCGGAACTGAAGTGTCTTCATTCGGAAGGTCGTCCTGATCCTGATTGATATACGTTAATTCGTGTTCGTTAACTCTCTTGTGTAAATGTGGCTTTTTGTAAACGAATACCCAAAGTCCCATCCAAACAAATCCTAGTGCACCGATGATGATGAACGCCCATTCCCAACCCATTGATTTTGCAATGAAAGGGATTGTAAGCGGTGCTGCCAGAGCTCCAACTGTTGCTCCTGCGTTCCAGATACTTGTAGAGAATGCTCTGTCTTTTTTAGGGAAATATTCTGCCGTCGTTTTGATCGCTGCCGGAAAATTTCCTGCCTCACCAATCGCCAATACGAAACGTGCAAAAATGAATAAAGTTACACTTGTGCTGATGATTGCCCCAGTATTAGAAACGGTTCCGATCAATTCTTTAGAACCGTGAAAACCGGCTGCCCAATTTCCAGTAAGAATTCCTGAAGTGGCGATTCCACAGAATGCGTGTAAAACAGCACCGATTGACCACACTCCAATTGCCCAAAGGAAACCTTTTTTGGTATCCATCCAGTCCACGAATTTTCCTGCGAAAAGCATTCCCACTGCATAAAATATGGAGAATAATGCCGTGATATTTCCGTAATCGTTGTTATTCCAGTGAAATTCCGGTGCGATAAAATCTTTCCACGTCAAAGATAAAACCTGACGATCAAGATAATTGATCGTTGTTGCGAGAAATAAAAGAAGACAGATCGTCCACCTGTATTGTGTCGGCTTAATAGATTTAACTGAACTCATAGTCAATGTATTTATTTTAAAGTCTGAATGATATCCAGCACTTTTTTGGTTTCAATTTCTATTGTCGCATAGTCTTTCGCAAGCATCAATTCTTTGCTTACCAGCTTGCTTCCCATTCCTACTGCAGAAACTCCGGCCTTAAACCAGCTTTCAATGCTTTCCTTCGTGGTATCAACACCTCCGGTCGGCATAAATTTCAGATTTGGGAAAACATCTTTGATGGCACTCATAAATCCTGGTCCCAAAGCATTCCCCGGGAATAATTTAATGAAAGTTACCCCAGCCGTTTCAGCCTCAATAATTTCAGTCGGAGTCATACAACCCGGGCTGTATAACAGATCTTTCGGAATTAAAAATGCTGCAACTTCCGCCACAAAACCCGGACTGATAAAGAAATCAGCACCTGCCTTGTAATATTCTTCTGCTTGTTTTACATTTTTAATAGTTCCGATACCAAGAAGCATTTCAGGCATTTCTGCATTACGTACTTCTACCATTTTTGTGAAATTGCTCAACGCGGCTTCTCCACGGCTGGTATATTCTACCGCACGGATTCCAGCTTTGTAAAGCGATTTTAATATTTCTAAAGTTACCGTTTCATCAGCATTGTAATACAGAGGCAAAGCTCCCTGATTGATGATGGTGTTTGTAACCAATTGAATTTTTGTCATTTTGTTTTAATTATTTTGTTGAAAATAATCTTTGATGGGGTTTTATCCATCCTTTGGTATGCTGTCCTGTTGGGGACTTGTTAAAATTTGGTTTTCTTCCACCCCTTAGGGTTGGGGTAAAGAAGAAAATTAAATTTTTCTTTGTTTGAATTTTATTTGACAGGATTTTATCCTATCCTTTGTTAAATCGTCCCTTTGGGACTTTCTATGCTGTTTTTTTTGAACACAGAGTTTACTAAGTCTTTTTACTGCTAACTGTTTTTTAGTTTCACAAAGCCGCTTCGCTTATAAAAGAGAATTAAATTTTAATTGATAACCTTTTTATTTTGAAGAACTTCCTGAGCCAATTGCCAAAAGCAAGAAGCCAAAAGCCAACTACCTCTTGATGCGTCCTCCGGAATTTCCGGCCATTACTTCAAGAATATCTTCTGCGCTGCAGTAATTGATATCGCCTAAAATGGTGTGTTTGATGGCACAGGCTGCGTTAGCAAAATTTAAAGCTTTTTCGTCATCGAAATTTAATAAACCATAAATTAAGCCCGCTGCAAAAGCATCTCCCGTTCCGATTCTATCGACTACGTTGTCTATTTCTAAAAATTTAGTTTCAAAATAATTTCCGTTAATCAAAGCTCTTCCCTGTGTCTGCTGAGAACTTGCTGTCAAACCGATTCTTATTTTGTCGAAAATTTTATGAATGGATGGACACTGTTTTTTTAATTCTTCACAAGCTTCCACGAAACCTTGTTGATCTGAAGTAAACTGAGTTCCGAGAATTTCATTAATCTCATTTACACCACCGATAAAAATCGTTGAGTAAGAAACCAATTCCTTTAGAACCTCATTTCCGTTTTTACCATATTTCCAAAGATTGGAACGGTAAGCCGGATCAGTGGTAACTTCGATTCCCATTTCTCTTGCAGTTAACAAACCTTCTTTCAAAGTTTCGTAAGCGCCTTCAGAAATTCCTGGGCTGATGCCTGTCCAGTGAAAATAGTCACAACCTTCCAAAGCTTTTCTCCAGTCAACCTGTTCGGGTTTGATGTTGGCAAAGGAACCGTTCAGTCTGTTGTACGCAATTCTGCTCGCACGAACGGATGCACCCACTTCAAGGAAATATAAACCTAAAGGATGTTCGTTTTTATTGATGAAAGTCGTATCGATCCCAAAACTTTTGATGAAAGATAATGCTGATTCTCCCACAAAATCATCAGAAACATTGCTGATATGTGTCACATCGCAACCCATTGTTGCCAATGAAGAAGCTACGTTGAGCTCAGTTCCGCCGAAAAAGAATTCCATCTCGTGGCTCTGTTTCATTGTTTTGTTTCCGGGAGGTGAAAGCCTCATGATTACTTCACCGAAAGTAAGTATTTTACCCATAACTTTAATTGACTGCTTTTTAAACCACAAAAGACACAAAAGTGTTTGATGCTTTAGTTATTTTGAGCTTTAAAATATTGAAAATAAAAAGATCAAATAAGCTTTTGCTTTTAATGATCGTCAATGTTTTATTTTTTAAACCATTAAGATTTATAAGTTATAAAGATTTTTTAAGGTGAGCTTCGCTTTAAGCAGTGTGCTTAATAAAATCTTGGATTTTAAGCTTAAAAAACCTTAACCTTTTAATTCTCTTAATGGTTTAAAATTTTATTATTTAATTCGAAATTTAAAAATCGAAATAATTTTTAGCATTATGATAACAGATATCGGAAATGGTTTTCCCGATCAGTTCCATATCGTCCGGCAATTCGCCGTTTTTCATTTCTTCTCCGAAAAGATTACACAATACTCTTCTGAAGTATTCGTGTCTCGGGTAAGATAAGAAACTTCTGGAATCTGTCAACATTCCTACGAAACAGCTGATCAATCCCATGTTTGAAAGGGCATTCATCTGCTTGATCATTCCGTCTTTCTGATCCAAAAACCACCAGCCCGAACCGAACTGTACCTTTCCTTTGATACTGCCGTCATTAAAATTTCCGATCATTGTTGCGAAAATTTCGTTGTCGGCAGGATTTAAGTTATATAGAATTGTTTTGGTCAGTTTGTCTTTTCCATCTAAAGCGTTTAATAATTTAGACAAAGTTTCAGCCTGTACGAAGTCACCGATAGAATCCCAACCTGTATCAGGACCTAAAATTCTGTGCATTCTTTCGTTGTTGTTTCTCAATGCTCCCAAGTGGAACTGCTGAACCCATCCGAACTTATGATACGTTTCGCCTAAGAATAATAAAATCGCAGTTTTGAACTGATTCACCTGCTTTTCAGCGATTACTTTTCCTGAAATTTTATCATTGAAAATGGTGCTTACTTCTCCTTCTGAAGCTTCTTCGAAAGAAATATTGTTCAATCCGTGGTCGCACAATCTGCATCCATTTTCGTGAAAATATTCTACTCTTTTTAATAAAGCATCGCACAAAGTCTGGTAAGAGTTGATTTCAATTCCAGCCGACTCGCCCAATTTAGAAATATAATCTGCGAAGTTGTGGTTTTCAATTAAGATCGCTTTATCCGGACGGAAAGCTGTACTTACTTTAATGCTGAAATCACTTTTCGCCAAATCCTGATGGTAATTTAAAACATCAATCGGATCTTCTGTGGTGCACAAAGATTCTACGTTCATCATTTTCAGCAAACCTCTTGTCGACTTTTCAGGAGTCTGAAGCTGTGCCGTGATGTTGTCGTAAATATCTGATGCGTTTTTTTCGTTTAACAATTCATCAATTCCGAAATAACGCTTTAATTCTAAGTGAGTCCAGTGGTACAAAGGATTTCTTAACGTATAAGGAACTGTTTTTGCCCAAGCCTCGAATTTTTCTTTGTCTGAAGCGTCGCCAGTGATGAATTTTTCGTTCACACCCATCGTACGCATTGCACGCCATTTGTAATGATCGCCTGCAATCCAGACTTTAGAAATATTTTCGAAAACCGTATCCTCAGCGATATCTTTTGGAATCAAATGATTGTGATAATCGATGATCGGCTGTTTTTCTGCGAAATTGAAGTATAATTCTTCCGCGTATTTATTTTGTAATAAAAAGTTGTCTGTAATAAAAGATTTCATTTCTGTAAAATTCTTGTGTTATTCATTAGCAGGTTTCCCGATGGTCGCCAAAATACCTCCGTCCACATAAATAATGTGTCCGTTGACAAATTTACTTGCGTCTGAAGCTAAGAAAATAGCGGTTCCTGCAAGATCTTCCGGGTTCCCCCATCTTCCTTCCGGAGTTCTGCTGATGATAAAATCGTTAAACGGATGACCGTCAACTCTGATTGGTTCTGTTTGGGTTGTCGCAAAATAGCCGGGACCGATACCGTTCACCTGAATATTGTGTTTTGCCCATTCTGTTGCTAAATTTTTAGTCAGCATTTTAAGTCCGCCTTTTGCAGAAGCATACGCCACTACATTGTCACGGCCAAGCTCACTCATCATTGAGCAAATATTAATGATTTTACCGGACTGTCTTTTGATCATGTGTTTCCCAACCAGTTGAGACATGATGAAAGGACCGGTAAGATCTACATCGATTACTTTTCTAAAGTCTGCAACATCCATCTCTAAAGCCGGAACACGTTTGATGATTCCTGCATTATTGACTAAGATGTCTATTTTCCCATGTGTAGCAAGCATTAATGCTACTTTCTGAGCCGCTTCCAGTTCGTCTGTCACATCAAAAAGATAACCTGTAGCATTATATCCTTTACTGCGATAATATTCTAAGGCTTCATCTAATTTTGAGGGAGTTGTACTTGTGATTGCCAGTTCAGCACCTGCAGAGGCAAGACCTTCAGCCATTGCCATACCTAATCCGTGAGTACCGCCGGTTACAACGGCTACTTTTCCGGATAAATCGAATAAATTCATGTAGAAAAAAATTACTTTAGTTCGTTAGTTTTAACAGCGTCCATGTCGCCATAATCCATATTTTCTCCTGCCATTCCCCAGATAAAAGTATAGTTGGAAGTACCAACTCCTGAGTGAATAGACCATTCCGGAGACAAGACTGCTTCATTGTTTTTCATAAAGATATGACGGGTCTCGTTCGGCTGGCCAAGAAAATGACTTACCGCCTGCCCTTCTTCAAGATCAAAATAAAAATAAGCTTCCATTCTGCGGGTATGCGTGTGAGAAGGCATCGTGTTCCAAACACTTCCTTCGTGCAACTCGGTCATTCCCATTTGTAGCTGACAGGTTTCCAATACGCTGTTGACGATCAGTTTGTTGATGGTACGTCTGTTGGCATATTTTGCTTCACCTAATTCTACAATTTCGGCTTCATTTTTAGTGATTTTCTTTGTAGGGAAAGTGTGATGCGCAGGTGCTGAGTTGAAATAGAATAAAGTCTGACCTTCATTTCCGTTTTCAAAAACAACATCTTTCTCTCCTTTTCCTATATATAAAGCTTCCTTATTTCCGAGCTCGAAAACCTCTCCGTCAACGGTTACCTTTCCGGCAGCGCCAACGTTGATGATTCCCAATTCTCTTCTGTCAAGAAAGTTTTCTGCCTTCAGATCATCAGTAGGTTCAAGTTTCAATGCGCTTTTTACAGGCATTGCACCTCCTACGATCATTCTGTCGTACATAGAATACACTACATTGATTTGATCTTCATTAAATAAATCATTGATTAGAAACTCCCTTCTCAGGTCTTCAGTTGTATATTTTTTTACATCTTCAGGATGATGGGCGTAACGAAATTCTGATTTTGTCATACTCTAGATTTTTAATCTTAAAATTGTGGTTTTAAAAAACCTGTTAAACATTGCGTAATCGATTGCATTAAATTACACTTAAATTGTACAGAAATACTTGTGGTTAAATATATATATAATAAGTATTCCGTTAATAAAAAATTCATTTAAATTTTCAAAATACTGAAAATCAATTCAATAAAATTGATTACTGAGAAAAAATTAAGAAAATTTAAGAAAAATATCAAGAAGAATTTTAACGAAATCAAGATCAAACCTTTAAGAAAATAAAAATCATGCCATAAAAATCGATATCGAAAGAACGAATGCTGTATATATAATAATATTTCGGTTTTTGCAATCAAAATATGTTAAATATTTGTAATTCGATGTTATTTAGAAAATACACAATAATTCCGACACCAAAAAGCTGATAAAAATCACAAAAAATATAGAAATTTGATTGTTGAGTATGTGTTTTGGGAGTTTTTCAACAAGATATTTGTTGACTTTCGAGGGTAATTCTACTGAATTTTAATATTAAACACATCAAAAAATAAAGTTTTTTTTAACAATCGTTCATATATCACGTAATATTATTAAAATATTCATTATCAATAATTTATATAAATTTAAATATCTAATATTTTGTGTTTTTAAACAAATCAAACAGTCAAATTAATGAAAAAATAATATTTTTTTCTTTGCATATTGAAAAATAATATTAGTTTAGAACCCACGATAAATATGAGTTGTGAAAAATTACGCAATCGATTGCACAAGAATAGCGTAAAAAGAAACATAAAATCAAACAGAGTACTTAAAATCCACAAAAAACTAAGCGAAAGGCTTGAAAACGCTTTTCGACCATACTTTAAAAACTATATAAGGATATAATAATGAATAAAAAAGTACAATCAATTAAGTGGTTATATCTATCTGTCTTTCTGCTTCCGGTACTTGGTATGGCGCAGGAAAAAGGCAAAGAAAAGGAAACCAATATTGACGAAGTGGTTTTGGTAGGTTATACCAAAGTCTCTAAAAAAGATGTTACCAACGCTGTATCATCTGTAAAAGCTGAAGCCTTGAAAGACATGCCGGTAAACAGTGCTGCTGAAGCAATTCAGGGGAGATTGGCCGGGGTTCAGGTTCAGACAAGTGAAGGTTCACCAGGTGCAGAGGTGGATATCAAAGTAAGAGGTGGTACTTCTATCACCGGAAGTAATGCTCCGCTTTATATTGTCGACGGCGTACAGATGGATAATGCAATGTCTCTTTTAACGCCAAAAGAAATTGAGTCTATTGAAGTTTTGAAAGATGCTTCATCTACATCAATCTATGGTTCTAGAGGTGCAAACGGAGTTGTTTTGATCACCACAAAAAGTGGTCGTAAGAGAGCTACTACTACAATCAACTACAACGGTTTTACAGGTGTAAGAAAAATCATGAACACACTGGATGTTCTTGATCCTTACCAATTTGTAATGTATCAGTATGAGCTTTACAACAAAAATGGTGTTGCAGACGATATCACAGCATTTGCTACGAGATATGGAACATACAACGAATTGGAAAGTAAATACAAAAATGTAAAAACGAGAGACTGGCAAGATGAATTATTCGGAAAAGAAGCCTTTAACTTTACACACAACCTTACCGTAAACGGAGGCTCTGAAAAATCAGCTTTTGCGTTAACATTAAATCATGTTGATGAGGACGGTATTATGTTGAAATCAGGCTTCAAAAGAAGCATGGTAAATTTCAAATATGATTATGATATCAGCAAAAAACTTAAATTTGGTTTTAATGCAAGATACAGCCGATCATTGATCAACGGTGTAGGAACATCAAGCACTGGTTCTCAGAGTAATAACAGATTGAGAAACGCAGTAAGATATCAACCTTTCGAGGGTGGATCTAATATTCCTGTTGATGATTTTGATCCTAGCTACGCAACGAATACCAACCTTGTAAATCCTTTGATCCTTAATGATAATGAAGTAAGAGACAACAGATCAAACGATTTATTATTAAATGGCTATATCAATTGGAACATTACGAAAGATATTACTTTCAGAAGTGTTATCGGTTATGTACAGAGAGACATCATCACCAACCAATTTTGGGGTGTTGTAACCTCACAGGCAAGAGCCAATGCTGATATGCCGATTGTACAGTTAGACAGATCTCAATCCAGAAGAATTACCAATACCAATACATTAAATTATACCAAAAAATTTGGTGATCATAAATTAGATATTTTATTAGGTCAGGAAATTATTAAAACAGATGGAGAATCAAGCTATACTTATGTAAAATGGTTCCCGAAATCTATCCTTCCTGAAGAAGCGTTTGCTAACATTGCTGCTGCTACTCCACCTGCTGGTTTGATACAGGATGCTGCAAGAACAGCGGCTTTACCACCTGATCGTCTGGCTTCATTTTTTGGACGTGTTAATTATATTTATGCCAATAAATATATCCTTACAGCATCTGTAAGAGCTGACGGATCAAATGTTTTCATGAAAGGAAACCAATGGGGATATTTTCCGGCGGCTTCATTAGCATGGAAAATTAAAGAAGAAAAGTTTCTTAAAGATGTTAACTGGCTAGACGAATTAAAACTACGTGTTGGATATGGTCTTTCAGGGAACAACAGAATTACATCTTACCTTTGGGCAAATTTCTATAACGTAAGTGCAAACAACGGATACGTATTCGGAACTTCGGTTACACCAGGAGCTGCAATCTCTACTACACAGGCAAATCCTAATGTAAAATGGGAAGCTACAGTATCTAAAAATGCCGGTATTGATTTCGAATTTTTCAACAGCAGATTGTATGGTAGTGTTGACGGATATATTACCGATACAAAAGACTTGTTGGTTTTAGCGAAAGTTCCTTTTCCTGGATATTCAAACCAGTTCCAGAATTCAGGTAAAACTCAAAACAAAGGTTTAGAATTTACGCTTGGAGGTGTTATCGTTAACAAGGAAGACTTCACATGGAAAACAGACATTAACCTTTCTGCCAACAAAAACAAAATTTTAAGTTTAGGAAGTGGTGTTCGTCCGGGACAAGACTCATATCTTGTACAATCTGGAGGTATCGGAGGATTTGATTTTATCGCTAAAGTTGGAAGTTCAGTTGGTACTTATTACGGATATGTAACTGAAGGAAGATACGAAATCAGTGATTTTGATTATAATGCTGCAACACAGGTTTATACCCTAAAAGCGGGAGTTCCAAGTAGTAGTGCAATTGCTTTAGGTGCAAAAGCAGTTCAGCCGGGAGATCTTAAGCTAAAAGATTTAAACGGTGACGGACAAATTACCGATGCAGACAGAACTGAATTGGGAAGCGCTCAACCAAAATTCTATGGAGGTTTTAACCAGACTTTCCGTTACAAAAATTTCGACATGAGTTTATTCTTCAACTTCTCAGTTGGAAACAAAGTATATAATGCTAATAAAATCGAGAATACCACTCAATATTTATACAGAGACAACAACATGGCTGCAGAAGTTGCAGACAGATGGAGATGGTTTGACAATAATGGTGTAAAAGTAAACGATCCTACAGCTTTGGCAGCATTGAACGCAAACACTACAATGTGGACTCCACCAACAGGACAATACATTTTACATTCTTACGGGATTGAAGACGGATCTTTCTTAAGACTAAATAACGTAACTTTAGGATTCACTTTACCAAAAGGTTCATTGGATGCGGTTGGTGTTAAAAATTTCAGATTGTATGCTACAGTAAACAACGTTTTTGTTATTACAAAATACAGCGGATATGATCCTGAAGCTAGTACAAGAAGAAATCCTTTGACTCCCGGAGTTGATTATTCGGCATATCCTAGAAGCAGATTTTTTGTAACAGGTGTAGATATCACTTTCTAAAATTTATTATCATGAAAAAAAGCAAATCAATATTTATTTTATCTTTTCTGGCAGGTGCACTTTTCCTTAATTCGTGCAGCGATTTCCTTGAGCCGGAAAACCTTTCAAGTATCTCTGAAGCGCAACAGTTTGACAGTACAGCAGATACTTTTTCAGCACTAATCGGAGTGTATGCTCAATTAGGCGGAGATGACGGTTACGGACAAAGATTATCTTTGATTATCACTCAATCCGGAGATGACTTCAGAACTTCAGGAAGTTACAACTGTAACGACAGAAGAGGTGTGGCAACTTTTGGCGCATGTACTACAAATACAGAACTTAACGGTCCTTTCTCAAAACTATATACAGGAATTGAGCGTGCAAATCTAGTTATCAAAAACATTCCTTTATCGCCTGTGATGCAAAGTGGAACTGCGGATGATAAAAAACTGATGGACAGATATTTGGGCGAAGCTTTAACGCTTAGAGCACAATATTATTACGAGCTTATCAGAAACTGGGGAGACGTACCTTTTTACCTTGTTCCTGCTTCTGATGTAGCAGAGCAAAACCAGCCAAAAACAGATAGAGATATTATTTATGATCAAATGATAAATGATCTTGAAAAAGCTGCAACTTTAGTACCTTGGAGATCAGAAGGCGGAACTACTAGCAACAGAATTTCTAAGGGTGCCGTAAAAGGTCTTAGAGCAAGAATTGCTTTGGCAAGAGCTGGATATTCTTTAAGAAGAAGTCCACAGATTATGGCTCAGGGATCAAATCCTCAAAAATATTATCAGATCGCTTTAGACGAGTGTAAAGATATCATGAATCATACAGGAGAACATAGCTTAAATCCGAGCTACGAAAATGTATTCAGAGCTTTACATACAAATGCACAAGATGCAACCAATGAAGTTATTTTCTCAGTTGGAGCATTTGGTGGCGGTGTTAGAACAGACTCTAAAATCGGATATTACAACGGTCTTAAACATCATGACAATTCCAACTGGAAAGGTGGTGGTGGTATCAATGCATTGCCAACTTACTTCTATGAGTTTACAAAATATGACTTGAGAAGAGATATGAACGTAGGTATCTTCACAATTAACGCAACAAATCAGGCTGAATTGGCTGCTTCAAACGCATGGACAGATGCTAAATACAGAAAATCTTGGACAAGTATTACAGGACCTTCTCAAACACTTGCGGTTGACTGGCCTTTAATCCGTCTTTCTGATGTAATGTTAATGTTTGCTGAAGCTGATAACGAAATTCACGGAGCTCCTTCACAGGAAGCGAAAAATGCATTATTAGCAGTAAGAAACAGAGCTTATACAGGAAATCTTGGACAGGTAGGAACGATTCCTTCTGACAAAGTAGGATTCTTTAATGCAGTTGTGAAAGAAAGATTGTTGGAATTAGGTTCTGAAGGAATGAGAAAATACGATTTGATCCGTTGGAATTTATTAGCCTCAAAAATTACTGAAACTAAACAAAAACTGACTGATTTTATCAACGGTGTAGGAGCTTATGCAAATGTACCAATGAATATTTACTATAAAGCTTCAGTTTATGATCCTACAAAAACGGCTCAGCAAAACATCGCTGCAATCGACGTTTATACAACAGGAACAGACAAAACTCAGGTATTTTACCTTCCTAATCAGTCTGCAACGACTCCTGCAGGTTACAAATCAATTGCTTGGAGATCAGGAATTACTGCAACATATGTAAATGATCCTTCCGCAGGATATGCACAATATTTCCAGGCAAATAAGAGAGAATTATTGCCTATCTATTTCGAATATATTCAAAATAACTACAATCTTACTCAAGATTACGGTTACTAGAATCAAGATACATTCATATTAATTTTAATACAGACTTTCTCCTTCATTGGGGTAAAGTCTGTATTTTCCTAATGAAAATTAAAATCTATGAAGATTTCAAATTTTTACAAAAAACTAAACTTCTTAACCCTATTTTCAGTAGTTGTAATCAGTCTTCTTTCTTTCAAGATTAATGAGGTTAAAACCATCGTAGTTTCGAAAGACGGAAAAGGTAATTTCACTACCATTCAAGAGGCAATAAATTCTGTTGAAGAAGGAAAAACGGTAAGAACAAAAATTATTGTAAAACCAGGAACTTACAGAGAAAAAATTACAGTAGATGCTTCAAAAAGCCCTATCACTCTTATTGGTGAAAATGCAGAAAATACTATTTTAGTGTACGGTGATCATGCTTCAAAGCAGAACGCTGAAGGTAAAAACATCGGAACCACAGGTTCATCAAGCATTTTTATTTTCTCTGACGATTTTTCAGCTAAAAATATTACATTTCAAAACGATGCAGGACCAGTTGGACAAGCCGTTGCAGTTTTAACGACAGGTGACAGAATTGCTTTTGAAAACTGTAAATTCTTAGGATTTCAGGATACACTTTATACCAAAGGTGCACAGGACAATCCGAATAAATCTAAAGTTTCCAGAAACTATTTTAAAAACTGCTACATCGAAGGAACGACCGACTATATTTTCGGAGCCGGAACTGCGGTTTTTGAAAACTGTACAATTTACTCTAAAAAAAATGCATCATATGTAACTGCAGCTTCAACTCCGGAAGGAAGTGAGTTTGGTTATGTATTTATTAACTGTAATTTAACAGGAGATGCATCGGCAAATTCTGTATATTTGGGAAGACCTTGGAGACCTTTTGCGAAGACTGTTTACATTAACTGTGCAATCGATTCCACAATAAGACTTGAAGGTTGGCACAATTGGGGAAAAGTCGATGCTGAAAAGACAACTTTTTATGGAGAATACAACTCTAAAGGTATTGGAGCAGCTACTGAAAAAAGAGTTTCGTGGTCTCATCAGCTGACAAAAGAAGAAAGTAAAAAATATACTGCCAAAAATATTCTGTCCGGAAAAGACAACTGGAACTACAAAAAAGCCGCTCAATAATCTCAAAAAGTTTTCAATGAAATACGCTTTTTCTTCACTCTTCCTTTTGGGAATTTTATCATTACAAAGCTGCACCAGTCAGGTAAAAACGTCAGTCAATTCCGAAACAGTGGTTTCAGGAAAGCTGATCAGTTTCCCCGGTGCTGAAGGTTTTGGAAGATTTACAACCGGCGGACGTGGTGGAAAGGTTTTATTCATTACTAAACTGACAGATGACGGTTCGGAAGGTACGTTAAGACACGCTTTAGAACAAAAAGGTCCGAGATATATTGTTTTCAGAACTGCCGGAAAGATTTCCCTTGAATCCCCATTAAGAATAAAAGAAGGCGACGTTACGATTGCCGGACAAACCGCTCCCGGAGACGGAATTACCGTTGCCAACTACGAAACTTTTGTGGCAGCAGACAATGTGATCATCCGTTATATGCGTTTCAGAATGGGTGATAAAAAAAAGTATGAAGGTGATGCTTTAGGCGCAAGATTTATAAAAAATTTAATCGTTGATCACTGTTCGATGAGCTGGTCAACAGACGAAACGGTTTCAATCTACGTCAACGAAAATACGACGCTTCAGTGGTGTGTGATTACAGAAAGCCTTAGAAACTCTGCCCACCAGAAAGGCGCTCACGGATACGGCGGAATTGCCGGTGGAAAATTCGCATCTTTTCATCATAATATTTATGCAAACCACGACAGCAGAAATCCGAGACTGGGAGAATATGCGGGAAGTAAATTTGCGCTGACCGATCTGACCGATTTCAGAAATAATGTCATTTACAATTGGGGGCACAATAATGTCTACGGAGGTGAAGGAATGAATGTGAATATGGTCAACAATTATTACAAACCTGGTCCTGCGACAATGACGAATAAAAGAATTGGAGCAATTGATAAAAATGAAAAAGCGGGCACTGAGGTTTACAACATTTGGGGCAAATACTACATCAATGGAAATGTTGTGGAAGGAAGCCCGGAAGTTACTGCAGACAACTGGAATTTGGGAGTTTTTAATCAAATGAAACCTGCGTATAAGTTGACAGATGCTGATAAAAACTCAATTAAAATAAATCAGCCACACGATATTCAGAATAATGTGAAAACTGAATCTCCAAAGGAGGCCTACGAAAAAATATTAAAAATTGGAGGCGCAAGTTTGGTGAGAGATGCTGTAGATTTACGGGTTTTGGAACATGTGAAAAAAGGAACTTTCTCTCACAAGGGGTCGCTTGGAAGTGACAACGGAATCATCGATTCTCAGGAAGATGTTGGTGGATTCCCTGTTTTAAAACCAGGAAAAACTCCTCTTGATTCAGACAACGACGGAATGCCCGATGATTGGGAAATCAAAAATAATCTTGATCCGAAAACGGCCAATGCCAACGGAAAAGATTTAGATAAAAACTATGATAATATTGAGGTGTATATGAATGACCTCGTGAAAAAAATAACCGAAAATCAACGGTAGTCACTGAACTTTCAGACTTTAAGGTTATCTAAAATAAAAAATATGTCAGTACAGATAAAATCAAACCTATTCAAAATACTATTAGGAGGAGCAATTTTCGCTGGCGGTTCATCGTTCGCACAGAAAAATGTGATTGAGAAAATCCGCAAAAGCCCGAAAGCTCCTTTTTCCTACGCAGAATTATCAATAAAAGACGGCGGAAAATGGCAGGGCAACGAGTACATCGGCGGAGCCTTTAAAAACATCAACGAACTGCAACTTCCAACCGAACATACCGACCATTCTTACTACATAAGATACGAAGGAATCGGTTTAGAAAACAATCAGATCGGTTACAGATTATACCTTGACTGGAGAAATGCCACAGATATTTTCGGAAAAAAAGTGAATACTCTGGTGTTGCCGGAAGTCGGACAGGACGGCTTTGAAACCTATCATCACGACGCACCTTGGGGACAGGATATTTTGAAATCAGGCCGTACCATCGGAGTCGGTTCTTACGGTAGATATGATGATCAGAATGATTTTGTCGAAACTTTTAAAACGGTAAAAACCACCACTGCAAAAGCTGTTAACGAAAGCGATAAATCCTTCGCAACCATAGATTACAAAGGCTGGAAAACATGGGGAAAAGCAGTTGACCTTCAGTCGAAGCTGACAATTTTCAACAGAGACCGTTTTGTGAAGGTTGATTTAAATTTAAATGAAACAATTTCAGGATTATGTACCGGAATTGTCGCTTTTAAAGATATTCCCATGAAAGAGGCGGTCAGTAAAAACAAAAAATGGGGCTACATTGCAACATACGGAACGCAGACTTTGGCTAAAAAAGAAGATAATCTGGGAATGGTGATCTTCTACCCTATCGGAAATTTAGATAAAATTGTAAAAACGAAATCGACCCACGTGGTGGTTTTCAAAAAGAACAAAAATGTTTCGTATTACTTTATGGGAGCCTGGTCTCAGGAACCAAACGGAATAAAAACGGAAGAAGAATTCTACAGAGATTTAGATAAAAAATTAGAAATTTTAGATAATAACAATCAACTTTAAAATTGACTTACAATGAGTTTTATTAATCAAAAATTAAAAATATACGCTGTTGCGGTTTTAGGTTCGGGAATGTTCCTTGCCTGTGCACAGACAAAAACGGCTACGGCTGCAAAAGCGACAACTCAAACTGCAAAATCAGGAAAAGTAGTTCCTACCAACCTGAAATGGTCTGAAAGAATGATGCTTTCTGAAATGCAGAGATTCCCTGAAGCTTGGATGCTCGATTTCAGCAAAAGCCCGAAATGGACGTATCCATCAGCAATTGTGTTGGATGGAGCTGAGCAGCTTTACATCAAAACAGGTAAAAAAGAATACTACGACTACATCAGCGGTTTCGGCGAAACTTTGATCAAGGACGACGGTACCATCGTAACCTACGACCTTGACAAGTACAACATCGACATGCTGAACAGTGGAAACGTATTGCTTTATCTTTACGAAAAAGAGAAAAAAGACAAATACCTGAAAGCGCTTCAAACCCTTCGTTTACAAATCGACGGACAGCCAAGAACAAATGAAGGTTCTTTCTGGCACAAAAAAATCTATCCTTATCAGGTTTGGTTAGATGGTTTGTACATGGGAATGCCTTTCTACACGCATTATACGAAAGATTTCACAAAAGGTGCAGATGCAGCAAAAGCATATGATGATATCGTAATGCAGTTCGACTCTGTTCAGAAAAATCTTTTAGACAAAAAAACTGGATTGCTGTATCACGCCTGGGATGAAAGTAAAGAACAGGCATGGGCAGACAAACAAACCGGACTTTCACCAAATTTCTGGGGAAGAGCAATGGGTTGGTACGGAATGGCAATGGTAGACGTTTTAGATTATTTACCGAAAGACCATCCGGGAAGAGAGAGAATTATTTCTTACATCAAATCTTATTCTGACGCTGTTATCAAATATCAGGATAAAAAATCCGGACTTTGGTATCAGGTTTTAGATAAGCCATTGGCAAACAAAAATTATGAAGAAGCGACTGCTTCAGCGATGTTTGTCTACACAATGATTAAATCTGTGAACAAAGGATACCTGCCAAAATCATACAAAGCTGCCGCTAAAAAAGGCTACGACGGAATTATCAAAAATCTGATTACAGTTGATGAAAATGGTGTTGTAAATTTAAATAAATGTTGTGCCGTTGCCGGTCTGGGAGGAAAACCTTACAGAGACGGTTCTTACGAATATTACGTCAATGAAGAGATCCGTTCAAATGACGGAAAAGGAACGGGACCATTTATTTTGGCGAGTTTGGAATTTGAAAAATAATTTTTAAAACCATTAAACCATTAAGGAGATTTAAGAAGTTAAGATTTATTAAGGCTTAAATCTGAGATTTTATTAAGCTACTTGCTTAAAGCGAAGCTCAGCTTAATTTTTCTAAACTTCTTAATAAAAACTTAATGGTTAAAATATTATTTTAAAAACATAAAGCCTTTGCTAAGCAGAACGCTTTTGCGAACTAAAAGTATGCAGAGCAACTTTAAAAAAATCTTTGTCCCAAAATTTCGGGATTAAAAATCTAAACAGATCAAAAATCTGATTTTATGACAAACAAAATTTTAAATATACTTTCAGTCACCGCATTTTCCATTGCATCAACATACTTAAATGCACAGGAAAAACCCTACGTTTCAGAAGTCTGGACTGCCGATCAGGGAAAAAATTTCAGAAACCCGATCTTATACGCAGATTATTCAGATCCAGACGTTACGCGCGTTGGCGATGATTATTATATGACCGCTTCAAGTTTCAACGAAGCTCCGGGATTGCCTATTCTTCATTCAAAAGATATGGTCAACTGGAAATTGGTGAACTATGCAATTCAGGATGTTTTACCGAAAGAACATTTCGCTGTTCCGAGAAGAGGTGATGCGGTTTGGGCACCAAGTATCCGTTTCCACAAAGGGGAATTCTACATTTACTGGGGCGACCCGGATTTCGGAATTTATATGGTAAAAACCAAAGATCCTCTTGGAAAATGGGACGAACCCGTTTTGGTCATGGAAGGAAAAGGTTTAATCGATTCCTGCCCGTTCTGGGATGAAGACGGACAGGCCTATTTGGTTCATGGTTGGGCAGGAAGCCGAGCCGGTGTAAAAAGTATTTTGTCTTTAAACAAAATGAATCCTGAAGGAACAAAAGTTTTGGATAAAGGCGTTCATATTTTCGACGGTCACGACGCTCATCCAACGGTTGAAGGTCCAAAAATGTATAAAAGAAACGGCTATTACTACGTTTTCGCTCCGGCGGGTGGTGTGGCTACAGGTTGGCAGTTGGTTTTAAGATCAAAAAATATATACGGCCCCTACGAAGAGAAAATTGTTCTCGAACAGGGCAAAACAAAAATAAACGGTCCGCATCAGGGAGCTTGGGTGGATACCCCTTCAGGTGAAGACTGGTTCTACCATTTTCAGGATGTCGATGCGGGAGGAAGAATAGTGCATTTGCAGCCGATGAAATGGGAAAAAGACTGGCCTGTAATTGGAATCGACAACGATAAAAACGGAATCGGTGAACCGGTTTTAACATATAAAAAACCAAACGTCGGGAAAACTTATCCTGTCGTAACTCCAGCGGAAACGGATGAGTTTGATGGTGAAAAATTAGGTCTGCAGTGGCAATGGAGCGCGAACGAAAACATCGTTTGGTCATCCAAACTGCCCGGACAGAAATTCCTGAGACTATTCTCCATGAAAATGGGCGAAAACGATAAAAACCTTTGGAATGTTCCGAATCTTTTAACTCAAAAATTTCCGGCTCCGAATTTTGTAGCGTCAACTAAAGTTAAGTTGACTCCCGAAGATGCCAAGGAAGGAAAAACTGCGGGACTTTTGGTCATGGGAATGGATCACGCATCGCTTGTAATCACCAATAAAACCGATGGATATTATGTTCAGTTGAGAAAAGCTGAAAAGGCTGAAAAAGGTGGCGAGGAAAAAGTTTTATTTGAAACCAAATTAAAAGGAAACGAAGCGTATTTCAAAGTATACGTCAGCGAACCAAACGGAATTTGCACCTTCAGTTACAGCGAAAACGGAAAGAATTTCATTAAAGTGGGCGAACCGTTTCAGGCAAAACCAGGAAAATGGATTGGTGCCAAAGTCGGGTTATATTCTGTAAGTACGCAGAAAGCAAACCGCGGTGGATACGCAGATTTTGAATATTTTAGAATTACAAAAGATTAAATTTCCCACAGATTTCAAGGATTTTAACAGATGAATATTAAAGAAAAATCTGTCTGATTTGCTGAGTCTGCAGAGAAAAAAAGGCTACTAAACCTAACGGGTTTTCAAAACCCGTTAGGTTTATGAAATCAAAAGTTTAGAAAATTCGTGCTTGATAATTTCAATAATGAACAAAACATTTAATCATATCATTTTATTTTTAGTTGCCGCATTTCTTCTGTCGTCATGTCAGTCGCGAAATGCCGTTGCTAAAACTAAATCTGATAAAA
This sequence comes from Chryseobacterium edaphi, assembly GCF_025628985.1. Taxonomy (GTDB): domain Bacteria; phylum Bacteroidota; class Bacteroidia; order Flavobacteriales; family Weeksellaceae; genus Chryseobacterium; species Chryseobacterium edaphi. The sequence continues at coordinate 53,000 of NZ_JAOTEM010000005.1, read as the reverse complement.
AAGTCACCCATATTTTCCTCATTGGCGATTCTACAATGGCTGATTACACAGGAAATTATGAGCCTGGCAAAGATTATATGAAGGTTCGTTATCCCGTTACAGGATGGGGACAGGTTTTTCAGCCGTTTTTTGTGAAAGACAGTTTGAAAGGTTTGATGTCATTAAAAGATTCGGTAAAAATCATTGATAGAGCGCACGGCGGAAGAAGCACAAGAACATTTTTTCAGGAAGGAAGATGGAGATATGTGTATGAAAATTTAAAACCCGGCGATTACGTGATGATGCAGTTCGGTCACAACGACGGTTCAGAAAAACATACAGAACGCTACGTAAATATCGAAGGGTACAAAGAATTTTTAAGATTATTCGTAACCCAAACCATTCAGAAAGGCGGCAAACCCATTATCATCACTCCGGTTGCAAGAAACTTCCCATGGAAAGATGGGAAACTGGAAAATGTACATGGTGAATATTGGCAGGCTCCAATCGATATTGCTAAGGAAATGAATGTTCCGCATATCGATTTAAACAAAATATCTATGGATTTTTTCACCAAAAAAGGTCAGGATTATGTGAGCAGTCATTACTTTATGAATCTTCCGGAAGGCGTTTATGAAGCATATCCGAAAGGCAATAAAGACAACACCCATTTTCAGCCGGAAGGAGCAAAAGTGGTGGCACAGATGGTGTTCACAGAATTTAAAAATATAATTAAAACTAAATAATAAAGAAATAATGAAGAAGTCATTCAAAATAATAGGTCTTGTCGCGGCAATGATGTTTTCGGGACAGTTCTACGCTCAGAATACAGATATTTATAAAGGAATTGAGTTTAAAATGCCTAAAGTGGCAGAAACATCTTTCTCAGCAAATACCGTATCGATCAAAGATTTCGGTGGTGTTGCAGGGGGAAGTGTGAAAAATACAGAAGCTTTCAAAAAGGCAATCGACGCTTTGGTGAAAAAAGGTGGCGGTAAACTGGTGGTTCCAAGAGGACTTTGGTTAACAGGACCCATCGTTTTGCAAAGCAACATCAATCTTCATATCGAAGACGGTGCATTTATTACGTTCAGCAAAGATAAAAGTGATTATCCTTTGGTTGATGTGAGTTTTGAAGGTCTGAATACCATCCGTTGCCAATCTCCAATTTCTGCAAGAAATGCTACAAATATTGCGATTACAGGAAAAGGCGTAATCGACGGAAATGGTGATGCATGGAGAGCTGTAAAAAAAGGAAAACTGTCTGAAACTGAATGGAAAAAATTTGTTTCTTCAGGTGGAATTGTTTCTGCTGATGGTAAAACATGGTATCCTTCAGAAAGTTATAAAAAAGGATTTGAAAGCAGCTCAAGTTTTAATGTTCCCGATAAAATCAACAAATCTGAACTGGAATCTGTAAAAGATTTCCTTCGTCCGGTAATGGTAAGTATCGTAGGTTGCGATAAAGTTCTTTTGGATGGACCAACCTTCCAGAACTCTCCAGCGTGGAACCTTCACCCATTGATGTCTTCAAATATTATCCTTAAAAATCTTACGGTTAGAAATCCTTGGTATTCTCAGAACGGTGACGGCGTAGATTTAGAATCATGTAAAAATGTTTTGATCTACGACAATACTTTTGACGTAGGTGATGACGCAATCTGTATTAAATCAGGTAAAGATGAAGATGGTAGAAAAAGAAACATGCCAACTGAAAATGTGATCATTAAAAACAATGTTGTATATCATGGTCACGGAGGTTTCGTTATTGGAAGTGAAATGTCGGGAGGTGCGAGAAATATTCACGTTTCAGACTGTACTTTTATTGGAACCGATATTGGTCTCCGTTTCAAAACAACCCGTGGAAGAGGTGGTGTTGTTGAAAATATTTATGTCAAAAACATTGATATGATCAACATTCCGACTCAAACTATTGGGTTTAATATGTTCTATGAAGGGGCTTCTCCGGTTTTGGAAGACGGGCAAAATGCAGAAGGAAATAAGGTTCCTGAAAAAGTATTTCCTGTAACAGAAAAAACGCCGATTTTCAGAAATATTTATTTTAAAAACATCAATGCGGTTAATTCTTATGAAGCAGTTGCCATCAATGGTTTAGCTGAAATGAATATTAAAAACATCGTGATTGAAGATTCTCAGTTTGACACCAAAAAAGCATTAACCATCGTAGATGCAGACGGAATTGTTTTGAAAAACGTAAAATTGAAATACAGCGAAGGAACAGGAGCAATTGTTTACAACAGTAAAAACGTAGACCTATCTACTCTTCAGTTGGAAGCTTCTCAAAAACCGACAATTAAAGTTTTAGGAAGCAAAACTTCAGCTGTTAAATTACCAAAAAATGTAACTGGAGAGCAATTGCAGGTTTCGAAAGAGATTGCAAAAAATGCAGTAAAGTAAATTTAGATATGAGTTTTGGATATAAGGTAAAAGAAAAATCTCTGATTTTTAAACTTATGTGTTCTTCATATTTTCAAACTTGTAGACTTAAAATTTTCTAATGTGTTAAAACTTTTGTGCCTTTTGTGGTCAAATTTTAAGTTTTAAAGTTAATTAGACACCAAATATTATTTTAAAAATGAGTTTTCACAAACTATATTTTCTTTTTGTTTTTTTTGTAGGAGTTACATCAGTATTCGGTCAGACAAAACCGAATACTGGTACTCCTTATACAAATGAAGCAACGTATGAAAAACTAAAAAAGAAACATCCGTTCATCACGCCTTTGAACAGACCGGTTCCTGTAAATATAGGAATTGATAAGGATGTAGAATATGCCAACATCAACGGACTTTCCCTGAAAGCAGACATCTACTACCCTCTCGACAAATCCACAAAACATCCGGGAATCGCTTTGATTCACGGTGGCGGCTGGATTTCGGGAAGCAAGGAAAATGAAAAATATATGGCTCAGGAATTGGCAGCCAAAGGTTATGTTGCCATTGCAGTTGGTTACCGTCTGAGCGAAGTCGCAAAATATCCCGCGGCGATTGATGATGTGAATAATGCTATTGAATATTTGAAGAAAAACAAAAAAAAGTATTATTTAAACACAAAAAAAATCGGAATTTTGGGAGAATCAGCCGGAGCACAGATTGCAACATTGGTTGGCGTAAAATCTAAAGGTAAAATAAAAACCATCGTTAATATTGACGGTGTTGTGTCATTTATTCATGAAGAATCCGGAAAAGAAGGAACTTACGACGCTTTTTGGCTTGGTTATGCTCAAAAAGACAATCCTGAAATCTGGAAAGATGCTTCACCTTTAGAATTTGTTGATAAAAATACACCTCCGACAATTTTCATCAACAGTTCTCAGCCTCGTTTTCATGCGGGAAGAGACGATATGATGAAAAAACTGAAAAGTTTTAATACTCCAACAGAGGTTCATGAAATTAAAGATACACCACATTCCTTTTGGTCTGCAGAACCTTGGTTTACAGAAACTTTGGATTTGACGCTTCAGTTTTTAGATAAATATTTGAAGTAAGTTTTAGGTTTAGGTTTAGGTTTAAGTTTAAGTTTAAGTTTAAGTTTAGGCAAAATTAAAACGCAAAGATTTAATTTGATTGAAAACGTTTAAAGAGCAAAGAATAATCAATAAATTGATTTTAAGCTCACGATTATTTTCAGGCTTAAGCGACTTTGTTCGCATCCTCTGCTCCTTAAAATATATAGCAAAAAAAAATCTTTGCGTTAAAAAATTAAGAATTAATAATGTTTAAACTTCAAGCAACTTGTTCAAATTCTTTAAGTATAAGATTTAAATATAACCTTTGCATTTAAAAAATTAAGAATCAATCATAAAATGTATTTATGAAAAAAATATTTTTGATACTTCTCTTTTCAGTAACCAATTCTGTACTTGCACAAAGCAATCCATACATTACTATTACGGTAGCACAAGACGGAAGCGGACAATTCACTTCTATTCAAAAAGCAATTACATCGATTCGAGATCTCGGTCCGGGTGAAGCTTTGGTTAAAATAAAAGCTGGAACGTACAATGAGAAGATCGTCATTCCATCTTCAAAACATAAAATCACTTTACAGGGCGACAGTAAGGAAAATACGATCATTTCCAACGATGATTATTCAGGAAAACTGGATGCTTTGAATGAAAAAATGACGACTTTCAATTCGTACACACTTTTAGTAATGTCGGATGATATTAAAATTTTAAATCTTACCATTCAGAATGCATCCTGCAACCAAGGACAGGCAGTTGCACTTCATGTAGAAGGTGACCGTTTTATCATCAAAGATTCTAAAATTTTAGGTTGTCAGGACACGGTTTATACAGGCGGAAATCACAGCAGACAATATTATGAAAACTGCTATATTGAAGGAACAACTGATTTTCTATTCGGTTCTGCAACGGTTATTTTTAAAAACTGTACGATAAAAAGTTTAGCCAATTCTTACATCACAGCGGCATCAACGGATCAGTCAAAAAGTTTTGGCTATGTTTTCTTCGACTGCAAATTGATTGCAAAAGAAGGAATCACAAAAGTTTTCCTCGGAAGACCTTGGAGATCTTATGCAAGAACCGTTTTCATCAATACCGAAATGGGCAACCACATCCTTCCTGAAGGCTGGAACCCTTGGAAAGGCGACAAAATGTTCCCGGACAAAGACAAAACCGCATACTACGCAGAATACAAAAGTAAAGGCGAAGGCGGAAAAACCGAAAACCGTGTACCATGGTCGCATCAACTGACAAAAAAAGAATCAAAAAAATACACCATCAAAAACATTTTCGGAGACTGGAATCCGGATATGCTTAATAAGTAATTGGTAATGAGCAATCTCAAAGCCATTTAAATATAACAGTTAGTATTAGCGATGTCATGCTGAGCCTGTCGAAGCATTTCACAATAATAAAACCATACAATGAAAAGATATTTTACCGCAAAAGAAACAAAAGACGGTCGAGAATGATAGATCATCAAAAGTTTGCAAAATGAAACTTTTACATTTTGCAAACTTTTGACAGTCTTATTTTTAATCATTTCTTTTGATTCTTTTGCGGTTTAAAATTTTACACATTAAATAAAAATTAAAATGAAAAAAATACTTTTAATTCTAAGCATCGTAATTTCAGTAATCACATTTGCACAGAAAAAACCAACCTTATTTTTAATCGGCGACTCAACCATGTCAAACAAAGACAATCCCGATAAAAATCCGGAACACGGATGGGGACAGGTTTTGCCACAATTTTTGACAACAGGAATTGAATTACAAAACCACGCAATGAACGGACGAAGCTCAAAAAGTTTCCGAAGTGAAGGAAGATGGGATAAAGTGGAAAAACAATTGAAAAAAGGAGATTTTGTAGTGATTCAGTTCGGCCATAATGATCAGAAACTGAAAGATTCTACCAAATTTACCAATCCTCATACGCAGTACAGAGCGAATCTTGAAAGATATGTGAACGAGACTCGTGCTAAAGGTGCTACACCAATTTTGATGACTTCTATAACCAGAAGAAATTTTAACGAAAACGGTGTTTTAATCGACACGCACACGGATTATCCTTTGGTGGTAAGAATGGTTGCTGATGACATGAAAGTTGCTTTTGTAGACATGCAATTGCTAACCGAACAAATGGAAATTGCTGCAGGTCCTGAAAAATCAAAACTATTGCATTTATACTTTAAAGCAGGTGAAAATGCCTATTATGAAAAAGATAAAGCCGATGACACGCATCTCTCAAAATTGGGTGCAGAAACGGTTGCAAAACTGGCTACAAAGTCTTTAAAGAACTTAAAGACAGGTTTGGAAAAATATATTAAATAATGTCCCACAGATCGCACAGATTTTAACAGATTTAATACAAAAATGATCTGTTCAGTCTGGAAAATCTGCGAGAGAAAATCAACACTTAGTTTGTCATTCCACAGGAATCTAAACTTTGAATCTTGATTTTAGTTAGTCGAGATTCCTACGGAATGACAAAGTGTGTATATAAGTTTAATTAAAGCTAAATTAAAACAAAAAATGAATTTCAAAAAAGAACCATTTTTCGACGGCAATTCCGACTGGGAAGATTTAGGAAACGGTGTTTCAAGGCAATTCGTGGGATACAATTCTCAGGTCATGATGGTCATCGTTAAATTTGAGAAAGATGCGATCGGATCTTTGCATAAGCATTTTCATTCTCAAATTACATACGTTGCTTCAGGACAGTTTGAAGTTACGGTTGACGGTAAGACAAAAATTTTGAAACAAGGTGACGGATTTTTTGCCCAACCGAATATTTTTCACGGCGTAAAATGTTTGGAAGCAGGTCAGCTTATTGATTCTTTCACACCTTTCAGAGAAGATTTTTTACAATAAATTAAATACATTATTTCATTTTTCACTGATACCAAATCGCAAATAAAATGAAAAATCTCATCCTGATTTCCTTTCTCTTTTTTTTCAGTATTAGCCTTTCCGCTCAGGAAAAAATCGTGGTTTGGCCAAAAGGACAAATGCCAAATTCCAAAGGCTTAAAATTAAATATTGAAGAGAAAAAAGAAGGAACAATCACCCAGAATCCTGAAACTGAACTTTTTGCTTTTCTACCTCCGAAAGCAGACAGAAAAAAAATGGCTGTCATCATAATTCCCGGTGGCGGATATTACAAACTGACTTACAATGAAGGCGGTTTTCAGATTGCAAAATGGTTGAATACACTTGGGATTTCTGCTTTTGTTTTAAATTACCGACTTCCAACTTCTCCAGATCTTATCCGAAGAGAAATTGCTCCGTTACAGGATATTCAGGCTTCCATAAAATATATCAGAAAAAATGCTGAACAATATGGAATTTCACCCGATCAGGTGGGCGTTGTGGGAACCTCAGCAGGCGGACATCTGGCGACAATGGCGAGCAATATTTCTAAAGATTACACAGAATTAAAAGGCGATTGGTCAACGATTTCGAGCATTCCAAACTTTGCCATTCTTTTTTGTCCGGTCATTGATCTGGGCGAATATGCTCACAAAGGAAGCCGCAACAGTTTGCTGGGCGAAAACGCTTCTCCGGAAAAAATTAAGGAATTTTCCATGCAGAATCTGGTGACCGATAAAACACCTCCAACAATTTTGTTTCACAATCAGGATGATACAGCCGTTCCGCCGATGAACAGCATTTTGTATTTCAAGGCGATGACGAAAAACAAGGTGAAAGGTGCAATGTTTATTTTCCCGAAAGGTGGCCACCGTTTTTTTGTCACTGATAAAGATCCAATGAACGAAAACTGGAAAAAACTGTGTGCAGATTGGCTTTTTAGTATTGGTAATGAGTAATGTATAATAAGTAATTTTAAAATGCTTAAAAAATTTTCATGCATAATTTATACATTGTCACACTGAGCGTGTCGAAGTGTTGCGCTTTGCAATTAACCGACACAAACAAAATTGATAACAATGAAAAACATCATCCTTATACTCAGCATTTTTATTGGAATTCAAATTTCTGCCCAGCAAAAAATAACCGTCTGGCCGAAAGGTGAAATGCCCAATTCCAAAGGCTTAAAATTAAACATCATTGAAGAAAAAGAAGGCCGGATTACCCAAATTCAGGAAGCTGAACTGTTCGCTTTTCTTCCCGCCAAAGAGGAAAGAAAAAAAATGGCTGTTATCATTATTCCCGGCGGTGGTTACAGACATTTGACCTATGACCTGGGTGGATATTCCTACGCAAAATGGCTCAACACTTTAGGCATTTCAGCATTTGTTTTAAACTACCGCTTACCGACGTCTCCGGATTTAAAACAGAGAGAAACCGGTCCGTTGCAGGATATTCAGGCCGCAATAAAACTAATCAGAAAGAATGCAGCTCAATATGGAATTTCACCTGATCAAATCGGAGTTTTAGGAACTTCAGCGGGAGGACATCTTGCAGCAATGGTAAGCAATATCTCAACCGATTATACTGAATTGAAAGGAGATTGGACAAGCATTCCAACCGTTCCCAATTTTGCAATCTTGGTGTCTCCAGTAATTGATCTGGGCGAATTTGCTCATAAAGGAAGCCGTGTAAATCTTTTAGGAGAAAATGCTTCCGATGAAAAGATCAAAGAATATTCTATGCAGAATAGTGTGACCGAAAAAACTCCACCAACCATTTTATTTCATGCCCAAAATGATAATGCTGTCCCCGTTATCAACTCAATTTTATACTACGAAGCGATGATTAAAAATAAAGTAAAAGGAGCCATGTTCATCTTCCCGGAAGGTGAGCATAATATCGGAATTTCCAATAAAACTGAACTGACGGATAACTGGAAGAAAATTTGCGCGGACTGGCTGGGCAATATGAATAATAAGTGATGGGTAATGGGTAATATCTAAACGTAAATTTTTTAATAAAAGTGAAACGTTTTAAGGAGCAAAGGTTACGATAAATCGCTGATGAAGCTTGAAACATATTAGTATCATTCGCTCTACTCAAAATTATATGTTCGTCAGATTTTAACAGCGCGTTTGTCATTCCGTAGGAATCTCAACATGCAGGAATAAAACAGTTTAGATTCCTACGGAATGACAAAGTAACCGCTGAGTATTTAACTACTGAGAAAAACATCTGCATTTAAATTTTAAAATTTATTTCACTAAAACATCTTTAAAATGCTAAAACTGATTCAACATAAAATAATCTTATTAGCTTGCGGAACGTTGATCTCTGTCTCAACTTTTGCTCAGCAAAATTTAAAATTAACTTACAGTAAACCCGCAGAAAACTGGAACGAAGCTTTACCCATCGGAAACGGAAGGTTAGGCGCAATGGTTTTCGGTGGCGCAGTGCAGGAGCATCTTCAGTTGAATGAAGAAACCATCTGGGCAGGAGAACCTGGAAATAATGTTCCGAAAAATACATTCGACAGCATTCAGAAAGTCCGTCGTTTGATCAATGAAAGTCAGTTTGAAAAAGCACAGGATTTAACCAACAAAACCTATCCGAGACAGGCTCCTAAAGATTTGAACTATGGAATGCCGTACCAGACGATGGGCGATTTGTTTCTGGATTTTAAAGGCCATGAGAATTTTACGAATTACCAACGGACTTTAGATATTGAAAAAGCGGTTAGCACCGTTTCTTACGAAGTAAACGGCATAACTTTTAAGCGTGAAGTCTTCTCTTCTTTTGCCGATAACGTGATTATGATTAAACTGACCTCGAGCAAAAAAGGAAGTTTAAATTTCAAGATCAATGCCTCCACTCCACACAAAATCAATTCTATTTTTACAGAAAAAAATCAACTGGTTATCAATGGAACGAGCGGTTCGGTAGACAATAAGATCGGGAAAGTTAATTTTAAAACCGTCGCATTTCCTGTTTTAAAAGGCGGAAAACTGACCTCAACAAAAGATCAGCTGCATATCTCAGGAGCCGATGAAGTGGTGATTTATGTTTCAATTGCAACCAATTTTAAAAAATACAATGATCTTTCCGGAAATCCTGATGTGAGAGTTTCAGAATATTTAAGTAAAGCTCTAAGTAAAAAATATGATACTGAGTTAAAGGCTCATATCGCCAACTATCAAAAATATTTTAAGCGGATAAGTTTAGATTTAGGAAAAACGGAACATTCAAATAAAACAACGGACATCAGAATTAAAGAATTTGGAAATTCACAGGATCCGGATTTGGTAGCTTTGTACTTTCAGTTTGGCCGTTACCTCTTAATCTCCTCATCACAACAGGGAACGCAGCCTGCAAACCTGCAGGGAATCTGGAATTATCAGCTGAATCCTGCCTGGGACAGCAAATACACTGTGAACATCAATACAGAAATGAATTACTGGCCGGCAGAAAATACCAACCTCAGCGAAATGCACGAACCTTTGTTTGATATGATTCAGGATCTGTCGGTTACCGGACAGGAATCTGCTAAAGAAATGTACAAAGCAAGAGGCTGGAATATGCATCACAACACCGATTTGTGGCGAATCACAGGAATCGTTGACGGCGGTTTCTACGGAATGTGGCCTATGGGCGGAGCATGGCTGACGCAACACGTTTGGACTCATTATTTATACACCGGAGACAAAGAATTTCTAAAGAAAAATTATGAAGCTTTAAAAGGTTGTGCTCTGTTTTACTTGGACGTCCTCCAACAGGATCCTTCAAAAAAATATCTGGTGGTTTCCCCATCGATGTCGCCGGAAAATAAATATTTTAAAAATGTCAGTATCACAGCGGGAACCACGATGGATAATCAGTTGGTTTTTGATGTGTTTAATAATTTTATCAATGCTTCAAAAATTTTAAATCAGGATCAAAGCCTTTCTAAAGAAGTGAAATTGGCTTTGTCTAAACTTCCGCCCATGCAGATCGGGCAACACAGTCAGTTGCAGGAATGGCTGACTGATATGGACAGAACAGATGATAAACACAGACATATTTCTCATTTGTACGGATTATTTCCTTCGGGACAAATTTCGCCTTTCAGAAATCCTGATTTAACGGAAGCCGCAAAAAATTCGATGATCTACCGTGGCGACAAATCCACTGGCTGGTCGATGGGCTGGAAAGTAAACTGGTGGGCAAGATTACTGGACGGAAACCGTGCTTTTAAATTGATTTCAGATCAGTTAACTCCTGCTCCTATGGAAAATAAAGGCCAATCCGGAGGAACCTATCCGAATCTATTGGATGCACATCCGCCATTTCAAATCGATGGTAATTTTGGCTGCACTTCGGGAATTGCAGAAATGCTGTTGCAAAGTTATGATGGATACATTTATCTGTTGCCTGCACTCCCCGATGCTTTGCCAAACGGCTCTGTGAAAGGCTTAAAAGCAAGAGGTGGTTTTGAAATTGATATCGACTGGAAAAATTCTAAGCTAACGAAATTAGTTGTAAAATCCAGTTTAGGCGGAAATGCAAGAATCAGAGTGGCGAAAAATCTAAATTTAAAATCCAAAACCACTTTCTCTTCCGCAAAAGGAACAAATACTAACGAATATTATCAGGTGGATGTAATTAAAACGCCCTTAAAATCAGCTAAAGCTGAACCGAAAGGTTTTGCAGTTCCGGAAACGGATATGTATGATTTTAAAACTGAAAAAGGTAGGGTTTACACTTTTGATGTGAAGTAGACTCCCATTTTAACAGATATTTACGCAAAAAATCTGTGAAAATCTGTAGGATCAGTGAGAGATTCGAATAATATTTCTTACAACTAAAATTTAATTTCAGTTATGAAAAAAGCTATTTACTTTTTAATGATAATTTTTGGCATCACAAGCTTAAAAGCTCAAAAATCTTCGGATTTAAAACCAAGAATCCTGATCAGCACAGACATTGGCGGAACGGATCCCGATGACAATCAGTCGATGATCCATTTGCTGATGTATGCGGATAAATTTAATATTGAAGGGTTGGTTTCTTCACCGTCTTTCGGAAACGGAAGTAAAGATGAAATTTTAAAAATGATTGGTCTGTACGAGAAAGATCTTCCAAAACTAAAAAAACACAGTTCAGGTTTTCCTACTCCAAAATATCTGCGCTCCGTTTCTAAACAGGGATTGCGTGGAAATGCGCCTTACGAAGGATATTCCAAACCTACCGAAGGTTCAGAATGGATTATTAAATCTGCCAGAAAAAAATCAGCTCAGCCGCTTTGGGTTTTGGTTTGGGGCGGATTGGAAGATGTTGCTCAGGCTTTGCACGATGCTCCGGATATTCAGAATAAGATTAAAATCTACTGGATTGGCGGCCCCAACAAAAAATGGAGTGCCAACTCTTATTCATATATCGCAAAAAACTTTCCTGATCTTTGGTTTATTGAAGCCAATTCGACCTATTATGCTTTCTTCTCAAAAAATGATGATCCTAAGATTCTGAAAAGCACTGAATATTATGACCAATACATCAAAGGCTATGGAGCGATGGGGAAAGATTTCAAAAATTATTATAAAGGCGAGATCAAAATGGGCGACAGTCCTACCCTGTTTTATCTGATGCATGGCAACGCCAATGATCCCACTGAAGAAAGTTGGGGCGGAAGTTTTGAAAAGATCAACCGAAGTGCGCAGGTTATTGTTGACGGAGCCAAAGGAAGTTCTGAAGAAATTGCTTTTTGTTCGTTAATTGAATTTCATTTTAAAGGTCCTGTTTTAAAGGAAAATCCTGTCTCTACACCTTTTCACATGGAAACGATGCACAAAAAAGATGTTCAGAAATGGGCGGGTTCTTATCTTGGTGACGGAAATTATGCTTTGAAATATGTCCCGAAAGGTGCAGAAGTTTTGACTTACAAATTTGTATCAGAAATTCCTGAACTTAACGGTCATGAAGGGAAATTAAATATTGTCAATCTTTGGCCAGGAAAGGAAAATCCTACCGATATTCCATTAGGAAATACGTGGTTTTCTGATCAGTCTGATCCGAAATTGTATGAAGGAAAATTTCAGGGTGGAAAAACAATCTCAAAATGGAAAAATGACATTCTTCTGGATTGGGCAAAACGTTGGGAGTGGTTAAAGTAGTTTTTTGCCACGAATACATGAATTTTATTTTTTTTGGTTAATCGCAAAGGCGCAATGAAAATTGCATTGAGTCTGTTTTAAGGCGCAAGGATTTCATCTCCGATAAAATTTCGACTATAATCTTGATGAAAATCTTTTATTACTTTCAACTTGCTGAAAATCTTTAATTTTCTTGCGCCTTAAAAACTGTTTAAATTTAATCTTTACATCTTTGCGCTTAACCAAAATTCACATAAAAAATCCTGATGCAAAAAACATCAGGATTTTAATTTTATTGAGAAATTTTATTTTTCTTGAGCCACTTTGGAAAGTCACCTTCAATTAATTTTGTTCCGGCCTCATTGTACCAACTGTAGCCCATTCTTCGCTCTTCAGAAACTTCTTCGTAATTGAATTTCACACTTCCGTCACGGTCTCCAAAAACAGGTTTATTGGTTGGAATATCGTAAAATCTCGCCCAAACTGCTGAACCTTCTTTTTTGCTTAAAGTACGGATTGCTTTTTCGCTATCTCTGGAAACGTTGTATGTATAACCGTCAATTTTGCTTTCTTTAAACCATTGAATGGCAGATTTAATTGATTTTTCAATCTCCGGAGTTAAAGGTTGCATCATTAGAAATTTCACAATATTTACCGATTCTCCGGTTGCCAATGACATCGGCTCAAAAGCTCTGGCTTTTTCCGGTTTTAAAGTGACTTCATTGTACTGATCTGCCCAGATTGACAATTTCCCGTTTTGTGTAATCTGAGTTTTCAAAATACAGTCAATTCCTTTTTGTAAAGCGACTTTCGACTTATCTTTCAATTGAGAATTTACAGCATCAAAACCTTCTTTTCCTTCAGATATATTGTACAAAATTGTCAATACATTGATCATTGCATTATCGTTAAAAGTCACTTGCTTTCTGTAGATTGCAGAATTGGGAAAATATTGTGGAAAACCACCATTTCCATACTGCATCGAAAGCACATACTGAATTCCTTTCTCTGCAGATTTTAAGTAAGCGGGATTTTTTGTTGTGCTATAAGCTTTTATCAACCCATTGATTTCTTTTGACGTTGCATTGTTGTCGATTGTTGCAAGATCATTGTCGTTCGCTTTGATTATTTTTAAAAGTTTCGGATCTATCTTTTTTGTATAATCAACATTTTTTTTGTCGCTGTTATGTTTTCCCCAACCGCCGTTCGGAAGTTGATATATCATCATTTTTTCCGCTAAAGTATCTTTTACCTGAGCCGAAATTGCTGTTGTTATTAAGCAAAATGATGCTATTGTGATTTTTAAATTAATCATTTAAAATGTAGTTATTTAATAGTAATTATTAAAGGATTGGCAATAATCTGCGCCTGCTTTTGAAGCATCTTTTCCCAATCATTTTGAGTTTGTATCTGTCCGCTTTTCTGCCATGCAAATCCTGCGTAATAGGTTAGTTTTTTCTGAGGTTTCGTTACAACCAGTAAGTTACTTTGGTCTGGAATCTCAGATTTGAAAGCTATGGATTTTTCGACAATTTTCGGATTTACAACAATTCCTTCGCCGACAAAAGCATCGTCTATTTTCTCCCAATGCAGATAGTAACCATTTTTATCGTTGAGTTTGCTTTCACCTTCATTTTTATGCAAAGTAATTCCCACCGTATAATTGGGAACTTGTTTATCAGTTTCAAAAGTTGATTCAAACTTAGAAAAATTCGAACCTAAATCGAGAGAAATTCTTTTGGTTTCCTTCACTCCAAATTCACTCCAAGGATTATATGTCAATTCGAAAACCGTTCTCAACGGACCCTCAGCAATTGTTTTCGACGTTACAAAGTTTTGGGAAACCTGAAGTTTCTCATCTTTCCAGATTCCGATTCCACCTGTTCCGCGACTGTCTCCCACGTGATACGGATCGTAACCTTCACCTCTCGTGTCTTTGTGATAATACATCGGATCAGTCAGATAACCTTTATACCATTCGTTGATGACCGATTTTTCAGTTCTTTTAAGCCAGATATCGACACCACTTGAAAGTGTGCTTCCTTTTACTTTTGCCAAAGCCTCTTCCTGACCTTTCGGACCGTAAACTCTAAACGCAATTTTGTCATTTTCCCAGGTATAGTCATCTGCTCTTTCAGGAACCAATCTTGAATATGTAGTCAGTTTACTTTCAGGTACAGGAGTTTTTAAATCTGCAACAATCGTGTAAGAATTTGTTTTTTTAGCATCGATATTTACCTGAAAAAGCAATTCATCATTATTTCCATCACCATCGTAATCAATCCATTGAATTGGAAGAAATTGGTTTTGAGCGTCTTTAATTCTTAAATCTTCCGCTTTATTTTTCCCTAAAAAAGCCTTCAACTGACTAATTGAAACAGAAACGATTTCATTTCTTGCAAAATCCTGAGTGTTTTTTACCTGAACTGAAGTCTGGGCATTCGTCACATTCGCAGTCATGCAAACGATTGCACAACTAAATCCTCTGACTGTAATTTTATCTATTAACATGAAATGTCATTTTATCAAAAATAGAAATATTCTGCAAATTTTTAGTTTTTTTAACCTTAAATCTTTCTTAAAAAGAAAATAATTAATTTTCTTTCCAAATTTCTTTATTTTTAATTTTTCAATTAAATTTTTATGAATGAGAATTATACATTTTATGAAAAGCAAAGTTTCAGACAATGGTGGATTTGGGCTTTGCTGATATTTGTTTTGGCATATTCGATTTATAATTCGTTTGAGAATCATGATTATTTTTCAGCTTCAGAACTTATCTTTTCAATCGCTGTTCCTATTTTAATCATGATCTTAATTTTTGTAATTAAATTGGAAACTAAAATTGACATTTTAGGAATCAGAGTTCGACTTTTCCCATTCCATTTTCAGTTTAAATATTTCCCCTGGAAAAACATTCAAAAAGTCTACATCAGAGAATATTCTCCCATCACTGAATATGGAGGATGGGGTTTAAGATTTGGAATGTTCGGTAAAGGAAAAGCTTATAATATTTCGGGCAATCTAGGTATTCAAATTGTTTTTAAAGATCAGAAAAAACTATTGATTGGAACGCAGAAATCCGTGGAAATGAAGCAGTTTTTGGAAGAATTGGAAAAGGTTTGAAACTTTATTTATTACTTTAAATCATTCAGGTAATTATAATTGAAATACATAAAAAAATATTTTTCAGTATGGTGGATTCCAATAATAGGCTACGCAATTCCTTATGCTGTTTTCAATTTGGGAACTTTACTAAAGAAAGATGATTTGATAGATCTTTCCATTATTCTTTTTTATATTAATATTCTAGGAAATCTTATTTCTTCAATTGTTCAGATTCTCATCAAAAAGTGGTATCTAATTTCTCCTCAAGTCATTATAACTGCATTTTTGTTTTTTTCCGTTTCAGTGTACATGACATTTTCTCCACCCGATTTTTATGGAGCCAATAAAACAATTCCTAAAAATATAAAATTTGAAATTCCAATTGAAAAGGAATTGACAGAAAGTGATTTAAGACAAAACGATTTTAAACTAGCTTCGATTTCTCAACCCGGAATTTATAATTTTTACACTAGACACCAACCTAAAGAAACAGGATATTTCTTCATAAAAGCATATGAGATCACTTCAAATGACAGATTATCAGAGGATAGAATAAATGAAAGAATGAAAACTGTAGAAAAACCAATCGAAAATTTCTACACAGGGGAATTTACAATTTATGAAGGTTCATGGGGAGATCAATACGGTGCGAGAATTGAACTTTGGTATCATCAGGATAATAACTTGGAATATAAAATAAATCAAAAAAATTATATTATCGAAGGATGGATGCGTTAAAAGCTTTACTAAAAAATTTAGCCTAAAATTTATTATTAAAAATAAATAATACTATCTCAAATCCTTTTTTATCACCAAATATTTTAAATCTGTATCTCCGGCATTGCTAATGCCATGCTCTGAATTTGGAGGACAATATAAACTCGTATTCGGACCAACTTCGACAGTTTTACCGTCAAGATAAAACGAAGCCTTTCCTTCCAAAATATAAAAAAATTCTTCTTCAGGATGACGATGTGGTGCGTGTGTAGATTTTCCCGGTTCTACAATACTCATTTTTAACGTGTTTTCTTCAGTAAACTTTTTGTCGGCAAACCAATACTGATAACCCGATTTTGTTTTTATAGCCTTACTCAAATCAAATTCATTAACACAGTTTTCTATGTTGTGTTTGATCGGTTCTTGCGTCGCAGAAACTTTTTGAGCAAATCCCATTTGCTGACACAGAATACTGAAAACGGTGGCCGTTATAAATTTGGTTAATCTTTTCATTCTTTGACAATTATATGAAAAAAAATCGAATGTAGAAATCTTAAATATACCAACTCATTCTTAAACCGTTTTGTCAATATCTGTTTTATTTCTAAATTGCATTATCTCCCGAAAAAGAGATTGCCCCTCACAAAAAACAAATATGAATCAGATTATTCCTTTCGACCTACAGATACAGCATAATTCATACATCAACTATACATTTGTTTTAAATAAATACAATTTCCTTGAAAAAATATCTTTCCGGGAAGTGACTGAAGATCTGGAGAATTTAAACCTACAAATTTCATCCTCACTCGGAATATTTGAAACTTACAATATTTATATCGACCAGCTGAAAAAAGATTCTCTGTACAAAATTTCTTTATTCAGTTTTGTTTTTGATAATGCCTTGCTCAAAAGTCTTTCGGAAAAAGATTTAGATACGATCACGGTTGAAGTTTTTCAAAACAACGAGTCAATTTTCAGGCAAAATTTTTCAATTGAAGTTCTTCCTGTTGATTATTTCGGTGGTTTGCAGATATTTCCACAATTGCTGGCTTCATATATTACTCCCAATAATTCACTGATTTATAAAATTAAAACAGATGCAATAAAAATTCTTGAGCAGAATAATTTGAATCCATCTTTTGAGGGGTATCAGGCGAAAGATAAGGAACGTGTTTTACAGATGATTTCGGCTATTTATAAGTCGATTCAGAATTTAGAATTGATTTACAGCTCAATGCCGCCAAGTTTCGAGGAAACCGGACAAAGAATTCGATTAGTAGATCAGGTTTTGGAAACAAAGTTCGGAAACTGCATCGACATTTCGCTTTTATTTGCAGCTTGTCTCGAAGCGATTAGCCTCAATCCTATTCTCCTGATTACAAAAGGTCACGCCTTCGTCGGTGTGTGGCTCGATGATCAGAGATTTGATGTGATGGTCAATTTTGATCAGGCCGCTATTTCAAAAAGAATTGCAAGCGGAATTAAAGAAATCGCTTTGATTGAATCTACCCATCTCTGCAAAGGAAGCAGTCTTTCATTTAAACAAGCCATGAACAGCGCCGAAACACAGATCATGGATTCTCATAATTTCATCTTGTCAATTGATATAAAAAATGCGAGATCAAATGGTGTTTCTCCTCTCCCATTATTGAAAACTGAAAATACATTTACTGAGGATTTAAAAACAAATTCTCAATTAGATAATGATGATCTGGATGACGATTTTGAAATGGGAACTTTGTATTCTGATCTTGAACTGACCGACACTTCCAAACTCACCAAACAGAAAATCTGGGAGAGAAAACTGCTCGATCTTTCACTAAGAAATAATCTTCTCAACCTGCGTTTTACCAAAAGTATGCTGCAGCTGGTCGATTATAAAGTTAATTTGCTCGAAGACAGTTTAGCAGATGGAAAAGCGTTCACGATTCATCCCAATAACAATCAGCCTGTTCTGAGAAAATATAATTTGTATCACGAACCGCTTCATTCATCGCAATCACTTTTTCAGTTGGCAAATGATGAATTTAAATACAATAAAATCCTTACTTATTATCATCAGGACGATCTTGATACAATCTTGACTCATCTTTTCAGAAGTTCAAAATTGGCTGAAGAAGAAAACGGAAAAAGCACTTTGTACTTGGGAATCGGACTTTTAAAATGGTACGAACCAAAAAATAAAGACGTTCCGAGGTTTGCTCCAATTCTTTTGATTCCTGTTGAGCTTTCACGAAAATCTGTGAATTCTAAATTTATGCTTCGAAGCCGTGAGGAGGAAACCATGATCAACATTACGCTTCTGGAATATCTGAAACAGGAATTTAAATTTAATTTAAACAGTTTAGAAACTTTACCGACCGATGATTTTGGAGTTGACGTACCTAAAGTTCTGGCGATTATCAGAAATGCCATTCTGAATCTTGAAGGTTGGGATGTTCTGGAACAAATGGTTCTCGGAACTTTCTCTTTCAATAAACTGATTCTTTGGCAGGATATTTCAAAATATTCGGAGGAAATTCAGAAAAGTTCGATTGTTAAAAGTCTGATCGACGGTAAACTCAGTGAAACTCTGGAATCGGTAGAAATGGACGCAGAAAGTCTTGAAAATATGTCGGCTTCGGAACTTATGCTGCCTATTTCCACGGATAATTCTCAGCTGAATGCGGTAAAAAATGCCCATCAAAATAAAACGTTTATTCTTCACGGTCCTCCTGGAACCGGAAAGTCACAAACTATTACCAACATCATTGCAGATGCTTTAGCAAATGATAAAAAAGTATTGTTTGTTGCTGCCAAAAAAGCCGCTCTCGATGTCGTTCACAGCAGATTGGAGAATATCGGTTTGGGAGCTTTCTGTCTCGAACTTCATTCCAACAAATCGAAGAAATCTGATGTCCTGAAACAATTTGAGAGAACGCTTGAAGTTCCTAAATATCAAATCAATGCAGATTTTGCGGAAGAAGCGAAACGATTGGATAACCGTAAACTGGAATTGGGAAAATACATCAATCAGCTTCATAAGAAATTTAAAATCGGCTGGAGCCTTTTTGATACTATTTCTTACCTCGAAATGCATCAGATCAAAATGGATGATCGTTTTGTGATTGATATTCAGACAGAAAACATCGACGTTACCACCTGGAATAACTGGAAAGACTGGCTGATTCCGTTTGCGTCGATCGTGCAGAAGATCGGACAGCCGTCTTCACATCCTCTACAACTCATCAAAACTGAAAGTCATCAGTACGAAAATAAAAATCTGATTCTCAATGCAATCAATCAGTATCTTGAAAAAGAAAATGCTGCATTAAAAATCAAAGAGAATCTTCAGCTGCAACAATCTGATAACAATTCGTTGGTTGATTTATTGGAGTTTCTGCACACAAATTCCGTTAAAACCCATCTTGTTGACCTCAGTTTTGACGAAACACAATCTAATTTATTTAAAAACTGGCTTACTCAGCAAGATCTTCTTCAGAAAATTGAAAGTCAGGTTTTGGTACAATTTAATTCAGGGATTTTCAATCTTGACATTCAGCCTTTACATATAATGTGGAATCAGGCGAAACATACCTGGTTTATCCCAAAATGGTTGAAGCAGAGAAAAGTAAAGCAGCAATTGAACGGTTACAGCAAATCGGGAATCGAATCTGATGTGCAGATTGATGAATTATTTGCGAAGCTTGAAGAATTTAAACAAATCAAAAATCAGCTTTCGAATCAGAATTTCGCATCAATAACCAATTCTGCAACTCCTTATTTTAATGGGAATTCTTATGATATTTTAAGCATAGAAAAAGATTTTAATATCATTCAGATTGCAAAAGATTTGGGTCAGAAAACAGGAAGTAAGAATTTCCCGATCTGGCTGAAAGAATTATTAACGAAAACTGAAACGCAGCAAAACTTATCAACATTCATTAATGAAATTAAAACTTTTCAGGAAAGCAGAATTGATCTTCTACATTATGTTTCTGAAATTCCTGAAAATGCTGAACTTCAAAATATCATTCAGAATATTGATCAGCTAGACCATTGGGTCAATTATAATGTCTTGAAAGCAAAGGCAAAAGATCTTGACCTCGATTGGTTTATACAATTTTTGGAACAAGATTTACTTAACACCAATGCGATCGAACAGGAATTTGAGAAAATCATTCATCTGAATTTATTTATTAAAACGATTTATAAATTTCAGACACTGAATAGTTTTGATGCAGATATTTACGAATCTAAGATTCAGCAATATAAAGATCTGCATAAAGAATTTACGCAGCTTACTAAAAATCAACTGATTTTAAAACTGAGTGACAGAATCCCGAATTTCGTACAGGAAGCCGCTCAAAGTTCAGAAATCGGAATTTTACAGAAAGCCATCCGAAACAAAGGTCGAGGATTATCAATCAGAAAATTGTTTGATCAGATTCCTACATTGATTCCAAGGTTGAAACCATGTATGTTGATGAGTCCGATTTCTGTAGCTCAGTATTTTGATGTGGATCAGGAACATTTTGACATTGTAATTTTTGATGAAGCTTCACAATTGCCTACTTCAGAAGCGATCAGTGCTTTGGCAAGAGCTAAACAAGCGATTATTGTGGGTGACCCAAAACAAATGCCACCGACGAGTTTTTTCTCTTCCTCAAAAATTGACGAAGACAATATGGAACTGGAAGATCTTGAAAGCATTCTGGACGATTGTTTGGCGCTTTCTATACCTTCAAATTACTTATTGAGACATTACCGAAGCAAACATGAAAGTCTGATCTCGTTCAGCAATGCTCACTTTTATGACAACAAATTGCTCACTTTCCCTTCTCCGGATGATCTCAACCGAAAAGTGACCTTCGAGTTTGTGGACGGATTTTACGACAAAGGAAAAACGAGAACCAATGTGAATGAAGCACAAGCGATTATCCATTACATTAAAAATCATTTTCAAAATAAGTATACAAAGTCTCTTGGTGTGGTCACTTTTAGCCAGACTCAGCAGAATCTGATTGAAGATCTGCTGCAGAAATTATTTCAGGAATATCCTCATCTGGAAGAGTTTTCGATGAATAGTGAAGAACCAATTTTCATTAAAAATCTTGAAAATGTGCAGGGTGATGAAAGAGATATTATTTTGTTTTCTGTGGGTTACGGACCGGATGAAGAAGGAAAAGTTTCGATGAATTTCGGACCGCTGAATCGTGACGGAGGATGGCGAAGACTGAACGTTGCGGTAACGAGGGCACGATACGAGATGAAAGTTTTTTCTTCTTTGAAAGGTGATCAGATTGACCTCAACCGAACGAATGCAGAAGGTGTAAAAGGTTTGAAAAACTTCCTGAATTTCTCTGAAAAAGGTTTGATGAATCAAAATCTGACCGTTCAGAATCAGAATGAAAAATCTATCGTCAGTTCGATCGCTCGATTTTTGGAAAGTCATGATCTGAAAGTGAAAACCAACATTGGAACATCCGACTACAAAGTCGATATCGGAATTATTGATCCTGAAAATGAAAGCGAATATCTTCTTGCCATCTTAGTGGACAGCGAAAATTATTTTAAAATCAGCACAACCAATGACCGTGAACTACTTGCTCCGAACGTTTTAAAAGGTCTCGGTTGGAACGTTTTCAGAATCTGGACATTGGACTGGATTAAAAATAAAGAAAAAATCGTTGTTGAAATCAAAATGCAGCTAGAACAAATTAAAAATAATTTAATCATCAAAGAAGCGGAAAATTCAGTAATTGAAGTTCCGACCAACCATCTTCTAAGTGAAATTAAGCAGGGAGAAATGATTTCCTCTTCAAAACCATATGTTTCAGCAGAAATTTCTCCTTCACAAGATGCTAATTCTGAATCCATTTATTTTCCGGAAAACAGGAATTCATTGAAAAATCAGATTACTGAAATTATTGAAACTGAAGCTCCGATCAGTCAGAATATGCTTTTAAAAAAAGTATTGAAACTTTGGAATACTTCGAGAGCCGGAACAAAACTTGGTGCTTATCTTGACGAAATTCTCAATTCTATTCCGAATATAATGACCACGGAAACCTATCAGAAATTTTATTGGACAGAACACATCAAGCCTGAAAATATTAGTTATTATCGAGATAATTCCATTGAAAAGAGAGCGATTGATGATATTGCTGCAGAAGAAATTTCTGTTGTGCTGATGGAAATTATGAAGTCAAATCTAAGTGTTAATCAAGATGAATTAATAAAGGTAACTGGCAAACAATTTGGATTTTTGAAAGTGGGTTCGCAGATTGAGGCGGTGATGAAATTTTGTATTGATGATTTGGTTAGGAAGAATTTGTTGGTTGAGAATGATGGGAGGATTTTATTCAAATAATATGCAGAAAATTATATATTCAATTACCAATTATATGATGAGAAAAAAGTCTCTCATTTTTTCTATTTTATTATTCATATTCTCCAACACGATTAAAGCGCAACTTAATTCTACAATAGTGAAAGATCATGAAACAAAAGCTAATCACTATGAAAGTAAGCATGATTACATCAGTGCGATCAATCTTCATTATTTTATCTTAGAAAATGATACATTAGAAAGTGGAAAAAAAGCTGAAGCAGCAATAGAAAATTTACTTCCAAAATGTCGTGAACTGGTTTTTAAACAACTTCAGGGGAAATGGGAACTCAAGAAAAAGCTTGATTTTGATTATTATTCAAATATTAAATACACAAAATTCATTGAAATTGAAAATGATAAAATCATTTTCTACGATATTCCCGGAAAAATTGTCTCAGAAATCAATCTTAAAACTAATCCATTTAGTTATCATCAATTCGGAGGATTTCCATCTTTAAAGTTGGAGCAGGAGATATGGACATTCTCAACAAGAATTGTACATCGTGAAAAAAGATTGCGTTTAAGAAAACACATTGATAAAAATGGTAATCTTGTAGGTAATACAGATGACAGAGCCGCTATAGTTGATAGCTTAGAAAGAGAAAAAGCATTACAAAAGGAAATTGATACTTATTATATTAAGAGGTAATAATAAATTTCAGATAAGAACGAAAAAAAGACGCAAACAAATCCTAAACAAATCACAAGAAAAAGCGCGTATTGATTTGATGTAAGCCTTCCCGTCGATTTTGAAGTATCTAATTACATGAGAGAAAATTTTGAATAATAAAATGCAAAAAATCACAAAAGAGAGATCAATAAAAGTAATTTTTCATACCTTAGTTTTCACAAATAATCATCGATGAAATTACTTATACAATTTATTGTTCTGTTCTGCGGTCAATTTATTTTTGGGCAAAACTCTGAATATACCTCTGAACAAAAATTAAAACAAGATTCGACCCATCTTCGCTCCTATCATTCAGAAAAAAACCTTTTAGACTCTACTTTTGTGGCGAACAAAACAAAGGAAATTGAAAATAAAAAAACTTTTCCCAATATAAAAAAAGATAATAAGCAATCTATTTCGACTCAAAACATTGATATTGTTCAGGAGATCAATGCGGTATTGAATTATAAGATTAACCGAATCTGGCGACAGGATTTGTACTGTCTGGTTTGTGAAAACTTTGATCCCGGACTTGCTGCGTAGCATATTCCTTACTATTAATTCAAAATCTATCATTTACCGAAACAATGCTATATGAAAGTTTGCCTCTTGTTGTTATTTTTTACTGTAATTAGCTGTAGCAAAAAGGATTTTCAGCGTATCCGTTTTCGTAACTTTGATATTGCAGTTCCTACTAGGTGGAAAAAAATTGAATTATCAGGTATTGACAGCAATGTGGGAGGCTTACTTACTGAAAATAATGACACTATTGTTTTCGATTATGGTCCTCATTCAAATTCTCTAGAAGAAACCCCTAATATTTATGACAGAAAATTTTTGAATGAGATTTTAAAAGCACATCCGGATATTGATACTACAGAAATGATTATCGTCAATGATATCAGTAAAATCGAACCTGAAAATTATAAAATTAATTATTCTTATACTGAAAGATTATCTGGATATCAAGCTAAAATAGTTTACCCGAAAAAAGCAGGTAAAGGAATAACCGGCATTTACATTGACAGCATAGGACATTCCTCATTAGGAAAGATTGAATTTAACTTATATGCGGAAAATTTAAATATTGAAGATCAGAAAGCATTATTAAAAGCTATTAAGACCATTCATTTTAAGAAATAAATTATTTCAATTTCAAAATTTCACCTTTCTTAAAATCAATTTTCAAATGTTCTGCATCAAATTGTAAAACTTCTATAAAATAATTTTGAGACTCAGAATCTCCTACGTTTGCACCTTTCTCAAACATTTTTTCAGTAATGATAAAACCTTAAGTGGTGATCATATCACCCTTTACTTCTAATCTTCCACTTCTAAAAATTTCGTCGTTTTTAACAGTATCATATTCCCAAACCACAAACTGAACATGCTTTCCAATCATATTACTTGTATGGATACAAACTCTTACCCAATCTCCAACTACGGCTTTTGCTAATCTCTGCCCATTGTTGTTCACAAAATACGCATCCGTTATCTGATTGGTTATTTTTGCCTGTAGTAGGTTTATTATTTGGAAGTGGCTTTTTGTAGGTATCTTGTCTCGGTTGTGGTTTCTGAGGTTGTGGGGTTGTCTTTTTTTGCTCTGGTTTCTTCGCAGAAGCTTTTGGCTGTGATTTTTGAGAATCTTTCTTATAATCAGGATTAGCGACATCTACGTTTACCTTACTTGCTTTTTGTATTTTGCCATGATAACTTGCTGTTACATAATATTCATGATTTTCACCTTCGCTTTTGTCTCCTTTTATCAGATTTTCATCAATCTATATTTTTTTGCTGCTTTAATTCTTTTTTCAGTTTATCAATTTCTTTATATATATTTTTTCTTTCTTTCCAAGGTAGAAAATACATATACAAAGCAATATGATATCTTGGCGTACTTGCGATATGTTGCCACGAATCTCCATATTCTGTATTTTTATAAAGTGTTAATATTTTTTTAGCAAAATTTAATTTATTATAAGGATATCTCCAATCGCTTTCCAATTCATTTTTGTCAGCAACGTCTTCAAAATTTAATTTTTCAAAACAGAGATTCCAAATTTTATTTTGTTCGAGTGTAATGTTATAATTACTTATTTTAGATGACTCTCTTTTATAAAATTTTTCTGTGCCGTAATCTTCCATCATAGTGTAATTCCCAATTACACTTTCAATAATATTTTTACTTTTTTGAGAAACTATATTCTTTGCATTAATTTTTTCTTTTAAAAAATTACACAAAAAAATATCTTTTTTATATGTTGCTATTGCGATTGTTTGTTTTTTTTCATCATCACATTTTTCGTTTACTTTTTTATATTTTTTACTAATTGAGGTAGCATAAAAATTGACACCATTACGGCAAGATAATCAGCTTTTCCATCTGCATCGTTCCAGTAATGTTTTGTCGTTATTTCAAAGAGCGCTTATTTGCAATTATCAGATTATTTTATAAGAATAGTTTCGGAACCAAATTCTGCAAAAGTTACTTTACCTAAGTCTTTTCAGAATATTCGGATTTTACCTCGTTTTCATCTCCAGAATCTCTACCGAAAGCTTATAATTCTGTTAAATCTTTTTAATTTCGGCATTTTTTCAAAACAATTTCTTTATACTTACTCTCTTGGTTAAACTCAGAGTCTGTCATTTCTCTTTTATTTGTCTTATTATTATAAAAGCCATACCAATAAAATTTAAGGGTATTCTCGTCAACTATTTTTATGTAAGCAATTGGCTGATTATTCAAATACTCTTTCCATGGTAATTTTGTGCCAAAACCGCCACTATCTTCGGGGACATTTTTAAGTTTATATGCGATTCCTTTTTCAAAACTATATCTTTCTGTTTCAGCTAATTCTATATAAATTTGATTAGATAAAACAATCAGAGAGGCTTCCTTATCTTTAATTGTGATACTGGCTACTCCATCTCCGCAATTTATTCGCCATTCACCATTAGCAGAGTATTCAGTATTAACATTTTCACTTCTACCATCATTTTCTTCCACATCGTCTGAATAACTTATGACACTACTTATATTGTTGACTTTAATATCATAAATTTTGTATCCAGTGTCGGATTTTTCCACTTTTAAAAATGTGCAATTTTTTGAATTATCAAAACCGTTTACTGTGCAAACCTCATATAAATTCCTTTCTTTCACATATTTAATACTAAGCGTTTTTTTCCAATTTGGATCAATGTCTTGACCATTTATAATGGGGTCATAGTCTAAATCTATATTTTTTAATTTTTTATATAATTCAGGAGTCATATATTTTTGCCGAAGTAAATCAAGATTTTTTTCACTTGATTTATTCGTATGTTCCATCTCGGAAAAATACTTAATATAAAAAAACTTTAGTTCTTTTTTTATCTCATCATTATTTTGAGATATTATAGCTTTTGCGTTTGGCTTACTAGTTGGTGTTTGACTGCATGCTTGCAGTGAAAAAGCAATTAGAAGAAAAATGACTAATTTTTTAACATTCATTTTATTTAATTTTTATTTCCATCTATATATATTATATCTTGGGGGATTTTTTCTATATCCAGAACCAGGCCACATGTCTCTTTGCTTAAAATCTGACAACCATTGACTTCCATTGTACATACAAATGTGTCCATGAACATGACCGGGAATGCTTTGGATAACTGAAATATCACCTTTTATAGGAGTATAGCCTATTGTACTAACTTCTGTAAATCCTAATGTTGGTAAAAATTTATCGTAATTTTTTGCCGATATTGGTCTTCCTTCCGTAGATAAACCACCAGCTTCAATTGCTATCCTTACATATTTAGCACATTTTGAAAGTGATTTGGATTCTACATTTTCATTTAACTTTACAACTGCTTTATTTATGTCATAGCCACTTTTTGAAGATTTTGGAGCAGTTTCTATTCGTTTTGGAACAGTTGCTTTTCCTGTACAACAATCGTAATCAAATTCTTTTAAAAAACCTTTCTTCAAATGCAAATTGCTAATTCCTGCTAATTCATCTTTCAAAAACTGATTGTAATGTTCAATGCATGTTTTTAGCGGTGTGGCTGGCTGTAATTTTCCATTTAATTTATAATGGCTTTTGTCATTGGTTTCTGGTAAACTTGCCCATATAAAACATCCATCTTCTTTTATAGCTGCTTCAATATGATCATTAATTATCTTACCTATTAATTTGGGTCTTTGACGCTCCATAAGTATAAGACATATTTTATCTTGTGATTCCGGATAATAATCGGAAATATTATGTCTTTTTAAAAGATTTCTCTTTTCATTGTATTTTCCTGTTTTTTTCTTCTTTGCTACTTCAAATCCAGCTAGTTCCCACCATACATATCTCATTACTTGATAAGCTCCTGCTGCTGAAGATTCTTCATTGTAAACCTTTTGAGGATGTGTACTAAGATCTGTAATTTTATTATTTCCATATGCTGTAGTATAACCTTTTTGAAAATCATTCGTTACATAGATTATATCATTTTTCTTTGTAACTTTAGGAACAGTTTCCATAGTTGCCCTATGACCAAAATATATATCAACTTTATAGACTCTTTCGAAATATCTGCAAATGCAATCTCTGCGAATAGCTCCTGATGGTCTGTCCTTTCCATTGTATATTCCCCGCTGTCTGGATCTTTGGAATCATTTCCAATTTCACCAATCTGCTGACGATCTTTGGTTAATGCAAATATAACAGGTTGTTTGTCATTTGTAATCTTATGGGTTCCTTCATACAAAAGATCATGTTCTCCGATAGTATCATCTTCCCATACTCGTAAGTAGTAATGCTTCCCAATAACATTTTTAGTATGGATTTCAACGATGATGGTTTCTCCAAATTTTGGAGTGGTTGTTTATTAGCAATGTTTTTCAGTATGCTTTCGAAGAACTTCTTAATAATAAAGACTATATTTTTCCATTTCAGCATCTAAAGATTCATCCAAATAATGTAGAGAATCTATTCTAATATGTCCATCAGAAGTGATACTGCTTTCAGTATAGGAGATAATACCCACCGAATTTCCCCTTAATGGATTTAAAGGAAAATATTGTATCTGCCATATTTTGTTTGTTTTGGGATTGAAGTAAGACATACAATTGTACATTCCAAACCCATTTCCTGAAATGTTTCTATAAAATTGAACTGAGTCTATCTTTTTATTACCTACAACGGTAAAAAGATTTATTTTTATGTTGTCCTTATGTGTTAGTTTTTCTTTTTCAAATATAATCGAAAGGCTATTTTGTGAAATATAGAAATTTTTTTCATCTTTCAATTCGGAATATTTGTCAAAATATTCTTTATTTTGTTTTTTTAATATTATATCCCCTTCCTTACCAACTATTAAATTGAAATAATTTTCTTTGGCCAAAATGGAATTTCCCAAAATAGAGTCTATATTTTGTTCTTTAGCTTTTGAGGAAGGAGACATATTCTGTTTACAATAAAAGCTTAATAAAATTATCAAGAATATTATTGACAGTAAAAACTTTTTTTTCATCATTCTATTTTTTTTATGGGTAGATAAGAATCTTTATCTATAAGAACTGAAGTCATGTTACCAGATTATTCTCTGGTAATCACTTCAATATTATCTGCTAAACACCTTTGCTGTATTTTTCAAATAATATGTGAGCTATATTGAGCTCGTATTTTATCTCCAAATACATTATTTTTTTTACATGAAATATTATTAAAAATTATGCATACTATTACAGAAAATATTTTTTCACTTATATGGATTTAATTTTTCAATCAATATTATTTTTCCTGTTTTGATATCTATTTTATATTTATTCCAATTATCTATGCCTAA
Source organism: Chryseobacterium edaphi (assembly GCF_025628985.1). Classification (GTDB taxonomy): domain Bacteria; phylum Bacteroidota; class Bacteroidia; order Flavobacteriales; family Weeksellaceae; genus Chryseobacterium; species Chryseobacterium edaphi. Next base: position 23,845 of record NZ_JAOTEM010000005.1, on the reverse strand, counting down.
AGCTAATTCGGACTGATTAGTATAAGTTTTTAAATTCCATAAAGTTAAATCATCTTGTAAGTAAGATAAACTCTCAAATCTTTGCCCTACATAAAGTGCTTTTTTATCTATTTGGTATTTATAAAACAAAATAGAATCATTCTTTACTCCTTTAATTTTAGTGTAAAGCATAATGTGAATATTCTTTTCTTTATCTTCTTTATTATATTTTTCTCTCATTAACTCTAAAGACAAATAACTATTTATAGACAAAACTTTGCTATCTTTAAGGTATTCCCATTTAATAAATTTTTCATTCATCCTATGTAAAATATTCTCATACTGATGAAAATACTTGAAATTATCTCCGCCATTTTCAATATTCAGAAGAAATTTTTTACTCGAGATTAAATGATCTCCAATGAACAAACTATCTATAATTTTAATATTATTACTATTATTTTTTTTTGATTCTTTGGTAAATTTACCTTGAGACTTTACTTTTTCTTGACCTTCATATTTACAAGAAACAAGTATAATTACTGAAATTATCATTAATCCTAATCTATTCATAATATCATCCTTTTTTTATTTTCACTTGAGATTCATCAAACCCAGAGTGTAAATGATCATTATGATCTCCTTGATGTGCTGTTCCTGGATAAGTATGTGTTGTATCATTTCCTGTTATCTGTTTATTGAAATGAAATTTTGACATAGCTTTAACAAATTTTTCTTCTCTCGCCCTATTTATGTATTTAGTATCAATACTTTGACCATTAACATGTTTTACACTTGGAAAACATGTAGCATATTTAAAACAACTTCCCGTTGTTAAAATATCTGTAAAACCGCATTCTGCTAATGCTCCTATGAAACCTGCCAATGCTCCAGGACATGTATATCTTCTTTGTGTATCAGAAAAGTTATATTTTATTCTTGAATTGGGTATAGCTATATCAAGACTATCGGGCATTCTAACCAATTCTATTTTTTTTCCTTCAGATTTATATAGATTCCAAAATGTTTTTCCTTTATTGGAACCATGCTCAGCTACATCACCATTCTCATATATTACTCTTCTTTCTGTTTGTCCTTCATTTACAATTTTATCATATATAATTTTACTGTGTGTAGGCTTAACGTTTCCTTGATTTACACCTGTTTTTTTTCCGTCAGTTTTATTCCACTCAACAGTACACACTATATACTCTTTATCAGATGTATCATGGTAAACATATTTATATTTTTTTTCAAAACCAGATTTTATAACTTTTGGTATGTGTTTCTCTATATCGCCACCAGAATAAATATGATATGTAACAATATCTTTTGTATTTACAGGTTCTTCTTTTTTACCTCCATGAAACCAATCATATTTGAAAATAAAATTCCTTAAATACTCATACGCTGTTTTTCTTTCTTCCCAGCCATTTGGCATATCAGTCTTATCATTTCTTCCATTTAGTAATGCCGAAATTAGTTCTAAATACTTATCTCCATATAATGCCAATTGATTTAGAGATTTTCCTGCTGTTACCTTGCCCCATCTTTTTACAGCTTTAGATTCTACATCGGAAGGCATTTTTTTAAATTCACTCCATGTCCAACATCCAGAATCAACTGTTAAATGTAAATTTTCTGCTATTTTTTCAGGTTTTGCTACTAAGTTTTTATTTTCCTTAGCATTATATTTTTCATAAGCAACTTCTTTTGTTAGTTGCAATAATCCATGACCTCTCCACGGATCATAACTTAAATCTGTTCCACCTTCTCTAGCTTTTGAAAAGGCTCCAGTCTCTATACAAGCATGAGCTAAAAAGTGCATTTTCTGAGAACAAGTTTTAATATTATAATGATTGAAGTTTGCATTAAGCTCTTTAACAAAGCCTGCTAAGCTTTTATCATCCATTTTGGGAGTTGTCTGCTTATACCATAGATTCACAGTATCTTTATGCCCAGTTAAAATTCTAAGTTGCTTAATTATATTTGCAACCTCTTTATCTTCAAATTTTCTATTATAAAAACATTCACCTTTTTTCGGTTCCTGCTTTGGCAACTTCTTCACTTTCGCCGTACTCTTATATTCAGGCGATTTGTACTCTTCCAGAACTTCTATCGTCAGCCTTGTAGACTCTTTCGAAATATCTGCAAATGCAATCTCTGCGAATAGTTCCTGATGGTCTGTCCACTCAGCTCTGTATTCCCCGCTGTCCGGATCTTTGGGATCATTTCCAATTTCACCAATCTGCTGACGATCTTTGGTTAATGCAAACGTAACCAGTTGTTTGTCATTTGTAATCTTATGGGTTCCTTCATACAAAAGATCATGTTCTCCGATAGTATCATCTTCCCATACTCGTAAATAGTAATGCTTCCCAATCACATTTTTAGTCTGGATTTCAACGATGATGGTTTCTCCAAATTTTGGAGTGGTTGTAAATTTTTCACCTGCTCTGTTCTTGAAACTGACATCGATAATTCTACCGTCTTTATCTGATTGGTTATTTTTGCCTGTGGTAGGTTTATTATTTGGAAGTGGCTTTTTGTAGGTATCTTGTCTCGGTTGTGGTTTCTGAGGTTGTGGGGTTGTCTTTTTTTGCTCTGGTTTCTTCGCAGAAGCTTTTGGCTGTGATTTTTGAGAATCTTTCTTATAATCAGGATTAGCGACATCTACGTTTACCTTACTTGCTTTTTGTATTTTGCCATGATAACTTGCTGTTACATAATATTCATGATTTTTACCTTCGCTTTTGTCTCCCTTCATCAGATATCTATTGGCAATCTGTTTTAGGATTCTTTCATCAGAACTTAATGGAATTTTTGCCTCTGCAATTCCTTTTTCGTTTATTTTTGCAGGAAACGGAACAGTGTATTTGTGGCATTATATCGCTACTAATTTTTGGATCTTCCCAAACATCAGCAATCAAATCACAATAATATCCTTTTATTTCATCATTATCCATTTATTAATTTTTTCTCTACTTTTTGCTATTTTCAGGTAAAATTGAGAACCTTCTTTTTTAATATAAAATTTGGGATCTATAGAAATACACGATAATTCGTCTCCAAAATAATATAATTCTAACAGGTTGTTTTTTTCTATTGCAAAATATTTCCCATCGCAGATCGGTGGTTCAAGGTAGGTTATCAAAGATAAATTACTATTGTTATTATCAATTGTAAACTCATACCTACTTATAGCTATTTCAGCTGATGGAATACTTGTTTGTACATTAAATTTATAAAGACCATTATATTTTTTTGTTGATACTTTATTATTTTTAAATAACTCTTTTTGTATTATACTAGTTTCAAACTTTAATATATTATCTATAGGAATTGTATTAGTATTTATTTTATGAATTAATTTCCAGTTATTGTCGACATATAGATAAAAATATGTTAATGCATTTGGCTTTAAATCAAATTCACCATCTGCATTACCGCTATACGAAATATATTTGCTAGGAATATATGACGCCAAAACATAATAATCTTTAAAATTAATCGACTTTTTGATTTCTTCCGATAAATGAGATGCTTCCTCAGGGGTTTTAAATTTAGAAAAGTATCCTTTCTTATTGTAAACATCCCAAAAGTTTTGTATTTCAGTTGTTTTCCCTATATAATCTACATTAAATGCGCCGATTTTATCATCAGAATAATTGTATGACGGATAGGATGGAGCATTGTCAGCGATATAAATTCCGTCTGCTTGATATTTTTTATCAAGAAAATTAATGTTTATACTATCACTTTTTTTAAATATACTTTTTTCTATATTACTTTTTGTAGTATCAATTTCAGATAATTTAATTTGGTCAACTTCTTTATTTTCTTTACAACTTATTGTCACATAAAAAATAATAAAAAACAGTAAAAAAAAATGTTTATTTTTCATAATAAATTAATTGCTTATAGGATTACCTTGAAGAGTTTCATCAAATTTGGTTTTCATAAATTGTTCTGGATCAATACGAGTTTGCCCTCCCTTAAAAACCCCATCAGTTGAGGCTTCGATATGAACATGGTAATGCTGAGGTAATACGTCTACTGCGTTTCCTGTATTTCCTGATTTACCCATTTTTTTTCCATGTTTTATAGTTTGTCCTTTTGTAACAGAGATTGAATTTAAATGACAATATCTTATCCAAACATAATTGCCGTTTCTATCTTTAGATTTAATTGTAACAATTTTACCCAAATCTCCTCCTGTATCATAAGCTTCAAGAATTTCTCCACACAATAATGATTTTAATTCTGTATCTAATGATGCTAATACATCCACTCCGGTATGGTAGTATCCTCGAGGGTGGGAATTATTATATCTTTTTACCCTATGAAATCGGTTTTTATTAACATTGTTACTTTGATTATTCAATCTTGGATTTGCAACTACATCGGCATAGTCAAAACATTGAGAACAATCATCAGGACATATACCATTACTTTCTTCTTGCTGTTGACATTGACAAGTAATGTTAAATTCTTTTAAAAAACCTGGCTTAATATGTAAATGGCTTTTGCCAGATAATTCTTCTTTTAAAAACTCATCGTAGTAATCTAGTGTTTCTTGCATTTTTGCAGTAGGCTGTCCCGCTGTTGCTCCAGGAAGACTTACCCATGTACCACTTGATTTTGAAATTGCACCCTTAATATCGTTTTTGAGTAAAGCCTCAATTGTTCCAAGAGCCTCTAAAATAATAACACACAATTTATCTTGTGATACTTGAGAAAATCCTTTTGCATTGTACTTTTTAGCTTTATCCGTATTTTCAGTATATACTTTTGGGACTTTTGTTTGATAATAATCATCTTTAAAAATTATTTCGTATCCATTAAGTTCATCAAATTTCCAACTCATAATTTGATATGCTCCAGCTGCTGACGACCTTAGGGTATTTGTACTATTACTATTTATTTTTCGAGGGTGATCGTCTGATAATGTAAAATTATTTCCCGCACCACTAAACCACGTTGTATAACCTAACTGTGGATTTCTTGCTTCTTTTGTTCCTTTTCTGTATTCGCCTGTTCCTTCAGCAACTCTTATTACGCGCATAAATGCTCTAATTCTTGCTTCACATTCACATTTCTTACCAATCGTAAAATATGCACCTTCTTTTCTTAAGAACTCTCCTTCATGTTTTTTCTCGCCAGTACATTCAGCTTTTAACCACCATTGCTCGGTTATACTTTTATATACATCAAAGGTTATTTGTTCGTCTTTACCGTAAGATGTCTTGTTTGGTATTTTGTTTAAAGCGGTTACAATATCTTCTGCCTTAGCAAACTTATTACTACTTGCAAGCTGTTGCTTTACTTTGCCTACTATCACTTGGGCTACACTTTTCTTTTTGGCTTCGTTAGAAGTATCATTATTCCCACCGAAAGTGTAGGTATGAGTGCCGTCTTTTACGACTTGTATTTTTTCTTTCCACTTTTTTAAATCTTCATCAGATTTTGGACGCAGTTTTACTTTTACTTTAGCTATACCATCTTGTACCATGGCTTTAAGTTCGGTTACTTCATTTCCATTCTCTTTAGCTTCTAAAACAGAAACATTATTAGAATCTCCTACCAATAAAGCTTCTTTCTCTTTGATTTTTACTGTTACTTGTTTCCCATCCAACTTCATTGTCTGAGCCACAACAAAAACATCGTCTTCTAATGGTGAATTAGTTATTTTCTTATATGCTACTCCTAATTTATAGATCGCAAAAGAGATAGTAGAATCTTTAACATATGATGAAGACAAAGCATTTTTAATATCATTTAACTTAACATATTTTTTTTCAGCTCTCAAACTACCTTCTATTTTTCCTTTAATGATTCCTGCTATCTCATCTTTATTTACTCTAGCATTATCTTTTAAAAATTTATAAGTATAATTACCAGCACTTTCGTTGGTTTCTTTGGTAAATTCTTCTTTGGCAAAATAAGCATCTAACAATGCTTCTACAATAGTATTTTTTACTGATGCAGTACCTACGCCTTCAGGAGTAGAAATCGTTGGTAACTGATCTCTTATTGCTTTTCCTAAAATTTCTGCTGAATCCCATAATTCTCCTAAATGCTCAGTAACAACATCTTTAATTCCATGTTCTTCTTTTTTACTTGGTGCTTTTTGTTCAGCTGGTGATCCTTCTACTTTAGGAACAGGTAACGGTTCGGAACTTCTAGTTGGTGGATATGGGTTTGATGGATCTTGTGGAGAAGGTGTTGATACTTGAGGGCGAGACGGTATTTGCGGAGCGCGGGGCTCTGCAGGAAAAGGATTGTTTATATTAATATTATTTGTTGAATGCTTTTTATGCACATAATATTCCACAGTAATATAAAACTCTAATTGCTTTACATCTGATTCTCCTTGCATTGCTTTTCGCATCAAGGCATCGATAAGTGTAAATTCGACAACGGCCGTTCCGTTTTTGTCTACTTTTTTTGTTTTTGTAGCAATAGGTTTATTATTCTTATTATGACCTGAGTTTTTAGCATCATCTTCCCAAAGTGTAAATATTAATTCCCTATTAAACATTGCGGTACAAAATGCTTGTGCAAGGAGAATATCCCTATAATTTGCCTTATTGACATCTTTCGAACCTCCATTAAGTAAAATAACTTTATCTATTTGAGCTGTTTTGCTACTGCTTGGCACGAGATCTAATTTTGCGATCTGTTTTTTTGTAGGTGCAGTTCCTACAAATGACCCCGATTTTGTTTCAAAAACACGTAATTCGAATTCATTTCCCAAAACCGGCTCGTGGAAAGTATAGGTGACAGCCCTTCCCATTTTGGGTTTATCTGTAATGTCTCGCCAACTTCCGTTTTTTTGCTTCTTGAAAAGGTACCATCCATATTTTGTGCTATCACCGAAAATAGACAACGAACCAGAGGATATCTCATAGGTAAAGGCTTTACCTACTACTGGATTTTGACTTCCTATAATATATGCAAACATAATTAACTATAATATAATTGATCTGTATCGTTGGTTTCTTCTTTAAATTCCTCAAAATCAATTATCGGATTATAAATATGCTGTTCCCTTGCATCAGCTTTCTTCACTTGACTTTTCCCGGCCTCACTCTGTTGACCATGCTTGAAAATCGTAATCTTTCCTCCCGTACTGCACGTCAACTCAGAAACTTCTGTAACACAGCTTTTGTCCATAGCCTTTAGTTTGTCATAGGTTTTTGCTAAACGTGAACTTTATTGAACACCAATTATTAAAGTAGAAAAACTGCCCGAGTTGAACAGTTCACTTTACTTTAAAATTATATACTTGTAACATTTTTTTTAATTATTGAGTTTTTGTTAACATAATATCTACATTATATTTCCACTCTTTATCTGCGACAATAGGGCTTTTAATAAAAAAATTATTATTCTCAAATTTTATTGTTCCTAAAACATCTAGGATTGAGTGGTCTGAAAAACCATCTCCGTCAGTAGATTTTATATATTTTAAAACCAATGTATTGCCTTTTTCTTCTATTTTACATAAATCTGTAAAATATGTTTTGTAGCCTATCCCTGAAAAAGTACATTTATCATTATTAATTTCTATGTCATAATCAATTGCCATTTCAGAATTTTCATCTAATTTTCCATAATCTAATTTTAAACTGTATGTACCATTCCATTTATTAGTTTGTTTTGAATTATTTGCAGATGGAGATGTAAAATATCTTGGCAAATTAGTTACAAAAAAATCTGAATCTAGATAAGGAGGTAATGTTACTGAGTTCATTTCTTTTTTTAATTCCCAATCATCATTACTAGCATTATAATAATATATTTGAGCAACTGTATTCTTTTTCGCATAAACGCTTTCAACTGTACAATTTCCATTTGCATCTAAATATTCTTTTTTTATTTGATATGAAAAAATACTATATTCATTGGTATGGTTTTTTATAATATCACTAATCTTTGCATCGTCTTTTTTTAAATCAATATTATCAAAATCATATTCTCTCAAAAAGGTTTTTTTCCAAAAATATCTTAATTCTTCGGTCTTAGGCACAAAATGGAGGGTAAAATACCCTTCTTCTTTACAATCTAAATGAGATTTTATTGGATGGTCAGAAATATTTGACTCATCAACAACTAATGAGTACAGACTATTCTCATATTTTTTGTCGAAAAAATTTAACTCTTTTTTTATTTCTTTTTTTACTTCTATCTTATTATTATGAGCTTCTCCTTTACAAGAAATTAATAATAAATAGGTTAGCAATAACAACATTTTATTTAATCGGATTTCCATTTTTGTCGAATTTTGTTTTCATATAATCTTCTGCTTTCACTCTATAACTACCTAAGCTGTAAAAGTTATTATATCCTTCTCCTTTTGTAGCTGCTTCAATGTGACAATGCCAATTTGCTTTATCTATTCCGTGTCCTCTTACACCATTAGGTAATCCTGAATAAGAAGCGTTTCCAGTAGAGCCAGATAAAGCTACTTTTTGTCCGTGTTTAATTTTATCTCCTTTTTTTACATAAATTTTATCTAAGTGACAATAAAGTATGAAAACAATTTCTCCATCTTTTGTTTTAGATTTTATCATTAAAGTATTTCCTAAACTGGAACTTCGATACTCATTCGTTTTAAAAGAATTTACTAGTGATACAACCTCTCCACACATAATTGAATGTACTTCTTTATAAGTTGGTCCCGACAAAATATCAATTCCTTTATGACCTCTGCTTGAATTATATCCAAATCTGTTATTATTCTTACCTCCATTATCATTGCTTATTACTGGGTTTTCCCAAACATCTGCATAATCAAGACATTGCGAGCAATCTTCAGGGCATTTAGATACTTCTGATGTAGTGTTTTTTTGCAGATTTTGTCCACACTCAAAATTATTTTCCTTATTAGCAAAACCTTCTGTTATGTATACTTGTACTTTTGTTTTAATTTCTGATTTCCATACTTTACCATCATTATTATTATCTAGTCCTTTATTTTGTGAATAAGCATTTACTCTTAAGTTTCTGAGTTTATCCGATTCTGAAGTTCTTGTGGTCAATTTATCTAATGACGAAGCAAAAACAATATGATCTTCCTTTTGTGAGGAGGCGGGAAATAAGACTTGAAGATAAAAATCAACAAACTCAACAGACTTACCTCTTAATGGTTCAAAATATTTTTTAACATAGTCTAATTGATCAACAGCAGTCATATCTGCGAATTCTTTCACTCGTTTTAAATACCAATCTTCTTTTTGTTTTGTTTTTTTATTATATTTTTTTCCAAAATAGTTCTTAACAATTTCTATCGTAATTTCCTTACCAAGTAAACTTTTTGCGGTACTTGGCATGAATTGTATTAGACCTGTTCCTCCTGAGTTAGCTTGGTTAGGAACATCTGGTTTGAAAGTTCCTCCACTTTCCCATCGGAACACAGCCATAAGATTATTTGCCATTTTTATTTTATTTTCTTCTCCCCAAAGATCTAAGCAAATTTCGACCACTTTCTTTCTAAAAGCACAGTCTACGTTTGGATGTCCTCCCCAAATCAAATCATATTTTTCACAAACACAAGTGTCATCTTTTTTCTCTGGATTCTGTTCCTTCACAATAGCAGGGCTTTTCCCTTCAGGCTTCTGTACAGTTGGTGTTTTTTCTTTGGTGGCAGTTCCTTTGCTTTCCCACCAATCCCAAAGTTCACCTATTTTTTCTCCTAAAATTTCGCCTATTCCTTTTTCTTCTTTTTTGCTTGGTGGTTTCTGTTCTGCAGGAGAACCTTTGGCTTTGGGTTTCGCAGGTGTTGATTTGGTTTGTGGCTTTGGAGTTTGCGGAAAAGGATTATTGATTTCTACGTTTTCCGTTGCATACTTTTTTTTAACATAATATTCTACCGTCACATAGAGCTCCAACTGCTTAGGATCGGCTTCTCCCTGCATTGCTTTTTGCATCAAGGCTTTGGTAAGAACAAATTCTCCAACTGCAACACCATTTTTATCTATCTTCTTGGGTGGTAAAGTTTCTATGGGTTTGTTTGTAGTATTGTGTCCACTTCCTTTCGCATCGTCTTCCCAAAGTGTAAAAACCAATTCTTTATTAAACATATTAGTACAATATGCTTTAGTTCTTAATTTTTCTCTAAAGCTAAAAGTGCTGCCTATGGTGTCATCAACATAGAGCAAATCTACTTTGTCAATAGTTGGAATATTGTTTCTGATTGGAGTCACTATAATTGCAGAAAGTGCTTTTTTTCAGTATTGTAAATATAAGCTTCAATTAGCATTTTTCTACCTATCCACTTTTCAGGGAGCAAGTAAGGTACTTTTTTTCCTGTTTTTTTTGGACCTTTTAATTCTCGCCAACTTCCATTACCTTCTTGAACAAAAAGTTTCCATTTAATCTCATTTTCATTCTCTATATGAGTTCCTTGGTAGAATGAAGTAACTTCGTAGAAATTAGTTTCTCCTACTTTTGGAGAAGCATTTCCTTTTATTGATTTTACGCCTTTTGCCATTGTTTGTATCTTTATTGATATTCATAATCATTATTAGCACTATCCTGAAACTCCTCAAAATCAATTATCGGATTATAGATATGCTGTTCTCTTGCATCAGCTTTCTTCACTTGACTTTTCCCGGCCTCACTCTGCTGACCATGCTTGAAAATCGTAATCTTTCCTCCTGTACTGCACATCAACTCAGAAACTTCTGTAACACAGCTTTTGTCCATAACCTTTACTTTATCATAGGTTTTTGTCCATTTCCCTACCGGTGCAAAAGCACAAGGAAGGTATCCTCCTGATGAAGGTTTAAGTTTGCATTGCCCGAAAGGTTGTGCAGGAGGATCTAACTGAGTATCGTCTTCCGTTACGGCAAGATAATCAGCTTTTCCATCTGCATCGTTCCAGTAATGTTTTTGGTGGCTGGTTACTTTAAATTTGGGAAATTTAAAACCTTGATTGCATTGGCACATCCCTTTCTGAACAACGAAATATTTTCCGTCATGTTCACTGGAACCACTTTCAGATTGTTGCTCCTTTTTCTTGTCCTCTTTTTTTTCTTCTTCTTGAGATTCTTCTTCCTGATTCTCTTCAAAAGATTCTTCTATTTCTTCGGCTTCATCGTCATAACCGTTCATAGGATCGGTTACTTCATCGTCTTCTTTAAGGTATTTAGAGTCTTCAGGAATCAAAAGCTCTTTACCGGGAACTACCTCATGTCCCAACAGATCATCCAATGGGCAATAGATATTATGATATGAACGGAGGGTTTGCCCGTCTTTCACACCGAATTGCTGTGCAACGGAGGTTAAAGAATCTCCTTTTTGTACGGTATATTTTTTCATCAGAATGTGTTTTATTCTTCTACTAAAGTACTGAATTTTTTAAATTCTTTCTCTTTCTTTTTTTCTACAAATGTCAATATATGTTTACTGTATATTTCGTCTTCGTACCATAAAGTGACTTCGGCATCTGCACCCAAAAGCTGTTTGGTTATCTTATCTGTAGTGTACTTGATCTGAATTTTTCCTGATACCTTTTCTTCCCTCATTTCTTCAAATCTATAACCTTTAATGAGCTCCTGAAGGCTGCAATCATCAATACTATTTCCATGAATGATTGTTTCAACTACATCCGGATTATCGTGATTATATTCAATCTCAAATTTACACTTTAGAGGAAATGAGTTTGAGATAAAATAAAAATTCTCTTTCCATTCTTTTTTTCTGCGAAACCAATCCATTTCCGGGAATAAGACCTGATATAATAAGGTGGCAGAAAATCTTTTTAATAAAAATGTTTCATTTGTAAGGGAGGCATGAAATTTATTAAAATAAGATGTAGCCACTTCTCCAACAAAAAAGTCTTCCAAATCAGTTCTCTTGCTTTCAAATTTTTTGATTATTGATTTATGATCATAAAATCCTTTTATTTTTCCCTGTGCAGGAATTAAAAACGAAATAGGGAATATGCTCTCCATACAGGCAAGCGAGAGCAAACTTATTTTATCATCAGAATCTTGATTATTTTTCCTGAAACCGGAGTTTTTTAACTCTGCTACAAATCCTTTGTCCATATTTTCACGAAGCTGAACAGAAATTGAGTAGTTAACTTCAAAATTTTCTCTGTCATCTTGTTCAAATCGTTCAGTAACTTCATAGTTTGAAGCATAGAATTTTGTAGTCAGGTAAACTGAGGGGAGATTTTGGGTTTGTGATAATTCTTTTTGGCTTTCTTTGATCTCCGCAATTTTTTCGGCAGGAGGAATTAAAATTTCGTGAATCCCATTAAGATTATGCCCAATGAGATTTTTTAAATCGCAATACGTATTGTGATAACGTTTCAATGCTTCCGCAGAAATGCCTAATTTCTCTGAAACAGATTCAAGGGTATCTCCTTTTTTTACCTGATATGTGGATATGCTGATATTCATATTTTCTTTGCTCTTCTACTTCTCACTAATTTTTTTCTGATCTTAACTTTAGATTCTATAAACTCTATTTTTTTTCTTTACAAGAAATTAAAAAAAACACATTATGAGCAGAACTATTATTTTTTTCATTTGTTAAAATTTAGGACTTATCCAAATATCAATTTGTATTTGTTCATTTAATTCTCTTGCTTTTTCTTTTTACTCTTTTTCACGTTCTGCATCTAACTCTGTCATTCCCTTTTGTAGATTTCCCTTAAACTCTCTTGTAAAGGTAATTTTGTTTATATCCCCGCAAATGCTGTAAAATAAACCAACATACAAAAACTTCTCCTACACTTGGAATGATATTAAATTTTTTCTCCATATCGGGTAAATCTAATCCGAAATGATCCACTTCTATTTACATCCGTTTATAATTGTATCTGGCTTAGAATATGTTTTATAAAAACTAAAAACTCCCACTCTTTTTGTGGAATCTTTTTTGCATTTTGAGGTATAAAATCCTGCAATATAGTCCTCCTCATACATTGAAATTTCTTCACTGCTAAATCCTCCTGGATCTTCGTCATGGTTAATAAAATATTTTGTATCAGATGTATATTTATATAAAAATATATTGTAATCGTTCTTATAGACATCATTAAAATTCTTTAATAAGAAATTCTTAATATCTGATTTTAGTAAAGAGTCCCTTTGAGATGAAAACTTGATCAAAAACAGATTAGATCTAACTTTGGATTGTATAAATTCGGTTTTTTTTTCTTTACAAGAAATTAGAAAAAAACACATTATGAGCAAAACTATTATTTTTTTCATTTGTTAAAATTTAGGACTTGTCCAAATATCAATCTGTATTTGTTCATTTAATTCTCTTGCTTTTTCTTTTCTCTCTTTTTCACGTTCTGCATCTAACTCTGTCATCCCCTTTTGTAGATTTCCCATAAACTCTCTTGTAAAGGTAATTTTGGTAATAAAAGGTTTATAACCTCTCAGATGCTGCAAAATGAACCAACATACAAACACTTCTCCTATACTTGGAATGATATTAAATTTTTTCTCCATATCAGGTAAATCTAATCCAAAATGATCCCAAAGTGTCACCTCATATTTTCCTGTATAATCATCCCCGCTAAATTTTACTTCTTTCAAAATAACTTCTGCCGACCAAATATCATTAGTGGCTATGGTTAAACCTTTTGTAGCTTCTATTGGATTTCCATAAGAATACATTGGTTTGGTAAATTTTTTTCTTTTGGCTTCCCTTTTTCCTTTTGAATTAGAAAAAAAACTTTCTTTTCCTTCTTTCTTTTCAAAATATGGATCATTATCTTCAACCTCTTCTAATTTTGCCAATTTTGTTTTTAATTGTTCCGCAATATAATCTTCCACTTGTTGGCAATACGCAATAGTTTCGGGATGATCTTTTATGTTTCGTGTAAGGACTTCATCTTCATATATTCCCCCCTTGATTTCTCTTAAATTTAGCAATCATTCTTTCCAAATTTTCTTGCAATTCTCCTCTTGCAAAATAGAACTCTGCAGTATTTTCAAAATCCCAAAACAATTTTTCATTAGAAAGGTTATCAAAAATCCTTACATCTAACCCTGTAGAAATAATCCCATACTTTGTACTATAGCATTGTTCTTTAGTATAAATAGCTTTCACATTTTTGTTTCTCACTTTTCTTAATCCATTTCTTTCTTCTGTCGGAGTGGGAAATTGAGGTCTGTAGACAACTGTATTATCTGCTTCTAATTTGTAATCTTCCTGTTTTTTATTAATTATTACTACTTCCTCTATTTCCTCAGGTTCCATGAGAATGTCATCTTCTGCATCTGCAAAAAGGGCGTGTTTAGAAAAATCAAAACCAAAAGTACTATACTCTTCTTTATATTTTGACAATCTATCTGCCGAATATATGAGCTTTTTATGAGGATGACCTGTTCCATAGGTCATATCATCTGCAATGTCCGACCCGTCCGGCTTCAATCCTGGCATTTTGAAACGGTCTATTACAATAGAACCTAAATTCAGATAATCATGAAAATTGTATGGGAGCTCTACATGCTCGATTGCTCCTTTGTTTACATAAGAACAGCGAAAATAAAGTTCAAAAATTTTGTCCTGATCTAACCACTGAGTCCATCTTTCAAGAGTTTCATCAGTAGAAAAATGAATGATTACTTTATTCTCATTATTTACTTTTTCCCAAGTGTAGGGCTTTTTGGTAGTTGAGTGGATTAGGGGAATTGGGTCATCTGCTTTTACTACATCATTTCCAAAAGTATGCATATCACTGTCAAACATAGCAAAGTAAACTACCTCCTGGTTTTGCATACATCTTATCCATTTCTATATGAAAGCGTAATAGCTGACCATATACAGCTCTTTTAATTGGTTCATCTTTATGATTCGTCCACCATCCTTTCACGAAATATTTTCCTGCTTTGGGTTCTTTTTTAGGGTTTCCGTGATTAGTGGTTTTTGCTTTAAACCCATTATTATCACCTGCAGTCATCGTGAGTCCTTTGTAAAATCCGTCAAAATTACCATCAACATCTGTTTCAGATTTTTTAATAGCTATTCTCGTAATTTTTCCTCCTGCCATAATTAGTGAGATTTAGAATTTTGTCCACTATTATTGTTAAATTCACCTTGGGTATGCCAGTTGTTATTTCCTTGCACTGAAACTTCTTCACTTTCTGCGCTCTCACTCATTTCTTTTGCTTTAGACTTCCTCTCCCCCTGCGCCACTTCCATAATGTTAGCCGCCATCAAAGAATAATCTGCAACCGCATTCTGCATCATCATTGCTCCTGCAAAACTACTGTGGTTCATTCCTGCAGTTTCAGAAATATTCATTCCTGCAGAAGCAGAGATATTCATTCCCGCTATTATTATGACATTCTCCCCCGCCGTAAAAGTCATATTCTTCGGCGCGTTCACATTAATATTCCCATTCCCATCCATCAGATACGTATTCCCGCTCGGATCTTCTATAAAAACACTTCCCTCGGCATCGTTCAGAATAATCTTTGTTCCGCTTCTCGTGTGAATCACCTTCTTGTCATTCCCGTTCGTGTGGTACGAACTCGTCTCACTCCCGTTATACTGCGTTCCCACCACAAAAGGCTTTTCAGCATTTCCGCTTTCAAAATCTACCAACACTTCCTCGCCGATCTCAGGAATAAAATGAAAACCCTTTCCACTTCCCGAATGAGGCTGTATCAGTCTGATCCAGGGCGACTTCTCACCCTTCTTTTCCTGCCACGGAAACTGTACCCGCACTCTTCCCATTCCCGAGGGATCATTATTATCCAAAACTCTTGCAGATTGCTTTCTCCTAAAGGAACTGCTTCTTTATCCTGATAAGGTGCATTAAATAAATCCGGAATACCCACAAATTCATTATAATAGGTATTGCCATCATGGTAATTTGATATTGCTGTTAATTTTTAATCCTTTTTCAAAAAGTTGGCTTCGCTTATTTACTTTTATTGTAACAAAAACCTCTTTAACTGTGAAGTTTCTTCTCTAATGTTCCCAAATTGGAAATGGCTTCGAATTGCAGTGTATGTATTTTTATCAATGTCAAAAGTTATCACATTATTATTCTCAAATCGACTTTCTACATTACTATAAATTTTGTATTTGTATTCTCCTTTTTTTTGGAATAATAATCTTTTTTCATAGCTTATTTCTTTATCGATTGATTTTTTTATTACATACATTAATGCCCCATTTTTATTATATTTATATCCCACATTCCATATATCTTGGATATCAGATTGTGTTCTTGTTGTATATATTTTTGCGCTCAAAATTTTTAATTTTTTATTTTTATATTTTCTTTGTGAAGTAATTTTTAATAAATAATTAAATTGATAAGGATAATCTCCTAAGTCATCATCCAAAAGGTCAATTAAATCTAAAATGTTGTTGTTAATTAAAATCGTCTTTTTTAATTGATTATAATACAAAGAGTTTAAAAAATAAGCATCCTTATTGACAGTTATTGACTTGGAACTATCAGAAAATGAAATATGTAATGTCTCTAAAATTCTATTATCATTTATCAATAAAAGTAAAGTATTTTCGTTTTGTTCTTTCTTTAGTGCAAAAATGATCGGTGAAATCTTATTTATTGGCTCGTCAGATATATCATAATATAATATAGAGTCATTTTTTGAACTGATATTATAAATATAAGTGAACGTTTTTTTTGTTTTATCACTTTTCACTAATTTATCATTTTCATAAGTTTTTAAGGGAACATATTCTTCTTTTACTTTTATCGTTTTATGATTTTGAGTAAAACAATAACTGTAAATTAAAATTAAAAAAATGTGTAAAGCTTTCATATTTTCTACTTAATTTCCTTCCAAAATATCGAATATCCAGCAACTTGTGTAGCAATTATACCAGTTGCTTGTTTTGTCTTATTCTTATAATAGAATTCTCCTGTAGTCCAATATTCTTTTCTACTAAAATCACTCGCTGGTATTGTATATATTGCTCTTGGACCTCTTTTCGTTTCTTTATGTATGTGAGTGCCTTTATCAGTTTTTGGATTGTGTGAAGATTTATAAGGCGAGCCATTCGGATATTTTTGTTTTATTTTTGTGACAAATTCATCATAAAAACTTTTCTTAATTTTAATATAATCATATTCATCAAATTTGTTATGCCCAGTTTTTGAACTACTATCCGCCTTTAGTTCTGTATCTATTCCCCAAGCTAAAAAATCAACCCCATCCCAAAATCTTGCTCCATCTGTAGGGTCAGCTTTTGAAGTATCAATATCTCTTAATAATGCATCAATAACTGCTTTTCGAGAATATTTACTTAAGGTATCTATTGCGGTATCAGATAATTCAGTCTTTTTATCTTGAATATCAACCGAAGAATACCCAGTCATTAATCTTGCAAGCATTGTTGTTCCTTTATCTCTTCCTTCATTATAATTGGCATGAGCTATAAATAAATATTCATTTTCCTCGTTTGATAACCCTTCGTGCTTAACAATATTACATACTCTTTGGAAATCATTATGTGTAATCTTTAACTTTTTAGCATTTATAAAAGTATCTTTCTCTATGCCTTTTTCATTACAAGCATAAACATCGGATTCGTTACCATTTTTCTGTCCAGTAACTTTTCCCTCAAAATTACCATTATAATTATAGTAATATCCATTATACTTATCGTCTGATCCATTATCAGGCATATAAAAAATGGGCTGGTAAATGCTACCTTCAACTTCTTCTGAAAAACTTTGTGCAGATTTTATTATAGATATTTTACCACCAACAGAACATTGGCAACTTGAATCATCTAACAATTCCTTTTTGCCATCTATCTCAAAAACAGAGGTATTTTGCCATTTTATTGGAGCAGGACTGCAAGACATTTTTGTAATACTGCAAACGCCAAATGGTTTGATATTTATGTTTGGCTTTTTGTCTTCTTCTGTTGCTTGAAATTTGCCTTCTATTTGCATAAAGGTTTGGCTGGTAACGGACAGAAGAGAGGGTATTGTTCCTTTGTCGCATTTTAATTGGGTGGTGTCTGTTATGTGTTTTGGCATTTTATTTATTTTAATTATCCAAATAAGTTATCCCAAAAGCCTTTTTTATTTCTTTTCTCATTGTATATTTTATATTGTTCTTCTTCAAAGATTTTCCATTCTTCAGAGGTGTAAGATTTCCCTTCAAAGGTTTTGTAAATTTCTTTTTCTTTTTCGTGTAGTAAGGTATTGTATCTGCTATTTGAATTTTTTTCTTCAGTTGATTCTGTTTTATTGTCAGAATACTTATTTTTGTTATAATCATCCTCATTGCTGAAAAAATTCCTGTACCATCTTTCGTTTTCGAATCGTACTTTTTTAACTAATTCGTGGTCTATTAGTTCATCATTTTTATAGACACCTTCCATAGTTTGGTATTTTATAATATAAATATTGTATATAGTATTAGTAGTATCAATTATTTTTAATAAATATGTGTCCTCATCGAAAGTATGGTAATATGTAGTAAATATATACGGTCTTAATTTTATTTCGTCGACGGTAATTGTTTGTATTTCGTCTAAAGTTTTTTTTGAAATCGCAGGATAACTTTTTTTGATAAACTCATATAAATTTTCTTTTATCCAAAGCAATTCTTTATATTTAAAAGTCATTGGGTTAGGATTAATAAGAAAATTTTCATTAATGAATTTATAACCGTCTTCAGTAATTTTATCTGTAATATCGTAATATCCTCGGAAAGTATTCATCAAGTAGTTCGTAATTATTTATTTAAAGACAATAGGAAAATTATTGATGTAATAATAACCACTAAAATAATTACAGAAGAATACACCTGTAGTTTTTTATTCTGCAGTATTTTAACAGGTAATAAATTTAAAAGCACAATATTTATGAAAGACAAACACATAAATAAATACCAGCAAAAAATAGAAGATATTTCTTTTTCAGGTGGTTCATAACCATTGTTTGTCCATTCTATAACAGGAAGAAAATTAATTTTCTGATTTAAATACTCCATATTTTCAAAAGAGTACATATAAATAATGAAAAATAGAATAATAAGCAAAATGGTATTTGTTATACGAAATAGAATACCGAGTGTTTTTGTTAATGAAAACAATTTGAAAAATAAATTTAATACTAAAAAATAAAAAATCATTTTAGCAAATTCGAAGATAGCCAGATTATCTTCAAAATAATTCCCATTGTTATTATTATCTTTATGTACCAGCATTTCTCCAAAAAATAATATGAAAGTAGAAATAAAACCCATTAATATGGCCCAAAACACTAAATTTTGTTCGGCAAAATTTTTTATTTTTTTATCCATTTTATTGATTATTAAGTTTTTATATGTTTTTGGAAATCGTCTTCTAAAGTTTTATATCCTCTTTTATCTTATGGAAATAATCTATTAATTATTTTAATATATATTAATTAAACCTATATAAATAACTTCTATTGTTTTTATTTTCAGGAGTCAAAATTATTTTATCTTTCATTAAAATTTTGAATCTTTTAATAGTATCTTGATTATCAATAATGTAATTATGACTTCTATCTATTTTAATTTCATTATACTGTTTCGGATTTTCAATTGGTAATGTTCCCTTTTCATTATTTCTTGAATGAGCAATAAATCCTTCACTTCCAGCCGTTGACAAATGTAAAATTCCTGTATTGTCATAAGTTGCCTTTTCTTCAATAATGTATTTTGTACCACTTATAATTTCCACTTTAGATTCACTTGCTTCAATGTCATCTTTTTTGATCACAATGCTTTTTTCGTATATTTTATTTTTATTACTTAATGATTGCAAATTGTCATTATATTTATCACATCCAATAAAATTTAAAGAGATAATGATAGCATAAAAAATTATTTTCATTATTGATTTTTTAAGGTTCTTAATTGTTCAACAACATTTCTTTTTTCTACTACTACATGGATGTTTTTCCCACCTGCTTGTTTCACTATATAGTCAAGAGCTTTCTTATAAGCATCATTTGAAATTTCATAATCTTTATATGATTTACTAGTTCTAACTTTTTCAGCTCCCGATTTCGTTTTGTTGATTTGTGCATTTGGTGTGACACCAAAACAACCGTAAGAACCAGCTAATTTATTTTTTGAGCCATTACTGTACCATCCTCCTACGTGAATCATAACACCTGTTGCAATAGATAAATCAGCTCTTGGTTCATCTATAGGGTCTCCATTTACAAAAGTTTGCATCCTTGTTGTGTGCGGTACAGCATTTAGTTTTTCTGAATTATTTTGGCGTAAAGCTAATGCATCTACACCAGCTCCTGGTGGATATGCTGTTGGAGTTGTTGAGTATAAGTTAATGTTTCCATTAGCAGGTTCAAAACATCTATTAGATAATTCTATATCATCATTTACGCCCCAATTATCATTTATAACACCTCTGGAATACCATGAATCTCTTGTAACACTATAAGAAGCTATAACTTTTCCACCTTTTTCAACATTTAGTTTGTAAGTTGGAACAACAATTGATTCATAATCCAAATCATCATGACTCCCATATATATATTGACAAGTATAGCCTGTGATTTCAGTACTTATTATCAGTTTTAAATTACTTATTTTTAGTTTTGTTTGATTGTCTGTATCTCCATTTACACTTCTTACTCTTAAATTTCTGTTTGTATTACCCATTGTGTATTTATTTTATCCCAAAAATCCTCTTTTGTTTTTCTTTTCCATATAAATTTTATATTGTTCATCTTCAAAGATTTTCCATTCAGATTTTGTATACCCTTTGCCTTCGTACGATTTATAAATTGAGTTTTCATCTTCATGAGTTGAGCTTTCTCCTTGAGAAGAATGATTTTGTTTATCTTCTTCCTTTAGTTTTTCAATTTCTACTTTTTCTTTTAGTTCGGCAAACCCTTCTTTGTTGACAGTTCCGGTTAAGGTCAACTCTTTCTCTCCATCTCTCACATCTTTACCATTTTCATCATCAATAATCACGGTAATGGCTTCACCTTCTTCATAATTTCTCGTTTGTACTAAAAGACTTACTTTCTCTCCTATGTTTGCATTCTCAATATTTTCTTTCATTTCAGCATCCATCCATTGTACGCTCAAAATTTGTTTTTCCTTATCATGTTTAAACTTTCCACTTTCAGCAAGTTTATTCATTTGAGGAGCTTTGTACTCGATCTTATCTTTCGCTGTAATAAGAGAACTTGCACCATAAATGTGCATCTGTTCCTTAGCTCCAAATTCGGTTTTACCATCTGTAAAACCTATCAGATTTTTCTTCCCGTACAAATCCAAATCTTTCTTAGAAGAGATTTCTGTATTATCGCCACTTGCGATAATTGTTTTCTTTCCGCTGTTTTGGCTTATTTCTTCTTTTGCTATGATTTTTATGTTTTTCCCAATCATATTTTCTTGGTTATGCCCTACCGTAGTTTTCATATTTTCCTCCACTTTAATATTAAGATTCTTACAGATAATATCAATTGTTTCTGGTGCTTTTATCGTGATGCTTTTCTTAACAGTATCAAGATAAATAGTATTACCAGAAATATCTAAAATAGTAATACTCATTTTATCTTCGCTGTCATCCATAATAATAGTGTGACCGCTTCGTGTTTTTGTAACCTTTAAATCATTCCCGCTTGTATGATACGAACTCGTTTCACTTCCATTATACTGCGTTCCCACTACAAAAGGTTTCTCTGCATTTCCGCTTTCAAAATCTACCAACACTTCCTCGCCGATCTCCGGAATAAAATGAAAACCCTTTCCACTTCCCGAATGAGGCTGTATCACTCTGATCCAGGGCGATTTCTCACCCTTCTTTTCCTGCCACGGAAACTGTACCCGCACTCTTCCCATTCCCGAAGGATCATCATTATCCAAAACTCTTGCAGACTGCTTTTCTCCTAAAGGAACTGCTTCTTCATCCTGGTAAGGTGCATTAAATAAATCCGGAATACCCACAAATTCATTATAATAAGTATTGCCGTCGTGGTAATGTTTGATTTCTATGATACGGTAGGTTTCCATCGCTTTACCATTGATGTCGATCAGTTTTGCCCTGCCGCCAATTTTAAGTTCGGGATCTTTACTTTTTCCTTTTACCGTCACCAAATTCTCCCTGTTTTCTTTTTCTCTTCTTACCGCTTCTTTCAGTTCCCGGTCGGTGCTATCTGAGATTCCCGTATGGTTGAAAAGCATTTCGGGTTTCTTTTTGTACACACTTTTGGAGGCTGTAATCGCAATTGCCTGAAAAGGATTTTCTTTATAATGAACCTGCGCCGAAGAAGAATCTTTATCGCTCTTACTTCCGCCCTGTACATCAAATACAGAGTAATTGAAGTCCTGCGGTTTGATATTCATCTCAACCTCGACTTCGATAAGGTCAATATTTTCTTCCAGATTTACGATCGGCTGTACTTTATTGCCAAAAACCATATTTTGGCCGTTGTAATAAAAATATTCTCCGAAGCGTGTTGCCAGTCTTTTAATGAATTGATAATCAGATTCTTTATATTGTACAGTATATGGTAAAGCATATTTCGTGTTCGGACTTTCCACCAAAACTTTACAATTTTCGGGATAGTCCGAAGTGGCTGATTTGATGATCTGCTCAAGCGTTTTATCCTCAAAACTCTGGCAGTCTTTTCCGTTTTCAAGCAGAATACTTGGAGCATAACCGCTGATGTAGAGTTTTCCGTAACCGTTTTCTTTCTTATTTTTTACATTCGCAACAACGCCGTTGAAAACCTGTCTCACATCTCCAAAACGATGAAGATTGATCGTAATATTTTTGCCCAGAATATTCTTGGAATTTTCCATGACATATCCCTGAAAACTGTCTAAAGCATCATCAGGAACTACAATGGTAAAGTTGTCGTGATCATTCGTATGCTGATTCAGATTGATCGAAAAACCCGATTTATCAAGGAATGGTTTTCCGTCTAAACTTAATGTGCAATACACCAAAGGACTGGCTTTATCGGCCAGAAAATCTTTGAACGTTTTGGAAGAAAAATATTTTTTGAGATCATCCGGATGATTCAACCGCATATTGTTCCCTGAATTTACGTTGCCGAAACTTTTTTCATCATCTAAATAGGACATAATTTTCTATTTTATTTTGGATTTGTGTTTTTAAAATAAGCTTCAAATGATTTTATTTAAATCTAAAAACTTTTGGAAAGTATATTATTTCCATGTTTTTTCGTGAACTGCTCCGTTGACATCAAATTTTTTGGCAATAAGATGCATCTCGATCTGCAAAGGTTCTGCATTCACAGAATTAAAATGTTCGGTGAATTTCACGCAGTATGCTTTTTCAAAATCAAGCTCCTGAAGTTTGCTCATTGCATCTCTTCTGAAAAAAGTGATCTTGCCGTTTTTGGTTTGATTGTGATCGAGCATCCAGCCCAGAAGTTCAGGATTTCCGGTGCTTTCAATTCGAATGAAAATTTCTCCGCCTTGAGGCATCCCCTGAGGTTTTCCCGTGCCGTCAGTGGCTTGTGTAAAGCTGTACTTACACTCTAAAATATTATACGTGTTACCGTCTAATTCTAATTTCGATAAAAAAGACATATCAGTTTAGGTTGTTAATTGGTGGTGATTGAAAGGTTGCCAGTTATTCAGTTAAAATTATTTAGTAAACAATGATCAGTGGTCAGTTATTGAGTGACAATTCTTGATTTCTGAGTAGCAGTTTAATATTCATTGATCCACATAAAATAGAATCTGATCCTAAATACTGATCATTACATCTGGTAAAAAAATAACTTTTTTATTCTGAAAAACTAAAAAATGGGCAATGCTTTATTGCCCATCCATATTAATTTAAAGTGAACCAGGCCACTCATTTTCATAAGCACCACTTCCCATTTCGATTTTTCTTGCAGAGATCGTGAAGGTTT
>NZ_JAOTEM010000004.1 GCF_025628985.1 Chryseobacterium edaphi | reverse complement strand
GCGCCGATGGTACTGCGAAAGCGGGAGAGTAGGTCGCCGCCAGTCTTTTTAAATCCTCAATCATTTATTTGATTGAGGATTTTTTTTGCGATAAACTCTAAAAGTAAAACTGAAGCTTTAAAAATCCAAACTCAATACTTAAGTTTCTAATATATACCCAAACAATTAAACTTATAATAATAGTATCATACATTATTTAATGAGAATTTTGTAGCTAATAAATATGAGACATTGAAAAGGCAATCTTAAGCAGAGAAGGCCAAAAACCATAAAAAGTACATAGTGACTTACTTCAATTTAGAAATTTTCTTGAAGCTAATTATACTGAGATCCATTTATATTATATCTGAAAAGTATTAACGAATAGACAAACTTTAAAAAAGATTAAAATAAGTTCAATTCAAAGTTCTAGTATTCGAAGTGAAAATAGTTTATCGAAAATTAATACCGTTTATGTGAAAGTATAAAATTGAAAAAATCTCAAGCTACTTGCTTGAGATTTTTATTATATGATCACTATAGCAAAAATCGTGCTAAAAATTATTATTATCAAAAAATATTTACTAAATTCGTAGAATACCAATTGGTAAATCACAGTCGATATGCTAAAACAACATTTACAACTTAAGTTAGGTCAAAAACTTGCCCCTCAGCAAATCCAACTGATGAAATTGATCCAACTTCACACTTTAGAATTTGAAGAAGAATTGGAGAGAGAACTAGAGGAGAATCCTGCTTTAGAAGTTGCAAAGGAAGAGTCTAAAGAAGAAGAATTTTCTTCATTAGAGGATTCTTATGAAACAGAAGGTACAGAAAGTATCGAAACTGATTTTGATGTAAATGATTACATTTACGATGATGAGCCTAATTATAAAACTGCATCAAGTAATTATTCTGCGGATGATGAGGATTTTGATAACGAAAGTCTCTTAACAGAAGGTCAATCTTTATATGATTATCTGATGGAACAAATCAATTTGATTAATATCAATCCGGAAGATTTAAAGATTGCAGAATATATTATAGGAAATTTAGATACTGATGGCTATTTAAGACGTGAAGTAAAGTCTATCGTAGATGATTTGGCTTTCTCTCAGGGAATTTATACTTCAATCGATAAAGTCGAAGATATTCTGGAAAATTATATTCAGAAGCTTGATCCTTCTGGTGTTGGAGCGAGAGGTTTACAAGAGTGTCTTCTTTTGCAGATTGAGAAGAAAATAAGTTCTGACAAGGCTGTCTCGTTGGCTGCAAATATATTGAGATACCAATTTGATGCTTTGACCAATAAGCATTACAATAAGATCATCCAAAAATATGATATTGAGGAGGAGGATTTGAAAGATGCTTTAGAAGAAATTTCCAAGCTTTCTCCAAAGGTAGGCGGAAATTTTGATACACAAACTATCACCATCAATCAGGAAATTATTCCGGATTTTGTAATTTCGGTAAAAGATGGGGTGGTAATTCCTATGTTGAATAGTAAAAATGCTCCGACTCTGAGAGTTTCTGAAGAGTACAAAGATATTTTAACCACATATTCTCACGATAAAAATTCTTCTGAACACAAACAAGCGGCATTATTTATTAAGCAAAAATTAGATGCGGCAAAATGGTATATTGATGCAATAAATCAACGTCAAAATACTTTATTGCAGACGATTAATGCGATTGTAAAATTCCAACATAATTATTTTATTACAGGTGACGAAAAATCTTTGAGACCTATGATTCTTAAAGATATTGCTGATATTACAGGATTTGATATTTCTACCATTTCAAGAGTTGTCAAGAGCAAATATGCAGATACGCCGAATGGAATTCTTTATCTTAAAGATCTGTTTTCTGACAGTTTGACAAATGATGATGGTGAGGAAGTTTCAACAAAAGAGATCAAGATGCATCTGCAGGAAGTCATCAGTAGAGAAAATAAAAGAAAGCCACTTACTGATGATGCTTTGGTTGTGATTTTGAAAGAACAAGGTTACAACATTGCAAGAAGAACTATTGCGAAGTATCGAGAACAACTAAATATCCCAGTCGCAAGATTGAGAAAAGAATTATAAAGATAAAAAGCATTTCAAATTATTCTGAAATGCTTTTTTTATGTTTTGATTTTGTTTAATTTTATTTTTCTTGAGAATCAATTTCTTTGAGTTGATGAAGATTTTTATCAAGTCTTTTTATTAGAATTCCGTAGACTAGTCTGTAATATGCCCAGATTAAAACCACACAAAGTACAGTGCTGATTATAAAACTTACTGTAAAGGCCACTATCGACGTGTTGGCAAGTGCCGCATTTTGATTTTGAATAGCATAAATTCCAAAAACCGTAAGGGCTGATGTAAATACTATGACAATTAAAATATTTATTAAAATAAAAGCATTGACTGTTTTTTTAAATCGGATTATTCGCGAAATAAATTCTTTTAAATCTTCTTCAACTTTTATTTTTCGGTAATTCTCATAAAATTTAATAACAAAATAACCCGTGACGAATAACGTAAGTACTTTTATAACCAAATAAATATTATCAAGAATATCTTGTAACTGTTCGTTTTTTTCAACTCCTAATTTTTGTAAAGAAGTAAAAAAAGTATTAGATTCTTTATTTTGCAAAATGTAAAACAATCCAAAAACGGTGAAAAATAAAAATTCGATCACGCTTATCCAAAATATATATTTCACATAATTACGTGATTTTGTATTCAACATCTGAAGAATCTCAGCGTTGTCATATTTTGGCTCTACAGGTTGTTCTTGCCAGGTTTTCTTAAAGTTATCTAAATCAAATTCAGGCATGTTTTTCCATTTTTTCTTTAAGGACTTTCTTTAATCTGTTCATTTTTACACGTGCATTTACTTCGGTAATCCCGAGGTTTTCTGCAATGTCTTTGTAAGGAAGATCATCCAAATACATCATTACAATAGCTCTTTCAACGTTCGGAAGGGTTTTTATCACCATATATAACAACGAAATCTGCTGTTGCTTATCGTCATCATCTTCAATGAAATCTCTGTGATTAATATCCAGTTCGTTTGTGGGTAAGCTTTTGCTCTTTTTTCTGAAAAGTGTGATTGCGGTATTAAGTGCAACACGATACATCCAGGTAGATATTTTTGAATTTCCTTTAAATGAATCGTAACTTCTCCACAATTGCAGTACAATTTCCTGGAAAAGATCTTCTTCATCTTCGAGAGAATTGGTGTATAGCCGCGAAACTTTTATAATCAAACCTTGATTATCTTTTATTAGCTGGGCAAATTCTTTCTCTTTAGAAATCAAAATGATGTATAATTGGCACGAAGATAAAATTTTTTTAGGAAATAGATGATAGGTTTAGGATTTAGATTATAAATAATGAAACTATTGTCTAATAACTAAAACCTAAGACCTAAATTCCTATCTTTGCAGCCACGAGAAAGTCGGCTTGTTGATTCTTACTTCGGTAAGGGTAGGAAAGTCCGGACACCATAGAGCAGCAAAGCGGATAACATCCGTCATCCGTGAGGATAGGACAAGTGCAACAGAAAGCAGGTACAGTTCGGCTGTAGTGAAACCAGGTAAACTCTTTGCGGTGCAATGATAAGTATATCGGTTCTTTTCAGTAATGAAAATAGGGGCGGCTCGTCCTGAAAGCCGAGGGGTAATCAGCTCAAGTTTTGCAGCAATGTAAAACGTAGATAAATAACAGGCATCCCGATTCTTCGGGATACAAAATCCGGCTTATAGATTTTCTCGTGATTTTTTTTTAAGCTGGAAGTTTGAAGCTGGAAGTTTTTAATATAATGTTTTTTGACTCCCATCTTCCTACTCCCATCTTCCATCTTAATTTATTCGCTTTCTAATAGCTTTTTAGCGTCATCCAAACCAGCTTTATCTTCTTTCGAAAGTTGTGGAAACTGTAAATCCATTTTTTCTAAAGTATCGATAATGATCTGTATTGCAGACAATCTTGCAAACCATTTGTTATCGGCCGGAATTACATACCACGGTGCTTTATCTTTTGATGTCTCGTTGATGGCAGTTTCGTAGCAATTCATATATTCATCAAATAAAGCTCTTTCGGGAAGATCTGCAGCTGAGAATTTCCAGTTTTTTTCCTGTTCGTTGATTCTATCAAGAAGTCTTTTCTTTTGTTCGTCTTTTGAAATATGAAGAAATATTTTAACGATTGTTGTTCCGTTTTGGGCAAGATGCTTTTCGAAATTTCTAATGCTTTCATAACGATTTTCCCAAAATGTTTTATCAAAATCTTTTACGGAATCCCAAGTTTTTTCGCTTAAATTATATTCAGGGTGTACTTTACAAACCAAAACGCTTTCGTAATGTGAACGGTTGAAAATCCCGATCATTCCTTTTTGAGGTAAAGCCCAATAATGTCTCCATAAAAAGTCATGCGAATATTCTTTTGAACTTGGAGTTTTAAAGCTGGTCACATTGCATCCTTGAGGATTTACTCCTCCGAAAACGTGCTCTATTAAACTGTCTTTTCCAGCTGCATCCATCGCTTGAAGCACAACTAAAAGAGATTTGCTGCCATCTGCATAAAGTTTCTCCTGAAGTTCACGAAGTTTTTCTTTTTCCTGAATTAAAATTTGAGTTCCTTCTTCTTTGGTAAGTTTACCCTTATATTCCGTTGATGCTTTTTTTATTGAAAACTTTCCTTTTATTTGAAAATCGTCTGAGAAATTATTAGCCATATTATTATGATAATTAAAAGAGTTAAGTAGTTTGAGCTTAAAATTCATTTAAATTTCAAACATTACATAAATATAACAAAAAAACCGCCTCTGTTGAGACGGTTAAGTATTATTTTAAAATAATATTAACTTTTTACAGCTACTTTTTTTGCAGCCTTAGCAGCTTTTTTGTCAGCTTTAGCTTTCGCTTTCAATTCCTCAGGAGTCAATGGTTTTGTCTCAGGAGCATTTGCATTTACATCACCTTTAATATAAATTACGCTTCTGCTGTTTACCGGGTCATTAGAAAATACTTCAATCATTTTGTTGAAAGCTCCAGGATTAGCTGTAGCATATCCAACTTTAATTTTAGCAGATTTTCCCGGTGCGATAGGATCTTGGCTAAATTCAGGAGTTGTACATCCGCAAGATGCTTTTACATTTGAAATGATCAAAGGCTTGTCACCTGTATTGGTTACATTGAAAAATCTTGTACCGTCAGAACTTGGTTTGATAGTACCATAGTCAAAAGTAGTTTTATCGAATGTTATTGTTTGCGCAGATGCCAAAGCAATCGTTCCGAATAATGCAATTCCTGCAAATAATGTTTTCATAAGTAGATATTTATTAAATTTTGAGACCATATGTTATCGCCTTTCTAACTTGATTTTTGTTTTACAAGTCGGCTTTGGAGATTTCATATTCTTGAATGTTAATATGTTTGTTAGATAAATTTTGAGAAACAAAGTTAAAAATTATTTTAATTAATGCTTACATTTTTTTACTTTAAACTATTTTTGCAAATTATAAGTTAAAGAAACCAGAATTTATGCAGATTTCAGAAAAATATAACCCACAAGATACAGAACAGAAATGGTACAACTACTGGCTGGAAAACAAATATTTCCATTCAGAACCTAATGAGAAGCCGCCTTATACGGTTGTAATTCCGCCGCCAAACGTCACAGGAATTCTTCACATGGGACATATGTTGAATAATACCATTCAGGATGTTTTGGTGCGCCGTGCAAGAATGCAGGGTTTCAACGCTTGTTGGGTTCCGGGAACAGATCACGCTTCGATTGCTACTGAAGCGAAAGTTGTTGCTAAATTAAAATCTGAAGGAATCAATAAATCTGATATTACCCGTGAAGAGTTTTTGAAACATGCATGGGAATGGACTGATAAATACGGTGGAACAATTTTAGAACAATTGAAAAAACTAGGTTGCTCTTGCGATTGGGACAGAACCCGTTTTACTTTAGAAGATAAAATGTCTCAACAGGTTATTAAGAGTTTTGTTGATCTTTATAATAAAGGACTTATTTATAGAGGATACAGAATGGTAAATTGGGATCCGGAAGCAAAAACTAATATTTCTGATGAGGAAGTAATTTTTAAGGAACAAAACGGGAAACTTTATTATTTAAAATATAAAATTGAATCTTCGACAGGCTCAGATACCGATGAATATTTGTCTGTTGCTACAACGCGTCCTGAAACTATTTTTGGTGATACAGCTGTTTGTATCAATCCAAATGACGAAAGATATGCTCATTTAAAAGGTAAAAACGTAATTGTACCGATTGTAAACAGAGTAGTTCCGATTATTGAAGACGAATATGTTGATATCGAATTCGGAACAGGTGCCTTGAAAATCACTCCGGCTCATGATATTAATGATTATGAAATCGGACAAAAGCACAATCTTCAAATGATTGATTCGTTGGATGACGACGGAAATCTGAATGATCATGGTTTACATTATTCCGGAAAAAACAGATTTGATGTAAGAAAGCAGATCGCAAAAGAATTAGAAGAAAACAATCTTTTGTTGAAAGCAGAAGATTATGTAAATAAAGTAGGAACTTCGGAAAGAACAGGTGCAGTTATTGAGCCTAAAGTTTCTGCTCAGTGGTTTTTAAAAATGTCTGAAATCGCAAAACCTGCATTGGATGTTGTGATGAATGACGAAGTGAAATTCTATCCTGAGAAATTTAAAAATACTTATAAACATTGGATGGACAACATCCGCGACTGGAATATTTCACGTCAACTTTGGTGGGGGCAGCAAATTCCTGCATTCTACTATGGTGATGGAGAAAATGATTTCGTAGTTGCAGAAAATATCGAAGAAGCTTTAAATTTAGCTAAAGAAAAAACCAACAACCAACAACTGACAACCAACAACTTAAAACAGGATGAAGACGCTCTTGATACATGGTTCTCATCTTGGTTGTGGCCAATGTCGGTTTTCGATGGTTTGCTTGATCCTGATAACAAAGATATCAACTATTATTACCCAACTTCAGATTTAGTTACAGGTCCGGATATCATTTTTTTCTGGGTTGCCAGAATGATTATGGCCGGATTAGAATTTAAAGGGGAAGTTCCTTTCAAAAATGTTTATTTTACAGGTATTGTAAGAGATAAGCAAAGAAGAAAAATGTCTAAGCAATTGGGGAATTCTCCCGATCCTTTGGATTTGATTTCTCAGTACGGTGCAGATGGCGTTCGTGTTGGAAGTCTATTAAGCTCTGCTGCAGGAAACGATCTTTTGTTTGACGAAGATTTGATGGTTCAGGGAAGAAATTTCATGACTAAAATTTGGAATGCATTCCGTTTGACTCAAAACTGGAATAAAGAAGATAGATCATTGATTTCTTCAGATACTCAGGCGATCGAATGGTTTGATAATCAATTAAATAAATCAATTGCGGAAATTAATGATCAGTTTGACAAATTCAGAATTTCTGATGCGTTACATCTGATTCAAAAATTAGTGAAAGATGATTTCTGTGGATGGTATTTGGAAGCAATTAAGCCAAATTACGGTGAAGGAATTTCGAAAAAAGTATATGATCAGACGATTGTTTTCTTCGAAGAACTAATGAAACTTCTGCATCCGTTTATGCCATTCTTGTCAGAAGAATTGTGGCAGTTGATTTCAGAAAGAAAACCTGAAGAAGCTTTGGTCATTGCTCAACAGAAGAAAGCTGAAGGATTTGATCAAAGTATCATAGAAAAATTTGAAACTGCAGAAGAAATTATTTCCGGAGTGAGAAATTACCGTCAGACAAAAGGAATTTCGCCAAGAGAAGCCGTTGAAGTTTATACAAACGCTGCAAATTTTGAAAACGAAGCGGTTGTTAAAAAGTTAGCAAGTATTTCTGAAATTCACTTTGGTGAAAAAACAGATAAACCGAGCTTCACTTTCTTGGTTGGATCGACTGAAGTTTCGATTCCTCTAAGTGAAAAATTAGATTTAGAAGAAGAAAAAAAGAAAACAGAAGAAGAAGTAAAATATCTGGAAGGATTTTTAATCTCTGTTGACAAAAAGCTTTCCAACGAAAAATTTGTAGCCAATGCAAAACCAGAAGTGGTAGAAGTGGAACGCAAGAAACAAAAAGATGCGCAGGATAAAATTGCGATTCTTGAAGAGAAATTGAAAAGTTTATAATTGAGGTTGAGACTTAGGCTAAGGTTGACATACATCTTAATCTTAGCCTCAACCTTAACCTAAAAATTAAAAATGACACACCTAGAAAACATAAAAAAACTATTCTCAAAAAATTTTGTAGAAAGTCCGCTTCTCGAAAGTTTTGATGTTGGGAAAATATATCTTCCGACCGGAAAACTGGTTGCCTGCGATCCTTTGATTACAAATGATATGCAAGCTTTTACCGATGATTTTCCCAAAGGAGACTTTGCTGTTTTACTTCATAAAGAGAGAGAAAGCAATTGCGTAGCTTATGCCGAAATTATTTTCAGTGATGCTGAAATTGCATCATGGAAATTAGCGACAACCAAAAGTCAAAATATCAAAGATTTGGCTGAAGGTGAAGTTTTCGGGTATCCTGTCGAAAGCGGAATGGGCTGTTTTATGGATGTCGAAACACAGAAAAGTCTTAATGATCTGGAGCAAAAACTATATCAGAGAAAAGGAGATGATTTTATGGGAATTTACGAAGAATTTTTCCATGAACATTTTTTTGACGAAAACGGTGCGATCGACCAGTACGCATTTCTAAAACCCTCAGAAGAACTTCCGGGAACTATTTTCGGTTTTGAAACAGGCTATGGAGAAGGTTTTTATGCAAGTTATGTTGCTTATGATAAAGCGAATCAACCTGTCAAAATCGTAACTGAATTTATTGAGATTTTAGTGAATTAAAAATATTTAGCTTTTGTAAGGCTAAGTTGTTTATTTTTGTTTTATACTAAAGTACAAAATATGAATTTTACTTCGACACAACCCAAAATAGTCGTTGTTGGCAGCTGCTCATTAGATTTGGTTTTATATACCGAGAAAATTCCGTCTTCCAACGAAACGGTCATGGCAAGTCACTGTGATAATTATTTTGGGGGTAAAGGTGCGAATCAGGCAGTCGGAACTGCGAGATTGGGAGCAAATGTTTACTTTATAGGTTGTGTTGGGGTTGATCCTCTGGGACAGCAAATCATGAGAAATCTTGTCAGTGAGAACGTGAATGTTGGTTTTGTTACTGAAACAGATCAGGATTCTACAGGAACGGCTTATGTTACAAGTTCAGAAGGCGATGCCGCAATCGTGGTGGTTCCTGCTGCGAACAAATATCTTACGACTGAAAACGTTGAAGAGGCAGATCGATATATTCATTCTTCAGATATGATTCTTCTTCAATTGGAAATTCCTATGAATGTTGTGGAGTACACTGTCAGAAAAGCAAAAAGCTATGGTAAAATGGTAGGCATATACGCGTCTCCGGGATTACCCTTAAGCAGTGAAGTTATTGAAAGTGCTGATTTCATCATCGCCAAAAGCAGCGAATTGGAAATTATTTTCGGTGAAGATCAGAAAGAAAAGATTCTGAAGAAATATTTTAACAAAGTTTTTATCAGAGACGAAACCAATTCTACCATTTATTTTGATGGAACAGAAATGAAGTATTTCAGAAATGAAAACGAAAGTATGGTCTACAAAATGGGAATGGGCGATGCTTTTACGTCCGGTTTTGCAATGGCGCTATGTCACCAAAATTCTATTGAAGACTGTGTAAAGTTCGGAAATGAAGTTTCATCAAAGGTTTCATTAGGAAAAGGAGCGCAGACTGCTCTTCCAAAGCTTTCAGATTTTTTTCCTTAAATTATTTACTGCATATCGAAAATTTTAAAATGACTCCAGGTTCATCATAAAAATATCCACTTTTACAGTGGATATTTTATTTTAATCCTATGGAAAAACTGATTCTCCAAACCGATGACGAAATTCAGATTGTCGGGCATCTTTTTAAACCTGAAAAAAGCAATCACAAAGTTTTATTAATTAATTCTGCTACCGGTGTAAAACAGCAAATATACTTTTCATTTGCTCAATTTTTCGCGGAAAAAGGGTTTACCGTTATCACCTATGATTATCGGGGAATTGGTCTCTCAAAGCCACAAAAAATGAGAAATTTCAAAGCTTCCATGCGAGTTTGGGGAAGTCAGGATTATAGAGCTTTAAGTCAATTTGTCATTAAGAATTTTCCCGATCATCAAAAATTTTGTCTCGGACATTCTGTTGGAGCATTAATTCTTGGAATGAATAAAAATTCTGAAATTTTCGATGAATTTTTCTTCGTTGGAACTCAAAATGCATATATCGGACATTTAAATTGGCGTACGAAAATTGAAGCTTTGTTGGGTTTTGGGATTGTTCAGCCGATATTTACAGAACTGTACGGTTATTTTCCAGCACATTGGTTCGGACTGGGAGAAAGTCTGCCAAAAAATTGCGCTTATGACTGGAGAATCTTAATTTTGAACCGGAAATCTACCAACAAATTATTGCTTAAAACTGAGGATTTTTCGAAAGATTTAAAACAAAAGGTTTTTGTGATTCAAGCTGAAGATGATGTTTGGTTAACTGAAAAAGGAGTGAAATCATTATTAAATGAAACTTATCCGAATTTAAAGCCAATATATAGATTAATTAAAACTTCAGAATCTGAAAAAGGAGAAATAGGACACATCAATTTTTTCAGAAGCTATAATAAAAATCTTTGGGAAATTATCTTACAAGAATTTAAGCATTAAAATTCCCCTCCTCCGGAAGGATGGCGAAAATTCAAAGAATTTTTGACGGGTGGTTTAAGAGATAAAATATAAAAAATCAAATAATGAGCAACACTATACAAAACACAGTACAATTCGTAAAAGAAAAACTCGAAGGCGCAGAAGCAGGTCACGATTGGTTTCACATTGAAAGAGTATGGAAACTTTCCAAAAAAATTGCAAAAACTGAAAACTGCAATCTTGAAGTTGTTGAACTTTCCGCTTTGCTCCATGATATTGCCGATCCAAAATTCCATGATGGTGATGAGACTTTAGCTTTAAAAATCTCAAGAGATTTTTTAGAAGGTGAAAATGTGGATGAAGAAATTATTCAGCAGGTTTTATTTGTAATTCAGAATATTTCTTTTAAAAATAGGGGAGAAGCACCTAAAGACTTACCAATCGAACTGAAAATTGTACAAGATGCAGATCGTATTGACGCTATCGGAGCAATCGGAGTTGCCAGAACATTCAATTTTGGAGGTTTTAAAAATAATTTGATGTATCATCCTGATCTCAAACCTCAGTTGAATATGTCAAAAGAAGAATATAAAAAATCAAACGGAACAACGATTAATCATTTTTATGAAAAGCTTTTGCTGCTGAAAGATTTAATGAATACTGAAGAAGGGAAAAAAATAGCCAAAGAGAGACACAATTTCATGTTAAATTTCCTCGACCAGTTTTATAAAGAATGGAATGTTGATTAACATTCCCTCAAAACATCTCTAATGATTATCTTTGCAGTATGGGATTTATCATTTCTATCATTTTTTTTTCATTGATTTTTTCGCTTTTCCTTTATAAAGTGAAATCCGGACAGTTTGCTAAATGGGCGAAGATCTTTCGGATTTTTACTTTGGTATTTTCTATTTCGCTTTTTACATATTGGTTCATTAAAAAAAGTTCGATTGGTATTGTAAGCAATTCTGTTTCATTGCAAGTGATCAATAAACTTCCACAACCGTTGGATTTTTATGTGATCAATGTCAACAATCTTGATAAAAGCGGAACTTTTGAAACGAAACATATCGGTAAAGTTCGTCCCGAATATTATAGAATTGAACACCTCAAACTAACCAAATCTGATCAGTATTGGATTGTCGGCTATCTAGGTAAGAAAAATTTGGTTTACTTTTCCCAACACGCTGTTCCCAACAAAAATATGGATCAGATCGTCGAAGTTCAAAACTACATCATTCAAAGTGAAAAGCTTTCCGAACAGGCAAAAAAGCATGTTGAAACCTATAATTTTGAAAATATGCAGACCGGAATTTGGGTAACGCTTTGTTTTCTTCTCATATTTTTGAATGTTTCTCTGATGGTGAGGAAGAAGTGAGTTTTTTCTAAAAACATCCCAATTTATATAAAAAATGCTCCGTAGGAGCAATATCTGTGTAGAAATAATTAACCATAAAAAATAAAGCGCTCCGTAGGAGCGCTATCTTATTGAGTCAATATATTTTAAAACAAACTCGGCATTTTTTCCTGCCCCATTTTTGGAACGATGATCTCCGTTTTCCATTCTTTATTCATATTCTCTATCAAATATGCCGAAAGCAGTGGCGAAGCTTTTTCAAGATTTTGGTGCACAAAGAAATACAAGTTTTGTAAACCTTCTTTTTTCCATTTTGTAAGATGTTTCAACCAATTATCCAATCTTTCATAATCACTTTCCGCATTGGCTCCAACATATCTGATGAAAGCATTTGGAGTAGTCAGCCTCATGTGAATCATATCTCTTCTTCCGGCGGTGTCGACGATAATGTTTGTAATGTTGTTGTCTTCAAATAACTGACAGGTTCTATCAAAAATTTCTTCATCAGTAAACCATTCCGTGTTTCTGAGTTCTATTGCGAGAGGAACTTCTTTGGGCCATTTATTAACAAACTGTTCAAGTCTTTCGTAATCTTTAGGCTTGAAATTATCGTGAAGTTGCAAGAAAACCATTCCCAATTTTTCATCAAAATTTAAAACAGCTGTTGCAAATTGAGTTACAACATCATCAATATTCAAAAGTCTTCTAAAATGGGAAACCGTATTTGTTATTTTTGGAAAAAACTTAAAGTCAGCCGGAGTTTTTTCTTTCCACGTCAAAACCTGTTCGGAAGTCGGCATTCCGTAAAACGTTGCGTTCAGTTCGATTGAATTGAATTGTGTGGCGTAATACGTCAATTCGTCTTTTGTTCCTTTTGGATAAAATCCTTTTAGGTCTGTTTTATTCCATTTTGCACAACCGATGGAGATGTTTTCAAGACCTTTTTTATTTTGTTTTAAAATTTCTTTTGTTCTTGAATGATCTTTAGGTAATGTAAAATCTATCTTTGACGGGTCTTCTACTTTTCCGAATTGCATTTAACTTGGTTTTAGGAGTTATTGAATGATGCTTCAAACAAAGATAATTAAATTGTAAGAAAACTACTTTTGATTTTCAGCTAAAATTTCATCAATGATTAAACTGATATCAGTAATTACTTTAGATATATCCGTTTTGATTTCATGATTTGTTATCCTGATAATTTTGATACCATTATCCTGTAAAATTTGAGTTCTTTCTTCATCTTTTTCTAGTTGTTCCGGAGCGTTATGATATTCTCCATCAACCTCAATTATTAATTTTAGTTGATGACAATAAAAGTCAGCAATAAACAAACTGATTGGATGTTGTCTTCTGAATTTATAACCTCTAAGTTGATTATCTCTAAGTCTTTCCCAAAGAATTTTTTCTTCCTTTGTTTCATTCTTTCGTAAAGATTTTGCTTTTAGAAAAGAACTTGATGGAGAGCCTTTCCACATTCCATCATCGTAATTGGATTTAAATTTTTTCATACGAAGTGTTTATTCTAAAATACAAAATTTTCTATACACAAATCTAAAATCATTTTCCCCAACCCTAAAGGGAGTGATTTTAGATGTGGGAAATACAACTTTTCATTAAAGATTTTAGATGTGGGAAATACAACTTTTCATTAAAGATTTTAGAAGTGGGAATATTTATTTTTCATAAAACATTTTTGATTACAAACTAAGTTCGATATGAAATTTGCTCCCTTTAGGGTTGGGGAAAACAAATTTCAGGTCTCATAGTATTTTAAATTTTACCCACATCTAAAATCATTTTCCCCAACCCTAAAGGGAGTGATTTTAGATTGTGAGAAATACAACTTTTCATTAAAGATTTTAGAAGTGAGAATATTTATTTTTCACAAAACATTTTTGATTACAAACTAAGTTCGATATGAAATTTGCTCCCTTTAGGGTCGGGGAAACAAATTTCAGGTCTCATAGTATTTTAAATTTTATAGAAATCTAAAATCATTTTCCCCAACCCTAAAGGGAGTGATTTTAGATTGTGAGAAATACAACTTTTCATTAAAGATTTTAGAAGTGGGAATATTTATTTTTCACAAAACATTTTTGATTACAAACTAAGTTCGATATAAAATTTGCTCCCTTTAGGGTTGGGGAAAACAAATTTCAGGTCTCATAGTATTTTAAATTTTACACAAATCTAAAATCATTTTCCCTGACCCTAAAGGGAGTGATTTTAGATGTGGGAAATATAACTTTTCGTTAAGAATTTATAGGTGTAAAATTATTTTCAGATATGAAAAATCTATATAATTCTTAAAAGGTAAATCTTTGATCAAAAAACTAAGTTCGATATGAAATTTGCTCCCTTTAGGGTCGGAGAAACAAATTTCATTGACCAAATTTTCTATTTACTATTCCGGATAGAATAAATTTTAATCCTCATCTTCCAACTCAAAAATATCCTCAACATTCTTACCAAAATATCTCGCAATTTTTAAAGCTAAAACTGTCGACGGAACATATTTCCCCGCTTCCATAGCATTGATAGTTTGCCTCGAAACGTTGATTATTTTGGCTAAATCTTCCTGCGTAATGCTTTTTAAGGCTCTTTCAATTTTAATTGTATTTTTCATTTTTTAAACAATAAATAGTTAAATCTGAAAATATACAAAACCAAAGGCAAAAACATAATAAGAATCATAACCGTAAGAAAAACGCTTCCAAAAACAGTAACAAATAAAATAAAAACGATAGAGTAGGAAACAATTAAACTCCAGAAGACGGATTTTAAACGCAGACTTGAAATATATTCATCCTCAATTTTTTCTTTGGAAAATCCAACCAGAATTCCGCCGACGATAATTAAAAGACCAAATAAATTCGGAAATAAATCAATCTCAGCAGTTTTGAAAAAACCTTGATTTTCATCACTAAAAAATCCTGAATTATAAATCACGGGCAAGGAGATTTCAAAATTCATTACGCCCGAAAGAGAAATCAATCCAAGAATTAATGACGGAATAAAAATAATCCAACCAATCTTTTTAAAGCGGTTTGGGAAAAGTTTTAATGTATTCATGTTTATAAATTTTTAATAAAACAAATGTAAAGAATATTTTACAATGTGTAAAGTTTATTTTACTTTTTTGTTGTAAACATTTTGATTTATTGATCATCATAATACATCGTATCTTTGCTGAGTTTACGTCTTTGCCAACGAAAAATATTTTCAAACATTTAAAAAAAACTTTGCCAACTTTGCGTTTAAATACAAAAAAACCGCAGAAAAAATTTCCACGGTTTTCTATCTTATTAAAGCCAAAAACTTGGCTCTTTTTACTTTTTACTTGTCTCTTCTTTTAAGCTTCACAAGCCGAACAGCTCACAAAATTCACCATCATTTCCTTAGAAACAGACGAACTTCTTTGGTAGTACAAAGTTTTCACACCTTTCTTCCAAGCTTCGATGTAAAGGTAATTCACATCCTTCACAGGCATTGTAGAAGGAATCTGTAAATTCAGAGACTGCGCCTGATCGATATACTGCTGTCTTTGTGCAGCCTGAGAAATAATCTCCATCGGAGAAATCTCTTTAAATGTTTTAAATACTGCTTTTTCTTCGTCAGTCAATTCGTTCAAGTGCTGAACAGAACCATGATTCAACATAATTGTTCTCCAAGTTTCTTCATTATCAAGACCTTTCTCTTCCAACAATTTAGCTAAATATTTATTCTTACGCATAAAGTTTCCTTTCGCCAGACCAGCTTTGTAATAGTTTGATGCAAAAGGCTCAATTCCAGGAGAAGTTTGTCCTAAAATCGCCGAACTTGAAGTGGTAGGAGCAATCGCCATTACCGTTGTATTTCTCATTCCGTAACCTTTCAGAAGTTCCGGCTCACCGTAGATGTTTGCCAGTTCTTTTGATGCGATATCGGCTTGAGTTCTGATGTGTTTGAAAGCTCTTGCATTAAACTGCGTCGCCTCAAAACTCTCAAAAGGAATCATATTTTTCTGAAGATAAGAATGGTAACCCAAAACTCCTAAACCAAGTGCTCTGTGACGCATAGCGAAATCTCTTGCACCTTGTAGATAGTAGTTTCCTTCAGTTTTCTCAATAAATTCAGATAAAACAGCGTCTAGGAAATAGATGGCCAATTGTACAGCATTGGTATCTTTCCACTCGTCATATAATTCTAGGTTCATAGAAGAAAGACAGCAGATGAAAGATTCCTGTCTTGTTGACGGAAGCATAATTTCCGAACAAAGATTACTTGCATTGATGGTCAATCCAAGGTCTTTATAAACCTGAGGTTTGTTTCTGTTTACGTTATCGGTAAAGAAAATGTACGGAAGACCTTTTTGCTGACGGCTTTCCAAAACTCTAGCCCAGATTCTTCTCTTATCTGCATCACCGTCAATCATATCCTGCATCCAGTAATCCGGTACGCAAATTCCGGTAAACAGGTTCTGAATCGGACTTCCAATATCCTTAATTGATAAAAATTCCTCAATATCACCATGGTCAATATCAAGATAAGCTGCAAAAGCACCTCTTCTTACACCGCCTTGTGAAACGACATCCATAGAAGTATCAAACAACTTCATGAACGAAACCGCACCCGAAGATTTTCCATTATCGGTTACTGCAGTTCCTCTGTTACGAAGTTCCCCGAAATATCCTGAAGTTCCGCCCCCGATTTTCGTCTGCATGATCACTTCACCCATTTTGTGGGTAATTCCTTCAATGCTGTCCGGAATATGCACGTTGAAACAAGAGATTGGAAGACCTCTCTGCGTTCCCATATTCGCCCACACCGGAGAAGAAAAACTGATCCATCCTTTCATGATCATCTCCTTAAAAGCCGGCTGCAGTTCAGGTTTGTATAATTTTTTTGCTGCGGCAGTCGTGATTCTGTCGATTGCACCGTCTACGGTTTCCCCCTTCAGAAGGTAACCTCTGTTCAGCATTTGCTCAGATTCTTCGTTGAGCCACCAGATATTGTTGTTTTGTTCTTCCATTTTTTATATTGTAAAATGTACCGAGTACATTGTTTTGTTATTTTTTTAGGAGCAGAAAATTTTGTATTTCTTCTCACTTGTGTACCTGCTTTCCGCTATATCTTTTTTCTGTGTGCCTTCGACTTCGCTCAGTCACCCAGAAAAAAGGATGCCGCTGCAATCAGGGCTAAGATGACGGTTTGTTTTCCCTTACCACTGAATCCCGTTTTTGCGACTACTATGTTATTGCGAGGAACGAAGCAATCTCTTTCAGTCAAATTGATCTTCTCACTCTTTATCAACCTTGTAAAGGTTTTAAACCTTGACAAGGTTCTTTGCGCAAAGTACTTCTCTAAGTTTGGCTAAAGCCAAATGAAGTTTTTCTTTTTGCAAACGGGCTAAAGCCCGTTCCTGTTGATACTAAACAGACTTCAAAAATTCTACTTTATGAGAATCATTCAGTCCGCTTTCGTCTCTTAACCTCTGAAATTCTTTGAAGGACGGAATGTTTAAAATCTCATTCTGCACTTCTTCGTTTTCATAATTTGAAAAATGAACAAACGTAACACCATCTTCTTTTACAAAAACTTTATACTCAAATTTTATCTGATCCAAAGTTTTAAAATCATTTAAAAACTTCTGAATATTACTTTTGTTTTCAGAAACAAATTCAGGTTTTACGGTATAACTTACGATTACGTTAATCATTTTTCATTTTTTGTCATTGAGAAAAACGAAGCAATCGCTATTAGCTTTCGATTTTCTATTTTGAGTACAGTTGATAATATACTTTAAACTTTTCAGAAAAAAAGATGTAAATCTTTTATTTCAACTAAAAATTTAGACGCATTATTTTTACAGTCCTGAATTATATTTTGCCCCTTCTCATTAAATACTTCTTTTGTTTTGTATGTCATTGAATAAATTTCATCTCCCAAATGACTTTCTTCAATATAGTTTTCTTTAGATTTTCTAAAAAAAATATAATTTGTAAGATCCTGATTTACGTGATATTGTGATAATAAATTTATTTTTGATAACTTTTTCAGAAATCTTAGATCAGATTTGTAAACTTTATTTCCTTTTAAAAATAGTAAAAAATCAATTGTTTCTTTTCCACTTTTAATTTTGAAATAACCAAAAATTTTGTCAGCAACAAATTTACCAGTTGGGTCAAATGGAAAATATTCGGGGAGCTGATCAAAAAGTGATTTTGTAAGTTTCTTCTTATTTACCTCAACAACTT
Source organism: Chryseobacterium edaphi (assembly GCF_025628985.1). Classification (GTDB taxonomy): domain Bacteria; phylum Bacteroidota; class Bacteroidia; order Flavobacteriales; family Weeksellaceae; genus Chryseobacterium; species Chryseobacterium edaphi. The sequence goes on along the minus strand of NZ_JAOTEM010000004.1, from coordinate 375,789 downwards.
TTATGTTCAAGCTGAAATCCGCCACTATGATATCTTTAATTTCCATATCTTTTAAATGTATCAACTTCACTAAACTCCACTCGCGCCCAGACTAATTAAAATAAGCGTCCAACGAATCTTCGACAAAAAGTTTAAGTACTAACGTTGGAAAAGAGTGCATTTCATGTAATGTATGTGTATTGAAATCATACCAAGTACAATTAGCATATGCATTATCATTATAAAACTCTATAATTGTCATTTTAGGACCACCGGATTTAAGTTGGACTACATCCCCTTCTTTGAAAATTTCCATAATTTATGTTTTTAAATTTAAAACAAATCATTCGCCGTAATACTCTTATCATGCTTCGTATAATCCACCGGTCTTTTTGCAAAGAAATCATCCATAGAATTGGCGAAAACTTCCTCTTCAAACCATTTCATCGGGCTGTACTGCTCTGCAGTGGTGTTGTAACGTTTTTCCATGTTGATTTTGGTTAAACTTTCGTCAACACGGTATTTCATAAAGTTAATTAAATCTTGTTTTGAGAATTTATCCAGCTCGCCCATTTCAAAGATCCAGTCAAGAATTTCTCCTTCAAGCTCGATTGATTGGTCTACTAAAGTGTAAATATCTTCAATATCAGAATCAGTTAAAAGATCCGGCTGCTCTTCACGGATTTTATTGATCAGGTAAATTCCACCGTTCGCGTGAATCTGCTCATCAATAGACGTCCACGCAATAATATTGGAAACATTTTTCATGAAACCTTTAAATCTTGTGAACGATAAAATAATTGCAAACTGCGAGAACAAAGACACATTCTCAATCAGAATACTGAATAAAAGCAAAGACGACACATACTCTTTCGGCGTTGCAGAGTTGGCATGTTTCAGCACATTGGATAAGAAATCAATTCTTTTCTTTAGTGCAGGAACTTCTACAACGTGTGTAAATTCTTCGTTATATCCTAAAACTTCCAACAAACGGGAATATGCTTCAGAATGACGAAACTCACATTCAGCAAATGTAGAACCTAAACCATTTAGTTCAGGTTTTGGGAGGTGATGATATAGGTTACCCCAAAATGACTTTACCGAAACTTCAATCTGGGCAATCGCCAAAAGTGCATTTTTTACCGCATTTTTTTCGTGAGGCTCCAGCTGCGACTGAAAATCCTGAACGTCTGCTGTAAAATCAACTTCTGAGTGTACCCAAAATGATTTGTTGATGGCTTCTGTAAACTGAAGAACTTCAGGGTACTCAAATGGCTTGTAACTTATTCTTTTATCGAAAATTCCCATATTATATTGTAATGTCTTTAAAAATTATAAAAAATAGATCATTGTATATTAAACTCGGGAGATTAGTAAGTTTCTGATTTGTTGAAGGTTGTCGTTTTAACTGATCAACATAAAAAATCATTCATCTCTCGTACCGTGCGAAGCACAAAGTTAGACAACGCAGACCTATTTTAAAAGGGGTAAAGACTAAATCACTGACTTTTAACTCTAAAAGTTTTCCACATTTACATGAAACTCGCTCTGATATTGGTTTAGAGATAGTTAACATCTGAAAATCGAAGTTATGTTAAGTTTGAAATTAAACAGTTTGTTATAAATTATTGAAATTTAGGTTTTTATATATTAAACATTAAAATTTTTAAAGAAATTTTTATTCTTGTAACAAAACCAAAATATATACTACTTATTGGAAATAAAAACAGCAATCACTTAATGTTAGTAATTCAGGATCTACATAAATCATACGATACGGGAAAGAGTAAACTGCACGTTCTCAAAGGTATTAACCTTAATATCGAAGAAGGTGAATTTGTCTCTATTATGGGAAGTTCAGGTTCCGGAAAATCAACTTTGTTGAATATTATCGGGATTCTGGATGAAAAAGACAGCGGCGTTTACGATCTCGATGGAATTCCGATTGAACATCTGAATGAAGTAAAAGCAGCTGAATACCGTTCGAAATTTCTTGGTTTCGTTTTTCAGTCTTTTAATTTGATTGGTTATAAAACAGCTTTAGATAATGTTGCGCTTCCGTTATATTATCAAAATGTACCGAGAAAAGAGCGTAACTTAAGAGCAATGGAGTATCTGGAAAAAGTAGGTTTGGCACAATGGGCAACGCATCTTCCGAATGAACTTTCGGGTGGACAAAAACAAAGGGTTGCAATTGCGAGAGCATTAATTACCAATCCTAAAGTTGTTTTAGCGGATGAACCGACCGGAGCGTTAGATTCAAAAACCACTCACGATATTATGAAGTTGCTTCAGGATATCAACAATGAAGGAAAAACCATCATCGTTGTAACCCACGAACCCGATGTTGCTGCTCAAACTAAAAGAAACGTAATCCTACGTGACGGAATTATAGAAAGCGACGAGTTTATTGATCAGATTGTATTGTAGCGGGAAGATGGGCGCTGGAAGCTGGAAGTTTTACGGAGTGTTTAATGTAGCTTTGTTTTCCGCTACGTGTTTGGAGAATCTTTAGAAAGGTAATATTTAAATAAAAATCAGCGATAAGTTTGGAAACTTCCATCACCCAGCTTCCCGCTTCAAATCAAAAAAATATATGTTTGACCTAGATCGGTGGCAGGAAATATTCAGTTCTATTCGCAGTAATGTATTGCGGACGGTGCTTTCAGGGTTTACGGTAGCTTTGGGACTGTATATCTTTATTGTGCTTTTCGGGATAGGAAATGGTTTACAAAATGCCTTTCAGGAAGGTTTTACAAGGGATGCGCAAAATTTAATTACGATTTTTACGGGTCGTACCAATATTGCATATGGCGGACTTCAGGCAGATCGACAGGTGACGTTGAACAACTCTGATTATGATGCGCTGATCAAATCGCAGCCCGAAAAAGTACAGTATTCAACTCCAAGATATTCCACAAATTTTTTAGTTAAATACGGTAAAGAAAGCGGAAGTTATCAGATCTCCGGAGCTAATGATGAAGAGGCTTTTATTGAAAACCGTAAACTGATGAACGGAAGATTTATCTCCAAAAGAGATATAGAAAATGATCAGTATGTTGCTGTGATTGGAAGAATGGTACAGAGAGATTTGATCAAAAATGGTGATCCTGTAGGAAAAGAACTGGAAATCAACGGAAGTATTTTCAAAGTAATCGGCGTATTTAGTGATGATGGAGGAGACTGGGACGAAAGAATGATCAGTGTTCCGATTTCTACGCTTCAACAAGTTAAAAAAGGATCAGATACGATAAGTACGGTATTTATTGCATACGACGAAAAAATGCAGCCCGATCAGGCCATAAAATACGGAAAGGATCTTGAAAAAGAATTGAGAGCAAGAAAAAAAGTATCTCCTGATGATCAAAATGCAGTTGGAGTCAATAACCGTGCAGAAGGATTGCAGGATTCTTTTACTTTCCTGTTTGTGATTACGATAATCGTAGGATTTATTGGAATGGGAACTTTGCTTGCGGGTATTATTGGGATCAGTAATATCATGGTTTATATCGTGAAAGAACGTACCAAGGAAATCGGAGTACGAAAAGCAATCGGAGCTAAGCCAAGAAGTATTGTTGCATTAATTATGCAGGAAAGTATTGTCATTACCGTAATTTCCGGTTTTGTAGGCGTAGGAATAGGTGTGTTGACTTTAGAATTAATTGGAGACGGTTTAGAAAAATATTTTATTAAAGATCCGAGTGTGGGATGGGGATTGATTTTCGCAGCATTTATCAGTCTTGTTATTTCAGGATTGATTGCAGGATTTATTCCGGCATACAGAGCTTCACGAATCAGACCTATCGAAGCTTTGAGAACGGAATAGCGAATGGTGAATAATGGTCAATTGTGAATTTTTTCAATTTGAATTTCATAATTAACATTAAAATTCAAAAAAGTACTAAAATAATTGACTTGCGAAGCAAAATTCACAGCAAAGCAAATTCACTTTTATAAAGAAAAAAACTGACATTTAAAGATGAACATTTTATTTAAAAAAGATACATGGCAGGAAATTTATTATTCATTGAAGAATAATAAGCTCCGTACGTTTCTTACCATGATCGGCGTTGGTTGGGGAATGTTTTTGTTTGTAAGTCTTTTGGGAGCTGCAAAAGGAATGGAGAATGGTTTTGATAAACTGTTTTCTGGTCTTGCAACCAATTCGATTTTTATGTGGGCACAGACTACCTCAATTCCTTATAACGGTTTCCCAAAAGGGAGAGAAGTCAGTCTTCATTTACCCGATATGGATTTATTGCAGAGAAGAATTCCTCAGATCGATTATATTTCACCTCAGAACTCCAGAGGAAGCTTCGGAAACGCAGGTGAACAGATGAGCAGAAACGGAAAAACGGCAGTTTACACTTTAACAGGAGATTATCCCGTTGGAAATAAAATTTCAGAGAAAAAACTGATTTTTGGTCGTTATCTTAATGATGCCGATGTGACCTCAAACAAAAGTGTTGTGATCATAGGAGAAGCAATTTATAAAAACTTTTTTGATGCTAAAAAAAATGAAAATCCCATCGGGAAATCAATTAACATCAAAGGTTTGTTTTTTAATGTAATCGGAGTTTACAAAGTTGCTCAGGCAGGAGGTCCGAATAATAATGATACCACTGCGTACATTCCACTCTCGACCTTTACAAAAATGTTTAATGATGGTGATAAAGTTGATTTTTTTGCGGTTGTGAGTAAACCGGATGCCGATCTCGCGGTAGTAGAAGATCTCGCCAAAGCAGAATTAAAAAAGAAAAACAATGTTTCTCCTGAAGATACCAACGCATTCGGAACTTTTAATCTAGGTAAAATGTTCGAAAAAGTAACTGGATTTTTAACAGGAATGCAACTATTAACCATTATCGTGGGAACGCTGACTATTCTTGCCGGAGTGATTGCAATCTCAAATATACTTCTCATTACAGTCACAGAAAGGACTAAAGAAATAGGAATCAGACGTGCATTGGGAGCAAAACCTTCAGAGGTGAGAAATCAGATTTTATTGGAAAGTGTAGTGATTACACTCGCTTCAGGATTGTTGGGTTTCATATTCGGGATTATGCTGCTGATGATTATTGATATTTTAACCAAGAATCAGGATAAATTTCCTTTTTACAATCCAACAGTAAATTATTCTGAGGTTTTTGCAGCAATGGGAATTATGATTTTGTTAGGATTAATTATCGGAATGATTCCTGCTCAACGTGCGGTAAAAATAAGACCTATCGAAGCTTTAAGAAGCGAATAATTTCACAATAAATTAATTTTTAGCTCTTTAAATCTCAATCTTTATTATAAATTAAAAAAATAAACTACTATATGAAAAAGAAGTTCACCTGGAAAAAAGCTGTTTACATTGTTTTAGGACTATTGTTTGCCTTCGCATTGATTTCCGGGATCAGTTATCTTGTGAAATCAAATTCTAAAGAAAGTGAAGCTTTTCTTACCAGAAAACCGACCGTTCAGAATATGGATGATAAGGTGATGGCAACCGGGAAAATTGTTCCAAAAGAAGAAATTGAGATCAAGCCGAATATTGCAGGAATTATCGATAAAATTTTAGTTGATGAAGGAGATCGGGTAGAAGCAGGTCAATTGATTGCCACGGTAAGAATTATCCCAAACATTGCTGAAGTGAATAACGCAACGCAAAATGTGCAGAATGCACAACTTCAAATTAATAATGCGAAAGCCAACGTTTCTAATATGCAGACGCAGTTTTCGATGTCTGAAAAATTATATAAACAGGGAGTGATCTCAAAACAAGAATATTTAACGGCTCAACAGCAACTATACACGCAGCAGCAAGCTCTTAAAAACGCAAATCAACAACTTGTAACTGCACAAAAGTCTTTACAGATCGTAAAAACCGGTGCTATTCCAGAACTGCAAGGTTTGGCAACGACTCAGATCCGTTCAAAAGCTGCGGGAACAGTTCTTGAAGTTCCGGTGAAAGTGGGAAGTCAGGTGATTGAGGCCAACTCTTTCAACGCCGGAACCACTATTTGTTCAATTGCAGATTTAAATTCATTGATTTTCCAGGGTGAAATCGATGAAGCTCAAGCCGGAAAGCTGAAGCAGGGAATGGATATGAACATCGTGATCGGTGCTTTGCAAAATAAATCTTTCCCGGGAAGACTGACAATGATTGCTCCAAAAGGAAAAGATACCAACGGAACGATAAAATTCCCGGTTGAAGGTGATGTAAATAATCCAAACAACGAATACATCAGAGCAGGATTTTCTGCAAACGGAGAAATCGTCATGAGTTCTCAGAAAAATGCTTTGTTGCTTGATGAATCTTTGGTTCAGTATGAAAAAAGCAACGGAAAAGACAAATCTTTTGTTGAGGTAAAACAACCGGACGGAAAATTCAAAAAAGTATTTGTAAAATTAGGAGCAAGTGACGGGATCAACGTGCAGATTCTTTCAGGAATTGATAAAAACGCGGAGGTGAAAGTCTGGAATCCTTCTGATAAAGACAAAGAAGAATTAAAAGAAAAAACGAAGAAATAATAAACTTTAAAAGTTGACCTTTTAGATATGAAAAAGATATTTTCATTTTTACTTTTTAGTTTGTTGACAAGTATGTTCTTTGCTCAATCTGCTAATGATAAAGCTGCAGCTGATCTTTTTCAGACTCATTATAATTCGGGAAATTATGATGGCATTTTCAATAGTTTTTCGCCCGAAATGCAAAACGCTTTACCGCTTGCAAATACAAAGCAATTTTTATCGGGTTTAAAATTGCAGTTCGGAAAAATGGAAAGTAAGGAATTTACATCTTATCAGGAAACCTATGCTGTTTATAAAACCAAATTTGAAAAAGCTGTTCTGGCGGTGAATATTTCTTTGGATGACAATAATAAAATTAACGGACTTCTTGTAAAACCTTATGAGAAAAAAGAAGAAAAAAAGGCTGATGTAAAAGAAAATAAAACAGTCAATGCATTAAAGGATTTTCCTGGAAATATGAGTGAAACTGTATTTTCAAATGTGAAAGATTTTCCGAATAATACTCAGGTTTCGATTGCTTTTCTTGAAAATGGGGAAACGCATTTTTACGGAATTATCAAACAAAATGACACCGTAAAAAGTGTGGCCAACCAAAATAAAGTCTTTGAAATTGGCTCGCTTACAAAAGCATTTACAGCTACGGTTTTGGCATCTTTGGTAGATGAAAAAAAGATAAATTTAAATGACAATATCAATTTGTATTACTCTTTTCCGTTCAAAGGAAACAATAAAATCAATTTTCTGAGTTTGGCTAATCATACTTCAGGTTTGCCGCGTCTTCCGGATAATTTAAATTTGACTAATGCAGACAATCCTTACAAAAATTATGGGCAGAAAGAAATTGAAGTTTACCTAAAAGATCATCTACAATTAAAAAATAATCCGGTAAAATATGAATATTCAAATCTGGGAGCTGGATTATTGGGATATACATTGGGCGTAAGTCAAAAAACATCGTTCAAGAATTTATTGCAAAAAAGAATTTTTGATCAATACAAGATGAATAATTCTTACACAAGTTCTGAAAATCTTAAAGATAAACTAGTCAGCGGATTGAATGCGGATGGCGAAAAAGTTTCCAATTGGGATTTTGATGTTTTATTCGGTGGTGGCGGAATTTTATCAACAACAGAAGATCTGGCGAAATTTGTGAAAGCACAATTTGATAATGGAAATAAAGAACTTGCTCTGACAAGAAAACCAACTTTCACGGTTAGTGAAAAAATGAAGATCGGATTAGGTTGGCACATTTTGAAAAGTAAAAATGGAAACGAATTTTTATGGCACAACGGAGGAACCGCAGGATATTCTTCTTCACTGGCTTTTAATGCAGAAAATAAAAATGCAGTCATTATTCTATCCAATGTTTCGGCATTTAATGCCAAAATGCAAAACATCGACAAACTGTGTTTTGACTTAATGAATAGTACAGACAAAAAATAAAAAAAATATTTTCTTACAATAAAAAAAGTCCCGAAGATTCGGGACTTTTTGCTTTTGATTAATTCAAGTTTATAATTAACTTAAAAACTTGATCTCTTTATCTTTAAAATTATTTTTCACAACCAGTTTATTCATGGTTTTCATCATTTGTCTGCGAAGTTTGGCTAGTTTTCTTACATTTTTATCTTCGCTGTAATCAAAAATATTATCTTTAAAACTGAATGTATCACCATCCTTAAAAGTGATATTATTTTTCTTTAATTCTCTTTCGATCATAAGGTTGGTCATGCTTTGAAGAATTAAATGTTCAGACTCACCAAGAGATTTTAAAGATTTGAGCAATTGTTTTTTATATTTTTTCTTTCCCATAATTTCCGGCGATTTTTCGCATTTTAAATATTTATACAAATATATATTTTTCATTTAATTATTTCTCACTTAAATTTATTATCGTAATATTGCGATATAAGTTAAGATAATGGGTGCGACAAAAACAGAACATTTCACAGAAAAACAAAACCTGATAGCCAACATAGCAAAAGCATTGGGACATCCTGCAAGAATTGCCATCATTGAATACCTTATGAAAGTGAATGAATGCATCTGTGGAGACATTGTCAATGAACTGCCATTGGCGCAGCCTACGGTTTCTCAACATTTAAAAGAACTGAAAAACGCAGGATTGATAAAAGGGAATATTGAGGGGACTTCAATCTGTTATTGTATTGACGAAAAAACTTTTGATCTTTTGAAAGATTATTTCTCAAATGTGATCTCTGTAACCAAGGGAAAATGTTGTTAAGTATTTTTTTGAATTTATCAATCGTAATATTGCAATAAAACAAATTAAAATAGATAGTATGAAATTATCAGACATAAAACAGATTTTACCTACATTAGAAAATGTAGAGTTTCAACTGGAGAATGGAACATTGGTTCCTGAACATTTCCACGTAATGGAGGTGGGAATGATTACGAAAAACTTTATCGATTGTGGCGGAAAGATCAGAAAAGAAAATGTGGTCAATTTTCAGCTTTGGAATGCCAATGATTTTGAACATCGATTGAAACCAGGAAAATTACTAAATATCATTAAACTTTCTGAAGAAAAATTAGGAATAGAAGATTTTGAGATCGAAGTTGAATATCAAAGTTCTACAATCGGTAAATATGATCTGGATTTTAACGGAACATATTTCGTTTTAAAAAATAAAAACACAGCCTGTTTGGCAAGCGATTCTTGCGGAGTTCCACAGGAAAAGCAAAAGGTAAATCTTAGCGAGATCAATAAAGAAGTTAATTGTACTCCAAATTCAGGATGCTGCTCATGATACTTAAAACGATTATTAAATATAAAAAACCAATAATCATTACATCTTCGGTGATTTTGTTACAGCTAATTTTTGGGTTTGATCCTAAATTCTGCCTTATTAATATAATTTGGTTACTTGTATAATTATGAAAAAGAAAATATTAGTGCTTTGCACAGGAAACAGCTGCAGAAGTCAGATTGCACACGGTTTTTTAAAAACATTTGCTAAAGTTGAAGCTGAAGTTTTCAGTGCTGGAATCGAAACACATGGAGTCAATCCAAAAGCAGTAAAAACGATGATGGAAGAGGGAATTGATATTTCAAATCATACTTCCAACAATATTGATGAGTATAAAAATATTGATTTTGACTTTGTGATTACTGTTTGTGATAATGCGAAAGAAAACTGTCCGTATTTTCCCAGCGCTGCGAAAGTATTGCATTATAATTTTTCAGATCCTGCAAAAGCTAAGGGAACAAACAGGGAAGTTGATGAGGAATTCAGAAAGGTTAGGGAAGAAATTAAGAGATATTGCAAACAATTTGTTGATCAAAACTTATAGTTAAAAGATTTAAACTAAATGACTTCAAAACAAAAATCATCAGAATGCATAAGGATATCTATGCGAAATTCCGTATTTTTGGCATTCAAAATCTAAAATCTAAAAGTAAATGGACATTATTTTTGACCTTATCGAAAAAGAAAGAGAAAGACAATCCCACGGATTAGAGCTTATTGCATCAGAAAACTTTGTTTCTGAAAATGTGATGAAAGCAATGGGAAGTGTACTGACAAACAAATATGCAGAAGGATATCCCGGAAAAAGATATTACGGAGGTTGTGAAGTAGTAGATGAGGTTGAGACTTTAGCAATCGAAAGAGCAAAGCAGCTTTTTGGTGTTGATTACGTAAATGTTCAGCCGCATTCTGGTTCTCAGGCAAATGCTGCAATTTATCTGGCAGTTTTGAAACCCGGAGATAAAATCATGGGAATGGATCTTTCAATGGGTGGTCACCTTACTCACGGTTCTGCGGTGAATTTCTCAGGAATTCAGTACGATGTAGTTTCTTACGGAGTGCACCAGGAAACCGGTTTGATCGATTATGACCAAATGAGAGAAGTGGCTTTGAGAGAAAGACCCAAAATGTTGATCGCAGGTTTCTCGGCTTATTCTAGAGATTTAGATTATGCAAAATTCAGAGAGGTTGCAGACGAAATCGGTGCTACACTTTGGGCAGATATTGCACATCCTGCAGGTTTGGTAGCAAAAGGTCTTTTAAATAATCCATTCGAACATTGCCATGTTGTAACCACAACGACTCACAAGACTTTGAGAGGTCCAAGAGGGGGAATGATCATGATGGGGAAAGATTTTGAAAATACATACGGTCACAAAACTCCGAAAGGAGAAATCAAGCAGATGAGTCAGGTTCTTGACGGGGCTGTTTTCCCTGGAATTCAGGGCGGTCCATTGGAGCACGTAATTGGTGCAAAAGCTGTAGCATTTGCTGAAGCGATTGATGATCAGTTTTTAACGTATGCAAAACAAGTACAATCTAACGCTCAGGCTTTATCTAAAGCGATGGTAGGTTTAGGTTTTGACATTGTAAGTGGAGGAACAGACAATCACTTAATGTTGGTTGATCTTAGAAATAAAGGTGTAAACGGTAAAGAAACTGAAAAAGCTTTGGTAAAAGCTGATATCACTTGTAATAAAAACATGGTTCCTTTTGATGATAAATCTCCGTTCACGACTTCTGGAATCAGACTAGGAACTGCAGCAATTACAACGAGAGGTCTTAAAGAAAACGATATGAATACCATTGCAGAGTTAATTTCTGAAGTAGTTGATAATATCAAAAATGAAGAAGTGATTTCTGAAGTTAGAAAAAAAGTAAACGGGTTGATGGAAGGAAAAGCCTTATTCAATTACTAATCAGCTTTAGACAAATAATACTGAGATGAAGTTTTTCATTTCATAAACATAAAGAAGAGGTGCAAAGTATTTTGTACCTCTTTTTTATAAATTGTAATTTTGAACTATCAACTATCAACTATCAACTACAACTGATTATGCAGCCCGAAAAAAAACTCTTCACATTTGATGAAATTAAACAGAAACTGGTCAACTATTGTGTTTATCAGGATCGTTGTCATTCCGAAGTGGAGCAGAAGATGAGAGAGTTTGTTTTAATCCCTGAAGCGAAAGATGAAATTCTTTTGTATTTAATGAAAGAGAATTATTTAAACGAAGAACGTTTCACAAGAAGTTATATTCGTGGAAAATTCAACATCAAACATTGGGGGAAAAACAAAATTAAAATGCATTTGAAGCAAAAAGGTATTACCGAAAAGCTAATCAACAAAAGTTTTGATGAAATTGATGATGAAGATTATCTAAAGATAATCAGAAAGATATACGAAAATCACTTTTCAAAACAGAAAGGGTTGCAGGTGTATCAAAAAAAATCAAAGACTATTAAATATCTTTTAAGCAGAGGTTTTGAGTATGAGAATATTTTGCAAGTGATTGATAATTAACATTTATGTAATTTTAAGTTCGGTTATTTTTTAGGAAAAATTTATAGTTTTGTCCTCAGAAAATAATATTTATATGAATTTAAAATTACAAAAATTATCAAAGGTGTCTTTGGCATTTTTGATGGCGCTGTTCTCGGTTTGGGGATGGGCGCAGGTAAGTATCGGTAGCTTACCAAATACTTATTCACAAGACTTTAATACTTTAAGTACTACCGTAAATACCTGGACCAACAATTCAACTTTACAGGGTTGGTATGCATCTTCATCATTAATCGTAAGTGATGGATCTGTAAACAGTAATTCTTGCTATAACACAGGAACAGATGCTAATACAGATCGTTCAATTGGAGCTTTATCTACATCATCAGCAACTCATAATTTTGGAGTAAGACTAAAAAATAATTCTAGTCAAGCTGTAACTTCATTTACAATATCATTTACTGGAGAGCAATGGAGACAAAATGCCGCAGGTACATTAACGTTGGGTTACAGAGTTTCTTCTACAGCAATTACAAGTCTTACAACAGGTACATTTACTGATGTTCCTTTGTTAGGTTTTGCCGCTTTAAAGACGGGAACAGCTGTAGCGATAGATGGAAATGATGCTACAAACAGAACTGCATTAACAGCTACAATTAATATTAATGTGCCAGCAGGTTCAGAAATTATGTTCAGATGGAACAAAGCTGGATCAAATAGCCCTGTCTTATCAGTTGATGATTTAACAATTGTGGCAAATCCTGCAATAACAAATACACCTAATTTGTCTATTTCTACTGCACAAAATCACGGTACATCTTGTATTGGTACTTCGACAAATGCAATTACATATACTATTACAAATACAAGTACTTCAAATGCAGACGGGATCTCCCTAGTTTCTTCTGGAGCAAATGCATCTGATTTTGTTGTTTCTAACTTGTCAGCAACAACTATTACTGCAGGTGGTACAGCTACTTTTAATGTTACCTTTACTCCTTCAGGAGCAGGATCACAAACTGGAACAATAACTGCAGCAAGCACAACTGCTGGAAGTAATACTGCGGCGATCAATCTTACAGGAACAGGTATAGGTAGTGTTTCAGGTGCTGTTTCTACATTGGCTGAAAGTAATATTGGAACTGGAACAGTAAGATTAAACGGTAATTTAACAACTTTAGGAACTTGTCCAAATACAATCGAAAAAGGCTTTGTTTGGGGATTGTCTCCAAATCCCACAATTCTAAATAATTCTCAAATTGTAAGTTCAATATCTTTGGGAGCTTACAATTATGATCTTACAGGATTAAATCCTAATACAAATTATTATTACAGAGCATATATAAAAGATTCAAATAATAATTATATATATGGAGTTGATGAAACCGTAACCACATTAGCCTTAGCAAATCATATTTCTTTTGGTAGTGGAATGCCGACTGCAGGTTATACAAATATTATACTTTCACCCTTTGTAAAGGTTGAAGCTTTGAGACCAGACAATACAGTTGATAATAGTTATAATGGTACTGTAACTCTTTCCAAAGCGTCTGGAACTGGTGTGGTTTCGGGAACTTTGACACAGTCATTTGTCAATGGTGTAGCTACTTTTAATAATGTTCAATTTAGTGCAGCCGGTAATTATACTCTCTATGCGGATCATGGCAATTTTGCACAAATTACTTCGGGCAACATCAATGTTACTGATGCTGAAATTTATGCTAAAATAACATCAATCGCCGATTTAACTGATGGTGATTATATTATTGCTGATGCAAACGATGCAGTTATCGCAACAAGTGCTATTACAAATGGAACTTTAGTTACAGCTTCTGCAAATGCAAGTGCGAATCAAATAATTAATCCGGCTTCTTCGACTGTTTACAAAATTAATCAGGTAAATGGAAATTATACGATACAAAATGTTTCAACTAATAATTATTTAGGATATAATACTTCTACAGACTTATCGAGTTCTGCTGCTGTTTCTACTAACAATCAACGATGGAATATTACTTATAATACTACAAATGCATATTTTTCTGTTAGTAACGTCGCAACTACAACTAGAATATTGAAGTATAACGCATCTTTAGGAACGCCTGGTTTCAAAGCTTACACATCTTCTAGTGCTTTACCAGAAATAAGTCTTTATAAAAAAGTAATTGCATCAACTACTTGGAATGGTATTGCATGGTCTAACGGAAATCCGTCATCTACGGTTAATGCTACTATAAACTCAGATTATACTGGAGCCGGATTTGCAGCTCAAACAATCACAGTAAATCCTACTGTAACATTGACAATCAATTCAGGACAAACTGTGACTACCTGGAATACTACCAACAACGGTAATATTATCGTTAATGACGGTGGTAACTTTATTCAGAATGTAGGTGCAACCTATACGGCTGGAACAGGATCTTCTTTTGTAGCAAACAGAAACAGTGCAAGTGCTGTAAACAAATATGTATTCTGGTCATCTCCGGTTGTGGATCAAAATATTTTTACAGCTTATACTTTAGGTTCTTCAGCTACAGCACCAACGTATGTAATGACATATAATACAGGAACAAATTTTTATGATCTTGTAACGAATGCTGATGGAAACTTTGTAACAAATTCAGGGAAAGGGTATTCAGTAAAAGTACCTCAGGCAAATGCAGGAGTGCTTTTCGGAGGTACAAATAAAACACCGAACAACGGAATTGTAAATGTATCATTAGCAGGAACTACAGGAGGTTCAAACAACTTTAATCTGATAGGAAATCCGTATCCTTCAAATTTAGATCTTACATTATTCTACAATGCAAATAATACTGCAATAGGATCTACACTATGGTTCTGGGATAATACAACAGGTAACGTAACAACACAGACAGGAAGTACTGCTACAAATGTTGGGTACGCAACGATTAATGCTGCATCTGGAACATGGACAGAAGCTCCGGGTACGCAATCTTATAATTCTGCTACTCTTAATGGATTAGGAAGTATTGCAAAAATAGGTCAGGGCTTTATTGTAAAGTCTGTTGATGCTGGTCAGGTTTCATTTACAAATGCAATGCGTGCTTCTACTGCTGGTGTAACATTAAACAAGAACTTAGATGTGAATGCAGGTAAATTTTGGATCAAGCTGACAACTTCTTATGGAAATACTGTTACGCAGGCTGTTACATACAGTCAAAATGCATTAAATACTTACGATGTTTATGACTCAAAAGCTATGGGTACAGGTTCAGATGCATTCTACTCTTTGGCAGATGCTGAGAAAGTGATTATTCAGGGAAAAGCTCCTTTTAACATTAATGATGTGGTTCCATTAGGTACTAAACATTTCGAAAACGGAAATTTTACAGTTTCATTGGCTCATAAAGAAGGATTGTTCACAAACGGACAGGCAATTTATCTACATGATAAATCAACAGGAACTTATACAGATCTTCAGAATCAGGCCTACACTTTTACGGCTAATGCAGGAGAATTTACAAACAGATTTGAAATTGTTTACAAATTAAATGTATTGGCTACATCAGAAGTACAAAAGGATTCTTTTGAAATATATAGAGATGGTGAAGATTTCTTTGTAAGAAATAATAAAAACATTGAAAACATTGAAATATTCGACGCTGCTGGTAGAAAAGTTCAAAATATTGACAGCAATTCTAAATTGGTTCGTATTAAATTAGAATCAAAAGGATTATATATAATCAAAGCAAAATCTGCAGGAAAAGAATATTCTAAAAAAGTAATTAAATAAAGTTTTGAAATAATGAAAAAAATAGTAATAATATGTTCATTAGTTCTTTCAGGTTTTGCATTTGCGGATCAGTCAGACAATCCGTATATATATAATGATCAAGAAATGGGAACAATGGCAGAAGGTGATGATCCCGCTGGTCCTGGAGATCCAAGTGGAGCTCCAATCGATCAATTTGTTCCAGTGCTTATGTTAGCTGGTGTGATAATCGCTTTCGCTTACGGAAGAAGAAAAGAAGCAGCTTAATTAGTGCTTCAGCAATTTGAAACTCCTGAAGTTTATACTTCAGGAGTTTTTATTTTTTAACTAATTAAAGATCCTTTAAAAAATAAGTTTAGAAATTGATGTGTGTTTTCTGTTAAATTATTTAAAACTTCCAAATCCTTATTTATTTAACTTTTTGGTAGTCAAAGTAAATTATATCAGTGGATTGCATAGTATCTTGTTAAGATTGTTTTCCTATGTTCTCCGATTTTTGGTAACTACTAAAAAATAAATTAAATTTGCAGCCGATAAAAAATAAGGAAGTATTTTATAAAATATAAAATTCTGTGAATCAGTTGTTTTTAGAAGACTTAGAGGGCTAAATGGGGGTGGTAATGATTTTTAACAAGACAGAGTTCGAAATGACAATAATATACTTATCTTTGCAGATAATTAATACATAAACAATTAATGATGAATGAAAAAGCTCTATGATGCTTTTAAGGCTCTTTATAATGGAGATAATATTGTAAAGATCACGGAAATCAGATATATACCGCGATGGATAGTCATTGCTATAGATGTTCTGATCATCCTTTTTTCGATTTTACTCTCATACTTGTTTTTAGAGAAATTACGGGTTAATCTTAATTTTCCTGAATATATTGCACATCAGATTATTCTTTTAGTGGTAATCAACTTTGCATTCATGTTTGTGTACAAAACTTACGCAGGAATCATTCGGCATTCTACCTTTTTCGATCTCTTTAAAATCATTCTTTGTTCTGGAAGTACATTATTTGGTCTTTTAGTTTTTAATTATATTTTTGAATTGTCGGTTGGTAAACCTCTGTATTTATATCCAATTTTATTTTTAAATTTTTTCATCTCGGTTTCGATGATGTTTTTCTTTAGAATGATCATCAAAAGATTCTTTAATCTGTTGATTGATTTTAAAGGATCATCTTCGAAAGTGAGGGTGGCGGTATTGGGGGTCGGCGATTCTTCGGTTTCGGTGGCACGAGCTATTATGCACAATCCTAGTTATCCATATAGATTAGAGGGATTTCTTACAAATAGATCAGATTCTCAGAGAGCAATTTTATTGGGACACAAAATTTATACACAAGAAGATTTTTTCAAGAATGAAAAGTTGGTAAGAAAGTTTGATGCAATCTTAATTATCAAAGAAATCATGACCAAACAGGAGATGGAAAAGTGGATGGTTTTGGCATTGGATAAAGGTTTAAAGGTACTTAAGGCACCCACATTAAGCAAAATGAGAGATGGGGATCTGGTAAGTGGAATCCGTAATTTACAGATTGAAGATCTATTAAACAGAAGACCTATAAAAATTGAAAATGAAGACCTGAAAAAAAGGCATTTTGAAAAAAATGTTTTAGTTACGGGTGGTGCAGGTTCTATTGGTAGTGAGATTGTCCGTCAGGTTGCTCAGTTTAATCCTTCACTCATAGTTGTTTTAGATCAGGCAGAGTCTCCTCTATATGAATTGGAATTAGAATTATTGGAAAAGTTTCCCGAGCAAAAATTCAAATTTGTTTTAGCAGATATTTCAAATAATTACAGATTAGAAAAATTATTTGAGATTTATAAGTTTTCGATGGTTTATCATGCCGCAGCTTATAAACATGTACCATTGATCGAAGAGAATCCTCACGAAGCAATTTTCGTAAATGTATTGGGAACGAAAAATGTAGCTTTATTATCAAAAAAATATAATGTAAACCGTTTTGTAATGGTTTCAACCGATAAGGCGGTTAATCCTACCAACGTAATGGGTGCATCAAAAAGGACGGCTGAATTATTTGTTCAGTCTTTGCAAAGTTCTGAAGGCAATAAAACAAAGTTCATTACAACACGTTTTGGTAATGTATTAGGTTCGAACGGTTCGGTAATTCCGCATTTCAAAAAACAGATTGAAAAAGGAGGTCCTATTACAATTACCCATCCTGATATCATAAGATACTTCATGACAATTCCGGAAGCTTGTGAATTGGTACTCCAAGCTGGAACTATGGGAGCAGGCGGAGAAATCTATGTATTTGATATGGGAGATCCTGTAAAAATTTTAGATTTAGCCAAAAGAATGATCAGGCTTTCAGGTTTCACACCTGATGTTGATATTAAAATTAAGTTCATTGGATTGAGACCTGGTGAAAAATTATATGAGGAATTGCTAAGTAATGATGCAACAACGATACCTACACATCATGAAAAGATAATGATCTCCAGAGATCCGGTAATAAAATTTGAGGAAATTGAAGTTTTATTCAGACAAATTATCAAGTCGGCAGTTAAAAGAGATAAGATACAGGTGGTAACGTTGCTTAAACAAATTGTACCTGAGTTTATCAGTAACAACTCTGAATATGAAAGCTTAGATAAAAAACAAGAAGTAGGTACTATAGAAAATCTTACTTTAGAAATAGAAAATAATTGATTTTATTTCGTTGAAATAAAAACTAAATCTAAATATAGAAATAAACAAATTTTGTTTATAGAATAATAATCCTATTTTTGTGAAAAAATTTATTAAAATGATTTTAAAAAAGTACTATATATACGCAGCATTGAGTTTGGCAGTATTTTCTTGTGCTCCTAGGCAGGAGATTAACTATATGAAGGATATTGAAAATATAGCCCTAGATAATTCGATAAAAAATAGTCGTAGCACATTGCAGCCGGGCGATCAGTTGGTAATTACAGTTTCAGCTAAAGATCTTGATGTTGTTAAACCTTTTAATCAAAACTATTCTTCTACTGCTACTGTAGCACAGTATTCTATAGCAAGTGGGAATGCCCAATTTCAGCCAGTTCCAACTTCAGGACCGACATATATAGTAGATACGGATGGAAATATAGACTTTCCACAGATTGGCTTAATTAATACTAAAGGTGAAAATATTGAAACATTAAAAGCAAAACTTTCAGGTTTAATTTCTACATATGTTAAAAATCCTGTGGTGGAATTAAAATTAATTAATTTTAAAGTATCAGTATTAGGTGAGGTAGCAAAACCAGGAACCTATGTAATTCCTGATGGCAATGCAACACTATTGCAAGCGTTGGGTTTAGCTGGGGATTTGACTTCTTTTGGTGTGCGCAATAACATTTTGATTGTTAGGAATGTAGATGGTAAATTTACACAACAAACGATTGATTTAACAAGTGCACAATTTATTAATTCACCATATTATTATTTGAAGCAGAATGATATGATTTATGTGCAGCCAAATGCTATCAGAGAAAAATCTGCTAGAATAGACCCTAATACTGGGTTATACATTTCTGTAGCATCAGTAATAGCGTCAATTGCTCTAGGAGTATTAGCGCTTACGAGAAATTAATAATATCAATAATCATTCATTATAGTGGATTATAATCAGACACAAGATCAGACACAAGAAGAAGAGTCTCTCAATATTAGGGAAGTTATAAAACCTTTCGTTTTTCGATGGCATTGGTTTATTATAGGGGCAATTCTTGCAATCATTGCAGCTTGGTTTTTTCTCAGATACACAATTCCTGTTTACAATACAGAATCTACATTGCTAATCAAAGAGGTGAAAAAATCTTCATCTGGTCAGCCTGAGATGTCTGTGCTTTCCGAAATTGGCGGTGTAGGAGGTATGGGCACAAACTCTGTAGATAATGAGATTGAAATTTTTAAATCAAAAAAATTGATGATCTCTGTTGTAAAAGAGTTGGGTCTGGAAACAAATATTTATTCTAATGGAAAGCTAAAAGATACTGAATTATACGGAGATAAGGCTCCGTTCGTTTTAAGAATTGTTAGTGAAAAGTCTACAGGTGTATATCCAGCGAAAGAAGTTTTTGCAACTGTAAAGGGAAGTTCAATCATTTTGGAATCCGAAAGCTTTAAAACTCCAATTGAAACCACTTTTAATAAGGCACTTTCTTTACCATTTGGTATAGTAATGTTTCAAAAAAATCCAAAGCTAATTTACCAAACTGATAGACAAATACATTACCGATTAGAATTTATGTCGGCAATGAGCAGAGCAAGATTACTCCTTTCTGAACTCAAAGTAAGTTTAGTAGAAAAAAATTCTACGGTAATAAAATTAAGTCTTGACCATCCTTCATCTGAAAAAGCGGAAGATATACTGAATAGGTTGGCTGTCAATTACAATCGTGAAGCGATTTTAGATAAAAATTCTGAAGCGCAAAAAACGGCAGTTTTTATTGACGAAAGAATCAATCTTATAGGTGAGGAATTAGGAAAGGTAGAAACACAAAAGCAGAATTTCAAAGTTCAGAATAACATTGCTGATATAGAAACTGAGGCAGGATTATCTTTAGAAACCGCTTCATCTATACGTCAGCAGCAGATTTCAACAGAATCACAGTTAGAATTGATCAATGGATTAATAGGGAATCTAAATAGTAGACAAGGCAATTATGAAGTGTTACCATTAAATGTGGGACTTACAGATTCAGATTCTAATTCAAATATTGCCATGTACAATCAGCTCGTTTTAGAAAGATCTAGGCTGTTACAAAATGCTACTACTTCAAATCCTATAGTGCAGGATATTACAAAGCAAATTACAAGTATCAGAAGTTCGGTTTTGCAGAGTTTGCAGAAAAGCAGATCTGCACTTCAGATTTCCAGAAATAATGTACAGTCCGAGCAAAACAGATTATCTGGCAGAATTTCTAAAATTCCTGTACAAGAAAAGCTTTTTAGAAGTATCGAAAGGCAACAGAATATCAAAGAACAGCTATATTTACTTCTTCTTCAGAGGAGAGAAGAGGCTGCGATTTCTTTGGCAATTGCTGCCCCAAAAGCAAGAGTAGTAGATGATGCTCTAACCATGAGTACTGTTTCTCCAAAAAAACAGATCATTTATCTGGGAGCTTTAGTTGTTGGATTATTAATACCATTTTCTATTATATATTTAATTGAACTCTTTAACAATAAAATTAAATCTAAACAAGATTTAGAAAAACTTGTAAAGGGTGCGACGGTAATTGGTGAACTTCCTTCATTGGAAAAAGGTGCTCCTGAAATAGTACAATTAAATGATATGTCTCCACTAGCAGAAGCATTTAGAATTTTAATTACCAATATCAGTTTCATGTTGCCAAAGAACAAAAAAGGACACGTAGTTTTTGTAACCTCAACAGTAAAAGGTGAAGGAAAAACATTTACATCTGTAAACTTAGCACTCACTTTGGCTACACCTCGTAAAAAAGTGGTTATTATAGGTTCTGATATCCGAAATCCACAATTGCAGAGATACAATGAAAGCAGAAGAGGATTAATCGGTTTGTCGGAATTTATGTATGATGATGAAATGACAGCTTCAGAAATTATTCATCAAACTACATTTAATCCATACTGTGATGTTATTTATTCAGGTGCTATTACACCAAACCCAACTGAACTTTTATCCAACGGAAGATATCAGGAATTGATAGAAAGTTTAAGACCATTATACGATTACATCATTTTAGACACAGCACCATTAATGTTAGTAACAGACTCTTTATTAATCTCTGATGTAGCTGATGCGACGGTGTATGTTACAAGATCTGGCTACACAGAAAAAGAACTTATTGGTTTCATCAATAAACAAATTAAAGATAAAAAGATTAAAAATGTTGGTTTGGTTTTGAATGATGTTAGTAAGATGAACAGTGGTTATGGTTATGGTTATAAGTACGGATACGGATATTCTGAAGACGTAAAGAAATCTTTTTTACCAAAAATTTTTGGTAAGTAGTTAAATAACGAAGTATCAGTAATGATATTGATGTGGAAATATAGATGGACAGAAAACATAAAATCGCAATAGTAGGTTTAGGATATGTAGGTTTACCGTTAGCAAGACTTTTTGCAACAAGATATCCGGTGGTAGGTTTTGATATCAATCAGAAACGTATAAATGAACTAATTGTAGGTGTAGATTCTACTCAGGAAATTTCTGAGGATTTATTGAAGTTAGTACAGATTGATTTTAATCCTTTTGAAACACCCAACAAGTTGGGATTATACTGTTCGTCAAATTATCAAGACATTTGTGATGCAAACGTTTATATTGTAACAGTTCCGACGCCTATTGACAAGTATAACAGACCAGATCTGACTCCGCTATATAAATCCAGTGAAACGGTCGGCAAAGTTTTAAAGAAAAATGATATTGTCATTTATGAATCTACTGTTTATCCAGGAGTGACTGAAGAAGAATGTGTACCTGTTTTGGAGAGAATATCAGGACTAAAATTCAATGAAGATTTTTTTGTAGGTTATTCCCCTGAAAGAATCAATCCGGGAGATAAGGATCATACAGTTGATAAAATATTGAAAGTAACTTCTGGATCAACTCTTGAAGCGGGAAAAACTGTTGACGATTTATACAAATCTGTTATAAAGGCGGGAACTCATTTGGCGCCGACCATTAGAGTTGCGGAAGCTTCAAAAGTAATTGAAAACTCTCAGCGAGATCTAAATATTGCTTTTATGAATGAGCTGGCAAAAATTTTTTCGTTAATGAATATTGATACTCATGATGTTTTAGCAGCTGCAGGGACCAAATGGAATTTTTTAAAGTTCAAACCTGGTTTAGTAGGAGGGCATTGTATTGGAGTCGATCCTTTTTATTTGGCTCAGAAAGCGCAGGAAATTGGATATTATTCTGAACTAATTTTAGCGGCCAGAAGGTTGAATGATTCTATGGGAGCTTTTGTTGCATCACAGGTTGTTAAATTGATGATCAATAATGATATCAAAGTTAAAGGAGCAAAGATTTTGAATTTAGGAATAACATTTAAAGAAAATTGTCCTGATATCAGAAATTCAAAGGCAATAGATGTTATTACAAATTTGCAAGATTATGGTGCGGAGGTTACAACATACGATCCCATGGCAGATCCGGCAGAAGTTATGACAGAGTACGGAGTTGTTTGTAAGACCCACCTTGATCAAAACAGCCAAAAATATGATGCTATTATTCTTACAGTCGCTCACGAACAATTTTTAAATATGGATATAATTTCATTTCAAAAAAATCATTGTGTTGTATATGATGTGAAAGGGATCTTACCCAAACATTCTAGTCATAGAAGGCTATGATGTTACGATAAAGGATTGATGAAACAGAACAAGATTTAGTGCGTCAAAATAATTTTTATTACAATAATTTATATCTTTCTACATCATAAATATGTCTTTAAAAAATCAAGTTTTAAATGGTGCCATATGGACATATGGGCAACAATTTGGCACCCAGGCTATCCAATTTGGTGTGTCTATAATTTTGGCAAGACTTATTACTCCTTCAGATTTTGGTCTTATCGGAATGATAACCATTTTTATTGGATTGGGAAGCGCAGTTTATGAAGGAGGTCTTACCAATTCTCTTATAAGATCGGCAACATTAGAAGAAGATGATTATTCTACGGTATTTATTTTTAATGTGTTAATAAGCGTTTTTGTCTACCTGATCATATTTTTTTCAGCACCTTACATTGCAGACTTCTATAAACAGCCTATTTTAAAAAATATAATCAGAATCTATAGTCTTTCTTTCATCATTAACTCGTTTTCTGCTGTTCATAACACTAGATTGATTAAGGCGATGCAATTTAAAAAAATAGCAATCATTTCTCTGCCTTCTCTTATTGTGTATAGTGTTATTGCAGTTTTTATGGCATATAATAATTTTGGAGTTTGGAGTTTAGTATTTTCATTCATTGCAAGCTCCACATTGTCAACAATCTCACTATGGTATTTTACAGATTGGAGGCCCAAATTGATTTTTAATAAGTTGAAATTTACGACACATTTTGGCTATGGCAATAAATTAATGATGTCTTCGATCTTAGATATTATTTTTACAAATCTTTACAATATTGTAATAGGAAAAGTTTACAGTCCAAAATTATTGGGTTACTACACCAGATCGAATTCATTAATGATGTTACCAGTTCTCAATATTTCTTCGACATTAAATAAGGTTGCATTTCCTACATTTTCTCAAATGCAAGATGATGATCATCGATTGAAGTCATCATATAAAAGAATTATGCTGTTAGTTTTGTTTCTGGTCACACCAGTTATGGTAATCATGATGGTAATGGCGGCTCCATTAGTAGAATTTCTTTTTACAGAAAAATGGTTGCCGATAGTTCCCATTTTTCAAATTTTATGCCTTACTGGAATATTATATCCATTACATGTTTATAACCTATTAATTTTACAAGTGAAAGGTAAATCTGATTTATACCTTTACTTAGAGATTGCTAAAAAAATACTTGCAGTACTTATTTTGGCTATATCTTTTTATTTCGATTTTTATGGGTTACTTTGGGGACAGGTAGTTGCCTCAGTACTTTGTTTAGGAATAAATACACATTATGCGGGTAAGTTTTTAAATTATAATCTTTTCCAGCAGCTTAGAGATATTTTACCTATATTTTTAGTTTCATTTTTAATGGGGTTGTTACTTTACTGGGTTGATGTTTCCTTTTTTCAAGCATATGATGATTTTACCAGACTTCTATTTTCAACGATAATAGGTGTGATTTTTTACAGTTTATTATCAATTTTATTTAAATTTTCGAGTTTTCAAGAGATCAAAAATATAATATTAAAAAAATGATTCCAGTAACAAAACCATTTCTTCCTCCGATTGAAGAATATCAAAAGTATCTAACGGGAATTTGGCAACGTCAATGGTTGACAAATATGGGACCTTTAGCAAGTGACCTAGAAATTAAACTTAAGCAGCATTTAGGTTTGAACCATTTGCTTTTTGTAACCAACGGAACTGTTGCATTGCAAATGGCGATTAAAGCATTAGATCTAAAAGGAGAGATTATCACTACACCATTCTCATTCGTAGCCACAACCAGCAGCATAGTATGGGAAGGTTGTCAACCCATTTTCGTTGATATTGATAAAGACTCTCTTAATATAGATGCTTCAAAAATTGAAGAAAGTATCACTGACAAAACGACGGCAATTTTAGCAACTCATGTTTATGGAAACCCATGCGATGTGATTTGTATTGAAAAAATTGCCAAGAAACATAATCTTAAAGTTATTTATGATGGGGCACATGCATTTGGTGTAAAAGTTAACGGCAAATCTTTATTCGAATATGGAGACATCTCAACATGTAGCCTCCATGCAACAAAATTGTACCATTCAGGAGAAGGTGGATTGGTTATTACGAAGGATAAAGAAATATTAAAAAAATTAGCATTTATAAGAAATTTTGGTTTTAATGGGCCGGAAGCATTTTCAGAACTGGGATTAAATGGAAAAAATTCGGAATTTCATGCTGCGATGGGATTGACCAATTTTTTTCATATTCAAACTATTCATGAAAAAAGAAAAGAGCTTACAGAATTCTACGATGCAAGATTAAAAGGCTTACACGCTAAAAAACCAATTTGGCATAAAGAAGGCACATTAAATTATGCCTACTATCCTATTGTTTTTGAAACTGAAGAACTAATGTTAGCTTGCATGGAAGGATTAAAAGGACATGAAATTTATACGAGACGTTATTTTTATCCATCACTTGCTAATACATTGCCATATCTCGAAAAAAAGAATTTTGAAATTACAGATGATATTGCTAGTAGAGTAATGTGTTTACCTCTATATGTGAACTTATCTTTAGAAGAAGTAGAGTTAATCTGCAGATTATTGTTAAGAATTCAAAATAATTAGTATGAAAGTAGCAGTAATGCAACCATATTTTTTTCCATATTCAGGCTATTTCTCACTTATTCATAGTGTTGAGCACTTTATGTTTTTTGATGACGTACAATATATCAAAAAATCGTGGATGTCTAGAAATAGATTGCTTAATATTGAGAAAGAAGAACCCTATTTTATTAGACCTACACTCATAAAGCCAGATTATAAAGCTTTATTCACGACAGTGAAATTGGATAATGCAGATAATTGGAAAGTTAAATTAATAGAGCAATTAAATGGTTATAAAAATAAAGCTCCCTTTTTTACTCCTATTAAAATAATTATAGAAGAGATTTTAGAATTACAATATGATCATTTAACTGAATTCAATATAAATTCTACAATAACTATAAGTAAAGCTTTAGGTTTAACCACGAAATTTGATAAATATACAGATCATAACTTTTGGTTTGAAGAAAAACCTGGGGAGGGTGACTGGGGACGAATCGTAGCTAAAGAAATTGGTGCAACCCACTACATCAATTCTTCTGGTGGTGAATCTTTTATATTTCCAGAAAAGTTTACAGAAATTGATATGAAACTTGGATTTATTCAACCAAAACTTCAAGTTTATAGTCAATTAACATCTAGCTTTTTGCCTGGTTTATCAATTATTGATGTGCTTTTATTTAATGGTATTGAGGAAACAGCTAGAATGATAGCAAATTATGAAATTAAATGGAAAAATTAGAGAGCGCAATTGGTGGATATTTTGAATTAGAACTTTTAAGTGGCCAAGAATATCATGTCGATTGTGTTTCTTTAAATACAGCAAGAAATGCTTTGGAATATATTTTAAAAACTGAAAAGTTTAAAAAAGTCTATATTCCATATTTTACATGTGATGTTATTTTAGAACCTTTTCATAAATTAAATATTGATTTCGAATTTTATAAAATTGATGAGAATTTGGAGCCTATATTCGATTATGATATTATTTCCGACAATCAAGCATTTTTGTACACTAACTATTTTGGGATTAAGGATCATTTCTGTGAGATAGTATCAAAACAAGTTAAAAATTTAATTATAGACAATGCGCAAGCATTCTATTCAAAGCCAATTGATAAAGCAGTTACATTTTATTCTCCAAGAAAGTTTTTTGGAGTAAGTGATGGATCTTATCTTTATAATGTCAAAAAATTGACTTTTGATTTTGAGCAAGATTTTTCCTATAACAGAATGGCACATTTACTTAAAAGAGCTGATATAACAGCTGAAGATGGATATCAAGATTTTGCTGTAAATGATAAAAGTTTAGAAGGCGAATCGATAAAAATTATGTCTAAAATAACAAAGAAAATTTTAGAATCAATTGACTATGATAAAGCAAGAAAACAAAGGATCGAAAATTTTAATTATTTACATAAATCTTTAAAAGATCAAAATCTTTTACACATTGCGATTTCAGATAATCAGGTTCCAATGGTATATCCTTTCTGGTCAAAAAAGGAATTGAGAAGTAAATTATTGGAAAATAGAGTTTATAGTGCTAAATATTGGCCAAATGTTTACAATTGGTGTGAAAAAGATAGTTTAGAGGTTCAGCTTACAGATGAGTTAATACATCTACCTATTGATCAACGATATACAAAAAACGAATTAGATAAAATTTTAAATATTATAAAAGAATGGAAATAAGTATATTTTTTAGAGCTTTTGAATTAGGTGACGCCGAATTTGTAAGTGATTTGAGAAAGATCAATGAGTTTGAAAACTTGATTGGAGGTAATAAAAGATTTGTATCATCCAGTAGGGATCAAAAATGGATTGAAAGTCTAATTTACAATGATTATCAAGACAAATTTTACCTAGCAGTATGTGAGAAAGAAAGTAAAAATATAATCGGCTATACTTCTGTGTCGGATATCGACCATATAAACAAAGCTTGCTTTTGGAGCGGAATTAAAATTCATCCAGATTTTAACGGAAAAGGATATGGGACACAAGTTGTGTTATTAATCTTAAAATTCATTTTTGAAGAATTAAACATGGAACGATGTACAGGACAATGCTTAGAAGAACATATTGTTGCTAAAAAATTAATGGAAAAAGTTGGCTTTCAAGTAGAAGCATTACAAAGGCATTCCGTATTTAAAAATGGAAAGTATCACAACCAATTTATTCTGAGTATCTTAAAAGATGAGTATCCTTTAATAAAAGAAAAATTTAATATATAATATGAAACAGCTTGTCCGAAATGTGAAAATTATTGGGACTGGTTCTTACACGCCATCAAAAATAATTACCAATGAAAACTTGGCAGAAACTCTTTCTACGACGCCACAATGGATTGAAGAAAACCTAGGAATAAAAGAAAGAAGAGTAGCAAGAGGAGATGAATTCACAAGTGATTTAGCTGCTAATGCGGCAAAAAAAGCTATTGAAAATGCAGGTTTAACAAAGGAAGATATTGATTTAATTATTGTTGCAACAGCAACTCCCGATAGGTTAGCACCTTCCACGGCAGCTATTGTTCAAGATAAAATTGAAGCTTATAATGCTGTAGCTTTTGACATTTCTGCAGTATGTAGCGGTTTTTTGTACGCAATGTCTGTCGCATCACAGTTTATTGCTTCCGGAGTTTATGATAACGTTTTAGTAATTGGAGCTGATACTTTTTCAAAAATCACAGATTGGACAAGAAGAGATGCGGTATTTTTTGGAGACGGATCTGGCGCAGCTGTGCTTTCTCATGCAGATGAGAAAGAAGGCTTTTTGGCATTTAGACTTTATACAAATGGTAGAGGAAAATGGAACTTTACAATTCCTGCCGGAGGTTCAGAAATTCCTGCAACTCAAGATACGGTAAAAGATAAATTACATTATTTTCAAATGAATGGAAGAGCTGTATATGAAACTGCAACAGAAGTTCTGCCAATTGCAATTTCTCAAGTGCTTAAAGACACAGGATTAACAATCAATGATATTGATCTTATGGTTCCACATCAACCTTCAATAAAAATATTACAAAAAACAGCGGAAATAATTGGTTTGCCATTTGCTAAAGTCATGACAAATATGGATAAATACGCCAATACAAGTGGAGGAACTATTCCAATATTATTAGACGAGTTGAACCGAGCAGGAAAAATAAAAAAAGGAGATATCTTACTATTTGCAGCGGTCGGTTCAGGATGGACTTATGGTGCTTCAATTATTAAATGGAATTAAATTATAAAACTACGATATGATTATTATTACAAGCGCTTCAAGGGGAATAGGAAAGTTTTTATTTGAAAAATTTAAGAGCGAAGGCAAAGAAGTAATAGGTTTCTACAATACAACTTTACCCGAAGGAAATAGTGATGGATATTATAAAATAAACATTACAAAAGAAGAGGAAGTAATAGCCTTTTTTGATCAGCATAAAGATTCCTTGAAAGACATTATTTTATTGAATACCGCAGGAATTTCGTATAATTCTTTTGGACATAAAGCCAATTTTGACAATTGGAAACAAGTTTTTGAAGTAAATTTATTAGGAACTTTTAATATGATTAGACTGTCATTACCAAAAATGCGCGAGGATAATTACGGACGCATTATTAATTTTTCATCAGTTGTTGCACAAAAAGGCATTCCAGGGACTAGTGCTTACGCTTCATCGAAGGCCGCACTTTGGGGAATGTCTAAGGCATTGGCTGTAGAAAATGGAAATAAAAATGTAACAATTAACAATATCAATCTTGGCTATTTTAATATTGGAATGATTGAACAAGTGCCTGGAGATTATTTAGAAAATCTTATTCAATCCATTCCGGCTAAAAGACTTGGAACACCAGAAGAAATATTATCTACTGTTAATTTTATAATTAGCACAGCATATTTTAATGGTTCATCAATCGATTTAAATGGAGGTTTAGTATAATTATGGATTCTTATCAAATAATCGATTTAACTTCGGGAGTTCCCGATATATCTATAGCAATGATTACCTATAATCATGAAAAGTTTATAGCACAATCTATTGAAAGTGTTTTGATGCAAAAAACATCCTATACATATAAAATGATTATTGCGGAAGATAAATCTACTGATGAAACAAGAAAACTGCTTTTAGATTATCAGAAAAGATATCCCGATAGAATAAAGCTCATTTTGCAGAATAAAAATGTTGGTGCAAGAGAAAATAATGTTGTTTTATTATCCAATCTTGAAGGTAAATATGTAGCTGCATTAGAATGTGATGATTATTGGACAGATCCTTTTAAACTGCAAAAACAAATCGATTTTTTAGAAGAAAATCAAAATTTTGTTCTTTGTGGACACCTTGTGGATAAACTAAATTTTAATGTAAAAATCGAAATTTCAGAAATCCTTTCACAACCACTTTCATTTACACAAGCCGATTTATTCAAAAATCATATTCCTACATTATCTGCCGTATTCCGAAATAAATTTAATAAAATTCCGGAAGAATTGTCGATATCTCCCTCTGGTGATTTTATTATATGGTCTTTCTTAGGACAATTCGGTGATTTCTATTTGATGAACGAAAAAATGGCAGTTTATAGAGAGCATCAAGGTGGTACATGGTCAGGGGTTAGTTTAGTGAAAAAAATTAAAAATAGTGTCATTACCAGACAATTAGCATTAAGTTTTGTAAAAGATAATAGAGAAACAATCATTTTCAATGCTAAACTTAGCAAATCAGGTGCTTACCAAAGCCTTAAAAATTATGATATTGTAAATTTCTTATTTTTTACTAAACAATATCTTAAAAATGTCTTTCAAATCAAAACTATTATATGATCTTAAGCATAGTTGTTCCTGTATACAATGTTTGTCAATATATAGAGAAATGTTTGGATAGTATTTTATTACAAAATGCAGAAGTTTCTAAATTTGAGATAGTAATTGTCAATGATGGTTCTACAGATAATTCATTAGAATTATGCAAAAGGTATGAGCGGTTATATACCAATGTATTTGTTATTGATCAAAAAAATAAAGGTTTATCTGAAGCCAGAAATATTGGGCTTGAAGCATCGAAAGGTCAATATGTATGGTTTGTAGATTCAGATGATTATATAGCAATTGGTAGTCTAAATTTAATCTTACAGTCGATTGAGAAATCAAAAAAGGATGTTATTGTTATAGGATTGGGAGAATTTAAGGAAGAAAAATTAATCAAAAGCTTTATTCCTTCAAAAATTGAAAATGGAATTGAACTTTTAAAAGATTCTAATTTTTTTGTAGGAGCCGTAGTGTATATCATGAATATTGAATTCTTATCTATTAATCATTTGAGATTTTACAAAGGTATTTTTCATGAAGATGAAGAATTTGTAAATAGAATGTTATATTTAGCGAAAAATATTGTAAGTTTAAGTGAGTTGATTTATTGTGTGAATTTTAGGGAGGGATCCATCACCAGATCAAGTAATCCTAAAAAAAGTTTTGATATGCTAATCGTGATTGGAGAACTTTATGATTTTTCGCAATCAAAAGAAGATAAAACTATTTTCTTTAATAGAATTGGGTTGCTGTTTAATAATGCTCTGTACAATCTTAGAAATTCTGAAGAAATAGATAAAAAAACATTTAACCTCGAATATTCGAAAAGATTTCCTTTCATAAAAAAGTGCTTATTAAAGAGTGATCGGTTGGTTTACAAAGTTGAAGGTCTTTTGCTTTACGTTCCTACCCTAAAACCTACATTTATTTACAATTTCTTATCTATTTTCAAGTGAGATTATTTTTAATTTTTTTTCTATTTTTAATTACTTTAATTTCATATAATGATTTATTGTTATCTGCAAATATATTACTATGGCTATTTATTATTTTTTTAGCGTATAACATTATAAAAGATAAATATGTTTCATTAGCATCCATATTTATTTTCGGGTTTGTTTACATTTATTTCAAAGAAATTCTAAACAATACAGACGACTTAATAATAGATTGGGGAAGAGAGAATGTAGAAACGGCATTTCATACAGTGCTTTTTTCAACAATTACTTTTTTGGCGGGATATTACACTCACGAAGTTATTTTTTGTAAGGGACATGTTAAAGAATCTGAGAATCAAGAATTTCTATTCATAAAAAAGAGGAAGTCATTTTTCGCTTTTAATATTTTTTTAACTTATCTAATATTTTTTGGAAATATTGTTTTAATTATAAAAGGTTTTACTCAAGGACGACAGAATGCCTTTGAATATGGTCTATTTTCATCTTTCAGTTATTCTGTTGGAGTAATTTGTATTATTAATTATAAATATTATTTTAGGCAGTTTTATGGGAAAGATAATTACCCAAAAGTTATATTGTATTCGTTACCTATCTTCATCTTATATCTAGGTAGTGGTACAAGGTTTTTGCTATTGTTTGGATTAATTGCATTAATAAATTCGTCACTTTTTAATCTGAAACTAAAAAAAATTGTAAGTTTAGGAATTGTTTTGCTTTTAATAGGGGTAATAGGAAATTTCTTCTTACAGTACCGTAATGTTGGTATAGCATCCGGTACAAAAACCGAGTCTACTTCGTCTGATGAAGATTCTTCATTTAACCAAAAAGTAGTAAGCAACTTTACCGAAGAAGGCGTATTTAGAAATGCTGCAATGATTACTGACTATACTCAAAAAAATGATTACACCTATGGAAAAAGTTTTTCATTCATATTCTATTTTTGGGTTCCAAGAGTAATTTGGCAATCAAAGCCAACTCAAATCGATTATTGGCTGATAAGAGAATATACTGATGAGTATGATGACAGTGGGCATTCTACTGCATCAGGTTTTTTAGGGGAAATATACATGGATTTTGGAACGTATATGACTATTATGATATTTTTTTTTATTGGAATTTTGCTATCGAAACTCAATGAAAAACTTCTCACTACAAAGATAAAATCTTATTTTATACTAATTGTTTCAAGTTCTGTGATTGCTTGGCTATTTTTTGCGATAAGATCTGTGCTAACATCTTCTATGATGATGATCTCTACGATTTTGTTCGCTTTTATTTTCTCAAAATTATTTAAGAAATGGAAATTAATAAAATAATTATAACAAATCTTCCCGCTTTCTATAAAATTAATCTCTTCAATAAAATTTCTGAATGCGAAAAAATATTTGTAGTGTTTACAGGAAAAACAGCGGAAGTGAGAAATGAAGATTTTTTTAAAAAAGATTTGATAAAATTTGATTATATTGATCTAAGTGGAAGATCATCAAGTATTAAATATCTATTACTTTTAAAATTACTCATTACAGCAAATTATAAAGAATTAGTAATAGGAGGTTGGGATGAACCACTGTTGTATATTGCCGCATTTTTTAGCCCTAAAAAGAAAAATTCTGTAATTGTGGAATCTAGTATCTATGAATCCCAAACCCAAGGTTTGAAAGCGGAAATCAAGAAATTTTTTTTAAAGAGACAAAATTGCGCCTATGCATCTGGGAAATCACAGATACAGTTGTTAAAAGCATTAGGATTTAACGGTGCAATAAAGAAAACAAAAGGGGTGGGTATCTTTAATTATGTTAATCAGCCTGTATATGAGGGTAGAAAAAATGTTAAAGACTTTTTATATGTTGGCAGGCTATCTGAGGAAAAAAACCTGTCTTTATTAATGCGGGTTTTTTCGCAACTTGCAGATTTTAATTTACATATTATAGGATTTGGTCCGCTAGAAAAACATTTGAAGTCCACAGCACCTAAAAATGTTAAATTTTATGGATCTATTGATAATAATAAACTCCATATATACTATACAAATTTTGACGTTTTACTATTACCATCTAAATCGGAACCTTGGGGTTTAGTTGTTGAAGAGGCGCTAAATAATGGAATGCCTGTAATAGCAAGTAATAAAGTAGGATGCGTAGATGAGGTTTTAGTAGACGGATATAATGGATTAGTGTTTACTCTAGATGATAATAGTGATGATAACCTCCGGAATACTATTTTACAAATTGCTGATATAATTACATATAATAAATTCAGACACAATATTTCTGATATGGATTTTTCAAAAATTTCGGATGAGCAGGTAAAAATTTATACTAGATGATACTCATTATAGACAATTCTAATCTATTTGCGGGAGGTGGTTTACAGGTTGCAGCCTCATTTCTGAGAGATTTAAAAAACATGAATCTCACAGATGATTTTCATGTCATACAATCTGTGAATTGTGCAGGTATGATTGGAAAAGAAGTTTTTCCGAATAATTTTACATTTTACAATTTGGAAAAATCAGAAGAAAAATCAAAGGCAAAAAGGATTAAAAGCGTTAAAAAAGTAGAAGATACTGTAAAACCAGATTGTATTTTCACTCTTTTTGGACCTTCCTACCATAAAAGCAAATTTCCGAAATTGGTAGGTTTTGCGATTCCTTTTATCATCTATCCTGAATCACCATTTTTTAAGAAAATTTCCTTTAAAGAGAAACTATATTATAAATTACTGACAGTGATCAAAACCTACAGTTTTAAAAAATATTCCGACGGATTGATCTTTGAAACTGAAAATGCCAGAAAAATATTTACAGAAAGGGAACATTTCGAGAAAGATAGTTTTACAGTAGGGAATACACTTAATGAAATTTTCTTAAAACCGGATCAGTGGGCTGACTTTGAAAATATATCCTTAAGTTCGTTAAATATTTTATTTTTAACGGCAAACTATCCGCACAAGAATATGATGATACTTCCCGAAGTTATCAGAATTCTAAAAGATAAATTTGGTCTCAAAGATTTTAAATTTTTGATTACGCTAAATAAAGAAGATCTAAATTTCCCGGAATTGTGCAATGGAAATATAGAATACTTAGGAAAGGTAGGTTTAGAAAAAATACCATCATTATATAAACAGTCAGATATTGTTTTTATACCAACATTATTAGAGGTTTTTTCAGCGACGTATTTAGAAGCTATGTTGATGAAAAAACCAGTAATTGCGTCAGATTTAGGATTTTCTCGTGATATTTGCAGAGATTCTGCTTATTTTTGTGAACCTATAAATCCGGAGTCTTACGCGGCAGGTATTTTTAAGTTAATTAATGACGAAAGTCTTAGAAATGATTTGGTAAATAAAGGAATCGAAAATTTAAAACGTTTCGGTACAAGTATGGACAGAACAAATAGTTACCTCAATATTATTAAAAAACTGATTAAAGATCATGAAAATTAAAAATAAAACACTCTTAATAACAGGCGGTACCGGTTCTTTCGGAACAGCAGTTCTAAACAGATTTTTACACACAGACCACTTCAAAGAAATCCGTATTTTTTCTCGTGATGAGAAAAAGCAGGATGACATGCGTAATCTTTATAAAAACGATAAAATTAAATATTATATTGGTGATGTAAGAGATTTTTCAAGTGTTGAGCCGGCTACAAGAGGAGTAGATTATATCTTTCATGCAGCAGCGTTAAAACAGGTTCCTTCTTGTGAATTTTTCCCGATGCAGGCTGTGAAAACCAATGTTGAAGGAACACAGAATGTCATTCGTGCTGCTACTGCAAATAAAGTACAAAAAGTTATTTGTCTGTCAACCGATAAAGCTGCATATCCGATTAATGCAATGGGAATATCCAAGGCAATGATGGAAAAAGTAGCTGTTGCAGAATCCAGAAATACTACTGATACAGTGGTTTGTCTTACCCGTTATGGAAATGTAATGGCTTCAAGAGGCTCAGTGATTCCATTGTTTTTAAATCAGATTCAAAAAGGTGAGCCTATTACGATTACCGATCCGAATATGTCACGTTTCTTTATGTCTTTAGAAGATGCAGTTGATTTGGTGTTATTTGCATTCGAACATGCAAACCCTGGAGATTTATTTGTAAACAAAGCTCCGGCAGGAAGTATTGGTGATTTGGCAAAAGCATTAATTGAACTTACAGGTAAAGAAGTTCCTGTAAAAGTAATCGGAACCCGTCACGGAGAGAAATTATACGAAACGCTTTGTACCCGTGAAGAAATGGCAAAAGCCGAAGATATGGGAGATTTCTACAGAGTACCTGCAGACAACCGAGATTTGAACTATGCACAGTATTTCTCTGAAGGAGAGGAAGAAGTTGCCCAAATTGAAGATTATCATTCTCACAATACAAAGCAAGAAGGTGTTGAAGGTCTGAAAAAGTTGATTTCTACATTGCCGCTGATTCGAAAGGAAGTTTTTGGAGAAGATGTGATGCAATATCCATATTAATAATTTTTGTAATTGTCATTTCTTGCTATGATTTTTGAAGGAAAACGTCACGAAGATGAAAGAGGGATCATTACTTATAATAATGATTTTGATGCTTCGAAGATCAAAAGAATCTACACTATTGAAAATCATTCAACAGATTTTATTCGTGGTTGGCAAGGTCATAAAGTAGAGCAGCGATGGTTTGCGTGTTTGAAAGGAAGCTTTGAAATTTCTGTTATTGTAGTAGATAATTTTACAAATCCTTCCAAAGAATTAACACAGAAGAAATATCTTTTAAAAGATGATGTACTAACTTACCTTCACATTCCGTCTGGCTGTATTACTGCAATTCAGGCGAAACAGGAGGGAAGTAAATTGCTGGTTTTAGCTGATTATGATTTGGGAGAAATCAATGATGAATACAGATACAGTTTAGATTATTTTAATAATATATAAGCAGAATCTTTTTAACTAATTGGTGTTTTCCATTAGTTCTAGGTTTGCTAAAAGCATTTTAAAAAATGAAAAAAATCGGAATTACCGGTCAGAATGGTTTTGTCGGAAGACATTTATACAATACTTTGGGCTTGTTTCCTGAAGAATTTGAACGTATTGATTTTAAAAAAGAATATTTTGAAGATCAAAACGAGTTAGATCAATTTGTAAAGCAATGCGATGTAATTGTGCATCTTGCAGCAATGAACCGTCACGAAAGCGAACAATTTATCTACGAAACCAATGTTGGTTTAGCTCAGAAGCTTGTAGATTCTTTAAAAAGAACCGATTCAAAAGCTCACGTAATGATTTCTTCTTCCACTCAGGAAGAAAGAGATAATCTTTATGGAAAATCAAAAAAAGAAGGTAGAGAAGCTTTGGCAAATTGGGCTACCGAAAACGGTGGGAAAATAACAGGTTTGATCATTCCAAATGTTTTTGGAGCTTTTGGAAAACCATTTTACAATTCTTTCGTTGCTACATTTTGCTATCAGTTAACACACGGAGAAACGCCGACAATTGCTATAGACGGTGATGTAAAATTAATATATGTTCAGGAATTGGTTGATATTATCATTTCTGAAATTAGAGAAGAAAATAGCAAACCGGAATTTTATATTGACGCCACCTCAACTAATAAAGTTTCTGAGGTTTTAGCATTATTAAATGATTATAAAACGAAATATTTTGACGGCGGAGAAATTCCTCTGATCAATAATTCTTTTGAGCATAATTTATTTAACACATATCGATCATATATTGATCATAAAACACATTATCCGGTAAAATTTACGCAACATACAGATCCTCGCGGAGCTTTTGTTGAAGTGATCAGACTTGGAATTGGCGGACAATGCTCTTTTTCAACTACAGTTCCTAATATCACAAGAGGAAATCATTATCACACAAGAAAAATTGAGCGCTTTGCTGTAATTAAAGGAAAAGCTTTGATTCAATTAAGAAAAATTGATACAGATGAGGTTTTAGATTTTTATCTTGACGGAAACGAGCCTGCTTATGTAGATATGCCGATTTGGTACACTCACAACATCAAAAACATTGGAGAAGAAGAATTATATACGATTTTCTGGATCAATGAAGCATTTAATCCTGAGAATTCGGATACCTATTTTCTTGAAGTGTAATTGATAATTAAAATTTAACTATAAAAAGCTGAAAGCAAGTGTTAAAAAACAAATGCAAACAGCAAAAGCTATATAATGAAAAAACTAAAAGTAATGACGGTTGTGGGAACACGACCTGAAATCATAAGATTATCAAGAGTATTAGATGCATTGGATGCCTCTGAAGCAGTTGAACACATCATAGTGCATACAGGACAAAACTACGATTACGAACTAAATCAGATTTTCTTTGAAGATTTGGGACTTCGTAAACCTGATTATTTTTTAGAAGCTGCAGGAAAAACAGCTACAGAAACAGTAGGGAATATTTTAATTAAAATTGATCCGCTGTTGGAAGAATTAAAGCCTGATGCATTTTTGGTTTTAGGAGATACAAACTCATGTTTATGTGCTATTCCTGCTAAGAAAAGACATATTCCTATTTTCCATATGGAAGCAGGAAACAGATGTTTTGACCAAAGAGTTCCTGAAGAAACGAACCGTAAGATTGTAGATCATACTTCAGATATTAATTTAACGTATTCTGATATTGCAAGAGAATATCTTTTAAGAGAAGGGCTTCCTGCAGATCGTATTATTAAGACAGGTTCTCCGATGTTTGAGGTCTTAAATCATTATTTACCTCAAATCGATACTTCAAACGTTCTCGAAAAGCTGAATCTTGAAGATGGAAAATTCTTTGTGGTTTCATCTCACCGTGAAGAAAACATTAATTCTGAGAAAAATTTCAGAGGTTTGATGGATTCTTTGAATGCAATCGCAGAAAAATATCAATATCCAATTATTGTTTCTACTCATCCGCGTACGAAAAATATGATTGATAAAATGCAGATGGAAATGCGTCCTGAAATTCAGTTTTTGAAACCTTTAGGCTTTCATGATTACAACGCTTTGCAAAAAAGAGCATACGCGGTTTTATCAGATTCCGGAACAATTTCTGAAGAATCTTCTATACTGAATTTCAGAGCTTTAAATATTCGTCAGGCACACGAAAGACCGGAAGCTATGGAAGAAGCAAGCGTAATGATGGTTGGCTTGTCTCCGGAAAGAATTTTGCAGGGTTTGACGCAGGTTTTACAGCAAAAAGTAGGAACTGAAAGAAATTTTAGACCTGTTTCAGATTATTCAATGCCGAATGTTTCTGAAAAAGTGGTGAGAATTATTATTTCTTATACAGATTATATTAAAAGGACTGTTTGGTCAGAGGAAATTTAAGATAGAATGAATATTATTTTTTTGACCTTAGTTGAAATTAACTCCATAGAAGATCGTGGAATTTATCAGGACTTATTACGAAAATTTCGTAATGAAGGACATGATGTTACCATTGTAACGCCAATGGAAAGGAGGAGAGGAGTTTCTACCAATTTCAAAGAAAAAGAAGGAGTGTCAATTCTTCAGGTAAAAACATTCAATATTCAGAAAACAAATATCATTGAGAAAGGAATTGGTACTCTTGCTATAGAATACCAGTATCTTTCGGCGATTAAAAAATACACCTCCGATAAAAAGTTTGATTTGGTATTATATTCTACACCTCCGATTACATTTGCAAAGGTAATTGAGTTTGTAAAAAAAAGAGATCATGCAAAATCTTATCTTTTACTGAAAGATATTTTTCCGCAAAATGCTGTGGATATGAATATGCTTAAAGATGGTGGTTTTTTACATAAACAGTTTGTAAGAAAAGAAAAGAAATTATATCAGATTTCAGATACAATTGGCTGCATGTCAGAAGCTAATGTTGATTTTGTATTAAAACATAATCCTGAAATCAATAAGAGCAAAGTTGAAGTAAATCCGAATACGATTGAACCCGTTATTTTTAATTATTCTGACGGACAAAAAAAATCTATTAGGAAAAAATATCAGATTCCAACAGACAAAAAAGTTTTTGTTTACGGAGGGAATTTAGGAAAACCGCAAGGTCTAGATTTTTTATTGGAAACCATTCAGACAACAAAATTTGATAATATATTTTTCCTGATCGTAGGTGACGGAACTGAATTTCCTAAAATTCAGGAATGGTTTAATAATAAGAAACCCGGTAATGCAAAACTTCTTCAACGTTTACCGAAAGAAGATTATGACAAATTGTTAGCAGCGTGTGACGTAGGTTTAATATTTTTGGATAAAAATTTTCTAATCCCTAATTTCCCATCTAGATTATTATCATATTTAGAAATGAAAATACCCGTACTTGCCGCCACTGATTCAAATACAGATATTGGAGATATTATAGAAAAAGCAAATTGCGGATATAAAGTTATTGCAGGAAATCAAAATGAAATGCAAATGAAATTGGATGCGTTGCTTAAAAGTGATTTACGGATATTAGGAGATAATGCAGAAAAATTGTTGCAGAATGAGTATTTGGTAGATAGATCTTATAATCTGATTATTGAAAAAATATAAAGATGTATAAAAATTATATAAAAAGACTACTTGATTTCACTGTTGCATTTTTTGCACTATTGATCTTAAGTCCGGTTTTTATTATTGCAACAATCGGTTTGTATTTTGCAAACGATGGTAAGCCTTTCTTTTTTCAGGCACGTCCGGGATTAAAAGAGAAAATCTTTAAAATCATCAAATTTAAAACAATGAATGATAAAAAAGATTCCAATGGAGATCTTCTTCCTGATTCTGAAAGACTCACATCAATAGGAGCTTTTGTAAGAAAAACATCTTTGGATGAATTACCACAATTGATAAATGTACTAAAAGGTGATATGTCCTTGATTGGACCGCGACCTTTATTGCCACAATATTTATCATTATACAGCGAAGAGCAGAAGCGTCGCCATAATGTTCGTCCGGGAATTACAGGTTGGGCACAGGTAAACGGTAGAAATGCAATTTCCTGGTCTAGGAAGTTTGAGTTAGATGTTTGGTACGTCAATCATTTATCATTAACTTTGGACTTGGAAATTTTCTTTAAAACAATAAAAAAAGTATTTGTGAGAGAGGGAATTTCTGCCGATGGTCAGGCTACAACAGAAGCATTTAATGGCTATAATTAAACTTAATGGGAGCATTACTAAAACATATAGAATATATCTTTCCTGACACAGGTTATACAAATGATGACCTTTCAAAACAATTTCCTGATTATGACTTTAGTAAATTTGATACTAAGGTAGGAATCAAAAAAAGATATTGGGTAGATGACAATGAGACAGCTTTAGATTTGGCTGAAAAGGCATGCTTAAAACTTTTTCAGAACTTTGATAGAGATAATGTAGATTTTATAATTTATTGTACTCAAAGTCCTGAATATATATTACCAACTACAGCTTGCATTTTGCAACAGAGACTTGCTATAGATACCTCAGTTGGGGCCTTTGATTTTAATTTAGGATGTAGCGGTTATATTTATGGTCTGAGTATGGCGAAGGGTTTGGTGGAGACAAAACAGGCAAAAAATGTTTTGCTGGTGACTGCGGAAACTTATTCAAAGTATCTTAATTCAGATGACAAATCAAATAGAGGAATTTTTGGTGATGCAGCCACAGCTACGATAGTATCCTTTGATGAAGAGAATAATAATATTCAAAATTTTTTGTTTGGAACAGATGGTCAGGGATTTGATAAACTGATTATTAAAAACGGAGCAAGTAAAAATAAAATTGAACCCATTTCACAATTAAAAGAATATGGGTCAGGTAATCAATATACAGATAATGAATTGTACATGGATGGCCCAGAAATTTTTAACTTTACAAGTGCTGTTATACCGAAATTCACTTTAAATTTGTTGCAAAAGAATGGTTTAGAAATTGATGACTGCAATTTGTTTGTCTTCCATCAGGCAAATCATTTTATGCTCGATTTTTTGAGGAAGAAAATAAAAGCATCAAAAGAAAGATTTTACATTGATCTGGAAGATGGAGGAAATACAGTATCATGTACCATACCGATTGCTCTAAAAAGATGGAGTGAGAAATATTCGGGTGAATTTCCAGTGAAAAATATAGCTTTAGTTGGATTTGGTGTGGGATTGTCATGGGGAGGTACAGTTATTAGTGTTGATAGAAAATTGTAATGAAAGATTTATATTTAATTGGAGCAGGAGGTTTTTCTACAGAAATTTTGCATTTGGTAGAAATTATTCAAAAAGAAAAAAAACAGTGGAATCAAGTTTTTTTCATCGACGATAATCCTCGATTTCAAAATACCGAACTTCGTGGGGTGAAAATTCTTGCAGGATTAGATTTTCTTATCAATATTAATTCTGAAATAGATATTGTAATTACTATTAATAATGTTAAAACGAGAGAACTTATAATTAATAAATTGAAAGAAAATAGTAAGATGTCTTTTCCAAATTTATTTTCTCCTTACGCTATAGTTGATTCTGAGTACCTGAAGATAGGAGAAGGTAATATCATCATGCACTATGTAATTCTTTCCACCCACTTAGAAATTGGTAATTTTAATATATTTAATTCTTACACAGGAATCGGTCATGATTGTAAAATTGGTGATGTAAATAGTTTTGGTCCCAGAGTTGCGATTTCAGGAGCTGTAACAATCGGTCGTATGAATGATTTTGGAGTCAATTCCACTGTTTTACAAAACAAAAATATTGGAAACAATAATAATATATGGATGAATACAAGTATTATGCGAAATTTAAAAGACGGCAATACATACTTCGGAATCCCGGCTAAAAAAATCAACTTATGATTAAAAATATCAATTATACAGATGAAAATGTGCTTCAACAAGAACAAGACACCATTTTTCATAAAAGTTGGTTTTTTGTTGGACTTTCAGATAAACTGCAGAATAAGAATGATTATATCACATACAGATGTGGCTCTGTTTCCTTATTTGTTCAGAATTTTGGAGAGGAGCTAAAATGCTTTTCTAATATTTGTCTTCACAGATTTAATAATATTCATACTGGAAATGAAGGGAATGGTCATTTAATTTGTTCGTATCACAATTGGGTCTACGACGATAGTGGAAGTCCTATGGTTAGATCCGCATGTTTAAAGGAAGAATTAGCATCTTGTAGCAGACCTAAATTAGAACAATATGAAGTAGCAATTTGTGGGAAGTTTATTTTTGTGAAAGTAAATAAAGAAGATCTTACTTCTTTAGATAAACATTTGGGATCTTTTTATGATAAATTGATCGAATTATCATCATTTTTTGATGACATTATCAATAATGAAACATTAGTTCTTGATCACAAGGCCAATTGGAAATTATTGGTAGAAAATGTGTTAGAATGTTATCATTGCAGTAGCGTTCATAAAGAAACATTAGTTCCCATTGGAATCGGAGGCAAAAAACCTGAAAATCATTACTGCGAGAGTGGTCACGATAAAGTTGATTATCCTATCAGAACTACTGCTCTACAGACAGAGAGAGAGGCGAAACTGTCTTTTTTAACTAAAACGCAGTACTCACATAAATCTTTGCAACATTGGTATATATTTCCAAATTTATTCATTTCAAGCACAGCTGGGAATTTATTTTATATTGGAAAGCTATCTCCCGAAAGATCGGATTACACAAAATTATATGCGGAATTTGTAAAACCCAAATATACAGAGCTTACCAAAAAGGAAGGAATGCTACTTAATGCTTACGCGCAGGCTTCCTTAGATTCTTCAACAAGAGTTATTTTTGAAGATAGAGCAATTTTGGAAGATATCCAGAAAAATTTAAGTATTATTCCCGAGCAAAAACAAATATTCGGTGAAGAGGAATTCAGAATTGAATCTTTTCACAAAAATATAAACAATATTATTAACTATAAATAAAATACAATGGAACAGTTTTTAGAAAACTTCTACGAATTATTAGAAGAAACGGATAGAGCAGCAATTACTCCTGATACAGAATTTAAAAATCTGGATGAATGGAATTCAATGACAGCTTTAATGCTAATCGCAATGTTTGACGAACAATATGAGGCTAAATTGAATGGAGATAGCATTAATAATGCTAATACTCTTTCAGATTTATTTCAATTGACCCAAAAATAGGATTATGGCATTATTCTCAATTGAAAATGTTCGAATCGCCGGAGTTGTCTCCGCAGTCCCTACCCAAATTTTTAACAATCTGGAGAACGACTTGTTTTCAACACGAGAGGAAGCAGAAAAGTTTATTTCTGTTACAGGAATTGCTGAGAAAAGACATGTTGACAGTGATACTTGTACTTCAGATCTATGCATAAAAGCTGCAAATAATCTTTTACGAAAGTTAAATTGGCAGAAAGAGGATATTGATGTTTTGATTATGGTGACTCAAACTCCTGATTTCCCTGTACCAAATACATCAATTATCGTTCAAGATAAATTAGGACTTCCAAAAAGTACAATTTGTTTCGATGTGCCTCTTGGATGTAGTGGCTATGTTTACGGGTTATCTATCTTATCAAATTTTATTCAGAATGGGCAACTCAAAAAAGGACTTCTTCTGGTGGGAGATACTTTGAGTAAGCAATGCTCTCCATTAGATAAAGCTACTTATCCATTATTTGGCGATGCAGGATCTGCTACAGCTTTAGAATATTCTGTAGGTGGTAAAATGGACTTTAACCTGTGGTCAGACGGAAGTGGCTTCGGAGATATTATTGTGCCGGAAGGAGGCTATAGAAAACCTTTTACTGAAGAGTCTTTAGTTTTAAAAGAAGATAAGGAAGGAAATAAGCGTTCGGGCATTAATACTTATATGAATGGAACTAATGTTTTTTCTTTCGGAATTGGAACAGTAACTCAGGAATTGAAAAAATTTATTGAACATTTTCAAGTTGATAAAGAGCAAGTAAAATATTTTTATTTCCATCAGGCAAACCGTTTCATGAACGATATGATCCGAAAAAAAATAAAGC
Organism: Chryseobacterium edaphi; assembly: GCF_025628985.1. Taxonomy (GTDB): domain Bacteria; phylum Bacteroidota; class Bacteroidia; order Flavobacteriales; family Weeksellaceae; genus Chryseobacterium; species Chryseobacterium edaphi. Next base: position 331,648 of record NZ_JAOTEM010000004.1, on the reverse strand, counting down.
TTACAACAGAACAAGTGCCTTATTCTTTGGATAAATATGGTAATACAAGTTCTGCAACAATTCCTATGACAATGACAACACAAAATACAAATCTTGAAAAAACCGAAGTTGTAATGTGTGGTTTTGGTGTTGGGTTAAGTATCGGTATAGTAAGAATGAACTTTGATAAAGGAATAATAAACGATTTAATTGAATATTAATGAATGCATTTTCACTCGAAAATAAGACCGTATTAGTTACTGGTGCTACTTCTGGAATAGGCTTTGAAGTTTGTAAACAAATCTTTAATGCAGGAGGGAACTTTATCGGTTTAGGAAGAAAAACAGATCAATTAGATCAGTTTATTAATGAAAATGATATTAAGGATTCGTCTTCAAAATTTCTGGATGTTACTCAACTTGAGACAATTCCGCAGCTTGTAGAATCTTTAGATGTAAAAATTGATGGTTTTGTACATTCTGCAGGAATTGTAGAAAATAATCCTATTCAGTTTTTCAATGAAGAATTATACAACAAAATCAGAACGGTAAATCTAGATTCTGCTTTGGTTTTTATTTCTCATTTACTAAAAAAGAAAAAATTCAATAAACCAGCATCTATTGTTTTTGTTAGTTCAATATCAGGACTTTACGGAATGAAAGGGAATGGTTTGTACGGAATTACAAAAGCAGCATTAGGAATTATGGCAAAAACATATGCTAATGAATTGGCTTTCAAGAAGATAAGAGTGAATACAGTTGCTCCGGGAATGGTAAATACTCAGATTACTTTGGATGCAAGCAGCTTTTTATCTGAGGAAGTAATTAACGAAGACAAGAAAAAATATCCTCTAGGTTATGGCGAGCCGGAAGATGTTGCCTTGCCAATTGTTTTCCTTTTATCGGAAGCTAGTAAATGGATTACAGGTCAGGATCTTATCCTCGATGGAGGTAGAACTGCAATTATATAATTTAAAAAGCCTTACAATTTTAATTTTGTAAGGCTTTTTATTTTTAAATATTTGTTTATTAATTAAATAATATCATAATTAAGCTCGATTACATCTGAGACAGGATAAGATTGGCAAACGACAATTTTACCTTCTTCAATTTCAGCATCCGAAAGAACTTCGTTTTTTACAATATTTACCTCTCCTTTTGTCAGCACACACAAGCAAGTACTGCAAATTGCATTTTGGCAAGAATAAGGAATATCAAAACCTGCATCTACAATAGAATCCAACAGCAATGTATTTTTGTCTACTATAACGGTTTTTTCTTCACCATCTAAAATGAGTTTAACGATAGTTTTACCTGCGTTTTCAGAAGAAACGGCTTTATTTTGTAGTAATGTCTGTGGTGAAAAGAAAAGCTCGTGTAAAATATTTTCTTTCTTAATACTTTGAGATAAAAAAGTTTCTGTTGTGTTTTTTATTAAATCTTCAGGACCACAGACGTAAAACTTTTCAATCGTTGAGAAATCATAATTTTGAAGCGTTTCAAGAATAACTTTTTGATTTATTCTCCCAAAATGAGAACCCTTGATATCTTCTTGAGTGAAAAATTTAATAACTTTAAATCTATCTCCAAAATCTTCCGTTAATTTTGCAATTTCTTTATTAAATATCGTCTGTTCTTCATTTTTATTCCCATAAAATAGTAAGATTTGATCATTACTGAAGGAAAGAACCGATTGAATAATTGAAAAGATAGGGGTTATTCCACTTCCGGCAGCGATTGCAACAAATGTTTTTAATTTTTCATTTGTCGGTTCATAGCAAAAATTACCTTCCGGTTCAGAAACCTCCAATACATCTCCTGCTTTTAAATTTTCCTCAACATATTTCGAGAAAATTCCGTTTGGAACAGATTTAACAATGATTTGAAATGTTCCATTATTTATTGGAGCAGAAGAGATCGAATAGCACCTTCGTATTTCTTTACCATCAATATTGCACCTAATTGTAATGAATTGACCCGCCTTAAAAGTAAATAGATTTCCTAAGTTTGATGGAATATCAAATGATAATGAATAAGCTTTGGAAGTCTCTTTAGAAATTTCTTTTACAATTAAAGAATAGAATTTCTGCATTTTTGGATGTAAATAAATAATTATGTACAAATTTACAAAAATCCTTATAACTTTATTCGAGATATATTAAATTTGCGAAATAATTGAAATAATGAATACAAAAATATGGCTTTCTTCACCGCACATGGGTGGAACTGAACTTAAATATGTAAACGAAGCATTCGATGCAAACTGGGTGGCTCCATTAGGACCGAATGTAGACGGTTTCGAAAAAGATTTGGAAACATTTTTAAATGCTGATGTAAAAGTGGGAGCGCTTTCTGCAGGTACAGCAGCTTTACATTTGGCTCTTATTCAATGTGGAGTAGAACATGGTGATGAGGTAATCTGCCAATCGATGACATTCTCTGCATCTGCAAATCCAATTGCTTATTGTGGAGCAATCCCGGTTTTCATAGACTCGGAAAAAGATACCTGGAATATGTGTCCGGTTGCTTTAGAAGAAGCAATCCTGGATAGAACTTCAAAAGGTAAAAAGCCAAAAGCAATTATCGTTGTTCATTTATACGGAATGCCTGCTAAAATGGATGAAATTACTGCTGTCGCAGAAAAACATGAAATTCCTGTTATCGAAGATGCAGCAGAAGCCTTAGGCTCAACTTATAAAAACAAAGCTTGCGGAACATTCGGACGTTTCGGGATTTTATCATTTAACGGAAATAAAATTATCACAACTTCAGGTGGTGGTGCGTTAGTTTGCCATAATCAGGAAGATAAAGATAAAGCCGTGTTTTTGTCTACACAAGCGAGAGATAATGCTCCTCATTATCAGCATTCTCATATTGGTTACAATTATCGTATGAGTAATATTGTTGCAGGAATTGGTCGTGGACAGATGGAAGTTTTAAATGAAAGAGTTGAAGCCCGTAGAAAAATGCATGATTTTTACATGGAAATTTTCAGAGATGTTGACGGAGTTGAAGTGTTTTCAGAACCAACAGAGGATTATTATTCTAATCATTGGTTATCTGCAATTGTAATTGATGAAAATAAAACAGGCAAATCAAGAGAAGATTTACGTTTAGCCTTTCTTGAAGACAACATAGAGTCACGCCCTTTATGGAAGCCAATGCATTTGCAACCAGTATTTTCTGAAGCTCCATATTACGGGACAAAAGTGGCGGAGAAATTATTTGATGATGGTTTGTGTTTACCTTCAGGATCTAATCTTTCAGATGAAGACAGATCTAGAATTGAAATAGTCATTAAAACGTTTTTTCAAAGTAATAATTTGTTTTAATTAAATTTAATATACATTTATAACTGCTTGCTTATCATTAAGTAAACAGTTATTTATTTCAATCGCAACCTTTATATACATAAACTTCAAATTGACAATCAGCAACTTTCCTTATCTTTGCAGCTCAATAATTCATAAGTGAAAAAATATCCTTGGTGGAAAGCATTGATGGACTACGGATTAAGTTTCGTAGCCGTTATTTTTTTACTCCCAGTTTTTTTTATTTTAATGATAGTTTCTTCTTTTGACACGGGTTTTCCTGGTATTTTCAGACAGGAAAGAATAGGAATAGGTGGTCGTATTTTTATCATTTATAAATTCAGGACATATCATCCGGAAAATTCAACAAAATCAAAAATAGGATGTTGGATGAGAAAATCTAAACTTGATGAGCTTCCACAGCTTTTTAATGTTTTGAAAGGTGATATGTCATTGGTAGGACCAAGACCAGATATTTCCGGATACTATGATGAGTTGAAAGGTGAAGACCGTTTGGTTTTGCAACTGAAGCCTGGACTAACGAGCGAAGCAGGAATCAAATTCAGAAATGAAGAAGAACTTTTAAGTAAGCAAGAAAACACACTACAATATAATGATGAAATTCTCTTTCCGGAGAAAGTAAAAATGAATCTTAATTATTATCATCAGCTTTCTTTTATAAAAGATGCACAGATTTTGCTTAAGACATTTTCGGTTTTAATAAAATAGGACCGTTCTAAATATATGAAATATAAAATGCAGTTGTTTTCTAAAATGACGTTTTTCACGGCTACCGCTATTTTTATGAAAATGAATGCCCAATCAGAGATAAAAGTCAATGCAGCTTTTCTCCCTTTGGGAATGATTAATATCGCAGCAGAAAAATCTTTAAGTAATAATTTTTCTTTACAAGCCGAAGGTTTTATATCACCTTGGAAGTCCTTTGTTGGCAAAAATCTTCAAATATACATGGGAACATTAGAAGGAAGATATTATTTTAAAGAAGTAATGAAGGGTTGGTATGTCGGTGCTTATGGAAGTATTGCAGCTTATAATCTACAAAAATGGAATTATTTAAAAGCTGAAACAGTGTTAAATGAAGATGGAACTCCTCAATTTTCTTCTGACGGAAGCGTACGCGTGACAGAAAGGTATCAAAAAGGATTAGCAATTGTAATTGGAGTAAGTGGAGGTTACCATTTTACAATCAATGAGAAGATCGGTTTAGATGTTTATGCAGGTATAGGGACCAGTCAGTCTATATATAGAGGGTATTTTAAAGATAATAATGAACGCTACGACGCTGCAGCAAAGTGGAACAAAAGTGGTGAAATTATTCCTACGAGAGGAGGAGTAATGCTAACTTATACGATAAATTAGTCATTATTAACTTTCTTTCTCAAAATCGTATTCCTGACAATGAATTTTCAGTGATTACTAAAAAACCAAGAAATATTAAGAATAACATTAGCAGTTTATAAATAATAGATATATTTGCAAAGTTTAAATAAATATTAAAAATAAATCATAATTTTCAAAATATAGTCCAACAAATGGATAAAAAAAATAATAAAGAAATTGATATTAAAGAGATTATAACACCCTATTTGAAAAAATGGAAATATTTTGTGGGAATGGTTTTCCTAATGCTGATTTTAGCGGTTTATTATATCAAATCTACTCCTCAAATTTTTAAAGCTCAAACTTCTGTTTTAATTAAAGATGCAAAAAAGATTTCTCCTGGTGGTGGGGATGTGGGTATGCTTCAGAGTTTAGGTGGCTTGAGTGGAATGGGAACCAATAGCATTGAAAATGAAATAGGCGTTTTTGAATCTAAATCTATTGTAGAAGATGTTGTCAGAGAACATAATTTTCAAACTCCGATATATGCTAAACAGACATTAAAGAGTTTAGAACTTTATGGAACAACAAGTCCTTATATAATTAATGTTATTCAGGAGAAAAACGTTGATGATTTACCTAAAAAACCAATTTTTATCAAATCAAAGAATAATCAAGTTACATTATCCTCTGAAGAATGGAATAAAGAAATTTCAACTGCTTTTGATAAAACGATAAATTTACCTTTTGCGATGATAATGATTCGTAAAAACCCCGAATTTAAAGCTCCGAAAAAAACTGAGATATCAGAAATATATTTTAATTTTAGTGATTTTGAAAGTGCTGTGAATCAATTTCAAGATGCGTTGAAAGTTGATTTGCTGGATAAAGATGGTACGATAATCAGCCTTTCTGTAGATTTTCAAAATAAAGCCAAAGCAAAAGATTTTCTTAACAGTTTGGTAAGGCAGTATAATGTTTATGCTATCAATGATAAAAATATTGAATCTAAAAGAACTAAGGATTTTGTAGATAATAGAATTACTTTGATCTCTAAAGAGTTAGGGGATGTTGAAACTCAGAAAGAGGGATTCAAATCAAGTAATAGCATCGTAGATTTACGTACGGAAGCAGGTATGAATCTTCAGTTGAAAGAACAAAGTAAAGCTGCAATACTAGAAATAGGAACTCAGTTGGAAATTACAAAGATGTTACAAAATACACTGAGCCGAAAAGGAACTGGTGATGTTTTACCCCTAAATATTGGTTTGGAAAACGAGGCAGCTGGAAATGCAATCCAACAATATAATGCACTTGTTTTACAGCGAAATAAGTATTTGCAGGATGCAACTCCAGATAACCCGCTTGTAAGAACTGCCAATAATCAGATCGAAGAAATAAAATCTTCGCTCACACAATCTTTACAGAGAAATGTAACTTCTCTAGAACTGGCAAAAAGAAAAGTTGAAAGCCAGTTGGGAAGTTCTCAACAAATGATTGGTAAGATACCTGCACAGGAGAAACTTTTTAGAAGTATTGAAAGACAGCAGCAAATAAAGGAAAACCTTTATTTATTACTTCTACAGAAAAGAGAAGAAGCGGCTATCAGCATGGAAATTGTTTCTGAAAAAGCAAGAGTGATAGATAAAGCATTTGTATTTAAAAAACCGGTTGCTCCACAGAAACTCCTTGTTTTACTTATTGCTATTGTAATAGGTATACTTATACCATTTGTATATTTTTACTTAAAAACGATTCTAAACAGCAAATTAATTGATAAGCAAGATCTCGAAAAGCTAACATCTGTTCCTTTATTGGCAGAAATCCCCCGAATATCAAGTAAAGAAAGCGATTTGGTAAGATTGAATGATGTTACTCCATTAGCAGAATCGTTCAGGATTTTGGTTACTAATATGAATTTCATGATATCCAAAAAGGATAAAGCTAATGTGATTTTTATAACTTCTACTGTAAAAGGAGAAGGGAAAACATTTGTTTCTGTGAATCTCGCTTTGGCTTTAGCATCATTACAGAAAAAAGTTTTGGTTATAGGATCAGATATTAGAAATCCACAATTGCAAAGATATAATCCTTCAATGAAAGACTCAAAAGGTCTTACTGAATATCTATATGGGGATATAGAGAATATAAATGAGATAATCCACCCAAGTGAAATTAATCCAAATTGTGATTTTATATATTCGGGTAGCATTCCTCCAAATCCAGCAGATCTTTTACAAAACGGTAAATATGCAGTATTATTAGAATCATTAAAAAATAAATACCAATACATCATATTGGATACAGCACCATTAATGTTAGTGACTGATTCATTCCTGATTTCAGGATTTGCAGATGCAACGATTTATGTAACCAGATCTGAAGTAACAGAAAAAGATTTTATTGCATTTGCGAATAAGAACGTAGAATCTCAAAAAATCAAAAATGTAGGATTTATACTTAATGATGTTCACAAAACAAATTTTGGATATGGAAATAAATATGGTTACGGTTATAAGGTTGAGGAAAAAAGATGGTTTGATAAAGTAAAAAGGTGGCATTAAGCTGATAATATGTCAAAATATTATCTTTTAATAAAGAGCACAAATCATTAATGAAAAACAAAAAGACAATTACAAATGTTCTGACTTCTGGAGGGCAAGTTGCGCTGATAGGAATAATGTACTATTTTCTATATAGATTTTTACTAGAAAAATTAGGAGTAAAATTATTAGGAGTTTGGTCAGTTGTTATGTCGGCTTCTTCCATTGCAAATATTGCAGATCTAGGTATTGCTACCTCAATGGTACGGTTTGTGAGTTTGTATGAGCATAAAAATAATCTGAAAAGAATTCCTCAGTTAATTTTTACTGGTGTAGTATTAAACATGTTAATATTTATTCCTATTTGTTTAATTATATGGCCAATTGCATATTTGATTTTGGGAAATATTGTAGAAGAAAACTATGTGACTACTGCTCGCCAATTATTGCCGTTTTCTCTCCTTTGTGTTTTACTAAATTCATTAGCGGGTGTATATGGTTCACTCTTGGACGGATTTAGAAAAAACTATATTCGGAATTCCATTTTTTCATTCTCATCATTATTATTTCTCTTTTTTACAATATTGAGTGTTAAAAAGTATGGTATCATTGGAGTAATATGGTCACAAGTATTTCAATCTTCACTCACTCTTATATTATGCATTATATTTGCAACAAGATTAGTGAAATTTAATCCTTTTAAATGGAATTGGAACAAAGTCATATTTAAAGAAATATTCAGCTATGGAATTCAATTTCAATTAACATCTATCACAGGAATTTTAAATGAACCTGTAACCAAAATGCTAATGTCAAAATTTGGAGGTTTAGCATTTACCGGATACTATGAAATGGCCAGCAAATTAGTGATGCAGATTCGTGGTGTAATTGTAAGTGCCAATCAAAGTTTAATGCCACTTATGGTAAAAGAAAGTGTTGCAACAGAAAATAAGAAAAAGTTTTCGGTTTTGAGTTTAAGTTTTGCAAGTGTTTTTTTTATCTCGCTCCTATCTCTATCATTTTTAAACATTTTGTCGCCGATAGTTTCAAAAGTTTGGATCGGACATGATGAGCCAATTTTTATCAACGTATTGTTAGTGGTATCTGTCTGCATGTTTATAAATTTGCTGTCCGCACCAACTTATTTTGCTTTACTTTCATTTAATAAACTGAATCCTATTATTATCTCTCAATTAATTATGGCTATTATCAATATTGCTTTGGGATATTTTTTAGGAAGTATTTTAGGAGGATACGGAATTGTCTTTACATGGATGATTGTGGTGATAGTTGGGTCTTGGTATTTAATTAAATCTTTAGATTTCAGAAATACAGCGCAGTTATTTTTTAAAATCAAGATAGAAACATTATCCTTTGTAGTATTGAATATTTTGTTCGTCTTATTGTGTAGAATTTTTCCAGATTATATATATGTTTTCTTGTTTTTGAATATGTTATCTTCAGGATTAATATTTTTTCTCATCCTGACAAAAAATAAGTATCTACAATAATAATTTAACTCTGATTGCTATGAGACTCTGCACAATTATTATTTTATATCATCCAGATAAAGAGACTTTATTAAAATCTTTACCTGTATTTAATACAGATACTGAAGCAATTATTGTTTGGCGAAATTCATTTATTTCAGATGAATGTCAAAAAATCATAAACAACTTTAATAAAATAATTATTGCAGGAGACTGCAAAAACGTAGGTATAGCAACTGCTATAAACCAGTCAATTATCATTGCTGAAAAAAATGGTTACAGTCATATATTAACGATGGATCAGGACAGTTATTTTGATGAAGGAATGCTTCAAAAATATAAAACTAAAATTGTTGAAAATGAATCAGATAATATAGGTGTCTATGGAATAAATCCCTTGCAGTCAGGTAAATCTCTTTATCCTGTCAGTTCAGAGATATTAGATGTTTCAGACACCATTACATCAGGATCAGTTTTTAAAATTTCAAATTTTTCTAAAACAAATTGTTTTAGAGATGATTTGTTTATTGATGCGGTAGATTATGAATACTGCTACAGAATAAAAAAATTAAATAACTTAAAAACAATTGTTTTTTCGGATGTTTTGCTAAATCATGTAGTTGGATATATTCAAAAGACAAAATTTGGCTTCTCAATTAATAATTATTCACCATTCAGAACATATTTTATTATTCGCAATCAATTGAAGATTTGGAAAATGTATCCTACTCTATTCTCTACACAGTATAAAATTACATTTTTAAAAGACCATTTGATTTTTAGGATCATAAAAATAATTATAGCTGAAAATGAAAAAGCAATCAAATTAAAAGCAATATTTATAGGGTTCTTTCATTTTTTAGTTGGGAGATCAGGTTTTTATGATGTTAATTCTAAAAGTAAGTAATCAATGAGTACGAAATCAATTTTTACAATTTGTGCCAAAAATTATCTTGCACAGGCGCTTACACTTAAAGCATCTGTTTTAAAACACAATCCAGATGTCGAGATATTTATATTTCTTGCTGACGAAAAATCAGACGAAATATCTGATCTGAATATTGTAACGTTAGATGACAGCTGGATACAAGATTGGCGTAATATGGCTTTTAAATACAATGTTATAGAGTTCTCAACATCTATAAAACCATTTTGTTTCAACAAATTATTTAACGAAGGGTATGAGAAGATTATTTATCTTGATCCGGATATTTTTGTCACAGACAGTCTCTCCAGTATCTTTGATTCTTTAGATAAACATTCAATGGTGATTACTCCCCATTACAATCATATCGAAAAAAAATACACAGGTGCGGTTACAGAGGAAGAACTGTTATTTGTAGGAATTTACAATTTAGGATTTGGAGCTCTAAAAAATAACCATATTGGGAGACAAATTGTAGATTGGTGGCAAAACAGACTTTTTGATAAGTGTTTTGCTGACAAAGAAGATGCACTTCACGTTGACCAAAGATGGATTGATTTTTTACCAGGTTTTTTCCCAAATGATATACTTATTTCTCATCATCCGGGAATCAATATCGCAATCTGGAATTTACATGAAAGAGAGCTTAAGATAGAAAATAATAATTACATTATTGAAGACCTTCGAACTAAAGAACTTTATCCGCTTTTATTTTTTCATTTTTCTGGTTTTGATCCTTATAATAGAATTGTAATCAATAGAAGACACCCAAAATTTAATATAGATGTTTTCCCGTCTTTTATCCCGATTATCAATTCATATTCTGATTTGGTAAATGGTAACAACTACGATTTTTTTTCAAAACTAAAATATTCCTTTAATAATTTTGACAACGGAGATGTTGTTATACCACTTCACAGGAGATTGTTTAGAGTATATATTGAGAATAATGTAGCCGATTTTAATCCATTTGTAACAGAAAATTTATTTTATCAAATTCTTAAAACAAAAAAGCTAGTTTTAAAAAATAATAAAGCAGATTATAATCTTGGAATTGTTAAAGATAAAAAGGTAAATGTATCTGTAATCGATAAAATATTTAATGGATTAGTAAAGATTTTTATATTCATATTTGGTATAGAACGTTACTTTTTCATCATAAAATACGTAAGAATGAAAACTAGATTAGAAAGTCATGATTTCCTAATTAATAAATAATTTAATTAGAATAAATTTTTTGTTTCAAAATTGGAATATAAATTTTAAAGCGTATAATATGAGAATAGGTTTTGATGCTTTTCCACTGCAAGTAAGACCAAGTGGAATCGGAAAATATGTAATTAATGTCCTTGAGGAGATTTTAAAAAATATTCCGGATGCTGAATTGTACGCCTACTCAAATCAAAAAATCGGATTATCCGAGAAACTGGTTCTGAAAATACATAGGAGAGAATTTTACGATCATTTTCAACATAAAATGCCGGGTAAGGTTTGGCTGAAATTTTTGGCAGGAAAATACATTAAAAAAGATAATATCGATGTCTTTATTTCAACAACGGGATTTTTTCCCAGTTTAGAAGATCGAGTGAGAAAAATTGCGATAGTACATGATCTCAATGCTAAATTAGTGCCAAAGACAATGGGTAAAATGCATTATTTAACTCATTTGCTTTATTTTAGAAAAGATATTTTGAGCGCAGATTTTATAATTTCAAATAGTATAGGAACATCAGATAAACTTTTCTATTATTTTAAAAAAGAATCAGATGAAATTATAAATCCACCTGTTTCAGATAATTATAAATTAAGATCTTCTGCTGAAATAAATCAGTTATTGCAGAAATATGATATTAAAAATGACTATATTCTGTTTGTAGGCAATCTTGAACCGAGAAAAAATTTAGTTTTTGTATTAAAAAACTTTATAGAATTAGTAGAGCAGAAAAAGATAAATAATGTAAAACTGATCATCGTAGGGATGAAGGGATGGAAGGACAGCGAAATTCAAAATTTTATAAACAAACATTCTGATAGTATAAATGCGTTAGGCTATGTTAGCGAAACAGATCTTCCTTTGTTATATGCAGGTGCAAAGGTATTTGTTTTTCCATCTATTTATGAAGGTTTTGGAATTCCTGTAAGGGAAGCATTACTTTCAGGTACGCCTGTTATAACATCTGATATAGTGGAACTCAAAGAAGCAGGAGATATTGCAGGAGATACTGATATGGTATCTTATATAAATCCTTATAACGCAGAAGATTTCAAAAATAATGTATTGAAATATTTAAATAATATAATTTTGAAAAAGGAAATTAAAAATCCTCAGATTATGATGCCGAAGCTTATAAATTTTATTAAACGATTTTGATTTTAAAGAAATAATAAGGCGAGTTTTGATAATACATTTTTCCAAAAAAAAAAATATGAATTCGATATCACTAGAAAATGAAGAAGTAGACGTCTCTGTACAAGAGCATTACTGTAATGGTGTGTATCTTTTTATGTTACGTTTTTATTTCATCTTCTTTCCGATGTATCCGCTGATTTCAAAGTTTATCGGAACTTCTCTATGGAAAGATGCTCTTTACATATTTTTTACATTAATTGGGATTAACGTTTTTATTAAGAATAGATTTTTTGTTTGGTATTTTGTTTCAATACTTCTGATAATATTGTTTCAAATCTCGCAGGGGTACAATTACATGGAATTTTTGACATGGTTTTTAATGGGTCCTCCGATATATTTGTATTTTAGATACATTACCGTTGAAAAATTTAAGACTGATCTTCGGATTCTAATGTTTATCATGATAATAGGATTTTTATTTGTTTTTTTATACGAAATTCCTAAAAAAGATTCTATGTTCTTTGAAATTAGATCAGAAGAAGGTACTGGAGGTTTTTTTCTTAGAGATGATTCGGTTCGTGCCCGATTTGGTTTTGTAAGTCCCATGGCTTTCAGTCAATATTCGTGGTTTATTGCAATATTTATTTTGATCAATAACAACTTTAAAAAAATTACCAGGATTATCTTTTCGATCTTAATGCTCATTTCTATCTTCTACTGCAATTCAAGAGCAGGTATATTCTTAACGGTTGTTACCGTCGGAGTATATTTTTATGTGAAATTTGGACTTCATAAATTTAAGCTTAATAATTTTTTTGCCATCATTGTTATATCTGCAATTGTTATTTTAAGGAATTTTGTTTCTGGTCAGAATACAAATCATAATAATGAAACATTGTCAGATGAATTAAGAATCTTATTATTATTGGATGGCATCAACAAGGCAAAAGAACATTTTTTAATAGGTATTTCGGGTAGATATTTTTCTCCTCGAGCCGAAGATTGGTATGATTTTGAAAACTCATGGCTATCTCTTATTGTCTGCTTTGGATTAGTAGGAATCTTTATGATTATTCTACTGTTTAAAAAAATTATTTTTAGTACAGATAATAAATATCTTATGTTTTTTATAATTCCTTGGATGGGATATTCTGCTATTTTTCCTATTTTGCAAGAGCCAACGGCTGTTTTTATTACATGGGTTATTTTAGCAGCAATCCTTGATATTGATAAATGGGAATTATTAAACACAAAAATAGAAATGGACGAAGACGAGTAATAAATAAATGATGAAATGAAAATTTTTATAAATGCCCGTTTTTTGACTCAATCGATTACTGGGGTTCAACGTTTTGCCATAGAATTATCAAAACGTCTTAGAACCCAGTCAAGTATTGATGTTGAATTTCTATCGCCAAAAGATATTATTCATGAGGACTTAGCCGAAGAATTAGGTGCTAAGAGGATAGGTCATTTTAAAGGACATCTTTGGGAGCAAATAGATTTGCCATTGTACCTGAAACAAAATAAGAACCCTCTACTATTAAGTCTTTGCAGTACAGCACCTGTATTTTACAAAAATCAAATTGTTACGCACCATGATATTACTTATATAAGATATCCGGAAAGTTTTTCAAAAAAATTTGTAGGACTTTATAAGATAATTATACCGTTAATGCTTAAAAATTCTAAAAAAATTATTACTGTAAGTGAATTTTCGAAATCTGAAATTTCAAATTATTTTAAAATTCCGAAAGAGAAATTTGTTGTAATTTATAACGGTGTAGATCAAGAAAAGTTCAAGTTTTCAGCTCTTAAAGATTCTTTAGCCACTGATTACATCTTAGCCGTATCTTCGAGGAATTTTCATAAAAACTTTCAGGGTTTAATTGACTCATTTAACAAAATAAAGGATAATATAAAAAATGTAAATTTATATATTGTAGGAGGATCAGAAATTAAATCATTCAATAATATAGAATTGGACATTGAAAGTCTGAAACAAAAGAACAGAGTTGATTTTTTAGGAAGGGTTGATGATGATGAATTAGTAAAGTTGTACCAAAATGCTGCATTATTTGTATTCCCATCTTTTTATGAAGGCTTTGGTATTCCTCCATTAGAGGCACAAGCTTGCGGATGTCCTGTCATTGCCTCAGAAAAAGCAAGTATGCCTGAAGTTTTAGGTGATTCTGTATTGTACTTTGACCCTTTTTCAGAGACACAATTATCTGAGAAAATACTATTTTTCTTTGATAATCTTGATGTAAAAAATCAATTAGTGGAAAAAGGATTAGAGAACATTAAAAAATTTAATTGGGACAATTCTGTAAAAATATTGGTCGAAAACATTAGATTTAATATTTCTTAAAATAGATATAAAACGGACTATTATGCAAAAGATAAAATGGATTTATTTAATTTTTATAATCATATGTTATAGCAATACTAATTGTCAAAATCTGTCTACAAATACAATTACTGTCGATCTATCTGTAAAAAGCAAAAAAAAACAATCTGTAGCAGGTTTTTTACATTTTAATGAATTGGAACAGTTGCAAAATAACATTTCAATATTAAAACCAAAATATTGGAGATTTGGAGCAAAACTCAAAGAACATACACCTAAAAGAAAAATACAAGTCGATTTACTTTTAAAAAAAAATATTGTTCCAATTATTGTATTGAGTGATATCTATGATGAAGAACATTGGTACAAAGAAAAAGGAGGTTGGATTCGTCCGTCTGATAATGGAAAACCATTTACACAACTTGTAAGCAGTTTATATAAGGAATTGGGAAATAAGGTAGTTTTTGATGTTTGGAACGAACCCAATAGTAAAGAAGTTTGGGGTGGAACAAGAGAAGAATTTTTTAAAACATTCAAAGTTGCCCACGATGCGCTCAGAAATTCAGTAGACGGTAAAAATGCCAAGATTACGGGACCTTCTATCAGTGCATATGATAAAGAATATTTGTTAGCTTTTTTAGATTACTGCAATAAGAATAACATCCAACTAGATATTTTAAATTGGCATGACTTAGGAAATCAACAAGATGCGATAAGGCTTAAAGAAAATATAAAGGAAGCAAGAGAATTGCTGAAAAAGTATCCGAAGTTGGGAGTAAAACAAATTTATATTCCTGAAATAGTTGGTTTAGACGAGCAGTTTAATCCTCTGACAGCATTTGCATATTTAAACTCGTTGGAAGAAAGCAATGCTTTTGGCGGTTGCAAAGCTTGCTGGGATAATCCCGCAAATAAAGGAGAAAATAGTTGCTGGAACAATTCTATGGATGGAATACTGAATGCAGATGGGAAGCCAAGGGCTTCTTGGTGGCTATATAAATATTATGCAGAAAGTCTCGAAAAGAGACTTGTTTCAAAAACAGATAGCAAAGAATTTATTTCAAATTCCTATATTAATAAGGATAATAATTTTTGTTTATTAATGGGCAATCTATCAGATAAAAATTATGGAACTTTTAAGGTTTTTCTAAAAAACATTGACGATGCAAAACAATTTCAAAATAAGTCATTTAAATTATATGAAATAACCAATAAAGAATCGGCAGCACTTGAAAAGCCTTATTTAATATCTCAAGGCAAGATATTACTAAAAAATAAAAGTATATCTTTAGTTTTGAAAAACTTAAAAGCTAAAAATTTATATTATTTAGTAATATCAAAAAACTAATTTTTTTAGATTGGAAAAGAAAAAATATATTATTGTTCAGTTGGTTGAAGCTTTTGGCGGTGGTGTATACACTTATGTAAAAGATTTGAGCAATTTTCTTGTTACCCATCAGTCAGAGATCAATTGCGAAATACACTTGATCTATAGCCCCAATCGAGTTGAACTTGATAAAGAAATATTTCAGAAAGAAATTCATCCTGATGTTTTTCTTTACGAATTGGATATGCAACGACAAATCAATCTAAAGAAAGATCAGGTTGTAGTTAAAGAAACACGAAAAATTCTTAAAAAAATAAAGCCTGACATTATTCATCTTCATTCTGCTAAAGCAGGAGTTATAGGTAGATTAGCGTCTTTAGGAATCGTTAAAAAAGCAAATGTGTATTATTCTCCTCACGGATTTTCATTCGTCCAGCAAAATATCTCGAAAGCAAAAGTTTCTCTATATAAAATGATTGAAAGTATAATGCCTTTTTTACACGGTGGTACTATCATTGCATCTGGAAAAACGGAATTTGAGATTGCAAAGAAAATTGGGAAAACCAAGCTTATTGAAAATGGGATTGATTTTGAGATGCCAGATAAAATACACAATTATACCGAGAACAAACGCTTTAAAATTGGTACTGTAGGAAGATTAACTCCTCAGAAAAATCCAAAAGCTTTCAATGAAATTGCCTCAAAATTACCTAATATTGATTTTGTCTGGATTGGTAATGGCGAACTGATTAATGAAATAACTTCAAAAAATATAAAGGTTACTGGTTGGATAAGAACTAGGGAGGAATTATTGCAGAAAATTAATTCATTAGATTTATATATACAAGTTTCTTTATGGGAAGGTCTTCCAATTGCAATTCTTGAAGCTATGGCAATGCAAAAGCCACTCTTGGTAAGCAATGTTATTGGTAATAAAGATACTGTAGAAGATGGTTACAACGGATTTGTTTATAATACGACAGATGAGGCAATAGAAAAGATAAAATATTTTCTTGAGCACACAAATTTAAGAGAGATGGGTGAGCATTCTTATAAAAAAGCATTCAAAGAATACAATAAAACTAATAATTTTCTGAAGCTCATTGATATTTATAAAAAAGTACCAAAGTGAAAGTTTGTTTGTGCAATACTAATCTTTATATTTGCAGCAAATTCAAATATTTTTAAAAGCTGATTCAGCGTTAAAATAAGGTCTAGAACTTATGATGATAAAAGAAACTCCTCTAAAGGATTGTTATATTATTGAGCCTAACGTCTTTGAAGACGGTAGAGGATATTTTTACGAAAAATTCAACGAACAGAAATTTGAACAGTTGACGGGAATGAACGGTCATTTCGTACAGGACAATATATCGAAATCATCTTATGGTGTATTAAGAGGTTTGCATTTGCAAAAAGGAAATTATGCTCAAGCAAAACTTGTTTCTTGTATTGAAGGAAAAGTTCTTGATGTTGCTGTTGATCTGAGGGAAGACTCACCAACTTTTGGTAAATCATTTACTATAGAGCTTACTGGAGAAAATAAGTTACAATTGTATGTTCCTAGAGGTTTTGGTCACGGCTTTTCTGTGCTCAGTAAAACTGCTGTATTTTCGTATAAATGTGATAATTTCTATAATAAAGATTCGGAAGGAGGTGTTTTGTGGAATGATACGGAGCTAAATATAGATTGGCAAATTCCCTTGGAAGATATTATACTTTCCGATAAAGACAGTATACAGCCGGCTTTTTCTTTGAAAAATTTTTAATACTTTAGAAATTTAAAAGTCTTGATTCAATAAATACTGATCAACAGTATTTTAGGGTTAAAACTATAACTGCTGGATGTATGTTAGTTTATTTTTTAAAACATTTACCCAAAATCTTTTTGATAAGTGATTATATCATTATCAATATTTTTTTTATTGTCGGTAAATTATATTTTTTCGAATTTAATGGTAGCGATTTTGCGCAGGATTACAGGGCTCATTTTATTTTGCTCAATATTTCTTGGTTGGTTATAACAATTATAACAAAGCCATATAAAAGTTTAAAGATCAAAGAGTCATCACTACATTTTAATGCGTTGACAAAATCTTTTGTTCTGCTAATTCTTACTTCTCTGATTTACCTAAATCTGATATTTTCTGTAAAAATCGACTATAGAAATATGATATGGTACTTTCTTTTAGTTGGTTTTGCAATGACTTTCGCACGATTTCTTCTATTTTTGTATCGCAAAAAAAATAGAGTTAAGTTGGGACGAAAATCTATTATTCCCAGTACAGTACTCATTGGTGAAAACGACATCTCCACCTCATTGTTATCCAATGATAATCTGAGAAGATCTATTGGTATCAAAGGTACGTATACACCTAACTGCAAAGAAATAAAAAATAAATATTTAGGTAATATTGATAAACTATTTGAAGATTTAGAAAAAACTAAAATTAGCAGCATCATCTTTTGCGATGATAATATAGATGTTGGATTATATAAACAAATTGTTGATGTTGCAGAACATAAAATGATTAGGATTTATATGGTTCCTAATTTCAAATATATAAATCTTGGACCAAATTATTTAGACGTTATCCATGAAATTCCTTTTCTTAAGCTATTAAGAGAACCGTTATCAAATCCTAAAAAACAAATTTTGAAGCGTGCATTCGATATTTGTTTTTCACTTTTTGTTATGATATTTATTTTATCATGGCTCATTCCAGTTGTAGCACTTATAATTAAGTTAGAAAGTGGCACATCGGTATTTTTTTTGCAAAAGAGATCGGGACTTAATAATGAAACATTTCACTGTATTAAATTCAGAAGTATGGCTGTCAATAAAAACGCTGATCTGAAAATTACAACGAAAAACGATCCAAGAGTAACAAAATTTGGTGCATTCATGAGAAAAACAAGTATCGATGAATTACCTCAGTTTATTAATGTTTTTCTTGGAGATATGTCAATTGTTGGTCCTAGACCACATATGATTTCCCAAACAGAGATGTACTCTAAAATCACTAAAAAATACATGACAAGACACATTGTCAAACCCGGAATTACAGGATGGGCTCAAGTGATGGGCTCTAGAGGAGAAATATTTACTCATACTGATATGGAAAAAAGAGTGGAAAAAGATATTTGGTACATCCAGAATTGGTCTTTTTTCCTAGATCTTAAAATCATATTTCTTACTCTTTATAATATAGTAAAAGGTGACGAACAGGCTTATTGAAAATTTAGATTGAGTCAATACACTTAGTTTTATTTATTCAATTTTTAAAAATTAAACTCATAACCACTTATTTTTAAGTGGTTTTTATATGTTTATGATACAGAGTTATATTTTGTATCTTTGCACACTCAAAATAGAAAGATGCGTACAAAATCTGTAGGAAAGAAAAAAATAAATATTGTAACGCTTGGTTGTTCCAAGAACGTTTACGATTCAGAAGTTTTGATGAGCCAGCTTAAAGCCAACGGCAAAGAGGTGGTGCATGAAGACAGAGGAGATATTGTGGTAATCAATACCTGCGGATTTATTGATAACGCAAAAGAGGAGTCCATCAATACCATTCTTGAATATGTTGATGCGAAAAATAGAGGAGAAGTTGAGAAAGTTTTCGTTACAGGATGTCTTTCTGAGAGATACAAGCCGGATTTAATTAAGGAAATTCCAGATGTTGATCAGTATTTCGGAACGAGGGATCTGCCTATTTTGCTAAAACATTTAGGTGCAGATTATAAACATGAATTGGTTGGGGAGCGATTGACAACCACACCGAAACATTATGCTTATTTGAAAATTTCAGAAGGTTGTGACAGACCTTGTTCGTTTTGTGCAATTCCTTTGATGAGAGGCGGTCACGTTTCTACACCGATTGAAAAATTAGTGAAAGAAGCTCAAAAATTGGCAAAAGTTGGGGTTAAAGAATTAATCTTAATTGCTCAGGATTTGACTTACTATGGTTTAGATATATATAAGAAGAGAGCATTGGCTGAACTTCTACAAGAACTGGTGAAAGTAGAAGGAATCGAATGGATTCGTCTTCATTATGCTTTCCCAAGCGGCTTCCCGGAAGATGTTTTAGACATAATCAGAGAAGAGCCGAAAGTTTGTAACTATATAGATATACCACTTCAGCATATCAATTCAGATTTATTGAAATCGATGAAACGTGGGACAACACACGAAAAAACTAACGCTCTATTAGATAAGTTCAGAGAAAAAGTTCCGGATATGGCCATCAGAACCACTTTAATTGTCGGTTATCCGGGAGAAACTGAAGAGAGATTTCAGGAGCTTAAAGAATGGGTAAAAGAACAGAAATTTGACAGATTGGGGTGCTTTACCTATTCTCATGAAGAAAATACAGGAGCTTACGTTTTAGAGGACGATATTCCTCAGGAAGTGAAAGAAGCCAGAGTAGAGGAGATTATGGAACTTCAATCTCAGATTTCGTGGGAGAAAAATCAAACGAAAATTGGTGAAGTTTACAAATGCATTTTCGACAGAAAAGAAGGGAATTACTTTATAGGAAGAACAGAATATGATTCTCCTGATGTAGACAATACGGTTTTGGTTGCCGCAGACAATACTTATATTTCAATTGGCGAATTTTCCAACGTAAAAATCACCTCCGCAGAGGAATTTGATTTGTACGGCGAACTTGTTTAAGATAAAACTAAATGAAAACCAATGATTCAGTCATTGGTTTTTTTGATTTAATTAGTTACAATTAAATAACATAGAAATTTGTTCATGTTAAACAGATACTTCCAAAGTTGCTTTGGAGATGTGAAGTTTAAGATTAGAAGATTAATTATCTAACTATGCTTTTATTTAAATACTGTAATCCTATTTTACTAAATATAATTGAAGGATTTCAGAGAAAATAAAGTAAGATTTTAGTAAAATTTGGCATTTTCAATAATTTGATAATCAATACTTTAAAAATAAAATCGTCGTTTAATTGACCTTAAAGCAGTTAATTCCGTTAACTTTTTGTTATTTTTTTTAACGTTTTTTAACATAGTCACTTAAATCCCCTGATAATAGGAAGTTACGGAATCGTTTAAGATAAATTTAACTTTTAATTAAGATTTGTTAACATTTAAAATAGGTGAGTAAAAAGTTTCAGTATACTTTTGCCCTGTCAAACAATAAAATAATTCAAAATGATGAAAAGATTCATTCTCGTAATCATAATGATGATTTCAACACTAGGTGTTTATTCTTTCAAGAATAATGCCGAAGATGCGAAGAAAACAAGTTATGCGTCGTATTACCACGACAAGTTTAATGGTAAAAAAACAGCAAGCGGAGAAGTTTTTAATAATTCTAAACTAACCGCAGCGCACAGAACGCTTCCTTTTGGAACCGAAATTAAGGTAACCAATCTGAACAATGGAGAAGAGGTGATTGTAACGATTAATGATAGAGGGCCTTTTCATTCATCAAGAGCATTAGATATGTCTAAAGCTGCGTTCGATGAAATCGGGGGAACACAAAAAGGTATTATCCCTGTAGAGTACGAAATTGTCGATTAAATTTAATACGATTCTTAAAATTAAATAAAGCCAGCTGATTCAGCTGGCTTTAATGTTTTTAGATGTTTACTTCAATCAATGCAGGACAATGATCAGAATGCACTGCTTCCTTCAATATAACCGCTCGTGAGAGTTTATCTTTCAAAGAATACGAAGCAAAATTATAATCCAGTCTCCATCCTTTATTATTGGCTCTTGCATTTTGTCTGTAGCTCCACCAAGTGTAATTATTCGGTTGATCATTAAAGAATCTAAAACTGTCAATCAATTCGCATTCGTTGATGAAGTTGGTCATCCATTCTCTTTCCATCGGTAAAAAGCCTGAAGTGTTTTTTAAACCAACCGGATTATGAATGTCGATAGCCTCATGACAAATATTAAAATCCCCCGAAATAATAAGATTTGGAATTTCTTTCTTTAAATTTTTAATATATTCTAAAAAGTCATGACAAAACTGCATTTTAAAATCTAACCTTTCAATATTGGAAGCGGACGGAACGTAAACAGAAATAACAGAATAGTCATCAAAATCTGCACGAATGATTCTTCCTTCATTATCATAGCTTTCAATTCCGCAACCGTATTCTACATGATGAGGTTTTATTTTGGAAGCGATTCCGACACCACTATAGCCTTTCTTCACAGCTGAGTGCCAATAACTATGATAACCTATTTTTTTAAGACTCTCGATGTCTATCTGATCGTTTCCCGCTTTACTTTCCTGTATACAGATAATGTCCGGATCGGCAGTTTTCAGCCAGCCGAGAAAATCTTTTGTAAAGGCAGCTCTGATTCCGTTGACGTTGTATGTGATTAATTTCATGATTCAAAAATATAAAAAATCGGCCGGAATAAATCTTAGATTTTTTCCGGCCGATCCCAAATAATAAACTATGAAAAAACTATTTTGGTTCTAAAATACTGATTGGAATAATACATTCCTCAAGAGAAATTCCACCATGTTGGTAAGTCTCTTTATAATAATTGACAAAATGATTATAATTTTTAGGATATGCTAGAAAAGTATTGTTTTTTGCGAAAATATATTTCGAACTTAAATTTCCTTTAGGCAAAAATATTTTTTCAGGGTTTGTAACTGCCCAAACATCTTTTTCGTCATACGTCAAACTTTTTCCGGTTTTATAACGAATGTTTGTTGAGGTTTCTCTGTCTCCCACAACACGGCTTGGTTTTTTGACATAAACAGTTCCGTGATCGGTTGTGATGACTAATTTATAACCACTTTCTGCCGCCAATTTAATAATCTTAATTAAAGATGAATTCTCAAACCAATTCGACGTCAACGAACGGAAAGTTTTATCATCTCTGATTAATTGGTCAACAATGTGGTTATCCGTTTTTGCGTGAGATAAAATATCTATGAAATTATAAACGATCACCAAAAGGTCATTATTCTTATGTTGATTAAAATCTTCGTAAATCTTCTTCTCAAAATCGGCATTCAGAACTTTCAGATATTTCATTGATTTAGAGTTTAAACCGATTCTTTTCATCTGATCTTCTAAGAAATCACGTTCGTATTCATTTTTATTTCCATCTTCATTATCATTAAACCATTTATCAGGAAAACGTTTTTCAATTTCTGAAGGAAGCATTCCTGCGAAAAACGAATTTCTTGCATACTGAGTCGCAGTTGGAAGGATACTGTAATAGTAATCTTCTGAAACTTTATTATAATATTTAGTAAATAAAGGTTCAATTACTTTCCACTGGTCGTATCTTAAATTATCAACCATCAGCAAAAGAACTTTGTCTTTTTCAACTTCAGGTTTTACTTTGTCTCTGAACAAAGTGTGGCTCATCAAAGGTTTATCACCTCCATTCAACCATTCTTCGTAATTGTTTTCTATAAATTTTGCAAACTGAATATTGGCTTCTTCTTTTTGAGATTGTAGTAAATCTGCAAATTCGTTATCAGCAACTTTATCAAATTTCAATTCCCAATTGACGATTTTTTTATAATATTCTGCCCAATCTTGGTACGTTCTCAAATAAGAAAGTTCCATAGAAAGGTTCCTGAATTCCTGCTGATATTGAAGAATTGTCTTTTGCTCTACAAGGTTATCCTGCTGAAGATTTTTCTTTAATGATAATAAAATTTGATTAGGATTTACCGGCTTTAGAATGTAATCTGCGATCTGCGAGCCGATAGCCTCTTCCATAATATGTTCTTCTTCACTTTTTGTCACCATCACGATTTTCAGAGAACTGTCTTTTTCTTTAATCATCGGTATTGCTTCAAGTCCAGAGATTCCGGGCATGTTTTCATCAATAAGCGTTAACGCAAATTTTTCTGAATCTATCAGTTCTAAAGCTTCATTCACATTATTTACGGGAGTTACATGGTAACCCTTTTTTTCTAAAAATACGATATGAGGTTTAAGTAAATCTATTTCATCATCGATCCATAATATCTTTTCTGACATAAAAGTTTAATTTTTTTCTATAGTTATTGTATCAAAACTGTAACCAAAATCCTTTTATAAAAGCCAAATTACCGCCTTTAAAAGTTAAATCTTAGTTAAACAATTCTCACTGTTTGATTTCATTAAATGTGGTATGAAGATAGGCTAAAATCTTAAGGTTTTAAAGCATTATTAATAAAAATTCATTAGATTAAATTTTGCAATTTTCTTTGAATTGAGTTTAATACCTTAATTTTGCATCTGTCACAGTATATTTCTATGCAAAACAAGCTTAAAATTATCAACGATCCAGTTCACGGTTTTATTAAAATTCCTCACGAGATTTTATTTGATATTATTGAACATCCTTATTTCCAAAGATTAAGAAGAATCTCACAGACCGGACTTTTAAATTTAATTTTTCCTGGAGCAACACATACAAGATTTCATCATGCTTTAGGTGCGATGCATCTGATGTTTACCGCTTTGGAAACTTTAAAGCAAAAAGGAATTGATATTTCTGTCGAAGAAGAAAAAGGAGCAATGTTGGCAATTTTGATGCACGACATCGGTCACGGTCCGTTTTCTCATGCGCTGGAAAATATGTTGATGGATGATTGGCATCACGAAAATCTTTCTTTATTATTAATGAACAGATTAAATGATGAATTTGACGGACAGCTTTCAACAGCAATCGAAATGTTTCAGGGGAAATATCACAGAAAGTTTTTCAATCAGTTGATCAGCTCACAATTGGATGTTGACCGTTTGGATTATTTAAAAAGAGACAGTTTTTTCACAGGAGTTTCTGAAGGGAACGTAAATACCCAAAGAATTATTTCAATGATGAATGTCTGCGAAGACGAATTGGTAATTGATGCTAAAGGTGTCTATTCTATTGAAAATTTCCTCACCGCAAGAATGTTCATGTATTGGCAGGTGTATTATCATAAAACATCAGCTTTGGCAGAATTTATTCTGGTGAAAATTTTACAAAGAGCGAAATATTTGGCATCGCAGGGAGTAGATTTACCGGCAACTGAGAATTTAAAGTACTTTCTGAATCGCGGAAAAAGTGAAGAAACCGACGAGGATGTGCAAAGATTCACCCAAATGGATGATAATGATATTATTCATGCGATGAAATTGTGGCAGACTTCAGATGACTTTATTCTTTCATATTGGTGTCAATGTGTAATTCAAAGAAATCTACCTAAAACGATTATTTCGTCCCAACCTTTCGATCCGAAATTTGTTGAGGAGAAAATAAATAGCACCAATGAATTTTTGGGGATAGACAACGCTCACGAACTTGTACACGAGATTGAAAGAACACTTTTACCTTATAATACAGACAAACAGCCTATATTTTTATTACAGAAAAGCGGAAAAATTCTTAGACTTGACGAGTCGGAAGATCAGCTTTTGTCTGGTTTGATCACCAATAAAACGACAAGATACATTCTTACTTTTCCAAGATATTGATGCATACAAATTCTTAAAGAATATTAAAATCTATATTCCATAAACTAAAAAATGTTGGTGAATAATAGAATTTGTTATCTTTGCAGAATATGGAATTCACAGCTTCGCAAATTGCGAGTTTTATTGACGGAAAAATTATAGGTGATGAAAATGCGCTTATAACAGGAGTTTCGCCTATTGAAGGTGGGGAAGCAGGGCATCTTTCTTTTATTGCCCAGGAACGTTTTTCTCATTATTTAGATACTTCAAATTGTTCCGTTCTTATAGTATCGGAAGATATTTTAACCAAAGACAGCTACGACCAGACAATCATTTCTGTAAAAGATGCCTATCTTTCTTTTCAGGTTCTGATGAATTTATATCAGGAAATGCAGGGAAGAAAAGAAGGTATTGAGGACGGCGCTTCTATTCATGACACTGCTGTTGTCGGTGATAAAGCGTATGTTGGAGCATTTACTTATGTTTCTGAAAAAGCTAAAATCGGAGAAGGATCACAGATTTATCCGCAAGTTTACATCGGAAAAGGTGTAAAGATTGGTAAGAACTGCAAAATTGATAGTGGGGCAAGAATCTACGATTACTGTATCATTGGTGATAATTGTGTCATTCATTCCAACACTGTGATTGGTGGTGATGGTTTTGGTTTTCAGCCAACTCCAGAAGGTTTCAAAAAAATTCCTCAATTAGGAAACGTTATCATTGAAGATGATGTTGAAATCGGCTCAAACTGTAGTATTGACAGAGCAACAATTGGTTCGACAGTAATAGGTAAAGGAACTAAGATCGATAATCTGATTCAAATTGCACACAATGTAAAAATCGGTCAGAATAATGTCATAGCTTCACAAACCGGAATTGCAGGATCTACAATCGTGGGTGACTGGAATCAAATCGGCGGACAGGTTGGAATTGTAGGTCACATCAAAATCGGAAGTCAGGTGAAAATTCAGGCTCAAAGTGGTGTGAATTCTCACGTGAACGATAAAGAAACGGTTTACGGTTCGCCGGCAATCAGCTACAATAATTATCTTAAAAGCTACGTGCATTTCAGGAATCTTCCTGAACTTGTAAAAAGAATAAATAATCTTGAGAATAACTCAAAAGATCAGACTAATGAGTGATATGCAAAAAACACTTCAGGAAGAGGTTACTCTTTCCGGAATTGGCCTTCATACTGGTAAAGAAGTAAAACTGACCATCAAACCTGCTAAAGAAAATACAGGTTTCATCTTCGTAAGAACAGATCTAGAGGGTCATCCTCAGGTTGAAGCTGATGTAAACTACGTTGTAGCAACAGAAAGAGGAACAACTCTGGAGAAACTTGGCGTAAAAATCAACACTTGCGAGCATCTTTTAGCGGCATTGGTAGGTTGTGATATCGATAATGCTTACTTAGAGATGGATGCTTCAGAACCACCAATTTTAGATGGTTCTTCTAAATTTTTCGTGGAGGCAATCGAAAGTGTTGGAATTGTAGAGCAAAAAACTGCCAGAGAATATTTGGTAGTAAAAGAAGTTTTGAGCTACAGCGATCCTGCAACCGGTTCTGAGATTACAATTATCCCTTCAGATAATTACGAAATTACGACAATGGTAGATTTTGGGACCAAAGTTTTAGGAACTCAGAATGCTACTTTAAAAAATATTTCAGAGTTTAAAGAAGAAATTTCTTCTGCAAGAACATTCAGCTTTTTACATGAATTGGAAATGCTTCTTGATCACGGTTTGATCAAAGGTGGAGATATTTCTAATGCAATTGTTTACGTTGACAAGGATCTTACTGCTGAAACAACAGAAAAATTAAAGAAAGCTTTTGGTAAAGATCATGTTGCGATCAGACCCAACGGTATTCTAGATAATTTAACTTTAAACTATCCGAACGAAGCTGCAAGACACAAATTGCTCGATGTAATCGGTGATTTAGCTTTGGCCGGAGTTAAGATTAAAGGTAAAATTATTGCCAACAAACCAGGGCATTTTGTAAATACTCAGTTTGCTAAAAAACTGAACCGTCAGTGGAAATTACAGAAGAAGAAAAACGTTCCCGATTTTGATTTAAATAAAGAACCGGTTTTCGATATCAACGGAATTATGAGATTAATGCCTCACAGACCACCGTTTTTATTGATCGACAAAATTCTTGAATTATCAGATTCACACGTTGTTGGTCTAAAGAATGTGACGATGAACGAGCCTTTCTTCGTAGGACACTTTCCGAAAGAGCCGGTAATGCCGGGAGTTTTACAGGTCGAAGCTTTAGCGCAGACTGGTGGTATTTTGGTATTGGCAAGCGTTCCTGATCCGGAAAACTATTCTACTTATTTCATTAAAATGGATAAAGTAAAATTCAAAAGAAAAGTGGTTCCCGGTGATACGATGATTTTCAAAATTGAATTGATTGAACCGATCAGAAGAGGAATCGTGCACATGCAGGGTTACGGATACGTTGGTGATACAATAGCTGTAGAAGCTGAGCTTATGGCTCAGGTTGCAAAAAATAAAGTTGACTAAATGATTCATCAATTAGCCGCCGTTGATAAACGAGCAAAAATCAGTAAAAATGTAATTGTAGAACCATTTACTACTATTGCAGGTGATGTGGAAATAGGTGAAGGAACCTGGATCGGTTCAAACGTGACCATTATGGATGGTGCAAGAATCGGAAAAAACTGCAGGATTTTCCCCGGAACCGTAATTTCTGCTATCCCACAGGATTTGAAATTTGACGGTGAAGATACACAGACAATCATTGGTGATGACACTACGATCAGAGAATGTGTTACCGTAAACAGAGGTACAAAAGCTTTAGGATATACTAAAATTGGTGACAATTGTTTGATTATGGCAACTTCCCACATTGCTCATGACTGCATAATCGGTGACCATGTAATTATTGTAAACGGTTGCGGAATCGCCGGTCACGTAGAAATTGGAGATTTCACAGTGATGGGTGGCTTAAGTGCTGTTCACCAATTTGGAAAAATCGGAAAACACGTAATGATTTCAGGAGGAACTTTGGTAAGAAAAGATATTCCGCCATATGTAAAAGTAGCGCGTGAGCCAATGTCTTATGCCGGAATCAATTCTGTAGGTTTGAGAAGAAGAGGATTTACCAACGATAAAATTTTTGAAATTCAAAAAATTTACAGAGCAATTTTCCAGATGAAAATGAATGTTTCTCAGGCAGTCTCTCACATCGAAAAAGAAATGCTTCCAACGGCTGAACGAGATGAAATCCTTCAGTTTATCCAAAACTCTCCAAGAGGTATCGTTAAAGGATACGGAACGGGTAAAGAATAATTTAAATATAAATGATGAAAGCTTTAGTTTTATTTCTCCTCGGATTTTCATCTGTTGTTATTGCACAGATGAATAAAACATCAGAATTATCTGTTGTCGACAGAAAATTTAATGAAAAAAGAAATGATTCTATTGCAGTAACGAATGTAAACAGTATCATTCAGCAAACGAAAAATACGTATTCAACTACAATCATCGGTAGCGCAAACGATTCTGATCTTCAGAAAAACAAAATTCAGCTTTTGCAAAACGATATCAATTTTAATATGGGAGTCAACAGAAGATTTGTTTCTCAGGAAAATGGTGAAGTTTTCAGCAGTCCTAGAGCAGCGAGCATTAATGGTTTGGGCAAGATGTTGAGTGTACCAATTTATAAATCAAAATAGACTAAATATAATATAATTCAATGGCAACAAGTAACGATATAAAAAAAGGTCTTTGCATCGAGTACAGCAATGATATTTTTAAAGTAATCGAATTTATGCACGTAAAACCAGGGAAAGGTCCTGCTTTCGTGAGAACAAAACTAAAATCGGTAACCAACGGTAAAGTAATTGATAATACTTTTTCTGCAGGTCATAAAATTGACGAAGTAAAAGTAATTACAAGAAAATTCCAGTATCTTTATGATGATGAGAATGGTTTCCACTTTATGAATAATGAAGATTTCTCTCAACTATACTTAGGCAAAGAAATGATTGAAAACTCAAACCTGATGAAAGCAGGCGAAGAAGTAACTATCATTTTGAAAGAAGCTGACGAAACTCCACTTTCTGCAGAACTTCCTCAGTCGGTTTACTTAGAAGTTGTTGAAGCTGATCCGGGTGTAAAAGGAAACACAGCAACCAACGCTCTGAAAAACGCAATCGTTGAAACAGGAGCACGAGTAATGGTTCCTTTGTTCATTGAAGCGGGAGACAAAATCAAAGTAAGTACTGAAGATGGTTCTTACTTGGAGAGAGTAAAAGAATAATCTAAGATTCAAAATATTGTGTTTTTGAAATTACTTTAATTTACAACACAAAATAAAAACACTTGCAAGCGCAAGTGTTTTTATTTTATCACTAAACCATTTATTTGATATTTATAATTTTTTTAAGATTTGAGAACGATTTTCTTGAATACAAAAATATTTTTACATTTGATTTAGAAATTAAAAAATCACTTTTAAACTTTTAAATCCTCTAACACAAATGTCAGATCAAACAGAACAACCCAATTATGAAGTATTGCAAAAACAATGGGAAGAAGAAGTGAAAAACAATCCCATAACGCATGCTTTTTTAGAATCATATAAAAAATCCGACTGGGACTCATTGTACAAACAATATGCTTTTAATAAAATGTTGGCCTTTAAGCATGCTGAATATTACAGAAAGCATAATAAGGGACAGAAAAATCAATGGATGAATGCTGCAAAAAAACATTTAGCTATCATTCAGCAAAAGAAGCTATTTGATGCTCAATGTAAATGGAGAGCAGGTCAGGAAATATTTGAAGGAGTAGAGATTTGTTATGATTTTCATGTTTTAGAGCATGATATTATGAATTGCCATTTTTTAGAACAGCCCTCATCATATGATATAGATTTATATTGTGAATATCTTACCAGTAACAATGTAGAAATTGAATTGGACGGTTTTCATGAATGGCAGAATTATGAAGAATTAAAAGAAGCGTATAATACCAATGAAGAAAACATGAGCTTTCCTTCATGGTATGAATTTCATAATAGCAGAACAGGAAATGGGATATTACTAACTTTCCCTGATGTCAAAGGAAAACTCGAGCGAATGTATATTAATTTAGGTGTAAAAGAAAAACAGAAAAATCAACCACCAGCTCCACCATATATTCCACCTCCCGATGCTGATAAACCATATCTAAATTATTATGATAAATATGTACACTTAGATCTAGCAAAACAAATTGAAAATAGAGAGATGATCAATATTTTTAAAGAATATGTAGAAGCTACTGAGCATCAAGATACTTGGGAAAATGAAAGAGCACAGGAAACCTTTAATTATTTGAGCGGAATAAAAGATGAATTAGTTTCAATTGATGCACATCAAGACTTTAGAGTCGCTTTAGAAAGAGCCTGTCAGAAATACAGATGTCAAAAAATAGCAGAACATTTACCTTTAGCTCTGGAACATTATCAAACCAACCAGCAACTTAAACAAATAGGTATTGATTCATATGAAGAAAAAGAAGATTATCAATTTTATTTAAGTATACGAAAAATGTATGCTGAAAATATATTACTAGGCAGAAAAGCAAATAACGAACCCCTCGATTTCAATTTTTAATCTTAAAACTTTATATCTTTGCAACTCATTAATTTAAACATATGACGTTTCATCAGCCACAAAAACTAAAAACAATTGCTGATTTGATCGGAGCAAAATTTGTAGGTTCCGAAGATTTTCAGGTTTTTGGTACCAACGAAATTCACAGAGTAAAATCTGGCGAAATTGTATTCGTCAATCATCCAAAATATTACGATAAAGCTTTAAACTCTGCGGCAACCATTATCTTAATTGATAAAGAAGTAGAATGTCCGGAAGGAAAAGCGCTTTTAATTTCGGACGATCCGTTTGGAGATTTCAATAAGATCAATACCCACTTTACCAAAATCTATAACTTCACAGAAACACTTCATGATGTGGAGATAGGTGAGGGTACGAAAATTCACCCGTCCGCAGTTCTTGGAAATAACATCACGATAGGAAAAAACACAATCATTTTCCCCAATGTTGTTATCGGAGACCGAACTGTGATTGGTGATAACGTTATCATTCAATCCAATACCGTTTTGGGGGGCGACGCTTTTTATTACAGAAAATTAGACGGGAATTTTGACCGCTTGATTTCTGTAGGAAACGTAATCATCGAAAACAATGTAGAAATCGGAAACAGTTGCACGATTGATCGAGGAGTTACAGATTCTACAATCATTGGTGAAGGTTCTGTTTTAGATAATCAGATTCAGATCGGTCATGATACTGTAATCGGTAAAAAATGTTTAATTGCTTCCCAGGTCGGAATTGCTGGATGTTGTATCATCGGTGATGAGGTCACTTTATGGGGACAGGTCGGCATTGCATCTGGTAATAATATCGAATCAGGTTCAGTACTTCTAGGTAAAACCGGAGTTAATAGAGATCTGAAAAAGGGAACTTATATCGGGATGTTTGCAGAAGATTTTAAAACTTACCTGAAAAAAGAGGTGAAGTTGAGAAATCTCGAGTAACAATTTACATTGGTTTTAACTAAAATCAAAGAAAAATAAGTAAATTTGTGAGCGTTATTAAATAAAGCCATGAAGAAATTTTTCACTTTTTTTTTAATTTTTGTAATATCGTTAGTTTTTAGTCAAAAGACTCTTGATGCAAAAATTTTAACAAGTGAAAATGATAGTCTTACGGTTAAAATAAAAGTTAGGACAAATGCAATTGATCCAAATTTACTTTACGTTACTAGTTTCAATACAAAAATAACAACAGTAGATGAAAATGGTAAAAAAGTAAAAATTGAAATTCCAAAAGTCAAAGAGCTTTCATTAATAGATTTTAATGGAAAAAAACGTTTTTTTATAAACAAATCGGGTGATCAGAAAATTCTTCTTGAGAGGATGTATGATAGTGAAAATGTGGAATGGTATCGTAATTATTCATCAACTATGGGAGGAGAAAATGCCAATGATTTTTTATTTAATAAAAAAACAAATAAAGGAGTTGGTCTTATATATTTCACTGGATTACCAAAAAAAAGGTTGAAAGAGTTTTTTGCAGATGAACCCAAAATGTTAACTATAGTAGACGAAATCCGAAAAGACGGAGGTTTCTCTCAAACTTCTGATTACGACAGTGTGATGATTGAGATACTTGAAAGTTTTGATAACATAAAAAATAATAAATAAATTTAAAAAACAATAAAATGTCAATTTTAGTAAACAAAGATTCTAAAGTAATTGTACAAGGTTTTACAGGTAACGAAGGTACTTTCCACGCAGGTCAGATGATCGAGTACGGAACCAACGTAGTAGGTGGTGTTACTCCGGGAAAAGGAGGAAGCGAGCACTTAGGAAAGCCGGTATTTAATACTGTTGCTGACGCTGTTGCAAAAGCCGGAGCTAACGTAAGTATCATTTTTGTACCACCTGCATTTGCTGCAGATGCTATCATGGAAGCTGCTGAAGCAGGTATCAAAGTAATCGTTTGTATTACAGAAGGTATTCCTGTTGCAGATATGGTAAAAGTGAAATCTTATATCGCTGACAAAGAATGCAGATTGATCGGACCAAACTGTCCTGGAATCATTACTTCTGACGAAGCTAAAATTGGTATTATGCCAGGTTTTGTTTTCAAAAAAGGTAAAGTAGGAATCGTTTCAAAATCTGGAACTCTTACTTACGAAGCTGCTGATCAGGTTGTGAAAGCCGGTTACGGTGTTTCTACAGCGATCGGAATCGGTGGAGATCCAATCATTGGAACTACAACGAGAGAAGCTTTAGAATTGTTTATCAATGACCCTGAAACTGAAGCGGTTGTAATGATCGGTGAAATCGGTGGTGGTCTTGAAGCTGAAGCTGCAAGATGGTATAAAGCTAGCGGTTCTACAAAACCGGTTGTTGGTTTTATCGCTGGACAAACTGCTCCTAAAGGCAGAACAATGGGTCACGCAGGTGCTATTGTTGGAGGTGATGAAGACACGGCTCAGGCTAAAATGGAAATCATGAGAGAAAACGGTATCAATGTAGTAGATTCCCCTGCTGATATTGGTGTTACTGTTGCTAAAGTTTTAGGATAATTAAGATACAAAATGATATGAAATCGCTCTGACTAATTTTTAAAGTTTAGACTCGAAGGTAGGCGATACCATATGATTTTAAAAAACAATAAAAACTACATATGAAAAAAATTTTATTGACATCAGCTTTAGCACTTTCTACTTTATCTTTCGCACAGATTGATTTTAGTAGTACAAGATTCGGTGTTACTGCTGGTGGAAACTATTCGAGAGTGAAGAATGCACATAATCCTTCAGGAGCAAGATTTGCTTTTCAGGGCGGTGTTTTAGCATTGATCCCAATGGGAGGAGCCAATCAGTTTTATCTTCAGCCGGAGGTTACATATTACGGCGCCGGAGAATCTGGGAAAGATAAAGATGCTAAAAATGCTGATGGTTATAATGCAATGTACGCTAATAATTATCTGAGTGTACCAATTTATTTCAAAGGATATTTTTCTGAAGCAGAATCAGAATTTTTTGGAATGATCGGTCCGAGATTTAATTTTTTATTAAGTCAGAATGTTAAGAACGTACCCGCAAGCAGACCTTACTACGACCCGGATGTGACTGTTCCAAATTATCCACAGATCAGCGGAAAAGCAAACAGCTTTAACTTCGCAGTAGGTGTGGGAGTTGGGTATAGCTACAAAAGGCAACTCGAATTAGCTTTAAAATATGATTTTGGAGTTTCCAATACTTATCCGAAACTTATTGAAGATTTTACTAAAGACCCAAATACGGGAAAAAAGAAATCTGAACAGGTTCTTAGTTTAAGCCTAAGTTATATTTTCGAATAAAAATTTTTCATTAAAAAACATAAAAAATCCCGGGATGTAGATCTCGGGATTTTTTTATTAATTAAGAAATCAACTTCTGATCCATTTCCAAAGTTCCTTCAACGTCGCTTTATTTCCATACATTAAAATTCCTACTCTATAAATCTTGCCAGCTAAGAATATCATAAAAATAGTTGTGGCTAAAAGTAAAAAGATAGACAAAGCAATCTGCCAAGCCGGAACGCCATAAGGTATTCTTGCAATCATCGCAACGGGCGATGTGAATGGTATAATTGATAACCAAAAACCTAAAGGTCCATCAGGATTATTCATCAAAGAAAAACTTCCGTACATCCCTAAAGTTAAAGGTAAAATGGCAAATAAAGTGAATTGTTGTGTTTCTGTTTCGTTATCAACTGCAGAACCGATGGCTGCGTAAATTGAACTGTAAAATATATATCCTAAAAGGAAAAACACAATAAATACAAAGATGATTAAAGGAAAATTTAGCTCCAATAAGTTATGGGAAATCTGTGTAAAGATCTGTAGAATATCCAATTTGCTTAAAATACTTTGATCACCTCCCGGTATGTTTTTCTGCATAGACGAAAAACCGGTGTTTAAAACTAATGCACCAATTACAGACATCGTAATCCAGACGATAAATTGAGTCAAAGCAACCATTGTAACTCCAAAAATCTTTCCCATCATTAATTCAAAAGGCTTTACAGAAGAGATGATAATTTCAACCACTCGATTGTTTTTCTCTTCCAAAACGCTTCGCATCACACGAACTCCATAAATGATGATGAACATAAAAGTAACATACATTAAACCTAAACTTAAAGCAGTTTTCACCCCAAAAGTAAGGTCAGAATCTTCTTTATTGTCTTCTGAAACATTGATAGTTTTCAGTTCAAAACTTTTATCAAGATTATCAAGTTGTGATTCTGCGATACCCAACTGTTTTATTTTCTCTTTCTTGATTACATTTCCAATATCAGAAATAATTTGCTGTTTAGTATCAAGACCGATTTTAGTATTGACAACCAATCTTGTATTTTTCTCTAAATCATCAAAATTCTGACCCGAAATCTGAGGTAAAATCAGAATTCCATCTAAAGATTCATTCCCTTTGAGGTTTTTGATTTTAGATTTTTCATCCACAATAGGAACGAAAACATATTCCAGTTTATCATTAGATTTAAGCTGTCCTTTAAATAGACCACTATTGTCAACTACTTCAATGATGTTATGTGATTCATTGGCTTTAAACATCAATCCGATCACTGCGCCAAATCCGATGATCATTAATGGAGCTAATAAAGTCAGTAAAATGAAAGATTTTTT
Source organism: Chryseobacterium edaphi (assembly GCF_025628985.1). Classification (GTDB taxonomy): domain Bacteria; phylum Bacteroidota; class Bacteroidia; order Flavobacteriales; family Weeksellaceae; genus Chryseobacterium; species Chryseobacterium edaphi. The sequence continues at coordinate 296,346 of NZ_JAOTEM010000004.1, read as the reverse complement.
CTTAACCTGTGTAAGAAATTCTCTTTTTGTAATTAAAATAATATTTTTCATAACATTTAAGAATGATTACCTACGGCATTAATAAACACTTCATTCATACTTGGAATTTTTTCGTCAAATGATCTTACTTTTCCGGCTTGTACCAAATCAAGTAAAATATCATTTTGATTCACTGTGTTTTTCAGGTCAAACGAAATCAGATTATTCTGTTCAGATAAATTGAAAATTCCATATTTATTTTTGAAATTTTGAAGTTGCTCATTGTTCACATCAGAAAGCGTAATTCCAAAAATATTTTTCTTGAATTTTTCTCTTACGTCAAAAACTCTTCCGTCAATAATTTTCTTAGAATTATCAATTAATGCAACATAATCACACATTTCTTCCACACTTTCCATTCTGTGAGTAGAAAGAATAATTGTGGTTCCATTATTTTTAAGTTCAATTATTTGATCTTTAATTAAATTGGCATTAACAGGATCAAAACCGGAAAATGGTTCGTCAAGAATCAATAAATTTGGTCTGTGAAGTACAGTAACTACAAACTGTATTTTCTGCGCCATACCTTTCGAAAGTTCAGAAAGTTTCTTCTTCCACCATTGGTCGATGTGCAGTTTTTCAAACCATTTTTTGGCTTCATTCAGCGCATCGTTTTTTTTCATCCCTTTCAGTTCCCCGAAGTAGAGAATCTGATCTCCCACGCTCATATTTTTGTATAAACCGCGTTCTTCAGGCATGTAGCCAATGTCTCTAATGTGATTTGGATTCAGCTTTTCTCCGTTGATCATCACCTCTCCGGAATCTGCCTGTGTAATTTGATTGATAATACGGATGAAAGAGGTTTTTCCTGCTCCGTTGGGTCCCAGAAGACCGTAGATACTTCCTTTCGGCACATGTATGCTAAAATCGTCCAATGCTGTTTTTTTTCCTGCATTGTAAGTTTTAGTAATATGTTCAGCTTTTAGCATTCAGTTGTTTTTTATAATGAGTATAAAAATAATCCGAAAGTTACGGAATTAAAAGAATTTTGCTAAAAGAAAAAATCCTGATGTTGATCAGGATTTAATATTATTGTTTTACTATTTGAGTAACCTTTTGCGTATTGTCGCTGAGAATATAGCGGATCAAATACTTTCCGGGTTTTAATTTTTCAATATTGATCTCAGCTTTATTGGCATTCACATTATAGTTGGCAACTTGCGTTCCCAATATAGAATAGAAGATAACTGATTTAATTTTTAAAGAAGCATCTTTGGCTTTTACAACCAAAAAGTCTTTTGCAGGATTTGGGTACGCAGTAAGAACACCATCATCAGACTTTTGTGATGTGGAAGATGGTTCCTTTATCTGTGCTTTTAAATTGTCGGAAAATCCAACAAAAGCGACCATAAATATAAATAAAAGTAAAAGTTTTTTCATCTAACGTATTATTTGCATAATTATTACTAACAAAAGTAATAAATTCTATAATCATCCGCAATAGTTTTTTATAGAACTTATATTAAATTTGCAATAAATTATTCAAAAAGTATTCCAAAATGATATATTCAAGAAACAGAAGATTGCGAGTAAATGAATCTATGAGAGGATTGGTGAGAGAATGCAGCCTTTCTACAGATGATTTTGTAATGCCGATTTTCGTGATGGAAGGTGAAAATAAAGAAGAGGCAATTTCCTCTATGCCCGGAATTTTCAGAAGAAGCATCGATTTAACCATAAAAGAATGTAAAGAATTATTTTCTTTAGGCGTGAAAGCAGTTAATCTTTACATGAAAGTTTCAGAACATTTAAAGGACAACACAGGAAAAGAAGCCTGGAACAAAGACGGGTTGATGCAAAATACCATCAAAGCAATTAAAGATGCGATTCCTGAAATGGTGATTATGCCTGATGTTGCTTTAGATCCTTATTCAATTTACGGACATGACGGAATTATAGAAAACGGAAAAATTCTTAATGATGCTACCAACGAAGCTTTGGCAAGAATGTCAGTTTCACATGCAGAAGCCGGAGCAGATATTGTGGCACCAAGTGACATGATGGATGGAAGAGTTTTGGCTATTCGTGAAGCTTTGGAAGAAAGCGGTTTCCATGATGTTGGAATTTTAAGCTATGCTGCAAAATACGCCAGTTCATTCTACGGACCTTTCAGAAGTGCTCTCGACAGCGCTCCAAAAGATAATATGGAAATTCCGAAAGATAAAAAGACTTATCAGATGGATTTTCACAATTCTCGTGAAGCATTAAATGAAGTTTTCAAAGATGTGGAAGAAGGTGCAGATATTATTATGATCAAACCAGGACTTCCTTATTTGGATATCGTTTCAAAAGTGCGTGAAGCCATCGATTTGCCAATCGCAGTTTACAATGTAAGCGGAGAATATGCAATGTTAAAAGCAGCTGCAAAAAATGGTTGGCTAGACAATGATAAAGCAATTATTGAAAGTTTAACATGCTTCAAAAGAGCAGGAGCAGACATGATTTTCACTTATGCTGCGAAAGAAGCTGCGATGATTTTAAACGGGTAATTAGTTTTAAGTTATTAGTTATGAATTATAAGTTAATGAAAATATTCTTGACTCATAATTCATAACTATTCACTTATAACTTTCAAAAAATCATTTGAAGTCAAAATCTTTTCCTTTGGTAAATTTCGCTGCAAAAGGAGCTTGATTTCCTGAATATTTTAAAACAAAATGTTTTTTAGTATCTGTATCAACTTTGGCCTCAACTTCTACATCCTGAGTCTGAAAACTTACATCCAAACCGACACCCGATTCTTTCTCTAAGAAAATTTCTACACTTTCGGCATAAAAAAGAGATGTGCTTAAATAATTGAATTTAATATTTTTCCGATACGTTTTCGATTGTGAATCTGTAAACTCAGAATAGTTTTTCAAAATTTCAATCCCTGGAGAATCAATATTGGTAATTCTCGATTTTGTCACTCCGTTTACACGGACAGAAAAACTTTTAGCACTGTTGATGTTTCCGTTAATTCCAATATTAAATAGAGAAGGCAAAGACAAACCGTATTCAACCATACTTTCTTTGGTAAACTCAAAATCAGGGATCAAAGCTGGGTGTTTAGGAACATTTGCTAATTGGTCTTTTACCGTTTTCAATTTATCTTCAGAGAATAAAAATCCGATCAGATTATTGTTGGTCGTTCTCCAGTTTCTGCCGTTCCATTCGTAAATTTCACAAAGTAATGTGTCTGCAGAAGAATGGGGTAAAAGATCGATATCCTGCCATTTAAAAACTTCTTTTGCATAAGGTCTGCGGTTAATCAGGTTTACTCCAAGGTCCAATGCGAGTAAATCGGTCAGTTGTTGGTTATTTTCCATGGTTAATTTAAATGTTGATTGGTTTTATAAAATTATGATTTTTAGTTTAAAAAAGATAAATAAATTCAGTTTTTATATTGCAATTGAATTGTGTTCCCTTTATCCTCGATGTTTGTCATTCCGCAGGAATTCAGACATCGTAAATAAAATTCAGCTAGGACTCCTCCGGAATGACAAACTTTATATTAAGTTAAATTCATATTAACCTTAAATTTTCATAAAACTACCTCAACCAATTTTTAATCTGAATTTTAAATTCAAAAAAACTTTATCTTTGCTGCTATGATTTTACGAGGAGAAAACTTAATCAAAGAATACGGTCCCAAAAAAGTTGTAAAAGGCGTTTCTGTAGAAGTTCAGCAGGGGGAAATTGTAGGTTTGCTGGGTCCAAACGGAGCCGGAAAAACCACATCGTTTTATATGATCGTTGGTTTGGTGAAGCCGACTTCAGGAAAGATTTTCCTCGACAAACAGGAAATCACCACCGATGCAATGTACCGAAGAGCCCAAAAAGGAATCGGTTATCTTGCGCAGGAAGCTTCCGTTTTCAGAAAATTGTCTGTAGAAGATAATATCATGGGAGTTCTGCAGTTGACGAAACTTTCAAAACGTGAACAGCAGATCAAATGTGATGAGCTAATTGAAGAGTTTTCGTTACAACACGTTCGTAAAAACCGTGGAGATTTACTTTCAGGTGGTGAAAGACGTAGAACCGAGATCGCACGTTGTTTAGCAACCAGTCCGAGTTTTATTCTTTTGGATGAGCCTTTTGCCGGAGTCGACCCGATAGCGGTAGAAGATATTCAAAAGATTGTGAGAAGTCTTACCGATAAAAATATTGGAATCCTGATTACCGATCACAACGTACAGCAGACTTTGGCAATTACCAACAAAACTTACATTATGTTTGAAGGTAAAATCTTAAAAGAAGGTTTACCGGAAGAGCTTGCAAATGATCCACAAGTAAGAGAAGCATATTTGGGAGAAAACTTTGTGTACCAAAGTATTTTCGACAAGCCAAGCAAGAAAAAACATGCGTACAATATTTGGGCAGGAAATTTTGATTCTAAATCTCAGTTTCAAAGTTTTGTCGATGAAAATTTTTCTCAGTTTGACGATTTGAGATTGATGTACGGATTTGAAGATATTAGTTTTTCATCATTAGGGAATTCAGAAATTCAGCATATTTTCAATGATATTGTAGATAAAAATGCCAACAATGCTTTTGTTTTCCAGAAGAAGGAAATCAATATGCAATATTCTCTTGAACAGGCAGAAGCGGAATCAAAAGCTGCGAGCAAGTCTGAACTGCATTATCTTACAACATATATGTTTGAAGGATAAATACCTCTTTATAATTTAATGAAAAATTTTACCATTAAGAAAATTCAGCAAGTAAGAATGGTTAAGAATCAATAAATTGATTTAAGCGAAAAGCTTAATAATTTACGAAAGTGAATCTTTAAAAATTATGAACTATTTTGTCCTTAAAAATTTAATTATCTGAATGTTTAGAAAAAAGATAAATTAAAATATTTGCCCTAAAAAATAATAAGACGTACCTTTTCTCTGAGAAACGGTACGTTTTTCTCTTAACACCAATTAATGGCAAAACCCTTCAATAGAACAGTCACCTTATTCGGAATTTACAAACAGTTGATTCCTTTTATTAAACCTTACCGTTTAATGATTTACGGAACACTGTTTCTTACTTTTCTTGGAGCTTTAGCAGCGCAGGTCAATCCTTTAGTTTTAAAATATACAGTTGATGAAGTAACAAAACTGACTCATTTGCCTGATCCGATGAACGAAGGAATTCATATTTTGATTATCATCTCAATCATTTTATTGGGTAAAGAATTATTGAATATTTTCATCAATTTCGGGCAGAAATTTTATGGCGAAAAAATAAGAATCAACGTAAGTTCGGTTTTGGCTCAATCAGCAATTGATAAAATTCTGACGTATAAAGTTGCCTATTTCAACGACGAAAACCACGAATCGGGAAAACTGCAAATCAGAATCGATAGAGGAATTGAAAGCCTGACAAAACTGGTGCAGAACTTTTTTATTGATATGTTGCCATTGTTTTCAAATGCATTTATTGCTTTGATCATCATGTATATGCAGAACGTATATGTCGGAATTGTTTCTACGATCATCGTTCCGATCTACTTTTATATCAGTTCGTTACAGGCTAAAAAGCTGGGCGGGGTTCGCCGTCAGTTGAGAAATCAGCGTGAACAAAAAACTTCGGGACTTTTAAATTTAATCAATTCAATTATGGTGATTAAAAGTTTTGTCCGTGAAAAATTTGAAGGGAAGAAACAGTATGACCTTCAGATGCAGTTGATGGACAGCCAGATGTTTACCCGAAAAACCAATTTTATTTATGATGGTTTAAAGACTTTTATTGAACAGTTTGGGGTAGTTTTGATTATACTTTTGACGGTTTATCTGGTTTTGGATCAGCAGATGACGATTGGCGCAATTATGCTTCATATTATGTTGTTTAATAATGTTTCGGCTCCAATTCGGCAGTTACATAGGATTTATGATGATATGAATGATGCCATGATTTATGCTGAAGGATATTTTGATATTTTACACGCTGAAAACGAAGCAGAACCCAACGGAACTTTCATCGAAAGTAAAATCACAGGAAATTTTGAATTAAAAAATGTCAATTTCACTTATCCAAATGGTACAAAGGCGTTGAATGATGTTTCTATGATGATCGAAAATGGTAAAACAACAGCTTTGGTTGGACTAAGCGGTGCAGGAAAATCAACAATCATTAATCTTTTATGTAAATTTTATCTTCCTGATTCTGGAGAAATTTTGCTGGATAAAGTTGATTTAAATGATTTTGAAAATTCATATTTAAGAAACGATCTTGGTTTGGTTTTACAGAAAAATCACATTTTTCAGGGAAGTATTGAAGACAACATCCGTTATGGAAATATGAATGCAAGTTTTGAAGAAATTCAGGAAGCTGCCAAAAAAGCATATCTCCACGATCAGATCATCGATCTTCCGGAAAAGTATCATCACGATGCAACCCAACTTTCCGGTGGACAACAACAAAGAATTGCGATTGCAAGATTATTTTTGAAAAATCCGCCAATTATTTTCCTTGACGAACCGACTGCAAGTCTCGATGCGATTGCAACCGAACAGATCAAAAATTCTTTAGATGCGATCAAAGCCGGAAGAACGGTTGTCATTATTTCGCACTCGCTTTCTCAGATTTTAGATTCAGATAAAATTTATGTGATGAAAAAAGGTCACGTTGTAGAAAGCGGAACTCATGACGAACTTTTCGAGAAAGACGGAACGTACAGAGAAATTTTTGATGCTTCTGCGAGAAGTTTAAATTTGGATAAATTGTTCAATACGTTCAAAAATTAATCTAACAATAACTTAAACCATTAAGATCTTTTAGCTGATAAGGTTTTTTAAGGTTCAGATCAATCTGAATTTAAAAGTTTGCTTAATGAATATCTTTAGATATTTCCTTAATCAAACTAAATAACTTATTAAATCTTAATGGTTTAAAAAAAACATTCAATATTTTAAAAGTTTAAATTTAATTAAGATTGAAGTAAATTTGGATCGTCTGATTAATACCTACAAATAAATGCAGGATCATTACTTAAAAAAACTCGACCGTGTTACCGCTATTCTCACTCAATTACAATCAAAACCTATTGTAAGAGCGCAGGATTTGGCGGAAAAATTCGAAGTGAGCGTAAGAACAATTTATCGTGACATTAAGACATTAGAAAACGCCGGAATTCCTATTGTTGGCGAGGCGGGAAGTGGTTATTCTCTGATGGAAGGCTATAAACTTCCGCCTGTAATGTTTACCAAAGAAGAAGTTTTGAGTTTTATCACTGCAGAAAAACTGATGCAAAAATTTTCGCATGAAAGTTTGGGAAACCACTATAAAACTGCAATGGAAAAACTGCGTTCGGTCTTGAGAAATTCAGATAAAAATTTAATTCAGAATATCGAAAATCAGATTGATATTTTTGATTACAGTCCGAAATCAGATGATTCTATAAAAAATGTGATTCCGATTATTCTTGAAAGTATTGCCGAAAAAAAGCAGCTTTCTATCGAATACCAAAGCGTTGACGGACAGGTTTCAAACCGAACCATTGAAGCGGTTGGGATTTTTTACGAATTTACCTATTGGTACATTATGGCTTTTTGTACGCTGAGAAAAGATTTCAGACAGTTCAGAGTCGATAGGATTTTGAAAATCTCCAAGACTGAGATATCTTTTTCACAGGAATATGGAAAAATCAATGACCACAGGAGAATTGCCTCAAAAACAATCACAACAGTAAAATTGCTGGTCGATAAAAAAATCATGGGATATTTGATTAATTCTAAAAGCTATTACGGATTGATTTCAGAGAAAGAAACTGAGCAAGGCATTGAAATGACTTTCGAAACAGAATGGATTGACGAAGGATTTCCACGCTGGTTGATTACTTTCGCAGACTACGCCACAATTTTAGAACCGGAACTTTTAAAAATCAAAATGAAAAATTTGGTTCAGAAGATATCTGAAACTTATGATATTGAATAAAACCTCCTACAGATTACACAGATCATCACAGATTTTTTGAATTTAATCTGCTTCATCTGCAAAATCTGTAGGAGTAATTTATTAGCAGAGATTTATCCTAAGTAGATCCGTGTGATATTTGGGAAGCCTTAGAATCTTTCCCAGAAAAAAGGAGGTTCAATTCCTAAAGCTCTTAGATAAACAAATCCTTGTCCGCGGTGATGAACTTCATTATCCACAAAATAAAGGATATTTTGATACACCGGAAATTCGTATTGACCAAATAAATTAAAAGTTTCCTGAAATCTTTCTTCTGAGATTTGGTTAAAATAATGATTAATCACTTCCGTTTCAGAATCCCATTTTGTTAAAATTTCTTCTTTCGTTTTTGGTTGAAAAGCTTCTTCAGAAAATTCATTTTCCTGTGTCTCAACAATTCCTTTCAAAGCCGGACCTGCAATGCTGATCAATTCTATGGCTAATTTTGCAAATGGTCTCATTCCGCCAATTGAAAATTCGAATAATTCTTTTTCAGGGAACATTTCAATCACTCTTCTTGTCAGATTTCTGTGACCTTGCCAATGTTCTAATAATTGTGCTGAAGAGATAAACTGTTTCGTTGCTGTCGCTGTAGTTGTCATAATGTTTTGTATTATTTGTTAATGTTAAGACAAAGGTATGAACCGGTGATGACAACAGTTTGTCAGTAGGGTTTTTTATGTTTAAAAATTATTTTATTTCTTTTCAAATAATTATATATTTCTCACGTTAGATGGATATCCGATACACAAATGTTTCAAACGAAAATATGTAGAGGTAGATAAATAATTTTGAGTGAGGCCAATCTTTCGGGGTTGGTCTTTTTATTTTATTAAATTTTTTAGGAGCTTAATCCGGCTATCCGCTGTATCTTTTTTTTTCAAAAAAAGGATGCCGCTTCTATCCGGGCTAGGAATTCAGTTTTTTTCAGAACATTTGGGTTTTCATTTTTTCCTCTTTGTAAAAAAAACTAATTTAGTATCATGAAAAAGCCTTGATTGATTGGGCATTCAGAAACCATGATAATTTACCTATGAAAATATATACTAAGACAGGAGATAAAGGACAAACCGCTTTATATGGTGGAACCAGAGTTTCTAAAGCCAGCGCAAGAGTAGAAAGCTACGGAAATATTGATGAGCTCAATTCATTTATCGGAATTTCAAAGAGTCATATTACGGACGATGAGGTTTTAAAGCAACTGAAAAAAATTCAGTTTGACTTATTTACAGTCGGTTCTGAAGCAGCAACTCCTGTTGATAAACTGATGTTAGCGAATGGAAAATCCCGTCTTCCGTTAATTATTTCCGATACAGAAATTGAAGAATTAGAAAACTGGATGGATGCTTTTGAGGAAAAACTAGAACCATTACAATATTTCATCCTTCCCGGAGGCGGAAAATCTGCAACATTTTTACACGCCGCAAGAACGATTTGCAGAAGAGCAGAACGGTCATTGGTTTTTTTAAATGAATCGGAAGAAGTGCGACCGGAATTGATTAAATATTTAAACAGACTTTCAGATTATCTTTTTGTTTTGGCGAGATACATTTCAAAAATCAACAACGAACCGGAAGAATACTGGAATCCGAACGAGAGATAATATGAAAAAGATATTTCTACTCTTACTAATTGTGTTTTCTCACTCATTCTTTTGTCAGGATATTACGGTTTATCTTGACGAAGGAAACGAATTGATATCCAAAAATAAATTTTCTGATGCTGAAACTACTTTTAGGAAAGGATTGAAAGAAGATCCCGAAAACCCGATTTTAAAATCGCAGTTGGCTTTGGCTTTAATCAATCAGGATAAAAATGATGAAGCAGAAAAAATAATTGGTGAGATTTTAGTCAAACAGCCGGAATTCACGGCTGCACTTTGGTATGGCGGAATCAATAATTTCAGCAAAAGCAAGCCGGATTTCAGAAAAGCGATCGATTATTTTGAAAAAGCTTACAATTTAATTGATTCAAATTCACAGCAGTATTTTGCGGTAAATTATTATGTCGGAAGATCTTACAGAAAGCTGTTGTATTCGGAAGGTCTCACTTATCAGGAAGTTGACCGTATGCTGGAAACCTACAAAAAATATGTAGAACTGCAACCCGATGCAGAAGATAGTATTGATGCAAAAAGTTTTATAAAAAAAGTGGAAGAGAAAAGACCCGGCAAAAATGTTGGGAAATGGATTATTACAACTCAGCAGAATATTGAAGAAATGATTAATAAAACTACAAAATGAGCAGAAAAGTTTTATTATTCATCAACGGTGACGCTCCAAAATCACTTCCAAACCCTGAAGATTATGATTTGATTGCCTGCACAGACGGGGCTTTTCATTATCTGAAAAATCTGCATTTCCCTTTAGAAAAACTGGATTTTATCTCGGGTGATTTTGATTCGCATTCAGGGGCAGATGAAAATGTATATGAAGATAAATTTATTTTTACTCCCGATCAGGAAAAGACCGATTTTCATAAAGCTTTAGAAATTATTGCAGAAAAAGGCTTCAAAGATATCGATGTTTTTGGCGGAAGTGGAGGAGAACAGGATCATTTTTTGGGAAATCTAACGGTTGCTTATTCATTTAAAGAAAATTTAAGCATAAAATTTTATGACGAGTTTTCTGAATATTTTTTTATACCCAAAACTTTTGTTTTAAAAAATGTGAAAAACAAACTCGTTTCACTGTATCCTTTTCCTCTTGTTGAAAATGTAACAACTAAAGGTCTGAACTGGCCATTAACCAATGAAAATCTGAGTATTACCACAAGAATTGGTACTAGAAATTTTGCACTTGAAGATAATGTTTTGATAGAATATGAAAAAGGAGATTTGCTTGTATTTATAGGAAGAGATTATCTCTGATTTTTACATAGAAAATACCGATTTAAGTGATTATAAATCTGTGAAAACTTTAAGAAAATTTAAAACTAAAAAATCAAACTTTTTTAGCAATTTTGCATTCTTAATTCACTTGTCAGAAAATGAAAATAAAATACTCGGAACTTATTGATCAGACATTGTATTTTCCAACGGAAGAATTCAATGTTTCTGAGAACAATTTGTCTTTTCACGATATTCCTTTGATGGAAGTTGTTGAGAAGTTTGGAACGCCTCTTAAGGTAAGTTACCTCCCGAAGATTTCTCAAAATATTCAGAAAGCAAAAGGCTGGTTTAAGGAAGCTTTTGAGAAAATCGATTACAAAAAAAACTACAGATACTGTTACTGTACAAAATCCAGCCATTTCAAATTTGTGATTGAAGAAGCTTTGAAGAACGATATTTCTATTGAAACTTCGTCAGCTTACGATATGGATATTGTAAAATCACTTTACAACGAAGGTAAAGTGACCAAGGATATTGAAGTGATCTGCAACGGTTTTAAAACCGATGATTATCTGGCTAAAATTTCAGATATGATCAACAGTGGTTTTGAAAACATCACGCCAATCTTAGATAATTACCGTGAACTTGATAAATTAACGGAAAGCATTGATACCACTTTCGATATCGGAATCAGAATTGCTTCTGAGGAAGAGCCGAAATTCGAATTTTATACCTCAAGATTAGGAATTGGGTACAAAGACATTATCCCATATTACAGTCAGAAAATTGCAGAACACCCGAATGCAAGACTGAAAATGCTTCACTTTTTCATCAATACAGGAATCAAAGACACGGCGTATTATTGGAATGAACTGTACAAATGTCTTCGTGTGTACGCACGTTTGAAAAAAATTGCTCCTGAAGTTAATTCATTGAATATCGGTGGTGGTTTTCCAATTAAAACTTCTCTGAATTTCGATTACGACTACCAGTATATGGTTGAGGAAATCGTTTCTCAAATCAAAAAATTCTGTGAAGAAGAAGGAGTAGAAGAACCGAATATTTACACAGAGTTTGGAAGCTTTACAGTAGGAGAAAGCGGTGCTAATTTATATAAAATCATTTCTCAGAAACGTCAGAACGACAGAGAAAAGTGGAATATGATCGATTCATCTTTCATGACTACACTTCCAGATACTTGGGCAATTTCAAGACACTTTATCATGCTTCCTCTGAACCGTTGGGAAGATTCTTACGAAAGAGTTTTCTTGGGCGGATTAACTTGTGATTCTGATGATTATTATAATTCTGAACAACATACAAACGCCATTTATTTACCTGTTTTCAGCGATACAAAACCTTTGTACATTGGTTTTTTCCACACGGGAGCTTATCAGGAAACGATTGGTGGTTACGGCGGAGTTCACCACTGTTTGATGCCTCAACCGAGACACATCCTGATTCAAAAAGATGAAAACGGTGAGTTTCAATATGAGATTTTCAGAGAAAGACAGGAACCTGAAGATATTTTGAAAATTTTGGGTTACTAAAATACTGTGCTCTGAGCGAAGTCGAAGAGTAGACAAAACTTACAAAAAAACAGCTCCCGAAAAAGAGCTGTTTTTTTATTTAAAAGAATTTCGAAATCTTCTCTACTTCCAATTCAGCATAATCTGAAACTACAATATTCGCTAAACTATAATCCTGATTATGGGTATGCTCACTTTTATATGCTGCGCAGAAAATTCTTGCTCGGTGAGCCGCCAAAATTCCGTTGGTAGAATCTTCAATGACCATGCAGTTTTCTGTTTTTTGTTGAGCCATTTCAGCTGCATTAATGAAAATCTCCGGATGCGGTTTTGATTCTTTTAAATCGGCACCACTGATTTTTCCGCTGAAATATTTTTCTAATTCAAATTTTTCAAAAACCATATTTATTGTGGTCATGGTTGCAGAAGAAGCAAGAATTAATGTAATTCCGTTTTCGTAATAATGCTGAATCAATTCTCGGACTCCCGAAATTAAATCAAATTCTGAGTCGTTATAAAAGTAATCTTTAAAGTGCGCTCTTTTGATTGCAGCAATTTCTTCATAGGTTTCAGAAAGACCAAATTTCTCAATTAAAGTATCGCAAACTCTTTTCGTAGAGGCACCTGTGAGAGAGGTGTACAATTCTTCGGAAACGTCAATTCCCAGTTGATTAAATGTTTTGAAATACGCTTTTCTGTGCAAAGGTTCTGTATCTACAATAACGCCATCCATATCGAACAGCACAGCTTTTAAGGACATGTTTTGAATTTTTCACAAAGGTATGGAAATTTGCATGGAAGCATTAAGAAGAGCGGGCGAAGTTTAAACTTAGGTTATTTAAATTGCTAATACAAACTTCAAGCATCCGTCTTCCGGCTTCAAACTATATCCAAACTTATTCATAACTTTAACTCAATATTTAATTATAAAACTGTTTCAAAATAGATTTAAATTCCACAAGAAACGGATTTTTTCTTTCAGTTTTTCTTTGGAAATTTGTAAAACAAAACGAAATAAAAATGTTGACACAAGACGAAATAGATTATCAGAGAATTGCCAAAGCAATAGATTTTATTCAAAGCAATTTTAAATTTCAACCAAACTTGGATGAGGTTGCTGAGAACGTAAATTTAAGTCCGGCACATTTTCAGAAAATATTTACAGATTGGGCAGGCACGAGTCCGAAAAAGTTTTTACAGTTTATCAGTCTTGAACATGCAAAAAGTTTACTGAAAGAAGAAAAAGCCACGCTGTTTGATGCTGCACTGGAAACCGGACTTTCAAGCACGAGTAGATTGCATGAATTGTTTGTGAAAATTGAAGGAATGTCACCTGCGGAATATAAGAACGGCGGGAAGAATTTAAATATCAATTACAGTTTTTCAGAAAGCCCTTTTGGAAAAATAATTACCGCTTCTACAGACAAAGGAATCTGCTATATGGCTTTCGAAGAAAATAGTGAAAAGGCGTTAAGGGATTTGGTCAATAAATTTCCCAATGCATCTTTTTATGAAAAGCATGACGAGCTTCAGCAAAGTGCATTATCCATTTTTAATAAAGATTGGACGAAATTGAATACTATCAAGTTACACCTGAAAGGAACCGATTTTCAACTCAAGGTCTGGGAAAGCTTATTGACCATTCCGATGGGGAAGTTATCAACATATGGAAATTTGGCCGATAAAATTGGTAATCCAAAGGCGTCAAGAGCTGTTGGAACGGCGATTGGAAGTAATCCCGTCGCGTTTTTGATTCCTTGTCACAGAGTGATACAATCTTCAGGAAAAATAGGTGGTTATATGTGGGGAAGTGACAGGAAGCAGTTGATGATTGGCTGGGAAAGTTCGAAGGTTTATTCTAATAATTCTGTTTAAAATTATGCGGTTTTGTCATTCCGTAGAATCTAAGCCAATATTTTATCTAACCGGGAGATTCTTACGGAATGAAACGCAGTACTTGTTTATAAAAATCAATTAATTTTTTCTAAAACATAACAATAATGCTTAATCTATTTGAAGATGTACAAAAGTTCCCCATCAATATTCTTCCCAAAGATGGAGTTGCAGATTATTATGGCAAAATCTTTTCTGATCAAGAATGTGAAAAATATTACCAATATTTATTCAATCAAATTCCCTGGGAAAATGACGAAGCGGTGATTTTCGGAAAACTGATTTATACCAAAAGAAAGGTAGCATGGTTTGGGGAAAAACAATTTGAATACACCTATTCCAAAAGAACAAAATATGCAAAACTTTGGACTCCGGAATTATTAGCTTTAAAACAGCGATGCGAAGAAGTTTCCGGCGAAACTTACAATTCTTGTCTTCTAAATTTATACCATGACGGAAATGAAGGAATGGCGTATCACAGCGACGGCGAAAAAGATTTAAAAAAGCATGGAGCCATTGCGTCTCTAACTTTCGGAGCAGAGCGTAAATTTTCATTCAAACATAAATTTTCCAAGGACAGAATTGATTTGATGCTTGAAAACGGAAGTCTTTTGGTTATGAAAGGAAAGACCCAAGAAAACTGGCTTCACAGACTTCCGCCTACTACCAAAGTGAAGATGCCAAGAGTGAATCTGACCTTCAGAACGATTGAGGAATAAAAAAAGCAGTGTAAATCACCGCTATTTTTTGTAAGCTTAATTTCGCTCTAACTTCTAACTTCTAACTTATTTCAAAACCTCAACTTCAATTGAGGAATCTTCAAACACTTTAATAAAAGCTTTCGTGTAATCTTCTTTTGTCGCCATATTTGGATTGTCTAAAAACTTCTGAGGATTTACTGAGAAAAGGGGAAACCATGTAGAAGAGATCTGAATCTGAATTTTATGTCCTTTCTTGAAAGTATGAACAACATCCTGCAATTTGAAATTCACCGCAGTTTTTTGATTGGCAACCAAAGCTTCCGGCTTTTCTCTAGAATTTCTGAATCTTGCAGGCATAATTTCACTTCTGACCATTTGGTGATAATTTCCGTAAACTACGCCTTCTTTCTTTTCTGCTGGCTTGAAATCTTCCGGGTAAACATCAATTAATTTAACTGCAAAATCGGCATCTGTGGAACTTGAAGCAATATTTAATTTCGCTAAAATTTCTCCTGCGAAAGTCATATCTTCTGTCAAAACATCAGTGGTGAAAGTCAAAACATCGGGTCTTCCCACAGCAAATCTTTGATCTTCCGACATATAATTTCTTGGAGTAAATCCGTTAAAATCTTTCAGATTGTCAGAACTTAAAACAGGATTGTTCGGATCACTGTAGTATTCTGATGCTCCTTGTCCGACTGTGTTTTTTAAAGTTCCGTTAGTTAAATAAAAACTGATTTTCTGTGCATTTTTTGGAGGATATTGTGCAAATTCTTTCCATTCTTTGGCTCCGGTATCATACATTAGAGCTTCCGGCAAACCGGCGTCTTCTTTCGTATTTCCTTTTAAATAATGATTAAAAAATTTAGTCTCGATATTTTTCTGGTAATACGTTGCAATGCTGTCTCCAAAATAAATCTGATTATGAAAATGTTTTCCCTGCTCGTAAGACCAAGCTCCATGAGAAAAAGGTCCCATGACGATGGTGTTTTTAGCTTTTGGACTTGTCTTTTCGATCGTTTTGTAAATGTTTAAAGGTCCGGAAAGATCTTCTGCATCGAACCATCCTCCAACAGTCATTACAGCATGATTTACATTTTTAAGATGTGGAAGAAGATTTCTTTTTTGCCAGTATTCATCATAGTTTGTGTGATTCATAATCTCGGTCATAAAGAAATTATCTTTATAATATTTCTCGTAAGCATCTTTCAAAGTTCCCAATTCTCTGTAGAATTTTAAACCATCTTCTGAGGTTGATTTAATCATCGAATCAGAATACCATGCTTTTTGTTCAGGTTTTGTTTTTTGAACTCCAAAAACAGGAAAAGTTCTGAAATAACCCAACATAAATTTCCCGTTATGCAGAAAATCGTCATTCCAGAAATCTGAAATCGGAGCTTGTGGTGAAGAAGCGACCAAAGCCGGATGTTGCGCCAAAGTTCCTACAGCCGTGTAAAATCCGGGATACGAAGTTCCGTATTGTCCGACTTTTCCGTTGTTGTCTTTGATGTTTTTAATGAGCCAATCAATAGTATCGTAGGTGTCGGTGCTTTCGTCGACATCTTTTTTTGTTTTTCGTTCAACTTGTGGCGTCATATTGGTAAAATTTCCTTCACTCATATATCTTCCGCGAACGTCCTGAAAAACAAAAATATATTTGTCTTTCATTAAATACTGATTGGGACCTAGCTTGGTTCTGTATTCATTTTCACCATACGGCGCAATGCTGTAGCAGGTTCGTTGCATCAGAAAAGGATATTTTTGCTTTTTTGAAATGTCTTTCGGAATGTAAACAGATGTGAAAAGTTTTACACCGTCACGCATCGTAATGTAAAATTCTCTTTTGGTGAAATTATCTTTCACAAAACTTTCTGTTTGAGCCGGATTTTGAGATTTTCCTAAAATAAAAAAGAAAATAAGTACAATTGAAAAAGGAATCTTCATAATGGAAATTTGTCGCTAATTTAAATAAAAATCTTCTTTATATTTGAGATAAATTTTGATACAAATGGCTATTTGGCAATACACTTTAATATTTATTCCAATTAATAATTTTGAGGAAAATTATAAAAAGTTTATATGTCAGATAGAAACAGATTACAGAAAGGAAACTTATTTCTTTTGGGAAAATTATTATTTAAATAAGAATTCGATAACTGAAAAAATAAATTCTAATATTTCTGGATGTAAGAGCGAGACTAAAAATTCAATTTTTTGGAAAGGAGATGCTGAAAAATTTAAAGACAATGACTGCGATTTAATTTTTGATGGAGATAGTATAATAGAATTTACGATTAGATTTGATCTTAGAGATAAAGAAAATACTAAAACATTTATTGATTTAGTTTTAAAAACAGCTTCTGAACACCAGCTTAAATTTATGAATTTAAAGTATCACTTTTTTGAAGCGAACAGGGAACTTCTTATAAAAGATATAATGGAATCTAATGCAGTTAAATTTTTGACTAATCCAGAAGAGTTTTTAGCATCACTTACTGATAACAAGTAGAAAATAAAAGAAATTCAAAAAAGAAAATGACCAGAATTTCTCCTGATCATTTCAAAATATATAAAGGTTGGTTTGGTCTCTTCAAGTACTTAAAGTACGACGTTGACTTGCATTCAAAATCGTTGCCAAAACTTACATTTATTAAATTTTTTTTTTAGAAAAATCAAAGAGGTTGATATACTATTATATAAGATTATTTAAATAAAAAAACACCTCCCAAAGGAGATGTTCATTATAATTTGTAATTATTATTTTTTTAAGCTTATGCTTTCAAATATCTTGAATATGCATAACCTTCCTGACCGTCAGAAGTTTTTACTTTCCACCAATCGTCAGAAGTTTGCTCTACCAAAGTAACTGAAGTACCTTTTGCTGCTTTACCAACAATAGCAGCTTCCGTAGAAGGCTCTTGTCTGATGTTAAGATTAGAGTCTTCTGTTGCGATAGTAAGTGCTGCACCAGCTGCAAGACCTGCAACCTGTACATCAATATTAATATCTGAAGCAGAATAAGTAGAATCGATTGCTCCTAAAGCATTCCAAACTGCATCTTTTGCTGCAGTGTTAGAAGCGTTTCCGGAGACGTAAAGAATTCCATCCTGCTCCTGAACCTGAAGATTTGATACTCCTGCAGATTGAGCTGCAGAAACCACACTTGAATATTTATCTTGTAATGTGCTCATCTTTAATTATTTTACGGTGTAATTATAATTTACTTTTCCAACTTTCAAAGCATCCACAGATTCTTTGATTTTTCTAGCCTGAGCCGAAGAAGCAGTTCCTGTAAGAGTCAGTTCTCCGTTTACAACTTCCACATTTACAGATGGGAAATCTTTCAATGCATCTTTTACTTTTTGCTGAACCATAGGATCTACAGCTGTAGTAGTAGTTACAGGTTCAGGAGCTGTTACTATTGGAGCAACAGTTGCCATATCGTGCACGTCTTTTACACCTTTGATTTCTTTTAGAGATTTGATAGCTGCGTCTTTTTCAGCCTGTGTAGCAAATGTTCCACCTAAGTGTGCAACACCTTCTTTGATTTCTACAGTTGCTCCGGGATTAGTAGAAACAATTGTAGTAGCTGAAGTCTGAAGATCAGCATCAGAAACTTTCTTTTTACACGAAATAGATCCAAACGATACTGCCAAAGCTAAGGCAGACATTGCGATTGTTTTTTTCATAATTGATTTAAT
The DNA here is from genome assembly GCF_025628985.1 of Chryseobacterium edaphi. Lineage (GTDB taxonomy): Bacteria > Bacteroidota > Bacteroidia > Flavobacteriales > Weeksellaceae > Chryseobacterium > Chryseobacterium edaphi. The sequence goes on along the minus strand of NZ_JAOTEM010000004.1, from coordinate 277,727 downwards.
TTAATGTTTTAATTAGACTCAAATGTAATAATAAAATCTATACCAATTATGTTAAAAATTAATAAATCTATCAAGGTTTTAATTTAATCGTTTCATTATCTGTATATTAATTTTTCATCATTGAATTTTAAGTAATTTTAACATAAGTTTAGGCTTCAGCCGAAAAACCTTTATATTTGTGGCAATTGAACTCTATATATGAAAGGACAGAATAAATTATTTATTGCAATCATAATCGCATTGATTGTAGGTGTAGCAATTGGTGGATTTGTACATATTCAATATCCCGAAAGTGCAAAACCTTTCGCCGCTAATATTAAACTTCTGGGAACTGTCTTTATCAGATTGGTACAGATGATTATTGCACCTTTGGTTTTCACAACATTGGTGGTGGGAATTGCCAAGATGAGTGACATCAAAATGATAGGCAGAGTAGGATCAAAAGCAATGCTTTGGTTTATTTCTGCTTCATTAATTTCTCTTTTTATAGGTTTGATTTTGGTGAATTGGTTAGAACCTGGTCATGTAACAAAACTTCCGATTCAGGATGTTGCTTCTGCTGATGAACTGTTAAAATCGAGTAAAGGTTTCTCAATGGAAGACTTTGTAAAGCATATTATTCCTAAAAGTATTTTTGAAGCTTTTGCTACGAATGAAGTTCTTCAGATTGTAGTTTTCTCCATTATGTTTGGGGTTGCTCTGGCCAATTTGGGTGACGAATATTCGCAGCCTGTCATCAAATTATTTGACATCATTGCTCATGCAATTCTGAAAATGGTAGGTTACATTATGTGGTTTGCCCCGCTTGGAGTTTTGGGAGCAATAGCGGCTGTTGTAGCGACCAATGGTTTTGAAATTTTTAAAGTCTATGCCATTTACCTTAGAGATTTCTTCTTTGCTATAGCAGTTTTATGGCTTGTATTGTTAATAGTTGGATATTTAATTTTAGGAAACCGACTCTTTGAATTATTAAGAAGAATAAAATCACCATTATTGATCGCTTTCTCTACTACAAGTTCGGAAGCTGTTTTCCCTAAATTGGTTGAAGAATTAGAAAGATTCGGATGTAACAATAGAGTAGTATCGTTTATTTTGCCTTTGGGATATTCATTTAATCTGGATGGAAGTATGATGTACATGACATTTGCGTCAATTTTCATTGCTCAGATCTACGGAATTGAAATGACGGTCGGACAACAAATTACCATGCTTTTGGTATTAATGTTAACTTCAAAAGGAATTGCGGGAGTTCCGAGAGCTTCTTTGGTAATCATTGTAGCAACCTGTTCAATGTTTGGAATTCCGCCTGAAGGAATTGCTTTAATTTTACCAATAGATCACTTCTGTGATATGGCAAGAAGTATGACGAATGTTTTAGGAAATGCTTTGGCAACTTCTGCCGTTTCAAAATGGGAGGGTCAGCTTGATAATCATGGTGGAGATATGTAAATAACAAATAATCTTACTATTTTAATGTTTGATGAAATAGAATTTAAAAACAATATCCAATCTAAATATATAACAGAATATGGAGCGGAAATTGGTGAAGTCTTTTGTCGTATTTTCGAAAGAAGTTTAAACAATGATATATTGGATGATTTGTTTAATGAAATAGAAAAATTTGGTTTTTTTGACCGCGAAAAATTTGATAAAAAATATTTAGTTGAGACAAATATTATTGAGTCAAAAAATGCTATGATTTCAGCAATAATTAAAGAAAGTAAGTATAATGAGCATTTCATGACCTGGGAAAAAGGAAGTGAATTTTTAGAAAAATTCTTAAATCAGTTTGATAGAATTGAGAATGTTTATCAAAATGCGTATTGGGAAAAATCTACGTCAAACAATTCGTATAAAGATGAATTAGACATGATGGGATGGTCAGGAATCAGTAAATACAATTATTATGATTACGGTTTTGTAATAATCAGTGAGAGAAAAATTGGAATTTTATGGTTTGGTGACGATAGTTAAAAATAGACAAAATAAAATATAATCTGAATCTAAAAACTTTAACTCCAAAAAAAAATTAAACTTACAATGTTGAATTTACAACAATATAAAACTACAATTGCTGATAAAGGATTTTCCGTTATCAGCAATGTTTTTTCTACGGAAGAAATTGAAAAAATAAGTGAAGTCATTCAGAACGTAGACACTTCAAAAGACACCTTCAGAAAATCAGAAGATCTTTTTGCAATCAGACAGTTTTTAAAAGAAATTCCAGAAGTAAGAAATTTGATTTTTAATGAAAATTTAAAAACAATCATTAAAGAAATTTTTGGCGAAAAATATTTTGTCGTCAAAAGTATTTACTTCGATAAACCCGAAAAATCAAACTGGTATGTCGCTTATCATCAGGATTTGACCATTTCAGTGGATAAAAAAGTTAATCTGGAAAATTTCGGACCTTGGACGACGAAACAAAATCAGTTTGCCGTTCAACCTCCTTTAGATATTCTTGAAAATATTTTTACGATAAGAATTCATTTAGACGATACCGATGAAAATAACGGAGCTTTAAAGGTAGTTCCAAAATCTCATTCGAAAGGAATTTACAGACCCGAAATCATCGATTGGGATGTGGAAACAGAAAATATTTGCAACGTTGAAAAAGGTGGAGTTATGATTATGAAACCTTTGCTTCTTCACGGTTCCAATCGTACGACGAATGGTAAAAAACGGAGAGTAATTCATATTGAATTTTCAGATAAAGAACTTCCTGAAGAATTGAATTGGTCGGAGAGGATTAATTGATTTTATTCAAATACAAAACATAAACTTTGACTAAAGCCTGATTTGATATTCGTGTAATTGTTAAACGAGCTAAACCCGTTCCTCTGCATATAAAACAAAAACCTCTTCCAAATCGAAAGAGGTTTCATTATTTTAAATTAAAAATTTCTACTTCACAGAAATCTCATCCACAAAAATATAAGCATCTCCACCCGCACCTTGATGCCATTCCGGAAGTTTTCCAAAGTGATAGGCTTTTACTTTGAGGTAACGAGCTTCAGTAGGAAGAATTTCCGTTGAAAAATCTTTTACCTGAACTGTTTCGTCTTTAGCATCAATGTTATTTTCCAAAGTTTTTAGGAGAATGAAAGTTTTTCCATCCATTGAAGCGTAGTATTCCACTTTTTTCGGCATTAAAATCCAGGCTCTGCTGTCTTGTAAGTATGTTGAAGAAATCTGGCTGATCTGTTGAGGAGATTTAAAATCAATAATCGCTTCAACAGTTTGTCCTTGATAACCTTGCCATTCACCTTTTCTCCAGTTTACATCCCCGTTGATTCCGTCAATTAAAGCAAACTTTCCACCAGCAGTATATTGCGGATTAATGTTAGCGTTGATGGAAATATCCCAATGATTGGGTCTTCTGTTGAAATTGGCAGTTGTGATTCCACTTTTTTCTCCATTTCTTTCAGCGTAAGTAGAAACCTGCGTGGTTTTATTGATCATAAAAGGCTCTTTGTAGACTTTAAAAGTTTTTCTCACATTGGCATCATTTTCATCCATCGTCATGTAATATACTTTGTCTTTTTCGTTCAACGGAGTGATTTTCACCTGAGTGGTAAAATCAAACAGTCGATCTGCGGCAATGATAGGAGAAGCAGTTTGTTCAGGATATTTTAAATCTTTTGCAACTTTTACATTTTCAAAACCTAAATGTTTCAGTTCACTTTTCGGAGTGTTTTTAGTAATAATTCTCGTCGTTCCGTCTTCGAGATGTAATTTAATTTCATCAAAATAAGGCGTTACGGTTTCCCACTCAGGTTTCCCTGGCGTCACAGCATAAATTCCCATAGAACTTAAAATAAACCATGCACTCATTTGTCCGCAATCTTCATTTCCGATCAATCCATCCGGCGAATTTTTGTAGAAATTATCAAGAATATACTTGATTTTTGCTTCCGTTTTTTGTGGCTTATCAACGAAATTATAAAGGTAAGCAATGTGGTGACTTGGTTCGTTTCCTTGAGCGTATTGTCCCATTAATCCTGTAATATCCACCTGTTCTCTTCCTGTTGTTTTATCAGAAGCTGAGAAAATAGCATCAATAAACTGTTCAAATTTTTCTTTTCCGCCATGCGCTTCAATCAACCCCGGAATATCCTGTTGAACCGAATATGAGTAATGCCACGAGTTTCCTTCCGTATAATTGTTGTTGACTTCGCTTGGATCAAACGGTTCGTACCAGTTTCCGTTTTTTCTTGCCTGCATAAAACCGTTTTTCGGATTGTAAAGGTTTTTCCAATTCTGAGAACGTTTCATGAAGTATTCGTAATCTTCTTTTTTATTTAAAATTTTCGCCATTTGAGCGATACACCAATCGTCATAAGCATATTCAAGAGTTTTAGAAACACTTTCGTGCTCATCATCAATGCTGATGTAATTGTTTTGTTTGTAAGCATTTAAACCAAAAATATCCTTCATTGCTGAATTCTTTGAAGCTTCAAAAGCTTTTTCATAATCAAAACCTGTAATGCCTTTTGCCATCGCATCTGCAATAACGGAAACGCCGTGATAACCAATCATACATTCGGTTTCGTTGGAAGCTAGTTCCCAAACCGGAATTCTTCCTCCTTGTTCACGCTGTTTGATGAAAGTATTGACGAAATCTGCCGTTCTTTTTCTGTCGATTAAAGTCATCAAAGGATGCGCTCCTCTGAAAGTATCCCAAAGCGAAAAGACGGTGTAGTATCCGAAATCTTTCGCCATGTAAAATTTGTTGTCTCTACCACGATATTTTCCGTCAACGTCCATATTGATATTGGGTTGCGTGAAAACATGGTACAAAGCAGTATAGAAAACGGTAAGTTTATCTTTGTCAGAAGATTTTACTTCAATTTTTGAAAGTTCTTTGTTCCAATCTGCTTCGGCTTCTTTTTTAATGGTTTCAAAATCATTCGATTTTCCTTCAGCCAGCATATTTTTTCCTGCACCTTCGTAATCTGTAGGAGAAATTGAAACTTTTACACTAATTTTTTCACCACTTTTCACCGCAGTTGTGAATGCTAAAGCCAATTTGGTCCCTGAGAATGTATTGTTTTCATTTTTACCATTAAATTCCTTTTTTGAAATCTTCATCGGCTTTGAAAACTCAATTCTTGCATAAATGTGCTGGTTCGTCGCCCAAGCTTCACTTCTTCTGAAAACTTCGATGGTTTTATCATCAATGATTTTTACTTCGCCTTCCAGCAATTTATCTCTGTGATTTAAATCTAAAATAATATTCGCATTTCCGGCTTTATTAAATGTGTACTCGTGATAACCGACTCTTTTTGTCGTCGTTAAACGAACATCAATATTGTGTTTGTCCAATTTAACCGAATAAAATCCTGCCGTCGCTTTTTCGTTTTTGTGCGAAAATTTTGATGAATATTCTTTAGAAGTCAATCCAGGATTTCCCATTGTTGGAATCAGCATAATATCTCCGTAATCAGAAACTCCGGTTCCGTTCAAATGTGTATGAGAAAATCCGTAAATCACCGAATCGGAGTAATGATAACCGCTACAGCCATCCCAACTTCCGTCGATTCTGGTGTCAGGAGAAAGCTGTACCATCCCGAAAGGCACGATTGCGCCAGGAAAAGTGTGACCATGACCACCCGTTCCGATAAATGGATTCACGTATTGCGAATAATTTTGTGAAAATAAATTATGACTGATCAATCCTAAAAGAATGAAGAAAAATTTTTGCATGAGTTTAAAATTAAAATCCCCCTAAAATACTACAATAATTCGTTCTACAAAAGAATTTATCTATCGCCATCTTTATTGATTCTAAATAGGTAAAATTTCCGTAAATTTGTAGACAATTTATATTTTTATGTTGACTAAAGAAAAGGTTCAGGATTTCCTTAAAGAAATAGAAGTAGATGATTTGGTGAGTAACTTTCAGGTAATGGGCAGCGATGTATACATCGACATGACCGCTCATTCACCGGCAATGCACGAAAAAAAGAAGCTTGAAGCAGCAATGAAGCAGGCTTTTGCAAGTGAATTTGGAGATGATATTAATTTAAAATTAAAGATAGTTTCTCCCGAGCCAAGCGAAGTTCAGCTAAGTCAGATCAAAGGAAAACAAATCCCTGGAATTCAAAATATTATCGCCATCGCATCCGGAAAAGGTGGTGTTGGTAAATCTACGGTTGCTGCCAATCTTGCGGTAACTTTAGCTAAAATGGGTTTTAAAGTCGGAATTTTAGATGCCGATATTTATGGTCCGTCTGTTCCTACCATGTTTGATACAGAGGGTCAGAAGCCGATTTCTGTAGAAATTGACGGAAAAAATTTGATGAAGCCTATCGAAAATTATGGTGTGAAAATGCTTTCTATCGGATATTTTTCAGGAGCAAATCAAGCGGTAGTTTGGAGAGGTCCAATGGCTTCTAAAGCTTTAAACCAAATGATCAGAGACGCAGCTTGGGGAGAATTGGATTTCCTGTTAATCGATCTTCCTCCAGGAACTGGTGATATTCATTTATCAATCATTCAGGAAGTTCCGGTTACAGGAGCGGTGATTGTAAGTACACCTCAACATGTTGCATTGGCGGATGTTAGAAAAGGAATTGCAATGTTCCAGATGGAAAGTATCAACATTCCGGTTCTTGGATTGATAGAAAATATGGCGTATTTTACACCGGAAGAATTACCTGACAATAAATATTATATCTTTGGAAACCAGGGAGCGCAATATTTGGCAGATGATTTAAAAATTCCTGTTTTGGGTGAAATTCCGTTGATTCAGAGCATCAGAGAAGCGGGAGATGTGGGAAGACCTGCAGCGCTTCAGGAAAATTCAAAAATTGCAGAAATCTATGTAGAAACTGCAAGAAAAATGGTAGAGAGCTTGGTCGAAAGAAATAAGTTTCTTCCGCCAACAGAAGCCGTGAAAATCACGACGATGGCTGGTTGCTCACCAAAAAAATAAATAATGATTTCAAATTAATTTTTGAAAAACCAAATTCAAATATGGAGACAAATATAGCACACGAACAAACTGTAACAAAGGTAATGGAAGCTCTTGAGAGCATTCGTCCGTTTCTGAACAAAGACGGTGGAGATATTGAGTTGATTGATGTGAAAGAAGACACTGTTTATGTAAAGCTTTTGGGAAACTGCTCCGGCTGTTCTCTGAACTTTTCAACCCTGAAACTGGGTGTTGAAAACACCATCAAACAACACGCTCCTGAAATTACGAAAGTAGTGAACGTAGAATAAAAAATACCCTAATATATTTTTTGAAGACAGACTTTTTAGTGTGTCTTTTTTTGTTCTAAAATGTGTAGTGTCTCCTTAGTGAGGTTAAGATCTTATGCTAAAATTCAGTTGAAAATCAAATTAATTTTATATTCTTTAAAAATTTCTACCAGATCATTAAATTTTTTTCTTAGTATTTTTTTACTTCTTAAATGATTCATCCATGTAATTTTAGAAATTGATTTAACTCCAAAATCTCCTCTTAAACAATCGTTGAAGGAACCAATGTCTCTTCCAAAATAACCAGTAATTCCATTTATTTCTTCACCAATTACACAGAAAAATTCATCTAAATTGTTGAAATCATTGCCATCAATTATTATTTCAATAATCTCTTTTTCTTCTGTTAATTTATTACTGCATAAAGCAAAAACCAGCCAACCTTGCAGCTCGTCTTTTTTGAATTCCCTCCATTTGTTTTTTGTAGTTATTTCGTTATTACCAAACAGTTTGAAGGCTTTTAAGAAACCTTTTGGTTGATGCCATACGGAACCGCTTAAAGTGATATTGTTTTTCTTTGACTTAATCACTTTAAGTTTACTGATAAAAGTATAAGTGATAACTTCTTGATTTTCGTTTAGATAATGAATAAATCCATTGTTATCATAATTGATTGTTGCTTCATCAATTGTCGCTTTCAACCGTGCAATATTTTCTACATTTAAAAGACGTAATTCTCGGTAACCAATACTTTTATTATTACTTTCCAAATTTTTCACATCCTCTATAATTGTGATAAGCTCAGGTGGGTGGTGACCCGAATCTAATGAAAATCCAAACATTATAATTAAATTTAAGTGAAAGTACTGAATTTCCTACAAAACTAAAACTTGTCAAGATTATCATCAGTCTATAGATTAACCTTGACAAGGCTGACTTTAAGGCAAAGGTTAATTTCACAACAAGCTTTTCCATAAAAAAGCCCCGCAAAAACCAGGGCTACATTAAAATCAAATATATAAAAGTTACTTTACAATGATTCTTTTCACTTCACCTTCTGAAGTTTTAATTAAATAAACTCCTGTGTTTAGTTTTGAAGTATCTATCGTTAAAGCATTTTTCTCTTTTCCTAGAAGTTTTCCGCTCATATCGTACAATTCGTAACCTTGTGCTCTGTTAAAATACAATGTATTTCCTTTGTTTACAGGATTTGGGAAGATATTGAAGGTTGATTTTTCAGTTTTCACTTCTCCTGTAGATAAAGTTGGAGAAGGATTAACTTCGTACATTGATAAAGTTCCGCTGATTTCGTTGGCAACAATTACATACCCTTTTCCTGTCGTTGTGTTTGCAGGTGAGATGTACGTGATTCCTTCCGGCCCATTGTCACCACCGTATGAAGATGTCGTTCTGGAATGTTTGTAATCTGTGAACGTTACGTTGTTCGGATCTGTTACGTTGTAAACCATTACTCCGCCTGTTCTTTCTAATGTGATGAAAGCGAAAGTTTGAGTTCCGATTGTTCCTAAAGTTACTCCTTCCGGTTCAGGACCTTTTGCACGGCTTCTGTTTTTAGCACCGTTGGCTTCGTTATCAGCATTGAAGATCAATGGATGATTGGCTGCAATATATCTTTCAAACTGATCTCCACTATCGTAAACAATCTGCTTGCTATCGGCATTGAAAATTGAGAACGAACGGGCTCCCAAAGCATGAATTTCTTCATATTCTGCATCGCCATCTGTATTTCCGTTTACATTGGTTACTCTGAATCTTCCTAAATTATTTGAAGATTTAAGAACCGCAGCATTCGGGAAAACTGTTGAATCTAAACCGTAAGTTGCTGCACCCACAGTAGTTCTTTCACTGAATCCTCCTAAATCTTTCTCGTCTCCTTCGTTTGCGGTAACGATGTAGTTTGTACTTCCAACTTTATAAGATGCCATTGCATCCGGATTGTAATAAGCTTTTACAGGCCAATTGGCAATTAATACTTCTCCATTATTGTCAGAAGCATCAAAACCGTTTCCTGGAAGACTCATGTCTTTTTTACCTAATCCCCAAATGCTTGTTAGTGTTTTTGTAGCTAAATTTACCTCAATTACTGCATTGTTTTCCTGACAAGAAACCCATGCTTTCTGGTTGTCTGCACTTATTGCAATGTATTCCGGTTCAAGATCCTGAGCCAAAGTGCTTGTAGATTTTACTTTTCTTACTCCTGAAGCAGCCAATGTTGCTTCCTGGCCGTTAAACTGTGTAAATCCAAGTGTAGTTACATTCGTTTGTGTTAATGCCTGAATTCCCGCAACCGTTAAAGAAGGAATGTCAATAATACTGATCGAACCTTCCGGATCTACCGTGTATGCATCATTTGGTTCTCCTTCGTTAGCGGTCATTACTTTTGTTCCGTCTGGTGAAAAAGTGATCATATCCGGTAAAACTCCTACAGAAAGCTGTTTCAGGAAAGTTCCGTTGATGTCAAAGAAAACAACAGATCCGTTTCCTTGTGCGTTGGTTCCGTTTGGAGAAGCTACAGCGATAATTCCGTTTTTCACGGCAATGCTTGTAATTCCACCGTAAGGAAGCATATTTACTGTGCTGATAACGGTTGGTGCAAGTGGATTGGCAAAATTGATAATATCAAAAACATCTGTCAAAGAACTGATGGTGAAAAGTCTTTGTGTCGCAGGATCGTGAACTACAATTTCTGTTGAGCTCGTGCTGTTTCCTGAAGGATCAAAGCTTCCGATGTAATTTAACTGAACCTGATTTGACGCAACCGGAGCTGCTTTATCATTATCAACAATATAAACTGTAGATAATGCTTCTCCTGAAATAGTTGCTCCTACAGGATTTTCAAGACTTAAAACAAAATATTCAGCCATTTGCTCTTCCAAAGTATCATCGATAATTGGAATATTAACGGTAACACTTGTCGTTGTCGGAGTTATATTGATAGTTTGATTTGCTAAAGTAAAGTCAGTGCTGTTTGCCGTACTGAAAGGTGCAGGTTTTACAACCAGATTCACTGTCGCATTTGAAGGATTGTTAACATTGATCTTGAATGCCAATGTTCCTGCATTTTCATTAACCTTTACAAATGTTTTATCTAATGAAATTGTTGTTCCTGCTGTTGTGAAAGTGGTAGAAGTAGTTGTGGTTAGCGCATTATCGCTTGTATCTTCCACCATATTTGGTTTTAAAGCTAAATAATATGCTTGATTAGGAACCAAACCTGCAGTAGGAATTACCGTAATCTTATTGTTGCTGAATGTTGTTGTGAAAGGTACAACTGCTCCTGTAGCATTTGTCAGTCTTAATTCTACCAAACTCTGAGCATTTGCGGCTGTAATCGCAGAATTGTCCAGCAATCTTACATTTTCGTTAAAAGTAATTGTGGGATTTACTGTTGTAGAAGCGTTGTTGACGTTGTTTGCCGGTAAATAAGTTACAGTCGGTGGAGTGGTGTCAACACCGCCAACTGCCGTTGCGTCGACTGTGAAGTTATCGAAACGATTGTTTCCTACATTTCCTCCTGCGCCTGTTGTGAACTGAACTTTAAGTTTGAAATTTGGATTGTTGGCAACTCCTGAAATTGTCGAAAAGTCAAATGTGATCAATTGAGGATTGGCATCCAGCGAAGTCACCGTTTGATACGGAATAAAAGTAGTTCCGTCCAGAGAATAAGACCAAGACTGTGTTCCTGCTCCTGAACCTGATCTTCTTGTCGTGAATTTTACAACTACATTATTATATCCTGTTGTAGGTAAATTAAACTGTACATTACCATTGATCGGATAATTATATCTCAAATGCGTACCTGAAGCGTCTCCGTTTCTTGCATTTAAATTCTGAACGTCAAAATTTTGGGATGTTCCGCCTGCAAAATCGATGAAAGTATCTGTATTTCCTGTTCCTGTGGAAGTTGCAGCAATAGAACCATTCAAAAGCGTTGAAGTTGGAGTCGTGATGGCTGCAACCGAAGCGTTGTTGTTAAAATTCCAGTAATGAACCAAAGTCGTCTGTCCTGAAACTGCACCATGAAATAAGGCTGCAATCGGTAACAAACTTCTGAAAAGGTATTTGTTCTTCATTTTTACAATATTTAGATTGGTGCAAAAATGAAGAATTATCTGTGTGAAGGTTTTAATTAAACTTTAACAAATGATTAATTATAAGTATTGTATTTTGAATTATTTCGCTAAATTCTTAATATCTTCAATTTCCAAAACAGATTGTGAATAACCTCGCTTTACTACATTGATCATTGCTTTGCCCACCTGATTCAGCGTAAGTGTTTTCGATGGAGAAATCATTGGAAAAAACCAAATGAAAGGCTTGAAAAGTGTCTTCACATTTTTCTGACCTTCTACAGGCTTCATAAAACCGGGACGAAAATTGTAAACACCTTTAAATCCAAGTTTTTGTAAATCATTCTCGGTTTTTCCTTTTACTCGTGCCCACATCATTTTTCCTTTTTCGGAACTGTCTGTGTGACTTCCGGAAACGAAATTAAAAATAAGTTCAGGATTTTGACTGAGAACTGCTTTTGCAAAATGTAAAGTTGTGTCATAAGTGATTTTGGTATAATCTTCTTCGTTCATTCCCATGCTGCTGATTCCTGCGCAGAAAAAACAGGCGTCATAACCTTTGAAGTTCTCGTCGTTGAGGTTTATTTTTAAGAAATCAGGAACGAGATATTCTTTCAATTTTGCGTGTTTTTTTTCTGATGGTTTTCTGCTCACACTTAGAATTTCAGAAACATTTGGGTTTTCAAGACATTCCATTAAAACTCCTTCACCTACCATTCCTGTTGCTCCCGTTAAAATTACTTTCATTTAAAGTTTATTTTTTAGTTGTTTTAAATGACGTTTGTTTCTTTGTGTTTACTTTAAAAATGATGAATTTAAATTTAACATTTGAACTATTAAGAGTTCAAGTAGATTTTAAAAAAAATCGTATCGAGAACTTTTGATTTATGGGCTGACTGAAGTCCACTGGTTCTCGATACAAAATTTTTTCAGAATTTGACTCGAATTGACGACAGTTTCCTAAGTCCAAATTCTGTCAAAATTATTGATTTCTCTCGAATTGATGACGATCACTTTTAGCCCCGATTGCAGTGGCATCCTTTTTTGCAGTTTCCTGAGCGGAGCCGAAGGGAATTGCAAAAAAGATACAACGGAAAGCGGGAAATAGCTCCTGAAAAAATCCGGTCACAAAATGCAACCGGATAGTATAAAAATAGATTGTTTCTGAGAATTTTTCGTCAATTTTTATTCTGAAAAAATGTATTTAAAATGATTTACCATTCTCTCCATTCTTCAGTAATATCTTCTTCAGGCGTATTATAGCCTTTTTTGCTGCTTTCTACAATCAGAATTTCTGCAATTTGTTCACGTTCGGATGTTTCGATAAGTTCAAAATTGCATTTTTCATTGAGCTTATTTAGCTTTTCAACGGTAGTTTTTACAATTTCCATTCCTTCATCTCTCGATTTGGAATTTGATATTTCTGAAACATAATTATTTAGAATCTTTGTGCATTCATCTACATCAATTCTTGTATAAGAAGGATTTGCAGTTTCCATATATTCTAGCATTGATTTTTCTAGTATAGAAATTTTATTTTTTTCTCTCGGCATTGCAGTATTTGTTTTAATTTCTACTTTATTTTTTGATGAATCAGCATTTTTCTTCTGTCTGTCACAAGAATGTGTGAAAAAAAGGAACGCTAAAATAGAGGTAAGAAATTTGATTTTCATAAAATAAAATTAGTTCTAATCATTCTTTAGATATTTATAGAGTTATAGAATGCCTGTTTATTCCTCCGCAGAAACCCTCTCATAAATATTATGAATCAATCCATCCGCTACAGAAATTTTCGGAACGAAAATCTTGTTGATTTCTGCCCAATGCATGACAAAATTATAGATTTTTAAGGCATGCACCAATACATCGGCTCTGTCTTCCCTGAAACCGTATTTGGTCATTCTTTCCTCGACGGTAAGATCATTGAATTCTTTGTAAGCTTTCTTCAAATAAGCAATGGACATCGGTTTTCCGTCTTTGGTTTTGCTCATTGAGAACACTTTATTGATGTTTCCACCCGAACCGATGGCTACAATCTGTTTTTTGCTGTTGATGTTGACTTTTATTTCTTCTTTCATTTCTCTCCAGTTGTCTTCTGTCACTAGATTGTTGAGAAGACGGATGGTTCCGATGTTGAAAGATTTTTCGTAAATCATCGTATCGTTTTCATAGAATGTCAATTCGGTAGAACCTCCGCCAACATCTACATAAAGATAGGCGAAATCTTTGTCGAGACCTTCTGCAACATGGTTTTCATAAACCAAAGTTGCTTCTTCGTCTCCGGAAATGATTTCGATATTTATTTCTGAACTGTTTTTTACTTTTTCAATAATTTCTTTTCCGTTAGAAGCATCACGCATTGCACTTGTTGCGCAGGCTCTGTAATGTTCAACTTTATAAACTTTCATCAGATCGCTGAAAATTTTCATTGAGTCTAAGACCATTTTTTCCCTTTCCTGTCCGATTTTTCCTAAAGTGAAAACATCCATTCCCAATCGTAAAGGAATTCGCAGAAGATTTAATTTAATAAATTCTGGCTTTCCGTTTTGAATTTTCACCTCGTTAATTAAAAGCCGGGCTGCATTACTTCCTATGTCTATCGCTGCAATGATCATTTCTTTGATTGGTATTTTATTGAATTTCAGTTGTTTAATTAAAACAGGTTAATTTTAAAAGCCGAATTTACAAAAATTAATTCTTTAAGTTACTTGTAAAGACTGTTTAATGCTTATTCTTACCATTTTAAACATTAAGAATATTGAGTTACTAAGAATTATTAAGAATCAAAAAATTGATTCAAGCATTCTGCTTAATGGATTTACCTTCGTAAATTTTAAAAATTTAAAGCTTATTTATCCTTAAAAATTAAACACTCTTAATGTTTCAAAAATCTATTTCCCTGTGGTTTTTGCTTTCAGATATTTATAGGTTTCTATTTGAGAGCGACATTCTTTTTCGTCGTTGCTGATGTATTCGTTGCTCAGTTTTTTATCTAAAATTCTTGCTTTTACGTTATCTTTTAACTGAATGTCGAGAATATCTTTCAGTTCTTTTTTCAGATTTTTGTCGGTAATTTTCGCTGCAGCTTCTATTCTGTAATCAAGATTTCTGTTCATCCAGTCGGCAGAAGAAATATACATATCTTCAGCACCTTTATTGTAGAAATACATTACTCTAGCATGTTCCAGATATTCATCTACAATACTGATGGCTTTTATTTTTTGCTTAAAATCTTTCTGATTAATGGCACAGTAAATACCTCGCACAATCACTCTGATCACAACTCCCGCTTCTGCAGCTTCATACATTTTAAGGATAAGTCCGCGGTCACTTACAGAATTGGCTTTGATGATCATCTCTGCTTTTCTACCTGTCTTTGCTTCTTCAATTTCCTTATCTATATGATGCACGATTTTTTCACGCATAAATTGCGGACAAACCAAGAGATTTTTGCAGGTTTTCAAAACAGCCAAATAATCTTCTTTTGGCTTTTTAAGTACATTAAATACTTTGTTGATATCTGCCATCACGCCTCTGTCAGAAGTCATGATTAAATGATCACCGTAGATTCTTGCTGTTTTTTCATTAAAATTTCCGGTGCTGATAAATCCGTACTGAACCGTTTTGTTGTGAACTCTCTTTTTGATGACACACAATTTGGCGTGAACCTTTTTGTCAGGAAGTCCGATCAAAACGGTGATTCCTTCAGGCTCCAGCATTTCTTTCCACATCAAGTTCGATTCTTCGTCAAATCTTGCCTGAAGTTCGAGCATCACGGTGACATCTTTTCCGTTTCTGGCGGCGTAAATTAGGGCATTGATGATTTTTGAGCTGCTTGCCAAACGATAAGCTGTAATCTGGATTGATTTAACATCCGGATCCATCGCAGCTTCACGTAAAAGATCAATAACAGGAGTATAAGTATGGTATGGAAAACTTAATAAAACATCTTGTTTTAGAATTACATCAGTTACTCTTTCGCCATGCTCAAAGGCTGGATGTGCAAATGAAGTTCGCTCAATAGGTTTTTTATAATATTCAAAGACATCAGGAAAATCCATGAAATGTTTAAAGTTGTGAATCTTTCCACCAGGAATGATGCTGTCTTTTTTGCTTAAATTTAATTTTCGGATGAGCAATTCTAGCAATGCTTTGTCCATATCTTTATCAAAAACAAAACGTGTTGGTTTTCCTTTACGCCTGTTTTTAAGACCTTTTTCTATTTTTTCTGCAAAATTGGTTCGGATGTCATTATCAATATCCATTTCTGCATCTTTTGTAACTTTAAATGCGTTGGCAGAAAATTCGTCATATCCGAAATAAGAGAAAATATGAGGAAGATTAAATGTAATGACATCTTCTAAAAGCATAACATTTTTCTCCTCTAAATCTTCAGTTGGCAACAAAACAAATCTACCCACAAAACGCGAAGGAATCTCAATAATTGCATAATTGCTTTGATATTGCCAGTCTTTTTTTCTCATAGCCACACCCAGATACAAACTTTTGTCTCTATAATACGGCATCGGAGTATTTTCGTGAAGAAGAATAGGAATGACATTAGATTCTACAACTTCGTCAAAATATTGTCTTACGAATTCTTTTTGTCTGGCAGTGAGGTTTTTTGAAGTTTTAATGAAAACTTTCTGTTCTGCCATTTCAACCTGTATTTTTTTCCAGGTTTTATCGAAGTCTGCTTGTTGTGTAATGACAATTTCGTTAATCCTCTGAAGTATTTTTGAAGGTGGTTGATAAAAAGATTCAGCAATTACTTTTTCTTTAAAATCCATAGCACGTTTAAGACCTGCAACACGCACTCTGAAAAATTCATCTAAATTATTAGAGAAAATCCCAAGAAATCTGATTCTGAGATGAAGCGGCACATTTTCGTCCATCGCTTCCTGCAAAACTCTTTCATTAAACGCCAACCAGGTAATATCTCTGGGATTAAAGTGTACTGACATAGATATTAGTAAAATTTATCAAAAATACTAATAATTAGTAATCTTTCATAAATGCTAAAATTAATATTAGATTAATTTTTTTATATTTGATAGTACACGTTTTCAATCAAATTATTATATTTGACGAAAAAAATGAAGAAGTATTGTATACTCTTAGCAACAACTTTTAGTTTGGGGCTTTTCTCACAACATGTTAGATGTAATTTTGACGAAAAATGGAATGAATTTTCAAAAAAACATCCGGAAGCAAAACTTAAAAATGACCAATTATCTGAATTTTTAAAAAATGCTGACAATATTGCACCCCATTTAAAAAATGTTCAGACTGTAGTCACTATTCCTGTAGTAGTGCACATTCTGTATAAAAACGCAACTCAAAATGTGTCCGACGCACAAATTCAGTCGCAGTTGGCAGTTTTGAATGCCGATTTCAGAAAACTTAATTCTGACTTTAATACAGTAGTTCCTGCAGCTTTTCAATCTTCAGCAGCAGATTTAGAAATCAACTTTTGTCTGGCAACAAAAGATCCTAATGGAAATACGACAACTGGGATTTTGAGAAAATTAGTATCTAGTAATTTTGTTTTTGATGATTATTATTACAGTGCAGCAAATGGTGGTGATGCAGCTTGGAACACTACAAAATATTTAAATATCTGGGTCGGAGCATTTACTGATACTGATTTATTGGGATGGGCTTATCCTCCTGCAGCAGCCGGTTACGCAGATGATGGGTTATGTATTGCTTATCAGGTTTTTGGTACAACGGGTACGGCTGGAACTTATCCTTATACAACATATAACAAGGGAAGAACTGCTACTCACGAAATAGGGCATTATTTCGGTTTAGATCATATCTGGGGAGAAGGAAATTTACCTCAAAATCCAAATCCTACAGTTTGTGGAACTACAGGATGGAGTGATGGATGTGCTGATACTCCCGCTACGTATTATGCATATTTTGGAACACCTACATATCCAACCAATACATATGCATGTACACCAACTGCAAATGGATCAATGTTTATGAATTATATGGATTATGTAGACGATATTTCAATGGCTATGTTTACCAATAATCAGAAAACAATTACTCAAACTGTGCTTTCATCACCACGTGCAAGTCTTTTGAATACCAATGCATGTACTTTTCTTTCTGTAAATGAGGTTGAAAAGGCAGGCTCAATTAATATCTTTCCAAATCCGACAACACAGTTTATTTCTATTGCTTCACCGTTTGTAAATATTAATGAAGTAGAAATTTTCAGTTCAGAAGGAAGATTGGTGAAAAGAGCTTTTATTAAAAATGAAACAGATAAAATAGATGTGAATGATTTTGCTTCCGGAGTTTATTATGTAAGAACTTACGATGGAAAAGAATTCATCAAGTCTATGAAATTTATTAAGAAATAAGTCATAATATTTCCAATTTGTACTAAAACAAAACTCTGATTTAATCGGAGTTTTGTTTTTTTGTGTCAATTTGTCACAAAAAATCTAATGGTACAGATATTGAGAAAGTGAGAGTGTAATTAAATTTAAAAATTAAAAATATATAATATTATGAGTAAAATAATTGGAATTGACTTAGGTACTACCAACTCTTGCGTTGCGGTAATGGAAGGTAAAGATGCTGTAGTTATCCCTAATGCAGAAGGTAAAAGAACAACGCCATCAATTGTAGCGTTTACAGAAGACGGTGAAAGAAAAGTAGGAGATCCTGCAAAAAGACAGGCAGTAACAAACCCTACGAAAACTGTATATTCAATCAAAAGATTCATCGGAACACATTTCAAAGACGATGCTTCTGAAGTTTCTAGAGTTCCTTATGGTGTTGTAAGCGGACCAAATGATACCGTAAAAGTAAAAATCGACGATAGAGAATATACACCACAGGAAATTTCTGCAATGATCCTTCAAAAAATGAAGAAAACTGCTGAAGATTATCTTGGACAGGAAGTGACAAGAGCGGTAATCACTGTTCCTGCTTATTTCAACGATGCTCAAAGACAAGCTACTAAAGAAGCTGGAGAAATCGCAGGTCTTACAGTAGAAAGAATTATCAATGAGCCAACAGCAGCAGCTTTGGCTTACGGTATGGATAAAGCTCACAAAGATCAGAAAATTGCAGTATACGATTTAGGTGGTGGTACTTTTGACGTTTCTATCCTTGATTTAGGAGACGGAGTTTTCGAAGTATTGTCTACAAACGGAGATACTCACTTAGGAGGTGATGACTTTGATGATGTAATTATCAACTGGATGGCAGACGAATTTAAGTCTGAAGAAGGTGTTGACTTGAAATCTGATGCAATCGCATTACAAAGATTGAAAGAAGCAGCTGAAAAAGCAAAAATCGAGTTGTCTTCTTCTCCTCAAACTGAAATCAACCTTCCTTATATTACAGCTACAGCTACAGGTCCTAAACACTTAGTGAAGACTTTAACTAAAGCTAAATTTGAGCAGTTATCTGCTGACTTGGTAAGAAGATCTATGGAGCCTTGTAAAAAAGCGCTTTCTGATGCAGGTCTTTCTATCTCAGATATCGACGAAGTAATCTTGGTAGGTGGTTCTACAAGAATCCCAATCATCCAGGAGGAAGTTGAAAAATTCTTCGGTAAAAAACCTTCAAAAGGAGTTAACCCGGATGAGGTTGTAGCAATCGGTGCAGCTATCCAAGGTGGAGTTTTAACTGGAGACGTGACCGATGTACTTTTATTAGACGTTACGCCACTTTCTTTAGGTATCGAAACTATGGGTTCAGTTTTCACTAAATTGATTGAATCTAACACGACAATTCCTACAAAGAAATCTGAAGTATTCTCTACAGCATCTGACAACCAGCCAGCTGTAAGCATCAGAGTAGGACAGGGTGAAAGACCAATGTTCAACGATAACAAAGAGATCGGTAGATTTGATTTAACAGATATTCCACCAGCACAAAGAGGAGTTCCTCAGATTGAAGTAACTTTCGATATCGATGCAAACGGAATCTTGAGCGTTTCTGCTAAAGATAAAGGAACAGGAAAAGAGCAGTCTATCAAAATCCAGGCTTCTTCAGGACTTTCTGACGAGGAAATCGAAAGAATGAAAAGAGAAGCTCAGGAAAACTCTGCGGATGATGCGAAAAGAAAAGAAGAAGTTGAGATCTTCAACAAAGCTGACGGATTGATCTTCCAGACTGAAAAGCAATTGAAAGAATTTGGAGATAAATTGTCTGCTGACAAAAAAGCAGCAATCGAATCTGCTCATGCAGAATTGAAAACTGCTTATGAAGCTAAAAACGGAGAAGATGTAAAAGCTAAAACAGAAGCTTTAGATGCAGCTTGGATGGCAGCTTCAGAAGAAATGTATGCAGCAGGACAGCAAGGTCAAGGTGCTGATGCAGGAGCTCAGAATCAAGGAAATGCTGGAGGTGCAGAAGATGTACAGGATGCAGACTTTGAAGAAGTAAAATAATACTCATTGAGTCAAGTAATAATAAAATCCCCGAGCGTAAGCTTGGGGATTTTTTGGTTTTAATATTGAGATTGAATTTTTTCATCCTTCCATGCTTGTTTAATCATTTCTAGCGTTTCAATTCTATTTGGAATAAATTTTTTATCGATTTTATTAAATTCATTTAAGTAATTTTTGAAATCATCAAGCTTAAAGTCTTCAAAAGTTCTTATTTCATCTTCGGAAAAAAATAATCTCAGTTCTTTTTCGTCTTTTTCTTTTATGTATTGATAATCTTCAAAATTTTTGATACTGTAAATAATTTTTGAACGAATATTACTTAAAGCCATATCTTGATCACTTATAACACATCCCATTTTCTGTTTATAAGATAAAGGAAATTCAGAATAATATCTATATAAATAAATAATTCTCTTATCATTTCTTTCTATTAAAGGTGAAATTGAATGCACTCTAACAAATGTATTTCCATTTAACGCCAAGTAGAACAATTCATCATTTGTTGCGATTTTTGACGCTTTGGTAAACATTTTATCTAGATCAGAATATTCTTCCTCGTTATAATTTTCAGCAAGCATAATTTTAAAGTATTGTTGATCGAGTGGTTCAATCATTTTTTTCAAATTATTACTTATTTGCGCAGTGCAAAAAAATATTTGAGATAGAAATAATATGGTAATTTTAAATTTAACTTGCATAATTTAATTCAAATCATAAGTTTTTAAAAATATGTAATTTTTAATTTAAAGTTAAAAAAACTTTAAATCTAACTTACGGACATTTTGCGAAAGAAATTACAAAAAAACGACTAGTGTTTGCCTAAATAAAACGACAGCGCCCAAACTAAAAGCTTGGGCGCTGTCTATTGCAAAATTTAATTCTTCTTAAACATGATCTCATCCAGTCGGGTCTGATTAAGATAGATCTGCTGAAATTCGATCGGCATAAACTGGTACAGAATGTTCCACTGTTGAATGTCAGTATGCTTTTTAAGGCTTCCAAATGATCTGATAAACAGATTTTCAATAATGTGTTTTACTGTGAAAGTACCATTTTTGTAAAGCCATTCCATCATTTTGATGTTTCGGTTGACGATGTTGATTTTAGACTCTTGTAATAGAACTTTTAGATAATCAACCGTCGACTGTATGATTGCAGGAAAGTTATTTTGTGCAGAAAGCTGCGAAATTTCGTTCTGAATTGTTGGATAAAATATTTTTAAATGCTCAATTGCCTGAGTTTCATTAATAGTATCCGCTTCAAAATTCTTCATTGTTAAAATATTTTTTAAACATTCTATGTGTAACTAAAAGTGTACCAATTTATAGAAATGCAGCAAAAATAAATACGGCGACAATTACAGCGACATGTGTGATCAGAATTTCCGCATTATGCTTTGTAGTTGATGTTTTCCAGTTTTTCCAATCTGATATTTTTCTGATTTTTGTTTTCATAAGTTTAAAATTTGGGTTTATTTTTTGTAATAAGATGTGAAAATTATGTAATGAAAGTGTATCTTGCCTGTTTTAATTTGTCTTAACTAATGAGTTTAAGGTATCATGTAATATGATAATTTAGTAATTCAATTTAAAATAGACTCCATAAAACTGCCACTACAACTGATAAAAAAGTTAGCAGTAAAATCGTATTAGATTTTAACCATTTGGGAGTTTGTGGTCCTCTGCTTTTCAGTCTTCTGAGTGTGTCGATTTTGTTTAAAGTTTTTAAATCCATTTTAGTAGGTTTAAAACTATGGATACCAAACGTATTCCTTTTGTGTACTTTATTATCTATCTTGTTTTAAATCAATTAATTGTATTTAAATGATTAAATAGAAATGATTTCAAAATGATAATGTTTTTATCAAAATGAAAGGTAATAGATTGTTTGATTTAATTAATATATTTGCAGTCCACAAAAAATCAAAGATGTTTTCAAAAATTGTAGTACACAGAGTCGGAAATAAAATTAATGGAGAATCTCTTTTACTTTCTCAGGAAGAACTTGAATTAGATGAAGGAACTGTTGAGTTATTGGAGAATTATTTTTTAGGATCATTCAAAACTGAAGAAACGTATCAGTTTTACAGCGATTCATATTTAGTCAATAATCCTGTTTACAGTTCTGTTTCCGAAATTTTTGAAGACAAAGCAAAGTTTCTATGGGAATCTGAAAACCTCGCAAAGCATCTTTTTGAAGCTGCCGAAAATCCAAGAGTTCAGGGTGGCGAGTTATTTATTGTTTACTTTGAAGACGATCGTGAAGGTGACGATAAAGTTGATAAAATCGGGATTTTCAAAACCGAAAAAAGAGAGTCTTTCTTGAAAATTTTTCCTAAAAACGAATCATTCGAAATCGATAAAGATCAGGGGATCAGTCTTTCGAAAATTGATAAAGCTGCGCTGATCTACAACAGCAGTAAAGAAAGCGGATATGTGCTTTCTGTAGTTGACAACAATAAAAACGGTGATATGTATTACTGGTTCGAAGATTTCCTCAAAGTAAAACAGCGTGACGATGAGTATTTTCATACGCAGGAAGCTTTGATGGTTTACAAAGACTATATCACCAAGCAGCTTCCGCAGGAATTTGAGGTTTCAAAGGCAGATCAGGCAGATTTTTTGAATCAGTCGATCAATTTCTTTAAAGAAAAAGAAGAATTTAAATTAGACGAATTTGCTGCCGAAGTTTTAAAAGACGAGCACGTTATTGAAAGTTTTAACAATTTTAAAACCGATTACGAGCAGGAAATGCAGATCAATATTTCAGAAGAATTTCCGATCAGTGAAGCTGCAGTGAAGAAAACGCAGAGGCATTTTAAAAGTATTATCAAATTAGACAAAAATTTCCATATTTATATTCATGGAGACCGGAAAATGCTCGAACAGGGGCAGGACGAAAAAGGAAAATATTATATGCTTTACTTTGATAAGGAAGTTTAAAAACTAATATTGAGTTTTTGAAATTTCCTTGTCAATTGGTGAATTATATATTTTTAAATTATAAAACGATTCAGAATTGTATTGATAAATTGTAAATTTTTAATACAAAATATGAAAATAATGTTAATGAAACATTAAAAAAATATAATTACTATTAATTATAGGTGTAAATTTGATATTGAGTACCACAAAGTAACTTTTGGGCGAAAAAATCATTAACTTTGATTCTTTAAGTGTTATCTATGAATTTTGTTGAATGTCATGAAGAACCCATCCATATTCCGGGTTATATACAAAGTTTTGGTTATCTGATTGGCATCGATGCGGAGTCTAAAACCATATCTTTTTTCAGTGAAAATATTTCAGATATTTTTAATATTGAAAACTCTGAAACCTTTTTTGGAAAGAAACTGACAGACTTTCCGGAGCTTTTTCATACCGTCATGGCTTCAGATATTTTCGAATCTTTAGAAAATCTTATCCGACGAGACAACGAAACTTATTTTGATAGAATTTTGATCGGGAACAAAGAATATCACTTCTCCGTTTTCCGTAGTCAGGATCATATTTTCTTTGAATTTGAGGCCGTTATCGGAAATCCTAATAAAAGAATTACCAACAAATACGACAATTTCTATATTATTGATAACGAAAAAGAAATCTGGGATCAGCTTTTGGGCACCCTTTTCAATATTATCAATTATGACCGTATCATGGTTTATAAATTCATGGAAGACGGCTCTGGTAAAGTAATAGCTGAAAAAACCAATGATAACTTAGAAAGCTATTTGGGACTTCATTATCCAGAATCTGATATTCCGAGACAGGCAAGAGAACTTTACAGAAAAAAAAGAAAAAGAATTTTCAGTAATGTATATTCTGAGCCGGTAAAAATTATCAGTAAAAAGATTGACAAAATAGATCTTACTTTTGTGGCATCACGTGCGATGTCTCCAATTCATGGTCAGTACATTAAAAATTCTGGGGCGTCATCAAGCTTTAGTATTTCAATCATTATTGATGATAAACTTTGGGGTTTAGTGACTTGTCAGAATTCTGAAGCTAAGCATATTGATCTGGAAGATCGTGTACAGGCAGGAATTTTCACTGTTTTGGCATCCAATGCTTACTCATCTTTCAAGTCTAAAAAAGAACTCGAATATCGTTTAGATTTAAGTTTAAGAGCATCGCAATTAAAAGCCGAATTTTTAAAATATAATACTTTATTTGAATCACTTGTTGAAAACAAATCCGCAATCAGAAATTTACCTGAAGCAGACGGTTTGGCAGTTGTTTCAGAAAATTATATCGTCACCGACGGAGTAGCTCCGAAACACGAAGCCATCCATAAAATTGTAGATTGGGCATACCAAAATACAGAAGAAATGCTTTTTATCAGCCGAAGTTTTCTGAAGGATTTTGGAGAAGAATTAGGTCTTGACGAAACTGTTGGCGGGATTGTTATTTATTTTGTTGAAAAAAGTAAAAACGAGTTGCTGATCTGGTTCAGAAAAGAATTTGACGATCATATCAACTGGGCAGGAAATCCTGAAAAGAAAATCGGTGTATTTTCTCAGAACGGAGAAGAAAAAAATATTGTCTCACCAAGAACGTCTTTTGAGGTTTTCAAAGAAGATATTAAAGGAAGTTCAAGAAGATGGAGCAGTAGAAATGAGATTGCTATACAGTCTATCCGGGATGTGATTTTGGAAACTTCCCACCGACAATATGTTACTATAAAAAGACTCAACGAGCAGCTTAAAAAGGTAAATGAAGAATTGGATAGTTTTTCATACACCATTTCCCATGATTTGGGAACTCCATTAACTGTAATGAAGCTGAATGCACAGATGTTGCTGAAAAGCCTTTCTGAAACTTCAGATAAAAATAAACATAAGATCAGTTCTATTATCGATGAAATCGACAATATGGCTGAAATGATGAATGATGTACTACAGTTAAGCCGAGCAAAACACAGCGAGATTCAGCTCGAAAATCTGGAAACGCAACAAGCTATTGAGAAGATCACAGAGAATGCAAAATTGACCTTTGACAGTCCGAACAGTATTGTGATTATCAAAGAATGTCCGAGTGTTTTGGCGGATAAAACGTTGTTGCATCAGGTTTTTCTGAACATCATCAATAATGCAATCAAATATTCTTCAAAGCAAGATCAACCTGAAGTTTTGATAGAGGGTATGGAAGACGGAGAGCAGGTTATTTACAAGATCACCGACAATGGTATCGGAATTCCTGAAACTGAAAAACATAGAATGTTTAAGATCTTCAACAGGATGGATAATGCCCGAAAATTCAAAGGAAACGGAATCGGACTTTCAATCGTTCACCGAATTATGAACCGAATTGGAGGAAATGTAGATTATGAAAGCAGTATTAATGGGACTTGTTTTATTTTAACGTTTCAAAACCCTAAATTTGTGAAACAACTTTAAAATTTTAAACAAAAAATGGTTTCTGAATATTTAAAACAAAACACCGCTGAGTTTCATGATGCAGCAGAAAAATTATTTAGTTCTGATAAAATTTTCAGCAAAACTTTCACTTTAGAAGATTACAAAAAAATCATCAATACCAATTATTTGATGCTTCTTAATAGTGAAGACAAAATATTCAGCAGTCTTTCCGATAAATTCTCTGAAAAACTTCATTTGGATAAAAGAGTAAAACTTCCTTTGATTGAAAAAGATCTGTTAAGTTTAGCTTTAGACAATCAAACGGCTTCTCACGATCTCGAATTTGCCAATGAACATGAAGCTTTAGGAGCAATGTATGTGATTGAAGGTTCTACTCTGGGTGGAAATGTCATTGCAAAACAGCTTTCTAAAACGGAAGGTTTTGACGAGGTAACCTTCAACTTTTTCGGATGTTATCAGGAAAATACAGGACCAATGTGGAAGAGCTTCAAAGAGGTTTTGGATACTGAAGTGACAGAAGAAAACTACAACGAAGTATTGTCCGGAGCTAAAAAACTTTATACGTTTTTACTAAACGTTAATTAATTTCTTTAAATAATAATTAAAATTCCCGAAAGATTGCCCAATTTTTCGGGAATTTGTACATTTGGGAAGCAAAAATTAAAACTAACAAAATAAATAATAAAAAAGTAAATATTATGAAAGTAACCGTAGTAGGTGCAGGTGCTGTAGGAGCAAGTTGTGCAGAATACATCGCAATGAAAGATTTCTGTTCAGAGGTAGTTTTAGTAGATATCAAAGAAGGATTTGCTGAAGGAAAGGCAATGGACTTGATGCAGACTGCATCTTTGAACGGATTTGATACTAAAATTACAGGTACAACAGGAGATTACAGCAAAACAGCAGGTTCTCATGTAGCGGTAATCACTTCCGGAATCCCAAGAAAACCGGGAATGACGAGAGAAGAATTAATCGGTATCAACGCGGGAATCGTAAAAGAAGTTACTGAAAATTTAGTAAAAAATTCTCCTGAAGTAATCATCATCGTGGTTTCTAACCCAATGGATACAATGGCTTATTTGGTGCACAAAACTTCAGGTCTTCCTAAGCATAAAATCATCGGTATGGGTGGTGCTTTGGATTCTGCAAGATTCAAATACAGATTGGCTGAAGCTTTAGAAGCTCCAATCTCAGATGTAGACGGAATGGTAATCGCTGCTCACAGTGATACAGGAATGCTACCTTTATTAAGCAAAGCAACTAGAAACGGAGTTCCTGTAACTGAGTTCTTGGATGATGCGAAACAAAAATATGTAATCGACGAAACTAAAGTGGGTGGAGCTACACTAACTAAATTGTTAGGTACTTCAGCTTGGTATGCACCGGGTGCTGCAGTTTCTGTAATGGTTCAGGCTATCGCTTGTGACCAGAAGAAAATGATCCCTTGTTCATTAATGCTTGACGGAGAATATGGCGAAAGCGATATCTGTTTAGGTGTTCCTGCAATCATCGGGAAAAACGGTGTTGAAAGCATCGTAAACATTTCTTTAACTGAAGAAGAGAAAGCTAAATTTGCTGAAGCTGCACAAGCGGTTAGAGAAGTGAATGGTGATTTGAAGTTTTAATTTTATTAAAATTTATATAAATGAAAACCGTCCCGAATTTTCGGGACGGTTTTTTATGTAATTATTCTTTATCCAACAATATGTAAACCCTATTAAATTTTTATCAAAAGAAAAATCACTTCACCACCGTCGCTTCCATCTCCACTTTCAGCGTTTCAAATAATGTTTTGACTTCAATTACATTACTTGCCTGCTGAATTCCATGCTTTGTGATCCAGTTTTGCCAGATGTCAAAATTTTCGAAAAACGCAGGGTGATCTGTCGTGTAAACATTGAGACGAACAATATTTTTCAGTTCAAAATCTGCCTGCAGAATTACTTTTTCCAGATTTTCAAATGTTTTGATGATCTGCGTTCTCATATCGGCATCGCTAGTAATTCCGTTGTCGTCGATTGCAGTTTGCCCGGAAACGTAAAGTGTGCTCTGTGCATTTTTAACTTCCACAGCTTGTGCATAATTTCTGTCGTCCTGCCATGTCCACGGGTTGATGATTCTTTTTTCCATTTTGAAATATTTTAATTTAATTAATGGAACAAAGTTCGGCAGAGTTTGAAAATTGATGCTGTGATCTACATCACTATTTAGATCTTTTTAAACCCGATTCTAAATACAATCGGCTCAAAGTTTCTCTTGACACGCCTAAATATGCAGCCAAAATAGTTTTGGGAACTCGTTGGATAAGTGTAGGATAGTATTTCAGAAATTGCTCATACCGTTCTTTTGCACTCATGGTCATCAATGACAGGATTCTTCTTTGGTTTGAAATATGTCCACCAATGGCTTTTTTTAGAAAGAAATCGGTCATTTTTGGAACCTGATTAAGAAGTTGCTGATAATCGTCAAAGGAAAGTTTTAAAACTATTGTATCTTCAAGACATTGCAATGACTGAGTTGCCTTTGTTTGAGTGTAAAATGCTGCATAATCACTTTCCCACCAATCTTCCATGGAAAAAGAAATGATGTGTTCTTTAGCTTCAGCATCGGTATAAAAAAGTTTTAGAAGACCTGAAACAATGAAATAAACGTGGTTAACCTGATCATTTTCACTAATAATCATTTCGCGTTTCTTAATATGTTGTTTCGTGAAAAATGACTCAACAACTGAAAATTCTTCGTCGGTCAGGGAAATTGTTTTGTTGATATGGTCTTTTAGGACATTCATTTAGTTTGATTTAATAATCAGTTTTGCTAATTATCTATACAATTCAAGGTCAAGAAAATTGTTGTTTTTAACTAAATTTTTCTTAGCCTTTTCCGTTCCTGCTTTTCTTAATGCATTGGCATCCATTTCATTCCCATTTTCATCATAGGATTTGAATTGAGTAATTTGTGGATTCATCAGCAAAAACTGTTCGTTTGCACTGATCGGATTTTTCCTGAAATCGTTCCACTTTTTATTAAACTGTTTCCTATTGACCTTATAGTTTTTTAATAAATGAAATGCTTTCATAACAGAAGTGCCATCATTGGTTTTATAATTGGCGATGAGTTGAAAAGAATGATGTTTTTTTGAATCTTCAATAGTCACAATCAAACCCGGAAGTTTGCAGAATATATGCGGACCATCCTGAAATGGCAATTCTGTTGTAAACCAGGCCGTCCATTCTCGCCTGCCAAATTTTAAAATTGCTTTCTGGCAATTATAGTTTTGAATCTTTTTTGTTTCATCAATTAATGTCCAGTTAAAATCAGTTTCATCGGTTACTTTATAAGATTCCATTCCAACAAATTCTGTCGAGTAGTTTTTGCTATTATTTTTATTTTTCCAAACAAAAGTTTTAATATTTCCCGGTGAAAGGTCTGTGCCAATTTTGCCATTGTTTTTCTGTGAAGATTTTACAATGGCAGAATCTCTCTTAGCTTTCATTTCGCTCAGAAATTCAGAATGATCTTTGAAAATTGTGAGACGCATATTTTCGGTTAAAACGCTGTCAACTTTTGTAGAATCGGGAACATATTTATATTCGTAGATGAATCTCTGATTCTGCGCATTGAGCTTTAAAACGATGACGAAAATTAAAAACAGGAAAATTTTATTCATTGAGATTTGATATAACTGTTCAAATCTACAAAATTGATCGAATAATCTATTCTTATTTTAAAAACAATCAGATACCAGTTCAGCGTTCACCATTGCACCAGCAGCATTTCCCGTATAAACGGCATTTGCAACCGAACGCATCGCACTAGAATTGTCACCACATGCAAATAATCCTGTAATATTCGTCTTTTGGAATTGATCTATTTTGATATGACCCATTTCTGTCATTTCGCAACCTAAAGATTCGGCAATGTCTGATTGCTGAGTAAAGGGAGAAGGACCATAGATCACGTCAAAATTCAAAACTTTGCCATCAGATAAAATTAGGCTTTCGACCATTCCATTTTGATGTTTCAATTCTTTAATCTCAGTTTCAATGATTTGAATATTATTTTTTTTCAATTTTTCATGTTGCTGATCGTTGAAAATAGCTTTTCCCTGAGTAAAAATCGTTAGGTCTTTTGTTAAATTATTTACCAAAGAGATAATATGAAAACCACGGTCGCCATTTGCAATAATTCCTGTTTTCTTACCTTTAAATTCGTAACCATGACAGTACGGACAGTAAATAAGTGAGATTCCCCAAGATTCTTTAAAGCCTTTGATGTCTGGAACCTGATCTACAATTCCTGTAGCAACAATCAGCTTTTTCGAGTTGAATTTCTCTCTATTTTCGGTTGTAATTTCAAATCCGAAATCAGTTTTTCTAGCTAAAATCGCTTTCCCATCATAAAAGTCAATTGTTTGATATTTTTCAACCTGATTTTTTGCCAAAGTTGAAATTTCAGAAGGAGAACTACCGTCCTGTGTCAAAAAATTATGAGAATGTGGAGTCTGGATGTTGCATGGTTTTCCGTTATCAATGACCAAAATAGTTCTTAAAGATCTTCCTAAAGACATTGCAGCAGATAATCCTGCGTAACTTCCGCCGATGATGATAACGTCAAATAGTTTGGTTTCGCTCATATTTTAAATCTCTTTTGTTAGAATTAAATTAAAATCGACTTCATTAAGTTCAAATTTTCCTAAAATTACTTGCCAAAGTTAATACAATTTTTTATTATTGCAACATTATCGCATTAATAAAATGAAAAGAAGAAGTACTCCTACAAAAGAAGCTGTTTTATCATTACTTACCAATGCCGGAAAAGCAATGAGTCAGGATACAATCGAGAAAAATATTGAAGTAGATATTGATCGCGCAACGATTTATCGGGTGCTCAACCGTTTTTGCGAAGACGGAATTCTGCACCGGATCGTTGCTGAGGATGGCAAACAGTATTTTGCAGTCTGCATCAAATGTGAAGAAAAGAAACTCGCAGATCATCATTTTCACTTTCGATGCACCAATTGTCAGACTATAGAATGTCTTCCGGTTCCGGTGCAGTTTTCTTTACCTCAAGGTTATCAGGTAGAAAATGTGAATTGTATTTTGACGGGAGTTTGTAAGGATTGTGCTTAATTAAAGTTCTGTACAAATATTTTCTCTCGCTAGAAATTTATTTGCTTAAGTTTTTCCCTCATTCAGAGATATGTTTATAAAGAAAAATTATTTGCAAGATGTTAAAAATGATGGAATCACAAAGTTTTAAGTTTTCAATAATCATTCAAAATATTTATAGCGACTTTCTTAGTAATCATTAATTAAAAATACCAGAGCAAATATTTGCTCTGGTATTTTCAATGATATATAACTCAAAAGAGATTATCTGTTAATTAAAAATCATAACCGACTTTAAAGCTGATATTTAAAACAGTCTGCAGATCATAATTTGGTTTTAATATTTTTCCAATACCCAATCCAGCCTGAATTTCATAATTAAAATTATTCAAGAAATTTCTTCTTAAGCCCCATGTCGGAACTACCGACAGCATTGGGTTAACCGTAATTTCATCAACATTAGAAATGACAAATAAGTTAGGTATATAGCTAAAATTTGCTGTTATGTAATCTGCAGAGTTATTCTTAGTATTTTTTAAGGCTTCTTGTCTTTTGCTCATATTATAATACCATTTTGGTGCTATTTTTATTTCCGGTGTGACTGCAAATCCTGTTTTACTATAAAGATCTCCACCCCAAATACTTGGTGAAAATTCAATATCTCCTCTTACTGCAAAACTTTCAGAAATATTTTTTTCATAATATATATTTGCACCAAAAAAACCAGCTTGTACGCCTAGAAAAGATTCTTTTTCGCCACTTACATTTTGTGCATGTAATGAATAACTAATTGTCCCTATCAAAATTAGAAATATTTTATTCATACTATTATTTTTTATTTAAGATACAATCACCTGTAGAATTACCTTTTGTCCATTTTGCATTTATTGTCAAGTCATTTAGATAGCCAAAGAAATTTAAACCACTCTTAGTAGATGCATCAAATTTTCCACTTATTGGAACGTACCCGGACAAATTTTCAGAAGCAGTAGCATTATCATATTCAACAGAACCTTCTAAATTGCCTGTATCTGATACTTTGAAGGAAATTTTACCTGATACACTACCATTAAAAACTCCAATATAGTTCCCTTGAAATTTGGAGTTTTCCTGTAGATTTAGATTTTCTTCTGAAGTACAAGATGTAAGTATTATTAAAAATAAAAGCAATATATATTTCATAATTTCATAATTTCTTAATCAATGATTAACTTAGCTCCATGCCAACCACCATTTTTCTTTGCAATTCCGTACATATTAACATTAACAGCTGTTGGTTTAGAAAAATTCCAATTATAGCTTGTAACAGCAACACCATTACCCGTTCCTCCTCCAAAGGTATATGTAAATTGTGGAGTAGCAATTCCCCAATCAAAAATTCTTTCAATCACGTCTTGGTTATTTTCAACTTGACTGAAATCGTAATATTTCACATAAGAAGCATTATACGAATCTACTATGAAAGCAACTCTATTTAGCTTTTTATTTTGACCTTCAAGAAACTGATTTGCCTGTTTCCATGCATTTTCCCAAAATAATTTATCTAATTGTTGTTCAGTTAAACCACTTTGATCAACAACAAATTGTATAACACCGTCTAATTGAGAGGCGAAAGGCAAAGAAGGTATATTTTGATTTTGTGAAAAACTAAATGTTATTCCGCTAGCTGAACTAAAATACGCATTACTCCCAAACCAATAGGCTTGTTTAGGAACTCCTGCAGGTGAGCTCATATTCACAGGGTGGCTAAATGTCCATTTTATGGAATTTACTCCAATCCCTAATTGATCAGCGTTTTCACCTCTCCAAATTCCTGTCCATCCTTTATATTGATGTTTTACTTTACATCCGATTGCATATACAAGATAAAGATTTTGCGAATAAAACTTAACTTTCACTCTTCTTTTACTTTCATATTTATCATCTGTTTCCCAAGTTTTACCAAAAATGTTACCTAGCAATGGTTTTCTTATATCACCAACTTTTAACCCCTCTACAATACTAGCAAATGACGGTTCTACAGCAGGAGTAGAAGTACTTCCTCCACCAGTACTTCCCCCAACCGTGCTCCCTCCACTATATCCTCCTCCAGGGTATAAAGTTGCTGGACTGCTACCAACAGGATTAGTTTCGTCAGTTGGATAGATAGATTGTGAAATAAAATAGTTAATTTTATTGTTGGTATTTTGAAGTGTTTGTAATTCACCTCCAATTTTACCCGCAAGAAAATCTTCTCTAAATTGAGGCTCAGTAGGTTCCAGAAGATTTGAAGAAATTTGTCTAACCTCAAGATAAGTTTCTAAATTATTATAGTTTTGTTCTTCTGTAACAAATAATCCAACATCAGTATATTTATAGATGTTATTTGCTACTTGTATTTCAGCACTACCATTCAGCATGGCTGCAAAAGTTTCATCCCCAACAATCTCTTCCAAATCATCTAAATCTTCATAAATGTCTTGATCTAATACTGGACTTATTTCCCCGGAAACTCTTGAAGCATTTTTTGCGAGATAATTTGTTTTTCTTTTCTTCAATAATTCAATAACCTGCTGTTCACTGTTCTCATTGATAATAGGTACTAAAGATTCTATACCTTTTTCTTTCACATATTGATCAACGTACTTATGATTTTTACTTTTAAGTTCTTTGAAGGTTGCATTTAAAGATTCTTTATTAGGAAAGAAAAGTCTACCGTTTTTTAAAGTTCCTTCGACAATGGCACTATTATCTACTGTTGTATTTAGTAATTCATCACTACATGAAATAGTAAATGCGAAAATGCCTAATAAGGCAATTTTTAAAATTCTAATTTTTCTCATTTTTGTTGTTGTTATTTTAAATATTTATAGTGCGCACGATAGATATTTAAGTTTTCTTGCCTAAGTGATTTTTAGGTTTGCAAATGTATAAATTTATTTAGTTTTCAGAAAATAAATTTAATAAAAAATAATAACTGTGTATTATATACTATGGAAAGAAAAAGCCAGCGCAAAAAATTACGCTGACTCGTCTATGAAATTGATATAATAAAAGTTACCAAATGAAATGGCAGTATGATTCTGTCATTATGAATTAAAAGCGCTAAACGCACCTTCCGTTCCTGCAAAGAAATTCTGATACAGTGATTCTGTATTTCCTACACGAACTTCATATTTATTTTCCTGAAGAGCTTTTACCAAATCATTGGCAACATCTGAAGGCGGAATTCCGTTTTCTTTTCCTCCGATTTCAGCAGAGAAATCGGTATTGACTAATGGTGGCATTAATTCAAAAACTTTTACATTAGTCTCTTTTGCCAATTCATGTCTTAAAACTTGTGTGTAAGAATGCAGTGCTGCCTTTGAATCTGAATAGGTGGGAAGATATGCACCGGGAACCAATCCGACAATCGATGAAACGTTGACGATGGCAGCTTCGTTTTGTTCTTTCAATAAAGGAAGAAATTTTTCTGTCAGTCTGATTGGTGCAAAGTAATTGGTTGTAAATTCTGCCAAAGCTTTATCATGGGCGTTTCCATCGTTTGCAATATTGTAAACATATGCATTTCCGGCATTGTTGATCAGAATATTCAGTTCTCCGAAAGTCGTTTTTACTTCTTCGTACAATCTGTTGACGTCGCTTTCATTGGTTATATCGGCTTGAATGGTGAAAATGTTTTCCAGATCTTTTGCAGCTGCATCCAATTTTTCTTTGTTTCTTCCAACGATGATGATTTTGTTGGTAACGCTTAATGCTTTTGTGATTTCTAAACCGATTCCAGATCCTCCTCCGGTAATCAAAATGGTGTTGTTTGTAATGTTCATAATGTTTTTTTTAAAATGTTTAAATTGATGTTTAATATTGTACTATTTGGTACAAAATAAGATAAAAAAATTTTAATCGAGTAATTTTAAATTAATTTCAATAAGGCTTTTAAGAACTTCCGGAGAACTTTCAAGGCGTCTTGTAACGTGAATTCCGTTCCATAAATTGGTTAAATGCCACGCAAGAATTTCAGGATTTTCTTTGGTTTTAATTTGATTGTTTTTCTGTGCTTTTTCAATGACTCCGGCAAAAAGCTGTTGTAAATTTCTCATGATTTTGACAGAAACTTTCTTTGTCTGTGCATCTTTTTCAGATAACTGAACGAGTGAATTTCCCAAAAAGCATCCTCTTTCTTTTTCGCATTCGGTAGAGTAGGCCTGACTTAAAAAAAACTGTTTGATGAATTCAATCCCGTTTTCAGATTTTTCAATACCTTCAGATAATATTTTATAAAAATTTTCAGAAAATTGTTCGATAGATTTTACATACAATTCCTGTTTTCCGCCTTTGAATGCCAAATAAAAACTTCCTTTCCCGATTCCCATTGCACTCAACAATTCATCTGCAGAGGCTGTATCGTAGCCTTTGTTTCTAAAAACTTCAGTCGCTTTTTCAATTGCCTGATTTTCGTCAAATATTTTGGGTCTTCCTGCCATTTTTTATTTTGATGAGACAAAGATATGTAATTGTACTAATTAGTACAAAATTAATTTTCAAATATCTTTTATAGTTTTTGTCAATTAATTTTAGGATTATTTCATTTGATCCAAAACTCTCTCAAATTCAAGATCCCGACCTTCAAGAAAATCCTGATCTTTATATTTAATTAGTTCATCAATTCTGATTCCTGTTTGCTGCGTTTGAGAATTGTCAGGGTAGAAAATTCCGTTCCCGGTAAACTCTAAAAGATAATCACCAGGAAGATTAACCTTTACCAAATCACCATCTCCACCTGAAGTTTGCTGACCAATTGTTAGCGATTGTGGAAAGATTTTCTGCAGACTCATCGAATACCATTCACTTGCGCTTCTTGTATCGGGATTGACGAGAATGAAAACTTTTCCTTTATAATTATGGACTGTTTTTTCAGGAATTGAAGGAAAATAAGTGATACTTTGATCTTTATAAGTAAACGTTCCGATATTTTTCAAGTTCGGTTGATAGTACTTTCCAAAATAATTTTCAACAGTAGAGAAGTATTTGTAAAGATAATGAAAAAAGAACCCGCCCCAGTCCGGATATGCTCTCATATCGAAGACGATGGCTTTCTTTTGTGCGGCATTGCTCAAAATGCTGTCCATAACGGCATCTATTTTATCATCATCTACCTTATTGATAAAGCCGAAAGTTTTGCTAACTTTAAAAAAAGCAACATCTTGATGATCAATTTTACGGTTTTCTATTTTCGTGATTTTATCCTGTAAATAATTAACAATCAAATCATATTTTTCCTTATCGGAAGGATCAATCATGTCAATTTTTGTAGAGAATTTCTTATTGCTTCTCGCTGATTTTACTTCTAAATCCCTATGCCTAAGATCGCCAATCCAGATGAGATTGTTTTCATATTTTGACAGGACAAATATCAATTTTTCTGTATTGGAAGTCGATAATAATTCTCCTTTTTCTTTAATGATTTGAGGAATAGTTTTACCGTTTATAGCAATGATTTTGTCCCCAACATTGATTTGAGCTTTCGAGCAAATTTCAGGAAAAATAAGTTTTGTAACCAAAATATGATCGTCAACAATCTGAAAATCATACGGTGCAAGATAACTGCCGTGGAAAATTTCTTTTCTGTAATTCAATTGTTTATAAAAACTAAATGCATGGCTGTCCTTAAATTTAGAAACCAATTTCGCCAATATAATTTCAAAATCTTTTCTTGAATTTATTTTTGAATTTTCTTCTAAACTTTTCTTGAAAAAATCATCAAACCCTTTATCCATAATATATTTGTGCGGGAAAAGATAATCAACAATCCCCTGAATTTTCGCCAACGTCAGCAAACGATATTCAACCGGAAGATTTTCATTTTTTGGGAATGAATATTTCTTCTCATCATTTACGGATTTTTCTTCTTTTAAAATTTCAAAATTGTATCGGTGATTATAAACAGAATTTAATAAAGCTTTGTTTTCAGAACTTATTTTCCCATTTTTCTGGAACCAATCGAAATTCTGATTTTTTGTTAAAACATCTTTTGATGTTTCAATCGGAGCAAGAGTTGTGAGATTTTTATTTAAATTTTGTGACAGCTTTTCAATGACAGAATTAAAATCATCTTTAGAATCAATGCTTTTGATTTTAACTAAAAACAAACTGTCGGAATCAATTTTTCCACTTGCAACATCGGGATGGTAATATTTAATGAAATTCCATGTTTTGATGAAATTATAATATTGATCTTTTTGAGCGAAAAGGTTTTGCTGAAATAAAACTAACAATAATAAAAAGAAGCTTCTTTTCATATCAAAATGTAGGTTTAGGTAATTTTTATTGATTTGGAATTATTTTCAGCTGTAATCTAAGCTGAAAGCTAACTTCTCAAATTTAAATAAAATTTCACATTCCAAAACTTTCAAAACCCGTAAATTTGTCATCACAAAAAAAGTTATTCGATGC
Organism: Chryseobacterium edaphi; assembly: GCF_025628985.1. GTDB lineage: Bacteria > Bacteroidota > Bacteroidia > Flavobacteriales > Weeksellaceae > Chryseobacterium > Chryseobacterium edaphi. Next base: position 241,090 of record NZ_JAOTEM010000004.1, on the reverse strand, counting down.
TTAAGAAAATTACGATTGCTGCAGCATGTTTTATGTCGGTGGTTACAATCAGTGCTCAAAAAAATAAAAATTCTCAGGTAGAAAGACCAAAATTGGTCGTTGGTTTGGTCGTAGATCAGATGCGTTGGGATTATCTCTACCGTTTTTACAGCAAATTTGGAAACGATGGTTTCAAAAGACTTCTCAATAAAGGATATTCTCTAAATAATGTTCATATTCCTTATGTTCCTACAGTTACTGCTTTGGGACATACTTCAATTTATACAGGTTCTGTTCCTGCCATTCACGGGATTGCCGGAAATGACTGGACAGACAAAGAAACCGGTAAAAATGTTTATTGTACAACAGACGAAAGTGTGCAGCCAGTAGGAACTACAAATGCAAGAGTTGGAAGCCATTCGCCCAGAAATCTTTGGTCAACAACAGTGACTGATGAATTGAGACTGGCAACCAATTTTCAGGGAAAAGTAATTGGAGTTTCTCTAAAAGACAGAGCCTCGATTCTTCCTGCAGGTCATACTCCGAACGGAGCATTCTGGTTTGATGATTCTTCGGGAGATTTTATCACAAGTTCTTATTATATGAATGAGTTGCCTCAATGGATGAAATCTTTCAACGCACAAAATTTACCGGATAAATTGGTTGCCAACGGCTGGAATACTTTGCTTCCTATCAATCAATACACAGAAAGTTCGCCCGACAATTCTTCGTGGGAAGGACTTTTGGGAAGTGCAAAAACACCAACTTTTCCGTACACCAATTTGCAGGCAGATTATCAGGCTAAAAAAGATAACATCCGTTATACACCTTTCGGAAATACTTTAACTTTAAAACTGGCTGAAGCTTCTGTAGAAGGTGAAAATCTGGGTCAGGATCAGATTACCGATATTTTGGCGATCAATTTGGCATCAACAGATTATGCGGGTCATAAATTTGGACCAAATTCTATTGAAGTTGAAGATGTTTATTTAAGATTAGATCAGGATTTAGCTCAATTTTTTAATTATTTAGATTCAAAAGTTGGAAAAGGTCAGTATACGGTTTTTCTTTCTGCCGATCACGGTGGAGCGCATTCTGTAGGTTTTCTGCAGGAACATAAAATCACAACAGGATTTTTCGGTGAAGGGATGGAGAAAGATTTAAATCAAAAATTAAAAGATAAATTCGGAGTTGATAAATTAATCAACGGAGTCGATAATTATCAGATTTATTTCGACAGAAAATTGATGAGAGATAACAAACTTGAGCTTGAAAGTATCAAAGAATTTGCAATTCAGGAATTGGAAAAAGATCCGACTATTTTGTATGCAGTTTCTACAACAAAAATACAGGAATCATCAATTCCAGAACCAATCAAGCAGAGAATCATCAACGGAATCAACCGACAGAGAAGTGGTGATATTCAGTTGATTTCACACGATTCTATGCTTCCGACTTACGCAAAAACAGGAACTACACACAGCGTCTGGAATTCTTATGACGCACATATTCCTTTGGTTTTTATGGGATGGGGAATCAATCATGGTGAAAGCAATAAACCATATTTTATGACAGATATCGCACCGACGGTTTCGGCGTTATTGCACATTCAGTTTCCAAGCGGAAATGTAGGAAATCCTATTTCTGAAGTTTTAGGAAAATAAAATTATTTATTAAAGATAAAACCCCGCAAAATTTGATTTTGCGGTTTATTTTTTATGAAATTTGAAAGTTATTCTTCTTCGCTTTCTTCTTCATCCTCATCTTCGAACTGCTCAAGGAAATATGAAAATGTAAAATCTTCTACTTCATCTTCTGCATCTTCTAAAGTGGTCAGCAGATCTTCAAAAATTTCCAGCTGATCAACGCTTAAGTTTACAAACTCAATATGAAGCGGCATTTTTAGTTCACCAGAAATAACATCCGAAAGCGCATCAAGATTGTCCCCAAAATGATCCGGAAGTTTTATTTTTTCTTTCAGATGAGCATAGAAATCTTCGTAATCTCCAATGTCTGTAAAGTCGATGTATGTTGTATTCATAGTTTTAATAATTTATTTTTGGTAAGCATAGTTCTACTTTTTTTCAAAGCTTTTATAATGATCTTGAGTTAAATACACCTCACCATTTTTAGTATAAACAATACGGTGACTGTTTCTGTTTCCACAAGTGTAATTTACGTCTGCTTCAAAATATTGCACTCCGATTGGAAGTTTTTTTTCACGATTGCTAAAATGATCTCCGCCAATTGCTTTTCCGGGAAGAACTTCACAGAGATTTCCCTTTGAAGGATCCCATCCTTGTCTTTTTGCTTCGTTTTTAGTGATGTAAAATTTGGGAAGCTTATGATTCTTTTTCACATATTCAATAATCGACCTAGATTCAGTAATGATTGTAATTTCACTTACATTTTCAAAGTAATCATAGTTATTTGATGTTTGAGAAATTGTAGTTTGAGTTTTTTTCTCCGCAATGAAATTATTGTAGATATACATCACCGACATTCCGAAAAGAAGTCCGAGACAGGCGAAAAATAAAGAACGGATTTTAGTATTCATAGCTTTATAGTCAATGGTTAATTTAACTGCGTTATTGAATTGGCAATTTGATTTATAATCGAATTGCAAAATTCACGATTGACAATTCATTTGCAAAGCAAAATTCACCTTATCCTCTCCATTCTTCTGGAATATCACAAACCGGAATCGGAACCATCTTATGTTGAGCAGCTTTGTGCATTCTGTCGAAAATCAAAAATACTTCTTTATCTCTTCCTTCGTATTCTTCGGCAGTTTTTGTACCGTATTCTTTCTGAATTTTTTCCAGTTCCGGATAAGTTGCACCAATTTGATCTTCATCGGTTCTTTCCGCATCCCAAAGTCCGTCTGTAGGAATCGCATTCTGAATACTTTCGATAAGATCTAAATCTTTTGCTAATTGGTACACCTCAGTTTTATAAAGATCGGCTATTGGAGAAACATCTACGCCGCCATCGCCATATTTAGTATAAAAACCAATTCCAAAATCTTCCACTTTATTTCCTGTTCCGCAAACTAAAAGTCCGTGAAGTTGTCCGAAATAATAAAGATTCAACATTCTGAAACGTGATCTTGTGTTTGCCAGCGCAAGATTATTGCTCCATCTACCTTCTACGTGATCGTGAACAATGTTTTCAAAACTTTCAAAAACAGGAGTCAGATTGATTGTCTTTCCCTGAACGTTCGGAAATTTTTTCTTTAAATCTTCAATGTGATCCTGTGCACGGTTTACCTGATCTTCTTTCTGACGGATTGGCATTTCCAGAAGCAGAACTTCAAGCCCGGTCATTGCACAAAGCTTAGAAACAACTCCCGAATCTACACCGCCCGAAACTCCGATTACATATCCTTTTACATTTGCTTTTACAGCATAATCTTTCAGCCATTGTACGATATGATCGATTACTTTTTTTGTCTGCATTGTTTATTTCTTTTTTATAATTTAAAATTTTCTTTTTTTAATTCGTACCAAAAACAAATTCCGTCTGGTTCGGTAAATTCACCTGTTTTTTCGAAACCTAATTTGGTTAAAACATTATGGGACGCAGCGTTTTCTTGATGAGCATAAGCGTAAATGATTTCAATATGTAAATCATTAAACCCAAAATCCAACGAAGCTTTTGCAGATTCAAAAGCATAACCTTTTCCCCAACTTTCAGGAAGAAATCTGTAGCCTAATTCATAGAAATTTTGGTAACCGTTGATTTCTCCGGTATATAATTTCAGTCCGCTCCAGCCAATCAAAAGTCCCGACTCCTTTTCGATGACGGCCAATCTTCCCAATCCGTTATCTTGGTATTGCTGCTGAATCATTTGAATAACCTTTTTTGATTCTTCAAGTTTTGAAAGAGTTGGAATACCGATATATTTCATTACTTCAGGATTAGAATCGAGAAGAAACATACGTTCTGCATCGTGATCTTCTAATTTTCTGAGAATGAGTCTTTCGGTTTCCAGTTTCATGTTTGATTTTGCAAGTTTTTTATTTTCATTTTAAAACAGGTTTTAAAACTACAAAATATTCGTTTTTCAGCATGAGTTTGTATTTATATCCTTATTTTTGTAAACTCAAATTTCATGTAAAAATAATGAAGATTTTTAGAATTGCCGCACTTTCATGCCTTTTAGTTTTAAGTTTGAATTCTTGTAAAAAAGAGCAGGAAACTGAATGGAAAGTTGAAATAAAAAATCCTGCCGAAAAGGTAGAAATGACCGATATATCAAAAGAATTTTACGATCAGAATGTTCCTTTGGAGCAATTTACCGCAAAATTTCCGTGGTTTCAGGGGACTGTTCCTGATGAAGATTTTGGGAAAAGAAGAGCAGACGCGCAAGAGATAAAAATTTATAAAGAAGCGATTGCTAAAATTGATCAGAAGAAATTACAGAACGAACTTCAGGATTTGTTTTCTCATATTAAATTTTATTTTCCACAATTTAAGAGTCCGAAAGTTTTTTTATTTTCATCGGCTTTGCAGATGATTCAGGATCCTCTTTTATATGACGAAAAAACCAATTTTCTGTTCATCGATATTTCCGGTTTCATGGGAGATAAAAATGCGAATTACAAAGGCTTGGAATTGTATTTTCAGAAATCAATGAATCCAAGTAATATCGTTCCTAAAGTATCAAGAATGTTTGCTGAAAATATTGTTCCTTATAAAGGCGACAGTCAGAAATTTATTGATTTATTGGTGTATAACGGTAAGATTATGATGTTACAGGATGCATTTTTACCTGAAACTCCTGATTACCTTAAAATGGATTACACCAAAGAGCAATACGACTGGTCTTCTGCAAATGAAGCCAATATTTATAATTATTTTGTTGAAAATAATCTCATTTTTGGCGACGATCACAGATTGGCAGAACGTTTTATCACTCCTGGTCCGTTTTCAAAATTTTATACGGAGATTGATAACAATTCGTCTCCGATGGTAGGGATTTTTACAGGATGGCAGATTTGCAGAGAATATTTCAAGAAAAAACCAGATACAAAATTGGTTGATTTCCTGAAAATGGATGCCACTCAAATTTTTAATGAAGCAGGTTACAAACCGAAATTAGAAGAATAAAAGCAGGAAGTTGGAAAATGGACTCAAGAAGTGCAGATCTCTCAAAATTAATGCTTAAAAATAATAAAGTTTAGAAAAAATAGAAAAAATGAGAAAGACTCAAATAACGATAGATGTAGAGCTGGATGAAAACCACATTCCGGAATTGATGACCTGGAACGCTGCAGATGGCGGAGTAGAAAAAGAAGAAACAAAAGCAGTAATGATTTCCGTTTGGGACGAAAAAACATCCGAAGCTTTAAGAATCGATCTTTGGACGAAAGATATGCCAGTTGATCAAATGAAAATGTTTATGCATCAGATTTTCGTTTCATTGGGAAGTACTTACCAGAGAGCAACAGGAGAAGATGATGTTGCTGCATGGATTGAGCAGATTGCAGAAGAATTTGCAGTGAAATCGGCAATTAAGATGTAAGATGTTTTTGCTGCAGGATTTTTTTAAATATGTAAGACTTAAAAATAGAATAAATCATATTTCTTTTTTTCTTGCTTTTATCTTAGACATCATTTTTATTGTCATTTTTAATCTGACTTCTTATAAAATTGCCTGGTTTGTAGGAATTATCATTTTTTACATTGCTTTGATTTCTTTGTTTGAAAAATTATTTGCTCGCAGATATTTTAAGGATAAAAAAAACATCATCAGCTATATTTTTTTTAGAGAATATTTCGGTGACAAGAAATATAATATTCACGATAATTTCACTAAAAAAGAAATTGAAGAGTTTATTGAAAACTTAGATTGTAAGGCCTTTATTTCAGAGAATAAAATTCCGTCAGAATATTTTTTTGTGAAAAATGAAAGTTATAGTATCTTGAAATTTGAAAATGAACATCTTAAACATTACACCAGAATAATTCCTTGGGAAATTGTATCATGGAAATACTCTTTTCAAGATAATGAAGGAATTGAGGAGTTTTTAGAAATTGAATATGTGAACGATAGTAATGAAACCATCAAAGAAGAAATTATCTCTGATAGAATAAAACAAAAAACTTCATTTCACCTCTTTTTACTATTTGTAATACATGATTTGAAGTATGGAAAAAGACTTTCTCTTCAAAGAGATTATCATATGAAAAAAAGAAGCTCTTTCAAAATTGCTGTATTTGAATAAATCTTACGGAAAGACAAATATAAATAGTTAAACAATGTTCGAAGACCAGATATTGGGAGCTTATGATAAAATCTGGCTTCCATCATCCAACTTCCAACAAAAAATATAAAAAAATGAATTTTAATACAAAAGTTATACACGGAGGTCAACATCACGAATCTGCAACAGGTTCTGTGAATGTACCAGTTTTTTTAACGTCAACATTTGCTCAGAAAAGTCCGGGAGTACATTCAGGATACGAATATTCGAGAGCGGCAAATCCTACGAGACAGGCTTTGGAAGATTCTTTGGCAAGCATCGAAAACGGAGCAAGAGGTTTAGCTTTTGGTTCTGGTTTGGCTGCGATTGATTGTGTTTTGAAATTATTAAATCCTGGTGATGAGGTTGTAGCAGTTGATGATTTATATGGTGGAACGTACAGAATGTTCACCAGACTTTTCGAAAAATATCAGTTGAAATTTACTTTCGTGAATTTTGATGATGCTTCAAAAATCGCTGACGTCATTACTGATAAAACAAAACTGATCTGGATTGAAACACCGACCAATCCTTTAATGAAACTGGTTGATATTAAAGCGGTTGTAGAAATTGCAAAAGGAAAAGATATCCTTGTTGCAGTTGATAATACTTTTGCAACGCCATATCTTCAAAGACCAATCGATTTAGGAGCAGATATTGTGATGCACTCAGCAACAAAATATTTAGGAGGTCATTCTGATGTGATTGCAGGAGCTTTGATCGCCAAAGATGCTGAATTGGGAGAAAAACTTCACTTCATACAATTTGCAAGTGGCGGAATTTTAGGACCTCACGATTCTTATTTGGTTTTGAGAGGGATAAAAACTTTAGCTTTAAGAGTTCAGAGACATTCAGAAAACGGAATGGCTGTCGCAAAATATCTAGAATCGCATCCAGCGGTTGCTCAGGTAATTTATCCGGGATTGGAATCTCACCCGCAATACGAATTGGCAAAATCCCAGATGAAAGATTTTGGAGGAATGGTTTCTTTCACTTTCAAATCTGGTAAAAAAGAAGATGCCGTTAAATTTTTAGAAAAAGTAAGAGTGTTCACTTTAGCAGAATCTTTAGGTGGAGTAGAATCTCTGGCAAATCATCCTGCTCTGATGACTCACGCTTCAATTCCTGCTGAAAAACGTGCAGAATTGGGAATTACCGATGATTTAGTTCGTCTAAGTGTCGGGATCGAAGATGCGGAAGATCTGATCGCAGATCTGGAAAGAGCATTTTCTTAAAATAATAAATCATAAGCATCCGTTTTTTCAGCGGATGTTTATTTTTAATTGAATTTGATATGGAAAATATAAGAAGAGCATCAATTAATGATCTAAGCCAATTATCAGAATTATTTGATCAATACAGAGTTTTTTATCATAAAGAATCTGATATTCCTTCTGCAGAGAATTTTCTTAAAGAAAGAATTGAAAAACAGGATTCTGAAATTTATGTTGCTGAAACTGATGGAATTTTAGTTGGTTTTGTTCAATTATATCCCTTATTTTCTTCCACAAGAATGAAAAAATATTGGTTGTTAAATGATCTTTTTGTCAATGAAAATTACAGAGGAATAGGTTTTTCAAAAGAACTGATTGATGCAGCTAAAAAAGTCTGCACAAGTTCAGATGCGTGCGGAATTTTACTGGAAACCGGAAAATCAAACGACATCGGAAACAAGCTTTATCCAAGTTGCGGGTTTGAATTGTACGATGAAGTGAATTTCTACGAATGGTCAAATAAATAATTGTCAATCGTGAAATTGTAAATTTTTATAATTACTCATTACCAATCACTTATTACTACTATTAATATGTCAGATTTTCAAAAATATATTCAGAGATATTTAGATTTAATTCCATCTGAAAATTGGTTGGAAGAGTTGAAATTCGTAGGTGAAAAAACCATTTCACTTTTCTCATATTTAACGGAAGAGCAATCGAAATTCGCTTATGCAGAAGGAAAATGGACTTTAAAAGAAGTTTTGCTTCATTTGTCAGATACGGAAAGAGTTTTTCAATACAGAATTTTAGCATTTGCTAGAGATGAAAAATCTGAATTGCCGGGTTTTGATGAGGAAAATTATGCTGCCAATTCTTTTGCCAATGATAGAAGTTTAGAATCTTTATTGAAGGAGTATCAGTTGGTAAGACAGTCTTCTCAGATTTTATTGGAGAATTTAGATCTATCAATTTTAAAAAATATCGGAACAGCCAATGGAAACGAAATTTCTGTAGAAACGATTTGTCAATTGATTGTTGGTCATAATATTCATCATTTGAATGTTGTGGAGGAAAGATATTTGCCGGAAATGTAAATATGCAAGAAAGATTTAATATGTAATAATGAATAGTAATTTTACAATTTCAATGCAATATTCACTGTTTTCAATTTTGTTTATTGTGGCTTCATTTCTTTTAGCGTACAATTTTTGGTGGCGAATAGATTATAACTCCGCCGAATTTTTTATCCTTGTACTTGCTACAATGATATGTTGGATTGGAATAGGCTATTTAAGTACGTTAATTGCTGGCAAGATAATTTTTAAAACTCTGCAGGAAGTTGGTTTTGTCTCACCGTTCAAATTAATTAGCAGTGGTTTTTTCTATGAAACAAAAGGAATTGAAATAGCAAAGAAATTTAAAACGATGTTTTCAGCGTTCGCTTTCCCTGTGCTTATGATACTCATTTTTTTGTTTTATCAAATTGTAAATTTTATTGAAAAAACAGATTTGGCTTATTATGGTGTTGAAAAAATGGCAAAAATTGAAAAAATCTCCTATTTTAAAGGTGTGAAAAGAGGACATATAACATTTGAATTTGGAAATTATAAGATAAAAAAAATTGTTTATCTGAGCGATACTCTTAAAAATGTTGGAGATTATGAAGCAATAGTTTTTTCGTCAAGAAATCCCTATATAGTTGAAAATCTATCAGAATATAAATAAAATTCGAATCATGGAAAACATCATACAAATATTAAAATCCGGTGGCACCATCCTTTATCCAACAGACACAATCTGGGGAATCGGTTGTGATGCTACAAATATAGACGCCATCAACAAAATTTTTGATATCAAGAAGCGTGAAAAAAATAAGTCGATGATCATTTTGGTGGAAACTGAAAAAAGATTGCAGGATTTGGTTGACGTTCCGGAAATGGCTTGGGAAATCATGGATTTGAGCGAAAAGCCTGTAACTTTAGTTTACCAAAATCCAAAAGGTTTGCCGAAAGAATTGCTTGCTGAAGATGGAAGCATCGGAATTCGCTTGGTAAAGAACGATTTCTGTAAAAAGCTGATTACAAAACTTAACAAACCTTTGGTTTCAACTTCAGCGAACTTCAGTGGTGATAAAAGCCCGCTGAAATTCTCAGATATTTCGAAAGAAATAATTGATTTGGTTGATTTTGCAGTGGAAGAAGATCGTGAAAAAGTCTCTCAATATTCAGGTTCATCAGTCATAAAAATCTGGAGTGATAACAGAATAAAGGTTTTAAGAGAATAGTTTTTGTCCCGCAGATCTCACAGATTTTCACGGATTTTTTAGAATGGCAAATTGAAAATCTTTGATTTTCAAACTTATGTGTTCTTCTTTTTAAACATATTTTAACTCAAACTCATGTGACTCATGTGTTAAGAATCTTTTGCGACTTTTTACTTTGTCGAATCTTCGATTTGTGGTTAATATAATCTTTTAATGTAAATATCTATCTTTGCAAAATTATTGACCATTAAGAAGTTGGAAATTTAGTTCTAAACTTTAAATCTTATGTCTTAGTGGTTTTCAATTAGATCAGGATTCAATTATCAAGTGATTGTAAATCTAATATCTAACATCTAATATCTAACATCTTTTAAAAAATGTTCATCAATCTTAATCAAAATAAAAATCTTAAACTTTTCAAAATAATTTCTGAGGTCGCATCAGCAAACAATCAATCAGTGTACATTGTTGGGGGATTTGTGCGGGATCTTCTGATGAAAAGAGAAGCTTCTACAGATATTGATTTTGTGACCGAACAAAGCGGAATCGAACTTGCCCAAAACGTAGGAAAAGAAATCGATCCTAAAATGAAAGTTTCTATTTTTAAAACTTACGGAACGGCAATGATCAGATATAAAGATCTTGAGCTGGAATTTGTAGGTGCAAGAAAAGAAAGCTATACCGAAGACAGCAGAAAACCTGAGGTGGAAGGTGGAACAATTGAAGACGACCAGAAAAGAAGAGATTTTACCATTAACGCAATGGCAATTTCTTTAAATAAAGACAATTTCGGAGAATTGATCGATCCTTTTGATGGAATTGGAGACTTGGAAAAAGGTATTTTAAGAACACCTCTAGAACCTGCGCAAACCTATTCCGACGATCCGTTGAGAATGATGAGAGCAGTCCGTTTTGCTTCAACTTTAAATTTTAAAATAGAAGAAAATTCCTTAAATGCAATCAGGCAGGAAGCAGAAAGAATCAAAATTGTTTCGATGGAAAGAATCATGGTAGAATTTAATAAAATCATGCTTTCAAAAAAACCTTCTGTCGGACTTCAATTAATGGAAGAAACAGGTTTAATGAAACTGATTATTCCTGAGTTGATCGAACTGAAAGGTGTAGAAGAAGTGGAAGGACAAACCCATAAAGATAATTTTTACCATACTTTAGAAGTAGTTGACAATATTTCTGAAAACACAGATAATCTTTGGCTGCGTTGGTCTGCGTTGCTTCACGATATCGGAAAAGCTCCTACCAAAAAGTTCGTTGAAGGAACAGGCTGGACTTTCCATGGACACGAGTTTTTAGGTTCAAAAATGGTAAAAACATTGTTTCATAAACTGAAATTACCTCTGAATTCTGATATGAAATATGTTCAGAAAATGGTAAAACTTTCTTCACGACCGATCGCTTTGATTACTGATGATGCTTCAGATTCGGCATTGCGAAGATTACTTTTTGATGCAGGAGAAGATATGGAAGATCTTTTTACACTTTGTAAAGCCGATATAACAACGAAAAATTCAAGAAAACAGGAGAAATTTAAAAAGAATTTTGAATATGTTGCTGTTAAAATAAAAGAAGTTGAAGAAAAAGATCAGGTGAGAAATTTCCAACCGCCAATTTCCGGAGAAGAGATTATGGAAATGTTTAATATAAAGCCCGGAAGAGAAATTGGAATTTTAAAGGAGAAAGTAAAAGAAGCAATTCTGGAAGGTGAAATCGCCAATGAAAAAGAAGAAGCGAGAAGTTTTGTGATCGTTGAGGCTGAGAAATTGGGATTAACTTTATAAATTTTAAGTATAAGAATTAAAAATCCGGCAATTTCTACAGAAGTTGCCGGATTTTTTTGCCTAAAATTTATATTTTATTGAAAGAGAATGATTAATTTTTATAAAAACCATTTGTACCAATTCCGGTAGTAAGAGTTTTTAATAAAGTTCCTCCATTTACGCTGTAAATATTCACTTTGCTGTCTCCCGTGAAACTTGCATCAGAAGTGTAAATCTTTCCGTCAATAACATTAAACCCGTACAAATTCCCAGTTGTTGTAACAATAGGAGTTGTTGGAGTTGTAGTTGAAGTCAAATCCATCGCATAGATTTTATTGCTGCTGTCATTAAAATAGAATCTGTTGGCATCGATTCTCAATTTCTGAGCCTGGCCAAGAGTAAGTGTAGTTGTAGTAAACGTTCCTGCTGTAGTGTTCACTTTGTAAATGTATGAAGCCGTATTGCTTGAAGCAAGCACGTACGCATCACCGTTGTAAGAGATCAAATCTCTGATGATTCCGTTGCTTGGAAGTGTCAATGTTGTTGCAACAGCATTTGTTGAAGGATTTACGATTGTCAAAGAATAACCAGTAGGAAGTTCACCGTAAGGAGCAACTGTCTGATAAGTAATTCCGTCTGTTTGTACTACAATTTTACCGTTGGCTTCTACTACTTTTTCAGCACTTCTTGGGAAATTAATGCTTGTTACAAAAGCGTTTGTAGAAGTATTGTAAATATTTAATTTCATTACATTAAAGAAATTATTATTCGTTACAAAATATTGAGATCCTGAAAATGCAATATATCTAGGATTGTCAAGATTAGCCGTTACTGTAGTTTGTTTTTTGAAATTATAACGGTTTACAATGTCGATTTTGTTAGGAACATTTGATACTAAATAAGCGTTTTCTCCAGTGAATCCTATTGACTGCAAAACATTTCCTAAATTTTCATTATTGTTGGTTTTGTAGATTTTGTTTTCAAAAATTGAAAGATCATTACTCACGAAAGAAACTTCTGAGGTAGGAGTTGAAAATCCACCTTCATTAGCGATAAATATTCCGTTTTCATAAGCTTCGGCTTTGGTAGGTTCCACAAAGTCATCATCGCTACACGCTACGTTGAAAAGTAGAGCAGATGCAAATAAAAATGGTAAAATTTTCTTGAAATTCATATTGTATAGTTTAAAAATTTATATTAAAATTGATACTGTAGTTTCTTTTTGGCAAAGGATAATAAGCCATTGTTTCATAGATTTCGTCAAAAATATTATTGACCTTAAATCCTACAGTGTATTTTTTTAAAAGTGTTGCGGAAATTCCTGCATTCATGACAAAATAAGATTGCAAAGCGTCAGATTTTTTTTCATTACTATCGGTATAAGTCAGTCCGTTGAACATTCCCTGAGCATAAACTCTGAGAAAACGATAATTATAATCTACATTTCCAAAAATTTTGTGAAGAGGAACATACATCAATTGCTTGTTGATTTGTAAATCTTTCGATTTTGTGAAAATATATCCTGCGTTCAGTTTTATATCATGCTCATTGATTTGTTTTCGGTAAGTCAATTGAGATTCCAATCCATAAGATTCAACCTGATTGGTATTAAACGGCGCCCAATAACCCATCGGAGTGCTCATCCATCGCAACATATCTTTTATCCTGATGTAATATGAAGTCAAGGTCAGTTTAAAATCTCCAACTTTAAATTCGTGATCCATATCCGTTTGAATGGAAGTTTCAGGTTTCAGATCAAGGTTTCCTCCCGGTTGCCAATACAAATCATTGAACGATGGAAATCTGAAATTTTTCGAGAAATTTAAATTCAATTGATACCAGTTCGCCGCTTTCCATTTTCCTGAAAACGAATATAAAACCGGAGAATCAAATCCTTCCACAAAATCTTTCTTAATTCCGGCTTCGAAACTAAGCTTTGATGAGGTTATATATCTTAACAAACCTGCAATTGAAGCCACATTTCTGCTGACTTCTTCGATTCCTGAAGTTCCGATTCCTTCACCTTTATTTTGCTGAAATTCTCCAATGATATTCACATTCCATTTTGGATTGATAAAATAATTGAAGTCATTTTTTACAATATAATTTTTCCCCAAACCTCCGCTTGTACTCGGTTGGTTTAAATTAGCAAAATATTGGAAGTTTTCTTCAGTATATGCAGCTTTCAGAATATTGTTAAACTTAGATTTTTTCCAATCCCAGGAAAGTAAACTTCTGAAATTCTGAGTTTCATATCTTGTCGGAGTCTGACTTTCAAAAAACACTGGATAATGCTGATTACCGTCAAAAGTTTCCGAGATCCAGGAAATCTGATGAAAAGGAGCAATTTTATAAGCTGCCGCAAAATTAAAGTTCGTATTGTAGTATTTTCCGTTTCTGTTGATATAATTTCTTGATTCCGGAACTTCGTATTCATTTTGACTTATTGAATGACTTCCCGAAGCTTTAAAACTAAATTTTTCATTGCTGTAAGAAGCTTTCAGGAAATTATTAAACGTTCCGAATGAAGCAATTTCAGAATTAAATGATCCTTTAAAACCTTGATTAAAGTTCAACTCATTATTCAAATGAATACTTCCGCCAATTGCACCGCTTCCGTAGATCACACTTCCGCCACCGGATTTTACTTCCATTTGATCATAACCGAAAAGAGCAATATTATTAACGTCTCCCTGTCCTAAAAACTGAGAATTGATATTGATTCCGTTCCACACAAAAGCTGTTTGCTGCGCTGTTGTTCCTCTGAAAGATGGAGAAGAAACTGCACCACGACCATTTTCTTTAATGTAAACCGGTGATTGAAAACGTAAAACTTCAGAAAGATTGGATGAGTTTTTTTGAATATCTGCAGGAGTCAAGGTTGTAATCTTATGAAAAAGTTTTACCTTATTCATTTGATTATCAAAAATATAAACCGTGTCAATCGTTTTCTCCTGACAAAAGTACAGAGATAGATTGCATACGACAAAAGCGAAGACTAAAGATCTTTTTATATCCATAATTTTTATGCTTTTCCTCCGAAAGCAATCAATTTAAAAATGTTAAAATCTGGCAGGTCTCCTGACTTTCGCTTTTCTACACCTTCCCGCGTTGGCAGTGGCTTTCTTGTAGAAAATGTTGATACGATTTACAGTTGCGGGGACAGCTTGGGATTTTCGCCCAATTCCCTATTAATTCCAATACCTTGGAAACCAAAATTTTTGCAAATATAGGTTTTTAAAAAGAATTATGAATTTAAATTAATATTCTTAGATTGAATAAACTTTGTTTTTTTCAACATTAAGAATTTATGATGAAAAGTTAATTAAGAAAATGCTTCATGCTGTTCTTTAAAGAATCGATAAATTGATTTTGATTAAGATTTTTAAGCGTCATCATTTAAATTTAATCTTAAAATTCAGCGATGTAATTTATCTGTGAAAATCTGCGAAATCTGTGGGAATAATGTTACAAAAACGTCGCATCAAAATAAAAAGGCAGCAGATCTTTAATAGAATTCACTTTAAAGACTTCTTCATTTAAATTTGAAAAATAAACCTCAATATTGTCATTCTGTTTCGTTTCGTATTCCATTAAACTCTGTCTGCAAGCTCCACAAGGAGGAATAGGCGGAGTTTTTTCTGAGAATTCTCTAGGTCCTCCAATGATAAATATTTTGTTGATTTTCTCATTCGGAAAATTTGCACCAATCCAGAACAGAGCCGTTCTTTCAGCACAAAGTCCGGAAGGAAAAGCTGCATTTTCCTGATTGTTTCCTGAATAAATTTCACCGTTTTCCAGTAAAATTGCACATCCTACCAAAAAATTGGAGTAAGGCGCATACGCATTTTCACGCGCTGCTTTTGCTCTTTCAAAAAGCTTTTTTTCAATATCATTCAGTTCGCTGCTGCTTTTGAAATGCTCGTATCCGATGTGTATATCTTTTTTCATTTTTGTGACCGTAAAAAGGGCGATAAAAGTAATCCTTTTTATGGAAGCTGGCAATATCTTTGTTACGATACTAAATTTGTAATTTTAAACCTTTAAAAATAAAATTCAATGTTATATACTCCGATAAAATTTAGAAATGTAGAACTGAAAAACCGTTGGGTAATGTCACCGATGTGTATGTATTCTTGTGAAAATGGTTTGGCTAATGATTTCCATTATGTACATTACGGAAGTCGTGCTCAAGGCGGAACAGGTTTAGTTATGGTAGAAGCTACAGGAGTTGAACCTCGTGGAAGAATCACCAATCATTGCATGGGAATCTGGAATGACGAACAAGCCGCAAAACTTCAGAAAATTGTTGAATTCGTCCATAAAAATTCAGATTCAAAAATAGGAATTCAGATTGCTCATGCTGGAAGAAAAGGCTCTACTTGGGAAAATAAGCAGATCTCTTTGGAAGAAGGTTGGGAGACGATCGCTCCAAGTCCGATTCCTTATCATCCGTCTGAAAGAATTCCGCATGAATTATCGGTGGAAGAAATTAAAGAATTAGTTCAAAATTTCAAAGACGCAGCAAAAAGAGCGGTAAATGCAGGTTTTGATGTCATTGAAATTCATGGTGCACATGGATATTTAGTTCACCAGTTTTTATCGCCGCTTTCAAATGTAAGAAGCGATGAATATGGAGGAAGTTTTGAAAATAGAAGCAGATTTTTATTGGAAATTGTAGATGCTGTGAATGAAGAATTAAGTGAAAATGTTGCGTTATTTGTAAGAATTTCCGGAACAGAATATGCTGAAGACGGCTGGAACGTAAATGACAGTGTAGAATTGGCTAAAATTCTTAAAAATCATTCGGTAGATTTAATAGATGTTTCTAGTGGCGGAAATATTCACGGAGCAAAAATTTCTGTTTTTGACGGTTACCAGGTTCCGTTTTCTTCGCAGGTGAGAAATGAAGCAGATGTAAAAACCGGAGCAGTAGGTTTGATTACTAAAGTTGAGCAGGCTGAAGAAATTTTGCAGAAAGGCAATGCTGATTTGATTTTTGTAGCAAGAGAAATTTTGAGAAATCCATACATTGCCGTTCAGGGATCGTTTGAAATGAAAGAAGATAGTTTTTTTCCGCATCAATACCTTAGAGCGAAAATTTCTTCCTAAATTTAGCATCATCAAAATCATTAAAATAAAATATGAAGATTGAAGACTTTATGCTGCCCTGTCCGAGTAAAAAATTCCTGGGAATAGAATGTTTCGGATGTGGAACTCAAAGAGCACTGGTTTTGGTTTTTCAGGGCAGATTTGCAGATGCATTTCAGATGTTTCCTGCAATTTATACCCTACTATTATTTTTAGGTTTTGTAGCTTTAAATTTTATTGACAAAAAAAGAAATTACGGACAGGTGTTGATATTTTTAGCAATTGTTAACTCACTAATCATGGTATTTTCTTATTTTTATAAACATTTTTTAATCACATAAACTAAACTTTTAAAAAAATCAAATTATGAATCAGCAAAAATTACCTAACGCTACGGCGGTACTTGTTTTGGGAATTGTTTCTATTGTAAGCTGTTGTTGTTACGGTGTTCCGGGAATAATCACCGGTATTATCGGACTTGTTCTTTATAAGAAAGATAATGCCTTATATCAACAAAATCCTACATTATATTCAGATTATAACAATCTGAAGACAGGGAGAATTCTTAGTATTATAGGGATTATATTAAGTATATTGACCATATTTTATTTAATATTCGTAATCTCTTACATTGGTTGGGACGCACTATCAGATCCTGAATTGATGCAGGAACGAATGAAAGATTTGCAAAATCATTAATAAAATAAATAGTAACAGTAAAACCGCAGCAATGCGGTTTTTTTTGTTAAAGAAATAATTAGTATTCCCAATTGATCTTAAATTCTATTAAAATTTTCAAAATATGGTGAATTTAAAATGAAATAAAATCTTTAAAAGTGCTTGCTATAAAGCGTTTTATACTGATTAAAGTGAGAGTAGTAGAATTACTACACAAAATCGTAGTTCTACTACAAAATGTGAATTAAAGCTGTCAAAACTTTTTGTTAGAGATCTTTGGCTCTATCTTCGCTATAGATAAAACATCAAATCACAAAATATTAACTGTTTAAAATTTACAAAATCATGGCAGACAATTCAAGAGGAATCTTAAAATTCAACGGAAGCGAAGGACAAAAATTATTAAAGCTGAATTACAGTGTATCAAGATCTACAGATGTTTCGGGACGTGTAGCTTCAGATCCTTCCAACGCAATCATTAAGCTGACAATTGAGGCTACAGAGAAATCTGAAATCTTGGAAAGTTTGTTGAATGGTAAATACAAACCAACTTCGGGTGAGATCACTTTCAACAAATCTCACGAAGAAGGAACTTTGATCACATTAAACTGGGAAAACGGTTATGTCATTCAACACGAAGTTGATTTTGACGCAGTAGACCAAAATTCTATGTTGATCAGCTTTATTGTAAGCGCAGAAAAAATTAATTACGGAAATGCAGCTTACGAAGGTGTTTGGCCAGGAGCTTAATTACATCAATTAGTTAAATTAAAACTTTATAAAATAGCTTGCTCTTTAAAAAAAGCAGGCTATTTTTATATCTAGTCAAATAAATTTCACTTAGAATATTTAAATATGAAAAAACTAATCTTTACATTGATCATTATTGCTGTTTCATTCGTAACCTCAGCAAATGCACAGACAAATTCCCTTGCAAAATCAACTTGGCAAGTTGAAAAAATAAATAGTGACGGAAGTGTGTTCTTCAAAAAAGCAAAAACAATTAAATTCCCGGCAGAACAACCTAAAATTAATTTCCTTCAGTTTGAGTCAGACAAAAATTATCACACCGGAAATACGTGTTTTCACATGATGGGAAAATATAGCGAATATGAAAATAATCAAGTAGAAATTTCGGAAGGAGCTGCAGATATGGTAGAAAATTGCGAAGAGCCAAAAACATTCAACGGCCTTTATAATTTTAAAATTGATAAAGATCGTCTGGAACTGATTCCGGTAAAAGAGTAAAATTTTAAGAGACAATTTATCTTTAAATTTTAAATCTCGACCCGAAATTCTCAGAAAAAAACATTCCTATTTTCTTATATTTGTTCATTATTCAAAATATGGACGCAACACAGGACAAAAGGCTTTTTCTCATTGATGCTTATGCAATGATTTTCAGAGGATATCATGCAATGTCAAAAAACCAGAGATATACCAGCTCCGGAATGGAGACAACAGCTATTTTTGGTTTTATGAATTCTCTGATTGAACTCATTAGAAAAGAAAAACCGACTCATTTAGCAGTAATTTTTGATGTTGGTCAGGCAAGTATTCGTACCAATGATTATGCTGATTATAAAGCTAATCGAAGTGAAACTCCTGAAGCGATTAAATTTGCCATTCCTTATATTCATCGTATTTTGGAAGCTATGCATGTTCCAAGTTTAGGTGTTGAAGGGTATGAAGCAGATGATGTGATAGGAACAATTGCCTGTAAAGCAGAAAAGGAGAATTACACGAGTTTTATAGTAAGTGGAGACAAAGATTTTGCTCAGTTGGTTACTGATAAAATTAAGCTATATAAACCTGGTTTCAGGGGTGGTGAAATTTCGATTCTAGGAGTAGAAGAAGTAAAGGCTAGATATGGAATTGAAGATCCGAAACAGGTGATCGATTTCTTAGCGATGATGGGAGACTCGTCTGATAATATTCCTGGCTTAGAGGGTGTTGGTGAAAAAACAGCCATGAAATTTCTGAAAGAATACGGAAGCATCGAAAATCTTTTAGCAAACACACATCAGTTAAAAGGAAAAATCAAAGAAAAAATAGAAGCATCCGCTGAGCGTGGAATTTTATCTAAAAAATTAGCAACCATTATTTGTGATGCTCCGGTAGAATTCCACCAGGAACAATACGATCTTGAAACTCCGGATTTTGAAAAAGTAAAAGAAATTTTTGACGAAATTGAATTCAGAAGACTGTACGAAAATTTGTATCGTGCATTTGCCCCAACTGAAACGGTCACTGTGAAAACCACAGTCATCGAAGCAGATGGCGCAATTCTAAGCGAAACCGAAGTGTCAAGTTCTGAAACTCCGCAGCAAAAAGTTGCAAGAAATGTTGGTCAGCTTGATCTTTTCGCAAGTTTTGAAGAACTCGATCAGGCAACTTCAACCAAAGAAACTATTGAGCAAAATGACCATTTGTATCAATTTGTTGATAATCCGAAAGCGCAGAAAATTTTAGTTCAAAATCTTTTAAAACAGAGAGCAGTCTGTTTTGATACCGAAACAACTTCGCTTAATGAATTGGAAGCCGAATTGGTTGGAATGAGTTTCTCTTACAAAAAGGGATTGGCATATTATGTTCCTCTTTCTGAAGATCAGGGCGAAGTTTTGCAGACTTTAGAGATTTTCAGACCATTTTTTGAAAAAGAAGATTTACTTAAAATTGCCCACAACTTAAAATACGATTACAAAGTTCTGAAGCAATACGATATGACTGTAAAAGGTGCCATGTTCGATACCATGATTGCCCATTACCTTCTAAATCCTGACGGAAGACACGGAATGGATTACCTTTCAGAAGTTTATTTAAATTACAAACCCGTTTCCATAGAAACCATTATTGGTAAAAAAGGGAAAAACCAGGGAAATTTCAGAGATGCAGATTTAAGAACGCAAACCGATTATGCTGCGGAAGATGCAGATGTAACTTTCCAGTTATATGAATTGTTTGCGCCTCAGTTGAAAAAAGAAAATCTCGAAGATCTTTTCTACAATATAGAAATGCCTCTTATGGAAGTTTTGGCCAAAATGGAACTCGAAGGAATTTCTTTAGATAAAAAATGGCTTGCTCAGGAAAGTATCGACCTTGAAAATGATTTAAGACAATTAGAATCCAAAATATTTGAAATTTCTGGTGAAGAATTTAATATGAATTCGCCACGGCAATTGGGAGATGTTTTATTTGATAAAATGCAGCTCGATCCAAAAGCCAAGAAAACAAAAACCGGACAGTATGCAACTTCCGAAGATGTTCTTCAGAAATTATCTTCCAAGCATGAGATCATTCAGCATATTTTAGAATACAGAACGTATCAAAAATTAAAATCAACTTACGTTGATGCATTGCCGTCGCAGATTGATAAAGATGATAATCGTGTGCATACCAATTTCTCTCAAACAACGGCTGCAACAGGTCGTTTGGCGAGTGTAAATCCGAATTTACAGAATATTCCGATTCGTACGTTAAGAGGTCAACAAATCCGGGGAGCATTTGTTTCTGCTGAAGGAAAGAAAATTATTTCTGCCGATTATTCTCAGATCGAATTGCGTCTGATCGCTGAAATTTCGGGTGAAGATAATATGATCAAAGCATTTCAGGACGGTGAAGACATTCACGCTTCTACGGCTGCAAAATTGTTTAATATTCCTTTGGAGGAAGTTTCAAAAACGCAGCGTGGACAGGCAAAAACCGTCAACTTTGGAATTCTTTATGGTCAAGGCGCTTTTGCTTTAGCCGAACAAACAGGTTTATCAAGATCTGAGGCCAAACAAATGATCGAAGCCTATTATGAAACTTATCCGAAGTTAAAAGCATATATGGCTGAACAAGTAAAAATAGCTCGTGAGCAGGGCTATGTTGAAACAATTTTAGGGAGAAAACGTCATCTAAAAGATATCAATTCCGGAAATTTTGTGGTTCGAGCTCACGCTGAAAGAAACGCAGTAAATGCTCCTATTCAGGGTAGTGCCGCAGATGTTGTAAAAATGGCGATGATTAAAATTCAGAAAGAACTGGAAAAAGAAAAACTGAAAACAAAAATGCTACTTCAGGTACATGACGAATTAATTTTCGAATCTCCGATTGATGAGGTAGAAGTGGCTACAAATATTATTAAAACCGAAATGGAAAATGCTATTGAAACGCAGGTTCCGTTATTGGTTGAGGTTGGAGTAGGGAAGAACTGGCTGGAAGCGCATTAGAATATATTGAAGACTTCTGCAATAATAATGCGGAAGTCTTTATTTTATATCTTTTTGTAGATACTTGTTTTTCTATCTCCTGATTTTTCAATTAAACCTAATTCAACTGCATTTTTTAAATCTCTACTTGCGGTTGCAGAAGAAATTTCTGAGAATTTTTTCATATAATCTTTTCTCGAAAATTCATCAATATTATTCTCTAAAAAAATTAAAATTCGGTCATTTATGGTAAGTTTTTTAATAGAATTAGCTAATAATTCAGAAAGAGATTCATCAATAATCCCCAACATATATTCTATAAATTTTGTCGAATGACCTTCTTTGTCAGATTGAGATAGCGCGTGATAATATTTTGTCTGATTGTTCGCTATAAGAGTTTCAAAAGGTAAAAACTCAAATATTGGAAATTCATTCATTAAGATTAATGTCTGCCAAAGTCTGCCCATCCTTCCGTTTCCATCCAAAAAAGGATGTATAAATTCCATCTCATAATGAAAAACACAACTCTTAATTAAACTCAATTCAGAATTTTCTTTTAAATAAGAAAAAAGATCTTTCATTAGATAACGAACATTTTCTGATGGAGGTGCAATATGTTCTATTTTTGAACCTTTCATTATTCCAACTCCTTTGGTTCTGTATTTTCCGGGATTTTCGATCAATCCTGTCATCAAAATTTTATGAGCTTTTAGGTAATCTTTTTCGCTGTAAAATTTCAATTGATTTATTTCCTGATAGATCTTTAATGCATTCAAGACCTCTGTAATATCTTTTTGAGGGCCTAAAACTTTTTTATTCTCTAAAATTGCCGTAATCTGATCTTCGGTAAGAGTGTTGCCTTCAATATTTAATGAGGAATGAATGGTTTTAATTTGGTTTTGTTTTCTTAATGTCGGATTATTTTTGATTAAGTAAGTAGCATTTACTTCTCCGATTTTCTGAGAAATATTTGAAATTAAATTTACAATTTGTGAAGTGATCTGATAAGGAGGTTTCATTGTGATACTATCATTTGATACTATCAAAGATAATGAAACTGATTAAGAATTTATATTTTATTTAATACTCAAATTCAATTCCGCCCATATAAACCAAAGAAAATTCATCATTTTCCACAGAAACAGGCTTTGGAATTTGTCCCTGACTTACAAATATCAAAGAGTTAATGTCAAATTTCAATTCAGATAAATTAATTTTATGCACCAGTTCTGGAAGCCATTGATCGGCGAATGAATATTCTGAAAAGTTTTCGTAGATGTTTTTGCTTAGATTTTCAAAACCATATTCAGCCAGATCGCCGTCAAACCAAACTGTATCTTGCGATTCTGCAAATTTTGAGATGTAATTGTCGTCATCTTCTTCATTCAGATAATAGTTCTCATCTTCCTCTACAAATTGTAAGAACTGCTCTTCCGAATTAAAATTCCCTACCCAAAAATCTAAAAACTGTGTATTCATGCCAAATTTTTTGAAGCGTCAAAGGTAAGATTAATAGTTTTTATATTAAAGTTTTCAATGATTTTACAAAAGTATAATTGTGCAGATCGTCCGTTCGAATGTTTTCAGAAGGAAAAATGTATCGAGAACTTGTTGCATCGTAAACAATTTTTGTTTTAGTCTCGCAGACTCTCGATACATTTTCTCTATTTCATTGCGAAAAAACACTAGAACAGACGAAAGTTTAATATATTTTAACCTAAACCTAAACCCTCAAAACTCCACGAAAAGCTCTCGCTGCATAATACGAATTGGCTCCATTGTGATAAACGAAAACTGTATCGTAACGTCTGTCGCAGAAAAGTGCGCCTCCCAAAGCTCTGATTTCTTTTGGGGTTTTGATCCAGCTTGATGTTTTCAGATCAAATTTTCCTAAAGTTTGTAAAAACCGATATTGTGTTTCATCAAGAATTTCTACACCCATTTCGGAAGCAACCGTAAGTATGTCGTTTTGCGGCTTGTTTTCTTTTCTTGAATCCAAAGCTTCACGGTCATAGCAGAAACTTCTTCTGTCTTTGGGGCTTTCTGCCGAACAGTCAAAAAATAAATATTCACCAGTTAGTTTATCATAATCTACCACATCGGGTTCGCCGCCGGAAATTTCCATTTCGTTGATTGACCAAAGTTTTGACGGATTGGCTTTCAGTTTTTCTTCAATTTTAGCCCAGTCCAAATCTTGGTGACGGTTTTTATTTTTTTCAAAACGCTGTTGAAGAACGTCAAGTAATTCTGTAGTTTCTTTTTCAGATAAATGTTTTTTTGATGCCATAGAAGTTCAGTTTTTAACTTAAAATTTAAGGAAAATAAATTAATCTGTCATTCGGAAGATCATATTCGTAAATCTTATCATTTTCAGGATCAATGTAAAGCCATTGAAAAGTGTTGATTTTATGTTCAGACTCTGTGTAAAATCCTAAAACATAGTAATCTTTATTCTCCCAGTTTCGCTTTTCTATGGAATATCCAAGATCTTCTTTATTCTTGATTGTTAATTTAATTAAATCTTTCTTCGAATTAGCAACATAATATTCTGCAAGCTGATAGAGATGATCACGATAACTCTCTGACAATTCATCTTCTTTCGACAAAAGATATTTGAGCTCTTTACCATATTCTTTTCTGAATTTTGAGACATTGCCGTCTTTGATCCTTTTTGCCGAAACAATCCATTGTGCATTTTCAGGAGTTTCTCCGTCTCCTGCGATATAAATAGAATCACTTTTCCATTCGATAGCGATGAGGTCACCTCTCAGAAAACTTCTGTCATTGTTTTGATCATTAACGAAAGTGATTTCTTCCTTTCCTTTTTTACCATTCAATTGAGAGTAATCGAAGTCGTCATTGTAAGAAATAAATTCAATCGTATCTTGTTTAATAGTATCTTTATTAGTCACAATTTTTTGGACAATTTCTTTCTCTGGATCGTCTGTAGATTGATTTTTGGTTTCAGTTGGAGTACATGAAAAACAAATAGTAAAAAGTAAAAACAAAATAATCACTCTCATATTTTTTAATTTGGAATTTAAAAATAACGAAATTTGAGGAAATGAAATTCGCAAATATTCTTAAAAACGATAAATTTTCTGTAAATAAGATACATTTTGATCACAAAAGGTTTAAATGTCAATTCTGATTTTAAGAAACTCTCTTTTCTTTCTCACTCTCCAAAATAGTTTTTTCTAAACGTGAAACTTGTGTTTTTTGTTGTTTAGCGCTCATAATCCAATGAATTGTTACTTTCTTATATGAAGGAGCTTGTCTTTCAAAAAATTCCCAGGCTTTTTTATTGGCTTTAAATTGCTTTTCGTACTCATCAGAAAGTTTGATATTTTCATTTTCGTGAGAATAGATTCTGGATTTACTATCTTTTCTAAGTCTAAAAGCTTCCAATCCTGCAGGTTGCATCAAACCCGCTTTAGTTAGATCTTCAACTTTCTGAATATTGATAGCGCTCCAAATACTTGTTGGTTTTCTAGGGGTAAAACGATTGCTGTAGCTTTCTTCATCAATTGATCTTCGAACACTATCAATCCAGCCAAAACACAAAGCCTGATCAACCGCTTCAGACCAAGTTATTGATTTTTTATTGTTTCCGATTTTGTAGAATCCAACAATGATTTCTGTTTCTGATTTGTGGTTTTTTTCGAGCCAGTTGCGAAAATCTTGTGGAGTGGAGAAAAATGTTGCGGTCATTACTATTATTTAAAGTTATCAGATTTATATTTTAACAATAAATTGATTTGAATTAAATGTAAGAAATGTTTAATTAACACTTAAAATAAATCATCATCATAGATTTATTATAAACAAATGTGGTAGGTCTTATTTTTTGATTCCTTACATTTGTAAGGCATTCAAATTTAAAAAAGAATGATAATGAATTTAGATATGATTGACAGAAGATATAAGGAAACGATTCATACAGACAAAAATAACTATAAATATACCACAGTCACCAACGACGAAAATAAAGTCAGAATTTACACTCTCAAAAACGGATTAAAAGTTTTTTTGGCTCAAAATTTTGACGCTCCAAGAATTCAGACTTTTATTCCTGTAAGAACGGGAAGTAATAACGATCCTTCTGATAATACAGGTTTAGCGCATTATCTTGAGCATATGATGTTCAAAGGAACTTCTAAAATCGGGACTCAAAACTGGGAAAAAGAGAAGGCTTTACTTGACCAAATCTCAGACTTGTACGAGCAGCATAAAGCGGAACAGGATTCTGAAAAGAAGAAGGAGATTTATAAAAAGATTGATGAAGTTTCTCAGGAAGCCAGCCAGTTTGCGATTGCCAACGAATATGATAAGATCATTTCGTCTCTTGGAGCAAGCGGAACCAATGCTCATACTTGGTTTGACGAAACAGTTTACAAAAACAATATTCCGAATAACGAACTCGAAAAATGGCTGAAAGTTGAGAAAGAACGATTTTCAGAAATGGTTCTTAGACTTTTTCATACAGAGTTAGAATCGGTTTACGAAGAATTCAATCGTGCGCAGGATAACGATTCCCGTTTGGTGAATGATTCTTTGATGGAAGCACTTTTCCCGACACATCCGAATGGTCAGCAAACCACTTTAGGGAAGCCTGAACATTTGAAAAACCCTTCGATGAAGGCGATTCATAAATATTTTGACGAATATTATGTTCCCAATAATTATGCGATGGTTTTGGTAGGTGATTTAGATTTTGAAGAAACAGTAAAACTTGTTGATCAATATTTTGGATCAATTCCGTATAAAGAATTACCGAAAAAAGAAGCGATTATAGAAGAACCAATCACCGAAATTGTTGAAAGAACAGTTTTCAGTCCCACAACACCGAGAGTTCAGTTGGCATGGAGAACTGACAGTTATGGTTCAAAAGAAGCGATCCTTGCAGATGTGGTTGCCAATATTTTAAGCAACAGAGGAGAAGCAGGTTTGCTGGATTTAAATATCAATCAGACTCAAAAAATGCTTTGGGCACAAGCGTATTCTTTAGGATTGAAAAATTACGGATTCTTTTCAATGGTCGCTGTTCCAAAGGAAAATCAGACATTGGCTGAAGCTGCAGAGATGGTTTTGGAGCAGATCGAATTGGTGAAAAAAGGAGATTTTCCTGATTGGATGCTTCCGGCAATTATCAATGATTTCAAACTTCAGAGAATGAAAGCTTTGGAAACTGCAGGAGGTTTGGCTAATAATCTTTATGATACTTACATCAAAGGCAGAACCTGGGAACAGGAACTGAATGAAATGGATGAATATGCAGAAATTACCAGAGAAGAAGTTATTTCTTTTGCAAACGATTTCTTTAAAGATAATTATGTGATTATCAAAAAAGAAAAAGGTATTAATGATAAATTGCTTAGAGTTGAAAATCCAGGAATTACTGCAATCAAAATCAACAGAGATGCTCAATCTGAGTTTTTGAAGGAAATCGTGAATCAAAAGACGGAAGATATTCAGCCTGAATTTATCGATTATCAGAAAGAAATAACAACTGATGTCGTTAAAGACAAAAAAATAAGTTTCGTTAAAAATAAATACAATGAAATTGCTCAGGTTCATTTTATTTTTCCTTTCGGAAGTGATCATGACCGCGAACTGGGAATTTCTACGCAGATTTTACAATATCTCGGAACCGATCAATTTTCACCAGAAGATTTGAAGAAAGAATTCTTTAAAATTGGAATAACCAACGATTTTAAAACAACTTCAGACCAGCTTCAGATTTCATTGAGCGGACTGGAAGAAAATTTAGATCAAGGAATCGGGTTGCTGCAACATTGGATGAAAAATGTACAACCCGATCAGGAAATTTACAGTCAGTTTGTAGAAACGATTCTGGAAAACCGAGAAGCGGTAAAAAAGGATAAAAACCGGATTATGAATGCTTTGACGAATTATACAAAGTTCGGAAAAGGTTCGAGGTTTTTAGATTTTCTGTCAAAAGATGATCTTCAAAATGCGAAAGTAGAAGAGTTTACAGAGCGTATCAAGAATTTATTTAAATTCCAGTATCAGATATTTTTCTACGGAAAAGATTTTGAGAAATTTAAAAACGAAATCGAAAACTTTATTGAAACTCAAAGCCGAACAATTGCTGATCCGAAGATTTATCCAGAACCGGAAACCGTAGGAAATGTCTATTTCACCAACTATGATATGGTGCAGATGGAAATGAGCAAAATAGGAAAAGGACACAACGTCAACACAGAAAACTTTGGTAAAATCAATGTTTTTAATGAATATTTCGGGCGTGGTTTGTCATCAATTGTCTTTCAGGAGATTCGTGAGAGCAAAAGTTTAGCATATTCTGCCTACGTTTCTTATTCGCCGAATGCAGAAATCGGACATCCTGATTACGTTACAACGTACATCGGAACTCAACCTGATAAATTACAAATTGCAGTTGATACGATGACTGAACTGATGGATGAACTTCCGGAAGTGACCACTCAGTTTGAAAATGCAAAAAACGCAGCTTTAAAACAGATCGCCTCAACAAGAATTACAAGAACGAATATATTTTTCAATACTTTAAGACTGCAAAAACTGGGAATCACCCACGATTTCAGAAAAGATATTTATAGTCAGATTGAAAGTCTGAGTTTTGATGAAATCAGACAGTTTTATCAGACAGAAATAAAACCAATTCAATTCAACGCAGCGATTATTGGGAAAAAAGAAAACCTGAATCTGGAAGCTGTGGAACAGATGGGAAGTTTTAAAGAACTTGATTTGGAAGAGATTTTTGGATATTAAATATTTTTACTCTCTCAGATTTAAAAGATCAAACAGATTTATTTTAAAGTAATCTGCAAAATCAGCTCGATCTGCGAGAGTAAAATTTTATTATGTCATCAAACAATCGCCATCACCATCCTGAAAATCTGGATTAAAATCTTTCGGAAGACGATCTAAAAGGTTTTGATGAAACATATATCTTCTTTCGATTTTTCGCTGATGGATGTTGGGAAAAGACAAATTTGAATCAATTTTTTCGTTCAGTTCCCATTGATAGCTTGTCATCATTTTTACCTGATGCTCAACAACGAAATAACTTAAAAATTCAATGAATTGTGTGAGATCTGAATTTGAAAATAAATAAGGGATCTTCAAATGACCGTCTCTTACTGCCAATAGTGAACAGGTCATCAGATTCTTATTATCGCAGTACACTTTCACCCAAAAGTATTTGAAATTCTGAGAATAGCTTGAAAATAAGTAATTTTTATCTACTGTTTCACCTTTCAAAATCCAGGGATTTTCAATTGCCCAATTGATTTCTTCAGCAGTCCGATTGCTTTTAAATTCTGAAATGAAATCTGCACTTTCACCATCTATTTTGTCAAGAACTTCAAAAGGAAAACGAGGTTGTTTTACAAAGCTGTTTTTAATAGATATAAAAAAGTTGGCAACAGAGTCTGCAATTTTAAAAACAGGTTTAAAAGGTTTTGTATTCTCTTTTTTCGAAGGAATAATAGTTTCGAGATCTGTTCTAAAATAATATCTCTTTCCCTGTTTTGGCTTGATATATTTAAAAACACCAATTTTGTTATATAAACTTTCTGCTTCTTTTGTAAATTCGGTTATTGCTATGTTTCCACTATATTCGTCAAAAGCTCTGTTGAGTAAAGTTTGAGCGATTCTCTTTCCGCGAAATTGATCACTTATGAAAAGTGTACTCAACCAGGCGTAATGAAGTGCTTTTCCGTCAATTAGAAATTCATCAGGAAGACAACCGATGTATCCCGCTAACTGATCATCATCAAAAGCTAAAATCAGTAAAGTCTGCTCATCATTTGCTTTTGGATTTGTGATGTGCGATTTTGCCCGATGTTCTGTGATCGGAAGAAAATCATATTGTTGAAACTCTCCCGATGAAACAAAATTTTCAAGCTGTTTTTTATTTAAAGTTTTAAGATGGATCATTTCCTGATGATTGTATTTTTATTCAGAAGTTTTTTCAATTTAAAGTAACCAATCTCGCTCCTTAAAGTTTGAGAAGCACTTCCGCCGGTTTCCATTGGAATTCTCTGGAGGTTTTTACTAAAACTGTCAACTTTAATACCTGCACAACCAAAACTGTACGATAGTGGTTCATTTTTAAATAAACTTTCAAAAAAATCATTTTTTACACCAAAATCGGTAAAGGGAAATGCAAAACTGTCGGCTAAAAAATTATTTTCTTTGATGTAGTTTAAACTTTTTATTGTGTTTTCAAGCTGCTCTTCAAGTGCTAATTCCCAATACAGAGGATGATCCCAACTGTGCGCCGAAATCCCGAAACCTCTTGCTGTAAGATTTTTAAGCTGATCAAAATCAAGATATGGTTTTTGTTTTTTTAGATATAAACTAAAATCAATTTCCAGTTCTTCTGCGATCTGATCAAGCTGACTTTTATTTCTGTAATTAATTTTTGAAACTTCTTCGATCTTTATATTATTGTTTGTTGTTCCAGAATTTCTGATTTTGTCAATGATCAAACTTTCCTTAGATCTGAACATCAAATCTTTATTATTGATAAAAGCAGGATTGATAAAATTGATTGCATAAATTCCTTTTCTCTCTAAAATCGGAGCTACTACATCATAAAATTCCCTGAAACCATCATCAAAGGTGAGGAGTGCAATTTTTTTCTTGACTTTAAAATTTCCTTTAAAGAAATCTTTAAATTCATCCCAGTTCACAAACTGAAAATATCTCGAAAAATAATCTAAATCATTCTCAAACTGCCTTACATTTTTATATTTAATAATATGACTGAGATGTGGAAGATTTTCATCAGAAACACAGTGATAAACGGGCAAACAGTAATTTAGAGGAAATGATTTTTCAATATTTTCCTTTTCAAATGTCGCTAAAAAATTAATCAGTTTCTGTTTCATAACGAAAAAAGAATCTATTCAAATAACTCGAAATTGAGATTTAAATAGATTCTTAATAAGTTTTAAATAAAATTATTTTACAATTTTCATCTCATCAATCAGCCACTTAGAATCGGCAAATTTATCAATGATGAAAAGAATATATTTTGTGTCAACCATGATATTTCTGCTGAAACGAGGATCGTAATTGATATCACTCATCGTTCCTTCCCATTGTCTGTCGAAGTTTAATCCTACCAGATTTCCCTGCGCATCCAAAGCAGGACTTCCGGAATTTCCTCCCGTTGTGTGGTTGGTTGCCGTAAATCCTACAGGTACATCACCGCTTTTGTCTTTATAGTTTCCAAAATCTTTTTTGTCATATAGATCGATTAGTTTTTTTGGAACATCAAATTCATAATCTCCGGGAACGTATTTTTCCATTACTCCTGCCAAATGCGTTTGGTAATTATAAGTTACCGCATCTTTCGGAGTAGAACCTTTCACTTTTCCATAGGTTACACGAAGTGTAGAATTGGCATCTGGAAAGAATTTTCTGTCTTTATCGGTTGACATTTGCTGAGCCATATATTTCTTCTGTAAAGCGTCAATTTTCACTTGTAAAGAAGTAAATTGAGGATCTGCAGTTTTCATATATGTATCTTTCATACTCATGAAAAGTTGATAAACAGGATCTTTTTTAATAGTTTTGATCAATTTATCCTGATTAGAAAAAGCTTTGTCAATATCTGTACTCAGAGAAGCTCCGTTCACATCAGATCTTCCTGTGATTATAGAATTTTTAGAAATTTCTTCAATTGCCTCAATGTTTTGAGTTTCGTTTTTATACTTCTCAAAACCTGACGGTAAAAATTGCGGAGCCGTTTTGTTTGCGTATAAAGCTAAAAGTTTAGCAGTTACTTTAGCATCCAATTCTGCGCTGTAATCTCTGTAAAAAGAAGTCACTCTGTTTTTAAATGCTGTTGTTCCTTTCTCGTCCATTCTTCCGGCTTCTACAGAAGTAATGTAATTTGAATAAAGATTTGCTAATGACAAAGTTTCAGCATTCCGTATCACTTCAGAGTAGTAGGCATTATTTAAAGCAAATGGAGCTTGCTGAGCATACAATGAATTAATTTCTGAGATTGTATTTTTTATATCCGGATTTTTTGCAGATAATGTATTCTCATAATTTACTTTTTTCTGTACTGCATTTGATTTTTTCAAACCTTCCACCTCACCAATCCATTTTTTCCAATAGTTGGCAACAGAAGCGAATTTTGACGCATATTTGATACGTGTAGCATCGTCGGTACGCATTTTTTCGTCTAAAGTTTTCAAGGCAACGTCACGAACGGCAATTCTTGCAGGATCTATTTCTGTCATGATCTTTTCAACTGCAATTGCAGGAAGATATTCTGTGGTTCTTCCCGGAAAACCGAATACAAATGTGAAATCATTTTCCGCTTTATCTTTTATAGAAACCGGCAAATAATGTTTTGGAACATAAGGAACGTTGTCTTTAGAATATTCTGCCGGCTTATTATTTTTGTCTGCATAAATTCTGAACATTGAGAAATCTCCCGTATGTCTTGGCCAAACCCAGTTGTCGGTATCACTTCCGAATTTTCCTATGCTTTGTGGCGGTGCTCCTACCAAACGAATGTCTTTGTAAGTTTCGATCACATAAGCATAAAACTTATTTCCGTAATACATTGATTTCACTGAAATCGACTGAAAAGTTTCCGTTTTCTGTGAATTTTTGTAAATTTCAATATTAGCAGCAATTTTTTTCGAAAGTTCAGGTTCCTGAAGATTGTCTGTACCTTCCAAAATCTGATTGGTCACTTCTTTGATGTCAACGATAAAATCAACGGTCACTCCCGGATTTGGAAGTTCTGTTCCCATATTTTTTGCCCAGAATCCGTTAGATAAAAGATCATTCTGAACGGTTGAATGTGCCTGAATCTGCCCGTAACCGCAATGGTGATTAGTTAAAAGCAAACCTTTTGGCGAAATAATTTCCGCAGTACATCCACCATTGAACTGTACTACAGCATCTTTTATACTTGGTTTTTGTGTGTTGAAGATATCTTTGGCAGAGATTTTCATTCCAAGGTCTTTCATTTCCTTTTCATTCAATTCTGTGGGAATCCACATTCCGCCGTATTGCTGAGCCAATCCCAGTGAAAAACTGAAGAACGCCGAAGCAATCAAAATATTACGTTTTATCATTACAAAAAAATTTTGTCTAAAATACGGATTTAATTTTCTATGAAAAAAGAAAACCCTTCCGAAATTTAATTCTGAAAGGGTTTGGGAATTTATATCTTTAGATTAGCAATCTAGTTTAATTTTACAAATAGTAATTCATCATTTGTGTCTCTTAAACGAGAGCAAAATTATGCATTTCATATTTCCCGGAAAATGAATCTAGGTTAAGAAATCTGTTTTCTGATGCGGCTTAACGCTTGTGGAGTAATTCCCAGATAAGAGGCAATATATTTTAACGGAATCTGAAGTACATATTCCGGATAAGTTTTCAGTAAATCCAGATATCTTTCTTCGGCAGAGTACATCAGAAGAGACATTTCACGCTGTACTTTTCTTACATAGAGTCCTTCCGCGGAAATTCGGCCTATATAATTTCCTATTTCTGTACTCTCATATAAATCCTGAAGATCGTGATAATGAATTCTGTAAATGGTTGTGTCTTTTAATGTTTCGATATTGTAGTGACATGGTCTTCGTGTAATGAACGAATCATAAGCGCTGCAGAACATGTTTTTTGCAATAAATGAAAACGTAATTTCCTTTGGCGGCTCCGTTGGATGCGGTTTGTTTACGAAAAAACGAACAATACCTTCAGAGATAAAATAAAGGTAATCTTCGGTATCTCCTTGTTTGAGTAAAATTGTTTTTTTTGGGATTTCTTGCCTTTCAAATTTTACAGTATGAAGTATTGCCAATTCTCTGGGAATTCCTAAAACTGAGACATAAAAATGTATTAAATCTTCCATAAATATGGAAAACAAAATTAAAGAATCAAAATGATTTTAAATAAGATATTACGTGATTTAAACAGAAATTATTCTTTAAACATAGAATAATTAACATTTAAATAATAATCTATTAAAAATTTAAACTCAAAACCTAAAATTCATACGCATTTACTTTGTCGTCACTTTGCAACTGCTCAATAAAAAGGTCATGATTTTTATGTTTTCCTGTTAAAATCCAGGCTGTAGTAATGTTTTCCTGAGTGAATTTTTGTCGTATAATGAAAAATTGTAAATGATATTTCTTAAATGTATCTTCTAGATAAGTGACCTCTTCAAAAGTTTTCACAACAATTTTATACTCCCGAATTTTATGATTATTATCAATGAAATTCTGCAAATAACTGAGCGAACTTAAAATCAAAAGCACCAAAACCGTTCCTGTGAGAGATAGGTAAACATATCCCGAACCTACAGCCATTCCTATTGACGCAGTTGCCCAAATGGTGGTGGCGGTTGTAATTCCATCAATTTTATTATCACCTTTAAAAATAACTCCGGCTCCCAAAAAACCAATCCCTGTAATAATATTTGCAGCAAGACGATCCGGATCTTTGATACCGATTTTTATGGAAAGAATAGTGAAAAGGCAAGATCCGAAACAAACTAATATGAATGTTCTGAGACCTGCCGATTTATTCCGGTATTCTCTTTCAGCCCCAATAAAAAGGCCGAGAATTACCGAAATGAAAATCAATACCAGTTCGTTCTGAATCGAATGATCTTTTAGAAAATCCATTTTTTTTGTTTAAATAAAATTACGATAATTTTCTATTGTTTTTAAACTTAAACACGCACGAAATTACTGTTCATCAGAAATATCAAATCCATTTCAGTTTCGCTGCCACAGTACAAGCTTCAGTTGTATTTCCTACCCGCAGTTTTTCTAAAATATTTTGTCGGTGTCGATTGACAGTATTGATGCTGATAAATAGAAGTTCGGCAATTTCCTTGCTTCTTTTTCCGTCCTGGATCATTTTTAAAATTTCCTTTTCACGAACGGATAAGAATGCAGAATTTCCGGCTTCTGTCTGATGAATTATCGAGCCATTTGAAGTATTAATGATCATTCCGTGATGGAGTGGTGAATTCAAAAAATCAAAATGATAAAGACAAAGTGCCAATTCTACATTTTTGTCTTTAGAATTTGTGAAATAAAACATTTTGTGCAAAATTGCTTTTTGACTGTCAGCTATTCTCAATCTGCTTACGACACAATAATCTTTATGCTGCTCGAAAGGAATCGTTTTAATGAGCTGAAAAAATTGAAGTTCCAATAAATGTTTCTGCAAAACATCTTCAGAATCTAATTTTGAGAAAAGTTCTTCTTCCCAAATGCTTTCAATCTCCTGAATATTTTTATCCTGAAAAATATTGAGTTCGTCTGCCAATTTACCTGAATAAACATAGCTTTTATTAAACTGAAGATCACTCAAAACGGCAATTCCATTTTCCAATTCAATGAAAGTTTTAGCAATTTGCTGACATTTTTTTAATTGAATATTTTCATTGTCAGGATTTTTAGAAAATTCCTGTTGTAAAAGTTTTTCGTTGAGGTCAGCTTGGATGGGTTTCATGAAGAATGTTTAATTAAAACTTAGCTCTGCATTAGGAAGTAATTTTGTTAATCTTTTTTGTTCAGATTCATCAAACGAATTTCCGTTTATCCAAAATGTTTTTACTTGTGTCAATTTTTCAAATCCATTTGGCATTTTTGTTAAACCAGAGAATGGAAATCCAATTCTTCTCAAACTTTTTATTTTAGAAATAATGTCGAATGTTTCAGTCCAATTGAAATCACGAAGTGAGACTAATCCTAGCTGTTCAAGATTTGTAAGCTCAGAAATACTTCTTGGAATAGTTTTTATTGGATTAAGACCAATTGATAATCTTTTTAGGTTATTCAGGTTTGAAATATTTTCAGGAATTTCTCTAATATTATTCCTTTCAATTTCTAATTCTTCTAAGTTTTTTAATTTCCAAATTGGACTTAAATCTTCGGTTTTTAATTGATTGTTTCTAAATGATAATTTTTTAAGGTTCTGTAGTTCAGAGAGTTCTACTGGTAAGTTTTCTATTTTGTTACCCTCAAGATTTAAGACTTCCAGTTTTTTTATATTTTTAATTTCAAAGGAAATTTTTTCAATATTGCTATACCACATAATAATATATTTAAGATTTTTAAGTTTTGATAAATCTGTTGGGAAATCAATGAAATTATTATAGCATAAATTAATTGATTCTAATTTTGGTAAATCATTTTCCTGAAGTGTTATTGCCGAAATTTTGTTGTCAAAAAAACTTATATATTCAAGTTTCTCTAGCCTTAATAGACTCTGTGGTATCTCTGTGAAATTATTTTCATCAAGCATAATTTCTTTAATATTTTTTAGATTTGTTATATTTAATGGCAATTCAGATAAGTTATTTTCAGACAAATAAATAATCTTTAAATTTTTGTTAATTGTTAGAATATTAAAAGCCTGGCTTAAATCTAAATTTGGATTTTCACTCAAATCAATTTCTTCCAAGTTATTGTAAGTGGAAATCTGATCTGGAAGAGTTTTTAAATCTTGTTGTGATAAGTCTAATTTCTTCACGATTTTTGGATTTTTGCTAGCTTCATTGATTGAATTGAATTCCTGTCCAAAGATTGTAATATTTAATAAGCATAATATTAATACAGTGGTTCTCATCTTTTTTTTCTTTTTGAGTTTAATTAAAATTAATGACACAAAAAAATGGTTATAAATCAGTATTGTTCAAAGCTTTCAAACACCATACATTTGCCAATAATCAAGTAAAAATACAATGAATAATCTGAACGAAAAAGAAAAAATGCTGAGCGGAAAAATCTATGATGCAACCGACGAGCTTTTGATGGAGGAAAGAGAAAAGGTAAAAGATATGTGCTTTGAGTATAATCAATTGCAACCATCAAAAATTGAAGAAAGAAAAAGTCTGATCAAAAAACTCTTCGGAAAAACAACAGAAAACTTTCATATCGAACAACCATTTTACTGCGATTACGGTTATAATATCGAGATTGGCGAAAATTTCTATATCAATGTCAATGTTGTCATTCTCGATTGTGCAAAAGTGACTTTCGGAGACAATGTTTTCATCGCTCCCAACTGCGGTTTTTACACAGCTGGACATCCTTTTGACGTTGAGCAGCGCAACAAAGCTTTAGAATATGCCTATCCAATCACAATTGGGAATAATGTTTGGATCGGAGCTGGCTGCAGTATTCTTCCTGGAGTTACTATTGGCGATAATACCGTGATAGGAGCTGGAAGTGTAGTTACAAAAGATATTCCTGCCAATGTTCTGGCTGTGGGAAATCCATGTAGAGTAATCAGAAAAATTTAGAATATTTAAATTTTTAAAATTCTCGCAAATTGTACAGATTTAGCAGATAAAATAATCTGCGCCATCAGCTTAATCTGCGAGAACAAAATCATTCAGAAATGAAAAAGATAATACTATCATCAATCATAGCATTGAATTTATTTCAAGGTTTAAAAGCGCAGTCTTTAGAAAAAATGACATGGTTCAACGAACCTCAGCAATGGGAAATCAAAGACAAAAAACTCATCATGAATGTCACTCCCCAAAGTGATTACTGGCGAATTTCGCATTACGGATTTACAGTAGACGACGCACCATTTTATTACTCAACCTACGGTGGAGAATTTGAAGCTAAAGTAAAAATCACCGGAGATTACAAAGTCCGTTTCGACCAAATAGGATTGATGTTGAGAATTGACGAGCAAAACTACATCAAAGCAGGAGTAGAATTCGTTGACGGAAAGTTCAATTTAAGTACAGTTGTTACCCATAAAACCAGCGACTGGAGTGTTATTGTTTTAGAAAAAACACCACCTTTTGTCTGGATAAAAGCAATACGAAGACTCGATGCGATCGAGATTTTCTATTCCTTCGACGATAAAGAATATGTGATGATGAGGAATGCCTATTTACAAGACAACACACCCGTGAAAGTTGGTTTTATGGCGGCAAGTCCTGATGGAAATGGTTTCAAAGCAACTTTCGAAAGCTTTTCTGTCAAGCATCTTCCGGACCAGCGTCGTTTGGAATGGCTGAAGAAAAATCAAAATTAGTATAGTCAGTTAAAGATGTCAAATCATTTCTTATAAATACAAAAGACTGTCTTCATAAACAGTCTTTGTATTTTAAAAATTAGTTTTTTATAAATTTCTGAATCACCGATTGATCTTTTGTGATTAATTTGATCATGTAATTGCCTTTGGAAAGTTCAGATACATTGATTGAATCGCCATTGAGACTTCGAGAATTTAAAATTCGTCCTGCAGAATCAAAAATTTCAACTTTCACAATTTTTTCTTTTGATTTGATAAATAAGATATCTTTTACGGGATTCGGGTAAATACTGATTTCTGACCTATCATTATTAATTTCCGATGTTCCGAGTACGTTTTGAACTGTTGTTGTATATGTGTTTGTAACGATCGGAGCATTATAATCAAAATAAATATTTGCGGAATTATTGAAGCTTTGTCCAAGCGTCAAAGTAGATTTTGTTTTGATTTTAAATGCTACATAACCATCATTAGTAGCATTTGCAAAAGGTAATTGAATGTTTTCAAAAATAAATTCTACAGTATTTGAGTTTGTAATTCTCGTTACAAAGCTATGACTTCCATGCAAAGCTTGTAAAGTATTAATATCAAATTTTGATGTGTCGATCACGTCTTTTACCACAATATTTTGTGCATTTGCAGTTCCTGTATTCTCGAAACGAATTAAATAATGTACATAATCTCCAACTTGTGTAGATGCAATTGTAGCTCCTTCTAAACAAGTCTTGTCATTCGGGTCAAAAGAATTTACAACTGTTTGGTTTAATGTAAATGTATTATCTAAAGGAGTTTCGTCGACAGCACCATTGATTTGAGAAGAGTAACTTAAAATATTTCCTCCCGATAAAGGTGGTGTTTGTGTCGGAGTATTGAGTACAAATGTCAATGTGATTTCTCTACTTTCAAATGGAAGAAGATTGGCAAAATTCCAGTTTAAAATTCCTGTTGATTGCGAAGCTGGAGCTAGTGTAGAGCTAAGGAAATTCATCAGATTATCATCAAAATTATATACCAATGTTCCTGATTGTGTAGTTGTTCCCTTGTTTTTATAAATGATTTTATATTTTGCATTAAAACCTGGAGAAGCTATTGTTGTCGGGATAATAAGGACTTCCAGATCATTATGATTTCCATTGGGAGCGAGACAGAAATTCTGACTTAAAGGACTCGTTTGTGTAGGAAAATTGGCAGTTATAACACTTGGAGAAATTGTCCAATAAGTTGGATTCTCTGAAATTGGTGTAATAGTATGAGTACCCGAAAGTGCAGGGATAGAGTAATTTCCGGAAGCATCTGCAATCATATTTCCCGAAGTTGATCCGCTGGTTATCGAAAATTTCTGGAAAGGTTTGATAACATCATTGATATCACAGCCATTATTATTTACATCATATTTTGTATTTCCCACCACTTTATAAAAAGTACCCCCCGGTGTGAAAGAGCAATAAGAATTTAATACAATATTGTTGAGCGAATATGAAGATAAATAATTGCTGATAGCTGTGAAATCATCATTATCACAGCAAATATATTTAAGATTAGGGTTATTATTATTAATATGAAACCAAGAGGTTACGTTTAAAACAGTTCCTCCGCTTTTCAGATTAATGTTTTTTAGAAGTGGATTGTCATAGATTGTTATATTCTCTAATAGTGGATTAAGACTTAAATCTAGAGTTGTGAAGTTATTATTAATTGTCCCAAACAATCTTAGGTGTGGAAAATTTGAAAGATTTAAAGATGTTAGACTGCAATTATTTACAACAAATGATTCTATGTTTGTACAATTATTTATTGATAATGAAGAAAGTGGAGTATGAGAAAGAGATACTCCTACCAGACTTTGTAAATTATTCAGTTGAAGATTTGTAAGTGATGCACATGTATTGATTTCTAAATTATATAAATCTGTACAACCTGTTAAATTAATACTATTTGTTAATGGACTAAGTGCAATTTTGAGAGATTCTAAAGAACTCATATTGCTTAAGTTAAAAGATTGTATATTGGTTTTAGTGATAAATAATTTTTCAAGATTAGGACAATTAACAACATTAAGACTATTGACCGGTTGAGGCGAATTTTGATTGTCAATCGTAAGATTTTTTAATGAACTGCTTTGAAAGTCGTAATTTGTAATATTATTATGCTCTGATAATATAGTTGTTAAAGATGTGCACCCTGCAATATTTAGAGAGGTTAATTGCGAGTTATAATTTACTGTTAATGCAACCAGATTTGTCATAGTACTTAGGTCAACAGTCGAAACGGAAGTCCCAAATAGATATAATTCTGATAAATTAGTAAGACTTTTGATACCTTCTACAGATTGTATGTTTGCTCTGTTTGCATAGTTAAGATCAGATAGTTTTACTACATTATTAGCTTCGCTTTGTTGTATTTGACCATCGTTATTTGTATCTATAGCGATATTAATTCCAAATTGATTCTTCGCATAACCATTACTAAAATTTGCTGTTAACAAAAAATTTTTAAAAGCAGCATCAGGAATATTCACAATTTGCGCCTGAAATGCAGAAAACAGAAATATTAAAATTAAAAAGTAAATTTTTTTCATACAGATTATTAGTTTTAAATTCTTTACACGTAGAAAAACAAAAATATATCATTAAGATAAAACCTCAATGATATATTATGTTAAATTTTAAATATGATTGTTATTTTGTATTAGATCAAGGAACTTTTGCTCATCCAAAATACTAATAGTTCCAATATCTTGCGCTTTCTTCAATTTGCTTCCTGCTTTTTCGCCAACAACCAGATAATTTAAGTTTTTAGAAACTGCAGAAATGTTTTTCCCACCATGTTTTTCTACCATTTCTTCAGCAGCTTCTCGAGTGAACAGAGATAGCTTTCCTGTAAATAAAAAGGTTTTTCCGTCTAAAGCATTTGATAAAACTTCGTTGGTATTTTCTCCTTTTTCAAGCTGAACACCGTAAGATTTTAATCTTTCAAGCATCAGAATGTTTTCCGGATTATTGAAGAATTCTACGATACTTACCGCTATTTTCATCCCGATATCTTCCACCTGACAAAGTTCTTCAGCAGTCGCTTTTTTAAGATCATCAATCGTGTTAAAGTTCTTAACCAATTTCTTCGCAACAGTTTCTCCAACGTGTTTAATGCCTATTCCGAACAATACTTTTTCAAAAGGAATTTCTTTTGATTTTTCGATTCCATCGATAATATTTTGAGCAGATTTTTCAGCCATTCTTTCCAAAGGAAGAATTTGTGCTTTTGTTAATGTATAAAAGTCAGCAGGATTTTCTATTAGTCTTTCTTTGTAAAGCTGTTCAATAGTTTCGCTTCCCAGATTATCAATATTTAAAGCCTTTCGCGAAACATAATGAATCATTCTTCCGACCACCTGAGGCGGACAGTGCAGATCATTTGGGCAGAAATGAATCGCCTGATCTTCAAGTTTTATCAGTTCAGTTCCACATTCCGGACAGTTTTTGATGTACTCGATTTCTTTGCTGTTAGAAGTTCTTTTCTCTTCATTTACACCAACAATTTTAGGAATAATCTCGCCGCCTTTTTCCACATAGACAAAATCGTGCTCGTGCAGACCTAGTTTTTTAATAATATCTTCATTGTGAAGAGATGCGCGCTTTACGGTTGTTCCTGCTAGTAAAATGGGTTTTAAATTGGCAACAGGTGTAATCGCTCCGGTTCTTCCGACCTGGTAAGTTACTTTTTCAAGTTTAGTTTCTACTTTTTCGGCTTTAAATTTATAAGCCATCGCCCAGCGAGGAGATTTTGCTGTGTAACCAAGCTGTCTCTGTTGTTTTAATGAGTTTACTTTCAAAACAATTCCGTCAATCTCAAAAGGTAAGTTGTGTCTTTCCGTATCCCAAAAATTTATGAATTCTTTTATTTCATCTAAATTTTTGCAGAGTTTTGCCTGTTCTGAAATTGTAAATCCCCAATCATGAGCTTGATTAAGCAATTCCCAGTGACTTTCTGCCGGAACTTCCTGCGAAACAAATTGATATAAAACTGATGAAAGTCTGCGTTTTCTAACTTCACCGCTGTCCTGCATTTTCAGACTTCCGCTTGCCGTATTTCGCGGATTCATAAAGAGATCAAGACCTTCTTCTTCACGCTGCTTATTGATTTTGTCGAAGTTTTTTCTTGTTAAATAAATTTCTCCACGCATAAAAAATCGCTCAGGAAAATCTCCGGTCAGTTTTATCGGAATGTCTGAAATTGTTTTCACGTTTGAAGTAATTTCATCACCTTGGAAACCGTCACCACGCGTCACTGCCTGAACCAGCTTTCCGTTTTCATATAAAATAGAAATTGAAGCACCGTCATATTTTAATTCAGCAACAAATTCTACAGGCTCATCAATGGTTTTAATGATTCGTTTTTCCCAGTCTGCCAAATCATCAAAATCATAGGAATTATCCAGAGAATACATTCTGAACTGATGCTGAATGGTCGGGAAAATTTTTGTTACACCGCCACCGACTCGCACTGTTGGAGAATTGTCATCATGAAATTCCGGATGTTTGGCTTCAAGATCCTGAAGTTCTTGTAGTAGTAAATCAAATTCAAGGTCAGAAATGCTCGGCTCATCCATCAGATAATAGTTTTCGTTATGCTGATTGAGTTCTTTACGGAGCTGATCTATCTTTTGCTGAATGTTTTCGGACATTGGGAAATTTATTTAAACGCAAAAATAACCAAAGTAATTTCAATTTAAAAAA
The DNA here is from genome assembly GCF_025628985.1 of Chryseobacterium edaphi. GTDB lineage: Bacteria > Bacteroidota > Bacteroidia > Flavobacteriales > Weeksellaceae > Chryseobacterium > Chryseobacterium edaphi. Next base: position 198,851 of record NZ_JAOTEM010000004.1, on the reverse strand, counting down.
ATAAAATAATTAAATGAGATGAGAATATTAAAATAGCTTAATACATCCTAACTCACTGATATTTCAATTTATAAAATCTCTGTTGACGATGCGTTAATATTATGTTGCAGTTTAATTAAAAAAATGTTAAAACTCCCTTAAACAAAGGGATGAAAAAGTCAGGATACCTTTGCGCATCTAATTTAACAAAATGAAAAGAGTAAAGATTGTAATAGGATTATTATTTTTAGGAATGGGTACGATGGCTTATGCTCAGACCACTCAGGCCTCTATCGTTGGGAAAGTGAATGGCGCAGGAAATGTGGGTCAAGACAAAGTTAAAGTAACGATTGTAAATGAATCTACCGGCTTTAGAACAGAAACGGAAACCAATTCCAAGGGAGAATATATTTTTAAAGAAATTCCATTGGGAGGACCTTATACGGTGATTGTAAATGATGAGAAAAGAGAAGGCTATAATGTCAATTTTGGTGATCAGGTTACCGTAAACATGAGTTTGGAGAATTCCGGTGAAAAAGCGATTGAAGAGGTTGTAATTGTCGGAAATTTAAAAAACAAGATTGGGAATTTGGGCGCTGCTACGGCAATCACCGCAAAAAATATCGGAATCTTACCTGTAAACGGAAGAAATTTCACCAATCTTACCGAATTATCTCCTTTGAGTGGTAAAGGCGGAAACTTATCGGGTCAGTTGGGATCTTCAACTAATTTTACGATTGACGGGATGACTGCAAAAAATCCTACTTCTGCAGGTTCTACGACAAGCCGAAGTGGTGCTCCTTACTCGATTTCGATTGAGGCAGTACGTGAATTTAAGATTACCACCAACCAATATGATGTTACATTAGGAAGAAGTGGCGGTGGAACGGTAAGCGCAGTTACAAAATCAGGAACAAATACATTTACAGGAAGTGCATGGGAATATTTAAGAACAGGATGGTTATCTAGTAAATATGATATCAGAGGAAATGAACGTGTAAATGACTTTTCCACATCTCAGTTCGGGGTTTCCTTAGGTGGACCGATTATTAAAAATAAATTACACTTTTTTGCAGCTTGGGATCATCAGATTGATTCAAAGCCGTTGCTGATTGCAGATATTCGGAGCAATGCTGATGCGTTGAGACTTGGGGTAACCAACGAATCACTGAATCAGGTACTCAATATAGGAAGAGCAAAATATGGTGTTGGAAACACGCAGCAATTTGGATCTTTTGATAGAGTAAGAAATTCTGATGCAGGATTTTTGCGTTTAGATTGGCAGATTAATGAGAAAAACTTGTTAACCCTTAGAAATAATTTCACTTACGATTTTAATAAAAACGGATTGCAGGATAACACGGCAATAAATTTCTTTGAATCGTATGCTAATGATAAAAACTTAGATAACAGTCTTTTAATGACTTTGAGATCAAATCTAAAGCCTAATTTAACCAACGAATTAAAAGCGCAATATCTATATACTTTTCAGGATAGTTATCAGAATGATGAATTAGGGAGAACGGTTCCGAGAGCTATTGTAGAACGTGTAGCTTCTACGATTGACGGAACGAATTTAACCACGAATATCCAAATGGGAGGACATCGTTTTGCTCAGGAAGGATTCAAAAATAATGTTTTTCAATTGGTAGATAATTTATATTACAATACCGATAAAATAAAATACACTTTCGGTGCCGACTTGATGTATACCAGATCAAAATCGATTTATGGAAGTGAAGTGAATGGTAGATTTCAGTTTTTAGGAATTGATAATTTTAATAATCTTACGCCTTACAGATATTACAGAGAAGTGCCGTTGGTGCAAGATACGTCTGTGAAATCAAGTATATATAATTTAGGATTGTACGGTCAGATGCAGACCAAAATTGCAAAAGGTTTAGATCTAATGGCAGGTGTGAGATTTGATTACGGCGGTTATCCAAAAGCAGAATTTAACCAAAAGCTGTTTGATCAAATGGGAATCAGAACCGACAATAAAATTAAATCCTTTATCATTCAGCCGAGATTCCAGTTTGATTGGAATATCAATGAAGGAAATAAAGATTTCTTAAAATTCGGGGCAGGAATTTTCTCATCGGATATTAATAATTATATGGTAATTAATAATTTAGTATTCGATGGAAATCATTTTGCTACGGTAGATGTCAATCCTACTCAGATTGGTCTTACACCTAATTTCCCTGGTTACAGAGCAGATTATTCTACAGTTCCTTCATTGCAGCAATATCAGCTTCCAACAATTAACTATACCGGAAATGATGCGAAAATCCCGATTGTTTACAAGGCAAACATTTCTTATACACATTTCTTCAATGAGAGATTCAGAGCTGGACTTGCGGGATATATGGCTTTAGGTAGAAACAATTATTTCTATTATGACAGAAACATGGTTGCCAATCCTTACTTTACTTTGGGTAATGAAGGTGGAAGAGGAGTTTATGTTCCTTTAAGTACGGTGAATCCGGCAAATGGAACCATGAACTGGAAGGACGGACGAATCAACCAAAACTTCGGTCGTGTTTTAGAACTTGTAAGTGACGGTAAAGTCAACCAGTTTTCATTCGTTGTTGATACGAGCTACCGTTACTGGAGAGATGGAGAGATCACCGCAAGTTACACATGGTCAGATATTAAAGACAATACTTCATACAACGGAAACGTAGCTAACTCAGCAACTTTATCTACTTTGGTGCAAAGCGATCCTCGAGATTTGAGAATGTCTTACTCTGATAATCAGTTTAGAAATAAAGTGGTGGTGTACGGAAACTCTCCAACCATTGCGGGATTCACTTTAGGAATCAGATATTCAGGAATTGGAGGTACGCGTTTCTCTGTAACTTCGGGAGGAAACATCAATGGAGATTTTGTGGATACCAACGATTTGGCTTATATTTTCCCAAGTCTTACCCAAACTTTAATTGATAATCCTGAAGTGGGTGACGCGTTGAAAAACTATATTACAGACTATAATAATCAGGTTGCAGAAAGAAATGGTGGTAAAAATGGCTTCTTCGGTGTTTGGGATCTTCGTATTGCCAAAAAGATTAAATTTGAAAAGATTGGTGGTTTCGAACTTTCTGTAGATATTTTCAACGTAGCCAATATGCTGAATAAAGAATGGGGCGTAAACAAATCTTACGGAAATACAGCACTTTACAGAATCACAGGTTTTGATCCTATCACCAAACAATTTAAATATAGTTTAAATACAAGTGGTTTAGAACCTTTATCAGGAAATCCTTACCAGATTCAGTTAGGAGCTAAATACACGTTCTAAAAATTTAATATTATCTTTATGTAAAAGTCTTTCGGGGCTTTTACATTTAATTTTCCAATTTATATTATGAAAAATTTTATCTTAGGGTTAGCCGTTTTAAGCGCAGGAATTATGAATGCACAAACCCAAATTATCGCACACAGAGGTTATTTTCAGACCAATCCTCCTACAACAGAAAATTCATTGAAATCTCTAGAGAATGCTCAGAATCTGAAAATTTACGGATCTGAATTTGACGTTAGAATGACCAAAGATGGTGTTTTAGTCATCAATCATGACGAGCATCATGCAAAAATGGAGATTTCAGAAACAGATTTCAAAGAACTTGAAAAAGTAAAACTTTCAAACGGAGAACAATTTCCGACCCTGAAAGATTATTTAAAGAAAGGAAAAAAAGATAAATCTTTAAAACTGATCGTAGAAATCAAGCCTGATAAAACTAAAGAAAAAGAAGATGAGTTGACGGCAAAAACCATCAAAATGATCAAAGATCTGAAACTTGAATCTCAAAGCGAGTTTATTTCTTTCAGCTTAAATATCTGCAAGGAAATTAAAAAACTGGAGCCTTCATTTAAAGTTCAGTATTTAAGAGGAGAATTATCTCCGCAACAGATCAAAGATGAAGGTCTTGACGGAATTGATTACCACTACAGCATTTTCGAAAAAAATCCGACATGGATTTCAGAAGCAAAAGCATTGGGATTAATTACAAATTCCTGGACGGTCAATGACGTTGCGGTTTACGAAAAACTTAAAAATCAGGGGATAGGATTTGTAACAACGAATATTCCTGATCAGTTAAAGAACAAATAACTTTTTACTTTATTATTAGATTCAATGCCTTGCAGATTTCTGTCGGGCATTTTTTATGAAATTTTCTAATATTTTCGGGGGAAAAACTATAAAGTTACGGTCTATTTATTTTATGAATAGCATTAAGCTTTCGTAATGTCTCTAAAGGAGTGTATAATAGACAGATAATTCTATTTGTTAAAATAAATTAATATAGCGTTTAAGAATTATTTAAGATATGTTAAAACCTTGTTAAGACCGTAACCATAATGTAATTTTAATTTTGCGCAAACAAAAATTAGATATGCGTAAGGAGACTCAAAAATTACTTCTGTTATCCGTTTTAGGGTTGGTAAGCGTCAATATGGCCGCTCAGCAACAAGTAAAGAAAGATAGTGTGAAGAACATTGAAGAGGTTGTTGTTACAGCTCTCGGAATTAAAAGGCAAGACAGATCATTAGGTTATGTTGCTGAAAAGGTAGATGGAGAAGAATTTACAAAAACTCAAAATAATAACTGGGCGCAAGCTTTGGAAGGTAAAGTAGCGGGTCTGAAAATTCAAACCGCAGGAGCAGGACCTTTAGGATCTGCAAAAATTACTTTACGAGGGAGTGCTTCGATGATCATGGATAAGAATCAGGCTTTGATCGTTGTAGATGGTGTTCCACTGGGAGGTACAGATACCGGAACAGGAAATGCCGCTTACGGAGCAGGAACCGGTGGTGATCTTCCAGTAGATTTCGGGAATAATTTCAACAGCATCAATCCTGAAGATATAGAATCTGTTACGATACTGAAAGGTGCAACTGCAGGAGCTTTGTATGGATCCAGAGGAATGAATGGAGCCATTATGATTACTACAAAATCAGGAAAATCTAAAAATGGTAAAATCAATGTAATTTTCAATTCTAATACTGGCTTTGATTCCGTTTTACATTGGCTGGATTATCAGTACGAGTACGGACAGGGAACTTTACAGAAAAATACTGCGGGACAGTTTTATTATTCGTACGGAGCTTCTCCGGATGGTGTAAATACAGGTTCTACAAGTAGTGCTTTTGGACCAAAATTTGACGGCCAGTCTTATTTCCAATACGATCCTACAGTAGAAGGACAAAGTCTTCAAAGACAAGAGTGGAAACCTTACAGAAATAATATTAAAGATTTTTGGGGAGTAGGAACTACTTATGCTAATAATTTATCACTTGAAAGTTCTACAGAAAAAACAGCTTTCAGAGGATCATTAAATTACACAAAGAATAACTGGATGATGCCCAATACAGGCTTCGACAGATTCAGTGGAGCTTTGTCAATAGATCATCATGCAAGTGATAAACTTCATATTGTAACTAAATTTTCTTACAATAACACGAAAAGTAATAATCTTCCGGCTACGGGATACAACAATCAGTCGATCTCTTATTTCATGATTTTCCAAAATCCGAATGTAGATCTTAGCTGGTACAGACCAATCTGGAAAAAAGGACAAAATCAGATTGATCAGATACATCCGTTTAGTTCATTTATCGATAATCCGTATTTGATTGCCTATGAAATGCTTAATGGATTAGATAAAAAATTTATTACCGGAAATGTCACTGCAACGTACAAATTTGCCAAAAATTTTGACGTGATGTTACGTTCAGGGATTGAGCTTACAGATGAATTAAGAACTACAAAAAGACCTTACAGTTCTGCAAACTATCTTCAGGGATATTACAGAGAGCAACAAATTAAAAATTCTGAATTTAATACAGATATTTTATTCAGCTATAAAAATAATTTTGGGAAATTTGGTTTTAATGCTTCAGCAGGTGGAAACCTTCGCTACAACGAATATGTATTAAACGATTATCGTGCTACAGGATTGAAAATTCCTGGTTTGTATGAGCTTACCAATGCTATTGCTCTTATCACAAAAGTTCCTCAGCCAAGAGATAAAGAAACGAACAGTTTATATGGTTTAGCATCTTTAAATTACGATAATGTTGTGTTTTTGGATGTTACGGCAAGAAACGACTGGACGAGTGCACTACCAAAAGAAAATAGATCGTATTTCTATCCATCAGTAGCAACATCTATTTTACTTTCAGATATTTTTAATCTAAAATCAAACAATTTTAACTTCTGGAAACTGAGAGCTTCATGGTCGATGGTAGGAAGTGATACAGATCCTTATAACTTATATCAGACTTATAATACCAGCGATTTTAATAATTCTGCAGAGATTGCTTCAATCTATTTCAACCCAAATCTAAAACCTGAAATGAATACCAATATTGAAGCGGGGATGGATTTTAGTTTTCTCAAAAATAGATTAACCTACAATCTTACAGTATATCAAAATAATACAGACAATCAGATTATTCCTGTCCCAACATTGATAGAAACCGGATATTCTACAAGAATTATCAACGCAGGAGAAATCAGAAACAGAGGGATCGAAATGACTTTGGGAGCATATCCTGTAAAAACTCAGAATTTCTCTTGGAATGTAAATGCCAACTGGTCGATGAACAGAAATAAAATTCTATCGTTGCCCGGTGAATTTAATGGAGAACCTTACACAATGTCATCCGTAGGAGGAGTTGTTTTCTTCAATGCTGTAGTAGGCGGATCTTTAGGAGATATGTACGGAGCAAAACTACAAAGATCTCCGGACGGTCAGGTAATTTACGGTTCGGATGGTTTGACGGCAAAATCTACAAAAATAGAATACGTAGGAAACGCATACGCCAAATGGAGAGGTGGTTTACAAAATACATTCAGATATAAAAACCTTTCTTTCTCATTCAGTATCGATGGTCAGTACGGAGGAATGGTTTACTCTCAGTCCCATCACAAAATGTCTGAGCAAGGTAAGCTTGAGAATACTTTGCCGGGAAGAGACAACCCGAATGGAACTTTCGTTGGTGCAGGTGTTGTACAAAATGCAGACGGCAGTTTTTCTACCAATACAAAAGCGGTTGCACTTCATACCTATTACGGAGATTATTACAGAAGAGCCAATATAGAAACCAACAGTTTCGATGCAAGTTTTATTAAACTTAGAGAAGCAACAATTACTTATGATTTCCCAAAGGATATCGTGAAGAATCTTAAAATGTCTAATCTGAGCCTTTCTTTATATGGAAGAAACCTGATGATGTTGACAAAGAATTTCCCACTTTTCGATCCTGAAGCGGCAACGCTTAACGATTCTTCTATTACACCGGGCGTTGAGGTTGGTCAGTTGCCAACAGCAAGAACCGTTGGTATACAACTGAATGCTAAATTTTAAAAAAAGAAAAATTATGAAAAATAAAGTTTCAAAATTCTGTACAGTGCTTTTGGCGGCCGCAATGCTTACATCGTGTGACAGATCTTTCGAAGAAATAAATACAGACACCAGCAAAATCAATACACCCACAGCTGGAAGTCTTTTGATGCCGATACAATACAACATGGCAGCAAATGCTTACAACAGAGCCAATAGTTTCACTTCTGATATCATGCAGGTTTCTATCGATTTTCCTAATGAAGGAAACTCGCTCAGCAGATATTACATTACAGAATCTACAGGAAATTCTTACTGGAATACTTCTTACAAATGGCTGAGACAAAACAAGGAAATGTATGATTTTGCAGTGTTGCAAGGTGATAAAAATTATCAGGCAATCTCTATGGTGATGAATGCATGGATGTTTGCAAATCTTACCGATACTTTTGGTGATATTCCTTTCAGTGAGGCGTCTCGTGTAGAGGATGGAATTACCCAGCCAAAATTTGATAAGCAGAAGGATATTTATATAAAACTTCTTGAAGATTTAAAAACGGCAAACTCATTATTTGTAACCACGCAGCCACTTTCAGATGCAGATCTTTTCTTTGGTGCAGGTGCATCAGCTGCAGGTACTGTGAAATGTAAAAAGTTCTGTAATTCTCTGTCATTAAGATTATTGGGGAGAATTTTAAAGAAAAATGGTGAAATAGATGTGCATGGGAAAATTCAGGAAATTGTTAATAATCCTACTGTTTATCCTTTAATGACAAGTAATGCAGATACTGCAGGTTTAGATATTACAGGGGTTGCGCCGCTTTTGCCTCCGATTGCAAGACCGCAGGATTTTACAACAGGTAGAGCTGCTGCTGAATTTTTTGTCGAAACACTGAAAAGCAACAGCGATCCGAGACTCGCTACTTTCTTTTCTCAGGCAAAAGATATTGCGACTCAGGCAAATCTTGGTTACAAAGGTGCTCCTGCAGGTTATGCTCCCGGAACAACATTTACTTATCAGCCGTCAAATATGAATCAGAATTTGGCAAAAGCGCCACTCAAAATTCTTATTTATCCTTACGCAGAACTTCAGTTGACTCTTGCGGAATTTGCTCAGAAAGGCATCATCTCAGGAAATGCTCAGACTTTCTACGAAAACGGTGTGAAAGCCGCTGTAGAACAATGGGGCGGAGTAGTTCCGGCCAACTATTTTACCAATCCGAATGTTGCTTATAACGGTACTTTACAGAGAATTATGCTTCAGAAATATGTTGCTCTTTTCTTTGTAGATCAACAGCAATGGTATGAAAAAAGAAGAACTGGCTTTCCGGTGCTTCCAAACAACGGAGGCTTATTGAATGACGGAAAATTACCTCAACGTCTAATGTATCCTGTTCAAACCAAGATTCTTAATACTACCAATTATCAGGCGGCTGTGCAGTCAATTGGAGGAGATAATATCAATGTGATCAACTGGTGGAATCAGTAATTAATTTAAGTTTAAAAAAATGAATATAAAAATAATATTGCCGTGTCTGTTAGTTTCAGCGATGGCATTCTCTCAGACTTCGGTTTCAGGATATGTTTTTGAAGATAACAACAAAAACCAGAAGAAAGAAAATAAGGAAAAAGGAGTTGAAGGAGTTTCAGTTTCCAACGGAGCGCAGGTTGTTTTAACCGATAAAAATGGGAAATACAGCTTACCGATTCAGGAAGATCAGACGATTTTTGTCATTAAACCTTCAGGATATAAATTAGCTTTAAATTCAAATAATCTTCCTCAATATTATTATCAGTACAAGCCAAAAGGTTCACCTACAGATTATAAATATAAAGGAGTTGCGCCGACCGGAACGCTTCCAAAAGAAGTAAATTTCGCACTGGAAAAGCAGGAAGAAAGCAAAAATTTTGACATTCTTGTTTTCGGAGATCCGCAACCATACACAGAAAAAGAATTAGATTATTTCAAAAGAGCTATCGTTAACGAAGTAAAAGGAACAAAGAAAAATGCTGTTTTCGGGATCAGTTTGGGAGATTTGGTGGGTGATAATTTAAGCCTTCAAAAGCCTTACGCAGATGTCATGAAAGAGATCGGACTTCCTTGGTACAATGTCATGGGAAATCATGATATGAATTATGAGGCAAAAGAAGATTTGGTTTCAGACGAAACTTTTGAATCCAATTTCGGTCCTGCCAATTACTCTTTCAATTACGGGAACGTTCACTTCATGGTTTTGGATGATATTTTATATCCCGATCCACGAGACGGAAAAGGATATTGGGGAGGTTTTCGTGATGATCAGATTCAGTTTATTCAAAATGATTTAAAGCTTGTCGATAAAAATAAACTGATCGTGGTTTCTTTCCACATTCCATTGGATCATACAAATGAAGACAATTTCAGAAATGCTGATCGTCAGAAATTGTTTGATGCGCTTTCACCTTTTCAGAATGCTTTAGTGTTATCAGCTCACACTCACATTCAGCAACAGATTTTCTACGGAAAACCTCAAGGTTGGAACGGTGCAAAAGATCTTCACGAATACAATGTAGGAACCACTTGCGGAGATTGGTGGTCAGGAACTTCAGACGAAATCGGATTGCCAACTTCTACTATGAGAGATGGTACTGCAAAAGGATATTCATTCATCAGTTTTAATGACAATCAATATAAAGTTAAATACAAAACTGCCGGAAAACCGGAAGATTACCAGATCAAATTGTATTTGCCTAAAGTGATTCCTTTCCCATCGAAAACTTCTGCTAAAGTTTTGGCTAATTTCTTCATTGGAAGCAAAAAAGACAAAGTGGAATACAGAATTGACGGTGGAAAATGGGAAGAAATGGAATATAACGAAACCATCGACCCAAATTTTGCACAGTCCGTATTCAAATGGGATACAACCCAAGAACTTTTCCCTGGAAGAAGACCTTCAAACCCTGAGTTTTCAAAACACATTTGGGTAGGAGGGTTTAGTAATAAATTAACGCTCGGAAAACACAAAGTTGAGGTGAGAGCATATGATATGTATGGAAATCAATTCACTACCGCAGATGATTTTGAAGTGAAAAACAGAGTCCTTATTCCTTAATTATTTCAATTTTTTATATATTACTTTCAGAAACCGGCTTATTCGTAAGTCGGTTTTGTTTTTAAATAGAATTTCCTGATTATTAAATTTAGCTGAATAATTGTACTTTAATTTATCTTAACATAAAAGAATATAATTCTAAAGATTCTATTCAGAATTACCAATTGTGAATATTGCTGAGTGGAACGCCATTGCGAACGAAAATAATTTCATTTTTAATTAAAAACCTTTTGCGACCATGGCGTTAAAAAATAACACCCAGATAGAATTTACTTATAATAGATTTCAGTTAAATCAAAATTATAAACGCTTGTTTAAAAAAATGGTTTTGTAAATTTGCACCATCAAAATTAATTGAATGAACTTACAAGGAAAAAATGCTATCATTACGGGTGGCGGAAGAGGTCTTGGAAAAGCAGTTGCTTTAATCCTTGCCAATGAAGGTGTAAATATTGGAATCACAGGAAGAAACGAGGAAAACCTTAAAATGACCGTTGACGAAATCAAAAAACTGGGTGTCAATTCATCATATGCCGTTTTTAGTATAGATAACGAAATTCACGTAAAAGCAGGAATAGAATCTTTAGCAGAACAATTAGACGGAATTGATATCTTAATCAATAATGCAGGAATCGGAGATTTCGGTTCGATCGAAGAAATGTCTTCTGAAGTTTGGGAACAGGTTATCAAAACCAATCTTTTCGGAGTGTATTATGCGGCAAAAGCAGTTTATCCTTTCCTGAGAGAAAAAGGTGAAGGTGATATCATCAATGTTGCTTCAACCGCAGGTTTGAAAGGCGGTCCAAATATGTCGGCTTACGCAGCTTCAAAAGCAGCAGTTGTTTCTTTATCTCAATCTATGATGGCAGAATGGAGAAAACAAAACATCAGAGTTGTAACTCTAACTCCTAGTACAATTGCTTCAGATATGTCTATCGAAGGCGGATTAACAGACGGAAATCCTGATAAAGTTCTTCAGCCGGAAGACTTCGCAGAATGGGTAAGAGATATTTTGAAAATGAACAGACGTGCTTTAATTGCGAATGGTTCTATCTTTTCTACAAATCCATAAGAAAATAGAAATTATAGAATAAATCTGTGTTGAAATACAAAAAGTACCATTCCCGGATGAATGGATTTTATAAAAAACATTTAAATTTTCATTATAAGATGATATAAAAGCGGGAACTATCCCGCTTTTTTTTGTGTTGTCATTTTTGATGAAAAAGTTTCAATACAATCAATATTTTTCATAATTTTATATAAACTAAAAACTTAATAATCGTGAAAACCAATCTTTTAAAAAGGTTTAGGAATTCTAAACCTATACAAGTTCTTTCCTTTTGCTGGAAAGAAGTCTGAACTTTTGGACATCCGTTATATAATATGCAAGAAAGGATAATCCTGAATATATTTCGGTGGTTATCTTAGTTTGATATACTGTAATGGAAATTATTACATGAATGTATGTAATGGTAGTGAAAGAATTCTAAATCATAAGATGTTCTACAACAAGAAATATTTGGAGTTAAAAACTATATCCTAACCAAAAAACCAAACCACCATGAAACTCTGCTTCGTCATCATGGGATACGGCAAAAAAACCGATCCCACTTTAGGAAAAACCTATGATTTAGACAAAACCTATCATAGCATTATAAAACCGGCTGTAGAAAATGTAGGTTTTACATGTGTTCGCAGCGATGAAATTTTAGAATCTGGAATGATCGACAAAAATATGTATGCCTTGTTAATTCATGCAGATCTTTGTATTGCGGACATCACAACGTTTAATCCGAATGCCATTTACGAGCTCGGAATTCGACATGCAGCCAGACCTTTCTCAACGATAATTATGAAAGAAAAAGATGGAAATATTCCTTTTGATTTAAATCATAATAAGATTTTCACCTATTCGCATATGGGAGAAGATATCGGTTATACTGAGACATTGAGATGTGTGAATCAACTGACAAAACTGATAAAAGAGGTTGATAGAACCAGAGAAACAGATAGTCCGTTGTTTCATCATATTAAAGGTGTACAACCTTACACTCTTCCTAAAGAAGAATATACACAAATAATTGAAGATTTAGCAAAAAAGGAAAACGCCATTTTCGCCACAGTAGAAGCTGCTAAAAATAAAATGGCAAAGAGTAATTTCTCTGAAGCAAAGAAACTTTGGAAAATTGCGAGTGAAAGAGTAGGGAACGATGCTTATTATATTCAGCAATGGGCTTTATCAACTTATAAAGATAAATCTGTAAATCCAACTTCTGCACTTTTAGATGCTTTGTCGATCATTAATAAGTTAGAACCGGATAATAGAAATACAAATGATCCTGAAACTTTAGGAATTACCGGAGCAATATATAAAGGATTATGGCTTGAGAACAAAGAAAATATAGAGTTTCTTGATCGTGCAATTGACTATTACAAAAGAGGTTTTACGATTAATCAGGATTATTATACTGGAGAAAATTATACGCTTTGTTTAGATTTAAAATCTGAAATTACCAAAGACGAAGAAGAAAAAATTTATTTGAAATTTGCTGCTAAAAAGAACCGAAAAGAAATCATCAAAATTATTGAAAACTTAAAAGAAGATGAAGATTTTGAAAGCAGAAGTGATTTAAAATGGCTTTATGCAACCTTAGCAAATTGTTATTTTTCTCTTGATGACCATGGAAATTTTGAATTGTATAATGACAAGTTTTTAAGTTCGACAACAGTAGATTGGGAGATTGAAACATATAATAAAGGATTGGAACATTTAAAAAGATTGAAAAATTAATTGTTTAAATATTTTATTAAAACAGAAATCTAACTAATTACTAAGAAATGATTGATTATCCTTTCCAACAAAAAGTGCTTTCATTTGATCAGATGATGGAATTTATTGTAAGTTCTAAACCTGATCAAAAACCGTTAAAATCAAAATCTTTAGGATATACTCTTATTGTTTTAGGAGTGATTGTCTGCTGTGCAATCGCAATTGCTATTACTTGTTTTGCTATTGAAACTAATCTTCACGGAGGAAATTTTCTAATGAGCTATTTGGCGCTTATTTTATTAGTTTTTCCGACTTATCTTTTACTGATGCCCGGATTTAAGCTTATAAAAAAGGAAGGTTTGCCACAAATAAAAGAAAATGGTTATGTGCTTTATTTACGATCTTTCACATCTGATGATGAGATTAATCATTGGAAATATGGTCTTTTGGGAGGACCGGAAGCTGTAATAAAAAGAACGTTTAAAGATTTCGGGCCTTTAATAGGTCTTGGTGCAAATGGAAAAGAAGCTTCTTTTGGCGGATATAGAATTTTTTCTACTGATGATCATTGGAGAGATATAATTTTCAACCTCATAAACTATGCAGGGCTGATTGCACTGTATATGGATGACCGACCAGAAGTACAATGGGAATTGTCTTTATGTTTGAAACATGCAAATCCTGAAAAATTCATTATATATATTGATAAGGGTCGCAAAAAAAACATTAAAATTCTAAATTCTTTTGATCAAATAAAAGAGAAAATTCCATTGAGCTCAGAAAAGCAAAGATTTATTGCTTTTGATAAAAACTGGGTGCCTTTTGAGCCTCGGCGGGAAACGATTCTTCAAGGCGATTTTAAAGCAGAGATGCAGAATTTCATTATCAGTAGAAAATCGGGACTCCCAGCGAATGCTTTTGCAGATAAAACATCAATTAATTTATTGAAGAAAATTTACAGCAGAAAGGTGCTTATTATCATTGCAAACAGTGTAAGTTTTTCATTTATTTTTTTTTCAGATATTGCATTTTATTGGTTGGTGATACCAGTCATTCTGGCCATTATAAATCTGGTGTACATCATCACAGTATTTAACTGGATATTTAGAACAGCACGATATTTAGAATTAAAAATATTCACTACCACAAATGATTATACTCCAAATATAAAAAAAATATCAAATTTAGTGAATATTGGTTTTGTAGTACAACTTATTCCGGTTATTGCATTCATTCCTTTTTTAATATCAATATTTATCGGAGAACCTTTAGATAATTATCTTGAAATTATAATTTCCAAAAGTGTTTGGTGGCTATCCTTAAATTTTTTATATAATGTTACATTTATTATTATCGTTTTTAAACAATTGAAAAAAACTAAAAAAACAATTGCTATTTTGAAAGAACAATTAGGTTTTTTTAAATAAGTTATTTAAAAAATCTCTTATCTTCAAAAATTGGGATAATGACAAAAATGACTGCAAATTGAAAAAGTAGTTTTATTTTTGCAACAAATTATTCACATGCAAAATTATTTAGAATTCGATTTTAAAATACAACCTCTTCAACCTTGGAGTGATATTTTAATGGCAGAATTAATTGAGATAGGTTTCGACAGTTTTACAGAAGAAATTCACGGTATTTTAGGATATATTCAGAAAGATCTTTTCAAAGAAGATGATTTGAAAGCTTTACCACTTTTTCAGAATGATGAGGTGAAAATCGAGTACACTTTTAAAGAAATGCCGAATATCAACTGGAACGAAGAATGGGAAAAGAATTTTGAACCGATCAATATTGACGATAAAGTTTTAATCAGAGCAGAATTCCACGAATCTGTTCCCGGAATGCACGAAATTGTCATTCAACCAAAAATGTCATTCGGAACCGGTCATCACCCGACAACACATTTGATGATCCAGCAAATGATGGATATTGATTTCAACGGAAAAAAAGTTTTAGATATGGGTTGCGGAACTTCAGTGTTGGCAATTTATGCAAAACAAAACGGAGCCGGAGAAACCAAAGCAATCGACATCGACGAATGGTCAGTTGAAAATTCAAAGGAAAATGCTGTAAGAAACAACGTTGAACTGGATATTGAACTTGGGACTGCAGATAATTTAGGAAAAGAAAATTACGATATTATTTTAGCGAATATCAATAGAAATATTCTGATTTCAGACATTCCGACCTATGTTTCTGTTTTAAATGATGGCGGAAAATTATTGCTTTCAGGACTTTGTTTCTTTGATGTTGATGATATTTTGGAAGTTTGTAAAGAGAATAATTTAGAACTGAAAAAGAAATTGCAGCGTGAAGAATGGGTAAGTCTTTTGCTTGAAAAATAATCACACCCATATTAATATGAAATCTTTTTTAATCACCTTATTTTTATTCGTTGTTCAGATTTTTTCTGCACAGGAAGAAGTATATGCAAATGGTGTTTTTAATTTTGAAGAAAACAAAACGCAGAAGATTTTTACTGATCATACGAGAGTCAGACAGCAACCGAATGTGAATGCTCAGATTTTAGATTCTTTGCAATCCAATCAACAGGTTTTAATTCTTAAAAAGGATGAAACTATTTTGAAGTTGGGAGAAAGAGGTTCAAACTGGTATAAAGTTTTCTATCAGAAAGAGAATAAAACTTCGGAAGGTTATGTTTGGGGTGCAAATCTTTGTATTGGTTACAGAAACAAAAACGGGTACGATTTTCTTTTCGGAATTTCAAAAACGATCGATAAGAGAGACAAAAAGTTTAATCAAAATTACAAACAGAATATTGCAAGCGTAAAAGTTGTTGAAGGAAGTTCTTTACTTGATGAGGTTTTCTTTGAAACAGGTTCTGGCGAAAGTTTGAGTTATGGAACTTTCAATGTCGAAAGCAATCACAAACTTCAGAATATAGATTTCACCCTTAAAGCTGTCGTTTCCGGAGAAGCGTGTGGAATTGCAGGTTATGACCAATATATTTTATTTAAAGATAAAAAATTGATCGCTTTGCCACAATTGATGAACGTTGGAGATGCCGATATTTATCATCACAGCGAAGAATTTATTTTCCCAAACGATAAAGGCGGAAATCCAAATGCTTTCATTTTTAAAATGGAAGAAGTGGAAAAGGATGAGAAGGACAGAGAGAAAGTAAAGCGTTTATCTAAAACTTATCTTTGGAACGGGAGTTCTTATAAGTTGAAGTAATTTAAATATGAAAGCTGGAGTCGTTTCTTTATTTTTTATATTGCTGCTTATTTCTCTGATTGGATGCGGAAAAACAATAATTGATTGTGAAAATTCCAGTATTCATATAGAAAATAGATGGTATGCAGAAAATGGGGGAGTAGATTATATGGATGTAACGAGTAATGACCGAATTTTTATTTGTGAAACGATCAATAATTTCTCAGAGGGAGAAAATATAGTGATCAGTCATAATTATGGATATTTAGAAATATTTTTGAGCGGAAAAAAAACTGATATGATTTTCACATACTCAAACGGCGTCGTATATAGAGTTGGTAAATATGTACGCAACGAAGAATTAACAAGAAAAATTTTGAGATTGATGTTTATCTCAAAAAGATGTTGGGTTAAAGATTGTTTAAGTTAAAATAGTATTTTATTAGTATAACTAAAAACCACTCTATATTTACAGTGGTTTTTAATTTTAAGAGCATGACAAAAGGAGAACTTTATGATTGTAAGTATACTCTTTCATATCTTATTTATCCAAGATTGAAAGAGTTTAAAGATGCTGTTGATAGTAAAAAAGCACCATCTGTTCCTGATTTTTCAGATGTTGATTTTTTTTCTAAAACTACTTCTTTTAAAGAAAAAGAAAAATATTGGAGCGAAATCTTAAGCGAAATGATTATTCCTTTTGAGTATCATTGCTACCCAGATCGTTTTGATCAATTAGAATTAGAGGATATTAATAATAAAGTTGATAAAGGGTTGAAACTTTTCGCAAAATACTTTACAAATTTATGGTTCTGATTAAATCTAAAATCTATAAATCCTGATTAATGGTTAATTAAAGATACTCACATTATCAGAAACCAGAAAGATAATTTAATTATTGAGATTGGAAACAAGGAAATGTTATTTCAATAATTAATGATATTAAAATAAAAAAACTCACAAGAAATTGTGAGCTTAAAGTGAGCGCGTCAGGATTCGAACCTGAGACCGTCTGCTTAGAAGGCAGATGCTCTATCCAGCTGAGCTACGCACCCATTTGTAATTTTGAGAAAATTACTAAAACAGTCGGGGCGGCAGGATTCGAACCTGCGACCTCCTGGTCCCAAACCAGGCGCGATGACCGGACTACGCTACGCCCCGATTGAAGGTCATCTAAAACAAATATTACCTTGTTTTTTGTGGGTGCAAAGATAGAGTTTTTTTTGTAATTAAAAAATAAAATGTAAAATAAGTTTTTGTTAAGATTTTAAATTGTTTTTATTATTACATTTACCTTGCTGAGAATCATTTATTTATCTCGTTTCAAAATGAAAAAAATATTAATAAGATTTTCGTTGGTCATTATAATTTCAGCATCATTTATTATTAATTTCAATATTGAAAAAAATTATCTGAAGTCTTCTCAAAATTAAAAATAAAAGATATTCAAAATTTAGAACATACTTCCAGTAAGAACTACTCCAAAAACGGAATTGAAAATATTGGCGAAAGTTTGCAGGCTGAATTAATAAAAATGAATGTTGATCACTGTGATTTTAATGTTAGGAAAGATGGTTTTTTCTTTTTCCAAAATAAAACCATTTATATAAAAAATTCTCAGAAGTGTTTAAGAATAGATACTAAATACATTTTCTTAAAATCAGAATTTAAAATTAATGGATTTCAAATTTGGTATTGAAAGATTTTAACTTCTCAGAATACTTAGTGTAATATTTTTCAATAAAGTATGTGCCAGAAAAGAATTGTTGTTTAAACTAAAAAAGAGAAACCAAATATTGATTTCTCTTTTTTAGTGAGCGCGTCAGGATTCGAACCTGAGACCGTCTGCTTAGAAGGCAGATGCTCTATCCAGCTGAGCTACGCACCCATTTGTAATTTTGAGAAAATTACTAAAACAGTCGGGGCGGCAGGATTCGAACCTGCGACCTCCTGGTCCCAAACCAGGCGCGATGACCGGACTACGCTACGCCCCGAATTTTTCTTGCTGCGGAGAGTAAGGGATTCGAACCCTTGGTACCGTTACCAGTACGCATGTTTAGCAAACATGTCCTTTCGGCCTCTCAGGCAACTCTCCTGTTATAACGTTTTTTGAATGATCGCTATTCCGTTATTGCGAGTGCAAATATAGAATACATTTCCTTATTTACCAAATAATTTTCAGAAAAAAATTGTGTATTTTTGAGGGAATAATCAGTTAAAAAAGTAAACTAATGCGTAAAACATTATATATCATCGGCTTAAGTACTCTCGTTTTTTCGTGTACTTCGCAAAAAAATGTAAAGAAAAGTACTTACAAGCCAAGAACAGCTACAACACAAACAAAAACTGCAGTTAATGCTCAAAATTCAGACAAAAATAAAACTGAAGTAGAAACCGAACACGGCGTAGAATTTTTCAGAACAAATATTGCAGACATTACTAAAAATGACAATACCATAAGTTACGGATCTATCGTTTCTGCAAAACCGGCTGGTTACAAAGTAGTGAAAACTCATTTTCCTGCAATTGCACAAAATTTCAGACAAAAATATCTTATTTTACATTACACGGTTTTACCTGACGATAAATCTGTTGAAGTTCTTACAAAACAATCGGTAAGCGCGCATTATTTAGTAAATAATTTAGGCGATAACGAAATTTATCAGTTAGTAGACGAAAACAAACGTTCATATCACGCCGGAGTAAGCGCTTGGCGTTCTGATAAAAATCTTAATGACACTTCGATCGGGATTGAAATCGTAAACATGGGTTACAAAGCGGATGCAGCTGGAATGAAAAACTTTGAACCATTCAGTGATGATCAGATTAAAAAAGTAGCGGCTCTGGCAAAAGATATCGTGACGAGATATAATATTCCCGCTACCAATGTTTTGGCGCATTCGGATATTGCTCCGACAAGAAAGCAAGATCCGGGACCGCTTTTCCCTTGGAAAAAATTGTACGACGAATATCAGATTGGTATGTGGTACGACGAAATGGCAAAACAGAACTTTTTAACTTTAGCACAAACTGATATTGAAGTTAAATATAACGAACCGTCTTTTATTTTTGTAGTGCAGACTGCTTTACAGAAATTTGGTTACGATATTTTACCCAACGGAAAATGGGATGATGCCACAAAAAAAACAATTGAGGCATTGCAGTATCATTTCAGACCGCAAAATTATAACGGAGTTTTGGATGCTGAAACATGGGCAATTTTGCAGTCGTTGAATCAAAAATATCCAACAAAATAAATTTTAAACGCATCTCTCAATGGTGCGTTTTTTATCATTTAAATAAATTAAACTGTTACAAATATTTTAATGGAAAATTTCAGACAGGAAAGTGACTTATTGGGTGTTCTCAATGTTCCTTTAGAAGCATATTACGGAGTTCAGACGCAGCGGGCAATCGATAATTTTAAAATATCGGGTCAGCTTCTTTCTTCTTACCACGAATTTATAAAAGGTTTGGCTTTCGTGAAAAAAGCTGCCGCAAAAACCAATTATGAATTAGGTTTACTCGATCAGGATTTATATTTTAAAATCGCTGAAACCTGCGATGAATTGATTGGCGGATTGTTTCATACCGAATTTCCTGTTGATATGATTCAGGGTGGTGCCGGAACTTCTATCAACATGAATGCGAACGAAGTAATCGCCAACAGAGTTTTAGAAAAATTAGGAAAAAATAAGGGCGAATACGAATTTTGTTCGCCCAATGATCATATCAATCTTTCACAGTCTACGAACGATGCTTACCCCACGGCGATCAAAATGGGATTGCTGCAGATGAATGAAACCTTAGTTGAAAAGCTGAAAAAAATCGTTGAAGCCTTCCGTGCAAAAGGTGTAGAGTTTCAGGATGTAATCAAAATGGGACGAACACAGCTTCAGGACGCTGTTCCGATGACAATGGGGCAGGAGTTTGAAGCATTTGCTGCGACACTTGAAGAAGATATTTCAAAACTGAATAACAACGCCAATCTTTTTGTTGAGGTTAACATGGGTGCAACGGCGATCGGCACGGGAATTAATGCTCCAATTGGTTATGCGACGCTTTGTGCTAAAAATTTAGCTGAAATCACAGGATATCCTGTCGTTTCTGCTCCGGATTTGGTAGAAGCTACACCCGATACAGGTTCTTATGTGATTTATTCTTCAGCGATGAAACGTTTGGCTTTAAAGCTTTCAAAAATATGTAATGATTTAAGATTGTTATCTTCAGGACCGAGAGCAGGTTTATCAGAAATCAATTTACCGCCGATGCAGCCGGGATCGTCCATTATGCCCGGAAAAGTAAATCCGGTTATTCCGGAAGTCGTGAATCAGGTTTGCTTTAAAGTGATTGGAAACGATTTGACGGTGACTTTTGCCGCAGAAGCTGGACAATTGCAGTTAAATGTAATGGAACCCGTGCTTTCTCACGCCATCATGGAGAATATTCATTTCCTCTGCAATGCTCTTGATACGCTTCGTGAGAAATGTGTTGTAGGAATTACAGCTAACAGAGAAGTGTGTCTAAATATGGTCAAACACAGTATCGGAATCGTAACCGCTCTGAATCCTTACATCGGTTATAAACAGTCAACGCAGATCGCTAAAGAAGCTCTTGCGACAGGACAAAGTGTTTACAATTTGGTTTTGGAGAAAAATCTGCTTTCTCAGGAGCAATTAGATGAAATTCTTGATCCGAGAAATATGCTGAAACCGCACAATAAATAATTGGTAATTTAAATTTACTCTGTTCATAATCAGTATTTTATTTCTCACTAATTCAAATATAGAATTGAAATTTTTAATCATTATTCCTGCGCACAACGAAGAGCATAATCTTCCATTTACCTTAGATTCTTTACAGCAACAGAGTTTTAAAGATTTTAATGTAATAATTGTGAACGATGGTTCTACGGATAGAACATCTGAGGTTATCAAAAATTATACAGATACAGATCCTCGTTTTGAGACAGTTAATCTTGAGAAATCTGCTCATCAGCCTGGTTCTAAAGTGGTCAGCGCATTTAAAAACGGTTTGAAAACTCAGAATATCAATGATTTTGATATTATCTGTAAGTTTGATGCTGATATTATTTTAAATGACAACTATCTTTCTGAAGTGGAGAAAGCATTCGTCAGTAATCCCAGCTATGGACTGGTTGGAGGTCTGCTGTATGTTGAACAAAATGGAAATTGGGTGTATGAAGGAAATTCAAATAGACATCACGTTCGCGGCCCAATGAAAGCTTATCGAAAAGAATGTTTTGAAGCGATTGGCGGTTTAAGGGAAACCTTAGGTTGGGACAATATTGATTCTATTTTACTTAAAAATTTAGGTTGGGAAGAAATTGTTTTACCTGAACTGCATGTGAAATTAATCAAAGTAAAAGGTGCCGATTATACGATAAAACCTGCAGATTACTACGGCAGATATTTTTATTTTTTAGGATTAAACCGTTTTCTTACTTATGTTGCTGCGGGAAAAGAAGCGATGAAATTGAAATCACCAGGTTTTCTCTTTCAAATTGTCGGTTCGTACGAAAAGTGTAAATCTCAAAATCTCGAATTGAAGATTTCGAAAAACGAACAAAAAGTGATTAATGAGCAGCGATGGAATATGTTCAAAAAGAAATGGTTTAAACTGTAAATTCCAATAAG
This sequence comes from Chryseobacterium edaphi, assembly GCF_025628985.1. Lineage (GTDB taxonomy): Bacteria > Bacteroidota > Bacteroidia > Flavobacteriales > Weeksellaceae > Chryseobacterium > Chryseobacterium edaphi. The sequence continues at coordinate 176,818 of NZ_JAOTEM010000004.1, read as the reverse complement.
TTGGGAATATCATCCTGATCTAGCCGAAGGAAGCGCGTTCAAAATATAAATTAAAGCTGATTTGGCTTTATCTAAAACTTAATTTACCTGACTTGAAAAACATAGCCTACATAGAAATTGACACCCACGCAGAAATTGCGCAGGATTTTATGGATTTGATGCAAGATTCCAAAGCATTTTCTGTGGATTATTATTTGTCGGAAAAGATTAAAAATCAAATTCAGGAAAATGGCAATGTGGTACACCAATCAGATTCATCGATGATTCTGGATCAGCTGTCAACAAAAAACTATGATTTGATTATTATTGGAACCGTTCACCGTTATTTCAATACTTTTTTAGCCATAAGCGAGAAATATAATACTTCGGTTATTATTCATAATTTGAATTTTTCTAAGATTTCAAAATCAGATTTAATTAAAAATATTTTTAAAAATTATTTGATTTACAGACTGAAATTATGGTGGAAAGAAGGTTTGTATTATGCAGACAAAACCTACGCAAAGGCAAAGTATCACTTGGTTCTTGATCAGGAATTATCTTCTGATAAGCTTGAGTTTTTACCGCTTTTCTATACAAAGTCGGTTGATAAAATTAGGGATAAGATTTTCACCATTGTTATTCCTGGCGGGGTTTCTCAGAAAAGGAGAGATTATAAAAAGGTTTTAGATATCATCCGGAATTTAAAAACCGAAGATCAGTTTACCTTTGTTTTTCTGGGAAAAGCAAAAGGTCATGAACTTAAAGATCTTGAAAATTTAGATAAAAATCTTCCGGAAAATATTAAAACAATCTATTTCTCAGAAAGAGTTTCTGCCGAAATTTTTGACGAATGGATGCGAAAGGCGGATGTTCTCTGGTGTCCGATTCAGGAGGAAGCCGAATTTTTCAGCAACAAAGAAATCTACGGAAAAACAAAAATGACCGGAAACTTAGGTGATGCGATTAAATATGGTAAACCCGCAGTTTTTCCGAAAAACTATTCTTCAAAACTTGATTTTATCATTCCTGAAGAAGAAAATGTGATTGAACAGTTTTTAAAACTGAAAAATTTTCAATATGATTTTCAGAAAGATTTTAGCAGAGAAAAAATTCAGAAAGATGCAGAAGTGCTTTTAAATCAGTTGGTTTCTATTTAAATTTCAGTACACTTTTAATGAATTTCATATTCAAATATTGCTCTACCGGAAATATTTTGGTAAAGTAATTTCCGATGAAAATCAGTATCAGAACAACTGCAGGCTTGTAAACTAAGTTGATAAACTGATTGTCAAAATTTGGCAGAACAATGGCTACCGTTATTGCTAACGTGCAGATAATCGAAACAAAAATCATCTCAATACTTAACGGAGAAACCTTGAACATTACATAATTAAAAATGATTTTGATAACATTGTAAGTGGTTAAAGAAATTGCCGTTGATAAAGCAATTCCCATCAATTTTAGATCTGTATGATTAATAAAATAAAGATTTAAACTGATCGTTAATCCTGCCAGTAAAAGCATGACTAAAATATTGAAACGGTAATACTTTGAAAGCGAAATGATGTTGCCGTTAAAACCGGTTGCGAGATCAATCAAAACAGCAGAACCCCAAATCCAGATAACAGGAGTATATTCCTGCAACTGAAGACCATTTTTAGGCATGAAGTGTGTCAGGAATGGAAATCCAACCATGATGCAAGAGAATAAGATTGCTCCCAAAAAATACAGTGAAAGTGATGTCTTTTTGTGAAATCTATCCAATTCTTCCATATCTCCGTCTGCAAGATTTTTACTGATGATCGGCGCTGAAATATTAAACAAACCAAGCTGTGGAATCGAGATTAAAGAAATCAAAGCATACAAAACCGAGTAAATCCCGTTTTCTTCCATTCCTAAAAACTCACCGATCATAAAACTGTTGATGGCTAAATAATTTCCGAAAGTTCCCAAAAACCCAAAAAAACTATAGCTTGAAAACTCTTTCCAGAAATCATCTTTTTTGAAATATTCTGTACTGAAATCAAAATTTATTTTCTCTAATCTGTTGGTGTAATAAATATATCCCGAAAGCATTAAAGCAAACATTCCGAAGAAAAAAGCATAGGCAATCTGTTGCGATAAAGCAAAATAAAAGACCAGGCAAAATGCACCCAGATTGGCAATTTTTGGAAACAAATTATCAAAAATATTGGAAACAACGATCCGTTTATAATTGGAAGTGTACTTATTAAAAATCGCACAAAACGAAAGCAAAAGAATCATCGGAAGAATGACTTCTTTGATTTTCCAGGCTTCGGTATTTTTAAAATTGGGGAAAATATGAGGAAGAATAAAAAATACAATTGAAAATAAGCAAAAATTTACTAGAATAGCGGCTAACGAAAGTGAAAGCATATTTTGCTTTTTACCATCCTTTTCTACCCTATGAAAAAATTTCACGTTAGAATACGAAATTCCCAGTACTACAAAAGGAACCAACATTTCTGCTGTAGGTAAAATGTATCTCAGTTTTCCGTAAAATTCGAAATCATTCGGGAAGATAAATATTGCCGAGATCGTTCCGATTAAAAAACCAAAATATCCAATGATGGAGTACTTAAAACCCTGTCTTGCAACTACACTCATGAGATTTTAGTTTTTTGGAAGAAAAATAATATTGTTGATGTAGTCGGTTTTGTTTTTTTCGTCGCTGATGTTTTTGGTTAAAATTTCTTCGGTTAATTTTTCAAGTGTAAAAGTTTTTCGGTTGAGATAATTGGCGTCAAATCCCCAACTTTCCACTTCCGAAATTTCGTTCCAGATTGGTGTTTCGTGATGTCTCTGTTCCATTTCAACCATTAAAGTAGGTCTGAATTTCTGTATAGTTTCTTTTCCACCAAAAAGAGTTTTCATTTCATTTCCTTCAACATCGATCTTGATGAAATCTATTTTTTGAATGTTTTTAGATTTCGTCCAGTCATCCAGTTTTACCACTTCTACAGTTTCGGTGTAAGAATTTTCCTCATCTTTTTCTTTGTACGAAGTGTTTAAGGTTCCTCTCGAAGCGACCATTTTTCCTTTGATGATAGGAACTTTAAATTCTGCAGTAGTATTTTCGTCAGACAGAGCTACAGAAGAAATATTCATCGACGGAAATAATCTTTTCAGTCTGATGTTGAGTTTTTTGTTGGGTTCGAAAGCGTAAATATTCTGATGTTTCAGTATATTTTCAAACTGATAAAGAAAAGTTCCAACGTTGGCACCAATATCAAAAATTACAGCGTTACTGTTTAAATACTCTTTACTCCAAACGAGCTCGGGTTCTACATTACGGCCAGAAAAATTTTCTTTAGTGAGATTTTTTAAATTTTTAAAATACCTCTGTTTGTAAAAACTCGGACTGATGTATTGTAAGTTTTCTGCGAGCTGTTGGTATAAAGACATTGCTTTCTTTTTTATGACGACCGACAAAGGTAGTGAAAAATGTTAAAACCATGTTAAATTAATAAAAATATAACATGCTGAAAGCGAGTCTATTGAGTTAGTTTGAAAATGAAATTAATCTGACGCATTTGCAAATGGAGCATTCAAAAAATCATTAAAAGGTTTTGCTGAATTCATAATTGTGGTCAATTTTTCAATGGTATTTTTATCCATAACATCTTTGTTGGTGAGATTGTGCACTCCAATAAAACTTTTAAGCCTTAGATAATCTGCCATTGGATCATCTTTTTCAAAACCTTGTGGGATCTTTTTTAATTCATTTTCACGATCAAGTTCTCCGAAATATTTTTTGAAATCTTTATCATCTATTGCTTTCAGAAAATCATCTTTAAAAACAGATATTTCTTTCCTTATTTGTTTTAAAATAGGAGCTTCAGGTAAATAAATTCCGCTTGCAATGAAAGACTTTTCCGGTTCTATGTGAAGATAATGACCTGATTTTTCATTATTTTTTCCCATTCCGAGAGATGCACCGAAATAGGTTTTGTATGGTGTTTTATCTTTCGAAAAACGTATGTCCCGGTAAATTCTGAGCAGTGATTTTTTTGCATTTAGTTTGGCAACTTTTTCGTCAGATTTCCCAACCTCAATAATCAATTCTTCTACAAAGACTTCAAACTCATTCTGTGCTTCAGTGAAAAGGTTTTTGTTGTCATTAAACCATTCACGGTTGTTGTTTTCATTGAGATTTTTGAGATAGTCGAATATTTTTTTGGAGAGTGTAGCTGCCATTGCTTTTATTTTAATCAAATTTAAATAAATCTAATTACAGACCAAATATTTATATTTTATTTAATGATTCATAAATATTAATGAAAAATTCAAATAAATCGATAAAATAGAACGGAGTTGAGAATTTTTTAAATTTAAAATAAAATTTTTATTCTTTTTTTGCATAAATCTAAAAATACTTAGTGTTTTCTAAAATAAAATTATCAATTCATTAATATTAGATAAAGCGTTATCCAATAATTAGTTGTATCTTTGCAAAAATTTTATATCAATTAATGAATTTATTTACGGAGACCAATTTAAGTCCTGATATCCTTAAGGCCATTGGCGAACTGGGTTACGAAAGCCCGACAGAAATCCAAAAACAGACTATCCCTTTTATTCAATCAGATATTCGCGATCTAATCGCACTTGCGCAGACAGGGACAGGCAAAACAGCAGCGTTTTCGCTTCCGATTTTGGACATGATTGACGATACGAGTCGCAAAATCCAATTTTTGGTGCTTTGCCCGACACGAGAACTATGTCTACAGATTTCAAAAGACATTAACAACTATTCGAAGTACATGAAAAACATCAAAACTACAGCAGTTTATGGTGGAAGCAGTATTACGGATCAAATGCGTTCTTTGAGAGATAAGCCACAGGTAATTGTGGGTACTCCGGGAAGGGTGATCGACTTGATCAACAGAAAAGCTCTTGACTTCTCTGAAATCCACTGGTTGGTTTTAGATGAAGCAGATGAGATGCTATCGATGGGTTTCAAAGACGAATTGGAAACAATTTTAAGAGAAACTCCTGAAACAAAACAAACTTTCTTGTTCTCGGCAACGATGAGCAAAGAAGTAGAAAGAATTTCTAAAAGTTACCTTACAACTCCACATCGTATTTCTGTAGGTTCTATTAACGAAGTTAAAAAGAACATTAAGCACGAATTTTACGTTGTAGGTTACCGTAACAAAAAAGAAGCTCTAAAAAGACTTATTGACGCAAACCCAAACCAGTATTCTATTATTTTCTGTAGAACAAGAATGGAAACTCAGGAGGTTGCAGACTTTTTAATGCAAAACGGTTACGCAGCTGATGCTCTTCATGGTGATCTTTCTCAGGCGCAGAGAGATACGGTAATGAAGAAATTCAGATTGAAAAATATTGATATTTTGGTTGCGACTGACGTTGCTGCAAGAGGTTTAGATGTGAACTCTTTGACGCACGTTATTCACTTCTCTTTACCGGATGATCCTGAAGTTTTCGTTCACAGAAGCGGAAGAACAGGTAGAGCAGGTAAAGACGGTATTTCTATGTCTTTGATCAAGCCTGAAGAAAGCAGAAAGCTGAAGCAGATCAAATCTACAACGAAAATTGATATCGTAGAAAAGAAAATTCCTACAGGGGACGAAGTTATTTCGGCTCAGGTAACTGGAGTTTTTGAAAAACTAATGACGGAGCACGAAAATATCTTTGAATTTGATCAAAGTCTTGTTCCTGATTTGAGTAATTTCACAAAAGAAGAATTGGTTGTTCAGTTGCTACAGTTCCAGTTGAAAGACCTTGCTTTGTATTACAAAGACAAACAAGATCTGTTGGATCAGAAGTTCAACAACAGAGACGATGACAGAGGTGGAAGAGACAGAGACAGCAGAGGTGGAAGAGACCGCGACAGAGGAAGAGATCGTGACAGAGGAGAACGTAGCGAAAGAGGTGAAAGAAGAGGAGATCGTGGTGGTAAGCCAAGACACAGAGACGAAAATATGACTAGATTTTTCTTCAATCTTGGTAAAAAAGACCAGTTGAAAAAACTAGATGTACTGGAAATCATCAACAAAGCTACATCAAGCAAGGGAAGCAAAAGAGCTGAGATTGGAAACATCGAGATTCTTGAGAAATTCTCTTTCTTTGAAGTTGAAAAATCTTATAGCAACGAGCTTTTAGGTAATATTCAATCAATGAAGTTCAAAGGAAAAGATATGAGAGCTGAAGAGGCGAACTAATCTTATACTTAAAATATATCTGAGCCGGCAATTTTGCCGGCTTTTTTATTTTTTTCAATATAAAATATGATTAAATTTAAGATTAAGTATTTGGTTTTTAAAGGTTTATAAGTGAGTGTTTGACATTAGCTTTTGATGTGAACAAATATTAACCCAATATTAACAAAAATTAATGCTGGATGCTTTTTGTTAAGGTCCTTTTTTAAGAAATTTGCACACGAATAAATTAAATACAATTTACAAATGGCAATTGGTAATATTTTCCACGCATTTCAGCCAAAAGATAAAATCTTCTTTGTGCTTTTCGAAAAAGTAACAGAGAATTTAGTTGCAATGTCTAATGATTTCAACCACGGAGTAAAAGATTTTGATCTGAACGACGATGGAATGTTGAAACTGATGAGCGACTATGAGCACAAAAATGACGAGCTTACTCATGAGATCTTTATTGAATTGGGGAAAAACTTCATCACACCTTTCGACCGTGAAGACATTCACACGTTGGCAACAGGTCTTGATGATATTGCAGACTATATCTATGCTTCTACAAAATATATTTTCCTGTACAAATCTCCGATGATGAAAGCTTATGCAGACTTCTCATTATTGATTCACAAGGCTTGTCTTGAAATTCAGAATGCGATGAAAAACCTAAAAGGTTTTAAGAACATGGAGTTGGTAAAAGAAGCTTGTATTAAAGTTAATTCTATCGAGAATATTGCTGATGATCTTCTTTCAAACTCTATGGTAGAGCTTTTCGAAACGAATGATGCCATCAATATCATCAAAATATCATCAGTTCTTAACTATCTTGAAATCGTAACCGACAAAGCAGAAGATGTTGCCAATACGATTGAGAACATCATGATCAAATACGCTTAAAAAAAACAATACATAACAAAAAATGGATTTTCCTATTTTACTCACGGTTATTATTGCTTTGGCTTTAATCTTCGATTATATTAATGGTTTTCATGACGCTGCCAACTCTATTGCGACAATTGTTTCAACAAAAGTTTTAACTCCGTTTCAGGCTGTACTTTGGGCAGCACTTTGGAATTTTGCAGCTTTCTTTATCGCAGCGTATATCATTGGTGAATTCAAAATCGGTAACACGATTGCCAAAACCGTCAATGAAAACTTTATTACGCTTGAAGTTATTTTCTCAGGATTAATCGCCGCTATTGCCTGGAATCTTTTGACTTGGTGGTTCGGAATTCCTTCATCATCATCTCACACATTGATTGGTGGTTTCTTAGGAGCAGCATTAATGCACGCCTTCCTGATGGATTATCGTGAAGTGGTAGCTGCAACTCCAGATTTAGGAATCTGGGATACCTTAACACAGACTGTGACTAAGGTGGCAAGTCAGGATGTGGTGAAATTCAGCAAAGTCATTCCTATTTTCTTATTTATTTTCCTTGCACCGATTATCGGGATGGTGATTTCAATTATTATCACTTTAATTATTGTTCACCTTTATAAAAAATCAAATCCTCATAAGGCTGATAAATCTTTCAAAAGATTACAGTTGGTTTCTTCGGCTTTGTTCAGTTTAGGACACGGTCTGAATGATGCCCAGAAAGTAATGGGAATCATCGGGGCAGCATTGATTTACTACCACGTAAATATGCTTCAGGATCCGGTTTATTTAAATATTGAAACTGCTGAACGTTTTAATTATTTTGCAGAGCACTATATGTGGGTTCCATTGGTTTCTTTCATCGCAATCGCTTTAGGTACCATGAGCGGTGGTTGGAAGATCATTAAAACAATGGGTACCAAGATTACAAAAGTAACTCCATTAGAAGGAGTGAGTGCTGAAACTGCGGGTGCAATCACTTTGTTTATCACAGATCACTTTGGGATTCCTGTTTCTACAACGCACACGATCACAGGTTCTATTATCGGGGTTGGATTGACGAAAAGAGTTTCCGCTGTAAGATGGGGAATTACGGTAAGCTTACTTTGGGCTTGGGTTTTAACCATTCCAATTTCAGCAATTGTTGCTGCGCTTACTTATCTGGCGGTAACGTATCTGACTTAATAAAAAAAATAAATCATATCACTGAACTTTGTCTTAATAGGCAAAGTTTTTTGTTTTATAAAGCCTTGAAAAATCGTATTTTTGTTCAAATTAAAAACTTTTATGGAATTCTTAGACACCTACCAACAGATTGTTGCTGATGCCATTAATAAATATACGTTCAAAGATAAGCCCACAGAATTGTATGACCCGATGAATTACATCATCTCGCACGGTGGTAAGCGCCTTCGTCCGATTATGGTTCTTATGGCGTGTGATTTGTTCGGTGGTGACATGAAACAGGCTATAAAGCCCGCTTTGGCGATTGAGTTTTTCCATAATTTTACGCTGATTCATGATGATATTATGGATGAAGCGCCGTTAAGAAGAAACAAGCCTACGATCCACACTTTACACGGAATCAATGTTGGAATTCTTTCAGGAGACGGATTGATGCTGAAAGCTTACAAATTTTTTGAAGATCTTGAACCTGAAATTTTCAAAGCATGTATCAGAATTTTCACGCATACAGGTTTGCTTTTATGCGAAGGTCAGCAATATGACATCAATTTTGAAACTCAGGAAAATGTAACTTTTGATGACTACATCAGAATGATTACCTATAAAACAGGAGTTTTAAGCGCATCCTCATTTGAGATTGGAGCATTGATTGCTAAAGCACAGTTTAAAGATGCCAAAGCTATCTTCAACTTCGGAAAACATATCGGAATTGCCTTCCAGATCATGGATGATTATTTGGATGTTTTCGGTGATCAGGCTCAGTTTGGTAAAAAACACGCAGGTGATATTTACGAAAATAAAAAAACAGTTCTCTATCTCTTAGCCAAAGAACACGGTACAGAAGAAGAGAAAAAAGAATTGGATTATTGGTACTCTAAAAAGACCGATAACATCGATAAAGTCTACGGTGTTGAGAAGATATTCAGAAGAACAAAAGTTGACGAAAAAGCATTACGTTTGATCGAAAAACATAACGAAATCGGTCAAAGTTATCTTTCAAAAATAGATATTGCAGAAGACAAGAAAAAACCTTTTGCTGAATTGGCAAACTACCTTTTGAGAAGAGAAAGCTAATCAGATTATAGCTATAAGTTTGCAGGTAGCAGTGTTGTTACCTGCTAACTTACAACTGTAACCTCATAACTATACAATGAAATTCAGGACAGAAGTTAATATTCAGGAATCTGAAACGAAGATTGATGTTGAAGATAAAATATTTTCAATAGGATCTTGTTTTGCTTCCGAAATGTCTGAATTGTTTCAACTAGGTCAGTTGCAAACTGTGAATAATCCTTTTGGGACTTTATTTAATCCGTTTTCAATTAATAATTCCATTAAAAGACTTCATGATTCTGAGTTTTATCACGAAGAAGAACTGATCACATTTAATGAGGAATTTATTTCATTAGATCATCACTCAAGCTTTGATACAAGATTTATTCATCAGACTTTAGAAAAGATTAATAAGAAGATTGTTGAAGGAAATCAGTTTCTGCAGGATTCAAATTGGGTAATTATTACCTACGGAACTTCATTCATTTATGAATTTGAACCTAAGAAAAAACTGGTTGCAAACTGTCATAAAATTCCACAGAAGTTTTTTGAAAAAAGATTGTTGACGCATCAGGAACTTACAGATTCTATTTATAATACGATTTTAAATCTGAAAGATATTTGCAGAGACAATCTTCAGATTTTGTTTACTGTTTCGCCGGTTCGTCATACCAAAGACGGAATGATTGAAAATCAGTTGAGCAAATCAAAACTAATTACGGCAGTTCATGAAGTAATTTCAGAGATAGAAAACTGTCATTATCTTCCTGTCTATGAGATTTTAATGGATGATCTGCGCGATTACCGTTTCTACAAAGAAGATATGATTCACCCGAATTCTCAGTCTGTTAATTATATTTTTGAGAAATTCGGAAATGCTTTTTTTTCCGACGAGACTAAAGATTTTATTAAAGAGAATTTTAAAATTCAAAAAGCTTTGGAGCATCGTTCTGATGATGAAAAAGATCCAAAATATATAGAATTTCGTGAAAAGCTGAATCAAAGGATTGAAAACCAGAGAAAGAAAACCAAACACAAAATATTCTGATTCGAGTGATTGACTTTACGAAAATTGATTATCTGAAAGACGGAAATGAAAGACAGAAAAGAGCTTTTGAAATTCTTACAAAGTACAAAGTTTTTGAAAAGCTTTCTAATTTTTCTCCGATTTTGGCGGGAACGATTCCGATTGGAATTGATATTGATGGAAGCGATTTGGATATTATTTGTGAAGTTGATTTCAAATTTGAAGAAGATTTTTTAGATGATATTATTTGGAGTAAAATAATTCCAAATTATGTTGACTTAAAAGCTGATTATCTATACATAAACGATGAGAAATCTCTTGTAATAAATTTTAAATTAGAAGAATTTCCAATTGAAATTTTTGCACAAAACAAACCAACAACTCAACAAAAAGCTTATCTGCACATGATTGCAGAATACAAAATATTACAAGAGAGAGGAGAAGATTTTAAACAAAAAATAATAGAATTAAAGAAAAAGGGAATCAAAACCGAACCGGCTTTCGGGATGTTGCTTAATTTAGAAAATCCCTATGAAGATCTATTAAAATTTTAAAAATAATGATTGATACACATACCCATTTATATTCGGAAGAGTTTAATGAAGATAGAAAAGAGGCTATTCAAAGAGCTTTAGATAAAGGAATTACAGAGTTTTACCTTCCTGCCATTGATTCGGAATCTCATGAGAAAATGCTTCAGTTGGAAAATGATTATCCAAATCAGATATTTTCAATGATGGGACTTCATCCATGTTATGTAAAGCCGGAATCGTGGGAAAATGAATTGAAAATTGTTAAAAAATATCTTGATGAAAGGAGTTTTCCTGCAATCGGAGAAATCGGGATCGATTTGTATTGGGATAAAACGACTTTAGATATTCAGGTGAAAGCTTTTGAACAGCAAATTGATTGGGCAATTGAAAAAGATTTACCTATTGTGATTCACACGAGAGAAAGTTTCGATGAAACATTTGAAGTTTTAGAAAGAAAAAAACATCAGAAATTAAGAGGGATTTTCCATTGTTTTTCGGGAAATCTTGAACATGCAAAACATGCCATCGATTTAAATTTCATTTTAGGTATCGGTGGAGTTGTGACTTTTAAGAATGGAAAGATCGATCAGTTTTTAAATGAAATTCCCTTAGATAAAATCGTTCTGGAAACAGATTCTCCTTATCTCGCACCAGTTCCATTCAGAGGAAAAAGAAATGAGAGTTCTTACCTTGATTTGGTTGCGGGAAAATTGGTTGATATTTATCAAAAAGATTTTGCTGAAATTGATAGGATAACAACCGAAAATGCAAAACAAATGTTTGTGCGATAAATGGTGTTTCATAAACAAAGCCTTCCAAATTTGGAAGGCTTTAATTTTATTTCTTTCTTAAAAAATTACTTTTATTTTTCGGCTTTTTGCTGTGATCAGATTTCTGCTGACCTGCAGGTTTTGGCCTTGGAATAAAAGGTTTGTTGTTAGAATCTCTTTTCTCAACAACCAGATTGTCTGTGTGGAAAGGATGATTTTTCTCAACAGGAATTTTCATTCCGATCAATTTTTCAGTGTCTTTTAGATTTAATAAATCCAATCCGTCAACAAACGAGATGGAAGATCCTTCTGCTCCTGCACGTCCAGTTCTTCCGATTCTATGAACGTAAGTTTCGGCAACGTCAGAAAGTTCAAAATTTACGACATATTTCAGTTCGTCAATATCAATACCTCTTGCGGCAATATCTGTAGCTACCAAAATACGCGTTCTTCCTGCTTTAAAATTATTCAGAGCATTCTGTCTGGCATTTTGCGACTTATTCCCGTGAATCGCTTCTGCTGAGATGTTATTGGCTTGTAATTTTCTTGCAATTTTATCAGCACCGTGTTTTGTTCTTGAAAAAACCAAAACGGAATCTGATATATTATTTTGAAGAATATGCGTAAGAAGTTCAAGCTTATTTTCTTTATCAACAAAATAAACTGCCTGTTTAATGGTTTCAGCTGTTGAAGAAATTGGAGTTACGGAAACTTTGATGGGTGTATTCAAAATTGAATCTGCCAGTTTCTGAATTTCCGTCGGCATCGTTGCAGAGAAGAAAAGCGTTTGTCTTTTTTGAGGTAAAAGCTTAATGATTCTCTTTACATCGTGTACAAAACCCATATCCAACATTCTGTCGGCTTCGTCTAATACAAAGATTTCAAGATTTTTTAAACTGATAATTCCCTGAGCGATAAAATCTAATAATCTACCTGGAGTTGCCACCAAAATATCAACGCCTCTTCTTAAAGCAGTTTCCTGGCTTCCTTGTTTCACTCCTCCGAAGATCACGAGTTTTCTTAGAGGTAAATTTTTACCGTAAGAGTTAAAACTTTCTTCGATCTGAATTGCCAATTCTCTTGTAGGAGTAAGAATAAGTGCTTTTATATGATTGTTTTTCGGGCCTTTTCTCTCTGTAAGATTTTGCAGGATAGGAATCGCAAAAGCTGCTGTTTTCCCGGTTCCCGTCTGTGCAGTACCCAAAAGATCTCTGTGTTCTAAAATAGAAGGAATAGATTGTTCCTGAATAGGTGTAGGTTTTTCATAACCTTCCTTTTGAAGCGCATCTAAAATGGGCTTGATAATGTTTAAGTCTGTAAATAACAAAATTGTATTGTGTATTAAAATAGTGCGGGTGAAGCAGTATACTTCATCATTTTTAGCAAATCTGCTAAAAACTTTTAACAGAATTTTTAAGTAAAAAATTACTTTACTGGCTGAGAATGCCGCGAAATATACTGCAAAGATAGTCTAAATTAATTGAATCCTGTTATTTCACTTTTGTCCACTGTTGATTCATCTTCAAATCTTCAAAAAACTGGTAAGTTTCTCTCAATTTTTCACTTCCTCTTTTACCGTAATCTTCTGTTTCTTTTGAGGTTCCGTCTGCAAATTTAATTCTCAGATAAGAAGTCGGAAGATCGGTAACATTTCTAGTTCCGTATTTGTCCTGAAGGTTTTTCACATCCAATCCATCTAATAAAGCAACCAGTTTATTGTAATCAGCTTCTTTTATGGTAGCTGTAAAAGTTCCTTCTCTCGGTTTCGAAAATTCACCTTTTGATTTTTCTTTTGAGAAATTAAAATGTTCAGCTTCCAAAACTGCGGTTCTGTCTGCATTGATGGTCATTTTGTAAATCGGACAAAATCCGAAACAGGCTCCGGCCTCATATTCTATCACAGAATATTTTGACTGATCCTTTTGTGTGCTGCATGAGAATAAAAGTAATGCAGTAATTAGACTTAATAAATATTTCATTGTTTTAAATTTGATGGGATTCGCTCAATAAGTGTTCCAATTCTTCTTTTATTTCAATAAAAAAGGATAAACAATAATGCTTATCCTTAGATTTTTTATTTTAAATTTTTCTATCCGTGAAGACTCTTCCAGATTGCATCTTTCAGCTCCATCAATCCTTCGCTGGTAACTCCTGAAAAAAACAGAGGTTTTCTGTTTTCCGGGAATTCTGCTGAGATTTCTTTTTTCAATTCATCATCCAATAAATCAGATTTTGAAACAGAAATGATGAAGTCTTTATCCAATAATTCAGGATTGTATTCTTTCAATTCGTTCTCCAGAATTTTAAACTCATGAAAATGATTTTCAGAATCCGCAGGAATTAAAAATAATAAGATTGAATTTCTTTCAATATGTCTCAGGAATCTGTGTCCCAAACCTTTTCCTTCAGCAGCTCCCTCGATAATTCCCGGAATATCTGCCATTACAAAAGATTTGTAATTTCTGTAGTCTACAATTCCTAAATTGGGAGTTAAAGTTGTAAATGCGTAATCTGCAATTTTAGGTCTTGCTGCAGATACAGAAGATAATAATGTTGATTTTCCTGCATTTGGGAAACCTACCAAACCAACATCTGCTAAGATTTTAAGTTCGAAAACGATATAACCTTCCTGTCCATCCATTCCAGGCTGTGCGTAACGAGGAGTCTGGTGTGTTGATGATTTGAAATGTTCATTTCCTTTTCCGCCTTTTCCACCTTCCATCAGAATGATTTCCTGACCGTGCTCTAAGATTTCGCCTACAATTTCTCCATCCTCATTTTTAGCAATTGTTCCTACAGGAACTTCTATGTAAGTATCTTCTCCGTATGCTCCGGTTAACTGGTTTTTGGCTCCGTTCTGACCGCGTTCCGCTTTTACGTGACGGGTGTAACGAAGTGGAAGTAAAGTCCATTCCTGTGAATTCCCCTTCATGATAACGTGACCTCCACGGCCTCCGTCTCCGCCATCGGGACCACCTTTGGGAATATATTTTTCACGACGAAGATGGGCAGAACCTGCGCCACCATGACCGCTTTTACAATGAATCTTTACGTAATCTACAAAATTTGACATTTCTTACAATTTGAGTTATGAGTTATGAATTATGAGAATGAATCGTATGAATTTATAACTCATCACTCACAACTTTAAACTATTTTATTTTTTCTACCTCAGCAAAAAGCTTTTCAGAAATCTCATTGATTTCGCCAACGCCGTTGATCTCTACATATTTTTCTTGTTGTTTGTAAAGCTCAGCAACTTCTGCTGTTTTTGCGTAGTATTCTTTAATTCTATTTTCTATAATTTCTACATCGCTGTCATCAGTTCTACCGCTTGTTTCACCTCTTTTAAGCAATCTTTCAACCAAGATTTTATCTTCTACGATCAATGAAAGACAAACATCGATATCGTTATCCAGTTCTTCTTTTACAATTTTTTCCAAAGCTTCTGTCTGTACAGCAGTTCTTGGATATCCATCGAAAATAAATCCTGCAGCATCAGTCGGCTTTCTCAATTCGTCAATCAGCATATCGATCGTTACCTGATCTGGTACCAATTCCCCTTTATCAATGTAAGATTTTGCCAATTTCCCAAGTTCAGTATCATTTTTCATGTTGAATCTGAAAAGATCACCTGTTGAGATTTGCTTTAGATTAAATTTCTCAATCAGATTTTGAGCTTGAGTCCCTTTTCCACTTCCTGGAGGGCCGAACAGAACAATGTTTATCATAATTGTTTTTCTGCTTAAGGCTTTAGGCAATATGCTTTAAGCCTTTAGCTTTTTTAGTTAATATTTACTTTTTATTTAGATATATTTTAAAAGCTAATAGCTGTCACACTGAGCGTGTCGAAGTGCAAAAGCTAAAAGCCTATAGCAATCGTTAATGGTTGATCGTTCCTTCTTCCAACTGATATAAATTCGGGAGATTTCTTCCCAACTCATCGTAATCAAGACCGTAACCCAAAACAAATTTGTTCGGAATTTCTTTTCCGATATAATCTAATTTAAAATCTTTCTTGTACACTTCAGGCTTTAGTAAAAACGAAGCGATTTTTACAGACTTCGGACGTTGCGTTTCGTTAAAATATTTAAACAAACTTTCCACTGTATTTCCTGTATCCACAATATCTTCTACCAAAATAATGTGACGGTCTTTTACATCTTTCGTTAATTCCATTTTCTGGTAAACGATTCCTGTAGATTCTGTTCCAGCATACGAACTCATCTGGATAAATGCAATTTCACATTCTCCCGGATAATGCTTCAGAAGATCAGAGAAAAACATGATCACTCCGTTTAAAACACCAATGAAAACAGGAACCTCATCCTTGTAATCTTCATAAATTTTTAAAGCGGTTGCTTTTACGATTTCCTGAATTTCGGCGTCCTCTAAATAAGGAACAAAAGTTTTGTCGTGAACTTGAATACTTTCCATAAAATTTTTAGTAGGCGGCAAAGTTACGGATTTTTGATGAAAGTTTTTTGTGAGGTGTATCAGGTTTGTGAAACTTGTTTTATAACAGTAATCAGTAAAATATTTGCAAATTAAAATTCCCCTCCAGTGGAAGGTTGGCGAAAATTTCATAGAAATCTTTGACGGGTTGGTTTTCAACAGCATGGTCTTCCTAGTCCAGAACGGAACGGTTACCCCGCAGTAAGTCGGAGGTCTTGCATCTAAAACTAGGAGTAGGAGTGGATACTGGAAATAGCTCCTGAAAAATAATCATCATTAATAGCAATGTTAAAAAAATATCCTTTGGCGAGATGACTATCAATGAGTTGAAAATTTAAATTGTTAAATTCCTTATCTTTGCAATATAAAATCCCACAAAAACCGCATGTAGAATTTAATTTCTTTCAGATTTAATCAACAATAACTTCAAAAGTTATTGAAGTTCAACCTTAATTAAATAAAGAAATTATGCTTTTTCTACATCATATATCCTTTGGGTTTCCAGCGGGGAATCTGCTTTTTAATTCAATCAACTTAACGATACCCACTCACTCGAAATCTGCTTTGGTCGGAAGCAACGGCACGGGAAAATCAACTTTACTGAAAATCATGGCTGACGAAATTGAACCTTTGGATGGAAACATTAATGTTCGGGGTGATTTATTCTATGTTCCGCAGATGTTCGGAAATTTTAATGCTCTGTCGATTGCGCAGTGTTTAAAAATTGACAAAAAATTAGAAGCTCTTCAAAAAATCACGAGCGGGGAAGTGGATGAAATCTATTTTGAAATTTTAAATGACGACTGGGACATTGAAGAACGCTGTCAGATCGCTTTGCAACATTGGAAACTTGAAAATTTAGATTTAAATCAAACCTTGGAAAGTCTGAGTGGCGGACAGAAAACAAAAGTTTTTCTTGCCGGAATTCAAATCAATCAGCCTGAAATTATTTTATTGGATGAACCGACGAATCATCTCGATTTGGAAGGACGGAATTTGCTGTACGATTTTATCGAAAAAACCAATTCAACAGTTGTGATTGTAAGTCATGACCGAGCTTTGCTAAATTTAGTAAATACGATATTTGAACTGAGCAATCAGGGAATTTCAACCTACGGAGGAAATTATGATTTTTATGCCGAACAAAAAGAAATTGAAAATGAAGCTTTGCAAAATGATATTCACTCGAAAGAACGCGCGCTGAAAAAAGCCAAAGAAAAAGAACGGGAAACTTTAGAACGAAAACAGAAACTCGATGCACGAGGAAAAGGAAAGCAGGAAAAATCGGGTGTTGCAAGAATTATGATGAATACGCTGCGGAATAATGCCGAGAAAAATTCTTCGAAATTGAAAAGTATTCACGCTGAAAAAATCAATGATATTTCGGGAGACTTGCGGGATTTGCGTTCGTCGGTGAGAAATGCGGATCAGATGAAAGTGAATTTTAATGATTCGAATCTGCATTCGGGGAAAATCTTGATTTCGGCGGAGGAAATTAATTTTAAATATGATGAGAAAAATCTTTGGAAAGAAAATCTCAATCTTGAAATCCGAAGTGGTGACAGAATTTCTATCAAAGGCTCGAACGGTTCAGGAAAAACGACTTTAATCAAATTGTTGCTGGGAGATTTGCAGCCTTCTGTCGGAACAATTTCGAAAGCAGATTTTCAGACGATTTATATTGATCAAGAGTATTCTTTGATCGACAAAAATGCGATGGTTTATGATTTTGCCCAACAATTCAATGACAGTTCAATGCCGGAATCTGAAGTAAAAACCTTGCTGTCGAGATTTTTATTCGGAAAAGAAAGCTGGGACAAAAAGTGTGATGTTCTGAGTGGAGGAGAACGGTTGCGACTTTTGCTGTGCGGACTTTCCATCAGCAATAAAGCACCCGATATGATGATTCTCGATGAACCGACGAATAATTTAGACCTTCAAAATGTGAAAATTCTGACGAATTCTATTAAAGATTATCATGGTACTTTGGTGGTGATTTCGCACGATGGAGTGTTTTTGGAAGAGATTGGAGTGAAGATTGAGGTTTTGCTGTGAAAATTTAAATTGTTTCAAGTTGTCATTCGGAACTAAATGGAGTGAAGAATCTCATCTTTTTTGAGATTCTTCATTTTACTTTACTGCATTCAGAATGACAAACTAGATTTCTAACAAATTATTAATTGTAATTTTCCATAAATCTATTTATTTCATGTAAATCTTTTAAGTTCAATTTAAAGTATTCTCCTCTCAATCTTTTTTCTTTATATTTTCTATGTAATTCAGTTTCCACAGAACGTTGTGCTTTCCAACAAGCAATTCTAAAAATTTCCGGTTCTTTGGATTGTAAAGTTTTTTCTCTAAAAATTGGCTGTTTGCTAAAGCCGATTTTTATTAAAGAAGTTTCTTTATTTACCATTAAATAAATATATTCACTTTTGTGTTCTGCATTAAAAATATTATAGTTGTTGTTGAAAATTGATCTTAAAAATTCAACTTTCGGAATCATTTCGATTACTTTAATTGATTTGTAAAATGTGTTTATGATAGTTCCCTCTTTTCCCTCTTCCATCCACTCTTTCAATTCAAGATTTGTTATAGTAAAATGTTTGTCCTTTTCTAATGCCGTTCTTAAATACTTTTGAAAGGTGTTAAAAGTGTCTATTTCTTTAATGAGTTTGTATTTCATTTCTAAAATTGAACAGAATCTCAGTAAAATTAAAGCGTAAAATTTGCTATTGAGATTTATCCTAATAAGATCTCCTTCTGGTTTTTGTTTATAAGTTATATAAAATAATTCGATGATAATATCTTCTTCTTCAAATAATCTTATACCAAAGCATTCCTGATTAATTCCAATAAGTACATTATTGATGCTTCCATTTAAGTCGTCTTGGTTAAGTAAGTGAATTAATTCTTCATTTAGTTCAAAATAGCCATTATTAAATTCATCATTAATTATTTTTAATTCTTCCATATTTTTATTTTTTTAAATTTAAAAATAAATCAGATAAGTTATTAAATGTTGTTTTCAACCACATGATTTCCACACCACCCAAAAATAAAATTCCCCTCAAATTTGCCCACCCAATTTTTTAAAAGTAATTTTGTACGAATCTAAAATAAAAGTAAAATATGTCAACTTACGTAGTTGTAGGTCTTCAATATGGAGATGAAGGTAAAGGAAAAATCACTGATGTTTTATCGGCAAAATCTGATTATGTTGTACGTTTCCAAGGCGGAGACAACGCTGGTCACACAGTTTATGTGGGTGAAGAGAAATTTGTTTTGCACCTTCTTCCTTCAGGAGTTTTGCAGTGTAAAGGGAAATGTATCATTGCTAATGGAGTAGTGGTAAATCCTAAATCTTTCATTAAAGAAGTTGGTCAGATTGAAAGCAAAGGCTTGAGAACAGACCACATCTTTATCAGCAGAAGAGCGCATGTCATCATGCCTTACCACATTCTTTTGGATACTTACCGTGAGGAAGAGCACGGAGGAACTCAGATCGGAACCACCAAAAAAGGAATCGGACCTTGCTACGAAGATAAAATTGCAAGAATCGGGATCAGAATGGTAGATCTTTTGAATCCTGAGATTTTAAGAGATAAAATTGAGAAAAACTTAAAAGTTAAAAACTCTCTTTTCGAGAAATATTACGGAAAACCGACTTTGGACGTTGAAGAAATCTACAACGAGTATTTAGAAATAGGAAAACAACTTCAGGAAAGAATCGTTGATACTGAATTAGAGCTTAACGAAGCGATCAGAGACGGTAAAAACGTATTGTTTGAAGGAGCTCAGGCGTTGATGTTGGATATCGATTTCGGAACTTATCCTTACGTTACTTCATCTTCTCCGTCAACCGGAGGAGTTTGTACAGGAGCAGGAGTTCCGCCAACTTCACTTAAAAATTTAATTGGTGTTGCCAAAGCGTATTGCACAAGAGTAGGAAACGGACCTTTCCCTTCTGAACTGGATAATGAGTTGGGAGAAAGCATCAGACAAATCGGTGGTGAATTCGGAGCAACTACAGGAAGACCAAGAAGAACAGGTTGGTTAGACCTTGTTTCTTTGAAGCATGCTTGTATGATCAACGGAATCAACAATTTGGTAATCACTAAATTAGATGTTCTTACAGGAATTGAAAACCTGAAAATCGTTACGCATTATAAAACGGAAGATGGAAAAATCATTGATTACTTCACTTCTTCAACAGAAAAACTATACAACTACGAGCCAATCTATAAAGATTTACCGGGTTGGACAGAAGATTTAACCAAAGTAAGAAGCTACGACGAACTTCCTGACACAGCTCAGAAATACATCGAGTTTATCGAGGAATACTTGGGAATCAATGTTTACTTGGTTTCTGTAGGTCCTGAAAGAAGTCAGAACATCATCAGAAAAGAATTATTCTAAGAAAATTTATTTTCAATATAAATTAAATCCTGCGAAAGCGGGATTTTTTTTGTTTTAAATGGTAATAATTTTACAGTTGTTATTTTTAACATAGTTAAATTTTTATTTTAACATCATTATTTCTTAAATGATTCTGTTTTGATAATTTTTTGGCAAATATTTTGATATTGTTTCAATGATTTATTCAAACAATATAGAAAACTAATAATTGCAATATATTAACAATTTTAATTTTTATCGTGATGAAACACCTACAAACCAACCAGGATTTCCGTTTTAATGAAATCCTTTTCGAAGGCCGAAACAAACAGTACGGCGCTTATGTTTTAAGAAATGAATCAGACAGAATCCTAACCAAAGCACTCTTCGTAGGTGTTAGTTTATTGGCTGCAATTTCGATTACACCAATGCTGATCTCAGCGTTTAAAACTGTTGAAAAAGTTGTTCCTAATGAACCTATTTACAGACCAGTAGATATTCTTCCGAACGATGATATTGCAAAACCTAAACCTGTTGAAACTGTAAAACCTGTTCAGCCAGTTGCTCCGCCAAATATCAAACAGATAAATACTACTGTTCCTACACCAACTAAGGAAGCGATAGAGTCAGCACCTATTAAAAAGCCTGATGATGCTGTTGCAGGAATAGTGGATAACGTAAAAGGTGTTCCAGCTCCTGTGAATACATATATTCCTCCAATTCCAACGGTAGGAACTGGTACAACAAAAGCTAAAGATCCTATTACAATACCTCAAGGTTCTGACAACTCTGTTAAAGATGCAAACGAATTAAGTGTTTCTGCAAATTTCGAAGGTGGAATTGAATCTTTCAGAACTAAAGTAACAAATAGGTTTGATGGTTCTGGTTTTTCTAGTGGTGATTTAATGAAAACTACGGTAACTTTTATCGTAGAGAAAGACGGAACAATTTCAGGATTAAAAGCTGATGGTAAAGATTCAGACTTCAATGCAGAAGCAATCAGAACTATTAAAGCAGTAAAAGGAAAATGGACTCCAGGAAAAAATAAGAATGGTGATGCTGTAAGAAGTTATTTCAAATTTCCAATTTCTATGAAGTTCGACAATTAAATATATTCAAAAACAAGTTTTGACACTTATCCACAAAATACTACATTTTGTGGATAATTTTTTTTAATGTCTAAAATCCTTATTAACAATATTTTAACTCATCTTTCGTTTTACCCATTCCTTGAAAGCAGAGAAAAAAGTGTATTTTTGAAACTTAAAGTTCAAGCAATGGCAAAAATCATAGGTATCGCTAATCAAAAAGGTGGTGTAGGAAAAACTACAACAGCTGTCAACTTAGCCGCAGCATTAGGGGTATTAGAGAAGAAAATATTAATCATAGACGCAGATCCGCAGGCTAATGCGACATCTGGTCTTGGAGTTGAAGAAGTACAGTATTCTACATACAATTTGTTGGAGCACAGTGTTGAAACGAGAAACTGTATTCAAAAAACAACCACTCCAAATTTAGATATCGTACCTTCTCATATTGATTTGGTTGCTGCAGAAATTGAATTGGTAGACAAAGACAATCGTGAATACATGCTGAAAAAAGCATTGGAATCTGTAAGAGCCGATTACGATTATATCATCATCGATTGTGCACCTAGTTTAGGTTTGATTACGATTAATGCACTTACCGCAGCTGATTCAGTAATTATTCCGATTCAGTGTGAATATTTTGCTTTGGAAGGTTTAGGTAAACTTTTAAATACAATCAAAAACGTTCAGAAAATTCATAATAAAGATTTGGATATCGAAGGTTTGTTGTTGACGATGTATGACAGCAGATTGAGACTCTCAAATCAGGTTGTTGAAGAAGTAAATGCTCACTTCCCAGAAATGGTTTTTGAAACGATCATCAGCAGAAACGTAAGGTTAAGTGAGGCTCCAAGTTTTGGTGAAAGCATCTTAAATTACGACGCAGAAAGCAAAGGAGCCATTCAATATCTACAGTTGGCAGAAGAGGTTCTGTTAAAAAACGAAAATTTAGTAAAGAATTAAAAAAGTTAGAAGCGAAAAGCCAATAGCTATATGCATGATATGAAAGACAAAAAAAGAGCGATGGGACGTGGTTTAGGTGCGATTTTGAGCGCTGAATCCAAGGCTACGGTAAACTCTGCAACTGATGAAGGCGCAGATAAATTTGTAGGAAATATCGTAGAAGTTTCGATTGAAGATATTTACCCGAATCCTACTCAGCCGAGAACTTATTTTGACGAAAAAGCATTAAACGAACTTGCACAATCCATCAAAAATCTTGGAATAATTCAGCCGATTACTCTTAGAAAAGACGGAGAGAACTTTGAGATTATTTCTGGGGAAAGACGTTTCAGAGCGAGTAAAATTGCGGGTTTAACGTCTATTCCAGCTTACATTCGTTTGGTTAATGATCAGGAATTGCTGGAAATGGCTCTTGTTGAAAACATTCAACGCGAAGATCTTGATTCTATCGAAATTGCTTTGACTTATCAAAGACTTTTAGACGAGATTGGGATGACTCAGGAAAATCTGAGCCAGAGAGTTGGAAAGGACAGAAGTACAATTACCAATTCTATCAGATTATTGAGATTGAGTCCGGATATTCAGAATGCGATCAGAAGCGGCGAAATTTCTGCAGGACATGGAAGAGCGATTATCAGTATGGATAATGATGAGCTTCAGCAGATTTTATTTGATTTAATTATTAAAGATAAATTGAATGTTCGTCAATCTGAACAGGCTGCGACAGCTCTGAAAAATCCAAAATCACCCGCTGCTAAAGCAGTAAAGGCTGAACTTTCTAATAACTACAAAAGAGCTCAGAAAACAATTTCTGATCTTTTGGATGTAAAAGTTGAAATCAAAACTACCGGAAACGGAAAAAAAGGTAAAATTGTACTCGATTTCAAAAATGAAGATGAGCTGGAGTATATTTTATCTCATATTAAATAAATGAAAAAAATACTTTTCACATTTTTTCTTTGTGCTTCTGCGATCGCTTATTCGCAGGTAATTCCTCGTGATACCATAAATCGTGATACGAAAGTAGAAACCGTTCCGAGTGACAGTACAATGCTCAAAAAAATTCCCGAAACTTCTATTGTTGAGACTATTGAAGAGGCAAATGCACCTGCAAAAGTTATTGTAACAAAATTAAATCCAACGAAAGCGGGTTTATATTCAGCAGTTTTGCCGGGATTGGGCCAGTTTTACAATAAAAAATATTGGAAAATTCCCATTGTTTGGGGAGCGGTAGGAGCCGGAGTTGGAATTGCATTGTGGAATCAGAATCAATACAAAAAATACAGAGAATATTACATTGCAAAACTCAACGGAACTCCGAATGAATTTATTGATCAAAGACCCTATTTAGATAAAATAGCGTTGGGAAATGCGCAGGACAGATCAAAAAGACAGAGAGATTATGCCATAGCAATTACGGGACTTATTTATATTTTAAATATTGTAGATGCCGTTGTAGATGCGCATTTGTATGAAGGTCGTAAAGATCCTGATCTTACTTTCACGCCAGCTGTGATTTATGATGACTTTGGAAACAATCCACCAAAAACAGGATTGAGTTTAAGTTTCAAGTTTTAAAATTTTTTTAGATAATATAAATAGCTACTATGAAAATAGCATTAGTTGGATATGGGAAAATGGGCAAAATCATTGACGAGATTGCCACCAAAAGAGGTCATGAAGTTGTTGCCCGATTAAAAGAAACTCCAACTGCTGAAAATTTAAACAATCCGGATGTAGTGATCGAATTTTCTCTTCCCGAAGTTGCTTTCGATAATATCAAAGCTTGTCTGGAAAATAAAGTTCCCGTAATCTGCGGAACGACAGGTTGGCTTGAAAGAAAAGCCGAAGTTGAAAATCTTGCTATTCAGAATGAAACAGCATTTTTATACGGATCTAACTTCAGTTTAGGCGTTAATTTATTTTTTGCTCTGAATGAAAAATTAGCTGATTTAATGAAAAGCGTGGATGAATATTCTTGTCAACTGGAGGAAATTCATCACATTCACAAACTTGACGCTCCAAGCGGAACTGCGATTTCTCTAGCGGAAGGAATTTTCAAGAACAATCCGAAATACGATGCGTGGAAACTTGAGGAAACTCAGGACAAGCAATTGGGCATCTTTGCAATCCGTGAAGACGAAGTTCCGGGAACTCACAGTGTTTTTTACAGAAGTGAAGTGGATGAGATTGAGATCAAACATACTGCTTTCAACAGAAACGGTTTTGCGTTAGGAGCAGTCGTTGCAGCAGAATGGATAAAAGATAAAAAAGGAAATTTTACAATGAAAGACGTTTTGGGACTTTAATTTTGTAACAAAACCACAACTTTGCAAACTAATTATAGAAATTTGTGTAATCATTAATTATTGTTACACATTACTCATTACTTAAATTACAGAATAGGCACAAAAATTTATGAATTATTTTTTAACGTATACAGTTTATGTTCTCATTTTATCAGTATTGATGGGGATTTCCACTTGGAAGCTGTTCAAGAAAATGGGGTATAGTCCGCTATTGGCTTTTGTACCTTTCTACAATTATTTCATTGTCTTAAAAGAAACGAATCATCCGAAATGGTGGGCGATTTTATCGTATCTTCCAATTGTAGGTCCGATCATGATGTCAGTTTTTCATTTATATCTAATGAAAAAATTTGGCAAAACTCTTTTTAAAGATCAATTGCTTACTGTAATTCTTCCTTTCATTTATATGGCAACTGTCAATTATTCTAAAGATGTTGAGTTGGAAGATGAAAATGATCTGTATTTGACAGAAGAAGAAAAAAACTCAAAAAAGAAAGATACTTTTATTGGTTCTATTACTTTTGCGGTTGTTTTTGCTACGATAATCCATGTTTTTTTCACGCAGCCTTTCGGAATTCCTACAGGCTCAATGGAAAGAACATTACTAGTTGGAGATTTCCTTTTTGTCAATAAATGGAGCTACGGTTATAGATTGCCGATGCGACCTTTGGCAATACCTTTCTTACAAGGAACTATTCTTGATACAGGAGAAAAAGGTAATCCGAAAGATGACCCAAAATCGTATGTTGAAGGCGTAAAATTACCTTATGAAAGAATTTTTCAATTCAATAAGCCTCAAAGAAACGATGTTGTAGTTTTCAATTATCCTAGAGATTCAGTACACACATCAATTGACAGAAAAGATCCTTATGTAAAAAGATTGGTCGCTGTTGCAGGTGATACTTTTGAAATGAGGAACGGAAGACTGTTTGTGAACGGCAAACCTGAAACAGTTTTAGGAGATCAGGAAGTTCAGCACTCATTCACGGTAAATACAGGAACGCAATTAGATATTCCGGCATTATACAATACTTACGGATTTTTACCTGTAAGAGAAGCTCAGACAAATACAGGGTTTGAATATACTTTTCAAGGTTTAACAGATAAAACTGCAAAGGATATAAAATCATTACCCAATGTTGTTGATATGAGAGAAAATATTTTCCCAAAAGATTCGGGAACTGTTTCTCATAAATTAAATGCTGAAAAAAATGCTTACACAAAAAGTATAGATACAACTCAATCAATTTTCCCGATCAACAAACCTTGGAATCAGGATTTCTATGGACCGCTTAAAATTCCTAAGAAAGGCGATGTAGTTGCAATCAATCAGGAAACTTTACCTGAATATCAGTGGATTATTTCTCAATACGAACATAATAAACTTGAAAATAAAAACGGTAAAATCTTCATCAACGGAAAAGAAACCAGCCAATATACAATTCAACAGGATTATTACATGATGGTTGGAGACAACAGAGATGCATCATTAGATGCGAGATTCTTTGGTTTCGTTCCGGAAGAAAATATCGTTGGAAAGCCGATGTTTACTTGGATGAGTGTTCAGGGAGCGTTTAAAGACTCAAGTTCTTCATACCAAGCACCATTGAAAGTTCGTTGGGAAAGAATGTTTAAAGCAACAAACACAGGAGATGCCAACAAAACTTCTTATTGGTGGATTGCAGTAATGATTCTTGTACTTTTCTTTGGATGGGAGTATTTTGTAAAACTTTTTAGAAAGAAAAAAACTGAAGAAGATTTATAACTAAATTTGTAAAATAAAAATAAAATGAAGTATTTGAAAAAGTACTTCATTTTTATATATAAAAACAATGCAAAATATATTATTACCGGTATTTTATTTACCACCTATTTCATGGTTTTCGGTGTTTTTAGATCCGGAAAACGAAGTTGTTTTTGAACAATGTGAAAGTTTCCCAAAACAGACTTATAGAAACAGAACCAATATTTACGGAGCAAACGGAAAACTTTCTCTTATCATTCCTATCAATCACACCGGAAAACGAGAAATGAAAGATATCGAAATTTCTTACAGGGAAGATTGGCAAAAAATTCACTGGAAATCTATAAAAAACGTTTATCAGGGTTCAGCTTATTTTGAGTATTATGAAGATAAATTTGAAATTCTTTATGAGAAGAAAGAAAAATTTTTGCTGGATTTTAATTTAAAAAGTATAGATATTATTCAGAAAATATTGAAGATAGAAAAGGCACAGTCTTTGAATGAAGAGTATATCAAAAATCCGTCTGAGATTAATTTTAGAGAAAAGTTTTCTACCAAAATTGAGACAGAATTTCAAATGGAAGAGTACTACCAAACTTTCACAGATAAATATGGTTTTCTGAAAGATTTATCAATAATTGATCTTATCTGTAACAAAGGGCCGGAATCTGTGACTTATCTTAAAAATATTAAATAAATCTTATACAATGAAGAAAATAGTATTAGCTGCTTTGTTCTTAGCAGGTTTCAGTTTTTCGTACGCACAGGAAGCAAAAGCTTCGACTAATTCTACAGAAGATAAAGATTTGATGACGTGGTATCATAAAGACTTTACCACTTCAAAAGTCTATGGTGTAAATACCGAAAATGCATATAAATACCTTGAATCTAAAGGTCTTAAACCTAAAACTGTTGTTGTAGGAGTTTTAGATAGTGGTGTTCAGGTTGATCATCCCGGATTATTAAAAAATATCTGGTCGAATCCAAATGAAGTTCCTGGTAACGGAAAAGATGATGACGGGAACGGATATATTGATGACGTTCACGGATGGAATTTTATTGGAGGGAAAAACGGAGATATCGACGTCGACAATATGGAAGTTACGAGAGTTGTAGCAAAGTACAAACCAGTTTTCGAAGGTGATGATTCTACAAAAAACAAAGCAAATCAGGCAAAAATGCCCGAAGAATTTGCAATGTATATGAAATCAAAAGAGATTTTCACAAAAAAAAGTGTGGAAGCAAAGCAAGGGGCTCAGGCAACAACGATGGTTATGGATTTGATACCAAATATGGTTAAATTATTAGGTGGAAAATCTATATCTCAGGAAAACATTGCCGCAATCAAACCTTCTACAGATCAGAAAGATGCCATTGCTTTGCAGATTTTAAATCAGGTTGCTCAAACTCCTGAATTTAAAGGTAAATCTTCAGCTGAATTTGAAAAGTTGATGAATGAACAAATGAAGGAAGCAATGAGTGAGCTTGGTCCAGGAGCAAAGCAATATGATCTTGCTTATGATCCAAGAAAAGAAACTGTAGGTGATAATTATGATGATTACTCTGAAAAAAATTACGGAAACAATCACTATGAAGGTCCTGATGCAATGCACGGAACTCACGTTGCAGGAATCATTGCCGGATCTCCTCAAGGAACTGAAGTACAATATGGTGTTGCAAGCAAAGTTGCAAAAATCATGTCTGTAAGAACGGTTCCTAATGGTGATGAAAGAGATAAAGACGTTGCAAATGCAATCAAATACGCAGTAGATAATGGAGCTAAAGTTCTTAACATGAGCTTTGGTAAACCGGTTTCTCCTGGTAAAAATGTTGTTTGGGATGCATTTAAATATGCTGAAGACAAAGGAGTACTTTTAGTAAAAGCTGCAGGTAACGAAAATGAAGATATTACCGAGCACGTTGCTTATCCTACTAATTTCAAAAATGTTACAGACGAAAAACCTTTAGTAGATAACGTAATCGTTGTAGGCGCAAGTACAAATCATAATGATGCTCTTAGAGCAGGTTTCTCAAATTATAACAAGAATAAAGTAAACGTTTTTGCTCCTGGTGATCAAATATATTCTACGGTACCACACAATGAATATAGATATCTTCAGGGAACTTCAATGGCTTCACCTGTAGTTGCGGGTGCTGCAGCAGTATTGTTGGCTTATATGCCAAATTTAAAACCTGCACAAATTATTGAAGCTTTGGTTAAAACAAGTAATGCAAGTACTGCCAATGAGTTTGGAGAAAAATCTCAGGCAGGTGGTGTAATAGATGTTAAAAAAGCTGCTGAATATGCTTTTACCAATTTCTACAACGGAAAAGCTTCTCAGGTTAAAAAACCGGCAAAAGCAAAAAGAGCTGTAAGAAAATAACAATCAATTATTTAATTGATTATAAAATGAAGCCCGATTTTTCGGGCTTTTTTTATTTTGGTTGTATTTGAATTTTGGCACGGTTTTTTATAGTTATTTTAAGATAATAAACGAAATTGTAAAATCACCATGATTTGAAAACTTAATCATCAATTCAAGTCTATGATTTTATCTCATTAAAAAAATATGCAACTATGAAAAAGTTAATACTTACTGGAATTTTGGGAACATCACTTTTTGCAGTGTCTTGTTCTACCGTTAAAAAAGGAGCAGATGCACAAAGCAACAAATCAGAATTTCTTAAAATGAAAGGAGACTTTCAGATCGTAAGCATCGAATACGACAAACAATATAAAATCAAACCTTTCGACGAAGGTGCAGATGCACAATGTTTTGTTGGTAGTCACTGGAGATTCATTCCAAATAATTATACGGGAGCTTATACTTTAAATGGTGGTGGAAAATGTCCTTCTTTGACACAACCAATCAAATTTGAAGTAAAAGACGGAAATACATTTTTATTCAAAAAAATTCAGGATGGTACAAAAGCTAAACAAAATACTGTAGGTTATACACTTGATGTAATCAATATGACAACAGATCAGTTTTCTTTAGAACAAAATGTACCATTTGACGGAAGTACAGTAAGAGTTGTTTACAACTTCGAAAGAGCTGGAATGAAGTAATTTAATATTTAAAATAAACATTATGAAATTTAACAAAACATATATAGGAGCATTTTTCTTATCATCAGCTTTATTGCTTACAAGTTGTGAAGCAGTACAGAATTCTAATCACCAGCAGAGAGGTACCGCAGTTGGAGTCGCATCAGGAGCGGTAATTGGCGGTATTTTAGGAAACAATGTGGGTAAAGGTAAAAATGCGGCTTTAGGTGCAGTTTTAGGAGGTGTTATTGGTGGTGTTGCCGGTAACGTGATTGGTAATAAAATGGATAAACAGGCTAAAGAAATCAAAGAAACTTTACCTGGTGCAGAAGTTGAAAGAGTAGGTGATGGTATTAAGATTACTTTGAATGAAAGTATTGTAACATTTGCTTTCAATTCATCTGATCTTACTTCAGTTGCTAAAGCTAATTTGGATAAACTTAATCAGGTTTTGGTAAACAATCCTGATACAAATATCAATATCTACGGTCATACAGACAGTGTAGGTGCAGATGATTACAATCAAAAATTATCTGAAAGAAGAGCAAATTCTGTAAAATCCTATTTGATTTCTAAAGGAATTGCTTCAAGCAGAATGTTTGCTTTGGGTGAAGGTGAGGCAATGCCTGTAGCTTCAAACGATACCGATGCGGGAAGAGCAAAAAACAGAAGAGTAGAGTTTGCAATTACAGCGAACGAAAAAATGATCAACGACGCTCAGCAAGGGCAATAATCATTAACATACAAATATTATCATAAAAGACCGCCTTGGCGGTTTTTTTTGTATTTTTATACAGCATATTTTTTTTGCTTTAAATTCACTATTTTTGCAATCGAAATAACATAAATGAAAAAATATCTAAAACTGCTTCGCGTAGAACAATGGGTAAAAAATCTTTTTGTTTTTGTACCTCTATTTTTTTCAGGTAATATCAAAAATTTAGATTTACTCAGCAAAAGTGTTTTCGCTTTCATCATATTTTCGTTGGCTGCAAGCATCGTTTATATTTTAAATGATTACAATGATATTGAAGCAGACAGACAGCATCCAGAGAAAAGAAGAAGACCTTTGGCGAGTGGTGCGATTTCAAAATCAAAAGCACTCTCAATTCTTGGAATTTTGGCTGTCATAAATATTGCTTTAATTCTTTTTGCTCAATTTTATTTTAATCAAATTCTTTGGAAGTTTGCAACTATTATCGGAATTTATTTTGTGATGAATCTTGCATATACTTTTAAATTAAAACATGTTCCCATAATTGATATTTTCATTATTGCGACAGGATTTGTCTTAAGAGTTCAGGCTGGAGGATACATTACTGGAATTTTCATCTCACAATGGGCAACATTATTAACATTTGTTCTGGCATTGGTTTTAGCCATCGGAAAAAGAAGAGGAGAATTAATTAATGCTCAGGTTTCAGGAAAAACAAGAAAAGCTTTGGATGGTTATAATGTGCAGTTTGCAGATATAGCTTTGTCGATCTCAGTGACTTTGGCGATTATCTGTTATCTGATGTTTACATTGTCTCCGGAAGTTCAGGAAAAATTTCATTCAAGAGTTTTTTACACTGTAATTTTTGTTGTTTTTGCATTTTTGAGATATTTACAACAGACTTTGGTTTATAACAGAACTGAATCTCCGACCAAAATCGTTTACAGAGATCGATATATTCAAATCACTTTAATGTTGTGGGTTGCTGCATTTTTAATTCAAATTTACTTTAAAGAATAGATACACAGAATGAGAATGAAGGAAAATAAAGAAAACTTTGTGTTGATTGCCTCTGGATTAAAAAAAATAAATAATTGCTGATGAAGCCGAATTTCATACAAAAAGTTACGAATTGGGGCAATTTTCCGATTGTGGAAAAAGAAATGAAGTCTGAAGACAGCTACAAAAAAATAAAAGAATTTGTACTCAATCACAACGAAGTCATTGCACGAGGAAACGGAAGATGCTATGGCGACGCTTCTTTGGGCGAAAATATATTTTCATCTAAAAAATTAAATAAATTCATCAGTTTCGACCGTCTAAATGGCATTATAGAATGTGAATCAGGAGTTTTGCTTTCAGAGGTTCTTGAAATTTCTGTTCCTCAAGGTTATTTTTTATATGTAACTCCAGGAACAAAATTTGTTTCAGTAGGAGGTGCGATTGCTTCCGATGTTCATGGGAAAAATCATCATGCTGAAGGATGTTTTTCGGAATATGTTATTGAATTTAAATTAATGACAGAAAATGGTGATATCATCATTTGTTCTAGAAATGAAAATTCGGATAAATTTTGGGCGACGATTGGTGGAATGGGATTGACAGGAATTATCCTATCAGCTAAATTTAAACTTAAAAATATTGAGACCTCATACATTCGTCAGGAAAGCATCAAAGCTGAAAATTTAGATGAAATATTCAGACTGTTTGAAGAAAGTGAAAGCTGGACTTACACAGTTGCGTGGATTGACTGCCTCCAAAGAGGTAAAAATATAGGAAGAAGCATTTTGATGCGTGGTGAACATGCTTATCGTCACGAATTATCAGGAAATAAGACCGAAAATCCTTTAACTTTAAAGAAAAAAGTATCTCCTACTGTACCCTTTTATTTTCCGGGATTTGTTCTAAATGCTTTGACGGTAAGACTTTTCAATTTTTTATACTATAAAAAACAGTCAAAAAAAGAAGTGAAGAATTTTGTGGATTACGAAACATTTTTCTATCCTTTGGATGTTGTAAATGACTGGAATAAAATCTATGGAAAATCAGGATTTATTCAATATCAAATGGTCATTCCGAAAGAAACAGGGAAAGATGGAATGAAAAAAATCCTTGAAACTATTGCCAATAGCGGAAATGGATCATTCTTAGCAGTTCTAAAACTTTTCGGAAAAAATAATCCTGAAGCTTACAATTCTTTTCCTTTTGAAGGGTACACTTTAGCTTTAGATTTTAAGGTCAATTCAAAATTGAAAAAATTAGTTGATCAACTTGATCAGATCGTTCAAGAGTTTGGCGGCAGAATTTATCTTACAAAAGACAGCATGAGCAGATCTTCATTGACGGATTATCTCAAAAATGTTCAAAGCTCAAAATTTGTGTCTTTACAGCACAAAAGAATTTTAAATAATAAGTAGAATGATAGTTCTGGGAAGTACATCCGAAGTTGCGCAGGCTTTTGTGGAAAAGGCATTGCAGGAAGGTGAAAAGTTTGAAAGAATCTATCTTTTTACCTCAAATAAAGAAACTACAGAAAGATTTGCAAGACATATCGACGTGAAATTTCTACAACAATCCGAAATTATCGAGCTTGATCTCACAAAAGAAATCAATTATCAGAATTTTGATTCCATCAATTCGAGTCTATTGTTTTGTGCGACTGGATATTTGGGAGAAGCAACCGAAGAAGCTCTTTACGACAACAAAAATACACAGCGAATTATAGATATTAATTATTCGAAGTTAGTTCCTTTAATCAATTATTTTGCTCAGAAATTTGAAAATAGAAGATCGGGAACGATCATTGGGCTTTCATCGGTTGCCGGTGACAGGGGAAGACAGAGTAATTTTATTTACGGAAGTTCAAAAGCAGCTTTTACAGCTTATTTAAGTGGACTGAGAAATTATCTTTTTGAAAAGAAAGTTCATGTTTTAACCGTAAAACCAGGATTTATGGCAACTAAAATGACGGAAGGTTTGCCATTAAATCCAAAATTGACTGCTACTCCAAAGCAGGCCGCAGAATGCATTTACACAGCATTCAAAAAACAGAAGAATGTTACATACGTTTTACCGATTTGGGGCGTTATAATGATGATTATCAGAAATATTCCTGAGTTTATTTTTAAAAAATTAAAGCTTTAAAAGTCATTTTGAAAGATAAAGTAATTTATAAGTCCAATTCATTTTCAATTAATGTATTTATTTTCTTTTTAGGATTTATTTTTTTTAGTCTTGCGATTTGGCTCACGTTCACTTCTCTAAAAAATCATCAGGATGATAATTCAAGAATTGTGGTTTATGTAATTGACTTTATATTTCTCATTGGTTCATTGGGTTCGTTATTTTATTTTTTGAAAACTCAAATTATTAAAGTAACAGAAAATTATTTGATTCTTTCGTATCAGTTTTTACCTTTCTCGAGGAAAATTTTAATTAATCAGATTAAAGGTTTTAAACAGAAATCAAAACCTGTAAAATATTCTAAAGGATTATTTGATAAAGCGGAAACTGTTCATACAATATTTGAAACATTTATCATTTTAAAAAATAATGAAAAAATCAGAACATATTCTTTGACTGATTTTGAATTTTATGAAGTAAGAAAATTAGTTGAAAAAATAAAGAGAGGAATAGGGCATTTTGATGTTGAAAAGTGAAATGCAGCATATTTATTTTTCAAAATTATCCATAATTCTATTCTTAATAATTTGTTTATTTTTGATTTTCGGATTATCAAATGCTCTGGTAAATAATTAATAAATCCATATCAGTTATTAAAACTATGAAAAAATTGTATTGTTTTGATTTTGACGGCACTATTACCTATAAAGATACCATGTTTATGTATCTTAAATTTTACAATCCATCAAAATTTCGGATGCAGTTTGTAAGACATATTCCGCTTTTCATTTTATTAAAACTAAAATTGGCTGAAACTGAAAAAGTGAAAAAAAGTTTTATCGGGTCAATTTTAAAAGGTCAACTTCAGACAAAAATAGAAGAAAAATCGAAGCAATTCTTTGAGGAAAGTTATCCCAAAATTGTCAGAGAAAATGCTCTTGATTTTATTGAAAATATAGACAGAGAAAATACCGAAAGCTTAATGGTAACAGCTTCGCTTGATATTTGGGCAAAACCTTTTGCTGAAAAATTACAGATGAATCTTGTCGCTACTAAGGCAGAATTCAAAAACGGGGTTTTTACGGGAAATTTTATTGGTAAAAACTGCAACGGAAAAGAGAAATTAGAAAGGATAAAAGCAGAAATTACAGACGCTAAATACGATAAAATCATAGCATTCGGGGATACTTCCGGAGATAAGTATATGCTCAAGTGGGCAAATGAAGGACATTATCAATTTTTTCACTAATTTTGAAAGATAAATATTGATTATGAATAAACTTCTTATGTTGCTTTTGGCAGTTATTATGAGCTGTACAAATGCCTCGTCACAAAAGTCAAAAGATATGCAGGCAAAAGGAGAAATTCTTGCTTCTGAATCGCAGGGTGGAGCAGATCAGGCTGGTTTTAAAATCATAAAAGATCAGACAGAACTACAAAATAGTATTACACAAAATTTTAAAAAATCAGGAATGGAACCTGTAATGGAAATTCCTGTTTTTCAAAAAGATAAGAAATTTGTTTTATATAATTTGGGAACTTTCAATTCTGGAGATCATAAGGTAAATGAAATTAGAAGTATTTCGGTAAAAGATAATGTTTTATACGTTGAAGTTCCGGAATATCAGTCTGGAGGAATGGCAATTCAGGTAATGTCAAATCCTTGGTTTATTTTTTCAGTTCCTTCAAATTATCAGTTCACTTCAGTAGAATTAAAATATTCAAAATAAAAATGAATAAAATATATTTAGATAACGCTGCTACAACGCCACTTTCAGAAGAAGTTATTGATGCCATGGTAGAAACCATGAAAATGAATTTTGGGAATCCGTCTTCAACCCACAGTTTCGGACAGGATGCTAAAATTTTAATTGAAAATGTAAGAAGGCAGGTAGCGGATTATCTTCATGTGAGTCCGGCAGAGATCATTTTCACCTCTTGCGGAACAGAATCTAATAACATGATTATCAAGTCAAGTGTAGAACATTTGGGTGTTGAAAGAATCATCAGTTCTCCGATGGAGCACAAATGTGTTTCTGAGAGTATTTTAGATATGAAAAAAAGGAAAGGTGTTGAGGTCGCTTACATCCGTCCCAATGAAAAAGGGGATATCGATTTAGACAAGCTTGATGAATTGCTTAAAGCTTCCGATAAAAAAACTTTGGTGAGTTTAATGCATGCCAATAACGAAATCGGAAATATTATAGATATTAAAAAAGTTGCTCAGATTTGCAAAGAAAATAATGCATTGTTCCATTCTGATACAGTGCAGACAATGGCTCACATGAATTTAGATTTATCTGAAATTCCTGTAGACTTTGCTTCTTGCAGTGCACACAAATTTCACGGACCAAAAGGAATTGGTTTCGCTTTCATCAGAAAAGCCAGCGGATTAAAAGGTATTATTACCGGTGGTCCTCAAGAGAGAAGTTTGAGAGCAGGTACAGAAAATGTAAGCGGTATTGCAGGTTTAGGAAAAGCTCTAGAGCTATCTCTTAAAAATATGGATGCATATACTAAACATATGCAGGACATTAAACAATATACTATTGATCAGGTTTCAGAAGCAATTCCAGGCGTAAAATTCAATGGAAGAAGTTCTGAGCTCAATAACAGTTTGTATACAGTTACAAGCCTTTTGTTACCCTATAAAAATCCTTTAATTGGTTTGCAGTTGGATATGAAAGGAATCGCAGTTTCTCAGGGAAGTGCTTGTTCTTCCGGAGCTTCAAAACCTTCAATGGTCATGATGATGGTTCTTTCTGAAGACGAAATGGAGGAATGTACACCATTGCGAGTTTCATTCAGCCATATGACGACAAAAGAAGATATTGATGTATTTGTAAATGCATTGAAAGAAATTTCTAAAGATCTGATCATAGAAAATACAAATGTTGAGCATAGATAAGCTATTCACTTAAAAGTGCTAATTTTGATCTAAGAAATTAAATAGAATATTAATAATTAAAAATAAAAAAATGGCTTTAGAAATTACGGACAGCTCGTTCCAGGAAACAGTTTTAAAATCTGATAAACCAGTATTGGTAGACTTTTGGGCAGTATGGTGCGGACCTTGTAGAACTTTGGGACCAATCATCGAAGAAGTAGCAGCAGATTTTGAAGGGAAAGCTGTAGTAGGAAAAGTAGATGTAGATAATAATCAGGAAATTTCTATGCAGTATGGTATCAGAAATATCCCTACAGTTCTTATTTTTAAGAATGGTGAAGTAGTTGATAAATTAGTTGGTGTAACTCCAAAAGAGATCATCGCTGAGAAATTAAGTGCACACTTATAAAAAAATCACTTTGATAATGAATGCTTTCCGTATCGGGAAGCATTTTTTTCATTAAAATACTTGCAGATTCGCATTAAAGTTGTATTTTTGCAACCACAATAACAGAAGATAATATCTGAGTTAAAGTAAGAGATCCGGTAGTTCAGCTGGTTAGAATGCCGCCCTGTCACGGCGGAGGTCGCGGGTTCGAGTCCCGTCCGGATCGCAAAAGTTTTTATTCAATTTACTTTTAAAACAAAATTGATCCGGTAGTTCAGCTGGTTAGAATGCCGCCCTGTCACGGCGGAGGTCGCGGGTTCGAGTCCCGTCCGGATCGCAGAAAGTTTTCTCAATTTACTTTAAAAAAATTGATCCGGTAGTTCAGCTGGTTAGAATGCCGCCCTGTCACGGCGGAGGTCGCGGGTTCGAGTCCCGTCCGGATCGCAGGAGTTTATTCAAATTTCATCAAAACCCCTTAAAACGAATGTTTTAAGGGGTTTTTTATTTTTCATCATTTCGTTAAAAGGTAATATAAAGCAATTTAGGAGGGGATAATTCGAGACCAATTTTTTAAAAATCAAAATTGGTCCCTCGATATTTAGAAGTTTTACTTCCCAGAAAGGTGAGCATATTTCTAAAATTGAAAAATTTCGAGGGACCAATGTCGAAATTGGTCTCGAATCAACTAAAAATTGGTCTCGAATTGAGTATTAAATTGATGCTTTTTTACCTATTAATTTTTGATTTTTAAGTTTTATTTATCATAGAGCTGTGATTATTCTTTTTTATTTCTTAAAAATCGAGGGACCAATGCCAAAATTGGTCTCGAATTGACAAAAAATTGGTCTCGAATGAAGAAAATTGAGGTCATTAAAAGAACTGGAGTGCCTTTTAATGAAGGATTTTTATTGCTGTAATAAATTGTAGATAAAAAAAATCGTAAAAATTTATTTTAATCTATAATTATCTTACTATGAGTACGCATTTATCCATTCTTTTCACAGTGAAAAGATCAAAAATTTCATCAAAAGGACTAGTTCCTATTCACTTACGTGTGACCGTTGATGGCAAGAGGCTTGAAATTACAACAGGCAGATTCATAGAACCTGAAAAATGGTGTACTGAATCCGGCAAAGTGAAAGGAAGATCAGCGGATGTTCGGGAAATTAATACCTATCTCGATATTTTAAGATCAAGAATTTACGCCATTCAAAAAGATCTGATCCAATCGGGAGAGATTATATCTGTTGAAGAGATCAGAAATAAGCTAACTGGAATAGAAGACAGTAAAAAACTGCTTCTGTTAATCTTTAGTGATCATAACCTTAAGATGGAACAGTTAATAGGCAATGAATATGCAAAAGGAACTTTAGTTCGTTATAAAAGCTGTTGTAGACATTTAAAAAATTTCCTTCGATTCAAGTATAATTTATCTGACATTGATATTTCCAAAGTCAATCTTGAGTTCATCAATAATTTCGAACATTACCTGAGAACCAAAGATGAAAACCCGTGCAGCAATAATTCAGCAGTTAAGTATATAAAAAACCTAAGCAAGGTCATTCGAATTTGTCTTGCCAATGAATGGCTTAACCGAGATCCTCTGATTGGATATAAATCGAAATACACAGAAGTTAACAGAAAATTTTTAGATGAAGCTGAGTTGAGAAAAATTGAACTTAAGGAATTTAATATTGAAAGGATCGAGATCGTGCGTGATATGTTTGTTTTTAGCTGCTATACAGGGCTATCATTCATCGATGTTCGTAATCTTACTGCTGATCACATCGGAGTAGGAATAGACGGACGAAAATGGATCTTTACTGCCCGTCAGAAAACGAAAATTTCTTCTCATATACCTTTGTTAGATAAGGCAGAAAAAATTCTTTTAAAATATAAAGATTATCCAATGGGTGGGTATAGAGCAAAAAAGTTGCTCCCAATCCCAGCAAATCAAAAAATGAATTCTTATCTGAAAGAGGTAGCTGACCTTTGTGGAATAACAAAAGAATTAACCTTTCACATTGCAAGACACACTTTTGCTACAACAGTAACTCTTTCAAATGGAGTATCTATAGAAAGTGTAAGTAAAATGTTGGGACACAAGAGTATAAAAACAACGCAGATTTATGCAAAGATTATGGACAGAAAAGTCAGTGATGAGATGGACTCATTAGGCGATTTACTCAATAAAAAAGAAAAATCCTTGAGAGGTATTTCTTAAAAAATCTTCCAATTATAATTTCTGTTTCTTCGTGATTAAGCACAAAAGGTTAAGCACGAAGAAACCCGAAATTTTCGGATTTCAACTGCTTTATATCATTCCCTGATCAGCAAATGAAAAATGTGCATCTGAGGTCAAAATAAAATGATCTAAAAGTGTCATACTTAGAATTTTTGCGGCATCTTTAATCTGTTCCGTAATTTTCGTATCAGCTGATGAAGGCTTTATATTTCCGGACGGGTGATTATGAGTAACAATAATCCCGGAAGCATTACAAAGAAGTGCCGCCTGCATAACTATTCTAACATCTACTAGAGTTGAAGATATTCCGCACTCAGATATCTTTTTTATACCCAATACTTTATTTGCCTGATTAAGATACAACGCAAAGAATGATTCTCTGTAATCCATTTCGTCAGCATCAAAATGCTCTCTGAAGATACTTACAACATCTGCAGTCGAAGTAATCAATCTTTCACAATTTCCTTTTCTTGAATAACTCAATTTAATTTCGTTCACAATATTGAATTTCATTTGTTTTGCTCCGAGTACGGCGGAGACTTGTTTTTCCCGCACTTATAATTAAAAACCTGTAGATTGCAGATTGAAGGAAATTTTGACCTTTTTCTATTTTACTAAACCAAATGAAAATCAGATGAGCTGATTAATACTTCATGTGGTTAATAAGGATCAAAATTTCAATGAACTGCATTTGCATCTTGTTAGGTTTCTGACTTTTCTATGCGGATCATTATTCAGGCAGGCACAAGGAAAACTGTAATCAATTTCTTGAAAACAATAGGAGAGAGCATTGATGGAAGCTTGAAATCTATTTGTGGAGGGTTTGGAATCTCTGATTCCGGATACCCAAAAAGATTTTTTTCAGCAGGGGCAACGGAATATATTTGCTACAGAAAATCAATAAGCATAATAAGAAAAAATTCTTGTTTCATGATTGATCATTAGATATTTCTCAGTCAATTGATGCTCAATACCGATCCGAGCTTTAACGAATAAGAATGATTTTAAAATTTACTTTTAGTTTTCAACAAACGATACTGATTGGGAGAATATTTCATTGCAGACTTAAAGTATTTTCCGAAGTGAGAATTATCACCAAATCCGAGCTCATAAGAAATCTGTGTCACGGAAAGGGTAGTGTGCAGTAATAATCGCTCAGCTTCAAGGATGACTCTGTTTTTAATCAATTGACCTGCAGAAATATCCAGATGTTCTTTTATCAGGGCATTGAGATAATTTGCGGTAAGATTCATTTTTTCTGCATATTTTGACTTCGTTTTTAAATCTTTATAATGTAGATTTACCAAATTGCTAAACTCGTCTACAATTTGTTTTTTATGATCAACCGACCTGTTAATGCGATTTTTTTTGTCTGAGTTTCGAATATATTTTAATACAAAAACTTTGAGCAGGAGACAGATGATTTCTTTTCGTAATAATTTACTTTTAAAGTATTCATTTTGAAGTTCATCACAGGTTTGAGCCAGGTCTGCTAAATTTTCATCCGATAACGTTATGTATGGCGAGACATCATTCAAAGCGGTGTCACTTTTAATCAATTTATTTCCAGTGTAAACATAATTGTAAAAAGACTTGGTAAACATCATTATATTTCCTTCTTTGCATTGAACGTCTTTGAAATGGTAAACCTGATTGTAATTAATGAAAAAAAACTTTCCAGGTTTTACATCGAATTCCTGATCATCGATAACGATTAATCCTTCCGCATCTTTTAAAAGTAGAACGGAATAGAATTTATTTTTAAAATGAGAGCTTGAATCAGACTGTATTTTTTCAGCAAATTCATCAAACGGCATCATCACAAACTCATTTCGTAAAACAGAATGATTTTTTAGTTTGCTTAAGGTGAAAGACCGAATTGTATGATTCAAGATTTTTTTTTTAATACCCAAATATAAACATAAAAAATACCACAATTTTGATGTGGTATTTTTCGATATAATTATATCAATGTTAATTACTGTGTTCTAAAATTTTAAAGTGCTTTGGATTTATCTTGTTATCAATTACCTTATCCACATATTCAGAATTCATCGCACGTAAAACAGCCATGTAATTCATACTGAAATCAATCGTATCTCCCACGTGATAATCTTTGCTGTTATCTGCAAGGTCCAAAATCATCATATCAGAACTGGCTCCAATGATTTCAATTCCTGAAGAAATAGGTTGTAAATGCTTTGGGTCAATATCTAAAATTCCGACATCGAGGATAGCTCTTACAGAAGTTTTACCTTTATTTATATTATCGTGAATGGGAGTTTCACCCGTAAGATTCGTTCCTGCATCTCCTGCAGGAATCATAGGCTTTTCTACAATCTCAATGATTTCTGCAGTCATTTGAAATACATCCTGATGCATCCCATTTATGATTGAATCATTATACACATCGGTTCCAAAAAATAAGGTTTCGCCGACTCTGAAATGATTGATTCCTTCCGGTATTTTGTTTTTAAATAGTAAAGGAATCGTCACCGACGATCCTGCTGAAATAAAGGGAATTTTTGTTTGATGGATTTCTTCAATAATCTCTTTGAACCGATGAAGTTTAATGAGTTTTTTTTCATCAGGAAGTATTCCGTTGAGACAGTTGAGATTGGTTCCGATACCTACGATTTCTATGTTGGGTATTCTAATCGCTTCACCATAGAACTGTGATAGATTTTTGACCATAATCCCTTCTCTCAGTTCACCCATTTCCACCATAATCACAATTTTATGAATTTTATTTTGTTCAATGGCTTCATTAGAAAGAGCTTTGATGGTGTCTATTTCAGTATTAAAACTCACATCTGCATATTGTACAATGCTTCGTGCTAACCGTTTAGCAGGTGGTTTTATATAGATCGTCTTTGTCGTTGGAGACAGTTGTTTGATGTGCCTTAGATTGGTTAGACGGGAATCGCAGACTTCTTTATCAGATATTTCCAAAAGGCATTTCAGAAACTTTTCATTTCCACAAAGCAGTTTCGCTACTACTGCCCATATGATATGGTTTTCTTCGAAAAGTTGATTGAGGTAATGATAATTGTGACGTAGTTTATTGGTATTTAAGGTAATGTATGACATTTTATTTTTTTAGTCGCATTTCAAGATATTTACTGGAGAATCCCAGTTTCTTATATAAATGTATTGCCGGATTTTCCGGTTCACAATGGAGTGCGATGTCTCCCTGTGAAGAATTAATAGCGTGTTGCATGAGATTTTTCCCAATTCCATGACCCCGCACATTTTTATCAGTAGCAATATAAACAAGTATATTTTCAGGAATATAGCCACTCATGCCGGTTTTATTGACGACGACTGCGCCAACCAATTGATTTTTGCTTTCGTCTCTGGCAGTAATAATCAGTCCTCCCGGTTTGTTTTCTAATCCTAGCGCATAGCTGACAGCGTCTGAGATATCTGCTTCCGGATCACCGTATTGTTCAAGATGTTCAAAAAGAAACTGAATGATTTCCTTTTTTTGGTAGGCATTGGTTCTGTTATCATCTGAATATTTTTGTAGTGTAATCATAAAGTAAAGTTATCCCGGATGTGGCAGGGTAATGTCAAAACCTACGTTGTCTTCTGAATAGTTTTTGCTCTTTTCCTTTTTGTTTTTTAGAAAAAACAAAGGCACATCCGTGTAATTAATAATCTGTTTTAAAAAATTTTCAGAGAAAAATGATTTCCAGTTGTCTTCATCCTTATAATTAAGAATAATGATATCAGCATCGTCGTCTTCTGAAAACTTTGAAATTTGTGTTGCCTTATCTCGGGTCAGTAAAAATTGTGACTGATATTCCTGCGACTTTATGGCAATCGTAGTTCTGGCTCGTTCATAAGCTTCTTTGATTTTTATCAGATCCTCATCGGTACTGATTCCCAGCAAACTTATCACGCCTTTGTTCCTTTTAGCGATGGCAATCGAAAGATCCACTTTATCGCTTAAATCTTCTAGCACACGAATGGGAACGAGTATTTTTTCGAATGTGTATTTTTTGCATTCTTCAGGCACCAGTAATACAGGGCAGTTTGCTTCAGTTAAGATCTGATAAGATAATGATCCTAAAATCAGTTGTGCAATATTTTGGTTTCCGGAGCTTCCGCAGATCACGAGATCTACTGACTCAAAATCAACAACCTCGTTAATCCCATGTACTAGACGATCATTTTTGATGACTGATTGTATTTCCAACACTGGATATTGAGACTTTAAAGAAATTTCAAGTTCTTTTAACGCCCATTGTATCTTTTGATAGTTTTCATTAATCGTTTCGGCACCGATAATGTGCTTTCCTGTTCTGTCAATGATTGCATGATTGGTGATATTGTGAAGTAATATAATTTTTGCCTGATGGCGTGCAGCGATTTGAACAGCCATTTCGACTGCATTACGTGATTTCTCTGTAAAATCGACCGCTACCAAGATAGTACTGATTAAATTTTGCATTTTCGTTTGTGAATGTAATTCAAAATTGAGATTACAAAATTAAAGAGTACAGTTTTCAATTCATGTTAAGAATGAACGCTGTTATGGTATGTTTTATCTTTTTTTTGATTTGAAACTGGATAACAAAGGATTTATCAATCATTATGAATAGTCTTTCAAAAGCTGTCTGTAAGTGGTCACTATTGGAGATTTTGAAATATAACCGATAAATCTATTTTCATCATCGACAACCGGAAGATGCCATGTGCCCGTATCATCAAATATCTGAATGATGGTTAACGGCATATCAGTTAAATGAATAAGTCAACTTAAAATAAACTTCATGTCACGGATAGGACAGAAACTTTTATCAATGAAGCATACAGACTTGTAAAGTCAGCATTTTTAATTGAAACAATAAAAAAAGATCAAACACAGGCAATAGAGTATGATATTTGGATTTACAGACTAAGCATTTTTATTTTGATTTCTTTACTCACGTTGATTTTGTGGATTCAGCAGAGGATAATGCAGTTTGTATAGAATTTTACAGACCCCATTCAAAACAATATTCTTTTATATTTGACATTGAACTGGAAAATCTATTTGACCGGATAATGAATTTTTTTGGATCAGAGCATATCAATGATTTGAAGAAAAGGAAAGACGAATTTGTTTACAATACCGAAAAACATACTTTTCGATGGAAATATAATTTTGACGTTGTACAATTCCAACGTGATGAGATAACTGACGAGCCCCGAATCTGCTATGCGATAAAGAAAAATTTCGATTTGATGTAAATCTTTAGACTACTGAAAAATTTGAAATAAGTTTTTAATTTAAAATAAAAAAAAATCCAACTGAAAATAAAATTTAACTTTTAAATTATCTTCATCATTCACTGAGCAATAAATTTTGGATATCGTCAATTCTACTGTCATTCACTATACCGAAAATCATTTTCACGTTTCCTTTTTTATCAATAATAAAAGACATAGGATACCGATTTATTCCATATTTCTTCATTCCTTCCAATGATTCAGTGATTTGTAAAAAGTTAAGCTTCTTTTTTTCCGTAAAATTTTTAACTTTCTCTTTATTGTCGAATGTTATACCAATAAAATTGACTTTATCTCCGAGGTCTTGTTGCAATTTTTGTAAATATGGAATCTCCAGATGGCAAGGTTCACAATTGGTAAACCAAAAATTGATTATACTGTTTTTGCCTTCAAGAAAATTACTACTATAATTTTCGCCGTTGGAATCTTTAAAATATTCTATGGGAAAGTGTTTGCCTATTTTATCTTTAACATCGGGAAATACGTAAACAGCTTCTTGTGAGAAGAGTGAAGATGCCAGAAATAGAAAAAAAAATAAAAAAAATAATTTTTTTTCACGCAATGTTGATTTTTTTTTTAATTTTAGCATATGAAAATAGTTGTAAGATTATTATTTGTTTTTAATTTTTTATTAATAAACTCTCAAAGCAAACGTATAGTGTATGAATACAGCTATACAAATGATTC
Organism: Chryseobacterium edaphi; assembly: GCF_025628985.1. GTDB lineage: Bacteria > Bacteroidota > Bacteroidia > Flavobacteriales > Weeksellaceae > Chryseobacterium > Chryseobacterium edaphi. The sequence goes on along the minus strand of NZ_JAOTEM010000004.1, from coordinate 131,869 downwards.
AACGAAACTTGATCAGAAAAAAAGTGAGATTCTGTACTTAGATTTGCACGGTAAAGAATCATACTTTTACAACTCCAAATTTAATTATGTTGACTCATTAAAGCAACAAAAAAATATTGAAAATTACAAACTTTTAACACTAATAAGGGAATATTACAGCTCAAATTCATATAAAGAACTTCTGGTCAGAAATAATAATGCTGTTTCAAGTTTATATTATAAAAATGACACCGACTATTATAAAATTGATTTGCCGAAAAACAGTAAATGGAAAATTTTACCTGAAAAAATCAAATACAACGGTTATAATTTACAAAAAGCTTATGCGGTGATCAATGACAGACATTGGAATGTTTGGTTTAGCAATGAAGTACCAATTAACAATGGACCTTTTATATTTCAGGATTTGCCCGGGCTTGTTTTTATTGCAGAAGATAAAAATAAGAGTCAAATATTCAAATTAGTTGGGATTAGAACCTTAGAGAATGACCATTCAAAGAGTGCATTACTAAAAAGTACAGAAAGATCAAAGAGCATCACAATGGAGCAGTTTAGTAAAATGCTTGTTGATCAGGAGGAAAAATATCTTAATATGGTAAGTAATCGTTCAACAAGTACTCCATCCGAATATTTTGATTCATTAGGAAACAGTATTAGTGAACAGGAATATATGTTAATGCAACGAAAATCCAGACAGGATGTTCTCAAAAGAAATAACAATAAACTGATCAACGATTTTAAAAATAAATAGGAGATACCGAAAATCCTTTAAAGAGTAGGACAACCAATAATTTATTAATTTTTATGAAAACAATTCAGGACTTTCAAAAAGAAAACGATTTGTGTCTGGAAAGAGATGCGATGGTAAACGTTAGCGGGGGTAAAGCTGCAGGTGGATCTCAAAGAAGAGAATCTTATTGCACAGGAGCAAATGGAGGAGACAGTGAAATCTCTTACTTCACAGATAGCAATCAAATGATCTGTGTAGAAGGCTTCACTGAAGACGGTCATCATTATTCAGAAGTATTTTTAAATATTCCAATTAATCCGTAAATGGTTTTAATTCTATCATTGAAAAATGATTTCACAACCAATCTAGTGATAGATTGGTTGTGTTTTTATGCGAAAAAACATATCCGTATTAATGACTCTTTTACCGATGTGGCTTTTAAATCTCAGAAAAATTATCTTAAAATAACAAATGATTCGTTTTTAGATATAGACCACATTTCTTCTTTCTGGTTTCGAAAAGGTACTCCCTTTATCAATACAGAAGATAGTGAAATCATAAAAGATGAAAATAAAATTAATCAGGATTATCTTAGTTTCCTATTACAACAAAAAAAGTCCATAGGAAACACTGGCGGAGCATCTAAAATTAATAAACTAATTGCTTTAAATATTGCTGCCAGTTTTGATCTCAGGATTCCAAAAACATTTTTAGTTGACAATAAAAATGATTTGGCAGATCTGGTAATAAATAATAGTGGCAAAAGGTATATTATAAAAGCGAAAACCAATATTTCAATGTATCAGTTTGATGACTCTTCGGGTATGATATTTACAAATGAAGTCAAAAAGGATGATTTGGAAAAATTTCCTGAAAAATTTGGTTTTACCTTGGTTCAGGAGCTTATTGTAAAGAAATTTGAAATAAGAACATTTTTTTTAAAAAACAAAACATGGTCGATGGCTATCTTTTCACAAAATGACAGTCAGACTGAGAATGATTATCGAAGATATAATAATGATAAGCCAAACAGAAATACTTTATTTCAACTTCCAACCGATATTGAAGAAAAACTGAGATTAGTAATGAGTAAACTTAACTTAGATACAGGATCAATTGATTGGATTTATGCTGATGATAATCAGTTCTATTTTTTAGAAATTAATCCAATAGGTCAGTTTACAAATCTTTCATTCACATGTAATTATAATTTAGAAAAAGAAGTAGCAAAATTATTATGAAATTAATCGAATTTAATGAAATGATTAGTAAGAAAAAAAAGTTGTATCCTTTAACTTTTTTTTATTTGGAAGAACAGACTTCCTCATCTTCAGCATCAAAAAAAACTAAGTTCAGTTTTTTTTACAATGCAAATTACAGCATAGAACCTTTTTACAAAAATATACATCGTTTACTATGAATTTTTTTAAGCTTTTTCCGAATTGTTTAATAACAATTGGTAAAATAAATGCTGTGATCCATGATTTAGAAAGAAATTCCTCAGAACTTATACCTGTTGATTTTGCGAAAATTATTTTGGAATTGGATAATAAAATTCCTGTTACGAAAGTTATTGAAAACTACAATGAAGATGAAAAAGAAATAATTCTGAAAAATATAGAGTATTTTATTGCTAAAGATTATGGTATCTATTGCTCTGCTGAGATGTTTTCATTATTTCCAAAAATGTCAACATCCTTTGAAGAGCCCAATACAATTTCAAATGCTGTAGTAGAATTAAGCTCCATTACTAGAAAAACATTAAAGAAAATTTTCACTAATATCGTGGAAATGGGTTGTTTTGATATTTGTTTAGTTTCGTATGAAGAAATTCATGAGGAAGAATTTTTAAATATTATTGATGTTATTAATATCGATAGGATTAAATCATTAGAAATTACATCAAAATGGCATGATCAAATCAATGATACTTTTTTTCAGAAGATCAATAAGATAGATAGCTCAATTTATAAATTATCTTTTTTTTCGGCGCCTTTTGATAATTATTTTAAATTTGATGAAAATATTTTTTTCGAAAGAGAATTTTCTACACAAAATATTACAAGCTTTAAATACTGTGGCAAAGTTGAAAAAAAATATCTATTTACGGATATGTCAAAATATTTGGAGGCGAAAAACTATAACTCATGCCTTCATAAAAAAATAGCAGTCGACAAATATGGAAATATTCGAAATTGTCCCTCAATGCCGCAAAGCTTTGGTAATATAAATAACATAACACTAGATGCCGCTCTTCAACATAAAGACTTCAAAAAATATTGGAAATTAGGCAAAGATAAGATTGAAGTCTGCAAAGACTGCGAATTCCGATATATATGTACCGACTGCAGAGCTTATACGGAAAGAACTAATGAAAATAGAGAGGGATTAGATGTTTCAAAGCCTTTAAAATGTGGGTATGATCCTTATACAGGAGAATGGGAAGAATGGAGTACGAATCCTCTAAAGAAGAAAGCGATAAAGTATTACGGGATGCAAGAACTAGTTAAGAGAAATTAAATCACGATTAATTGACAAAAAAAAATCCATTTCCATTTTCAGCCGGATTGCAAGATTGCGGTTTCGATGTTTTGGAATAATTAGCAAACAATATTTATCATTTTAAATGGTATGTCTTCAATTTAATGTATTGATTTCTATCTGATCAGTAAATTGAATCACCAAAATACAGTATAAAATTCCATAGAACTTTTCCCCAAATATTATAAGATGTAAAAATATTATTGTGAAGTTCTAAGAATTTTTTTAATTCTTTGGAGTTAGCTAAGCTTTCATTTATAGTTCACTTACTAAACGAAAAGTCAAATTAATCCTTTCTTTCATGTGCAACGCAGACTTCGCGATTCGATGTTCCCAATGCTCTTGTAAATCTCCTTTCATCATCAATAAAGATCCATGAGGAAGCGGAATACTGTGCCTGCTTTGGTGATGATTTAATTTTCTAAAGTCAAACTTCCGGGTCTGTCCAAGACTGAGTGAAGCAATCACAGGTCTGTCACCATATCGGCTTTCCTTATCTCTGTGCCATGCAACAGAATCATTATTGTCCCGATATAAATTGAGTAAGACTGAATTGAATTCATATCCAAAAGCTTGTTCTATCTTATTCTTTAAAGACAATAATTCAGGCGTCCATGCATTCACTTCAAATTCACTGCCTCCCAATTTGTATGATTTCTCACTGTCCCCATACCATGCGGTCAGACGAGGAGTCAAAACTTTCTTGTCATACATGGTCTGGGTTCTCTGTTTCCAAGGAGTACTTTGAAGAAGGTGAGAAAAAAGTAGATCTGATTCGTTCAAAGTCAAAAAATGCTCTCTGAACTCCAACAAATCTTTTGAAAAATCATAAAATTCTTCTGCGCTAAATAAACTGAGTTGACCCATTGTTTTATTAACTTTTTTTATTATTTTTACTAAATCCCACAATGGGATTTTTTCATCATTTGTGTTTTTAAAGCTTTCCCATCAGGAAAGCTTTTTTATATGCGTTCTAAAATATTTTCTATTCTAAATAGTTTTATTAGAACTTCTGATCTCTGATCTTAGTTCTTCAAACATACTTCTGATTTCTTGGTATTCTAAGTTTTCAATTCGCAGTTCCTTTGTATTGATACTGCATGCAAATTCCCAGATTTCATAGACTTCAGACCACTTAATTTCGTAGGGTTCATAAAAAGAATTGTCAGAGCTTACAAAACTTCCGGAATCATTTTGTTTGGAATATCTTTTATAAACAATACCGTCTTTTGTGATGAAAATGTACGTTTTTCCTTTTTTCAAATCCTTTCTATTTTCAAGATATTTTCCGACAATGTAAGTTCCGTCATTGTAAGGCGGCATCGAATCACCATCTGCAGGAAAAGCCCGGAATTTTCCGTTTCTTAAAAATGGTAGCGAGAGATGCTGAAGTCCTTCAACAAATTCAGGATCATTATACCCGCTGAGATATCCCATACTTGCTTTTTGAGGAACAATTTCAATTTTGTTTTCTCCTACCTGATCTACCTTCATCGGCAACAAAACTCTGTTGTTCGGAAGGTTGACGACATCATCCAGCGGATACTTTCGTAAATCAACGGTCAGCAGTAAATCAATACTTACTTTATAGTATTTGGAAAGCTTGACCAACAATTCAATAGGTGGTTCCGACCTTCCGTCCTCATAAGTCGCATACCTTCCGCGCGTGATCGAAATCTCATCACCTACCTTCTGTTGGGATGCTTTGATTTTGTCTCTTAGAAACCTGATGTTTTCTGAAAAAATTGACATTGCTATAAATTATAGCAACAAATATACAATATTTTGTAATAAAACGTAATAATTTTACACCATGGAAAGAGCAATTGTGCATATGGATTTGGATACGTTTTTTGTTTCCTGTGAACGGTTAAAAAACTCCGAACTGGAGAAAAAGCCCGTCATCATAGGAGGTGGAGACCGTGGTGTGGTAGCATTCTGCTCTTACGAAACACGATTTTTTGGCGTACGAAGTGCGATGCCTATCAAGATGGCATTAAGATTATGTCCTGAAGCGAGAGTCATTAAGGGTGATATGGAGATGTACTCCAAAATGTCGCATATGGTAACCGATGTTATTCAGGAAAAAGTGCCTGTTTTGGAAAAAGCGAGCATCGATGAATTTTATCTGGATTTGTCAGGAATGGACAAATTCTTCGGATGCTACCAGTGGACGAATGAAATTGTTGATGCGGTGACGAAAAACACCGGCTTACCGATAAGCTTTGCACTGTCTACCAATAAAACAGTGGCAAAGATCGGAACCGGAGAATCCAAGCCGACCGGAAGATTTGAAATTCAGGAGCAAAATGTCAAGCCTTTTTTAAATCCTCTTTCCGTAAAAAAGATTCCGATGGTTGGGAATGTTACCTTTCAGCTGTTATCAAGACTTGGGGTAAGAACCATCCAGACCTTGTCTCAAACTCCCATTGAAGTTCTGCATCAGCTGATCGGTAAGAACGGAACTGAGCTTTGGAAAAAAGCGAATGGGATTGATGATACTCCGATTGTTCCGTATTCCGAACGAAAATCAATTTCTACAGAAAACACCTTTTCTCAGGACACCATCGATGTACAGAACCTGAGAAGCATTTTGTCAGGAATGGTCGAACAATTGGCTTTTCAGCTTCGTCAGGAGAAATGGCTCACCTCGACCATTTCTGTTAAGATCAGATATTCCAATTTTGATACAGAAACCAAGCAATGCCGAATTCCTTACACTTCAGCAGACCATACTTTGCTCAAATATGTATTGGAACTCTTTAAAAAAGTCTATACCCGAAGAATGAGAATACGGCTCATCGGTGTCAAGTTCACGGGACTGGTACATGGATGCCATCAGATGGATCTTTTTGAAGATACAGAGGAACTGATTTCTTTGTATCAAACCATGGATAAAATCAAAAACAGATTTGGAACAGGAAGTGTGGGTAGAGCGTCCGGACTCTTAAGATAAATACAAGTTTATGTTTCTCAATTGTCATTCCTATCACAGCCTCCGATACGGAACCATTTCTATTCAGGATCTGGTTCAACAGGCTGTGGATCACCAGATAAAAACTTTAGCACTTACGGATATCAATACTGTCACAGGAATTTACGATTTTTTTAAACTTTGTAAAGACAATGACATTAAACCTATTGTTGGAGTAGAGATCAGAGTCGAAAGTGAACTCTATTATATCTGTCTTGCTAAAAATCAGAAAAGTGTCGGAGAAATTAACCGTCTGTTGACCGATTACAATTGTGATGGAATAGAAATTCCAAAACAAAATCCAATCCTTGAAAGCACCATTGTTATTTATCCTTTGCATAACATTCCTGAATTTTTGCAGGAACACGAGTATGTCGGAATCAGACCTGAAGAATTGAACCATCTCATAAAGCAAGATTTCAAAAAGCAGATCGATAAAATGATGATCTTACAGCCTGTTACTTTTACAACCAAACTGGACTATAATCTTCACAAGATTTTAAGAGCCATTGATAACAACACATTGATCAGTAAATTAGATGATCACGATTATTGCAGAGAAACCGAAACATTTGTCAATAAAAAGGAACTGCTGGATCAATACCGTCACTATCCCCAGATCATACAAAACACAGCGAATATTATTGGACAATGCAGTTTCGATTATGATTTTTCAACTCCTAAAAATAAACAGTATTTTACAGACAGCCGGGAGAATGATTTTAAGCTTCTGACCCAACTCGCTTATGAGGGTTTGGAAACGAGATATGGACAAAGTCATCTTGAAGCAAATGCAAGAGTTGAAAAAGAACTAGCCGTCATCGACGAGCTAAAATTCAGCGGTTACTTTCTCATCACCTGGGATGTTATTCAATACAGCAACCGCATGGGTTTTATGCATGTGGGAAGAGGAAGCGGTGCCAACTCCATTGTCAGTTACTGTTTGGGAATTACCGACATCTGTCCATTGGAATTGGATCTGTATTTTGAAAGATTTCTGAACTTGAACCGAAAAACCCCGCCTGATTTTGATATCGACTGGAGTTGGCAGACCAGAGATATCATCCTTGAATATATTTTTACCAAATACGGTAAAGAGCATGTCGCATTCTGTGGAACAAACGTCGAGTTTAAATACCGCTCTATTTTCAGGGAAGTGGGAAAAGCATTCGGTTTACCGAAGGAAGAATTGGATGCATTAGCGACTAAACCAATGTCAGAACACGATAGCAATTCGGTGTTTAAACTTGTTCACAAATACGGCAAACTTTTGGAAAAGTTTCCGAATCAGAGAAGCATGCATTCCTGCGGAATTTTAATTTCGGAAGAACCAATTACCAATTTCACAGCATTAGAAATGCCTCCCAAAGGTTTTCCGATTGTCCAATTTGACATGCATACAGCTGAGGATATAGGATTTGAAAAATTTGATATACTTTCTCAAAGAGGACTAGGAACGATTAAAGATACCGTTGAACTCATCAAGGAAAAAAGAGGAATTACGGTGGATATAAAAGACACGACAATTTCAAAAAATGAAGAGAAATGCAATAGTTATTTGAGTATCGGTAAAACCATAGGTTGTTTTTATATTGAGAGTCCTGCGATGCGGGGATTGCTTAGAAGATTAAAGTGTGAAGACTATAAGGTTTTGGTTGCAGCTTCCTCCATTATCCGTCCGGGAGTTGCACAAAGCGGAATGATGAAGGAATATATTTTCCGACATAATAATCCTACAAAGTTCGAATACTTTCATGATGTATTTAAAGAAGAGCTGGGTGAAACTTATGGGATTATGGTGTATCAGGAAGATGTTATTAAAATCGCTTTGCATTTTGGCGGATTATCGGCTGCTGACGGGGATGTTCTTCGAAGAGCCATGAGCGGTAAAGGAAGATCACTGTCCGCATTGCAGAAAGTTAAAGATCACTTTTTTGAGTCCTGTAAAGAACTGGGACATCCTGAGCAATTGTCTAAAGAAGTCTATCGGCAAATTGAATCATTTGCAGGATATTCTTTCTGCAAAGCGCACTCGGCTTCTTATGCGGTAGAAAGTTATCAGAGTTTATATTTGAAAGTCTACTACCCTATTGAGTTTATGGTGTGTGCCATTAACAACGGAGGCGGATTCTACAGGACTGAAGTCTACGTCCATGAAGCAAAGATGTCAGGCGCAACCATTAAGAATCCTTGTGTTAATCTCAGCGAATATCAGACGACGGTCTATGGAACAGATGTCTATTTAGGGTTGATGCATATTGAGAAAGTTGAAGGTAAAATCGCCATGATGATTCCCGAGGAAAGAAGAAATAACGGGGAATACACTTCCTTGGAAAACTTTGTTAAAAGAATACCGATTGGAATTGAAACCCTGCAGATTCTTATTTTTATCGGAGCGTTCAGATTTACCGGAAAACAGAAACATGAACTTCTGATTCAGGCAAGATTCCTGTTCGGCAATGACCAGTCAACATTCAGACATCCCACTTTATTGGACGAACCGCAAAAAGAATATCAACTTCCGACCATTATCAGAAATCCTTTCGAAGATGCTTTTGATGAAATTGAGATCTTAGGATTCTCTGTGTCATACAGTCCTTTTGATCTGCTGCAGACCAAATACCGCGGTAGTGTAATGGCTAAAGATTTAGTTAAGCATCACAAAAAGCAGATTAAGATGCTCGCTTATCTGATTTCAAGAAAACATGTTCCTACCAAAAGAGGAGCCATGTTTTTCGGAACCTGGATCGATGCGGAAGGAGAATATTTTGACACGGCACATTTCCCGAATTGCCTTGAAGAATATCCCTTTCAGGGTGGAGGCTGCTATTTATTATTGGGAACGGTTGAAGTTGATTTTCATTTTCCAACCATCACTATTCAAAAAATGGCCAAGATGCCATTCATACCCGATCCTAGATACTCAATGGATAAAGAAAAGTCTCTGGAAGCAGCAAGAACACTGCATGAAGATGTCAGCATGACGCAGAGAAAACCTTATCCGCAGGAACATGAAATCGGCCTGCCAAGACAAAAAATGATCTAAAATAAATACTTATTAAAAACAAAATCTCTTACATGAAACTCAAAGCGACCATCGTTGATGAAACAAGTCCCGATCATAATTCTGTCATAGTCAGTTTCGAGGGTGACAAAAACAAAAAGCATTATGAGATCAAATGTTCTTTTAATCCCTATGTCCACAAAATGAGAAAGTGGGACAGCTGGGAATTATCAATTACATGGGACAGTGAAGTTTATATGGATGAGAAGAGTGGTCAAAAATCGTATTTTACCTATCTACTTTGTGATAAGGCAATAGAGATAAATTCACCATATGGTAAAAAAGACTGAAATTAAACTCAGCAGAACTCATACAAATACTAGCAATAAAAAAAATGAGAATCTCCCTTTATCATAAAACTATGAAGGTTTTCAGATGATTAATCGAATAATAGATTGGATGCTTAACCTTAACATAACGAAAGATCTTCACTGATCAATCTAGCTAATAGAGTTTTTAGGTCTTCAAATATGATTTGATTTGAAGATTAATTATAAAAAGATCATTGTAAAAAACATTTCCCTTAGTAATAGCTACTGAAAAAATAAAAAATATGATATGCTATTAGAATGTACAAACCATCTTATTCAAATACGATCGTTTTAGCGATTAATTCGAAAGAAGTTTCACAAATTCTGCCTTCTTTCCAAACAATTAAAATGGTAACAATTCAATAAAATCTTTCGGTACTCCGAAAAGGTAGTGATTTTATGTGACCTCCATTGATAAACTTTGTTTCAACAAAATCAATCAAATTATGGTCACATTATCCCTACTCACCAAAGAAGATCTTCAGGACTTCAAGAAAGAACTCCTGCAGGAAATTACCACTCTATTTGAAAACAAAGGCACTATTCAAAAACAATGGCTTCGAACTTCAGAAGTTAAAAAACTCCTGAATGTCTCATCCGGTACCCTACAAAATTACAGGGTCAACGGGACACTCGGTTACAAGAAGCTGGGTGGAAGCCTGTATTACAGTCATGACGAGATCAAAAAGCTCATGGATTCAAAATAAGTACAATCAATTATAAAACCTACAATTATGCATATCGAAAGAACAGAATTTATTGCCTGGATGGAAAGAATCATGGAACGCTTTGACATCCTCAAAGAGTCCATCGTTAAAAAGCAGTTACAAAATACAGAAATCGACGGAGAGCAATTGCTGGACAACCAGGATGTTCTGCAGCTACTAAGAATCAGTTCAAGATCATTACAGAGATACCGATCAGATAAAAAGCTGCCCTACTACACGATCAGCGGAAAACTTTATTACAAGAAGTCGGATGTTGATCAGTTTATCAGGAACAATTTTCACAGTGCCGTCCGGATCACAGAGAAAGACGATGACAAATAATTCCTTTCACCGCTGAAACTATTCTTGCGATCTCAAAGTCAGATAATTTCGACTTCATATTTCAATACTACAACTAAATACGATCATTATGAGCGAAACCCCAACCGATAAAATTCCAGATTTAGAGGAGTTATCCGATATATTATTGGTACTCGATAAAGCTAAAATGAAAATTCAGGCCGTCACCGGAATTGATGAAAAAGGTCAACTGAAAACAGTTGCCCCCAGCAAGAAAAACCAAAACCAGTTTATGAGGGTTGATAAATCCGGTGATCTTTTTTCTAATTTCTTTTCCAACTTTTTCAGCCAGTTAAAAAATCCAACCCAGTTCTCCTTTTTTAAAGTTCCGGCAGTGGAGTCAGAAGTCAAAGCCAAAGAACTGCAACAAAAGGTAGATCACCTAAACAAGGAAACGACTTCTTCACTTGACAGTACTGAAGTGCCATTACCAAAAACATATACAACAGAAATAACTCAAAATACAACTATAATGGAAGCAAAAGAACCGACAACAGAAAACAATGAATACCGTTACAAACCTGAACAGATCGACTGGGGTACCATGTCAAATTTGGGACTCAGTAGAGAGCGACTTGAGAAATTAAATATTTTAGATCCCTTACTTAAAGGCTATAAAACGAATGATCTCATTTCCATTAGTCTCAATTTTGATGGTGCAATCACGAAACTGGATGCACGACTTTCTCTGCAGCAGAAAGAAGATGGAAAAGTTACGATGGCCATCCATGGCATCAGAAAAGAACCCCAGCTGAACTTTCCATTTTTCGGACATCAGTTTACAGATGAAGATAAAAAAAACCTGTTAACGACCGGTAATATGGGAAGAGTGGTTGAACTTAAAAATTTCAAGACCGGAGAACCTATTCCATCTATTATCAGTGTAGACCGCTTAACCAATGAACTTATTGCTTTGAAGACTCAGTACATCAAGATTCCTGATGAACTCAAAGGGGTTCAACTTGATGATCAGCAAAAGCAAACCTTAAAAGAAGGAAAGCCTCTGCACATTGAAGGAATGATATCGACGAAAGGAGAACCTTTCAATGCCACCGTTCAGTTCAATGCTGACAAAAGATATGTAGAGTTTCTGTTTGACAGAACCCAGCATAAACGTCAAACTCAGACAGAGCATCAAAATTCTGAAACTCCTAAAATATTCAGAGGAAAGGAGCTTGATCCAGAACAATACAGTAAGTTCAAAGCAGGTGAAACGGTCTTTGTCAGTGGATTGACAGACAGTAAAGGAAAAGAATACCAAGGCTATATTACTTTTAATCAAGAAACTTCAAAAACAGAATTCTCCTTTACCAATCCTAATCAGTTCAAAGAAAAAGCAAAAGCATCTGAGGATCATAAAACACAAGCTGCAGTTAATTCCGAAGGAAAAACGAATGAATCGACTAAAAATATCAAAGAGCCTCTGCAATCAAAACAGAAAGAACCAGTGAATAAACAGCAAGAAGATCAGCAAAAAAAACCGAACCGATCAAAAGGTCGAAGAGTCTAAGGACTAAATTTTTCTTTATCATTTATCCAGTATTATCATACCCCATTTATCATCATATACTATGAAAGCAATTCTCGCAGAAAAACCCAGTGTTGCCAGAGAGATCGCCCAGCTTCTCCATGTCAATGAGCAAAAAAACGGTTATCTCACCGGAAACGGATATTGTATAACATGGGCATTGGGACATTTGGTCTCACTGGCCATGCCTGAAGATTATAACATTCCATCTTTTCGGAAAGAATCTATTCCCATTATCCCGGATCCTTTTCAACTCACTCAAAAGAAAATTAAGAAAGGGAAGTCTTATCAAGCTGATCCAGTCGCAGCAAAGCAACTCAAAGTGATCAAAGAAGTCTTTGATCGGTGCAGCAGTATTATTGTGGCGACCGATGCCGGTAGGGAAGGAGAATTAATTTTCCGGTATATCTATGACTATTTGAAATGCAATAAACCCTTTGAAAGACTATGGATCAGTTCTCTTACTGAAAAAGCGATTGCGGAAGGATTCAAAAAATTACAACCCGGTTCAGCATTTGATAGATTGTATCAGGCCGGAAAAGCGAGAAGCGAAGCGGATTGGCTGGTGGGCATTAATGCCTCACAGGCGTTGAGTATTGTTGCAGGCAATGAAATCTATACTTTAGGAAGAGTTCAGACCCCTACACTTTCATTGATCTGTAAGAGATTCCACGAAAATCAAAATTTCACCGTCAGAAAGTACTGGCAAATCCAATTGAAACACCGGAAAAGTTACATCGACTTTACGAGTCAGTCATCAGACCAATGGCAAGATAGAAAATCAGCGGAGCTAATCCTAAAAGCCATTGAGCGTGAAGGAAAAGCTGAGGTGACCGATTTACTGATCAAAACGGTTACAGAACCTGCTCCTTTACTTTATGATCTGACCGCTTTGCAAAAAGAAGCCAACCGCAGGCTGGGATTTTCTGCAGATGAAACTTTACAGATCGCACAAAGCCTGTATGAAAATAAATTCATCACCTATCCAAGAACCGGAAGCCGATATATTCCCGATGATCTATGGTCGGAAATCCCCGAATTAATTCGATGTCTTACTAATCACGAAAAATATAGAAAAGCGGCTTCCCATCTTCAGTTCGGAAACTTCAACAAAAACATCGTCAATGATCTTAAGGTAACCGATCATCATTCCCTATTAATCACCGGTAAAATTCCCTCATCATTATCTGCAAAGGAGAATGCAGTGTACGACATGATCGCATTCCGATTATTGGAATCAATATCTGAAGCCTGTTCAAAAAAGATCAGCACAATTACCATCAGTATAAACGAATATGAATTCCAATCTAAAGGTGTGAAAATTCTGAGTCAGGGCTGGCGATCCGTTAAAGGAATACTCTCTGAAACCGATGACCAAAATATTTCTGAATCAGTGAATGAACTGCCCGAACTTAAAATAGGAGATGAATTCAAGATTGCACAAGGTGAGATTCTTGAAAAGCAAACTCAGCCCGTGAAATTATTTACAGAGGCCGATCTGTTATCTGCCATGGAAAATGCCGGAAAACTCATCGAAAATAAAGATCAACGGAAGATCATCCAGAGCATTGGAATAGGAACATCTGCTACAAGGGCGTCCATTATTGAAACCTTGCTTAAAAGAAATTATATCGAAAGAAAAAACAAGAGACTGATTCCCACTTCAAAAGGTTTGCAGGTTGATCAACTGGTGAAAGATAAAAAGATTGCAAATGTACAGATGACCGCAGAGTGGGAGCTGGCACTGCATCAAATCGAAAAAGGAGACATAGATGCCGGATTTTTCCTCAATAGTATTAAAGAATATGCCTCCGAAATTACTTCTGAACTCCTGTCTATAAATCTTCCAAAAGAAAAATCCCTGACGCTGACCTGCCCAAAATGCAAAAACAAGACATTGCTCATCCATGAGAAAGTCATCAAATGTCCAGATGAAACATGCTCATGGATTCAGTTCCGTATGATTTGTGGTGTTCAACTTACTACCAATCAAGTCAGTTTATTAATCACGAAGGGTAGAACTTCACTTATCAAAAACATGAAAAGTAAAGGCGGAAAAACATTTGACGCATTTATCGTTCTGCAAGATGACCATACCACCAGATTTGAATTTGAAAATCATAAGAAGTGAAGCTCTGAAAAAACGCTGTGTTTAAAATTTTTACCAATTATTGTATTTCACGTAAGAATTGAAGATGGAAAATGATTCAGAATAAAGTTCTATACTGTTAGTAGATTCAATTAAAGAATTGGATCCTTATTGAAAGACAAACGATGTAGCCTAATGATTATTCATCGAACTCAAATCTTATTCTTTTGCCAATTTATAAAAAAGCGTGAAACCTGTTGTTTATTAATCATTCTTGCATGAAATTTCTTACGACTACCAATCGCTTTTAATGTCAATCCGAACAAAAGTCCTCCAAGAGTTCCAATCTTAACTCAAGTAATAATTTCTTTTGGGTGATTAAATTTCGGGAAGTGTCAATTCAAAGTTTTTTTTAATTTCAATTTTTGTTCCTTAAGCGATTTTGCTATCCATTTGCTTGGAATGGATACAAAGTGGAAACTTTAGCCCTAGCAAAATATACCTTGTTAAGTTAGTCAGACAAGGAATCAAATGCCCGCATTGATCACTGTAAAGTCTGGACTTATTTGTGAATGCAGTAGAATTTAATCCGAATATTGCAATTATTACTGGTGCTGTAATTTTATTTTCCGAAGAATCTTAACAATTTTCCGGCTCTGATACCAATCATGATAAACAAATTCCAGTTCTGAAACCTCAAAAGCGCCGAAGTCATAATCCCTGTATTTTTCAATAAGATGATCATAGGTCAACGGGTCTTTGAGTGTTCTTAAATACCTTACTGCAGTAAGATGAGCTGTCTTTAAAGAATATCTTGAATCAATAGAATTCTTAAGTCTGGACTGCTGGAAAGATTGTCGCAGGTTCTCTCTCAGCATCTGCAGCCTTTCATCGTGGTTAAAACCCTGAATCATTATTGCACCTTCAGAACAAGTGACTCCGTGTATTGTTAAAGTAAAGGGCTTATGATCTTTCAAAGATTCGCAGATTACATTTGAATATTGCTCCGGATCAATATTTTCAAGTTTGAAGCCGTCATACGCTGAAATAACTGACAGTATCGTAGTGTGCAAATCTGCTATAGGCTGAAAATACTGTCCGTCATCGACACTGCGAAGTTTTTCCTGAAACTTACTGATTTCATTGGCTGCATGTTCGTCGGGACGTACAATGATACTCAGACCTCGCCGTTGGTCTTTTTTCTTATGGACGAGATTCTGATCAATATCAATTTTCCCTGATCGTATAAAATGTTTTGAGGTATGATAGAGTTGATCGTAGATTTCCTGTGCTTCATTTTTAAAATCCATTTCTCAAAAGTTTTATTAAAAACGAGTATCAAATTTAAGAAAAAAACCAATATGCTACTGCCTCTGATCATTTTATCGAACAACAAAACATGTGGATTGGTAAGAAATTTTGTCTAATTGTTTTTTAGGGGGATTTGACAATCAAGCTAAAAAGAGGTTGCTGATTATCTGATTTTAAAAACTGTTTGAAGTGTCTCGTACACATTTAATAAATTGAGTAATGGTTAGGGAATGATCTTCTCTATTCTCATTAATAAATTATCAATATCAAAAGGCTTAGAAATAAAGTCGTCCGGTTCACAATAATTGCTTATTTGACTAAGCTGGGCATGAGCACTCATAATCATTACAGGAACACCGTCATGATCATTATTGCTTTTAATCTGTTTACACAAATCAATACCGGAGCCGTCCGGAAGCATTACATCGAATAAGTAAAGATCGGGTATTACAGTCAAATCTCGTTTTGAGAATTCACTAACAGTCGAAAATGATTGAACAGAATAGTTTTCAGAAGTTAAGAACATTTCTAATATCTCTCTAATTGCATGATCATCCTCGACCAGAAAAATCTTTCTCATATCATACTCATCATCAATAATAACACCAATATCTATTTTCTTATCATTCTATTTCCTATTGCTGTTGCTTACAGTCTGCAAATCCAATAATATCGAGGTGCTCATTCACGATATTTTGCGTCATTTACTGTACGGTAAAATAAATTTTACTCCATTTTAACAGTGCCTGCCTAAAAGGAATTGTTGATTGTAGCACAGATTTTGATTTGTGACCGATGTTGAAGATTTTTAAGAAAAAAGAAAAGCAAGATCATAATCATTTATCAAGTTGTCAGGAAATTTGTTCAGGAGGTATTTTATATTCTTTTACTTTTTGTTTTAGCCATTTTTCAATCATTTTTAGTGAAATAGCATAGTGCTGCAAAGTAAAAAGTTGTAACCTCATGAAAGATAAGATGAAAAAAATAGTGTCAGAAGAAGACCTGTTTTTATGGGTCAGGCAGAATAACCGGAAGGGTTTCGATTATTTGTACGACCAGCATTCCTGTTTCTTATACGGAATAGCGATTAAAGCGGTTGGTTCACAGCAATATGCTGACGAAGTTGTGGCGATGGTATTTTCAAAGATATGGAATTCGATCAGAAGTGATAAAACTCAAAGTATTCCATTGAAATTATGGATGATACAGGTGCTTTTCTGCACGATAAAAGAATTTTTAGATTCAAAGGGCATTGCCTATGTTTTTTCCATAAATCAATTTCCTGAATTTGGTTTTGAGCTGACTGAAAAGAATCTATAAGTTTTGCTGAGGTTGATTAGACAAAACCATCTCGAACGACCCCAAAGCAAATTCCATATGATCATCGTTTACCACAGCGATCAGACTCGTTCTTATAGAACCTAAATTTCAATCCTTTCTATTCTGAAAAATTCCTCAAACTTCTTTCTATTTCTTCTTAAAAATTAATTAATTTCATCAAAATTAAATGATTAGATTTGCACAAACTATCTGTTGAATGAGTGTCCTAAAAAGGAATAATGTTACGATCAAAGGAACTGGAGAAAATATGATTTTTTTTGCTCACGGTTTTGGCTGTGACCAGAACATGTGGCGGTATGTTTCCCCTGTTTTTGAGGAAAAATATACAACTGTTCTGTTCGATCATGTAGGTGCCGGAAATTCAGATCTTTCTTCCTATTCCTTTACAAAATACAATCAGCTGGAAGGCTATGCCGAAGATATTGTAGAAATCGCAAAGGAGCTCAAGGTTTCCAATGCAGTTTTCGTAGGACATTCTGTAGGGGCAATAATAGGTCTGATTGCTGCAAAGATGTCTCCTGAATTATTTGGGAAATTAGTGCTGGTATCACCATCACCATCCTATATCAATAATGAGGATTATATCGGAGGTTTCAGCAGACCGGAAATTGATGAGCTTCTGGAGTCATTAAATGACAATCATTTAGGGTGGTCAGCAACCATGGCTCCTGTGATTATGGGAAATCCTGACAGAGAAGAACTCGGAAAAGAATTAACCAACAGCTTTTGTAAAACTGATCCTGAGATAGCCAAGCATTTTGCACGCACAACATTTTTAACAGATAAGCGTGATATTTTAGAAGATTCGAAAGTTCCCGTTCTAATCCTGCAATGCAGTAGTGATGTCATTGCTCCGGTTGAAGTCGGTCATTATATGCATAAAAAAATGACGGGAAGTCAACTGGTCATCATGAAAGCAACCGGACATTGTCCTAATCTCAGTGCACCCGAGGAAACCATCGAGGCGATAAGCGATTTTTTATATGACTAGCATCCCATCGAATAATCTGTCAGAAGATTTTGACGACTTTTTTGAATCATCATTATGTGGATTTGTGATTACTGATGAAAATGGGATCATCACAAGAGTCAATACCTGTGCCGCCCGTTGGCTCAACAGCAGTCCCGATCAACTGACCGGAAAACGTATTTCTGACCTCCTTTCGATAGGCGGCAGAATATATTTTGAAACCCATCTGTGGCCGCTACTTCGCATACAGGGACACTTTGATGAGGTCTCTGTCGAACTGACTGATACTGGAAATGGCAGAGTTCCTATTTACATCAACGGATACGAAAGAAGAGGCGAAAACAATAAGCCACTTTTTTTACGTTTCACCTTATTTAAGGCAACTGACAGACGTTTATACGAGGAAAATCTCCAAATGTCCAAAAAACTTGCTGAAACCAACTTAAATATTGAGCAAGAGCAGGCCATCATCCGTGAGCAGTTTATTGCAGTACTTGGTCATGATCTCCGCAATCCGCTTGGGGGTATTATGAGTGCCGCTCAATTGCTGACAAGATCTGAATTGAGTGAACGCGACAAAAAGTTAATGAATATTGTGCATTCAAGTTCAAAAAGAATTTATGAGATGATTAACAACATTATGGATCTGGCTCGTGGCAGACTGGGAGGTGGTATTTCAATAAGCCCTGTCGCTGTTGATTTGGAACAGCTTCTCAATGAAGTGAGTAATGAATTAAAAGTTTCCTGGCCTCAAAGAACCATTGAATCGCATTTTAATATCAGTAATCCGGTAGAATGCGATCCCGGGCGTATTTCTCAATTGGTGTCTAATCTTCTTGCCAATGCAATTAACCATGGTTCGCCTGATACCCCTATCGTTCTTAAAGCAGAAACAGCTCATGAATTTTGGCAGATTTCAGTCACCAACAATGGACAGAAAATACCTGAAGAAGCGGTGCAGAATCTTTTTAATCCGTTTCACCGCGGGGGAACTTCATCCAATCAAAATGGTCTCGGACTGGGATTATATATCTCATCAGAAATTGCAGCTGCACACAACGGCCAATTATCTGTCATTTCAGATAAAGCTCAAACCTGTTTTACATTGCACATTCCAATATAAGATCAGTGTATTGCAGATCCTGAGAACAAGTTTTACCCGCTCTTTAGTGTATTGATAAAAGCTTATGAAAGATAATTAGTAACCATCGCCTCTAAATCCCACAGATCAAATGGCTTTCTTAAAAAATCATTGGCCTGCGAAATATTTTTTATCTTTACGATATTGGTACTCGCACTGACCAATATCACCGGTACCTGTTTGAATTTTTGATTTCTGCGAAGTCTTGTAATTGCTTCTACGCCTCCAATATCCGGAATCAGATAATCCATCAGGATCAGATCAGGCTGAAAGCCGGCTGCACGTTCCTCCACATTATTTGAAGTCTGCGAAACGTCTACTTCATAGCCGTTTTCGAGAAAAATCATTTTCATAGCATCGAGAATCGCAGCGTCATCATCGAAAATTAAGATTCTTTTTTTAGTCATGATTATAGATGTTAAGCGTGTCTTTTATTCCGAAACAAAATCTTTGCACTCTTCATCGAAGGATGATCTATCAAAATTAAAAATCTTTACTGAGATATTTTTGCTCTCCAATTATTCTTTTAAAAGTTACCGTAAGAATTCATAAATTTTTACAACTGTATTCATCAAATAAAATTTATACTTCCAGGATAGTACCGTAGAGGGATAGCAAGAAATTGAACAGACTCTCCAAAGCAATAGACCTGGAAGAATTTGTGACTGTTGAAAGCACTGTGTATTAGCTTAACGATGGTAAAAATGTATTCGTGTACGCTGTTTCAAAACTCAGGATATTCAGGCTCATTACCGTTCTGGCACCACTGCAAAGCACGGTAGACTTTGTCTTTTGGAAATATTTTTACATCTTCTGCAGTAGGCTTCATATTGATTTTCTGAATTCCGGCATCATCACTGACGATGGCTGCGCGATTAGATAAATTGATAAAATCCCTCCTCATTGCTGTAGATCGGGGAATTATAAAATTTAAATCCTTTATCGGATAGATCATCAACTGTTCTTCTGGAAAAGATTTCCAGCATACAACTGCGACAAAGAAATTCATCCTCAAAATGTTCAACATGATCCTTAGATGAACAGCGGCAGCAGGTTTGATGAAGTTTTACAATAAATTGCTCAACAATTTCATTCCATTGAACATTGCTTTTGTCCCTCAATCCTTCGATGGTAATAGAGCCAAAGGAAAAGTTATAATGAAGCTTAGTATCAGATTTCCAACCCAAAGTTTTAAGTTTGGAAAACATTGCTTTTAAGACGTTGTTCCAGCCTGAAGGTAATTCCCAAATAGCACAGTCAATGTAGGTATCATCATCAAAAGCCAAAACATCGATTCCCCTTCTCATCAATTCATCCCTAACCTCCACAATATGTTCGGATGCATACTTTTCAGGAAATATGTATTTGTACTTTAGCAGCTGGTCAGAATCACTTTCTATCATAATCATTCATTTTTAAATTGTTTTACTAGGTTTTTTTTTATAGCTCAACTTTAACTTACTGATCCCGATAGATCGAATTTCGAATTACTTTTTTTCTCCCTTGATTAATGTGATAATACAGTAAATTAAATGCAAAATAATACTTTTTGTCTTCCAGCGAATAATCTCTCAGATCATCTTCCTTCGGAAATATCCAAACTTCAGAAAGATGATCTATTAAATCCTTATATGTTTCATTTTCGATCATTTTAAAAAATCGTCCGATATCCGTTTCATACTGTAGTTCACTGGCCAGCTGATCTTTGTCTACTTGCAGCTCATCGATATAATTCCTGCCCAATAAAAAGATCGGACTGAGTTCAACATCTGTCGTAAAGAATGATCTTCCCTGGTTTGTCAGATCCTGACTTATCTGACTAAGGCATTCTGTCAAAGATTCCGCAGAATGTTCAAATCTATAGGTGACAGATTCAGGAAACCAACTATCAATAGGATTTGAATTGAACAAAAAAGTATGTCTGTTAAAAAAGCCGTCTGAGTGAAACGGCAGATCCTTTTCAAACAAAGATTGATCATGTACTGATTTTAAAGTACAAGTCATGAACTTCCGATTAAAATAGACCCTCATTTCCAGAAAATCGATTCTATCACTCTGCCCATTGACCAGCCTGAAAATATATTTTTTCTTTGAACTGATGTATTTCAAAAATACAATGTTCATTGATTCCAGCTCGATTGAACTGATCAGGGCTTGGTAAAAAAAGGTCTTCGCTAGATTCAATGATTACGAGCATTATTTATTACACATCAAGTCGTTTTATTGCAACAGAGTGATTACTATTTATTCAGTTTCTTTCAGTTTGGTCATCAGATCATTGAAATACTCATAATAGCCTTTTTCATCAACATTCCTGTAATTGAGTAATAAAGAAGGCATCATATATTGAAAGGTTCGCTGATAAAATGCAATCATATGATCTCTTACCAGCGGGTAGTCTGAAACATCTGAATGCTGTAAATTTTGAAATTTTATATTTAATTTATCAAATTGGTCCTTCCAGCTCTTTATCTGTTTCGGATGATCATACTCAGAATCTATCAGTTGATTTAAGCTGTCTTCATAAGGGTTTTGATTAAAGAGATTAAACAGGCAGGCAAATAAATAGGGTTTTTCCACCATTTCTTCTGTCAAACCAAAAGTAGGTATTGCTGTTTTAGAGTTCTCATAGATTTTCTGATAGTGTTGAACAACCTTTTTACGCATCTTAGAATATTCCGGTAATTTTTCACTCATTACTTTTCTGATCCTATTTTCCAATCCAATACACTTTGCTTTCCATTCAGACCTTTCCGATTTCTCAAATTTCTTCACTTCCAAGCTTCTATACTCAAACGGTTCTTCAGAACAACTGTCTTCAAAAAATTCACCCTCAAATAGTTCGATGGTATCCCCATTGATGTGATGGATGTGAATGTAATTCCGAACAAAATCAGGATAATTCAACGGATAATTTCTGGTGGTTAGATGCATTTCAAAATAGAAATCCTCATCCCAAGCTCCCATTACAGAACGAGGAGGAACGACATCCAGAACATAGTGGAATTTATCTTCATCCACGACTGACAATGATTCGACAAAATAGGGTTCATAATTTTCCACAGCCCGAAGAACAGAAATTAATATGCAATCAAATATACATAAATAATTAAAACGTCCTAACGTTGATTCAGTTGCAAGCTGTACAAGTTCAACGCTGCGAAGCCATATAGCGTCAACAGATGCCAGCCAAATCATCTGCTCACAACCACTTGCTTAAATCCTGTACTTTAAACATTAAACAGTAAAAAGCTATGGAAAAGAATAAAGATAAACCACAACCAGACCCACATAATAAAGATATGCAGTCCTCCGACACGCTCTTGGTTCTCCACAACACCAGGAATACCATCGGCATTATCCAAAACATCAACCCAGACGGTACCATCAACCAAACGTCACCCAACCAAGAACATTCAGATCAAATCCTCAAGATCGACCCAAAAGATGACAGTTTCACCCAATTCTATTCAGACTTCTACCACCAGTTAAAAAACCCGGAAGAATTCACCTTCTTCAAAGTCACTGAATACGAAGCCAAGGAAACCGCCAATGACCTCCAAAATTACATCGATCAGGCAACCGTAGAAGAAATTGATGAGCTTAAAGACTATGCAGTTTCCATCGATGCAGTCCAGGCACAACTCGAGCGTCAAAATAAATTCAGCCAATTCCAACAAAGTAAAAATATTCACCCTCACCTCACAGAAAATCAATACCGCTATCTCCCCGAACAGATCGATTGGAACATCATGAGCAAGCTCAATCTAACGAAGGAAAAACTCGAACAGCTCAACGCCTTGGAACCTTTACTCAAAGGATATAAAACACCCACCTTAATTCCCATTACGTTCAATCAGGGAAGCATCAAAACCACCATGGATGTCAGACTTTCTTTAAGACTCAACGATGTTGGATATCTCGAAGTCCGCATTCATCCCATCAGAAAAGAACCCGACTTTACCACCAAACTTTTCGGTCATGAGTTCACGAAAGAAGACCAACTCAATCTCTTGGAAACAGGAAACATGGGCAGGGTCGTCAACCTCATCAACCCCATGACCGATGAACTGACTCCATCCGTCATCAGCAGAGACCGACTGACCAATGAACTCATCGCATTAAGAGCAGAGCATATCAGAATCCCCTTAGTCATTTCCGGAGTTACCCTTAACGAAGAACAAAAGAAAACCCTTAAAGAAGGCAAACCCTTACCCATTGAAAACATGCTCTCCAAAAGAGGAACTCTTTTCCATGCCACCGTCCAGTTCAATGCTGAAAAAAGATATGTAGAGTTCCTATTCAACAGAAACATCAACAAAAGCATCAATAGCTTACAAAACCACTTACAAAGTAAAACCTTCCAAAACCCTCTCAACACAGAAATACCCACCACCTTCAGAGGCAAACCCCTCCACCAATGGCAGATCGAAAAACTCAAAGCGGGCGAGACCGCCTACATCAACGGACTCACCGACAGCAAAGGAAAGAAATACCAAGGCTACATCAGTTTCGATAAGAATATTGGAAGGTTTGAGTTTTCGTTTAAGAATCCGAAGAAAGAACAAAAAGAGCTAAGCAGAAATCAAAGTAAAGGTAAAGGTCGAAAAATGTAAATTTTAGATCGTATTTTTAAAAAGTTTTGTCAAAAAGTGTTTCCTGCAAATCCTGTAAAGGTGTCCAAATTCCGGATTTCACTTTCAAATAAGTTTTACAAAGCGAAACTATTTTTTCTTCGTTTCCAAACCTGATTTTTTTTCTTTCCAATTCTGTTAAACCTTCAAAAGCATTTGACGTAAAACCATAAGTTGACAATAATAGTCCGCTTTCTCTTTTCTCATTGCAGATTACTTTCAAAAAATCTTTAACATATTTATGTCCAACTTGTTTTTGAGACCTCCAATGTTTAACTTCAACAAGATACTTCACTAAAGTTCCCTTTTTATTGATTTCTAATATAATATCTTTGCCACCATCTTTACTTGGAGGTGTTAGTACTACATCAAATGCTAAACCCTCGAATATTTCAGTAATAGTTTTTTCTAATTCCCTCCATTCAAGTTTTAGTAAATAGTTAGAATCTTGAGCAATTTTTTCAATGAATGTTTTACTTACAATTTTGATGATGTCTTCATATTCAAGAGAATTTAGATCAGCTTCTATTTCGATTTTTGATGTCCAGGATTTAAGGTCATCCAAGTTTAAGAGTTCCACTTTTAAAGGATCAGCAATATTTACAAAGCGATAACATGCTGAAGTAAACCCTTTAGGTGCGAATAAGATGATACGATCATAAGGGTAGTTGAATGCAAACGAAACTCTCTCATGTACCCGATCTTCCTTCACACTCTTAGTGGAATTCTGAAGAGAAATGCATATTCTTTCTCGAGAATCTTGCTTAATGCACATAAAATCAAAATTGCTTGTGTCTGGACTTGGGTTGAGTATAGTTGTAAAACCGTCGTTCGACAACAATTTTGAAATGACTTGATGAAATGTAAAGCAAATCTCTCGATCATCTCTTGGGCTTGTTATAGAATTTTCTAAAACAAGAGTATCACGAATTAATTCATCTTTTTTTGTGGGAGTCATCATGTTTCAGAATGTAATAAACCTTGAATGTATTTTAGCAATTATTTTAATTCATCAATATAGAAACATCGTGTCACTTCACTTTTTCTGTCATAATCTTTATAGCGACAAAATTGCGAACCATCTTGAGTTATTACTTTAATTTTCCAATCATCCTCACCGAAAAATAAAAATGGCTTCACAAGTTTCTTTGAATTTTCTACCATATCGAATTTTACAATCCACCTTGGTAAATCATCATCTTCGCCTATATTATAATCCCAAATCTTAATGACATTATCTGTTGGATTTATATTTTTACTATTTTCAACAACTGTACAGCAATCTCCAAAAATCTTGAACATTTCAATCTTTTTATCTGCTTTTCCATATTGACTTTCAGGATAATATTCAAATCCCAATTTTTTCCATGCATACTGAGATTCCTCAGGTGCACAATATAGATGATAAGCTAAATATCCTTTCGGATTCAGATGTTTTGATAGAGTGTTTAGGAGTAATTTTGCTATTCCTGTGCTTCTGAATTCTTTCTTTGTTTCAGCGATCACTATTTCAACACATCTCGATGTTAGTTTATAAGCAAAAAATCCAACGACTTTGTTTTCTTTTGTTACAATACAGATATTTTTCTTTCGATATGATTGGTCAATAGAAGGAAAATTATTTGGTGGAAATGTAGTCCACGAATAAATCTCGTCCATATGATCTGGAGTCGGGTCAAAACTCACAAAGTAGTTATCGGTGTTCATTGAAAAATAATTTAGATATATGTAAGAAATATAATAACTTATTTATCTTCCTACAACTTTTTTAATATCTTCATTGAATGAAATTTGATAATGACCATATAAGAAAAGAAGCTGATGATTTACTAAAAGGTACACTTAGAAATTTACTATTTCAAATGGGTATGAAACTAAAAGAGCATTCAGCCTCAGCGGGAGAAGATAATGGAACAGATTTCTATTTTGATGTAACAAATGAAAAAAATGAACATATATTTTTCTTTAGAAATCAGAATAAAGGCACAAATGATCATCCAAAAGTTCTTAAAAAGAAAAAGGATGTTCATTATCATACGATTTCACATCAGATTAGTTTGCGAAATGCAATCAATTACTATAATGAGTTTGATGAAGCTATAATTTTCACGCTTTGTGATTTGACCACTAAACAAGTTTATTGGTATGATTTACAAAATGACCCTTCTCTCAAAGAAAGAATCGAAATACAAAAGGATAAAGGAAGTAATTTTATCAGATTATACATACCTGCGGTGAATTTTCTCAATGAAGATACGCTAGCGCAATTTCTTGATCACATTGAGACTTCAAAATTAGCGCAGATTCGGAAAAAAAAATTTCTCAGCGACAGTACACAGTCTGATTATGCAATAGTAGAAGAGGAGATTAAAAGCATGCATATTATTGATAAAATTGACCATACACTTAAGTTGTTTGATATCATATATGTTCTTCCTCCAAATGTTATTAGTAGTCTTCCCCCGTTTAAAGGCTCAGATGAAAACATCACAAATTTAGACGGCTTTACATTCTACACGGACAATGAGGAGTTTTTTGATCTGATAGATTCTATTATTCTGAGTGATAATGAGATCAAATTAAATTCTGATGAAATATTTGTTGAGGATCAAAACCGAAAATTAAAGGACATTACCACTTTTCTTTCTGTAAACTATATTAATCATATTATATGGAGAGGTAAAAGTCCAAAAAACAGGATATGTGTTCATAATCTTTTTCAGTATGGTATTTGTGATTGTGAGAGATGTAGTTTGGAGAAACTAAATATTAAGAAAGCAAAAGAACTATTAGAAGACAAAAAAGAAGAAGATATTCTTTACATTACTCTTAGAAAAGGTTATGCCTATTATCTGATGGGGAATTATAAAGAAGCTTTTGATGTGTTCTTTAATATTTATAACGAAACAGATAGAGCAAATAATCCCATAAAATATACTGTTTTAACGTATAATCTAATCCGACTCAGAAGACTGATTAAATGGTCATACATCGGTAGTGACGAGCAAGATATATTAGAAAAGTTATCAAAAATCAATTTTGATTTTGATGAACCTTGGATACGTAAAAAAACTCCTTATTTTCTAGATGTTTTTAAATATATTAAAGATGAAAAATTCTATGATGAAGCTAGAGATAGTTTAGATAGCTGTTTTTCAGAAATTCAGAAGATATCATTCAGTGATAAATACGGTTCATCATTTAGCAGCAATAGATATGATGAACTTAAATCATCTTTTCTTAGGCTAAACTCGTTCCTAAAATATAACTTTTTAATTTTTAAGCATTATTCAAATTACGAGGATTTTGCTAAAAAAGTGTTGGAGTGCATTTTTGCATTATATACATTAAAAAATCCCATCACTGAAAAATATCAAAAATTTGACTGGAGTATTATTGAAATGTGGATTTTTAGCATTGATGAAAAGCATTCAGTTTATCTGCTTGAGAAATACGGTTTAAGTAAAATCAATTTTAATGAACAGTTTGATATTTTTGAGAGAATTAATGATTTAATCCTTAATCTTATTTATTCATGTGAACAGTTAGAAAGTATAAGTGGAATCTATAAACCAATAAAGATTAATAGGATTCTTAGCAATATACTAGTGATTGTTCAATTGTTGGAAATTTCCTATGAATCGAAATCCCAAGTATTTGAAAATATTCTTTTATTGGCAAAGATGGTAAAAGGAAAGTATAATATACCTTTCGATCACTTAATCAGATTTGTGGAAAAGAATGAAGATAACATTCTAAAAGATCAAGTAAGAGAACTGTTAGATGTACTGATTAATGAAGATCGAAATTACAGCTTTGGGCGTTTAATAAATATTTACGTTGAAAAATCCACAAATGAAGAAATAGAAGATTTGATAAAAGAAGTTTTGAAAATTGATGATTTGTTTAAGATTGATGTAGATTTAGATAAGAGATATATCAAAAAACTTTTTTACTCTTTTACCTTTTTGAAAGATGAATTTAAAAATGATATTAAACTCAAAATAACTGAAAGTTTGGAAAAAAACTTTAGTAATGAACTCTACCAATATGCAACAATATATGATCTGATAGAATACGATGACAAATTATTTGAGGTGTATACTTCTCATGTTCCGGATATGTCAGATGAGAGTCAAGAACAAGGTTACGGGTTTTACGATAATATAATGATTGGTCAGATTATCAATCTAGCTTTCAAGTACAACTTAGAATTTAGTAATGAATTAAAGAAATTGATTAAAAAATCTCATCCTAAGTATTCTGATTATTACACATGGTTGATGAACATTGATAGTTTTGATTATTCTAAGTTTGATCCCTATTGGATATTGGAATATCGAACAATTTATTATTTTGAAAGATTTAAGAAGTCTGATATTTTAAAGAAAGAATTAGTGCAATGTCTTAAAGAAAATTATATTGAGGGAGTTGCAAAAATTTATTTTAAAGAGTTGGTTTAGTTAAATCGCTTGATGAGTTTTTATCAAATTGAGATTAGGCTAAAAATGATTATCTTCAAAAAAAGATAAAATTTATCTTAAAATTCACGAGGAATAAAAAATCCTTTTATACAGTCTTGATTTCTGATAGCTATTTGTATGTGATTTTTCTGCTTAAATCCTGCGTTTTCATAGAGATCTTCACCTTCAAAAAAAACTCCACGTACTGAATCGTAGTCTTTTCCTCCAGCATTTACATTCAATGCGTGGGTTGATTGAATTACAGCACAGTCAAGCTTTCTTGCTAAAAGTTCTCCTGTTTTTGATTTTATGTTTTTGGGAAGCTCTAAACCATATGTTTCATATGAATCACACAGTAAATCGTGTGATATTTTTATTTCTTTTAGAAATTTTGAATCCAGTAAGTCTAAGCATGCACCTAGATCTATGACAGCACCTAAAACAGCTGGTTCAGTCACAGAGCTCTTAGGATTGTCTCTTAGCTCCTCAGCAAAATGAAGAGCTCTCTCATGATTGTTTTCCCAGAAATAGATACCGTGTCCCAACCAGTCATAATCATTCTCACTCTTTTTTAGCATAAATCCGCTTTCATTGACGACTTTGTCTCTTATTGACTTATCGCATCCGTGAAAACCTAAAATGAGACCTGATCTTCTCGTATACATGTATTATTTATGTGTAGGAGTTTGCTTTGGTTTAGAAGGTGCCAGATATGGCTTTGTTAGATTTCCGCTTTTTGTGTGAATTCCTGCAGAAAACAAAAAAGCAGAAGCTGACTCCTTAGATCTAAGAATCTTAGAAGATAGACTTTTCAGCTTTTCCAAATGTTCGTTATGTTCTTTAGTACTCATTCTGCTTTACTTTAATGAAGCAAATTTAAAGATAATAATTAATGAACTAAAAATATTTTTAAGTTTTTATTAAATTTTATTTTTATTTAAGAATTTGAAGTACTTGTCATCATGGCAGTTTGTAAATGTCATAAACGTTGCAATTTCACTTTTTCGAAGATATCTACTATTCGGATTTAATTAAAATGCTATCTACATTTTAGTTTGATGAACGGATTTTAAATTTTGCTTAAATTATATGAATAATACCTTATTAACTTTTATAAATTACTGCACACTAACTTCAATAAAATACGATTCTATCTCATCAGTTCTGTCTTTGCCGTTAATATAGATGGCTTGGGATTTTAGATGTGGAGTTGCGTAATTGTACATTTGCTTTAGTTCATTGCAAATATAATAAACTATTGATTTAGTAAAGTGCGTAGTCTCACGGTTTTAGAACCAAGTATAAAAAAAGATTCTGAAAATAATCAGAATCTAGTTTAAAAGTTTACCTACCTTGTTGTCTCTTAGGTGGTTTTAGGGAAGGAGTATTTCCCGGAGTCTGTTTGTTGTCACGCTGTCTTTTATCCGGTTGTCCGGTAGAAACTGCTATTCTTTTAGGTCCTGTTTTTAATCCCATAATATTAAAATTTAAAGTTGTTTTGAATTTTAGATGTTATAAATAAAAATGTGAATTTAAAATGAAAAATATTTAAATTAAATCGCGTAGAGCAAAGATTAATTTCTTAATTGTACTCTAACATCTTCTTTTAATCGAACATTTTGATGTACAAAATTATAGCTATCGAGTAACTGTGTCACCTCATTATAGATATGATTTTCATTTTTTGTATCCTTAATTGTGATAATAAGACAGAACTCCTGACTAGGCGTAATTCTTTGCATATCTGCTTTAGTTTCTGTAAAATCTCTAAAGAGACCATCTACTTTTAAATACCAATTTTTTGGATTTCTTAAGAACTTTTCTTTGTTTGAAGGAGTAAATTCATCTAGATTGACAGCCCATTTTTTCACTGGTTGAAATTTATCTCCATAAGCAACTAAAACTCTCTCTTTTGTATACGGACTATCATTGTTTTTTATTGCGGATTTACTGTATAGACTGTGAGATAGAAGGTTTTGTGCTCCCTCTTTTCCAATTGGATTTATGATAGTTGGTTTGGAGGTATCTCTATCTACCTTTTCATCATAAGTTCCTAGCAAGATATCAATGTTAGATTGGCAATATTCGGCACCGTTTGCTGAGTCAAGAATAGGAGAGGTGACAAGCGTTACTGAGATTTCGCCATGAAAATATCCTTGATCGTCAATCATCGACTGTGGATATGGGAAATCAAGAATTTCAATAAAATTACCTTTTTCCAAATTATCCTGAAGAATTAGAGTAATTTCATTCGGCTGATTAAATAATATATCTTGTATGTTAGATGGTACGCCAAACCCTAAATGTTTCAACTTCTCATCAATAGGGGATTTCAATTCTTCCGGATACTTTGCGGAATGAATTGTTAGAGCCTTTAATAATAGTGGGTTAAAACCTTCATTTAATAAACTGTCAAGGCCAGAAACTATGGATGAGATTCTTGGAGTTGAAAAACTTGTTCCAGCTACGCCTTTCCTATCTCCATTTTTAGAAAAAGTATATATAGGATTTAGGATCAACCTATTGAGATGATCTAAACCGGCATTGCCGCCTACATGAGAGATTTCTGGTTTTATTAAGAAAGATGGTCCAGGTCCAATTCTAGAGAATGGAGAGGAGTGATTTTTTTCTGAGAAGTCTGTAGAATTTTTGTTTTTTGCAATTGAACCTACTACCAGCCCCCTAATAGTATCTGCGGATTGAGATATTCTACCTCTCGGTATATTACTTTTGAAGTTCCCACAGTTACCTGCAGATTTGCAGATTAAAACATTGTGTTGTTCTTGAATTTCATCCAAAGCTTTTCCAAAATCAGAAAATTCTACTTCGTCAGCCTCTTTGTTGGTTCCTAGTGATAAATTCCATATCTTGATATCTTCATTTTCACTAATTGCTTCACGGATGTTCTCAATCAATTCTTCTTCCGAAACTCCTTGAGAGGTATTATTTGGAAATACAATAGCCTCGAAAAGTTTGGCTCCTTGAAAACCAGTATATTTTTCTTCTTCTAGTTCATCTCCGTATATTATAACTCCCGAAACCGCCGTTCCATGACTTTTATCTATGTCATCTTCATGATATTTTGTAAAATTGTTTTCTAATATCCAAGGCGATAAATGAGGAATTTTCGCAATCCCGCTGTCTAGAACACCAATCGTCGGATATTCTCTTCCTATCTCAGGAGTTTTTATTTCAATTTCACCGTCACCTTCCAGTTCATCTAAAGTGACATGATATCTAGGCATTTCGGTAATTAACTGTATTCCATCAAAATCCTTTAATTCCTCTATGGTATCAAGAGTTGCTTGAGTTATTTTGAAAATGTTTAAATCAGCCGAATATAATGTTCTACTATAATTAATTTGTCTTTCGTTACAGAACTTTTCAAATGCTCTGATAGCCATAATATTTAATTCCGGATCCCCGTAATTAAATAACTTTACCTTAAGTGATTCATCTTCTTCAAGTGTCTCGTTGTCAATGTTAATTTCAGGGAAATGTTCTTCAATATCCTCAATTGCTCCGATTCCAAGCTTGAGAGATTGGCTAGCAAGCTCTCTTAGTCCTATTGCTAATTTTTTAGTAATCTTATCAACTTCTTCTGCATTTTCAATTTTCACTAACACTTCGTCGTTTTGACTCAAGCCTATAATATTCATTTTTTGAGTGTTAAAGATTTTGCCAATTTCTCTACGATAAGTTTTAGCTAAGGCGTCTTCATTAAGTTTAACTTTAACAACATTGGGGATATAGTTGCCACTATGCTTTTTTTGTGTTATTTTTTCAGATACAATATTTAGAGCCTGAATAAAGTGCCTAGCTTTTTCTGGTATAATCTCTTCATTGAACCACTTTGGAGGATTTGAACTTCCGCCTCCTTCTGTATTTCTTTCATCGTTAATTCGTTTCTGAAAAAATTTTATAGGTAAATTCCTTTCCATAATGTGCTTATTTTGTTTTTAAATTGTTTCTTACTTGTCTGATTGAAATGTTCATTATATGAGTTATGCGTTCTTGAGAAATACCATTTTCGTTTAAAAATATAATTAGATCCTCAGCCTTGTAATCTTTGTTATTAGCTTCAAAAATTTCCACAAGAACATCTTCATATGATAAAATTTCTTTATTTCTAATGATTTTTTGAGCAAGGATATTGTTAAACAATGTTTTGATGAATGAAGGTGTTTTTCCTTCCAAGTTTTGTAAGATTCTAACCAATTTCTTTTCGTCATTTAGAAAATCGTTAGCTGAGCCTTGTACAAATTTTTCAATGAGTCCTTGTATTTCATTTTGTTGAGGTAGTCCAACTTCTATAACTGTATTAAATCTTCTCCAAATTGCTTTATCTAACAGTTCAGAGTGGTTCGTAGCTGCAATCAGCAAATTAGATTTAGAAAATGTATCAATATTTTGTAATAAACTATTTATTACTCTTTTTAATTCACCTAACTCATATTGATCATCCCTCGCTTTAGCGATTGCGTCAAATTCGTCTAAAAATAGAATGCATGGTTTTTCATCTGCATATTCGAAAATTTTACGTATGTTTTTTGATGTATTGCCCAATAAGGAAGATACAATAGCATCAAATCTTGCGGTAATTAATGGAAGTCCTGTTTTGAATGAAATGTATTTTGCTATCGTTGTTTTTCCTCCTCCAGGAATTCCATACAATAGGAGCGAATTGGAGATTTCAAGTCCATTTTTTATTAGTTCATTTTGATGACTATATAGATTAATATAGTCTTCAACTTTATTTGAGATGCTCGGTGGAAGTATCACATCCTCATCAATTTTGATAGGCATTGAAATATCAACAATGCTCATGCGGCTTTCCTGATCAACAGGGCTTGATAATAATGAATCCATTGACACCATTGAAGAAGGTTTATTTTCTAAAATATTTAGAATCAACTTTGCTAACTTACCGTCTCCATCTTTTTCTAATTTCTCAGCTAAAATTTTGGAATAGTTTGTTATTTTTTTTATATCTCTATTTAAGCCTCCTTCGATAATTCTTAAAATTTCAGTGTGCATTATTTGATTTTAGTGTTACAAATATATCGAATATTGTTATTTAAAACAAGTGATTTGTAATTTATTTAACGTATTTTGTTATTTTTATTTAAAAAATCGTTATTTATTTGTACGTTAGTATGGTTTTTACTGTAGTTATAACCTATGATCGATATTTTATAATGAGTAAATCTCTGCTTTCCAGAGGTTTTTTTTAATATGGTACTTTTAAGATATATTTTTTATATTTATTGACTTTTTCGATTATTATCGGATAAATCAATCTTCCTTAATAAAAACTACATATAAATGAGTCTTAAAATTGTGGGCGTACAGCCTTTATTGGGTTGTGCTGACGGAATAAAAAAAAAGTTATCGGCTGATACTTATTATCCTTTAGATAACAATTTTTCATTTAATCCAAAAACAGAGGAAATATCTAAAGAAAAGATTCAGAAAATACCAGACGATTT
This sequence comes from Chryseobacterium edaphi, assembly GCF_025628985.1. GTDB lineage: Bacteria > Bacteroidota > Bacteroidia > Flavobacteriales > Weeksellaceae > Chryseobacterium > Chryseobacterium edaphi. Next base: position 98,216 of record NZ_JAOTEM010000004.1, on the reverse strand, counting down.
TTTTTTTACAGACAAGAAAAAATCGTCTTTAAAAAACATTAATGTTCAAGCTATTGTAGGCAAAAATGGCAAAGGAAAAAGTTCTATTGTTGAATTAATAATAAGAATTTTAAATAATTTTTTTAAAGAATATAAAATTGGTAAAGTAACAGATAATTTGTTCTTTGCTAAAGGAGTATACGCAAATCTTTTTGTTGAAATTAATGGGAAAATAGGGAAAATTTTTGTTGATTCACGTAAAATTTATCACGTAGGTGGGATTGACAATATAATTGTAAAATTTTCATTAGAAAAAAAAGTAATCTTTGATTCAACCAAACAAGCTGAAATAAAAAGATATAGAAAGGAGATTATTAATATTGATGACCTCTTTTTTACAATGTACATTAATTATTCGCTATATGGTCTCGATGACGAAGATTATCACTCTGAAAGCGAGTATTATAAAACTGCAGATGGCGATAAAGTTTCGTGGCTAACTCAACTTTTTCATAAAAATGATGGATATCAGACTCCAATTGTCTTACATCCTTTTAGAGAAGCAGGACAAATATATATTAGGAATGAAAAATATCTTGTCAGTCAACGGTTGATAAGTACAATATTAGACCGGTATAAAAATGATTTCTATTTAACAGACGATCTTCTTATAGATAAAATAAAATTAACTTTTAAAGAAAAGGATGCTTTAGCAGACTATTTAGACAGAATTATCACATCAGATGCTCTTGAAATCAATAATTATAAGGAAGTTGAAGAAATTCTTAGATCACATCTTACTAAAGACAGTAATTATACTGCAAAAATAGTAAATGACTACTACGATTTTTTGGTACAAAATAAAATATTGTTAGATCGTTTTAAAGAGACAATTAATAACAAAAAAACAAGAAATTTTATTCTTAAAAATGAAAGTACATATTCCGATTTAACCTTCATAAATCTTGCAAACTTTGCACGATTACTCAATATTTCTGTCTCAAATGAATCTGATTATGTGTTGATTTATCAAGAATTAATGCAACGAATTGAGGATGCAGAATTAAAAGCGAGAATAAATTATATTATAACCGAAACTGCAGATTTTAATTTTTACATATATAATATCTTTCAGATATTAACTATCTATTTCAATTTTTGGAAACAACATTTTAAACTCCAAGAAAATAATATAATTTTTACATATAAAAAATATCATTTAGAGAAGCATTTATTTTATTATTGTATGATAAAAAGTTATAAATCCATTGCCTATCCAAAATATGATGTTTTTAACAGGTCGGGCACTATTTTAAGCTTTGCTGCGAAATTGGGTCTTGATGAGAAGATTACGACTAATCCTCACACTGAATTTTTAAATAAAATTGTTGAGACAGATAATTCTCATATTTCACTAAAACTCAGACAATCTCAGAAAATTTTGAAATTATGTCTAAGTAATCAGAATGATAAACTTGTAAAGTTATATAAAAAGTTCACCGAGAAAACTGATTTTGTTAATATTAATAATCTCAATACCGCTATTAATAATGTCATTGCTAATTTAAATAATGAGAGTAGATTATTTTATTTACCTCCTAAAATTTTTGAGACAAACATTTTTTTAAAATCTGCAGCAACACAAGTTTCAAATATTGATATTAGTACATTAAGTTCTGGGGAATACCAAAAAAATTCAATTATCAGTTCTTTAATTTATCATTTAAAAAATATTGATTCAGTCGAATATGAAGAAGGTAAGAAGATGGAGTCTATAAGTTCAATATCAATCGCTCCCACATATAAATTTAGAAACATTAATGTAATTTTGGATGAAATTGAATTATACTTCCATCCAGAATATCAAAGAGTCTTTATAGCTGATTTACTAAAACAGTTATCTAAAATCAGGTTCAGGAATATCGAAGGTATAAATTTTCTTTTTGTGACACATTCACCATTTATACTTTCAGACATTCCACAACAAAATATATTATTCCTTAATGATGATGCAAAACCTGAATTTTTTTCAGATACATACAATACCTTTGGAGGTAACATTCATGATTTGTTAGCACACAATTTTTTTTTAAAAAACGGTGCAGTTGGTGAGTTTGCACTTGATAAAATAGATGAAATCATAAAACTTCTCAACAATAAAAAACTAAAAGAAAGATCAGAAGAAGAGAGAGATCATTTACTGAAAAATATTAATTTAATTGGAGAAAGTTTTTTAAGGAATAAATTGTTGGATATGTTTTATGCAAAACTAAATAAACAGAAGAGAATCGATGAGCTAGAAGCAGAACTATTAAAGCTAAAGCAAAATGATTAGTCTAAAATTGAATGATAAGGCTGCCGAAAGTCACTTTTTATTAATTGAAAAATTACTAACATCAAGAATATCAAATGTTATAAAAAATGGTATAAGAAAGAAATCCGGTAAAATTTTCGTTGTACTTAAACCAAATAAAGATCTTCTTAATTATTTAAATTTCTTATTAATATCTGGAAATCTTAAGAAGTTAATAACTGCTAAACCTGATGGATTGATTAAAATAATCTCCGATTTAAACAAGAATTATACTGAATTTTTGGATTCTAAAAGTGAGTCAAACAGAATTTTGTACAATATCTTTGTGTCAAGTTGTTATGATACTAAAAAGTTTTCAAAACATGATTTTATCACTATTATAAATTTAGACACATGTCCATATTGTAATAGAAATTATATATATTATCTTGCAAAAAAAGATGAAATCAAACCTCAAATTGATCATTTTTTTCCTAAATCCAAATATCCCTTTTTTGCAATGAGTTTCTATAATTTAATTCCCAGCTGCCAGACCTGTAATGGCCTAGAGGTTAAGGGCGAAAAAGATCCAGTAAAATTAAAAATCACAAATCCTTATCAAATTATGGATACTGATTTTACGTTTTCTTATAAAATTTTGACCAGCGGCATTATTTCATCGCTCTTAGATAAAAATTCTGTCAAGGTAGAACTTACAAGTTCGCTTACTGGAAATTTGGAAGTTTTTAAACTTAAAGAATTATATGAGCTTCACTCAGATCACGTTGTGGAGTTAGTGTTTAAAAGTAAAATAAAATATTCAGACACCTATAGGAAGTATTTAAAAAAGTACCGTGAAAAAGGTATTTTTTTCAGTGATAATGAAGTTGATAGAATGATTTTAGGAAATTATACTAATATTGATGATATTCACAAAAGGCCATTTTCTAAACTTTACCAAGATATTGGTTTGGATCTTGGCTTAATTAAAAAAAAGTAATTATGAGGTAAACTCACAAATTGATTACTTCTATATTTCACATTTTTTTATAAATGTGTATGATTTAAGGCTTTATTTAATGTAGGTCACTATCTTAGCTTGTTATCTCAACTAGATTTCATGACACTTTTTTAATTATATTTTAACTCTTTTTCCAGAGCCACGAAATGTTTAGGAAGATATAAGCTTTCAGAAATTCCAAGTCTTTGCATTGTATTTATTGCTTGATCCCTATCGCTTTCGGAAAAATATGATAAAGTCCACTTTATATTATTATTGATTGATTTTGAAATTTTTTTTATGTAAGGAAAATCAATATCACTATACGAAAGCCCCCAAACAATAACTTCTTTTATTTCTGAAATATTTGAAAAGAAAAGCTGATTATCATCGATAACTTCTTCAGTTGGCTTTCTCATTTTATTATAAAACTTAATGACCTCAATTTCAGCAAATTTTTCATGACCTACTTCGCTTGACTCCACATTTCCATATTCATCGACCATTTCAAAAATATTCTCATTACCATACAACGCACTCTTCACATTAAACTTTTCAGTTTCTTTACCGTGGCCAAAAATAAGTTTTCCTCCCACTTTATTATGGATATGAAGAATGTTTTTCTCCGCAATGCCATAAACATTTTCTAATGTTTCAGTATAATTAAAAGTCATAAATAAATCATTACTGTCAAGAGTAAATTTTTTATCGACGGAAGAAATTTCTAAAAAATTTATCCATTCCTCAAATCCAATACGAATGTAATCTAATAATTCTTGACATTCTTGTTCGACATATGTTTCGGCCTCAAACCAATCGCAATGATTAGACGTCAGATTAGGAGGGTAATCATTTATAATTTCTTTTAGGGAATCATAAACAATATTGCTCTCAAGAGCATTTTCAAAGTCTGACCATAATTTAGAATTTTCCTCAATATCATAATACTTTTCCATGTAATCTAAAACATCATACCTAAAACGTTTTAAATACATATAAAAATCGGAGAACTTACAAGGAATCCCATGAGTTATATCAAATCCATTGCCAATTACGAATAATTTCATTGTACGATTATTTTATTTAAAATAGAGATAATTTATTAAAGAGGATTTTTAAATTAAATTCATCCTTTTGAAGAATTTAATTTAAAATTTTTTATTAGAAAAATTATTTTTTAAATGCAAGAATTTCAATAAAAGAATTGCAGTTTAATAAATAAAAATCCGTCTTTAAATCAAATGAGAAGTTTATATAAATAGAAGAACTTCTGAAACCATGTATTATCAGTATTCTGAAGAAGTGGGTACTTTCAATAAAATCCCAAGACCGTCAGAATTTTGATTATTCATCTATTTTATATTTAGTTATATCAAATTCAAAATTGAAGAGATCTTTTGGAGAAATTCCAAACGCTGATGACATTTTTAGCATTGTTTCTATGGTCGGATTACCTTTTCCATTTTCAAATTTATTGTAGTTGCTTGAATCGAAAGCAGAATTCTGAGCAACTTGATCCATTGACTTAAATTTTGATTCTCTAACTTTTTTTAGATTTTCAGAAAACTCCAACATAAATAATCTTAAAACTTCTTTGCTATCCATTAATATTGTATTTAATGGCAATTTTGTATTTTTGATTTTAAAATCCGTGGTAATATATTACCATAACTTAAATAAAATTTCTATATTTGTAAAATAAGTTACAATAATTGTAATTTTGCGATACTTCAAAGAATATTAGAAGCTATTGCTTAGAATCTTGGTTTTGAAAACTGGCACTTTTTAAGGAAACAAGAGGATAAGTATTAAGCTCACGACCTAGGCGTGAGCTCTCTTATCTGTTTCCATGGTATGCCAGTACCTCAAGCCGGATATTGTAGAGTTTCACGCTGTTTTTATTTTCTAATTAGTCTACATTCTAAGCCGCTTCCAAAAACATAGTATCAGATTATAGGATACAATAGGGTGTACAACCTATTGCGGCTTTTAAAGCTTACACGGGACAATTTTTCATTCATATTAATTAATGCTTTCCAGTGTCTTTTGGTCACTGCTCAAAGACCTCACCATGTCCTTTTTCAAACCAAAAGGCACTTAGGAAAGTTTTGTTTTCAAATACATGAATTCTGTAGTGATATTATAAAAAAAATGAAATAAAGAAAAGTATTCAATAAAAAAGCCCCTTCCCATAAGTCGACTAAAACATTTTGGAAGGAGCAATGATTATTGAATCGTTTAATTAAAAACATTACAAAACTATGAAAAAATCCTATAATACTATAGGAAGTATTGGCTTTGCCTTTATGTTGACCCTTGTTTGCGGAAACCTAAAGGCTCAGACCAAAACCGTCACGGGCACAGTTACCGTGAATGACCAGCCCCTTTCAGGAGTCTCAGTCTCCCAGGAAGGAAGTGACCAGACTGCCGTCACCAACACCCAAGGCAGTTATCAGCTCCAAATCACCGGAGAAAACAATGTCCTCATCTTCAGACATCCTGAATATACAGAACAGAGAATCTCCGCCAATAACCAATCCGTCATCAACCTCACCCTTGACCCAAAAGTCAAAGGCATCGAAGAAGTGGTGATTAACGCCGGTTACTACAAAGTCAAAGACAAAGAAAGGACCGGAAGCATTGCCAAGATCTCCGCCAAAGACATCGAAAACCAACCCGTCACCAATGTGCTCGCATCCGCACAGGGAAGAATGGCAGGCGTTAACATTTCCCAGAACGGAGGAACACCCGGAGGAGGATACCAAATTGAGATTCGTGGAAGAAACAGCCTCCGTACCCGAAGCAATTCAGAATTCGACGGCAATCAGCCTTTGTATGTAGTCGATGGAGTAGTCCTTGGAAGCGAAGTCAGAACCGTCTATGCCGGATCATCCCTTCCCAACGGAAGCATCAATCCCCTTAACAGCATCAATCCCAATGATATTGAAAGCTTCGAGATCCTGAAAGATGCTGATGCCACTGCCATCTACGGTTCAAGAGGAGCCAACGGGGTGGTTTTAGTCACGACCAAAAAAGGAAAAGCCGGAAAAGTCAGCCTATCCTTCACCAGCAACTATGGACTCAGCAGTGCGATCTCCAACCTCAGCATGATGAACACCGAGCAGTATCTCGGGATGCGCCGTCAGGCTTTTGCCAACAGCAACATCAGCACCTATCCTGCCAATGCGTACGATATCAACGGAACCTGGGATCAAAACCGATCTACCGACTGGCCTGAAAAGCTCATCGGAAATACCTCAACCTTCTCCGATATCAGAGGATCAGTCAGCGGCGGAAATGAGCAGACCGGATTTATCATCAGTCTGGGCCACACCGAACAGACCACGCCTTTCGGAAGAGGTTTCCGGTATGTGACCAACAGTCTCAACAACAGCATATCCCACCGTTCAAAAGACAAAAAGCTCGAGATCAATGTTTCGAACATATTCTCCCTGCTTAAAAACAATGTGATCAATACCGACGTCACGGCGCAGGCTTTTCTGCTCGCTCCGAATGCTCCTGAATTGTACCTTCCTGACGGAAGCATCAACTGGGCTAACGGAATGTTTACCAACCCAGTGGCTGCTTTCAACGGAAGTTATACCAATGATTCCAAACAGCTGATTACCAATCTGACCGCTTCTTATGAAGTTTTAAAAAACATCAGACTCAAACTCAACGGCGGGATCAACTATCAGAATTTTGAAGAATGGTCACTCCAGCCCAATACCATATACAGTCCTACCACCAGTTTAGGATTATCCAGTGCGACTTCAAAAGCATCGAAAAGCAGTCAGAACCGTTTTTCATTAGTGGTCGAACCCCAACTGACTTGGGATTTCCAAAGAAACCATCACAAGATCAATATAATCGTCGGAGGAACCTTACAGCAGGACAGTTTTGAAAGAGGTTCGATGACAGGAACAGGATTTGAGAGCAATGTCTTCATCCGCAATATTGCCGCTGCCAAAACCAAAACCTTTGGTGACCAGCTCGAAACAGAATACAAATACACTGCTGTTTTCGGAAGAGTTAATTACCAATACGACGGTAAATACATTGTCAATCTGACGGGCAGGAGAGACGGGAGCAGCCGTTTCGGTCCCAACAACCGCTTTGCCAATTTCGGAGCTATCGGTGCTGCATGGCTTTTCTCCAAAGAAACCCTATTCAAGAACATCGACTGGCTGAGTTTTGCCAAACTTCGCGGAAGCTATGGCGTTACCGGAAGTGACAACATCGGGGACTACCAGTATCTGGATACCTACACCGTTTCAACATTGATCTACAACGGAACGGCAGCCCTGATTCCATCCAGGCTTTTCAATCCTGACTACAGCTGGGAAAATACCTATAAACTGGAAACCGCCCTTGAAGCCAGCTTCTTTAAAAACCGATTCAACCTGACGGCTTCATGGTACCGGAACCGCTCTTCCAATCAATTGGTAGGCTACCAGCTTCCGGCAGTCACAGGATTTACCTCCGTACTCGCCAATATGCCGGCTGAAGTGGAAAACACCGGCTGGGAATTCGAGTTGAGTGCCGATCCGTTCAAAGACCAAGCACTGAGATGGGATACCTCGTTCAACATCAGTTTCCCCAAAAACAGACTCGTGGCATTTCCGGGTCTGGAAGGTTCCACCTATTCCAATACCTATATCGTAGGACAGCCGATCACCATTGTTAAGCTCTACAACCTTGAAGGCATTGATCCCAACTCCGGAAAATATATCTTCACCGACTATAATGGCGACGGTAAGATTTCAGCACCGGATGATACCCGTGCGATTGAGAACCTCGGGGTTCGATATTTCGGAGGCTGGAACAATCGGCTGACCTACAAGAATTTTGAATTCTCATTTCTGTTTCAGTTTGTGAAACAAAAAAACAGAAACTTTAACAGCACCATGCCTTCTCCCGGACTTATGAGCAATCTCCCAGTAGATGTTCTGAATGTTTGGTCACCCCAGAACGCTGATGGATTGTACATGCCGTATCAGTCCACGGTCAATCCGCTGCATGCCCAGTTTCAGAACTCGACCGCTTCGGTTTCCGATGCCTCATTCATCCGTCTGAAAAATGTTCAGCTGGGCTATCAGATCCCCGTTGAAAACACTTTTTTCAGAAATGCAAGAATCTACATTCAGGGACAGAACCTGTTGACCGTCACGAAATACTTTGGCTATGATCCCGAGTTTCCGTCCATGAGCTTCCTTCCGCCGATGAAAACCTATTCCATGGGCGTACAACTGACTTTTTAAGCAGGATAAACATCCTATAACCCTAATACGAACTTATAATGAAAAAGATAATCAACTATATGAACATCGCAGGAATGCTTTTTTTAACCGGTATTCTGTTATCCTGTGAGAAAATGATTGACGCAGAAATTCCTGCCAACCAGATCGCTTCCGAAACGGTCTTTGAAAATGTCCAGACTGCGGATGCAGCATTGGCGGGCCTCTATGCAAGTCTGTGGAACAATTCCCCGATCTCCGGCGACAAAGCCGCGCTGATGCTCAGCCTCTACACCGATGACCTTGATTTTTATGCCACCTCATCTACCAATGGCATGAATGAAGTCTATCGCAATCAGCTTATTCCATCCAATCCTATTGTGTACGGACAGTGGGCATCTGCCTATCAGATCATATATTCCTGCAATGCAGTCATAGAAGGCTGTGAACATTCAGTTTTACTGAGTGCTCAGGATAAAATGAGAATTTCAGGGGAGGCACTGCTGATCCGTTCTCTGCTTTTATTCTATCTGCAACAGATGTTCGGAGATATTCCATATCCGGTGACCACCAACTATCTGACCAATCAGTCGATCGCAAAGACGCCCTCTGCTGAAGTGCTTGAAAGGTTAGAAAGTGATCTCAACAAAGTAGTTCCCATGCTTTCAGATCAGTACCGGAATGCCGAACGAATTTATCTGAATAAAAAGTCAGCACAGATCCTTTTGGCTAAAGTCTGCATGACCCGACAGAAGTGGGCTGAGGCAGAATCCCATCTTAAACTGATCATCCAGAGTCCTTTGTATCTGGTGCAGAATGATCTGACCAAGACCTTTAAAAAGACCAGCACGAATATCATCTGGCAGCTCAAACCTTTCAATACCAACGATGCGGTTAAAGAAGTGATTGCCTATTATTTCGATTTTATTCCCCCTTATAATTATGCCCTGTCCACTTCATTAATGAACAGTTTTTCAGCATCAGACCTGAGAAAGCAGCGCTGGACAATCCCCGTGACTGTTGCAGGAAACACTTGGTACAGAGCTGCCAAATACAAGAACCTGACCGGAAATACCGACGAATATTCGGTAGTCTTCAGGATTGAAGAAGCGTATCTGCTGCTGGCTGAATCATTAACAATGCAAAATAAAACAGCTGAAGCTTTGCCCTATCTCAATGCTGTGCGTCAACGTGCAGGTTTGGGAGCCGTTGCTTCGCCGATCAGTCAGCAAACGCTTCTCAATGAAATCCTGAGCGAAAACCGCAAAGAGTTTTTTACCGAGACCGGACACCGTTTCTTTGATCTGAAACGGATGAATCAACTCCAACAGCTGACTGCTACGAAACCCAACTGGAAACCGGAACATCAATTGTGGCCGATTCCTGAGCGGGAACTTCTTTTAAATCCAAACCTCAAGCCGCAAAACAATGGATACTAACAGGAAGTTCATGCTTTTGATCATCGTATTGCTGCTGATGCTTTTCCATCGTTATCATGCTCAATCCATGAATCAATCAACCGAAACGCCGCCGACCACTGTTCCGACTTACAATGATCTCCGGCTTTCCGAGAAGGGAAGGTGGTTGCTGTCGAGGACATTGTATGGACAGAATAGTGACACCATATTGGTATTTGACACCCGATATCCTCAAAAGATTCATACCAAGCTGGTTAAACGAAATGTAAAACAAAATTTTATCGGTGAGCAGTCAATTCTTGCTCAGGGTAGCAATACTGCAGATCTGATCAGGCTGCATGATCTACAAACAATCACGTTCAAAGGCGTGAAAAAAAACGATGTGCTCACGGAAGCCAACCACTTTGTGATCCTGAATGACCATCATATCCTCACCATTTATAACTGTGATGCTAAAAAAATAAAGGAAGTAGGGGATATTGAAGAGTATGTCACGGACGAAAAAACCGTTGTGGTTGCGCTTGCTAAAAAAGGGGCAAATTATCAGCTGATCAATATCTATGGAGATATCCATAAGACAATCTACACCACCACCAATACTATCTCGGCAGTTCCTCAGTTTGCAACAGGTAGGTATGCTGCTTTCACGGAAAAGGATGCATCCACCGGAAAGATAAGGGCAGTTCTGGTCAATACCAAAACCTCTGGCCTCCATTTTCCGCTACAGGATATTTTTACGGATGCAAATTTTATCAAAGTGACACCGATTCAGGATGGACGTTATTTTCTCATTGAATCTGAAAAACGGGAAGCTCCTGAAAAAAGCTTTGTGGAGATCCGGTATGGCAATGATCCCTACATGCGGTTTAGAAAAAAAGGGATTCCCCAAAATAAATATTGGCTTTATAACACCCAAAACGGAACAGCACAGTATTTTCCATCTGAATCCAATCTCGACTATATTTCGATTAACAGCGACCGTTTTTTCCTGACACTTCAGAAAGTGGAACAATTCGATTACCGTTTTGCGCAGCCTGTTTTCGGAATCGATCTGTACGACCGACAAATGAATACTTCCCGGAAGGTTGCTGATGCAGTTCGTAATGCTGAAGCTTCTGTCAAAGGACGGTTTGTTGTCATGCGGAATGAACTTACCATGAATTGGGAGCTTCTTGATACCTTTTCCATGACTATTAAAAGTCTTGGTCAAAATCTGACAAATCCTTTCTTCTCTTCTGATGAATCGATGCTGATCTTCGAAAGCAAAGATGGAGTCAAAGTATATGATCTTCCTGAGAATAAGTGGAAGAAAACGCTCCTTCCGGGATTGCAAACCACTGTTGTCCGTAACAGTTCAGTCAATGTTTTTCAGAAATTCGGAGTCAGTATCAGCTGCAGCAGAGAAAATCTATCGGCGGGAATAATTATTAAAGCATGGGATCAGAAAACCAATGGGTTAACCTATTACCGATGGGACGGAAAAAATATCAAAGAAATGGTTTCTGCCCCAAAGAGGTATATCAAAGATTTTGAAATGACAGACCGGGCTTCAGGTTTCATATACACGATCGAAGAATCATACGCTCAAAGTCCGCAGATATTTCAGTATCCTGTAGGCAAAAGCGATAAAAAGCAATGCATGACCTGTCAGGGACTCAGACTAAAAGAACCGGAAATAAAACAGGAAATCATCTCCTATAAAAATTCTTTTGGAAAAGATTTAAAAGGAGTCTTGTATTATCCTTTGATGTATCAGCCGACACAAAAATATCCCATGATCGTCAAAATCTATATGGAACAAAGTAATGCATCTAACCATTTCCTGACGGATGAAGAGAGTGGCGATGGATTCAATCCCAGAGTGCTTCTGGAAAAAGGTTATTTCGTTTTCCTGCCGGATATTGTCATGGATCAGAGGGGAAGCGGACTTTCTGCATTAGACTGTGTACACCGTTCATTGGATGCATTACAAGCTGTACACTCTATTGACCACAACAGAATCGGATTGACAGGACATTCTTTTGGAGGGTATGAAACCAACTTTATTGCAACGCACTCCACCCGATTTAAAGCCTATTTATCCAGTGCAGGCGTCAGCAACTTAACCAGCCATTACTTTACAAACAATCCTCATTCTGCTTTCAACGAATACTCCCGGGTAGAAAACGGACAGTATGAGATGAAAGTCCCTTTTGCAGAAAATAAACAACTATATTTGAATAATAATCCCATCTACGATGCAGAAAAAGTCAATGCTCCGATTTTGCTTCAGGCAGGATTAAAGGACAACAACGTTCTGCCGTCACAAACGATGGAATTTTATACCGCATTGGTCAGAAACAGAAAAGATGTGATTGCTCTTTTTTATTCAGATCAGGGTCATATTCTCGAACCCGAAAGCAAAGCTATTAAAGATTTTAGCAGAAGAGCCATGGAGTGGTGGGACTATTTTCTAAAAGATCATAAAGATGTAGAATGGATTCATCAACAAATGAAAAAGGACGCTTTGTAGCGTCCTTCCTCTTTAAGATTATGGAATTTTGTACAGTAACTCGCCACACATGGTCGGCGTATCAAACTGATGAAGATTGGTGACACCATCACCGCTCCATTTACAAATGTTGGGACTTTGAACATTGTCGCAACTCTGCTGCGCATCAACGCAGACGGTCTGGTTCTCACCAACAGTAACGATTCTGTAGCCGGCTTCCAAAGCTTTGGCTTTCTTGTTGTTTGCGTTGCCTGCAAACGCTGCTCCTGTTCCCAGTGATACCAGGATAGCAGGAATAATGAACTTTTTCATAGTAATAAATAATAATGATTGTTGCCTACTCTGGTTAAGGGTTTTCAGCTTCCCCCTTTCTGAAGTACTTCGTAATTTGTTCTGATAAATGATATCTGGTTAAAAGATCATCCTGTATGATGTACATTGAATGATCTTTTACATACAGTTCTTTCAACTTTTTATTATTTTTTCTATAGATATAAAAACTTCCGATATACATTTGAGCATCTGTTTGATAGACATCAATGACATCTGCTTTTTTCCATGCATTTTTTGATTCATTTTTGCCCATCAGCACAGAGTGATTGAACAGTAGACCCCGGTAAACAAAAGATTGGCTGTTGACTTTAAGGGGAGGCTGGTTCATCTTGCGGCTACCGTCAGATAATGCTACACTTCTGATCTGTGCATTTCTGACTGTATCGATGGTGTGAAGTCTTTGTTTTATTTTCATATCGTTGTCCATCACAATGAACTCGTTTCTGTAAGCATAGGTGTAGATCAGCTCCTTTTCTGCTGCATCGCCGATTAAAATTCCATCGAGATCAAAAACGCCGTCTGTCTGTTTTTGCAGTATCCCTGAAATCATGGTCAATTTGGGAGTCTTTCTCAGATCGATCTGTCCTAAAATGAAATTTTGAGTCGCTGCACTTTGGGTACGTACTGCAAATCTCGTAGAGTCTAAAACAACAAGACTGTTAAAATACGCATCCTGATAACTGATGGTTTTTGCTTTGATGCTTCCGATATTTCCTCTGAATATTACAGGTACTGTACCATCATAAACATAATAATGAGTACCCTTCACTTCAACAGAAATATTTTTAAAATCCAACTGCTTATGATCCGGCTGGAGATACGAAGTATGAATTTTTGAGAGGGCAGTATCTGTTGTTGTTAAAGACAGTGGATATTGACGATTCCCTAAATACAAGGTGTCCTGATTAAAACCTGCAAAATAATAATCTTTATTATCAAGGGTTAAAGTATTGGTTTCCGAAACCGGATGCAGAAGAAATCTTCGGGTAAAATTATTTTCTTTTTTAATGATGTATTCTGATGACAAAAATAAGGTGATCACCATTCCAATGCTAATAATATTAGTTCCCAAAATAATCAATACACTAGATCTCATACTGTTACCTTGACAGTACTTTTCACTGATGATTGCAACAATACCCAATACAACGCATACCAAATTAAAAATTAAATGTTCAGTCCACCCCAGTTTTTCAAGAATTCCCCCGCATGAGCACGGAACAAAATCACTGTAGTTAAGAATCAGATAGATGTATATTGTAAAGGATGACATCAATGCAGTAGATGCATACAATCCTGTTTTCCTATACCTTTCAAAAGACAACAATAGGGCAATGACGATCTCAACAAGAATCACCGAATACGAGATAATACCGGCATAAGCGCTCAGCAAAGGAGACTGCCCGATCTGAACCTGAAAATTTTCAAAGTCTAAGATTTTACTCACCGCTGCGTAAAGAAACAGCAGAATAAAAAAATAAGCGATGATTAGGGGTATATTAATCGAACGGTTTTTCATGGCATAACGATTTATAAGGGTGTTGATTTTATCCTTTGATTATTAGTTTCCATTGAACCCGAAAACCGCAATATTCCGGCATGGGCTCACCTTTATACAGGGTAATGGTTGTCTTAAAATTCCCCATACTTTCCCAGATGCCACTTGTAGGACATGGTTTGCCTGTAACGACTGATATGGATTTTTGGGGAATCATGGGTACATTCTTTTTATAATTTGCCTTTATTTCTTTGGCGCTATCCGCCAGTCATCTCCGTCTCTTACGGGAGGGTCCGGATATAGATGTTCGTCCGATGACTTCGCAGAATCTCTGCTCATCAGATGATGATCTTGCAGATTTTCTGAAATATTTGTCTCATGTACAAAATCTTCGTCATGTTGTGAACAGTTTTGCATCATTGCCGAGCATAGGGCCAGGCTTAAAATTGGGAGTAACTTTTTCATTTTAATAATTTTTTGGTAGTTATCCCGGCCGGATAAGAATCGAATTCGTTACCCAAAGGTAGAGGGGAGAAACCTCGTAAAAAACTGTTGCAAGGAGCTTTTGCACAATTAAGACGTCCTAATTTTACAATTAGGACAATCAAAAAAGTCCGTCAATCAGCATTATGACGAGTATTGTCATAATTTGTCTTAGAATGGCTTATCGATTCCAAAGGATAAGACTTATTATGTTGCAAATTGTCTATTTTTGAGATGGTGAGGTTTTAAAATAGAGCATATGAAAAAGTATCAATACCTGATGACCGTATTTTTATTGTTATCACAACAATTATTTCCCCAGAATTCAGAAAGGTTGACCTATCGCGATATCAGAAAAGAATATGAAAAAATGTTGAACGATGACAGCAGGGCGATGCCGTCTGTGCAGAAATATATCAAAAAAGCCAAAAAAGAAAAAAATCAAGAACACCTCATTCAGGGATATCGTGACGGAAGACAATATTCAGCATCATTTGATGAAAAGCTACAGTATGCAGACAGTACCATTTCTGCAACGATGATGTATGGCAATAAAGATGAAATCAGCAAAGCCTATTTGAGCAAGGGTATTTTATTCTATTTCAATAAGAAGAAATTCAAGCCTGCTTTAGATCAATATCTTAAAGCGTATAAATATTCCAAAAATTCCAAAGATGAATTTCTGAAACATAAAGTCCTGTATCACATGGGCATTGTTAAAAATCATTTAGGGTACTATCAGGATGCTCAGTCCCATTTTGAAAACTGTATCAATTTTTATGAAGAACAGATTAAACGCAGGCTGCATGATAATGACTTATACAGCAATAAAAAAGCATATTATAACAGTCTGCACCAGCTAACCGTAGTCAATAGGTATCTCAAAAATTTTAAGACTAGTGACAGTTTAAGTGCTCTTGGATATAGACTGACCGAGGCTGATAGGGATTTCGCATTGGAAAAATCTTATTTTCTGAAATGCATGGGCATATCCAGTTTCCATAAAAAGGATTTTATTTCAGCCAAACGTTCTCTTGAGGAATCTCTCCCTGGCCTGATCGCAAGAAACGATTTTGCATGGTGTTCTGTAGTTTATTATTACCTTGGAAAACTACATGAAACTCAGGAAAATCCGGTACTTGCCATTAAAAATTATCAGAAAATCGATTCTATATTTAATAAAAATGATTTTATTCTCCCTGAAGTAACAAGAAGTTATCATTATCTGATCAATCACTACAATAATTCGGATGTCAAGAAAGAGCTTTATTATACTACACAACTACTAAAAGCAGACAGTTTAATTACCAAAGACTTCTCCTATCTTTCAGAGAGGATTCATAAGGATTACGACCGGAGTTCTCTGATGGAAGAAAAAACTGAACTGGAAAGATCAGGTTATTATAAAACAAGATTTGGTGTCTTTTTAATGATCGTTCTTATCATTGTGATTGTCCTATTTTCGATGCGATACCGTAAAGATCAAATCATTAAAAAGAAATATTTAAACCTGCAAAAAAGACTTCTTGATGAAAAAGAGATGCAGAAAACCATACAGGTGGCAGAAGATTCGCCCAAGTACAGAATAAAAACTGAACTTTCTCCGGAAGTTTTCGAAAAGATTAGGAAAAAGATTAAAAAATTTGAAGAAGATAAAGGATACAATAAATTGGGATTGACCCAAAAAAGCATTGCAAAGGATTTTGGAACCAATGCTTACTATCTTTCTGTTTATATTAGAGAAAACAAAGAGGTCAATTTTACAACTTATTTATCACGTCTGAGGATCAATTATATCACGAATCTCCTCAATACCAATAATCAATCGTTAAACTTTAAAATAGAAGCGCTCGCTGAAATGTGCGGAATAGCGGCACGACAGAACTTTTCGGATCTGTTTTACGAATACAATGGTATACGTCCGGCTGATTTCATAAAAAACAGAAAGAAGGAATTGGGCTTGCAATAGGATCTACAATTGGTGAATTTTTGTAATTTTCTGAAAAAAGGACATGGTTACAAAAACAATTTTTAGAAAAATCGGTGAATTGGATGAAGATCTAAAACGCAGAATGCAGGCAGTACATGATGAAAACAGTGATCTCATCAGAATATCGGAAAAGTGTCTGATCCTGATTGATCAATGTGTGGTACTGGTCAAAAAAATGATTGTTGATCATCATTTTGACAGCATTGGCGAGGAAGTTCATTTTTTCAAAACACTCAAGCCTCAACTGATTTCAAAGTTTATGTATTACAGTACTGTGCTGGATTTAGAATCACACAGACCCACAGCAGGCCATAAGATTTTAAAAAAGTACTATGAACAAGAACAGGAAAAAATCAATCAGTTTTATCAGGAAAATGCGGAGTTCTACAGCTATTACAGACGTGATGCAACCTATCTTGATCATAAGATATTCATCAGGAACTCGTATGATTTAAAAATGAAATTGTCGTTTGGGTTTTATAATTTTGACAGAAGTTTTACCACTTCTCATGATCATCTCATAGCGCATTTTATAGCAAATCAGCAGCTGGATGAATTCTTAAAAAAGCAGATCGTCAATATCTCAGATAGTCCTGCTTCAAAATCAGTATCTCCTTTAACGTGGTCAGCTTCTAAAGCAGGTCTGATTGAATTGGTATACGGACTGTACCAGATGAGGTGTTTTAATGGAGGAAATATCGAATTAAGTGAGGTGATCAAGTTTGTAGAAAAATTTCTGGATACAGATCTTGGCAATTTTCACAAAACCATATTTGAAATCAGGAACAGGAAGCAGGGACCTGCAAAATTCATTCAACTCATCAATGATCATCTGATTCAGCATTTTCTGGATAAAGATGAGGATGAGTCGTAGCATTCATGTTATAGCTCTGGTTTCGATACAAATTTTTGAAAAACAGAATCTAATCTGGATAGTAGTGCAAACAATGGTATGCTGCTATTTAATTTCTAAAAGCTAAATCCCCTACTGTAGGGGATTTTATGTACTTATAGTTTAAAAAAATAATGCTTTAAAGTATATTTACTGGCAATCACCAGAAATTAATTTTAGACTTATCCGCACAGAAGACATGTTCGAAACTTTAAATGAACGATCCGTTAAAATATCAATAATTTTTAAAACCAGCTCCATATAAAATAATTGTGCTTTCTGACAAATCATTAATTTCTCATTTTAATAAATGTTGTAAAGCAGGATCATTCTGAATTCTTTCTATTTCATCAATAATAATTTTTGAGATATCTAGTTTAATCTTCCGATAATTTTCATCGATCACCTGTTTCATTTGATCTTTTCCGTCCTTATCTACGAAACTCAAAACCTCTGGTATTTTTTGATAGTTTTTAGTTTGTCTAGTTACCGATTCATTATCGACTACAATTTCAGCGTGGAACATTTTCTGATCAATTCGCTCATCAAAATTATCTGAAACTGCCCCGACAAAAACTCCCTGCGTTAAGGTAGATATTTTTGAAGCGGGGATCAAACTGTCTAATTGCGTAGAGATTGAGGTTGAAGTGTCATTTCTGTTGATGGATATGCTTTGTCTTTTCTGTAGTACTTTTCCAAACCTTTCCGACAGACTTTTGGCCGTTTCTCCCACTACCTGACCACTAAAAATATTACCTACTGTATTCTGAATCACCTTACTTTCCTTATCGCCGTAATCCCTGGTTAACTGCGAAAAATCCTGAAAACCCAAGCACACCGCCACCTTATTACTTCGCGCAGTGGCAATCAGATTATCCAGTCCTCTGAAATAAATCGTGGGCAACTCATCAATAATTACCGAACTCTTTAACTGATCTTTTTTGTTAATCAGCTTTACAATTCTTGAGTTGTACAGTCCCAAAGCAGCAGAATAAATATTCTGTCTGTCGGAATTGTTTCCCACGCACAAAATTTTCGGCTCCTTGGGATTATTAATATCCAACGAAAAATCATCACCGGTCATTACCCAGTATAACTGTGGAGAAATCATTCTTGATAATGGTATTTTAGCGGATGCAATCTGTCCCTGCAACTGATCCTGTGCTCCTCCCTGCCAGGCATCCATAAAAGGGGAGAGGTAGTTTTCAAGATCAGGGTAGGAAGTCAAAATAGTAAATACATCTGAGTATTTTTTATTCAACAGTTCGATGGCATGCGGAAACGTACAGTATTTTCCACCCTCGTAAATCTTTAAAAACCAGATGATTGCCGCAAGTAAAATAATCGGTGACTCGACAAAAAAGTCACCCTGCTTTTGTATCCAGCTCCGGTTCAGATTCAGCATGATAGTGTACGCTGCTTCATACGCATCTGATATGTCGGTCATAAAATCAGGATTTAAAGGATTGCAGCGATGACTTTTTTTTGGATCGTCAAAATTGATGACGTAGAATTGAGGCTTTACTTTATATTTTTCGGTGTGCTTCAGCAGATGATTGTACGCGATGGTTGAAAGGTCACAAAATTTAAAATCATAGATGTACATTGAAAATCCTTTTTCAATATGTTGCTTGATATAATTATTCACAATCGCATACGACTTTCCTGAACCCGGAGTTCCTAAAACGATCGTTGCTCTGAAGGGATTGACAACATTGATATAACCGTCATTCCACTTCCCCTTATAATAAAATTTGGTGGGAAGATTAACAGAATATTCATTCTGCATCAGTTTTGTTTCCTGCATAAAACTTTCATTCTCATTATTGAAGACATCATCCAATAGATTATTACGTAGTAACCGGTTCATCCATACTCCTGCAACCATCATAGATACATATCCCAATCCCATGGATAGACTGTAAAGCAAGTGACCCATATTAAAGCCTATTTTCAACAAAGGAAAATTCAGAAAAAATAAGAAGAATCCAATCCCTGCAGCAACATAGATTT
Organism: Chryseobacterium edaphi; assembly: GCF_025628985.1. Taxonomy (GTDB): domain Bacteria; phylum Bacteroidota; class Bacteroidia; order Flavobacteriales; family Weeksellaceae; genus Chryseobacterium; species Chryseobacterium edaphi. Next base: position 78,589 of record NZ_JAOTEM010000004.1, on the reverse strand, counting down.
TAGGCCATATTATCTTTTCATTTTTCACTCCTTTAGTTCCTAAACAGCTCAATGCCAATAACACCAAAGCAAATATTTTGGAATATAATGGGTTCGAAAACAAACCTGCTTTACGGTCAAAATTGTAGAGTATTTTATTAATAAGATCCAATGTCCACCCCCGTTCGAGAAAAAAGCCATAACAAAACCAGTATAGATGCATCAGAACTAATAGAATACTGATTGCTCTCATAAATCCCATTATCTTGGCCAGTCCTTTTGCATCATCTTCTCCCATGAGTATGTATAATTATTTGGAGCGAATATAAAATCCTACAATATTGAAGTCCTTAATGGTGGATTTCCTTTCATGATTTGTCGGTATTTGTCATTATCTCAGAATAATATTTTTTATCGATTATATATAGTCTGTCGAAAATGGCAGGCAGTGCCTGCTAAATTGAGATTAACACCTATTGTCACTCTATAGGTGTCTCAGATAATAACGCAAGAAAGTTTTGCGAAATGCAGACCGTAGTGAAAAACTGGGTTAGAAAGAAATTAACCGACCAATTCATTCAGCGTTTTCTTTTCCGTCTTTTTCTTATTTGATGTTCAAATTCCTGTTCCTCATGGTCACCTTCATTATGAAATAAAAATAATCCGCCAGCAGATTCAATCACGCCGTCGTCAGATTGAATTCTTTTCTGATCGGTTTCTAAAAAATTGAAAAGAAGATGTGGTTGTTCTGACGGCGCAGAGAATGACTTGTTTCTATCTACGGTTTCATTTTTTTCTAAAATCAATTTTTTCTCTATCGATACATTTTTATTTTTCCATTTCTGAGTAAAAGCATTAGAAGAAAATTCTTTTCCCAGACTTGAGCCATTCCAAACAGTTTTTGAACGATGGTCAATAAAAGTAATTCCGTACATGATACCATCATTATTTCTTCGGATGACCGTATTAATTCCCTGTCTGATCAACATGTTTTTAAAATCATTTTCATTAAAAGTAGATTCCATTATGTTGGCAATAACGCTTTTTAGTTGAGATTTCAGGATGTCATCTTTGAGAGATTCACGACATTTTAAAAAATGTTTTTCCAACGCATAAAGACTGGCATCTACACCAAACAAGGATGCCTTGAAAGGATTTCCTACTTTTTTGCCTTCTTCATTCAGCGGAAAATAGAGTAGACCACTTTGTAATTGACCTTGCAACTCACCATCTACTTTTTCTGTTGTCATATTAAAAAGAGACAGCAAAGCATTGTATTCTGCCAAACTCCGAAACTGGTAGTATTTCTGAAGATGGCGAATTACAGAAGCGATCTGTTTTTTAACATCACCGGCATTGTAGTCGACAGGATGAAAGATCAAGTCGGATTTTTGAACTCTTTTCATCGTAGCAGGCACTAATTCGTATTTGTTTTCCAATTCTCTGCATATCTCCATTGACCTTCTTTTCTCAAACCGATCTGAAATCTTTTTTCCCATCTCATCAACAACTACTGTAACAATATGAATATGAGTACGATCAATATCAAAATGTTTAAAGACAACATACGGCTGATCACCATATCCCAATTTCTGCATATATTCTTCAGCCATCTGTATAAAACTTTCATCACTCACCTCATCCTTTGGATCAGGATTTAATGAGATATGCAACGTGTACTTTTCTGTATTTCGGTTTGCTGCCAAATAAGAATCAAATGAATGTGCTAATTGAGATACCGTATACTGTCCATCCGTCGTTTCAATCATTTTATTAGTCATCAAAATTTTTCCTTTCTCATTTTCAACCTTCTTATTATTGTAGGCTAAAGCCCCGTATAGATTACTGCTTCTCCCAATTTTTGAAATCATTTTATTTTTCCTTTTTTAAATGATCTCTCTTAAATTCTTCCGTAATCTCAATGATTTTTTTACACAAAACTGCCAATTCAATGGTTTGCTTTTCCAATTTATATAAAAATGCAGCAGCTTTCCGATCAGAAAACCGGGTATATAATAGTTTGACGACTTGATTATAGTTGAATCCCACCGCACGAAACTGACTGTAAAGCGAAGTTAAACGCATATAAAAATCTGCTGCACCCTTATCAATTTTAACTGTTTTAATTTCTTTAGAAAACAGTAAGGAGACTATAAATTTTGCTTTATTGGACAGTCCGGACTCCTCATAAAGCATCATCAACCGATCATTTTCTGCGTCGGTCAATCTGAATACATGACGGTGGACGCTTCGATTCAACTTAGGCTTTCTGCCTCCTTTTTTTTTGTAATGTTTATCATGATTATTCATAACGTACTATTTACCAATTTTTAAAACTTCGACTTCGGAGAATGTTTTTCAGCTCCCGGCAGGGCAAGTTGTTTTGAGGCACAAAAAACAGTGATGAGGCACTCAAAACACAACTTGCCGTGTTCTAATGAACACATTCATTAAACTTTAGATTATTGTACAATGTAAGAACTTACCAATCAGAACGTATGATTGAGTGAAGGCTAAGTGCTTCCTCTATAAGTCATTAGAAGTCAGTATTTAATCGATTGAAAGAAGAAATGCTTTATTTGATGTAAGGTTTTAATGGAGGCAATAAAGAATGTAGTAGATCTAAGAAAACGAGCAGCTACAATTACAAATTCGTAAGCATAAAAGAATAAAGTTTTAAAACGATAAAAGCATAAAAGCGATAAAAATTATAGTCTGCAATAAAGTTTATTATTTGCTCAGTAAAAAAGCTTTTTCAACCAGAATATGTACAAAGATTTGCTCACAAATATTTCTGATTAACCAGATCGTAATTTATGAATCTTTAAAACTGTAAAATTCTAAGGTAAATCAATTAACAATAAATTTTGAAATTATGGAAAGAACAAAAAAAACTTTAAAAATCAGTTTTTCCACTCAGAAAGGAGGCGTTGGAAAATCGACGATAACTACTTTGCTTGCGAGCGTTCTCCACTACCGGTTAGGATACAATGTTGTCGTTATGGATTGCGACTTTCCGCAGCACAGTTTAACGAACATGAGGGTACGCGATACAAAAAGCATCATGCAGAACGAGTATCATAAAAAAACAGCAATGAAGCAGTTCCAAACAATCAACAAAAAAGCATACCCAATTATTAAGTGCAAAGCTGAAAATGCATTGGAGACGGCATTTGAATATTGTGATGATATGGTCACAATGCCGGATATTATTTTTTTTGATCTTCCCGGAACTGCCAACACCAAAGGGGTGCTGACTACACTGAGGTCGATGAATTTTATTTTTTCACCAATCACTGCTGATCGTTTGGTAATTGAAAGCACATTGGGGTTTACCAAAGCCTTTCTGCAATTGCCAGAATCAGGAGGGGAGGACCACTGCCAATCTTTGCATCTGTTCTGGAATCAGGTAGACGGTAGGGAAAAGACAGGGTTATATAATGCTTATCAACGGGTAATTGAAGAGCTCCAGCTTCAGATTATGCATAGCCGTATCATGGACAGCAAACGTTTCAGAAAGGAAGCGGATGATTCAGGAAATTATATTTTCAGATCCAGTTTGCTGGCTGCTGATCCTCAACTTTTAAAAGTGACCAAAATGGATTTATTTATCGAAGAATTTTTAAGCATCATACAACTATAAAAAATATCATCTATGGATTCAGATAACGATCATAAAGAAAGAAATGTTGACGAAGATTATTTGATGAATATCATCAGCGGTGATGAGAATGAATCATCTTCTAACAAGCTTCAGCATAACAATATTATAAAGAAAGGAAAGACTAAAGAAAAAACACGAAGCAGTTCCTTGAAGAAAGTGGATTATGAGGAAGCCTTTCTGATCAACCGTTTTCCTTCGGGTCGTAACGGTAAGGTGGTGTACATTCGGCCGGAATATCACGAAAGGCTGATGAGAATCGTTCAGTTAAATACTGAAGATAAAACAACACTATACTCTTATATTGACAACATTCTGGAATATCATTTCCGAGAATTTGGAGAGGATATCACTACCTATTTTAACGAACGTTTTAAACCAATTTTATAAATTATGGAAATACTTATTGTTCTATGTCTGCTCCTTATCATTACTTTACTTTTGCAGGATAAAATAGTGACCAAAAAAAGATTAGATAAAAAAAATAAACCTCACCTCCAAAGCCATGATCTTCCTCAAATTATGGGGAAGCCTAAACAGGTAATAAAGCACACTGTTTTTAATAATCCTAGTGAAACTCCTGAAAATTTCAATGAAGATTTTGTCAAAAATGAAAGTGTAAAAATTCAAATTCCGGAGGAAGAGTTAGAGGTAATTTTTGCTGTACAACCTGATTTTGAAGAGGAGGAAGAAGGGTGGAAAAAGTATGGTATTTTGGTTGACGATCAAGACCTCGCCACTGGAGCGACATTTGAAGATCTGGGTTCTGCCAGTAGGATGCTGCAAAAGGAAAAATTGCAACCCAGTGAAAAGGAGGTCATCCTTCACCATGTACAAAGGATAGAAGGCACACTATTATTAGATTTATTAGAAAATTCTATTGAAAAAGGTGCAGATAAAATAGCTGAATTATTAGATTCCAGCATTGCGTCCCTTGACACTACTGATGATTTTGCCACCTTCCCAAAAGTCCATTTAAAGGATTTTGATATTGATCAATTTTTATAAAAAGCCGTGTTGTTGAGATTTTTCTTTAACATAAAAATAACTTATTTTAAGAATAAATTATGTGTTTTTGGTTTGTTTATTGCTTCAAAAAGAAACGATTCTCATGTTTAATTGAGTTTTCATGGTTATTAGTTTTTACCCAGCATTTAGCTGGGTTTTTTGTGTGATCACAATTTCTTTAAAAACTTTGAAATTCAAAGCCATTCTTATTTCTCCAATCACTTTCTTCCTGGGTTCTTAGTAATAGCTTGTCAAGCATTAAAGCTACAAATAATACAATTAGGTTAACTAAAGGTTTATTCGAAATAATTAATAACTGAACCTTTTTTCTGTTCGTTCAAAGGTCATTCTCTGCCAAGCAATTCAACATGCTGCCACTTTTTAACCAAGGATCGATTTCCATAACACCTTTGTCCAGAAGTTCACAAGGCGTGGACAGATAACGACAATCTAAAGTGTTATAGTCATGGAAAAACAAAAGATCAAAATTCTAATCTGCAGTGTATTTTTATTCACCGCATCTCAAACATTCGCCCAAGGCAACGGCACTGCCGGAATCAATGAAGCCACCCAGATGGTGACTTCCTATTTCGAGCCGGCTACGCAACTTATCTATGCCATCGGAGCTGTAGTAGGACTCATCGGAGGGGTAAAAGTCTACAACAAATTCAGCAGTGGCGATCCTGACACCAGCAAAACTGCAGCAAGCTGGTTCGGTGCGTGTATCTTTTTGATTGTTGCCGCTACCATTCTCCGTTCATTCTTCCTTTAAAAAATCAATGTTATGAATATTTATCATATCAATAAAGGAATTGGAAGAACCGTCGAATTCAAAGGACTAAAAGCGCAGTATCTCTTCATCTTCGCAGGAGGATTGCTCGGACTTTTGGTTTTGGTCATGATTCTTTACATGGCAGGAGTTAATACCTACATCTGTTTATCCATTGGAGGAATCACCAGCAGTGTACTGATCTGGCAGACTTTCTCTTTAAACAGGAAATATGGGGAACACGGACTAATGAAATTGGGTGCGAAGATAAAGCATCCCCGATACATCATCAGCCGAAAGTCAGTCTTCAGATATCTAAAATCTAATTCCAAAAAAGCTGCAGCATGAGAAATACATCAAAAGCAGCAACTTTGGAAAGCAGGTTCCCACTATTAGCAGTGGAAGAAAACTGCATCATTTCAAAAGATGCTGATGTTACGGTTTGTTTCAAAGTGAGACTACCCGAGCTTTTCACCGTTGCTTCCGCAGAATATGAGGCCATCCATTCCGCATGGTTCAAGGCAGTCAAAACATTACCTGATTATAGTATCGTTCATAAGCAGGATTGGTTTATTAAAGAAAATTACAATCCCGATTTGTCAAAAGAGGATCAGAATTTTCTGTCTAAATCATTTGAAAGACATTTCAATGAAAGACCTTTTCTAAATCATTATTGCTATCTCTTTATTACAAAAACCAGCAAAGAACGGATGAGAATGCAGAGCAATTTCTCCTCCTTATGCAAAGGTAAACTCATTCCCAAAGAGATCAGGGATAAAGAATTGATCAGCAGATTTATGGAAGCGGTCGATCAGTTCGAAAGAATTATGAATGACAGCGGTTTTGTGAGATTGGAAAGAATGACAGAAGATGAAATCACCGGAACAAAAGATCAGTCAGGACTTTTGGAGCAGTACCTTACTTTATCCAGAGAAATCAATCCATCCCTTCAGGACATCAACTTGGGTGCAGAAGAAATGAGAATCGGCAATAACCGGATCAGCATGCACACACTATCTGATACTGATGATGTTCCCGGAACGGTATCTTCTCACAGCCGCTATGAAAAACTGAGTACAGACCGCAGCGATTGCCTGCTGTCATTTGCTTCTCCTGTGGGACTTTTACTGAACTGCAATCACATGTACAATCAATATCTCTTTCTTGACAACAGCGATGATAACCTCAGCAAATTTGAAAAGTCTGCAAGGAACATGCACTCACTGGCGAGATACAGCAGAGCCAATCAGATCAATAAAGAGTGGATTGAAAAATACCTGAACGAAGCACATTCATATGGTCTGCAATCCATTCGAGCCCATTTCAATGTAATGTCTTGGTCAGATAGTCCTTACGAATTGAAACAACTGAAGAATGATATTGGTAGTGCCTTAGCCTTAATGGAATGCAAACCCAGACACAATACCACGGATACTGCCACTCTTTACTGGGCGGGAATTCCAGGAAATGCGGGAGACTTTCCAAGTGAAGAAAGCTTTTACACCTTCATCAAACCGGCTTTGTGTTTCTTCACAGAGGAAACCAATTATCAGGACTCTTTATCACCTTTCGGGATCAAGATGGCCGACCGGCTTACCGGCAAACCCATTCATCTTGATATCTCCGATCTTCCGATGAAGCAGGGAATCATCACCAACCGTAACAAATTTATTCTCGGACCTTCAGGAAGCGGTAAATCTTTTTTCACCAACCACATGGTGAGACAGTATTATGAACAGGGAGCTCATGTCTTACTGGTAGATACCGGAAACTCCTATCAGGGATTATGTGAACTTATTAAGGGTAAAACGAAAGGAGAGGACGGCGTGTATTTCACTTACACTGAAGACAATCCGATTGCTTTTAATCCCTTCTATACCGATGACGGAATCTTTGATATTGAAAAAAGAGAAAGTATCAAAACTTTGATTTTAACCTTATGGAAAAGAGATGATGAACCGCCTACAAGATCGGAAGAAGTAGCCTTGTCCAATGCCGTCAGTGGCTATATCGAGCAGATCAAAAAAGCGGAACATCAACCATCATTCAATGGCTTTTACGACTACGTAAAAGATGATTATCAGGCAGTACTGGAACAGAAAAAAGTACGTGAAAAAGATTTCGACATCGCCAACTTTCTAAATGTTCTCGAACCATATTACAAAGGTGGAGAATATGATTACCTGCTCAATTCAGACAAGCAGTTTGATCTTCTATCCAAACGGTTTATTGTGTTTGAGATCGATGCGATCAAAGATCATAAAATTCTTTTTCCAATTGTGACCATCATCATAATGGAAGTCTTCATTAATAAAATGCGAAGACTGAAAGGCATCAGAAAGCTCATTCTGATCGAAGAAGCATGGAAAGCGATTGCAAAAGAAGGGATGGCAGAATATATCAAATATCTGTTCAAGACCGTCAGAAAATTCTTTGGAGAAGCCATTGTCGTAACACAGGAAGTAGATGACATTATTCAATCACCGATTGTCAAGGAAAGCATCATTAACAATTCAGACTGTAAGATTTTACTGGATCAGCGAAAGTACATGAACAAGTTCGATGATATTCAGGCAATGTTGGGACTTACGGATAAAGAAAAAGCTCAGGTACTTTCGATCAATATGAACAATGATCCGAAAAGACTCTACAAAGAAGTCTGGATCGGATTGGGCGGAACCCACTCCGCAGTCTACGCTACAGAAGTTTCCACCGAAGAATATCTCGCATACACCACCGAGGAAACTGAAAAATTGGAAGTCATGAATCTGGCTTCAGAACTTGGTGGCAATGTCGAACACGCCATCAAGAGGATTTCCTTAAAAAGAATCAAATCAAACAAAGAAAATTAATCAATTAATTAAAATTAAAAGCAATGAAAAAGTTAATCATTAAAACCCTAATGGTAGCAGTTCTCGCTACAACAACCTCATTAAAAGCACAATTCGTAGTGACCGATCCAGCCAATCTCGCTTCAGGAATTCTGAACTCCGCCAATGAAATTGTGCAGACTTCCAACACCGTTTCGAATGTCGTTAAAAACTTTAATGAAGTCAAAAAAGTCTACGAACAGGGAAAGGAGTATTACGACAAACTCAAAGCAGTCAACAATTTGGTCAAAGATGCCAGAAAAGTTCAGCAGACCGTATTGATGGTCGGCGATGTCTCGGAAATGTATGTCAATAATTTCGGGAAGATGCTGAACGACCCCAATTTCAATGCACAGGAACTGACAGCCATTGCCAATGGCTATTCTCAACTCTTGAACGAGAGCACTGAACTGCTGAAAGATTTAAAGCAGATTGTCAATACCAGCAGCCTTTCCCTGAATGACAAAGAAAGAATGGATATCATTGACCGTGTCTACAAAGAAGTCAAAGATTATCATAATCTGGTTCGCTACTACACCAATAAGAACATTTCTGTAAGCTATCTACGAGCAAAAAAACAGAACAACACGCAGAGAGTATTGAACCTTTATGGTACCGCCAATCAAAAATACTGGTAAGATGGAATCCGATAATTTACACGAACTGCTTCGTAATGTTTACGAAGAAATGATGCCGCTGTGCGCAGACATGGCAGCAGTTGCCAAAGGCGTAGCAGGATTAGGAGCTTTATTCTACGTAGCGATCAAGGTATGGCAGGCACTGAGCCGAGCAGAACCTATCGATCTGTTTCCGATGTTAAGACCTTTTGCGATTGGGATTTGCATCATGTTTTTTTCAACGCTTGTGCTTGGAAGCATTAACGGCGTATTAAGTCCCATCGTTCAGGGTAGCCATTCCATGTTGGAAGATCAGGTGTTGGATCTCAACGAACTCCAGCAGAAAAAAGACCTATTGGAAAGAGAAGCCATGCTTCGAAATCCTGAAATGGCCTATCTGATCTCCGATGAAGAATTTGACAAAAAACTGGAAGCACTCGGCTGGTCTCCTTCAGATTTGGTCACCATGTCCGGAATGTACATCGAAAGAGAAATGTTCTCCATTAAAAAAGACATCAGAGACGGTTTCCGGGAATTTCTCGAGATTTTGTTTCAGTCTGCAGCACTGGTGATTGATGTCATAAGAACATTTTTCCTCATTGTTTTATCGATACTCGGTCCCATCGCATTTGCTATATCGGTCTGGGATGGATTTCAGAGTACCCTTACCCAATGGCTTACCCGATACATCAGTGTGTATTTATGGCTTCCTGTTGCCGACATGTTTAGTGCAATCCTTGCCAAGATTCAATCCTTAATCATTGAAAAAGATATTGAGATGCTGGCTGACCCCAACTTCATTCCCGATACCTCCAACACCGTGTACATTATTTACATGATCATTGGCATCATCGGATATTTTACCATTCCTACGGTAACAGGCTGGGTCATACAGGCAGGTGGAGCCGGAAACTTCACGAGAAACGTCAACCAGACTGCACAGAAATCCGGAAACATTGCCGGAGCGGCTGCAGGGTCAGCGACAGGAAATATTTCAGGAAGATTATTAAAATAAAATCGTACAACAATGGAATTTAAAACTTTAAGAAATATAGAAAACAGTTTCAAGCAGATCAGGTTATTCACCTTTGTCTTTGCCCTGTTATGTTTTGGAGTAGTAGGGCTGGTCATCTTTAAATCTTACCAATTTGCAGAAGAACAGCGACAGAAGATCTATGTTCTGGATAACGGAAAATCTTTGATGGTTGCGCTTTCTCAGGATATGTCCATCAATCGTCCTGTAGAGGCAAGAGAACATGTAAGGCGTTTTCATGAGCTTTTCTTTACGATTGCTCCTGATAAAAATGCGATTGAGAGCAACGTCAAAAGAGCTTTTAATCTGGCAGACCAATCAGCCTTCAATTATTACAAAGACCTTTCTGAAAAAGGCTATTACAACCGAACTATTTCGGGAAATATCCAGCAGAGAATTGAAGTCGACAGTGTGGTTGCCAATTTCAACAGCTATCCTTACGAAGTTCAAACATTTGCCCGTCAATTTATTATCAGATCCAGTAATCTGACCATACGTAGTTTGATAACAAATTGTTTCTTAGTGAACTCAGTCAGATCAGACAGCAACCCTCAGGGATTTACCATTGAAAAATTCAACGTCGTCGAGAACAAAGATGTTGAAACAGTTAACCGTTAAAATCAGAACCTATGAAAAAGTTTAGACAAATAATCGATCAACAGGTTCTGAATGCAGAGCAGAAGTGGAAAGCGTTGCCGGAGGCACGTCAACGAATACTAACCAAAATCTTTTTTGCAGTGTATACTTTGTTCACTATCGCTGCATTTGTACAGATTTGGTGGAGTGCGGCTCACAGTAAATCAATTCCAATTGGTGGTCACATCAGTAACATTCCGGCAGGAGTCAACATCGATCAAAAAGCAACAAAATGAAAGATCAGAATACAACCCAAGTGCGGGTTACTGAAGGAAGTTCCGGATTGTCATCGAACAATGAACTTCATGAAAGCAGAAAAGAACAGCTCGAAAAACTGAAGAAACCATTAATTTATTTTCTCATGGCAGTGGTCTTTGCAGGATGCCTATATCTTATTTTTAAACCAAAGGAAAAAACAATTCTTGAAGATATCGGTTTTAATTCAGCAATTCCCCAGGCAGCAGAAGATAAATTACAGTCGGATAAGCAAAAAGCTTACGAACAACAATTGTTAGAGCAGAAAAATGAAGAGAAAAAAAATGCTTTAACAACACTGTCGGATTACTGGACAGACCCTGTGACCTCACAAAATAGAAATTCACAAACTGTAAATGATCAAACTCAAGGTAGTCAAAACGGAATGTTATCCGGTGACCAAAATGCAGTTAACAGTTATCGAAATGCACAGCAAACATTAGGCTCTTTCTACAGCCGTAATGATCAGGAAGTCAGCCAGCTGAAAAGAGAAATCACCAGATTGAAGAATGAATCATCACAGAAAGATTCGGCACCTGTTGGAACAAGCATTAATGATCAGCTTGAGCTGATGGAGAAATCTTATCAGATGGCTGCTAAGTATCTTCCGACGAATTCCGGCTCAGAAAAATCAGAAGAAAAAAAAGTTCGTGAAAAGCAGGATGATGAGAAGAAACTTCAAGTGACTACTGTCATACCAGCTAGAAACAACATTGTATCCGGTCTGTACCGTGAAGTCAGTGACAGTGCATTTCTAGCAAGCTTTCATCGAAACAGTTTCACCGATCTGCAAAGCAGTAAAGAAAGAAATAATATTTCCAATCCAAACAGCATTAGGGGGGTGATCCATGAAACAAAAATCATTACTGCCGAAAGTATGGTCACCCTAAGGCTTTCTCAGCCGATGCTTTTAGCAAAGACTTTCATCTCGGAAGGCACTGTCCTCAAAGCAACTGCAAAATTTCAGGAAGGAAGGTTAATGTTGAAAATTTCAACCATTGAATACCATGGAAATATTCAGCAGGTTGATATTAATGTGCATGATAACGACGGGCAGTTGGGACTTAATATTCCTTATTCCCCGGAACAAAATGCAGCCACTGATATCTTAGCAAATATGGGACAGAATTCGGGAACGAATATTATGATGACTCAATCCGCGGGACAGCAGATTGCGGCAGACTTAACAAAAGGAGTTGTTCAGGGTGTATCGGGATATTTCCAAAAAAAGGTCAGACTTCCGAAAGTTACTGTGAAAGCAGGGCATCAGGTTTTTCTGGTCTCAAAAAAATAATGTAACAACAAAATAACAACAATGAATAATATATTGAAACAATGGATGATCTTCATCCTTACTGCGTTTTCAATGAGCGTATTTACTGCTCAGGAAATGCCTCAATTTGCTTCACTCAACGAAGCCAGATTAGAGCCGTATAAAATGGAAGTCACCTACAATAAGACGACCCATTTAATATTCCCGTCACCCATCCGGTATGTTGATTTGGGAAGTGAAAATCTCATTGCCAACAAAGCTGAAGATGTAGGAAATGTTTTACGAATTAAAGCAGGCATCAGAGATTTTGAAGAGGAAACCAATTTCTCCGTGATTACGCAGGATGGTAAATTTTACAACTTTGATGTATTTTACAGTTCCTATCCTGACACTTTAAATTATGATCTTCTCAAACTGCAAAGACAGCATGAAAAAGAATATTCAACAGAAGTGTTACTGGAAGATCTTAAAGGAGAATCAGCTTCATTGACAGAGCTATTGATGAAGACATTGCACGAAAATCCAAAGGGCAGCATCAAACATGTTGGCTCAAAAAGCTTTAGAATTCATTTTCTTCTCAACTCTTTATACATACACGAAGGGAAATTTTATTTCGTACTCAAATTAAGAAATAAAAGTAATCTTCCGTACGATATCGATTTTGTCAGCTTTAAAATTATTGACAAGAAGAACTTTAAACGTACCGTCGTTCAGGATAAAGTATTGACACCGATTCGTCAGTATTTAGTCACTAAAACGATCAATCATCAATCCGATGAAAAGGTAGTTTATCTTCTTGATCAATTCACATTATTGGAAGATCAGATATTGGAAATAGAAGTATATGAAAGAGAGGGTGGAAGGCATCAGAAAGTTAGGGTTAAAAATAAAGATCTCATCAGTGCGAAACTTATTAATGAGATTCATCTTAAAATTAAGTAAAATGATATTAATCACGTTTTCTGCATAGGTGATATCAATACAAAATGCCACTCATTTTTTGAGTGGCATTTATCTACTATAATACGCTCTGCTATTTAAGGTTTTGCGATGATTTTAATATTTTATCATTTAATTTTTTTTTCACCCAGTTTTGAGCTTAATCTGAACGACTTCATCGGAATAAATAATCTCAAAATGCAGATTAGCATTGTTGGTAACTAATCCGGTAATGATGCTCAAAGTAATGATTTTTGCTTATATGGAAAACATTTATTCGTCAAGAAAAATAGAAAAGGCGATGCGTGAAAATTTTCTTTTTATGTGGCTTTCCAATATGAATATTGCTGATCATAACACTGTTGCAAGATTCAGAAGTCAAAAATTGCAGTCTGCTTTTAAGGATATTTTAACCCAGGTGGTTTTGCTTTTGGCAGAAGAAGGATTGATTACTTTAAAGCAAGTCTACACGCACGGTACAAAGATATAAGCACAAGCCAACCGTTATACTTTTGTTTGGGGAAAATCCATCAAAACCGATAGAGAAAAAATGCTTCAACGACTTGAAAAACTTTGGACTTATGCCCAAAGCATTGCTGCGGATGAAGATAAAGATCCGGCAGACCGTTGAAAATATCAATCAAAAACTAAGCGGAAAAACTACTTCGGACAAAGGAAAAACCAAAGCAAAAACGAAGCTGAACTATATCAAAAACAACTTTGAGAAAAACCTTGAAAAGTATGAGCTGCAGGAGGGAATTTTGAAAGAATGAAGCTCTTACAATAAAACCGATAAAGATGCTACTTTTATGAGAATGAAGGAAGATCACACGAAGAACGGACAACTAAAGCCCGTATACAACGTACAAATCTTATTGGTTAGTTTGCGTTTTTTTTTCTAATAATGGCAAAACAATCCTTTTCACCATCGGTTTATCATCTTTCCAATCGGGATCATCCTTAGAGTCTTTCCAATTGGTTACCAACTGTACCTCTCCTTTTCGGTTTAAAAGGATAAATTTTGACATATCATCAATATTTTCAAATTGTGCAGGAGTAATTTTTTTAAGAAAATCTTTATACTTTTTAGATTTCCCTCTACTTTCTATATCTTTAATAACAAGAATTTTTGCATCAGGATAGGTCTCCAAAACCATGTCTCTTGATTGCTTTGTGAAATTATTGTTTTCTTGATCAATCAGCAAAACATAAAGATCAACATTATAAAATTTCTCTATGACGAAAAAAGAAGGTATATGATAGATACACGGTGTACACCAACTTGCAAAGGTGAAAAACAACGTATTGGGTTGGGGTGAATTTTCAGCTAAACACTTCACATCATCAACCGTTACTGAGTAAATATTTTCGTAATGCGACTGTGGTAGTTTGCATTTTTCAATAGGTGTTTGTGAGAAAACTAATGAAAACCCAAATAGTAAAAAGGGAATTGTTTTTAACATTTAATATAATCAGTTTTTGAGATTATTATTAACCATTTAAAATTCTGTTACCACTTATTGATTAATCCATTTTATCGCCTCATTTAACTGAGTATCTGTATTTTTAGCAACATCGGATATAGTGGGGTAAACAAATTTGTCGATCTTAACGCCTTTACGCTGGGTCTGAGTTCCATCTGGATAAAAAATGGCATTGCCGGAAAACGGAAATTTGTATCCACCTGGTAGAATAATCTCCTTATCATCGCCATCTGCACCAGCACTTTGACTACCGATTGTAATGGCATTAGGAAACATGTGCTGTAAAAACATGGTATAATATTCACCAGCGCTAAGGGTTTCACCATCTACTAAAATAACAATCTTTGCATTCATTGTAAGATTTCCGGGTCGTGCTGTTTGCGGATAATATTCTATATTATCTGTTAATTGTTTATACATCCCTATATGCTGTTTATCCAACTTATAATATCTGGCAAACAAACTTTTATCATTTCCAAAAGTATTGTACATCATATAATAGAAACCGCCCCAATCCGGATAGCTTCGCATATCTAAAATGATGCCTTTTTGCTTTCCTGCTTGAATAAAAATAGAATCCATAGCAGTTTTCAATTTGTCTTCTGGCAGGTTTTCAAGAAATCGAGTCGTTTGATTAGATCTGAAGATCACGATACCAGGGGCTGCATATTCAGGTTGAATGCCTAATTTACTTCCGGCAAGTTTGTTATTAATATAGGCAGACACTTTTTTGAAGTCGTCCTGTTTACTTACCCACTCAACAGTTGTTTTTTTAATATTCCTGCCACGCGTCAATAATAGTTTAGCATGCAGTTTATCGGTTGGGAACAGCAGATTATCCAAGTATCGGCTTAAACGAGAATTTAGCGCATTGGGATTTGAAGCTGAAAGATATTCCCCGATAAAGTCCACCCTCTTACTTATCGTTTCATCATTAACATGGGTGATCACATCGCCTTCTTTAATATCGGCTTGTTTACACAATTCAGGAATGATAATTTTAGTAACCACCACCTTGGAGCCATTATTGACTAATTGATAATCAAAAGGTGGGTAAAACTTTATCTTTAGAATAGTCTTCCAGTTTTTCATTTCCTTATAAAACCGAAGGGCATGAGTATCATTTAAAGGTGCTACCAGTCTAAGTAATTGCGTTTCATAAGCGAGTTGTGTATCAGCTTTTGCAAACAATGGTACAGCATCCCTGGAAATCTTGTCCCAGTCAGAATTCATGAGATATTTGTGTGGGAAGAGATAATCTACACCAGCCATAATTTTAGCCAAAGACAGCATCCGGTAATCATAGGGTAAAGCAATTGAATCTGGAAAAGCGTATGCCTTTTCATTTGGGATTTCAGTAGAGAAATGTTTTGGCGTATAATAGTGATGGTTATCATCCACGAAGCGATTCTTGTAAATATATTGCAGCTTTTTACGCAGATCCACTGAAAGAAACGTTTCTTTCGTAAACCAATTTTGGTTAACGTTTTGAGCCATTTCTGTGACAGAATATTTTGTAGGAGCGGGTTTAAAGCTTTGCCCAAAATTTAAGTTGCTGATCATTCCGGAAAGTATAGCGTCTAATTGACTGGCATTCTTAATTTTATCTACAGCTTCATAATTTTTTAAAAAAATACTATCAGCATCAATCCTTCCTGAAGCTAACGCTGGATGATAGTATTTTAAAAATCCCCAAGTTTTTAAATAATAATATTTGACTTTTATTTGGTCGGATTGCTGTGCAAAGGTATGAATAGTAAATAACGTGCAGACAATGGTTAGAAGAAAATGTTTTAAGTTCATAATTATTGATTTATGATTTATAAGCCTGTTTGTTCTTGATAAAAAAATGAGTGTATAATTATTTTTTGAGATTGTTTAAATATATTATCTTTTTTTCATATGTAAAATTGACTCTCAACGAAGCTAAATATATAATTTGTTTCAGATATCATACTATTTTTTAATTTCCTGCATCAATTCAAAACACATTGGATCAATATTTTCAATAGGATTAAATGACGAAACATTTGATAAGATAATTACGGCTGTTTTGTTGTCAGTACTTAAAGTCATTGAAGACGAATATCCAGCTGTTCCACCGTTATGCCAAAATATATTTTGACCATTTTCTGATTTTAAAATATGCCACCCTAAACCGATTTTCATTTTTTCGCTGATGTCAAAAGTAGGTCTTCTTGTTAATGCAAGTTCTTTGTTTTTAGAATTAAACTGTGCTGCTGCAAATTTTGCTAAATCTTCTGTCGTTGATAAGATTCCGCCACCACCAAATAAAACGTCAAAATCCCAATTTGGAATTATTTCTCCATTTATATCTAACCCTTTTATCAATTTTCCTCCCAAATTCTGCGAATTGGTAAAAGAATTCATCATTTTATATTTATCAAAAATTTTTTTCTTTAATAACTCCTGAAAACTTGTTTTTTGAGATAAACCTAAAGTGTATCCTAATAATCCTGCTCCCAAATTTGAATAAGCATAAGATTTTGAGGGCTTATTTTCAAGCGTCAATGAATTTTTAAGATAATTTTCAAGTTCTTTCTTGCCATAGTCTTGATAGGGATTAGATTCATTTGATAAATCTAAATTCTCGGGTAAGCGAGGCAGTCCGGAAGTATGATTGGCTAAACTTTCAAAACTAATATTAGTATTCTCTTTGAATTTAAAATGATAGTAACTATCGACATGATCAGCTAAATTGATCTTTTTATCTTCTACCAAAGAAGCTAAAACTGTGGAGGTAAAAACTTTAGTAATAGAACCGATCTCAAAGACCTTGCGTTGATTTTCAATTGGTTTTATAGAATCATTTTCCTTTATAATTCCGTAGTAATTTGTTTTTCTATTTTTAATGACGGCAATGGATAATTGGGTACTATTTGGAAAATCTTTCGCCTTTGAATAAACAATCTGGGCAATTTCTTTTGGATATCTACTTAAAACATTTGCAATATTGTTCGCTTCTAATGTAGCAGATTCTTTATACGGTGTTATAAAAAGTCCGTCAATTTGATTATTCTCATTCAGTGAAATATTAACTGACAAAACTGCCTTTTCAAATTTGGTTTTATAACTTGCATAAGTTTCCTCTTCGTATTTGATGAATTCTTTATTCTCAATTTTACCAGCTTGCAATTTTAAACTTTTTAAAAATTCATTTGTGCTTTCAAAAGGTAATGTCTTTTTCATTTCTGTCGAAAAACTGTGAAAAATTTCATCATATTTTCCGGCATTATATTTTGTCTGAAATTCATCAATCTTAGCTTTGTAGTTTTCAGTCTGAGCAAAAATTTGCTTGTTTATCAGGATGGTTAAAAGTAATGAGAATATTTTTTTCATTAGATTTTTGTTGTTAAGTCAGTTAATTTTAAACTTTAGCTAATTTAAGTTTGATGAATTAAAATTTATTTCTATAGTTATTTTAAAATTCTTACTAATTGAATCTTTTTAGTGCTAGAAGCTGAGCTATTTCTTCGCTGCTCATTAGATAGCAGCAGATAAAATTAAAAAACTTCTACATCATAGAACCCTTAATTGGCAAGATCATTATTTTCAATTTTTCTCTTTGTATTTTTGATCGCGTCTTTGAGTTTTCCAAATTGATACTTTATATTGAAACCAAATGACCTGTGATAATCCCTAGTATAATTGTTCTGGTAGAAATCAGTTCCACTAGTTTCAGTAATGGCTTTTCTGAACATATTAAAAGGATTATTGATATATGCTGAGAATGAGAGTTGATTATTCAGAATACGCTTGCTGAAACTGTAAGATGAACCCGTAAAAGCGTTTGTCTTACTTTGAAGGCCTGCTGGCATCTTACTGGTGATTTCAATATTTGAACTGACATTCCAATTATTTTCAAACTGATAACTGGCTGAGAGGTAGATATAGTAGGTGAAAAGATTATTTTCAGTTTCAATATTATTGACTTTACCCTTTATAAAATAGTAAGCTGCATTTCCGTTCACACCAAAAGTCAGTTTCTTTGTAAATGGGTAAGTCAGGTTGTAATCCAAAGCAAGCCGGCTTACGCTGCTTGAATTTTCGTAAGTGGTTTTGGTAGTATTTATCGCCGAATCGTAGCTTGAAACTTTGAGATCAATTTTATTAGAAAAGGAATATCCCAATCCAAGGTTCAGATTTACTTTATGGTTGTAGGAATAATTAGCCATCAGATCATTGTTTATAACAGGTTTCAGATAAGGATTCCCACTGATCTGAAAATATGGATTTGATTGATTGACGAAAGGATTCAGACGGTTAATTCCCGGTCTTTTGATTCGTTGCGAAAACCCGAAGCTGATACCGTGGTGTTCTTTCCAGTTTTTACTGATGGATATATTTGGGATCAGATTTAAATAATTCTGATCTACTTTAGTTTGGGTAGAAGTAAAATTGACATTGGTGTCTGTACTTTCCAATCTCAAACCCGTCTGAAAATTCCATTCGGACAAACTAAACTTTGTGGTGATGTAAGCTCCGTAAATATTCTGTTGATTTGAAAATTCATCTGAGTTTATAAGACTTTGCGGAACTGATGTATATTGACTGGCGTTTTTCCTGAGTATAGCCTTAATACCGGTTTCCAGATAGACTTTTTTAATATTCTTTATAAAATCGACTTGGAATGTATTTTCACTATTTTGACTATCATTGTTTTGACTGAGAAAATTAGAAATATTGTTCAGTCTGTTCTGAAAATCTGTACTACTGTTAATCTTGTTATCATAATTATTGAACCGGTAAGAGAATGTTAAAAGCTGGCTTTTGTCATTTCTGAAACCCATCTGGTAATTGGCAGAAGCCTCAAAGCTTTTTCCGTTACTGTCTGAATTGCTTACAGAATTTATATTTTCAATTAGATTATTTTGCTGAAAAAAACTGGAATCAAAATGGTCTTTTGATATGTAGTACATAAAATTGGAACCCAGCTGAACGTTCAACAGATTCAGACTATCGATTTCGTAACTGACATTGACATTAAAATATCCTCCGCTTCCTTTGCCTGAAGTTCTTCCATTTTGTTGCAAATTATTGGAAACTGTCTGTTGAGAATTCTGATAACCGATTTCAGGATTGTTCTTAAGAAAACCACCACCGTAAGCCGAAATTCCTAATTTATTTTTTTTAATATTCAAAGAAAATCCTGCGTTCTGTTCTTGTTTTGGAAACCTTGATCCAAGATTGACAGAAGCGTTGTAACCATCTTTCATTTTCTTTGTTGTAATGATATTAATAATGCCGGAAGCACCTTCAGCATCGTATTTTGAAGACGGATTGGTAATGATCTCGATGTTCTGGATCGAGCTTGCAGGTATACTCTTCAAAACATCTTTGGAATTATTGGTAAGAAGCTGTGTTTCTTTTCCGTTGATCAAAATTTTAAAGTTGGTATTGCCTTTGAAAAGAATGTTTTCGTTAGCATCCAATGAGAGATAAGGCATTTTTTTCATCATTTCCAGAAGATTTTTAGATTTGCTCTCCGGATCCGACTGAACATTATAAACCAAACCATCAATTTTAGTTTTGATTAAAGGTTTTTTGCCATCAATGATAACTTCCTTGATCGAAGTTTCCTGTTGGAGCACTAGAGAATCTCTCATTTTCTTTTGAGCATTTAAACTGCTGAATAACAGGATGAAAGATAGTGCTGAAATTATTTTTGTTTTCATAATTATTGTTTTGAAATTTGGACATAGCAATCCTGAGAACAAGGTTTTTGTTCTAAAAAAAGTGGAATGCTAAGATTGATTATTTAAAAGGGAAATCTATTTCTTGTGATTTTTCATCAGAAAATAGTAGGTAAGGAAACCGAGCGAGACAAAAACCGTCATCACTCCATAAGGAAGCGACGAATTTTCATTGTACGGAAGAAATTCCAGCACGATAAGTCCTATTCCTCCAAAGAGTAAAATAATTCCCCATTTTAGCATTTCGGAACCGAAACCTGTCAGATTATTAAGAATGATAAACATTTTATCATCTATATTTTCTTTGTTCAGTATCTTCTTTTTCAGATCATAATTAGTTAAAACTACGATCACGATGGAGATTGCAATTAAGATTGCGATCATTACTATAAAGGGTGCAAGATGTTTCATTGTAGATAATTTAACCAATAGACAAAGAAATGTATTTCAGGTTACAAAATATTGAATATATTAGAAAATTGTAACCGAAAGTAAATAATGCTGTCTAATAGAATATGTTCGATGAAGAGAAAGTTATTTCTGATATTTTAAAAGGCAACCTGAATGCTTTTCAGATCGTCGTAAAGCAATATCAGAATTTAGTCTATTCTATTCTGAACAGGATGCTTACGAATGATGAAGATATCGAAGATGTCGGACAGGAAGTTTTTATCAAAGTTTTTGAAAATCTGAAATCATTTAAAAAAGAATCAAAATTATCAACTTGGATTGCCAGGATCACGTATAATATTGCCATTAATTATCTGAAAAAAAATATTAAAAAAAAGTATGATAATCTGGACGAAAACATTGAGTTTCAGTTCTCTTCAGAAACGCCGGAATCCAAGCTCATCGGAAAAGAATTTGATGCCTATCTGAATAAACTGATCCGTGAACTTCCATTGCAATACAAAACGGTGATCACACTGTATCATTTGGATGAGCTGAATATTCAGGAGGTTCAGAAGATTACTAAATTCCCTGAAGGAACCATAAAAGTATACCTCCTCCGTGCCAGAAAATTATTAAAAGAAAAATTAAAGAAAGATGGATATCCCTAGAAAAAAAATAATTGAAAGACTGAAAGAGAACAGCAGTAATCAGGAAATATTAGATACTGATTCAAAGATTTACGATTTCTTGAGCAGCAACCTTGAAAAAGAAAGTACCCACAGTTTTTCTCCCGGATTTGCAAAGAGTATTACGCAAAAAATTGAGACGAAGCAACAGCTTCGGCTTAATGTGACAATTTACAGCTTGGTGTCTTTATTGGTATTAATGATTTTACCATTGCTCATCAGTTTTCTGAATACAGAATTTATTTCAATGCTATCTACTCTTTTTTTGCAAAATAAATTTAGAATTGCTTTTTTACTTTTTTTAGTGATCTTGATTCAGTCCGGTGAAAAACTTATTAACTTAAGAAAACATCGTATATAGGATCATATGCTTAGGTATAAATAATTTGTTATGGATTTTAAATAATACTAATTTTAATATTACTAAGATTCCTAGCAAAAATTACTTTATTAATGAATTGAATAAAGATTAGCGATCGTTTTTTGATTTATTATCTCTTTTTGAAAATAGTTTTTGGAAGACATTATCATCTGTAGTCACATTTTTCAATTCTTTTAGATTCAGCAACAAATTTATATACTTTTTCGTTTTTCTGATTTGTGATTATTATTTCAATGATATCCTTCGTAAGATTTCTATGATATTTCATATCACCAATTCTCAAATTATAAAATCTAATTGAATCACTTCGTTTTTTTTCATTAAAGGAGACTTTTTCGGCTAGTTTGTTGAAATGTGATGATTTAATGTAGACTGAGTCATTAGGATTAGCATTTCTTATTTCAAATGTTTTGTTTAAATACATACAATGAACATGTAAATTCAAATTACTATATCCATTAATTTCTCGATAAGAATGATTGTGAGGAGCTCCAGTAATTGCTAAAAAACAAGAATTTAAAGTCAAAATTATTAATATAAAGAGTGTTGTTTTTTTCATTCTATTATTGTGCGGAATTTTGGTAATTATAACTAACTTATTTTTACGCGCTACACAATAGCGCATATATCCAAATTTGCTTAAATATGCGTTATATTATAGGCGATCATTTTCCGAGAATTATTACTTTAATTATTTTAATATCAAAAGAGGCTAAAAATTCATATTGTATTTAGGTATTCACTGAGGTCAGTTTCTCTTAAGATACCCAATTTTGATTTAATCTTCGTTTTGTAAACTCTTACCGTTCCGTCGGTAGTATCTTCCAAAACGGATATTTCTTTTGAAGAAAGATTCATTCTGAAGTAGAGACACAATTGAAGCTCTTTATTGGTAAGAACAGGATGCTTCTCTGAAAGATTATGAAGAAATGCCTTGTTTTCAACACTGGTTTCATTCATCAAGTCATAATTCCGCTTGTCGATCTGCATCAGATTATTAAGCTTGAACATTAAATCTTTTAAAATTTCTTCAGTATCAATCTTCTTTGAACGCTTCACTTTTTTTAAATGTTCTAAAAATGCCTTTTCTGTTTCAATTTTAAGATTTAGATTTTGATGAAGGTTTTTTATTTTTTCTTTCTGCATATCGATATCCTGCTCAAGAATTATCCTGTTATTGTCTAAAATAATTTTTTCCGCTTCCGCAATCTTTCTTTCCTTATAAATCTTATTTCTGACATACAGCATAATAACAATGAAAATAATTAAAGATAATACAATAATGGTAAGTAGTAGTCTCTGATTACTTTTAATTATAATTAGATCGTGATCATATTGATTATTGATATTGCTAATGATCATTTTGTTCAATTCATCCGAAACATATTTTGTTTTTTCCAGATTCTCCGCATCAAATTCATGATTCAATTTCAGTAATTTTTCAGAAACCTCTTTTATCTTCTTGAGATCACTTCCTTTTAAATACTTTTTCTGAACAATCTCATTCAGTATGATCTTGTCAGAAACATTCTGCACTTGATTTTCTAGTTTTAAAAGATAATCTGTAATACCTTCTTCTTTTTCACTTTGATGAGTAGCATCATAAAGATCATATAATTTTTGAGCCGTTAAGATAATTTCGTGATAAGAATCTTTTCTGCTTTTATAAAAATCAAATGCATAAATAAGATAATCTTCTGACTGTTTATAATTTTTAGCTTTAAAATAATACCATCCTAGATTATATCTCAGAGACATTAAAAAAAGATTCTCACTACTATTTAGTCTTTTTTCATTTTCTAAAATTGCAATCGCTTTTACGGTTTCTTGAATAGCACGATTATTATGATTCAATTTGTCATGTATAAGTGCAAAATTATTATGCATTGATGCGATAAAGAGATTCTCATCCGGATTGAAAGTATGCAAGGCTTTAATAAAATAATTTTGAGCTTGAGAATACTTTTTATCATTATAATAAAACCTTCCTTTTGCGTGGTATAAATGAGCCAGAAAATATTTGGTGTTAAGGCTTTCACTATAGCTAATTGCCTTATTAAGAAAGGTCATTGCTAAGTTGGGAGAATTATTTTCAAGCTGCAGTGCAATATTAAAATTGCCCACAATAGAAATAAATTCATATTGATCATTATTTACTTTAAGTAAATTGTAGACATAGGGTAATTGTTTAAGTGTATCTTTTGTGTGCAAATAAACTTCCGCATACTTACTGCTGATCAGAAACTTATTATCTCCACTTTCTTCATACTTTTTGTTTTCACGAATCTGAATCTGCTTTATTTTTTTTTGATCAGATGCTGTAACATAAAGTTCTTTGGTGATAGTATCAAAATATTTATTCCCTTCCTCATTTCCAAATGAGGTGAGCGTCAAATAAGCAAAGAGTATTAGAAGAACTTTCATAACAAGTTAACATGAATATGTATTAGAATGGTAAGTTTAGGTATTTTATTTGATAAATAATCTTTGAAATAATATAAAAATCAATAAAAAACCATTACTAATGATTTAATAAAGATATGTACTATCATTCAGTACTTTAACATTAAAATCATAACAAATATATGCTTTTATAATCCATCATAACTAACCTTTTTTAACAGATTGTGTGGAAGTAATCATTTTTCCGATGGTAATTTTGGACCGTTATCATAATGGTAATTTGGTTTGTTACAAAAATTACTAAATATTTATGATAGATAAGGACTTACATTGTAAGAGCCTGCCTCCAATAATGTACAATTTTTCAACTTTCTTGTGTCAACGTTGGAGGCGCTTTTTTAAATTAAAATTAAATCGATTGTATCATGTTTTATACATTTTCCTTCGTGCCTTCAGCATACGACAATTCCCATAGGCATCCCACGATTTTATTGTACAAATGTGCTGAAGGTTAATTTTAAAACGGTAATGAAATGAAAGATTTTAAGAATATTGATATAGGAAATATTATTAAAAAACGGGTGGCAGAATGTCAAATTGATATTTCCAGAATATGCAAATTTCTAAATACTACTGAGGAAGAGATTAATCGTATGTATGAATCTGAAGACCTTAATTCTAATGTTTTACTCAGGTGGAGCAAATTACTGGAGTATGATTTTTTCAGAATTTATTCACAACACTTGATCCTGTATTCTCCTCCAACGAGATGCTACAACAATATTCAGAAAACTCAATCTTCTGCAATACCTTCATTTAAAAAACATATTTACACAACGGAAATCATACATTTTGTTTTGGAACAGATAGCAACAGGACAAAAGACAAAAATTCAAGTAATTGAAGATTACCGTATACCAAAAACAACATTATACAAATGGATTGAAAAATATGCTGACAAAAAATAAATATTTTCTGGGACCAGATTACGTACGCATCTATAAAGATATATTGCTATTAATACATCCTGAAAAACAGAGGGACTGCGAAAAAATACTATCAAAAAATAAACTATCTGCAACAGATGTTATAAAAATCAATAATATAATTTTTCCTCCTCACTGTAAGATTACTTCCTCTAAAAATCAAAAACATCGTTGCTATGATCAGTCTGCTATTTTAGAGCTACTCGATTATCAGAAGGGTCATCACCTAAATAACAGTCAGATGTCAAAAAAATTTAATATCAGTAGAAACACGTTGGCAAAATGGAAAAAAAAATATTTAATATGAATGTCTTTACTAAAATTACCGTAAGAATCAGTCATGTTTGAGATAACTATATACTAACAGTATGAGTTGAAATAACATTGAATGTCAATGAATTAAAAATTTAAAACTAACAAATTTACGGGAACTTAATATTCAACTAGTAACAAAAACTAACATAATTTTTAATGCGATCTTTCTTGATTAAAATATTTTTGACCCCGGAAATTTAACGAAAACAAATTTTAATTAAAAAAATATGATGAAAAACACATTAATTTTCTCAATGCTTTTATTATCTATTTTTACGAGCGCACAGGTCGCCATCGGAAAAACAACTGTTTCGCCTTCCGTTTCTCTGGAGTTCGGATCAGAAAATAGAGGATTGGTATTACCTTGGGTAACCGACGTAACTGCTATGACCACAGCAGTTAATGGAACTATTGCTTTTAATCAAGCAGATCACAAAGTGAAAGTGAAATATGCTGCCGGATGGAAAGATCTTTCAATTGATAATACTGGAACTACTGTTGATCCCATATCAGGCGTAAATGGAGCAACCTTGCAAAATCCGCTGAACGAGAATTCAAACGCACAGGTATCGATAGGCACTAATACAGCAACTGTACCTGGGATTCTAATTTTATCAGATACAAATAAGGCGATGGTTTTGCCCAAGGTATCAGATCCGCATCTAAATATTATAGATCCTGCACCTGGAATGATTGTTTTTGACACCAACAAAAAATTATATGCCGTATTTAACGGTAAGGTGTGGAGTTTTTGGAGATCTAATTAAATGATCTGTCTGCAATAAAACAAAATTGTCGAAATACATACAATAATCTCTGATAGATGGAAATGCTTTCTCAAGAAAAATCTTATTAATACTGAAATATAACTGACTCTATGAAAATAAAATATACTTTGCTTTTCTTCCTTATAATTTCTAATTTTAACTTTTACTATTCGCAATGTTCTGCCAGTACAAATGATTGCGATGGTGACGGAATTTTGAACGCCGTGGATCTGGATGATGATAATGACGGGATTTTTGATGTGGACGAAAGTACATGTACCGGTCAGTTCGATGCCGGATGGTTTAGTAATTCTCCATCGGGTACACAAAATCAGGATGGGGTGTGGTCTAATGCTCCAGCAGGTAGTCCTACGTACGGTGGTGCTCATAATAATGCCGTGGTGCAATCTGCCGCCCCTTTTACTTTTGGAACAGGTCTTACAGCAACCTCAAATGGAAACAGCTGGTTCTTAACTAATGTAGAAAATACTTCTTTTCCGACTGCAAAAACAGATAACGATTATGTACAATATGCGTTTACAACTCCTTCTTCACTTTCTGCAGGGACGGTAATCCGGAAAATTGGTTTTGGAAAAACCAATAGAGAAAGTAATTATAAAATTAGTGTTGAAATTTCTAGTGATGGCTTTGCGACAGCAGCTAATACCAAATTACTGCTAAGAGATTTAGAAATAATTTCAGATGGATCTTCTAGCTATAATTACGTTTCTGTGCCTTCCGGCAAAGTTACTCCAAAGCTCCTGTTGCCAAGTACTACCTATACTTTCAGAGTGTATGTTTACGGTACTCCACTTAACACGAGCATTGCTCATTACGACGATTTTCAGTTTGGTACATGTGTACCTGTTACTAAAGATACTGACAATGATGGTATTCCAGATTTTCAGGACTTGGATTCTGATGGAGACGGATGTTTTGATGCCATAGAAGGAGGTGGAAATGTGGAGCAGAATCAAATTAATGCACAAGGTAGAATAGTAGGATCAGTTGATGCAGAAGGTGTACCAGAACTCGTTAATTTAGGTGGTCTCGCAGATGTAAATAATGATCAGGGACAAAGCGTAAACAACTCAGCCAACAATGCAGTGAATGACTGTAGAGATACAGATGGTGACGGAGTTGCAGATATTAATGATGTCGATAATGATAATGACGGCATCACTGATGCAGATGAATGTGGTCCTGCACTAAATACTTTAGAAAGCGGCGGAACTTTTGGGCAAACTACTACCTATCGAGATTTTACCGTTCCCCCTAATCCGCCATTGAATGGATATTCGTATGGTTCATCAGGAACAATTTCTTCACCAGGTCAATATGTTATTACAAGTGCCAATAATTCGAATAATATTCATCCTTTTCATTGGAAAAATCTTTATGGACATACCACCGGAGATCTTACCGATGCTTATCTTGCAGTAAACGGAAGCACAACAATCGCAACATTTTATCGACAGGATTTAGTTCCATTGCAGACAAATACTCTATACAGGGTTTCATTATGGGCAATTAATGCTATTACAGTTACTACCCCTTACAATAATTCACCTGCCAATTTGCGGGTAAGAGTATTCAGAAATTCAGATAATGTAATGGTAGCTGATTATTCTACCGGAGATATGTATGCTCGGGTGGCACCTGCGGGAACAATTATTCGCCCTTTACACTGGCGTGAAGCGGCAGGTACCTTCAATTCCGGAAATGAAACATCTTTCAGGTTAGAGGTATCAAATATCAGTATATCCAGTTTTGATAATGATTTTGCAATTGATGATATTACGATACGACAGGCTGTTTGTGCCGATAGTGATAACGACGGAATTCCTAATAGTCTAGAATTTGATTCTGATAATGATGGCTGTCCTGATTCGATTGAAGGAGGTGCAAATATTAACTATCCAAATCTTAATTCAAATAATAGTATTTCGGGAACTGTAAGTCCAGGTGGTTTACCAAATCAAGTTCCTGGTGGTCAAAGTATTGGCAGCTCTGCAAATAGTGCAGTTAATATATGTGTGTGCTACAAGCCTGGAATTACTGCAGGTGCACCAATTTTGGATTCGAAACATGGCATCACCTCACTGGGAAGAGCCGGAGCAAATAATAGCAACTGGCCGATGGTAAGAAAAGGCGCTTGGTCAGTTTTAGAATCCAAGACAAAAGGTTTTGTACCTAACAGATTAACTTCTTCTGAAATTGCTGCAATACCAGCAGGAAATCTACTTGAAGGAATGATGGTCTATAATATCACTTTAGATTGTTTGCAAGTATATTTTACAGGAACATCATCCGGCTGGAAATGTTTAAATAATCAGAGCTGTCCAGATGTCAACTAATCTGATCGTAAAATTTCTCATATCTTAGTTATATAAATTCCGGTAAATTTTAGTGAACCTTCATCTGGCTGATTTCTAAGTATTATTTTATACATTGATCAGATTCGATGGAGGTTTTTGTATTTTAGCTCAAACACATATTTGAATATGTTGGTTTGCTATCAAAGGTCAATATTTATATGTTATTATCAGGAGCTTCCATTACAAAAAAATCTGTTCAAATTAACTGTTATAATTTTTGGCAGTTAGTTTATCTGTTTAAGATTACTCATAAAGGTTCTTAACTATAGTACTTCTAGATTATAAATTGCACACTTTAGGATTTATTACAATTTAAGTCATAGCCATTTATGATTTCTTAAATGTATTTAAATAAAATCCACAGTTATTTTCTGAAAAAAAAATTACGTAAATGTAGGTAGATCATATTCTGTAGCATTTAAGTATTGCATTCGGAATTATTTTAGTAGACTGATTGGAACAGTAAAAGAAGAACTATATTCTAACATCAAAATATTATCAACCTATAAATTGTTTGATGCAATTGACTAACCTGATGGGTTACCACACCTAAAAAGGATCCTTAAAATTGCAGCTTGTACATTTGTCCTCCAATAATAATTAGATTTGATTCAACTATGGTTGTGTATCGTGAATAAACTTGCATTCGAGGTAGGACACTCTGTTTCGTCACTATTACAAATTCCGTTATCATCCTAATCATTATCTAAATAATTTGAAACTCAGTTTATATCTGTGTCAATAGTACAATTTTTATTATAAAATCAGATGAATATTGGTGATCGTTTGCACCATCAATATATTGTAAAAAATTTGACATTCTTAGAAACAAAAACAGAAAATATATTGTTGGAAAGCAATGGTATTGGCAGGATAAACGTAGATTTTTTTTCCTCAAATTGGTAATTTCGTATTCAGAATATTTTTACGCCTTTAGAACCATGTAATAGTTGGCTGTGAATTTATTCCAATACTTCGTTTTTTTTGTGTTTAAATGCACTTAATATAACAAACAGTTTTCTACAAACAAAAAATACAGAACTACTAAACGCCAGGCAAGGTTCATTATTTATCTTAAATTCTACACTAAAGAAGCTTGTATAAATCTAACATTTCAAATGCTTGTTTTAGATTCGAATTTGATTCCATTAAAAGAGGCTGATCTTTCATCGAACAGCCTCCTAAAATAAATATGATTTAATCAAAATTAATCGTATTTAAACACCATTTTTCTATTCAGAATTATTTTTTAATTACTAACACCTGATGTACCAGCACATGATTCTCATACAGTCTCAGTATATAATTTCCACTGCTGAAATTTCTGAAGTCTATCTTGTCAGTAAATTTATTTTTATACAGGAGGTTTCTGCCAGACATATCATACACATCATAGTGGGTAATTTTTTTCTTCGTAATTACATACAGAAAATCGTTTACTGGATTGGGTGCAAATTTTATTCCCTTATCATAAGTAAGATCAGATGTTGATAGTGTTGATGTTAGAGTTAATTTTCTGTTTCTTTTACTTAAATTAATACAATTGCCGGCAAGAATCAAATTGCTGAAAGTTTGGTTAACAAACGTTGAAGGATTAATGGTGCTCAAATAAGAAAAACCTTGTATAGTATATGTTCCTGGCGGTAAAGTTGTAAAATCTGCAGTCGCACTCGTAGTGATTATATTTCCATTATTTCCAACGGCTGCAAATAGATAACTGTAACCTGATGGAGGCATTGTTTCAAACAGCATTTTTCCTGGTCCATCTATGGTAATAGTATGTGTCGCTCCTGAAGATGATGCACTTGATAAAAATAAATAATAATCTGTACCTTCTGTCAAGTATGCTGATTTCGTACTGCTGTAAACCGAAACGCCATTTCCGGAGTCATTGACAAATCCGCCAGAACTTACAAAATTGGCAGTAGTGAAAGGATTACCCGAAGCTAAAGACAAAATCATATATCCAGCACTTTTATTGATAACATAATTTCCGGAAATTGTTACCTTGAACTTTTTAACCATGCCATTTCTTACATCACGAAAAACTGGAGTAATCAGATTTGAATTGTTATAAATTATTAAATTATGCATACTCACAGAAGTATTGGAATAATTATTTACAAAAGAGGAAATTTCTGATTCAACAGCTTGCGGAGCAGTCATATTCAGATTGGCTAGCGCAGAACCACTGACTGCAGTTACAGCATCTGTAGGATATGCATAGGTAGCATACGCAGCACAAGTAGAATTGATGGTAAAATTGGTATCTGATATATCAAAAAACTCGGCACTACTGTTGATGATAGCCACAACCTTTATTCTAGCTGTAGTCGTTGAAGGTACATTTGGAATAGTGATATTTTTAGAACCATTATTCGGAGTGTTTTCTGCCAAAATAAGAGGGAATGTTAAACCGCCATCTGTGGATAATAGTATGTTAACCGTATTTTTTAGTGTATTTGTATTATTCACAT
Source organism: Chryseobacterium edaphi (assembly GCF_025628985.1). Classification (GTDB taxonomy): domain Bacteria; phylum Bacteroidota; class Bacteroidia; order Flavobacteriales; family Weeksellaceae; genus Chryseobacterium; species Chryseobacterium edaphi. The sequence continues at coordinate 47,564 of NZ_JAOTEM010000004.1, read as the reverse complement.
CCCAAGTGACATTGATATTGCTTCCTGCATTTAACGTAACACCTGAAGCGTTGGGATAAGATACACTTAAGGGACCCGTATTGGAAACTGTCACAACAATATCATCCGAATCTATCCCGCCATAGGTTGGATTGTTATCTCTCACCGCAAATCTCAAATTGATATCTCTGCCTACATTAGATAATGCTTCTCCAGCTTGCAGAGGGGGAATATTCTGATTATTTAAAACATATTCCATTGCAGGAAAATATCTCTCTCCTGATACATTGCTGAATTGTGAGCGGAAAAGCGGTGCAGTAGTACTGTTGACTGCGGTATAACCGCCTTCTCCAGCAAGTGTGGAGCCCATCGCTCCTCTATCATCGGTTGTCGCAAGATCATTTTGATCCCATGTATACGTTAAACTCGTATTATTAGCATCGCTTCCTAAACCGATTAATTTGAAAGGTGTATTTTTAGGTATTGTAATATCTACGCCTGCATTAGCAACAGGCGGTATATTGCTACTCGTAACAATTGTATAGCAATTAGAAGTGTTTTGAATTTTGGTTAAAATTTGATCCATACTTCTTGCATGGAAAAATGGAATATCTCTGGTTGGGATATAACGTACATCTACCGGACTGCTGCATAAATTAGCATATGCAAGAAATGTAGATCCTGCTCCGGGTTCAACTGCCGAATTCGCACTCCATGAACCGGCACAACCGCCCCCAGCATTAAAAGTATGCCCTGCGCCAAACTGATGTCCCATTTCGTGACAAAGGACCTGTGTAGCAGAAGCTAAGGTGCTTTGTGTCCCAAAGTTAGTAAAACCAGCAGCTTTGGAAGTATTGCTACAAGGAGTTCCACCAGCAGATCCGCTGGTAGAGGATCCAGTAGTTATTTCAACGGTATGTCCAATATCATATTTATTATATGTAAGCACTCCCGAAGCATTTAAGTTTTGGAATACTGTTGAGCTTTCAGCAGGTCCTGTTGTGCTATAAGGATCACTAGATGGATCAGAGAAAATAAGGGTTTTGTTGGTAGTTTCGGCAATTAAAGTGAAAGTTACTGCTAATTCACTTTCATAAGCCAAACTCACAGCATTGAATTTTGACACTACCTGTGCCAAAACAAGATCGGTATTACCAAGAGCCTGTGCAGACTCTCCTCTCGTTGCCACCGCAAGTCTGAATTTTTTAATTTGTGTCCCTAATGGAAAGGGAGTTACCGATTTTGCCAGCAATTCATTATTTAGTTCGGGAAAATCCAACTCTGCGTTACAAACAAAACCACCTTCACCGGAAGCCTCTGCCAAAGTGGTGATACGGTAACGATCAACAGTATTTTCAATTTTTTCAATGAAAAAATATTCTCCTTTATCACTTTTTATAGCCGCACTAAATGAATCATTCATTAATGTAAGCTTCATTGAAAATTTATTATCTTTGCTAACTCCATTAAAGGTAATGATGTTTGGGATTCTTTTTTCAATAAAGTCATTTTCTGTAAGATTAAACAGTACATCTAGGGTTCCTGGTACAGGAAGATTAATTCTTCCGGTAATTTTCTTTTTATTGGTGGAACTATTTTCAAACTGATTTTTGAAATTTGCAAAGTTAAAGGCAAAACTGTTTTTGATATCGGACCTTTGGTTTTGTCCGAAAAAAAAACTCATGCTAAAGAGTAAAATAAAAGATAAATTTTTCATAATATTTTGATTTTTGTTTCTTAGTTCAGCTTTATTAAAGATGTATTACTTCTACCTCGGTCTCCCTTAGAGGTATTAAGATCTATTTAAAAGATAATGTTATCTAACTTCTAAGCACTGACAATAACTATTTCTTAGTTTAATTCCATAGATTTATAAAACAAATTATACTCTGGAAATTCTGGATGTGTTAAAGATCATTAGGCGCAAGAATTGTAATATCAAAAGTTGTTCATAAAAATACTGACAAGCATTAAATCTTATAATATTTAACAACTAAATTATACTTTGTAACTACTTTTGCTATATCATCAAAATCTATTACCTAATATGCATACAAATGTTCTCCCACTATTCTATTTATCATAAAATTACTTTATTATATTATTTCTACGCATTTTTTCTTATCAATAACTAAAATTAAAGATCTTTTTGAATAAAGCTCCATTGAGTACCATTATATATGCACAGAAGCTCTTTTACAGTATCAAAAACGATCATCCCTGGTGAAGGATTTATTATGTTAAGGTGTGGACTGGCCACCTTTGGCAGAACCAATGCTTTATCCTGACTTTCGAGAACTAAAATACCTTTAACTGTTGAAGAATTACCAATGACGACACCTGCATTTGGATTTTCAGGAAAGGCAGCGCTATTTTGTAAACTCGTATCCACAGAATTATTCGTTGATGCTTCATTGGAATAGTCAACCCACGCGTTATTTAAAAAAGCCTTAACTTTTTTTGATACAGTATTGAAAATGATAGTTCCGTTGACGGGATTGCCAACATCTCCATTAGTCCATGGCAAGATAATTCCTTTATTGGCATTATTTGAGAATTCCAACAAGACAGATGTAGAAGAAACAACAGGACTGGTCAATGTTGACTCACTCCCAATGATAATTTGTGATTTAACGCTGAGGAATGTGGCAGATACCAAAAGTACACAAGTTAATTTTTTCATATGTAATATGTAATCTAGAATTTAAGATACTTTGAGATAACAAATTATCTTAGAAAGAATAAAAGAAACAAACTGTTAAATAACTAATTAAATATTATTAAGAGACTGTTACAGTGACAAACGCTTTAGTCAGGACAGGAGAAATTTTGATAACATTTCCAACCTGTAGAGGTATAGACTGATAAGCATTTATCATTAATTTCGTAAATAAGCATACCAATAACAGGATTACCGATGCTTGCTTTCGTTGTTCTGGTCACCACCATTCCCATCGTAGAAGATTCCAGTGCAATATAACCTCCTTTTCTTATCATCGGCCAATCTCCATTGCCGGCACCTGCTCTATTAAATGCAGAAATTCCCATATTGGTCGCTAATGTATTTCCTGTGGTAACAGGATTTTTGTAACATACATTATCTGTTATAGAATATATAGCTGATGAAACTGCCCCTTGACAGGAGCTGGTATCAGCAAGCTGTAGATCTCCAGTTCCGGGATCAACTAAGGTCATAATTATGGTTTCTGTACCTTCTGAAATTAAATCTTGATTAATTTGAATGATATTTGCCAAACTAATAGCAGTATTGGTCGTCCCATCATAGTTACCCGCGGGTATATTTATGGTCAGCGGTCCTGTCGCAGGTACCGTTGTATAATCTGAACCTCTTGTAGCAGTACCTCCCAAATCAATCTGAACAGTTCTTGCTACAGAAAGTGGTCCATTAATGAGTATCTTCGGCAAATTAGCAGTCGGAACATTTTCATTTCCTGAAGTATTTTTAGAGTCAAACGTCATTATTGCATTGAGCGCAGAAATTTTAACATCATCTAAAAGATTTCCTGCTATGACTGAGCCTGTTGACGATGAGACTGCCTTAAAGCCAAAACTAATCTGTCTGGATACTCCAGTTGTGTTTGTCCAGGTTCCATAATACCTTGTCCAACCTGTTGCTGTCGTTGCATCTTTATTGAGGATAAGATTTGCAGTAGTACCTGCAGGTAAAATTGTACCTGTATGCGTTCCCGTTTGTACGTTACTGTCAGAGAATTCTGCAACATCTAGATCATCAACTACCAATCGCATAATGTCTGTACCAGATCTACCTCTATGTGCCAGCGAAAAATTAAAAGATTCGTTGGGAAGAATACAAATAGGCTGTTGTTGTAGAATACTTGATCTGTATGAATTTAATTCCGCAAAATAGTTACCTTCATAAGATGGAATTCCATTCATCCCAGTTCTCCATAATTCAATTGCACCTCCCTTAGCATTAATTAGATTTGCTATGTTGTCTGGTTCTCCTGCAACTCCCTCAGTAGTACTCCAGCCTTCAACAGTTGCTTCAGGTATCAAGTGATAAATCAACTGTGTTGAAGTTGTTCCTTGCTCAAAACCACCATTTTTAAAAGTTCGTACAGGCACCGAACTTCCCATAACCTGTAATTCAGTAAACTCTAATTTTGTATCTTGAAGATTAAGCAACATAATATATCTTGCTTTATGAATACCAAGATCAAGCCTGTAAATACCTTGTTCAAAAACAGGTCCCAATGTTTGTCCTGCATTTCCTGGTATATTAGGATTTGATGATGTTCTTCCAAAGACGTAATCAGAGGATGAAGTAGGGCTGGTATAAAAGAATTTGTTGTAGGCAGCTCCATTGTTATTAATATAAGTTAGAGGATTTTTTCCTAGCGAAGATAAACTTGAAGGGTAAGTGACTATCATGAATCTTCTAGATAATGTATTATCAGGCACAACAGCGCCTAAACTTATTTTTTGTATAAAGTAGTCTCCACCAAGATCAACAACAAACCATTCAGCATTAGGTGGAATTTCAGCATTACCAGTTCGCGCAACTGTACTAAAATTGCCATCTGTAAGATTGGAATTTGGTAAGGATGCATTGTCTACAGAAGAAGAAGTTACTGTTTTCCCTAATGCAAGATTGATTTGCTGTGCTTTTGCACTAAACAAAATCAAGAAAAAAATAAAATTAAAAATTTTTGCTGTCAAAACTTTTTTTTTAGCATTAATAGTAATTTTTTTCATCTGTTTAATTTAATCATAAAATATGGCGGTTCATTTATTTGATAATTGCATTTATTCAAGTAGTCTCAATAATCCTGTGGTAAAAATGTGGCGATTTAAGGAATTGCAAAACCGCAATCTAATTTTAAAATTATTGTCTGATTCAAAATGAATCAGACAATAATTACCTAACCTAAGGAATTAATAGAATCCTTTATCTTTTTTGGATTCGACTTTGACAAAATTAGATTCCAATTATTTTTTGATAATTTTTACAGTTGCCTTCTCCTTCCCATTTTCCAAGTTTATGATATAAAATCCAGCAGGTACTGATTCCACATTGATGGATTGAGATATTGATACTCCAGAGAGAACTACGGTTCCTCTCGAATCGACAAGCTGATAGTTATATTCTGAATCTGATTGAGATTTAATCTTAACTATATCTTTTACAGGATTAGGGTACACAGTTATCACATTTTGATTTTCATTAGCCAGTTCTCCTCCAATTAATGATGAAATTGAGTTAGATGGTGATATTCTTAATGTATAGTCTTCAACCTGTCCGTAATTGTAAGTTCCACAAGGGGAAGCAGGTAATGCGTTGTATCTCATTATTACCCTCATTCTTGTATCTCCAGTAATTGCTGCGCTTGGAATCGTGATATTGCCTGAAACCGGTGAAGTTGTGCCTGCTGTTTTAGACCATGCCAATTCTCCATTATCTGTAAAATCTCCATCCTTGTTATAATCGATATATACTGCGTAAGCCTCGCTGTATTTCGTGGACCTCCAATATGGAGTTATCGAAATTGAGTAGGAGTTTCCTTTAGTAACATTCCCAATTGTTGACGTGAAATTCTCGTAACCTGTTGTACCGGTAGATGATTTATTAATATCTGCAAAAGTAACATTTGCAATACGTTCATCGGTTGCAGAATTTGCAGAAGATGTACAATAAGATGTTGAGTTTCCTCCACCTCCTGAAGACAACGTGGTCACCATAGCGGTGTTGCTTGCAACTGACAAATTACCTGCAGCATCTTTTGCTTTAACTGTAAAGGTATATTGGGTCGCCGGTGATAATCCTGATACTGTGTAAGACGTGGCAGAAGTTGTACTAATAAGTGTGCTTCCTCGGTAAACATCATATCCTGTTACGGAAATATTATCTGTTGCTCCGCTCCATGAAAGTAACGTAGAATTTTGTGTCGTGGATCCTGCTGACAGTTGCGGTGCGGTTGGAGCTTGTGTATCAGTTCCTGGATTTGCTCCCCCTCCCGAATAAGCTGTTCCTAATCCTACCGCATAGAATGCATTCTGGGTTGCTTTATGCTCAGGTGAATCAGCCCCAAAAAGATCTTTTGCCGTTTGTATTCCATATGTCATTGCATTATTGTAATTTGAATTTGCAGTGAGATAGGAAGTCTCTAACCTGTAAGCGATTTTTGCCGCCTTGTCAAATCCAACTCCTGTTACGTTAAAGCTGTTGCCAATATCATTTGTGCCTGTACCTCCGGAAACCAGAAGATAAAACCAGTAATTAAGTACGCCACTGTTTGAATGGACTCCGCAGTTATCATTTGTGTTTTGATTGGGTACGCAACTGTTACTGGCATCCTTCCAGTAAGTACCTTTATACGTATCTGGTTGTTTTTGAAGTCCGGAGTTTGGATTGCTCATGGACCTTAAGTAATTGGGGGCAACCTTTGTTATATCTTCACCAATCAGAAAGTTTTGTTTTTCCGGCGCATATTTATTTTCAACAACAGTTCCCCAGATGTCAGAAAATCCTTCGTTTAATGCACCCGATTCCCTCTGATAAGCCAGCTGTGCCGTTGACTGACATATTGCATGTCCAAGTTCGTGTGCAGTTACATCAAATGCGGATAAGGGTCTGAATGTACTTGCTCCGTCGCCATATACCATGGCACTTCCTGTCCATGCTGCATTTTCCCAGTTTGAAAGCACATGAATGTAGCTGTTGAGTACTGCACCCTGATTGTTGTAACTATTTCTGTTGAAAGTATCCTTAAAGTAATCATATGTTTTTTCTACACCCCAATGTACATCTAACGCTGTATTGTTTCCACTTGGGTTGTGTTCCGCAGTCGTCCAGTTATTATCATTATCGGTGATGTCTGTATTTGAAAGATTGCTGTAATTGCCATTATTGTTGTTAAAAGTATTGATTCCGTTTCCTCTTGTATTGTCCCGAAGTACATATTTTCCGTTCAGCAAAGTAGTTTCAATAGTTTTTGTGCCACTGTATCTGGTTTCAGCATTTCCGGCCACAAAAGCAGGAGCTAAATTTATAGCCGCTCTCTTTTTTGCTCCGATAAAATGTTCATGGTCACCACTATGACTATTCGACTCGTGACCGGCATGCTTCATGATTGGATCATTGAGGAGAACGTCACCGGATTTTGCGTCAACATAAACGTATGACCGCAAAAATGGTTCTGCAGAAAATATATCAAATTTATAAGCCAGCAGGAGTCGAAATTTTACATCTGAGGACTCAACAGGAAGTAAAACCAGCTCAGCTTTAGGCGTATAACCAATGTCATTTCCATGCTCGGTGTTTGTCATTAATTTTTTTGCTCCCAAAAATTTTACTGCATTAGCTAATGCCATAGATTCTGAAATATTGGCATCTGTATTCACATCGCTCGTATCATACATTTCTCCGTTCATACTAACTAAGTTCCCTTTAATAAAATGAAGGGTATAATTGGCAAACTGAACTTTAATACCATTGTGAAATAACTGATATTTTTCATCTGAAAAATCACTAAACAGTTTGGCAGATTCTTGTTTAATCATTTTTGATCCTGGTGGAAGCTTAAAAATTTCGGAAAAGAAATTTTCGCTATCTGATAAAGCTGCATCTCTAGCGGCAGTTCCAGAATTAAATATTATAAATGATGATCTTCCGTCATCTCCATAAATCTTCTGCTCAACATATCTTTGAGCGTGTATTGAAATTACCCCTAGTAAAAGTGGAATTAAGAATGCAGAAATTAATTTGTTTTTCATAAATAGATTGTTTGAAGTGTTATTTTAATACATTACAAAAAAGTAATGTAAATGCTTTTCATAAAACTATTAATTTATTTATTCAAGAAACACGCGTGGCATTTGTGTATGGAAGTAATTAACACCAATTTTTTATATATAACTGAAATACAATGATATAAAAAATATTTACTAATTATTGTGCTGGTGAAATTTTATAAATTCACAGTTTAAAACTCAAAAATTTAAGAGATAATTAACTATATATGTATTAAATCACTGAGTAATTGTAACTGAATGATAAAAAAATATATACTAATAGAAGTTTATTTATCCAAGATTATTAACATATTTTTCACGCCATAGAGATTTTAAACCGGTTGAAAAGACTTTAAGGACAATATCAAAAGCTTTGAAATTGTAATTGTTAAGAACAATTATAATCTCATACTAGATTTAAAAGTTAGTATGAAGGATTGAGATGTTACATTATAAGTTATTTTTATATGGTCTTTTCAGTTTACATGATTAAATTTCGGCATCAACATTTCAATTTTTATAACATTAATCGTAATTTCAATAAAATAATTAATGATAAGAAAAAAGAGAATAATTAAGAAATGAACACCGAAAGATCTGCTTAGAATGAGAGCCTTCAATGAACCAATAAATAATCTTTATATAAGTATTTTATTTGAATTTTTAATTCATTAAAAGAACAATTGCAGAAAATCCATGAAGGAAGATCCTGAGAGATTTAGCGAACTAATTTTGATTGTCGGAAAAAACAACTTTATTGAGATTCATCATTCTAATTCATCGTTTTTTGAGCCTTTATAACACAACTCTTAACGATCTAGATTTAAAAGATAAGCCTAATTTAGACAGAATCGATTTACATTTACAATGAGTCCCAACCTTCTTCGAACCATTAGATTACTCTGAGCCAAAAGCACATTAAGTCTGAATTAAAAATGAGAACCTTAAACAAAAAACCAAAGCAAAAACATTCTTGCTTTGGTTTGACTAATTATTTTTGACCTATAATATCTATCGGTTAGTACGAAACATTTGTTTTTTCCTAATTTTATACTCACATTTTCTTAATTATTAAAATGATCTGTCTGTTTTTGGTTTTTTAGAATAGTTTAAGAAAAATGCTCATTCTAAATTAATTTTGTAACAAAATATTAAAACAAAATTTTCGTATAAAAATATAAGTCAAACTGACAATCTCATTTTATTTAAGGAAATTGACAATACATTTTAACAGCTGGAGGACAACCGAATGGAGTCATATAAGTTAAATTTGGACCAGGCTGTTGCTGACATGACATTGATCTCATTCCTTCCAAACATTCAGGTGTATAACCTCCCTGTACCATTTTTAAAGTTTCCCTAGAAAGTTTCTTAAGATTTTTCATAATAAATAAAATTTGTCTTTGATTCCTACTCTTTGTAAAGCTTTTCGGATTTCGCTTTTTTCATATCGTAATTTAGTAATTTTAGCAATTCAAAAAGTATTTTTTTTCAAAACTTATGGATTTAAATATAACATACTGAAATTAAGATGTTTTATTTCTTGGTAGTTATTCTATTATTCTAAAATTGGAATATTTATAAATTAACTTTTACCTTCAGAAATAAATTTACCATCGTTTTTTAAGATTATTTGCTTATAAAAAAACAAGTTGCATAGATAGAGAACTTAGATAACTTGAATTTTCAATCATTCATCTCGGTCAATATTGCCAAGGGGTAATTTCTATTATTTAAATTTCTTATAAAAATTAAAGGTTCATTTTTCATACGACGAGTTTTGTCGCTTTCAGCACTGATATTTGCATCAAGAGAAATACAGAAATGAAACTTGATATTAAATACTAAGGTGGAAATCTTTCGCCGGAAACCACCTAAAAAAATAAGGCTAAAACCTGAAGGAATTCTAATAAAAAGAACCTTCAAATCTTAACCTTTATAAAATCAAACAAATCTACACAAAATGTCAACAAACAACAATGCGTCTCAGACGTTATTCAGATTCGTGAGTTTAAGAAACCCACAACTTACAGAAACTAAAAGAAGAAATCTCGGTTTTATTCATCGTCCATCAGGAGCGAAAGGTATTTTCGATGATGCTGTTTCATCAAGAAGCGGTCGGACTTTAAAACTTCAGGCATTATCTTCTAAAATCTCAGATTTTGCTCCTTCAGCTATTAAAACAGAAAAGGAATTAGAAACGGGAGTATTTGCAACTCTTTTGGTAATCGGAAGAAAAATTTCAAAAAAAGAAACTCTTTCTAAAGGCGATTGGGACTACACAAAGGAATATTACAGTTCTCTGATCGACAGCAATAAAGAATTGACTTTAGATGCTATGAAAATTTTTGATAATCTTTGGAATAATCTTATTTATCAGATTGTCAGCCAAAAAGATTTTTATGTAAAAGAAGCAATCAGTCATATTTTAAAAGCGATTCATATTGGTTTTGCACAATATATAGACATCAATGAAGATGTATTGAAAGCAAATGGTGATAAAAAACCTTTGGATAATGCACTCAATGGTAAAATAGTAATGCCGAAATATCTATTCTTGGAAGAAGATAATGTGAATACCGGAAATGGAGCGGCTTTAAAATCAGAAGCTTCCTCAAACGTATCACTTGCTCCGAAAGATTTGGAAAGAATAAATTCTGTTGCAAAAAATGATTTGATTGTTACTGAAGCTTTACTAAGAAAAGAAAAGCTTGAAAAATTAAATTCCGAATTAGAAAAACTTCAAAAATCATATCATAAATCGAGTGAGAAAGCTTATCAAATAGAATATGAAAAATATAAAGATAACTATCGAAAAGAATTAGAAGAGTACGAAAAAATATCTGAACAGATCGATATTTTACTCGAACAGAAAGCTTCTGAGGAAGAATTACAGAGATTATATAATCATTTAAAAGAATTAAATCTTCCGGTATTTGAGTTTTCATATAAAAATGAAATCAACCTTTCTGATCTTCAGGAAAAGCTATCTCCGGAATCTTTGGATTTATTTATTGAATTATGTTCCGTTCAGGACATCAACGAAAACTTTCGTACAAAATTAGCAAAAGATGCAAAAAGTGAGGTTATTTCTGAAAGGGAATTGAAGATCGGAGCACAGTTTCTTCAAATTGATGATAGTTATGAGACATTTAATGAAGTAATTGCTCATGTTCAGAATAATATTGCAGCAACTACGCAAAATGCTTTGGATAACGCAACGATTGAGCAAACACAATATGCAAATATTGGAGGAGCATTAATTCCGGTGGTAAATGCTCGTTCAATTACTCATTTAGCATATAATTTACAGGCGATTTATTCTAGATCTATATTTATTCCTAACAACGGATTTATTAATTTCTCTTTTGAAGTGCAGGATAATTCATGGAGTGTTGCCAATGCAAAAATAGTGTTAGAATCTAGTACAGGAGTTTATCAGGAAACACTAAGTAATATTTCTGTACTTAATAATATGATTAGCTTTCCGGCTGTAATGGTCAACAAATTTGCATCTATTTCAAAAATAAGAATTGATGTTTATTTTGATAATGGAAGTGAAGCCTATCTGGAATTATTAAAAATTCCAAATAATCAATTATTAACAGGAATTCTTACCTTAAAAGAGCGCACAGAAAATCCGATAAAAGGATCTGAAGAAACTTACAGAAGAAAGAATTTCGGAATTAAAAGATTGGGAGTTGCCGATTTCCTTAAAGTTGTACAAAGTGTTCATGCTTATGTTCCGGGAGAAGTTTCGAATATCGAAAATGTAATGGCAAGTGAATTAAGACATAAATCTTCCGTTGCAAGAGATTATTCTGAAATTACAGACACGACATCAAAATCTCAGGAAACAGAAAAAATTTCTGATACTTCTAAAACTTCAAGAACAGACATGCAGACTGAAGTTGCAAAAGAAGTAGAAAAGCAACAAGCCATCACAGCTCACACTCGTGCAACTTACGGAGGTTATGGAATGTCATTTGAAATTGGTGCAGAATATGCAAACAATACCGCTCAACATGATAGCACAAGACAAGCTGTAATGAAATCTCAGGAGATTACAGAAAGAGCAATGGAAAGAGTTCTTACCAAAATTTCTGAAGAAAGAGTCCAGAAAATCATTAAAGAATACACAGAAACCAACGTACACGAATTTGACAACCGAGGAAAAGCTCTTACAACCAACGAACCGCCTCAACATATTACAGGAGTTTATCGCTGGATTGATAAGAAAATGAAAAACCAGATTTATAATTATGGTAAACGTACTATGTTTGAATTTATGGTTCCTGAACCGGCAAGGTTACATAGATTATCTTTAGCTGTAGCAAAAGGTCAAATTCTTACTGCTCCTATTGATCCTAGAAAAGCAGACAGACCTTACACGATGGCAGATTCTAAGTCTGCAACAAAAGCGTTATTACAATATTGGGCACAAATTTACGGTGTAAAACTTACCGATCTTCCCAAAGAAGACGCTGAAGTTTATCAGGAAATTAAAGGAAGACCAAATTCTACCGGTTCTTTCGGAGCTGTAGGGACTCCTATAAACATTACCCCTAATTATGCTGCTACAACAATGAAACTAGGATTTTATATGAGCAGAAATTCTCTGTGGCATAACAGTAATTTCTATTGCAGCAACGGAAGAGGCGGTGACAGAGATTTAAGTTTCGGAGGAAGAATTAATCAGGGAACTGTTATGGAAACCGGATTGAATCTTGAAGGATCATTTAATTTCTTATACAGAGGCAGAAATATTGAAGATGTAACTCTTAATGTGACATTGTATTGTAAATTATCTGATACTTTTATGCAGGCATGGCAACAAGAGAATTTTAATTTAATCATCACAGCTTACGAAGAAGCGTATAAAAAATTCCAGGAAGAACAGGCCAGACTCGATGCGGAACAAAAAGAGAAAGAAGCTGCAGCTAAAGAAAAGACAGGAACTTTCTACAGATACATGGAGCATGATGTTCTGAAACATAACTGTATTGCTTATCTGTTGCAAGATTATCTGAGTGTTTTAGGACAAGTAATGACCAACGGAGCAGAGAAAGATACGGTAATGGAAAATTATCAGGTTTATTTAGGTGAAGATCTTGATAAATATACAGCCTTAGCGAAATTCATGGAACAGGCTTTTGAGTGGGAAATCATGGATTACACATTTTATCCATACTATTGGGCAAATCGTAAACTTTGGCAGGAAATGTACGTTTCTGAAAGTACAGATCCATTATTCAGAAGTTTCTTACAAGCAGGTATGGCAAGAGTCATTGTCACTGTAAAACCGGGATTTGAAGATGCTGTCAATTTCTTCCTTACAACAGGTAAAATCTGGAACGGCGGAGAAGTTCCCGTAATCGGAGATCCGATGTACATGTCTATTGCAGACGAAATGCGTCAACCAACAGGAAAACCGCAAGGAAAGTATTGGATTACAAGAGTTCCAACAACGCTTACCATTATTCAGGATAAATCTACAGGATTACCTGTTGATCAACCATTGCCGATTTTCCCTGAATTAGATGCTACTAATTGTGAAAATCCTTTAGAATTAGAGACTAAAACTAGTTTTGAACCTAGAGATGTACAGTTATCTCATGGTACTATTGCGGATAGTACTTTAGATTAAGATTTAATTAAAGAAATGGTGGTATTTCTGCCACCATGTCTATTTTAACTTTTAAAATTTAGAAAAAATGAGCAAAATAAAAGCGTTAGGATTGCCCAATAAAATAAAAGCGTTGGGGTTGGGAAATATAGAGGTATTAGAAGCTAAAAAAATTCAAAGCGAACCTGATAATGAAGATTTTTTACCAATTGTTAGAATTAACAATTCTGAAAAATCTAAAAATTGTATAGTATCCGTTGCAGATTGTGCTAGCGAAAAAATAAATTTAGGGATTGATTTTGACGATGATTTAAGAAATTATACAGTTCCTGATATCGTAATAACAAAAAACTCAAAAGCTTATATCCCTCTTCAAAATATACAAGGATATGACGGATGGGGTTATCAAGATGGTGACGGAATTTTAGAGTTCAGGACAAATAATGCGAAAGCAAAAATAAGGTTATTAAGTGAAAAAAATCCTGAAAAGATAAATACTAATTCTAAAACGTATGATCTAAAAGATGCTGAATTTGGAGACCAATATACATTAGAAATTTTTCATACACTAAATAGAGGAGATAAATTTTCAATTGAAATTTATGCTAGTGATGATAATGATGGTATTTGGGGACGTTCGAAAAAAACAGTTAAATGTGGAAAACTTAATTTTACAGTTATTCAACAAGATGTATTCATGGTGGATGAGCTCAAAAAGGGTTTTGATTTGTTGTCAATCATTTCTCAAGAGCATAAAAAGAGACCTACAACAGGAGAATATTCCGTAAATTATTGTATTCAAGGAGCAGACAGATTTTTAGGTGCAATAGTAGACAACAAAAAGGATTTTTATGCATATGATGATAAAAGTCAGCAATTAATATATAGTCCTGGCTTTACGACAGCTATTGATAGAGCAAAAAAAATAGAAAAATTAGGATATGGTAGAAATTATAAGGAGTTTGATGGTGGAATATTTGGTATTCAAGAAGTAAATAAAATAGATAAGTACGGGAACAATCCAAGCAGAAAATTGTCTTTAAAAACTAATGGTAAAGAAGCAATTAATAATTACTTCCAAACAGTCGTAAAAAATAAAATAGGAATACATATTTTTTATTTATCTATTGTCGAAGCATTCCACACATTATTTATTGTTATAGATAATACAAATCCATGTGATCCGACATATAAAATATATGATGAAGATGGAGAAACGAGTAGTTATGGGCAACTTAAAACAATAGGTGATGGATTGGTAGGGCAATCCCAATGGGTTTATACTTGGGCAAAACCTAAATTTGGATATTGGGCAAAATTGAATGTATCTTTGTTAAAATTTCAAAGAAAATGAAAATAATTATCTTTATATCAATCCTATTCGGTTTATTAAGTCCTTATCAAAAAAATCCTTATTCTATGATAAAAAAGGATCTACTTTATAAGGATAAACAAGCTAATATTTACTTAAAAGGTAAGATAGATGTTGCAAGTGAAAAGAATCCACAAGATAATAAAACAGTCTATCTAGATAATATTCTTTATAAAGATAAAGTTATAAAGCTAAAACAATTAGTGGATGTTGCAACATTTCACCAAATAGGAACTCGTGATAAAAAAGATATTTTTGTAAAAGGTATTTTTGAAGATAAAAAATATAAATATATATTTAGAAATCATCCTGCTTCTTCGCCTAATATAAAAGTGGTTGATAAATAATTGAAATAGACCGCAACATTAGTTGCGGTTTTTTTATACTTAAATGTCTTTTGTAATCATTTATATGTATTTATCGTTTTTTGAGATTATTTCCGTTTTATTTTTTATAATAATCAAATTCACGTACTCAAAGTATTCAGTAAATATGTAATGATTTAAATATTACATTTTCTACTTTCATAATATTACTCTATATCTTTCGCAAAAATCCCCATTTGGCAATTAAATCCCGACGGATCTGAAGGTGAGTATAAATTTACTCCTATATTAGGATTAATATCATGAAATCCTGCTCCATTTTAAAATTAATTTCTTCAACTTTATATTTTATGCCACCATATTCAATAATTTGTCCTAATTTCTATAAATTGCGAATTATCAAATTTAATAGGTGTAATATTTAATAGATCAAAAGATTCACGATTATATAAATATGCGATTGTTGCGCCTTCTACATGTTTGATGAGTAATCTCAATTGTAATTTTTCTATGGTATTTTATAATTATATTTTAGTAAACATAGGTATTGTTTTCTTCCTAATCTTATTAGTTTTTTTTCAAAATGTATTTCATCGTTTTTCGAGACTTTCTACTAGTGAACAAGTAGTTTTGGAAATTAATTTTTAATCTTTAGAACAGCTTTTTCCAACTTATCCAATTTTTCAGAGATATTGCTATTTTTTATAAAGAAGTTTTCTAAATCTGAATCAGGTGATGTCGTCATCCTATACTGTTCCATAGAAATTGTTTTCTGTTTTTTCACTGAATTTCCATTTTCAGTATGTGAAAATGAGAAATGAACTGTATACTGCTTTGGTCTTTCGCCTTTTGAATTTTCGTCAAACATATCAGGAGTATAAGCTACGTAATACTGAATTCTTTCTTTTTTGTCAATAAAAGTTAAATCACCATCTTTTATGATTTTATTGTTTAATACTCTTAGCTCTGGTGTTATAGTAAATTTAATATTATAAGCTCTACTACCTCCTGTATTTTCAATTACAAGCAATGCCATTTTTCTAACTATTTTTAGATCAAATTTGATATCTAAATCAGCTTCGTACTCATCTTCTTGTTTCCAAGAAATACGTTGAGAATTGAAATTTGCTATTATGGCAGCAACTACCGCTAAAGCCGCTGCTGTCACCTCCCAATTAGAATTTATTATTGAATAAAATATCAGAATAATAGAACCACATAAAGCTAAGTATTCTACACTCAGTATTAAATTTCTCGAAAATCTTTTACTCATATTTTTTATTTATTCCTAAAACGAATTAGAGCTTATCGTTTTGTGAGATTTTTTTAATTTCCAAATAAAAATAAGAAGTCGGAATGATATATGAATCTATAAAGGTCAAATCTTCTCCGGATATTACTTATTGTACATAATTCAAGATAAATTTTTGTTCTGCATATCGATCTACTAAGGCCGCTGATATATGTATGTAATAATTTGTGCCTAAGGTGAGATACATCATCTTCCCTGAAAGCATTGACCCTGTAATCATTCGATTGAACATAATTGTTTCATCTACAGGCTCATTGACAATAGAGGGATTATTCAAAGCATCCATATTGTTACTACTACTGGTATTGATCTGCATCCATACAGTACCGACTCCCTGATCAGTTCCCGATACTGATTGTGGAGCTTGAATATAAAACCATCGTGATTTGATCTGATACCATCCCGTCTTACCGACCGTATAAGGTCCGTATACGTAATTTTGATAATATCCTAAAGTACCAGCGGATCCGGGATTATCCCATATATAGGTTGTGGAGGGTGCAGTTAGCCCAGTTATTGATTTCCATGTCCCTTTTCCATTGACGTCACTTGTAAGGACTTTATTGTTACCTTGGTTTCCATCTATAATCTGAATGGCTTGATTTGCTACATCACTGTTTATTACCAATTTAGAATAACTTCCGTTACTGGAAGAAGGTGAAGTAGTACCAATAAGGACTTGTTTTGTTACATTGCCAATATTCAGAATAGAACTAAAGGCCCCATTATCAATAGAACCGAACTGAAGTTGGTTTCCTCCTATATATCCGGTTGGATTATTGACATGTCTCATATACATTCCTTCTGTCGTAGAGTTTGCTCCATTATAAAACACAATAGATCCATTGTTATTATTGGGATTAGAATAATTTGTTGGTATTGTAGACTGGAAGTAAATCGTGGGACTATCATGATGCATAAACATATTTCCGCTTTCTATATGCAGTTTTTCTGAAGGTGCATTGGTACCGAGACCTACTCTGTTATTTAGTGCATCTACCGACAACGTAGTATCATCCACTGTAAAATGGCTGGTTCCAGAAGTAGGATTTGCACTGAAAGCTAACGTTTTATCCGACATTGCTATTGTACGGTTGGCAGCTAAGGCACCGTCACTATTATAAATATCATTACTATTTCCTGCGCTTCCTGTATTTCCTGTTGTCACTTTCAGCCAACCCGTTCCATCAAAGAAATAATAACCGGCTGCATTAATGTTGGCAGTCTGTCCGGACGGGATACCGTTACCTGCGTCTATCACATAAATCAGGGATCCGACCTGGGCCGTTCCATAGGCAGAAGCTTTTGCATTCAAGTCGGCGATGGTAAGCCGCGGAGCGATTAATCCTTCAGCAGTGGAGGCTGATGTGCCGGTTGTACGGGCAGCTACATCCAGCGTTGCCGCCGGAGTCTGGGTATTGATACCCACTTGCCCAAATGCGGATATAGAAAAAAAGCATAAAGCCCCGGTAATCATCTCAGTTTTCATACGATACAAAATTTCCACAAATATATTCATATGTAGATGAACATGCGTGCCTTTTTATTAATTTATTAATTATCAATCAACACCGAAATTTCACTGGTATCGTTTTTTGAGACAAAATTGATAATTAAAAAGACCAAAAAAAAATATTGAAGTTCAAAATTACAATGGAAATGGATCAATATTCAAATTATATATTTTTTTGGTAAAAAAAGTACAGACCAAAATCAGTCTGTACTCCAAAAATTAATTATTCTAACTATTAGTTTTTGATAAAAGTCTTCTGTGTTCTTTTTGAACCTTCTTTCACCACCACAAAGTAGGTTGCATTGGAAAGGTTTGAAATATTTAGTTTTTCATTGTAATCACCCGTTGATGACTGTTCATCTTTATTGAAAACTATTTTACCTGAAAAATCAATAATCTGCAGGTTGATTCTATTTTCAGTAGATTTAAATTTCACGGTCAGTTCGTTTTTAGCAGGATTGGGATAAATTGCAAGATCAGAACTGCTTTTTACCTGTTCAGTAACCGCTAAACTTCCAAGGTCGCACATAGGAATTCTGTTAGTTCCGTCAATTCCCCATGAAGTCATTACCGGAATACAAAGCCAGTTGAGTACAGTTGGGAAATGATCGGTTTGCCTTGGTGTATTCAGATAATTCTGAATGGTAAATGTTTCTGATGTCTGAAGATTTCTTGTAGGTGAACCTGTAATTGTCGCATTATTACCCAAAGGTCCTGAATCTGTCAAAGCATTTCCGGAGGCTTCAGTCATCTTGTAGTTTGCCAAAAGATTAGCGTAGAAAGGATGCGAGTTTGTTACATCCTGATTTGCCCACTGTACAATGGCTTCATTGGACAGTTTTGCATTCCAGATTCTTACATCTTTGTAGGATGCAGCGAGGTTGACACCATAAGTATTGGTTCCGTCCTGATTGATGGTTAATGGTAAATTAGAAGTGATATCACCGATATTATTCATTTTCCCAACGGTTACAGGAACTCCATCGTCATACATTGTCGCAAGACCGTCTCTGTCAAAAGTTACAGCAATATGTTTCCATTGGTTGGTCACCAATTTTCCTCCAGTTAGATCTAGTCTGTTGCTGCCATCACCAATATTCATTTTAAAGGTCTGCCCGGAATATCCTGAAATGACAAACCCTTTATTGTAGCCATTATTCCAGTTTTTATTTCCAATCAATACTGGGTCACTGCTGTAGTTGACGTTTGGTTTCACCCAAAATTCAATCGTGAAATCTTGTGTGGCTCCGAAATTAAAGCCGCTCTGCACAGATGGCTTCGCGTATGTTCCTGCGGGGAAATTCAGACGGTTATAGGTTGGTGTATTTTGAAGCTGGGTTTTGCTAATCTGTTGAGGAACAAACGAAGGATTGGAATAAATTGAAAAAATATCTCGTTCCGTAAGATTTCCTCCACCATGTGAGCTGCCCTCTCCACCGTGATCAGTGGTAACTACCACCAGCCAGTTTTCGCTGTTGTACGTGCTTCTGTTTTTCATTGCAGTGAGAATCTCACCGATATAGGTATCGGTAGTCTGAATTGAGTTTACATACTGAGTTGATGTGGAAGAAAAACCGTATGAATGTCCTGCGCCATCCACATCGTCAAAATCAACGAACAGGACGTCAGGATTATCATTCTGCAGTGCATTGACTGCTGCATTTTTTACCGCAAGATCAGTTGAGAAGTTTGTTTTTACATCAGCAGTATTGATGATATTGTTGTTAATCGGTGCCCAGTGAGCCAATGATATGGTTCTTAAACTGGAATTATATGTTTCAATTCTTGTTAAAAAATCACGGTAATTTACGTAATTGGGATTGGTGAAATTATTGTCCGGTACATTATGCTTATCGACTCCGACCCCTGTCAGCATAGAGCTCCAGCCGTTTCCGCTGATAGTGGGTGCCAATGTAATGGCATCTAAAGAATAAATTGCAGTCGGCAATAATCCCTGAATGTTCGGAGTGTTAGACGACATCATCACATCGGGTCTGCAACCGTCTATCCCGATAAAAAGAACTTTTTTGGTCTGTGCACTCATCAATGCGCTGGTCATGACCAAAAGAGAAAGAAGTTTTGTTTTCATAATAACTATTTTAAAGATTTAATTTTTGAAATTGAATTAAAACTGATTAAAGAAAACTTCTGTAACCAGTTCTTTGAAGTAATTAAAAAAGGAGATGTTCAGCTTCTGAAAGATTGTTTAAAATATGATCGGGCAATGCCGATTCAAGTTGTGCTCTTGTTTGTGCACCGCTCAGAACGGCAATCGTGATTCCGCAGCCTGCGTTTTTTCCCTCATGAATATCGATGGTCGAATCTCCTGCTTTCAAAACTGTTTTCGAATCCGTAATTCCGAATTTTTTCATTGCAAGGAAGATCATTTCAGGATTAGGTCTGCTTTCCAAAACATCATCGGCAGTAATCAGAGCGTCGTAGTGAACATTAATTTTCCAGTTGAGTTTTGTGAGCAATTGACTGGCAATTTTATGAGTATATCCGGTGTTTAAAACTACTTTTTTACCTTTAGATTTTACTTTCAACAAAAATTCTTCAACACCAGCGATGGGTTTTACGTCGAGATCATCATAGGCAAGTCCCAGTTCATCAGAAAAGTTTTCGAATATAGCTTCGGTATCTGCTGTATTTCCACCTATGTTTTCGAGTAAGTTTTTAATGGCTTCTGCTTTTTCCATTCCGGCACAGATTTCAAGCACTTTATCTAAAGTCACTTCGTAGCCATAGTCATTCACGGCTTTTGTAAGTGTTTTATACACCACATTATCTTCATCGATCGTTGTTCCGGCCATATCCAGAACCAATAATTGTATGTTCATCTTTAAGAATAAATTGTATCAATATTAAATTTTGCAAAGCCACCGCTTCCGGTCATTCCTTTTCCGCCGATTCCCGTCACGATATGAATGTTTGGCGAAACATTGTGCTCGAAAATATCTTTGGTTTTACACTGAGAATAAATTCCGAACCACCTTCTCTGAATTTCGTAGGTTGGCAGATCGATAATTTTTTTAGCTTCATTAATCATAAATTCGTCGATATCCATATTTAAATCATAACCAAGATCATCAGCATTTTTGGCGTACGCATATTCGTGAGAATCGCCGATGATAACTGAACCATCCAAAGCTTGTTTGAATAAAATGTGAATCCCGAATTTTTTCTCAAAAGAGTTTTTGTCTTCTTTTTCTTTGATTGATTTAAAAGATACACATTCGCTGAAAGACTCATATCTTCTGATGGACAATCCTGTAAGGATATTTCCCGGCAGCGAATAAATCCCCTGCGGTTTGGTCTGAAGCATCTGCAGTTTGCTGACTTCGAGATCACTTTCATTAAAAACCTCAGGATACAGAGTTTTAAACTCGTGTCCTCCACAGATAATAATTTTTGAAGAATTGATTTTCTTTCCGTCTGCAGTGGTAACAGTACATTGAGCATTATTTTCAGTGGTTTCCACAACGGTGGTGTTGTAAAAAATATCCAGACCTTCCTGACTATTCAGATATTGATGAAGCTTGACAATCATCTCGCTGGAATCCACTGAGATCTCCTGTGGAAAGAACAGTCCGCCTTTACAGTAATCAGATCTCAAGCCATCGAACTTTTGGATGCACTCGCTTTTCGAAAGAATGACCGATTCGTAATCATTGCTTTTGTTGATCTGGGCCAGTTCTTCAATAAGTTGTAGCTCTTCATCATTGGAAGCAATGTAGACCGAACCATTTTGTCTTACGGTAAGATCAGTTTTAGACTGGAAATCTTTATAAAACTTTAAACTTTCTTTTCCGAAATTCTGCCATTTAATGTCCATTCCCGAAGGAACGACCTGTCCAAAATTTCTTACTGTTGCGCCTTGTGGAACAGAATTTCTTTCAACAATTGCAACTTTTAGGTTTTTCTGTAAAGCGTGATAAGCGTGAAAGGTTCCTAAAACTCCACCACCTACAACAATTAAATCATATTGAGTATTCATATGTATTATTTTAAATTTTAAAAGCATCAAAACGAATTGTCTGTGATGTTCCTTCGTCATCAGCATTTGATTTTGATCTTGATTTTTTTTGGAATGCTAAAAAAGCAATGATCGAAAAAAGCAAAACGACGGCGGCGATGATATAATTAAGATGAATATAAAACTGAAGCCACGACCGATCCTGCGATCCTAAATTTTTTAGAAACAGAACGGAAACACTTCCCAAATATCCAAATGCGTCAACGAAATAGATGAAAAAACCGACATTTCCTTTAATTTTAAATGCAGCAATCATCCGGTCAAAATAAATTCCGTTAAATGGAATATAACAGAGATACATCCCAAAACCTGAAATCGTCATCCATAAAAACGGAGAAATGCTGTTGCCTTGAAATAAAATGGTTGATAAAGCGACCAAAATAATTCCACCAAAAAGAATGTAATGATAATATGCAAAGGCTTTTATGTTGTTTTTTACCTTGACCATAAATCCGAGAATAAGTAAAACCATTATGGAAATCGGTACTTCTGTCAAAGTGAAAACCGAACTGTCTGCAGAACCGTTCATCTCATCCCAGATCTCACGGCTGAAATTGTCGCGAAAATCCCTTAAAACAGTCAGACAAATGTAAAGAATCGTGATGCTGACCAATGGAAGGAAAAACTTTTTGACCAGACTGCTTCTTTCTTCTTCGCTCAAAGGTTTTCTTTCTTTTTTTAAGGCAATATCTTCCTCATCCGGAGCCGGAATTTTATTCAATAAAACCGCAAAAATGATTAATGGAATAATGAAAATCAAACCTGTTGCAAACGGCATCCAGAATTCTGAAATTCCGAAGCTGTCCATTAAAAATTTTCCTGCAGATTTTACCACTCCTGAAGAAATTACAAAGCTTGAACAAAGAAATAATCCGATAATTTCGGTGGTTTTTCTTCCTTCGATGTAGGAGAAAACAATTCCCCAGATCATTCCGAGAGGAATTCCATTAATGAACATGAACAAAATGTTATATGGTGCAGGAACAATCGCAAAACCTAACAAAGCCAGCTCGGCAATTCCGATAAAAATCAAAAGAAAAAGGATTCTTTTCTGGGGTTTCAGTTCTGAAATGAATTTAATTCCGATGAATTTTGAGATAAAATAACCGACTGCCTGTGCAATGATGATTAAAATTTTATAATCAAAACCAAAAAATTCCAAGTTGCTGAATGAGGCCACCGCAAAAGGTTTTCTAAAAGCATACATGCAGAAGTAAACCCCGAAAGCAGCGATCGCCGCTTTCAGAGTTACACTTAGTGTATTGTTTTTTGATGTAGTAATCATGGCTTTAGAAATTAAGTTTTACCCCAATATTTCCTCTTACACCGTAATATTCTACCTGTTCAGGTCTTTGTTCATCTTTTCCGAAATGATAGATCAAAGGTTTGTTCAGAATATTGTTGACGTCTGCGAAAACAGTGATATGCTTATTGATTTGGTACGATGTTCCGAAGTCAAGATTGCTGTATTTTCCGTAGTAAGAATCGTAAAGATCTTCTTCAGCATATTCTACTGCAAATTTTCCTTTGTGATTGTAAGCCAGCCTTGCATTGAATCCTTTTTTCTCGAAGAACAGTTGAATATTGTACAGTTCTTTCGCTTGATAAGGAAGTTTTACCATTCTTCCGCTTGGTTTTTCCATTTCAGAAGTCATGAAAGTGGCATTCAACTGTGTTCCAAAATATTGCAGAAATCCCGGCAGGAAGTCAAATCTTCTATTGATTCCCAATTCGATTCCGCCTAACCACGCTGCTTTTCCGTTGTTTGGCGCACTGAATTGCACACCATTGATTCCATTATAATTTCCGATAAAAGAATCTTGGAAAATCGGGTCAGTGATTGATTTGTAGAAAACTCCACCGCTCAAAATCCCGACATTGGAGAAATAATATTCACCCATTAAATCAAAGTTGACAGAGTAGGTCGGGTTCAGGTTCGGATTTCCACCTTTAAACTCGTTGTCTGCTTCAATGTAAGTTCCACCTGGAGTAAGGTCTCCAAAATTTGGTCTTGAAAAAGTACGTGTCGCTGCAAATCGTAAATTTGTCTTGTCGTTGATCATGTATTTTAGATGCAACATTGGTAAAACCGCAAGATAGTTTTTGGTATTTTCCACTGGCGTCAATACGTCACCAACAACATTGTAACCTTTCACTTTGGTGTGCGTGTTCGATAATCTCAAACCTCCTAAAACGGTTATTTTGTCATTGATTTTATAAGTTCCCATACCGTAAGCATCTGCATGTTTTTCGAAAACATCGAAATTTCTTCCCAATGCTTTATTATATTCAAGCGCCTCGGAATCGGTTTTGTTGATGGCTAAATTCCCTTGATTCTGAAACCAAAACTGATCCATTCCACCTGTTGAAAGTACCGGACCGAAAGTGTTTCCGATATTGGCATTCATCTCACTCAAATACTTTGTAGCATTAGGTTGTGTCGTGATATGCTGATTGAAATCTGACAACAATGGCGCATTTCCGTTTGACCAGTTGTAGAAAATATCAGAGAAACGGGCGTTACGTTCTTTATCACGGTATTTTAAACCATACTTTAAAGTTAATTTGTCCGAAGCATTAATTTCGTGGTTGAAACCTGCTACAATTTTATCTTTTTCCTGAACGTACACTTTATAAAATTCCAAATCTGTAAACCTCATCTGAGAAGCATCCATTTTGAAATTTGGGTTGCTGTAAAAGCCAAATAATGCATCTGGATCTTTTAAATCTAATTTTCCGCCATCTGCTTTCCAGTAAGCTCTCGGGCCGTTTCCTTTATCTGAAATATAATCCGTATTGATGCCTACACCGCTTTGAGTATATTTAATTACGTAGTAAGAATTATTCTGCTTATCAGGAATATTTCCGTATTTGAAAAGGTTGTTGTAGTAAGAAAGATCCCAGTCGATTTTACTTTTATTCAGCTGATGAACTCCGCCCAAAGAAACCGAAGTCAGTTCTGTGATCAGTAAATTGTGAATATTCTGAAGCTCAACTCTTGCCGTGTTGTTGGCCGCACTGAATTTATCAAATCTCACTCTGTGTTTGTAGTGAGTTTCGTCATCTGAAAGAGTTCCGTACATTCCTTTAAGATATAAGGTGCTTTTCGGAGACAACACGTATTCTAAAGCTGCATTCGCTCCAGTGGTTTTTCTTACTCCGTTGTAATCACGAAGTTCCATTCTGAAGACTCCTTCATCACCGCTTCTTCTTGCTTCAAAATTATCCGTTGACCAGTTTCTGATGAAGTGTGAAAAATTAACAAGATATCCGAATTTTTTATCTTTCGTGCGTCCTCCGTACAATAAACCAAGATTATAAACTCCTTTATCCGACTTTGCATTATAGCCCGTACCTATAGTACCTCTGAACTCGGTTTTCATTGGTGGAGTTTTGGTGATGAAATTCACACCGCCGCCAATTCCGTCTGCTTCCATATCGGGAGTAAACGATTTGTTGACGTGTACATAAGAAATCAATTCCGTTGGGAAAAAGTCAAAAGCTGTCGCTCTCGAAGTGGTTTCTTCTTCAGCCGTTGGAAGTCTGTTTCCATTAATGGTTGTAGAAGCCCAGAATGGCGGAAGTCCTCTTAAAGAAACAAATCTTCCTTCACCCTGATCGCGCTCGATGGAGACACCCTGAACTCTTTGTACGGTTTCGGCTGCGTTTCTGTCCGGTAGTTTTCCGATACCGTCTGAGGCGATGACGTTCGAAATATTGATTGCGTTTTTCTGCATATTCAAGGCCCGAGCTTCACTGTTTTTCAAAGATCCTGTGACTACAACTTCATCAATATTCTTCTGTTTTTGAAACATTGAAATAATTCCCAAATCTAAGGACTGATCTGAAATCAGATCAACAGTCATATTTTGAGGTTCATAACCGATGTATGTAAACTGTAAATCGTAGTGCCCAGGTTTAAGGTCATTGACAGAAAATTTTCCGTCAACATCTGTGATTACGATTTTTGAGCCTCCATTGATTTTAACCGTTGCGCCGGGAAGTGGCTGACTGTTATCTGAAACCGTTCCGGTGACGATTTGTTTTTGTGCCGATACAAATATCGTACAGCAGGCAAAAAGAGGAAATAAAGATTTTTTTATAATTGTTTCCATTGTTTACATATATTAAATTTCTATTGCAAAACAACTTAATAATTTTAATATATGTAAAATTTTAATATTAATTTATATTTAATAAATAATAGATAATTATTAACTCAATCTTACGGACCTACGACACTTATTGTATTGAAATCTTGCTGCTAAAATGTTTTAAAACATTGTTTAAAAGGGAGTTATTTATATAAATGAAAAATGAATTGCTTGTGAGCAATTCATTTTGTTCGATCTCCTTATGTGGAATTTATGTTAACATTCTTAAATATGTAGAAAACCAAATTTTACTATTTGTAAACTTTTGCATTCGAAATGATAAAAAATATGTGATTTTTTAGTCTTTGTCTGAGTAGAAATAAAGCACGAGCATCATACAATCTTCATCGGAAATACTGACCGGAACGTGTGGTAATTTTCCATTGAAATAAAGCGAGTCACCTTCCTGAAGATCAATTTCTTCATTATCAATGATATATTTTACTTTACCTTTTAAAATATATTTAAATTCCCAGGCATCCGTAATTACTTTATCTCTTTTCGAATTGGGTTCCAAGGTCAATAAAACTGCTTCAAAGCCTAATGAATGAAGACTTTTACTGAAAATATGCATGTATTTAAAACCTTCAGCTTCCACTTCTTTTTCTATAACCTGTTGATTTTCTTTAGGTACAAAAATGAATTTAGCATTAGATTTTTTCTCAACGCCTTCAAAAAAATAACTGGCATCAATATCTAAAGACTGTATGAGTTCAAGTAAAACAGGCAGTGATGGAATTGTCCTTCCATTCTCGATTCTTGAAACCAGACCATTACTCACATGAGCTTTTGATGCAAGATCGTTAATGGTAAGATTGTTTTTCTTTCGAATATCTTTCAGTCTTTTTCCAATACCTATTAGAAAGTCACTCATAATATTTACTGTTTCAGGCTTTTTTATTTATATTGACTGTAAAAATAACAATTAAATAAAATCTAAGTATAAAAAATGTTACAAATAGTAAACATTTCTTAAATTAAATATTTTAAAAGTAATTATTTTTTAATTCCCATTTTTTTTATTTCTTCATCTGTATGATGATCAAGAATTTTAGCATACCTATAGAATGTTGCCCTAGTCAATCCAAAAGGCTTATAAATATCTTCCGGACGCTTAGTGACATCCTTATATATATTACGTAGAAGTAACAGTTTGGAAATTGTTTCTTTAGTATACCCCTTTGGTCTTCCTCCTAACCTTCCCCTTGCTCTAGCAGATTGTAGGCCAGCATTGGTTCTCTCCCGGATCAACTCACGCTCATATTCGGATAAGGATGCCATTATATTTAAAAAGAGTCTCCCGTTCATTGTGGAAGTATCGACTCCATCAGTTATACCTTTTATTATAATACCCTTATCACTTAAACTTAGAACAAGATCAATAATATTTTTTAAGCTTCTCCCTAACCGATCCAGTCGCCAAACAGAAAGTTCATCACCTTCCCTAAATTGTTCAATCATCTTATCAAGTTCAGGACAATTTTTTGTTGTGCCAGAAATTTTCTCCTGATAAATTTTTTCACAACCTGCTTTTTCTAAAGCTTCGATCTGTAGATCTAAATTTTGATCTTTAGTAGAAACCCGTGCATATCCAATTTTCATAATATGTTACATTAAACTCATACTCCGTAAATTTATGAAACTTTGTTTAATGATACGAGATTTTGAGAAAGTTAATTGAAAAAGTAAGATTTTAAAACTTACATATATCAAAATCTCAAAATACCACCGCTTTTTGAGTGATGATTTTTGGAACTTCAATAAAATGCTATGATAGAGTAGGGAATTATAAAATATTATTTTTGCAAAATTTTTTAAATTTTTTAGCCTAATATCGATAAATTTTATAATTTTGTTATATCTACAAAACGTAATAAAATTACATAAATTTTAAGGGGTAAATTCGAGACCGAAATGAGTTTAACTTGCTGAAAACCTATACGATAGGGGATTGGTGGAAATGCTCAAAGTCCCGTCCGGATCGCAGATGATTTCATCAAAAACTCCTTAAATTATTTAGGGAGTTTTTTTATTTTAAAATGTAGATTTACGGTTGATTTAGATAAAAACAAACACAAAATATTTATTTCTATTATTACAACACTAAAAATCCGATTGCAGCACTCTTAATAATTCTGTCTGTTGCAGAACTTCATTTTTACTGTTTATCAGATTATAATTTGCCTGAAGCCAGTTGTTTCTTACCACAAAAAAAGTATAAGCATCCATCAAACCTTCTTTGTATTTTTCTTCAGATTTTTTAAATGATAATCTTTGGTTTTCAAAATTAGATTGCAGCAAAGTGTACTTTTCTTCAGAATTCTGATATTGTGTTTTGATTGAATTGATCGTTTGAATCAGATTGTTGATCACGATTTCTTTTTCATAATTAAAGTTGATTACATTTAGTTTTGCAATTTCAACATTGTTTTTGACTTGTAGTTTATTGAAAACAGGAATATTGAGTCCAAAAGCAACTTGCTGACTTTTATTTCGTTTAAACTGATCTGAAAAATTGTCGGCAGTTTCTCCCAAAGTTTTGCTGTAAAAGCTTGACCAATTGTAGAGCCCGTTCAATGTAGGTAAATAAGCCGATTTTGCGATACCGATATTCTTTTCAGCGGCTTTTATCTCTGTAACAATAGTTATATAAGCCGGATTTTTTTCTAAAAGACTATTTGTGAAATTTTGATCATTAAAATTAATTTCAGAAAGACCCTCTTCATTCATTTTAAAATCTAAAGTGTCAGTAGTAATCGCTAATGCATTCAGTAGATTTATTTTAGAAAGATCGCGAGAGTTTTTTGCAGAAACCCATTGTTCCTGCAAAGTTCCCAGGTTAGCTTTAATGTCGTACACATCACTTTTGGGTCTGTTTCCGATTTCAACTTCCTTTTCTGTCCGTTTTATTTGATCTTCAATTCCTGAAATTTGTGTTTCCAGTACTTCCAACCAGCTTTTGTTGTTCTGATAATTGAAAAACATCGCAATTACATTCAGTTTGACCTCATTTTGAGCCTGTTTCAACTTATAGATCGAACTTTCCTTATTGATCTTGGATAAAGATATATTTAGATAGTTCCGCCAGTTCAGCAATTCCCAATTAGCTTGTGCGTAAATCTGGTCATATTGCGTATTAAGAGAACCTCTTTGATTGGTAGTCTGATCAATCGTAGAGCCAAAACTGTAATTATGATTGATTCCGACTTCAACTGACGGCAAAAGCATTCCTTTTGCAGCGGAAATCTGATGTTCAATTTTGTGAATATTGACGGTGGCTTGTTTTATCAACGGATGATTTTTTGCTGCATAATCGAGACTTTGATCTAGAGTCCATATTTGTTGGGCAGAAATTATATTACCTGCTAAAATTAATATGATGAAAAGTTTTTTCATTGTAATTACTAAATGTTTGAGAAATTTTAATTACTCTTTGTTATTCGTATTTCAGGTATTTAACAAGGTTAATTTTTGTGGCTCGGTAAGCTTTGAAACTCACGACCACGAAGGTTAAAATCAATAATGAAATCATACTCAGAACATAAGGCCAAATGGGCATATCGATTCTGTAAGAAAAATCCATGAGCCATTCGTTCATCGCATAATATCCAAATGGAATGCTGATTAAAACGGCGATTACGCAAATGATTAAAAATCTTTTCGTTAAATCCCAGACAATCGTTCTTTCGTCTGCACCCAAAGTTTTTTTGATGGCAACATCCTTCAGTTTTTGTTCTATTAATAATGATGACAAGGCGAATAATCCTAATAGTGCAATCACCAAAACCACGATATTTAAGATGGTAAAAAGTGTCTGTTGCTTCTGGAATTTTTCGAATGTCTTGGCGAATTGCTTATCAACAAATTGAAATTCATAAGGGTAGCCAGGTTCTGCTTTGGTAAGCCAAAATTCTTTGATGCGCTCCAAGGTTCCGTTGATATCGTCTTTGGAAAGTTTAATCTGAATATTGTTCATATTATTTTTAACCCAGTTTCTGTCATAATTGAAGTAGACGATTGGCATAACTTGTTGTTCAACACCGGCGTAGTTTATATCTTTTACCACGCCTAATATTTTATATTTTTTCTTGCCGTCCCAACCAGTGAAAAATTCTTTGTCTAACGCTGTTTTGGGATTATAGCCCAATTTTCCTGCAAAGGTTTCGTTTACCACAGCACCACTAATGGTGTCGGAAGTTTTTTTCCAATCCAAGTCTCTGCCTGAGAGGAATTTCACATCGTAAAAGCGCAGAAAGTTTTCATCTATTCCGCCAAGCATAGTCTGGACCGTTTTGGTTGTATCAGTTAATTTTTTAGCGATAGATGCGTTGGCAGAACCGTTGCCTATGGAATTTACAGAGCCTGTGACATCAGTTACGCCAGAGATTCTTGACACTTCACTTTTCAGCCATTTGTATTTTTTAACATTAAAATTATTTTCCCAATTCATTTTCTTGAAATTAATCTGAATCGCCTGGTCACCTTTGAACCCCAAATCTTTATTCATCATAAATTTGACCTGCGTATGAATAATCAGCGAACAAATGATAAAAAATGATGAGATAATCAATTGAAGGGTCAGAATAGAATTTCTCAACCAAACGCCTTGTCTGCTTCTTGCGAAATTTCCTTTCAATGTATTAATAGGTTTGAAGTTCGAAAGGTAAAGTGCCGGAATCAATCCCGAAAACAATGAAAAAACCAACAGCAATAAGCCTGTATAAATGAATAAGCTTAGATTATTGAGTTTAATTTCCTTGTTGAGAAATTTGTTATATGACGGTAAAAACAATTCTACCATTGCAAAAGCGATGACATAAGCTACGAGACAAATCAAAAATGTTTCCAGCAGGAATTGCAAAACCAATTTCGATTTCGAACTTCCCACTACTTTTCTCACGCCAACTTCTTTGGCTCTTTGCGAAGCCTGAGCGGTTTTCAGATTAATCAAATTAATACCAGACAATAATAGAATCAAAGCAGATAATGTGAGTAAAATCAATATTGATTTTTTGTCGCCTTTGTTGATGCCTTCACTTTTTGCATCCAGTTTCATCTTCCTGATAGATGTCAGATAAACCAAGGGTGGATTTTTTTTATCAACATCGTAACCCCACTTTTTGGCAGAAATCACGTCTTGTTGCTGCATCAGTGTCGACAGTTTATTTTCAAGTGCCTTGACATCTGTGCCTGGCTTCAACCTGAAAAATCCGTTGTAACTAAAACTTGTCCATTGGTCTTTGGACTGCTCCAGATAAGGATTTTTGTAGATAAAATCTGGCTGGAAAACCGTATTGCTTTCAGGAAGTTTGTATATTGCCGTCACCACATATTCTATGCTTTTGGAATCATTTTTTATTGATTTTCCGACGGCATTGAGATAATCATCACCGAATAATAACCGTGCCGTTTTTTCTGATAATGCGACCTTTCCATTATCCGACAATGCACCTTGAAAATTACCTGAAACTTTCTCAAAAGGAAACAGTCTGAAAAAAGAATCCACAGAAGCCGAGCCGGTAACATACGCAGAATTGCCGCCAAAGCTGAGTTTCTCTTTTCCCCAATCATTATAGATTGTAGCATCTTCAATCTCTGAAAATTTTTCTTTGGAAACAAAAATCTCGGGATAACTGGAGCTGGACATTACGCCAAAAGCCGCACTTTTATTCTCTACAAAATAAATATCTTCATTGTTGGGAACCCATTGTTCATAAGACTTTTCATCCTGCCAATGGATATATATCAATAGGAAAACACACAGACCAACACTCAACCCCAACACATTGATAATGGTGGAAAGCCAGTTTTTTCTGTAATTGATGAATGCTATTTTGAGCCAGTTCTTTAACATAGTTGATGGTTTTTAGTTGATGGTTGATAGTTGACAGTTGATAATTCCCATCAACTATCAACTGACAACTGTCAACAAATTCTACTCGTATTTCAGATATTTCACAAGGTTTACTTTTGTGGCTTGATATGCTTTGACGCTTACTACTGCGAATGTCAAAATCAATAATGAAATCAAACTCAAAACGAATGGGAAAACCGGCATATCAATTCGGTAAGCGAAATCTTTCAACCATTCATTCATTAAATAATAACTGATTGGAATACTGATAAGTACGGCAATTAAAGTAATCCAGAGGAATTGTTTTGTTAATCCGATAATCAAAGTTCCGTCTGAAGCGCCAAGCGTTTTTCTGATGGCGACGTCTTTCAGTTTTTGTTCTATCATTAACGATGATAAGGCGAATAATCCGAGTAAGGCTACCATTAAAACCATTGCGTTTAGAATTGTGAAAAGGGTCTGTTGTTTTTGATAAGTTGCAAATGTTTTGGCAAACTGTTTATCAATGAAATAAGAATTGAACGGATAACCGGGTTCTACATTTTTTTGCCAGTAAGTTTTGATTCGCTTCACCGTCCCATCAATGTCATCTGGTTTTAATTTTAAATGAATATTATAAACATTAAATCTCTTCCACTCCGTAGCTCTGTAATGGAAAAATATAATCGGATCTATTTCGCTTTTTAAACTTCTGATGTTGAAATCCTTAATAATTCCGATGATGTGATAAGGTTTGTTGTCAAATCCTGGTCTGATATCTCTCTTCATTGCCTGATCATTTGTCCAGCCTAGTTTTCTTACAAAAGCTTCGTTGACCAAAGCGTTGTAGATTGTATCTGAAGATAATTTTGGATCTAACCATCGGCCTTGTAATAGCTTCACACCTATAAACTGAGGATAATCGTAATCCATAGAACCGTGTTGCGCCTGAATACTTTGGCTCATATAATCCATATTGGAACTGCTGAAATTGCCGGTTGCAGGTGGCGCTTCTGAATACGAAATGCTTTCCACACCCTTAATCTTTGCCATTTCATTTTTCAGTCTTTCATATTTCAGCCAGGGTTTTCCGTTGTTATATTCATTAAAATTAACCTGAAAAATTTGCTTCCCGCTGAATCCCAAATCTTTGTTCATCATATGTTTAACCTGCTGATTGATTATTAATCCACCGATGATAAAGAATGAAGAAATGATCAGTTGTACAGTAAGAATTCCGTTTCTTAGCCAGACGCCGTGTTTATTTCTGGCAAAGTTTCCTTTTAAGGTTTCTATCGCTTTAAAATTTGATAGATATAAAGCCGGAATTAACCCCGAAATAACAGTTACCAGAGCTACCATTGCAAATGAGTAGAAGTAAATATGCCAGTCATTCATTACGATTTCCTTATTAAAAAACTTATTGAAGCTTGATAAAAGAAGTTCTGTCAATGCCAATGAAAGCAGATATGCTGCAATACAGATCAAAAAAGTTTCCAGTAAAAACTGCAGAACAAGACTTAATTTTGTACTTCCGATTGCTTTTCTTACCCCAATTTCTTTTGCTCTTTGAGAAGCCTGTGCTGTTTTTAAATTGATGAAATTAATGGCTGACAAAATCACAATCAAAACGGAAAGTGTGAAAAGAATTAGAATAGATTTGAAATCCGGCTTTCCAAACCAGGTTGACTCGGCGTGGAGTTTCATCTTGTCAAGCGGCGTCAGCAGAGAATCGTTTGGTCCGTAAGTATCAATATACTGTTGGGGTGTAATTCCGCCTTTCTTCGCATCTATTTTTGCACGCATCAAAATAATATCAAGGAACTTTTTCTCAAAATTTCTATGGTCTGCCCCTTTTTTCAGCAGGAAAAATCCAGCATAGTTGAAATTTCCCCATTGCTCCTTATCATTTTTGATTTGGTCTGCCGGTTTGTAAACAAAATCGGGTTTTATCTGGCTATTTCCCTTTGGTAATTCGTAAACAGCAGTTACAACATAATTTTTATTATCAAATTTGATCGTTTCGCCAGCTACATTCGTTTTTCCAAAAATATTTTTGGCAGTGATTGTTGAGATTGCAACATCCGTATCATTTTTAAGCGCATTTTTATACGCTCCGGAAACCAGTTTGAAAGGAAAAAGATTGAAGAAATTCTCACTCACCGGAAAACCATTTTCTTGATACGCGGTTTTGACCTTAGTGGTCATTTTGTAGGAAGTACCTGTATTGGTCATCAGCACGTAATCCTGAACTTCTGAAATGCGCTTTGAAGCATTTTCTGCTAAAGGGATTGAAATAGCTGATCCGTAGACGTTTTCTTTTTTATTATAAGTTTGAAAATAATAGATATTATCCTTCTTAGGATTCCATTTTTCAAAGGATTCTTCGTCATTCCAATGCATCAGGATGAGCATAAATCCTGTCAGTCCAATCGTTAATCCAAAAAGATTGATGATGGTGGAGAGCCAGTTTTTTTTATAATTGATGAAGGCAATTTTGAGCCAGTTGTTGAGCATAGTTGTGGTTTTTGGTTTCTAGTATTTTGAGTTTAGTTTTAAATATTTGATTGAGCGAAAAACTCAACACCTTATACAATACACTAAAAGATTATTCAAAATTCTTAGAATCTGCTTTTTCGAACACATCTTTTCTTTGGGAAGAATGTTCTTCGCTGAAGATTTCGCCGTCTTTCATATTCACAATTTTGGAAGCATAGCCGGCATCATAAGACGAGTGTGTTACCATTGCGATTGTAGAACCTTCTCTGTGAAGTTCAGCCAAAAGGTTCATTACCTCGTTTCCGTTGGAACTATCTAAGTTTCCGGTTGGCTCATCGGCAAGGATTAATTTTGGTTTCGTCACCAAAGCTCTTGCAACGGCCGCTCTTTGTTGCTGACCACCGGAAAGTTGCTGTGGATAATGTTTTGCTCTGTGTGCGATATTGATTTTCTCCATAATTTCCTCCACACGTTTTTTTCTTTCTGAGGAAGAAACGCCGTTGTAAATTAATGGAAGTTCGATATTTTCATACACCGTAAGTTCATCAATCAAATTAAAATTCTGAAAAATAAAACCGATATTTTTCTTTCTGATGTCCGATTTTTTCTTTTCAGAAGTTCCGATAGTTTCCGTTGATTCGAATTGATAAGAACCGGAGGAAGCGCTGTCGAGAAGTCCAAGAATATTAAGGAAAGTCGATTTTCCACAACCGGAAGGTCCCATTATCGCTACAAATTCGCCTTCTTTGATGTGCAGGCTTACATTGTTCAGGGCGTTGGTTTGAACATCTTCTGTTTTGTAAACTTTTGAAAGGTTTTGAATATTTATCATTTTTATTAATTTTTTAAAGTGTTGTTTTTTTGATTTCGCCTGTTTGATTGATGTAATATTTTGATTTTACATCTCTGGTCAAAGTGATGTTTTTCCAATCCACGCCTTTTATTCCTTCCAGATTGATTTGGTTTCCTTTCTTTGAATATTGAACCAGAAAATTGGAATTTTCCTCGTCGGGATTTTTCTCAAGATTCGCCATTGCATTTTCATTAAGGACTACTTTTTTGTAAGCGTCAAAACTCAAATAGCTATAATTACAACCTTTGGAACATTCAAAAATAACGTGATTCTTTTTGAAAGAAACGGTCCATTCCAGCTCTGTTGGCTTCTGTGAATATGCCATTGCGGAAAATGAACATAATAATATTAAGAATATTTTTTTCATAATTAATTATTTTTGAATATCTAAAATCTCATATTTTTTCAGTTCATTGTAATCTGATGTAATGACTGTTTCACCTTGTTTCAATCCGGAAACCACTTCGTAATACATTTGATTTTCTCTTCCTAGATTGATGTTTCGCTTTTCAGCTTTGTTACCTTTCACTACGAAAATCCATTTTCCATTGGTGTCTTTGTAAAAATTTCCTTTCGGAATCATCATACTTTGCGTGTCAGCAGACAATTTCAGTTTCACGCCGAAGGTCATTCCCATTTTCAGATTTTCAGGTTTTACATCTACAAAATTAAGTTCCACTGAAAACTGTCCGTCTTTCACTTCCGGAAGAATTTTGGTAATAATCACATCAAACTGTTTCGCATTGCTTTCCAGACTACCTTTGATGCCGTTGATTAATTTGTTGATATAATACTCATCCACTTTTGCAATCAGCTTGTAACCACCCATCAAATCGACTTTTCCAATGCTTTCTCCACTCGTCAGATTTTGTCCTAATGAAATATTGAATGATGACAATCTTCCGGAAACAGGTGACATTATCAGGAAATTATTTTTGTTGGAACGAAGGATATTCAAGCTTTTCTCCATTTGATTGATGGAATTATTGATGGCAGAAAACTGAGAATTTCTGGAAGCTTTTTCGCTGGAAGCACCTTTTTCGACAATTACTTTTCTTTGTTTCTGATAATTCAAATTTTGCAAAGCAATATCATAATCGGTTTTCTTTCCGATTTCGGCATCGTACAATCTTTTTTGAAGGTTGAAAGACTGCAAAGCCGTATTATAATCATTCTGAGATTGAAGCAACTCCTTATCCTGATTGAATTCCTGATTTTTCAATTCCAAAAGCGAACTTCTCATCTGACTGATTTGCTGCATAATTCCCGTTTCCTGATTCAGATAATTGAATTCTGTATTCGGATTATAAACTCTTGCGATGGGCTGTCCTTTCGTTACTATTTGTCCATCTTCCGCAAAAATCTCTTTTACTGCTCCACCTTCCAATACATTTACCAAAGAAGAATTAAGAGATTGAGTCTGCGCCGTAACCATCAGCATATCTTCGAATTTCCCATTCGTCACTTCATCCGTTTGAATATCCTCCAGCTTTACATTATAAGTTTTTTTCTGATTCAAAAAGTACCAGCCAAAAACTGAAATCGCCAAACCAGAAAGAATGATAATCGATATTAATTTTAGTTTAGATTTCTTTTTTACTATTTTCGTATCCATATTTTGAGATAACTTATTTATCTACAGACTATTACACAATGCAGATGCCAGAGATTTATAACTTCG
The DNA here is from genome assembly GCF_025628985.1 of Chryseobacterium edaphi. Taxonomy (GTDB): domain Bacteria; phylum Bacteroidota; class Bacteroidia; order Flavobacteriales; family Weeksellaceae; genus Chryseobacterium; species Chryseobacterium edaphi. The sequence goes on along the minus strand of NZ_JAOTEM010000004.1, from coordinate 10,607 downwards.
TAACACTCTGGAAATGTGATTAAATATAATTTTATTAATTTTAAGACTGTTCATTATCGGACACTTTTTGTGCGAAAACGGACATCTTATTGATGAAAATTAAAAATTATGATAAAAAAATCAAAAAATACAGATTCCAACGATAATCAAATAGGATTTTTTAATGAAAAACTATTGACAGATTTATCAAAGTTAATAGAGCAAAGTCGCCATCAGGTTGCGATGCAGGCCAACAGTACTTTGACCATTTTGTTTTGGCAGGTTGGTAAGCGTATCAATGATGACATTCTTCAGAATCAACGTGCAGAATATGGAAAACAAATTGTGCCGACATTGTCGGCACAATTGGAAACTTTATATGGTCGGAATTTTACGGAGCGAAATGTAAGAAGAATGATGCAGTTTGCAGATGTTTTTCCCGAAATGCAAATTGTCGTTCCACTGGCACGACAATTAAGCTGGTCTCATTTTTTAATCCTAATTCCTTTGAAAACCAATGAACAAAGAATGTTTTATGCCGAGTTGTCAATTGATAGAACATTAGGAAAGAGGGAACTTAGAAAACAAATCGCCAACAAAGCCTTCGAAAGAACTGAAATTGCAAATATTCAAGTCAATAAAAACGAAAATTTTCCTATTAATACTTTCAAAGACCCATATCTTTTAGATTTCCTTGGACTGCAAAACGGTTATCTCGAGAAAGATATTGAAACTGCTATTCTCCACGAATTAGAAAAATTTATTTTAGAATTAGGAAAAGGTTTTGCTTTTGTGGAACGCCAAAAAAGAATGATTATCGACGGCGAAGATTTTTACCTTGACCTATTATTTTATCATCGTTCACTTAAAAGATTGGTAGCCATCGAACTGAAATTAGGAAAATTCCAGGCAAAACACAAAGGTCAAATGGAATTATATCTGAAATGGCTGAATAAAAATGAACGTCAGCAAGGCGAAGAAACCCCAATCGGACTTATACTTTGCGCCGAAAGCAGTAAGGAGCAAGTGGAGCTTTTGGAAATGCACAAAGATGGAATTATGGTAGCAGAATATTGGACAGAATTGCCTTCTAAAAAGGAATTAGAAAGGAAATTACACTCTGCCCTTATAGAAGCAAAAGAACGTTTCGAACGCAAGAAATTGCTTTAATCTTATAACACGAAAATGCGAAAAAAAGAAGCTCATATTTTAATAGTAGATGACGACGAGGATATTTTATTTTCGGCGAGAGTCTGGCTCAAGAAATTTTTCACCGAAGTAAGTTGTTTGAGTCAGCCTAAAAATATTCTGAAGTTTTTAGCCGAACAGCAAGTTGACACGGTCCTTCTTGATATGAATTTCCGGAAAGGTTTTGAAAATGGGCAGGATGGATTGTATTGGATGAATGAAATCAAAACGCTGGAACCTCAGCTTCCAATCATCCTGATGACGGCTTACGGCGAGGTGGAATTGGCGGTTGAAGCGTTGAAAAATGGTGCATCAGACTTTATTCTTAAACCTTGGAATAATGAAAAGCTCTACGCTTCTGTGAATCTCGCAGTTGATATTTCACGAAAAAACAAAAAACTGAATCAGTGGGAAAATGTGAGCTTAAAAACCAATCAATACCAATTGGAAACTGCGTCTTTTGCGATGCAGGAAGTGATGGAACAAATCACAAAAGTGGCACCGACTGGCGCCAACGTTTTACTTTTAGGAGAAAATGGAACGGGAAAATATGTTTTGGCAGAGCACATTCACGAATTATCGGAAAGAAAAAACGAGCCTTTCGTTCACATCGATTTGGGCAGTCTGTCTGAAAATTTGTTTGAAGCGGAATTATTTGGTTACAAAAAAGGAGCGTTTACCGACGCGAATCAGGATTATTCGGGGAAAATAGAAAATGCGCAGAACGGAACGGTATTTTTGGATGAGATTGGAAATCTTCCGCTTCATCTTCAAACCAAATTGTTGAGCTTGATTCAAAACCGAAAATTAACGAGAATCGGAGAAAACAAGGAACGAGCGTTGGATGTCAGATTTATTTTTGCTACGAATGAAAATTTAAAAAAAGCCGTATCAGAAAATCGTTTCAGGAAAGATTTGTATTATAGAATCAATACGGTTGAATTGCAAATTCCCAGTTTGCGAGAGCGTTTGGAAGATATTCCTACTTTAGCCGATTATTTCTTGGAGAAATACAAGCAGAAATACCATAAATCTGACTTAGCTTTAAATGAATCTTTAATTAATGAACTCACCATTTATTCTTGGCCCGGAAATATTCGAGAACTCGACCATTGTATTGAGAGAAGCGTGATTCTTTCCAATGAGAAAAATTTAAAATTATTGATGCCTCAAGATGAAGAATTTGAAAAACCAATCGTCAACCTCAACATCGAGGAAATGGAAGAAATTCTCATCAAAAAAGCTTTGAAAAAACACAGAGGAAATATTTCTCTCGCGGCGGAAGATTTAGGATTGTCGCGTGCCGCGCTTTACAGAAGAATGGAAAAATTTGAATTATGATAAAGCAGGAAGTTGGAAGAGGGAGGAAGTAAGTCTGAAGTTAAAATTCAAGCACAGCTCCGAAGGAACGATTTAATCAAGGATAGGATGAAATCCTATTAATCAATTTGAATTATAGATGAACAAACAACAAATTATCTGGCTGATATTTATTCTTCTGGCGATTGTCAGTGGGATTTTCGCTTTTGATTTTTACACACAAACCAAGTGGATAAACTTCGGATTGTTTACTGGTGTAAGTATTGGATGCATTATTTTGGCGCAGATTTCAGCTTTGAGTTATGTTCAAAAAAGTGAGAAAATATTGTTGGCGATTCAGAAAAAAGATTTTTCACTGTTTCCAAAAACTGAGGAAAATAATTTGGTGGATAATGCTGTGAAACTTTATTATCAAAGCAAAGAAGAATATTTGACTTTGTCTTCCTATAAACTTTTGTACGAAGAAATTCTAAATCAACTGGAAATCGGATTGATGATTCTTACCGAGAAGAATAATCAATGGGAAGTTTTTTATGTGAATCCTGTTTTCCTGGAAATATTACAGATTCCGAAATATAATTCGTGGGAATTGTACGAATCGAAAACATCAGAATTTTATAAAATCATCGCGCAAACCAATTACGAAAACTCGCAGGAATTCTTTGATATTTCGATTAATGAAAATGTAAAACAGTCATTTTCTCTTCGAACCAAAAAAGTGCAGAATGTCAAAAACCGTTTCTGCATCATCAGTTTGGAATCTGTTCAGAAAATCATTGAACAAAAAGAAAAACTCGCCTGGAATAATTTAATGAAAGTCATTTCACACGAACTTCTGAACACTTTGACGCCTGTCAACAGCTTGATTCAAAATCTTGAATATATCGCCAATCAAGAAATTGTTGACAAAGATGACCAGGAAGAAATGAAGGAAAGTCTGATGATTATCAATTCAAAATCCAAGCAATTGCTGAATTTCGTGGATGATTACCGACAAGTTGCTGAACTTCCAAAACCTGTGTTCAAAACTATTTCTCTGACACAAATTGTAGAATCTGCATTGAATTTCCTCAAACCTGAATTCGAAAAAAATCAGATTAAAATCATCAATTCATTAGAAAATCAAATGATTTTTGCTGACCAGAAAATGATTGAAAGATGTTTGATTAATCTTTATCTAAACGCAATTTACGCAGTTGCTGACAACTCAGAAAGAATCATCAAAACAGAAATAAAAACATTCAACAAACGAATTCTACTAAGTGTTGAAGACAACGGAATCGGAATCTCGAATGAAATTAAGGACAAAATTTTCCTTCCTTTTTTCACAACAAGAATCAGTGGTTCCGGAATTGGTTTAACTTTGAGCAAAAGTATTATCGAGGCTCATAAAGGTTATCTTAATTATAAACCTATAGAAAAAGGAAGTCGTTTTGAAATGTGGTTTTTAGAGTAGTTAATAAACTACTTACAACTAACTAACTATTTACATTTTCTCATTCTCCAGAATTTTCAAAACCAGCTTTTCTTCGTGGGTTAATCCTGCTTTTCCGTCGTTTTCTTCAATCACTTCCAATGCATCAAGATATTTTTTGATGGAATTATTCTCGTATAAATTGATAACCAATGGATGCACATAATATTTTCTGCAAACTGTACTCGTATTCCCAAGATGTTCAGCGACAATATCTAATGCAGCTTTTACTTTCTTTTTATATTGCGAGTTATTTTCAGCATATCCGATTTCTTTGAAAGCAATCAGAGCATTAACCGTTCCGGACCATGTTCTGAAGTCTTTTGCAGTAAAATCTTCACCACTCAGTTCTTTAATGTATTCATTGACCATTCCGGAATCTATATGATGTCGGTTTCCTTCGCTGTCGTAATATTGAAAGAGTTCTTTCCCGGGAATTTCTTTACATTTTGTAATCAGTTTTGCCAGTCTTTTACTTTTTAGATTAACATCATGCATTACTCCCTTTTTACCTTTGAAGGCAAAGTTGATCTTTTGTCCTTCCACTTTTACATGTTTTCCTTTCAATGTCGTTAAGCCGAAAGAACCGTAGAGTTTTTCGTAAATACTGTTTCCGATACGGATATTGGTTCGTTGCATCAAACTAACAATCAATGCAAGAATTTTACGCTTTTCGAAATTTCTTAAAGCTAAATCTTTCTCAAGCTGAAGACGTATTTCTGGTAATGCATAACCAAACTGTAGCATTCTGTAGAATTTGGTATGATTTCTCAATGCACTCCAAAGTGAATGATATCGGTATTGCTTTCTTTTTAATGCGTCAAATCCTGTCGCCTGAAGATGACCGTTGTCTAATGTACAAATCCAGACATTTTCCCACGCAGGTGGAATTACCAGACTGTTGATGCGGGTAATTTCTGTTTTGTCCTTAATTTTTTCACCGTCTTTATAGTAAGAATACTTTGTTCCTCTTTTTTTACGAATGATACCGGCGGTTTCTGCATCGGAAGTATAAATAAGATTTACTGCCTTTGCAGAAGCTACCGGATCTTTCATAATCTTGATAATCTTCGACGGTTTGAGGTGAGAAATAATCTCTTGATCTGATTGATCCATAAAATAATTTGGTTAAGAGTTCTTACCCCTTGAAAATAGCCATAATAAAAGTGCTACTATGCCTACAACGACTATTATTCCCCACCACATTCCGGCTTTGAAGATTGTTTCTACTGCTTCGCAGCTTGTTAATAATAGAAAGCTAAACAGACTCATGCTGTATAATGATAACTTTTTCATAATAGTTTATTTAGTGATTATTTATTTAAATTCTGTCATTGTCAGGTCGCCAGTTTTTGATCGACTTTTTGATCTCGTCACCTGAAATATTTTCATTTAGAGCTTTATATAAAAGTTCCTTAAACTCGTCATCATAAGCGAATCTTAATGCAGCAATCTGGCCGAAATTGAGTTTCTCGCAAACTTCATCAGACCGTTTATTAAAAATCTCAAAATATCTTTGTCTGAATTCAAGTTTTACCAATCGGTTTTGAAGTCCTAATGCATAATGCTGCCTTGTCATGAATGCCAGATACAGAATCAGAAAAATGATCAGGGAAAATAGAATCCATATCAGTTGATGCTCTGCATCGTCCCAAATTTTATAAATTCCGTAACCTTCTAAAATAAACAGGATAGGAAGATAAACAAAGTGGTGTGGCGGATAAAATTTCCTGTGGTTGCTGTAATTCTGGGTTTTCATTTTTGAAATATAGCAATAACCTTTCCAAAATATTATGATATCAATAATGATAATGACTTTGTGGTATTAAAGAATTGAATGGTGTATGTTAACTGTAAGTCGTACAGCGACTTCAATTTAGTCTTAATAGAAGCTGTGACCTTGTAATAGTCGATTGATTTCATTTAAAATAAAAAAGTAGTCAATAGTAAGATGATAGTCGGATTGCCGGAAAACAGCATCCAAAAAATAACCACTTAACTCTGATAAGCTTTAAAAATAAGGAAAAACGAACTTGATTTTTTTGTAACTTTCGGTTTTTAAAATTTTAAATAATGACTTCAAACGAAAAAGTAGCTGCACTTCGTGAAGAGATGCAAAAAAATAATGTTGATGCATTTATTGTATATTCTGCTGATCCTCACATGAGCGAATATTTACCCACAGAATGGCAGGAAAGAGCTTGGTTGTCGGGTTTTACGGGATCTGCAGGTTTTGTGGTTGTTACGAAAGATAAGGCAGGACTTTGGACTGACGGAAGATATTTTACACAGGCTCCCATAGAATTGGAAGGTTCCGGAATTGATCTTTTCAAAGACGGGATGGATGGAACTCCAAATTATATCGACTGGATTATTTCTGAAATTCCGGAAAACGGAAAAGTGGCAGTGAATGGTTTGGCAACTTCTCACGCCAACTGGGAATTGCTTTTTGGAAAATTACATTCAAAAAACATAACATTGGCCGATCTTCCTTTACTGAAACAAGTCTGGAAAGAAAGGGGAGAACCTTCAAAAAATCCTATTTACACACATCCGATTGAAAGAGCAGGGAAATCTGTGATCGATAAAATTGCTGCTATCCGTCAAAATATGGAAAAGCAGGAAGTGACTTTTCATATCATTTCAAGTCTTGATGATGTTGCATGGACTTTAAATTTAAGAGGAAGTGATGTAGAAAGCAATCCTGTATTTTTGGGATATATCATCATTACAAAAAATGATGCGTTTCTTTTTACAGAACTTGAAAAAATGGATGTTGAATCGAGAAGGCAAATGGACGAAGCATGGGTGAAAATGATGCCTTACGAGGAATTTTACAACCATCTTAAAACCATTCAAAACGCAAAAGTTTTAATTTCACCAAACAGCAATCAGTCAATTTTTGAAGCCTTGAAAATTGGAAATGAGTTTATAAAGGCTGCTGTTCCCGGAAATCTGATGAAAGCTCAGAAAAATGAAACTGAACTGGAAGGTTTCAGAAAAGTGATGATCAGAGATGGAGTAGCGATGGTTAAATTTCTTCACTGGCTGACTCAAAATGCCGGAAAAGAGAGCATGAACGAATATTCTATCGGTGAAAAGCTGAAAGGTTTCCGTGCTGAAGGAGAAAATTTTGTTGGTGAAAGCTTTGGAAGTATTGTTGGATTTAAAGGAAATGGCGCAGTAATTCATTATTCTGCGAAATCTGAAGAAAGTCAGGAGGTGACAAACGAATCTACAATTTTGGTGGATTCCGGAGGTCAGTATTTGGAAGGAACTACCGATATTACAAGAACTTTGGCTTTGGGTGAGGCTTCTGATGAGTTTAAATTAAATTCAACATTGGTTTTGCAGGGGATGATCCGTCTTTCGATGGTGAAATTTCCGAAAGGTACAAAAGGCGTTCAGCTGGATGCGATTGCAAGGCTGCCTTTGTGGATGAATGGTAAAGATTATAATCACGGAACGGGACATGGTGTCGGAAGTTTTATGAATGTACATGAAGGCCCTCAAAACATCAGAAAAGATCTGAATCCTCAGGAATTACTTCCGGGAATGGTTTGCTCAAATGAACCAGGATTTTATGTTGAAGGTGAATACGGAATCCGTCATGAGAACTTGATTGCGGTAAAAGAATCTGAAACTACAGGATCAGGAACTTTTTATGAGTTTGAAACTTTGACTTTTTGTCCGTTCTTCAAAGATACGATCGTAAAAGAAATTTTATCTGCAGACGAGATCAAATGGCTGAATGATTATCACAAAACATGTGAAGAAAAAATAGCTCCGTTACTGGAAGATGAAGTGAAAGACTGGTTCCTTGAATTGGTAAAACCACTTTAATGGTGTAAAACAAAATAGAAAAAGCCTTGTATCAAACAGATATGAGGCTTTTTTATTGGTGTTAAAATGCTTCTTTGAAATCTGCAACCGTATTTTTACGGTTTTATTTATGTGCATTTTACTAGAATAAATAACAATTATTGAGGCTACATTTGCTGTACCAAATCACATCACACATATTTAAATTAAATTTGCGCAGAATCATCTCAGAAATGGGATGATTTTGCTTTTTATGATGAAGCAGGTTATCGGTAAACTTTCAACTTCGCTGAACATTAATTTCTCAGACTCATTATCTATCCTTAACGACTTTTTAGCCCTGATTGAACGGCATGTTTGAGCTCTTTTTGCAGGAAATGGGAAAAGAGGTGGCGCAAAAAAGCGAGTAGTGAAAGCAGGTTCCTGGCTCCTGAGAAATGGGATAGCGGGAGAGTTTTTAGGTAAAGGAGTTTTTGAATAGAAGAGTTTTTTAGCCTGTTAAATTTCCGTAATTTTGCACTATGAATCACGACACTATCTGCGCACTCGCAACTGCCAACGGAATCGGAGCTATCGGAATTATTAGAATTTCCGGAGAACAATCTTTTGAAATTGTGAACAAAATTTTTCAGGGAAAAAACTTGGAAAAAGCCGATTCGCACACGATTCATTACGGATTTATTGTAGATGGAAAGATTCAGGATTTGGTTACTGACAACCAACAACCAACAACCGACAACCAGGAAACGATCGATGAAGTAATGGTTTCAGTTTTCAGGGCTCCGAAAACATTTACGGCAGAAGATTCGGTAGAGATTTCTTTTCACGGTTCGCCACATATTGCGAAAAAAATTCTTGAAGTTTTGATTAAAAACGGAGCAAGAATGGCAAAAGCGGGTGAATTTACGATGCGTGCTTTCATGAACGGAAGGATTGATCTGAGCCAGGCAGAATCTATTGCAGATTTGATTGCTTCAGAAAATGAATCTTCCCGAAAAGTAGCTTTGAATCAATTGAAAGGAGGAATCACCAATGAAATATCTTTCCTGAGGACAGATCTTTTAAATTTTGTGTCACTTGTAGAGCTTGAGCTGGATTTTGCGGAAGAAGATGTAGAATTTGCTGACAGATCTGCTCTGAATCAGCTACTTGATAAAATCGAAACTAAATTAGATTCACTGATTGAAAGTTTCCAGTACGGGAATGCCATCAAAAACGGAACGGCGGTCGCGATCATCGGAAAACCGAACGCCGGAAAATCTACTTTACTGAATGCCTTATTGAAAGAAGAACGCGCCATTGTCAGCAATATTGCAGGGACAACACGAGATACCATCGAAGAAATTCTTCACATTAAAGGTCACGCTTTCCGATTGATTGATACAGCGGGATTGCGAGATACGGTAGATGAAATTGAAGCGATCGGCGTGAAGAAAGCCAAAGAAAAGGTAGAAAATGCCAATATTCTTGTTTATTTAGCGGATGCTGCGACAGAGGATTTTTCCGAAGATATTGAGATGATTAAGTCTTTAATGAGAGACGATCTGAAACTCATTATCTGTGCAACAAAAATTGACGAAGTTTCTCCGGCAACGTATGAAAAAGTAGAAAATATTTTCAGGAGTGAAATTTCGGACGACTTTGATTTTATTAAAATTTCTGCTGTTGAAAACCAGAATATTCAGGATCTTAAAAACGAACTGTCTTCTTACGTCGAGCAATTAAAATCTCAGGAAAATAATGTGGTCATCACCAACCAGCGTCACTTCGAAGCTTTAGGAAAATCTCTGGATGCTGTCAGTAAAGTGAAAGAAGCGATTGTTACTCAGATTTCAACAGAATTGCTAGCTTATGAACTGAGAAATGCGCTTGAACATCTTGGTGAGATTTCCGGAGAAGTTACGAATGATGAGGTTTTGGGGAATATTTTTTCTAAGTTTTGTATTGGCAAGTAGGATCACAAAATAAAACATAATACCAAAATAAACGATTAGTTTTGAGATGATTGTAAAATTGGTACCTTGTGGCAATATTACAGCATTGGACAAATAATGTATCTTTCAAACCACAAACATCTGTACCGCTTAGGTGGATCTTGTATCTTATTTTTAATGGCGTTGATATTATTTTTATTGGTATAATTTTTAGAAGGTTTTATCCAAAAAAACATGAGATTGGTTTATCAAGGATTAAAATGAAATTAAGTGATTTTTTTTATCTTTAAAATCTACAAATTTATTCAACAATTCTTTAATTTTCCCTTAGCTCGACTTTTTTCAAGTCTCAATTCATTAAAAAAGTTGCCAAACTTGCTCCATTTTTGTATCTAAAATCATTTGCACATCAATTATTTTAATTTTTTTTGAATCTTGCTTAGCCGATGAATATTAAGATCTTGTGTTTATTATGTTAAATAGGTGTTTTTTGTATTTAAAATTTTAACTAGAAATGATTTTTGTATTAAAATATGACATATATTTGACATAGATATTTCCATTGTTGGTTATTAATCATTATAAAAACGCAAATATGTATCAAAAACAAAGACACAAATCGCTGAATTTTCACCATCACTACTCTGTGATTACTTATAAATACTCAAAATCTTCATTGCCATAGATAAAGCCAATCATTGCTTAGCATTGTATTTCATTGCCCATTGATTGGGCTTTAGTAAGACTTTAGGCAATAACGAATTCTAATTTAACCTTAAAATATATTATTATGTCATTTAAAGCAAAGTTCAAATCTTCGGGTATTGAGCGCAACATTTTGGCTGTAGATTTCGGAATGCTACAGGAAACCGACCCAACAGGAAGACCAT
>NZ_JAOTEM010000003.1 GCF_025628985.1 Chryseobacterium edaphi | reverse complement strand
AGCCCACCAGCGCCGATGGTACTGCGAAAGCGGGAGAGTAGGTCGCCGCCAGTCTTTTTAAATCCTCAATCATTTATTTGATTGAGGATTTTTTTTGCGATAAACTCTAAAAGTAAAACTGAATAAAGTATAAACCTGACATTATATGATTTTAAAAGGTAAGTTCAAAAAGGATGATTAGCAATCCTCACAACAAGTTTCTGATACCGGAGTTAATACTGAAGTTCTGTAGATTCTGAATCTCCCTAACTGATCTGTTAATGGATTGATAATTTTCTTTTCTTCCATGTATTCATTCATAAAATGTTGATCCCAGAATGTGCGGTCATCAATCTTTCTCTCTTTCTTTATAGTATGTTGCCAGCGGCTATCCATTGGGAACATCTCCACTGCGATAACGCTAAGAGTATTGGTTTTAGACAAGCCAAGTTCTTCGAGTTTATTTCCTATTTGTGATAATAAAATTCTTGCTTTTCCCAATCGGTTTCCGCTTTCGCGTTCAAATTGTTTTTCATTTCGCTTTGACCGTTTTGGACGGTACATCATCGGTCCGGAGTCGACAAGAATATTTCTGAAAGACTTTCCGTCGGCTTGCATAACCTGAGTATACATCAAATACCAAAGCGAAGTTGTGGGTGGAAACGAACTGATATTTTTTCCATTTAAAACTGCATTCGCAAATGGAGCTGAAATTTCTAAATATTTCGTAACAGATTCTTTCATTATCCTTTCTGAGCGATAAACATTGCATACCAATTCGGGAGCAGGATGTTGAACGCCGTTCACTTTTAATGGTCTTCCATATCTTCCCTGCGCGGTGCTCCATGATTCTTTTTTATGACCAAGTCTGATTTCATAGGTGAAAAAACCAAAAAGTTCATCGCTGTTAGCATGTAGTCCGGAAGGTAAAGGCAGAAGATAAGTTTTGGTTCCATCAGAAGATGTTTCAGGGATAAGTTCCTGCATTACGCCAATTCCTGCATAATCATTGGTCATATTTGGAATAATTTCCCGTATTTTTTCTTCATTTAAAGCAAATGGTAAATCTTCAGAAACGTTAGATATTAAATTTTCGTCGACTCTACATAAGTATGGATCGGGAGAATGCGCCAATATTCTTGCAAAATAAGTATCTTCAGGATCATCAGGAGGAGTTTCAAATTCAAACCATAGATATTTCTGTCTTTCAACAGAAGATTTGTAATATTCTTCGTCATATTGATATGAACTCATTGCAAGTCCGGCCGAGATCATTTTAGGAATTTGATGCGGAATAATTGTGATCGGAAGTTCTAAAGATTTCTGGTGTAAATTATCAATATTTTCTGCTGGATAATTTTCTTTAAAATTTGGAACTAAAGTATATTCTGCAAATATTTCTCGCGGAAATTTTTGGCTCAGCTGTTCGGGATCAATGACATCTAAAAATAGAATTCTTGTAAAGCTTCTGTCAACATCACCCTGAAGCATAGAAATACTTGCGGTATCTTTCATATCGATATTTCCAACGATGATTTGTGATTCTATTTTCTGACCTGAAATAATAACGCTTCTAATAACAGTGAAACTATTTATTTTCAAGTCGTCCCAAAACCAATCTCTGTTTAAAGTAAAATCGACAGCTACAATCCAGTGATTAAAAAGTTCTTTCACACTTGAGAAGCTGACCGAGCCCGAATCGGGAGAAAGAGAATGCCTGAATTGGTTACTGACTCCAAATTGCGCTCGTGTTCCTTTTAAACCTTCTAACGTTAAATTTTTAACTGTAAGATTAAGCGCGTCTGCCAATCTTTGGAGCTCTACAGAAGTTCCATTTTCTAAAGATTTTTTTAAAATTTCTTTTTGTTCTAAATTTGCCGGTCTATCAGAAGTTTTCTCAGGTTGAAGATAAAATGCTCGTAATCCGCCATTAATTTCTGAAAGCAAATTTTTCTCTGTCTGAGAAGATCTGAATGAAGTGAAAATTATTTTCTTACCTTCTCTTATAAATTCTGAAGCATAATCATTTTTCTCATCTGCATTATCAACAAGAGGAATAAATGTAATTCTTAAATGTCTTGAAGTGGGCAAAAACAGTTCGTTATCAGAAATTTCATTTAATTCTTCATTTAAAGATTTTATATTTAAGATTTTGATATCCTTATAGAAAATTTTTATTTTGGCTGAAAGATCATAGTTTTCATTCGCTGTATCATTTGGAATTTGATATGTTTTTTCTTTTAAAAAAATGTAAGATTCTTTTCCGTTTTCAGAAAGAGCATTATCCATTTCCAACGATTTTACTTCTACAATCACTTTAAAAGTATTTACATCAGGATCAGGTAAACCAACAATATATTCTTTTCGGTCTTCCAAATTTTGCGGTGCCGAAATATTTTCAATTCTATTTTTCAACAAAGTAGCTGCATCAGAATATTTTCCGGTATAAACAACACTTGGATAACTCAGATCAGGACGGCGAATAATTAAAGTATTATCTTCATCAAGAATATTCTCCAGAATACTCATGTCATTTACTTTAGTCTGACTTTGACCCTGATAAAATCTTTCTGCATTTTCGATTTTTAAAGCAGAAGCGGCAATATTTCTTATAAAATGTACTTTCCCGACAGGATTTTGTCCACCGTTTAAAGGATTGTCACTTACACTTGGTCCGCCTCCGGAAATATCCATCAAACGTATTCTGAACTCATAATCTTCTCCATATAAAAGAGGAACAATACTTCTTGAATCTTGCTGGTAAGGATTATAAGTTCTTTTAGGAACTGTGTTAAGTGCATTTTCTGCACCTAAAGTTTCATCAAAAGCTAATTTATCTGCGGTCAGCTGATGAACTTCCTGAGCTTCTTTATCAGGAATGACCATAGAATTTCCACACCATGATGCATAATACATGGGAAGCCAAAATCCTTCATTGATCGTATTTCCGTGTGAAGAAGGATGGACTTCTACAGGTAATTCAAAAAGATGGTTTTGCGGAATGATCAATTGATTTCCAAAACTTATGTTCTGATTTGCAAAAATTAAATTTTGTGAAGACCAGGCTTCAGTATCTTTTTTTCTAACATCAATTTTATATCCGAAAACGCCTAAAGGTGCGTCAATCGGCAAGTCTGTAACTTCATCCTTCTGTTTAAGCTGTCGGTTTCCCCAAATCGTCAGTTGCTCATCATCCCAACCCAGACGAATTCCAATATCTTTTAAAGGAGGATTTGAATGATCATTTTCTTGCAGTAAATCCTGATTAACAGGCTGATTGGCATGCACAATTTTTGCAAAACCATCATTGTACAAAATTGATTCCTGCATCACACTGTCATAGGTTGCATTGTTTTCAGCAGCACTTTTTACCGGAAACAAAACAGGAGCGAAAATCTGACGTTCCTTATCTTTAAGTTTTGGAATTCTACAAGCATAAATCATAGAATTTAAAGTAGAATAACTGTGTTCTGCTGCAAAAGTAGTGTACAACCAACCTCCGTTTAAAAATAAACTGTTTCGTGAAATCTCAGTTCGGACCTTATAAATCAATCCTGCTTTTTCAGCCAATAAAGGATTTCTGATAATAAAAGCAATCAATTTTCCCCATGAAATGTGGTTTCTTTCTATGGCTTCATCGGTGAATATTTTCTCCTTATTTTTGATACTACACTCATATTGGTCATCTGTAATGGCAAATTTCGTTCGTGAGCTGGTAAAATTAAATGAGTTTCTGTAAGACTGCGGAAGATATTTTCTGATCGAAATATTTTTAAATTTTTCTTTTTGAGCACTAAACCCACCATCATTATTTTCATTTACGTCATCGCTGATCTTTAACTGATCGGCTGTTTCAATTTGTTGGATTATTTCTCTGTAAACAATATTTTTATCGTTGATCTCAGAAAGAATTTCAAAGTCAGGAACGTGTGTTACATTTGGAGCGATTGGCAAACCGTCAAGATGATTGATAATTTTCGTTTCAAAACTGAGTTGAACATCTACAAATGGTGGAAGGTTGTCTCCCAGAGAATTATAAAGATTAATATTTCTCGGCAACACCATAATATTATAATACAGATATCCCTCTTTGAAATACTGCGGAAAAGTTAATAGGCTGTATAATGGTTCCATGATTTTAAGTTTTTACAGTTAACTGATTTGGCGGGTTTCTTTCCAGGTTTCCGTGAAATTGAGATTGATCACAAACGCAACCGAAATATCAAGAGCAAACGTACACATTGCAACACAGTTTGTCGGGCCATCATCTATTTTCTCAATCTGACCTGCAGCTTCGATCGAAATAGCAACAGTTACGAGTCCTCCGGCGATTTCCACACGACCGCGGAAATAAATAAATGCTCCCACAACCAAAATGGATGCGTTAATTTTCATATCAATTCCCACCATGTAGGTTACCGAAACAGAACCAATGACCGGTAATCCCACACATAATTCTATTCCGAAACCGAATTTAAAATGTAGAGTCGGTGGATTATTTAAATCTGCGGAAAGACCAACTTCTGCACGTCCTTGAGCATAAATTGTTGCAGCAGCAAGACTTACACACATCACTCTCATATCTGCTCCCAATTCAAGATAAGCACCGATGGAAGGTTTAATCTGATCAATTGTATTTGGAATTTTTATAGGTTGATTAAAATAAACTCCCAACCTGAAAAATGCATCCAATTTCAGTGGAGTTGTTGGTGAATTATAATTAATGGGATCAAAAGGAAATTTTACAAGAGGAATTTCTTTATCTGCTTTAAATTTATATTCCCAACTGTCTGCCGAATTGCTCATTGCTATTTTTAAACCTTTTTTGATCGCCTCACTTGGATTTGTAGGATCAAGATTGTCTAAAAATTCCAGAACTTCATATATTTTTTGAAGAAGGGGATGAAGTTTAAGTTGTGGACCGTTCCCCAATTCTATAGATGGATTGAATTTTTTACCATTCCCAAAATTTCCGGTCACATACATGATTGGTTTAAATCCTAATAAATCAACTGCAATAGTTAAACTTTGCATCCTGTTTGTCCATTGTTCAACTGCGGAAGAATCTGTGACAAAATCTATAACAGATTTCTTTGTATTTTGACCATCCGGATCGGAGGAATCATATTTCACATAAATTCTGAACGCATCTCCATCATCTCCAAATACGTTAAAAGAAAACTGATCCGGAACTTCATATTTAAATGCTTTCTGAATACCTTTCGGAAGCAAGCCCATTGCTGTTTTTGCTGCATCATCAATTGTTATGGCATCAAAAATATTCGGAAAAGGTCCTTTCGAATTCATTAGTCGGAAACAATCTGCAAGCAATGCCGGTTGAGACTCAAACTGATCTGCAAGACCACTCACAAACTCAGGAGCGTTGAGAAGAAGTTTTTGCGTATCTGTATTTTGGAGAAGTCCGTAAGCTTTACCAAAAGAGGTTTGAGAGTTTTTTAACGAATCAGGAAAAGCCAAAAGAGATTGAGGAATAGTATTGGTGAAAACTCCAACTAAGTTTTTAGGTCTCATTCCGTCTTTGATCAATCCTACACTTGTACCAACTTCAAGATTACTTACTTCACCGCCGTTTCTATCGATTTCAACAACACTCCAGCTTCCTTCAGAGGGTAAAATAGTAGAACCTTTTACCGAAGAAACAAATACATGATTATATTGATCATCGTTTTGATAAGAGGCAGAAACTTCAACACGATTTGCTTTGAATTTCTGTAGTGTTTTTTCAATATTAAATGTCGTATCAATACTTCCGCCGAGAGAATTTTGATTTCTGTCAAACATTTCTTTAAGTACTCTTGCAGGAACTGGTGAACCTTCCGGCATCAACTGAAGATAACCTTTAAACTGTTTGCCTGTCACATTTTCATCTAAAGCATTCAGCTTCACATCAGCATCGAAGTAAACAGCGACAAATCTTACATCGACATCGATTCCGGGAACTGCAGTTTTTACTTTCTGAGAATTTGGATTAAAATAATAATCGTCATTTTGTGTAGTATATGTACTTGTGAAAATATCATTTGGATCTTCTTTAATATTTCGGATATTGAAGAGACCTTCAGTCAAACCGGGATAAATTTCATATGGGCTTTCAAAAAAAACTTCGTTATCATTATTATCCAATTCAGTAAAACTAAAGTCGAAAAGTCCTTCACTTTGTGCAACCCAACCGCTGTCTTCCCTAAAAATAATGGCATTGTTGTTTCGAAGAAAAGTAACGGTTCTTGTCGTTCCGATTCCCCACGGATAAATTACACTTACCGCCTGAACGATTTCGTGAGCAGTTCTTCCTTTTAAAATATCAAACTTTGCCTGAGCAATGGAAGCAAATTTGGCACTCGAATCTTTCCAGTTGCTGAAAGTACTTGCACCATAGCCGGAGAAATCGATGTGTGTGAGCGGAACTCCTTTATCTTTGATCTGATTGTTTTTATTAAAAACATTATTGAAAATAAAGGTCACGCTTTCTCCCAAAATACTAATTCCTGGTTGCTCGACTAAATTTTTAATCTGAATGGTTCTTCCTCTCATTAAGGGAGGTTTGTTTTCTGAATTTTGTTTTTTTGCAGCGATTCTCAACTGTATACTTCCGCTAAATTCTTGATTTTGATGTTTAAATTCAGGCATAATGAATTCAAGATGATCATCATTCATCATTTTTTCACCATTGTAAGGAGATAGGGAAACCGTTGCATATTTACCGTTCGGAAGAGTGAATAGAATTTTGCTTTGAAGATTTTCGGATTTTATGACTCCTTTTTTTGATTTTAAATTGGCTTTAAAATATCTGATGAAATTTTTAGGATGGATGGCAATCATCTGATTGCTAAATTGTGAGAAAACCGTGGGAATTGGATTATTTTGCTGCGTTAAAATTCCTTCTTTTGGATCATCGGGAGCGAAAGGTTTGGTCTGATTATAAACAGGTTCCCAACTTACATGCGGAAGAGTAATTCCTTCTAAAAGCGCAAGCGGAGCATGAAGATTATTTCTGCTGATTGTTACTACATTTTCTCCGGTCACGTTGACGTCATCGTGATAAACTTTTCGTAATTCATCAAGATGGTCAAAATTGAGAGAAATTCCCCAATGATCGGATTCTGTACTTACATCAAGCAATGTAAAGGCGCTGTTTCTGACAAACTCATTTTGTGCTAAGGCATAATTTTGAGAATTTGAAATAAATTTCTGCTGGGAAAGTTTAAAATTAACCTCAGATTCTGCGAAATCATTCGTTGTTTGCCAAGTAATAATAGATTGCAGAACTCCGATTTTATTATAAAAAATATCATGACCTTTTACAACTCTTTCTATATGCGGAAGAATATTTGAAGTATAAGGATGAGGAAGTGTCGGAAGAATATCATAAAGCAGATAATTGAAAGTCAGCTTACCTTCGAAAAGATGATTTTCCTGAGTCCAATTGGCATTCAGAAAAACACTCACCTCTTTTGAAGTTGTGAAATAAGCATTTTCTATTGCAAACTGATATATACTGGTGTCTGTTGAAATATTGGGATCTTCAGTTTCACTAATCAAATCTGAATCTGAAAGTATAATGATTTTTTTATCAGAAGTTATTCCTTTTGCATAAATTGACTGCTTAGTTTTAGGATGAATAGGATGATTGTTTGCTCTTAAAGGTTTATCAATCAAAAATTCACTGTCAACATTGGCAGAAATGAGTTCTGTTCCGGCGCTTTGAGATTGCAAAACAAAAGATTGGTATTGACTGAAACTTAGATCAAGTTCCATTTTATAAGGCTTTTCCGGTGATTTTTGCCAAAGTGTAAAATGCTCATGAAGAAGATTGTAATCAGCTCTTTTACTTTGAATATTAATTTCTCCATTATAGAAAAATAATTGACATTGATTGATTTGTACTACATTTTCCTCAACTCTTATTCCGTCCCAATCCGCGGAAAGACCTTGCAATAATTCAAGACGCAAAGCACCGTTCAATTTTACTTCAAGTGATTGATTTTGATTTAAAACTCTGGAAGGCAGCATCCAAAATGCATATCTGATTTTCGCCTGACCTTTTAATTCATAAAATCCGGATTCACAATTTCTGATTTGAAATGTTTCCTGTTCCGAAGCCAATTTTAAAAGAATACATCGACTCTCTGCATCCCAAATGAAAGTTTGATCATTTCCCCGAATATAACTTTCCCAACCAAAGCATGATCCATGCAAAACTTCCATTGCTGAAAGGCTGAATTTAGCATTAAAATAAGTCAGTTTTAAAGAAGAAGGCGGCGTGAAAACTGTTTTTTTAGCATCAATTCCCACATCCGTCGGATTGTCAATAGCTTGATAAGAATTGTCGAGAGACATTTCAATCTCAAATCTTGAATCTTTAGGAATTGTAACCGAATTATTAGCAACCGGAAAACTGTTTCCAAAAGTGATTTTTCCTCCCGTAATTTTGAGCCCGATGTAATTGTTTTGTGGAGCGTTTGCATCTAACAAATCGGCTCTGATCCAAACATTTCCTTTATTTAAAGTGAAAGTATTGAATCTTGTATTGATGAGAACTAAACGATTCAGTCTTACAGGAATGATCAATGCCGCCTGAGTTTCGCCAGGAAAAAAGATTTTAAAATCATTAATATATTTATAGAAATTATAAAAAACAGGAATATCATCAATCGCAGTAAAAGGTCCTAAAATTTGATCCGCAATTGTAAATTTTGAACTCAGGTCAAAATTTTGAAGCAGTTCTGTATTTAAAAAAGGACTTGAAGATTTCTCGACTTCAAATTTCGGGACTTCTGTTTCCGGAACTTGATGGTATTCAAATTTCCGTTTTAGATTTATATTTAAAGGCGAATTTTCGAGAAAAACCTTTGTGGATTTTAAAGGGGTAAAAATTTTCTCAGAAGCGGTGGATTTTTGGATAGTATCAATCAGAATATCCAGTTGCTGAACATCATTTTTGGGATGGGAAAAGTCGATATCTTTCAGCAAATCCAACAGAATGTTAGGATTATTGGGCATGACAGATGACGTTAAGGTTGTTAGTTTTTTGGTGTTTTTTTTTGTTACTCTGCTGCGAAGTATTCTGAAATGGCCATTTACTTCGTATCAAGTTGGCGCTTGTGACTATCCTAAATGGTTGATAAATAGTGTTTTGTTATTTTCAACATAACAAATGTAAGTTTTTTATCCTAAAGTCAATAGAATTTTTTTAATAAATAAAACCAAAATAGAAAGACTAAAATCTACTCAGAATTCCCCAGTGAATTTTAATATCATTAAATTTAAATGGATTTCCAAATTCATTACCATTAGACAACTGGAAACTCATCAAACCGATCGGAATAAAGAAATTAAAACCCAGACCAACGCTGTATAATTTAGGTTTTACGTTGAGTGTTTTGTTATTGAGCTGTCCGTATTGCCCGAAGACGTCAAAAAATGCCTGATTACCGATGAGATAGCGATATTCTAGACCTCCATAATAATAAAAGTCGGCGGCGAGAGAGCTTTCATTAAAGCCCCGCAATGAATTCCAGCCTCCAAAACGGTAGAGTTCGTTGGCTGAAAAATCAATTTTCGAATCCATCATTGCGCCTTCAGCTTTAATGTTGAGAAAATGATTTCCGTTGATGTGATAATTGTGTTCCCCAAAAAAGTAAAACTGATTTTGCGGAGCGGTAATGTTATCTTTGGTATAAACCGTCGTCAGATAATCGTATCCAGCTGTGATTTTTGTTTTATAAAGAAAAAGATCTATGTCTGTAGGTTCAACCATTTCAAACCAGATTCCAATTCCTTTTTTGTTGTAATCTTTTCCCTGAACGTAAAGTGAATCGATGATTGTTGAGCTTTCAAAAGTTCCTCTCAATCCGATTTTATTCCGGCTGTTCAGGTGATAATACAACGCAGGAAGTGCTTTAACGTTGGCGAAAGTAGAATCCTGTCGGAAAATATTCACTTTCATATTCAAACCGACATTTGATTTAAACAGATAAGGAATATCTGCCTGAAGATCAAAATTCTGACCTTTGTCCGGGTTTCTCTGCCAGTATAAATTCACGGTTTCAAAACCGTTGAACATATTTCTGAAATTCACATTCAGCGTTCCGTTTAAGGTAAATTTTTCTGTTTTATCATTTCCAAAACCGATAACACCGTCAAAACTATTCGTCTTTTTCTTTTCCATAAAAAGATAAATCTGCGTAGAATCTTTGGTAAAAAGAGTTTGCGGCGGTCGTTCAAGACTTACAAATGCGTGACTTTGAAAGTTTTTATTAATCGAAATTAAGTTTTTATCATCATACGTTTTTCCTTTAAATTCTTTTTCAAGATTTTTCATAAATCTTTTGGGAACTCTTGAGTAACCTTTCACAACAAAACCATCGATAGTTCGTTTATTATTTTTGCTGATATCTAATTCAACAATCGGATAACCGTTTTTCTGTCCTTTGTATTTGGATTTGATCCTGCTGAATGCAAAACCTTCATCAATATATTTTTTGTTGATGACTTTTTTGGTTGAATCTAAATTTTTAGTGAAAAAATCTCTCTCAATTTTATATCTTTTAATAATAGAATCCGAAAGTGTAACGAATGTTTCGTTGAAGTTTTTTCCTTTGTCATAAAAAATTTCTGTACTATCGCCTTTGATTTTTACATCTTTTAATTCGGTAAAAAAATAATTGCTTTGCGCCAAAGAATCGAGAAATTTGGCCGCAGAAAGTGAATCTTTTACCTTTTTCTTGACTTTCGTTTCAGAATCAATCAGAAAATAATGCTTCTTCTGCGCTTGTACAAAAACGCAAAATAATATAAAAAATATGTTTAAAAATAACTTCAACTGTAATTTATTTAAACCATTAAGATTTATTAAGTTTTTAAGACTATTAAGTTGAGCTTCGCTTTAAGTATTGTAATTCTCAAAAATCTATTGATTTTTCTTAATAAAACTTAATTCTTTAAATCTTCTTAATGGTTCAAATTGTTTTTAATTATATTTAAAATTTGTTTTAATAACTGAATTTACGCCAGTTTATTATACTTCTTCATCAAATTCTCATAAGTTCCCTGTGGAAGAATCCATTTCAAAGGAACTCCGATTTTCTGGCCGAATTTACCGAAATAATAATGAGCTTTCCACTTATTTTTAGTTAAAAGTTGGTCAATGTATTCAGCAACTTCCAATGGTTCAGTTCCGTCTCCAACGTGAGAATTCATTAAGGCATAGACTTTATCAAAAACGTTTTTGTAAGGTTCCGAAACTTTTGTTTTTACTCTGTTTTCTGCAATATTTGTTTTGATGTCACCCAAATGAAGCGAACAAACATCTATGTTCCAAGGGTAAACTTCATATCTCATTGCCTCGGTTACTTTGTCTAAAGCAGATTTTGAAGCCGAATAAAATCCGCGGAAAGGCAATCCCATCTCGCTTCCAATGCTGGAAACATTGATGATCTTTCCGAATTTATTCTCACGCATTTTTGGTAAAACTGCGCTCATCATCTGAACAGCTCCGACCAAATTCAGATTAAATAATTTTAAAATATCTTCTTTTGTAGAGTCCTCCACAGAACCTACCATTCCCATTCCGGCGTTGTTGATCAGAACATCAATTCTGTTTTCTGTTTTTAAAACTTCTGCGATTGCATTCTGAACGGCATCGTTATCTGTAATATCGGTCGGAATTGATTTGAAATATTGACTTTCGGTAAATTTTCGGCTCAAACCGTAAACTTTGTGACCTTTCTTCCCGAAATATTCTGCTAAAACGAAACCTATTCCTGAAGAAGTTCCGGTGATGATGATTGTTTTATGTTGTGACATTTTTAATTACTTGATATTCTTAATTCCAAATTATTTTCAAGTACAAATTCTAAAAAAATATTAAAATGTGAAAAGCAATTTTTATCTTTACTTTCATCATTTAAATTTTTAGTTAATTTCTGTACATTATTTTTAAGCCATATAATATCTGCGTTTGGTATTTCTTCAAATAAATCTAAATAATCCCATCCTTCACATCTCAGCCAATTCATGTAAAAATTAGGTATAGTCGTATCGTTTTTATTTTCAATAAAATCAAATATAGAACTAAAAAGCGATGAAGAATATCCTTTCCACATATCAAAATAATAGATTCCCATTTCTCCTTGCAAATGTTCTCTATTTGTATTCAATTCAAACTTTATGTTTTTAGCATTTGTGTAAAATTTAATATCTGTTTCGTAATATTTTATATAATCCGAAAAGAAATCAAGTTCTAATTCTTCTATTTTTTTTACTTTTTTTAAGATAATCTCCAAATCTTCCCAAAACATCGGATAAGATTTTTCCACTACATTTTCATCTTCAATATTCAATTCTTTAGTCAAACAAAAAGGTGCGAAACTCATTGCCATTCTGTGATCTTGGTAAGTTTTAATCGAAATATTTTCTTCTGCTTCATTAAAAGCTAAAGATTTTATAGTCAGATCTGTAATTTCAGTTTCTGTTCCTAATTTTTTCAGCTCGTTATGCAAAGCTAAAAGTCGATCGGTTTCTTTCACTTTTAAAGTTCCCAATCCTGAAATTTCAAAAGGAATTTTCAACGCAGCTGCAGTTACGCAAAGTGTTTGTGCAATGTCCGGACAATTATTCATATTCAAAATAATCTTTTCAGGAAATTGAAAATCTTCAATTGGTTGAAGTGTCAATTTGTGCTCATCTTCTGTGAAAATTGTTTTAATTCCAAAAAACTTTTCATAAATATTAGCAATCGCAGAATCTCCCTGTGTGGATTCTTTATAAAAAATTTTCAGGTGAATCGTTTTTCTACCTATCGTAGCGAACGAATAAAAGTACGACGCTGAACTCCAATCGCTTTCAACTTCATAATTGACAATTGACGATTGACCGTTGACTTTAAAATTTTCAACTCTAATAGTGTTTCCTTCAAAAGTATTTTTAATTCCGAATTTTGTAAGAATATCCAGAGTCATTTCAATATAAGATCTTGAAGTAATTTCGCCTACTAAATTGATTTCTAAACCGTTTTCTAATTTTCCCGCAATCAATAAAAGAGAAGTGATAAACTGGCTCGAAATATTTGCCGGAACATCTACTTTCGACTGAGTAATTTTCTTTCCCGTAATTTTCAAAGGCGGGAAACCTTCATTTTCTAAATATTCAATTTCGACTCCCAAATTCTGTAATGCAGTGACCAGATTTTTAATTGGTCTTTCTTTCATTCTTCCTGATCCGGTAAGAATTGTAGTTTTTCCTTCCTGAATCGAATAATATGATGTCAAAAATCGCATTGCCGTTCCTGCGTGATGAATGTCAGCAGTTTCAGCATTTTGTTCTAATGCTTTTTTGAGTAATTGTGTGTCCTGAGAATTAGACAAATTCCCGATTTTTATGTTTGAAAATAAACTTTCCAAAATCAACAAACGATTCGAAATGCTTTTCGAACCGCTGATTTGTATGGTTTTATTTTCAATTAATTTTGATTTTTCAAGCTTCTTCATTATTTCTTTTCTATTTTAAAGACAAGCAATCTATTAAAGTTTCTTTACTACTTAATTCTGTCTTAAATTTTTTTGGAAGACTAATTTTATTTGAACAAAAATTCTTTTCGTCATATTTTTGTAATTCCTGATTCCAAATTAATGCTTTAGGCTCATCATAATCAGAATTATAATAATATAAATTTTCCTTATCATCAACATAGCAAAGCCAATAATGATAATCGCTAAAGGCCACATTCATTGGCTGTTGATAAAGAACTTTACCTTTTTTATCAATAATAGCAAATATCTTGCATGAATTCTCTATCTTCTTTACAACAATAGTCTTTTGTGTTCTTCCCCAAAGATAAGTTCCGGTCGTCTCAATAAATCCTTCGTCAATAGATTTAAACTTAGAATTATGGTCAGAAGAGCAGTTTGTTAAAGCAAGAATGGTTATTAAAAGTAGAATGAATTTCATCCAACTATTTCAATTTCTCATTATTCTGATGACGATCTTTATCGCGATCCGTCTTTACTTTCATTTTTTTATCAAAAGCTTCTTGTAGATTGGTTCCGGTTTGATTGGCTAAACAGATCGTAACAAACAAAACATCAGCTAATTCTTCACCCAAATCTTTGGTTTTATCGCTTTCCTTTTCGCTTTGTTCGCCGTATCTTCTGGCAATAATTCTTGCAACTTCTCCAACTTCTTCGGTCAGCATTGCCATGTTGGTTAGCTCATTAAAATAACGAACACCAATGGTTTTGATCCATTCGTCGACTTGTTGTTGAAGATTTGTGATTTCCATATTATTGATAAGCTCCCAAAGTAGGATTTGTAGTTCTCGTAACACCTACAATATCTGAAGGAACAGTTGCTGCAATTGTAGTTGCACCTTTATTTCTTGCCGGAGAATCTGCTTTTACACGCAAATTCATCTGTGCTGTGAAATAATTGATAAATTTAGGATCTTCATTTTTAATACTTTGAATAACGCTCATCGGATTGTTGTCAAAAGTAAAGCCTGCTCCTGAAGCTCCTGCATATTTTATGGATGAGTTTTGAATTAAATATTGAAATTGCTGACTAGGAGTTTGCTCAAAATTTATCGAGTTATCTCGGTCTGAATAAACGATACTATTCAAAATACTTAAATTTTGAAGAGCACCTTGTTCAGTTTGTCCGCTGTCATTTTTCCATTCGTTGGTGGCGAAAATTCCCAATCGGTTAAGAGAGCCCATCGTTCCCGAATAATTGGCGATTGTTGCATGAGTGTAAGAATGATTTCCACCTTTGAAAATTCCTATAGCAGATTCTCCGCAGTTATTCATTACTAAATTATTTGCGGTCACTGTAGAAGCAACTGCATAAATTCCGTATTCCTGAAAGGTATGAATGAATGAGTTTTTAATGGTAGCGGTGCTTTGTCTCAGATCTAAACCTTTTGTTCCTCCGAAAAGTCTTGTGTGGTTCATATTTAAAAGAGAGCCTGCTGCCATTCTGATAGAGTTCCAGTTTTTTGGGATCGTATCATAATAAGGATCATTTCTGTCTCCACGCATGATTACCTGTTGGCTTTGGGTTCCGTTAATATTTAAAATTCCTCCTGCAGCGACTTTCATTCCGCTGTTTTTATGGAAATAAACTTTCGTTCCAGGTTGAATGTCCAAGGTAATATTTTGATCGACAGTAAGATCACCATATATGATTTTCGCTTTATTACTCGTCCAGGTTGTATTATTGGTTAAAACATTCGGGTTTGTAGGCGTCTGAATAAAAAACTCAGCGTCCTGAACTACAGAAAATAAAGTAACATGTTGTTGTCCTGCAGGACTTGTGAAAATAACACGATCTTCAGCGATTGCTTCCGGGCCGGTTGCTTGTGGAGCGATTTCAACGAAAATATACAGACTGTCTTTCTTTCTCAAAGGAACATTGGTAAATTCGTACCCTGCTTTTCCATCAACATTGATCTTATATAAAGAAGCAGCACCTTTTTCAAGATTGATTTTCGGGATCATGATGTCTTTGTCCTCATTGTTATAGACTTTTACAGCATAAGTTTCAGATCGTACCTGATGATAAACTGTATCGCAAAACACAGTGTCTCTCGAGAAACTCAGTTCTTGAGAAGGAGCATCGAAAGAGATCTCATCTTTATTACAAGAAACTGCAAAAACAAGCATCCAGAAAGAGCAAAACAGAAGTAATTTGAATTTCATCGAAATTTAAGTTTAATATAGATTTCAAATTTAACGAAAATACTTCAATTTTCTTACTTTACCATTTATTGTAATGGTTTTTAATTAATTTAAACATATCAATTTCTTATCTCTAAAAAATTATTGCTCAACTATTTGTATATTATAAAAAATATTGTATTTTTGCAACCTAAAATTTAGCAGAGAAATACCATTACTATTTCGAAAGCAAAACTTTAATTTTTTTAAAAAATTGTATTATGAAAAAAGGAATTCACCCAGAAAATTATAGACTTGTTGTTTTCAAAGATATGAGTAACGACGAGGTATTTGTAGGAAAATCTACTGCTGACACAAAAGATACTATCGAGCACGAAGGTGTTGAGTACCCATTGATCAAAATGGAAATCTCTTCTAGCTCTCACCCTTTCTACACAGGAAAGACTAAATTAGTTGATACTGCAGGTAGAGTAGACAAGTTCATGAATAAATACAAGAAATTCTCTAAGTAATTTTTTGTTTTAAAAATATTTAAAGTCTTCCAAATTTTGGGAGACTTTTTTTATACGCTTTAATTAGAATTAAAAGTCAAATCTCTAAAATTAATTCCAGGATTCGTATTTTTGTGCAATGCAGATGTTAGAAATAAAAAGAACAATTATAAACTCCCAGCTTCTAACATCCAGCTTCCAACCTAAAAAACTTTATTCAAATGCAACTCGTATTCTCCGATGCACAATATTGGGAAGATTTTCTTCCGCTTACATTTACCCGCCCTGTTGCAGAAATGCGATGCGGAATTTTAACCTTCTCTGAAAGATGGCAGAAAATTTTAGACAACACAGAAGTTTCTTTTTTTACTGAAAATTACCTTCAGGGAAAATTTAAAAATCCGGAAGATGTAGAAAGTCTTTTTTTGGTAACCAATTTTTTACCGACAGAAACAATCATTCAACAAATTAGAGATTTAAAATTGGGAGAAGCTTTGGTCTATGAAGATGAATTAATTGCTGCAAGAATCAATATGAAAGGTTTTTCTCTGAATCAAATTGAGAAAATGACCGACATCAAAGAAGAATTGATTTTCTTTAAAAAGCCAACTGATCTTTTCACTTACAACGATAAAGCAATTGATTTCGATTTTAAATTATTAGCGGAAGGAAAAGTTAGTCAGGAATTATCTTCTACCAACGGATTTTTGGGTGATAAAAATGATTTGTTCATCGAAGAAGGCGCGCAAATTGAATTTTCAACAATCAATACCAAAACCGGGAAAATTTATATCGGAAAAAATGCTGAAGTGATGGAAGGTTGCAATCTCCGAGGCCCGATTGCATTATGTGAAGAATCAAAATTTAATTTAGGTGCGAAAATTTACGGTGCAACTACGATTGGTCCTCATTCTAAAGTGGGTGGCGAAGTGAATAACATCATTATTTTCGGATATTCTAATAAAGGTCATGACGGTTTTATAGGAAATTCCGTGATTGGTGAATGGTGTAATCTGGGTGCAGATACCAATTCATCTAATTTGAAAAACAATTATGCAAATGTCAAACTTTGGAATTACAGAACCAAACATTTTGAAGATACAGGTTTACAGTTCGCAGGTTTGATTATGGGAGATCATTCTAAAACAGCCATCAATACCCAACTCAATACAGGAACGGTGATTGGCGTAGCTTCCAATATTTTCAGAGAAGGATTTCCGCCAAATCTGATAGAAAGTTTTTCGTGGGGCGGATTTAAAGATGATGAAAGATTTAAATTAGACAAAGCCTACGAAGTTGCGGAGAAAGTGATGGCGAGAAGAAAACTGCCTTTAACAGATGGTGACAAGACAATTTTGAAACATATTTTTGATAATTATTAAAAAAAATAGTGAGAAAATTGAACCATTAAGATGATTTAAGCAGTTAAGTTTTTTTAAGAAAATTATCTGAAGATAATCATTAAGCGATGCGTCTTAAAACAAAGCTCAGCTTAAAAAATCTAAAATTCTCAAATGCCTTAATGTTTAAAAATTGAATTGTTTTTCAATTAAAAATAAAACTTCAAACTTTTTTTTGAAGTTTTTTTGTTTTACATGTAATGTTTTACAGTTTTTAGATGTCTTACTTATAGAAACAAACTTATGACCCAAGAGACTTTCAAGAATACGGTTTTCATTCTCAAAGATGAGATGTATCGTTTTGCGAAAAGATTTGTCATGAGCAGTGATGAGGCAGAAGATGTGGTGCAGGATTTAATGATCAGGTTTTGGCAGAAAAAAGAAGAACTTGAAAGTTTTGGAAATCTAAAATCGTACGCACTAAAATCTGTGAAAAACGAATGCCTCAATAGATTGAAACACCACGATGTGAAGTTGGGTTTTGCAGATCTGCAGCTTCACCGATCGGAACTCTACAGTATGGATGTGAATAATCTCAAGGAACATATCATTAGTTTTATTAATCAGCTTCCTGAGAAACAGAAAATGGTCATCCATTTGAAAGATGTAGAAGAGTATGATGTATCTGAAATTTCCACCATGCTGGAAATGGAAGAAAATGCAGTAAGAGTGAATCTTATGCGGGCAAGAAAAAAAGTAAAAGAACAAATCTCACAACTGATGAGCTATGAGCAAAGATCAATTTCAGGATAAATATAATGAAGTCTTAAAGGACTTAAAAGAGGAAAAAATGAACTGGGATTTTGAAGATTTTCTTCAAAAAGCAGAAGGTAATGCAAATAACGGAGCTGAAATTATTCCGATCAGCAAAGCCAAACCTTCATTTCCAAAATGGTTCTGGATGGCTGCAAGTATAGTTTTGCTTTTCAGTGTCGGGTTTATTTTTAATTATAATCAAAATGCAGACTTAGAAAATCAGGCACAATTGGTTGCTAATGAAATTCAAAAACAGAAATCTGATTTTATTAAAGAAAATCATGAACATCAGACTCAGGTTGCGGTATTAAGCAACGATTCAATTTCCGGAGAGAAAAGAGATTCCATTTTTGAAGAGAATTCGATAGCTGAAGTAGATGTTTTAGATAAAATTCTTTCTAAAAAAAGCAGAATTAAAAAGGAGACCAAACCAAGATACGTCAGTAATTCTGCTGTCAAGAATATAAAAGATTCTACCGGGTACAAAGATTCTTATGTAATTGTCAACGGTAAAAGAATCGAAAATATGGAAGAAGCTATAAATGTTACAAAATATTCGTTTCAGGTGGTTGCAAACAATGTCAATCAGGCTTTGTCACAACCAAAAGTAATGGACAACGTAGAATACTAATAGAAATCATAGATTACGCAACTGATCAGGCGGCTTGTAGTCAACTAAATTTTAATTAAAGTCATGAAAAAAATATTCATCATATTCGCACTCGCTTTCTCACATTTTTTTAATGTGTATGGGCAAAAAGATAAACTCAATCAACTTTTTGATAAATATCAAGAAGCGGAAGGTGTCACTTCTATCAAAATTGCAAAACCCATGTTTGGAATGCTGAGCAATTTAAATATTGGAGATTCTGAATTGGATCAGATAAAACCTTTACTTTCAAAAATAGATGGCTTGAAAGTTTTAATTACCGAAGATTCTGGTAATACGAAAAGTCTCATCAACGTTTCTCAGTTAAATAAAGAAATCACGTCTTACCTGAAAAACATGAATTATAACGAAATCATGTCGGTAAATAACGGAGAAAGCAAAATCAAATTTCTTTCATCTGAAGCTAAAGACGGAATTCTTGAAGACATTCTGTTGAGAATTGACAGCGGAGGTGGCGAAAACATTTTGGTAATGCTTGATGGTAAACTTTCTATGGATGATGTTAATAAAATCATCAACTCAAGTGAAACCAATACCACTTCATCAAAAACTTCTACAACAAGGAGCAGTTTTAATTCAGAAAACACATCATCTTATCTTAATGGGGAAAACAGAAATGTCGGCGAGTTTTCAGGAATCGAAGTGAGTACAGGTGTAAATGTAGTTTTCAAACAGGAAAATGCAACTAATGTTAAGGTTTATGCAGATTCAGACAAACTTCAGAATATCATTACAAAAGTAGAAAATGGAGTTTTGAAAGTGTATATCGACAATAAGGGTGCAAAAAAAATGAAATTTAAAAACTTAAGTGTTAATATTTCTTCACCAAAAATGGATGATATTAAAACATCTTCAGGTTCTACTTTTACAGTTGTAAATTCTATTAAAGAAAATAATCTGAGAATCGATGCTTCGTCAGGATCGAATGTGGCAGGAAAATTTACCATCAATAATACGACAGATCTTACGGTAAGTTCAGGTTCTAATGTAAAGGCGAATATCACTTCTGGTAAAATAATTATGAAAAGCTCAAGCGGTGCAAGTGCAAACGTGGAAGGGAATGCAGACGTTGGAATGATTGATGTAAGCAGCGGTGCAGTGGTAAAAGCAGAAAATCTTCGTGTAAATGTTGCGGAAGTAGAATCTACATCAGGAAGCAGCGCTTCAGTAAATGTTCAGAATAAAATGAGAGTGAAGGCATCTTCAGGAGGATCGGTAAAATATAAAGGAAATCCAAAAATTGATTCTGATGTCAGTAAAGTTTCTGGAGGAAGTCTATCATCAATCAACTAAATATTAAAGCCATGAAAATCTTAAAAACAATCTTCGTTGCCATTTGTGTAATGTTTCTGATGCAATCATGTATCGTTTCAGAAAAACCGAATATGGCATTTTTCTCAAAATCAGAATATGATTACAAAGGCGCAAAATTCGTAAGCATCAATGTGCCGTTATTTTTAGCTAAACCTTACATCAAAAAAGCTTTGAAGGAAGAAGGTGATAATGATGCAGTCATTGCATTAGTAAAAAAAGTTTCTAAAATAAAAGTTCTCACGGTAGAAAACGGAAACAAAAAGATGCTTAAAGATTATGCGAGTTATTTAAATGATAACAATTATGAAGACTGGGCGACTATAAAACACGACGGCAATAACGTAAACATCAGAGTAAAACAAAATGGTGAATCAATCAAGAATATGCTGATTACGGTAAACTCAGATAAAGATTTGGTTTTTGTAGATGTAAAGGGAAGTTTCACGCCGGATGATATTTCCCAGATGATCAGTCACGTTTCAGATAAATAAAATTCATATTAACTTATTTTTATATTGTGGAAAGTCGTAGTCGTTTAGATTGCGACTTTTTTAATAAATATAATTGATTATTAAGTTTTATTTAAACTATTAAAAACGATTTTCGTATCTCGCTAAAAAGCCTTAATTTTGCAAGAAAGTAAAGATGTCTATTCATAACAAAATTGTAGAGACAGCCATCACTTTCGATGACGTGCTTCTAGTCCCTGCTTATTCTGAAGTTTTACCTAATCAGGTTTCATTAAAATCAAGACTTACCGATAAAATTACGCTTAATGTTCCGATAGTTTCCGCTGCAATGGATACGGTAACAGAAGGTGATTTGGCGATTGCATTGGCAAGAGTTGGTGGTTTAGGTTTCATACACAAGAACATGACGATTGCTGAGCAGGCTGCACAGGTAAACCGTGTAAAACGTTCGGAAAACGGAATGATCTCTGATCCTGTAACTCTTACAAAAGATCATACTTTGGCTCAGGCTAAAGAAACAATGGCTAAATATAAAATTTCTGGTCTTCCTGTTGTAGATCCGAATAATGTTTTAATCGGAATTATTACAAACAGAGACGTGAAATATCAGGAAAACCTTGATATGAAAGTCGAAGAAATCATGACCAAAGATCACTTGATTACTTCCGATAAAAGCACAAACCTGGAAAAGGCTAAAGAAATTCTTCTTAAAAACAGAGTTGAAAAACTTCCGATCGTTGATAAAGAATATAAACTGGTTGGTTTGATTACTATCAAAGATATCGACAATCAATTAGAATATCCAAACGCAAACAAAGACGAAAACGGTCGCTTATTGGTAGGAGCCGGAGTTGGAGTGGGTGAAGATACAATGGACCGAATTGCTGCTTTGGTGAAAGCCGGAGTAGATATTATCGCTATCGATTCTGCACACGGTCATTCTAAAGGAGTTTTAGATAAAATTTCAGAAATCAGAAAAGCTTATCCGGATTTGGATTTGGTAGGTGGAAATATCGTTACTGCTGAAGCTGCAAAAGATTTGATCAAAGCAGGAGCAAACGTACTTAAAGTGGGTGTTGGTCCCGGTTCTATCTGTACAACAAGAGTTGTTGCAGGAGTTGGAGTTCCTCAATTATCAGCAATTTATAACGTTTACGAATATGCTAAGTCTAAAAATGTAGCCGTAATCGCTGATGGAGGTGTTAAGCTTTCAGGAGATATTGTAAAAGCAATTGCAAGTGGAGCAGGAGCTGTAATGGTTGGTTCGCTTTTAGCAGGAACTGACGAATCTCCGGGTGAAGAAATTATTTACCAAGGAAGAAAATTCAAAGCTTATCAGGGAATGGGAAGTCTTTCCGCAATGAAGAGAGGTGGAAAAGAGAGATATTTCCAAAGTGAGGCTAAGAAATTCGTGCCTGAAGGTATTGAAGGTAGAGTTCCGCACAAAGGGAAGTTAGAAGATGTTATTTTCCAGTTGACAGGAGGTCTTAGAGCCGGAATGGGGTACTGTGGAGCAAAAGATATTGAAGCTTTACAGAAAGACACTAAAATGGTGATGATCACAGGAAGCGGATTGAAAGAATCTCATCCTCATGACGTTATCATAACTTCGGAAGCTCCAAATTATTCTCTGTAATTGATTATATTAAAAAATAATTTTAAAACATACAGAATCGGCAGTCGCATTGTGACCGCCGATTTTTTTATATATATAGTTCACTCAGTAATTTGGTTTCTTAAATATGATCTTATTTTATAGTATTGTTATAAGAAAAATCATACTTTAGTAAAACAAACTGTCTGAATATCAGTTGCTAAGATCTTGTCGGTAGATAAAAATTGATGACTGAAAATCACAAGCTTGTGGTATTTTAAATAGGATATTTATTATATATATTTGCATAAAAAAAAATTATGAAAAAATCTTTCCTTTCTTTAGGAATTTTATTAAGTATTCAATTTGGTTTTGCACAGTCTGTTGATACTAATTTTGGGAGTAATGGTACTGTAACACATGCCGAAAAAGGTTCTTTTTTCCAGACCACTCTTTTGCCAGACGGAAAAATGATTTTCAGTGGAAACTTTGAAAGCTCTACATCCAAAAAAGCAGTTATTTTGAAATTAAATGCTGATGGATCTTTAGATCAAACTTTTGCAACTGCTGGTGTTTTTACAATGGATCTTTATGCAAATACTAATTATTTCGAAGGTTTTTCGAAGGTTTTAGTACAAAGTGATGGAAAATTATTTTTTGCGTACGGAAATCAGCTTGACAATGGTATTGATCCCGAATCTCTTACATTAAATCTTATGAGACTTAATGCTAATGGTACACTAGATACAACTTTTACTAATCCATGGACGACGACGACAACAGATATTGATAATGCTCCTATGGATTTTAAAATTCTTTCATCAGGAAAATATCTTTCCTATGGTCCTAACTACATGATGAGATTTAATTCAAATGGAAGCCTTGATACAACTTATGGTACCAATGGAATTAGAACAATTACATTTGAAATTAATGATGTTTATGTAAATGGAGATAATGTTTATATCGATGGACATCCAACAAATAACACCAGCAACAGGACGTTATACAAGCTTTTAAACGAGACTGCAGGTATTTCGGGTTCCAATAATTATGTGACAGGAAGAGTTTATCAGAACAATGCATCTTTTTACATAGATAAGAATAATTCTTCTGTTCACGAACTGCTGAAATTAGATTCTAATCTTGCTCCGGATGCGGCGTTTGGAATCAATGGGAAAGTGTCATTATCAACTCAGCTATATGTATCACAAATGCTTTTTCAATCAGGAGGAAGTGTTATAATGTATGCTAATAATGGTTCGAGTTCTCAAACTGATCATACTTTTACAAGATTGAATTATAATGGTGCAGTTAATACAGGATTTGGACAGGGAGGTACTTTCACAATGACGATTCCGAACTCGACCGGTTTTGAGTCATACGCAGATGTTCTAGTTCATCCAAATGGAAGTATTTATAATTTGTTCTACGGCAACAATAACACAAATAATATTTTTCTTAAAAGAATACTTCTTCCAAACGAAGTTCTTGCTGTAAAAGATGATATAAAAGCAAATCATAAGATTTCTATTTTAGAAAATCCGGTAGGAAATATACTTAAACTTTCTGATGATTTAGAAAATGGTAACATTTACAATATTTCAGGAAAGCTTATCATGAGTAATCTTAAAGGAAGTGAACATACTGTAAACTCACTACCTAAAGGTGTATACATTATTAGCGATAAAGGAAATAACGGACAAGTAAGTAATCTTAAATTTATAAAGAAATAAAATTTGTCTATTTAAATTTAGCGGACATTCTTCTGAATGTCCGCTTTTTGTTTGAATTTATATGAATTTACGTAGAAATGTAATTTATATGAAATGAAATAATCCGTCTCACCTATTTTTTGTGTGACGGATTATTTTTTATTTGTTGAAATAGATTTATTGATTTGACAGCAAAGAAGAGAGAGATTCCTCAGTTCCGTCATAGCCTTCCCATTTCTCACCATTGACAAAGAATGAAGGAGTTCCATTGACACCGCTTCTTACACCGCCTTCAAAATCTTCGTCAATTTTGTTAAGTAATTCTTCGCTTTTAACATCTTCTTTAAATATTTCGTTGTCAAGTCCGACTGCTTCTACCAATTGCTCCAGCGTCTCCACATTTAAACCTGCATGGCTTTGGAAAATTTGATCATGCATTTCCCAGAATTTCCCTTGTTTGGCCGAAGCTTCCGCAGTTGCAGCAGCTGCCATAGCATTTGGATGAGCATCTTTTAAAGGAAAGTTTCTGAATACGAAAGCTACATCCTTTCTGTTTTCATCAACAAATTTTTTGACAATCGGGAAAGCATTTCCACAATGTGGACATTCGTAATCTCCGTATTCTACAAGAACTATTTTTGCGGTATTGGGATCACCTACAATATGATCATTTTCACTTACTGGTATGGTTAAAGACATAATATTTATTGATTTTTTGTTAATGTTTCTAATGCTTCGATGATTCCGTCTGCGCCGGGATTAATTCCGTCCGGAGATAAGTAGCTCCATTGGATAATTCCTTCTGGATCAATCACAAATAAAGCTCTCTGTGAAGTTCCGTTTTCTTCATTATAAACTCCATACGCTTTTGAAACTTCACCTTTCGGGTTAAAATCTGCCAAAAGTGGATAATGTAATTTTCTGTCTGAGCTGAAAGCATCGTGACACCAAGAGCTGTCAACCGAAATTCCCACGATATCTGCATTATATTTATGGAAAATGCTGAGCATTTCGTTGTATAAAGCGACTTGATCTCCACAAACAGGACTCCAGTCTGCAGGATAAAAAACTAAGATTAAATTTTTCCCTGAAAAATCAGAACGTTTCAATTTCTGATCGGGAGTTGCGTTAAGTTCAAAATCGGGAGCTGAGGTTCCTTTTTCTAGTATCATAGTATTATTTTGTATTGGTTTATTTTGAATTCAGGATATTTTTCTGAATCTGAATTTTCGTTTAATCACCGCATTCAGAAATTGTCCTTTTGATTTTGCCGCCCTGAATTTATCAAAAATCTCCTGCGGAACTTTTAAGTAATCATAAATCGAGCCTGACTGATATACAATTCTTAATATTTCAGTTTCAGGAATATAGAAATAATGATTGACTACGCTGGAAGGCATGAACTGTTATCTGCAAAAAATATTCCCTTCATATGATCTGAAATAAATTTAATGTTGAGATTTGATTTTTAGAAACAAAAAAGCCTTTCAGTTTTATTGAAAGGCTTGTATTAAAATTTATTTTTTTAAGTTTTCTTTAAAATCATCGATCCGGAAATCGGTTAGAAAGTTTCCCTTTTCGATTTTTTCTTTTGAATAAAGTCTGAAATCATTTTCAGTTTTTTCTAAAAGATAATCGTATGGTCCTACTTGAGAAATCAATTTGACTAAAACCGGAGAAATTTCCAGACAAATGAAAAGTCCCATAATAAAAGCAGCTGCGGTCGCAATAATTGCTGAATTTTTCCCCAACTCATCCAAAGCCTGCAGTCTCGCCGCAAAACCATTAAATTTATCTTCAATTGTTTCTGTTGACTTTCTTTCTGTTTCCAGATTGGTGTAGACTTTAGAAATTTCTTTGTCTAAATATTCCAATCTTGGCGCTGCTTGCTTTTGATAATTTTCAAGGTCAACCCTGCGTTGTTCTTTCAGTTCCTGCTTACGTTTTGCATTCGGCCCGAAACCTTCTTTACCACTCGTTAAACCAGATTGCTTGCCTAAAATTTCTTTTTCTAATTCTACAGCAGCAGAATCGTATGATTTCTGATATTGAGCAATTTTGTCTGTAATCTGTTTTTTTTCTGTATCGAATGGACCGCTCTGTTGCAGGATTCTTCCGCTCATTTCTCCCTGAAGCTGTTTTTTGTTTCTCTGAATGATGGTATTCAATTGTTTATTAACCTCTTTTTCAAATATTTTCAGCTCTAAAGGTTTAGAAATAATAATTCCTAAAAATGTAGCCAAAATCAATCTTGGAATCGACATCAGAATTTGATTCCACCATGTTCCGGTTTTTTTAATAGAAGAAACAATGTATCTATCAAGATTGAAAATCATTAACCCCCATAAAGTAGCGAATCCTACAGAGATCCATATATCATCAAATATCGTATATATAGCATAACCAGCTGAAAGTGTGGCGAAAATGGCTGTAAATAACACGATTCCTCCTATGCCGGAAAATTTATTCCATTCACTTGGTGTTTTTCTGAGGATGTGTATATTTCCTCCTGAACAGATCATCAGAAATTTCTGAAACCAATTAATCTGATGATTGTTCTGATTTATAGTTTGTTGAATATTTTTCATTATTGAAAATTTATACAAAATTAGTATTAAAAACCATACCAATGTTACAAATAGTAATATGTTTTACCAAGTATGCGAAAATGGCTGATTTGATGGTTAAATTTTAATTTAATATCTATTAATTAATGTTAAATATTAACTTATTGTTAAATTTTTAAGTTTAATATAATTAAGAATTGACAAAAAAATGATAGGTTTGCAGGCGAATATTTAAAAATATATATAAAAATGAAAAGAATCAGTACCATTTTAGTACTTATGTTTTTTATTAATTCATTTTCACAGGATTTACATAAAGATTGTGGCTTTGATGTAGTAATGAAAAAAAATGATGAAAAATATCCTGACTTAAAGAGAAAAAGAATAGAAGCTGATCAAAAGTTTTACAATGATAAGCAATCCCTTCTTAATAAATCTGGTGCTACAGTTTCATGGAATGGTCTTTATACTGGACAAGTCTACGAAATTCCTGTTGTAGTACACGTTATAGAATCACAAGCTGCCGCAAACAGCAATCTTACTCTTACAGATCTTGAAATTACAAACTGGATTGCAAGAGCAAACAGTATGTATGCAACAACTTTCGGTAATGGTTTTTATCCTGAAGGAACTGGTCCTACTGGAGGAGCGGTAATGCCTTTCAAACTTGTACTGGCAAAAAGATCACCGAGCTGTATGCCCACTACAGGAATTATAAGATATAACGGAAGTACAATTCCTTCATACGATACAAGAGGTGTGAAAATGTCGAGTAATAACGGTGCGAGTGATTATGATATCAAAAATCAGCTTGCTCCACACTGGCCGGAAAACTCTTATTTTAATATTTATGTAGTGATTGGTTTTGACGGTCAGCAACAATTATCCTACGGATTGATGGGATATGCAATGTTCCCGGATTCTTATGATTACAGTTATGAGAGTTTTATGAAAGTAGCAACAATCAAGAATACAAATGATACAACACTTACTCATGAGTTGGGTCATGCTTTTGGTTTGTACCATACTTTTCAGGGGGTTGCTTATACAAGCCAAACAACTTGTCCTGTAAATAATAACTGCGCAACAGATGGTGACAGAGTTTGCGATACCTCTCCTTCAAGAAGTATGTATGGAGTTAATGTTCCCAATAATAATTCGATTGATCCTTGTACGAGTCAGAATTACGACGGAACACAATATAACATTATGAATTATACGAATGTTGAGCGAAAGTTTACCGAAGGGCAACGTGACAGAGCTGTTTTGATGATGATGGAGTATAGAAAGAATCTTCTTAATTCATTAGGTGCAAAAGATCCTTCTGTAGTTATTCCGTCGCCTGTTTCTGTGATTAATGCACAATGTAATCCTGCTGGAATTGTGAATGCTGCCAATAATAATTTTGCAATCGGTCCTTACAGAGTAGTCTTTGGAAATATCAACAGTCTTACGAATGGTTATGATTCAGACGAAGCCAATCCTATTTATTACGCAGACTATGCGAATGCAACTTGTATAAGACCTGCTTATGCTACAGAAATTCCTGCTACAACTGCGACACCTCTGAAGGTTACTTTTATGAATGGTTTTAGTCAAGCAGATAAATTCAGAATTAAAGTCTGGATCGATTATAATAACAACGGATCTTTTGAAGATGCAGAATTAGTAACCAATACTTTGTCTGGTGTTATGAATGCAGGAGCGGCAAGTACACTTACAGTGAATGTGCTTCCATCTGCAACTGCTGTACAAAATACTTATCTAAGAATGAGAGTTGGAGTGGATGCTGCTACATTAAATTCTGCGGTTCTTCCTGAGTTTACATCATGTTCTCAATTACAATATGGGCAAGTTGAGGATTATGCCGTTAAAGTGTTGGGATCATTATCGACTTCTGAAATTAAGAATCAGTCAGAAACAAAGATCATTTATGTAAAATCAGACAACAAGCTTCAGATCTTTGGTAATAAAAACATAAAATTTGGCGATTATCAAATCTACGACATGAGCGGAAAACTGATACAGAAAGGAAATTCAAAAACAAATGAAATTCAGATTAACCAA
Organism: Chryseobacterium edaphi; assembly: GCF_025628985.1. GTDB lineage: Bacteria > Bacteroidota > Bacteroidia > Flavobacteriales > Weeksellaceae > Chryseobacterium > Chryseobacterium edaphi. The sequence continues at coordinate 459,321 of NZ_JAOTEM010000003.1, read as the reverse complement.
CAGTTAACTAAAGGCACATACATTGTCAATTACGCAGACGGTGATCAAAAAGGAGCAAAAAAATTCCTTAACAACTAAATTATTTGAAGCCCTTTTTTAAGGGCTTCTTTTTTTATATCTAAATTAGCTATATGAAAAAATTTTTGAGCATATTATTTCTTAGCTTACTCATGATTAGATGTCATTCGCAGAAAATAATTAGTAAAGAAAGTACTAAAAGTAAAGTTGATTATTTCATAGGGTCGTGGAAATTTGTACAGAAAAACTACAAAGACGGAAGTGAAACCAAAATTTATCCTCTTCACGAATGTATGAAAGAATACGAATTGATCTTTAAAAAAGAAAATCAAAAAACAATAATGGCTAAAACATTTGCAACGGGTAAAGACTGCAAAATAAAAAGTCGTTCAGACGATTTTTCTGTGACAATCAGTGAAAGTTCTATATTTTATACAGAATACGATCTTAAGAAAAACGAACAATACAAAATCTATTCAGATAATAAATTTTCAATTATTTATAACGATATCATTGACGGAAAAGTAACAGAAATTGAAGATATTTATCAAAGAAAATAATCTACTTCAAACGATCAGGATTCTGTTTCAAAAAGCTTTCCCAACCCGTGTAAGATTTTGTATCAGCAATCGTTCCCGAATTAAAATGATGACAGACGGCGACAGCCAAACCATCAGTTGCATCCAGATATTTCGTTGGAAATTCTTTTAAATTCAAAAGATTCTGTAGCATTCCTGCAACCTGCTCTTTACTGGCATTTCCGTTTCCGGTGATCGCCATTTTTATTTTTTTTGGAGAATATTCGGTAATAGGGATATTTCTGTGCAGACTTGCAGCCATCGCAACACCTTGAGCACGACCCAATTTTAACATCGATTGTACGTTTTTACCAAAGAAAGGAGCTTCGAGCGCAACTTCATCAGGATGAAATTCGTCAATCAATGCAAGAGTTTTATCGAAAATATATTTCAGTTTTGTCTCGTGATTCGGATATTTTTTCAAAATGAGTTCATGAATAGATATCATTTCCATCTTTCCCTTTTTCACCGAAATCAGTCCAAAACCCATAATGGCAGTTCCTGGGTCTATGCCTAAAATTATTTTCTCTGTTGGAATCATTGGGTCAAAGATAGAACATTCTTCATTTTTTTTAAATATTTCAGTCAACTTATCCATACTTTTTATAAATTAGTAAAAAAACTTACATGAAAAGGTTTACTAATTTATTGACTGTCAGTATTTTGTTTTTCTTTGGTGGCTCTCAACTCAAAAGCCAATCTCAGAACGCGCAAAAAACAAGTGTACAAAGCGAAAATCAGATTTCTTATCTTTTTTTTAAGATAAATAAAAATGGTTCAGGTTTAGAAAAAATTTCTTTGGTAGAAAACAAAATTGTCAAGGGAAAAATGAAATCTAAACCGGTTTTTAATGAGGATGAAGTGAAAAATGGGGACTTATTGATTACCTTAAGCAATGGAAGAGGAAAAGAAATCATCAGACAAAGCATTGAAGATCCTTTGAATCCTCAATTGGAAAGTTTTGGTGATAAAATTGAAAGACGTCAATTGAAACTGAACGAAAGCGAATTTAGCGTAAGATTTCCATATTCTGCAGAAATAAAATCTGTGAAAATCGAGAAAATCACCGATTCGAAGAAACAATTACTTTTCACTCAAAACTTTTAATCATGAAAAAATATTTATCAATTCTGTTGGTGAGCAGTTCATTTTGTTTTTCACAGACATTTGATACCGTGCCTTTGCTGCAAAACGGATCAAATGATAAGCGAATCAATATAGCCGTTTTGGGAGATGGTTTTACGGTAGCGCAACTTCCGGTTTTTGTCACGTCTGCACAGAATACTGTCAATTATCTTTTTACAAAAAGTCCTTACACGGAATATAAAAATTATTTTAATGCTTATGCTGTCAAGGTAATTTCTGCGGAAACCGGTGTGAAGCATCCCGGAACAGCCACTGATGTTACAGAACCAATAATTCCTGTTTCAAATCCCAATAATTATTTAGGATCTACGTTTGATGTTGGTGTTCACAGATGTATTTATAGCAACACGACAAACAAAGTTGCTCAGGTTTTAGCAGCAAATGTTCCTGATTATGATATCACCTATGTTCTTGGAAATTCTACTGAATATGGTGGTTGTGGCGGAACGTATGCTTTTGCTTCATTAGCTACAGCTGCAAATGAAATCGTAGTACACGAATTAGGTCATTCTTTTGGAAACTTAGCCGATGAATACTGGTTTGCAGGTACCGGGGAAGCTCCGAATAAGACGCAAACTTCAAATCCGGCTACGATAAAATGGAAAAATTGGGTAGGTCTAAATTCAATCGGCGTTTTTCCTCATGCAGAAAGCCCGACCTGGTTCAGACCGCATCAAAGTTGTGAGATGAGGTATCTCAATCAGCAGTTTTGTTCGGTTTGTAAAGAAAGAATTATTGAAAAAATTCATTCACTGGTTTCTCCTGTAGATTCTTATACTCCTGCGAATGCAAGTGCAGTCAATGCAAACGCAAATGTTACTTTTACTGTAAATGAAATCCTTCCGATTCCAAATACATTGGTCAATACATGGACTTTAAACGGAACCGTTTTAGCTGCCACAACAAATACATTGACAGTTACTCCTGCTCAACTCAATAGCGGAAACAATACCTTGCTTTTCTCAGTGACAGATAACACAGCCTTGGTAAAAACCGATAATCACGGAACGGTTCATTTTACGAATGTATCCTGGACTTTAAACAAAACAACTTTGGGAACTTCCGAAATAAAAGCGGAAGAAAGAAGATTTACCATTTATCCAAATCCGGCAAATACAGAATTTTTCATCAGAGGAAAATCAGACTTTGCTAAAGATTTAAAAATAAATCTTTACGATGCTTCTGGTAAAGTAATTCCTGTGAAATTTGAGTTGAAAGATGCTGCAACAGTTTATGTAAATATTCAAAATCTGCCTTCAGGAGTTTATACAATGACCGCTACCGAAAATAAAAATTTAATTATTTCTCAGAAAATTATTAAAGAATAAAATTTTTAAATAATATTAAATTAAAACCGACTTTTTCAGGTCGGTTTTTTTATTTCGAGGAAAGCTTCTTTTCTGCAATCGGAACCCATTTTCCATCATGGCGGAGAAGTGTGATTTTGTCGACGGTGAATTTAGTTTTAAATTCTTTTCCGTTATAGACTTCCCACGCTTTCACGTAATTTTCCCAAGTCAAATCTCTGTAACCCACTGTAACATGAGGATGGAATGAATAATTTTTAAAATTAAATCTTTCCTTTACTCTTGAATGTAAATCCGTTAAACCTTGATTTTCTTCCGGCTCTATATACAGAACAGGATTTTTAGGATTCGGAAAACTTCCAAAACCATTTAATGTAATTTCAAATGGCGGAATATTGGTGTCAATTTTCTGAAATGCCACATGAATATCATTTTCTAAATCAAGTTCTCTTTCAAAAGGCGGAAATAATGTGATATGAGCATCATTCTTTAATGCTTTTGAATTATTATAATTTGAAGCTAAATCTTTTTTAAAAACTTTCACCTCATCAATAATTTCCTGAGGCGGATAAATGGCGATGAAATACATTTTTTTCATATGATTAAAAATAAACTTTTTAAAATTACTCAGATTAAAACTTTATACATAAGAAAATTATATATAAATTTGTTATGTATAAAATCGACAATTGAAAAACAACAGTCTTTACAAAGGAACGTTACAAAACATCATTTTGAAATTGCTTTCAAAAGAGGTAAAAATGTATGGTTATCAAATGACTCAGCGTGCAAAAGAGCTCACGGAAGGCGAGCTGGAAATGACAGAAGGCGCATTGTATCCTCTGTTGCACAAGTTGGAAGGTGATGGTTTGATTACTTCTGAAATTCAAAAAATCAATGGAAGAGACCGCAAATATTATCTTTTAACAGAAAAAGGGAAAAAACAACAGGCTACTCAGGAAGCTGAAATGAAAACCTATCTATTTAATCTTAATACCATTTTTAATATATGATAAGCATCGTTCAGGAACATGAAATAAAAGCTTTTCTTCAGAAAAAGAATTTGAGTCCGGTTATTTCTAATGAAATCTACGACCATTTTGTTGTGCAGATTTCAGAATTAATGAAAAACAATCTGAGTTTTCAGGAAGCATTTCTCAAAACAAAACTTGATTGGCAATATGAACTGGAAATGGTAAAAGCTGATCTTTTTTCGTTCAAAAAAATCGCAAGAATTGAAAAGACCGTTTTACAGTCGAGATTCAGAAACATTATTGTCTCATCAACCATTTTTGCATTGCTGGGATTGGTGATATTATTTTTTGTGAGCGATTATTTCTATCTGATACAAATAGGAATGTTAGTGGTTTTAGTTTCTCTTCTCTTTTACAATTTTGTTTTCAAAAAGATGAAGTTTAGAGAGTATTATAATTTGAGTTTTCATCCTCTGATTTTGCAAAATATTCTTTTAGGAGTATTCCTGTTTTTAGGAGTTGGTTATTTTACTCAAAGTATCAGTTTCTGGAATGAAGAAATCAATAAAGTTTTTTCTGTTTATGCCTTTGCAGTACAGATTCAATTGTTGTATTTCAGAAGTAAAAAAGTAAATGTTTTATTATAAAAATTTAGAATAATGACTTCTACAGAAGAAAAACAAATAGATGATTATCTCATTTTAAACAAACTTCCACTTGATATTTTACTTGAAGTTCGTGATCACATGATTTCACAGGTTTCTGATCTTCAAATCAATAAAAAGCTAAGTTTTGAAGAGGCATTTTTTAAAACTAAAATTCTTTGGGAACCAGAATTTAAAATGACCAAATATTTCCTTTTTTACACAGGAGAAGTTTCTGTTTTAGAGAAGAAAATTGTAAAAGCAAAATACAATAGCATTTTTAGGAAATCTTTTTTGATCGCTTCTTTGATTTTTGTAATTAATCTGTTTGCGATTTATATTTCAAAAACTCAGGAATTTTATGGTATTTTATTTAAGATCCAAAACGGATTGGTATTTTTCGCTCCAATTGCACTATGGATTTTTCATTATAAAAAAAGAAAATTTTTCAGAATAGATTATAAATATAAAGGAAAGTTGTTTTATACGATGTATCAGCAAAACAATACCCTGCTTATCGCCTGTCTTTCTTCAATGGGACAAATTGTTATGCATAAAGGAGGTTCTGCTTTTCAGTTTTTTAAAACAGATTTGCCGGTTGATACTGTTTCTCTTTTATTAACGCTTTTGATTCCTTTTGTAGCACATATTATTTTGATTTTTGGAATGATCAATTTATTTGAGCATAATAAAACTTTAGATAGAATTAATAGTTTCATTAAAATTTCAGAAGCTAATTAATAGAAATATTTTCCATCATATCTGTAAAATTCTTGATCTCACGATGAGGTTTGAATGTGTTGCTTTTTCCTTTTTCTTCATCAGCAATATTCGATAAAATAATCACTGAAGTGTTGGTTTCTGGATAATAAATATTGAGTGATGGTGATCCTTTGATATAACCGCTGTGAAAGTAGCATAAAGGTTTTCCGATGTTCATCATAATTCCGTAACCGTAACCCATCTTTCCGAAAATCGGATGTTGTCTTTCGGCACTTTTATTTAAAAAATTTTTTAAAGTTTCCGGCTGTATTACTTTTCCTGAGTAGAGATAGTTGTTCCATAGATGCAGATCATCAATTGTTGAGAGAATTCCGCCTGCAGCAATTCCGATTTCTCTGTTGCCTAATCTTTTGGGCATGTTGGCAATTTTTTCAAAATTTTTTTGATTTCCTAAATAGGCTCCTGCAAAATTTTCACCTTCAAAAAGATTTCCTGTGGAAGAATTTCTCATCCCGACTTTTTTAAATAAATCTATCACATTTTCATCATAAGATTTCCCCGACACTTTTTCAATTATTTTTCCTAAAGCATTGAAGCCGTCATTGGAATAATTAAAACCTGACCCGCTTTTAAACAATAGTTTTTCTCCGAAATTATTCAATCCAGAAGTGTGATTCAAAAGTTGATGAATCGTGATGTTTTCGTATTGTTTAGTCTGAAATTCTCTTAAATATTTTGAGACTTTATCTTCAAGATTCAATTTTTCTTCCTCCATTTTTAATAAAATCAAAACAGAGGTAAATTGTTTGCTGACTGATCCGATCGCAAAAATCGTTTGATTGTCAATGTTTTTTTCATTTTTTAAATCAGAAAAACCATTATCCTTTCTATAAATTTCTACTGAATCTTTAAAAACCGCAACACTTCCGTTGAAATTATATTTTTTTAAAATAGAGTCGATCTGAGTTGTGTAGAGTTTTCTTTTATAAAGATTGACTGCAGAATCTGCAATTGCTTTCTTATCAACAGGAGCTTTTACGGCTTCAGGTTTTTGACAAGAAGCTAAACTCAATATTAGAACTACGAAATATAAAAATGCGAAATTTTTCTTAGTCATTGTGTTGTTTGAATATTTTGAAATGGATAGTGTTTCAAAAATATAAAAAACCTCTCAATTTTATTGAAGAGGTTTTGAAAATCAATTTAAAATTTATTTTTTGTTAAAATGAAACCGTGTTTACTTTGGCTGTTGTTGAAGTTGTAAAAGTGCTTTTTAAAGTTCCTCCAGACGTAGAATAAGTTCCACCTGTATATAATCCCCATCCTGTAGTTCCACCCACATAGCTTCCTCCTGTGTAAGTTCCTCCGAAATAAACTTTGTAGCTCGTTCCCTGAGAAAGATTCGGGCTAGAGAAATGGAAATAATAAACTCCGTTTTTAGGTTTGAAAGTCACCATTTCTGTTCCGGCTGCATTCTCGATGTGTAAAACGGAAGTCGTTGCAAGTTGTGCACTCGATTTTAAATACATTCCGACCTGAGTTGAAGTAAGACTCATTGCTTTTGTCATATTTGAATTTGATCCTGCCGAAATTAAAATTCCGCCATTCATCAGAAAAGTTCCGTTGTAATCAATTCCTTCTTCCGGTTGATTGGTTGGTCCGTTGACGATCGTTGTTCCTCCGGTGATGGTAATGTTTCCGTTGCTGTCGATGGCATCGCTTCCTGCTACGATTACAATTCCACCGGATATATAAAGATGACTGTTGTCGTTAGATTCTGTTCCTCCTGAAACTGTTCCGTATGTTGCATTGATTCCGTCGTTGGAAGCAGTGATATTGTTTACTCCACCTGTAAAAGTAATAATTGGCGCTTCTACACCTTCACCAACTCCTGTAGTTGCAGATATTGCAGATACTGTATTTGTCCCTCCATTTATGGTAATCGATGCATCCGAATGAATCCCGTCGTCAGTAGAAGTGAATGTATTATTTCCGTTATTGATGGTGATTGCGCCTGTTGCAACCAATGTTTTCGGATGACTGTAATCTGTTCCTGAAACCAAAAATCTGGCTCCTAAAGTTTTAATAAGAAGAATAGGATTTCCTGTTGTGGTTCCTATGGTAACTGTACCGTCTGCTTTTAGGCCTTTTCCTCCTGTCCCCGAACTTGTGGTCGTGACCGTTCCGGCGCTAATTAAAAGATTTCCATCTGCGGAAATTGCGGAAGACGAGTAAGAATCTAAAACTCCCGTTGTATTCGTATAAGTTGCGCCGTTTCCTGCTGTGGTAATTGTTACAGATCCTCCGTTAATGGTAACGTTTTGCGTTGCAGAAATCCCTTTTCCTCCGTTGGCTGTGGATGCCAAACCTAAATTTAAAGTTCCGCTGTTGATAATCACATTTGCATCAGTTTTAATCGCTGTTGAGAATGAAGGATCAAATCCTGTTCCTGAAGCTGTTAAAACCGCTGCTCCGGAAAGATTTGCAGTTACTGTTCCGCCACCAAAAGTAATGTTGCCTTTTGCGCTGATTGCTTTAGATTGTGCTCCGGTCAAAGTAAGATTAATTGTTCCTCCTGAAATGGTAATCGTAGAAGTTCCGGTTTTTATCGCCTTTACATCTGCGGAAGCTAAAGTTGTCGTAATATTTCCTCCCGAAATAGAAACTGCGCTGTCTCCTGCATCAATTGCGTCTGCAGTAGCAATAATATTGACCATTCCGTTGGTCATCGTGAATCCTTCGGAATGAAATCCGTCTGAAGCAGCAGCGAGAACTTTCAATGTTCCGCTTTGCACTTCGATTCCTGCAGAAGTGGAAATTCCGTGTTTTTTAATTCCGGTGATATTTAAAGTTCCTGTTCCGTTAAAAATAATTTTTCCGTCGGTTTGTAATGTTCCATTTTTAGTACTTGAAGAGCCGTCTATGAGAGAATTTGTAGTTCCTGCTTGTAATGTAAATGTATGGATCTGTCCTCCTGTAATATTGATTGCTGCTCCAGAAGAATTCGTCAGATTCAAATTATTCATGACGAAATTTGCAGGAAGAGTAGAGCTCATTGTTAAACTTCCGGTTGAGCTTGTTCCCAATAAATTATATTCCAGATTGCTGATTGCAGCAGTAGAAACAACATTTACGGTTCCTCCGGTTGCAGTAATGTTAACTCCCTGATTTGCATACGGATTAATGATTGTTGCATTGTCAGTTCCTTTATAAATGATATAAATTTTAGTCAGATTTACGGTGTTTGAAGTAAATGTAAGACTGTCAATCACTGTTTTTGGAATGTCTAAAACCGTTGAGTTTCCTGTTAATTTAAATTTAGAATAATTGGTATCTAACTTTATGCTATCGACCACAGAAGTTGAAGATGCGAACATCGTATTTCCTGAGTTATGAACAACGATATTTTGCTGTGCTTTTAATCCAAATCCTAAAAGTATAGCGAAGATGATATAAATCTGCTTTCTCATTTTTTGATCATTTTAAGGGTTGTCTCATCTACTTGTACCAAATAGAAACCTGAAGTCAAACTATTGATATTGATTTCTTCATCTGGTTGAAAAGTTCCTTTCAAAACTAAACTTCCCGTTGAAGAATAGATTTTCACATTCATTTTTTGCTTTTTGTCTGAAGAAATTTTCACAAAATCTGAAGCAGGATTGGGATACAATCTGAACTTAGACTTATTCTGTCCGATTTCCTGAGTCGCCAATGATGAAGTGGTGAATGTGATTTTTCGGATAATATTTGTCGGGATTGAAACATTGTTTGCGGTTCCGTTGGTTTTTACCAAAAGATTGCTTCCGGAAAAATAGAGTTTCCCTGTAGTTTCAATGGTGTAATCCTGCGTTGATCCGGTGTAATAAGTGACTTTGATTGCGGTCTGCGAAAAAGCAAAAATCGCAAATAGCAGTAAGAACACCGAAAGTATTTTACTTAAAAGATTCAGATTTTTCATTGTTATATTATTTTACAGAACAAAAGTAAATTCTACAGAACAATGAAAAAATATTTTGAGGTAAACGGATAAAATGTGTCGGCGAAAAGCTTAAAATGTAATTATTTGTATTAAATTTTGTGAATAATTCTGTTTTGTATTCGTTATTTTGGTTTTACAAAAACAATATAAATGTCATTAATTGTTTCTTTTGTTGTAAAGAACTTTACAAATTCCTTGGGAATGTAATGTAATTCATAACGGTTGTAATACATTGAAAAACTTTTGTTAAATAATTTATAATCTAATTTTTTACCATCCATAATAACAAGAGATTTATCTGTTGCAGGTGATGAATTTATAGAAACTTCTCCATACATTTTATCAGAGCCGTTATAATCCAAATTTATAACCTGCTTTTTTCCAAGATTTTCTATCGTGTAGATCGCAAGTTTTGTGTCATATGCATAATAACTTGGTTTAAATTTTAGAAGACTTTCATATTTCAAGATATCTTTTGGAATTTCTAAAGAGTAATATCCATTTTCATCTGTTTTTGCAGTGTAAACTTTTAAAACGGTAATAAAACTTATTTCTGCAGAAAGCGGTTGCTGTTTGTCTCCAGAAATTACTCTGCCCGAAATAATAAAATTTCCGTCATCTGTTTTGATTTTTCCTTGAACAGTCTGTTTTTGAGAATTGACAGAATTTACTAATTCCTTTTGAACAATATTTGTTGTTTGAGCAGGATATGAACCGACAATACTAGCAGTTAATGCTATTCCTGCAGCAACCTTTGCAAAACTTTTTCGTCTGGATTGTTCAAAATGAAATGCTTTTTCTTCGATTAAAGGTCTGTTCAGTTGTTTTTTAAAAAAAATTCCGCAAAGTTTTTCACCTTTATTTTCCAGTACAATTTTTGAGATTTCAGAATCATTTAAAACCGAGAAATCAATCACTTTTTTCGAACACAGATCACAGAATTTTCCTTCCGGAACATCGTGCATATTTTCTTGTGATTCCTCACAAGGTTTTTCAATTCTCAAAAATGGATTCATGCTTTTAAGTTTAAATTAAAACGGGATTTCTAAATTTTTATTTCGAGATCAAATCACAAAACCAAAACACATATTCTCCATTCACCTCATTTTTATCAGATTTTGGTTTTGGATAGGTTTTTTTTACTGTTTCTCCGATTTCAAACTCAATTGGATTTTTAAAAATCGGACCATCAAAAGTGAAGGTGTGAAACTCTCCGTTTTCGCCACAAGGATCAACGTTTTCTGGTAAATCTTTAATGAAATTTTTATCAATAATTCTTCCTGCAAAACTTTTATCAAGATATGTTTCGTTAACGCAGGTCACGATCGTTTTAAAACCAAGATCCAGAAATTCATTAATGAGCTCTGTTGTATTTTGTTTCCAAAGTGGGAAAACAGCTTTCATTCCGATGGATTGTAATTGATCTTCACGATATTTTCTTAAATCTTCGAGAAAAATATCACCGAAAATTGAATGAGTTACGCCTTGAGATTGTATTATATTCAACGTTTTACTCATGATTTCCCGGTATTCTTCCATTGAAGGTTCTTTTGGAAGTTCCATTTTAATTAAATGTAAACCTAAACTTTCAGCCTGTTTTTCCAACAAAGAAACGTGAACACCGTGCATCGAAATTCTCTGAAACTCTTTATTAATACTTGTTAATAGAGTAGTAACTTCAAGTTGATTTTCTTTCAGGGTTTTATATAATGCAAGTGCAGAATCTTTTCCGCTGCTCCAGTTAAATACGGCTTTTAGTTTCATTGAGAAATATTTGCATAATATATTAAATAAATTATTAAATATTTGTTTGTTATTTAATTTTTTTAGTAAATTAGTTTTACAAAAAACCATTTTTATGAAATTAAAGAATATTAAAAACTTAACAAGAAGTGAATTAAAAGGTATTGTTGGTGGAGACACTGCAAGTTGTGTATGCAGATTTGGAGGGACGGTAACGGTAAGCGTTCCTGGTCACAATACATCAGATTTATTAGCTGCTGCTGATCGAGCATGTGGTTTCTCTGGTGGAGTTACACGATGTGTCTCCAATGCTCTAGCACCTAATACTGACATTTGGTAAACTTTTAATTATTAAAAAAAGCTGCCACTTTTATTGCTAATGTAAAAGTGGTTTTTTTATGTGAAAAATTTCAGAAAATAAAGTGGTAAAAATGATTTGAAGTAATAAATAATGTGAACGTTTAAAATCACCAACTCTGCGAAAGTTTTACGAAAAATATTATCAGCCGGATAATGCGACTTTGATAATCGCAGGAAAATTTGATGAAAAAAGTGCTTTGAAATATGTGTCAGATTATTTTTCTGTTTTAAAAAAGCCTGATCGTAATTTAGGCGGAACTTATACTGTAGAACCGGCTCAGAACGGGGAAAAATATTTTGAAATTAAAAGAAATAATGATCAGCAAATCATTGCAGCAGGGTATCATACTTCAGCTTTTGCAGACAAAGATTTTGCTGCACTTTCTGCGCTTTATGAAATTCTGACTTCCGATCCTTCAGGTTATTTATATAAAAATTTAGTGGAAACTCAAAAGGTTTCTTCGATTTGGACATTCAGTCCTGTTGTGAGAGATCCCGGAATGGTTTATTTTAATTTTGATGTTCCGAAAGATAAAAATCTTGATGAAACAACAAAACTAGTAAGAAGCGAGCTTGATAAAGTTTCTTCGATAAAATTTTCACAGGATGATCTTAAAAGAGCTCAGGCTAAACTGATCAAAGGGATTGAAAATGAAAGAAACAATACCATTGATTTCGCAATCAACCTTACCGAAATCGTAGGAGCCGGAAATTACAAACTTGGGTTTCTTTACCGCGATAATGTAGAAAGTCTTAAACTTGAAGACATTAATAGAGTAGCACAGAAATATTTTAAGAATAATAACCGTACAATTGGTGTTTTCCGTCCTTCCTCGAACGAAGAAAGAGTTTTCCCTTCAGAATTCAGAGATCAGCAAATTGCAGATTTGGTAAAAGATTACAAAGGAAAAGCTCTCGAAAAAGAGCCTGCTCCTTTTGAAGCGTCAATTGCAAATGTCAAAAAAAATCTTACCGAAGGAAAACTTTTCAACGGAATGAAATATGGAGTGATCAATAAAGAATTGAAAGGCTATAAAATTCAGGGAACTTTTCGTTTCCGAATAGGGAATGAAAAAGATTTGGAAAGTAAAGAATCAATCGGGAGTATGACTGCTTCTCTTCTAAAAGCCGGAACCAGAACCAAAACAAAAGAGCAGATTCAGGATGAGCTTGATCAGATGAAATCTTCCGTCGGCGCTTATGTTTACGGACAAAATTTAATTATCAGCATAGATACTTACAAGCAACATTACCCAAAAGTAATGGCGATTTTGCAGGATATGTTGACGAATGCAACTTTCCCTGAAAATGAATTGACTAAAACGATCACAGAAACAAACACCTGGCTTGAAGGTCAATTGAAAGATCCGGATGCAATTGCTAATAATGAACTGCAAAGATTGGCAGCACCTTATCCTAAAACAAGTATTTTCTATGTTGCGTCACTTCAGGAACAGATTGATAACAATAAGAAAGTAACCAAAGCACAAGTAGAAGATTTTTACAAGAATATTATGGGAGCTTCGGACGGTGTTGGAACTTTGATTGGAAGTATCGATGCAAAAACTGCTTCAGCAGAATTAGAAAAAACATTTGGGAAATTTACTGCAAAATCGAAATTTATCGAAGTGAAACCAACGTTTTTCGAAACGAAAAAACAGGATAAAAATATCATCACTCCTGATAAAGAAAATGCAGTCGCATTGGGAACTTCAAGCTTTAAAATGACTCAGGATCATCCGGATTATGCAGCTTTGGTTATGGCCAACGAAATTTTAGGCAGTGGCGGATTTCTTTCTGCGAGACTTCCGATGAGGTTGCGTGAAAAAGATGGAATTTCTTATGGAGTAGGATCTTATCTGAATATTCCTGTTTCCAATGATGTCTCTTCATGGAATTATTATGCATATCTGAATCCGACAAAAAGAGATGCTGTAGAAGCTGCGATCAAAGAAGAGGTGAGTAAAGCGATCGCTTCAGGATTTACACAACAGGAACTGGATTCAAATAAGAAAAGTTACGCCAATGAAAGAACTACAAGTTTGGGTACAGACAATACGCTGATCAATCTTGTGAATACGCAATTGCTCTTCGGACGTTCTTTAGATAAATATGATGAGCAGAATGCGAAAATTCAGAATCTGACATTATCTGAAGTGAATGCAGCCTTGAAGAAATATCTTTCTGGAAATAATGTGATCTCGGTTTTTGCGGGAGATTTTAATAAGAAATAATTTGATAACTATATAAAAATGAATCGGCGCAAACTTATTTGCGCCGATTTTTATTTAAATGATTTAATAAAGGAAAAATAATATCAATTATTTTCAAAATATGTTGTTTTGAGAATTTATAATATTTAATAAAATTCAATTATTAACATTTTAATCCTTTCAGTTTATTTGATGTTTTATAATTATAATATTTGTAATGTATTATTATTGTTGATCGAACGGTATATGTTATATATTTGCAGCTGCTAATTTTAAAACGATGAAGAAAATATTTTTGATAGCTATTATTCTTATAACAGGATTTGTTAAGGCTCAAAATGTAGGAATAAATTCAACCAATCCGGTAATGACTTTTGATGTGAATGGTATTGCTGCGACAGCTTCAACGGTAGATGGTATACGTGCCCCAAGAATTACTTTGGCGCAATTGAATCTTAAAACCGGTTATAATACCAATCATACAGGAGCTTTGTTGTATGTGACTGATGTTGCGGGTGGTTCTACCGTTACTGCGACTGCTCAGGTTACAACAGCAGGCTACTATTTTTTTGATGGTACAGCATGGCAATCTGTTGTTTCTAAGGCTGGTTCTGCTGTTTTTATTGCATCATTAGGAAATGGTAATGGGAGTGCGACAGCAACAAGTATCACCCCAGGAACATTTGCAACAATGCCTTTAAACTTGGTTAAGAATGTAGGTGGAGGAGTTTGGTCAAATAACATATATACTGTTCCGAGTTCGGGCACTTATTTAATAAAATCAAGTATAAGATTGGTTGACGGTAGCACAAGCAGAAATGTCTTTCAGGCGGTTCACACATCAAATGCTGATATTCCGGAAGGAATTTGGGATACCAATTCAGGAAACAGATGGACGATGCTTTATACAAGAGTTGCTTATTTCAATAAAAATGATCAGTTGAGACTTTATGTATATTCTGATGGAGCAACTGCAAATATTTCCGATGCTTCGCTTAATATCGTTTTATTAAGTCAGAACTAAATTCAAGAATTCTGATTGTTTAAATTTTGAATATCTTAAATTTTAAATAGTAAAAAACAAACCTCAAAGAAATTTCTTTGAGGTTTGTTTTTATATTCGTAAAAACGGTAGCTGAGCGAAGTCGAAGCTACATATTTCTTCTATACTTACCACCCACTTCAAACAAAGCGTTGGTAATCTGCCCAAGTGAACAATACTTCACTGCATCCATCATAACATTGAATAAATTCTGCTGATTGATGGCAGCGTGTTGCAGAGTTTTTAAAGCGGCTTCAGATTTATCTTTATTAGCTTGCTGGAAATTATGAAGCGTTTCGATCTGCACCTGCTTTTCTTCTTCGGTGGAACGGATAACTTCTCCCGGACGAACCGTTGGCGAACCATCTTTTCCAAGGAAAGTATTTACTCCGATGATCGGATATTCTCCGGTGTGTTTCAGCCATTCGTAATGCATCGATTCTTCCTGAATTTTTGAACGTTGATACATCGTTTCCATAGCTCCCAATACGCCACCTCTTTCCGTGATTCTGTCGAATTCTGCATACACAGCTTCTTCCACCAAATCTGTCAGCTCTTCAATAATAAATGAACCCTGAAGCGGATTTTCGTTTTTAGCCAATCCTAATTCTTTATTGATAATCAACTGAATCGCCATTGCTCTTCTTACAGATTGCTCAGTCGGGGTTGTAATCGCCTCGTCATAAGCATTGGTGTGCAATGAATTACAGTTGTCATAGATGGCATAAAGCGCCTGAAGCGTTGTTCTGATGTCGTTAAAATCAATTTCCTGAGCGTGAAGAGAACGTCCTGAAGTCTGAATGTGGTATTTCAGCATCTGACTTCTTTCGTCTGCACCATATTTCAGTTTCATTGCTTTTGCCCAGATTCTTCTCGCTACACGTCCGATTACTGAATATTCAGGGTCGATACCGTTGGAGAAGAAGAACGATAAGTTCGGTGCAAAATCATTAATGTCCATTCCTCTTGACAGATAATATTCAACATACGTGAAACCATTTGCCAGGGTAAATGCCAACTGAGAAACCGGATTTGCACCCGCTTCTGCAATGTGATATCCTGAAATAGAAACCGAGTAGAAGTTTCTTACTTTTTCTGTGATAAAATATTCCTGAACGTCACCCATTAATCTTAGGGCAAATTCAGTTGAGAAAATACAAGTATTCTGAGCCTGATCTTCTTTTAAAATATCAGCCTGAACGGTACCACGAACAGTTGCAATGGTTTTAGCCTTAATTTCAGCATAAGCTTCCGCAGGAATCACTTCGTCACCTGTCAAACCTAATAATTTTAAACCTAAACCATTGTTTGATGGTGGAAGTTCGCCATTGTATTTTGGTCTTTCTAAACCTTTATCGTCGAATTTTGCTTTTAAAGCTTTTTCAACATTTGCTTCTAATTGATGTTCAGCAATATATTTTTCAACATTCTGGTCAATAGCCGCGTTCATAAAGAAAGCCAGCAACATCGGCGCAGGTCCGTTGATGGTCATTGAAACGGAAGTCATTGCATTCACCAAATCAAATCCGGAATACAGTTTTTTCGCATCATCTAAAGTTGCGATAGAAACTCCTGCATTTCCGATTTTACCGTAAATATCTGGTGGTAGAGCAGGGTCCTGACCGTATAAAGTTACAGAATCAAACGCCGTTGATAAACGTTTTGCATCCATTTCCGCAGAAACATAGTGGAATCTTCTGTTCGTTCTTTCGGGTCCGCCTTCTCCGGCAAACATTCTTGTTGGATCTTCTCCAGTTCTTTTGAAAGGATAAATTCCGGCTGTATAAGGGAATCCTCCCGGAAGGTTTTCCTGACCTTTCCATTTGATCAAATCACCCCAATCGGTATATTTTGGTAAAGATATTTTTGGAATTTTTAAATGTGATAAAGATTCTGTTGAGGTTTCAACTTTAATTTCTTTTCCGCGAACGAAATAAGAGTAAAACTCAGCTTTGAAAGCCTGTTTAGTATCTTCCCAATTGTTCAGGAAGTCAATATTTTCCTGCTGAAGATCTTTTTCAGCTTTTTGATATTCTGTATCCAAAGTTTCATTAGAAAGAAATTTTTTAACTCCTTCAATGTGATACATTTTTCTTGCTAATTCTGCTTGTTTTTCAACGTTAGCATCGTAAATTCTATTATTTTCTACAATTTCCGATAAATAACGAACTCTTTTTGGAGGAATTATCGTGATATCTTCAGAAACTTCTTGTTCAACAAAACCTTGCAGGTTTAAATCTAAAAACTTGTCATTTACTTTTTCAACTAATCTATTGTATAAATCAGTTGTTCCGTGGTCGTTAAACTGAGAAGCTTTTGTTGCGTAAACCGGCATATCATCCAAAGGACTTTCCCACAACAAATGGTTTCTCTGGAACTGTTTTCTTACCGCTTGCAGTGCGTCAAGAGCACCTCTTTTATCAGATTTATTTAAAGCAACTAAATCTGCATAATCTAACATATCTATTTTTTCCAATTGTGTAGAAGCTCCATATTCAGGAGTCATTACGTACATTGAAACATCCGCAAAATCTGAAACTTCAGAACCGGATTGTCCGATACCCGAAGTTTCCAGAATAATTACATCAGGATGAGCCAGTTTCAAAACATTTAATGCTGAATGAATGAACGGAGATACAGAAACGTTGTTTTCTCTCGTCGCCATCGAACGCATATAAACTCGTGGATCATTGATCGCGTTCATACGAATTCTGTCTCCCAAAAGCGCTCCTCCTGTTTTCTTTTTTGAAGGGTCAATGGAGATGATCGCAATCTTCTTACCTGGATTTGAGCGTAAAAAACGTCGTACCAATTCATCTGTCAAAGATGATTTTCCAGCTCCACCTGTTCCTGTAATCCCGATGATTGGGATATTTAAGTTTTTTGATTTTTCGTCAATGGCTTTTACCAAATCCGGTTTTTCTTCTGAGAAGTTTTCAACGGCAGAAATGATTTTAGCAATGCTGGTCGAGTTTTCGAAACTGATGTTATCCAAATCTTCAGCAGTCACTTCTTTTCCTGTCGCAAAGTCTGATCTTTTCACCAAATCGTCGATCATTCCCTGAAGACCAAGTTCACGGCCGTCGTCCGGAGAATAAATTCTGTCGATTCCGTAAGACATTATATCTTCGATTTCTTCGGGCAGAATTACACCGCCACCACCACCGAAAATTTTGATTTGCGGTGAGTTTTTTTCTCTTAAAAGGTCGTAGATATATTTGAAATATTCGTTGTGACCACCTTGGTATGAAGTCAGTGCAATAGCGTTGGCATCTTCCTGAATGGCTGTGTTTACTACTTCTTCCGCTGATTTGTCGTGGCCAAGGTGAATGACTTCGCATCCCGTTCCCTGAATCACACGACGCATGATATTAATAGCTGCATCATGACCGTCGAATAACGACGCTGCTGTTACAATTCTTACTTTGTTTGTTGGCGTATATTTTTGGGTTTCCATATTGTTTGTAGAAAATTTCTAAGTTCCCAAATATAACAATTTAATAAAAACTTATTTTAATTATTCAAGGTATTGATTTTTAAGTATTTAAATAAAATTTTAGAAATGCAAGTTTCCTGTTTTAAGTTTAAAAAAAACTTTGTCTTTCATTGAGATTAAAACGCAATGAAAGACAAAGAAAAATTAAATGTAATGCCACAGTCAAGATAAACAAGGCCGTTTGACTATGTCGAATCTTCGATTTCACTTATTTTCGAAATACAAAGTTTTTAAAATGTACAACGGATAAGGGACTTATTTAATGGTAAGAGTTTCTTCTCAAAATAAAATTCGTTATTTTTGCACCATATAATATAGTATGCAGAAAGCACTGATGTATTTCGCTTTGGGAACGGTTCTCAGTTTTGTGATCAATTACTTTTTCATCAGCAGTGAAAATATTGGGTTAGATATTTTTTATGCAATTGCTTTCGGCTCAGCTTGGGGATTGTCTTACTATCTTGATACTCCGAAATTTACTTTAGTTCAAAAATTACTGAGTTCTTTTGCAGCAATGGGACTATTGGTTTTAATTGGTTATCTAATATTTAATCTTGAATTGGCAATTCCTGCCATTCTGAAATTCTCTACGGTTTTTGTGGCGTATTATTTAATTGCAAGTTTCAGGGCTAATAAGTCTTTGCGTAATTAATATTTGCTTCAAAAATTCTTCTTTGAAAACTGTTATTGAAATATTTAAATCTGATCATATATATAGATGCTGATTTATTAAGTTTAAATATGTTTTCACAATCTAAAAATAATTTGTACCTTTGCACACCCTTATGGGGAAAATTATGTTTAATCTTTAACTAAAACGTGTGAATACATTAAGTTACAAAACTGTTTCAGCGAACAAAGCTACTGCAAATAAAGAATGGGTTGTAGTAGACGCTGAAGGACAACCGTTAGGAAGACTAGCTTCTAAGGTTGCAAAGATTTTGAGAGGTAAGCACAAAGCAAACTTTACACCTCACGTAGATTGTGGTGATAATGTTATTGTTTTGAATGCTGGGAAAGTTACACTTTCCGGAACCAAGTGGGAAGACAAGACTTACATTTGGCATACAGGTTATCCTGGAGGTCAAAAGTCTATGACGGCTACTGAACTTCTAAAGAAAGATTCTTTAAAAGTATTGGAAAAATCTGTAAAAGGTATGCTTCCAAAAACTAAATTAGGATCTGCTTTGTTCAAAAACCTTTATTTATATGAAGGAACTGAGCACAAGCATGAAGCTCAACAGCCTAAAACACTTAATATTAACGAATTTAAATAATTAATATGTCTATAGTTCACAAAATCGGAAGAAGAAAGACTTCTGTAGCAAGAGTTTATGTAAAACCAGGTTCTGGTGTGATTACAGTAAACGGTAAAGAAGCTGCAACTTATTTCTCTACAGACGTAATGGTTTATAAATTAAATCAGCCGTTTATCCTTTCTGAAACTGCAGGTCAGTATGACGTTACCGTAAATGTTTTCGGTGGTGGTAATACAGGTCAGGCAGAAGCTATCAGATTAGGTATTTCTAGAGCGCTTTGCGAAATCAATGCTGAATACAGATTGTTGTTGAAGCCTGCAGGTTTACTTACAAGAGATGCAAGAATGGTAGAAAGAAAGAAACCAGGTCAGAAAAAAGCAAGAAAGAGATTCCAGTTCTCAAAACGTTAATTTTCAGACTTCAGATTCAGGATATCAGATTTCAGAATTTTTTCTGTCTGTTGTCTTATATCTGAAAGCTATTTATCAAAACAAAAAAATTGCCCGTTACGTTTAGCATCCAAACACTTCTCCCATCTAAAGAAGTTGTTGATTGTTTAAGAAACGGAAAGTAAACTAACAAAAACAGAAAACATGGCAAAAGCAAATGTAAAAGACCTTCTAGAGGCTGGTGTACACTTCGGTCACATGACTAGAAAGTGGAATCCAAATATGGCTCCATACATTTTTATGGAGAAAAATGGTATTCACATTGTAGACTTACATAAAACAGCTGTTAAATTGGATGAAGCGTGCAGCGCTTTAGAAAAATTAACTTCTGCAGGTAAAAAAGTTCTTTTCGTAGCTACTAAAAAGCAAGCGAAAGAAGTAGTTGCTAAGCACGCTGCTGAACTTAATATGCCTTATATTACAGAAAGATGGCCGGGAGGTATGTTAACGAATTTCGTTACAATCAGAAAAGCTGTAAAGAAAATGAACTCTATCGACAAAATGAAAAAAGACGGTACGTTCGAAACTTTATCTAAAAAAGAAAGATTACAAGTTGACAGACAAAGAGCTAACTTAGAGAAAAACTTAGGTTCTATCTCTGACATGGTGCGTCTTCCTTCTGCAATCTTCGTTGTAGATATCATGAGAGAACACATCGCTGTTACTGAAGCTAAGAAATTAGGTATCCCGGTTTTCGGTATTGTTGATACTAACTCTGACCCAAGAAAAGTAGACTTCGTTATCCCAGGAAACGATGATGCTTCAAAATCTATCGATATGATCTTAAACGTAGTTTCAGATTCTATCAAAGAAGGTCAGTCTCAGAGAAAAGCTGATAAAGAAAAATCTAAAGAAGAAGGAGAAGTAGTATCTGCTGATAAAGATGCAGATTTCGACGCTGCTGCTGAATAATTAAGATTTTATCTTTAAAATAATAAATCCGCTAAACTTGTTTAGCGGATTTTTGTTATCTTATGGACATCTCAAAATAGTAATGGGTGGATTTGGATCATTTGGATCAGTAGGTAAAGTATAGGGGATACCAATTCTACAAACTGCACCACAGCAGATTTCACCTTCGTTACAGCCGTCACTGCAACGTCTGTAACCTCCTTTGATTGTCATCAATTCTCTTCTTGAGATTTTTTTTAAATTTTTCATATTTTTTGGTTTGATGGGTTTCCTACTCTATATGCTTTTCGGATGCCGCAATTTTATATCCAAATATAATGAAATCTTTAATATTCTTGTAAAAGTGATAAAATTTTTAATAATTATTTTTTTTAGCGAAATTTTATTCTATTTAAACAATCAAAAATTGGCTTTAGACAAGACATCATTAAAATAGCAATTAATCTGAAAGCTTTACAGAGTAAGAGGTTGCAATAAATTTCGAAGTCAGATATGAAGATTTACAAACTATTGCTGAAAGTTGATATGTCTGATTTTTAGGAATCATTGCCGAACCTATTTTTCCTTTTCCAATAGGGATTCTTTTAAAATAATTATTTCCACTTACGGTTAAAACCATATTACAACTTGAGGTATTTTCTACAGTCAAGGCTGTTTTAGTTTCTTCCGGAGATTCACCGTTCAATAAATAAGTTAAAACTTCTGCAGTTTCAGATTTATAGGTTTTTAAAACTTCCTGATACTCTCGTTCTGCATTTGATGGAGAATTCACAACAGGATAATTATTGTATGAAGGCATACAGCTGTTTAAAACAAATAGAATTGCTGACCATACAAACAGTGTCCTCATCTTTACTTTTTCTTCTTTTTTTGTTTGGCTAAAGTAGCTTTTTTTGCCGAATATTTTTCGTCTGAATCCCTTCCTGGACTAATGTTTGAAGCTAAACTTTTATTGTCCTCGAATTTTTTATATTCAGGATTAGTGATAACAAGTTGGATGTTTTTTTTGATTAGTTTTTGTGATGCGTACTTTACATCGCAGACATTTCCAGAGATAGAGTAGTTGTCTTTATCTAAAACAATAAAATTTTCATTGTGGGTAGGAACGGCTAGATTATAAAACTTTTTTCCAGTGATTTTCAAAACCATATTGCAGTCAGAATTATTTCTGAAAAGCAATATTGCTTCGTTGCTGTTGATGTCTTCATTAAACATCGTATTGAGCAGTTTTACGGTCTTTTCCTTGTGTTCGGAAGTAGTTTCGGCGATCAATTTCTTAAACTGTTCAGAATCATCGGAAATACTTTTTCCCCTCACACTTTGCGGAAATTCTGTGATAATGGGACGAACTTCCATTGGCTTTGCGGTAAGTGCACCTTTCGTCCATTCTTTGTTTTTGAGCGCAATCACTTTAGACTGTAAAATGTGTTTTTTAGGATCTTCAGGATGCGCATTTTTCAAATATTCTTCAATCTCGGAAATGTTTGTGTTTTTTAAAATATCATCATGATTTGCAGTTTGCGTTGAGCATGATAATGTGAGAGAGAAGAATAAAATGATGAGTGAATTTTTTTTCATCAAGTTATTTTTTCATTAATTAATTCTAAATTTTATATAAGTAATTGTTTTTCCTTTGGCAGAAAAAAGTTCTTCGTAATAGGTTCTGATGTCTCTTAAATGAGGAGTGTTCGGGTCGTATTCCAAAGCTCCGTAAATATCGTGGTGAGCAGAGATAATCTCATAACCTGCACCCTGAAGATAACCTAAAGTGTAACCATGCAGAAATTCTGAATCGGTTTTAAGATGAATAATTCCCCCTGGTTTCAGAAATCTTTTGTAACGTTCAAGAAAATCGGGATGCGTCAATCGATGTTTTGTACGTCTGTATTTGATTTGAGGATCCGGGAAAGTAATCCAGATTTCGTCTACTTCATTTTCTGCGAAAAAGTGGTCAACCAATTCGATTTGTGAACGGACAAATGCCACGTTTTCCATACTATTTTCCACAGCTTCTTTAGCTCCAAACCAAAATCTGGCGCCTTTGATGTCAATTCCGATAAAGTTTTTTTCAGTAAAAGTTTTGGCAAGTCCTACTGTGTATTCACCTTTTCCACAACCTAATTCTACAACGATAGGATGGTCATTTTTGAAGAAATCTTTTCTCCAGTTTCCTTTGAGTGCAAAACCGGTGATGGCTTCTTCTCTAGTTGGCTGAATGACGTTTGGTAATATTTTATTCTCTGCGAATCTTGCTAGTTTGTTCTTGCCCATGTCTAAATATGAAATCTCGCAAAATTAGCAAAAATAACATACACTTTGTAGATATTTAATGCAAAAGAAAAAGCAAAATAAGTTTTCGGAAACTATTTTTTTGAAGAACTTCCAAGTGCTACCATCAAGGGTTTTTGGATGGTTTTCTGAGAAGCGTATTGAGCACCGCAAACAATGCTCGTCAGAAGATAGTCGCCTTTTTGTATGACAAGAGAATTGTCACCACCTGCAGGAACCGGGAGTCGGTACTTTGTGGTTCCGACACCTTCAATTCTTACGATTATGTTACAGTCAGATTTATTTTCAATCATGATGATGCATTCTTTTGCATTCGGATCATTATCAAATAAAGAATTTAATATTTTGACGGTCTTATTTTTATGTTCCATCGGATTGTCTGCCATCAACATATTAAATTCTGAGGCTTCCGTATCAGCAATTGCAGTGGTAGTTTTTGCAACTGTAGGCGATGCAACAAAAACATTTTTCGGTGAACTTGGAGTATAAACGACGGCAGATTGACCAACCTGAAGTTCTCGTTGATATTTTGCAATCTGTTTCTGCTTGATGATGGCATTCATCTCATCAAAAGTAATTTTTGTAGATGGCTTTCTTCGCAACATTGCTAACCAATCCTGCATTTGCTTTACCTTAGAATCATTTGGAGCTGCATTTTTTATATACTCTTTCATAAGATCCATCACTTTGGGTTTCAGAACTGATCTTCGGGGATCATCCGGATGAGCATCTCTTAGGAATGCATTGATTTCGTATATGTTTTTGCTTTTTAAAATATTGCTGTAATCTTTACCCTGTTTCTGGGCAGAAAAGCAGATGAACAAAAGTGTAGTAAAAACTAAAAATAACTTTTTCATTTAATATTACATTAAGGCGATTGAAGTGATTTTCTTCAAATATGTTTATGTAAAAAGGGATCGTGATTGGCTTTAACACTGATAAAATTAAACATATTTTTAAAGATTGGAAAAAAAATACGGTTAAATTTTTTTAAAGTAAGATAATTAGCAACCCTCAAATCTTAATATATCACTTTACAACGTCCTGTAAGTGTGAATTTCTCAACCTTCTCTGATAAATTGGAATGTACTTCTCAATAGGGAGTTTTATAGCTTCAAAATTTCCGGTCTGCACGTAGACTTCCACATTTTCTGAGGTGTAAACGAATTGAAGGAAATTATCAATCAGATTTTCAGGAATTTTAAATCTTGTGAAATAATCCTTACCTAGGTAATTTTTGATAGACGTAACAGAGTTGGTCATTCTTTCGTAGGCAACATATCGCTGTTTTTTCTTTCTTTCACCAGACAAGATATCAAATATACTTTCTAAACTGAAAGTAAGGCCTCCATCTCTCAAACCTGCAACAGGAAGTTGTGGCGGAGTACCGTCTCCTTTAGGTTCAGGAAGTCCGATCACCTTTTTCAAGGCGTAAGCTTTGTCCTCTTTTCTCAATGAATTAACATCATATCTCAAATTTCCTGTAGGTCGGAAACGATTGATCACCACTTCCTGAATATCGTGGTAAGCAACTTTTAATTCAACTAAATTTCTGTTATTAAAACTTTGCGGGGAGAGTTTTACATCTTTTCTCTCAGTGACAATTGAGGTAAAACGGATGACATCTTCAGGATTTGCCTGAATGGTAAAATCTCCGTTGTAATTGGTAAGTACGGTTTTTAGTGTCGTAAGATTGGTCACATAAACCTGATTAAGATACAACACCGAATTGTCTCTTAAAAAAACCTGACCCGAAAAAATCTGTGCATTAATTTTAACTAAAAAAATCAATAACAAAAGGGTAATTACTTTCTTCATATAATGTGCAAAATTACATAAGAAAAGCATCATTATTTGATATTACTCCCCCTGAAACAGGTTAAAATTATATTAAACTTTTATTTAAACTGTTAATGAATGTTATAAAACAGGCCTTATAATTAAAAACTTAGTTTATTTATCCCACAAACTGTCGTTTCTGTTTTTCACTAAAAGCCAACTTGTGTACTTTACACTTATATTTCCAGATTCTGTCCAGGAGATAAAGTACCAATAGGTTGCTGTAGAAACAGGTCTTCCTTTCATTTTTCCGTCCCATGTAAAGTTGTTTGAAGGCGCACCTCTGAAAAGTTCTGCTCCGTAACGGTCAAAGATCCTGAATTCGAGATTATTTTTGCTCATCAATGCTGAATAATTGATTCCGTCATTGTGACCGTCTGCGTTTGGTGTAATGGTGTTAATTAAATTTATAATAACAAAAGTTTGTTCTACAACTTCACATTTCTGAGAATCTCTCACATAGATTTTGTGATTACCCGTCGTTACATTATAAAATATATTTGAATTTTGCCAAGTATTGTTATCCAGTGAATATTCGTAAGGTGGAACTCCGCCACTTACGCCAAT
Organism: Chryseobacterium edaphi; assembly: GCF_025628985.1. Taxonomy (GTDB): domain Bacteria; phylum Bacteroidota; class Bacteroidia; order Flavobacteriales; family Weeksellaceae; genus Chryseobacterium; species Chryseobacterium edaphi. The sequence continues at coordinate 433,783 of NZ_JAOTEM010000003.1, read as the reverse complement.
AGTTACTGTAGATCCGTTAATATCAATTGATGTAATCACCGGTAAAACAGATTCTGAAACATTCACAAACTGCTTGTAAACGCAACCGTCAAAAGTAAGCTCTACCCAATAATTTCCTGCACCAACATTGGTTATTGATGGAGTTGTTGCTCCTGTGCTCCATAGATATGCTGTGAAACCCGAACCTGCATCTAATGTAGTTTTAGTTTTCGGACAGATTAATTTATCAACTAAAATATCAGATTTTTTAGGAACTTTAAGAGTGATTCTCAAAGTAGCAACATTCGGACAGAATCCGGCTTTTTCAAATCTTATGTAATAAATTTGTGTTCCTGTAAGCGAGACTGCACCACTTATCGCAGCCGTATCATTTTGAGCATCGGCTAGAGTTGCATGATAAGTGACTGTCACTAAAGGATCTGCTGTAAATTGTGGTATAAACTGAGCAAGATTTACAGGTTTAATTCCATCTAAATCGTCGTCACAAAAGTTTGTAACTAAAGAGGTCGTCAATAATGGAAGTCTTGTTCCAACCGTAAAATTAATTGGCTGAATAACAGGCGCACATCCGTCAGGGGATTCTACCCGAATGTAAATCGTCGTATTTGCAGTATAGCTCCAGTTGTTGGGAAGAGTAGTGTTATTACCAAGGTTTGCATCTGCTAACAAAGCGTAATATCTTACATTGGTAAAATAGGCAGGATTATTCAATATTAATTGGGTAATATCTGATAAAACCACATTTACCGTTCCGTCAAGATTTTCATCACATTGAGCACCGAAAGTTCCTACTGTAACGACAGCGAGAGGAAATAAATTGAGCGTAACCTGTGCAATATTTTTACAACCTGTAGGATTTTTAACTACAACGTAAACAATTGTTCCGTTTGGAGCAGAATAGGTTGTCGGTACCAGAATTTGTCCTGTTGCATTTTCTGTCTGCGCTGCCAATAAACTCGTGTAATATGTTTTTATGACAGGATTATTTGTGGTAACGTTTGCTGTTGTCAAATCAAACGTTCCTACACCATTTACATTACAAACTGTTAATGTTGTATTATTGACAGTTACTGGCTGAATGTTTATGGTTACAGTTACCGATTCGCAATCTGGAAATTCGGGATCGTTTCCGCAGAAAGTATAAGTGAAAGTATCTGTTCCACCCGCTGAAGGATTGGTAGCGGTGTAAGTTATGACACCCGTTGTCGTATTGATCACCGCAGTTCCTAAAGTTGGTGCCGTAGTAATAGCTACCGTTGATACTACGGGAGTTTGTATGGATGTTGTAAAAGTAGGAACAATAGTTTTTGTGTCGCAAATATTATAGTTTGCTGTGGTCAGTTTTAAACAGTTTAAAACTTTATATTGAGCAGTCACAAGTGGTGCACAACTTCCCATCGTAACCGAACATGTGTAGTAACCTGATTGTATTGGAGTATAAGATGGTCCGGTTGCACCCACAATTAATATTCCGTTTCTGTACCATTGATAAGTTTCGTAAATAATAGGATCTACCGTCAAAACAATTCCCGGAACGCAGTCTCCTCCGGATTTGATAATAACAGGTTGTGTCGCAAATCCGGCAAAGAAACCGCCGTATCCTACTGCGTCACTTCCGGCTGTGATTCCTGCAGTAATTGCTTTAGTGGAAACAACTGTAATTGTCCCAACTGTATTTGGAATTCCGTAAGTTACCCATGCATTCAGACCTGTCATATCAAATGGTCCTGTTGTTGCTGGTGGAGTAACGCCATTTACAGTGACTACTGCGCCACGTTCTGTAACTAAATTTAATTTTGTAGGAATATTCAATATTCCCAAGGGATTTGCATTTGAATGAACAAAATTTTCATTAATAAATCCAATTTCATTAATCTGTTTAGGAAGATAACAACTCAAAGCCGGTATAAAATTGAATCCGCCTGTTGCAATTTCAGTTCCGCTTACAGAATCTCCGGCCAAAAGCTGATAAACATATGCATTTTTGGTAGTTCGGATATACATGTTGTAGTGACTTGTACCCTGCAGCTGATATTTGGTGTCTGAAACTACATAATATTGTCCGGTATTTAGCGTGGTAATCGGTGATCCTTCATTATTTAAGAAAACCTGCGTATTATCCTGAGTTGCAATTACCAAAGCTCCTTCCATGTTGCTTCCAATGCTTCCATTTCCTTTTACCAAGGCGAACTGAGTACCGAGTTGCTCGACAGGCACAGACTGATCCATTAGAATATCTGAACTGTTTGGTGCATTCCCGGAATATTGACCGTTGAAGTTTCCGTTGGTCACATTGACGGGTTTGTCTGATGTAATTTTAGCTCCAATGAAACCGTCAAAATTTCCAGTAATATTTCCTATACCGTCGATGATGTAAGATTGCCCTTTATTTAAAATAAAAGTCATGGTAGGATTGGTTATTCCTGTTGTTCCATTCGAAAACTGAACGGTAGGTTTGTATCCGGAAATCGTAACTGTGGTGTTGTCTTCTGTTGCCAACACGCTCGTCATAAAATTCAGAATGCCGTTACTAACCGTTATGGGAGCACTGGCAACGAAGAAATTTTTTCCAGTGGAAGGAATTCCTTTTGAAGTAATGATTTCAGCATGATTGTAAACTGAAAATCTAAGATTGGCATAAAAAGGGAAATCTGCTTTTACATACAAACCTTTTGTACCCGGAGTAAAAAGATCAGTTTGTAATGTTGTAATAATATAATCTCTTAAAACATTAAATTTCTGAGGATTATTTTTACTGATTGTAACAGTTCCAATTACAACGTTATTGTTATATATCGTGACAGCAAATGGTGTCGTACGATTTGTTGAAAGATATAAATTTTGATACGGATTCGGATTTCCTGTTCTGTCTACCATTGGCGCAAACCAATGCTCTCTATCCAATTGTGCGAAAGAAATAGAGAATATATAAAAAATAAGAAAAAAAGATAGAATTTTCTTCATTCTGTATTTGATTTTATCACAAATTTAATAATAATATGCGTTGAATCATTTAAAAATAAACAAAAAAAACCACGATCTGGAATCGTGGTTTTAATAATATTTAAAAAGTATTAATTATTCTCTGTTTTTCACAAGTATCCAACCTGAAAATTTAATTGGAGTTTTGTTTTTCGACTCATTCCAAGTGATGCTGAACCAATAATTTCCTGTAGAAACTTTCTTGGTCTTATTAATGGTTCCATCCCATTTGAAGCCAGTGTCTTTGTTACCTTCGAAAATTTTCACTCCATATCTGTCAAAAATTCCTAGAACTAAATTAGGCTTATTGGCAAGAGCTGAATAATCTAAAACATCATTCACTCCGTCACCGTTTGGTGTAATTACATTTACAATATTCGGTATAGTAATCGTAACCTCTATCGGTGTACAGTCAAAACTGTCTTTTACATAAACCGTTGTGTCACCTCTAGGAAGATCAGTAAATACATTAGAATCCTGCCAGTTGATATTATCAATTGAATATTTGTATGGGGCAGTACCTCCGACAACAGATACGGTAATCTCAGTACTTGAAATATCGATATTTGAAACTACAGGTTGTTGTGTAGGATATACACTTACAGTTTGTCTTGTAATACAGTCTCCGGTTTTCAGATCTACCCAGTAAGTTCCGACACTCACATTAGAAATTGTCTGAGTAGTAGCTCCTGTACTCCAGGTATAACCGCTAAAGCCCGGACCTGCATCTAATATTGTTCTGTTTTCGATACAAATTTCTTTGTCGACCAAAACCGTAGATTTCACAGGAGGGAAAACGATCAATGTAATCATTGCAACTCTGTAACAACCATTAGCATTGCTTACTCTGACGTATACAACACCGTTTGGTGCAATATAGCTGGCCGGAGTCAGAATTTCATTCGTCTGGTTATTAGCATCCGTCAATGAAGGATAATATTTTTTTGTAACCCCAGGCTGTGTAGTTACACTAGCATTGGTAAGATTAAACAATCCCGTAGCGATATTATTTTCGAGATAACAGGTTCTTAGGATTGCATCATTTACAACCGGGCTTTCTGAGATGGTAAGTGTTAATGTGATTTGTTCGCAATCTATAAAATCCGCAGCATTTCCGCAGAATTTATAAGTGATGGTGTCAGTACCTGCAAATCCGAAGTTCGGAACATAACCGATCACACCTGTTGTAGGATTTATAATTGCAGTACCATTGATTGGTGGAGTTACAATTTGCACCGTACTCGGAACAAAAGTCTGTGTAGATGAAGTGAATGCAGGAACAATATTTAAGTAACCTTCACACACTGTCTTAGCAGCAGTTGTCTGTTGAAGACAAGTATATACTTTATATGCAGGTGTAGTTGCAGGAGCACAAGAACCAACTGTAATTCTTACCGTATAATTTCCTGACTGAGTCGGCGTATATGAGTAGCTGTTTGCTCCTGTAATCGGAACATCATTTCTAAACCATTGGTAAGTATCATAACCATCATCCACTTCTAGAACTAACCCCGGAATACAATCTCCTGTTTGTTTTGCAATAAGCGGAATTGAAGAGAAACCTGCGAAGTATCCACCGTATCCTGAAGTGCTGTAGCCACCGTTAAGACCTGCGGTAACAGCTTTATTTGAAACGATAGTGAGATTACCTGTAACGCCTTCTAATGCATAAGTCACCCAGTTTGTATTTCCTGTTACAGGATATGGTCCTTGTGCAGCAGTAGGAGCTACGTTGTTTACAGTAACAGTTGCTCCCGCTTCCGTTAAAATATTTAATTTAATAATTGTTCCAGATGGTGTTGCACTTGCTCCACCTGCTCCTGTAGGCATTTCGTTAATCTTACCAATTTCATCGATTTTTCTTGGTAAGAAGCAATTTAAAGGTGGTATGTAATTAAAACCACACGTTGCATTACTGCCATCCACAGATACCAATTGATATAAATACACATTTTTAGTAGTACTTATAAACATGTTTCTGTGAGTTCCTCCTTGTAAAATGTAATCGCTTCCGGCAATTCTGTACCATTGTCCTGCACCAAGAGTTGCTGCCGGAGTTGTAGAACCATTCAGGAAAACCTGTGTATTGTTTTCTGTAGCAACTACAATTCCTCCTTCAATATCAGAAGCATTAGGAGATCGGGACTTCACCATTGCAAAGGTATTTCCCAATCTTTCTAAAGGAACTGATTGATCTAAAATAATATCAGCACCCTGGCTGCTTGCCGCTCCAAAATTTCCAAGTACATTTCCATTGGTTAATGTAATCGGTTTGTCGGCAACAATTTTAGCTCCAATAAAGCTCTGCATGTTTGCAGCTGGGCTTCCCGCACCTGCAAATATGAAAGACTGACCTTTATTGATCGTAAAAGTGTGCGTGTTGGTAGGTGGGGTTGCTCCATAAAAAGCAATAGGAATAGTATTGCTCCATGTTGCGGTTACAGTTGTGTTGTCTTCGGTTGCCAAAACTCCTGCAGTAAAGTTGTTACCTGTACTTACAAAGGGAGAAGGTGTAGCGGCTACATAGAATTCTTTACCAATCCCAGCCTTTCCTTTACTTGTAAGAATTTCGGCATGCGTGGTGCTGCTCACAATCCTCAAGGTACAGTAGAATGGTTTCGTTCCATTAAGGTATAAACCTTTATTGATCACAGCAAACCCCTCCGAAGCCGTTGTAGCAGAAATATTTGCAGCAGATACAATATAAGTTTGCGGACTTCCCTTACTGATTGTCACAGTTCCTAAAGCTATATTATTACTGTAAACAGTTACCACAAAAGGTGTTACTGAATCTGTAGATAAATAAAGGGATTGTGTGACTGAGGAGGATGCATAAAAAGGTGCTATCCAATGCTCTGTGTCTCTTTGAGCAGAAACATTGATGCCCGTAATCATTAGTAGAAAAATGAGTAGAAATTGTTTCATAAGCGTAGAATTAGGATTTTTACAAAAATAATGTAAAAAGAGATATGTTTTCAGAAATTTTTTAAAATATTGTTAATGATGTTAACTAAAAAGCCACAACTGGTTGCTGTGGCTTTTTTTTTATTATAAATAAAATATTACTCTCTATGTTTTACCAAAATCCATCCTGTATATTTTACAGGTGTTTTTTGCACATTCGGTTCTACCCAGTTGATATGATACCAATATGTTCCTGTAAGGATTCCTTTACCGGCAAATCTTCCGTCCCACTTGTAGTTGTTTGACTTGTCTCCGGTAAATAATTTATTTCCGTATCTGTCATAGATTACAAATGTAAGGTTTCCTTTGTAAGCTAATGCGCTGTAATCTAATACGTCATTTACATTATCTCCATTTGGTGTGATTGCGTTGACTAGATTAGGTACTGTAATTTCAATAGAAATAGGAGTACAATCTAAAGCATCTTTTACATAGAATGTATGTTGACCTCTTGTAAGATTTGTAAATACATTTGAGTCTTGCCAAGTTGTAGTTCCGTCCACTGCATATTTGTATGGTGCAGTTCCGCTTTCTACAATTACTGTAGCAGTATTGTTAGAGATTTCGATAGATGTTACAACCGGTTCGTTAGCTTTTTTAACGCTTACTGCTTGCTTTATAGAACATCCTTCATTCTGAAGAATTACCCAATAATTGCCAACAGGAACTCCCTGAATAGTTTGAGTAGTTGCTCCTGTACTCCACAGGTAAGACTGGAATCCTGATCCTGCATCTAAAGTGGTTCTGTCATCAATACAGATAAATTTGTCCTTTAAAACAGTTGATCTCTTCGGAGGAGTTACTTTCAGATTGATTTTAGCGATTGCATAACATCCGTTTGAATTAAATACTCTAACATAGACAGAGCCGTTGCTTGAAATATAAGCCGTTGGAATAGGGCTTGTAATCTCATTAGTTCCGTTGCTTGCATCTGTAAATGTTGGATAATATTTTTTGGTAACCGGAGTTTCATTCGTAATTACCGCAGAAGTTAAATTGAATGTACCTTTAGTTTCATTATTTTCTATAAAACATACTGTTAATGTTGCTTCATTTACTACCGGAGTAGGGAAGAACTCTAAAGTAATTTTAGCATTACCTACACAGCCTTCAGAGGTCGTTACTCTTACATATACAAAGCCAGCTCCTGAGAAGTAATTTGTAGGATTAGTGATTTGATTTGTATTTGCATTAAGATCAGCCAAAGTAGGATAGAATTTTTTAGTTGTCGGTACTAAATTATCTGTAACGTTAGCAGTTGTTAAGTCAAAATATCCTTTTCCTGCATATTGACAAGCCTTGATAGTTCTGTCTGTCAATACAAATGGTACTAAATTTAAATTTAAAGTAATTTGTTCACAGTCTACGAATTCCGGAGTATTTCCACAGAATTTATAAACGATTACATCTGCTCCCAAATATCCTGCTTGTGGAATGTAAGTAATGGCACCTGTTGAAGGATTAATCGAAGCAGTTCCGTGTGCAGGTTGTGTAATAATTGTTACTGTACTCGCTAAAGGAGATTGGGTAGAATTTGTAAAAGTAGGCGTAATCACTTTACTTCCACATATATTCACTGATTGAGTGGTTTGTGTTAAACATGTAAATACTTTGTAAATAGGCGTTGTCACAGGAGGGCAGGTTCCCATTGTAACTCTTACTGTATAATTTCCACCCACTGTAGGAGTATAGGTATTTGATGTTGCTCCGGTAATAGCTGTAGAACCTAAAAACCATTGATAAGATTCGTAACTGTCATCAACCTCCAAAACGATTCCGGGTACACAGTCTCCTGTCTTTTTTGCGATAATCGGGATAGATGAGAATCCTGCGAAGTATCCACCATATCCAGATGTACTATAACCTCCATTAATACCAGCTGTTACAGCTTTAGTTGATGTTATTGTAAGATTTCCCGTAACTCCTTCTATCCCGTAAGTTACCCACGAGGAATTTCCTGTAAGTGGAAAAGGTCCTTGAGTTGCTGTTGGTGCAACATTGTTTACTAACACAGTTGCCCCTGCTTCAGTCAATATGTTTAATTTAATAACCATATCACTTGGAGTAGGAATTGGTAAAGGCATTTCGTTGATTTTGCCGATCTCATCAATTTTTCTTGGAAGAAAACAATTCAATGGCGGTATATAATTGAAGCCACAAGTTGCGCTACTATCACCGACCGATACTAGTTGATATAAATAAACATTTTTTGAAGTGCTTACAAGCATATTGTAATGACCAGAAGACCCTTGAGGAACATAGTTGTCACCGGTAATTCTATACCATTGTCCTTGATTTAATGTTGCTACGGCAAGACCAGAGCCATTCAAAAATACTTGAGTATTGTTTTCAGTTGCTACAACAATTGCGCCTTCCAAATCAGCGGTTGTAGATCTCGTTCTAACCATTGCGAAAGTGCTTCCAAGCCTTTCTACTGGTACAGATTGATCAAGAATGGCATCAGAACCTGAGCCTGTATTGTTACCAAAATTACCATTCACATTTCCATTGGTAAGTGTAATTGGTTTGTCTGCTACAATTTTTGCACCCATGAAAGGGGCAGTACCTGATGTATTACCTGCAAAAATGAAAGATTGCCCTTTATTTAAAGTAAATGTTTGTGTATTTCCTGTCGGGGTGCCCCCTATGAAACCTACAGTACCAGTCCATGTTGCAGTAACGACTGTGTTATTTTCAGTTGCTAAAACTCCGGCAGTAAAATTATTTGAAGTAGCAGTAGAAGGAGTATTAGCTACATAAAATTCTTTTCCGATACCTGCTTTACCTTTGCTGGTAACGATCTCAGCGTGTGTAGTGCTGCTTACCATTCGCAATGTGCAATAAAATGGCTTTGAACCTTTAAGGTAGATACCTTTTGTGATAACAGTGAAAAGTTCTGCACTAGTATTAGTTGAAATAACCGAACTTGGAATTACCAAAATTCCAGGATTATTTTTACTGATAGTAATGGTCGATGGTATTGGTGCTGCTGGTAGTGGCGGTGAAGGTAATGGCAAATTGTTACTTGTAATGGTCACTTCAAACGGAATTACCGAATCAGTAGACAGATAAACAGATTGCGTATAAGCCTGTGTGTAATGAAACGGAGCGATCCAATGTTCGGTATCCCTCTGAGCAAACAGAGAAGAGAATGTTGCAAAAACTAATACTAAGCTGAGTAGAAATCTTTTCATAAATTATGGAATTAGGATTTGTACAAAATTAAAATAATATTTAATATATTGTTAATAAATCATAAAGAAAATTTAAAAATTATTCTCTATTCTTAATTAATAGCCATCCCGAATACGAAACTGGTAATTTTGTATCAGGTTCTGTCCAGTTCAAAATATACCAATAAGTCCCTGTTGAGAGGGTTCTTCCGCCTGCTTTACCGTCCCAGATATAATTTTTATCAGATGATTTATAAACTGGAGCTCCGTAGCGATCAACAACCTCAATACTCACATTTTGCTTCAATCTTAGCTCAGAATAGTTTAAAACATCATTATGACCATCCCCGTTTGGAGTAATAGCGTTCACAAGATTGATAATCAGGAACTCTTTTATGACTGGTCGGCATCCATCTGCACCTAAAACATAAACGGTATGCGGTCCTCTCGTAAGTCCGCTAAAGACATTTGATGACTGATAATCAATTCCGTTGATAGAATATTTATAAGGAGCAGTTCCACCTGTAACATTGATAGTTGCAGTTGATCCTGTTACCTGAATACTTGTAATGACGGGAGACTGAGCAGTTGTTACTTTTACTTCTTGTCTATAAATACAGCCATTAAATCCTAAATCAACAAAGTAAATTCCTTCACCTACTGTAATTGATGGAGTAGTCGCTCCGGTGCTCCACAGATAAGATGTAAATCCGGCTCCGGCATTTAAAATTGCTTTTTCACCTGAACATACAACCTGATCTTTTAATACATCAGATTTTTTTCCTGCTTTTAAAGTAATAGTTAATGTTCCGGTATTCGGACATGCATTATTGCTTGTAAATCTTACGAAATATGTTCCTGTAGTAGTAATTACCTGTTGCGTTGCAATCGGATTGGTTCCTGCCTGTGCATTGGCTAAAGTAGTATGGAAAGTCAGAGAAACTCCGGGATCAACTGTAAATTGATTTTTATAATCGTTTAAGTTTACCGTTTCAGAACCATTGAGATCACTGTCACAAACTTGAGTATTTACAGTATTTGTGATAAGAGTGATTTTATTTCCGATTGTAAAGTTGATTTGCCCGAAAGCCGGTGGACAAGGAGCGTTACCTTCAACTCTTACATAAACGGTTGTATTGGCTGTATAAGTCCAGTTTACAGGTAAAGTATTATTGTTTCCGGCGTTTGCATCGGCCTGAATTAAATAATACTTTACAGTAAAATTAGCGGAGTTTGTTACAATCTGCTGTGTTACTGTGCTGAAATTTACGTTTATAATTCCATCAAGATTATCATCACAGATGTTTGCATTAAAATTAGCTGTATTGATATTAGGAACTGCGTTTACTTTTACAGTCAGTGTTGCAGTATTGAAACATTGTGAGCCATCTGAAAATCTTATGTAAAAAATTCCTGTAGCACCGGTATTTATCGTTTGCGTTGCAGAAATAGCATTTGTTCCCGCTTGTGCATCTGCCAAAGTGCTGTGGAATGTTAAAGTTACTAAAGGATCATTTGTAAATATATTTTTATATGTATTTAAATTCACTATTTCAGAGCCATTATTGTCTGTATCACATAAATTGGATACATAAGTTGTCACTAGTAAAGGAACTTTAATTCTGATTTTGAAATTAATCTGTCCGAAAGCGGGAGAACAAGGTGCATTTCCTTCAACTCTTACGTAGACAGTTGTATTTGATGTATAGCTCCAGTTAATAGGTAAAGTATTGTTGTTTCCAGCAGTTGCATCAGCTTGATTTAAATAATATTTAACTGTGAAACTTGCCGAATTTGTAACAATTTGTGGAGTTACAGTCGCAAAATTAATATTAATAATTCCGTCGCTGTCATCGTCACAGATATCCGCATTGAAATTAGACGTGTTGATATTGGGAGTTGCATTTACAGTTATAGCCAGATTTCCGGTGTTGTAACATTGGGCTGCATTGGTAAATCTTAAATAATAAGTTCCGGTTGCGCCATTGTTGATTGTCTGTGTATTAGAAATAGCATTTGTTCCTGATTGTGCATCAGCCAAAGTACTGTAGAATGTTACTGTCGTTAAAGGATCTGTAGTAAATATGCTAATGTAATTATTTAAATTAACAGTTTCAGAACCGTTGTTATCTGTGTCGCAAATTTGTAAAACGTGGGTCTGAGTAAGTAAAGGAGCTTTATTTTTAAGTTTAAAATTAATTTGTCCGAAAGCAGGAGGGCATCCGTTTGTACTTTCTACTCTTACATAAACGGTTGTATTGGCTGTATAACTCCAGTTAACAGGTAAAGTATTGTTGTTTCCCGCAGTTGCATCAGCTTGATTTAGATAATATTTTACAGTAAAACTTGTTGAATTTACCACAATTTGTGGAGTTACAGTCGTAAAATTAATATTGATGATTCCATCATTGTCATCATCACAAATATCTGCATTGTAGGAAGCTGTGTTGATATTCGGAGCGGAATTTACAGTTAAAGTTACTTGTGCTGTTTTTGAACAACCGAATGCTGAAGTTACTTTTACATAAACAATTCCTCCATTTGAAACATAAGCAGAAGGAGTAGTAATTGGTGTCGTCAAAGCAGCATCTGAAAAATAAGTAGATGTCGTTCCGGAATCCGGAGTAACTGCAGCTGTAGTTAAATTAAATGTTCCATTGGTTCCGCTGTTTGTACACAGAGTTAATGAAGCATTGTTTACCTTTAAAACATCAATATTGAGAATGACTTTAAAATATTCAAAAGCGGCAGGAGTTCCGTTGCCTTCAATGTAATAAGTAAATGTATCTGTAATATCATTTGCCAAACCTGGGTTTGGCGTGTAAGTAATTTGTCCGTTTGCAGGATTTACTGTTGCAGTTCCTGAAGTTGGCTGTACAACAACGCTTGTCTGAATTGGCGAAATTACCTGTGTAGAATTTGTAAATGCAGGAATCACTGTTTTTGTATTACAAGATCCTATATTGTAAGTTGTCGTAGAGATCGGTGGACACAATGTGTAATTATAAACATTGGTAAGTTTAGACTCGCAATTGTTTTTTGTAACTAGACAAGTATAATTTCCTGCACCGTAAGTTTCAGGATTTATGAAATAAGTTGTTGCTCCTGGAATAGGATTTCCGTTGAGAAACCATTGGTAAGCGTCATATGTATTGTCAACCTGAAGAATAATTCCGTTTAAACAATCTCCAGTTTTTGAGATTACCGGAACTGATGAAAATCCGGAAAAATAACCACCATAACCTACTGCGCCACTTCCTCCGATGATTCCTGCAGTTACGGATTTTGTAGAATTTACAGTTACAGTTCCTGTGATATTCGGGATAGAATAAGATACCCAGTTTGCATTTCCTGTCACAGAATAAGGTCCGTTTCCGGCTGCAATCGGATTTCCGTTAAGTGTTACGGCTGCTCCGGTTTGGGTGATGATATTCAGTTTTGTATTATAAGTTTGAGATCCTATACTATTAATAAAGCCAATTTCGTCAACTTTATTAGGCAAAAAACAGCTCAATGGCGGGATATAATTAAATCCTCCTGTCGCATAGATAGTTCCTGTTGCTACACCAGCTAACAATTGATAAACATACATGTTTTTGTTTGAGGAAATTCCCATATTGAAATTGTTATTCCCCTGATTGATGAATGAATTTCCGGGAATCATAAAGTATTGTCCCGCATTCAGAGTCACTCCTGATGGTGCGCCGTTTACAGTGAAAGTTGTATTATTTTCTGTAGCGATTACTAAAATTGTTTCCATGCCGGAAGCTGCAGGGCCATTTCCTTTTACCACCACAAAATCTTTCCCCAATCTGTCTACAGGGACAGCCTGATCCATCAAAATATCATTATTCGTAAAATTTTGATTGGTATAGATTGCATTAAAATTTCCGTTAGTTACCGAAACTGCTTTTGTTGCTACGATCTTGGCTCCTACCAATCCGTCTAAATTATTTGGACTGTCGCTACTTACAGCATCCAAAATATAAGATTGTCCTCTGTTTAATGTAAAAGTTTTTGTCGGTGATGAAGTTCCATCTGCGAAGACAACTGCTGGATTATAACCAGAAACAACGACCGTAGTGTTATCTTCTGTAGCAGTAACTCCTATCGTAGAATTGATGTATGTTTGATCGGCAGTAAGTGGTGCCATTGCCGCATAAAAAGTAGTTCCTAGTCCGGCTAAACCTTTAGAAGTAATGATTTCTGCATGATTGGTTACCGAAAACCTGTAATTTGCAAAGAATTTTTTAGGACCTTTCGCATACATTCCCATTGATACAGGTGTCATAAGGTCATTTTGGTTGGTCGCCAATAAAAAAGATTGCGGAATACTTACCTGAACAGGATTATTTTTACTGACAGTAACAGTATTGTAAAGTATATTGTTGTTGTAAATCTGGACTGCAAATGGAGTAGTTTCGTTGGTCGACAGATAAAGAAAACTCTGAAGGCCCGACGTTCCGGCTCTTGCAGACATTGGAGCAAACCAATGATCAGTATCCAATTGAGCATTCACCAATAAACAAAGAAATGTACAAATACTTAGTAAAAATTTTTTCATGCCAGAATTAAAAGGGCGACAAATTTAAGTATTAATAATCAAATTATTATATTAATTTTTTAACATATTTTAATGTTTTTTCAAAATGTGAATTTTTTAAGTGAAACTTCATAATTTGTTAATGTTCATAATTTGGATAAAATAAAAAATCCCGGTGAAAAATTCACCGGGATCGTATATTTGTTTGAAGATCGATTAAGATAAGCTTACTCTTACAAATCCTGTCACTTTCAAGTCTCCGTTTACAGATTTTACATAATCAGCAACAGACATAGAGCTGTCTTTGATGAAATCCTGGTGTACCAAAGTGTTGTCTTTGTAGAATCTCTGCATTTTACCTTTAAGGATATTTTCGATAATGTTTGCAGGTTTACCTTCTTCAGTAAGTTTGTGTCTTTCGATTTCCAATTCTTTGTCGATAGTTTCCTGAGAAACTTTAGTTTCGTCAAGAGCGATTGGGTTCATTGCAGCAGCCTGCATAGAAACAGCTTTAGCAGCTTCGTCAGCACCGTCTACTTTTGCAGAAAGTGAAGTGATTGCAGCGATTTTGTTTCCAGCGTGGATGTAAGCTCCCAAGAAAGGTCCTGTAATTCTTTCGAATGCACCGATCTCGATTTTCTCACCAATTACACCTGTTTGCTCGATCAATTTCTCAGCAACAGTCATTCCATGGAAATCTGTAGCCAACAATTCTTCTTTAGTAGCAGCGAAAATAGCCATTTCAGCAATTTCGTAAGCTAGCTCGATGAACGCTTCGTTTTTAGCAACAAAGTCAGTCTCACAGTTTAAAGAGATGATCGTACCTAAAGTGTTATCTTCGTTTACTCTCGCGATTACAGCACCTTCAGAAGAATCTCTGTCAGCTCTGTTAGCAGCTACTTTTTGTCCTTTTTTTCTAAGGATATCTACTGCTTTTTCGAAGTCTCCTTCTGCTTCAACTAAAGCTTTCTTGCAGTCCATCATACCTGCACCTGTTTGGTTTCTCAATTTTGCTACGTCTGCAGCAGCTGGTGAATAAGACATAATATTTATTATTTTTTTATTTAAAATTATGATTAACTTTAATAGTTTATTTTAAAGATGTGCAAAGATAATGATTTTAATGATAAACTAAAAAATGACTTTTCACGTTATAGTATTATTTAATAAATTTTTTAAAGTTTTTACTACATGAAAAAAATATTTCTAGTCTTATTCCTCTCTATATTCTGTTTAGGCTTCTCCCAAAAGAAGAAAAAATCTAAAACGAAAGCTGTTGCAGAGAAAGAAACAGTCATTATATATACAGAAACTGAAGCTGAAACTTCAAACGAACCAAGAATTATCGCAGGATTTCTAAAACAAAATCCGGGTCACGCACGAACAGATTTTTTTAAGAAAAGACTGATCACGATTATTATGGCAGACAATTCTCCGGAAGCCAAACCAACCATAAAACCGTTAAGCAAAGATAAAATTGAAAAAATTGTTAGCAATAATGAACTCAATAAGGGTAAAAATTTAGCAACTACAAATGCACCCGAAAGAAGCGTAAGTTATGCAAGTGTGGGAAGTTCAAGCAAAAAAGCCGAACCAAGTGATAAATCGAAAAAAACAGCATCAATGTTGACTCATCTTTTTAATAATGATCCAAGTGATAAAGAAGCATATGTCAATATTAAAAATAAATCCAACTGCAGATTGATTGTGAAAATCAGCGGAAAAAAATATTATAATCTTGACGTTCCTGCAAAAGGACAGAATTTTTTAATGATTGAAAAAGGTGAATATGTTTTGACGACAATGGTTTGTGATGCAAAATATTCTTCATTAAAGAAAATTAATAAAGATATTGAGATACAGCTTGATGTAGCTGATTAGGTTTAAATTAAATCAAAATAAAAAAGGTAGCTTTGAAATTCTCAGCTACCTTTTTTTTTATCCTTTAAATTGCCCCATCGCAATAAATTTGTCTTGTCTCTGTGTTTCCAATTCTTTACCTGTGAATTTTGAGAACGCTTTGATGTTTTGCAAAATCGAAGTTTTCAGATTCAAATAGGTTGTTTCTGGATCGTAATGAGCTCCACCAAGTGGTTCTTCGATGATTCCGTCGATGAATTTTTCTCTTAATGCATCTTTTGGAGTCAGGTTCAATGCGTTTGCGGCATCCTCTTTATGATCCCAGTTTCTCCATAAGATTGAAGAACAGCTTTCCGGTGCAATTACGGTGTACCAAGTATTTTCAAGCATGTATACTTTGTTACCAACACCAATTCCTAAAGCTCCGCCACTCGCTCCTTCACCGATAATGTAAGTGAAAATAGGAGTTTTAAGCATCGTCATTTCAAAAATATTTCTTGCTATCGCTTCACCCTGACCTCTTTCTTCAGCTTCCAATCCAGGATAAGCTCCCGGTGTGTCCACTAAAGTGATTACAGGAATTTTAAACTTTTCGGCTAACTTCATTAGTCTTAAAGCTTTTCTGTATCCTTCAGGATTCGGCATTCCGAATCTTCTGTGTTGTCTTTCTTTGGTTGTTCTTCCTTTTTGAGTACCGATAATCATCACTCTTTGACCGTCTAAAGTCGCCAATCCTCCGATCATCGCAGGATCATCTGCAAAGTTTCTGTCACCGTGAAGCTCCAAAAAACTGCCTTTATCTACCATACCTTTAATATAGTCAATAGTATAAGGGCGATCCGGATGACGCGATAACTGTACTCTTTGCCAAGGCGTAAGATTTCCATAGATCTGTTTTTTGGTATCTATAATCTTATCCTCGATCTGACTGCATGCTAATTTTACATCAACACCACTTTCTTCTCCTACCAATGAACAGGTTTGATACTGATCCATCAGTTCTTTTATAGGAAGTTCGAAACTTAAATATTCCATTCTTGAAGTAAATTAAATCTTTCAAATTTATGAAAAATTATGCAACTCTATTTAAAATTATTTATAGCATTGTTTATTCTGGCCGTACTTTCTTCTTTACCAACCAGTTCCAAGATATCTGGAACGTCCGGACCTTTGAGTTCTCCAACCAATGCTAAACGCAACGGCATCATCACTTTTCCCATTCCTACACCTTTGTTTTCCGCAAAATCGTGTAAGTTTTGTTTAATATTTTCTGAACTGAAATCATTTATTGAATTCAAATTTTCAGCAAATTCAGTCAAAAGATCTGCAGTTTCCTCATTCCAAGCTTTTTTAGATGCTTTTTCGTCGTGAGAAGTTGGAGCTTCGAAAAAGAATTTTCCGTTTTCGTAAATATCTTTCGGAAAAGTGGCTCTCTCTTTCATCAGATGAATAATCTTCAACAATTTTTCATCTTCAGCATTTAAATTTAAATCTGAATTTTTTAGAATTTGTAGTAATTCATCATCTGATTTCAACTGAATGTATTGATGATTAAACCATTCTGCTTTTTCTTTGCTGAATCTTGCTCCGGCTTTGTGAACTTTATTTAAATCAAATTCTTGTGTCATTTCATCCAAGGATAAAATTTCTTTGTCAGCAGCAGGAGACCAACCCAAAAGCGAAACCATGTTGATAAATGCTTCAGGAAGATAACCGTTTTCTCTATAACCTTGAGAAACATTACCAGTTGCAGGATCTGTAAAAATTAAAGGAAATACTGGAAATCCGAATTTATCACCGTCTCTTTTGCTCAGTTTTCCGGAAAGTCCTTTCTTTAAAAACTGTTTTACAGAAGCTGTGATTTCATTATCCTTTTCGTTTTCATTCAGCATTGATTTGAATCTCGGACTTTTCACTTCTGAAAAGAATGATTTAATAATGGCAGATGATTCATCAAAAGAAAACTGACTGTTTTTTGTAACAAACTCTTCAGTGAAAGATTTTGTAATGCTGTCAATATTTTCTTTACTGATTAACGTTGAAACATCTGGTTTTAAAATCAAAGATAGGTGTGCAAACTCAGGAGCTTCCCATCCCATTGCTTCATATAATAAAGTATGAAGTCCTAAAGATGGCAACCATTCTTCACCACGAATGACGTGAGAAATTTCCATTTCGTGATCATCAATAATGTTGGCGAAATGGTAAGTCGGCATTCCGTCGTTTTTTACTAAAACTTTATCGTCTAAAGTGTCTGTATTTACTGCGGAATTTCCACGGATAATATCTACTAAACCTAAAGTTCTGTCAACAGGCATTTTGAATCTTACAACATAAGGAGTTTTTGCATCCAAAAGTTTTTGAACTTCCTCTTCAGAAAGTGCAATGCTGTTTTTAAGACGATTTCTGGTTTTGTTATCGTAAGAGAAAACTTCGCCTTTTGCTTCAAATTCTGCACGGATTGCATCTAATTCTTCGGCAGTATCAAAAGCAATATAAGCGTAATCTGTTTTTAAAATTTGCTCGGTGTATCTGTCGTAGATATCTCTTCTTTCAGATTGTCTGTAAGGAGCAAATTTCCCGCCTTTTTTTGGGCTCTCGTCGGGAATGATTCCGCACCATTCAAGAGCTTCTTCAATATAATCTTCGGCTCCTTCAACGTATCTTGCGGTATCTGTATCTTCAATTCTCAATACAAATTCACCGCCCTGATTTTTAGCAAAAAGATAATCATACAATGCAGTTCTTACACCTCCCAAATGCAAAGGTCCTGTAGGACTTGGTGCAAAACGGACTCTTACTTTATTCA
The DNA here is from genome assembly GCF_025628985.1 of Chryseobacterium edaphi. GTDB lineage: Bacteria > Bacteroidota > Bacteroidia > Flavobacteriales > Weeksellaceae > Chryseobacterium > Chryseobacterium edaphi. The sequence continues at coordinate 415,452 of NZ_JAOTEM010000003.1, read as the reverse complement.
TTTCTTTGAAATTAAGGTGCAAATTTAAGCATTTCAAAAAAGTTTATCAGTAAAAGGATGTCTTTTTTAGAAAAAACTATTTGATGTTTTTAAGTAAAATGTAATTTTTGTATTCGCCGATTCTTATTTTCAGCAAATCTTCCAGCGGTTGTACCAATTTGTCTTTCTTGTCCCAAATTGCCTGAGATTTATCGTGTTCAAAAACAAAATCGTGATCCGCAATGGCCTGTGTCATTACTTTTGGATGAGTTCCTAAAAATTTACCGACTCTGTCAACTGTGTGGTAATTGTACTCTTCTTTCGGCGCTTCAGCTAATTTTTGATCCTTTTGACCATAATAATATTGAAAATTATTGGCTTTAAGAGTCATTTTTTTTGTAGATCTCACAGAATTATAATGATATATTGGAGCATCAAGACGTAAAACTTTTAATTTTTCTCCTCTTTCGCTTCCATTTAAATATCCTTCATTAGATTTAAACTTTCTAAAACCCTGCGAATCGATATAAGATCTAATCTCAGAATTGTTTTTAAAAATTCTGATCTCGTTTTTGTGTACAGCTCTGCTGTTTCTGATATGATTGTAATCTCCCCAAAAATGAAGGAACGGCTGTAGAAAACCTTCTACAATAAGATTGTCGTTGTATTTTTTTATATTTTCAAGAATTTTAGGCAAATCATTTTCATGAATAACTTCATCTGCCTGAATATGAAAAACCCAGTCTCCGGTAACGTGTTCCAACCCAATATTGGATTGCTGGGCAAAAATTTTGCCGTGCTGTTTCAGATTGTCATCCCAAATGGTATCAACAATTTTGATTTTAGGACTATTTAAGTTTTCAATAGCTTCACGTGTTCCATCTGTTGAGTCACCTACAACAGCGATGAATTCGTCACAAATTGGCAAAACCGATTGAATGGATTCTAGAAAAGGAACACCATACTGGAAACCATTTCTTACATAGCCGTAGCCGCTAATTTTCATTTTATTAATTTTATGCAAAATTCTTATTTTTTTTTAAATAATACGGGATTTATAATTTAAGTTTTTACTTTTGTATTTAAAGATTACAAATAATGTTAGAAATTGGTGAAAGACCGTGGGGAAAATACTATGTATTGGCAGATGAGCCTCACTACAAATTAAAAAGAATAGAAGTAAATCCGGGACAAAAATTATCCTATCAATATCATCACAAAAGACAGGAACAATGGACAATTATCGAAGGAGACGCCACAATTGTACTTGATGATCAAGAAATCAAGTTGTCTTACGGAGAAAGTATTTTTATTCCATTAGGAGCAAAACATCGTATCATGAATTTGTCTGATAAGCCAGTTGTTTTTATCGAGGTTCAAACCGGAACTTATTTTGGTGAGGATGATATTGTGAGGTTAGAGGATGCATATGATAGAAGTTGATTGTGAAAATTCTTAAAAATTATATTGAAAAATTAAATAAAATATCTGTATTCTTATATGGATATTTTATTTTAGGAGCACTGCTGTCCATATTTATAGGCTCAAATTCAAAGCTTAGTTTCTTACCCATTTTATCTTTTATTCTGTTTCTTATTATTTTTACTTTCTCGGAAACCAAATTTTCTTTAACTGAAGATTTTTCTGTTACAAAATGTATATATTTTCTCAGTTTTATTAATATTTTTATTTTTCTTACTGGAAAAATAGAAAACGAAAGTCAATTTTTTTTAACGTTAAAAAATTATATTGGATTTAATTCAAAAATTATTTTTCTCATCATAAATGGATTAATTATAATATTAAGCTTCAATAAAAAAATAAAAATTTTGACAATTGCATACTTGATTGTTTTTATATTATTTTCATTAATTGTTCCTTTTTTATATCCAGACCCTTTTATTGATTTGTTTATAATTCTCAAACAGTCAATAAATGACTTGTTACACTTGAAAAATCCATACGAAAGAGTTTATACTGATATTTACAATGGAACTTATAATTATGCTTACGGAAAACAGGATATAAAATTAGTTTATTGGCCAATAAATATTTACTTGCTGACTCCATTTCAAGTGTTTTTTGGAGATTTACGTTATGGTAATATATTTTATCTTATTTCGGGATGTTTAATTTTATTTTTTGGTCTGAAAAAAGATTTGAAAATTTTAAGTATAAGTATATTATTGGTTTTTACTTGTCCTTATACTTTTTATATGATAAAATATGCATGGATTGATAGCTTATCATTTCCTTTTTTCTGTTTGTTTTTTATATCAATCATCTATAGAAAAAAAGCTCTTGGTTTTATTTTTTTAGGAATAATCATGTCTATGAAACTTTATTTTTTACCATTGCTGCCATTGGTTGTTTTGTATTATCATAAAGAGTTTTCTATTGGTGATTATTTTAAATATATGTCGCTGACTTTTCTGTCATTTTTCATATGCTTTTTACCCTTTTTGATTATTGATAATAAAAGCTTACTTTATAGTATAGACTATTTTAATATTTCTAACCCCAGATATGATGCTCTTTCGATAACAGGATATTTATTTAAAAAGGGAATTAATATTTCTGATTTTGCCAATTATTTAATTCTTGCTGTTTTGGGGATCATCTATTTTATGTTTTATAAAAACAAAAGTTATACACCTTTTTCACTGATAAAATATTTTATATTGCTATTGTTTATAATATTTATATTGTCAAAACAAGCTTTTGGCAACTATTATTATAATATTATATTGCTATCGATTTGTTATATTGTAATTTATATTTTTACTTTTAAAGAAAAATCAAAAATTTTATCACATGGAGTGTAAAATATGTAAACAACCTTCTCATAAAATTTTTGAGAAAACTGTTCTAGTCAAATATCTGGTAGATTATCATCAATGTTCAAATTGTGGTTTTATACAGACTGATGACCCATTTTGGCTAAAAGAAGCATATGAGAATGCGATTACATCATTAGATATTGGTATTTTAAATCGGAATGATTTCTTAAAGGAAAATGTGAGCAAAATGATAGATTGTCTATTTCCTGAAGCACAGTTTTTTTTGGATTTTGCGGGAGGTTATGGTCTTTTTGTACGAGCAATGAGAGATAAAGGATATAATTTTTACAGACAGGATATTTATTGTGAAAATTTGTTTTCAAAACATTTTGATATTGAAGACTTAAACGAGTCAAATTTTGATTTAGTTACAGCTTTCGAAGTATTTGAGCATCTGGAAAATCCACTTTTGGAAATTGAGAATATTCTAAAATATTCTAAACATCTTATTTTTTCTACAGATATAATTCCTCAAACAGTATCCGAAGTTGAAAATTGGGTATATATTGCTGCGGAAACCGGACAACATATTGCTTTTTATTCTGAGAGATCATTACAGATCGTCGCGCAAAAATTTTCTAAAAATTATTACAGGAAAGGAAACCTTCATATTTTCACAAATAAGACTTTTTCTCAAGTACAAGTAGATGTTGCGCTGAACGATAAAACTGAATATTCGTATTTTTTTGGTCTTATAAAAAAGAAAATTGGAACTAATTATCCTCAAAGAGAAAGTTATCAACATAGAGATTATCTTAAAATAAAAGAGATTCTAAATGAAGAAGCAGCAAATCAAAGTTAAATGAAGACTAAACTTATATTTGATATAGAGATTATCGGGAAAACCTACAGAATTAACGAGACCGGAATTTTTCGGGTAGCTTATGAGCTATTTAATCGATTGGTTTCTGATCAGAAGATAGATATTTCATATTCTACTACTGATGTCAAGAATTGTAAAGATACTTCATCAAAAATTGATTTCTTTTTTGATGACCACAATATTACTTCTCCAATCTTTGCGATCAATTGTGAAAGAGTAAAATTCATCCCTTTTAGAAAAGAAAAACCTTTCAGAATCTTTTACAATAAAATTGGCATTTACGATTATAAAATAGATTATAATAATGATGTGCTACAAAGTGCACAAATATATCACTCTGTATATAATCCTCTTCCAAAAGGACTGGATAAATTTCCTCATATTAAAAAGGTGATAACGATTCATGATTTAATACCTTTATTATTACCCGATTTACATTTTACTTCAAATCTGCTAAAGAAAATTGTTTCAAGCATCGGAAAAGATGGTTATGCTATTTGTGTTTCGGAGAATACAAAAAAAGATTTGCTAAATTATGCTCCTTACATAAATCCCGATCATGTTTATGTAAGCCTTTTAGCCGCTTCAAAAGAGCTTTTCTATGTTTGTAATGATGAAGAAAAGTTTAATTCAATTAAAGAAAAATATAATCTCCCTGCAAAATATTTTTTAAGTGTGGGTACTTTAGAACCTCGTAAAAACGTAGATCATGTCATTCGTACATTCTTGAAAGTTGTGAAGGAAAATAATATTGATGATCTCGGATTGGTTTTGGTAGGGGCAAAAGGGTGGGATTATGACAGGATTTTTCATGAATATGATAATGCCCAAGAATTAAAAGATAAAATAATCATTACCGGAAGAGTTCCGGATGAAGATCTTGCAAGTTTATACAGCCATGCAAATTCTTTTTACTATATGTCTCTTTACGAAGGTTTTGGTTTGCCGCCTTTGGAAGCAATGCAATGTGGTGTTGCGACCGTTACTTCCAATACATCTTCTTTGCCGGAAGTTGTTGGAGATGCAGGGATTATGCTCGATCCTAAAGATGTAGAATCACTTTCTCAGACAATGCTTACTTTGTATAAAGATGATCATCTTCGAACTGTATATTCTCAAAAAGGATTGGAAAGATCAAAAATGTTTTCTTGGGAAAAGTCTGCTGATGAAATTGTTGAGATCTATCAGAAAATTTGCAATTCATAGTTTTTTTTATCCACAAAATTTCTTTGTCTTTTCTAAAATTGATTGTTCTACTAATCGTTTTCTGTTTTAATTTTAATTAAAAATTTAATGTCGATAATAAGAAATTCAATAGTAATCGGTATTTGTTAACTATTAATAAACAAAACCAAAACTATTTCAAAAAAATCAATAATTTTTTTATTAAATAACTAATAAGTAATTGTTTTTGATCTTATATTTGTGAAATTTTGTAATTAATAATTATTTGCTTAAACTCAATCAAAAGGATATCTCATATTTCAAAAATTATCAATATCGATCGTAGATTGAAGATAAAAGCTTAGTTCTCAATTATTAAAAAATAGGAAACGAAAAGTGTTATAAACAATAAATAACGAATAGAACAATGCTTCAATATATAAAAAAGTGGAAATTTTTGCTTCTGCTTATCGTTTTTGCAATTTCTTGTTCTCAAGAGGAAGAAAGCTTATTTGCAGAAAATGTACCTTCTGTATCAGATAATAATAAAGAATATGATGGTTTACTAGATTATCTTACAGATCTTGGAACGATTAATATCAACGCAATAGCAAACGGAAATTATCCGGGACAAAATAATCCTGCTCTTATCAAAAATATCAATAGTCCGAATATGGCGTATTGTCATCCTGATGTACAATATTTTCCAAACGGATTTAATGGTTATAAATATTGGATGGTTTTCACTCCTTACTTTGGATCAGTTGGAAACGAACAGACTTCTAAGAGATATGAAAATCCGACAATTGTCGTGTCAAATGACGGTATCAATTGGAGCGGTCCAAATGGAGTTGCAGGTCCGTTGCAAAAAGCACCTTCTGTAAATGAAAGTTTTTCTGAAAATAAAGTTGATGCTAAACAAGGTTTCTGGTCAGATGTTGACTGGACTTTTGAAAATGGAAAATTCTCATTGTACTACAGAGGAAGTATGATAAAAGCTGTTGCTTTGAAAGCTAGAGGAGCCAAAAATCAAAATAATACAAAAAAATTAGGAAAAAATTCTCAAAGAACGATTGTGAGACAAACTTCTACCGACGGGATCAACTGGACTCCTTTAGAAGCTGTTTACACAAGCAATACTCCTTATGCGCCAAAAGATAATCATATCATTTCGCCAAGTATTGTTTATAATGGTCAAAAATATACGAGTTATGAAGTTGAGAATAATATCAGTCCGAATTTTCCGGGAAATGATCCTTCTTATGTGATCACAAGAACGTCTAACAACGGTTTGGATTTTTCAAATTTTAAAGATAGTAAAGTAGTCAATTTTATTAATAAACCTTGGACTAAAATTAATTCAGAATACGCACCATGGCATATTCAGGCAACTTATGTAGACGGATATTATTTCTTATGTATTGCTGCAGGTGAAGTGAAAAAATATACTGCTGAAAGTCTTTATTTAGCTTTTTCGAAGGATGGGCTAAATTTTAAAGTACTTCCAAAACCATTAGTAGAAAAAAATACTTACAGATCTTGTGTTTTTCCGATGAATACCGATAGCGAAACGATTGATTTTGGAGCAGTTATCGCCTATAAATCCGGAGTTTTTAAATACAGAGAATTTAAGCTTAATAAAGCAAAGCTTAATGCCTGTCTTACTAAATAACATTCATGAATGCTATTTCAGTTTCTGTAATTATTCCGATATATAACACAGAGAAATTTTTGAGTGAAACAATAGAAAGTGTTCTTTCTCAAAGTTTTGATGATTTTGAGCTTATTTTGGTGAATGATGGAAGTACAGATAATTCTGGAATTATTTGTGAAAACTATTTGAAAAAAGACAACAGAATACAGTATTTCATTCAGGAAAATTCGGGAGTTTCAGTTGCAAGAAATTTAGGATTATCAAAAGCTTATGGTGAATATGTTTTTTTTCTTGATTCTGATGATATTCTCGATTCCGAATTTTTAAAAACTTCTTACGAAGCAGCTAAAAATCAAAATAGTTATATAACGATTGTCGGAAAAGAATTTTGCAAACGTTTACCCAATGTTTCTGCATTGCCGACTTGCGCTCAGTTTTTGAAAATGGATTTCTTGAAAAAACACTTAGATATAAGATTTCCGGAACACATTCAACCCTGTGAAGACGGTTTGTTTTCTCATCAGTTAATTGCATTGACTCAAGAAATTGGGACAAATCCTCATGGAATTTATCATTACAGACATCATGAGAATCAAAATCATCTAAAAATCAATGAAGATTGTTGGAAGGTTATCCATCAGATTCCCGTTTGGTTTGACATTTTATATGAGTTTTATACTAAGAACAACTTATTTAAATCTCACGCTCTTCATTTAGCACTCTTTGTGGAACATGAACCATTTGAGCTGAGATATTTATCAATGTCTCTGAACAAAGAGCAAAAAACTTTTTTACTAGATTTAATTAAGAAGTTTATGCTAAAAGTTTTGCCATATCTTTCAGATGCAGACAAACAATTGCTCAGGCAGCCTTTTCTTTATTTTATCAATTCTAATGATGTTTCTGATTTTGATCAATTTTATTCAGATTACATAAAACGAAAGAGAGCTAAGAAGAAATTTTATTTGTTTATGATAAAGTTGCTTCCCGTGAAAAATGTAAGAAGAAAGCTGAGAAAAAAGATTAATGATAATTTCAATCAATGAAAATTTTATTCGTACAACATAAAGGTTTTATTAACGGATCGGGAGGTACTGAAAAAATTTGCAGTTTTTTGGCCAACAAATTATCTGATTTGGGACACACAATGGTGATTGCAACCAATGAAAATGTTGACGGAAAACCAGTTTTTCCTTTAAATGATAATGTTTTGGTAACGAATATTTTTGACGAAAATATTTCTCAGATCGAGCCCAAAAAAACATATAATTATAAAGGTTTCAACCCTGTAAAATGGGTTTCTTATAAAATTGAGAAGAAACTTACGAAAAGAGAAAATAAAAGTTTAATCAAAAAAAATGGTGGTTTAGATGAAATTTTTAAATTAAATCTTCAAAATCGTTCGAAAGCTTGGAAATCTTACATTGATTCTTTGAATCCAGATATTATTGTAACAATGTCTATAAGTTCTCTTCTGGAAATTACTTTTGGAAACGAATATCAAATTCCGATTGTCAATTCGACCAACGGAAGACCGGATTATGATTATTCTGATATTTTGTGGCATAGAAGTCCTTTTGAAATGGATTTATTAAAAAATGCGTATCAAAAACTGTCAGGAATTCAGATTTTATTTGAAAGCTATAAAGATTTTCTTCCAAATACATATTATGGAAAATCGAATGTGATTCCAAATCCGGTTCCGCAATGTCTTGATAATAAATTAGTAAATCATAAAATTTCAAAGAATAAATATAAGATTATTAATATTGCATCTTTAGCAACCGATTGTAAACAGCAACATCTTGCAATAGAATCTTTCGCGGCAGTTTCAGGAAAATTTCCGAATTGGGAATTGCATTTTTTTGGAGTAGGAAATGATTTTAATTTTTTAAACGAAAAAATCAAGCAACTTAATTTACAGGATAAAATATTTCTAAATGGTTTTACAGAAACTCCGGTTTCAGAGCTCAGAGATTCTGATATTTTTATTTTTCCGAGTAAATATGAAGGTTTTCCTTTAGCACTTACCGAAGCAATGTCGGTTGGTCTTCCAAGTTTGGGATTTGTGACTTGTTCGGGAGTCAATGAACTAATAAAACACGAAGAAAATGGCTTTCTTGCAAAAGATACAGACGAATTGACGATATATCTTGAAAAATTGATGCAAGATGCCGAACTGCGACATAATCTGGGACAAAATGCTCATGTGGTAATGAAAAAATATACTCCCGAAACAATCAGTATTGAGTGGGAGCATTTCTTAAAATCTTTTGTTTCTTAATTTGTCCTAAGATAGCATATTGAAAATTTCTTCTTTCTGAGCTTCAATCGAAAACGGATAAATTCCTTTTTCAGAATTGAAATGAAGTGCATTCCACAATTCTTTATTAGTACAAATAGCAACGATATTATCTGCAAATTTTTGATAATCTTCGTTACCAGCGATCAATGCGGTAATTCCGTCTTCTAAAAACATTCCTTCTGCGCCGATTTCAGTTGTTAAAACAGGAAGTGTATATTCCAAAGCCTGACCGATTTTTCCTTTTACACCTGCACCAAATCGCAGTGGCGAAACAGATGCAAAACATTTTTCATAATACGGAATAATATCTTCTACATAACCTGTAATTTCAAACTTCTCAGAATTCATTTTCAGGATAGATTCCGGAGCTTCGGAACCGATGATTGTGATTTTCAAATCAGGTAAAACTTTCCAAACTAAAGGCATAATTTGACTGTGCAAAACTTCAACTGCATCCACATTCGGATCGTGAAGAAATGTACCGATAAAGAAAATTCCGTTTCGCTTTTCAAAAGGCGGCATATTTTCCGGCTGTACTTTCAGATTATGAACATTGCTTACTGTAAAGAGTTTAGACTCATCTACAAAAGCTTTCATAAATTCCTTTTCTTTATCGCTGATTACAGCAATTTTATCGGCTTTTTTACTCAGTTCGGTTTCAATATACTTGTAACGTACGACTTCTTTTTCTCTTTTTTTATCGTATTTTATCTCAAGACCTCTTTCCATTCTCAGATAGTGAATATCGACCATGTCATAAATAATCTTCGCTTTTGGAGCTTTATTTCTGAAAAAATCTAAATAATATTCAAATAATTCAGGTCTGTGACACCATACAAAATCAATCTTCGGCAGCAAATTATCTATGAAATGTTTCTTCCCTTTCAGAATACCAAATCTGTTGATAAAAGGAGTGTAAACCGTTACATTATGATCATTTAGATTTTTAATGTATTTTTTTGAATCAACGTTTGGGATTGCTTTTCGCCAGTCAACAAGATAAACGTTGTAATATTTTGCTAAAAACTTTGCAATTTCCGTGATTCTATTGGATGCAGAATCTTTATCAAACGTAGGAATTTGACTGTCAACAATAAGAATTGTTTTTTTACTTTCATCATGAGGAATTACCTTTTCAGATAAAGGATAATATTTTTTGATGTGAATGTAATTTTTTATCTTTCTTTTGATTCCCATTGTTTTATAGTTTAAATATTTTTTTTGTGAAATTCTTCAGACTGTACTTAAAAAGTATGTCTTTAGAAATTTCTACATAAGAAAGGCTTAGAAATGATTTGATCTCGTCAACATTGATGTTGTTGCTGTTAATTACGAGAATATTGTTTGGATGATAAAACTCAAAATTCTTTACCGTTTCATTGGTTGTGATAAGTTTTTTGCGATAACCTAAACTTTCAAAAGTTCTGAAAGAAAGTCCTTTTTGATCGGTTCTCTGAATATCGATCATTGCTTTCGATTGCGAAATTAATTCTTTTGTTTCGGAAAGAGAAATGTATTCTGTGGTTGAAATTAAATGTGGAAAGTTCAGTTTTTCAAACCAAAATAATACAAAATAGATTTTTAAACCCGAATCATGTAATAATTTTGAAATTGTGTCGATCTCATTTATTCTCGTGTCATACGATGAAATGTTGAAAATGTCATATTTTAATTCTTGCTGCTCAATCGTTTCATCGTAAATAAAATTTGAAGTTTCAGTAAAATTATATTTTTCGATGTCTTCTTTTTCGTAAGAATATATTTCATCAAAAAAATGGATAATTTCAGTTTGTTTAGGATATTTTGTACAACTGTCGTAATAATATGCGATAAAATTATCTGTTTTATTTTTTAAATCATTTAGTAAAGAAATATCCAAAAGATCGGGACGGATTATGAAAATAATATCCTGTTTTTCTGTAATTTGTTGTAAAATCTGATTCTTGAAAAAATCTTTCTTTATATTTTTGCCAAAAATTTTAGTGATACCATTTTTTATTTTGACGCCAAGATTCGGATATTTAAACTTGATCTTATCTGTTTTAATATCGGTGACAATCACATCAGGATAACTCTGAAGTTCTTTGACTACAAAATCGATATACCCGTAAGCAAAAGGATAAATTAATGTAATTTTCTTTGACATTATTTAAAAATTTCTTTCAGTTTCTCCTCAAACACAGCTTCCTCATTCAAAACCACGTTTTTATAGGTCTTAAAATTAAGAATATGTCGGGAATAATTGTCAAAAATACATTGTATCTTATTTAGAATAGCAGGAATTTTTTCTGTACTGAAATCAAATTTATACTCATCCGGAATCATTAAATCTTCATAATATGCTGAAGAACCATTTTTCCCCGAAATAATACAGCAATCTTGGGAAACAGACTCACGAAGCATCTTGTCACGTCCAGGATTTTCTCCGAAATCTACATACAAAAGTGATTTTGCCATCAAATCTTTTATTTGATCAGCATTCATGTTCTGAATAGGAATCCACTTCAGTTCGGGAGAATTTTTAATCAGTTCTGCAATCTCGTTTTTCCCCTTTTTTGGATTGTAAAGTATAGTTTTATTCGAAAAATCTTTCTTAATTATCTGATTTTTATCTAAAAATATCGGATTAATGTAATCACAGACATAATCGATCTGGCTTTCCGGAATATTGTGATCTTTTAGATAAACACTTGATCTATAAGATTGTGCCCACTGAAAAACATTCGGAAGATTTTCAAAATGATATTCTCTATCATCTTGCTTATAAAATAATTTTGTGAAAAAACTCTGTTTTCTTATTCTGTAATCCATCAAGATTTTGTAGAAATCAACGCTTAACCACCAAATTACTTTTTGACTTTTTGGATATTTTTTAATTAAAAAAGTCATCGATTCTGGAATAATCAAAATATTCTCAGGACTGTCTTCGAATGTATGTATTTCCTGAGTTTTATAAATATCATAATTTTTCGCTTTTGCATTTTTTCTTTGAGGAACATAATGCATAAAAACGTTGTCATAATGTAGTTCATACAACTTGTTGGAAAGCTGATGCAATGCTTCCGGACCACCAGTAACTTTTCTCGGAGGACAGAATATAATGATTTTGGAAGTGCTTTTATAAGAAATCATAAAGAAAATCAGTTAATAATTTTGAGGTATTGTAGCGCATTTATGATAGCTTGAATACTCTTGATTTTGTAAAATTACAACATATTACTCAACCAGTTCGTCAACCCAGTTTTGGATGAAATATTTATTTAAAATATTTTCCGGAATATCAACATAAGATGTTTCAAAAAAGGCTATTGGAATTGTTATATCGTCTACATTTTCAATCACAAATATATTTTCGGGGTTGTAAAAATCATAGTTGACAATATCTTTATTCGTAGTGATCAGTTTTTTCTTTAAACCCAAACTTTCGAAAACTCTGAAACTCAATCCTTCCTGTCCGTTTCTGCTTACGTCGAGCATGATTTCAGATTCTTCCAAAAATTGATTGTTTTCTTCAATGGAAAGGGTATTTTTGGAAAATTCTAAATAAGGTTCTTCATTTTCTTTTGATGTGAAAATAATAATTTTACTTTTTATTTTCATATCATATATAGATTTTGCAATTTTTTTAATTACAGGGAATCTATTGTCAAATGAACTGATATTGAAAACTTTATACTTGTAATTTTCAGGTAAGTTATCAATCGTTTTATAAATGAAATTGGTCTTAAATCTGAGATTGTATTTTTTACAGTCCTTTTTTTCGAAAGAAAAAACTTTATCAAAAAGAGAAAGAATATTTTTTGTTTTTGGATATCTGTTAATAGAATCACTGATAACCAATACCGATTGACGAGATTTTTTGTTAATGGCTTTTATCGTTTTTTTAGATAAAAAATCAGCCTTTATATAAATGCTCGTATCGATCGATTTGATGTTTTTAATCTGACCTAATATAACTTTATTATAATGAATGTGTTTTAGATTTGATATTCCTAAATTTTTCGTGAAAAAATTAAGAGCTTTATGATAAAAACTTGGGTATTTATACCTGAAACTGTGGAAATTAATATGCTTTACGTCATAATTTTTTCCTTCTAAAGCATCGGCAATATATTGGTTGAATCCCCAATTGTCGTAAGTGATCAGTAATATAATTTTTTTTTCTTCTTGCATTCTATCATTTAAGTTGTTACACAATGGTATGATCCAGAAACTCTTCCAGATCGGTCTTTAAAAAAGAAGGTTTAAAATCCGAATAACTTTTAGAATCTTTTACGAAATCATTGATATGCAAAAATTTATCCACTTCCGGTTTGCTTGTCCAAGCCCAGTCTGATTTTCGGATATGTGGTGAAAAAATTGTAAAAGTAGGGATGCTCGAAGATTTACTGACATTGGTTGCTCCTCCTTCATTACCAATCAGACATTTACATAAGCTTGTAACCGCAGCAAATTCACGAAGGTTTTTAGTGTCAAAATTCTTTATAATTGAAGTTTTTGTTCCTTCAGAAAGTTGGGAATATAAGTTTTCAAAAAGTTCTTTCTGAGAAGGGAGATAATTGCATAATATTTTTGCGTTGGGTTTGTAACCAGAAATATATTCGAGCAATTCTGCCATATATTCAATAGGATAAGTCTTCTCTTCAGAGCTTCCAAAAGTGCTTATCATAATCAGATTATCAGTTGTAGATAATCTATTTTCGCTTAAAATTTGATGTGCATTTTTCAGCTCATCATCTTGTATATAAACTTTTGGGAAAACTTCTTGAAAAGGAATTCCTAACGGTTCCAACATCTGCAAACGATGCTCAATTCCGAAAGTAGTATTTTTCGATTTTACTTTCGTTGATCTTTTTACCGGGTGATTGTAGAAAAACTGAGTGTATTTTTTGAAAAAACCAATTCTTGTTTTAGCTCCCGAAAAAAAAGTGATAATTGCAGTTTCTATTTTTGAATAAAGGTCGATTACTAAATCAAATTTGTATTGCTTTATCTCAGACAGAGTTTTTGTACCATCATTACTAAAAAACAAAAAATGATCGATATATGGATTACCGATCAGGATTTGAGAATGTTTTTCTTCCAAAAGAAAACTGATTTCAGATTTTGGATATTTTTTTTTCAGTAAAGGCAGTATTGTACTCGTCACGAGTACATCACCCATGAATTTTTTCTGAATGATTAAAATCTTCATATTATCCGCCAAATTCCAAAACTGTTTTTTCGATGATTTTTACACAATCTAATAATTGCTCTTCTGTGATTACCAAAGGTGGTGCCAATCTGATGATGTTTCCGTGGGTTGGTTTTGCGAGAAGTCCGTTTTCTTTTAATTGTAGACAAAGATTCCATGCAGTTGAACTTTCCGGAGTATCGTTGATCAGAATTGCATTCAACAAACCTTTTCCTCTTACTTTTGTAATCAGATCAGATTTCTGTATCAGTTTTTGAATTTCAGATCTGAAAAGCTGACCTAATTCTTCTGCTCTTTCTGATAATTTTTCGTTTTCTACAACATCTAATGCCGCAATAGCAACTGCACAAGCAATGGGATTTCCACCGAAAGTAGAACCGTGCTGTCCAGGTTTGATCACATTCATTATCTCATCATTTGCCAAAACTGCCGATACAGGATACATTCCGCCGGAAATAGCTTTTCCTAAAATTAAAATATCAGGTTGCACATTTTCGTGATGACATGCGATCAATTTTCCTGTTCTTGCAATTCCTGTCTGCACTTCGTCAGCAATAAAAAGAACGTTGTGTTTTTTACATAATTCGGAAGCATTTTGAAGGAAATTGTCGTCCGGAACATAAACTCCGGCTTCACCTTGAATAGGCTCCACTAAAAATGCCGCAATATTTTGAGCGTCATTTTTTAAAACTTCTTCTAAAGCTGTAAGATCATTATATGGAATTTTCACAAATCCTGGAGTGAAAGGTCCGTAATTTTTATTCGCATCAGGATCGTTTGAGAAAGAAACAATCGTTGTCGTTCTTCCATGGAAGTTATTTTCACAAACTACTATTTTTGCTGCGTTTTCTGAAATTCCTTTTACTTCATAACTCCATTTTCTGGCTAATTTTACAGCAGTTTCCACAGCTTCAGCACCTGAATTCATGGGTAAAACTTTATCAAAACCAAAAAGTGTAGTAATTTTTTTCTCGTACTCTCCTAAGCTTGAATTGTAAAATGCTCTTGAAGTTAAAGCTAATTTTTTAGCCTGATTAACTAATGCTTCCACAATTTTTGGATGAGAATGGCCTTGATTTACAGCAGAATAAGCTGAAAGAAAATCGTAATATTTTTTACCTTCAACATCCCAAACGAAAACACCTTCACCTTTATCTAAAACCACAGGAAGCGGGTGATAATTGTGAGCACCGTATTTTTCTTCGAGTTCAATAAAATATTGTGAATGTTTTGTTTGTTCTACTGTTGACATATTCTTTTTGCTTTTTTACAAAGTTAATAATTTAAAATTAGAAAGTAGAATCCATAAAAAAAACCGCTCCAAATGAAGCGGTTTAAAATTTATCTAAAAATAATCTTAGTGATTATCATATTTCTTATCCATTACAAAACTCTCCATGAATTTTGTAGTGTAATTTCCTGAAAGATAAGCTTCATCTTCCATCAACTGTCTGTGAAAAGGAATAGTTGTTTTTACACCTTCAACATAGAATTCTTCTAAAGCGCGTTTCATTTTTGCAATTGCTTCTTCACGGGTTTGTGCCGTTGTGATCAATTTAGCGATCATTGAATCATAGTTAGAAGGAATGGTATATCCCGAATAAACGTGAGTGTCAACTCTTATTCCATGTCCACCAGGAATGTTTAATCCCGTAATTTTTCCCGGAGAAGGTCTGAAATCAGCATAAGGATCTTCAGCGTTGATTCTGCATTCGATGGAGTGTAATTTTGGATAGTGGTTGATTCCCGAAATTGGAGTTCCTGCAGCCAAAAGAATTTGTTCTCTGATTAAGTCATAATCAATAACCTGTTCTGTAATCGGGTGCTCCACCTGAATTCTTGTATTCATTTCCATGAAATAGAAATTTCTGTGCTTATCAACTAAGAATTCAATCGTTCCTACCCCTTCATAGCCGATAAATTCTGCTGCTTTTACTGCTGCTTCACCCATTTTCTCACGAAGTTCGTCAGTCATGAATGGGGAAGGCGTTTCTTCAGTTAATTTCTGGTTTCTTCTCTGTACAGAACAGTCTCTTTCAGAAAGGTGACAAGCTTTACCAAATTGGTCACCTGCAACCTGAATCTCGATATGTCTTGGCTCTTCAATCAGTTTTTCCATATACATTCCTCCGTTTCCGAAGGCTGCAACTGCTTCCTGAATGGCAGATTCCCAGTGTTCTTTTAAATCTTCAGCTTTCCATACCGCTCTCATTCCTTTTCCACCACCACCGGCAGTAGCTTTAATCATTACGGGATATCCTGTTTCTTCTGCTGTTTTTACTGCGTGTTCGTAAGATTCAATCAAACCTTCAGAACCCGGTACACAAGGTACGTTTGCAGCTTTCATGGTCGCTTTAGCATTCGCTTTGTCTCCCATTCTTTCAATTTGCTCAGGACTAGCACCAATAAATTTGATGCCGTTTTTCTGACAGATTCTTGAGAAGTTGGCGTTTTCAGATAAGAAACCGTAACCCGGATGAATTGCATCTGCATTAGTGATTTCTGCTGCTGCAATAATATTTGAAATCTTTAGGTATGAGTCTTTACTCATTGCAGGACCAATACAAACAGCCTCATCAGCAAATCTTACATGAAGACTGTCTTTGTCGGCAGTAGAATATACCGCAACAGTTTTGATTCCCATTTCTTTACAAGTACGTAAGATACGCATTGCAATTTCGCCACGATTGGCAATTAATATTTTTTTGAACATCTCTCTGAAATTTTAAATTTTAAATTTTGAATTTTAAATTATTTTAAATGAAACAATTTTCATCTAAAATTTATAATCTTTCATCTAAAATTCCTTAAGATGGATCTACTAAGAATAATGGTTGATCATATTCTACAGGTGTTGAGTCGTCAACTAAGATTTTAACGATTTTACCGCTTACTTCAGACTCGATTTGGTTAAATAACTTCATTGCTTCGATTACACAAACTACTTTTCCGTTTGATACTTCATCTCCTACATTTACAAAAACGTCTTTATCCGGAGATGGTTTTCTGTAGAAAGTTCCGATCATTGGAGATTTAATAGTTATATATTTACTATCGTCAGAAGCTGCTTCAGTTTTTTCCGCAGATGGAGAAATCGCTGCAGGAGCATGACCAGGAGCTGATTGCTGAGGAGCCTGCTGATACATTGCCGGTTGAGCAACATAGCTTGCTTCATTGCCTCCAAGTGGTGTTTTAATAGTAATTTCGAAATCTTTAGTCTTATATTTTACTTCTGAAACTTCAGCTTTAGATACAAACTTGATAAGATTCTGTATGTCTTTAATGTCCATAAAATTGATATTTGATTTGCCGTCAAAGATACCAAAAAAAGACAAAAAGCAACAAAAAACCACTCATTTTTATTAAAATTGAGTGGTTTTTGTATTAAATAGAGATTTTTAAGATAAAAAGCTCTTAATTTTCTTCTGAAGTAGTTTCTACTGTTTTTTCCAATACTACTTTTCCTCTGTAGTATAATTTTCCTTCATGCCAATGTGCTCTGTGGTATAAGTGCATTTCTCCGGTAGTTGCATCTTTTGCCAATTGAGGAACTACTGCTTTGTAATGAGTTCTTCTCTTATCTCTTCTTGTAGACGACTGTCTTCTCTTTGGATGTGCCATTTTGTAATAACTTTTTTAATTTGATGAGCGATGAGATCTTTGCATCATCTCATCATATTATTATTATTTTTAATTTTTATCTTTTAATTTCTTCAAAGCTTCCCATCTTGGGTCAACTTCATGTTCTTCCTCCTCAATTTCTTTCGGACTGAATTTTTCAAGAATTGCCAAATCTTCATCACTTATATTGGGTGATATCTTCTTCATGGGTATTGATAACGCTACATTTTCATAAATCAAATGTGCTACATTGAAGGCATGATCATTGGTGAGAATTGTTACTACATCTTCCTCACTGTCATCATATTCTTCTCCGAATTTTACTAAAATACCGATTTGGTTTTCAATAGGGTAGTCGAAGTTGTCGTTTGTAATATCACAAACTAATTCTACTGTACCATTGACTTTTACTTCAAATTCTAAAAACGTAGTGTGTTTATTTAAAAATACTTCTACATCGATCTTAGGATTTGTAAATTCCTGTTCAGTTTCGAATAATTGAAAGAACTCTTTATCTATCTCAAACCTGAACTCGTGCTTACCGATTTTCAGTCCGGAAAAGCTTATATCGTAGTTTCTTAACTTGTCCATAAAATGAGTGTGCAAAAATATGCATTTATTTTAATATTACAAATAAAATAGGTAACAAAATTAATTTTAATTGATTCAGCGATTTACATTTCGCTTTCTACAGGAAGATCTTCGTCTATTCCGTTGTCTGAAGGTATTCTCCGCAGCTGAAGTCTATTGGCCATCATTTCTTTATAATCGCTTCTGTTTTTAAAAATCTTAATCGCCATGAAAATTGCTTCCATAAAACTCTGTTCATCTGCAATATTTTTCCCTGCAATATCGTAGGCAACACCATGATCCGGTGAAGTTCTGATAAAAGGTAGTCCGGCTGTATAATTGACGCCTTCTTCATACGCCAAAGTTTTAAACGGAGCCAAACCTTGATCGTGATACATCGCTAAAACTGCATCAAAACTCTGGTATTTGCTCGGCTGGAAAAAACTGTCTGCAGGAAATGGACCGAAAGCCAGGATTCCCTGATCTGAAAGTTCTTTTATAGCTGGTGAAATGATTTCGATTTCTTCATTTCCGATCACACCGCCGTCTCCTGAATGTGGATTTAAACCTAAAACCGCAATCTTTGGTTTAGAAATAGAAAGATCTTCAATCAAAGTCTGGTTTAAAGCTTTGATCTGTTTTTTGATTTTTTCCTTAGAAATACTTTCAGCAACCTGAGAAATTGGAATGTGATGGGTAGAAACAGCAACCTTTAATCCATCTGTTACCAAAAACATCAATCCTTTTTTATTGAATTTTTCTTCAAAATAACCCGTGTGTCCTGCGTGCTTGAAACCCATCTTCATCATTTCGTCTTTGTTGATTGGTGCAGTCACCAAAACGTCAATTTCTCCTTTCATTAAAGCTTCGGTTGCTGCTTCCAAGGAGTCAATTGCCATTTTGGTAGATTCTTCTGTTGGTTTTCCTAACTCTACATTAGAATTATCTTTCACCAAATTAAGCATATTCAGCTTTCCGTTTTGAGCCTGTGAAGTTTCTGTAATGTAGTTGAAATTCAGATTTAGCTTAAAAATATTCTTCTGGTACGTGAATAATTTTCCTGAGCCGAAAATAATGGGAGTAAAAAAGTCGGTAATAGTTTTGTCTTTCAGAGATTTCATGATGATTTCCGGACCGATGCCGTTGAAGTCGCCAATTGAAATTCCTACTCGTACTTTATGGTTTTTTGGGCTCATTTTGATTATCTTTGAAGATTATAATTTTACAAATTTAGCAAAAAATAATATGTTCACAGGAATTATTGAAGCGGTAGGAGTTATTGAAAAAATTGAAGAAAAAGGCAGTAATATTAATTTTACTTTAAGCTGTCCATTTACTCACGAATTAAAGATCGATCAAAGTCTTGCTCATAACGGTTGTTGTCTTACTGTGGTTGAAATTACAGGGAGTCAATACGTTGTTACTGCGATCAATGAGACTTTAATTAAAACCAATTTAGGAAAATGGGAAGTGGGAAGTGTTGTCAATCTTGAGCGTTGCATGATGATGAATGGAAGACTTGATGGTCATATTGTTCAGGGGCATGTAGATCATACCGGTGAAATAATTGACGTTGAGAACAAAGATGGCAGCTATTTTGTTACTGTACAGTATAATTCAGAGGGAGGTTTCGTAACGGTTCCGCAAGGTTCAATTACTGTAAACGGAATTAGTCTTACCGTAGCCAAAAGTGGCAATTTTCAGTTTTCTGTTGCTATAATCCCTTATACTTGGGAATTTACCAATATGAAAAATGTTAAAATAGGAGATAAAGTCAACCTTGAATTTGATATCGTTGGTAAATACATTGCTAAATTAATTAACAGGCAGAATGGCGTTGAATAAATATAAAGGATATAGTTTAAGAAACCGGGTTTTTTTCGGTTTCTTATTTATATGTCTTTTAAGTGTTGCTGCATCTTCTCTGGTACCTTATTTTGTTTTGCGCAATAAAGCGCTTGAGCAGAGTAAGATTGATATGCAGGAAAAGACCAATGCAGTGATGAGATTTTTGGATTATGCAGTCAGTCAGTCGACGGTACGCACCGAAGATCTTCCGTCAGTTTTGAAAAATAAAATTTTTGAAATTGCGGATGTCAACCAACACGATATTATTATTTATGACCTTAAAGGAAACTATTTACTTTCCAATAAAGACAAGACCTTAGTAAAACAGAAGAAAATTCCTCTGAAAATCGTCAATAAACTTCTTTCTACTGAAGCCAGATATGATTTTAGAGAAGTTGATGATTCGAAAGATGCTGTTTTTACCTCATCTTATTTGTTGTTGAAAAACAATATGCTGGAACCTGTCGGAATTATCTATATTCCTTTGTATCATGATGAATCTGCTTATCTTGATGTCCTTCATAAATACGTGATGTACATTTTAATCGTAGATATTTTATTGATTGTTTTTAGTGTCTGGTTGAGTTGGGTCACTTCTAATAACCTTGCAAAAAATATTACGAAGTTTTCTGAGATGATTACAAGGATTACGCTTTTCGAGAATGAAATGCGTCCTATCAAATATTATAAAAATGACGAGCTGAATGCTTTGGCAAGAGCTTACAACAGGATGATTTTACAGATTCAGGACCAGAGAGAGAGGCTTCGTTTCAAAGCATCTGAAGAAGCATGGCGCGAAATGGCAAAACAGGTTGCTCACGAAGTGAAAAATCCTTTGACACCGATGAAATTGACCATTCAGAATTTTGAAAGAAAATTTGATCCTCAAGATCCGAATGTCAACGAAAAAGTGAAGCAATTAAGCAAAACAATGGTCGATCAGATCGATTTGATTGCAACCGTAGCTTCAGCATTCTCTGAGTTTGCAAAACTGCCCGAAAAAAATAACGAGATTATCAATCTAAATACTGAAATTGATGATATTCTTAGAGTTTTTAATGATGATCTGATATTTGTGCACTCTAATAAGGGTAATATTATGATCAATATGGACAGAATTTATCTTTCCAGAATCATCACCAATCTTGTTACGAATGCACAACAGGCGCAAAGCGATGATCGGAAGCTCTTGGTAAATGTCGATATTGAACAACACCAAAGAAAAGTGATTATTTCAGTTCAGGACAATGGAATAGGTATTGCCGAGAATATGTTTGAAAGAATTTTTGAACCTAATTTCACCTCAAAAAATAGCGGAATGGGCTTAGGTTTATCCATGGTTAGAAAAATGGTGGAAGATTACAAAGGTCAAATCACAGTAAAATCTGAAATAGGAAAAGGCTCTACATTTATCATTACACTCCCTACGAATCTTTAGTGAAATCTTTTAAGTTTAAACAGTTTGAAATTCAGCAGTCAGCCGATGTTTTCCGTGTGGGAACTGACGGTGTTTTGTTGGGTGCATTAGCCAATATTGATGCTGCTGAAAATGTTTTGGAAGTCGGAACTGGAACAGGTTTAATTTCTTTAATGCTTTCTCAAAGGAATTTAAATGCAAATTTTTTAGGTATTGATATTAATGAAGAAGCTGTAAATCTCACCAAACTCAATTTTGAAAACTCTCCTTTTGATTTAAGATTAAAAAATATTCTTCATGATTTTAAAACTTTTAAATCTGAAGAAAAGTTTGATTTAATTGTATCAAATCCGCCTTATTTCGAAGAAAATCCTTCAGTAAAAGATATTCTAGCAAGACAAACTGTGGAATTGAATTTCAAACAATTGATCTCAAAATCTTCACAATTACTCTCTGAAAAAGGAATTTTTTCTGTAATTATTCCGTTAGAAGTAGGAGAGGGTTTTATAGAAATGTCAAAAGAAAATCAATTGTTTCTACACCGAAAAGTCAATATTTACGGAATCGAAAATTCAAAAATAAAAAGACTGATTTTAGAATTTTCTTTAAATGAAATGGTTCTAAATGAATCTGATTTTATCATAGAAAAAAGTCCGAGAAAATACTCGGACCAATATCTTGAACTCACCAAAGAGTTTCATGTTTTCGAAAAATAGATTTTAGCAAAACAATATATTTTTTGAACCATTAAGAGCATTTAAGGAGTTAAGTAATTAAGAAATCAATGTTCATAACTCCTTAAATATTTCCTTAATGGTTTAATTTTATTCGAATAATTCCGCAGTATCAAGCACGGAAACTTTACCGTCTTCACATCTGATCGCTTCTCCCGGGAAATTTTGGATCATATGATAATCATGGGTCGCCATTACCACGGCAGCTCCATTATCGGCAGCGACCTGCTTTAGTAAAGTCATAATTTCGTTAGAAGTTTCAGGGTCTAAATTTCCTGTCGGCTCATCGGCTAAGATCAAATCTGGATGATTCAGTAATGCTCTTGCAATTGCGATACGTTGTTGTTCGCCTCCTGAAAGTTCGTGCGGCATTTTGTGCTTTTTACCTTTCATATTTACGCTGGAAAGAACTTCGTTGATGCGTTCATCCATTTTTGCCTTGTCTTTCCATCCTGTAGCTTCCAAAACGAATTTCAGGTTCTTCTCAACAGTTCTGTCAGAAAGCAATTGGAAGTCCTGAAATACAATTCCCAGTTTTCTTCTCAAATTTGGAACATCTGAAGCTTTTAATTTAGCTAAATCAAATCCTACCACTTCGCCAACTCCGGCAACTAAAGGAATGTGTCCGTATAAAGTTTTCAAGAGTGAGCTTTTTCCGGAACCGGTTTTCCCGATAAGGTAGCAGAATCTGCCTTTCTTAATGTTTAAATTAACATCGGTAAGCACAGTGAAATTTTTCTGAGTAATTTTCGCATGCTGCAGATTGATGATGTTATCTCCGGATATATGTGTGTGTGGCATAAATTCAATTTTTAGAGGCTTTTCCCAAAATATTATTTCAGATTTTAAAAATAGAAAAAAGAAGCTTTATAAACCTAAAATTTAGGAAAATTTAACAACAAAAAATGCTTGAAAAAACTTATTTTCAAGCATAATCTGTATATTGTAAAGTTAAGAATTATCTCTTAGCTCTTGCAGAACTAACAGTAAGGCTTTTTCTACCTTTAGCTCTTCTCGCTGCCAAAACTCTTCTTCCGTTTGGCGTAGACATTCTTTCTCTGAAACCGTGTTTGTTTCTTTTCTTTCTTTCTGATGGCTGGAACGTTCTTTTACTCATTACTATATATTTTAGTCGTAATTATCTATTAATTTTCAGGTTGCAAATATATGTATATTTTTATTAAGTGCAAATATAATCTTAAATTATTTTATTGAAATATGTACCGTTTAAATATTACATGAGGATAGGTATTTATACTTTTTAAAGATTCATCTGCATAAAAACTTTATCTTTGGAGATTCAAAATTTAAAAAGATGTTTACACCTGCCGAACTTTTAGAAATCAATCAGCTTCTTATTCCGGAAAATAAAATCGTAATTCTTACCCATTACAATCCGGATGGTGATGCTATTGGTTCAAGTTTAGGGCTTAAACATTATTTGCGTGCGAAAGGAATTGAAGCCGAAATCGTTACTCCAAATGATTTCCCAAAGTTCCTGAAATGGATGCCCGAAGCAAAGAAAAACATCATCGGAGAATACAAAAGAAAGGTAGCTTTTGATCTCATCGACAATGCAGATGTGATTTTCTGTTTAGATTTTAATTCTCCTGCAAGAATCGGACTTTTGGGTGATTGGTTAATGAGAGCAAAGGCGAAAAAAATCCTTATCGATCACCACCAGCAACCGGAAGATTTTGATTATGTATATTCAGATACCATTATTCCTGCAACGTGTCAGATGATTTACCATTTCATTGAAGCAATGAATGATGAAGATTTGGTGAATAAAGAAATTGCAGAATGTCTATATACAGGAATTATGACGGATACAGGCGGTTTCCGTTTCCGTTCTACAAGTGCAGCTACGCATAGAATTGTTGCTAATTTAATTGAAAAAGGAGCAGATCCGTCGGTGATTACTTCAAATACGTGGGACACGAATACAGTTTCACGTCTACATTTATTGGCTTTAGTTTTAGGGAGAATTGAAGTGGTAAATGATGGTACGGTAGCTGTTTTATCCTTAACAAGAAAAGAACTTCAGGAATACGGTTTCCAGAAAGGAGATACTGAAGGTTTTGTAAACTACGGATTGAGTATCGTCGGCGTAAAAATGTCTGCGTTTTTCATGGAAGATTTGTATGAAGATTTCATTAAAATTTCTTTCAGAAGTAAAGATGATGTAGATGTAAATCAGTTCTCCAGAAAATATTTCAGCGGTGGAGGTCACATCAATGCAGCCGGAGGAAAATCTATGGAATCTTTGCCTGATACGATTGAGACATTCAAGGCGAGAGTTGCTGAGGAGAATTTATAGTTAGTTAGTTAGTTAGTTAGTTAGTTAGTTAGTTAACTTATCACTTATAGCTAAAAACTCATAGCTTACGATACCCTTTTTCTTCAAGTTCTTTACAAGTGTAATCATAAACTTCTGAAAACATATCATCAAAAAATCTTTTATTAAAAAGACTGAACTTGGTCATTTTCGGTGGATCTAAAAATATATCGCACGATTGAGCTTTAGAATAAACAGATTTTGCAATGGCTAAATGTAAAATACGGTCAAATTCTTTCATTAAACTCATGTTTTCAAGGCTGTCGTAGCTTATTGAATTAACGTGTGAGCCAATCAAAAAATCACATTTATCAATAATCGGTTCAATTGGCAAATTATCTAAAACTCCACCATCTACATAAATTTTTTCACCCATTCTTACCGGAGGCAACACAAAAGGAACGCTTGACGAAGCCAAAAGCGGTCTAAATAATTCACCTTCTGAAAAGAAATCCACAATTCCGTGCGTCATTTCTGTAGCGGCAACGTAAACAGGAATTTTTAAAACCTTGAAATCATCTTCAGGAAAGTAATCCATCAATAATTTCAGAATAAATTTTGAACTGAAAATTCCGTTTTTTGAAAGTTTTAAATATGAGCGTGAGAAAAAAGTTGTTTTTTTGACGATTTCCATCATTTCATCGGGAGAAGTTCCGATAGAATAGAATGCAGCAACAATAGAACCTGCGCTGGTTCCAGAAATAATCTGAGGCTTCAGATCATATTCTTCCAAAGCTTTAAGAACGGCAATATGTGCAATTCCGCGCATTCCGCCGCCGGATAAAGTCAGACCAATTACTGGTTTCTTTTTATTGAAAGAGAATAATCCCATTGAGAATTTTAAACGTTACTAAAGTACAGATTTTTTGATAAAAGAAAATTAAGGTTCATCACATTCAGAATCAATTTTAATAAACAAAGCATTAAACTCATTATACATTTTTTCGTCATGTAAAGGTCTTTCAATTTCATCATTCGCACAGTTTCCCCATCCGAAAGTAATTAAATCAATCAATGCGTAATCCTTCCAGTTTGAGGAACTGAGATGACTTTCGAATTCTGTGAGAATTCTCTGCGGATTACCATTTCTTTTACTCATTTCCTTACGAAGTTTTCGCCATTCAGCAATTATTTCGTCTTCATTTGCATTGACAGCCTTCGCAAAGTTTGCGCATTTTCCGGTGAATTTGTTATTAATCAAAACTGATGGATCAGAGTAACTTGTAATCTGAAGTTTTTCAAATTCGTATTCCTGGTGTAAGGATTTGTATTGTATTTTTTTGATATTTTGCCAATAAGGAACATTGACAACTCGTAGATTTTCGATTACTTTTTTCTTTTCTGCAAAATCTTTGTCGAGTTTCGCTAAAATCAAATCTTTATCACGTCGGATTTCTTCCAGATCATTTAGTTTGAAAACAGAAGGTGTGCTTAATGTTGTTCCGCCCATCTGAAACCATAATTTGTAAGTTCCTTCTATTTCATCACGGGAATATTTTGCAGGATCAAAATATCCTTTATTATCACAAAGTTCTGTAACAAAAGCAAAGATTTGCGGTTGAGTCGGTTTTTGGACTACAGAATCTTCAGTTGTATTTTGTGTAACTGAAACCGTATCTCTTTTATGAGTAGTGGAAGATTTTGCTTCTTTTTTGCAACCCAATAACGAAACCAACAGCAATGAAAATATCCAAATTCTCATAATTGATTTATAAAATAAATTTTTTCGGAAGATGGTGAAGAAGTTCGGTGTTGATGATTTCTGCACAAATGCTCGGTTTTTCCCAATGTCCGTTGTGCCCGCAATCGAGAACATAAGATTTTATGTTTGTTCTGTCCGGAAGATTTTTAATGGTATATTCAGTTTTTACAGCATTATCGTGTTTTCCGGAAAGGACTAAAATTTTTGCTTCTAAATTCTCTAGTATATGCTTTTTATCAGTTCTTGCAACCATACCTTTCACGCAGGCTAAAGCGCCAAGATTATTGGTCGAAAGTGCAGTTTCCAAGGCAATTTCTATTTTTCCTTCCAAAACATCTCTTTCGTTCTGATTAAATAAATTCGGAACTCCCGCTCTTGCATAGTGAGCAAATGCATCTTTGATGATTCTGTAGCTTTTTATTCTTTGCTCTTTTTTCTCTTCATCATCTGCAAAATAAGTTGAAAAAAATAAGGTTAAACTTTTCAGATTTTGAGGATATTTTTCTGCGAAAGCTAAAGATGTGTAACCTCCCATAGAATGACCGAGAAGGTGAATTTTGTCTAAATTTTCATGATCAACTACTTTTTTCACTTCTTCAGCCATCAATTCCATCGTGTGAACTTCAGCTAAAATATCAGATTTACCATGACCGGGAAGATCGATTTTTAATAAGGTGAAATCTTTGGAAAGATGATTTTCCATATCATTCCAGATGCTGAGATTTTCCATAAAGCCGTGAAGCAGAACTAGAGTTTCTTTTCCGTTTCCTTTTTTATCGAAGTTGAGCATAGTTTAGATTTAAAAATGAATATCAATGTAATCTACAAAACCTGAACCGTTTACCATATCCTGAAGTCTGTATGTTTTTCCACCATCTTTTGACATGAACGTCTTTGTTCCTTTTCTTGTGTAAGATTTTCCGTTGTCGTTTTCAGAAATACTTTGAGTAATTTCCCCGGTGAAATTCATGCTTTTAGGTGAAAGCACCTGTACAAATCCTTTTAAAATAACAGAATTTTTACCAGATTTAATATCTCCTGAAAGTGTGTAATTATCTCTTTCACCCTCAATTTTAGTGAAATTAATCGATCCTGAATATTTAGGCGAACTGTCATTCTGATAAACAAATTTGTGACTGCCACTGAAATCTCTGAAACGGTTCTTGCTGTTTAGAGCTTTTATGCTGTCGTTGATTTTCGTTCTGGCTTCGTTGATAGAATCTACTGTTTTTGTACTATCAGAATTATTATCTGTTTTTTGAGATTCTTTTTTAGAACATGAGAATGTGAGAATTCCTGCAATAGCTATGATTAAAGTTTTTTTCATCAATGAATAAATAATATTCTCAAATTTAAATAAAAAAAGAGCATTATAAAAATGCTCTTCAGTTTATTTTGTTACGTTTTCGTAAACTTTCTTCTCCCAAGGTTTGATGTCTGTGATTCCGTATCGTTCTTTTTTGGAGATGGCAATGTTATCTAAAACATCAACAAAATTTTTATAGTTTGCATCATCAGTTGGTTTTACGATAATTGTGAAATTTTCAGGAATCGGTGCTTTTTTATAAGCTTCAGAAATAATGTTTGAAATTTTCACACCGCTGAAATCTGTTTCTTTCAAATTGTTTTCAGTCAGTTCTTTCGCATTGCTTTGATGATAAAAAACTCTGTTGTCTTTTCCAAGAATGAATGTCACCTGATTTTTGTCGTCTACAACATTTTTCGTTGGAATGTCACTTTTTGCAGGTAAACCAAGATCCATCACATTGGGTTTTGTAAAATTGGTGGTAAACATGAAAAAGGTAATTAATAAAAATCCCAAATCCACCATTGGAGTCATATCAACTCTTAATGGGGTTTTCTTTTGTTTTCCTCCTTTTTTTTCTTGTACGATCACTTCAGCCATGGTAGTATTTTTTTTGTTAAACAAAATTTGATAAAGATTAGTGTATTGTTTCTTAATTATGAAAATCAATGCAAAGTTTATACCTAAAT
This sequence comes from Chryseobacterium edaphi, assembly GCF_025628985.1. Lineage (GTDB taxonomy): Bacteria > Bacteroidota > Bacteroidia > Flavobacteriales > Weeksellaceae > Chryseobacterium > Chryseobacterium edaphi. The sequence goes on along the minus strand of NZ_JAOTEM010000003.1, from coordinate 387,268 downwards.
TTAAGAATTGTTAACTATTATTTATTTTAATGAAATGTTTCGCATAATTGTGAGTTGAAAAATTCAGGCACCAAAAAACTCACACCTTTCGATGTGAGTTCTGTTATTTTAAATATGAAATTATTTATTCTTTTTATAAAAATTTACTCCGCATTCTAAGAATTTTTTGAAATCTTCTTTCGGCATATATCCTGAAACCGGAGTGTTGATCACTTTTCCGTCAGGAGTTATCAAAACATAATGCGGTTGAGAATTATTATTAAAATTGACCTGTTGGAACAAACTCCATCTATCCCCGATTGTTTTTACTCTTTTTACCTGACCTTCACCCAAATCAATTTTAGTTTTTTGATCTTCAGGAAGTTCTTCTTTGTCGTCAACATAAAGAGAAGCAAGAACAATGTCGTTCTGCAAAATCGGTAAAATGTCCGGTTCGCTCCAGACAAATTCTTCCATCTTTCTACAGTTTTCACAACCATAACCTGTAAAGTCAATTAAAATCGGTTTATTTTCTTTTTTGGCTAATTCAATGGCGTTAAAGAAATCATGTTCGGGTTTCATTCCAAGAATTCCGTCTTTTTCATCATGGAAATAACTTACATTCAATGGAGGCAAAATTCCACTTAATAATTGCATTTTTGGTCTGTCTGCCGGAATTAACCCCTGAATTAAATAAATCACAAAACCAATTCCTAAAACTCCCAAAATTTTTCTTGTTAAAGAAATTTTCGGTTTTTTATCATCGTGCGGAAATCTGATTAATCCGAATAAATATAAAGCCAAACCAATCCCGACAACGATCCAGATCCCAATGAAAAGTTCTCTTTTGATTAAGAAAGTTTTCGAAACTAAATCTGCTTTTGAAAGGAATTTTAAAGCCAACGCCAATTCTATGAAACCTAAAACAACCTTCACCGTATTCATCCATCCTCCTGATTTCGGAAGACTTTGTAAAGCCTGTGGAAATAATGCTAAAAGTCCGAAAATGATTGCCCAAGCCAAACCAAAACCTGTTAAAGCCAAAGTCAAAAGCGTTGGAATATGAGAAGAACCAGATAAAGATCCGCCCAACAAACTTCCCAAAATAGGACCTGTACAAGAGAAAGATACAATTACTAAAGTCAAAGCCATAAAGAAAATGCCAATAATTCCTCCTGCTTCTTCTGCTTTTGAAGATTTGTTGGCAATCGAACTTGGTAATGAAATATCATAATATCCGAAGAAACTTCCTGCAAAGAAAATAAAGATGATGAAGAAAACGACATTCAGCCAAACACTGGTAGAAATTTCGTTGAAAATATTTCCTGCAATTCCGTCAATCAAATGGAAAGGAACACTTAATAAAACAAAAATCACCAAGATGAAAAATCCGTAGATCAATGCATCTCTTTTTCCTTTTGCTTTGTTCTGACTTCCTTTTGTAAAGAACGAAACCGTCAAAGGAATCATCGGAAAAACGCATGGAGTCAGCAAAGCGATCAATCCGCCAATGAATCCTAAGAATAAATACATCCAGTAATTTTCAGATGCTACAACCGCCTCATTTCCGCAATCTGTCAAAGGTTTTTTGAAATCTATAGATGCGATTTTTAATTGTTTAGGATCAAGTTTTGACGTTTCCGTTGCAGTGACATCACTTTTTGCCGGATTTTCAACGACAGTTTCTGTAGTTTTCACAGAATCTTTTATCGCGTCAATTGGCGCAACGGCATCTTCCGCAACTCCTTTTGGCGTAATTTTCTGAGTAAATTCTAAAGTATTCGGAGCAAGACAAACTCTGTCATCACAAGTTTGGTAAGTAATTTCAGCAACAACTTCTCCCGGTTTTGTTCCGTCTTTTAATTTAAATTTCTGTTTGAAACCTGCAGCGTTAGAATAATAAATAATCGTTCCGCCGAAAGCTTCAGAAAATTCTTCATGCTTTTTTCCAACTTCCTGAAATTTCCCAATCAGTTCGATATTTTTTCCCGAAACGATGTATTCGGTTGGAATTCCCGTATCTTCTGGAATATCTCTTGAGTAAATATGCCAACCACTTTCCAAAGTCGCATTCAGAACGGCTTCGTATTGATTATTACCAAGTTCGTTGACGGTGAATTTAAATTTTACAGGATTTTTTATTTGTGCATTAATTCCCGTGAATAAGAACAGGAGAATGAGTAAAAACCAGTTTTTGAATTTCATTTTACTTTTCATTAAAAATTGTGAGAATGTTTTTCGTTCTCTCATCTTTTGCGTAGCGCCGATCTTGTCTGAAAGGAAGAATGCCTAAAACACTGTTGTTTCCGTCTGTCAGAAGCCAGATTTTTTGCTTGGCTAAAATAGACAATTTTTCGTCCTTAAAAAACTTCGAAACTTTCTTTTTTCCCGAAAAACCAATGGGATAAAAAACGTCACCTTGCTGTTTTCTGCGCAGTTGTAAGGGAAACGTAAGTTTTTCAGCATCAAAATCCCAACTTACCGTTTTATTGATTCCTTCAATCTTTTCAATTGTATCTTCGAGATTAATGGTTGTTTGGTTTTTGAAAAGGTCTATTTTTTCAATTAAAATGATCTCTTCCTGATTTTCTTTTTTTTGATTTAATTTGTTTAAAATCAATTCGTTTCTGTTGATCATCAATTGAAAGTCTTTAGAGAAAAACGAACTTCCGGTTTCGGCTTTGAAGATTTTTTTAATTTCTTCTTCCTTTTCAAAACCGTATTTTTTTAAAATTTCAAATTTCACAAAATTGCTTTCCAAATTGAGTTTTTCTTTATCTAAAATTTTATTTTCCCTATTTGAAATTGTAATTCTGTTTTCAATCTCTTCAATTTGCTGCTGGACAAAATCTTTTGTTTGATTTAAATAAGACAAAGATTTCTTAAAATTATCCAGAAAATGATCATTCGTTTCCAAAAGTTTAGGAACAATTTGGTTTCGGATTTTATTCCTTAAATAATCATTTTTTTTATTGGAAAGATCTTCGCGGTAAGTAATGTTGTTTTCGTCGGCGAAATCATAAATTTCATCTTTAGAAAAATATAAAAGCGGACGCAAAATTTTATTGTCGCTTGCAGGAATTCCACTTAAACCTTTTATTCCTGAAGCTTTAGATAAATTAATGATAAAAGTTTCGAGTTGGTCATTCAAATGATGTGCGGTAACCAAAAACTCTAAATTTTCTTTTTCCTGAATTTGTTTAAAAAAAGCATATCGCAGTTCTCTCGCCCAAAGCTGAATAGAATTTTCAGGCTTATTGTCTTTTTCTGAAACTTTATATAAATGAAATTTAATGTTATGGTAAATACAGAAATCTTCAACCACTTTTTTATCTAAATCAGAATCTTTTCCCCGGAGTTGGTAATTCACATGAGCAACCTGGAAATTTAAACCTAAAGCCTTAAAAATGAAAGCCAAAACCATAGAATCTGCACCTCCGCTTACTGCTAAAAGATACGACTGGTTTTCAGGGAATTCAATAAGATTCGTAAGTTGTTTTTTGACGGTTGATCTTTCAAGCATAAGGCTCAGAATTTCTTTTGCACAAAGATAAACGATATAATTAAAATGAATTTTCCTAAATTTGGCTCGTCTAAAAAAGATTATTTATGAAGATTTTTAAAATTTTAGCAGTTTCTGCAATGGTGTTGGGCGTAACATCTTGCGTAAGTAAAAAGCAGTATGACGCATTGAGCGGCAACTACAAACAGTGTATCGAAAATATCGGCGAAAGACAAAGAGAAATTCAGGATCTGAAAGGTCAGAATTCTACATTGACCGCTGAAAATAATTTATTGAAAAGCCAACATGACGCTTTGAAATCCTCTTTGGACGCCTGTCTTTCTAATACAGGAAAAAGCTCTGCAAACATTGATAAATTGGTAGGAGAGATCAATTCTTCAAACATGTATATCAAGCAGCTTATTTCTTCTAATGCGAAAAATGACAGCTTAAATTTAGCATTGTCAAACAAATTGAAGAGATCTTTGGATAATATGACTGATCAGGATGTACAGATCAAAGTATTGAAAGGTGTGGTAATGATTTCACTTTCCGATAAAATGTTATATAAAGTAGGAGATTACAATGTGCTTCCTGCAGCTCAGGAAGTTCTTGGGAAAGTAGCTAAAGTGATCAACGATTACGACAAATATTCTGTATTGATCGAAGGAAACACAGATAACTCTCCTTTAAGTTCTGCAAATCTACCGAGAGATAACTGGGATCTTTCTGCATTAAGAGGAACTTCAGTAGCGAAAGTATTGCAAAGTCAGTTTGGTGTTGATCCGGCTAGAATTACAGCAGGTGGACGTTCAGAATACAATCCAAAGGCAACCAACATGAGTGTTACCGGAAGAAGTGAAAACAGAAGAACGGAAATCATCATTATGCCTAAGCTTGATGAATTTATGAAATTGATGGATATTACTCCTAAGAAATAACTGTTACATAAAGAACAAAATAAATCCCGATAAATTTTTATCGGGATTTTTCTTTAGATAACGTCTTCTCTTTTAATTTTTAAGAAGATTGCTTTTAAAAGCGAATGACGTTCTCTTTTGAGGGGGATTTTTTTTTCTGAAGGATCAGGTTGTTTCATCAACTTATCTTTAGACTCCATTTGTTGTAAATTTTTTCTCATCATCATGTCAATTGACTTCTTCATAAGGCAAATCTACCACTAAAAACCATTACAAAACATCCGTATTTTTACGGTATTTTCGAGTAATATTCGTTTTTGCAATTTCTCACAATTATTTATATTTGAGTAAATTTGAATCTTAAAAAATTATCATAATGAGCTTTTTTGAAGAAAAGAATGCTGAGATGGACAGGTATTTGGAAAATCATGCTTCTGCAGAACCGGAAATTCTCAGAAAACTGAGAAGAGAAACGTTTCAGAAGACAACGCAGCCCCACATGATTTCGGGTTATCAGCAAGGAAGATTGCTAACGATTATTTCAAAAATTTTGCAGCCGAAAAATATTTTAGAAATCGGAACTTTTACAGGTTATGCAGCGCTTTGTATGGCTGAAGGTTTGTCTCAAGAAGGAAAACTGACTACTTTGGATGTGAACGAAGATTTAGCTTATTTGCCGAAAAAATATTTTGCTGAAAGTGAATTTTCGGGTCAGATTCAGTTTAAAATTCAGGATGCGAAAGAATTTTTGAAAGAAACAGATGAAATCTTTGATCTTGTTTTCATTGATGCAGACAAAGAAAATTATGCCGAATATTTCAGATTAATTAAACCTAAAACAAAATCGGGATCAGTCGTAATGTTTGATAATGTGCTTTGGTACGGAAAAGTTTTAGACGAAAATCCAAAACAGAAACAAACACAGGTTATTAAAGAACTTAATGATTTGGTAGCGAAAGATGACGATTTTGAAAATCTTATTTTACCTTTGCGTGACGGAGTAAATCTGCTTCGCAGGAAATAAACACGGAAGAGGTTCAGATTGAGGATGATCAGGTTCTCAACCTAAACCTCAACCTAAAATTTAAAACTAATGGATAAAGGAATTTGTGTTGTGACAGTAGCACCGGTGCGTGCAGAAAATTCTGACAAAGCAGAAATCGTTACAGAAATATTGTTTGGCGAAAGTGCAGATATTTTGGAAGTGAATAAAAACTGGACCAAAATAAAAATGCATTACGACGGCTATGAAGGCTGGATGGATACCAAACAAATCAAGCACGTCACGGATGAACATTTGACAAATAGAAAAGTAACTTTGATTACAGAGGATTTTGCTTCAATAATGACTAATGATGGTCGTACTTTGCTTTCTATGGGTTCTGAAGTAGAATATCCTGCCGTTGCTTCCCGAAGAAGTCATGATGTGCGAGAAAGTATTGCTTTAACCGCCAAAGAATTTCGTAATGTTCCTTATTTGTGGGGTGGAAAAAGTTTTTTTGCAGTTGACTGTTCAGGTTTTGTACAGTTGGTTTTTAAAATTCATAACATTAAACTTCCGAGAGATACATATCAACAGGCTGAAGTAGGTGAGGTTTTGAGTTTCGTAGAAGAAAGCCAGCCGGGAGATCTTGCTTTTTTCGAAAATTCTGAAGGGAAAATTATTCATGTCGGAATCATGCTTGAGAACCAAAAGATCATTCATGCATCAGGAAAAGTAAGAATTGATACCTTGGATTCTACAGGGATTTTCAACAAAGAATTGAATAAACATACGCACAAATTAAGAGTGATTAAAAATGTAATTTAATATGAGGACTTCAAGTTTACTTTTAGCGATAAATATAATTCTGCTTTTTTTTATTTGGGTTTTCATAGGAGTGAATTATGCAGGTTTACCGGAAACGGTTCCTTCTCACTTTGCAGTTAATGGAGCTATAGACGGAGAAAGCGAAAAACGCGTAATCTGGTTATTACCGGGTATTGCGACATTTTTCTTTTTACTACTTGTTGGTATTCCAAGAAATCCTGATTCACCAATGCTGAATGTTCCCAGTTCTTACCGGAATAAAGAAAGTTTAAAGCTTTTCGCATACAGCATTTTGCTTCCTTTACTGCTTTTATTGGCAGATACAGTTGTGGAAAATATTCTTATTGCACAAGGCAAACTACAGGAAATGAGCAATGCAGTTTTCATTTTATTAGCTCTCATATTTATTGTAATGGGAATACATATTTTCAGAATGATTAAAGAAAGCAAAGCTGAAACATCTAAAATCTAAATTTGAATTTTCTATACAATATATTCATTCATCTTCTCATCTTCGGAATGAAGGTTTTTTCGTTGTTTAATGATAAAACTAAAAAAGGTGTTGATGGAAGAAAGAAGTCTGTAGATCGCATAAAATCTGCTTTTTCAGCTTCGGATAAAGTTATCTGGATGCATGCGGCAAGTTTGGGAGAGTACGAACAAGGTCTACCTGTTTTAGAAAAGCTTAAAGATGAATTTCCGGATCATAAAATTTTGGTGACATTCTTTTCGCCTTCGGGTTATGAGAATGTCGTTAAAAAGAAAAATATTGCAGATGTGATCTGTTATTTACCTTTTGATACGAAGAGAAATGTAAGTGAATTTATTTCACATTTAGATGTTGAACTATTTTTTACGGTGAAATATGATTATTGGTATAATCTTCTTGCTGAACTGAGAAAGGATAACGTAAAAACATTCGTAATTTCAGCGTTATTTTATGAAAGTCAATCATTCTTCACTTCATATGGAAGATGGTTTGTAAAGCAGTTACAAAAAGATGTTGACTGGTTTTTTCATCAGACACAACATTCTTATCTTTTGGCTAAAAGTATTGGCTTAACAAACGCTTCGGTTACTGGTGATACAAGATTTGACAGGGTAAAACATTTAAAATCCCGTGATAATCATGTTGAGTTCATCAAAGAATTTGTTAGCAATGAAAAAGCTGTTGTTTTTGGAAGTTCCTGGCAAGCCGAAGAGAAATTAGCAAAATTGATTTTTGAAAAAGATCAGGATGTGAAATTAATCATTGCGCCACACGATCTAAAAAGGGTTGAACATTTAAAAAAAATCTTTCCAAATGCCATTCTTTACAGCGAATTAAAAAACTCTGAAACCCTAAATCTCTCCAACTCTCCAACTTTAATAATCGACAGTATCGGTTTGCTTTCAAAATTATATTCTTATGCAGATATTGCTGTTGTTGGTGGTGGATTTCACGATTCCGGACTGCATAATATTCTTGAGGCAGCGACTTTTGGTGTTCCTGTGATTTTTGGTAATCATTATGAGAAAAATCCCGAAGCAGATGATTTAATCAAATCTGATGGCGGAAGATCTTTTGAACATGAAAATGAAGCCGCAGAATTTGCTCTGTTCCTTTTAAATAATGATGAAGAGCTCAAAAGTATGTCAGAAAAGGCCGGAAAATTTGTGGCTCAACAACCCAATTCTTCAGAACTTATTTTGCGGAAAATTCTATCACTTTAGAAATCCCTGACTTTTAATATCTTTTACAATTAAATCTAAATGGTCGGGAATTTTATCGATCGTCAACCAATTAAAATCAAAGCTATTATTGATGCAGAGTTTTTCCAAGTATCTGTTTTCATGAATTTTTGATTCTATACTTTCTAATATTTCGTTAAGTTCCATCCAGTAATCTTCATCAAGTTTTTTGATTGAAATAATCGCTTTTAAAAGTTTGTTAATCAAATAAATATAAAGCTTATAAATATTGTCAAACCTCTGATGATTGAGTTTATCGTTACTTTCTAAAATTTGATTAACTAAAAAAAGTTGAAGATAAATATCACCAAATTTGTCGGTCGTTATTTTTACATGCTCGGTAATTTCGGCACTTATTTTTCTGATTAAAACTAAAAAATATTTAGGATTTCCAATGTATTTTGAAGCTAATAGAACTCTTTCCTCAATCTGTTCTTCTATTTGAGTTCTTTTCTGATCTGTCGTTTCAGTATCAATCAGTTCAAAATAAAGTTTTTTAGATAAAAGTTTATCCTTTTTCAACAAACGGAAAATCAATCGGTCTTTTTCAATAGCCGAAAAATTGCTCAGGGCAGCTTTAAATTCTTTTGAGTATTCCATTAATTAAATATTTTTGAGTATTTCAAAAATCCGTTAAATGCCCAATTGGCGGTATAACACAAAGATTTTACTGTAGAAAATTTCATAAAATCTTTATATACCAAATATTGATCCTTTATGATATTTTGTTTTTTTCTCGAAACACTTGTGGGATGCATTCTATATTTTGCCATCGTTTTTGGAAGCGGTTTTCCTTCAGGAATTTTTTTAAGTAAATTCAGCCACATGACATGATCTTCGCGTTTACTTCCTTCCGGAAAAAATTCTATACCAACTCTTTTAGAATCATAAATGGATGAAAGTAGAGAAAGACGGCAGGTTTTTAATAAATTATTAAAAGTTACTACTTTATCAGCCTTGAAATCTCCAATTTTCGGTTCTAAATTCTCATCACATCTCGCATAAGTGGAGTAGGCGATTTCAGCATTTTCTTTTTTCATAAAAGCAACCATTTCATCAAGAAATTCCCGTTCCCAAAAATCGTCGGCATCCAGAAAAGTGATAAATCTTCCGGTTGCGTTTTTTAATGAAATATTTCTTGCGTGTCCTGCTCCTCCATTTTTTTCTGCGATCGTCAGTTTTATTCTTGGATCATTGATTTTCTGAATAATTTCCACGGAATTGTCAGTTGATCTGTCATCCGTAATCAGCCATTCCCAATCTGTGAAAGTCTGATTTTGCACAGATCGGATTGTCTCTTCCAAAAATTTTGAAGAATTATAACAGGGCGTGATGATGGAAACTTCAGGCATTCAGTATTTTTTGCAAATATAAGGCTTTGGAAATAGTCTTTAAAAGCGCTATTTTTAAGAAAATGTAAATTATGATTCCAAAATTCAAAAAAAATGATGGAGTTTTAATAAAAAATCATAATTTTATGCCTTGAAAAATTTGATCTATGAAGAAATTAGCATTATTGTTTGCAGGTTTATCATTAATGGTAGCTACTACCGCTTGTAACGATGACGAAGAAACTGTGCAGGAGTTTCCAATCGTGGGAACCTGGAAACCTGTAGCAGAAGTAAGAACTGAAGTTGACCTTGACGGTGTCGGGTTTTCTGATCAGATTACTTACACTGCTTGTCAACAGCAATCTACATGGGTTTTTAGTGAAAATTCTTCAGGTAAAAGAACTGATAAAGATGAAGTAGGTAGTCCTTTGGCTTGTACAACAATTAATCAGCGTAATTTTTCTTATGTTTATACAAAATCTGATAAAAATTTCGAAATAAAATATCAGGGAACTGTAGTTTCTGAAAAAGGTCAGGTTGTTGATCTTAATGCTGAAACGATGAATATAAAGTTTGTGGATAATACTGATCCTACCGTATATAAAACGACAACGCGTACTTTTAAAAGAATAGCTCAATAGTAATTATTTTTTATTACAATTATATTAATCTCATCTCCGGATGAGATTTTTTTATTTTTATGTACGAGAACTAATTTTTTATTTTGGTGAAATTTTAACTTTCTGTAAACTGAATGAAATTCGTTGTTTTAAGCTTTGTTTTAAATTAATTGATATTTTATTAAATTAAATCGGTATATGTTGTTGATTATTCATTAATTTTACTAAAGAATAATATAATTCATATGTCTAGTTTAACACCAAAAACAACAGTTTTAGGTACTCTCAATGCCTATCATCTTCTGCGTAGAACAACGTATAACATTACGAAGACAAGAATTAATGAATATGCTTTAAAAACTCCGGATCAGGCACTTACAGAATTGTTTGTTTTTGATACTCCGACTCCTGCAAGTCCGCTTAATGATAATGCTGAAACCATTGTTCCTACATTTGCAGTTCCAACGATCACCGATACTTTGAATACCGCTAATTCTGTATTGTATGATAATTATTGGTGGATGTATCAGGCTTTGAAAAGCCCGTCTGCACAATATAAAATCGTTTATTGGCTGCATCTGCTTTTTGTTACAGATAATGATGCAAGTTTTTTTACAAATTTTGATTACAAAGAGCTTTTAAGGTTTCACGCTAATGGAAGCTTAAAAGATTTGGCGATCAGAATGACTCTCAACCCGAGAATGCTTACTTACCTGAACAATAATGTAAATCAAAAAAATAGTCCGAATCAAAACTATGCACGAGAATTTTTAGAACTGTTTACCATTCTTAAAGGTCCGCAAATCGCAACCGGAAACTATACAAATTATACAGAAACCGACGTGCAGATGGCGGCGAAAGTTCTGACGGGTTTTACGCTCACTTCTTCTGTTCAGCTCAATAAAACTGCAAGAATCAATACCGTAGATCCTGTTACAAAGATTCCGCAAGGTTTTATCAATGTGAGTACACATGATTTGACGAATAAAACTTTCAGTTCTGCTTTCAATACGACAATTAATGGTGGGACAACTGTAGATACAATTCAGACGGAGTTTCAGAATTTCATCAATATGATTTTCAATCAAAATGAAACGGCTAAAGCCTATTGCAGAAGAATGTACAGATATTTTGTTGGGAGAACAATCACGACAGATATTGAGGATAATATTATTGTTCCTTTAGCAACTCAATTAAAGAATAATAATTATCAGATTTTACCGGTCATAAAAACTTTATTATCAAGTAAACATTTTTATGATGAAGAAGATTCAATTTATGCAGATCAGACCATTGGAGCACTCGTCAGAAATCCTTTAGAATTATATTTTCATATGTTTTCATTGTTAAATCTTTCAATGCCTACATATTCAGCGAATCCAAAAGCGCTGCACGGTTATCTATCTCTTTTTGCAAGCTATTCTCAAAATACGGGAATGCCAGTTTTCAGACCTCAAACGGTGAATGGTTATGCCGCGTATTCCAGCAGCCCGAATTACGATAAAAACTGGATCACCACATCGTCGCTTAGAATCAGATACAATAATTCTATTGATATTTTAATTAATGGAAATACTCAAAATGGTTTTTTATTTAAATTAAATCTTCCGGCTTTTGTGAAAGACAGCGGGTACTTTCAAAATCCTGGTAATGCAGATATTTTAGTTTCAAATTTTTGTGAACTCTTATTTGTAGATATTCCTCCGACTGACAGGTTGAATTATTTTAAAACAGTATTCTTAAACGGACTGAGTCTTACAAACTGGCTTAATGAGTGGAATAATTTCGTTAATACAGGTACAGCAACCAATGTGAAAATTCCAATTGATCGATTGGTTAAAGCGCTTATTAAATCTCCAGAATTTCAAGTAATGTAATCATGAACAGAAGAAAATTTTTACAGATGGCTTCTATGGCGGGAGTGGGAACGCCTTTTCTGCTCAATGGGATGCCAACAAGATTTTTAAATCAGTTTCTGGATTTCAATGTAAGTTGTGATGCAGTAAACGATAGGGTTTTGGTCATTTTACGAATGGCTGGAGCCAACGATGGATTGAATACTGTAATTCCGGTGAGTCAGTATGATACTTATGCGAATCTTCGTCCTAATATAAAAATAGCAAACACGGGAACCGGATCGTACATTAATTTGGATAATACCGTTGCTTCTGCTAAGCAAGTGGGGCTACATCCTTCGATGACGGGTTTTAAATCGCTTTATGATTCCGGAAAGTTAACCTTAATGAATGGAGTGGGATATCCGAATCCTAATTATTCGCATTTCAGATCCGAAAATCTGATGTTTGCAGGGAAAGACGGTTCGAATAATCAGGATCTTCTGGATGGTATTTTTGGAAGATATTTGGGTGGGCTTTATCCCGGACTTGCAGGAAATCCAACAACTCAAAGTCCGGATCCTCTCGCAATTCAGCTGGGAAATCTGAATCCGTGTCTTTTCTATGAACATACAGTAGAAAGAAATATTGAATACAACCTGACAGGTTTTCAGACAACACTTTTCAATACGCTTACGATCCCTGTAAATTCCGAATACAATGATCTTTTAGATTATATAAAAGGTGTTGCAACAAGTATGGACAGTTATTATAATCGTGTGATGCAGGTTTTTAATGCAGGAAACAATTCTACAGTCACTTACCCGAATTCAAGTTTGGGAAAACAGCTGAAAGTGGTTGCCAGATTGATCAAAGGTGGAAGCAAAACTAAAATTTTTCAGGTAAATTTAGGAGGTTTTGATACGCATGTCAATCAAATTCAGTCGGGAAGTACACAGTTGGGAAATCATGCTAATTTATTGGGTGATATTTCCAATTCGATAGCGGCTTTCCAGACAGATATCGAAGCTTTGGGAATCGGAAATAAAATCTTGACGGTCTCTTTCAGTGAATTTGGAAGACAAGTAAGAGAAAATGCCAGTTTAGGAACAGATCATGGAGATTTGGCTCCTTTCTTTATTGTTGGAAGTAATATATCTGGTGGTATTATGGGAGATCATCCTGTGTTTACCAATGCTACAAGTTACTACTACAATCAAAACCAGAGAAGATACGATTACAGACAGATTTTTGCTTCTTTAATGCAAGACTGGCTTGGTGCAGATTCCGGGTTAATTGCTTCTGCCGAACTTCAAACTTTTGTAGCTCCGGGAACGAAGGTTAATTTAGTGAAAACAGCCAGTGTTGCATCTACAGTTTGTAGCACTTTGGGCACTTCTGAGACTAAAGCTGTACAGGATGTTAAAATTTATCCTAATCCTGCAAAAGATTATATCAATATTGAAATCCCAGGTTTTAATAAAAATGCTGAGATTATTTTATTCGATGTTTCCGGAAGGAAAGTTCATTCTGAATTTAAATCATTTTTAAATGGGAAAACAAATATTTTTATAGGAAACCTTGCAGACGGAAATTACATTTTAAATATAAATCACGACGGACAAATATCATCTGCGAAAGTAATTGTTTCAAAATAATTAAGAATTAAAATTATTAATAGGCATTTAATTTTTTATATGATCTTAAAATTAATATTTTAAAGTTAAATTTACCTCTGGACTGATATTTTAGTCCAGATTTTTTTTATAAAAAACACTAAATTTGTGAAATCAATATAATATACAACTAACAGAATGTTTTACGATCATCAGCAGATAGAAAAAAAGTGGCAGAAATACTGGGAAGACAATCAAACTTACAAAACTTCCGATAAAACAGACAAACCGAAATTTTATGTTCTCGATATGTTTCCGTATCCTTCGGGAGCAGGACTTCACGTAGGTCATCCTCTCGGATATATTGCATCAGATATTTATGCAAGATATAAAAGACATCAAGGTTTCAACGTTCTTCATCCTGTTGGTTACGATAGTTTCGGACTTCCTGCTGAGCAATATGCAATTCAGACCGGGCAACATCCTGCAATTACAACTGAGCAAAACATTACGAGATACGAAGAGCAATTAAGAAAAATTGGTTTTTCATTTGACTGGAGCAGAGAAGTAAGAACTTCTGACGCTTCTTATTATAAATGGACACAATGGATTTTTATTGAATTATTCCATTCTTGGTATAATAAAGATACAGACAGGGCAGAATCTATCGAAACTTTAATTAAACATTTTGAAGAAAAAGGAACAGAAGGTTTAAATGCCAATCAAAACGATGAATTAAATTTTACTGCAGAAGAATGGAAAGATGCTTCTGAAATTGATAAAGAAGATATTTTATTAAATTACCGTTTGTCTTACAGAGCGGAAACAACTGTAAACTGGTGTCCAGCTTTAGGAACAGTTTTAGCAAATGATGAGGTGAAAGACGGAAAATCTGAAAGAGGAGGTTTCCCTGTTTTTCAAAAGAAAATGATGCAGTGGAGCATGAGAATTTCTGCTTACTCTGAAAGACTATTACAAGGATTAAAAACTCTTGACTGGCCACAACCTTTGAAAGATTCCCAAGAATACTGGATCGGAAAATCTCAGGGAGCGCAGGTGAAATTTCAGGTAGAAAATCATGAAGAAATAATCGAAGTTTTCACAACAAGACCTGATACTATTTTTGGAGCAACTTTTATGGTTTTGGCTCCTGAAAATCCTTTAGTAGAAAATATTACGACAGCCGAACAAAAAGTTGAGGTTGATTCTTATATTGAAGAAACTTCAAAGAAAACTGAGCGTGATAGAATGGCAGACGTGAAAAACGTTTCAGGTGCTTTCACGGGAAGTTATGCAATCAATCCATTTAGTGGAGAAAAAATGCCGATCTATATTTCAGATTACGTATTGATGGGTTACGGAACGGGAGCTGTAATGGCTGTTCCTGCACATGATGAGCGTGATCACAGATTTGCAAAGAAATTTAATTTAGAAATTAAAAAAGTCGTAGAAACAGAAGAAGATATTCAGGAAAAATCTTTTGATTCTAAAGATTCTGTTTGTGTAAATTCAGATTTCTTAAACGGTTTAAATTATAATGACGCCAAATCAAAAATAATTTCTGAAATCGAAAACAAAGGAATCGGTCACGGAACAACGAATTACAGACAGCGTGATGCGATTTTCTCAAGACAGCGTTATTGGGGTGAGCCGGTTCCTATATATTATAAGGACGGAATGCCTTACACATTGCCGACTTCTGCTTTGCCGTTGGAACTTCCTGAAGTTGAAAAATATTTGCCAACTGAAGACGGAGATCCGCCGTTAGGAAATTCAAAAACGTTTGCCTGGGATGAGGTGAACCAAAAGGTTGTCACTACAGATTTAATTGATGATCAAACTGTATTTCCATTAGAATTATCTACAATGCCTGGTTGGGCGGGAAGTTCATGGTATTTTCTGAGATATATGGATCCTAATAATGATGAGGTTTTTGCTAACAAAGAATTGTCAGATTATTGGGGACAGGTAGATTTATACATCGGAGGCAGCGAACATGCAACCGGTCACTTATTATATTCTCGTTTCTGGAATATGTTCTTAAAAGACAGAGGATATATTAATAATGATGAGCCTTTTCAGAAATTGATTAATCAGGGGATGATTTTGGGGATGAGTGCGTTTGTGTATCGATTAAGTGGGGAGTATACACAAAGTCGAGGTAATGGAAGTTTGGATTATGAAAATATTAATGAACCACAAAATATATTTATTACATATAAATTAAAAAAAATATATGATGATTATAAGTCTAAATATCACGA
Source organism: Chryseobacterium edaphi (assembly GCF_025628985.1). GTDB lineage: Bacteria > Bacteroidota > Bacteroidia > Flavobacteriales > Weeksellaceae > Chryseobacterium > Chryseobacterium edaphi. Next base: position 371,660 of record NZ_JAOTEM010000003.1, on the reverse strand, counting down.
ATCTCAAATAAAAGGAAAATCTAATTTTGATATTGAAAAGCCTAAAGAAGTAGAACTTTTAGAAGAAATGTATTTCTTTAAATTAAAAGAACTGAATCCAAATTCTAAACAATTAGAGTTGGGTCCAATCTCTTTAGAGATAGGAATTCAATCTATTCATATTGATGTGTCTTTATTAAAAGGAACTTCTGACGAATTAGACACTGAAGCTTTTAGATCTTGGAGACCAGATTACGCAGACGCTGAATTTATTTTGGAAGATGGAAAATACATCACAGGTCGTGAAGTAGAAAAAATGTCCAAGTCAAAATACAATGTTGTCAACCCCGATGATATCTGTGAAGAATATGGTGCAGACGGTCTGAGATTGTATGAAATGTTCTTAGGTCCGTTAGAACAATCAAAGCCTTGGAACACGCAAGGTCTGAGTGGAGTATATGGTTTCCTGAAAAAATTCTGGAATTTATATTTTAATGAAGATACTTTTGAAGTTTCAGAAGAAGAGCCTACAAAAACGGAATATAAAATTTTGCATACTTTAATAAAGAAAGTGGTTTACGATATTGAAAATTTTTCTTTCAATACGTCAGTTTCCTCATTTATGATCGCTGTCAATGAGTTACAGAAATTAAAGTGCAATAAGCGCAATATATTAGAACCTTTAGCCGTTATAATTTCCCCATATGCTCCACATATCTGTGAAGAGGTATGGAATTTGCTTGGTCACAGCGAGTCAATTGAATTTGAAAAGTTCCCGGAACTCAACGAAGAATATTTAATTGAAGACGAAATTAATTATCCGGTAAGTGTAAATGGTAAGATGAAATTCAAAATTTCACTTTCGGCTCAACTTTCGGCGAAGGAAGTTGAAGATTTAGTGCTTCAAAATGAAAAAATGAAAGAGATTTTGGAAGGTAATACGCCTAAAAAGATTATTGTAGTACCTAAAAAGATTGTAAATATTGTAATTTAAAACAAATTTAACATTGGTAATTTCAAAAAAATTAGCCGTTAAATTTTTTGATTTTTTAATGTAATTTCAATTAATGATAAAAATCAGTAAAATTTTTAGATATAATTACAATATCGGAATCGTATTAAATTTTCGTTATCAAAAAAAGACAAAATGTTTATTTAAGACTATTGCATTTTAAGTAATTTTGCCTTTATTTTACAACTTTAAAATTTTTAAACAATATAATTTAGTTAAATATGGAAATGAATGTTTCAAAAAATGATGAGCAAGTAGTTGCTAAAAAAGCAGGGGGTCTTAATCCGGCTGTAATTATTCCTATTCTATTAGTTATAGGAATTTGTATTTATTTATTTGTTCTTGGTAGCCCAGGAAACTTTAAAGATGCAGACAAACTAGGAAGTGGTTCTGTTGCTTTTTCAAGTGTTGAAGGAAAAGACATTCACCCAGAGTCGTTTTTGGGAATTATCTACAAAGGAGGGATCATCGTACCGATCTTGATTACTTTCATGATCACGGTAATCGTTTTCTCTTTCGAAAGATATTTTATTCTTAGCAAAGCTGCTGGAAAAGGTAACTTGGATAATTTCGTAGTAAAAGTAAGAAGCTTACTAAACCAAAACAGAGTTGACGAAGCTTTAGAAGAGTGTGACAGACAAGAAGGTTCTGTTGGTAACGTAGTAAAAGAAGGTCTTACAACTTACAAGGCTCTTTCTAATGACACTACATTAAACAAAGAGCAAAAAATGGTTGCTTTGAACAAAGCTATCGAAGAGGCTACTACTCTTGAAATGCCAATGCTTGAGAAAAACATGATGATTCTTTCTACTCTAGGTACAGTTGCAACATTGATCGCACTACTTGGTACAGTAATCGGGATGATCAAGGCGTTCTTCGCATTAGGTTCTGGAGGTGGTACTCCTGATGCTGCTGCACTTTCTACAGGTATCTCTGAAGCATTGATCAACACAGCTTTAGGTATTGGTACTTCTGCAATTGCGATTATGCTTTACAACTTCTTTACATCTAAAATTGACGGATTGACTTACAAGATCGATGAGATCGCTATGAGCATCCAACAATCTTTTGCGGAATTCAACTAAGAATTTTGTAGCAAGATATTTGCATTGTAAAAAGAAGTTTAATTAAAAATAAATAAAATAATGGCGAGAGTCAAACCAAAAAGACATGGGGTAGTTACGGATATGACGGCAATGTGTGACGTTGCATTCCTACTACTTACATTCTTTATATTGACCACTCAGTTTAAGAAACCTGACGTGGAGCAGATTAAGCCGCCATCTTCGATCTCAGAAAAATTACTTCCTGATGCTAGTTTAATGACTATCAACGCTACACCAGACGGAAAATTTTATTTCCAGCCTGTTGATAACGGTTCAGAAAGAGTACAACTTTTAGATAAAATGGGACAAAAGTACGGTGTTACTTTTGACAACAAACAAAAAGTTGCATTTCAAAGAGTTCAGGCAATCGGGGTTCCTATGAACCAGCTGAAAAGCTATCTTGATTTGCCGGAAGATGCGCAGAAAAATTTCAAGAGTCCTACTGGGATTCCTATGGATAGTACTAATAAACAATTAGTTGACTGGGTAGAGCAAAGTTTAAGCGTTAATCCTGATTACAAATTAGCAATCAAGGGAGATGTTACAACTGGATATCCTAAAGTTAAAAGTTTATTTGAGGGTTTAAGAGATATTGATTTTCTTAAATTTTGGTTGATAACGTCACAAGAAGGTAAACCTAATCAATAACATCATTTAGAAATGGCAGAAGTACAAGTACAGGAAAAAGGCGCCAAAGGCGGCAAAGTACGTTCCAAGAAACAGAGTACCAGAGTCGATATGACTCCGATGGTGGACTTGGGTTTTCTATTGATTACCTTCTTTATGTTCACAACCACATTCTCTAAACCGAATGTTATGGATTTGGGTCTTCCGGCAAAACCGAAAGAAAATACTCCAAAACCACCTCCGACCGAGATTAAACTTTCAAATTCAATTTCTTTATTATTAGGTAAAGACAATAAGATATTTTGGCATCAGCAGGATAATACTTCTTTGACTGATCAAAATCTTAACGAAACTACTTTTGACAGAGAAGGAATCAGAAAGATTATAGAGCAAGCAAAGAATGGTGCGGCTGATAAAACTAAATTTACAGTGATTATCAAACCGACTGACGATGCAGTATATAAGAACTTTGTAGATATTCTTGACGAAATGGCAATTACCAAGAGTGAGCAGTACGGTGTGACTGATCTTAAGCCTTGGGAGAAAGCTATTTATGATAGAAAAGTGGGTAATCCAGCTGGTGCTGCACCTGCAACAAAGTAATTTAACCATTAAATTTGAATTACAATGGCAGATGAAAATGTATACAGTCAGAATCTTTCATTAGATGAGATTGTATTCGAAAACAGAAATAAAAGTTATGGTGCATATGATATCAGAACTCAGTATCCTAGATTACTGACTAAGTCTTTTATCATTGGTACATCATTATTCTTAGTGGCTGCTTTATCTCCTTTTATTTATCTTACTATTCAAAATATGAATAAAGCTGACGAAGTTCAGGTGAAAGCAGATTTGGTAGATATTTTACAAGAAGATAAAATTATAGAGGAGCCGAAAGAAGAAGAACCACCTCCACCACCTCCACCAAAAGAGGAAGAAAAAATCGAGGTTATCCAAAACGTAGTTCCGGAACCGGTGAAAGCTCCTAAGATCGAGACTCCGCCGCCGCCAATTTCTAAGCAGTTAGAAACTCAGACTGGTTTGGTAGCTCAGGAAGGTGTAAAAGCTCCTGCATATACTCCTCCGCCACCACCACCATCTACAGGGACTAAAGCTTCAACAGCTGAAGTTAAACCTCAGGTAAGTGACACTCAGGTGTATAGTGAGGTTGAGCAAACTGCAGAATTTCCTGGAGGAATAAATGCGTTCAGAAATAAAGTTTCTGGTAACTTCGATGGTTCAGCGATGAACGGTGATGAAGGTACTGTTAAAGCTGAAGTTACTTTCGTAGTAGAAAGAGACGGATCTATTACAGACGTAAAAGCTAATGGTAAAAACTCAGATTTCAATTCTGAAGCTGTTAGAACGATTAAGTCAATTAAAAATAAATGGACTCCTGCAAAAATCAATGGTCAATCTGTTCGTTACAGATTCAGATTACCGTTAACGATGAATTTTGAAGGATAATATTTATCTTAAATACTATTAAAAAAGAGAAGCAATCGCTTCTCTTTTTATTTTTTTTAATACTTTTGTTATATGATGTTCAATTGGTTATCCTTAGTCACAGGATTGTTTTATATAGTCCTCGGGATTGTAATTATTATCTACAAATTCTTCTTTACACTCTTGGAGCCCGCAGTGGCGTATCCGCTCGGTGGATTGGTAATGCTGTATGGCTTTTTCAGAATTTGGAGAGCAGTTTCAAAAATTAAAAATACCGGGGATCATGAATAGTTTAAAGTTATTGATCCTTTTGATTCTTGCTTTTACAGTAAGTTGTTCAAAAAAAGAAGACAAATCTCCATCTTATCATAAAGGAGATATGACAATCTTAACGGATGAGTCTTTTAAAAGTGTTACTGAAGCTTTAGCCGATGGATATATGATTAATTATCCTGAAACTAAAATAAAAGTTGTCACAAAAAAAGAAGATTTAGGTTTCTTAGATCTTTTGCATGATAAAGCGAGAATTGCTGTAATGTCAAAAGAGTTATCTGCTGAAGAGATTAAAGCTTACGAGGAGCAGGCAGATTTGAAATTTTTACCGGCAAAATTTGCAGCTGATGCTGTTGTTTTTGTTGTTCCTAAAAACTCTGAGAGAACAACTATCACCATGGACGAAATTGCTCAGGGAATGCAATCTGATGATAAAAACTTTATCTATGATGGTGCAAACTCAAGTAATTTAAATTTTGTAGCTCAAAAACTTAAAAAACTTCCGAAGGATTTGAAGTATTCGATTATTCCGGGAAGTACAAATGTTATCGAAGAATTAAATAAATACCCAAATAAAATAGGAGTTGTTGGCTTGAATACAATTAGCAGACCTTACGATAAAAATGCTGAAAAGTTAAGAGATCTAATCAAAATTTTACCTGTGGAATCAAATGGAAAATCATATTCACCGGATTTTGAAGGTTTGCGTGAAATGAAATATCCTTTTACAAGAGTTTTATATTTCTTAACAAATGAAGGAAATTTTAACATTGCGAGTGGTTTCATAAGATATTCATGCACACAGTTAGGACAAATAATTGTGCAAAAAGAAGGTTTGCAGCCATATAATATTTACAGCCGAGAAGTTCAGATGCGTTAAATAATATTAAATTCATCTGATTACCAATTTAATTCATTTATTTTGGTCTGAAAATTGTGTGTAAATTATAGTTCAATTTAGAAAATATATAATGAAAGATATAATGATTATGAATGTAAAGAAGATTGCTTTTGGAGCAGCGGTTGTGTTTTTTAGCAATTTTACAATTGCACAAACGTTACAAGATGGTATCAACAGTATTGACAGTGATAAATTTGCTCAGGCAAAAAACAATTTCACTCAGATGATTGCCAAAGAACCAAAAGCAGAAAATTATTTCTATTTAGGAAATACTTATTTAAGACAATCAGAACCTGATTTTGCTCAGGCAACTGAAAGCTTTAATAAAGGTCTTGCTGCAGACAGCAAAAGTTATTTAAATAAACTTGGTTTAGCTACGGTTAAATTGGGTAAAGGTGATAAAAGTGCTATTGCTGAAATTCAGAAAATAGTTACAGATTCAAGAGAGAAAGATGCTGAAGTTCTTTTCAGAGCTGCGGAAGCTTTGACTTTATTTGAAAAAAATAACTCTCCGGATTTGGCAATTCAGTTTTTGAATAAAGCAATTGAAAGAGCGGCTAAGAAAGAAGTTCCTGCAAACTATTACTATACTTTAGGTGATGCTTATAGATTAAAAAGAATTCCTGGTGATGCAATGTCAGCTTATGACAAAGCTTTGCCTTTAGCCAAAAATAAGGCCTCAGTTTATACAAGAATCGGAACTCTTTGGATGGCTGCTCAACAGTGGCAGCAGGCTAAAACAAGTATTGAGAAAGCAATTGCAACAGATGCAACTTATGCACCTGCATACAAAGCTTTAGCTGCTTATAATATCAAATATCAAGAGAATGCAAAAGCAACTCAGGATTTGATCAACTATACAAAATATGCTGATGAAGATCCATATACTCAGTTGGAGATTGCTAAATTGTATTTTACCAATGAAGACTACGCCAATTCTAAAATGATTTTAGATAAGATTTTTGATAAAGTAAATGATCCTATCAAATTCAAATTGAGAGCGTATGTAAATTATGCAGACGGACAATATGCTGAAGCAAAACAAAACATGGATACCTTCGTTTCTCAAGCTGAAAAATCAAGAGTACAGCCTGCAGATCAAGGTTTGCAAGGTCTTATCGCTGCTGGATTAGCTAAAACTGAAACAGATGCTGCTAAAAAAGCTGCTCTTACAGCTGAATCTCAGCAAAAAGTTGCAATTGCTAAAGCTGCAAAAGATGAAACAATGAAGTGGGATATGGAATTGGTTAAGATAAGTGGAGGAGGAGCTTCTCAGTCTTCTGTTGATGCAGGACCAACGAATCCTCAAATCGAAGCATTAAAGAAACAAGTGGCAGCAAATGCTCAGGATTCTGATGCATTATACAAATTAGCTACAGCTTATCAGGACGTTAAGAACTGGAATGGGGCGATCCTAACTTGGCAGAAAATGAGTGCAATTTTACCAGATTGGGCTCCTGCTTACTACAGTTTAGGGTATGCTTACCAGCAAGCAACTAATAATGATGCTGCAAAAATTGCTTATGAAAAATATATCGCTACTGTAAAACCGGCAGAGGTTGATGCAAACAAGCAGACTTTAGCATATGCATACTTCGCTGTAGCATATTTATCTAAAGATTCTGATGCCGCAAAAGCGAAAGATTATGTTGCTAAATCTTTACAGTTAGATCCTACTTATCAGGATGCTGTAAAATTAAATACAGAGATCAATAAGTAATTTAATTTTTAAATTATACATATTAAAACTTCCCATTCATCAAGTTTGGGAAGTTTTTATTTTAAATCTTATATTTGAAAATATGAAATATCAGAGATTACAAATTCTAAAATAGGATTATACTTGACATTTTATTTCAAAGATTAAAATTAAAAGAATAAATGAAAACAGATATACTTGCTTTTGGTGCACATCCAGATGATGTAGAATTGGGTTGTGGCGGAACCATTGCTAAATTAATTTCTGAAGGAAAAACCTGTGTTATAATTGACCTGACAAAAGGTGAGTTAGGAACTCGTGGAAGTGATGAAATAAGACATGAAGAAGCAACTGAATCCGCAAAGATTTTAGGAGTTGCTACGAGAGAAAATTTAGGATTAAAAGATGGTTTTCTTGTAAATTCTGAAGAATATCAATTAGAGATTGTAAAAATGATCCGCAAATACCGGCCAGAAATCGTCTTGGCTAATGCAATTGACGATAGACATCCGGATCATGCAAAAGCGGCGAAATTAGTATCTGATGCGTGCTTTTTAGCTGGATTAAGAAAGATAGAAACAATTGTTGGTGGAGATAATCAGGAAGTGTGGAGACCAAAGCAAATTTTTCACTATATTCAATGGAAAGATATTAAGCCGGAATTCGTCATCGACATATCAGAACATCTTGAAAAGAAGTTAGAAGCTTGTATGGCTTTTAAAACACAGTTTTATGATCCGAAATCTACAGAGCCGGAAACTCCGATCACCTCAAAAGACTTTTATGAAAGTCTTACTTATCGTGCACAAGATCTTGGAAGATTATCGGGAGTTACTTACGCTGAGGGATTTACGACTGAGAAGCTCATAGCAATGAAAAATTTTGACGGAATTGTTTTGTAGTTAAAAAATCTTTCCTATATTTGCACCACCAAAAACGGTGATTGTAGCTCAGTTGGTTAGAGCGCCGGATTGTGGTTCCGGAGGTCGGGGGTTCGAGACCCCTCATTCACCCCACAGTAAAACACATTTTCTCTTGAAAATGTGTTTTTTTATGCCAAAAAAAGCATCTGAAAAAGATGCTTGTGTTTTTTATATAATAGGTTTAGTTTTTCGATTTAAACTTCGTCGTCAGAATCGATTGTAAAAGTTCTGCTTTTGAAATCTTTATCATGTTTTTCAGATATCACATCTTCACCTTTTTCGTTAATGATAAAATCTGTAGATTCATTAAACATCTCTTGGAAGCTTTTAAAATCTTCCTTATAAAGGTAAATTTTATGCTTTTCGAATGTTGCCTCTCCATTCTCCCCGAAATTCTTTTTGCTTTCGGTAATTGTAAGATAATAATCTCCTGCTTTCGTCTCGCGCACATCAAAGAAATACGTTCTTCTTCCTGCTTTTAACACCTTCGTGAAAATTTCATTCTCATGGCGTTCCTTGTATTCACTCATTATTAGATATTTTTTAATCTTGTTAAGAACAAATATAAAATATTTCTTTTAATCACAAAATTTTTTTTATGATTTATTTAACATTTGTGAACAAATAGGCTAAGCAGTTACAGAATTGGTAATTTCGGTAAGATTAATGATTTTATCTGCACGTTGAGCGCTAGATTCTCTATGTGTGATGATTATAGAAGTTGCGTTATGGATTTTAGTATCAATATTTTCCAGAATATTCTGTTCGGTTTCTGTATCTAAAGCCGATAGTGAATCATCGAAAATGATGATATTTGGGTCTTTAATAAGGGCTCGTGCAATACAAATTCGTTGTTTCTGACCTCCGGAAAGCATGACTCCTCGTTCTCCGACCATTGTTTTGTAACCTTCTTTAAAGTCTACGATGTTTTTGTGAACGTCTGCAATTTTAGAATATTCAACCACTTTTTCGTGTGAAGGATTAGCAATTGAAAAGCCAATATTATGTTCAATAGAATCTGAAAACAGATAACTTTCCTGAGGAATATACCCAATGAAATCTCTGTAATTATCAAGATTATGATCTTTCAAATTTTTACCATCAATAAGAATTTCACCTTCTGTAGGATCAATTAATCGACATAAAAGTAATGCAATGGTTGATTTTCCGCTTCCGGTTTTGCCCATGATAGCTAAAGACTGTCCTGCATTTATTTTAAAACTTAAATTTTCTAAAGCTTTAATTCCGGTATTTGGATAAACATAAGATACATTTCTGAACTCGATATCTCCTTTGATAGGATAATTTTCAAAGTTTTTGTTAATGACTTCAGATTTTTTATCCATGAATTCATTAATTCTCTGCATAGAAGCTTCTGCTCTCTGATTAACCGAAGTTACCCAACCCACCATAGAAAAAGGCCAGATCAGAATATTGATATACATAAAGAAATCAGCAATTTTCCCAACCGTTAATTCTCCAGCAATATATTTTTGTCCACCAATTAAAATAATGGCAACATTCAATAATCCGATTACAAATAAAATAATGGTAAAGAAATAAGCTTCTGTTTTTGCTAAATCTAAAGCTTTGTCCTGATAATCGGTAACTTTTGAGCTATAATTTTTCTTGATGTAATTTTCTTTTGCAAAAAATTTGACGACCCTAATTCCGGAAAAGCTGTCCTGTACAAAAGTTGAAATTGCAGACTGACTTTTCTGCATGATTTTCGATTTTTTGTTGATAATCGAACTTACTTTAAAAATGATGTAAGAAAGAATCGGTAGCGGAAATAAAGTCCAGACTGTCATTGACACATCTGTTTTCAACATATAAATACAGGTGATAGTCAATAAAATCAATAAGTTAACGACATACATTACACCTGGACCAAGATACATTCTTACGGCAACAACGTCTTCACTCAATCGATTCATTAAATCTCCTGTTGTTGTGGTTTTAAAATCTGTTAAAGATAATTCCTGATAATGTCTGTAGATTTTATTTTTTAGTTCGTATTCAATTCTTCTTGATGCTACGATGATAGTCTGTCTCATCATAAAGGTGAAAAACCCGGTTAGAAGAGAGCAACCTACGATAATTGCAACATAAATAAGCACCTGTTTGTTGAAGCCCAGACTTCCCGTTTTTGTAAGTTCATCCACAGATTTTCCTACAAACTGTACTTTATATATATTGAAAAAATTGCTGGCAATGATAAAGAGTAACCCCCAAAACAATAATATTTTGTGCTTCCAAAAGTAAGGGTTCAGAGTTTTTAAAGCTTTCATAAACTTTTGCAAATTTACAAAAATAGAGTCAGACTACGAATTTGATAAATTTTAAATTTTGTATCTTTGCACCCATAAAAAGCTCTTTGAATGTTAGGAAGAAGACAAATCCGTGAAAAAGTAGTAGAAAGTGTGTATTCTTACTACCAAAATCCAATAAAATTTGATGTTTTAGAGAAAAACATGTTCTATGGAATAGAGAAAATCTATAATCTCTATATTCTTGAAATCAACTTTTTGGTAGCGCTAAAAAACTTGGCAGAAAACCAGATGGAAATTGGTAAGAACAAGTACATTAAAACTGATTCTGAGATTAACCCAAACCAGAAATTTATTAATAATCAAGTATTAATCAAATTAGAAGAAAACCCTGAAAGACTTTTCTTTTCGGGACAACATGCTGATTTGAAGTGGGATCTTCATGATGATTTTCTGGTAAGAACATTCCAAAGAATGACTTCAGGAAAGCGTTATCAGGATTTTATGAAAGAAGAGGGCTATTCTTTTGATGATGATCAGAAATTTATCGGTAAATTATTTTTGAGATATGTTGCCGAGAATGAAGATTTTCATGATTATGTAGGTGACAGAGAGCTGACTTGGACGGATGATATTCATATTGCTAACTCAATGGTTCAGAAGACGATTGGTTATATCAAAGAGAATGACGAGAGCAGAACTTTAATCAAAATGATTAAAGATGAAGAAGATAAAAGCTTTGCCAGTAAATTATTGAGAGATACTCTAAATAATTGGGAATTGAATGAGAAAAAATTGTCTGAAAGATTAGAAAACTGGGATTTGGAAAGAGTAGCATTAATGGATAAAGTAATTCTTACAACAGCTATTTCTGAGTTAGACAATTTTCCTTTTACGCCTTCAAGAGTTATTATCAATGAATATATTGAGATCGCTAAAGTATTTGCTACAGACCGTTCAAATATATTCATCAACGGAATTTTAGATAAATATTGTAAAGATTTAAACAGAATATAAATATAAAAAAATGAAAAAGTCGTTATCAATTATCGCTTTGTCTATTATCGGGTTTGGTTTGGTTTCTTGTAAAAAAGAAGAGCACAAAGATCTTCAGAACTCAGAAACTATTGCGCCAGATTCTACAAATACATTGTCAGGTGATTCTTTACCTCACAAAACACAAACTTCTGTTGCAGGAGAAACTGCTGCACCTGTAGCATCTAATCAGCCTTTAACAACCGTTGCTTTGTCTGAAAGCAGCTTTGATTTTGGAAATATCAAAAAAGGAGATAAAGTAAATCACGTTTACGAAATTACCAACACTGGAACAAACCCTTTAGTAATTTCTGAAGTGAAGCCAGGATGTGGATGTACCGCTCCGGAATTTACAAAAGACCCAATTTTACCAGGTAAAAAAGGAAAAATCACTTTAAGTTTTGATTCTTCAAGCTTTGACGGTGCTGTTCAGAAATATGCTGATGTTTTTGCAAATGTTGAAAAATCTCCTATTAAGTTAACGTTCAATGCGAACATTCAAGCTAAATAAATATGTTAACAATATTTTTACAAGCCGCACCAGCTGGAGGTTCTTCTCCGATGATGCTTATCATGATGGGTGTAATGTTTGTCGGGTTTTATTTCCTGATGATCAGACCTCAGATGAAAAAACAGAAGCAGGAGAAAAAATTTCAGGAAGAGCTTAAAGTTGGAAGTAGAGTAGTGCTTACTTCTGGTCTTCACGGAAGAATCTCTCAGATTCAGGAAGATGGAATTGTTATCGAAACACTTTCAGGAAAATTGAAATTTGAAAAAGCTGCGATCTCAAGAGAATTTACAGCGGCAAGATTCGGAGATAAAGCTACGGCAACTACCGATAAAAAAGAAGTTATCGAAACTGAAAAGAAATAATTTTTAGTTTTAAATAATATTGCGACTCGGTGCGGTGACCTTTGGTCACCGCACCGAGTTTTTTTATAATAATATGATTATCCAACGTTCAATTTTAAGTGTAACAATTAATTGTGTTATTCGTGAAAACATTTGTAAAATTTGTGTTTAAAAAATATCTTTACGCAATGAATCAAAACACAAACAAAACTGTTCTCATTTTAGGTGCAAATTCAGATGTCGCAAAACAATGTATTAAACAATATTTGGTAAAGGGATTTTTTGTTATTGCCGCTTCACGAAATACAGAATCTTTAGAAAATTTTATTCATGAAAATAATTTAGATAGATCAAAAATTACGGTTCTAAGTTTTGATTCAGAAAATTTTGATTCTCACAAAAAATTTTACAATGAACTTCCAACAAAACCTCATATCGTGGTTTATGCAGCCGGATTTTTAGTTGATAATGAAAGAGCAGTGAGAGATTTCAAAAGTGCTCAACAAATGATGATGGTCAATTATATGGGAGCGGTTTCTATTCTGAATATTATTACGATGGACGAAAGCAATAAAAATTTAGAAAGAATCATCGGAATTTCTTCACTTTCTGGAGTAAGAGGAAGAAAAAGTAATTTCGTTTATGGAAGTACAAAAGCTGCTTTTACAACTTATTTAGCAGGTTTGAGGCAGGAGTTAGCCCAAGGAAATATTAAAGTTAATGTTTTAATAAGCGGATACATCAATACGAAAATCAATGCAGGTTTAGAACTCAATAAAAATCTTTTGATGGAACCGGATTATGTAGCAAAACATATTGTTGATGCCGGAAATTCTTTCACCATCGTTCCTAATTTTAAGTGGAAACTGATTTATATCATTTTAAAAATTTTGCCGGAAAATTTGGTGGCGAAGTTGCCTTGATTACCTATTTTAGTTCACCAGCACTCAGTTTGTCATCCCGTAGAGATCTTAATATAGCAATAGCTTCAATATATTACAATTGATGCTTAGATTCTTTCAGAATGACAAATCTACTGTAAAAAAAGACTGTTATTATCTTCAGGCATCAATTTATCTATTCCAACAATTCCAAAACCTTCATCATATCAATTCCTTTACCCAGAACAGGTTTAAACAAATCACCTTTTTCTTTAATTCTCTCCAATGCATTATGAATATTAAAATCAGTCGGTTTTAAACCTGACTTCAATTCTTCCCATTCCAAAGGCATCGAAACAGAAGCCCCTTCTTTTGGTCTCAAACTGTAAACACTCGCTAAAGTTTGTCCGGTTCTGTTTTGAAGATAGTCGAGATAGATTTTTTTATCGTCTCTTTTCTGTAAGCTTCTTTCCAAAGTAGTGATTTTAGGAAGTTTTTCATTTACTTGTTTCATCAAAATATGCGCGAAATCTTTCACTTGCTCAAAATCGTACTTTCCACCCATCGGAATATAGACGTGAATTCCTGTACTTCCAGAAGTCTTGCAATATCCTTTAATTTTAACTGAATTTAAAACCTCATTCACCTTCAAAGCGGTCTCAATCACATGATCAAAGCTATTTTTCTTTGAAGGATCGAGATCTAAAACCATAAAATCAGGATGATCCAGATCAGGGAGCGAACTGTTCCAGGGATTCAGATCAATACAACCCAGATTGTTTAGATAAGCCAATGTAGCTTTATCATTACAGTAGATATAATCAATGTATTTATCGTTGGATTCTGAGTAAACCTGCGTAGTTTTTATCCAATCCGGGATATTGTCACTCGCATCTTTCTGATAAAAACTTTGCTCATTGATTCCATTTGGATAACGGTTTAAAGACAACGGGCGGTTTTTCAAATGTGGCAAAATATAATCCGCAACAGATTGATAGTATTCAATCACATCACCTTTGGTCACCTTATCTTTCGGGAAATAAACTTTATCTTGATTGGTAAGTTTTACTTTATGTTTATTCAAAGTAATTTCCGAGTCTTTATCAGAAATTTCGGTTTTCTTTGATGGAGTTTTAGCTTTCATTTTTTTAGATTTTTCATTTATTTGACTCCCTTTTTTTGTCGAATCTGCGATTTCTTCAGGATTTTTATCTTCACGGATCGCTACGAAAACAGGATGACGAAAAATTCCGTCTTTGGTAATTTCCGAATATTTAATTTCGCAAACCAATTCTGGTTTTACCCAAGTTACAGGCATATTCGTTTTGGGAATTGTTTCAAAAGGAGAAGTTTTTGTAACTATTTTTTTGAGCTTTTCATGAAGCGAATTCAAAGATTCATTATTAAAACCTGTTCCGGTATGTCCTGAATAAGTTAATTTTTCGTCAATATATTTACCCAAAATCAGTGCTCCAAAACCTTCTCTGGAACCTCTTGGCTCAGTAAAACCGCAGATGATCACTTCTTCTGTGTTGGTGAATTTTATTTTCAGCCAATCAGAATTTCTGCTGTTTTCAATATATAAACTATCGGCTTTTTTGGCAATCATTCCTTCAAGCTCCATTTTTTTCATTTGATTAAAAAAATCGATACCTTTTTCGGGAATATGATCGCAATATTTAATGATATCAGTTTCAATTAAAGCTTCTTTTAAAAGTTCTTTACGTTGAATTAAGGGGAGTTCTTCGGTAGAATGACCATTTAGCCAAAGTAAATCAAAAACCTGATAGGTTAAAGCTAAATCCGGATTATCACCTATTTGCTGAAGCATTTGGAAACTCGGTTTTCCGTTTTCGTCAAAGGCTACAATTTCTCCGTCGAGAATCATTTTGTGTTTTTGTTTGCTGAAATCTTCAGACACTTTATCAAATTTCGATAAGAACGAAATCCCATTTCTTGAGTAAAAAAGTGATTCTTTTTTGCTTAGATCGGCTACAGCACGATAACCGTCCCATTTTATTTCAAAAACCCAATCTTCATCATCGAATGCTTTTTCAAAAGGTTTCGCAAGCATCGGTTTGATGAAAGTTTTCAGTTTTTTTTCGTCAACTAAAGAATTGAATCGTTGAAATTTAGGCTTTATTTCAGAAGTTATGACTTCTTTTTGCTGCTTTTTAGGCTTTTTTTTTTCCTCTAAAAATTTGGTGACCTGAGAATTTTTGGCTGTATTTTCCTCCGCGTCATATTTGTCTTCAGCAAATTTATCCTTATGCTTAATTAATAACCATGAATTGTTTTCTGCATTTTTCATTTTCACTAAAGCAAATTCACCTTTTAGCTTTTTACCGTGCAAAATGAATTTCAATGAACCAGCTTTTAGTTCTTTCAGCAGTTCTTTTTCATCCGAAAGTTTGCTTTCCTGATCTAGAGGTTCGTAAGTTCCGCTGTCCCAAACTTCCACTTGTCCGGCTCCGTAGTTTCCTTCGGGAATATTTCCTTCAAAATCTTTGTAATCATACGGATGATCTTCTACCATCATTGCCAAACGTTTGTCGTCAGGATTTAAAGACGGACCTTTCGGAACTGCCCAGCTTTTCAGAACGCCTTCCATTTCCAATCTGAAATCATAATGAAGACGTGATGCGGCATGTCGTTGAATCACAAAGATGAGTTTATTTTCGCTTTTTTTTGTTTTTCCTTTTGGTTCGGTGGTTTCATCGAACTTACGTTTGTCATTGTAATCTTTAAGTGCCATGATCAGGAAGCGTTTTTAGTTTTCGGAGTCTGCAAACTGGCTTTTAACTGTGCCATCAAATCAATCACTTTACCCTGTTTTGCAGGTTCGGATTTTTTAAGTTTCACATTTTTGCCTTTTGCTTTTTTCTTAATGATCTTCAGTAATTCCTCAGAATATGTATTTTTATAAAAAGCAGGATCAAATGTTTCAGACAATTGCTCAATCAGGTTTTTTGCCATCTTCAGCTCTGCAGGTTTTGGTGCTTTTTTAGCAGGAATTTTCAACTGTTTATAATCGCGGATTTCCTGATCAAATCTCAACCGGTTTAAAACCAAAACATCATCATTATAAGGACGGATCATCCCAATCGCCTCAGTATCGCGGAGAACAAACGTTCCGATACCGACCATTTTAGTTTGCTGCAAAGCTTTGATTAAAAGTCTGTAGGCATTTTCACCGTTTTTATGTGGCTCCAGAAAATAGGGCGTTTCAAAATAAACAGAATCAACCTCCGCTTCTTTCACAAAGTGTTCGATGCCCAGAATTTTCGTCTTTTCAGGACTTGCAGCTTCGTAATCTTCATCTTCCAGAACAACGTATTTGTCGTCTATCAGAAAACCTTTTACGATGTTTGCCCACTTGACTTCCTTGCCCGTTTTTTCGTTTACTCTCTTAAATTTAATATTAGAAAAATCAGATTTATCCAGCATATCGAGATCAAGTTTGCTGGTTTCTGTAGCAGAATAAATCTTAACAGGAATATTGACTAAGCCAAAACCAATGGCACCGTTCCAAATTGCTTTCATTGTCTTTATTTTCTGTAAAACTTACAATGATTGTGCCGTGGGAATTATATATTACTTCGAGTTTAATTTTCTATACATTAGGACTTTGTCTATATAATATCCATAATTGAATGAAACAATAGGAGAGTGTTGCTCTTTTAATAATTTGTTTTCTTTCAGGTATCTTCTCCATTCCCAAGCTCTATCAGAAGGCGGACAAATATACATGCCCGAAGAATTACAAAGTTTATCAGGATAGCCTAATGTTGTATTTAAATTTATTTCTAAAAGTTTTATAATCGCTCCCACCTCATTTTCAAGTTCCGAACTTCCTGTAAATGGAGTTACAATATTAAATTTCAGAATTTCATAAATTTTATCATAGCTTATGTTACCATTTTTGTTTTTATAATCAACTCCACTTTGATCAAGGTAATATTCGTAAAGTTGCTTTTCATTATGAGTGTTATAAACGGATAGAAACTCTTTTCTCGCATCTTCAAGTTTCCAATTATCAATACTGAAGAAACCAAAATCTCTATCTAAAAATGAATACTTGTCTCTGTAATTTTCTTTTCTAAATTTAATATTATCTGCAACTTTGATTGCTTCTGGAATTTGTGCATAACCAATTTTTGAAAATAATTTTAGGACACCATACTCAAAATCATCAGCATCTTTTGCTGTGATTCTTAACTTATCAACCTCTTCCTGGATTTTTATATTTTGGCTATTAAAGTTTCCATCGAAATTTTTTTTATTAGCTACAGGGTACTCGAAGTTTTCTAAACATATTTTTTGAGCGCGCTGGATTTGAGTTTTCAAATCAGGATCATCTGTTTTTATCTCGTTTAGGTTTTTTACAGTTTCAAACCCATTCCCTGTAAATTTATAGACATAATAATTAAGATTTCCATTAATACCAATTCGGCTGTAGAGAAGAGATTTTTTTAAATACATACTTAACTGTCTGTTGTCGCTGATGATTTTTGACCAGTTTTTTGTGTAGTAAATATCAAGAATTCTTGAGACTGATTTTGAAAGATTTGGTTTTTTTTCATAGATCAATGACCAATATTCTATCGGCGCAAGATCTTCCAATGTCAGTTGACTTATTATTTGATTTTCTAAATTTCTTCTTTCCCTAAACGATAAGTCTGATTCTAATTTATCAATCGTTGATTTTA
This sequence comes from Chryseobacterium edaphi, assembly GCF_025628985.1. Taxonomy (GTDB): domain Bacteria; phylum Bacteroidota; class Bacteroidia; order Flavobacteriales; family Weeksellaceae; genus Chryseobacterium; species Chryseobacterium edaphi. The sequence goes on along the minus strand of NZ_JAOTEM010000003.1, from coordinate 353,944 downwards.
ATTGAGTAGAACCGATAAAATCAACATTATTTTGTCTGTAATATTCTGTAAGTAATGATAGTTGTATCAAAAATTTAAAAGGAAAAATCGGTACAATAGAATTGGTTCTGTCCAGGAAATTTTTATCCTTTTCAGTAGCCAATTCTCCAACTCTTTTTGAATTGCTTTGAGATAGTTTGATATATGAATTCAAAGCAATCGTGTCATTTTCATTGTACAAATCTTCAAATAAATCTACAATGTCATCTATCTTTTCTGACTGTAAATCTTTATTAATAAAATGCTTTTCAGAGCCATCCCAAACGAAATTTTTATAATTTTTCGAAAAATAAACCAGCAAGTTCAGAATAGAGTTATTATCGAAATTATAATCATTGGTATTCCAAGCTAAATCTTTATTTCTGCCAATCGAACCAATATCTTTCCGAATTAAAAATGATAGCAAGTCGTAAAAATTTTCTTTGTTACGATTATAAACATTGAATTTGTCTCTTTTACGATAAAATTGTTCACAAATTTTCAAGAGACTTTCTGGTTTATTTTGTTGAAGTAAAAAATCTATTCCAGCATTTTTAACCCAATTTTGTTGAAGGATTTCGGGAATTTTTTTGGTCAATTTTTCTAATTTGGCTTTTGGAAGTTCTCTGAATTCAACTGATTCATTTCTTTGGTCAATTTGCGTAATGTAGAATGCTTGTATCTCAGTAGAATATTTTATTCTACCATCATTTTTCTTCAAAAAATCTAAAAATTGTTCCGAGCCTGAAATACTATCGACAATTATTTCTTGATTTGTGAAAATTGAATTCTCTTCGATTGCTCTTTTTGCTAACGAAATTTCCTCAGTTTCAAAATAGTGATAACCTAAAAATTCAGCTAATTTTTTATGACTGTCAAGATAAGAAGCTAATTCATAGAAAGCATTTTTTTGACCTGATTCAAGGTTTTGTTTGAGCTTGTAAATTTTACTCTTTGAATATTGCTCCTCTAAAAATTGACAATTGTAGAAATTGTAAATCAGTAAAAGAAAAATAGGTATTAGTTTCTTCATAATCATAACAAAAAAGCGGAGAAAAAATCTCCGCTTCTAATTTATGCTTTTAAATTTAATTTCAGTTCCAGTTCATCAAGTTGTTCATTAGCAATCGCAGCCGGAGCGTCAATCATTACATCTCGTCCTGAATTATTTTTCGGGAAAGCGATATAATCTCTGATCACTTCATTTCCGTCAAGAATTGCCACCAAACGGTCAAATCCGAAAGCCAAACCACCGTGAGGCGGAGCTCCATATTTGAAAGCATTCATTAAGAACCCAAACTGAGCTTCTGCGTCTTCTTTGGAGAATCCTAATAAGTCAAACATTTTAGATTGAAGATCTCTGTCGAAAATTCTGATAGAACCTCCACCGATTTCGTTTCCGTTCAAGACCATGTCGTAAGCGTTGGCTCTTGCTTTTCCCGGATCTGTTTCCAATAAATGAATGTCTTCAGGTTTAGGAGAGGTGAATGGGTGGTGCATTGCATGGTAACGTCCGCTTTCTTCGTCAAATTCAAGTAACGGGAAGTCAACAACCCAAAGTGGTGCGAAAACATCTCCTTTTCTTAATCCCAAACGGTTTCCAAGTTCCATTCTTAACGCTGAAAGCTGAGTTCTTACTTTGTGCTCGTTTCCTGAAAGAATTAGCATTAAATCTCCTTCTTTCGCTCCGAATTTTTCGATGATTTTTGCTAAATCTTCCTCGTTGTAGAATTTATTCACAGAAGAAGTTTTCACCCCATCGTTCTGGAATTTAGCCCAAATCAATCCTGAAGCTCCGATTTGAGGTCTTTTAACCCATTCAACCAGCTCATCGATTTGCTTTCTTGTATAATCTGCACAACCTTCAACATTGATTCCGACAACCAATTCAGCGTCATCGAATATTTTAAAGTCTTTTCCTTTGACTAAATCGTTCAGTTCAACGAATTCCATTCCGAAACGGATATCCGGTTTGTCATTTCCGTATTTCTGCATCGCATCTGCGAACGTCATTCTTGGAAAGGCTCCGAATTCCTGACCAGTGATGTCTTTAATTAAAGTTTTCGTCATTCCTTCAAAAACATTCATCACGTCTTCCTGCTCTACGAAAGCCATTTCACAATCGATTTGTGTAAATTCCGGCTGTCTGTCGGCTCTCAAATCCTCGTCACGGAAACATTTTACGATCTGGAAATATTTATCCATGCCTCCAACCATCAATAATTGTTTGAAAGTTTGTGGAGATTGTGGTAATGCGTAAAACTGTCCCGGATTCATTCTGCTTGGTACAACGAAATCTCTTGCTCCTTCCGGAGTAGATTTGATTAAAACCGGAGTTTCAACCTCAATAAATCCTTCGTCTGAAAGATAATTTCTCACTTTCTGCGCCATTTTGTGACGGAAGATCAATTTATCTCTTACCGGAGCTCTTCTGATATCCAGATAACGGTATTTCATTCTTAATTCTTCACCACCGTCCGTTTCATCTTCAATGGTAAAAGGCGGAAGCTGAGATTCATTAAGCACTTCTAATTTTTCAACTAAAATTTCAATTTCTCCTGTTGGAATATTGGGGTTTTTGCTGACTCTTTCAATAACTTTTCCTGTAACCTGAATCACAAATTCACGTCCTAATTTTTTGGCATTTTCCATCAATTCCGCTGAAGAACGATCCTGATCAAAAACTAACTGAGTAATTCCGTAACGATCCCGAAGATCTATCCAAATCATAAATCCTTTATCACGAATGGTTTGTACCCATCCTGAAAGTGTAACTTCTTCATTAAGATTCTTTAGAGATAATTCTCCGTTTGTGTGCGATCGAAACATTTTTTTTGATGTTAGATATTATACTTTAGATATCAGACGTTCAAGCGCCTGATTTTTCGTTGGCAAAGATAAGATTTTTGAAGGGTTTATAAATAAAAAACTTCCTTAGCGATTGCCAAAGAAGTTTTAATTATTTAAAGTTGATAACTTTTATTTTAGAATACTTGCAAGATTTGCTTTTTCATATTTTACAGCAAAGTCTTTAGCAGTTTCTCCGTTTGCGTTTTTCAGAGTTTTGTTTGCTCCTTTTTTCAATAGAGATTGAGCCATATCTGCTTTTCCATATCTTGCTGCAACCATCAATGGTGACTGGTTGTTACAAAGTCTGTTGACATCGGTAGTGTTGCTCAATAAAAAATTAAAAATATTTTTTCTTTCATGCTTTACACTTAAAGCAAGAAGATCATAAGAGTTTTCTTTGATGGCAAAACACTTATTGAAATCATCTTTCTTAAAAACTTTTTTAAAATCCTGAAGATTATCAGTCTGGAAGATTTTCATTTGATCTTTAGAAATCTCCTGTGCAAATAATCCGTTTGCAAAAATTGAGATCGCCAGAAGTAAAGTAGCCGATATAATCTTTTTCATAAAATTTATTTTTTCAATTATTATACAAATCTAATATTTTTTTTGATATATTTCATTAGGAGTAAACCATTTTTGCATAATTATACTCACATAAAATGAAATTCTAATAATTGATAAAATTCAAATTGTTTTTATTCTAACAATGTAATGATTTCTGCTTTTTCATATTTTTTAGCATAGTCCAACGTAGTGTAACCTTTGTCGGTTTTCGTTTCTTTTTTGGCACCATTCTCAAGAAGCTTTTTTGCAAATTCAGTATTCCCATATTTGGCTGCAAACATTAATGGTGTTTTCCCATCACAAACTTTTTCCAAATTGGCTTTTTCGTCAATAAGTTTTTGAAAAACCTTCTTGCTATTCAATTTTATTGACAGAGCAAGAAGTGAATACGAATTATTCTCAATCTGGAAACATTGGTCAATATTTTCTTTTTTTACTAATGTAGAAAAGCTTTCTGCATCATCATAAGTCAGCATTTGTTTGTGTTGACTGGTAAATTCCTGAGCTGAGAAAATGCCAAAGGTGATGATTGAAGCTGATAAAAATAATTTTTTCATTTTGATAATATATAATTAAGGTTTAAATTCTAAAATATCTCCGGGTTGACAATCCAGTGCTTTGCAGATTGCCTCAAGAGTAGAGAGTTTAACAGCCTTTGCTTTTCCAGTTTTTAAAATGGAGAGATTTGCTTGTGTGATTCCTATTTTTTCTGCAAGTTCCTGAGACTGCATTTTTCTTTTTGCCAACATGACGTCTACATTGATTATTATTGGCATAATTTATATTGTTAAATCGTTTTCTGATTGCAGTTGAAAGCCTCTTTTGAAAAATACGGTGATGAAATGTAAAATAATTCCCAAGAATAAAAATGTAAACGATGTCATAAGCATACCTCCTTCAAGGCCAGTTCGGAATATGAAGATCCAAATCAGAAAATAAAGTGGTGCATAGAGTACATTAATAATAGTGAAGGTTTTCAGATGCTTTATAATTGTTTCATTAAATAATTCTTTCTGACTCAAATCTCCAAAAGTTTTGTATCCGTAAAAGAAAAACAGGCAGAAAAAAATACTTTGAAATGTGTGAAATATAAATCTGTTTAATGTAAAAAAACCTGTCAACATCTGTTGATCTGAAAACGGATATTTAAATCTGAAAAATACATATTTTCCTTTTTCGTATGATGCATAATCTATTTCATCATTGACATAAAAAGTTTCTGAAAAAAGATGATGTGAAGTCGTCCAGTTATAATATCCTATTCCAAATCCAAGCGATTGGTAAATGAAATGGAAAAGAAAAATGATAAATAACACCAGAAATAAATAACTGAGAATTGTTGACACTGATTTTTGTCCTAATAGTTTCATTTTTATATTTTTTAAAATTTGTTTAATAATTTATATCGTTAAATCGTTCTCTTCCTGCATTTTTCTGCCTTTTACAAAAATTTCCTTCAGGAAAATAAATATAAGGCCAGTGATAATAAAAATAAGAGGAGGCGTAGTATCAAAACTTTGTGGCGAGGTGAAAATATCAACAGCAAGATGAACGCTTCCTAAGAAGAGCATACCAAAACCTAAAATTTTGAAATTCTGAACTGCTTTATGGGTGAAAAAATCGTCTTTTGAAAGTTCGATAATGATTTTCAAAACGATAATTAATATAAAACACAGAGAAACCAGCCCCAGGAAAGCTAACATAATACCTTCTGCAGAATTTTCAGTCGCTAAAACCATTTTTGAAAATGGATAATGAAATTGAACTATTTCTGAATTTTTTTGACCATTATTATTCTCACTTTTCCAATGATCAATTGACACAAATGAATTTGTCGTATTCGTTATCAAATAAATTCCCATTAAAATTAATATCCAAATTGAGATCAGTGTAAATCCGACGGCATATATTCCGAATGGATATTTTAGCCAAAAAAGTAGAGAGTTTTTTCCTAATAATTTCATTGTTTTAATATTTTATTATTGCAAATATATAATTAATTATTGTTTTACGATAATTAATTATTAAAATTATTTTATTTAAAATTAAATTTCATGAAATCGTATTTTTAACCCGATTAATTTTAAAATGAAAAAATATTTAAATTTTCTGAAAAAAGCATTCAGCGAGGAAGAAACTGATTACACAAAAATCAGTATCCGAAGTGCTGTTCTTCTTTTAGCAATTCCGATGATGCTGGAAATGGCAATGGAATCAGTTTTTGCTTTAGTTGATCTTTATTTTGTGGGTCATCTCAAAGAAAGTGGCTTCGCTATTCAAACGGTTGGTCTTACAGAATCTGTTCTTACAATTATTTACTCGATAGCAATTGGGATGAGTATGGCTGCAACTGCCGTTGTAGCAAGAAGAATTGGGGAGAAAAATCCTGAACAGGCCTCGAGAAGTGCAGCGCAGGTAATTTCAGTATCTTTTGTCATTACATCTGTTTTAAGTTTGCTGGGAGTAATCTATGCAGAAGATACTTTGATTTTGATGGGCTCAAAACCCGATGCAGCAGCCTACGGAAAAGATTTTACGAGAATTATGATGGGAAGCAGCGTGATTATTATGCTTTTGTTTTTAATCAACGGAATTTTCAGAGGTGCAGGAAATGCGGCAATCGCAATGAAAAGTTTATGGATTGCCAATATTGCCAACATTATTCTCTGTCCGATTCTGATCAGAGGATTAGGCCCGATTCCCGCAATGGGTTTGACGGGAGCTGCAGTTGCAACAACCATCGGAAGGAGCACAGGAGTTCTTTATCAACTGTATCATATTTTTATTGCTGATTCTTTGGTGCGGATAAAAACGATTTATTTTAAACCTGATTTCAAATTAATCACATCCATCGTGAAAATTGCAATGCCCGGAATATTCCAATTTGTCATTGCTTCGTGCAGCTGGATCTTTCTTGCACAATTAGTGGCAACAACCGGTGGTGAAGATGCTTCAGCAGGGTATCAAACGGCACTCCGATTAATGATGTTCTTTATGCTTCCAGCTTGGGGACTGAGTAATGCGGCTTCAACTTTAGTGGGGCAAAATATGGGTGCTGGAGAAATGTTGCGTGCAGAACAATCTGTAATGAAAACGGTAAAATACAACGTAATTTTTATGCTTTCTGTAAGTCTTATATTTTTTCTTTTGGGAGATTTTCTTGTTGGATTTTTCACAGAACAAATTGAAATTAAGAATTATGCTAAAAATGCATTGCACATTATGAGTGTCGGTTTTGTTTTTTACGGAATAGGAATGGTAACTATCAACGCTTTCAACGGAGCAGGCGATACTTGGACACCGACCTGGCTGAACTTTTTTGGATTCTGGATGTTTCAAATTCCTTTGGCTTATGTGCTTTCAAAACATTTTGATTTGGGTCCGAAAGGTGTTTTTATTTCAATTCCGGTTGCAGAAATGTTCATAACGGCTGTTGCTTTTATTTTATTTAAAAGAGGAAAATGGAAAAATGTGAAAGTCTAACTTATTTATTATAAAATATTTAACGGCTGAAACTTTTGACTTCTTATTATAAATCTCTAACTTCGTAGTCAATCAAAATTTTAATTATGGGAAAAGGAGACAGAAAGTCTAGAAAAGGAAAGATTATCTTAGGAAGCTACGGAAAGAAAAGACCGAGAAAAGCTTCAAAACCTTATCCTGCTGAAAAAGCAAAAGACTAAAAACGAAAATAAAAAGACCGAAGATCAAATCTCCGGTCTTTTTTTTATGATTTAAAAACAAAATTATTTTCCTCCGAAAAGTCCGCCAAGAAGATCTCCCAATCCACCTTGTTGTTGTTTTTGCTGCTGTCCGCCGCCAAGTACACTTCCTAAAATGTCATTCAAGGGATTTCCGGAAGATTGCGATTGTCCGCCACCTAAAACACTCCCCAGAATATCATTCAAAGGACTTGATTGCTGTTGTTGAGCCTGGTTTTGAGCACCACCCAAAATTCCTCCTAAAAGATCACCAAGACCTCCTGCTCCAACATTGTTCTGTTGCTTTTCTTTACCGATATAACCCATGATTACAGGAGCAAGCATCGCCAAGATAGGACCGATTTTATCAATAGAAATTCCGGTATTCTGTGATAATTGGTTTTCTACTGTATTTTTCTGATTTCCGAAAACGTGCGAAAGAATAGAGCCGCCTTCGTCTTGTCTGTTGTCAAGCTGAGAAGTGTCATCCAGAATGCTTCCATCGTGATCTTTATCTAATGCATTGTTTAAAGCTTCAGCTTCTTTTGCATCCTGAGATTTGTTTCGAAGGTAAGAAATGACGAGTGGAGTAGCCACTGCCAAGAGCGCAATAATTTGATTTTTGCTAATTCCGAACTTGCTTTCTGCCTGTTCAGCTACCTGATTTCCTGTGTTTCCTGTCAAAAGGTCAATTAGACTCATTGTTTGTGTTTATTTTATTTGTTAGAATATCAAAGTTATCAAAAAAACAAATACTTCGAAAATAAAATAATACTAAAGTTATAGTTGTCTGATCTCCTCTTCAGTGTAACCTTTATTTTTTAGTAAATCTATATATTCTTCCGCACCTTTTTGCATCCAATCAATAGTCTCTGGAGAAGGCTTTTTGTCAATAATGAATTCCAGAATACCAACATTGTCATTCATCCAGGGAAGCAGATAATATTTTAGACCTCCTTTATAAGATTTAGATTGAGCAAACTTTTCAATTTGTGGTATATGGCTTAGTGTTTTATAAGTGAAAAAATATAGTGCAGGAATTATTATTGAGGAAGCAGCCATCCATTTTCTTATTCGAAGAGAAAAAAGATAACACATACCAATACTCATGAATAGACCAATAATGTAATTAAAAGGAATAAAATAGACATAGTTGTCTGAAACTCCGAAAATAATTGAAAAAACAAATATAGGTATCGCACTCGCAATGAGAAAAAAGAAAATCTGTCTGTTTGTTTTATAAAGAATGAACATCCCAGAAATTGAAAAAATCAGGAAATGCCAAAAATTGTAAAAAAGATATCCCATTGCAAGTATCAGGCTTTTTACAATATTTGTCTCTGAGATTTTTTCGGAAACAATTCCAGAAGAATATACGCTTGATAAAGCATCATTATTTTTTATAGGAAAAATGAATAGTGATAAAAAAAGTATTCCCAATATTGATAGTGATATAAATCTGATTTTTTTTGAAGATCTGAACAATATCAGCATTATAAATGCAGGATACATCAGTATATTCTGGATATGACTGAATAAGCTTATACCTAAAATTATGGAACAAGCAATATATAGACGATTCTTTTTTTCAATTATGGCTGCAATAGTACAGTAAACAAAAATGGCAACGATCAGAAGATTAAAAGTGTATATTTCTATAATCGAAGCATTTTTCCAAAATGAAAAGCTTAGCCCAAAAACTACGCTTGTTGTTATAGATGCAAAGTTGTTTTTTGTAAGTATAAGACACGTTTTGTAAAGTATGGGAATACATAATGCTGCGGAAAGAATTGTAAACCCACGTGCAATTTCGCTGCTTTCTATAAATGGTAATATTTTTGAAAATAAAACCAAACTATTGCTGTAAAGAAAATGAGCATAGGTAGAGGTAGAATCTATAAACTCAGCTCGCTCTGTATACAAAGCAAAACCAATACAATCACCAAACGGTATTTTCGAAAAACTTCCTGACGCATAAATCAATAAGAAAACGAAAAAAAGAATAACCGTAAATTGTTTTTCTGAAAAATGCATTAATTTTTAAAAATAGGAACATTCGAACAAGCCTCACCAAACATCAATGACTTTACAATCGGCTTCAATTGCTCTACCAATTCAATATAAGCATTTTCAGGGATTTCTTTATCAGAACAACCTTTTACCAAGACTCTTTTATCTTTCAATTCATCAAAATTATACGTCTGAATTGCATTGTGCATTAGCATCACTTCTAAATCTTCTTTGTTTCCGAAAATTATTTTTTTGGTGACATCGGTTAATTTTGCAGTTATCAGAAAATATGCCCAAAGTGGGACAATTGCGTCCGCCGAATTGTAAATGTAAACATATTGATCTCGATATTCTTCTGGATTAATAGCTGCTACTTTTTCGCGAAAATCTTTTTCTTTTAAAATCATTTCCATGAAAAGAAAGTCTTTCAGATCAATTCCTTTTCTGATCCCTTTCGGAACCAAATCGGTAAGATCAAAATTTACCAATCCGCTTGACGCAACTTTATTTTTTATTTCGAATTCTTCTGACATTTTTTTATGATTATCTTTGAACAAATTTACAAATTAACCTTCAATAAGATTTAATTTGTTCTCTATTCTTATCATAGAAACCTCCCATCATGAAAATTGCTGATGCGAAGAGAAGGATCAATGATAACAAATAATAAATTTCAGCAAAAATGAAATACTATATCATCGCAGGTGAAGCTTCCGGAGATTTGCACGGGAGTAATTTAATGAAATCTTTAAAACAGAAAGATCCCAACGCAGAATTCAGATTTTGGGGTGGTGATTTGATGGAAAAACAAGGTGGGACTTTGGTGAAACATTATCGTGATCTCGCTTTTATGGGATTTCTGGAAGTTGCTTTGAACCTCAAAACAATTTTAAATAATATTAAATTCTGCAAAACTGATATCAAAAACAACAGACCCGATGTTTTAATCTTGGTAGATTATCCGGGATTTAATTTAAGAATTGCAAAATTTGCAAAAGAGCTCGGAATCAGAGTGGTTTATTATATTTCTCCACAACTTTGGGCATGGAAAGAAGGTAGAGTTGAGATCATTAAAAAGTATGTTGACGAAATGATGGTAATTCTACCTTTTGAGGAAGATTTCTATCATAAGCATAATGTGAAATCTCACTTTGTCGGACATCCTTTGCTTGATGCGATTTCATCCTTACAAAATATTGAGGTTGAGGTTTTTAAGAAAGAAAATAACTTAAACGAAAAAGAAATCATTGCGCTTCTTCCTGGTTCAAGAAAACAGGAAGTTGAAAAGATGTTGGAAATTATGCTATCTGTAAGACCTTTTTTTACAGATTATCAGTTTGTTATAGCGGGAGCTCCAAGTCTTGAAAAGGATTTCTATCAGAAGTATGTGGATGAAAATGTGCACTTTGTGTCCAATAAAACTTACGATTTATTGAGGTGTTCAAAAGCTGCTTTGGTAACTTCAGGAACGGCAACTCTTGAAACAGCTTTATTAAATGTTCCTGAAGTAGTTTGCTATCGTGGAAGCAAAGTCTCTTATGCCATTGCCAAAAGATTGGTGAAGCATATTAAATACATTTCGCTTGTCAATTTGATTATGGATAAAGAAGTGGTTAAGGAGTTGATTCAAAGTGAATTAAATACGACTAATCTTGCTGAGCAATTAAAATTTATTCTTGATGGTGAAAAGAGAAATCTAATGCTTGAAGAATACGAAATTTTGAGAAGTAAACTTGGTGGAAAAGGTGCAAGCGACAATGCTGCAGATATTATTTTAAAAAATAAATAGATTTTTAGGAATAATTTTCAATTTTTTATTACTTTAGTAGTACAAATTGATGGAAAATTGAATCGACAGCCACTTCTGATATTAGTTTGCTGCTTTATCCTTGGAATTTTATTTCAGGATTATTTTTCTTTGGAGCAGAATTTTATTTTTACTATTGCAATTGGTTGTATTCTGATTACCATATCAACTTTTTTCAAATCATTTTTTATCTCGAAGATCAATTCTATATTAATTGCATTTCTATTTTTTGGAATGGGAATTTGTTTGCATTATTTTAATTTACCACAGGAACCAAGAGTTTCAGTTAATCCAAATGAAACTGTAATTTTCAAAATTTCTAAAAAACTAAATTCTACAGAGAAGAATAAAAAATACGAGGCGGTTGTTGAAGTTAGAAAACAAAAAATTAATTCAGTTTTATTAATTCCAAAAGATAGTAAAGAGCTTGATTTTGAGCATTATTACAAAGCCAAAGCATTCGTAAACAAACCACAATCTCCGAAGTATCATTTTCAATTTGATTATGCCAAATATCTTCATCGGAAAAATATTTTTTATCAATGTTATATCAATGATGAGATAACTTCTGCCGTTAGAAACGACTTGTCATTCAGTGAAGGAATTCGTCAAAAAAGACTGGAAGTTTTACAGCAAATCAACAATTCTGAAATGTCGTCGAAAAGTCAGGAGTTCTTAAAAGGAATTATTTTGGCAGACCGCACAGAAATTGATGCAGAGACTCTGCAGGACTTCAATAAATCCGGATTGGTGCATTTTCTTGCGATTTCGGGAACTCACATTGTGGTCATTTTCGGGATCCTCTATTTTGTTTTAATGAAAATTTTGCCGTTAAGATTCAGGAAATCTGTAATCATTTTAAGCTTAATATTTATTTGGATTTTTGCCTTGTTTATAGGTTTTGGAAGTTCGGTAGTTCGATCCTGCATTATGCTTTCGGTTTATTTTATCTACGTTTTACTTCAGCGAAAACCAGACTTACTGCATTCTATGGCTTTGTCTGCTTTTATTATTTTGATTATTGATACCCAACAGTTGTTCGATGTAGGATTTCAATTGAGTTTTCTTGCAGTCTTAGGAATTTTTTGGCTCAACCAACCAATTTTGAAACGTTTGCCGAAGCAGGATAATTATATTAAGAAGATAATTTTTAATACAATTTCTATCTCGGTTTCCGCTCAATTGGCAACATTGCCTTTGGTATTATTTTATTTCCATCAGTTTTCATTTATTTCAATTTTTGCTAATTTTTTCATTGTTCCTTTTTCGGAAGTGATCATTATTTTTTCGTTTTTAATGACAGGTTTGATGGCTGTTAGGATTGATTTTGGCATTCTAAATACGGTTTATAATTTCGTAATTGAGATTTTATTGAAAGTAATTCATTGGTTTGCAGATTTTGATTCTCTATTTTTTGATAATATTCCAATGAATTGGTTTGAAGTAGCTCTGTTATTTCTAGCTGTGTATTTTTTAAAATTTGCGATTATAAAATATAATTTTAAAACTATTTCTCAGTTTTGTTTAGCTGTTATCCTGTTTTTTATTCTAAGAATTTCATTTTCAATTTATGAAAACAATCATGAAGAAATTCTTGTTCATCAATATAAAAAAGGAAAGGTGTTTTCTGCAAAAAAAGGAAATGATGTTTGTTTTTGGATTGAAAATTTGGATGATCAAAAGAAAATTCAGCAGTATATTATTAATCCTTATGTCTCATCTCGCAGAGTGGAAAATATTTCAGTTAAAAAACTTCCGCCGTCATCAGAAAAGATTGTTTACAATAATAAAATTTATAATTTAAAATAATTATAGATTTTTTAAACTTTCCCCGCATTATCAATGTTTTTCATTGTTATTTAGAAAGATTACAAACTGTCTAATAGTGAGATTTCTCACTTTTTAGTTTTCTTAACATTCCTTAATTTTGTGGGAAATCAAATTTGAACTCAATATGGCAGGTTTAACAAGTTCTACAATTGGTAGAAAATATGCTATGGCACTTTCAGCAATGTTCTTGCTGATTTTCTTAGTAATGCATCTTTCCGTGAATCTATTGTCGGTTTTCGGGGCAACGGCTTATAACAATGCATCGCAGTTTATGGGGTACAATCCTCTTATTCAGTTTGTAATGCAACCTGTGTTGATGTTTGCTGTAATTTTCCATTTTGTGATGGGATTCGTTTTGGAGATCAAAAATCAAAGAGCAAGACCAATCGGTTACGATAAGAACAATGGTTCCGCCAATTCTACATGGTCATCTCGTAATATGATTATTTCGGGTGGTGTAATTTTAGCGTTCATATTTTTACATATGTACGATTTCTGGTTTCATGAGATGAACTATAAATACGTAAATGGTCTTCCTATCGAGGAAAGTCGTTTTTGGGGAGATTTACATAGCAAGTTTGCTGATCTTTGGAGAGTTGTTCTTTACGTTGTAGCATTCGGATTACTTGGTGTGCATTTGGCGCATGGTTTTCAATCTTCATTTCAGTCTGTGGGGGCAAGACATCCAAAATATACCCCGATCATTAAGGCTTTCGGAAATTGGTATTCAATCCTTATTCCGCTAGGTTTTATTTTTATCGCAGTTTTTCATTACGTAACTCAATAATTTCAATATACTAATATGAGTAAATTAGATTCAAGAATTCCAGAAGGCCCACTAAAGGATAAATGGAAAAATCATAAAGACCATATGAACCTTGTTGCGCCTAACAACCGTGATAAAATTGATATTATTGTTGTAGGTACAGGTTTGGCAGGAGGTTCTGCAGCAGCTACTTTGGCTGAGCAGGGCTATAATGTAAAAGCATTTTGCTATCAGGATTCACCAAGAAGAGCACACTCGATTGCGGCTCAAGGTGGTATCAACGCTGCTAAAAATTATCAGGGTGATGGTGATTCAACTTACAGATTGTTCTACGACACCATCAAAGGTGGTGATTACAGAGCTAGAGAAGCAAACGTTTACAGATTAGCTGAAGTTTCTGCAAATATTATCGACCAATGTGTTTCTCAGGGAGTTCCATTTGGTAGAGATTACGGCGGACAATTAGATAACCGTTCATTTGGTGGAGTTCAGGTTAAAAGAACTTTTTATGCAAAAGGACAAACTGGTCAACAATTATTATTAGGTGCATATTCTTCATTAAGCCGTCAAATCGGGAAAGGAAGAGTAAAGATGTACAACCGTCACGAAATGCTTGAATTGGTAATCGTTGACGGAAAAGCTAGAGGAATTATTGCTAGAAATTTAGTAACAGGTGAAATCGAAAGACATTCAGCTCACGCAGTTGTTATTGCTTCAGGAGGTTACGGAAACGTATATTTCCTTTCGACAAACGCAATGGGATCAAACGTTTCTGCAGCTTGGAAAATTCATAAAAAAGGAGCTTATTTCGCAAATCCTTGTTATGTTCAGATTCACCCGACTTGTATTCCTGTACACGGAACACAGCAGTCTAAGCTTACTTTGATGTCTGAATCGTTGAGAAACTCCGGAAGAATCTGGGTTCCAAAGAAAATTGAAGATTCAGTTGCCATCAGAGAAGGTAAATTGAGACCTGAAAATATTAAAGAAGAAGATAGAGATTACTATTTAGAAAGAAGATATCCTGCATTTGGAAACCTGGTTCCTCGTGACGTTGCCTCAAGAGCGGGTAAAGAAAGATGTGATGCCGGTTTCGGAATCGAAAATAATGATACTAAAGAAGGTGTTTACTTAGATTTCTCAACAGAGATTATCAAAAAAGGTAAAGAAACCGCTATCGAAAAAAACATTCATAATCCTACCGATCAGCAAATATATGATCTTGGAAAAGCTTGGATTGAAGAAAAGTATGGTAACTTATTCGTGATGTATGAAAAAATCACTGCGGATGATCCTTACAAAACTCCAATGAAGATTTACCCGGCTGTTCACTACACAATGGGTGGTGTTTGGGTTGATTATAACTTACAATCTACAATTCCTGGATGTTTCGTAATTGGTGAAGCAAACTTCTCAGATCACGGAGCAAACAGATTGGGAGCTTCTGCGTTGATGCAAGGTTTGGCAGACGGATATTTCGTTCTTCCTTACACCATTGCAGATTATCTTTCAGCAGATATCAGAACAGGAGCGATTCCTACGAATTCTGCTGAATTTGACGAAGCTGAAAAAGAAATCAAAGACAAAGTAAATTTCTTTGTTAACAATAAAGGAACACATTCAGTAGATCATTTCCACAAGCAATTAGGACACATTATGTGGAATAAAGTTGGAATGGGAAGAACTCCTGAAGGTTTGAGAGAGGCGATTGCAGAAATTGATCAGGTGAAAAAAGATTTCTGGCAAAACGTAAAAGTAATGGGTGAAGCTGAAGGGATGAACACAGAGCTTGAAAAAGCGTTCAGAGTTGCAGATTTTATCGAATTAGGACAGTTAATGGCTATCGATGCATTGCACAGAAACGAATCTTGTGGAGGACATTTCAGAGAAGATCATGCTACTCCGGAAGGTGAAGCAGAAAGAGATGATGTTAATTTCAAATATGTAGGAGCTTGGGAATATCAAGGAGATGATATCAAAAATGAGGTTCTGCACAAAGAAGATCTTATCTACGAAAACATAGAAGTTAAAGCGAGAAGTTACAAGTAGTATGAAGAATTTAAAAAAAGTAGTAGTGCTTTTTGTAGTTCTTTTTGCAATCACTACGGTTTTTGCGCAGAAAGTAACTACTCAGGCTATTGATAAGCCATCTGAAGGAAAATCTTTGGTTTACATTTTAAAAACCGGAGCAGGTGTTTTGATTAACTTTAGAATTTATGACAAAGATATATTCTTAGGATCAGTTGCAAGTGGGAAGTATTTAGTCTATGAATGCGAACCAGGACAGCATTTGTTTTGGGCAGGTGCAGAAAATAGAGATTATGTAGAAGCTAATCTTGAACCCAATGCAGTTTATGTCATTAACGCTGAAGGACAAATGGGAGCTTTTGTTGCCGGAGTAAATCTTAAGCCTCTTAATCCTAATGAATTTAGAGATAAAAAAGTTTTCTATCAAGTTATTAAAAATGATAAAAAGCAAATTTATTCTAAATCAGAAGATGATAAATCTGAAAATATTGCTAAAGCAATGCAGAAATATCAAGACCTAAAAAATAGTAAATCAAATAAAATTGCTTTTTTGACTTCAAACATGAAGTTTGAAAATGCAGACAAACCAACTAAATAATCTCCAACCAATAAATATAACATTATGAGTGCAAAAAAAGGCTTACATCTTACTCTGAAAATTTGGAGACAAAAAAATACAAAAACTAAAGGTCAGTTTGAGACCTATAAAATATCAGATGTTTCTACAGATTCTTCATTCTTAGAAATGTTAGACATTCTGAACGAAAACTTGATCAACGAAGGAAAAGAACCAATCGCTTTCGACCACGACTGTCGTGAAGGAATCTGCGGAATGTGTTCTCTTTACATCAACGGTAGAGCTCACGGTCCGGATACGGGAATTACAACTTGTCAGCTTCACATGAGAATGTTCAAAGACGGTGAAACGATCGTTATTGAGCCTTGGAGAAGCGCTGCTTTCCCTGTCATTAAAGATTTAATGGTAGATAGAAGCGCATTTGACAGAGTAATGGCTGCAGGTGGATTTATCTCGGTAAATACTTCAGGAAATACTTTAGATGCAAACGCAATTCTGGTTCCTAAAGAAGATGCAGACAAAGCAATGGATGCTGCGGCTTGTATCGGTTGTGGAGCTTGTGTAGCTACTTGTAAGAACGGATCTGCAATGTTGTTCGTAGGAGCTAAAGTTTCTCAATACGCACTTTTACCTCAAGGTAGAGTAGAAGCGAAGAGAAGAGTTCTAAGCATGGTGAAAGCAATGGATGAAGAAGGATTTGGTAACTGTTCAAATACAGGAGCTTGTGAAGTAGAATGTCCGAAAGGAATTTCTCTTGAGAATATCGCAAGAATGAACAGAGAGTACATGGCTGCAATGGCAGACAGAGGATAATCTGGTTGAAAAATATATTTAAAATTTCGTCTTCTTCAATGAAGGCGAAATTTTTAGTTAAATCTTTCATAAAATCAAATATTAAATAGCAGTAAGTTTATCGAAAAACTTATTTTTGCTTCATTATTAAAATTTAAAATGAAATCGAATGATTCAATCATTCAAAAAAAATAATATTATACTAATGATTAAAAAATATCTTTTGTTATTTGTCATTGCAATATTTGCAATGTCTTGTTCAAAAAAAGTTGAAGTAAAAGGAAAAATTGCAGGAAGTGCTCCTTTAGAAAGGGTAGAATTTGTAGAAGCTTCCGGTGTTGCTACATTACCATTGATCAACATGGGCTTAGATAAGGACGGAAATTTCGCGGGAACTTTTGAAGCTCCTAAAAACGGAATGTACGTTATCAACTATGCAGGAAAGCAAAATTTAATCTTCCTTAAAGGTGGTCAAACTGTAAACATCTCAGGAAGTGCAGCTACTTTCCCTGCTGAATATGTAGTTACAGGTGATGCCAAAAATGATAACGATTTCTTCCAGGCGAGTCAGAAATTTCTTTCTACTTATGGTCAAGGATTGAATATTCAACAATTGATGGCAGGTGATGAATCTTCTTATGTAAAAGGAATGCAGAAGATTGAAGCTGATATCAACAAAAATATCGACGAGAATGTAAAAAAATATAATCCTGGTAAAGAAGTGGTAGAGTGGAAGAGAACAGATGCTAAAACGGCAATTCTTAACCTTATGGTTAATTATGAAATGACCAAAAAGCAAATGTCTGGAAACCCTTCTTTCAAATTAGGAAAAGTATTTACAGATTACGAAAATAAATTAAAAGAAAACAATGACGAAATGGTGAAAACAAGCCCTTTCTACAGACAGTATCTTTTAACTAAAATGAGTCCTGAATTCCAAAAATTTGCTGAAGCAAAAAGCAAAGGAAAGACAGATATCACAACTTCAGAATTATTTAATGATTTCTTGAAGTCTCAGAAAGAGGTTTCTCAGGTGACTAAAGATTATTTATTGGCATTTGTAATGGCACAGTCGGATATTCATCCACAGACTCCGGCTAAAACAACTGATAAAATCAAGAAGATCATCGAAGAAGACATTAAAGATGCAGGAATTAAAGCTGATATCAAAAAAATGCAATTTACGATCAACGGATTCAAAATCGGTGATGACGCTCCTGAAGCTTCTTTAGTGAAAGCAGACGGATCAGCTTACAAATTGAGCGATAATAAAGGAAAGCCTTATGTGTTGGTTTTCTATGCATCTTGGAACCCTTACATCGCAGAAGGTACAGTTCCTGTATTGAAAGAAGTGGTGAATTTCTATAAGTCTAAAATGAATTTCGTATTTGTAAATTTAGATGATACTAAAGATCAGTTTACGAAAACCAGTAATGCAATGATGAAAGGAATTCAAGGAACGAATGTTTATGCAGAAGGAGGTCTTAACTCTGATATTGCTAAAAAATACGGAGTTTACGGATTCAAATTACCAAACTTCATCGTAGTAGATAAAAACGGTAAAGTTGCAAGCAGATCATTCGTTAATTTAGGTGATGCAGACTTGATTACAGTTCTAGACAAACAGACAGGTCTTTCTGCTCCTAAAGTTGCTCCACAACAACAGATGATGCCACAAATGAATATGCAGCAAGCTCCTCCTGTGGAAGCTGCTCCTCAGCAACCGGCTCAGACAAAATAATAAAACTTATATAATAGAAAAAACCTTGTCTTCGGATAAGGTTTTTTTTATTGTATTTTTGCAAAGTGAAACCGAAAGGTGAATCAGTTTATAGAAAAATAGAAAATTTACGGAGCTGAAAATAGAAAGTTACCTCCGTAGCGATAGAAATTGATATGAGAAAGAAGAAAGACGTCATTCTTGAGAATATAAAATTATTTGCTGCTGGTGCAAAAGGTGTTGCCATCGGAAAAACCGAAGAAGGAAAAACCGTTTTGGTTTCAGGAGCCATTCCGGGAGATGTGGTGAATGCTAGAGTGAAAAAGTCAAAGTCAAAATATTTTGAGGCTGATGTAAAAGAAATTGTTGAAAAATCTCCATTCAGAGTAGAGCCAAAGTGTATTCATTTTGGGACTTGCGGAGGTTGTAAGTGGCAGAATATGAGCTACGAAAAACAGCTTGACTTTAAACAGGAAGAGGTTTACAATAATATTAAAAGAATTGGCGGAATCGATGATTTCGAAACCGTTCCGATTTTAGGTGCAGAAGAGCAGTATTTCTATAGAAATAAGATGGAATTTTCTTTCTCCAATGCAAGATGGCTGACTCAGTACGAGATCAGTTCTGAGGAAAACTACGGAAGCAGAGATGCCCTTGGTTTTCACATTCCCGGAATGTGGAGCAAAATTCTTGACTTAAAAGAATGCTGGTTACAGGAAGATCCGTCGAATGCAATTCGTTTGGCCGTAAGAAATTTCGGAATTGAAAATGGTTTAGACTTTTTCGATGTTAGAGAACAGAAAGGTTTTCTAAGAACTTTAATGATGAGACAAAATTCTGCAGGAGAATGGATGGTTTTGTTTCAATTGTACAGAGAAGAAAAAGCGAACAGAATAAAGCTTTTCGATTATTTATTAGAGCAATTCCCACAGATCAAAACTTTGGTTTATGCGATCAATCCAAAACAGAATGATTCTATCTACGATCTGAATGTAGAAACTTATTTCGGTGAAGGATTTTTAATGGAAGAAATGGATGGTCTGAAATTTAAAATAGGTCCAAAATCATTCTTTCAGACAAATTACAAACAGGCTTTAGAATTATATAGAAAAACACTTGAATTCGCTGATTTAAAAGGTGATGAAGTGGTTTACGATCTATATACAGGAACCGGAACAATCGCTCAATATGTTGCAAGAAATGCAAAACATGTGATCGGAATTGAATCTGTACAGGAAGCTATTGACGCAGCAATTGAACACGCTGAATTAAACGGTTTGACCAATACTACATTCTATTGTGGAGATATGAAAAATGTCTTCAATGATGAATTTATGGAAAATCATCCGAAAGCAGATGTATTGATTACCGACCCGCCAAGAGACGGAATGCACCAAAAAGTGGTAGAGCAAATTTTAAAATTAGCTCCTAAAAAAGTAGTGTATGTAAGCTGTAATTCGGCAACTCAGGCAAGAGATTTAGCATTGATGAAAGATCATTATACTTTGGTGAAAATTTTACCGGTAGATATGTTCCCGCAAACGCATCATGTAGAAAACATTGCACTATTGGTGAAAAAATAATTATTTAAATTTGAATTAATAAAATCCAAATAATATTGAATATGATAAAGAACTGTAAAGCATTCTTCTTATTGGCAGCTTTAGTTTTCTGTCAGCAGAATTTATTTTCTCAGGAAAAATCTAAAGATTCTGCTGCTGTAAAAAAAGATACTGCCGTTGTAAAAAAAGATGATAAAAAGAAAAGCCTGATCAAGCCTTATAAAGAAATCATTACCGATAAAGCGGTTTCTGATCAAGGGGTTTTTACAGTTCATAAGGTTGATGACAAATATTATTTTGAAATTCCGGATTCTATGCTGAAAAAGGAATTTCTTTTGGTGACAAGATTAACGAAAGCCGCTGCAGGAATGCGTTCCGGGACTTCAGGTTATGCAGGAGATCAAATCGGGCAGCAAGTGATTGCTTTTGAAAAAGGTCAGAAAGATAAAATTCTTTTAAGAGCAATTTCACACGTTGATTATGCAAAAGATTCTACTTCTGATATGTATAATTCGGTGACGAGAAACAATGTACAGTCTATTATTAAATCTTTTGATGTAAAGGCATACGGAATCAAGAAAAACTCATCTGTTATTGAAGTGACCGATGTTTTAAATTCTGATAATGAACTGACTTCTTTTTCTGTCTGGTCTAAAGATTCTTACAGAGTCGGAACTTTCCAGAAAGATATGTCATTTGTAAATTTTGTGAAATCGTTCCCGACAAATATTGAAATTAACACTACAAAAACTTTCGCAAGAACATTAGGAACACCTGCAGCTCCGGCAATTCCGGGAAGACCAACTCCGAAAATCAGCGGAAATTATACGGTAGAAATCAATTCTTCATTTGTACTTCTTCCGGAAAATAAAATGCAGTCGAGATATTTTGATCCGAGAGTTGGATATTTTACCGTCGGATACACAGATTTCGATCTTGATCCACAAGGAGTAAAAAAGATTTCTTTGGTTAAAAGATGGCGACTTGAGCCAAAACCTCAGGATTTGGAAAAATACAATAGAGGAGAACTGGTTGAACCAGCAAAACCGATTGTATTTTACATCGATCCGGCAACACCAAAAAAATGGGTTCCTTATTTAATACAGGGAGTAAATGATTGGCAGAAAGCTTTTGAAAAAGCGGGTTTCAAAAATGCGATTGTCGCAAAAGTTCCTGATCCGAAAGTTGATACAGAATGGAGTTTGGAAGATGCAAGATTTTCAGCGATTGTTTACAAACCTTCAGATGTTCCGAATGCTTCAGGTCCTTCAATTGCCGATCCGCGAACAGGTGAAATTCTTGAAAGTCATATCAACTGGTATCACAATGTAATGATGTTGTTGAGAAACTGGTATTTTGTACAGGCTTCTCCAAATGATCCGCGAGCGAGAAAAATTGAATTTGAAGATAAATTAATGGGCGAGTTGATTCGTTTTGTATCTTCTCACGAAGTTGGGCACACTCTAGGTTTAAGACACAATTATGGTTCAAGCTCAACCGTTCCTGTAGAAAAGTTGAGAGATAAAAAATGGCTGGAAAAGAATGGTCACACTCCTTCAATTATGGATTATGCAAGATTTAATTATGTTGCACAACCGGAAGATAATATCGGTGATGCCGGAATTTTCCCAAGAATCGGAGACTACGACGATTGGGCAATCGAGTGGGGTTACAAAAGATTTAATCAATATAAAACTCCCGAATCAGAAAAGAAATATCTGAATGATTGGGTAATCAAAAATCTTAAAAATGAAAGACTTTGGTTCGGTACAGAATCGAATCCTTTAGATCCAAGATCACAAAGTGAACAAGTGGGTGACAATGCAATGATTGCAAGCACTTACGGAATCAAAAATCTTCAGAGAATTGTTGATAATTTAGAAAAATGGACGGAAACTCCAAATGAAGATTATGCAAATCTTGATATGATGTATGATCAGGTAACATCACAGTTCAGAAGATATTTGGGACACGTTTCAAAATACATTGGCGGACAAATGGAAACCTCGAAAACCGCAGAGCAATCCGGAGCAGTTTATGAAGTTGTTGCTAAAAAAGATCAGAAAGAAGCCATGAAATTTTTAAGTGAAAATATTTTCACTACTCCTCAATGGCTGATCAAAAAAGATGTTTTTGAGAAAACAGGCAAAACTCCCGTAAAAACAGTTGAAGAAATTCAGAATGGAGTTTTGGGAAGAATTTTGAGTCCGATGGTTTTGCAGAATATGTATCAGATGGAAGCTGTTGAACAAAACACCTATTCTGTGATTGAATTGCTTTCAGATTTAAATACTTCGATTCTTAAAAATGAAAAAACAGATATTTACGGAAGAAATCTTCAGAGAAATTATATCGATTCTTTAATAAAACTCGTTGATAATAAATCGTCAGACACATCTGATGTTTCAGCTTTGGTAAGAGGAAATTTAAATACAATCAAAAAAGAACTTTCAGCGAAAACAGCTTCAGATTTGGTGAATAAATATCATTATGAAGACTTGGTTTTCCGTATTGAAAAGGCTTTAGATCCAAAATAATTTAAAAATGAAAAGATTACTGTCATTCTTAATATTATCTCTCATGATAATTTCATGCGGTGGAGACGATGACATCTGCGAAAGCGGAGAAGGTACGCCGAGAATGAAAATCATGTTTAAAAAAGCAGATAAAGTCACAAAGTTAGATTCAATAAAAGTCTACGTAAATTATGGAGTGAGAACTGTTGATTTGGGTTGGAGCAGAAATGCAGACTCTATCTTGATTCCGCTTCGTGTTGACGATTCTCCCTTCACCGATTTGTTTGTGAAAATCCAAAGAAAAGGAGATTCATCAAAAGTACGTGTAAATTATACTACAAAATCAATTTATGTTTCTCCAGGTTGCGGTGCAAAGTTGAATTATGAAAATGTAAGCGGACAATTATTAAAAGCAACTCCTATTGTAAAACTGGAACCCGGACAAAATTTTATTGAAAATGAAGAAAAAACTAATCTTTACCTCGTTTTTTAGTCTATTAGGACTCTTGTTTTCTGCACAGGAAAAGAAAGAAGCCGTAAAAGAAAAATGGAAATATGAGCCCAACTTTATGGTTGGTGTTGATGTTTTGAATACCGGTATTTCTTTTTTTTCGGACAGACAACTATTTCAGGGATTTATCTCGTCAAAAATAAAAGACAACATCCACGGAATTGTTGAGGCAGGATTTGAGAAAAATATTTATCAGAAAAATGGCTACGATGCTACAGCAAATGGTCCTTTTTTTAAAGTTGGAGCATTTTATATGTTGGCAAAAGATCGTGAAAATGAGTTTAACGGTTTCTACGGAGGTGCAAAATTAGCCGGCTCATTCTATAATCAGGAATATTTTGCAATTCCGATTCGTGGTTTTGGTGGAAGCAGCTCGTCTATTTCTTTGCCGGCATCGTCTCAATCTTCTTTCTGGCTTGAAGGTACAATTGGCGGAAGAGTACAGCTTTTTGAATCCAATTTTTTCATTGACGTAAATATGCAACCTAGATATTTGGTAACAACGTCAAAACAGGATGAAGTTGTTCCAATGATTGTTCCGGGATTTGGAAGAAGTTCTTCTAAATTTACAATGGGCTTTGCGTGGAATATTGCGTATAAGTTTTAAAAAAAGAGCAGATTTACTTGCTCTTTTTTGTTTCTATAATTCTCTGAATTTCTGTATAAAGGTCTTTAAGTTCTGCAGGAGGATTGCCAGAATCAAAATCTGAAGATTGATATTCTTTTCCGTTTTTATGAATGATGAGAGTGGATGCTAATGCAGCATCACTATATCTGTGACTTGATGGAGCGATTAGTTTGGAAATATTTTCAGTATCAATTTTTTCAGCTAGTTTTGAAATTTTCATCCATTTATTTTCTGGTAATTCCTGAAAAATAATATTCCCATTGGTGGAATTTTCTAGTTGACCATTTTTTATTGTGAAAATTCTGTTGGTTCCTCTTGTCTGTTCTTTAAGTTCTATTTTTTCAATATTTTCAATTGACTTCATTTCTTTGGTATTATTAATTTGAGCATTCGATTTATTCTGCATGTTACATGCTGTTATTGATGTGATTAAAAATAATAATATAATAGTTTTCATTTAATCTTGTTTAAGAATCGTTGATTAAATTACAAATAAATTTTTGAATTACACGCATAATGAATATCTTTGTGAAATATTAATAAAAAAATGAAAAAATTTTATAGATCTTTTTTATCGTTTTCATTTGCTACAATTGGGGTGTTTTCTATTTATGCTCAACAAATACAAAAAACGAATATAAATGATGATTTTAAAAAGAAATCATCAGAAGAATTAGCAAAAAGCAATGGTTTTGACCGATGTTCTTTTGTAGAATATGAAGAGTATTTACAAAGAAACGATCCGAGTAGAATGACAAATGCTCAATTTGAAGCTTGGATTTCTCCGTTGATTGAAAAAGCTAAACAGGAAAGACTGGCAAATAAATCTACAAGTGGAGGTATTGTTACAATTCCTGTAGTAGTGCATGTGATTCACTCAGGTGAAGCTTATGGTACTGGTGCAAATATTACTGATGAGCAGGTTCAATCTCAGATTACAGTAATGAATCAGGATTTCCGTAGAATGGCAGGAACGCCAGGGTTTAATTCAAATGCAGTGGGTGCAGATACCATGATTCAATTTGCATTGGCTAAAGTTGATGCGAATGGTAATCCTACAAATGGTATAGACAGAGTGAATCTGTGCTATCCAGAATGGTCAACGGGTAATATTAATAGTTATGTAAAACCAACAACTATTTGGGATCCTACTCAATACATGAACATGTGGAGTGTGAATTTTTCTGATAGTTCATTATTGGGATATGCTCAATTTCCATCTAACTCTACAATACCGATGCCTGCAGGAGGTGCTGCTAGTACAGATGGTGTAGTAGCAAATTATACAACTTTCGGAAGTACAGATTATGGAAGTTTTCCTATGAATGCGCCATATGATAAAGGGAGAACAATGACTCATGAAGTTGGACACTTTTTGGGATTACGACATATCTGGGGTGATGGTGCTTGTGCTACTGATTATTGTGCAGATACACCTACTGCGCATACTGCAAATTATGCATGTAATAAATTCATTGCAAGCTGCGATAATCCATCCGTTTTTGAAATGGTAGAAAACTATATGGATTATACCAATGATACCTGCATGAATATTTTTACGCAGAATCAGAAAGATAGAATTACAACAGTGATGAATAACTCTCCTAGAAGAGTTGAATTAAAAACTTCTACAAAAGATTTAGCAATTCCTTTATTTCCTAATGATGCAGAGATAAAGTTCGAAAGTGTATGTTCGCTTGATAATCTTTGTTCAGGATCTACAATTAAGATTATTCTTACTAACAGAGGAACTTCAGCTCTTACCTCTGCAGTTATTCCTTACGTTATAAACGGAACATCTTATTCATTTAACTGGTCTGGTAATTTAGCACAAAATAAATATGCGGTTGTAGCATTACCTGTTCCGCCAACAGTAACAAGTGGAGCCATGACAATTAATCTTACTTCTGTAAATGGAGTAGCAGATCAGAGAACATCTAATAATGCATTGACAGGTACTTTTAGTAATCCTGGTGTAGTTACAAATACAGGAACCAATTTTGTATTTAATTTACAATTAGATTATTGGGGTTCTGAGGTAAACTGGAATCTTAAGAATAGTGCTGGTGTTACTGTTTATAGCAGTAGCACATATACAGATGTGCCTAATCCTACATCTGCAACGCCGCTTCCTTCATTGATTACTCAAAACTGGGTGCTAAATACGAATGATTGCTATACATTCACAATCAATGATACATATGGCGATGGTATTTATGGTAATGGAGGGTTCTATAATATTAAAACTCCTGCAGGAGCTGATGTTATTGTTGGTTCTTCATATACAAAAAAACAGACAAGAGCATTGAACTTGGGAGCATTGGGAACTAATGATATCATTAAAGAAACATTTGCAATTTATCCAAATCCTGCAACTGATGTTTTAAATATTACAAAAGTATCTAATAAAGCTAAATATGAAATACACAATGCTGTAGGACAAATTGTAAAAGCGGGTGAGATTAACAATAATCAAGTGAGAGTTGCTGAATTAGTAAAAGGAACTTATATTATTACGATTAAAGATAAAAATATCTCTGAAAGTATTAAATTCATCAAGAAATAATAAATCGCTTTGAAAGCTAATGAATCCTCAGGTTTTTCCTGAGGATTTTTTTTATAATGTAATCATATGTAGCTTTTTGATGAGGTTATTATAAAAAAAACACTTAATTATATTACCAAATAATAAAAAATGTTTAGATTTGTAGTTAATCTAAAATAATTAACGCCTATGACGAAATCGTTTACTTTTTTAATCCCTTTTCTGGTAACAGATTTTGAATTTCTTAATGAGAGAAGGTGTCTCAAACAATCACATTAATACACTAATTTATTAACTATGTATAAATCTTGTATTCTAATCTATTTAAATTATTAATAAGATGAAGAAAATTTTACTAATTTTTGCCCTTATAACGGCATTTATAACGAATGCGCAGGTAAGTTCTTACAGTTTTGCACAGTCCTCTGGAACCTATACTCCCTTAGGATCTTCTGCTACTGTTTTGGCAACTGCAGCGGGAACCAATTCGCTGGATGATGCTATTTATCCTGTGACTCTTCCATTCAATGTTTCGTTTAACAATATCAACTATTCTGCGTTAAATGTTTCAACCAATGGTTTTATAACATTTGGAGCAACAGCTCCCGGCACTACAAGTTATTCTCCTATATCTGGTACTGAAGCTTATACAGGCGCAGTTGCTGCATGGGGTAGAGACCTTAATGCTGTACTGAATATTGCAAGTATCAATGGAACAATCAGTTGGGGGGTTGAAGGTACCGCTCCTAACAGAGAAATTGTAATCCAATGGGCTGATTTTAGACCTGCTTACAGTACCGTAACAAGTGCTTATGCTTTTTCTTTTCAAATAAGATTAAGAGAAACTACTAAAACAATAGCAGTAGTATATAAGACTGGATCTTATGTATCTGGAACTACAGTAGTCAATAACACTGCACAAATCGGTTTGAGAGGTAATTCAAATGCTGATTTTAATAATCGTAATAATGCTACTACCGCACTTTTTACAGCTTCTACAGCTGGAACAGCGAATACTAGTACACAAGCATTTAATACTACTGCAGCGACTCCGGGAATGCCAACTGACGGACTTACTTATACGTGGACTCCTCCAAGTTGTTTTGCTCCATCAGGATTAGTTTCTGGTGCGACATCTCCTGTAACAGGATCGATTGGTTGGACTGCACCTACAACCCCACCTGCAAATGGATATGAATATATTGTATCAACTACAAATACAACACCACCAGCTACAACATCTGGTACAGCTACAACAGCTCTTACTGTGCCATTAAACAGTCTTGTTACCGGCACAACATATTATTTCTGGGTAAGATCTATTTGTTCTGCTACTGATAAAAGTGCATGGGTAGCGGGTCCTTCGTTCACTCCTGGTCAAATTGGTTCAGGTACAGCTTTTACAGGTAACTTACCAATATATTCTTGCTACGGTTATAATTATTCTCAGCAAATATATACTGCTGCTGAAGTTGGAGGAGCAATTGGTACAAATAATTATATTACTAAAATAAAATTCTTTGTTCAGGCTACCGCATCAACTCAGGCAAACTATAACCAATGGGTAGTTTACATGGGTAATACTACACAGGCAAATTTTGCAACAACAACTAGCTGGGTTCCTTTATCTGGAATGCAGCAGGTTTACGCAGGAACTTTACCTACTATGACAAGTGGTGCTTGGGTTGAACTTACATTAACGAGCCCGTTTGTTTGGAACGGTACTTCAAACATAGTTATTGCAGTTGATGAAAATGCAAGTGGTTATTCTTGTACGCAAAACTGGGGTAGTTATCCAGCAGGGACGAATAGAGGTATTCTTCATTATGATGATACTGTAAATGCAAGTCCTGGTGCACCACCTACTGCGACTTCTAGATATTCTGATATTCCAAGAATACAACTAGTTGCAGAACAATTGCAACCTTGTACAACGGCACCTCCTTCAAATATTACAATGGGACAGTTAACGCCAACAACGGCAACTGTTTCTTGGACTCCGTCTCTTGGAGCTACTTATGTTGTTAGATATAGAGCTGTCGGAAGTACTACTTGGACTACAGTTACATTGACAGCTCCGCTTTCAAGTAACTATACAATGACTGGACTTTTAGAATTAACAAATTACGAAGTTCAGATAGCTACAATTTGTGGTGGTACAACTGGAGCATTTTCTCCAAGTACAAACTTTACAACTCCAGCTGTTACTTATTGTACTTCTGGTCCTACAAGTACAACATTATATGAGTACATATCTAATGTAACAGTTGCTCCTACAGGATTTGCGCCAATGGTAAGTAACTCACTAAATCCGGCACCTGTTGCTCCTTTTTATTCAGATTATACCAATGATCCTGCAAGATTGATTACTTTAATCAGAGGAACATCAAATAATAGTATTTCTGCAACAAAGACTTGGCCTGGAACGCAGTATTCTGCTGGTACAAGAGCGTGGATAGATTTTAATAGAAATGGTATTTTTGGAGATAACGCTAATGAGTTAGTTCTTGATTCTCCTTCAAATACAACATCGGTAGTAAGTAATACAAATTTTACAGTTCCTACTGTAGCACAGGGTGCTTACGCAGGAAATCTAAATTTAAGGATGAGAGTAATCATTCAGGAAGGAGGTGTTCCTAGTCCGTGTGGTGGATTTACTTGGGGGGAAGTAGAAGATTATTCTGTTAAATTAATTGATTTGCAGCCATGTACAACAGCACCGCCATCAAACATCACTGTGACCAATATGACGTCTACAACAGCTTATGTTTCTTGGATGCCAACTGCAAATGCTACTTATAGAGTAAGATGGAGACAAATTGGTACAACTGCTTGGCAACCGCTAACACCTACACCAGGATATATTCAACTTCCTGCTGGACAAAGTTATTATACCATTACTGGTCTTACAGAACAGACGAATTATGAAGTTCAGGTCTTAACAATCTGTAATGGTACAAATGGTGCTTTTGGACCATCTGTTAACTTTACAACTCCACCGTTGACATATTGTCCAATGGTAGGAACAGGTACCAATGATTACATTTCAAATGTAAAAGTTACACCTGTGAACTTCCCGATTGTAAACAATACTTCTTTACAGACAAATTATATCAGTTATGCTACACCAGTAATCAATCTAGAAATTGGATCAACTGGAAATCAATTGTCTGTTTCTAAAGCTTGGCAAACGACAACTTATGCTGACGCAGTAGATGTATGGATTGATTGGAACAGAGATGGAACTTTTGCAGCTACTGAGAAAATCATGACCTCTGCATCAAGCACAACAACTCCGGTTACCACTACATTTGCAGTTCCTGCTACAGGTGTTTATACAGGACCTTACACTACAACAATGAGAGTTGCTCTTAAAAGAGGTAGTGCTTCAGTAATATGTGTTGATCCTGCGAATGGTGAAGTTGAAGATTATGCAGTAAAATTAAGACCTTGTAGTAATGTTGCTCCAACGAACGTAACAGTTACTCCTATTACTCATAACTCTGCAACAGTTAACTGGACTCCAGGATTAAATAATAATTCCTTCTTATTAGAATACAGAGCTGTTACGACTCCTGCTTCTGCATGGATTCCTATTAATGCTTCTGTTTTAGCAGGAAACCCTCCGGTACAATTGACAGGATTAACACCTGCTACGACTTATGAGGTAAGAATTGCAGCAGTTTGTGGTAGTGGTGGTGCAGGTGCTTATACACCTATCAAATTATTCACTACAAGATGTGATCCTACTCCTCCGAATGTAACTATCACAAACGTTACTTCAACTTCAGCAGTAGTTACCTGGAACCCTATTGTTCCTAGTGCAACATATTTAGTAAGATATAGAGTAGTTGGTACAACGACATGGATTAATGTTACAGCTCCGGCTCCTCCAGCAAACTCAGTAACACTTACAGGATTAAGTTCATATGTAACTTATGAAGTTCAGGTTGCTAATCAGTGTGTGGGTGAAACTACACCAAACCCATGGTCAAATCCTCAAGTATTTACTACTGTAAGAATTTGTGAAATTGCACCTCCGGGATTAACAATCACTACATTGACACCT
Organism: Chryseobacterium edaphi; assembly: GCF_025628985.1. Lineage (GTDB taxonomy): Bacteria > Bacteroidota > Bacteroidia > Flavobacteriales > Weeksellaceae > Chryseobacterium > Chryseobacterium edaphi. The sequence continues at coordinate 323,447 of NZ_JAOTEM010000003.1, read as the reverse complement.
ACAAGTGCAGAAGTAGTTTGGGATGCCTTTACGGGTGCAGGAGCAACAGGAAGCTATGTTTTAAGATACAGAAAAGTAGGTATTCCAAGCTGGACGACTGTTACAGTTAATACAAATACTTACACAATCACAGGATTGTTAGAATTGACGAAATATGAAATGCAGGTTGCAAATGTTTGTTCGGGAACTCCGGGTAACTTTACACCTCCTTATTATTTCACAACACCAACAGTTGTTTACTGTCAAATGTCTGCCACTACTTCTGCAACTGAGTATATTTCAAAAGTAACGGCTACGCCAACTGGTAAACCTCAAATGACTAATATTACTCCAGCTTCAAATTACTCTGACTTTACAGGAGTTCCTGCTAAGTTTATTGAAATGATTCAGGGATCAAATGGTAACCAGATTACAATTGACAAAACACTGAGCAATGGTGATAAAGCGGGAGTAGCAGTTTGGATCGACTTCAACAGAAATGGTTATTTCGATATCAACGAAAGAATCATGGCTGACGGACCAAATACAAATCCTACAGCAAGCGCAACATTCAGTGTTCCTGCCGATGCATTTGTAAGCATGACAGATTACAAATATGTTGTAATGAGAGTGGCAATGCAGAAAGACGGAATTCCTGTAAATTGTACAAGCTTCCCGAATGGTGAAGTGGAAGATTATACAGTAAGAATTTCTAAACAAGCAGTTCCAAACGCAGTAAACCAAACGGAGATTTTAATATATCCGAATCCGGTAAGCACAGTTTTAAATGTAAAAAATATCAGCAAAAAAGCGAATTATAAAATTTACAGTGCAGCAGGACAAGTGATTTCAAGCGGCTTAATCTTAAACAACAAGATTGACGTAAGCAGACTAATTAATGGATTATATGTTATCGACATAGAAGACGTTATGGGTACTGTTCAGAAGAAATTTATTAAAGAATAATTAATAACTTCTAAATATAATAGAATAAGCTCTCAGAAATGAGAGCTTATTTTTTTCTATGTTAAGAAGTATCAACAAAAAAACTCGCAGATTAATCTGCGAGTTTTTTGTTTAATTAAGAACTATTCAATTTCAAAAATTACTTTTTCGGTTTGCTCCCGTAAATCATCAATATTGGTATTGTTGTAAATGACACAATCTGCTAATTTTATTTTATCCTTTTCGGGCATTTGATTACTCATGACAGATTCGACTTCCCGATATGTTTTTCCGTCTCTGTCCATTACTCTTTTAATTCTGATATTATCTTCAGCGGTCACAAGAAGAGATTTGTAACACTGTAGATGAAGTTTTAATTCAAATAATAAAGCAGTTTCTTTGAAAACAAGATATTTCGTTTGTTGAGACACCCATTCTTCAAAATCAAGGCGAACTGCAGGATGAATGATTTCGTTGAGTTGATTTAATAATTCATCATTATTAAAGACTTTTTCACCAACAAATTTTCTGTTATATAACCCATTTTGATCATAAGAATCACTGCCTAAAAGATTTTTAATTCTCTGCTTAAGATCTTCATTATCATTCACGATGGTTTTAGCTCTCACATCCGAATAATAAACCGGAAAACCGCAATCTTCTATAAACTTTGCAACAGTGGTTTTTCCAGAGCCAATTCCGCCGGTAAGACCTATGATCTTTGGGGCAGGATCGGGTTCCGCTTTTTTTGTTTCTATATTTAATTCTTCCATAATTTAATAACCAAAAACTTCATTAAAGCTAAATGTTTCATCCAATCTTACACCTTTTTCGGTCATTTTAAGGCTTGCCAATTCATTATGGGCATCATGTTCAAAAAATAGGAGATAATCATTATCTACACACTGTTTTAGAAATTTAGCTTTCTCTTCAACCGTTAATAAAGGTCTTGTATCATATCCCATTACATACACTTGCGGAATATGTCCTGCAGTCGGAATCAAGTCTGCTGCAAAAACAATCGTCTTTTCCTGATACTGTATCACGGGAAGCATTTGCTTTTCGGTGTGACCATCAACAAAGATAACATCCATTTTAAGTTCCGGCGTAAAACCATAGTTTCCGTTAGCTGGAAGTGGTAAGAACCCTAATTGACCACTTTCCTGAATAGGCAGTATATTTTCCTTTAAAAAACTTGCTTTCTCTCTTGCATTTGGTTCAGTTGCCCATTTCCAGTGATTTTCGTTGGTCCAGAACTGAGCATTTTTAAAGGCAGGTCTATAGCCAGATTTATCATCATTCCATTCGATAGCTCCTCCACAATGGTCAAAATGTAAGTGAGTCAGGAAAACATCGGTGATATCTTCTTTTACAAAGCCATATTTTTTTAAATTTTTATCTAAATTATCATCGCCCCAAAGCGAATAATGACCAAAGAATTTATCATCTTGCTTATTTCCGAGACCGCAGTCCACAAGAATCAATTTTTTTCCGTCTTCAATTAATAAAGATCGGGTTCCTAATTCAATTAAGTTTCTTTCGTCTGCAGGATTGGTTTTTTCCCACAGACTTTTCGGGACGACTCCAAACATCGCTCCACCGTCGAGCTTAAATTTTCCGCATTGGATAGGATATAGCTTCATATAATATTTGTTTTTTTTAATGTATAGTTTCTTTAAATGATTCCAATTTAAACTTATTTAAAAAAGCTCTCCCGGATTTCTAGGTATTGCAATATTCAGATGACGATACGCTTTTTCAGTAACTTCACGTCCTCTTGGAGTTCTGATAATAAACCCTTCCTGAATTAAAAACGGCTCGTAAACTTCTTCTAAAGTTTCAGGGTTCTCGGCAATGGATGTTGCCAGAGCAGAAATTCCTACAGGTTTTCCTTTGAAATTTTCAATCATTACGCGCATGATTTTGTTGTCCATTTCATCTAAACCAAATTCGTCTACATTTAAAGAATTCAAAGCGTACGTTGTAATGTTGATTTCAATTTCTCCATTTCCTTTAATCTCTGCAAAATCACGAACTCTTCTCAATAATGCATTGGCAATTCTTGGCGTACCGCGACTTCTTCTTGCAATTTCAATTGCGGCATCTTCATAAATCGTCACACCCAAAACTCTTGCACTTCGGATAATAATGGTGGAGAGAAGTTCTATCGAATAATATTCTAATCTGCTCTGGATCCCAAATCTTGCCAACATTGGTTTTGTCAGCATTCCGCTTCTGGTAGTTGCACCAACTAAGGTAAAAGGATTTAAACTGATCTGAACACTTCTCGCATTGGGACCAGTTTCGAGCATAATATCGATTTTATAATCTTCCATTGCAGAATAAAGATATTCTTCGACAATGGGAGAAAGTCGGTGGATTTCATCAATAAAAAGAACATCGTTTTCTTCCAAATTGGTAAGAAGTCCGGCTAAACTTCCTGGTTTATCCAATACAGGACCGGAAGTAATTTTACAGTTTACTCCCAATTCATTTGCTATAATATTGGATAAAGTTGTTTTTCCTAAACCTGGAGGACCGTGCAAAAGAACATGGTCAAGTGCGCCACCACGATTCTTTGCGGCAGCGACAAAAACTTCAAGATTTTCTAGCGTTTTTCTCTGTCCTGCAAAATCTTTAAAACTTTGCGGACGAATTTTCTCTTCCTGTACGAGTTCGTGATCGGAATAATTTTCCTTATCAGGATGTAAAAAATCTGGCATTAATTCATTTCATTTACCTCAAAGATAACAAATTTAGGTTTAGCTGAGACTGAGATTGAGGAAATTTCTCCCTGATTTTACGGTTACAAGTCTGAAGACACATGATTTAGCAAATTGATATATTTTAAGTAATTTTGAGAAAGAAAAATTCAGCGTTGCGGATTTGGCCTCAACCTCAATCTTAACCTTAATTTAATGAAATTAATTGGACCTTTCAAGCAGGTGGTAACACTTGCCAATCTTCCTTTAAGAGGAGTACTTTCTGACGAACAACTCGAAATTATTATTGATGGAGGAATTTTAGTCATCGACAATAAAATTGAAAAAGTCGGAAACTTTGAAACTTTAAAGTCTGAACATCAAAATGTAGAAATTGAAACAATTGAAGGCGAACAAATCGTTCTTCCTGCATTTGTAGATTCTCATACCCATATTTGTTTCGGAGGAAATCGTGCTAATGATTTTGCGATGAGAAATGCCGGCAAAACTTATCTGGAGATTGCCGAAAGCGGCGGAGGAATCTGGAGCTCCGTTCAACATACCAGAAATGCTTCCGAAGAAGAATTATTAAAAACATTACTCGAAAGAATCAATATTTTAATTGATTTAGGAATTACAACTATTGAAGTAAAAAGCGGATACGGATTAGACGTTGAAAATGAATTGAAAATGCTTCGAATCATCAAAGAAGCTCAGTCTCAAACTCAGGCAACATTAGTTCCGACCTGTCTTTCTGCACATTTGAAACCAAGAGATTTTGAAGGCGACAATAAAGCATATTTAGATTATATTTTAAATGAAATTTTACCCAAAGTAAAAGAAGAGAACTTATCAAATCGCGTTGATATTTTCATTGAAAAATCTGCGTTTCAGCCGGAAGAAAGTAAAGAATTTTTATTGAAAACTAAAGATTTAGGTTTCGAAATTACTGTTCACGCTGATCAGTTTACACCCGGAAGTTCAAGAATTGCCGTTGAAGTTGGAGCGCAATCTGCTGATCATTTGGAAGCTACAGTTGATGACGATATTGAGTTTTTAGCTCAGTCAAATACCGTTGCAACTGCACTTCCGGGTGCAAGTTTAGGATTGGGTGAAAAATTCACTCCGGCAAGGAAATTATTGGATGCAGGTGCAATTTTAGCAATTGCAAGTGACTGGAATCCGGGTTCTGCTCCCATGGGAAATTTGATTACGCAAGCTTCAATTTTAGCAACATATGAAAAACTGACAACGGCAGAAGTTTTAGCTGGAATGACTTTCCGTTCGGCTTTTGCACTTGGTCTGGAAGATAGAGGAAGATTGGAAAATGGATTAAAAGCAGATTTTGTTTCTTTTAAAACTGATAATTTCCAAAATGTATTATATAATCAGGGAAGTTTGAAAGCTGAAAATGTTTTTATAAATGGCGTAAAAGTAAAGAAAGATGGGAATATTTGATCGAGTGTTCGGAAAAAAAGAAGACAATTCTAATCTTGAAATTCTAACTTATCAGGATTTTTGGGATTGGTTTTTAACTAAAGAAAAAGAATTTGAGGCAGTTGTAAAAAACCGCATAAACATTGAGAAAGATTTTTTTGAAATCATCTCTCCAAACCTTCACCAAATTAACGAAGGATTTTATTTTCTTGCAGGAATAAGTGACGATGATAAAGTAGATTTTATCGTTACTGCAGAAGGTGAAATTAAAAATATTGTTTTCGTTGAAGAACTTATTGATGCTGCTCCAACATTAGAAAATTGGAAATTTACCGCTTTAAAACCAGAAATGAATTTAGATAGCGGAATTAGAATGGAAGATCACGAATTTACAACTGGAAACATATTTTTCTACGCCAACGAAATAGAAAATTATCCCGACGAGATTGATATCACCTTTGTTTATGAAAATTTGAATAACGAAAATAAAGATTCTGTTGTAAACGGAGTTTGCATCTTTTTAGATAATTTTTTAGGTGAACTCAATTTTGCCACTCAGATCGATACATTTAATGTCATCGGGAAAGATGAAGCAACACAAGAACTTATTCCTGTAAGTAAATTGAAAGATTATTTGCAGTGGAGAGAACGTGAATTTACAGAAAAGTATAAAAACATAAAAAATTTCGACGAAGAGGAAAAGTTTTCCATTTTTGAAGCGAGTTTACACAACGGTCTTCCGCTTATTGCAGCAATTAATACATCACTTTTAGAGTATGACTCAAAAGCTTCTTATTCGTGGATTTCGGTTTTGAAAACTCACTACAACGGTGAAAACAATAATGGACTTCCGGAGAAAAATGACTATGAAAGATTAAGTGATATCGAAGAAAAATTAATCGAAGAACTTAAAAATGAAAACGGACATTTGTACATTGGCAGGGAAAGTGCAGATAATGTAAAGGAAACTTATTTTGCAAGCAAAGATTTCAGAGAGCCATCCAAAATTTTCAGAAAGATAATGAAAGATTATCCTGAATATAAAATGTCTCTCGAAATTTACAAAGACAAATACTGGCAAAGTTTCGAACGCTATAATATCAATCAAAATATATAAAAAATATGATCTGGCAAGGAAGATTAGACGGAGAAGAACTACTATTTCACAGACTTTTTCAGCGGGTGCGGGAAGCAGAAAACCATGATCTTGTTATAACTAATGATTTCGTTTTACACGGTTTTGCAGTGGATGAGGGTGTAAGAAGAAATAAAGGCAGAGTAGGAGCGAAAGATGCTCCGGATATTATCAGAAAAAATATGGCTAATTTTCCTGTCATCATGCCGGATTTTTCCATGCTTGATTTTGGAAATATTACTTGTGAAGATGGTGATTTAGAAAAAGCTCAAACTACACTTGCAGAAAATGTTTCTCAGGTTTTGGCTAAAGGAGCAAAATCTATGGTTTTGGGAGGCGGTCACGAAGTGACTTTTGCCCACTATTCCGGGATTAGAAATGCTTTTCCTGATAAGAAAATAGGAATCATTAATATCGATGCTCATTTTGACAACCGAAGACCGGAAGATGGAGTAGGAGCTAGTTCAGGAACGGGATTCTGGCAAATTGCACAGGAAGAAAATAACCATACTTTGCATATTGGGATCCAAAGAAATTCAAATACTTTAAAATTATTTGATACAGCTCATCAATTAGGGATGAAATATATATTAGCAGACGAAATATTTTTTGAAAATCTTCCTTCAGTCTATGAGCGTATTACTGAACTTATTGAATCAGTTGATGTTTTATATCTGACTATTTGTATGGATGTTTTTAATGCTTCAATCGCTCCAGGAGTTTCTGCTGCTGCTTACAACGGACTGTTCACAGATGCTGCTTTTATGCACTTTTATAAACATATTTTGAAAAGTGAAAAGCTTGTTGGTTTGGATGTTGCGGAAGTAAATCCTCAATTTGATATTCAGGAAAGAACAGCGAGATTAGCTGCTAGTTTGGTGAATGAGTGGTTTATGATTTAAATGGCAAATTTACTCAATAGAAATTATCATTTTTTTAAATATAACTAAGGAACATATTTTGTTGCTTTTACTCATGCTTTATCTAAAAGCAGAAAATTCATTTTTTTGAATTTTTTAAATGAAATTATTACATGGAACACTCAATAGAAACCAAACTTATAAAAGCTGATAAAGCTTTTAAACAGTGGAAAAATGTATCTTTTGCAGACAGACAAAAATTAATTGCAAAGGCTGCCGAATTATTTAAATCTAAATCTGAAGAATTCGGAGAAATCATTACCAAAGAAATGAATAAGCCCATTTCACAATCTATTTCAGAAGTAGAAAAATGTGCTTTAATGATGAATTATTATGCAGAAGCTGATAACGTTTTACAACCAGAAAAAATAGAATCTGAATATGCGATTTCAGAAATTCATTATGTACCGAAAGGTGTCATTCTAGGGGTAATGCCCTGGAATTTTCCTTTCTGGCAGGTTCTACGATTTGCAACCCCGGCAATTTTAGCAGGAAATACTGTCGTCTTAAAACATGCATCAATCTGTTTCGGAAGCGGAAATGCAATTGAAAAGATATTTGTGGAAGCGGGTTTTCCTGAAGGTGTTTTTCAGAATTTAGAAGTTGGACATAAAGAAGTGAAAGAAATTCTTGAACATCCAATTATTAAGGGTGTAAGTCTTACCGGAAGCGAAAAAGCAGGAGCCGAAGTGGCATCAATTGCCGGACAGAAAATTAAAAAATCTTTGCTTGAACTAGGAGGAAGCGATGCTTTTATAGTGTTAGATGATGCAGATTTAGATGAAGCAGCAAAAGTTGGTGCTTTGGCAAGACTTCAAAATTGCGGACAAACCTGTGTAGCTGCAAAAAGATTTATTATTCAGAAAGATATAGAATTTGATTTCTTACCTAAATTTATCGAAGAGTATAAAAAATATATTCCCGCTGATCCGATGAATAAGGAAACGAAATTAGCAGGAATGGCAAGAGCTGATTTGGCGGATGATTTAGAAAAACAATATCAAAAAGCTTTGGATAATGGAGCAGAAGCTATCATTCCTTTGGAAAGAATTTCTGATACTGAATTTAATCCCGGACTAGTTAGTGTGAAAGAAGGAAATCCTATTCTACAGGAAGAATTATTTGGTCCGCTCGGAATGGTCATGATTGCTGATAATGATGACAAAGCTTTAGAAATGGCAAACAATATTTCTTTCGGGCTTTCAAACTCAGTCTGGACAAAGAATAAAGATCGTCAACAATTTTTCATCAACGGTTTAGAGTCAGGAACGGTGAATATTAACAGAATGACGAGTTCTGATCCAAGATTTCCGTTCGGAGGTACAAAGTCTTCAGGATATGGAACAGAGCTATCTCTATTAGCTTTAAAGGAGTTTGTCACCGCAAAGACTATTTTAGGAAAATAAGAAAGAAGACAAAAAAAACTCTCGAGAACATCGAGAGTTTTTGCTTTATGAGTGAGAGATTAAACAGTTGTTAATCTTAAAGTATTCGTTTTTCCTCCTTCGTAAGATGGAGTAGCGTTGATGTTGATTACAAAATCTCCGGTCTCAATATAACCATGATTATGAGTCAGCATATTCACCTGAATAATCGTTTCGTCAGTAGATTTATTCATATCATAATAATAAGCACGAACTCCCCAAAGTAAATTCAGCATCGTGATCACTCTTCGGTTTGAACTGTAAACAATGATGTGAGAATTGGGTCTGTGAGCAGAAATCTGGAATGCTGTATATCCTGAATTCGTTAAAGTAACAATCGCAGAAACATTTGTACTCTTAGCAATTCTTACCGCTGCAAGACATACTCTATTCGTGATAAATCTTTCGTCAATACAGTTGAAATCTTTTTCGATCGGTTCATTTTTATGTTGGTAAAAATTAGTCTGCTCAATATTCTGAACGATTTTCGCCATATTTTCAACCACCTGAATTGGATATCTACCTACAGAAGTCTCACCTGAAAGCATTACTGCATCAGCACCATCAAGTACAGAGTTAGCAACATCATTTACTTCTGCTCTTGTCGGGGTTAAACTATTAATCATCGTTTCCATCATCTGTGTAGCGATAATTACAGGCTTAGAATAGAATCTTGCCTTCTCAACCAAAGTTTTCTGAATAGCAGGAACTTCTTCCATCGGAACTTCTACACCAAGGTCTCCACGGGCAACCATAATTGCATCACATTCCAAAAGAATCTGGTCAATATTTTTTACACCTTCCGGCTTTTCAATTTTTGCGATGATCGGAGTTTTCAATTTTCCGTTCGGGTGCTTAGACATCAATTCTTTCAAATCGATAATATCCTGTGCATGACGTACGAATGAAAGAGCGATCCAGTCAACTTCCATGTCGAGCATAAAGTTGGCATCCAGAATATCTTTTTCCGTCAAAGCAGGAAGTGATACGTTCGTATTAGGAAGATTAACTCCTTTTTTAGAACTCAATGGTCCACCCTGAATTGTTTTTGCCTTTACAGTGTCAATATTATTAGTTTCAAGAACTTCCAAAACCAATTTACCGTCATCGATCAAAATTCTTTCCCCTACTCTTACATCCTGAGGAAATTGCTGATAAGTCATAAAAACTTTCGTAGAATCTCCCTCAATCTTTTCATTTGTGAATGTTAAAACATCACCTGGATTTAAGTATGATCCTTCTTTTACAACACCCACTCTTAGTTTTGGACCTTGTAAATCGGCAAGAATTCCAACAGAATATCCGTATTCTTTATTAAGATCTCTAATGGTTTGAATATTTGTACGAACCAAGTCGTAATCAGCGTGTGAAAAATTTATTCTAAATACGTCAACACCAGCTTTCATCAATCCTAACATAACTTCCTTTGAAGAGGAAGCGGGTCCAAGCGTTGCGATAATTTTTGTTTTCTTTAAATACTTATTCATAATACTGTATTATTTGATAAAGTTCTTCTTCAGAACTCAAATTGTAATCTTGAATCGGAAACACAAGATTTTCAGGCAGCAAAATTACGGAAAAATCAGTGAATTGTTCCGGACTATGCAGAATATATTCTACTTCTGTCTGATTAATTAATAAAAATTTAATGTTTTCTTCTTCTGAGAAGAGTTCAGTTTGTAACTTTTTTTGTTTACTTTCTGATGATTTGTTTGAAATAAAAGTGAAGCAAGTCTTTGTAAACTTGTGGTATGCTTCAAATCTTGGAAAATAATAATCATAATATACGCCGTGAAAAACGAGATCTTTAATTCTCGAAAATGTAAGATCGTTACTTTGATTAATTTTAAAAAAAAACTCGTGATCGGGTATATTTTTGGCTAATCTTACCAAACCTATGGTAATATCTTCAAATTCTATATCGTCAAGATCATACAGTTTTTGGATTTCCAAGAATATTTTCTTTTTTATTTAAAATATAAAATGCTCTCTGCGCCGCTTTTTCTTCAGCTTTCTTTTTGGAAGTTTCTGTTGCATTGGCAATTTTTTCTTCACCCAACCAAACATGACAGCGGAAAACAATGCTTTTGTTCACCTGAATTTCTTCACAGGTTTCATATTTGATGTTGAGTTTTTTCTTTTGACTCCATTCAAGCAGAAGACCTTTATAGCTTACAATTTTATTTTCAAGCTTATTGATTTCTGAGGGAGTCAAGAGTCTTTCCAATACGATTCTTTTGCATGTATCATATTGAAAATCAAGATAAACGGCACCAACTAATGCTTCAAAGAGATTACCTGAAATGTTTTCTCCTAAAGCAGCAGAATTGTTGTTTTTTTGTAAAAGATCGGTAAGTTTTAAATCTTCTCCTAATTTATTCAGATTCTTCCTATTTACAATTTTAGACTTCATCTGCGTCATATATCCTTCGTTACCTTTAGGATAAGTGCTGAACAAATGACATGAAACAATTGTACCCAAAACAGAATCTCCCAAAAACTCAAGTCTTTCGTAGTTGCTGTCCTGATTTTTAGAAGAACTTTTAATAGAAAAAGCTTCACGGTAAAAGTTGATATTCTGAACAGGGATGCCTAAAATTTTATTAAGCTCAATGCTCAGGAAATAATCTCTTTCCGTTAATACTTTTTTTCTTTGTTTGAGAAGGAATTTAGAAAAGTATTTCTGTAACTCCATTCAGTAATAATTAGATTTTCTTGAATAGAACGCAAGCGTTGTGTCCACCAAACCCGAAAGTGTTACTCATAGCTACTTTCACATCTTTCTTTACAGCTTTATTGAATGTAAAATCCAATCGGCTGTCGATTTTTTCATCATCAGTAAAGTGATTGATCGTTGGAGGAACAATACCGTGGATAATAGATCCCAAAGCAGCAATAGCCTCAATAACTCCGGCTGCACCCAAAAGGTGACCTGTCATTGATTTTGTAGAATTAATCTGAATGTCATAAGCATGCTCACCAAATAATTTTGAAATTGCGCTAGATTCTGCGAGATCTCCTAATGGAGTAGAGGTACCATGCATATTGATGTGGTCTACTTCATCAGCAGTTAATTCTGCATCTTCCAAGCAATTTTTCATTACTAAATAAGCTCCTAAACCTTCAGGATGTGGTGCCGTCATGTGGTGTGCATCTGCACTCATACCGCCACCTAATAATTCTGCATATATTGTTGCACCGCGCTTTACAGCGTGTTCATATTCTTCAAGAATGATTGCTCCTGCACCTTCACCCAGTACAAAACCATCTCTGTCTTTGTCAAAGGGTCTTGAAGCAGTAAGAGGATCTTCATTTCTTGTCGAAAGTGCCATCATTGCATTGAAACCGCCAACGCCACTTGCTGTAACGGCAGCTTCTGAGCCTCCGCAAACAATAACGTCTGCCTTTCCTAGCTGGATCAGCATTTTAGAATCAATCAATGCATTTGCAGATGAAGCACAAGCAGAAACCGTAGTATAATTGGGACCGTGGAAACCATATTCTATTGAAATATGTCCCGGAGTGATGTCCGCAATCATTTTAGGAATAAAAAATGGGTTGAATCTCGGGATATCTGTATTTGCCCACCCTAAAACCTCAGTTTCAAAAGTTTCTAAACCACCAATTCCGGAACCCCAGATTACTCCGACTCTGTTTTTATCTACATTGTCTTCCATAATCCTTGAATGCGCAACTGCTTCTCTTGCAGCTACCATACCAAGTTGGGTGTTACGATCCATTTTTTTAGCATCTTTTTTGTCAAAATGATCTAATGGATCGAAGTTTTTCACCTCGCAAGCAAACCTTGTTTTAAAGTTTGTGGCATCAAAAAGAGTAATCGGAGCGGCTCCGCTCTCGCCTTTTACAAGACTTTCCCAGTATTCATTCGCATTATTACCGATGGGTGTTAAGGCGCCAAAACCGGTTACAACTACTCTTTTTAATTCCATAAACTTTGTAAATTTTCCTTTGTTGAAGAATATTATTTATTTACTACTTCTTCAATGTAAGCAATAGCGTGCCCTACAGTAGTAATTTTTTCAGCTTGGTCATCAGGGATCTGAATGTTAAATTCTTTTTCAAATTCCATGATTAACTCAACGGTATCAAGTGAGTCAGCTCCTAAATCATTTGTGAAGCTAGCCTCTGGAGTTACCTCTGTTTCTTCAACGTCAAGCTTATCAGCGATGATAGCTTTTACTCTTGATGCAATGTCTGACATAGTAAATTATTTTTTTAATTGTTAGATTGTGCAAATATATAAAATTCTTTACGATAAAACATTTTTTTAGTCTTTTTTGTCGATCAATACCGCTTATTTTATTGTCTCAGACTTTAGTATTTTAGTTTTCAGGTGTTTATCATTTAATTTAAATCTATTCGATGGAAATGATATTTTAGTTTTTTAAATATCAAAACATTTTAGTTTAAATTTTTATTAAAATTTGATCCAAAAACAAATTTTCTAGACGTATTAATGTATCTGAATTGATATTTTGCATTGAAATATTGTGAAAAACTTTACTTTTAAATTTAATTTAGCGAGTCTTCTATTTAATTCTAAAGCATTTAAGATTTTATGAAAAATGTCTTTAATCATCAAACTGCCGAGATGTAATTTTCGACTTTTGAAAAATATGATAAGCTATGTTTATTATATGTATAGAGAAGGTTGGGAAGAGTTTTAATTAGTCTAATATTATTAAGCTGAATTATATCATTATCATTGATTGGGTAACCAATATTAAGTTTATCAAATTCTGTATGTGACAATCCTTGATTTTAAAACGTAATGTCTATTTTCACAAAGGAGTATAGAGTATAAACCTTCTAAAATAATTATTTTCTAAAGTTTTTTTAATTTAAATATATTTCTGGAAGAACAAGTATGATCAGATTTGAGTATTATGAGATGCTTATAATACCAAACTGATTGCGATTCTGGACAAAGGTTATTCTCGATTACCCAGTATGCGATGGATGGAGAATTACGTGTTCTGGTTTACCTGATGCAGAACAGAGGATACTAAAGTAAATTTTAATTTTTACTTATTCTTCCAAAAAAAAATACCAACAGAAACTGCTGGTATTTTTTTCTTTAAATAGTTTTAGTTTGATTTATTAATCAAGCGGTTTTCTGCCGCTAATAATATTGTAAAGTACTACAATAATAGCGATTACCAACAATACATGTACTAAAGAACTTGTACCAATTCCCGGAACAACATTTAGCATTCCTAGAAGCCAAACGATGATACAAATAACTGCGACTAACCATAGTAAACTTCTCATAATAATAATTTTTTAGGTGTTATACTTTAGTATTAGCATATACTGTGCCTTTTTTAAATTGAGATTAAAATCATGGTATGTTAAAATAAAAAAAAAGAACTCAAATATTGAGTTCTTTTTAAACTTAAAGTGGAGTTGGAGGGATTCGAACCCTCGTCCAAACAAGCAATACATAAGATTTCTACATGCTTATTTTACTATTGATTTTTGTGCTTAAGCAGAGAGCAAACACCCAACTTAAACCTTAGCTTCTGAAATTTTCGAGTTTCGGTCAAAGCATCCGAAACCTTATTTCTGCATTACTATATCTCAGAATCAAACGCCGCAGAACAGAGCATTTGTGAGACATCTTGCTTCCTTACTATCTTCGGGAAAGCGCTTGAAATCTTACTTTATTCGGATTAAGCTGCAAGAGCGAACTCTTCGTTGCCAGTTAAAAGTTTGTAGCAAGGGATTAAAGAGATCGCGCTACGGTTCTCTGCATGCTTACTTACCCATTGGTCTTGCTGTCGAAACCAGTCAACCCCATGAATTAGTAACGGCAAAGGTACGATATTTTGTTTAAATTTAATTCATAGTAAAAATAGGATTGTAATAATTTGAAATTAATGTCAATTTTAATGGAAATAATTTGCTGTTTAGGAAAAAAGTTATATTTTTGCAATCCAAAATGAGATGTAAATTATGTTAATAATACCTGTAAAGGATGGTGAATCCATCGATAGAGCACTAAAAAAATACAAGAGAAAATTTGATAAAACTGGTACAGTTCGTCAATTAAGATCTAGACAAGCTTTTATTAAGCCTTCTGTAACTCTTAGACAATCTAGGCTGAAAGCAGCTTATAAGCAAAGAGGATTAAGCAAGGAAGAACAAGCTTAAGAAATTTTCTTAAACACATACTAAATCACTTCTTAAATAGTTATATTTGAGAAGTGATTTTTTTGTTTTTAAACATATACTATGCGGGAGAAATTTTTAGATTATTTACAACTCGAAAAGAGGTATTCAACTCACACCATCACAGGTTATCGCAGAGATCTCGACGATTTTTATGCTTTCTGCCTCAAAACGGAATCTTCTGAAAATATTGTGAAAGCCGATAAAAAAGTGATCAGAAACTTTATCGTCGAGCTGAGTGAAAACAATATTTCAAAAAGAACGATCAATCGAAAGCTTTCATCCCTTCGGAGTTTTTACCTTTTTCTTTTAAGATTGGGCGAGATTGAAATTTCACCTTTAGAAACAGTCACTTCCTTGAAATTTTATGCAGAAAAGCAGGTTCCCATGTCTCAGGAAGAAATGGAAGTGCTTCAGAACGACATAATGGATAAAGCTGATATTTTGGATCGTTGCATTGTTGAGGTTTTATACCAGACAGGAATTCGTAAGGCGGAACTTTGTGGCTTAATATTTGAAAGTGTAAACTTAGAAGTTCAACAACTAAAGATCTTAGGGAAGGGAAATAAAGAAAGATATATTCCTATATCGGAAGATTTGGCTAATCTACTTTCAAATTATCTGCAGATCCGAAAACCTAAGGAAGAATTTAAATCCTATTTTTTTGTCAACAGACAAGGAAAAAAACTGACGGAAAAATTTGTTTATGTAGTAGTTAATAAGTACCTTGGTCTTGTAACTTCGAAGAAAAAAACAAGTCCTCACATTCTGAGACATAGCTTTGCTACACATGTTTTAGACAATGGGGCAGAGATTTCGAAAGTAAAAAAAATATTAGGTCATTCCAGTCTTGCAAGCACACAGGTGTACACGAATGCCAATATAGAACAGTTAAAAAAAGTGTTTAACCAGGCTCATCCAAGAGCTGTCAAAAAAGAAGAATTATGAAGATTTCAGTACAGGCAATCGGCTTAACTCCGCACGAACCGTTAGAGTCACATGTTGACAAAAAAGTAAGTAAGCTTAATACGTTTTATGACAAACTTCAGGAATGCAAAGTATTTTTGAAAGTTGAAAACAATTCTGAAAAAGCAAACAAAACAACCGAGCTTATTTTGGTAGTTCCGGGAGACGATATCGTAGTAAAAAAGACAAGTACGAGTTTTGAAGAGAGTTTGGATCTATGCGTGGATGCTGCTAAGAAACTGTTAATCAAGAAAAAAGAATTAGCATAAAAAATAAAGTAAAAAAAGTTTACTAAAAAGTTTGAGATTTCAAAAAATCTGTTCTATATTTGCACTCGCAAAAAGGAACATTGATCTTTTGAAATCTTTTTAATTTTGCCTCCATAGCTCAGTTGGCTAGAGCAGCTGATTTGTAATCAGCAGGTCGTGGGTTCGAGTCCCTCTGGAGGCTCATTTAATATAAAATATCTGGGGAGATTCCAGAGTGGCTAAATGGGACTGACTGTAACTCAGTTGCTTCGGCTTCGCAGGTTCGAATCCTGCTCTCCCCACATTTTATATTAAAAAAAGTCTTGCAGGTTTAAAAGAATTTTTCTAGATTTGCAGACCGTTACCAATGATTTTGGAAACAAAATTGCGGAAGTAGCTCAGTTGGTAGAGCGTCAGCCTTCCAAGCTGAATGTCGCGAGTTCGACCCTCGTCTTCCGCTCAATTTCACACCGCATCTGGCGTGATTTTTTTTAACTGCTGATGCAGCACAGAGTAGATTTCTCTGATAGCTTTCAGTTTTTATTAAATTGCCTCCATAGCTCAGTTGGCTAGAGCAGCTGATTTGTAATCAGCAGGTCGTGGGTTCGAGTCCCTCTGGAGGCTCAATTTAATATAAAATATCTGGGGAGATTCCAGAGTGGCTAAATGGGACTGACTGTAACTCAGTTGCTTCGGCTTCGCAGGTTCGAATCCTGCTCTCCCCACATTTTATATTAAAAAAAGTCTTGCAGATTTTAAGGGTTTTTCCTAAGTTTGCACAGCGTTTACCAATAATTTTGGAAACAAAATTGCGGAAGTAGCTCAGTTGGTAGAGCGTCAGCCTTCCAAGCTGAATGTCGCGAGTTCGACCCTCGTCTTCCGCTCAAAAAAATCACCCTTGTACAGCGTGATTTTTTTCTTTTAATGCCGACTTAGCTCAGCGGTAGAGTGCTTCCTTGGTAAGGAAGAGGTCACGGGTTCAAGTCCCGTAGTTGGCTCACTTTTCATCCCGATTTCTTCGGGATATTTTTTTTCAAAATTTTTTAGTCTTATATTAAAACTATATAAACAATCACACATCTTCTTTTTAAAATTTGAAAATATATTTTGAAGATTAAAAAAAACGTATTATATTTGCACCACCAAAAAACAACGATATATTCGGTGTTTATGGAGAGATGGCAGAGTGGTCGATTGCGATAGTCTTGAAAACTATTGACTGTAACAGGTCCGGGGGTTCGAATCCCTCTCTCTCCGCAAAACGGGAAACCGATCAGCCAAAATCCTCAGATAGAAATATCTGAGGATTTTTTGTTTCTATTGATAAAATTATCTAGACTATTACATGAAATTTTCCACATTTTAGAGTTGGGGAAAGGAAATTTCATTTCAAAATTGAGGGACAGGGAAAGGAAATTTCATTTTTAAAATAATAGAATTATAAAGTTTAATATTATTTTAATGAATCATAATTGAAAAACTAAAACCATTTAAACCAATAGCTTTGAACAGAATGTCATTTTAACATCTTAATGTTTAAACCCATTCTAAACTGTCTCAAGGCCAAAACATCATTATTTTTTCATTAAATTCGTATCAAATAATTTTTTGATGAATATTCTTCTTTTGGAAGACGATCTCATTCTCTCGGCAGAACTGAGTAAGTTTTTAGAGTCAAACCGTTTTACTACCGACAGAATTTACGACGGAGAAACTTTTCTCCGCCAGATAAAAAACAATTCCTATGATTTGTATCTTTTAGATATCAACGTTCCAAAGATCAACGGACTTGATGTTTGCCAGACCATACGCTCTTTCGATAAAAACACACCCATCATTATTATTTCTGCTTACGGCGATATTTCGGATAAAAAAGATGCCTTCACAAGATTGGCAGATGATTATTTGGTGAAACCTTTTCAGTTTGAAGAGTTACTGTTAAGAATGAATTCTCTATTAAGAAGAAAAATTCCTGAAGATAATGCAGATCAGGATATGATCAGAATAGACGATTTAATTATTAATAAAACCGAACAGAAAGTTTTTCGCGCAGGAAACGAAATTGCATTGACGCTTAAAGAATTTCAGCTGTTGACTTATTTGGCAGAAGCGCAGGGAAGAACGGTTTCTAAACAACAGATTACCGAAAATGTTTGGGAACATAATTTTAATACCAATACCAACACAGTTGAGGTATACATCAATTTTTTAAGAAAGAAAATTGATAAAGATTTTAAAGTGAAGCTTATTCATACAAGATCTGGTTTCGGATATTATTTAAATCCTTTATAGATGTCTTTAAAAAGGAAAATTGCACTGACGCTCAGTATTTCGTTCTCATTACTTTTTGGTATTGTTCTGATCATCGTGTATGCTTCCTTTAATGATTTCCGGAAAGAAGAATTTAAAGAAAGATTTGAACGAAGGCTGGATTTTACCACCAACTTTATATCAAAATCTAAAAATTTTGAACAGGAAGCTCCGATCTTTTTTAATGAAAATTCTGATAACATTTTGCTAAATGAGACCATTTTGATTTTTAATTCAAACAAAGAGCTCATTTACAGCACGATAAAAGACAGAGAAGTTACCTGGGACAAAAATCTGTTGAAAGATCTTGATCAGAAAAAATCCATTCATAGAGAAAAGGCATTTCCGGAAGTGTATGCGGCTTTGAGAAAGATCAATGGCGAAAATTACTACATTCTAACAAGTGCTTTTGACACCAATGGACAATCAAAACTGGATTATTTAAAATATCTTCTGATCACGGCTTATATTACAAGTACGCTTCTCATCGGGTTTTTCAGTTATTATTTTATGGGTAAATTTCTGCGCCCGCTGGAAGATCTCAATAATGAAATTTCTGAAGTTACGGCACATAAACTCACCACACAGATTCCTGTAGAACATTCCAATGATGAAATAAGTATTCTTGCAAAATCTTTCAATACGATGATCGTAAGATTAAATGATGTTTTCCAGTCACAGAAAGATTTTACTGCAAGTGCTTCTCATGAGATCCGTACTCCGATTACGAGAATGGCTTTTCAACTTGAAAATTTAATTAAACTTACCCAACATTCTCCCGAAACTCTTTCCGCACTAAAACAGATGCAGAAAGATGTTTATCAGTTATCGGATCTTACAAACTCGCTTCTTTTACTTACGAAATTCGACAAAGAAAATATCCAGAGTATTTATGAGGAAGTAAGAATTGATGAAGTTATTTTTGAGTCTTTCGAAAGTGTGCAAAAAAGCTATCCAAACCTCAAAATGGATTTTCTGATCTCTGAAAATGAATCTGAGTATGATTTTTTGACCATTCAGGGTGTACAGTCTTTGCTTGATATTGTTTTTATTAATTTACTGAAAAATGCCGCCGTTTATTCTGAAGATTCTGATGCACAAGTTTTAATTACAGAAGACGAAAAAAATCTTGTTGTTGATATAGTATCTGTTGGAAACACAATTTCAGAAGAAGAGCAGTCAAAATTATTTGATGCTTTTATGAGAGGAAACAACTCCCAACATATTGCAGGTTCAGGTTTAGGACTTCGTATTGTCAAAAGAATTCTTGAATATCACGGCGCAGAAATACGCTATTCTTCTCCTGAGAAAAATCTCAATAAATTTAGCGTGATTTTTAATAAGTAAACTCACCTGATCAAGAAAATAGTTTCACTTGGCTAAGTGAAACGGCTTTGTTTACCCTTAAAATTTTCACATAGAGTTTAAAAAAAACTTTGTTTTACTTTGCGCTTAAATAATTTGAGTTACAAATAAAAATAAAATTTTCTTTACTTTTCTAAGCTTCAAAATTCCCCAAAACCAAATTTAATTTTATTTTAAGTCTCCTTTAAGTTCATTTTAATCGAGCAACTGCATTTTTGCCATCAAACTTGAGAGAATGAACAAAATTGCACGGCTGTTTGTTATTATTTCGTCTGTAATAACAGCGCAACAGCAAATGTCACTTCTGGATTGCGAAAACGCTTTTCAGAAAAACAATCTTCAGCTTCTTGCCGAACAGTACAATATCAACATTGCCGATGCAGATATTTTGCAGGCAAAAATCTGGGAACTGCCGCAACTGAGCGGTTACGTTAATGCTTATAATCCCGAAGACAGAAGAGCTTTTGATGTAGGAAGAGCAAAAGGTGCAGAAGTTTCCCAATTGATTTACATGGGCGGAAAAAAGAAAAACGAAATCGCTTTTGCAAAATCTAATAAAGAGTTGGCCCAACTACAGTTTTCTCAGCTTCTGGTAGAGCTCAAAACTCAGCTTCACACCAATTACTACAATCTTTATTACGAAAAACTGAAGCTTGAAAACACAAATAAGCAATTAGGGTACATGAATGACCTTCTGAAAGCTTATAAAGTACAGTCGGCAAAAGGAAATGTTTCTTTGAAAGATGAGGTAAGATTACAAAGTATCGTTATTCAGTTAAATAATGACAAGCTTGGAATCAACAAAAGCATTTTGGAGTTTGATCAGAATTTAAAGGTTCTGACCGGAATTACAGAAAATATAGAACCACAGATTTCAGACTTGGAAGTCAAAGAAATTCTTGCATCACAACCTTTCGGAAACGACGATGACTTGAAAAGAAAAGCACTGGAAAATAATGCAGATTATTTATTTAATTTAAAACTGATTGACAATAGCAAGCTTTATGCACAATGGCAAAAATCTCTTAATGTTCCCGACTTAAATCTTGGAGCAGGATATGATCAGAACTCCGGAACTTTTAAAAATGAAGTCAATCTGATGGTCGGAATTCCTTTACCGTTATGGAAAAGCAACAGAGGAAATGTAGAAAAGGCCAATTATGCCATTCAGCAGAATCAGAAAAACGCAGAATTTCAGAAACTAAATCTCGAAACAAAAGTAGAATCGGCTTTTCAGATCTGGAAAAATCAATATGATCAGTTGCTCGAAATAAAATCTACAGATCTTGATAACCTCGATCTCGTTTACAACGGAATCCTGAAAAACTTCAGAAACGGAAACGTAAGTCTCATAGAATTCACCGACTTCATGGAAAGCTATCGTCAAACGGCACTTCAGATTTATGATATGAAAAATGATCTCATTCAGTCTGCGGAACAACTCAATCAATTAGTACAAACAAAAATCTTCTATTAAAAATGAAAAATTTAATAATCCCAGTTTTGGTCATAATTTCTTTATGGTCTTGTTCCAAAAAAGAAGAACCTAAAGCACCGCAATCCAAAGGTTATGAAATGAGTAATACCATGCTTCAATCGATCACTACAGCAAAAGTAGAGCAGAAAAATATAGAAGATGTGTATAGTTTTTACGGAAAAATATCGGCAGACAGAAATTCATACATTGATGTTTATCCATTGGTTGGAGGAAATGTTTTGAGTGTGAATGTCGAGTTGGGAGATTATGTGAAAAAAGGACAGATTCTCGCGACAATTCGAAGTACAGAATTGGCGGAAGTACAGAAAGATGTGAGTGACGCGAAGACAGATTTGGTCGTAGCACAAAATAATCTGCGTGTAGCAAGAGAAATGTATGAAGGGAAATTAAATACGGAAAGGGATGTTTCGGAAGCAAAAAGTCAGTTACAAAAAGCGCAGGATCAGATGCAGAGAGCTTCAGCAGTAAGTACGGTGTACAATGTGAAAAAAGGAAATTTATACAGTGTTGTAGCACCGATCAGCGGATATATTGTTCAGAAAAACATCAACAAAGATATGCAGCTGCGAAGTGACCGAAGCGAAAACATCTTTGATGTTGCCAATACCACCAATCTTTGGGCAATCATGAATGTCAATGAATCGGATATTGATAAAATAAGCCTCGGAATGTCTGCACAGGTTTCCACATTGTCATATCCCGACAAAGTTTTTTACGGAAAAATTGATAAAATATTTAAAATCATCGATCCCGAAACCAATGCGATGCAGGCAAGAGTTGTTTTGGATAACGCAAACGGATTATTGATTCCCGAAAGTAAAGCTACGATCAAAGTTTCAAGTTCTGAAAATAAAACGGCTCTTACCGTTCCTTCAAAAGCGGTGATTTTTGATGACAACAGAAGTTTTGTAGTGGTTTTCAAATCAAGAACAGATGTAAAAGTAAAAGAAGTAAAAGTTTTAAAACAATTAGGTGATGTCATATATATTTCAGAAGGTTTGAATGATGGAGAATTGGTTATCACCAATAATCAATTGTTGATTTACCGCTCTTTGAATAATTAAATTTTATTTAAACTATCGGAAAATCTTGATTTTCTTCTAATGTGTTCTTTTCTGCAAATTACTTTCAAAGTCCCATATGACTCATGTGTTTTAAATTTTAAAGTATTCTGCATTCCTCAATTCGCTTGCGAATCCTTAATAACCTAAACTCCTTAATCAAAACTTAATGGTTCAAAAACTTTAAGTTTTAAAAATTTCTTTCAACGACTTTTTTAGGTCACCAAAAATTGATCATGAATAAATTCATTAAAAATATAATTTCGTTCTCACTCAAAAATAAAGCCTTCACATTTATTTGGGTGGCAATCTTAGCGGTTGCAGGTTTTATCAGTTTCAAAAATATGCCTATTGAAGCTTTTCCCGATGTTACCAATACCCAAATTGTCATCATCACCCAATGGAACGGAAGGAGTGCTGAAGAAGTTGAGCGTTTTGTTACGACTCCGATTGAATTGGCAATGAGTCCGGTTCAGAAAAAAACGAGTGTGAGAAGTACGACCATGTTCGGACTTTCAATTGTGAAAATTCTCTTTGACGATGGAGTAGATGATATGTTTGCCCGAAATCAGGTCAACAATCAATTGAGAAACGTAAGTCTTCCTGATGAAGTTGATCCCGAAGTACAGCCACCTTACGGACCGACCGGAGAAATTTTCAGATATACTTTAGAAAGTAAAAAGAAAGATTCCAGAGAATTATTAACGTTACAAAATTGGGTCATTGACCGTGCTTTAAGAGGTGTTCCGGGAGTTGCAGACATCAATGTTTTCGGAGGTCAGGATAAAATTTACGAATTGAGCATTGATCCGAGAGCTTTAGATAAATACAATTTGACTCCGTTACAGGTTTATGAAGCGGTTACCAAAAGCAATCTGAACGTCGGTGGAGATGTTATCGAGAAAAACGGACAAGCCTATGTTGTAAGAGGAATTGGTTTGGTGCAATCGAATGAAGATATTGGAAACATTACCATTCAGAATGACAGCGGAAATCCGGTTTTGGTAAAAAATGTTGCCGAAGTTCATGAAAGTTCGATGCCGAGAGTAGGACAGGCCGGATTAAACAATCACGAAGATACCGTTGAAGGAATTGTGGTGATGCGGAAAGGTGAAAATCCGCGTGAAGTTTTGGTCGGTGTAAAAGCTAAAATTAAAGAACTCAACGAAAAAATACTTCCCAAAGATGTCAAAATGGTCACTTTCTACGACCGCGATAATCTGATGGATTTTACTACAGAAACGGTAATGCACAATT
The DNA here is from genome assembly GCF_025628985.1 of Chryseobacterium edaphi. GTDB lineage: Bacteria > Bacteroidota > Bacteroidia > Flavobacteriales > Weeksellaceae > Chryseobacterium > Chryseobacterium edaphi. The sequence goes on along the minus strand of NZ_JAOTEM010000003.1, from coordinate 300,008 downwards.
TGCTGGAAGGAATTATTTTGGTAACGGTCATCGTTTTGATTTTCATGGCAGATTGGCGAACGACTTTGATTGTTTCCATCATTATTCCATTATCATTATTGTTTGCATTTTTATGTTTAAAAATGGCAGGAATGAGTGCCAATTTGCTTTCGCTCGGAGCTGTCGATTTTGGAATCATCATAGATGGAGCCGTCGTCATGGTCGAAGGAATTTTCGTAATGCTTGATCATAAAGCTAAGAAATACGGTCCGGAAAGATTTAACAAAATGGCAAAAGCAGGTTGGATCAAACAAACAGGAACCGGTCTTGGAAAAGCGATTTTCTTTTCAAAATTAATTATCATCACTTCTTTAATTCCGATTTTCTCATTTCAGAAAGTAGAAGGGAAAATGTTTTCACCTTTGGCATTTACTTTGGGTTTTGCATTGATCGGAGCTTTGATTTTTACATTGACTCTCGTTCCTGTTCTTTCGCATCTTCTTTTAAATAAAAATGTGAGAGAAAAGAATAATCCATTCGTAAATTTTTGGGACAGAATTGTTTTACAAGGCTTTAATTTTACTTTTAAACATAAAAAATTAGGTTTAATTATTTCAATTTCGTTTGTAGCAATCACTCTGTTTTCAGGTAAATTTTTAGGAACAGAATTTTTGCCGCAACTGAATGAAGGTTCACTTTGGATCACCGCCGAAATGCCGATGAGCTCTTCATTAAAAGAATCTTTGAAAACCGCCCATATTTTGAAGAAAGATATCATGAGTGTTCCCGAAGTCACCGATGTTTTGGCACAAACGGGACGAAGCAACGACGGAACAGATCCAAACGGATTCGGATTTGTGCAGTTTGCCGTGAATCTAAAACCAAAAGACGAATGGAAACGCAGGATTAATTACGAGCAGTTGGTAGAAGAAATCGATAAAAAACTTAGAAATTATCAGGGAATTACCTTTAATTATTCTCAGCCGATTTCAGATAATGTGGCAGAAGCTGTTGCAGGTTTTAAGGCAGAAAACGGAATTAAAATTTACGGTGATAACTTGCAGACTTTAGACAAATTAGCCGATGAGGTTTTAAAATCCATAAAAAATGTTGAAGGGGTAAAAGATGCAGGAATTATTAAAAACATTGGTCAGCCGGAGGTAAGTGTAGTTCTCGACAGAGATAAAATGGCTGCTTACGGAGTGATGCCCGATGATGCGCAATCTGTTTTGGAAATGGCTTTCGGTGGAAAAACAGCTTCAGAAATGTTTGATGGTGAAAGAAAATTCCCGATTCGTTTGAGATATTCTGAACAGTACAGAAAAGACGAAAAAGATATTGCTTCTCTGATGGTTCCTACGCAAGATGGGGCAAAAATTCCTTTAAAGGAAATCAGTACAATTGTGAAAGATAATGGGGCAGCTTTTATTTATCGAGATGATATTAAAAGATATATCGGAATTAAATTCTCAATTCGTGACCGTGATTTGGGCGGTACGATCGGTGATGCGCAGAAAGAGGTTGCGAAAATTGATATTCCGGACGGATATTCTGTGGGCTGGACGGGACAATTTGAAAATCAGCAGCGTGCTTCCGGAAGATTGGCGCAGGTAGTTCCGATCAGTATTTTAGGGATTTTCTTTCTTCTATTTATTCTTTTTGGAAATATGAAAGATTCGCTTTTGGTTTTAGCGAATGTACCTTTTGCTCTAATCGGCGGAATTATCGCTCTTCATCTGACCGGAATGAATTTTGGAATTTCGGCAGGAGTCGGGATGATTGCTCTTTTAGGAATATGTATCCAAAATGGAGTTATTCTCATTACAGAATTTCATCAGAACGTCAAAAACGGATTGCAATTGGACGAGGCTATTTTAAATGGAGTCAAATCCAGAACGCGACCAGTAATCATGACAGCTTTGATGGCATCGATCGGACTTTTACCCGCAGCGCTTTCCACAGGAATCGGTTCGGAATCTCAGAAACCTCTAGCGATTGTAATCATTGGCGGTTTAATTACGGCAACTTTTCTGACTTTATTAATCTTCCCGATTATATTCTGGATATTTAATAAATCTAAAAAAGCAGAAATCAATTAAGTTTTTCCTTCATTCATCTATATTAAAAGTGAAGCGCGGAATAGATTTTTCTATTCCGCGCTTCTTTATAATGAATATCAAGATTGTATTTTTAGAATCCTAAGCCAACTGTAAATCCTTTTACAGGATTTGGGTAAGTAGCGAGGGAAGCTGTAGACCCATTGGTAGTGTTTACGGTATAAATTCTTGTAGTTCCACCAACAGAAGCTACTAAATAAGCTTTCTGACTTGTACTTCCGATATCAAAACCATTGGCTCCATCAATATTGATTCCCAGAGAACCTCTTTCAACCAAGGTACCATTGTTTGGTGGATTTTGTAAATATAATTTATCTGTATTGGTATCAATGACAAATAATGAAGTTGTAGTAGCACCTGCAAAATTATCAGAATATGCTGCTGCACCTACTGAAACTGGTGTAGGATTTAATGGGGTATCAGTTGCAGTGATTCCTCCTGTAACAGGATCTAATCTTAAATTTTGTCCAGTATTGCTTACTACTCTTATTTTATCAACGGTAGGATTGAAATCAAATCCAAATTCAGTTCCTGCAAGTGGGGTAGGAAGTGTACCGGTACCAACTTGTGTTGCAGCCCATGTTCCTAAATTGATCGTATAGATTCTGCTTGAGCTTCCTAAAGCGTAAAGTTGTCCGTTCAATGGTCTGAAATCAATTCCTAAAATATTTTCACCAGTCTGTAATCCTGTAATTGCTTTGGTAACAGGAGTTGCAGGATTGTTTGGGTCAAAAATCTGCAATGCATTTGCGTTATCAATTGCATAAGCAACAGGATTTGTTGGAATCGCTAAATCAACAACCTTTTGACTTAATGTACCGATGCTTGATGCTTTTCCGGAATTTAGATCTACAGTATACAAAGCATTTTGACCTCCGCTTGTCACAGCCATCAATGCAACTGTATTTTCAGGATTGATATCAAATGCAGCCTGACCTGTAAATGTTAAGCCTAAACTTCCTACTTCAACCAAAGTTCCGTTGTTGGGAGGATCCTGCTTGAATAATTTACCTGAAGTTAAATCCAGATCGTACAAAATTGTTGATGCAGCACCAGATTTACTGTTCGTATACGCAATACCCGAAATAGAAGCTGTAGTAGCAATACTTGTATCAGTAGCTGCTACTGCGCCGTTTTCCGGATTAAGACGAAGGTTCTGTCCTGTACTCGTAACCAATCTTATACGGTCAACCGTAGGATTAAAGTCTATTGAAGCAATTGCTCCTGAAATCACAGGAGAGAAAGCTGTTGTGCTTACTGCTCTTGAAGTGGCAGTTGTTGTATTGATGATATAAAATTTGCTTGCACTCGATACAGCGTAAAGCTCACCTGTAGCAGGTCTGAAATCAATACTTAGTAGTTTTTCTCCTGAGCCAAGTCCTGTGATAGGCTTCGTAGATGTGAAAACATTGGGATTTTTAGCATTAAAAGCTAAGAGCTCATTATTGGCACTCAATCCGTAAACCATAACGTCGGGACCTACGGTTGGGATTTCGGGCATACTAGTGTTGTCATCGTCATCACATGAGAAAATCGTGACAAATGCAAAAGTAGCCAGACAAAAGTTGAATAGTTTTTTCATAAAAATTTATTTTAATTAGTAGTTCGTTTAAATATACGATAGAAAAATGATCCTGGATTTGTAAACTGTTTTTTTTAATTCATTTTTTTGTTATAAATTTGCAACTCCAATATACAAAAAATAAAGGTTTGCAGATTTTGGATTTGAATATTAAACTTTTTTTCTACAAAAAGATTTTAGTATTTAAAAATTCATTATATTTGCACACCGAAAATTTGAATAAACAATAAAATAAATAATTTAAATCATGGCAAAGGAAACGTTTAATCGTAACAAACCACACTTGAACATTGGTACTATTGGTCACGTTGACCATGGTAAAACTACACTTACTGCAGCAATTTCTGCTGTATTGGCTAGCAAAGGTCTTGCTGAGAAAAAAGATTTCTCTTCTATTGACTCTGCTCCAGAAGAAAAAGAAAGAGGGATTACTATCAATACTGCTCACATCGAATACGAAACTGAAAAAAGACATTACGCTCACGTTGACTGTCCAGGTCACGCAGATTACGTAAAGAACATGGTAACTGGTGCTGCTCAGATGGACGGTGCTATCGTTGTATGTGCTGCTACAGACGGACCAATGCCTCAAACTAGAGAGCACATCCTTCTATGTCGTCAGGTAAACGTACCTAGAATCGTTGTTTTCATGAACAAAGTTGACATGGTAGATGATGCTGAGTTATTAGAGCTAGTTGAAATGGAATTGAGAGACTTATTGTCTACTTACGAATTTGACGGAGATAACTCTCCAGTAATTCAAGGTTCAGCTTTAGGTGCTCTTACAGCTGCTACTGCTGAAGGAGGTGCTAAGACTGATGACCAATGGTTCAAATCTGTTGAAGCATTAATGGATGCTGTTGACGAGTGGATCCAACAACCACCAAGAGATACTGATAAGCCATTCTTGATGCCAATCGAAGACGTATTCTCTATTACAGGTAGAGGTACTGTTGCAACTGGTAGAATCGAAGCTGGTATTATCAATACAGGAGATCCTGTAGATATCATCGGTATGGGTGAAGAAAAATTGACTTCTACTATTACAGGAGTTGAAATGTTCAGAAAAATCCTAGATAGAGGAGAAGCTGGAGATAACGTAGGTCTATTGTTGAGAGGTATTGAAAAAACTGACATCAAGAGAGGTATGGTTATCGCTAAGAAAGATTCTGTGAAGCCTCACAAGAAATTCAAAGCTTCAGTTTATATCCTTTCTAAAGAAGAAGGTGGACGTCACACTCCATTCCACAACAAATACCGTCCTCAGTTCTATGTAAGAACTACTGACGTTACAGGTGAAATCTTCTTACCAGAAGGTGTAGAAATGGTAATGCCTGGTGATAACTTAGAGATCACTGTAGAATTGTTACAACCAATCGCTCTTAACGTAGGTCTTAGATTTGCGATCAGAGAAGGAGGTAGAACAGTTGGTTCAGGTCAGGTTACTGAAATCTTAGACTAATCATCTTAAAATAAATTAAAGTTCCGTAAGGAAACTTACGGAACTTTTAATCTACGGGCATCGTCCAATGGTAGGATACCGGTCTCCAACACCGTTGATCAGGGTTCGAATCCTTGTGCCCGTGCAAAAAGAAAATAATGAGCTTAGTAGAATTTTTAAAAGGTTCTTATCACGAATTTAGACACAAAGTAGAGTGGCCAAAGTGGTCTGACTTACAGTCTTCTACTATTGTAGTAACTGTAGCAACCGTTATTTTGGCATTATTTACCTTCGGCGTTGATGAATTGTTCTCAAAATCAATCAGCAACATCATCGGAATTCTAATTAATACCTTCAACTAATAAAGTATTTTCCCATAATGAGCGAATTGAAATGGTATGTGCTGAAAGCAATCAGCGGACAGGAAAATAAAGTGAAAAACTATATTGAGACAGAAATCAAACGTTTAGGGTTTGAGCAGTATGTTACTCAGGTAGTGATTCCTATGGAAAAGGTTATTCAGCTTAGAAATGGGAAGAAAGTTCCAAAAGAAAGACCATATTATCCTGGTTATCTGATGGTAGAAGCTGAGTTGATGGGAGAAATTCCTCACGTTATCAAGAATATTCCTGGTGTTATTTCTTTCTTAAGTTTAACCAAAGGAGGAGATCCTGTTCCAATGAGAAAATCTGAGGTTAACAGAATGCTTGGCAGAATGGATGAACTTTCAGAATTTGCTTCTGATGCTGAGATTCCTTTCATCGTTGGTGAAAATGTGAAAGTAATTGATGGTCCGTTTAACGGATTCAACGGTACAGTAGAAAAAATTCTTGAGGATAAAAAGAAAGTTGAAGTATCAGTTTTGATCTTCGGAAGAAAAACTCCAATGGAATTAAGTTTTGGACAAGTAGAAAAAGTATAAAACTTTTTTTTAAAAATAATAGAGAACCAATCTGAATCTTCAGGTTGGTTTTTTCTTTTTTAATATTTCAGGTCAATGATGTTTAAGATTACTTACTTAAAATAATTAAGCTTTTTATTTTATTTTTGTCTAAAATTAATAACAGTGAAAATGAAAGGTCTTTATCTTCTAATTACGGTTTTCTTTATTCAGGTATTATATTCGCAAACACTGATCCATCACACCACAAATTATTTTGGACCAAATGCCAATCCTGTCCCTGAATTTACTGATGCATTGATTCCTGAAAACACAACTCTAACTGTAACTGGTGATTATTACTTTGGGCATGGAGACCAAACCTTGTCTAACAATTTGAAGGTTGAGATTCCGCTTATTCCTGAGAAAGTTTCAGTAAAAATCTGGAAAACTTTGGTTGAGCATTATTCTGTAACGGATGAAATTGTTTCACGAAGAGCAATGCAGAAGAACAGTGGTTTTGCTACGGGTGATTTTTATATACAAACCAGGATAAAGATTTTATCTGAAAAAAGAAGCAGACCTGCATTGGTTTTAAATTCAACATTGAAGACGGCTTCGGGAAGTGATTTCAGAAACAGACGATTTTTTAATACTGCAGGATATTACTTTGATTTTGAATTGGGCAAATCTTTTCTGTTTGATAATTCTTTTATAGAAGAAGTCCGACTGGTATCTGATGTCGGTTTTTTTTCATGGGATGTGCAAACTCCAAATTTAAATGTGCAGGATGACGCTATAATGTATGGCTTTAAATTAATCTTAAAACATAAAAATTTAAGCTTGGAAAATACTTTTTCAGGATATAACGGCTGGATTAAGAGAGTCGAAGATTACGGAGACAGACCGATGATATTTTCTTCCAGATTGAATTTTAGTGTGAGAAAGACGTTATGGTTTGCTCAGTTTCAACACGGAATAAAGTATTTTCCTTACGAGCAAATTAGATTAGGCGTGCAGATTCCGTTAGAAAAGTTGACTCCTGATTTCTTCGGGGAAAATTAAATCTATTATTATGGCTTATAGAAATCTTATTTAATTTGGTTATTTCTGAAATTTAATGAGTTAAGTATTTGCTAATTAAAAATAATTTCATAATTTTGCAGTCCGAAAAGTAGGTTTACTTTATGTGAGTGCGGTAACCTGCTGAATAATAAATGCTTCCAAACTCATTAATTATTCAATTTTTAAAAAACAAACAATGGCTAAAAAAGTCTTTAAAATGGTTAAGCTCCAAGTAAAAGGAGGAGCAGCAAACCCATCTCCACCAGTAGGTCCTGCATTAGGTTCTGCGGGTGTGAACATCATGGAGTTTTGTAAACAATTTAACGGAAGAACTCAGGATAAGCCAGGTCAAGTTTTACCTGTAGTAATTACAGTGTACGAAGACAAATCTTTTGAATTCGTTATTAAAACTCCACCTGCAGCAATTCAGTTAATGGATGCAGCTAAAATCAAAGGAGGATCCGGTGAACCAAACAGAAACAAAGTAGGTGCTGTATCTTGGGCTCAGGTTCAAAAGATCGCTGAAGATAAGATGACAGATCTTAACTGTTTTACTTTGGACTCTGCTCTTTCTATGGTTGCAGGTACTGCTAGATCTATGGGATTAAGAGTAACAGGAACTAAACCAACTAACGCTTAAAACTAAGAGAAATGGCAAAATTAACTAAAAAGCAAAAGGAAGCTTTAAGCAAAGTAGAAAAAGGAAGAATTTATAACCTTGAAGAAGGTGCTGCTCTTGTAAAAGAAGTAAACACTGCAAAGTTTGATGCTTCTGTAGATATCGCTGTAAGATTGGGTGTAGATCCAAGAAAAGCAAACCAAATGGTAAGAGGTGTAGTATCTCTTCCTCACGGTACCGGTAAAGATGTTAAAGTTTTGGCTTTAGTAACTCCGGATAAAGAAGCTGAAGCTAAAGCAGCTGGTGCTGATTATGTAGGTCTTGACGAATATTTACAAAAAATAAAAGATGGTTGGACGGATGTTGACGTTATCGTTACTATGCCAGCTGTTATGGGTAAATTAGGACCTTTGGGTAGAGTATTAGGACCAAGAGGTTTGATGCCTAACCCTAAATCAGGTACTGTAACGATGGAAATTGGTAAAGCAGTAACTGAAGTAAAAGCTGGTAAAATTGACTTTAAAGTAGATAAATACGGTATTATCCACGCTGGTATTGGTAAAGTATCTTTCGATGCTGCTAAAATCAAGGAGAATGCTCAGGAATTAATCTCTACTTTGATCAAAATGAAACCAACTGCTGCTAAAGGTACTTATGTGAAGAGCATTTATTTGTCTTCTACAATGAGCCCGGGTATTGCAATTGATAGTAAATCTGTTAACTAATTATAATCCTTAAGACAATGACAAAAGACCAAAAAGTTGTAGCAATACAAGAGATCAAAGATTTGCTTCAGGATGCTAAAGTAGTTTATGTAGCAGATCTAGACGGTTTGAACGCTGCTAAATCTTCTGACTTCAGAAGACAGGCTTTCAAGCAAAATATTAAAGTAAAAGTGGTAAAAAATACACTTTTGCAAAAAGCAATGGAACAAATTGACGGGATTGATTTCTCTGAAATGTTCGAAACTTTCAAAGGTAACTCTGCATTAATGATTGCTGAAACGGCTAACGCTCCGGCAAAATTAATCAAAGATTTTAGAAAAAAAGAAGAGAAGCCGGCTTTAAAATCAGCTTTCGTACAAGAAACTTTCTATGTTGGTGACAACAACCTTGATGCATTAGTAAGCATTAAGTCTAGAGAAGAAATGATCGGTGAAATCATCGGATTACTTCAGTCTCCAATTCAAAGAGTTGTTTCTGCTCTTCAAAACAAATCTGAAACTACAGAAGCTACAGCTGAAGAAGCTGCTCCTGCAGTAGAAGAAACTCCTGCTGAGGCGGCTCCAGAAGCTCCAACTGCAGAAAGCACTGAGGAAACTCCAGCTGCTGAATAATTACTCTCAAAAAATTAAATAAATAATCAACAAAAACATTACAACAATGTCAGATTTAAAAAATTTAGCTGAAACGCTAGTAAACTTAACAGTAAAAGACGTAAATGAATTAGCTACTATCCTTAAGGATGAGTACGGAATCGAGCCAGCTGCTGCTGCTGTAGTAGTTGCTGCAGGTGGTGCAGGTGAAGCTGCTGAAGAAAAAACAGAATTCGACGTAATTCTTAAGTCTGCAGGTGCATCTAAATTAGCTATCGTTAAATTGGTAAAAGATTTAACTGGTGCTGGTCTTAAAGAAGCTAAAGATATCGTAGATGGAGCTCCTGCTGCTATCAAAACTGGTATCTCTAAAGACGAAGCTGAAGCTCTTAAGAAGCAATTAGAAGAAGCTGGTGCTGAAGTAGAATTGAAATAATTCATTTCACTCTTAAAAATAGGAAGCCTGAGCATTTGCTCAGGCTTTTTTTGTTTAAAAAAATTGTATGTTTTGAATAGCTTATATTATTTTTAAAGATTTTAATTTATCGTTGATACTTTTTTATTAGTAATCAGAATTTAAATTTTATTTTTCAACTAAAAGTAATTATGATAAATTGCTCATTTATTAAGTTGCTGATTATTAAATGATTGTGTTTATTTTGTTTTTAAATAAGTAGTATATTTGCAGCAGAAAACACAATCAATTGAAAAGAAACTATTTTCTTTTCCACAGTTATAATACCAATTTTTTTCTTTTTTGGTTTATTCTATTAACTGGAGGAAATATAACCGCACAGTCAACTACCATAGAGAATATCTCTGTTGCTGATTCGGTTGTGTACCAATCACAGAAAATAGTCAATAAAGAAATCCCCAAATTTTACGTTACAGGAGGTGCTTTTATCGTTAATAATGAAATAGCCAATGCGGACATTATAAAAATTCCAGAAGTTGTAAGCAAGAAAGAAGTCAAATCAATTAGATCAAAACTAAAAAAGATTGATAGAGACAAGCTTATTTTAAAAAAAAAACAAGTCATCTATAGAGAACCAATTGTTGAAAATCAAATTGTATTCGATTTAGATAATCCAGGTTCAGATAATTTTTCAAATAATACAATTTTTTCGAGAAGTCTACTTCTGCCACAAAATAGTAATGGTAAACTGAAGGCTGTTCTTGAAAAAAATATCTTTAGTCTTAGTACTGTAAGTATTTCGCATTCTTTTATCAAATCACTATTAGAAACGGCATTTTCATACAGTGCTTTTTTTAAAAATTTCCAAACCCGACCCCCTCCGACATTAGCTCTTTTATAATATCATTTACATTTTTTAATAATTCTCACGTACGAATAAGTGAGAATATCTACTCTACTCAAAAACAACAAACAATAATTTAATGAAAAAAAAATTTTTAGCCATAGGATTTATATGTGCATTTACTGCGTTATCTAATGCTCAAGTTGGGATTAATACGGATACGCCAAGTGCGACACTTGATATAGTTTCAAAGGGAAATACAGCATCTACAAAAGCTCTGGAGCTTAACAACTCTTCTGCTACAGAAATACTTACTGTTCTTGATAATGGTAATACTGGATTTAATATTTCTAATCCAGCTGCTAAAGTTGATATTTTCACATCTGCAGCTTCTACGGGGTTTCGTTTAAGAGATGGAAATCAGGCTGCCGGTAAAGTTTTGGTATCTGATAATGATGGTTTTGCGACATGGCAAACTGTTGCTTCAGGTGGTGGTTCGGGTACAGTAACTAACTTTTCTTCAGGAAATCTTTCTCCCTTATTTACAACTTCTGTCGCAACATCAAGTACTACACCAGCTTTATCTTTTACACTATCAAATGCTCCAGCTAATACAGTTTTTGGAAACAGTACAGCAACTGCCGGAGCGCCGTCTTATTTTGCTGCATCTTCTTTACCAATTGCTGGAGACGTTACAGGGACTTTGGGATCTACAGTGGTAAGTCAAATTAATGGTTCTCCATTAGGAATTACAATAGGAGCTGCAACAGGATCAGTGTTGACATTTAATGGAACAAATTGGTCTCCGCAGACAGTTCCAAGTGATGTAACTGATTGGAAAATTGTTGGTAACCCGGCAAGTATTATTTCTTCTTCAGATGCTTTGGGAGCATCGTACACAGGAGGCAATGTTTTAGGTACGCTAGACAATTCTGACAATTTGGTGATAGTGAGTAACGGAAAGATAGGAGCTATAATTGACGCCAATGGAACATTAAAAGGTGGTAGCGCAAATAGTGTAAGTCCATTTGCATCTCTCACATGGGGTAATAATAATACAATTAGCAATACATTGTCATCAAATATTGCATTAGGAAGAAGTAATACGGTAGGTGCACAAGGTACAAATTTCCCGGGTGCTGCTATAGGTAACAGTAATACAGTTTCGAATGGTGCAAAAGCTATGGGAAATGGAAATATAATGACTAATTCTGCGAGTATTGCAATTGGAAATAATAATGGTCAAACACTTACTGCAGGTGTTCCATCTACTGCAGGAACAGGAATAGCAATAGGAGTTAGTAATAATATGCAGGGAGGCTATGCTTTCGGGACTGGTAATAAAGTCGATTCAAATAGCGTAGCAATTGGTATCAGCGGATCAACTGTTGGAGCAGGTGAGAATGTTTATGCAAATACATCTCATTTATTTTATGCACAATCGAACGGAAACAACTCAAAAGTGTTTATTAATTTGCCTTCATCAAGTGCTGCCACGACCGATGCAGATTTAGTTGTATCGAAAGCAATAGAAATTAAAGGTACTTCTACTGCTGCAGTTTCTTGTAATGCTTCTAATGAGGGAGCAATCCGATATAATTCAACAACTAAAAGACATGAAGGTTGTGATGGTTCAACCTGGAATAACCTTTATTAGAACTAATAGAACAATTTTTTTAAATAAACTAAGTATGAACACAAATTTATTAAAACGTTTAGCCGTCTTTGTCACGACATTATGCATGTCTGTGATAATGAATGCGCAACAAGCGTACACACCAATACGTGGTATTGGTATTGAAGCAACAGCACTAAAAAATGGTCTAGTGTGTTTAGGATGTTATTCTGGTGATCTTACTCCTGTAGTAGATGCAAATCTCAATAACAGTGTGAATATGGGGAATCTTGTTTCTGCCATAGGAGGAAACGGAATTTCGGTAAGAAATAGAAATACATCTTACCCTGCAGGCTATATTACAGGTTTTAATGTAGATTTAGGAACCAGTCCTATCACAGCAACACTTTTAAGTTCTATTGTAATCAGTACCTATAAAAACGGAATATTACAAGAATCTTCTACTTCTTCAACTTTGGTGTCAGTACCGGCATTTGGTGGATCTAAAAGTAGAATTTTTTTCCATTTCAAATCTACCAAGGAATTTGACGAAGTAAGACTTTACCAAAATACAGGAATTTCTATCTTTAGTGCGTTGAATGTTTATTACGCATTTGCATTTGATCCTACAAAGGTTCCTGTAGAAAATAACAACATTTGTGATGACCTGATCGGAGGAACAGGATTTGATACCAATGTGTCTTCAAGCAGTAATTTTATTGCACCATTATCATATCTTTATGAAGGACAAAAAATTACTGATGGTGATAAAAACTCAGCAGGAGTGGTTACAATGCCTGCAGGACTTTTAGGATCTTACACTGTAGGTGTTTTGGATAAAAATGTAACATATCCTGCCGGTAATAGAGCCGGATTCGTGATTGCTCCTGAGAGTCAAAATACATTAATCAGTGTAGATGTGCTTAAAAATATAAGCATTGAAACATATCTTTATGGTCAGTTACAAGATTCCCAAAGCTATAATAACGGAGCTGGATTTTTAAATATTGCTGTACTTAGTTTAGGAGGTGGTAAACAAAAATTATATGTTAATACAACTAAACCTTTTAACGAAGTCAGACTAAAAATAAACCAACCATTAGGAGTTAATTTAGGAGCAGTATTAGTTTATTATGCATTTGAAGAGCCTGCGAGCTGCGATTGTAAAAAATATTTGCAAACAAATAACGATTCTCCTTATAAAGGAAATCTGGTGACTATGTCATCTTCTTGGACAGGAATTCAAAGCAGTTTCTTGAGCAGTTTACAGAATGCAGCAAATGTTGTTGATAGTAACTCTTCTAACTTTGCTACTTTCAATGTTACACCTTTCAGTATTGGTGCAAGAGCAAATCTTACAGTTGCGAATGATGGTTCTGTATTTCCAATAGGGACATATGGTGGTTTCGTAATTGATAAAGGAGGTACTTTATTTGATTTGGGTATCTTGAGCAGTATCACAGTAAGTTTTTACAACGGAACAATGCTTACAGAATCTAAAACAGGTGGCTCATTAGCTAATGGTAGAATCATAACTTCAAATAGTGATAAAATATATATTGGAATGACTTCTACGAAGCCTTTCAACAGAATGAAAATCACTATTAATAATGGTTTGTCTGTTAGTTTCTTACAAACATACAGAATTTATAATGCATTTGTAGAGGGAGATATTGATAGAGATGGAGTTCCGGATTGTTATGATCAATGTCCAAACGGAGATGATACAAAAGATGAGGATGGTGATGGTATTCCGGATGCTTGTGATATCCAAAATTGTAATGGTGGAGATAAAAGTACTGTTTTAGATTCAGATAATGATGGTATTGTAGATTCTTGCGATCTTGATTCTGATAATGATGGGATTCCAGACGCATTGGAAGAGGATGCCAATAAGGACGGACTCTATGAAAATGATGATTTAGATGGTGATATACTTTTCACATCGGTACTTGGTGATGGAATTGCTAATTATTTAGATTTAGATTCTGATAATGATGGTATTTTAGATTTATTTGAATCAGGTATTCCAAATTCTGTAATTGACCAAATTGATACAGATCATAACGGAGTAATAGATGTAGGTGTAGCTGTAGGAACCAATGGTATTGCTGATGTGTTAGAAACATTTCCGGATTCAGGTATTTATAAGTATCCGGTAAGAAATAAGGATGGTGATGCTTTTGCCGATTATATTGATCTTTCTAGTGACGGAAATGAAAATCAGTTAGATTTATATGCTATTGGGAAAGGTGATTTAGATCAATTAGGAGGTGGCTTCATAACTCCAATAATAGATATTGACAGAGATGGTATTATGGATCAGGTAGATACAGATACTACTAAAAAAGGTTCACCAAACTCTCCACTTTCTCCTTATGCAACATTTGCTAAAAACGGAGGAACAACTGCCACGGCAAAAATTGCTGATGTTGCAAAGGTTGCAAAAGATATTACTGTATATCCTAACCCGGTAAAAGCAGGAGAAAATCTTTATATCAAATCTGCTGAATCTAGAGAAGAGGGTACTTATACTATATTCTCTGCTCAAGGACAATTAGTGAAGTCGGGTAAATTTACAGGTAATGCTGAGGTTAATACATCTTCATTAACTGCAGGATTGTATATCATTAAAGTAGATACAAAAGCTACAATAAAAGCTTACAAAATAATCGTAAAATAATTTTTGTTTTTTTTATTATTTGAAGCCACCCTTTTTTGGGTGGTTTTTTTGTGACATGAGAATTATTTTGTAAAAAAAATCTTGAGAAATGGATTCTGACGCAGTCAAATCGGGATAAACTATTTTAAAATATGAATGAAAATCATCTTTACTACCCAAAAAGATAATTGAAATTGTCAAAATTTGAAAAAAAATGATCCATTCCCTACTTGGGTTATTTTTAACTAAACAAATGTTTTGAATTGAAAATAATATATTGAAAGAGAGATGTTATAAAAATATAAAACCTGTATGTTTCTTTAAGGTTAATTTATTATAAAATCCATTTTTTGTAATTTGATAAATATCAGTGAGTTAACATAAAAATAATATGTTGTAATTCATTATAATGTGTATTTTTGCACCGGTAAATAATTATAATTGAAGGGTCTTTTATTTTCTGTTAATATCTTTATGAAAAACTTAAATCAAAAAACTGATTTAAGATTTTTTATTACCCTTCTGTCCTTTACATTCTTCTGCTTTTCTAATGCATATGCGCAGAGATCAGAAAATCCAACTCAGGTTGAACAGGCAATTGTTGTTTTAAAAAATGGTGCTAAAATTTATTCAACCGACGAAGCTTTTAATAAGCAAATTAGCAATCATGTAATTATTCTGAAGAATGTTGATCCTGATAAGGGAAATAATACTAACGATAAAATACTTACGGAATCTTCTATAAAACCTGAAGAGTTTAAAAAAGATTTTAAAGAAAACCTGCAAGCTTCAATACAAAAAAAACAGAAAGAGGAATTAAAGAAAATTAAAAAAGAAATTGATAAGCATGAAGTAAGGAAAAAAACTTTTGTAATCAATGATCTTAAAAAAAATTCATCCTCTGATGAATTTCTTGCTTCAACTCGCATAAGTAAGAATTCTGTAGTATTAGAATACAATAATTTCAATTTTTCTAAAACATTTCTTGCAGCTCATATCAATATTGTAAAATTAGCATTAGATTTTCTGCATTCTCAGAAATATGTATATTATAACAATACATCCTTAGATTTTTGTTTTTCTACTGTCTTTTCTGTGAGGCCACCACCGGTATTAATTTAATAAATAAGAAATTTTTTATTAATAATCATTCTCATGTCAAATGAGTTTGTTAATACTTTTTTATAATGAAATTTAAAAATACGAGATATTATAAAAAGCAGCTAATCTTGCTTATGGGATTGATAAGCGGTGTTGTTTTTTCTCAAACTTATCCCGATCTTGAAATGGGAAATGTTACTCCCAGTACTGCAACTTCTACAAATTTGACAGTTGCTTTACAAAAAGACACCAATAATAATACAGGAACTACATTAGTCAATTACAGTACGCCGACTCCATTGACAGTTAGTTATATTGTGAATTCAACAAATTTCACAAATGCTGTAAGATTTGGAACAGCTGGAGTTGTGCCATTTTATTCATTAATGAATGCTTTTGGAAATACCGGAAGTGATAATGGTCAATATACAAGTAATGGTGTTGCAACCAACGGAACAGGTATAGATGTAGCATCAAATTATGCAGCTTCAATTCAGGCAAGTTTGGCTTCAGCAGGAAGTCAGGCAGGAAATGGCAGAGTGAAGCTTGGTGAGATAACTATAAATTTAAGTAGGGGAACTCATAATCCTAATTTACACTTTAAAGGATTGGGTGAAGCCGGAACCGGAGCATCTGTTACAGCGGAATTTACAGTAAAATCTGTATTAAATTCTTCTGGAGCAGAGATACTTTCTTCAACAACGATTCTAGGTTTATCTGGTACAAATCTTACTGTTACCAATGCAGGTAAAACGATTAATAACAGTTATACTGGTACCACAACTCCTGATGCAGCCAACTCTGCAAGAGGAACTGTCAGATTTCAAAGTAATGATATTAAAACTATTGTTTTAGAAGTCTATGGTAATCGAAATGGAGGAAATGCAACTGCAGTTACATGGACTAATACGGATTCATTCCTAATTGGTTTGTCTGCAGGAGAATCTGACCTGCAGGTAACACAATCTGTAAGCACCAATAATCCTACAGTAGGAGGAAATGTTACTTTTACAATCATTGCAGCAAATAGAGGAGCCTCTAATAATACGAATGTTGTAGTTAATGATATACTGCCTTCCGGATTCACTTTTGTAAGTGCAACGACATCTGTAGGATCTTATAACTCAGCTAATGGAGTTTGGACGGTAGGAACATTAATTGATGGTGCGAATGCAACGCTTTCTCTCATAGGTACAATGACCAGAAATGGATCTTACCTAAATACGGCAACCATTACAAGTGATTTAACTGTAAATGATCCTAATAGTGCAAACAACACATCTTCTGCCCAGGTTTTCTCTTCTGATACTGATGGTGACGGAATTCTTAACAGTGCAGATCTGGATAATGATAATGATGGAATTTTAGATACTGTTGAAAATAGTTGTATTGCCAGCGCAAAAGTAGAAGGACCTCCTATATTCAGTAATGATTTCGGTACGGGTTCGACAACCGGTACAGATCCGTATGTGGTAGGTCATGGATATGCAGCAGTAAATCCGTCTGATGGTAATTATTCTGTAACTACTTCTGAGACACAAACAGTTTTTTATACAAAAACAAATGCTAATGGTGATTTAGATGCAGGCTACAATGAAATTACAAGTGGTTCAAAAGCAGGAAGGTTCCTCATGATTAATGTCAACTCTGCAGTTACGACGGCTTCTCCGATCTACAGAGTGACAGGTTTGAATGTTGTTCCTGGCGTTACATATCGTTTCAGGCTCGATATGGCCGGATTGGCTGAAACGCCTGGTAATAGTGTTCCAAGTCTTCAGTTGACAATAAAAGATGGTTCCAATAATCAATTGGCGACTGCGAATTCCAATAGTATAAATATGGCAAATGATGATATTTGGCGAAGACTGACATTAGAGTTTACAGCAACAACATCAACCGTCAATTTGGAAATTTATAACCTTCAAAGTAATGGTGGAGGAAATGATTTAGGAATTGACAATATCGTATTCACTCCATTATTGTGTGATTTGGATGGAGATGGAATTCCGAATCAGCTTGATTTAGATTCTGATAATGATGGTTGTTTTGATGCTTTTGAAAATACAGGGAATGTAACTCCTGTGCAAGCTCCGAGTGGTTACATTATGGGTGCAACGAATTCAAATGGAATTCCAACTATTGCAGGAACAGGCCTCGGAATTGGCGCCTCTCAAAATGCAGCGCAGAACAGATGTAATGATAATGATTTAGACGGTGTTCCGAACAATCTAGATCTGGATGACGATAATGATGGTATTTTAGATAGCGATGAAAAAGCTTGTGGTCCTGATTCTATTTTAAGTTTATCAGGTTACAAAGGGTTTGTTTATAATAGTACTGCAGCATTAGATTCTTGGACGCAAATTAACGGAAGTACAACTTTTCCGACAGCAGGATTTACCCAAGTTGCAACATTTGATTACATAGAAAATGCGAGTACTTTAAATGCTTTCAATGTTAATTTTGATGCTTCCGGAAATATTTCAGGAACTAATGTTGATATGGTGAATTATCGCGGTACGGCACTGAGTCCTCCATCTCGTGACTATGCGGTTTTGTTTTCAAAAACAATCAATGCAGATGAAGTGGGTACTTATCAATACAACCTGATCAATGCAGATAACCACGTCTTTGTTTATGTAAATGGGGTAAAAGTGGCTTCAAGACAAAATGTATATAATACTTCTTTGCCGGTGACAAATTTTGTAACGGTAACTGTAGCTTTAGGAGATAAAATTGATATTCTTTTGGTAGAAGAAGATGCCGGAAATACTTATATTAATATTAATGCAGCTAAAACTGTCGGTCAATGTATGTTGGATACGGATGGTGATGGAATTCCGGATCATTTTGATACGGATAGCGATGGTGACGGTTGTTTCGATGCGATTGAAGGCGCAGCAAATATTACAAGTGGTCAATTAAACTCGAATAATCAAATTTCAGGAGCTGTAGATGCCAATGGTATTCCCACTGCTGCAAATGGAGGACAGGGAATTGGGCGTTCACAAGACGGAAGCAAAAATGATTGTACAGATTCTGATGGTGATCTTATTCCTGATTGGCAAGATTTAGATGATGATAATGATGGTATTTTAGATACAAATGAGTGTTCTTTAAATTTAGCATCATATGTAGGTAATAACTTTTCGACTGCAGTTCCTGCAATTCCTGGATCAACTTCTGATAATACTAAATTTTTACAGTTGCGTCCGTCAGATTTTGGTCTTACGACAGCCGGAGCTACCAACCAGACTGCAACCCGGGATTACAGTTCGTTCTTTGGATTACCTGCAGGATCTATTATTGTAACTGTAGAAAATGCACATGTACATCCGAATGCAACTTCTAATCCTTCATCCAATGTATTTTATGTATCAGGAAGAAATGGGATTGGAGATACAAGAGTGAGAGTGACAGGTACTTTAGGATCGTATGTTGCTATTGAGCACGGACAGGAATATTATGGTCTTCAGGAGCGAAGTATAAAATTCTATGATGGTTCTCATTTAACGGCAAGTAATTTATATAATATCAATACTCAGCCAAACACCGGCAACTGGCAAAGCGGAAGCACAGGTAGAACTTATTTTGTACGACATACGACTGCAGCAACTGAAAATGGTGTACTTGCATATGGAGTTATAAATACTGAAATTAATCCTAAAGTAATTGGTGTTTCTACGAACAATGCTGTGACTACAGAATACAGTACTTTTTTTATCAGAATTTTCCCTGAATGTGACAGCGATAAAGATGGTATTCCAAATAGATTAGATTTAGATTCTGATGGTGACGGCTGTCCTGATGTTATTGAAGGTGGCGCAAATTTCACGACCGGAGCAACTTATATTACAAGCAATAGAATCAATACAGGAGTAAATGCATCTGGAGTTCCTAATGTTCCTACTGCTACACCGGTAATTACAAATTATACTCAGGCTGCAGGTCAGGGTAGTGGAAATTCTCAAAACAATACTTTGAATGACTGTAAGTGTTACAAGACACCTACGACAACAACAGGTACAGACAATCCTACATTGCACGGTATTACCGCTTTCAATAGAGCGGGAGCAAATAATTCTAATTGGCCAATGCTGAGAAATAATGGATGGACGGCGCTTGAAGCGAATACGAAAGCCTTTGTCATGAACAGAATGCCAAGTGCTCCGACAGTCAATCCTGGTGAACCTCTTTCTGCCGTAGGAGGAACTCCAGTAATAACTTCTCCGATAATTGGAATGACTTATTACGATACCAGAAGTGACTGTATGAGAGTGAATATTGATGGTACAAGAACAGGCTGGAAGTGTTTCGATACTCAATCATGTCCTGATGAAAATTAATTTTAAAAGATTAAACAAATGAAATTTAAATATTCAATAATTTTAGGAATATCTTGTGCGGTGACGTTATCTGCACAAGTGGCGATAGGAAAACAGGCTACTCAAACGGGAGTTTCGTTGGAGTTTGGAGTTGGTCCTAAAGGATTAATTTTACCTTGGGTAACGGCTTCAGGAAATGTAAGCCTGAATCCGGGAACCAATTTAAAAGGAGGAGCACTTATTTTTGACCGTACTGATAGCAGAGTAAAAATTTCCAGAAACAGCGGTGCGTGGGTGGATCTTAGCGTTCGTACCGGTGATCCTGTTGTCAATGCACCGATACAGGCAAATCCTGCTGTAGAGCAATCAACTGCAAAATCTCAGATTGGCGGTGTTTTAGCGGATGATACGCCGGGTATTTTAGTTCTTGCCGATACCAACAAAGCAATGATTCCGCCTTTAGTTGAAAATCCTGCTGATAATATTAAAAGTCCTGCGCCGGGAATGATTGTTTTCGATCCGGTTAAAAAACTTTTCTGTGTTTACAACGGTACTGTGTGGTCTTATTGGAGAGCAGATAGTTGATGAGAATAATATCTAAAAATCCACTTCCAAAGAAGTGGATTTTTAATTTTTACAACTCTATAATTGACATTTTTTACATAAAAGAATAATTGTAACCATCATATTTATTTACATGAAATTAAAAATGATATATATCAATTTGTTAATGTAAAAATAATATGATTAAAATCATTATAATTGTTATTTTTGTATGATAATAATTTATAATTGCGAGAAGTTTTCTTTTTTTATCATATGTTTGTGAAAAATTTAAATCAAAAACATGATTTGAAAATCTTTCGTATTTCATTATTATTCTTTATTTTTTTATGCATTTCGTATTCTTACGCTCAGAAATCTGAAAATCCAAATAAAGTAGAACAGGCAACTGTCGTTTTAAAAGACGGAGCAAAATTATTTTCTACTGACGAAGCTTTTAACAAGCAGATTAGCAATAATGTAATTGTTTTGGAAAATGCTGATCTTGTACCTCAAAATAATAGCACAGCCAAAGTACTTGAAGCTAACTCTTCAAAACCAATAATACTTCAAAAAGATCTAAAAAAAGAAGTAGAAGCCTCTGCTGAAAAAAAGCAAAAGGAAGCTATAAAAACGGTTGATAAAGAAATAAAAAAACATGAAGAGCGAAAAGGGGCTTTCCGGAAGTTTGATTTCACTAGTTTTCCGTCGTCATCACACTTCTTGTCTTCTAATTTTATTTCAAAAAATTATCTTGCCCCAAGTTATAATGAAAATGACTTTTCAAAAATTCAGGCATCAGATAAAATTTATTCTGTAAAGAGTGCCATAAATTATTTACACGCGTTAAAATTTACACATTACAACAGCGAATCTTTAAATAATCATTTTCCTTCGGTCAACTCTGTAAGACCGCCACCTTTGAATTGTTAATTTATATACTATATAACTGTCGATATAACAGTTCTAATTTTTTTTTAAATTCAATTCAAATCAAATGTCTAATAATATATTTAAATTATTATTTTTCTTCTTGTGTAGTTATATAAATGCACAAATGGGAATTAATACTACAACTCCGCAAGCTGTTGTGGATGTAAACGGTGATGTTGCACTTCGAAAAGCGCTTATAGTGCCAAGTACTACAACTCCTGGTAATTTGGATTCTGGAACCGTAGATCAGGTTTTAGTTTCTGGTGGTTCTGGTCAACCTCCTAGTTGGAAGAGTGTGAGAATTCCATTTATGGAAAATACACAATATAAGTTAGTGAATACCTACCTGAAAAATGATCAAAGTGGAATTACAACGCTTTCCGATGGTGTAGCACCGTCAACTCCGGCAGTCAGTGCCATAGGTGAAGATTTTTCTGCATCATGGATCAAAATTACAAATCTCACTACCAATATTCAGGTAAGGTCTTCTGAGAATAAAGTTACTTATCAGCTTCAGTCTGGGGTTGAGTTGGTTAATAAATCAGTTGGAATTGGTGCATCTGTTAATTTTATTTGTGGAATATTTAAGGACACTAAGCTGGTGGCACTTCGTCCGGATGGTATTACTACTGTAGACGCTACTCCTGTTCAGGGTATTTATACTTTAAATTATACTGAAGATAATGTTTCTGTCGGCTTGCATGTTTTTGATGTTGCGTGCCGAAAGATTTCTTCCTCAGACGTAGCCAATAATTATTTTAGAATTGGTGTCAATATACCTAGTTATGGTCCAGCTCCTATTGTGACAAATAATAAATCAAATGCCTTTGCACTTAGATCATTGTTCAAAGTTGATGTAGCAGAATTAGTAACTTATACCAATTAAAAATGAAAAAAATTTATATAATTCTAAATATCTTTTTAGGAGTTTTAATATATGCACAAGGCAATATTGGCGTAAAGACTGTAAGTCCTCTTGCTAACCTTGATATAAATGGAGATCTGAATATAGGAAAAAAAATATTTTTGGATAATGGAAGTGGTGTTCTAAGGGCTGGAACTAATGGTCAGTTGTTGGTATCCAGAGGTCCGAATAATCCTCCAACTTGGAAAACACTACGAATACCCGAATATTTAACAAATCAGTTCTATCTTATTTTTAATGATTCGTACAAAGATTTCGATACTGCTAATCCCAATGATGCGCAAGGTACTGTACAGGGATTAAGATTCGTAGATAGTCAGACAGTTCCGACTGCGTTTGATCCGTCTACAGAGTTGGTAGTTGATGCAACACTCACAAATCTTCAAGCAAGAAATTTTAGAGTAATATCTTCGCTTACAAAAAATTTTACTGTTAATAGTACTATAAGTAGTGCCTACTTCATGTTTGAAACAGTAGTACAGCAAAATAATGGCGGTGGGAATGCATCAGATATTAAATTTGCATGTGGTATTTTCGTAGATGGTTTGTTGAAGAGTGCTAGGATAAATATGCTTCCGCGGAGCCCAAATAATAGCACATTTATAACGCATACACAAATTGGAGGGGTAGAAAATATTTCACCAGGAACTCACTCTGTAAGTGTGGGGTGTGCCAGATTAACCAACCCTCTAGCGAATATAACATTGGGTATAGGAGTTCCCGCAACAGCAGCAATCACAAACCTAAATAATTTTATGACGCAATCATCTCTCAAAGTTGATGTGTATGAAATTCCTCAAAATTTTTCACCTGTAATTATACCTTAAAAATGAAAAATATATATATTACACTATTATCTTTCATGTTAATATCAATCAATGCTCAAGTTGGAATAAACACCGCAACACCACAGAAAACTCTAGATGTGAACGGAACTTTGTACGTACGACAGCAAATAAGAACTGGTGGAACTGCTACTGTGGTTGGTTCTCCCGGTGTATCTGGACAACTTTTCAGTGTTGTTGATGGGGTTTCGGATACATGGAAAACCGTTCAGATTGCAAATGGTACAGGAAGTTTATCTCTTTTTTATCTGAATACTACTAAAGACATAACAGGAATACAATTTACACAGACAGGAAGTACGGGTAGATATGATTTAAATTCTACTTTCACTACGTCTACGGACACCACAACACCCAATTGGGCTTATATAAATGGAACCACAGACTCTTTTAATATTACCAGAACGGATAACTTATCTAAAGCAGTATTATCTTTTCAGACAACTGTTCAGATTGCAAGAGGTACAGGTCAGACGTGGACGACAGGATCAGCAAGTTATGCTTGTGGAATATTTCTTAGCAAGGATTCAGGACCATTTCTACTAAAAGCAGTACGAAATGATGTTGTAAGAGGTGGAGTTGGAACTTACAGGGTTTTTAATTTAAATGTTACATTGGATGCTTTAGCCGTGGGTGCTTATCAGGTAAAAGCAGCTTGTACAAATAGAAACTTAGGTAATACTGGAGCAGGAACTTTAACAACATTAGGAATTGGAAGTGCTGTTAATGCTGCAACATTGAATAGTGATATGGCGCAATCAACAATGACAACATCTGTTCTTCAAACATACTAAGTGAAAATCATTAATTATTATAAACAAAACAACCACTTCAAACGAAGTGGTTGTTTTGTTTATTGCTATTTTTTGTAATTCAGATTATTCTTACAATCTCTAATTTAGATAGTTAAATTTAGTTTTACTAAAAAACCTCAAAAAAGTATCTTATTGAGATGCTTCTTATTTTAATTGGTATGAGAGACTCCGAAAAGTCTGAGACATTTTTTCTAATATATTTCTAGGAGTTGTTAATCTGATTGGATTGTCAATAATCGTTTGTGTTTAAGTTTACAGATCTTTAAACATTTTATTATTAATATAAGAGAAAATAATATTTTTTATGCTAATTTGTTTTTAAGTTAATATTATTGCATATAAAAATTTTTTTTAAGCTAAAATAAATGTGTTTTTTTGAAATATGCGTAATTTTTTAATGTATTTTATTCTGCCATAAATTATATTTCTGTTTATTAAGGAATAATAATATGTTTCGAATCATATTATTCTTACTTTTGCGCTACCAAAGAATTGTAATTGAGAAAAATTCTATATTTTCAATTTATTAATATGAATAATTGGAACTTTTTAAAAAGCTCTGTTTTTTTTCGTATCATAATTCTTGTTATTTTATTTTTATTCAATTTTTCAGATGCTCAAGAGGGTGAGTCTGTTACTATTTTTTTAGGAAAAGGAGCCAAATTTTATTCGGCAGATGATAGTTTCAACCAGCAGGTTTTTCACAAAAAAATTATTATAAAGAATGCTCATCTTTCGGTAAAAAATCCCGGCACTAATGAGATTCTGGTCGCTTCTGCAATACATCATGACGTAAATCAAAATCTTGCACAGCAGCTTAAAACTGTTGAAGAACTAAAGCGTAAGCAAGAACTTAAAAAAGTTAAAGAAAAAATAGACTCTTACGAAGCAAAAAGTAAGTTTTTCGAGAAGCAAGATTATAAGGATTCTCCTTCTCCTTCTCAGTTTTTCTCATCCCATTCTACTTCAAAGAATTATATTGCACCCAGTCATAGTACAAATGGCTTTTCTAAAATCTGTACTTCGGATAAAAATTATTCGATAAAACGTGCTCTAGCTTTTTTACACACTCAAAAATTTACATTTTACAATAACAAATCTTTAGATTTTTGTTTCTCTGAGGTTTTTTCTGTGAGACCGCCACCGATATTGGGATAAATTTTAGTCTTTAAATTTTACCTAGTCTCTGTATAAACATTGACTTAACCAATATGTATATTATGAAAACAAACTTATATTTTGAGAAGATAAATAATGTGGCTTCAGGCTTTTTATTTCTTTTTATCTGTCTCTTTTCCAACTTTTATTTTGCCCAAACAATTGCGGCGACCAATGGTACAGCTACTCCATGTGGAAACTGTGCTCCGCCAAACTGGGCAGACAATACAGGTACACCTGATATATCTAACAGTACTGTTGCTGCCACAACTGCTGCTGGAGGAGGGGGAGGTGCAAACTGGACGCAGACTCCCGGTGGTACCGTAAACTTCACTCTTCCAACACCTCCGAATACTCATACTACTTGGCTTTCTCTTAGAGATCTTGGCGGAGCAGGTACTCAGGAGTCGGTAACGACTACAGTGGCTGGTTTAACCATAGGAAGAACATACGAAATTGTAGTCTTTTCTTTGACCGCAGTAACTAGAAATAATGGTTCTGGTGGAAATGTTTATGCAGGAACTTATATTACTCAGTTTTTTGCTGAAATTGCCGGCCAAACTCTACAAGTAACAGGAATAACAACAAACACTTGGACGACGTCGAAAATCAGATTTACTGCTACGGCAACGTCTCATACTTTATTGCTCAGACCTGGTAATATTGCTACTGCCGGAACGCCAACCGCTCCTATTTTCTCAGGAATTAGAACTATTCAAATTTCAGTGACAGCAAGTACAGCGGGTAATAGTGCTTCAATAAATACGGTTCCTGTAGCTGTAGCCGATAATGCACAAACTTTACAAAATGCACCAGTTTCTTTCAATGTCGTTAGTAATGACACTGACGTTAATGGAAGTATTGTAGCTTCAACGGTGGATTTAGATCCTGGAACTCCAGGAATTCAAACTACTTTTACAACTGCAGGAACAGGTACCTGGACGGTGACTGGTGGAGTGGTAACTTTTACTCCGGTCTCCACATTTTTGGGAACTGCAACAATTCCTTATACTGTTGATGATAATTTCGCTGTTAATGGAGTGAGTGCGCCAGCAACATCTCAACAGGCAAATATCACCGTTTTGGTTTCTTCTGCAGCAGACGCTGATGGTGACGGTATAGTGAATAGCTTAGATCTGGATGATGATAATGATGGTATTTTAGATACAGTAGAAGATTCTTGTGTAAAGCCTAATCAAATAGTGAATGGGGATTTTTCGTCTTCGGCAACATCTTGGGCTTTCAGCTATTCTACTACCACACCAAATACCAGCGGACCATTGACGTTTACCGGCACTGCAGCAGATATTTTTGTAGATAATCCGGGGACTTTATATCCGGGTAATATACTTTTAGCAAATACAACTCCGTTTGTTACTGCGGCAGGTGCTACATATAGTTTTACATCTACATTAAATATACTGGGAGGAACTACCAATACTAGTTTTTCCTGGGTATTGATTGATTCATCAAATAATATAGTTCAGACACTCCAAACTTATAAGACTCAGGCTTCTGGCGTTGGTACTGTAACAATCACGAATACTGTAACAGCTTATCCTGTAACATTCGTAGCAGCAGGAACAGGTAGTCATAGACTGGCTTTGACATGGATAACGAATTCGGCCACCAGTGGAAATGCTCAGGATGTAAGAATTGACAACGTCTCGCTTTTATCTCCATGTGATTTTGACGGTGATGGTATACCAAATATATTCGATTTAGATTCAGATAACGACGGATGTTTTGATGCGATCGAAGGTGCTGAAAATGTACTCTCTTCACAGCTAAGCCCAAATGGAAGTATTAATTTTACTGCTAATGGTGGTCTAGGAACTACAGCTGGAACCAATAATGGGGTTCCGAATCTTGTAAATTCTGGTGGTACGGCGGATACAGGTAGTGCTACGGCAGGAACTGTAGGTCAGCCAATTGGAAGGTCACAGAATGCTTCTCAAAATGATTGTATAGATTCTGATGCAGATGGTGTTCCCGACTGGCAAGATCTGGATGATGATAATGATGGTATTTTAGATACACTTGAATGCGGTTTTGTCTGTGCGACTCCATTTATTAATGGAGGATTTGAATTTCCAGTTGTAAGCGGTATTGGAGTTTTTATTAATCAAAATACACCTGGAGTCGGATGGAAGACTACTGCTACTGATGGGCTAATAGAATTTTGGCAAACAGGTGCTGTTCCTAGTGCTGAAGGTGCTCAGTTTGCTGAGTTAAATGCTACTCAAGTTTCTACACTATATCAGACATTCTGTCTTAATGGAACAGGTGGAACAATTAATTGGTCTGCGAAACATAGAGGAAGAAACGGTGTTGATGTTGCGGCTGTGAAATTTGGCTCTACTGTTGCCACTGCTCAGGCATCAACGGCGGTTCAAAATATGTCAGATGGTAATACTGCATGGGGGTCTTATTCTGGAACATATACTATTCCTGCAGGTACTACATCATTAGTGATTGCATTTCAGGCAGTTTCATCAGCTGGTGGTGATGCGGGTCAAGGTAATTTTCTTGATGATGTTCAAATTGTTATCAATCAAAGTTGTTTAGATACTGATGGTGATGGAATTCCTAATAGTTTAGACTTAGATTCAGATGATGATGGTTGTCCTGATGTCATTGAGGGATCGGCTTCTTTTGTTAACGGAGCGAGCTATATTAGTGCAAATAACAGACTGACCACTCCTGTAAGTGCAACGGGAATTCCTGGAGTGCCTTCTGCGACACCTGCAATTACTGGATATTCGGCAACTGCTGGTCAAACTACTATCGGTGATTCGCAAAATAATCTTGTTAATAATTGTTTCTGTTATAAAAATCCGGCTTCACCGGCTGGAGGAAATCCAAATCCGGTAAGACACGGAATCACTGCTTTGAACAGAGCAAATTCCGGTACTTCAGATTGGCCGGTTGTGAGACGTAGCGCATGGACGGTTTTAGAATCAAAATCAAAAGGTTTTGTTGTCAACCGTATGGCTTTTGTGGATGCTGATAATAATGCTGCAACACCTACAACTCCTCCTTTGGCTGCAATTCCTGCTGCTAACTATGTGGAGGGAATGATGATTTACGATACGGTAGCAAATTGTCTGAAGATTTACAACGGAACACTTTGGAACTGTTATAATGTACAGTCTTGTCCTGATTTTTAATATTAAAATTTTAAAAAAATGAAGAAATTTATAGTAATATTTTCTCTCCTTATTGTCAATTCGGCGATAGCACAGATTGCAATAGGCAAATCATCGGTTACCACAATACCACCTGCTAATACAGTAGTCAATCCTTCTATTTCCTTAGAGTTTGGTGTTGATGGTGGTGCCTCATTAGGTAGAGGCGTTGTGTTGCCTTGGATTACTGCAGTGATGGATAAGGCTGCAGCTGTCCCTGGAACGATAATTTTTGATACGGTGGATAAAACTGTTAAATACAAAAATGGTTCAACAGCAGGAAGCTGGTTTTCTCTTTCAAAGAACGAAACAGTTCCTGTGATTGGAGATACAACTGGTGTTGTTGATACATCGCTACAGGATCCTTTTACGGATAATCCTGATGCTAAAGTGAGTATCGGAACTCCTGCTACTAGTCCTGTAGTACCCGGGATTTTGGTTTTGGAGAATAATAATCAGGCAATGGTACTTCCGAAAGTGGCAAGTCCGCATCTCAATGTTCTGAATCCTGAGCCTGGAACTATGGTGTATGATACTACTAAAAAACAGCTTGCGATATTCAACGGTAAGGTCTGGTCTTTCTGGAACCCACAACCTTAAGATATCATTTTATTTTATTAAACTTAACCACTTCAAAATGAAGTGGTTTTTTTCTGATTATCTCTAAACAATTAAATGCTTTCAAACTACAATGTATTCGGCAATATACTTATTATTTTGAACGATTTGATATAAATTTTCTTAATAAAATGAAATAAAGCAATTTTATTTCAATATTATTTTTAGATTTGTAATTAATGTTTTTTGAAGGTGAATAATATTTTTCATTTGCTGATTACACGTAATTTTATCCCCGGTTTTATTAGAAAATCCGGGAGATTTGCATTTGTATATAGTTTTGCTATCCTCATTTTTTACACGCATTTATTGCACGCACAGGTAGGTTTTGGTACCAAAAAAGAATCATTACCTATAATTTCCGTTAACGGAGCACAGATATATTCAGCAGATGAAAGTTTCAATAAGCAGATTAGTCAGAAAAAGATTATTTTTAATAAGGTTGCGGTTTCAAATGCAAATATTTCCGACAGAAACTATCTGGTAATTACTTCTAAAAAAAATTCAAACAAAAACGTCAATAATCTGACGGTTCAGATCAAAAAAGAAGAAGCTAAAAAAAAGGATAACCTTTTAAAAAAAATAAAAAAAGAAATTGCTCGGCATGAATATGTTAAGGAAAAGTTTTTATTAATTAATTTTAAAAAAAATCCTTCATCCAGTCATTTCTATACAGCAAAGAGCAGTAATAAAGTTGGTCTAAATTACCGCACAGAAAATAAAATTAATGCAAAATCTGATAATTATACAAGGTGTAATTATTTAGTACGAGCATTAGAGTATTTACATTCTCAAAAAATCATTTTTTTTAATCATAAACCTATAGATTTTGGTTTTTCCAAAGCTCTGTCGGTAAGACCACCTCCTATTTTAGTTTAAAATATTTTCTAAAATTTTTTTTAAACTTTAAAAACAAAATATGATTTTTAATAATTACTTTTTTAATACAAAAGGGAAGGCTTTGGCTATTTCCTTTTGATGATGAATGTGATGTTGTATGGGCAATGTGTTGTCGGTACAACTCCGGCTTTATCAACATATGCCAATGAAGATGCTACTAGTACTTTTTCAATAGGGAGTGTGAAATTAGTCAATTCTACAATGGGGTTTGTTTTTACAAATAATGCTTCTTTGGTAACAAGCGACCAGATCAATGATGATCATTTTGCCGGTGAGTACGGGATTAATATTGCGCACGCATCAGGAACCGCTACAATTTATGACAATAGAATTTCAGGCAATATTACTTTTACGGGAGCTGTAGGTGGGCTTAAATTTCGTATCAATGATATTGATGCAGGTGATCATGTAAGAATAAGGGTATTTAATGAAAATGATGTGCAGATTCCTCTTGTACAAAATACCAATTTTTCATTTTTTGCAAGTACGGTAGTAACTTATGATTCTTCAATACAAGAATTTTTTGGTGCAAGCAGTAGTAGTGATAATACTAGAAA
This sequence comes from Chryseobacterium edaphi, assembly GCF_025628985.1. GTDB lineage: Bacteria > Bacteroidota > Bacteroidia > Flavobacteriales > Weeksellaceae > Chryseobacterium > Chryseobacterium edaphi. The sequence continues at coordinate 269,566 of NZ_JAOTEM010000003.1, read as the reverse complement.
TGGATCTGTTGATTTTAATTTTTCAGCATTAAAGGTCTCAAGGATAGAATTTGATTATTATGATAATAATGGATCGGGAACAGTAACATTTGCTAATTTTACAGTACCATGCATTGTTGCTAATAACGATTCTTACACCACTCCAGCGGGTACTGCAGCTGTTACTGCTTCAGTTTTAAATAATGATACAGTAAACGGAGCAACGGCAAACACAACAAATGCTACAGTGGCAGCAGTTAATACTCTTCCTGCAGGATTTACATTTAATACAAATGGTACAATCGCTGTAGCAAGTACAGTTGCTGCCGGAGTTTATGCAATAGATTATAAAATTTGTCAGTCAGGGTTTTCTACTAATTGTGTTTCGGCAACAGCTATAATCACTGTAAATGCCCCAAATGACATAGATGGAGATGGAATTCCAAATCTTAGTGACCTGGATGATGATAATGACGGTATTCCTGATAGTACTGAATGTCCAGCCAATAATATAGTGACAAACGGAACTTTTACCGGAAATGCTACAGGATGGACATTGAACGGCGGATGGACTTTTGATGGCACTGCCAATAATATTTATATTGATACAGACAATATATCAAACATAGATGTTTCCCAAACTTTAAATAATTTAAGAAATACCAATAATACAATTCCGGTAACAATGACGGTGGGAGCCCGCGATGGGGGGAATGCAGCAGGATTTGCAGCAAATCTGCAGATTTTGCTAAATGGTACTTTATATGCGACTATCAATAATAGCACTACAAGAAGCACCTCTGTGAACAATGTTACAATAACACTTAGTAATGGTGCAACTTCGAATTTTGTTCCATTTACTACAGCAAATATCACAGGATATACTACCACTACATTTACATTGAATATTCCTAATACTTCTATTCCGAATTCGGCTGCTTTGACGTTCAGACATAATGCAGGATTGGACGACTGGACGATAGATAATGTTTCTGTATTGGCATTTACCTGTGATACGGATGGCGATGGAATTCTGAATCATCTGGATCTCGATTCAGACGCAGACGGATGCTTTGATGCTTTGGAAGGAGACGAAAATGTAACAGCAGCACAACTTAATGCCAATGGAAGTATGAACAGCACCGTAAATGCTAATGGTGTTCCCAATCTTGTAAACTCAGGAGGCACTGCGGATATTGGAAGTGATGAGGGACAAGGTGTTGGATATTCCGGTGACAGCACGATCAATGCATGTAATGATGCAGATAATGATGGTCTTCCTGATACAGTAGATGTGGATGATGACAATGACGGTATTTTAGATACGGATGAATGTGGAAGTACAGAGAGAATTACAGGCGGTGTTTTCCCGACTACAGGAGGGAATACCAACACGGTTCCGGGATGGACGGTTGATGGAACTTACGCCGCTTCAGGAGCGTGGACTTCTGCTGTTGGAAGAGTAAATCTTGGTACGGATGGTTTAACTTTTGTAAGAGATAACAGCACTGTTTCAATTATAAAACAAAACCTGACTGGTGTAATGCGCGGTTCTTCCATAAATATCAATCAGTTATACTGGTACAGAACTACAGGTCCGGAATCAGATAATGCATTTACATTTACAGTCTCCTATGGTGGTGTGGTATATGCAACGATTAATTCTACCACTACGCCTACTCCAACAATTACAGCGTCGAACGGTGCCCTTGTAAATTTAAGCACATTACCAACAGTTGCTGCTCAAAATGCACCTTCTACAAAGGTTAATCTGGTAATAACGCTTCCGTATTCTATTCCTGTAAATGGAGAATTGGCTTTAACATTTAACGCCGGAATTTCTACTACTTCTACAAGAGATCTTATTATGCGGTCTATTTCCTTAGTATCATGTAAAGACACCGATGGCGACGGAACTCCAGATTATCTTGATACAGATTCAGATGGTGACGGATGTTTTGATGCCATTGAAGGGGATGAAAACGTAACCGCTGCGCAAGTAAATGCTCAGGGAAATATTACGGGAACTGTAAATGCCAGTGGTGTTCCTAATCTTGTAAACACAGGCGGAGCAGCAGATATTGGGTCAGATCAGGGGCAGGGTATTGGATATTCCACTGATAGCACCATCAATGCATGTACTGATACAGATAATGATGGTATCCCTGATTTTGTTGATTTGGATGATGATAATGATGGAATTTTAGACTCTGTAGAAATGGGATCCTGTACTTCGCCTTCTGTTAAAAAGACGGTTTACCTGCAAAATTTTGGCAGTTTGGCTTCTGCCGGAATTGGTACAACGCAGCTTTCAGGAGCTTTGGGTACTTCTCAGTTAACATTTGATACAACCAATCCTACGGATGAAGGAAATTATTCACTTGCAACAAATTCAGATCTTGTTGATGATTTCGGAGGTAGTTTCAATAATCAGTGGATCCATGTAAATGATCATACGGTTGATACCAATGGATTGATGATGGTGTGTAACCCTAATAATACGACTTCCATTATTTGGCAATCTCCAAATATTGCTGTAAACATTGGTGCAGGGTTGCAGGCGAATTTTTGGGTGTTAAATTTAAAAGACCCTTCCGCTGCCGGATTTACACTTCCAAATCTTAGATTTGAATTGTTTAATGCCACAACAAATGCTTCCTTAGGTTTTATAAACACAGGGAATATTGCACAAACCGGAAACTGGCAAAATCAGATTATTTCGCTTCCTGCAAATTTAACTGCAGGTACTGTATATATCAGAATTACTTCTGCTGCAACCACATTCAATGGTAATGATTTTGCTTTGGATGATATAAGTATAGATGAGGTGTATTGTGATACCGACGGGGACGGAATCCCGAATTATTTAGATTTAGATTCAGACGGAGACGGTTGTTTTGATGTTATAGAAGGTGGGGCAAATTTTGTCAGTGGAGCAAGTTATATTACTAATAACAGTCTGAATACACCAGTAAGTGCTACCGGAATTCCTGGTGTTCCAACTGCTACACCAGCAATTACGGGATATTCTGCAACGACTGGTCAAACTATTGGAGATTCTGTGAATAATCTTATTAATAATTGTTTTTGTTATAAAAATCCTGCTTCTCCGGGCGGAGGAAATCCTAATCCGGTAAGACATGGGATCACTGCTCTGAATAGAGCTGACTCTGGTTCTTCTGACTGGCCGGTTGTAAGACGTAGTGCATGGACGGTTTTGGAATCTAAATCAAAAGGTTTCGTTGTCAACCGTATGGCTTTTGTGGATGCAGATAATAATGCTGCAACACCTACAACTCCTCCTTTGGCTGCAATTCCTGCTGCTAACTATGTGGAGGGAATGATGGTTTATGATACAGTAGCTAACTGTTTGAAAATCTATAATGGAACGGTTTGGAATTGTTATTTGACTCAAACCTGTCCTGATTAATTATTAATGTGAAATTTTAAAATTTTAAAAATGAAAAACATTATAAAAATATTTTGTCTCCTAATAGCTAATGTAGCTATGGCACAGGTTGCAATAGGAAAAGCATCTGTTTCTACTATTCCGCCAGCAAATACAGTTACCAATCCATCTATTTCTTTAGAATTTGGTGATTACGGCGGAGCTTTATTAGGTAGAGGTATTGTGTTGCCTTGGATAACTGCAGCAATGGATAAAGCAGCTGCTGTTCCGGGAACGATTATCTATGATACAGTTGATAAGATCGTTAAGTATAAGAACGGTTCAACTGCCGGAAGCTGGTTTGAGCTTTCGAAAAACGAAAATAATCCTATAGTAGGTGATACTACAGGTGTTGTAAATACTGCTCTGCAAGATTCTTTTACAGATAATCCTGATGCTAAAGTGAGTATAGGAACACCTGTAACTCCTTCAGTACCCGGAATATTGGTTTTGGAAAATAGTAATCAGGCGATGGTGCTTCCAAAAGTGGCAAGTCCCCACACAAATGTTTTAAATCCTGAGCCTGGAACTATGGTTTATGATACCGCAACGAAGCAACTTGCGATATTTAACGGAAAAGTCTGGTCGTTCTGGAAACCATAGTTACAGAATACCTTATATTTTATAAACTTAACCACTTCAAAACGAAGTGGTTATTTTTGTATGAACCAAATATTTGTTGTATATTTGCAGTCACTTTTGGCGCTAAAACTATACATATTACGGTAAAACATTGTAAATCAACTCTTTCATAATTGTGAAAGGGGTTTTGTTTTATGTGATATCAATCTATTTTTGTCAAAGTAAAAATTTAAAAATATTTTGCATTACGCTGTGAAAAGATATACCAGCGTTGCAGTTAGAATTAGAACTTAAAATATAGAATTAAGAATAAAGACCACTTCTGATAGCGCCAAACATCAAATGTCTTTTATCTTGCCTCTTTATCCTCAAGTCTTTTTCTGATATTTTTTGTATAAATCAAAATATTTTTTAACCCTTTCTTAAAAGTTTTATGAGTAAAACAACAGCAGTTACTAAAGGAAATGAGAGAATTAATTTCTCTACAGCGAAAGGAAAAATCATTACTCCGGATTTCTTAGACATCCAATTAGAGTCATTTAAAGATTTTTTCCAGCTGGATACACTTCCGGAAGACAGAAGGAAAGAAGGTTTGCACAAAACCTTCCAGGAAAACTTTCCAATTACCGATTCTAGAAACCAATTCGTTTTGGAATTCTTAGATTATTTGGTAGATTCTCCACGTTATTCGATCGACGAATGTGTGGAAAGAGGTTTAACTTATTCAGTTCCTCTAAAAGCAAGACTTAAATTGTACTGTACAGATCCTGAACATGAAGATTTTCAGACCGTTGTACAGGATGTTTATTTAGGTCCGGTTCCTTATATGACTCCGTCTGGTTCATTTATCATTAATGGAGCAGAGCGTGTAATCGTAACTCAGTTACACAGATCTCCGGGTGTATTCTTCGGACAGACTTACCACGCAAACGGAACAAAATTGTACTATTCAAGAATTATTCCTTTTAAAGGATCTTGGATGGAATTTACTACCGATATCAACAGCGTAATGTACGCGTATATCGACCGTAAGAAAAAATTACCTTTAACTACATTGTTAAGAGCAATCGGTTTCGAATCTGATAAAGATATTCTTCAGATCTTTGACCTTGCCGAAGAGGTGAAAGTTTCTAAAGCTGCCCTTAAAAAAGTAGAAGGTAGAACTTTGGCTGCGAGAGTATTGAACACTTGGTTCGAAGATTTCGTAGACGAAGACACTGGAGAGGTTGTTTCTATCGAAAGAAACGAAATTATCCTGGACAGAGAAACGATTCTTGAAAAAGAACATTTAGATCTTATTTTGGATGCCGGTGTGAAATCTATCCTGATTCACAAAGAAAATTCAAACGAATTCTCTATCATCCAGAATACTTTACAAAAAGACCCTACCAACTCTGAAAAAGAAGCGGTTGAATATATATACCGTCAGTTAAGAAATGCAGATCCACCCGATGAGGAAACTGCAAGAGGAATCATTGAAAAATTATTCTTCTCTGAGCAAAGATATTCTCTTGGTGAAGTAGGACGTTACAGACTAAACAAAAAGTTGGGTCTTAATATTCCAACTACTACTGAGGTTCTTACAAAAGAAGATATCATTGCGATTGTAAGACACTTGATCGAATTGGTAAACTCTAAAGCTGAGGTTGATGATATTGACCACTTATCAAACAGAAGAATTAAAACTGTTGGTGAGCAATTGGCAGGACAGTTCGGTGTAGGTCTTTCTAGAATTGCAAGAACAATCAAGGAGAGAATGAATGTTAGAGATAACGAAATCTTTACTCCGCTTGATCTTGTTAATGCGAAGACTTTAACATCAGTAATTAATTCATTCTTTGGTACCAACCAGCTTTCTCAGTTCATGGACCAAACCAACCCTCTATCAGAAATCACGCACAAGCGTAGACTTTCTGCCCTGGGACCTGGTGGTTTATCAAGAGAAAGAGCAGGTTTCGAGGTACGTGACGTTCACCATACTCACTATGGTAGAATTTGTCCTATCGAAACTCCTGAAGGACCAAACATTGGTTTGATCTCTTCTTTAGGTATCTATGCTAAAATCAATACTTTAGGTTTCATCGAAACTCCATATAGAAAAGTAGAAGGAAGTACTGTAGATCTACATGCTGATCCTATTTATCTGAATGCAGAAGACGAAGAAGATAAAGTAATTGCTCAGGCAAACGTTGAGTTAGATGATAACGGAGGATTCTTAACAGACAGAATTATTGCCAGATTAGATGGTGATTATCCTGTAGTTGAGCCTTCTCAGGTTAATTTGATCGACGTTGCACCTAACCAGATTTCTGGTATTTCAGCTTCATTGATTCCATTCTTGGAGCATGATGATGCGAACCGTGCGTTGATGGGATCAAACATGATGCGTCAGGCAGTTCCTTTGTTGAAGCCACAAGCTCCAATCGTAGGTACAGGTCTGGAACAGCAGGTTGCAAAAGATTCTAGAATTTTGATCAATGCTGAAGGAAGAGGTACTGTAGAGTATGTAGATGCTGATCAGATTACGATTAAATATGAAAGAAGCGATGACGAAGATCTAGTATCATTCGAATCTGCTACTAAAACATATAAACTGACTAAGTTCAGAAAAACTAACCAGAGTACTACTATTACACTAAGACCAAACGTAAGAGTAGGTGAGACGGTAGAAAAAGGACAGGTTCTTTGCGACGGTTATGCAACCGAAAACGGAGAATTGGCTCTTGGTAGAAACTTGGTAGTAGCCTTCATGCCTTGGAAAGGATACAACTTTGAGGATGCAATTGTAATCAACGAAAAAGTTGTACGTGAAGACTGGTTTACTTCAATCCACGTAGATGAGTATTCTCTTGAAGTTCGTGATACCAAATTGGGTATGGAAGAACTTACAGCAGATATTCCTAACGTGTCTGAAGAAGCTACAAAAGATCTTGATGAAAACGGAATGATCAGAATTGGTGCTGAAGTGAAGCCTGGTGACATTATGATTGGTAAGATCACTCCAAAAGGTGAATCTGACCCGACTCCTGAAGAAAAACTTCTTAGAGCAATCTTTGGTGACAAAGCCGGTGATGTGAAAGATGCTTCATTGAAAGCAGATTCTTCATTAAGAGGTGTTGTGATCAATAAGAAATTGTTCTCTAGAAACATTAAAGACAAGAAGAAAAGAACTGAGGAAAAACTTAAACTTGAAGAGATTGAAAACACTTACAAGGCTAAGTTTGACGAGTTAAGAAATACTTTAATCGAAAAATTGAACACTTTAGTTAGCGGTAAAACTTCTCAGGGAGTTACCAATGACTTAGATGAGGAAATTATCGGTAAAGGAATGAAATTCACTCACAAATTATTGACTTCAGTAGAAGATTACGTAAACGTAAGCGGTGCAGACTGGACTGTTGATAACGATAAGAATGAATTGATCAAACAGTTGATTCACAACTACAAAATCAAATTCAACGATATTCAAGGAGTTAAAAACCGTGAGAAATTCGCAATTTCTATCGGAGATGAGCTTCCTGCTGGTATCATGAAATTGGCTAAAGTTTATATCGCTAAAAAACGTAAACTTAACGTTGGAGATAAAATGGCGGGTCGTCACGGTAACAAGGGTATCGTTTCGAGAATCGTTCGTGAAGAAGATATGCCATTCTTGGAAGACGGAACACCGGTAGATATCGTATTGAATCCACTAGGGGTACCTTCCCGTATGAACATCGGACAGATTTATGAAACAGTTCTTGGATGGGCTGGTCAGAAATTGGGTATGACGTTCGCTACGCCAATCTTTGATGGGGCAACTCTTGATCAGATTACAGAGTACACTGAGAAAGCAGGAGTTCCTAAATTCGGTCACACTCACCTTTATGACGGTGGTACCGGAGAAAGATTTACGCAGGCTGCAACAGTAGGTATTATCTATATGTTGAAACTTGGGCACATGGTAGATGACAAGATGCACGCACGTTCTATCGGACCTTATTCATTGATTACTCAGCAGCCGTTAGGTGGTAAAGCTCAGTTTGGTGGACAGAGATTCGGAGAGATGGAGGTTTGGGCTCTTGAAGCATTTGGAGCATCAAATATCCTGAGAGAAATCTTGACTGTGAAGTCGGATGACGTGATTGGTAGAGCAAAAACTTATGAAGCGATTGCGAAAGGAGAAGCAATGCCTGAACCAGGTATTCCGGAATCTTTCAACGTATTACTTCACGAGTTACAAGGTCTTGGATTAGACGTAAGACTAGAGGAATAATTTTAAATTTTAAATTATAAATGTTGAATGGCATCATTCAAAAATTAATCTAAAATCTAAAATCTAAAATTTAAAATCTAACAAATGTCAAATAAAAATAAATCAAGTAGATTTAATAAAATAACCATCGGTTTAGCTTCACCTGAGTCCATTTTACAGGATTCAAGAGGAGAGGTGCTTAAGCCGGAAACTATCAACTACAGAACGCACAAACCTGAAAGAGACGGTTTGTTCTGTGAAAAAATCTTCGGTCCTATCAAAGATTACGAATGTGCTTGTGGTAAATACAAGAGAATCCGTTACAAAGGGATCGTTTGTGACCGTTGTGGTGTAGAGGTTACGGAGAAAAAAGTACGTAGAGAAAGAATCGGACACATCGGTTTGGTTGTTCCTATCGCGCACATTTGGTATTTCCGTTCTTTACCGAACAAAATCGGTTACCTTTTGGGTATTCCTTCTAAGAAATTAGATATGATCATCTATTACGAGAGATATGTTGTTATTCAGCAGGGTATCGCTAAGAAATTGGATGGTTCTGATTTTGATGATAAAGAATTCCTTACAGAAGAAGAATACCTTGACATCATGGAAACTCTTCCTGTAGAAAATCAATATCTTGATGATGCAGATCCAAACAAATTCATCGCCAAAATGGGTGCTGAAGCTGTTGAAGAATTGTTGAAGAGAATTGATCTTGATGCATTATCTTTCGATTTGAGACACAAAGCTCACAACGAAGGTTCTAAACAAAGAAGAACTGAAGCTCTAAAAAGATTGAACGTTGTAGAAGCATTGAGAGGTGCTAACACCAGAATGATCAACAGACCGGAGTGGATGATTATGCGTGTACTTCCTGTAATACCACCAGAACTAAGACCATTGGTTCCATTGGATGGAGGACGTTTCGCAACTTCTGACTTAAATGACCTTTACAGAAGAGTGATTATCAGAAACAACCGTTTGAAGAGACTATTGGAGATCAAAGCTCCAGAAGTAATCTTGAGAAACGAGAAGCGTATGCTTCAGGAATCAGTAGATTCATTATTCGATAATACAAGAAAATCTTCTGCAGTAAAATCTGAATCAAACAGACCATTGAAATCACTTTCAGATTCATTGAAAGGTAAGCAAGGTCGTTTCCGTCAGAACTTACTAGGGAAAAGGGTAGATTACTCTGCGCGTTCGGTAATTGTTGTAGGTCCAAACTTACAGCTTCACGAATGTGGTATTCCTAAAGATATGGCAGCTGAGCTTTACAAACCGTTTATCATCAGAAAACTGATCGAAAGAGGAATTGTAAAAACAGTAAAATCTGCGAAGAGAATTATCGACAGAAAAGAACCTGTAGTATATGATATTTTAGAAGGTGTAATGAAAGGTCACCCTGTTTTACTGAACAGAGCACCTACTTTGCACAGACTGGGTATTCAGGCTTTCCAACCTAAGATGATCGAAGGTAAGGCAATCCAATTACACCCATTAGTAACGACAGCATTCAACGCCGATTTTGATGGTGACCAGATGGCGGTACACTTACCGTTAGGCCCAGAGGCAATTTTGGAAGCTCAGTTATTGATGTTAGGTTCTCAGAATATCTTGAACCCGGCAAACGGTTCTCCAATTACGGTACCATCTCAGGACATGGTTCTTGGTCTATATTTCATGACCAAAGAATTAAGCTCTACAGATGAGAGAAAAGTATTGGGAGAAGGTCTTGCATTCTATTCTCCAGAGGAAGCAGAAATCGCTTATGCTGAAGGTAGAGTTTCATTGAACGCAAAAGTAAGATGTAGACTACCGGTTAAAGAAGAAGGTGAAATCACAACTAAATTGATTGAAACTTCTGTTGGTAGAATCTTATTCAACCAGATCGTTCCTAAACAGTCAGGATATATTAATGAACTTCTTACAAAGAAATCATTGAGAAATGTTATTGGTAAAGTACTTGCTGATACAGATTTCCCGACAACTGTGAAGTTCTTGGATGCAATGAAAGATTTAGGATATGCAAACGCATTTAAAGGAGGTCTTTCGTTCTCACTAGGTGACATCGTTGTACCTGTTGAGAAAAAGAAAATGATTGCTACATCTATTGAAACTGTTGACGAAATTAGAGCCAACTATAACATGGGTCTTATTACAGATACAGAAAGATATAATCAGGTAATTGACGTTTGGACAAACACCAACGCTGGATTAACTGAAATGATCATGAGCAGAATGAAAGTTGACCAAGGTGGATTCAATTCTGTGTACATGATGCTTGATTCTGGTGCGAGGGGTTCTAAGGAACAGATCCGTCAGTTATCAGGAATGAGAGGTTTGATGGCAAAACCGCAGAAAGCTGGTTCTACCGGTGCGGAAATTATCGAAAACCCGATTCTTGCAAACTTTAAGGAAGGTCTTTCGATCTTAGAATACTTTATCTCTACTCACGGTGCTCGTAAAGGTCTTGCGGATACCGCTCTTAAGACGGCGGATGCTGGTTACTTAACGAGAAGATTGGTAGACGTTGCACAGGATGTTATCGTTACAGAAAACGACTGTGGAACTCTAAGAGGAACTGAAGTTACTGCCCTTAAGAAAAATGACGAAATCGTTGAAAGAATTTCTGAAAGAATCTTAGGTAGAGTATCTCTGCATAATATTTACGATCCTGAAACCGACGAATTGGTTGCTAATGCTGATCAGATTATTGATGAAGCTTTAGCTAAGAGAGTTGAAGAAATGGGTCTTGAATCTTTAGAAGTACGTTCACCACTTACTTGTGAAACCAAAAAAGGAATTTGTGCTAAATGTTACGGTAGAAACCTTGCAACTGGTAAGAAAATCCACATGGGTGAAGCGGTAGGTGTAATTGCTGCACAATCAATTGGGGAACCGGGAACTCAGTTAACATTGAGAACTTTCCACCAAGGGGGTGTATCTACCAACGTATCAGAAAATCCTTCAATCGCTGCAAGAAGAGATGGTATCGTAGAATTGGATGAGGTAAGAACAATTACTTCTGAAGACGAAAACGGAAACACTGCTGAAGTAGTGGTATCTCGTACAACAGAATTTAGATTGGTTGCTGATAACGAATCTAGAACTCCGTTGATGATTGCTAACGTACCTTATGGATCTCAATTGCTGGTTAAATCTGGTGATAAAGTGAAGAAAGGTGATCTTATTGCAAAATGGGATCCTTATAATGCGGTAATTATTGCAGAAAATGCTGGTAAAGTAGAATACGAAGATATTATTCAGGGTATTTCATTCCAGTTGGAGATTGACGAACAGACAGGATTTGAAGAGAAAGTAATCTCTGAATCTAGAAATAAGAAAGCCGTACCTACGTTGAAGGTAGTAGATTCTAAAGGTGTTGAACAAAAAGGTTACAACTTACCTGTAGGAGCCCACTTAATGGTAAACGACGGTGAAAAAATTAAGGCTGGTAAAGTCTTGATCAAGATCCCGAGAAAATCTGCTAAGTCAGGGGATATTACCGGAGGTCTTCCAAGAGTTACAGAATTATTTGAAGCTAGAAACCCTTCAAACCCGGCGGTTGTTACAGAAATCGATGGGGTAGTTTCTTACGGTAAAATCAAGAGAGGTAACCGTGAATTGATCGTTGAGGCTAAAACTGGGGAGAGAAAAATTTATTTAGTTAAATTATCAAACCAGATTTTGGTACAGGAGAATGACTTCGTAAGAGCTGGTTCGCCACTTTCTGACGGTTCAGTTACTCCGGACGATATCTTGAAGATCAAAGGACCAACTGCGGTACAGGAATATTTAGTAAATGAAATTCAGGAAGTTTACCGTCTACAAGGGGTGAAAATTGATGATAAGCACTTCGAAATCATCGTAAGACAGATGATGACGAAAGTATCTATTGTTGATGGAGGTGATACTCAGTTCCTTGAGGCAGCTTTAGAGCACAAATTTGATTTCTTAGAAGAAAACAACAGAGTGTTTGGTCTTAAAGTAGTTACTGAAGCTGGTGATTCTAAAGAATTTAAACCGGGTCAGATGATTACTGCAAGAGAACTGAGAGACGAAAACTCTAAGTTAAAGCGTGAAGATCAGAAATTAGTAGAAGTAAGAGAAGCACTTCCTGCAACAGCAACACCTGTATTGCAAGGGATTACAAGAGCAGCTCTACAAACTAAATCATTCATGTCTGCAGCATCATTCCAGGAAACAACTAAGGTTCTTAACGAAGCGGCAGTTGCTGGTAAAGTAGATAGTTTGAATGGTCTTAAAGAAAATGTAATTGTAGGACACAGAATTCCTGCAGGTACAGGTCTTAAAGAGTATCAGAATGTAATCGTAGGTTCTAAAAAAGAATTCGAAGATTTAAATTAATTTAAAATTTAATGTTCAGGGTTCAAAGATTTAATTTATTTTTGAGCCTTGAATTTTTTAAACATAAAACTTAAACAAAAATAATGGACAACCAAAATCAAAACCAAGATCCAAACAACATCAACATTCAATTAAACGAAATGGTAGCTTCAGGGGTATATTGTAACCTTGCTTTAGTAAACCATTCTCCTTCAGAATTCGTAGTAGATTTTATCCAGTTAATGCCGGGTGTACAGCAAGCGAACGTGCGTTCAAGAGTTATTCTTGCTCCACTTCACGCCAAGAGAGTTCTTACAGCTCTTCAGCAAAACATCACAAACTACGAGCAGCAGTTCGGAGAAATCAAAGAAGTTGAGCCTTTCGTATTAGGTGGAAACAACGTACAAGCGTAAGATTTTCTCAAAATATATAAGAATGCCCCAGCGAAAGTTGGGGCATTTTTTTGTAGTTAATATTAATAATGCTTCAACAAGAATCATTATTTATTATTAAGAATGAATCAAAATAAGTATCACGTTAGTAAATTATGAATTATTAATTGTTCAAGTTAATATCTTTGCATTCTGAATTAATTTAAATATGTGGTATGGATACTGATTTTATTCTCAACAAATTTGGCTTCTTAGGTAAAGATTTTTCAAACGAAATAAATAAGCATAGCATTATAAGCCAAATTAAAGCTAAGACTGAAATCGTTAGGGAAGGACAGAAAAATAAGTATATACCTTTTCTACTGAAAGGCTCTATTAAAGTTTTCACCTTAAATGATGGTAGAGAACTTATTTACTATTACATCAGGGAAAATGATAGCTGTATGATGACGTTTTCGTCGATTTTTACAGATTGCGTAAGTAGAATTTATGCTGTTGCAGAAGAAGATTCTGAAGTGATGCTAATACCTATTTCTGTGGTACATGAATGGTTGATAAAATTTCCTCAGATCAACAGACTTTTTTATAGCGAATATGATAGAAGATTTTCTGATGTCATGAATATGGTGAATGATGCTGTTTTCCATCGCTTAGATAAAAGAGTCTTAAACTACATTAGACAGCAAATTTCTATTACTGGAAATAACCCTATCAAGCTTACACACAGAGAAATTGCCAGTCACTTGGGAACTTCAAGAGAAGTTGTAAGCCGTGTTTTAAAAAAAGTTGAAAATGAAGGTGAAATTTCTCAGAGTAAAGAAGGTATAAAAATTCCTGAAAGCAAAAATGTTAGTCATGTCTAATAAAAAAGTTTTATTGATTTTATAATCCCGATTGATAAAAACAATTTCGTCGGTGACTTTTATCACACACTTTTAGAAGCATAACTCTCTAAGTTTGTCATGTAATTTTAATTTAAATTTATATGACAAAAACTCTCCTTTTTTTGTCAATGTTTGCTTCAATTCTTGCCTATTCTCAGGAAGATTTGCTGAAGGATATTGACACCCTCAAAACAACAGAAAACAGTCCGCCGGCATTCAAGGCATTACAAGTCGTCACGGGACAATCGACAAAACTGACCGCAAAAAAAGAATGGTATATCGTTGTTGCACACCGATTTGGTGATGTAAGTACGGGGTTTAAAAATTTCTTCGGACTCGATGATGCTTCTACAAAATTGGGAGTAATCTATGGTGTAACCGACGGATTATCATTAAGCTTATCCCGCGAAACCAACATGAAAACTTTTGAATTCGGAGCAAAATATAAGCTTCTGAAACAGAATGAAAATTTTCCTGTAGAAATTGTCGGGTACAATGTGATGGCGGCCAATACGGATTTGGATAAAGATAATTATCCGCACCTAAAGTTTGGCGACAGGCTTTCTTATTTGACGCAGGCTCTTATTTCAAGAAGGTTCAGTGATCAATTTTCCTTGCAGTTGAGCCCATCTTACGTTCACAAAAATCTCTATGAGCCGAATATTGAAAACAACAATCAGTTTTTGGCAGGTTTGGGCGGACGTTACAAAATCTCAAAAAGAATTTCGATCAACGCAGAATATTTTGTGAATTTTGACAATCATAGTTTCTACAAAAATCCGCTCTCTCTGGGAATGGATATTGAAACGGGAGGTCACGTTTTTCAATTATTATTCAGCAATTCTCAACTCAATTCCGACATCGGATACCTTACCAATGCAACCGGAAAGTGGGAAAAAGGACAGATTTTCTTTGGGTTTAATCTTTACAGAGTATTTTAAAAATGAAAAAAATAATTTACACATTGGGTCTTATTCTTTTCATTACCTCTTGCGAAAGCAGAACTTATGAAGAGATCTCAGACAATACGCCGATTACACAGACTGTACGTTACGAAGTTGATATCAAACCGATTGTAAATGCCAATTGCATCTCTTGTCATTCTGCGGGAGGATCTGCTTCTTTTCAGCCTTTCACGAATTATAATCACGTGAAAAATAACATTGACAATATTTTAGACAGAATACAAAGACCAAACGGTGATCCTCAGAAAATGCCTCAAGGCGGATCATTATCTGCAACTCAGATTAATCTTTTTATCAAATGGAAAGCCGACGGCCTTACCGAAAATTAAAATTTAAAATATGAAAAATTTAACACTCATCATGTTTTCGCTATTAGTTGGAAATATGATATCAGCTCAAAAGTACAGTTCTAAATCAGGGAAAGTAAGCTTCGAGGCTTCTGTACCTTTATTTGAAGATGTATCTGCTCAGGATAATAATAATACTGTGATTCTCAATGCTGATACGGGAGAAATGGCTTCAGTTTCATCTGTGAAAAATTTCCAGTTTACAGTAAAACTGATGCAGGAACATTTCAATGAAAGCTATGCTGAAACTGCGAAATATCCTAAAACAACTTTCAAAGGTAAAATTCAGGGGTTTGATAAATCTAAATTGACCGCAAATCCACAGAAATATACTGTTCAGGGAACATTAAATTTTCATGGTGTAGACAAAGCGGTTTCTTCTACAGCAAGCATTTATATAAAAGACGGAAATATTTTGATGCAAGGTGGTTTTGTAGCCAGACCGGCAGATTTTCAGGTTACGATTCCGAAAATGGTCATGAAGAAAGTGGCTGAAAATGTAAATGTAAAGTATAATTACACGCTTGTAAAACAATGAGAAAGATCATTTTATTGACCATGTTTTTGCTGAGCTATTCTTATTTATCGGCTCAGGAAAAAGCAAAATCAGTTTTTGATATTGCAAGATCCGGAACTGTAGCAGAAATGAAAGATGCCATGAAAAGAAATCCTAACGTTATCAATGAAATCAATGATAATGGATTTTCAACCTTGATTTTAGCCTGTTACAGAGGAAATACAGAAGTTGCCAATTTTCTGATTGATCATGTGAAAGATGTCAATTACAAGAGTAGCGAAGGAACAGCTTTGGCTGGGCTTTCTGTACGATATAATAGAGATTTGGTAGAGCATTTACTCAACAAAAATGCAGATCCTAACATTGGAGATTCGACGGGAACCACTCCTTTATTATGGGCAATAAAATCAGGAAATAAAGAATTAGTAGAAATATTACTGAAATATAAAGCCGATAAAACTACAAAAGATTCGATGGGAATGACACCTTTTGAATATGCATTACAAACTAACAATACAGAAATCATTAACCTCTTAAAAAATTAAAATATGAAAAAATTATTACTTATTTCAAGTTTAGCACTGGCAACAACTGTCAGCGCGCAGTTTAGCACAGGAACCGTAAGTCTAGGTTCTACCGGAATGACCGTGAAATTGGATACTTCAACTACATTGGCAACAATCACACTTACTGGGAGTGATGCTTCTTATCTGGGAATTGGTTTTGGAAATGCTGGAGAAGGTATGGTTAGCGGGAAGGATGGATTTATTTACAATTCGTTGTCAACAACAAATACAAATCTTGATTATACGTTTGCTGGAATTAATGTTACACCAAATGCTGATCCAGTTCAAGATTGGACAATTACATCCAACACAACATCTGGTGGAATAAGAACTTTAGTTGCAACAAGATCTCTTTCTGGTGGAACTGGAGATACTGCTTTTACCAATGCAGCAGGTAGTATGAATATCTTTTTTGCAAAAGGGCCTTCGACTACTCTTGCAAATAATTATCATGGAGGGAATAGAGGATATGCAACTTTAACAAAAACAGCTGTTCTTGGAACTAATGATTTAGTTGCAGAAAGTAAAAAAGTAGTACTTTATCCGAATCCTGCAAAATCAACAGTAAGCTTCAAAAATGCAGATAAAATAAAATCTATTGACATTTATGAATCTACAGGAAGAAAAGTAAGATCTGTGAAATTAGAAGGTGAAAGCATTAATGTTTCTGATCTAAAATCCGGAAGTTATTATCTTGAAATGACTTTGCAAGACGGAAGTTTATCTTTTGAAAAATTAATTAAAGAATAATTGAAAGCCACTGAAAAGTGGCTTTTTTAGCTTAATATATAGTGCTGATATATCTTTGAGCTTTTTGACAAGATCTTAATGTTTTTTTAACTACTAAAGTTTTCATGAATATCTTATACAAGTTAAATTTGCCAAAAAATTCAGATGAAGTTAAAAATTCAGTTTTTATTACTGTTCATTTCCATATTTGGTTTTGCGCAAACACAAATTAGTGATACAGCCCAGATTATTACTCCCGATCGTTTTAACAGTGAAGAAGCGAAGTCAAAACCTTATGTAATTATGATTTCTACAGATGGTTTTCGGTATGATTATGCTAAAAAATACAATGCTGAAAATCTTGTAAAATATTCAAATCAGGGAATTCACGCAAAGGCGATGATTCCAAGTTATCCGAGTATTACTTTTCCCAATCACTGGAGTTTGATTACAGGATTATATCCTTCTCATCACGGTTTGGTAGATAATTTTTTTTATGATTACAAAATCAAAAAAAGTTACGCGATGAGTAAAAAGGAAAATGCCGAAGACGGAAGTTGGTATGGTGGAATTCCTTTGTGGGCATTGGCTGAAAAACAGGGAATGATAAGTGCTTCTTTGCAATGGGTGGGCTCTGCAAGTGATGCGGGAGGAAAAAGACCGACTTATTATTATCCTTATCATGAGAAATTCAAACCTTCAGAAAAAGTGAATAAAGTAATTAATTGGCTGAAACTTCCTGAAGATCAAAGACCACATTTCATTGCGATGTATTTTCCGGAAGTCGACGGAGCCGGACATCATTTTGGTCCTGAAGCAAAAGAAACTGAAACGGCAGTTCACTTGATTGACGAAGCAATTGGAAGTCTGGTTGAAAAAGTAAATGCTTTAGGATTGAACAATGTAAATTTTGTCTTCGTTTCCGATCATGGGATGATCAAAGTGGATGGCGGAAATCCTTTGGAAATCCCTGCAATTCTTTTCAATAAAGTAAGATTTGATTTCTATAATTCTCAGACTTTGGTAAGAATTTACGTTAAAAATCCTGCTGAAGTAAAGAAGGTTTTCAAAGAATTAAAGGAAAATAAAACGGATGACTATGAAGTTTATCTTGACAAAAAACTTCCAAAATATTTGCATTTTGCAACGAGAGATGACCGTTACAATAGAATTGGTCAAATCCTTCTGGTTCCGAAAGCTCCGAAAGTTTTTTTAGAAAAAAATCAAAAGACTTCGGTTGGGAAACATGGTTATGATCCTAGATTCGTTCCAGAAATGAAAGCCACATTTTTAGCTTGGGGTCCGGAATTTAAAAATAATTTAGTTATTGATGAATTTTCTAATGTGAACGTTTATCCGTTAGTCGCCGAGATTTTAGATCTAAAATTAGAAAATAAGATTGACGGAAAATTGAAAATACTGAAACAAACATTGAAGAAGTAAAATAAAAGTCCCAACGGGACGACTTATCAAAGAATAGGATAAAATCCTATTAAATATGAAAACCTAATAAAAAAACAGTTTCGGCGGGCCAAAGGCCCGCCAAAACTGTTTTCAAGAATTAAGAATTAAATTGATCAGCAAATTCTTTTGCAAAATCCTCTAATTCCGTTTCCCCTTCAATCGGAGAACCATATTTGATAAAGTCTTCCTGTACGATACCATTTCTGATTCCTCTTCCCATTTCTTCATACAGTTTTGCCATTTCTTCGGGAAGTCCGGCTTTAGAAATTCCTTCAAAAGTCTGTTCATCCGTGAATTCTATCCACTGTAAATCAGGTTTTCCGATCGCTGCACCGAAAACTTTTGCGAAATCTCCTGCTGGGCGATTGTCACTTACAACGTAACGGATCTTCTGATCAGATGAGGTCTCTACCAATTCTTCAGCCGCAGCTTTCGCAATATCTTTTGGATGAACCAAAGGAACTTTAACATCGGCAGAATAATTAGCACCAATTATTCCTGCATTTTTAATCAGCGGGATATCATTAAAGAAATTGATATAAAAATTCCCAGCTCTCAAAAAAGTGGAAGATACATTTTCAAGATCACTGTATATTTTTTCGATGTGGTGAAGACTTGCGATCGGTCCATTTTCAACTGGAGAATCTGCACCTACACTGCTCAACATTACTAAACGTTTGACTCCTGTTTCCAATATTGCTTCAGCGTAGTTTTTACCTACATTAATTGTCTTTTCAATAATATTTGTTGCATCAATCATGGGAGGAGTCATGAGGAAAACAGAATCAGCGCCGCTAAAAGTTTCTTTCAAAAATTCTACATCTGTAACTGAACCGATGGCTGCTTTTGCTCCCAGAGATTCAATTTCTGATTTCTTTGATTCGTTACTGCTGATTACAATAATTTCATGACCTTCTGAGATCAGTTGTTGAGCTAATTGTTTTGCGACATTCCCTAAAGAACCTGTGATGATAATTTTCATAAGTAAATATTTATTGTTTTTTATATTGTTATTTCTGAGAACAAAGTTATATTTGTACTTACTTTTATACAAGTACTTACCCTAAAGTATGTATCGTTATGACAGCAATCAAAGAAAACTCGACCATTCAGGAAAACAGAAAACATTTGCTGGATCAATGCCCCGTAATGTATGTGATGGAAAAAATAGCAGGTTTTTGGAAGCCAATTATTTTGTTTCAGCTTTCAACAGGCGAGAAAAGATACAGCGAGCTGAAAAGAGCAATCCCAACCGTTACAGAAAAAATGTTGATACAGCATTTAAAACAATTAGAAAACGACGGACTCATCATCAGAACTGCGAGACCGGTCGTTCCGCCGCATGTTACCTACAAATTGAGCGATGCAGGAAATAAACTTGCACCCGTGATTGACGCTATGGCAGATTGGGCATACAAAGATATGGAGCAGAAATATCAGTGATTTTTTAGGTGAAAAATAAAAGATAAAAGATTTATCTGCTAATCATCTTAGTCTGCGAAAAAAATCAGACTCAAAAAGACACTGTGTTCTTTGCTAAGTGGAACGCCTTCGCGAACTTAAAAACAGTTAGTAGTCAAAAAACCTTTGAGCACTTTGCATTTAAAATTTTAAGCAAATTAATTTAAACAAAAAAATACCATTCAAAAAGAAAGGTATTTCAGTACTATTTAATTAAAATCTAAGACAAAGATTTCATATCAATTACAAAACGGTATCTCACATCGCTTTTCAGCATTCTTTCGTAGGCCTCGTTGATTTCCTGCATTTTGATCATTTCAATTTCAGAAACGATGTTGTGCTCTCCACAGAAATCAAGCATTTCCTGAGTTTCAGCAATTCCTCCAATGACAGATCCTGCAACAGATTTTCTTCCCATAATCATTGGAACAGTATTGATAATATTTTCTAAACCACCTAAATAACCAACCAAAACATGAGTTCCATTGATATTTAAGGTTGCTATGTAAGGATTTACATCATGATCATACGGAACGGTATCAATAATGACATCAAATTTTCCGCTTACCGATTTCATTTGCTCATCGTCCGTAGAAATCACTACGTGATCTGCTCCCAATTCTTTTGCATCATCAGTTTTACCCGGAGTTCTTGAGAATAAAGTCACTTCAGCTCCCAAACCTTTGGCTAGTTTGATTGCCATGTGTCCCAAACCTCCTAAACCTACAACCGCAACTTTAGAAGTTGGACCAACGTTCCAATGTCTTAATGGTGACCAAGTTGTGATTCCTGCACAAAGAAGTGGTGCAACTGCCGCCAAATCTAAATTTTCAGGAATTCTCAAAACGTGATCTGCATCTACAACCACTTTTTCAGAATATCCACCAAAAGTATGACCTCCCAAATGAATGTCTTTCCCGTTGTAAGTTCCTGTAAAACCTGTCTTACAATATTGTTCTAAATCTTGTTTGCAGCTTTCGCAAGTTCCGCAAGAGTCTACGATACAACCTACACCAGCCAAATCACCGACTTTGAATTTGGTAACATCGCTTCCAATTTTTGTGATTCTTCCTACAATCTCATGTCCGGGAACTGCAGGATATTTTGTTCCGCCCCAATCGTTTCTTACCGTGTGAAGATCTGAATGGCAAACTCCACAAAATAGAATTTCTATTTCTACATCTTTTGGTGTTGCTTCTCTTCTTTCAATATTCATTTCTTTTAAGTCGGCTTCCTTAGATTCCGTACCATAAGCTTTTACTGAGTATGAGTTCATATTTTTAATTGTTTAAATTATTCTGTTCTATGCAAAAATCGGGACTTTTTAGGTAATATCACTTATACAGATTACAGAAATAGATACCAGTTTTACAGATGTTCTTTTCTTTGTCTGAGTTTAAGTATTCACAGATTACAATCGTCTAACCAAATATTGATAAAAAATAAGATGAATACTTAGTTTTTTATCCGAAACATTTTTTAATTTTATATAAATAGAATATCAGTGAAATTAAATAATTCTTAATCTTAGTTTTTTTTCTAAGTCAATCTCATTTAAAAATCTTAACCTTTTTCTCAAGAATGAAATTTCAGGAAAATACAGGAACACATCTTTTTAAAACTTCTTTCGGGAAGATTTTAGCCTTAAAAGAAGACGGAATTATCAAAGCGAAAAGTATTCGTTATGCTTATTCCGAAAGATTTAAAAAACCGTTTCCGGTAAAATCTTCCGTTTCTGAAATTGTCTTTCCAGAAAAAACGCCTGTTTGTCCGCAGATCATTAGTCCGCTTCTTGAAAAAATGATTGGTAAAACTGAAATCGACAATTTTGATGTTGACGAATCAACGCAATATCTTTCAATTTATCGCCCGGAACATTTTATTGAAAATGAAAATATACCGGTTTTGGTGTGGATTCATGGTGGGTCTTACGAATTGGGTTGCGGAGATTTGTTGACTGCAGATCCTACCGATTGGGTGAAAGAGCAGAATGTCATCATTGTTACCATTTCTTATCGCCTTGGAATTTTTGGATTTTTAGGCGGAAGCGAAAAACGTCCCGCAAATCGTGGATTATTTGATATTATCGAAGCTTTGAAATGGATCAAAACCTACATCACAGATTTTGGTGGAGATTCTGAAAATATTACTTTGTTCGGGCAATCTTCCGGTGGAGATGCTGTCGCTCATCTGATGATTTGTGATGGAGTAGAAGGGTTGTTCAATCGGGTAATTATTCACAGTGCACCTTTAGGTTTAAGACAAAATCGTCAGAAAATGTCTTCTGAATTTTTAATGAAGACAGGAAATATAACCGCCGAATCAGATACTTTTGAAATCATTGAAAATTACAAAAAACATCTTCCATCATTTTTTAAATATGGTTTAAAAGCTGCAATGCCATTCAGTACGCAATATGGTTTTCCGCCGTTGTGTACTGAAAGTGAAGCAGAAGAAAAATGGAAAAAAAGCGCTGAGAAATATGACGTTTTAATTGGAATTAACGATGAAGAGACTGCTTTTTACCTGCGAACTTCTGAGACGATGAATCGATTTCTTCCGAAAAAAATTGTCAACAGAGCGATTCGTTCAACTACCGAAGTTATTTACGGAAAACCTGCCAAAGAGTTTGCTGAAAATTATGCTGAAGCAGGAGGAAATGTTTATTTGTTCAGAATTCATCCAAGAGTTACTGACAATTATTTCATGGGAGCACATGCAATAGATTTACCATTCATTTTCGGAAATGAATCTGCATGGAAAAATGCAGGAATTTTAAATAATATTCCTTGGAAATATATTGATGAAAATGGAAAAAAGCTACGTTCACTTTGGACTGAATTTGCCAAAAAAGGAAAAATTTCCAATCAATCTGAAAGACCGGAAATCTTGGAACTCCGAAAAGTTTAGTTGAATTTAAAAATTAAAGATATATGTATCAAGTTTTTCATTCCGGAGGAATCTAAACTTAGTTTTCAGATGTTATATTACCAAATAATTGCTAAGATTCCTCCAGAATGAAAATTTTTTTTAGTTAAACTAAAATAAATTATTCAGGAATCCAGACACTCACATTCCCAGCTGGGACCGGGAAATCTGCCCATCCATCTTCTCTTATTTCAATTTTTTCTTCAGATCTTCCCAGAACGTCGAAGAAAATTTTACCGATATATTTTTCACCCATTTCCATAGGTTTTACATAAGAATCTTTATTGCTTAGAACAACCGCACAACCTTGATGATCGTCATCGCCTTCACGGGTCCAGCCAAGACAATTTGCATCTTCAAAATAGTCTTTTTGTGCACCATAAGCGTTTTCTTTTCTTGCTTTTAGAAGTTCTTCGATACCGTCAACTTTATCTAAAAATATTTCCTGCTCGTTGCCTTCTCTATCATTGTCTTTGTAAGTGGCACCATATAAATCTGGATAAAAAACACATGGATATCCGTTTTCTCTTAATAAAATCAGAGCATACGCCAAAGGTTTGAACCAAGTCTCAACAGGAGCTTCCAAATCCTGCAGAGGCTGTGTATCGTGATTATCAACTATACTTACAGAATGCAGAGGATCTACCGCAGTAAGCGTTTCGTCAAAGATTCTTCTTAAATCATAAGAATCACCTTCGTTCGATGCAGTGTGAAAATTGTTGTGGAGCGAACTGTCGAAAAGACTCATACAGCCTTCCGTTGCTTCAATATATTTTTGTAATAAATTCAGTTGTCCGGGAGCCCAATATTCTCCCACTGCAAAGATGTTTTTCCCAGAATTTGAGCGGAGCATCGTCAACCACTCTTTATAAAAGTCAAAAGAAATATGCTTTAAGGCATCCAGTCTTACGCCGTCAAAATCTGTTTCGTCAAAATACCATTTTGCCCAGTTGTTGAGTTCTTCGCGCACATGAGGATTTCTGTGTTCCACGTCATTAAACATGAGATAATCATAGTTTCCCTTTTCATCGTCGATCATTTCTTCCCAATCGTTTCCGTATTCTGATTGAATTTTGTAGATGTGAGATTCTTTTCCTTCGGCATAATCTACACCACTGAAGCAGGTGAAATTCCATTCAAAATCAGAAAATTTTTTTCCCCTGCCGGGAAAAGTAAATTTAGTATAAGACTGAATATCGGTAAATTCTGAGATGATTTTTTCACGATTGTTTTCGTCTACTTTCGCCGCTTTGAAAGTTTCCAACTCGTCGCCTCCTGCTTTGTGACCCAAAACAACATCTACAATGACTTCGATATTATTTTTTTTTAAGGCTTTAATTGCGTTTATATATTCTTCTTTAGTTCCATATTTTGTGGGAATGCTGTTCTTCTGGTCAAATTCACCCAAATCGAAGATGTCGTAAGCATCATATCCGATAGAATTGGCTCCGTCTGTTCCTTTGTAAGCCGGCGGAAACCAAACCGATGTAATTCCTAATTCTGCTAAATATTGTGCCTTTTCTTCGGCTTCTTTCCATAGTTTTCCATTCCCTTCAGAGTACCAGTGGAAATATTGAATCATTGTCTGGTTCATAGTTTATTGATTTAGTGTATACAATTTAGTGAAAAAATGAACAGGTACTATTCAAATTCCTGAAACGGGATCTTTAGTTGAACAGAAACCTGTTTTTTTTCTTCTGTGTTAAGATGTGATAACGACAGACCCAATAATCGTACCGCTTTATCATAAGGACGGAGTTCCCAGAGCTTCTTTGAAGTGCTAAAATATTGTTCTGGCGAATTGAAATATTCCTCTTTGGTAATACTACGGGTAAATAAAGAAAAATCTTTATACTTGATTTTCAGAGTTAAAGAACGTCCCATAATATTGTTTTTCTGAAGACGTTGGTGGAGTTCTTCACTAAGGCTGGTCAGTTTTTCATCAATTTGCTGCTCATCGGAAAGGTCTTCAAAAAAAGTTCTCTCTACGGCAACACTCTTCTGAATACGATGAGGTTTTACTTCGGAATTATGAATTCCGCGAACGACATTGTAATAATATCCGCCTGATTTTCCGAATAATCGGGTAAGATCTTCCAGCGTTCTTTTCTTTAAATCTTTTCCTTTAAAAATTCCAAAAGTAAACATTTTGTTGGCAGTCACTTTTCCGACTCCGTAAAATTTTTCTACCGGAAGTTCTTCCAGAAACTTTTCCATTTTATCGGGATGAATGGTTTTTTGTCCATTAGGTTTATTGATGTCGGAAGCAACTTTAGCCAAAAATTTATTGACCGCAATTCCTGCAGAAGCCGTTAAACCGGTTTCTTCAAATATTTTCTGACGAATTTCCTTCGCAATCTGATTGGCAGATTCTATTCCTTTTTTATTTTCGGTAACATCAAGGTACGCTTCATCTAAAGAAAGCGGTTCTACCAAATCGGTATATTCATAAAATATCTCCCTGATTTTTCTTGAAATTTCTTTGTAGCGCGAAAATCGGAGAGGAACGAAAATAAGATGGGGGCATTTTTCTTTGGCAGTCTTACTGGGCATTGCAGAACGCACTCCGAATTTTCTTGCTTCGTAGCTTGCAGCAGAAACCACGCCACGATGACCGCCTCCGACAGCGATTGCTTTTCCTCTCAGCTCAGGATTATCATGCTGCTCCACGGAAGCATAAAATGCATCCATATCAACATGAATTATTTTGCGAACCGGAAAAGAAGAATCCATATCACAAAGATATGGATTCTGTTATTTCTGTTTAAAGTTTTACTATTCAAGGATTGAAGTTTTTTAGCCTAAACCTTTTTCTCAACCTATTTCAAAAGCCTGTCAATTGTAGCCTGAATTTCAGGATCTTCAGGAGTGATTGCATAGTATTTTGCGATTTTAGATTGTTGATCGATCACCATATATCTCGGAATCCAGTTGAGTTCGATGTAATCGTTGAAATCATTTTTCCAGCCTGTTGAAAACCAGTAGTTTTCTTTTTCTTTCATGCTAAATTTCTCCAGACTTCTGTCAAAACCTTCTTTTGAGCGATCAAGAGAAAAGAAAACAAAATCAACATTCGGATTATTTTTTTCAAGTTCAATAGCTTTCGGAAATGCTTTTAGACAATCTCTGCACCATCCTGCCCAAAAATCAATTACAACTACTTTTCCTTTATGCTGATTCAGAATTTCCTGAACGGTAATTGTTTTTCCTTCTTCATTTTCTAATTTCTGTTTAAGTGCTTCTTTTGAAAACTGAGTTTTTGAGACTGCGGGAACTTCCTGAGAACATCCTAAAGTAAAAATACCCATCATAAGTATAGCGAATAGCTGTTTCATTTTCATTTTTTTTACAAATCTAAACAATGAAATTCAATTTATGAATGGTTTCAAATAATGAATAAAATTAAATTTGAGAAATTATTTATTTATAAAAAAAATCATATCCAACAGATATGATTTTTATATGCTTTATTATAAATAAAAAATCTTATTTTTTGATTATCTTCTGAAAATTATTTTGCTCATCTGTAATTATATTTACAAAATAAACGCCATTTGCTAATGTGTGCGTATTTACAACTGTTGAACTTTCGTTAATGTTTTTTGACAAAACTAATTTTCCGTCTGTCGAATAAATTTCGATTTTTGAAATTTTTGATTTAGAATCGATATGAATAATGTCGGTAGTTGGATTAGGATATACGGTTATATTATTATCTTTTTTGATATTATTCGTGCTGAGTAAGTTATCAAAGTTCATTTTTAAAATAAATGCATTATAATTACTTGTTGGATCTGTTCCTAATGAAGTTCCCGAAAAATCAACTATACCTTTATATTGACCAGCTAGTATCATATCGTTGGTGTTTTTTCGAAAACGAATTGCCAGCCCACGATCTTCAAGCCCACCGCCAAAACCTTTTCCCCAGAAATAATTTCCATCCGTGTTAAGCGCAATAACCGAAATGTCATAATTGCCCGAAGTTGATGAAAATAATGGTTGTCCGCTACCGTCAACCATTTGAACAAGGTAATATCCTGTAAGAAAAACGCGGTCTCCGTTGACAGATATATCATGAGATTTTTCTTCATAATCATAGATTCCTTGCTTGGCTCCAAAATTCTTCACCCAAACAAATTCTCCATTACTGTTTAGTTTCAAAACGTATGTACTCATACCTCCGATCGAGGTCAGGTTATTGACTGCGCTGGGGTTAGGATTGAAATCAACAGTTCCTCTGAAAGAACCGGTACAATATACATTGCCATTACTGTCCGTATCAACTGCATATCCTGCGTCCCAACCGGTAGGTGAACCAAAAGATTTTGCCCACTGAAAACTTCCATCGGTGAGATTGTATTTTGCAACAAAAATATCATCAGATCCGTTTGAAGAGTCTAAATTGTTTGTCGAGCTTCCCGGATCAAAATCTACCATTCCTCTATAGTATCCTGTAAGATATAAATTTTGATCATTTATGCTTAAATCTTCAAGTCTCTGTTCCTTACCTGAATTACCAATCTGCTTAGCATACACAAAATCACCATTTGTGTTGAGTTTCATAAAGAACATATCCGAATAAATATCCGAAGTCATATTGAATGTGGCGGGTCCGGGATCAAAATCTATTGTAGTAATGAAATGCCCTGCCATATAAATATTTCCTGCGGTATCTACTTTCATATTATTAAACCTACAATCGGAAATGTCATTTCCTCCAACTTGCTTGGCCCAAACAAAATTGCCATTAGAGGTAAGTTTACAGATGAACTGAAAAGCTCCATACATGGTTGAAGTATTTGGTAGGAAATAGGTGCTGCTGGGACTCGGATCGAAATCTACTCGATAGTCATAAATTCCGCTGATGTAAATGTTACCGGCACCATCTAGGGCAATTTTAGGAAAACGATCAAGACTCTGATCCACTACACTGACGTCATTCTGAAATACACCTCCCACCTGCTTTACCCAAATTAAATTCCCGTTAGGATCTAATTTTACACAAAATAAATTTCCTTTCGTCTGATTCGGATTTAAAGTATTGATAGGGCTATAAACAGGTCCCGGATCAAAATCTACAACTCCCTTAAAGTAACCTACAGCATACACGTTACCAGTTGCGTCTATTGCAACATCTGAAGCTGTGTCAATATAAATATCACCAATACTGACCGCCCATTTTGTCGTTTGTGCGTTAAATGATTGATAAGTGAGAAAAAAAATAAAAAATATTGAAGTAAAAATAAATTTCATTTGGATGTGGTTATAGTTACAATATTCATTGAAAGTGTTTAAATTCTGGGGGAAATCATTTTTTTAATACATAATCCAGAATCATCTGATTAAATTCTTCTTTTCGGTCAATGATCACATTGATCGGCCAATAATAAACAAGTTCTCTCAGATAATCAAAAGTTTTTAAACGTACATAATCTTTCTCTGTGGTTAAGATCAGTTTATATTCTCCCAACTTTTTGTATTCTGAAACAATATTTTTAATATCCGCATCTGAAAAGTTATGATGATCTCTGAATTTCAGATGTTTTACTTTCTGAGAAAATTTGGACAGGTGATCCAATAACGGTTTCGGATTGGCTATTCCTGTAATCAAAAGAATATCGTAATAATTCAGATTATTATCGGGAAGCATTTTTTCTCTTGAATATACATTTTCGTCGTATCCAATCGAGGAAAAAAATACTTTTTGATTGTAAGAAGGTTTGATCCTTGAAATATAATATTGCTTGGTTTCCTCAGTCAATTCATCCGGACATTTGCTGACCATGATAATATCCGCACGGCTTGATCCCGCTCTGGATTCTCTCAAATCACCTGCCGGAAGAAGATGATCTTTGAAATAAGGATCATTAAAATCAGTCATCAAAATATTGAATCCTGCTTTTATTGCTCGGTGCTGCATCGCATCATCCAAAACCAAAACATCAAGATCCATATCATCCATTACTTTTTTGGCTCCGGGAACTCTCTCCTCGGAAACCGCAATCACAAAACGGTTCTTGAAACGCTCAAACAACTGCATCGCTTCATCGCCTACAGTTTTATAATTGCTGTCGTAGTTGGTGACATCATAACCTTTCGTCAATCTTCCGTAACCGCGTGAAAGTACACCTGTTCTGTAATATTTTGAAAGAAATGTCGCCAAATACATAACCATCGGAGATTTTCCGCTTCCGCCCACAGAAAGATTACCGACATTAATGATCGGAGTTTTGAATTTTGTAGATTTAAAAATTCCCAGATCGTACATACTGTTTCGGACACCCGTAACCATGTGATAACCGAGGGAAAAAGGATAGAGATACCATCGTTTCATACGTTTGCAAAAATAGCAATTTTCAGGTGTATTTTTCTGAATTTTAGAATGACTTTTCAACATTTATTGTAAAAATATCATTCTGTGGTATCATCAAATTAAAGTATTTTTGTAAGTCAATTTTACAATTTTGAGATATTTTATAGAGTTTTCGTACAACGGTAAAAATTATTTTGGTTATCAGATTCAGCCAAAAGACATTTCTGTGCAGGAAGAACTGGAAAAAGCACTTTCCACAATTTTAAGAGAACAAATTAAGACAACTGGAGCGGGAAGAACCGACACTGGAGTTCATGCAAAAAAAATGTTTGCTCATTTTGATACGGAACAGATTTTAAGTGATCAGCTTACTCATAAAATGAACAGTTTTTTACCTTCAGATATTTCTATTAAAAAAATTTTTCCTGTTAAAGATGATTTTCATGCAAGATTTGATGCGACTTTCAGGACTTATGAATATTACATTTCTTTAGAAAAAAATCCATTTACAGAAGATTCTGCGTGGCAACTTTGGAGAAGAAACATCAATGTTGATAGAATGAACGAAGCCTGTAAAATTCTTTTTGAATACGAAGATTTTACAAGTTTTGCGAAACTTCACACCGACAACAAAACCAATCTCTGCAAAATATACAAAGCGGAATGGGAACAAAACGGAAGCGAACTCAAATTCACCATTTCTGCCAATCGGTTTTTACGAAATATGGTGCGAGCGATTGTAGGAACAATCGTTGAGGTTGGTTCAGGGAAGATACAACCAGAAGATGTAAGAAAAGTCATTGAAAATAAAAACAGAAACTCAGCCGGAACTTCGGCTCCTGCTCACGGACTTTTTTTGGTAGATGTGGGGTATGAATTTTAATGAAACTAATTTAAAAACTAATAATTATGATGTCAATTTTTATTTTAATCGGAGCGTATCACTACTACGCAGGACTTGCTGAGAGGTTTGGAAAAACCAAATGGCATCTTGGTCTTTTAGCGATTGGAATTTATTTAGGATTTCAGATTGCTTTTATGATCTGCTACAGAATGTACGAAGTAATAACAAATCCAGATTCTATATACAGCAACAATTATTCTGGGTTTTCTCTGATCAATATGATCGGATGGCTTTTTGCAATTGGCGGAGTTTACGCAGTTTATCATCTTCTTGAGAAAAAGTTTAAAAAAGAAAGCCTTAAAAAGCCACTATGGGAAATTGAAGAAATAGGAAATAAGAAAAATTCTTAAAGCAGTAACCATGACTGGAATCGAAAAATTGGCTTTTGCACTCAATCAATTTGCGGGTCTTTCGGAAGAAGATTTTAAATTATCTTCAGATTTTTGGTTACCCAAAGAATATAATAAAGGGGATTTTTTTAATCTTCGAGCCACAGTTTGTACCTATTTCGGGTTTATTGTAGATGGAGTTTTCCGTTCATATACGATTGATGAAAAAACAGGAGAGGAAAAAAATGTTTTTCTTTATTCAGCGAACGGTTTCGTCGTTTCTTTCAAAAGTTTTATCAATCAGATTCCGTGTGATTATTTTACCCAGGCTTTGACGGATGCGTCAATTATTTACATCAGATATACAGATTTGCATTCTTTGTATCAGCAATCGCATCAATGGGAAAAGTTCGGGAGACTTCTGGCGCAGGAGGCTTTTAATGTAACGATGAGCAGAATTGAAGGATTCATTTTAAAATCTCCTGAAGAACGATATTTAGATTTGATTAAACAGCATCCCGATATTTTTAATAATGTTCCTTTGTATCATATTTCTTCTTATCTGGGAATTCAGGGACCTTCCTTGAGCAGAATTAGAAAAAGAATTTCAGGGAAGTAGTTACACTTTTTTATTTCGCAGATTTAGCTGATTATGCAGATTTATTTGGTGCGAAAAAAACTGATAAATTTTTCAAATTTGCGAGAGAAATATCTTATTTTTTATTAGCTACAGTCTTTGTGATCTTTGCTGAGTTTACGCCTTTGCGAACGAAAAATATTTTCAATACTTTAAAAAAATCTTAGCGCACTTTGCGTTAAAAATCTCCATGCAGATAAATGATAAAATTTAAATAAGTTTTTTTACGATTTTAACCAAAGTTAAAATTATCCTCAATTTATCTGCGCAACTTTGTCTCATAATTTAAAACAATATTTATTATGAAAACAAAAACGATCGTATTGATTCACGGATTATTCGTTAACAATACAAGCTGGAAAAACTGGAAAACTTATTTTGAAACTCAAGGTTACATCGTTCACACTCCATCAAATCCGGGACACGACGGAAATCCAATTGATTTAAAGAAAAACATTCCTTCAGAACTGAAAAATATAGGTTTTGATGACACTGTAGAAAATTTAGTAAAATTCATCGACACGCTTCCTGAAAAACCCATCGTGATCGGACATTCATTTGGTGGATTGATGGTTCAGAAACTGATTGACATGGGAAAAGCAGTTGCAGGTGTAAGTATTGATGGTGCACCTCCAAAAAATGTGATGGCTCCTTTTTC
Organism: Chryseobacterium edaphi; assembly: GCF_025628985.1. Lineage (GTDB taxonomy): Bacteria > Bacteroidota > Bacteroidia > Flavobacteriales > Weeksellaceae > Chryseobacterium > Chryseobacterium edaphi. The sequence goes on along the minus strand of NZ_JAOTEM010000003.1, from coordinate 237,879 downwards.
TACTGTGAAAATTGTTTGGCCTGTAGTGAATTTCTTCAAAGGAAACTTTGCATTTTTAGGAACCAAAGAATGGTATCATAAAGCGTTTTTTAATAATTATTCTAAAGCTGAAAGTGATAAATTGTACGAAACCGTTGCAGCTCCTGAAAGCAGAAAATTAGCCAGAGATCCACTTTTCAAATCTTCCGCAAAATTAGATTTAAACAAACCTCACGAACCGTTATTATTTATCGCAGGTTCAAACGACCATATTTTCCCTGCCGAATTTTCAAGAAAAATTGCGAATGCTTATAAAGACAAAAAAAGTATTGTAGATTTTAAAGTGTTTGAAGGCAGAAGCCATTTTATTGCCGGTGAGAAAGGGTGGGAAGAAGTTGCAGGATATGTTTTGAACTGGTTGGAAAAACTGCAATAATTTATTCTGTAAATAACAGAAATCGGAAACTTTCTATGACTATTTGATGGAGTTGTAAAGGCTGTAAAATTTTAAAGTCTTATTTTTGCAGAGAATTTTTTCAAATTAATTCTTTACGTCAATTTCGATAATGAAAAAACAAGATACTTGGGCAATAGTAAAGAGGCTTTTCTTCATCGGCATGAAGTTTCGTTCCTGGTTTATTTTTACCCTCATTATTTCCATCATACTGTCCATAGTTTCCACTTACAGACCTTATCTTACGATGCAGATTGTAGATAATGACATTACGAAACTGAAAGATAAGGCCTTGATGATGAGGCATATTTATGCTTTGGTAGGACTGGTTTTTGCGGAAACAGTATTAAATTTCTTTCTGGTTTATTTTTCCAACTATATTTCGCAAAATGTCATCAGAGATATTCGTGAAAGACTTTACAATAAACTAATTTATTTCAGAACAGCTTTCTTTGATAAAACTCCAATCGGACAATTGGTAACTCGTGCAGTTGGTGATGTTGAAACCATTGCAACAGTTTACACAGATGGTTTTCTGATGGTTTTCGGTGATGTTCTGAGAATTATTTTTGTTCTGTTCATGATGTTTCAGGTTGATGTGCATTTGAGTTATATTTCTCTTGCTATTTTACCTTTGATGGTTGTCATTACGAGATTTTTCCAGAAAAGACTGAAGAAAGCTTTTGGTGATGAAAGATCGTGGACTTCCAATCAAAACTCATTTGTTCAGGAAAGATTAGCCGGAATGCCGATTATTCAAGTTTTTAACAGACAAAAAGCAGAATTTCAAAAATTTGATGACATCAATATCACTTTGAAAAGTGCTTTGCTGAGAACGGTTTTTATCTTTTCATTGTTTTTTCCTGTTGTTGAATTAATTTCTTCCCTTTTTATTGGTTTTGTCCTTTTCTACGGAGGTTACATTACGATCAGTGCGGGAGTTGTGATTGCTTTTATTCAGTTTATTTCTATGTTGATTCGTCCTTTGCGACAAATTGCAGATCGTTTTAATAATATTCAAAGAGGAATTGTTGGTGCGGAAAGAGTTTTAGGCATTATGGATGAAGATTATGCAATGCCGAACAATGGTAAAGTTTCTAAAGACCAATTTGACGGTAAGATCGAGTTTAAAAATGTACGTTTTGCGTATGACGATAAGCAGGAAGTTTTAAAGGGAATTGATTTTAAAGTAAATCCTGGAGAAACCGTAGCAATTGTAGGAGCAACCGGAGCAGGAAAATCTACGATTATCAGTTTGATTACGAGATTATATGATATCAATTCTGGTGAAATTTTCATTGATGATGTTGAGCTGAAAGATTACGAACTGTACAATCTGAGAAGTCATATCGGAGTTGTTTTACAGGATGTTTTCTTATTCCACGGAAGTATTTTTGAAAATCTTGCCTTCGGAGATGACAGTGTAACCTTAGAAAAAATAAAAGCCGGAGCCAAGGAAATCGAAGTTGATGATTTTATTGAAAGTCTTCCCGGCGGATATGAATATGTGGTGAGTGAAAGAGGCTCTTCGATTTCACTTGGACAGAGACAATTGTTGTCTTTCTTAAGAGCGTATTTATCTGATCCGAAAATTTTGATTTTAGATGAAGCCACCTCATCAATTGACCACGAAAGCGAAAAACTGATTCAGAAAGCAACTGAAAAAATTACCAAAAACCGTACATCAATTATTATCGCACACAGACTTTCAACTATTGAAAAGGCCGACAAAATCATTGTGATGGAACACGGTAAAATCGTTGAAGAAGGAAAGCATCTTGAGCTTCTTGATAAAAACGGTTATTACGCAACGTTGTACAAAGCGCAGTTGCGTCATGAGATCGAAGTGGAAGAAGAATTATAATCCGAAAGGAATAAATCCGAGATCTTTTTTCCAATTGTCACCATATTTTTCTGTGAGTTCTTTGGCGACTAATTTGTTGTTTTCTTTTGCTTTTTGGGATAGAAACTGACTGATTACACAGTTTTGGTAAATGACAGCAATTCCATATTTTTTTCTGAATTCGTCGTGATTTCTAGACATGATTCCAAACTGCATGAAGTGGGGAGAATTTTCATCCGCCAAAACTGTAGCACTGTTTTCTGTGCTAGGTTTGATTTTAAAAGATTTGTCTTTTGTATGCTTTTGAGCGAAAGTTAAAGCTGAAAATGTCAGTAAAGTCAATATCACAAATGAGTTAAATGTTTTCATGGCTAGAATATTTAATTATTTGATGTCCATTTTTCACAAGAGTTAAATGCGAAAATCACTTTTAATGGATTTTTATTTAAATTAAAGAATTCTTACCGATTAACCTTTGAATCATTTACTCAATATCATATTCTTTTTCCAGTATTTTTTTAAATTGTTCTTTAGTGATTCCTTGTTTGGAAGAAAAATTCATATCAATTAAATATTCATCAACATAATATTTTTCTTTTCCATAAACAGCATCAAGAATGTCCTGAAGATAGAATTGCTCTGCTTCAATTTTATATATTATGTTGTCTTCAATTTTCATTGAAATTTTTTGAGGCTCATTTTGATGAAACACTATATTTTCATCAATTTTCAAATTGTAGATTTTGGTTTGATCTATGAGCGGATCGCTGAATAGTAAAATGATTGATGGTATGATCAAAACAGCCGTGAAATTCCATAATGCATGATACAGAAATCCGTAATAGAAATTGATTCTTACACGAATATAACTCAACACAAAACCTCCGGATAACTGGCTCAGAAGTATTAACGGTGATAACGCATAAAAAACCCAAGAATCATTGTAATAATTGCTTGCATGAACAAGACCGAATAAAATGCTCATCGAGTAAACCAAAAACGGGAAGAAGCGATTCCATTTTTCCCTACTGATATACTTAGAAAATAAGGAATTGTATCTGAGTACCGATCTGAAAATAATCTCTTCCAAAAAGGGAACTAAAATTACCATCAATAAAATGATTGAATACAATGTCTTCAGTCGATAATCTAATCCCGGAGTTTTTATCGTAATAAACTCATCTATCAAATAATCTAACGGTAAAACGATGATTAAAGTAAAAAGTAATTCTAAAATCAAAAGTTTTAAAATAACTAAAAGTCTGTCCTTGACGGAAAGGTGGATCTGCTGATCGGTGGGTTTCTTCAAAAAACTGAAAAAATCTAATAATATTGATTTCGTATTTGTGCTGTACATTTTTATTGTTTCTGATATATTAGTGGACAAAATATAAAAATTGTTACATTAGAAAAGTCCTATTTTACTAGGTTTGTTAACATTTAGTTCATATTGAATTCACTTTTGATTAATAACTATACACTTAGGTATAATTTTTGTTATTTAGGTTTATTGTAAAAAATAGTGCAAACCCTATGGTTAATTCAAATGAAATTACTAAATTTATTAAAAATTTAACCATCTGTTGAAATTAATGGGGGTTGCATTGAAAATTATTGATAAATTTTAACTTAAACCAAAATATAAAGATGAATAATATCCAAGACGAATTTCAGGTCTTAAAACAAGAACTCAAAAAATTAAACATTGATGTTGAGAAAGTAGTGAAAGTAGGAAACGGCAGTATGGATTTCCATGAAGTGTTCTACAGATCTCCCCGATATGATGATGTGAGAACAGTATATGTGCAACGTCACACACTCGATCATCTTATAGAAAAATTTAAAGATGCCTATAAATAAAAAATACCGTTCACAATTTGTGAACGGTATTTTTTTATGCTGATAAAATTAGAATCTATATCCCAATGAAAACCCGCTACGGAATCCCGCCCATGGACCGTCTAATTTTATTCTGGCGCCATTAGGATTCGTTTCTACAGTATAATCAACAAACGGAATGTCTAGATTTTCAATCTCTCTTTTCAGTTCAGCTTGCATTTCCGGGGTAAGGATGATATTGCTCGTCAAATCAAAGTTTCCTTTTCCTGAGCCGTAGTGCGCTCCTGCAATCCAGAAATCAAGAATAAAATTGTGCTGTTTATTCAGAAAAAACTGAGCTCCCACCATCAATCCGCCGCTGTTTCCACTTGCATCTCCCAGTCCTTTTAGCGGAACAGGAATGGTAGTTCCAAAGGCAGTGTAGTCGTAAGTGTAATCAAAAGTATTGGTAGAAACCTTTGAATATCGGTAGTAAGGTGCGAAGTAAAAGCCTTTTCCGTAACCTTGACCAATGTAAAATCGTGGTTCGATCGTAAAATTGGTTGCTTTTATTTTAAGATTCTGAAAATCTTTTTCATCTTCTTCGCTCAAAAAAGCATTCATAAAAGGAACTTTTCCTTCAGCAACTGTTCCAAAAACTACATTGATGGCAAACCATCGGTTGATTGATCTTTCGTATGAGAGATTGATGTTTCGGAATGCATATCCTGTTATGTTTGTTTTAATGATGTTCATCTTATCTTCAGGAACGGTATTGATTTCCGAAGTTGTGATTTCCTGTGCGCTGATTCCTGAAATAACAAAGTAAGGGACAAGGAAAAGCAGTTTTTTCATGGCGTTATATTTTAGTTTAAATTAAATAAAAAAGATGTTTTGTCGGATGAAATTTAAAAGAACAATAAATTACAATTTTGTTAAATCAAAAACCGTTCTAAAAACATAAAACGGTTGAAAATATTTTTGAATAATGAAAGATAATTACTTTTTGATAAATTTTAAACTCTCAGACTGAGATTTGTTTCCTGAAACTTCAATGAAGTAAGCAGAAGGTGATAGTTCTGAAATTTCTACTTTGCCGGATTTCAAATCGGATGTTTTAATCAATTTTCCGTCTAAGCTGTAAATATTGGCTTTAGAATATTTTGATAAATCACCTTTGAATTCAATGAAATCCTGTGCAGGGTTTGGATAAATTTTAAATATATCTTTTTTAACTGAATCAGATGTCGCAAGGAAGGTTTCGTTGAGAGCTTGAGCAACATTGGTAGTCTGCGGAGTTCCCAGAACGGTAATCACAGCATTTGTGGTGCCCAATAACGGGAATTTGTGCGCGCTGTCATAATAAGTATACGCTGTATTAACCACGCTTCCTACCGGAAAACCAGACAAAGTCAAAGAAAAATTCTGTACAGATTTTACTCTTAAAACATTGGTGTAAGTTTTTGCGCCGATAAGAAGTGTTCCTGATGCATCTGCTGTAATCGCGATTGTACCACTGAAATTTCCTGAACCTGCAGTTGCAGAAAAAGTACCCGAAGCGGTGTCATTCTCAGAATATCCGAAAGCTGCAGGATAACTGATAAATGTTCCGTTATTGGTAGAGAAATTCAAAGTCGCGTCCGGAGTTACCAAACCTGTTATTTCCAGTTTTGTAGCGGTTTGTTTGTAGTACACCGTGTTGCCGCCTCCAACCATTTTCATCGTGGTTCCAGGAAAAGTTGCAACTTCGCTTGTAGTAGGAGCGGAGTAGGAGGTAACTGATGCGGAACCCTGGGTCAAACTACTGTTAGAAAAAGTAGTATTGGCTCCGGTTGCGGAATTATCTACCGTTCCGTTGACGTTTACATTATTCACTGTCTCACCAATGATAGGGTCGTTGAATGCTTTAGTAATGGTGGTCTGCGCTGAAAATGTTGTGGCAGATGCTATTAAAAAGAGTAATGTTGTTTTCATATTTTACTTTTTTATAAAGATAATCAAAAAGTAAATTGCTTTTTTTATTTATTTGATAATAAGATTACAAAAGAAATATTTTAACGACTGCAAATTAATTTTTAGAATTAAAGTGCTTCAGGATCCAATTTAAGCATTCTTCAGAATCCATGATGCTCCATGAGTGTGGATGTCTTATTCCTTCTGGTCGTATTCCTCTGTCGTTTGTTATAATTAAATCGGCGTTTTTGTTTCCTTTTAGTTTTAATAAATTCATCATGGCTGTAATATCGGTACAGTTGAGATCATAGAGATCTCTGCCTCTGTTTTGCATTTCCCAAATAATTCCGGGTTCGGTGTACATTAAAATAGGAGTGTTAAGCAAGTACTTTGCGTTTCCACCATCTTTATCGCGATAGGTAAACATAGATTTTTCCAGATATTTCTCTTTGTTTTTGTCGGGTTTACCTATTGAGGCAATGAGTTCTTTAGTAAACATTTTGGCTTCGTTGACGGCTGCTTCAGAAAAATTCCTTTCAATATCTCTTTCCATTCTGTAGTACATATTTTCATAGTCGAGTGGGGGATCTATGGCAAATATTGAGTTAGGAATGAAGTAAGTATTTTTATCTTTCACCGCACGTTCAGCATATGTAATGGCAAACATCCCACCTCCGGAAAGTCCGCCTATTGAAATTTTATTCTTAGGAATTTTATATTTTTCTACGTTTTCTTTGGCAATTCTGTCTAAAAATTTTTGATCATCTTTAAAAAAGAAATCGCCATTTTCTTCCCAATTCGGAAAAAGAACCAATATGTTTTTGTCAAAAGCTAATTCCTCCAGATAAATCTGATTCATTACTCTTTCCGCAGTTTCGCCGCCGCCGGGTAAAACGATAATCATTCCTTCAGGTTTTCCTTGAGGAGCTACTCTGAAATAAAAATTTTTGCTGTCTGGATAGGTGATTTTTTCAGCTTCCTGAGAAAATACGTTTGTAAAAAATAAAATAAATAATGCGGTCAGAAAATTATATTGCATAAAGAAAATTTGAATTAAATTTTGCGATCAATTTTATAACAAGTCAGAATTAAAAAATATTACATGCTCGTTGGTTTTTTCTAAATTTCTCTGTTGTTTTTCTTTAGCTAAAAGAGATAATTTTATGTTTTCTTTAGACTGCTAATGTACTTTACGGTTTTATTACCGATGTACAATTTTCAATGAAGTAAGGGAATGAGTGATAAGAAAAAAATTGTCTTTTTATAGTTCCAGGAACTTTAGAACCAGTTATTATTTTAAGATTATTATGTCCACCGGATTTGAGATTATAAACAAAAAATATTTCTTCTCCATTATCAGTTAACTTATCAATTTTATTAAAACCTTGTAATGATATATAAATAGATTTTCTTGAATACATTTTTCTTTTACATTATTTTTTGCAACTACCAAAACAGTATCTAACTGGATTGCATAACTCAACAAGTTGTAATTATCCAACTTTTCAGTTTTAAATAATCTTATTGGCGGGTTTTTGACTTTAGTGTCAGAATTGAAATTTGCACATGATAGAACAGTTGTCCAAATTAATACGAATAGCACAGGTTTAATATTCATGAGAATCAGAATTTCATTTTTGAATTACTAAATCTTCAGCAATACAATGTCCATATTCTTACAGAAAATATTTAGTTATATATTATCTCTACATGCGCATTCATGATGCTCATTAATGTATTCGATGGTAGTTTTGCAAATCTTTTCCAAAATATCAATATTGATATCAGATAACTTTTTTACATAAATACAGGCTTTGCCCATTTTGAATTTTCCTAATTCATCCAATAATGGTTTGCTCTCTTCGGTTGGCGAATAGACATATAATGAAAATTCTGCTTTGCGTGGCGAAAACCCAATAATTGGCATATCACCTTCATGTCCGCTTGCATATTTGTAGTGGTAACTGCCAAATCCTATAATAGTTGGTCCCCACATTTTTGGTTCAAATCCTGACCACCCAGTCATCAGTTTTATAAGCTGGAAACTGTCTGCTTTCTTCTGCTCATTTTCAACATAAGAATTAATGAAATCTGTGACTTTGACTTCTGTTTCGGTGGTTTTATTTGCTTTAGCAATGATTATTCATTTTAATTCAAATTTTTTTTAATCAATCTTCAATGGCTTCAATGCCTTGTTCTTTCAGTCTTTCCAAATGATCTCTCATCATTTTAAGTTGTTCAGGTGAATGTCCTTGCCAATCTTTCACTTCTCCTACGACTTTGAAAGGATGTTGCGAACGGTAAGATTTTGTAGGATTTCCCGGGAACTTTTTATCAGTTACATTGGGATCATCTTCTATTGCTCCTGTAGGTTCTACAATGTAGATTTTTTCTTTTCCGTCTCCGAAAGCCAATTCTGCCCCCCAAGTTGCCGCATCCAGAGTCTCGGAAAGATAAATGTATTTTGATTTTCTCTTGGTACCGTAGTTTGAAACGAAGCCGACTTCGATGAGGTCACCTATTTTTAAATCTGCTTTTGTGCCGTGATAGTAGATGGATGTGTGTTGATCTGTAGTTTTCATAACTTGAAATTTTTACTTGAAATATTGTTTTCAGTAGCGCAAAACTTAATTCAGATAAAATTAACAAAAAAACCGCTCTGCAAAACAGAACGGTTTCTAAATTAATAGAATAAGTTATATGGTGACTCCGTAAGCTTCGGTAAAAGCATTTTCGGCGTAGGAAAATGATGCATAAGCAAAACCTCCATCACCCCAAGAATCGTCCCAACTATTTCTTATAATCAATCTTTCCTCAGTATATCCTACAATTGCCACTGCATGACCACCTCTTGTATTACTGGGATCATAAGCATCAAGATTTCCATTTGTTTGTGTTGCATTATCCCAAGTTGCATCAACATCTAATCGCACTAAGATGGGTCCATTGCCATCCGCAATCCAGTTTTTCCATATGCTTACACGATCAGTAATTCCATTAACCAGATTAAAATAATTGGCTATTTTAAAACGCGAAGCCAAAGCATAAAAAGTATTTTCACTGTCATCATACATTAATCTGCTGTTGAAAGGAAGATCAGAATCTTTTACACAGCCATATTTTCTTGCAATGTCTAAGGCTGCCTTTAAACTTGTTCCAGCTTCTTCGATAAATGTTGTAGGTCTGTCTGTGAAGACATCAGTTTCTTTCGAAGCCATCCAGATAAATCTTACAGACAGAAGCTCATCTTTAGTGATAAATTTATTATTTACAAAATGCCATCTTAAAAGGCTGTCTGCCAAAGCCCAACCTAAGCAAGATCCTGTACTTCCTTGATTATTAACTTGCCACCAGCTTTCCCGGAGATCAACACTTGCCGGAATTTGAACTGCATTTACAAAACCGGTTGTCATCGCATCCTTAAATGAAAAATCATTTTGAACATCTTTAGAAGGTAGGCAATTAAGAATGCGATTCGTCTGTTTTTGTTTTGTTTTCATGATTTTGTTTTTTTTGGGGTTATTTTGTTTCATCAAAGTTATTACGTTCAAGATTCCACGTCAATTACTCGTTTGTGTAATTTTTCAGGCAAAAAAACCGTTCTGCAAAACAGAACGGTTAATGTTATAATTAAGAAACCTTTTCTATTCAATCATAAAAGAAAAAACTTCTCTCTTGATCAGAAAGTTCGCACACTGATAAAAGCTGTATCATTTTAAAGATCTGTATAAAGTTGAATTTATCTTAGTATTCATCTTCATCTTACTCTTCGTTATAAAAAAAAGATTGAGGATCAAATAAAAAGCAGTGATCCGAATAATTTTATTGAAATCTAATAAGCTTTGCCTCCAGATATGGTGAGGACGTGTTCAGATTTTATAGAAGGACAGCATCTACCATCATTTTCAGCATATTCGAGTTTTTCCACATGAATTTTTCCATTACTTATTTTATCAAAACCAAACAGGTAATCAGGTTCGTATCCGGCAATTACTTTGACAGTAGTTCCGGTGTTTTGATAGAGTGACAGACCTTGCCCTACAATTGCGTTGCCACCATCCTTTGATGCCAACGAAAAGTATATGGCAACATCTTCAATGCCGTCACCGGTAAAGTCACCGGTATATGACTGTTGTAGATCTAAAATCGCATCATGAGATTTGAGAATATTTGGTAAATATTTTCTGAATTGATCTTCTGCAATTTTGACAGCATCATTTGTCGAATAATAATTTTTATTTGATTCAACTTTTTTCAGATCCAATTCTTTTTCTTTCAGCATCAGCTCTTTCTCTTTTAATTGTAATTCCTTTTCTTTTTGACTGTTTTTTGGGTTGTTACAGCCTGCAAAAGTAACTACGATCAACGCCAATGAAATAAAACTATACTTTGTTCCCATGTCTTATGATTTGGTAGATGTTTGTGTTTAAAGTTTTTTACTTCTTAACGTAAAGTTAAAAATTTTATTTAGGCAAAAATAATTTTACAATCGCATCATTTACACAACTGTCTCAAATTTGTAAAATTTAATTAAAGATCATTCTTTCCATTACGACATAAATTTCCACAAAAGAAAAACTTGAATTTAGTTGTCTGAAGTATATTATTATCTGTATCAACAACCGCCTTTATTGGGAATACGTTTAAAAATCACTTTACGATCCCGTTCCAAAGATCCGCAAGAAATGATAGGATAAGAATACTTCGGTGCGTGAGCTACATAACGGCTTTTTAAAATTATTTTGTCGTTCACTTTGAGGCTTCGCAATTGTTCAAGCTGATATTTTTCTGCATCAAATGTTACAATGTAATCGTCATCATTAATTTTGACCATAACGCCAAAACCCAATTTTGATCCTGGCGGAAGAGAAAGTGAGGTCACCATTCCTTCCATATTGGTATAATTTGTAATGTGCTTCCAAATTTTAGCTTCAGCAGCATACACTTTTTTACCTCTGGGAGATTCTTCCCATTCTTTGAACTTTTTACCACTAGGAGTAGCTTCCCATTTTTTCATTTCGGCATTCCTTTCTGCAGAAGACATTTGCTTTTGGGGTTGCTCCTTTTGAGTTTCAGTTTCAGTTTTGATTTTGCGATTAGCGAATACCAGTCCACTCACCACAATCAGTGGTAGCATCAGCGCAAAAATTACTTTTTTCATAATTTTTTGGATTTTAAATTAAATTTAGATTCTTTTGATACGTCAAATCTGATAAGACCTGCTTTTATTTTTCATAGGCTGATTAAAGTTGACTTAGCGAAAATACTCTGATATTTTACGGATTTTGGGATTTGAATTGTAAATAAAATTGTAAACTTTGTAAATAATAACTTGACACTATGTATTTTAGTCAAAATCTCCTTTCAGGAAAGCGAAAATACCTGTTCGGAGTAATAATACTCTCTTTTATCTTTGTCGTCTGTGCTGCTTTCAATACTGACGACAAAAACGACTTTAACTTTGCCAAAAGGGAAGTATTGCTGCGCAAAATAGGACATGAATTACTTTTACAATCCGGCGACCGCAATTCAAGGGTGTTACCTGTAAAAAAGATTTCAGAAAATGAATACCAAATAAGTTTTGAGAACGAACTTACTTTTCAGCCCGACTCATTGGTGAATCTTACGAAACGTGTGTTGGCAAAAGATCCGCTTGCAAATGATTATATTGTGAATGTTCTGAACTGTGGCAACTCCAGCATAGCTTATGGATATTCTGTCTCAAAGGATAAAAAAGATGATATTGTAGCCTGTTTTGGTCGGCAACAGCCAAAAGCATGTTATGTTATTGATATTAAATTCAAACCTGCAGGACTAAACAATTTAAAGAATGGATATCTTTTGGGTGGGATGTCTTTTTTAGCTTTTATCAGTTTTATTTTTTTAAGATCTAAATCTAAATCTAAATCTAAATCTAAATCTAAATCTGAAAAGTCACAAAAAGTTTTACCTGAAAGTCAGCAAACTGATCTGTTTACTTTGGGTTCGGTATTGTTTGATGCCAAAAACAGAAAGCTCATCATCGATGAAACAATAATTGATCTTACCACAACCGAAAACCGTGTATTAATCATTTTTGCATCTTCTCCAAATGAAATCATCGAGAGAAGCCGACTGCAAAAGGAAATCTGGGAAGATGACGGTGTGATTGTAGGAAGAAGTCTCGATATGTTCATCTCAAAACTCAGAAAAAAACTGGAAATTGATCCGAATATTAAGATTGTTGTGATCCGTGGAAAAGGGTATAGGCTGGAAGTTGGCGCTTAACAAAAATATTTGGCTTTTAATGTTTTTCAGATGTCACTATCAACAATATTCTGGATATTCATCAAATTTGAAATATACTGTAAAGTACTGAAATATAGTAAATTGTACTTGATCGCCTCTTCGAAGTGATTGATTGCCTCTTCGAACTGGTTGATCGGCTCTTCGAAGTGGTTGATTGCCTCTTCGAAGTGGTTGAACGCTTCTTCGAAACACTTGCACGCCTTAACGAAACCCTTGAACGCCTCAACGTAATGCTTGATTGACTCTCCGAAGAAGTTGACAACTTAAACGAATGAGTTGAAAGTTATGTTGAAATGATTGTAGGTCTTATCGAAAAGGTTTTTCTTGGTTTCTTGCTATTTATGACATTTAGGAAGAGACTTTTGTAGCTGTAAAGTCACGGATTACAAATCTGCAACATCGGAGTTTATTTAGCAGAAAGCACTTCTTCGCTAATATCTGCAACCTGAATGCTTTTAATAGATGATTTGGTTGAGGATGCTGTACTTCCGCCTATGATGTATAATTTATTGTTATATATTTCCGCAGCAGCATGTCGTCTGGGAATCATATTGGATGATAACTGATGCAACGTATTGGTTTCTGTATCAAAGTAAGCCAGAAATGATTGATTATTATAACCGCCTGCAATAAAAATCTTATTACCAGATACGGCTAATGAATGACCCGATATCGCAGCAGGCATCGTATATTGCTCAGTCCACTGATTTTTGTTGAGATCAAATACGTTGACCAAGCGGGATGATGTACCGTTAAAACCACCAATAACATAAAGCTTATCATTCACAATTTTGCCCCTTGTTTCTCTGGCTGTTGGCATATTTGGTAATGGATGCCATGTGTCTGAAGCAATATCATAATATTGGAATCTGTCAGAAAATACAGTGATTGCAGCATTGTTTAACCCACTTCCGCCGAAAGTATATATTTTTCCGTTATGAATGGTGGAACCTGCATTTCCTGTATAGGCGCGATTAACAGCTCCCTTCGTTTTTTTATGAGTTTCAAGATCTATAATTTCAAGATGGCTGTTTCCCCAACCATTAAAAATATAAATTTTATTATCGTATGTCTCCGAATTGGCAAATCTTTTAGGAACCAGACTAGAGTTGATAACACTCCAGCGGTTATCTTTAATGCTGTATTTCTCAATAAAATTAGCATAACCATCAGTATCTTTATAACCATTGCTCACATAGATATTGTCACCTGCAATGGAACTGCTTATTGCGCCTCTGCGAACAGACATATCCGAAAGATGTTTAAAATTTAAGGTTTGTGCATTGCTTAAACATAAACCGAAAAGTGAAAGGAGGAATGATTTTGTTTTCAATGGTGGTGAGGTTTGGTTTAATTGATTTTCTGTGTGGTGAAATATGTTTTAAATATAGGGAAAAGTCACGGACTGGAAATTTAGGACATCGGGTTTTCTTTGAAATTTTGACACGAATGCCTGATATTTTTTTTTCTTACTGTAATTATTTAAAAATGAAAACCACTCTTTGGAAGCGGTTTTTTGTTGTTTATGGCTCAAAGTCAGGAGACTTTGCGTAGCGGGGAATTATTTTTCCATTATTTTATGAATCTTTTTTGTTAATTCCACTAAATGTTCATCAATTTCATTTTCAGACATTTTAGAAAATGGCTGAGATGGATTATTTAATGATTGATAACTACCTAATTTGGATTTCTCAAAATAGCAAACTTTTAAAATTATAGGTAATATAACTGTTCCCTTATTCTTTGCATTTTCTAAAATTGGAGGAATTTCCTCCTTATTTATAAAATTTGATGATAAAAAATCAGTTGAAATTAAGAATATAGCAATTCCAGCTTCTTCAAGTGATTGCCTAATTTCTTCTTTCCAAACATCTCCGACCTCTAATTTATTATCATCCCAAACCTCTATATCGATTTCTAAATGATTTTTTAAAACACTTAGGTGATTTCTAACTTTATCAAGCCAAATTGAATCTTTGTGTGAATAACTAATAAATACTTTATTTTTCTTTACAATCTTTTTCATAGTTACTATGTCAGGTTTGTTATGATTTTGAAAAATAAAATCATAATTAAAATCATTAAAATAATTTATAGCGTTCCCCTTTATAGCACATAATTGTTGATATGTTGTGTCAACGTCAAAACTAGTAATAGTTGGGGAAAAAGCGTATAAGCAAATTAACGATTTTGGAATAAAATAAAACTCAGGAAAATAACTTAATGGTAATCCACTAATCCAAAATTTCCGTAAGTTTTTGAGATTAATAAGATTGTTTTCAATTTTATTAATTTTGTTATGACTTATGTTTAATTCTCGTAAATTTTGCAAGCTATAAATTTCTTGAGAAATTTTGGAAATTTTATTATGGGAGATATGTAAGCTTGTTAATTTATTGAGATTTTTTATCTGAATTGGAATTGTCTTAATTCTATTATGATTAAGGTTTAAAATTTTTAAATTTTTAAGAGAACAAATTTTAGCGTAAAAATTTGAAATGCTATTTCCAGATAAATCTAACGTTTGAAGCTTTTTTAGCTTTTCGATTTCTTGAGGAATAACTTTTATATTATTATTTCTTAAAATTAATTTTCGCAGATTTTTTAATTCAAAAATTTCACGCGGAATTTTATCTAAATTCCGATTTGATAAATCAATTTTTGTTGCATTTAAATTTAAAATTTGATTCATTAAAATTAATGTTTAAATTTACAATTCCTTAGGAGGAAAGGATGAAGAAGGGTGATTAGTAGTGGCAGGTCCACAAATTTAATTAAACTTTTTTGCTTCGGCAACCTCACTAAAATAAACTTAAGTTTGTAGTCCCGAGCCGCTGAAGAAGCACTCGGGATTTTTTAGTTAATAGTCTTAGTAAATAATCTACTTTATTTCATATTATTTTTGAATTTTCTCTGACAGACTTTTGATTATATCAACTAAATTTTCAGAAAAATTAGGATCATATGTTTTGGTATCCATTTCATAAAATGAAGATGATTTATCTATATTCCAATTTTGAAATATTTCTGTAATTTCTTTATACGATGATATTTTATCTCCAAAAGCTTTTATGAAGAATTCTCCAAAAGAAATTGCATGTATTCTATCTGAATTCCTAAGAGATTCATGCATAAAAGATTTACCTAAAGTAAAAGTATATTTTGAACAAGCTATTAGTAAGCCTATAATAATTATACTTTTAACAAGAATAATTATTAAATTAGTTAAAGGAAAAGATTTGTCAGCGTTTAAAATATTTTGAGTTTCTGAAAATTTGTATAATCCGTCAATAGAAAAATAAACCCCTGCGGTTAAAGATATAAAACCAGCTAAATAACAGCTATATGCAACATATTTGTTATGTCTTTCTCTAATAGTTAAATTTTTCGTAGCCTCTTTAATGTAATCGGCAGCTTTGGATTCTATCAGTTGTATTTTTTTCTTTCTTTCCTCATCCTTAACAAGCTTATTGTTTTGAAAACTAACTATCGAAGTATCTATCTTTTCAATTGTTAGATCTAAATTATTATCATCTAATCTCAAACAATAAATATCTTTTATAAAATCAGGCACTTCAAAATTACCTTTAATTACGGGAATTAGAAATTTATCATTATCTCCGATAAGCGCTCTCGTAGTTCCAATTTCACTTATTACATACTTCGAATTCAAACTGTTTTCGGTAATTAACACCAATACACCATCTGAATTTTTTAGCTCATTTAATAAATCAGTTCTCCAGTCCCTTCCAACTTTCATAGCGGTTGAGTCCATGACAATTTCATGACCTTTATCAATTAGTTTTTTTGATATTTGTAAAATTAAATCTGTGTCTTGATGTTGATATGAAAGATAGATTTTTGCCATATAATTTAAATATTATTTTTATTTTAAACTTTTACTAATGTAAG
Organism: Chryseobacterium edaphi; assembly: GCF_025628985.1. GTDB lineage: Bacteria > Bacteroidota > Bacteroidia > Flavobacteriales > Weeksellaceae > Chryseobacterium > Chryseobacterium edaphi. The sequence goes on along the minus strand of NZ_JAOTEM010000003.1, from coordinate 221,632 downwards.
ATATTTAATCTGTATTTTCTTAGGAAACTACCTATCTAAAAAAACTAAAACCGCTCAGAAAAATCTGAACGGTTTTAAAATTTATATTGTCTCAGCGACACGCTGCTACATCATTCCTGGCATTCCACCTCCCATTGGCATAGCAGGTTCTGCGCTCTTAATTTCAGTGATGACACACTCAGTTGTTAATAGCATTCCAGAAACTGAAGCTGCGTTTTCAAGAGCAACTCTTGTTACTTTCGTAGGGTCGATGATTCCTGCTTCAAGCATGTTTACATACTCGTCAGTTTTAGCATTGTATCCGAAGTCTCCGCTGCCTTCAGCAACTTTAGCTACGATTACAGAACCTTCACCTCCTGCGTTAGCAACGATTTGTCTCAATGGCTCTTCGATCGCTCTTTTTACGATTCTGATCCCTGTAGTTTCGTCAGCATTAATTCCTTCAAGGTTTGCTAAAGCAGAGATTGCTCTTACAAAAGCAACACCACCACCTGCAACGATACCTTCTTCAACAGCTGCTCTCGTAGCGTTCAATGCATCGTCAACTCTGTCTTTTTTCTCTTTCATTTCAACTTCAGAAGCTGCACCTACGTAAAGTACGGCAACACCACCGGCTAATTTAGCCAATCTCTCCTGTAGTTTTTCTCTGTCGTAGTCAGAAGTAGTAGTTTCCATCTGAGCTTTGATCTGGTTTACTCTACCCTTGATCTTGCTTTCTTCACCACCACCGTTTACGATTGTTGTGTTGTCTTTGTCGATAGATACTTTTTCAGCAGTTCCCAACATATCAAGAGATACGTTTTCCATTGTGAAACCTTGCTCTTCAGAAATTACCTGTCCACCAGTTAAGATTGCGATATCTTCCAACATTGCTTTTCTTCTGTCACCAAATCCTGGAGCTTTTACAGCAGCAATTTTAAGAGATCCTCTTAATTTGTTTACTACTAAAGTTGCTAAAGCTTCACCTTCAACTTCTTCAGAAATAATCAATAAAGATTTTCCGCTTTGTGCGATTGGCTCAAGAACAGGAAGCAATTCTTTCATTGAAGAGATTTTTTTCTCAACTAAAAGAATGTATGGGTTTTCTAATTCAACGGTCATTTTTTCAGGGTTCGTCACGAAATATGGAGACTGGTAACCTCTGTCAAACTGCATACCTTCTACAACGTCAACTGTTGTATCGATACCTTTTGCTTCTTCTACAGTGATTACACCTTCTTTCCCAACTTTTCCGAAAGCTTCAGCGATCAAAGATCCGATTGTTTCGTCGTTGTTTGCAGAAACTGAAGCAACCTGCTTTACCATTTCTGTAGAATCTCCAACCTGCTTAGATTGTTCTTTTAGGTTAGCAACAACAGCAGTTACTGCTTTGTCGATCCCTCTTTTTAAATCCATTGGATTTGCACCAGCAGCTACATTCTTAAGACCTTCTCTTACGATAGCCTGTGCCAAAACAGTAGCGGTAGTAGTACCATCTCCTGCAATATCATTGGTTTTGGAAGCAACTTCTTTTACCATTTGCGCTCCCATGTTTTCTACTCTGTCTTCAAGTTCGATTTCTTTTGCTACAGAAACACCGTCTTTAGTTACGTGAGGTGCACCGAAAGATTTTTCGATTACTACGTTTCTACCTTTTGGTCCTAAAGTTACTTTTACTGCATTAGCCAATGCATCAACTCCTCTTTTTAGAGCGTCTCTTGACTCGATATCGAATTTTATTTCTTTTGCCATTTCCTGATGTATTATTGTATTATGTACAATGTAAAATGTACTTTTTGATTTTTAAATTTGATTAGTGATTGCTAAAATACTTTGTACTTTGTACATCGTACTTTTTACAAATCTTACCCGATTACTCCTAAAAGATCAGACTCCTTTACAATTAGGAAATCTTTTCCGTCTAATTTTAATTCAGAACCTGAATATTTTCCATAAAGAACTTTGTCACCTACTTTTACAGTGGTAGGCTCGTCTACTTTTCCTGGACCTACTGCTACTACTGTACCTTCCTGAGGTTTTTCTTTAGCTGTATCCGGGATAATAATACCTGAAGCTGTTTTAGTTTCTGCAGCGATAGGCTCGATAAGCACTCTGTCTGCTAAGGGTTTAAAGTTTACTGACATAATATTTTATTTTTTAATTATTTCTGTGTTGTAATTCTCTAAATCTATGCCATAGGCTTTAATTGGATGAAATGGCAGATTTTTATTCTTAAGATGAAATTTTGGCACTTTTTTATTTTTGATTTTAAGAAATTTGTATATTTGACTCAAAATAACAAATGATGAAATACAAAGTTTTACTGCTCGTGTTATGTCCGCTTATGTTTAGTTCTCAAGTCGGTATCAACACATCTGACCCAAAAGGTATTTTTCACATAGATGGTGGAAAAGATAATTCTTCAACTCCAACTCTTACACAACAATTAAATGACTTTACTGTAAAATCAGATGCAAAGGTTGGGATTGGAACTAATAATCCTACAGAAATGCTTACCATGATTGGCCAAGGAGATGCCGACATAGACATTGCTCTTTTCTCGGGGAGCAATACCGCCCAATCCATAGCATATCATAACATGATGTTTGGAGGAACACCTTTTTTTCCTACAACTGTTGGAAATGGAAGATCAATCGCAGCATTTGAAGGATATGCGTACAATGTTTTTGCTACCGAGCCAAATCTATTGGGGTCTTTCGTGGTAAGAACAGGCAGAACCGGAGGTGGCGAGGTTTGGTTTGGAACTTCACCGACCAATACAAGTAATTATGATAATCATTACAACAGTTCAATTGACAAAAATGGAAATTTTGCCGTTGGAATAGATCCTACTGTAAGAACCGCCAAAACAAAACTTGAAGTGAATGGTGTGATAAGCTCAACGCCTCAGACATTAAACGTAAATGGAGATAATATTACGAGTACGGTTGTAAATGTAAATCCTGCAAATAACGATGATGATTTTTTACTGCCAAATCCGACTTCTGCACCGGGAGCGATTATTTTTGTGAGAAATATTTCCAGCTCAAATACTGCAGAAATTATCACTCCTGTCGGGAATATAATTAATGCATCTAATGTAGGAGGAGCAAGTAATTTTTACATGGTAGGCTTAGATAATCATTCTTCCAAAACCAAAACATTGATGTTCATCAGTGACGGGTCAAATTGGACAGTATTTAAACCAGGCAATTAATCAGAAAATAATTATCATTCGTGAATTTCATGGATGATAATTATTTTATCTAACTATTAAAATTTTGGCAGAAAAAAAGCTTCCAATTTTCAGGAAGCTTTTTTTTATTTTCTGCATTTTTGCTCGTATTCGTCAAGAAGATCTTTATAAGGCATACTTGCATATTCATAGTCAATTTTCATAGCATCAAAACCTTCACCTCTGCTTTTAGCTAGTTTTCTCAGTTCTTTTTTCTTTTCGTAGCCTTCTTTTCTCGAAGTTTTTACATCATCTTCGAATTGCTTTATTCGGGCATCCAGATTTTCTGCAAATGGAGCGCAATCTTTGGTAACTTCATAGATCGCCTTCTTCAGTTTGTCATCAACTTTACCTAAGTTGAAGAAATTAACTCTATTAAGATCTATCACAATATAGCCATACTCTTCGTCGGCTTTTTTCATGTAAGGAAGATAAATGTTGTTTGTGTATCTGTTATTTTGCGTAAAAACGATGTTGATTCCATATAAGTTGGTTTTTCCTTCCTGATCCAAAGGTAAAACTACTGTTTTTTTGACATCTATAATTTCGCCTTTTACATTAATGGTTTTGAGCTTCATTTTATCATAAACAAGTTTCTCAGAGCCATCTTTCCCGAGGATGACAATCCTTTTGAGATCATTAATGCTTATTTTTTCAACGACAGATGACTGTTCTTCTTTAAATTTAAATTCATCAATCTCAAACCTTAGTTTTTTCTCAATATTTCCAAGCAGCAACATATCTGCATCAACGAATTTCGGATTCTGAAAACTTTGTAAAAATCCGGTTTTAATATCTCCATTTTCCATGATTATTTCGGCAGGAACAGATGCTTTTTTACCGAAGTAAACATCTTCCTGAGAGAATATCAGGACTGAAAATAAAACACAAAATAGACCGATTAGTTTTTTCATTAAATTAGAATATTGATTTTACTTTTTACCGGCTTGCATCGGATTTACTTTTCCGTTTGCACCACCTCTTACCGGACCATCTTGTTTCTGTTTGAAAACCTGGAATTTTGAAGTTTCAGCATTTCCGCCGTCGTTACTCCAAAAGTTATTTGATGTATCAATATCTGCTGTTTCCTTCAATGGATCTAGCTGTATTGATTTTAATTTTTTATCGAAATAATAAGTTTTAGAAACTTTTTGTTCGTTTTGTCTCCAGATCTGAGCAGAAGATTTGTCTTTTAATTTTGTTCCGTCCTCGAAAGTGAATTCAAGAATAACCGGCATTACTAAACCTCCTTTGTTGCTGAAATCAATTTGATAAGCTGTCATGTTTTTAAATTTTTCTCTGTCTTTATTGTCCAGATTGGTTGCGCCGTCAGATTTAGAAACATATTCTTTATTGGCATCCACTTTTTCCTGACCTCTGTCGTATCGGTAATAAAAATCCTGAAGATCTTTATCTTTTTCTACCGCAAAAGTGATGCTCTTATCTTCTCTGTTTCTGATTTTAGAAATGTCTTCAAACTCATTTTGCAAAGGTTTGTCAACTTTATATTTTGTTTCTGATGCAGCTTTAGGAACAGCGTCGAAATCAGGATTAGCGATCGTAACTTTATCAATAGCAATATCTACAGGATCAGTTCCGTAAAACCAACCTCTCCAGAACCAATCTAAATCTTCACCGCTTGCATCTTCCATTGTTCTGAATAGATCTGCAGGTTCAGGATGTTTGAATGCCCATCTTTTTGAATAAGTTTTAAATGCTTTATCGAAAAGTTCTCTTCCCATGATCGTTTCACGAAGAATATTCAAACCCGTTGCAGGTTTAGAATAAGCATTAGGACCAAACTGAATGATGTTTTCAGAATTACTCATGATCGGTTCCAACTGGTCTTTTGGAAGTTTCATGTAATCAACGATCGTCCACGCCGGACCACGTTTTGACGGGAATTTATTGTCCCATTTTTCTTCCGTTAAATATTCTGTAAAAGTATTTAAACCTTCATCCATCCAGCTCCATTGTCTTTCGTCTGAATTGATGATCATCGGGAAGAAATTGTGCCCAACTTCATGAATAACAACACCGATCATTCCGTTTTTTGTTCCCTCAGAATAAGTTCCGTCTTTTTCTGTTCTTCCGAAGTTAAAACAGATCATCGGATATTCCATGCCGTTTGCAGCCTCTACAGATTGAGCAACAGGATAAGGATACGGAATCGTAAATTCCGAATATGTTTTTATCGTATGAGCAACCGCTTTGGTTGAATATTTTTTGTACAACGCATAAGCTTCTTTCGGGTAGAAACTCATTGCCATTACTTTATTGTTGTTTTCAGGAATTGTAACACCCATTCCGTCCCAGACAAATTTTCTCGAAGCCGCCCATGCAAAATCTCTCACATCTTTCGCTTCAAAAACCCAAGTTTTTCTTTGTTTTGAATGATTTTTTTCAGCCTTTTTAGCCTCATCTAAAGTCACAATTTCTACAGGCTCGTTTGAGGTTAGAGCTTTCTTATATCTTGATAATTGGTCAGAAGTTAAAACTTGTTCGTAATTTTTACATTCTCCGGTTCCGCCAATGACGTGATCTGCAGGAACGTTCATAGAGACTTTATAATTTCCAAAAACTAAAGCAAATTCGCCTCTTCCGGTGAACTGATGATTTTGCCAACCGTGGAAATCACTGTAAACGCACATTCTCGGGAACCATTGCGTGATAGTATAAACATCGTTTCCGTCTTCGGCAAAGTTTTCATAGCCGCCACGACCACCCATTTTCATTCTGTTGGGAATGTTGTAGTTCCAATCTATTTTAAAAATAAATTGCTCTCCTTTTTTCAGAACTTTTGGCAAATCAATACGCATCATCGTTTTATTGACAGTATATTTCAGAGGATTTCCCGAAAAATCTGTCACTTTTTCCAGATTGACACCGTATCCATTATCTTTTGCAGGTAGATCACTGGTCTTCAGCTGCTGATCGTTAGTAGATTTCGGAAGGGTAGAAGAGAAGGCAAAATCTGCTTTCTTGACAGTTGATTGCTGATTTTCGTCCAACTGAAGCCAGATATAATCCAATTCATCAGGTGAATTGTTGTAATAAGTAACTGTTTCAGAACCTTTAAGGTTTCTTTTATCTTCATCCAGATAAGCTGTGATGTCATAATCGGCTCTGTTTTGCCAATAAGCGTGACCGGGAGATCCGGAAGCTGTTCTGTAAACATTTGGAGTTGGCAAAATGGTGCCCAATTGTTCAAATCTGTTTCCGTGGTTGCTACCGGGATTATTTTGAATGTTTTGAGCGGATAAACCTATATATAGAAATACCGAAAGTGCAGTTACTTTTAGTTTCATGTGTAAAAATTTAAGAATTTTCAAATATAATAATAAGTAGTTGAAAACTTCGAAAAGTTTCATGTGGAGATTTAATTTTTATTTAATTTCATCACATATATTATTTATGTTTAGATTTAAAAATCAACCACAGCTATTTCAAGTTTTTAAAAAGGAATTCTCTCTAATGTCATTTTTAAAGCTAAAGCAAAAACTCCTGATGAAACGAAAAGAATCCAGTCTTTCTTGTTGACTTTAAAAAGATTAAGTAAAATAAAAAGAACAATAAGTATTGCAAAAACAATTACAATCTGTCCTAACTCCAAACCAATATTGAAACCCAAAAGCGGAACGGCAATGCTCTGACTTTTTGCGATCATCACTCTGGCCGTATTGGCAAAGCCTAGTCCGTGAATCAGTCCGAAGAATAGTGCTGAATAATAGTGTGTTTTATCTTGGGTCTGCTTTTTATTTTTCATTAAGATGTTTCCCAACGCGGTCAAAACAATCGTCAAAGGAATTAAAAATTCAATCCAATTTGAAGGTAATCTTACAATATCTATGATGCTTAAAGCCAAAGTTACAGAATGACCAATGGTAAATGCAGTAACAAGAATCAGAATTTTTTTCCATTCTTTGAAAGTGTAAATAGCTATCAATGCCAAAACAAAAAGCTGATGATCAAGTGCATCCAGCGAAATAATATGTTCCCAGCCGAGTTTCAGATAGAAAAGAAAATCCTGCATTTTTTAAATTTTTTTGAAATGCGATGATACAAAATTTATTTTAACTTTGTTGAAAATTAAAGTGATGACTTATATTTTAGAACTTGAAAACAAAGACGATTTACCTAAAGTAAAAAAGCTTTTGGAGCAAATAAAAGGTGCACGTGTTTTTGAAAGCGATGAAGATGAGATTCCAAACGAAATCTATGAAGCTTTAGATCGGTATGCAGATTCTATAAAAGAGGAAGATTGTATTTCTTCCGAAGAATTTTTTGCGAATGCTAGAAAAAAGGTATGCGAGTTATATTCACGAAAGTAGCAGAAAATTCTTATGAGAGAGTTTTGCAGTTTCTTTCTGAAACGTGGACAGAAAAAGAAATTGAAATCTTCGTAAGTGATACGGAAAATATTATTAATCAATTGGAAAAAGGTAAATATTTGATGTTTCAAAAATCACCATTTAAAAGCAGAAGTGCATTAATAGGAAAAAAGCACATTAGAGTTTTTTTCAAAAAAGAAGGAAGAAATTTAATAAAAGTTCTTTTGTTTTTTGACATGCGACAAGATCCAATTAAAATCCTTCAAATTTTAAAATGAAAAAGATAATTCTGGTTTTTTCGATTCTTTTCTTTCTTTTTTCTTTTACTGAAAGGAAACATCCTTATCACGTTGGTTCCTTAGAAATCAACTACAATTCAAAATCAAAAACATTTGAAATTACCGGACGTTTTTTTCTTGATGATCTTGAAAATGGTTTGGGAGAAAAATACGGAAGACCTTTTCATTTTAATGATGAAATATATAAAACTCAGCTCAATATCGCTCTGAAAAATTATTGTACAGAATATTTTAAGCTAAAAGCCAATAATCAATTTGTAAAAGTTAAATATGTCGGTTATGAGGAAGATAGCGAATCTGTGAATGTTTTTTTAGAATCAGAAGTTGTAAATAATCCAAAAAAAGTTGAGGCTGCCGTAAGTTTTCTATATAATTTATATGATGATCAAATCAATATCGTTCACATCATTGTCAATGGAAACCGGAAAAGTGAAAAGCTAAATTATCCGAATCGATATTTATTTCAACAGTTTTAATCTGATTATTTCTGAAGTTGAAGCAATGCATTTTCTGCTTTTGCATGTGCTAGAAGGTCAGGAAAGAAATTGTCATAGCATTTTTGCAAAACATCTTTATTGTCTAGAAATGCCTCAAATACAGGAATATCTTTTTCTAAATATTTAGCTTTATTCAAAACATTTCTCATGCTAAATTTAATATTCTGATCATGTCGGTAATTGTACAGCCAGTTATCCTGTTCCATTCTCGTGAGCATATATCTAAAATTATCCGGTAGATATTTGTAATTCTCATGGAGAACACGATATACTTTCAATGAATGGTCTTTCCAGCCTTTCAATGAATTCAAATGCAGATCATTAGCAACAAAATAATCCAGAGAAACATCCACAAAAGCTCCTGCGTACAATCTTACGAGCGGACTAAAAACTTTTTTCGCCTCATGAATTGCCGGATGAGAATCTGTAAAAGTATCAATCGCACGGTGAAGAGTAATCCCGTCCTGAATGTCTTTCGGGAAAGAATACCGGTCTTTGTTTCGGATGAAATCTTCGAGAAACTGCCCGACAATTTGTCCGTCATTGAAAGTGAGAAAAGAATGAGCGAGAAAGTTCATACTGCAAGTTAAGGCTATAAATTAAAATCCTCCGAATAAATTTAAACTATTCGAAGGACTTTGATGTTATTTTAATAAAAATTTATTTAATGATAAACTTTTTACTTCCTACGAAAGAATTCTTATCAGTATAAACATTCAGAAAATAATCTCCTGAAGGAAGCCCACGAAGATTGATGGTTTTTTTATCAGAGGTAAGAACAATTTGACCTAAAGTATTAATCACTTTAAAAGTGTATTGCTCATCATTTTTGATCCAGATATTGATCTCATCTTTTGTCGGATTTGGGAAGATTGTGAAATCTTTGATGTCTTTATAAAAACTTTCGGTTGTATTGAGCAAAACGGTTGGTGTAAACTGAGCTATAACACAAGCAAAACGTGCAAAACCAAAAGCTTCATTAGACGGATTTGGGTTTCCAATAGCAATTCCTGTCGGTTCAGAATTATAATTTACATTGGGGTTTGCCCATCTGTTAACTCTTGTGCAACCAATTCCTGCTGCAGCGCATTCATCATTATATGCCATTATTGTTCTCCAACGTTGAGAATTTGTACTTGAAGTTCCTAAAGTTACAGCAGTCTGATTGCTGTATCCGTGATGATGTTCGCAGGGAGCAGTTGACTGACTTACAAACCAATCATGATTAAGACCCATATTGTGACCCATTTCGTGAGCCAAAGTGTAGTTCGAAACTACACAACTGTAAATAGAAACCGTAAATGCCGAATTTGCAGAATAATTGGTAGGATTTGAATTTAAATAACCAAGTCCACACGTATTTGTAGGAGTTGAAGTAACAAGAGCACAGAGATCTGCACCGTAAGTTGATCGCAATGTATGTACTTCGTCCATTATACCATCGGTGCTGCTTCTGAAACTTGCAAGATCTGTACTTATATTTCCGGTTTCTGTATAAGAAATTTCACCTGCGTAAACCAAATTAATAGTTACGTTGGTAACTCCTGAATTTTGAAGTGAATTGTTGAAATTGGTAATGGCCGTCGCAATAAATGAGTTACTTTGAGCAATGCCTCCCCAAGCAATTCTTGCTGCATTGGTATAAACCACTAAAACATCAATCGTTGTTGCCGAACAAAAAGGAGTACTGCTTAAGCATACATTTGAATTTACTTTCTGACTGATTGCCGATTCATTTAAAATGTAATCATTTTTAGAATCCTGATTGGCAAGACCACCTTCATTGACTACAGAAACTGCAAAAACACCATTTCCGGTTTGATGAAAAATTATTTTCTCCCCATTATTTGAAGCGTACATTCCTGTAACGATGTTATCATATTGAGAAAAAACCAATTCAGATTTTGGCTCATTTTCTATGGTATAAGTAGATGATTCGCTTTTATTGCTGTAAGAAGATGATTTTGAAAACTTAGCTTTTATTTCCTTATTGTTGGGTAAAACTATCTGAAGATCAGATTTCAGATCAAAAGAAGGCTGTGAATAATATTTTGTCAAAATATAAGTGGAGCCAAGGTTTGTGCTTATTTTTTGCTGACTATTGAGATTGTTGTCGCTTATCTGATTCTGAAAAATCTTATTCTGAGCGAAGAGTAAACTTGTGCAGAGAATAAAAAGAACTGTAAATCTGTTTTTCACGTTTGATCTGGTTAAAGGTTATTCATACACAAATATATACAATTGGGCTCGAAATTTTAAGATTTTTTTAAGACTAAAATAATCGCTCGTGAAAATCCTCAACTTTACTTACTTCCTCAATTTTAATTCCGAATTTTTTCTTCGGAAGTTTATTTAAATTTGAAATAAAAATCTTTTCATAACCCAATTTTTCAGCTTCAGTAATACGCTGTTCAACCTGTGCAATAGGACGGATTTCTCCACTCAAACCGATTTCTCCTGCAAAACAGTAATGTTCTGAAATTGCTATGTCTTCATTTGAAGAAAGAATCGACGCTACAACCGCCAAATCCAAAGCCGGATCATCAGTTTTGATTCCGCCAGTAATATTTAAGAAAACATCTTTTGCGCCTAACTGAAAACCTGCTCTTTTTTCAAGCACAGCCAAAAGCATATTCAGTCTTTTTGAATCAAAACCTGTACAGCTTCTTTGTGGAGTTCCATAAACTGCTGTACTTACCAAAGCCTGAATTTCCAAAAGCATTGGTCGGTTTCCTTCTAGAGTTACTGCAACAGAATTTCCGGATAATTCTTCAAATTTTTTAGTGATTAAAATTTCTGACGGGTTTTTTATTTCTTTTAAACCTTGCGAAACCATTTCGTAAATTCCGATTTCTGCGGTTGATCCGAAACGGTTTTTGTTAGCTCTCAATAATCTGAAAAGATGATTTCTATCTCCGTCAAAATTTAGAACAACGTCGACCATATGCTCCAAAACTTTTGGTCCGGCAATTTGACCGTCTTTGGTAATGTGACCGACTAAAAATACAGGAACATTATATTCTTTGGCATATTTAATAATCTCATTGGAACATTCACGGATTTGCGAAACTGTTCCTGGTGAACTTTCGATCAGTTGCGACTGTAGGGTTTGAATAGAATCGATAATAACAAAATCCGGCTCAAGTTTTTTAGCTTCATGAAGAATTTTTTCTAAAGAAGTTTCCGTGTATAAAAAACAGTTCGGATTTTTTATATCTGCTAAACGATCGGCTCTCATTTTTATCTGAGAAGCACTTTCTTCCCCGGAAACATAGAAAACTTTTTTCTTCATCTTTAATGCAAGTTGAAGGAGTAAGGTTGACTTTCCGATTCCGGGCTCACCGCCGATTAAAGTAACCGAACCCAAAACAATTCCGCCTCCCAAAACACGGTTGAGTTCATCGGAAGGAGTTTTGATACGAGGTTCTTCGATTGCTTCAACTTCAATAATGTTGATGACGCTTTGTTTGGTTTTTGAAGGAGATAAACTTTTTTGCGGAGTTTTTTCTACAATTTCTTCTACCAAAGTATTCCATTCGCCACAGTTTTTACACTGTCCCATCCATTGTGAATACTGCGATCCGCAGTTTTGACAGAAATATGCTGTTCTCAGTTTTGCCATGCCGTAAAATTAAAAAAAATATGTGTCAATTTTTCAGAACTTATCATAGGTCAATGATTCTTAATGAAACTACAACTAAATTTGCATATATAAATAATTAACAAAATGAAAAAAATAATACTAAGTTTTGTATTCGCTTTTGTAAGCATGATCACTTTTGCACAATCTACTTGGACGGTAGATCCTATGCATTCATCTGTGAATTTCAATATCAAACATATGGGAATCAGTTTTGTGCAAGGTAGGTTTGATAAATTTGACGGAACGGTTTCTACTCCGGGAGCGAATTTAGATAATGCAAAATTTAACTTCACGGTACAAACTGAATCCATCAATACAGGAGTTGAGCCAAGAGACAAGCATTTGAAAAGCGCAGATTTCTTTGATGCTGCTCAATTTCCAACGATGAAGTTTGAAAGCACTTCTTTATTAAAAGGAAAAAACAGTGCTTATACTATAAAAGGCAAACTGACTATAAAAGACGTTACAAAAGAAGTAAGCATTCCGGTAACTTTCGGTGGGGTTACAAAAAACCAACAAGGAAAAGAAGTTGCAGGTTTGCAGGCAAAATTTACGGTTAACCGTTTAGATTACAATATTAAATATGATCCAACTGGAGCGGGTGTTGCAAAAGATGTTGAGGTTGTATTGTTTTTTGAATTAGTGAAATAATAATTTTCATATATATAATTTGGTTTAGTAAAGGTTTCTCAGTTTTGGGAAACCTTTTTTAATTTTTAACATTAAATCTTAATTTCAGTGTTCTAAATTATTTATGTAGAGTAAATCAAGGTAGGTTTTTTCTAAGCTTTTATATTCGCATTTCCAATCTGCTTTAGTTTTTTCAATTTTTTCAACCTTAAAATCTAAAATTTCAATTTCTTCGAGATTATCTACTGTGTTTCTATCTTCAATGTGGTCAAAATATTCTGCGTACCAAACATTTAAATACTTATTAGAAATCTCAATATATAATTGTTCGCCAATTAGACTTTTAAAAAGCAAATGGTAATTTAAAATATTTTCTTTAAAATAGATAAAAATACCTTCATAATAATCATGATCACGATCTGTAAAATAAATATTTAAGCTGTTGTTTCTCCAAATTGGTAGGTTGTCAAATTTTAGTAATAACCCGTTTGTAGGTAAAAGTTCAACCTTTTTCAGATAGACAAGTTTATTAAGGATTTCCATTATTGAAAATTTAATTACTAAAATACGCAATCAAATTCAGTTACAAAATTGCTTTGCTTTTGTTTTTCCCCTAACTTTGCACAAACCTAATCTAATGAGTAAAAAGAATACAAAGTACATCTTTGTGACAGGAGGTGTAACTTCATCTTTGGGAAAAGGAATCGTTTCTGCTTCTTTGGGACTATTGTTAAAATCACGCGGATTTAATGTAACGATCCAAAAACTTGATCCTTACATCAATATCGACCCGGGAACGCTGAACCCTTATGAACACGGAGAATGCTATGTAACCGAAGATGGTGCTGAAACGGATCTGGATTTAGGACATTACGAGCGTTATCTTGACTCTCCGACTTCTCAAAACAACAACGTTACCACAGGAAAAATCTACCAGACTGTAATCGAAAAAGAAAGAAAAGGAGACTTCCTTGGAAAAACGGTTCAGGTAATTCCTCACATTACCAACGAAATTAAACGAAGAATTAAAATTCTTTCTAAACAGAACTACGACATCATCATTACTGAGATTGGTGGAACTGTAGGAGATATTGAATCTTTACCTTACATCGAAACTGTACGTCAGTTGAAATGGGAATTGGGTGAGAAAAATTCTATGGTGATTCACCTGACTTTATTGCCATATTTGGCTTCGAGTGGAGAATTAAAAACAAAACCTTCGCAACATTCCGTTCGTCAGTTAATGGAAAGCGGAATTATGGCAGATGTTTTGGTTTGCAGAACGGAACATAAAATTCCGAAAGATCAGAGAGCAAAACTGGCTCAGTTCTGTAACGTTCCTTTAGATAATGTGATTGAGTGCAAAGATTTGGAAACAATCTATGAAGTTCCAATGTATCTTCAAAAACAGAACTTTGATGATGTGGTTCTTAAAGGATTGGATCTTAAAAGTGATAAAGAAGCTGATCTTAAAGACTGGAAAACTTTTGTGAAGAAATTCCAGAATCCAAAAAGAACAGTAGAAATCGCATTGGTTGGAAAATATATTTCTCTTCAGGATTCTTATATTTCAATTGCAGAAGCTTTCAAGCATGCAGGAGCAGATATTGAGACAGAAGTAAAAATCAGATGGGTTTACAGTGGTGATTTAACCAAAGAAAATATCAAAGAAAGTTTAGAAGGAGTTTGTGGTATCTTGGTTGCTCCAGGTTTTGGTGACAGAGGTATTGAAGGAAAAATTCTTACTGCTCAATATGCAAGAGAAAATAAAGTTCCAATGTTGGGAATTTGTTTGGGAATGCAGATCATGACCATAGAATTTGCTAGAAATGTTTTGGGTTATACCAAATCCAATTCAATGGAATTTGATACATCAACAGAACATCCTGTAATTTCTTTAATGGAAGAACAGAAAAATGTAGTTGATAAAGGAGGTACAATGCGTCTTGGAGCATGGAAATGTGCTGTGAAAAACGGCTCGAAATTACATGAAATCTACGGAAGCAAACATATTTCTGAAAGACACCGCCACCGTTACGAATTCAACAGTGATTACATTGAAGAATTTGAAGATAATGGTTTCCTTGCAACAGGTACAAACCCGGAAACAGGTTTGGTAGAGGCTTTAGAAATGCCGGATCACCCATTCTATGTTGGTGTACAATACCACCCGGAATACAAAAGTACGGTTGCAACACCACATCCGTTATTCAGAGCTTTCATAAAGGCTTGTGAAAAGGAAATAAAGTAATTAAAACCAAACATACGATATAAGATGTATTAAGCATCAGGTTTATTTTACCCGATGCTTAATTTTTTAACCATAATATTGTTTCTTCCAAGACTTTTTGCCATTGACTTTCATTTTCTTTTGTAATATTATTAGTTTTTTCAAAATTATGATTGAGAAGTGGGTAAACTTTAAAATTGAAATTTTCCTTATTTTCTTCAATTAATCTTAATCTCATAATATCATTAGTAAAACTAACTCCAATATCATTTGTTCCATAAGCAATTAAAGTTGGGATTTTTATTTTTTCAATCTCATTTATAATGCTTGGGAAAGTGAATGTTTTGTATGATTTTAATGATAAATCTTCGTAGGTGTCTTTAAATTTGTAATTGTTTTTTAACTCACTGAAAGACGTATATTCTTTTTCTATTTCATTTTGAAATGAACTGTCTTGTTTAGAAATTTCCTGATATCTTAATTGGTTGACGCTTTCTTCATATCGACCTAAAAGATTTACTGATAAGATTGCTATTTTTTTTATTTTCTTTTTCCGGATATTTGCAGCAACTCTCCCTCCTTGAGAATGTCCGATTACATAAATGTTTTTAATTCTTTTATCTTTGGAGTATTTTGTTATGAGAAAATTGACCTCATTTGATAAGTAGTCTAAGGTGTTTAATTTCATATAATTAGATAAAGTTTTTTCATCGTCAAACTGAAAATTATCATCTAAATCTTTGAAATGCGTATAAACAGGAATTTTTGGTTTAGAAATGATAACAAAAATATTCTCTTTTGATATTTCTTTTAAATTAAAAGGTAATAATAGAAATTTTCCGTTATCATCTTCTGAAATTAGTGGGGAAGGATAGGAACCCTGTAAAAAAAAGATTAAATCTTTTTTTTCTTTTACAAATGGCATAGTAACTTCTAAAAAATTAATAATATGGTTCTTAGTATTGTAACTTTTGTGAAGATAAATTAAAGAGTCAATTTCATATTTTTTTTCCAATTTTTGAGCATTCATATGGTTTATAAATACTAAAAATAAAATGCTAAAAACTTTCCAAGTACTTATTTTCATTATATGTTTTTTTATTATTCTCTATATCTTCTAATACTTCATCAACGTTTATGGGTTGCAAATTAAGATCTCTATCAGTTTCTTTTGCAATAATATTCTGAACATGGCAAACTAATTTGACAATATCCTGACAGTAAACAGATTCATTATTAAACCCGTTTTTATTACTATATCTATTAATCAAATATCCTCCTGCACAAATGTCTTCCAAAATGCAATCTTTACAAGTTTGTGACAAACGATGGTGTGCAAAATAATATAATTCTGCCAAAGGAATATTTTTTATAGAATCTAAAGCATCATTTTTTATATTGTAATCTGATTTTGTTATTCCTGATTTACAAACTCTCAAAGTGTCATTTGTTTCTATATCTCCATTTGTTTCAATAATCATAGTTCCTCCAAATCCTTTCCCCATAATGTCATTTCCATCAGGAATTGCAAGTATCAGTTTTATCAAGGTAGAGAATAAAGGAATTTCTGGCTTATCATTATCTTTATCAAAAAACCATAAATCAAACATTTCTGTGAGCCATTTACCGATTTTTCCTCTTGTATCATTTAAAAGAATAGTATCGTGGTTTTCATCTGGAAATAGTAGATTAGCATAGTTTACATTTAATGATCTCAAATGAGAGTAAGTATCTATAGGAGTATCTTCTACATTAATTACAGAAAGTATTCCGGCATTTCCAATTATTTCATTGCAAAGATCAATGCCGTTTTTTATCTCGTTATAAGATGATTTATTATTGTGATAAACTCGATATCTAGAATTAGTAGCTTCGGTAGTATCCATACTTATTCCAATACTAATGTCTAATTCGAATAATGCTTGGGTAAATTCTTTATCAAGTAATGTTCCATTTGTTTGCATGACAAAGTTGATAGTTTTTCCTGTAGCAAAAAAAAATTCTTCGTAAGTTCTTATGAAATCCTTATAATATTCTATTCCTGCTAATAAGGGTTCTCCACCATGAAAAACAATTGTGTAAAGATTGATATTGTATTTATTCATATAATCCAATATTCTTTTAAGTAAAATATGGTTTAGCTCAATTGAGAAAATTTTGGGTTTATTTTTATATGTTTCATCGCCCTTATTGTATACATAACAATATGAGCAGTTTAGATTACATCTACTTGCAACTTTAAGAACAATTGTGTTTATTTTCATTTAAATAATATAAAAGCGTTCATTTTCTGAACGCTTAATTGAATTTTAATAATTGACTAAGATTAGCTCTATTTAGGAGCTCTTAGTTTTGCATAAGTTGTTTTTCTATTGTAAGAAGTACTTTCAGCGTAGTTCTTATACATAGAACTTTCATCTGAAAAGTCATCTTCATATTGATCGTCAGATTGTAATAAGCCTCCATTGATTGTAATCATCTGATTATTAGATAAAACTTTTAATGCGTTCTCAATAGCTTGAGAGTTTCCTTTAGTTGCGAAATAATTTGCTTTGTTCTTTTTCATAAAAAAAATTAAGATTAGAAGGCAAATATATGTTTATAATTCTAATTAAAGAGATAAATAAAAGTGAGGTAATTGGCTCGTTGTCTTGATTTTGAGATGGTTTATTTGAGTAATAAATTATAATTTAGAATATCTTACACGTATTGATTTATTATTTTATTTTTAACAATTAGTGAAAGTTAAATATAGAATGATTCTAAGTAAAATCTCATTTGACACGTCAAATAATTTGAGAGATGTAAAAGGCAAAGTTTTGATAAAAAAACAGTATTTTTGTCCACTCAAAAAGCATGGCATTGCTATGTTTGTTTAAATTTAGAAAATTTTAATTAAAATAAAATGCAACAGAACAACGGACTCGATAAAAGCCAGATTATTAGTTTTGCAGTTTTATGTTTGGTACTCTTCGGATTTATGTTTTATTTCCAGAATAAACAGCAGAAGGAAGAAGCCATAACAGCTCAAAAACAGAAAACTGAACAGGCGAAAAACCCTGTAAAACCAACTCCGGCAGCCAATATCAATCCCAATGTAACTCCGAATTCAATTCAGACCGCAAATCTTGCTAACAACCAATTGAAACTTGAGTTTTCAAGTTTAGGAGGGCAGGTTTCAAAAGTGGAGCTTTTAAAATACAAAGCTTATGATCATAAAACCGATAAGGCAGATCTTCCTCTTAATCTGATCACTAAAAATAATTCAAACTATGGTTTTCAGTTTAAAGATAAAACAGGGAAAACAATCAATACGAAAGATTTGGTTTTCTCTCCCGTTGTGAACGGAAACATAGCTACTTTAACTGCCAATTTTAACGGAGCAGCAATTCAGTTTATTTACACTTTAAATAACAATCCAAGAGCAGAACTGAAAGATCAGTATACTTTAGATTTTAAAGTAAAAACTCAAGGTTTAGCAAAAATCACCTCAGATACCAAAGCAGATTTTATTTGGGATTACCAAGTTCGGAATCTTGAAAAAGGTAGAGCCCAAGAGCAGTCTCACTCTGAGTTTTCTTATGCTTTTGATAATTACGACAAGTACGAGTATGATGGTAGAACTACAATGGATGAGCCAGAAGAAACGATTAACTGGATTGGTGTAAAACAACAGTTCTTTGCTTCTGTCATTGAGTCTAAAACAGGTTTTACTCAAAGTAAAGGAAATCAGGAAGCTTTTGAAGAAGGGGAATATTTGAAAAAACTGAATTACGAAGGTTTTGTTCAAATGCAAGGAAGTGAATTGAATCAAGACTTTACCTGGTATTTTATGCCTTTGGATTTACCGTTACTAAAAACTTATGATAAAAACTTTGACGAGATTTTACCATTGGGTTGGTCGTTTATCGGAGGGATGAACCGTTATTTCTTCATGCCAATGTACAATCTTATTGCATCATGGGGAATTACAGCGGGTTGGGTGATTTTCTTAATGACAATTATCGTTAAATTGATTTTATCGCCAATTATGTACAAGCAACATAAGTTGAGTGCGATGATGAAAGTTATACGTCCGGAGATTGATGAAGCAACTGCAAAGTTCAAGGACGCAGATCCGATGAAAAAGCAACAGGCAACAATGGAAATCTACCGAAAAGCAGGAGTAAATCAGATGGCGGGATGTTTACCGGCATTAGTTCAGATTCCTATTTTCTATGCATTGTTCAGATTCTTCCCGAACTTTATTGATTTGAGAGGACAAGGATTTTGGTTTGCAAAAGATCTTACTGCTTATGATGATTTAATTAAATTGCCATTTAAAGTTCCTTTCTTAGGAGATCATTTAAGTGTATTTGCGATTGCTTGTACGATTGTAATCTTAATCTATACCGTAATGACTTCAGGAAATATGCAGCAGCCTCAACAAGAAGGAATGCCGAATATGAAGGTATTGATGTATATTTTCCCAATCACTTTCTTATTCTTCCTGAATACTTCAGCGTCAGGTTTATCTTGGTATTATTTTGTTTCGAATGCGATTAATATTTTAATCATTTTAGTCATAAAATATGTGATTTTAGATGAAAAGAAAATTCATGCACAGATTCAGGCTAACAAAGAGAAGCCAAAAACAGAAGGTAAGTTCCAAAAACGAATGAGAGAGATGATGGAGAAAGCTCAGGAACAACAAAAAACGCAGGAGCCAAGAGGTAAAAAGAAGTAAAAATATCTGATAACGAAAAAGAGAAGCAAATTATTGCTTCTCTTTTTTATGGTAATGTGGTCAAAAATAGTTGGTGTTTTAAATTTTATAATTCACACCTTAGTTTAATTAATCATATTTTAATCTGAAAGATTGTCTGTGATATTTTGTTGAACCGTGCTTTATCAGGGCTTTCTGGTGTTTTTTTGTTGCGTAACCGAAGTTGGTGTTCCATCCATATTCAGGATGTTCTTCATGCAACTCAATCATTAATCTGTCTCTGTAATTTTTAGCTAAAATCGAAGCTGCTGCAATCGATAAAATCTTAGAATCACCTTTAATAATACATTGATGTGGAATGTAATTATAAGGATGAAATTTATTTCCGTCAACTAAAATTAGTTCTGGGCGTATTGTCAATTTATCTAAAGCCTGATGCATTGCATGAATACTGGCATTCAGTATATTATGTTGATCAATAAATGTGGGAGGTAATTCGGCAATCGCATAACTTTTTACATTTTCTTTAATATAAAAATCAAGCTCCAATCTCGTTTTAAAATTTAATTTTTTTGAATCATTTACTAAGTTCTGTTCAAAATTTTCATCAAGAATGACTGCAGCTGCTACAACCGGTCCACTTAGGCATCCTCTTCCCACCTCGTCGCAACCAGCTTCAATATAAAAATTCGACCATTTTTTTAATAATTCCATAAAAATTAGCATGTTTAAAGTGTCAAAATTATAAAAAATAAAATTATTCTAAATCTAAAAATAATATATTTTTTTAACAGTTTTTTAAGGAAATTTTTCACAACTTTGCTCACACAAAATTAATGTATAAATTATGAAGAAATTGACAACGGGTGTTTTAACTTTAGTATTATCTTCATCCTTAGTAGTCGTAAATGCTCAGGAGACGAAAAAAGATACAGTTAGAACACAGAATATTGAAGAAGTAGTTGTTACTGGTGCTCTTGGTATAAAAAAGAAGCAAGATGCAGTAATTGGTAGTAATGCAGTTATTAAAACAGATGAGCTTAAAAAAGCGGGAAATCCAAATGCTGTACTAGCATTAACTGGAAAGGTTTCTGGATTACAGATTAATGTTCCTAACAGTAGCGTAAACTCTCAGGCAACTATTAATCTTCGTGGTCAGAGATCAATTACAGGTGACAATGGCGCGCTTGTTGTAATTGATGGGGCTATTTCAACTGTTGCAATTTTCCAGCAATTGCCACCTGAAGTTATAGAAAGTGTGAATATTATCAAAGGACAACAAGGTGCTGCATTATATGGTTCCCAAGGTAGTAATGGAGCGATTATTGTAACAACAAAAAAAGGAAGTAATTCAGAAAAGATTACATTTACATTAAGTTCTAATATAGATTTTTCATCAATTTATAAGCTACCTAAAGTTCAACAAAGATATGGACAGGGATGGGTAGGTGAACCTGATTTTGATCCTACAGATTATAATGGTACCAATTTTGTTCCTTACGAGAATGGTAGCTGGGGTCCGGAGTATTCTAATCCTGCTATAGCGGGTCAAATTTTACCAATTGGTTTACCTCAGGCTGATGGTAGTTTTATAACTGGCGCTTATGCTCCTATAAAAGATAATTTCAAAAAGTTCTTTAAGACAGGTGTTTTGTACCAAAATGGTATATCGATGAATGTTGGAGGTAGAGATTCTTATGCATTTTTATCACTGAATAGAGTACAGAATGATTTCGTAGTAGATCAGGATCAATTGAAAAGAAATAATATTCTCTTTAAAGCAGGAAAAAAGCTGGGCGATTTTAGGATTGATGGTGTTTTTAATTTAATAGATCAGCGTACTTCTGAAACTGATCCTAACCTTTATAATGAATTATTGAATACACCTACAAACGTAGATGTTACTAAATTTTCTCATTCTGGAGCAATGGGTGCTTGGACGGTATATGGTCATAATGCTAACCCATATTGGCAAATAGAAAATGTAAGATATGATAATAAATCTACAACTTTTGTAGGTAATTTAAAAGCTGAATATGAAATTAATAAAAACATAAGTGTTTCTTATTTAGCAAATATGCGTACTCTTTCTACTTTGGGAGAAAGCCATAACAATGGTTTTTTATATTCTCAAAATAAATGGGCAAATTCAGGAACATTTTTGGATGGTTTAAATCCAACTGATTTTGGTACTGAAGACATAATATCTAATTATTATAAGAGTATAGGTAAAACGTTTGATTATTATGGTGATTTATTAGTTAATTTTAATTATGATTTAACGAATGATATCAATATGAAGTTAAACGTTGGTTTTAATAATACTGATGTTAGCACTTCAGTTGTTACACAAGGTGGTAGTAATTTGCAAATACCAGGTTTCTATCATATTAATAATGTTCAGAATCTTGATACAACCAGTAATTTGGCAAATACACAGTCTAGAAGAAGAACTGTAGCAGGTTTAGCAAACTTAGATTTATCTTATAAAGATTATTTATATGTAAACTCTACATTTAGATACGAAGGAAATTCTGCGACAGCGACTAGACCTACTGGTACTGATGAGTTCAGAACTAAATCTCTTCCTTATTATTCTGTTGGAGCGTCATTTGTACCTACAAAAGCATTTGATGTTTTAAAAAATAATGATGTACTAAATTATGCTAAGATCTCCGTTGGATATACAAAAGTAGGAAGTGCTGCTGCGATTCCAACATATGGAACCGATGAAGTTACAGGTTTAATACCTGCAGGTTTCCCTTTTAACGTATCCTCATTTGCAATAAATAGAAATCCTACAGATCCAGATATTAAACCTGAATTTACTTATTCTAAAGAAGCATCTATACAGTTAGGATTCTTTAAAGATAGAATTTCGTTAGGGGCTGCTGTTTATGATTTAAAGGTAACTGATCTTATTACAAGAAAAACTACTTCTTCTGCTGCTGGTATTTCTACTTTTTTGGGAAATGTTGGAGATATGACTAATAAAGGACAAGAATTCGATCTAGAAATAGTGCCTTTCAGATCTAAAGATTTTGAATGGAAACTAAGTAGTTCTTATTCATCTTATAAATCTAAAGTTACAGCACTTGATGGTGGTGTAGATAGAGTTTCGTTGTTAGCTTATGCTCCTTATGGTGTATATGCTAAAGTTGGTGAGGATTTCCCTTTAATTATGGGGACTACATATCAAAGAGATGACCAAGGTAGAGTGATTGTAGGCGCTAACGGTATTCCTTTAGTAAATTCTGATTTGCAAGTTCTTGGTAAAGTAAATCCTGATTATATTTTAGGTTTTAGTACATCGTTCAGATACAAAGGTTTTACACTTTCTGGTACCGCAGATTATCGTACAGGAAATAGTTTTGTAGCTACGGTTAAGAATGGTATGTCGCAAAATGGTCAGTTAGAAGAATCTGCCAATTTCGATAGATCTCAAGGTTATATCGTGCCTAACTCTGTACAATTAGTTGGTGGAGCTTATGTTACAAATACTACTCCAGTTAATGGTGTAGCAAATTATTCAAGTGTTGTTAATTATTTTGGGGCAAGTTATCCTGCAGTAGGTGAAAACTATATAGTAGATGGTACCGCTCTTAAAATAAGGGAGATTGCCTTAAGCTATACTCTTCCGAAATCTTTATTACAAAATACTTTTGTAAATAGTATGTCTTTTGGTATTTATGCAAGAAATCCTTTTGTTTGGTATGCAGATTCTAATGCAAACTATGCAGATCCTGAAACTACAAGTAATTCTGGTGCTATTAATAAACAACCAGGTCAAGCCTTGGGTACAGGTGGTCCAAATGCTAATGGTATAGCCCAAACTGGGCAGTACCCTACTACTAGAACTTACGGCTTTAGTTTTAGTGCAACCTTTTAAAATTTAAAAATTATGAATAAAATTAAAAGTACAATACTTATATTATCTCTTTCTTTGGGAGTGGTATCTTGTAATGATTATTTAGATATAAACGAAAATCCAAATTCTGCACATATTGAAAATGTTGCACCTAAACTTATTTTCCCGGGTGCTGCCGTTTCTATTCATGCAGTACAAACTGCCGGTGCAGGCTCTATGATGGAACTTGGTGGCACAATGATGAATAGCTGGGCTCTTAATAGCTATTCTTTTACTAGTGGATTTTTTGGAAGAGAATTTACTCTTAATACAGTAGATGGTTCTTTCTATTCAGGTATTTGGTCTACTATATACCTGCAATGTGCGAATTTTAAGCTGATAGAAGATTATAATAATTCAGATCATGCACAAGATAATTATGTTGCTATGGCTAAAATTATGAAGGCTTTTTATATGCAATATATTGTAGATCTTTATGGAGATTCTCCTTATTCTGAAGCTTTCATGAGAGGTTTTAATACTACTCCTAAATATGATGATGATAAGAATATTTATAAAGCTCTAATTTCAGATTTAGATGCTTCAATTGCTCTAATTAATAGTGCTAATTCTAATGCAATTGCACCAGGTGGAGAAGATGTAGTTTTCACTGGTGATATGAATAAGTGGAAAAATTTTGCAAGAACAATCAAATTAAGAATGCTATTAAGAATGTCTAATGTTACTGGTGAGATGGCAACATACAGAGATTCTAAATTGGCAGATTTTAATGGTACTCCTGTTACAGATTTTAATATCGTTAATGTAGTAGTTAATCCTGGTTATAGCAATGCTAATGATGATAAAATGAATCCATTTGTTGCTTCGTACAGAGCAAATTCTGCTGGCTCTACTGCCGCAAGGTACAACTGGATAACAGCATCTGAACATATGGCAATAGCTTTAAATGGTAATAGAGTAGGTAGTGTAACTTCATATTCATCTCTTCCAAGTGATGCTAAATTTAATGGTATTGTAGATCCTAGAAGTTCTAGATTATTTAGTTCAGTAACTTACCAAGGAGTAGCTCAGGTTAAGGGTACAAGACAAGGAGCTTTGCCAGGAGAGCCTGGTGCTCCATTAGATTTGACTACTGTTTCTAAATTTGCTAATGCTACTTTTGCTGGTAGTTTGCCTGGTTCGACAATAGCTCAAACTATTTCATCTTCTAATACTAGAGGTGGTATGATAATGTCTTTAGCAGAGACCAAGTTTTTACTTGCTGAAGCGGCTCTAAGGTATCCAGCAATTTTTGGAGGAGATGTACAAGCAAATAGTTATTTCAATGATGCTATAGATGCCTCTGCGTCATGGCTTGGTGCAACAATAGGTACTTATAAAACAACTATTGCAACTAGAACTGGTTTAGGATGGACAGGCTCATTTAATAACAAATTAGAAGCTATTATGACTCAAAAGTGGATTGGGTTAACCAATGTATCTCCTGTAGAGTCTTATATAGACTATTTAAGAACAGGGTATCCTTTTACTCCTATGGCGGTTACTGCAGCTGTTGCTAATAAACCATATCGTTTAATGTATCCTTCAACTGAAACTGCAGCAAACTCTGCTAATGTACCTAATATTACCAGCCAACAGTTGTTTGTTAAAAACCAATACACTCCATTCTGGAATCAAAATTAATCTATTCAGCTTAGATTAATTATATTACAAACCGCCTTCGGGCGGTTTTTTTATTTCCGTATATTTGTATTTCAAATTAGAATAATGAATATTAAAAATATCATAGAACAAAAACTGGCAGAGGTTATCCTTAATGTCTACCAGCTTAAAGATATACAACTCGAAATTCAGGAGAATAAGACTGAGTTTGAAGGTGATTTTACGATCGTTACTTTTCCTTTAGTGAAACAGTTGAAAAAAAATCCTGAAAGTATTGGAGTTGAAATGGGTGAGGCTTTGACAGAACAAACCGAATTGCTTGAAAGTTTCAAAGTAATTAAAGGTTTTTTAAATGTAAAAGTTAAAAATCAGTTTTTTGTTGATCAGTTTAAAACTGTTGCAGACCAGTTTTCAAATATCGAAAAGAAAAACGAAACGGTTATGGTTGAGTATTCTTCACCCAATACCAATAAACCACTCCATTTAGGACACGTAAGAAACAATTTGTTAGGTTTTTCTGTGGCTCAGATTCTTGAGGAAGCCGGTTATGATGTGATCAAAAGTCAGATTATCAACGACAGAGGAATTCATATTTGTAAGTCAATGTTGGCTTGGGAGAAATTTGGTCAAGGTGAAACTCCGGAAACGGATCATGTGAAAGGTGATAAGTTTGTCGGAAATTATTATGTCAAATTTGATCAGGAATATAAAAGAGAAATTGGCGAGTTAATTGAGCAGGGACTTTCAGAAGATCAGGCTAAAAAAGATGCTCCTTTGATGAAAGAAGCTCAACAAATGCTTCTTGATTGGGAAAATGGTGACGAAAAAGTAAGAAGTCTTTGGAACGAAATGAACTCATGGGTTTACGAAGGTTTCGGTGAAACTTACAAAAGATTGGGGGTGAATTTCGATCAGGTTCAGTATGAAAGCAATACTTATATTTTAGGAAAAGATCTTATTCAGGAAGGTTTGGAAAAGGGCGTTTTGTATCAGAAAGAGGACGGTTCTGTATGGTGTGATTTGACGGATGAAGGTTTAGATCAGAAACTTTTGCTTCGTTCAGACGGAACTTCTGTCTATATGACTCAGGATTTGGGAACGGCTGTACAGCGTTTTAAAGAAAATAATCTTCAGAAACTAATTTACACCGTAGGAAACGAACAGGATTATCACTTCCAGGTATTATTTAAAA
Source organism: Chryseobacterium edaphi (assembly GCF_025628985.1). Lineage (GTDB taxonomy): Bacteria > Bacteroidota > Bacteroidia > Flavobacteriales > Weeksellaceae > Chryseobacterium > Chryseobacterium edaphi. The sequence goes on along the minus strand of NZ_JAOTEM010000003.1, from coordinate 195,361 downwards.
TTTTAAAGAAACTGGGTTATGAATGGGCAGATCATTTATTCCATTTGTCATATGGAATGGTGGAACTTCCGAATGGAAAAATGAAATCTCGTGAAGGAACTGTTGTAGACGCAGATGAATTGATGCAGGAAATGTATGTAGAAGCAAAAATAAAAGCAACAGAGCAAGGAAGATTAGAAGGTCTTTCAGAGGAAGTAAAAGAAGTATCTTATGAAATTATTGGTCAGGCTGCATTGAAATATTTTATGCTGAAAGTTGATCCGAAGAAAAAAATGCTTTTCAATCCAGAAGAAAGTATCGATTTTAATGGAAATACAGGACCGTTTATTTTATATACCTATGCTCGTATTCAGTCATTATTGAGTAAAGCAAATTACTCAAATAGAGAAATTGCTAAAGTTGAATTAAATGAATATGAAAAGGAAGTAATTATGCAATTGGCAAATTATAAATCTGTTGTTGAAAAATCTGCAGAGAGTTTAAGTCCCGCTTTGGTTGCAAACTATCTCTATGATTTGGTTAAGTCTTACAATTCTTTCTATCAAAACAACCCGATTTTGATTCAGGAAGACGAGAATATTAAGCAATATCGTTTAAATTTATCTGATTTGACTGCGAAGACTATCCAAAAGTCATTACGATTATTGGGAATTGAAACCGTAAACAGAATGTAAAAATTAAAGCCTCTTGAAAAATTTTCAGGAGGCTTTTTTTATAGTAAATTTAAGTGGTGGCATCTTTTTGCTGACTGTCTCTATACAATTTTGCACTGCTCCATTTGGCATGTTTTGAAGGGATAATCTTATATCCTTTTTTCAGGGTATATACTTTCGTAAATTCAGCTCCAAAAAAGACCAGCATACACGAATAGTTGATCCACATCATTATTAAAATCACCGTTCCTGCTGTTCCAAATGCTGAAGTAGGTTTAAATTGCCCAAAGTAAAGACTTAGTAAAAATTTACCTAACGTAAATAATGCTGCCGTCGACAATGCGCCTTTCCAAACTGATTTCCAACTGATTTCTACATCGGGAAGTACTTTAAACATTAAGGCAAAAAGCACAACAACAATTCCGAAACCGATGGCGAAATTGATAAGTTCTACAATGATATAAGTTTCCAAACCAAAATATCTGGTAATGAAATCATTAAATAAACCAATCAAGGAAGATAAAACCATCGTGATCATTAATAAGAATCCTAAAATCAGGATCATTCCTAAAGAATTGGCTCTGTCTAAAAGAAATTTAACCAAAGCTTTTTTGGGTGCAGCTTCCACATCCCAGAGATTATTCAAAGATTTCTGCAATTGGAAAAATAGAGTGGTGGAACCATATACTAATGAACCGATACCTACGATTTTCATGAAAATATTTTCTTTGTCAATCAACGCTCCGGCAATCATATCCTGAATGCTTTTTGCAACATCCTGTCCCATCAATCCGCTTATTTGCGAACTGATTTGTCCACGAATTGCTTCTTCACCAAACACATATCCTGCAATCCAGATAATTATAATCAGCAAACCCGGAATCGAGAAAATTGCATAGTACGCTAAACTCGCCGAGTCGTTGGATGCAGAAGAATTATTCCATTCTGTGTAGGTTTCTTTGACGGTTTCCCAGAAAAATTTTAGTTCTTTTAGCATAAATTCGAATTTAATAGATGTGATTTGATTGTGATTAATATTTTCTTCAATGTGAGATTAAGAAATAAAATTGTTAAACGATTTAACGCAAAGATTATTCCTTAAATGGAATATTGTGAATCTAAAGAAAAATAAATTTGCTTATGAAAGATTAAACAGCCGCTTTATAGATTTTGGCTAAAGCCAATCCGATTATTTAAATAAAAAAAACGGACTAAAGCCCGTTCCCATTGATGTGTAAATCTTTAATATTGTTAAAAGTAAGGCAATCTGCCATTAGAATGGATATCCGATGGCAATATTCAAGATCAGATTGTCTTTTCTCCAGTTTGAATCCCCAAAGTTAATTCTGTCAAGAACCCATCGGTCACTTTTTTCGTAGTAAGGAACTCTCAGAGGCATTGCGAGATCAAGTCTCATAATTAGAATTGAAAAATCTAGTCTCAAACCAACTCCGGCTCCTACAGCAACTTCACTTAAAAAATCTTTAGAAAATTTTCCGCCTGGTCTTGTATTGACACCGTTTTCATCAAGATCATCATTGATTAACCAGATATTTCCAGCATCCACAAACGCAGCGACATTTAAGAATTTGTAAAGATTAGCACGATATTCTGCGTTCAGTTCCAATTTGATATCACCTGCCTGATCAAATACAAAACCACCATTCTGTTGTTGCGGTCTCGGATCATAACTTCCGGGTCCCAAAGTTCTTGCACGGAAAGCTCTGATACTGTTACTTCCCCCTACAAAAAACTGTCTTGAAAACGGAATATATTCTGAATTTCCATAAGGCAAGGCAACTCCGGCAATGAATCTTGAAGCAAAAGATGTTTTTTCTGTAAACTTATGATAGAATCTTAAATCATTTTCAATCTTTGCGTACTGACTGAAAGGAACTCCAAATATTGATTTTTCTTTTCCTTCTTTTACATTAGCTCCGGTTACAAGTCCGGTAATATTTCCTGCCAAATCAAGCATTCCTTTATAATAGAATGTGTTTTTTCGGGGAAGCATTGTGGTGGAATAGGTGTAAGAATAAGTTGGGCCAAAAATAAGTTGCGGTGTAACCACTCTCTCTAAATAAGGGTTTTGTGGATATTTTGCTTCATATTTTGGTGTTACATTTGCCGGATCGATTAATGAAACATCAATCAATTTAAGTTCATGTTCTTTTCTTACATTTTCTTTCCACTGATATCCGAATGATGCATTGAATGTGTTTAAAGTATACAAAGTTGTACGGTTCTGGAATTCATATCCAATCTGAATATTGGTTCTCGGAACAAACGCACTCGACGAATTAAAATTGAACGGTGCGACAATTCTTGGAATTGACAACTGCGCATTTGCACCAGCTCTGAAAATATTTTCTGCATCTGCAGGACCACCGATCTGAACATCGAAAGCACCATAAACAGAAGCTTTAAACTGCTCTGCACCGCGGAAGAAGTTTCTTTGGGTCCAGTTTAAATTTAATTCGCTTCCTGCATAATTTGCAGAATTGGTTCTTCCCAAAGCTTCCAAACGTAAAGATTGTAATTCTCTTGGAGTCAAAATATAATACGCATCAAACTTATGATTTATAGAATCTGAAACTACAAATTCATTTTTTACAAATTTAAAAACACCTAAGCTAATCAGTCGGTTCAGTGATAAATTATGATCTTTTCTGTTGTAAATGTCTCCCTTGTCGAAATACAAAGCACGGTCGAACATTCTCGGTTTAAATTTCTTTTTAGGATCAACTACATAAATATCGTTGTACTCGTAACCTTTCAGAGAATCAGGATTCATCGGGATCTTATACAATCCTTTTTTGGCATCACGAAGATTGTAATTAGGAAAAACAACTACTTTATCAATCGTAAATTGTTCCCTGGCCAGTTTCGGAGTGTTGTCTTTTAGTTTAACAATCATCTCAACTTTATGATCTTTACTTACCGTACTGTCTGCCTGAACGATAATATTGTCGGGATTGAAATAATAAAAACCTTTGTCTTTTAAGCCATCATCAATTCGCTGTCTTTCAGATTTGATGACATCAAGGTCAAAAGGATTTCCTGCTTTTAATAAAGTTTTTTCCTTTAAATTCTGAATTTCCCGATTAACAAGAGAAGAATCCTGAACAAAATTCACATTACTGATTAAATATTGCGCTCCAGGATTTAAAGTGTAAATTACTCTCGCTTTTTTATTTTTTGAAACGGTATCGTACTTTGCTTTGGCGTTGAAATAACCTTTGTTTTCAGAATAATTGACAATAATATCTTTGTTAAATTCTCTGTCGACATCACCTAATAAAACAGGCTCCTCACCAAATTTATATTTCAGCCAATATCTTAAACCCTTTTCTTTTTTCGGTTCTTTTGTAACATTGTAAGCGTAAAGTTTTGGTCTTAAACCAAGAAACGATGAATTTGGTTTTGGCGTTAAATTTTCTTCAAGCGCGGCTTTCAGTTCGTTCTTTTTCTTTTTGGGAAGTGTATCATTTTCAATCTTTACTTCTGCTCCTGTATAAAGCATTTGTCCTTCCTTCAGAAATTTGGTATTGCTACACGAGACAGCCGCAGCAGTGATTCCCGACGCTAGAAAATATTTACAGTATATATTAAATTTGCTTTTCATTTGTAGATTTAGATTTGTTTTTTTTCAAATGGATCGTCAATATTGTATGTTTAAAAAATGTTAATGACGATTTCATTTACTTAAATTCTACGACTTGGTTATTTAGTTTTTTCTTATTCTCTCTGTTTTCCTTATTTCGATTATTTCTAGACTTTCTGAAAATATCTCTGAACTTGTCATAATCTAAGGTGATGATAAATCCAACTCCCGTTTCTACGATCTGACCTTGTAATGCAACCTGATAATCATTTTTACGGTAAGCACGAAGCATATATCTTCCGTCTCTTGAAAGGCTGTAATCTACAGTTACATCACCTGCAATATTGGTCGTATTCTCATTTTGTCTGGCTTCACCTTCCAATCCAAAATTACTTCCAACCGAAACTTTTAGACGATCATTCAGTAATTTTTTACTTAAACCAATGTTAAGATCAGTTCTGGTATTTTGAGTTCCGGTAGAGTAGTCTTCGGTAGATTCCAGATCAAAATTTAAATCAACGCCTTTTATTAAATCAGAAGCTAAATTATTCAACTGTTGAGAAAGAATTTTACTTACACTTTGTCTTGCCATCGTCTCTGCAGAAACTCCTGAGTTACTTTGGAAAGGATTTTCACCAATAAATCGGTTTAATAAAAGTAAAGCAAAAACCTGCTTGTTCATCTCGTTCGGATCTTGTCTTAATTGAGCGAGTTTTCCGTCAATGGTTTCTGTAACCGCAGACGAAACTGCATTGTTTTTCTCATCTGTTGTAATGTCAAAAGTAATTTCAGGCTTCAACAATTCACCTTTCAGAATCAATAATGTATTAAACGGAATTCTCTGTTTGTATTGATTCAAATCTGCATCACCAACTTGTTGCTCGATCAAATCAATTGGAGCGGTTTCGGTTTTATAAATTGCCGTAATATCAAGATTGGCAGTTGTTGGTTCACCTGTCCAGGTAATGGTACTTCCTTTTTGGATGTCAAATTTTCTTTTCAGAACGCTTACAGACATTTCATAACTACCTTTTTCAACCTGATAAACACCTACTAAAGTTGTTTTTCCGGAAGGATCGATTCCACCTGTCAAATCAGCTTGTCCTTGCAGTTTCACAAAATCTCCGGCTGCTTTATCAATCACGATTGACATTTTTGCTTCTTTATCCACTTCGATATTCACGTTCACATCCATTCCTTTGATCGGTGTTTGCGTGTCGATAGAATCTGCTTTAATGGTTTTATTTAAAGCAATTTGATCCTGATCAATAAATTCTACAATCCCGTCTCTTTCCTGCAATGATGGACTTGATTGAGGCAGAACAAATGTAAAGTCGGTGTCTTTAGAAATTGCTAGTTTTCCGTCAACTTTTGGAAGATCAAGATTTCCACGTACCTGTAATGCTGCATCAATAGAAAGAATTCCATAGAGCATTGCATCGTTCGATTTCTCAGAATTCACCACTTTAAAATCTTTGGCGTTCACATCAAGATTAAATGCAAAATCTCTGTAAGTCTGTGTCAGAATCTGTCCGTCAATTTTTAAAGAATTTCCATCTTTGTCATTGATTTTGAAGTCGTCTAATTCAATTCCTCTTCTCGTAAAGTCAATTTCATCATTGATCTTTCTGAAATCACTTCCTGTCTGAGAAATCATCAATCCGACATTATTCATTTTGATTGTACCTAAAATGCTCGGCGCAGTCGTCGTTCCTGTAACTTTCAGATTGCCGGAAAGATAACCTTCCGTATTTGTAATCGCATTCATAGAAAAGCCTTGCAGCGTTTTCATCTGAAGCTGATTCATGGCTAAATCCAGATTGAAAGTACTTGCTGAAGTATTATAATTTCCTGTGATTTTTACATCATTATTGTTTCCAGAAAGTGCAATATCAGCGTTCAGAAGATTGGCTGACTGATTATTAACTTTTATGGCCAAATTCCCGACCGGACTTCCGTAAACGATCAGGTCAGAAACATTGATGTCTGAAGTGAAAGTCATTTTTTTAGTTAAATCTCTCAGTTGCGCCGTTCCATTAATTGTTCCTTTTGCTAAAAGTGAATCTTTTTTAATGATTTCGGTAATTGTTTCAATTTTAAAATCTTTTAATGAAACATTTAAAGGACTGCTTGGAGAACTGCTTTCAGACTGCAAAGAAATCTCGGCTCCTGCATTCGAAAGAGTAAAATTATCTGCAACAATTCCCTGACTGAAAATCTGGATCTTGTTATTTTCGGCGACCGTCCAATCCATATAATTTAGTTTTAAACCATTTGGATTTAATGAAATTTCGGTAATGTCATTCATCGATTTTGCGTTTCCGGCAATCAAAAACTGGGTGACATCTTTATCGTCTTTTGTGGTGATGTTGTAATTGATGATATTGTTGGCAACATCTCCGTTGATATTGACTTTATTTAAAGCAAAACTTTCACTTTTTAAAGCTGCAACACTCAGATCATATTGCAAAGCCTGATTTTCATTGGTTATTTTTAGAGATGTGCTTTCAAGTGTATTGGTTCCATACAAAACCTGTGGAATTTGTGCGTCAACCAAAATTTGCTGAGAATCTGCATTATAATTTCCATTGATATTAATGGTTTCAAAACTTTTCAATTCGGGAACAAATTTTCTGATCAAATCATCATTTTTGATTTTTGCATTGAAAGTGAAAAATTGTCCTGCATCAATCTTCTGAGTTTTCCCCGGCTTCTGAAATTGATAATATTGATTGATGGTTTTCTGTAAAGCTCCGAAGATTTGGGTCAGTTTGTATTTTCCGTTCAGTTCAACATCTGCAATCTGAGAATTGAATTTGATCTTCGTAGAATCCGCAGTAGAAACTGCTACTAAGTTAACTTCCTGAATCGGATAAACTTCTTTGGTATCTGAAATGGCGAAATCTTTAAGATTCAGATATCCGTTTAAATTATCAGGATCAAGACTTTTAAAATCACCGTCAATTGCTCCTGCAATGATCATTGGTGATTTGTAGAATCCTAATTTATTTAAATCTAATTTATTGATATTTCCATTAACTTTTACGGTCGGATTTTTGTCGTCATAAACTCCTGAAGCTGTCAGTTGTAAATTGGCATTCGGATCTTTTGAATTAAGAATTACATTATATGCTCCGCGGTTGATTTTCCCTACCAGATTCATGTTTTGATAACGGTAACCTTTGTAAGTTGCAGATTGTACAAAACCTTTAAGATTGGCATTGGCATTTTTAAAGTCAAAACTTTCTCCTTTCGCTGAAATCTGAGCAGTAACTGATCCTAAATCTTTATTCTGAATGATTTTTCCGATCTGTAAATTCTGAAGATTGGCTTTTACATCATACAATTCACGGTTTTTTCTCCGCATGTCGACCTTCGCAATAATTCCGGCATTTCCAAGAGTTGAAGTAAGGCGTAAATTGGTGTCAACAACTTTTGTTGTTCCTTTTGCGGTTCCTTTTATGGTAAAGAATGATGGTAAAGTGATATTTTTAGGAATCGTATTTTTCGGAACTAAATTATAAATCGTCTTTGCAGATGAAGAAACTTCTGCAATTTTTAAATCATAATACAGATTATCAGGATTCATTGCATTTTTAATTCGTCCTGAAGCCGCAACTTTCAATTGATCCAACCCTGAAACTTTCAGATTCTGAATAGCAAGATCATTAATTGTTCCTTTCAAAATCGCATTCACATTCAAAGTCGCATTCGGATATTTATTGAACGGCGCGGTATTTCGCAAGGTCGGAACCAAATTTAAAATATCTGAAAACCCGATTTTAGAATCACGGATGTCTGCAGAGATTTTCACACCTCCAGGATTTGCAGAAAGCTGTTCGATTGAGTTGTAATTAAGAATAATTTCGTCTCTTAAAACCGTTTTCGGAGTCTGTAAATAAAGATTTTTCAGATAAGCTTGTTCTGCTTCATACACAAAATCAGTATTGAATTTCTGAACATTCAAACCTCTTGCTTCCTGAATCTCGGCAGATTTTACACTTCCCGCAAAACCATTGTTTTCCATTTTGAAGTTTCGAACATCAAGATTTAATTTAGCAAAATTTAAATGGTTAAAATCCATTCCGCTTTTTGTTGGAGCAACTGCGGTGTTGTTGTACGCGACTTTTACATCATCAAAAATCAGTTTTCCTAAAAGAACTTTCATCGCTTTTTCCTTCGCTGAATTTGGTGATGTTGACTTTTCAGGTTTTGTATCTTTAGGATTTGCATTTGCAGTCGGAAGATACAGATTGGCATTAATATTTGCACCTGTCAGATAAACATTTCCGACATTGTAAGATTTATTCTCAAGATCAAGATCATTAATATTGGTGCTCAGTTCTTTAAAAAGAACTTTAGCAAATGTTTTGGTATTGTCGTCACCATAATCAATGTTGAAATTGGTCAGTTTAATTCCGCTTAAGCCCAATTTCATTGGTTTTTTCTGATTAAGAGAATCTACTTTCTGCTCAACATTATCTGCAACTTCTTCTATGAAATCCTGTTTCAGTTTTAATTTTAATCCATCAAGATTAATATCATTAACTGCATAAGAATTATTTTGTAGATCAAACGTTTTTACTCTAGTGTCGAAAGAATTGAAATAAACCTTGATGTCATTTTTTGATTGTTGATCATTGAAGGTCAAACCAATATCTTTCAGTTTAATTTTATCTAAAGAAATAATAAAAGGCTTCGATGTACTTTCTTCTTTGTCTGAAGTTGCGAATGCATCAATGATATAATCAAAATTGAATTTTCCGTCAGGTTTTCTCACGACATTCGCTCTTACACCTTCAAGATCAACCGACGTAATATCCGCTTTTGATTTGATTAGTTTCCACATATCTAAACCAACATCAAACTTTCTTACGGCTAAAAGGGTGTCGATATTCTGACCTTTCAAATACAAATTTTCCATAACAAGACTGTTTGGAAAGCCGATGTAAACTTTTTCAAGACTTACTTTTGTTTTGATCTTTTTCTCAAGATAAACGACAAGTTTATCTTTAACGTAATTCTGAACAGCAGGAATTCTCAGACTGAAAATAGCGAGAATTATAATAACCAGTATCGAAATAATAGTTATAATGATACCTTTAACGATTTTTTTAAAGTTTATTTTTTTTTTCAATTTTCTACGATTTAGAATAACATAAATAATTACTTGTAAGGACGATAGATATTGAGCCTATCTTAATTATAAGTGCTTATATGTTAAGTTTTATCAATTGAAAAATAAGAATATAGGAATGTTTTCATGATTATCTTTTTATGATTTAGTTTAAAAGAAAAACTTTTGATAAAAAATACCTGCAATATGTTTGCCAACCCGCATAAAATCATGTTAAATTCAATAAAATTAAGAGATTAAATCTGCTATGAGAGGTTAAATTATTTCAAATATTAGGATTTAAATACTTTAACCGCTGATGAATTTTTTCACCTAGTATTAATGTGGGTCAAATAAGGATTTGATTGAAGATAACTGGGCAATTATCTGTATTCAGAATATTGTTGTTAATTTAAAGCATAAGACTTTTACGTAAGCAGATTTGCTTTTGTTACCAAGAGAATTTTTTTGGGAAATTTGATTAAAAGTTTTGGAATAAAACTTCAAGTTTGAAAGATTGATGAGATAAAAAAACCATCCTCAGAAAAGGATGGTTTGTAGACCCACAGGGATTCGAACCCCGGATAACGGTACCAAAAACCGGTGTGTTACCACTACACTATGGGTCTGTTTTATTTTGGTGGTGCAAATTTACAGTTTTTTTATTCATTTGCAAGAAATTGTTGATAAAGTTTAAATCGCAACATAATATAAGTGATCAAACTTAAACTTTTACAGAGATTTTTATAAAACAAAAACCATCCTTAAAAAAGGATGGTTTGTAGACCCACAGGGATTCGAACCCCGGATAACGGTACCAAAAACCGGTGTGTTACCACTACACTATAGGTCTGTTTTATTTTGGTGATGCAAATTTACAGTTTTTTTATTTACTTGCAAATCGTTTTTTATTTTTTTTTAAATTTACATGATATTTTTAGCAGCGTAACCATGGTGATTGACTTCAATAATCTCGAAATTAATAATTTACATTCTCAGACAGAATTTGAAAAAAAAGTATTTTTTTTTTTAGAAGAATGGTTATCGGATTCAGAGAAGGTAAATGTTCAAACATCAGGATCGACCGGTATTCCGAAAATTTTTGAAATTGAGAAACAGAAAATGTTGAACTCTGCAAAGATGACCTGTGATTTTTTAGGATTAAGTGAAAATGATAAAGCATTGATCTGTCTTCCTGTAGAATATATTTCAGGGAAAATGATGATTGTAAGATCTTTTGAAAGAAGGTTGAAATTGATTGTTAAAAATCCATCTTTGGAATCTTTAAAAGATTTAGATGAAACTATCGATTTCTGTGCGATGACTCCTTTGCAGGTTGAAAATTCTTTGAACAAAATCCATTTGATTAAAAATCTGATTATCGGTGGTGCAGCAGTTTCGGAATCTTTAAAATCAAAAATTATTGAAGTGCTCAAGCTTTCTGACTCCCAAACTAAAATCTACGAAACGTACGGAATGTCGGAAACGCTTTCTCATATTGCCTTGAAAGAAATTTATCCTCACCAGAATGATTATTTCACAGCTTTTGAAAATGTTTCTATATCAAAAGATGAAAGAGGCTGTCTGAAAATTTCAGCACCAGATCTAAATTCTGAAATTCTGCAAACTAATGATTTAGTCGAAATTAGCAATGACAATCGATTTAGGTTTTTAGGGAGAATTGATAATGTCATCAATTCAGGAGGTGCAAAAATCTTTCCCGAAGAACTCGAAGATTTGGTGAAAAAAGAAATTCCGAATGAAGTTGTTTTTTTAGGATTAAAAGATGAAAGTTTGGGACAGAAATTGATTGCTGTCATTGAAGGTGAAAAATCAGACGATTTAATTAAAAAAATAAGTGAAATTCAGTTTGAAAAAAGTTTTCACAAACCAAAAGAAATTATCTTTGTTGAGGAAATTCCACGAACTCCAAATGGGAAAATAAGCAGAATAGAACTTTTGAAGATGATTGATAATAATTAATTTTTTTAAAGTTGAACTCGCGAACCACCCCGTCTCAATTTTCCAAAGAAAATTGAATCAACCCTCCAAGGGAGGGAAATTTGAACATTGAATAACACTATGAAAGATTTCACAAAAGAGCTCAATTTCAAAACTTCTCGCAGTAGCGGAGCAGGAGGTCAGAATGTGAATAAAGTAGAAACCTCCGTAACTGTAACATGGAAAGTTGATGATTCTGAATTTTTTAACGAAAGACAGAAGAGTTTAATCAGAGAAAAACTTAAAAACAGAATCAATCTTGAGGGATTTTTATTTCTAAGTGTTTCAGAAAGCAGAACGCAGTTTCAAAATAAAAAAATTGCTATCGAAAAAATTCTTGATTTGGTAGATAAATCTTTATTTATTCCAAAATTTAGAGCGAAGACAAAACCTACAAGATCTTCGGTAGAAAAACGGATTCAGCAGAAGAAACAAAATTCAGATAAAAAAGAAAACAGACGTTTCAAGTTTTAATTCTCTGCATTTGGAAAAAAATGTATTTTTGCGGAAAATTAATGATAATGTTTAAAAAACTTTTACTTACGGGAGCATTCGCAATCCCATTCTTTTTCTCAGCACAGGAAACTTCAGAATCCAGAATTTCAGTAATACCTTCGGTTGGTTACGCATGGCGTCTTGCAAAAATGCCTGAAGGAATTTCAAAAGAATCAAGAGATTACATCAAAGGTTTAAAAAGTGGAGTAGATGTAAGTGTTTCTGCTTATTATCACCTTAAAAGCAACAGCGCAGTTGGTTTGAAATATTCAACTTATTTAGCGTCAAGTGATGGAAGAATTGTTGTACAAGGCTCAAATGGTCAAGTTGTTTCGGGATTTGTAAGTACGAAAGATAATATCACTTTTGTTGGTCCGGCTTACATGTTTTCAAATTTCAAAGAAGATACAAAACATAAATTATTTTATGACATTGCTTTGGGCGTGATTACTTACACTACCAAAACCGGTTCTATTACAGGGAAAGGCTCTAACCTTGGTTTGGAAGCCAATTTTGCTTATCAATATGCACTTACTAATCATATTTTTATAGGTCCTAAATTGGGTCTTACTGGTGGAACATTGAGCAAGATGAAATACAATGGTACAACGGTAGATTTCGGTGAGGAAGAAAGAGAAGGATTAAGTAGACTTTCTTTGAGCGCAGCGGCAACTTTCCATTTTTAAATTTTATCTTTGTAAAAAATTAGAAAAATGAGCAAACCGATTACTGAGTTCATAGAAAAATATTATCTGCACTTCAATGCAGCAGCTTTGGTAGACGCATCAAAAGGATATGTTGCGCATCTTAAAGAAGGTGGAAAAATGATGATCACTTTGGCCGGAGCAATGTCTACCGCTGAATTGGGGAAAATTTTAGCTGAAATGATCCGTCAGGACAAAGTTGATTTCATTTCTTGTACAGGAGCAAACCTTGAAGAAGATTTGATGAATTTGGTGGCGCATTCTCACTACGAAAGAGTTCCTCACTACAGAGATTTGACAGCTCAGGACGAATGGGATTTGTTGGAAAGAGGTCTGAACAGAGTTACAGATACCTGTATTCCTGAAGAAGAAGCTTTTAGAAGATTGCAGAAACACATCGTTGAGATCTGGAAAGATGCTGAAGCAAAAGGTGAGAGATATTTTCCGCATGAATTTATGTATAAAATGATTCTTTCTGGTGTTCTTGAGCAGTATTACGAAATTCCTAGAGAAAACTCCTGGATGATCGCTGCAGCAGAGAAAAATCTTCCGATTGTTGTTCCGGGATGGGAAGATTCTACCATGGGAAACATTTTTGCTTCATATTGCATAAAAGGTGAATTGACGGCAACAACAATGAAGTCAGGAATCGAGTACATGACGTATTTGGCAGATTGGTACACTAAAAACTCAGCAGGAAAAGGAGTTGGATTCTTCCAGATTGGTGGAGGTATTGCAGGAGATTTCCCGATTTGCGTTGTTCCGATGTTGTACCAAGATATGGAAATGCACGACATTCCGTTCTGGTCATATTTCTGTCAGATTTCAGATTCTACTACTTCTTACGGTTCGTATTCAGGAGCTGTTCCGAATGAGAAAATTACTTGGGGAAAATTGGATATTACGACACCGAAATTTATCGTTGAAAGTGATGCTACGATTTGTGCACCTTTGATGTTCTCTTATATTTTAGAAAATTAATAAAGTATAAAACTGGAGTCTTAAGCTCTGATATATAAAAAACGTTCCAAATCTTGGGACGTTTTTTTTGACTAAAATTCATTAGTTGACCGCTGTATTGTCGGTAGAAAATATTTATTCTGATAAAATTAAAAATTAATCCATTGAATTAATCAGTACAAAATATCTGTACGCTAAAATTGCTTTCTGAAATTTTGTTAATTTCAAAGGATCTTTAACACTCAATTTTGGTAAAACTTTTTTGTTGATTTTATTTAAAAATCTGAAAACTGACTTTTTCATAATTTTAGATTTTGGTAGAGTGAATGATTCAAAAATTATGCAAACAAAAAATTATAATTTAAATATAAAAAAAAATTGTCCGCTATTTAACGGACAACTAATTTTGCTTATTGCTTATTGCTTATTGCTTATTGCTTATTGCTTATTGCTTACGAGTTTCCATACATATTCGATTCTCCACCATCAATTGCGATTACCTGTCCCGAAACATATCCGTTTTCATCACTTAAAAGATAAGCAACTAAATTTCCGACATCTTTTGGATCACCCAATTTTCTCGTAGGATTTCTTGATGCATATTCAGTTTCTGCCGCTTTCGGATCGCTTGGATTCACCTGTTTAAAAGCTTCTGCAACCATCGGTGTCAAAATTGCACCCGGTGCAATGGCATTTGTCAGAATATTATCTTTTCCGTATTCCAAAGCTGCATTTTTGGTCATTCCGGCTACAGCATGTTTTGTTGCAACATAAGCAGTTTGATTTAAAACTCCTCTGATTCCGCCAACGGAAGCTACGTTTACAATTCTACCGCTTCCATTTTTCTGCATTTCAGGAATTGCATACTTCATTCCGTAGTAAACTCCCAAAAGATTGATGTCGATTACTTTTTTGAAAACGTCAATATCATATTCAACCAACGGAGCCTGTTTTCCTTCGATTCCCGCATTATTATACAATCCGTCAACTTTTCCAAACTCTTTTACAGTTTGATCGACATAGTTTTTTACATTTTCTTCTACCGAAACATCTGCCGTTACCGTAAGAAATTTACTTTCAGGATATTTCGACTGTAAATCAGTTTTGGCTTTTTCAAGTGCTTCAGCGTTAAAATCTACAAGTGTAAGATCTGCACCTTTTGAAGCTAAAGCATCGGCAGCAGCCAGTCCTAATCCCATTGCAGCACCTGTAACGATCACTGCTTTTCCTTTAAAATTTGACATATTATTTTGTTATATATTCAATGCTTCAATTTACAACAATGATGCCTTTTAAATATTAATATATTATAAATTTGTGTTAAACTTCGCAAAATTGTTTTTAAAACTCTTATGAAATCTTGTCAAGATTGTCTAATAACGTTGATGGTAAATTAATGAAACGATTGAGAAATTTGTTAAATTTGGATTATTCAAATCAATAAAATGAACGAACTTTTCAAACAACAGGTCTGGGAAATATCTAAACTTATTCCTAAAGGCAGAGTTTCTTCTTACGGAGCGATAGCAAAAGCCGTTGGATTTCCTAATCATTCGCGCCATGTAGGAAAAGCAATGGGCGGTTGTCCGAAAGACGTTCCGGCGCATCGTGTGATTTCGAGTTCGGGAACTCTGTCAGTTCCGGAATTTCAGGAAAGACTCGAAGCAGAAGGAATTGAAGTAGAAAATTTCAGAATTAAAAACTTCAAAACACTTTTTTGGAACCCTTTGGAAGAATTGTAAGCATTAAGATTGTTAAAATATTCAATTAACTTTTTCGCAAGAAATACTCAATACTAAAAATTGACAGTTGAGTCTTTAAAAAGAACTGTTCGGTGATTTAAATTTTCAAAAAGCAGTTTTCAGTACCTATCTTTACTTCATAATAATAAAAACAACTACTATGAAAGCTAAAGCTGTTATCACTTTTTTATGTATTATTCTTATACAATTTTTTCAAGCTCAGATTGATGATAAATTTTACCAGCCAAGTAAAGAATTAAAGCCTATTGAAAGTTTAAAATATGAAGAAATTGCATTACCTGTTGAGAAGGATACTATTACTGCAATTGTTCTGAAGCCTAATTCTGCTAAACCAAAAGCAACGATTTTATTTTTTCACGGTGCAGGAGGGAATGTTTCTACTTATATATTTATGATCAAACCTTTAGTCGATAACGGTTTTCAGGTTGTTATGGTAGATTTCAGAGGTTATGGAAAGTCAACCGGAACACCTACTCACATCAATATCGCAGAGGACGGACAAAAGTTCTTTGATTTTGTAACCAAAAGAAAAGACGTGAAAAACACAAAAATAATTATTTATGGAGCTTCTTTGGGATCTCAGATTTCAGCACATTTAGCGAGAGCCAATAAAGATAAAATTTCAGGTCTAGTAATTGACGGTGGAATGTCTTCATTCGCAGATATTGCAGCAGTATTTGCTCCTCAATTCAAAGACGCCCTTGCCGAAATGCTGTCATCTGTCTATGCTGCAAAAGAAGATGTGAAATATACAGAAGGTCTTCCGAAACTGTTTGTGTATAGTAAAAATGATAAAACGATTCCTTTTTCTCAAGGAGAAGAACTTTACAAAAATGCTTCTGAGCCGAAACAATTTTTCGAGTTTTCATTTGATCATCTTGAAGCAGTAAATGAAAAACCGGCAGAACTTTTAAAAGCAATTGAGGGTTTGATTAAGTAAATTACTATTACAATATATTGAAAATAGTTTCGGCGGAGCCAAAGGCTCCGCCGAAACTATTTAAGTATTCAACCTTCAAGACCTCAAAGCCTTGAAGGTTTGTTTAATAAAAAAATTACTTCTCAAGTTGCTTATAGCTTCTCTGAATAAAATCTGTCAAATCTTTTCCTTTCAACAAATTCTGAGAAAGTTTAGCTAAATCTAAAGCATATTTAATCTGAGAACTTTTCTCTTCAGCATTTTCATTAGCCAGAATTTTAGTAGCAAACTCACTGTTAGAGTTCACCACCAAATTATACATTTCCGGGAAACCGCCCATTCCAAACATTCCGCCACCGCCGGTTGCCTGCATGTCTTTCATTCTACGCATGAATTCAGGTTGAGTGATTGTGAAAGGAGCATCAGTGCTGTCTAAATCTTCCAACTGAACGGTGAATTTTTTATCATTAATTGACTCTTCAACACTTTTCTTTAAAGCTTCCTTTTCAGTTTCATTTAATTTAGAAATCGCAGGCTCGTCTTTTTTAATCAGATTATTGATGTGATCTGCATCGACTCTTGCAAACGAAATTTTCTCTTTTGAAGTTTCTAATTTCTGAATTAAATGCGGAACAATCGGAGAATCTAAAAGAATAACTTCGTAACCTTTGTCTTTCGCAGACTGAATGTAAGAATGCTGCTCATCAGCATTGGTAGCATAAAGAATAATTAAATTTCCATCTTTATCAGTTTGAGAAGGTTTGATTTTTTCTTCCAGTTCATTCCAAAGGAAATACTTTCCGTCAGTTGTTGGGTACAATGCAAATTTGTCAGATTTTTCGAAGAATTTGTCTTCAGAAATCATTCCGTATTCAATAACGATTTTAATGTCGTTCCATTTTTTATTGTAATCTTCACGGTTTTCATTGATCAGAGAAACCATTTTATCGGCAACTTTCTTCGTGATGTAAGAAGAAATTTTCTTCACAGCCCCGTCAGCTTGCAAATAAGAACGGGAAACATTCAATGGAATATCCGGAGAATCGATCACACCTCTCAACAACATCAAAAAGTCAGGAACAATACCTTTCACCTCATCAGTGACATACACCTGATTTTGGTACAATTGAATTTTATCTTTTTCGATGTTTAAATTGTTCGCCAATTTTGGAAAGAACAAAACTCCTGTTAAATTAAATGGATAATCAACATTCAAATGAATATTAAACAAAGGCTCTTCAAACTGCATTGGGTACAATTCATGATAGAAAGCTTTATAATCTTCATCTTTCAATTCGTTTGGAGCTTTCGTCCAGGCCGGAGTTGGATTATTGACGATATTGTCAATTTCAACAGTTTCTGCCACTGCATCTTCTGCAGATCCTTCCGGTAAAGGAAGCGTTTCAGTTTTTGTTCCGAATTTGATAGGAACAGGCATGAATTTGTTGTATTTCATCAACAGTTCACGGATTCTACTTTCTTCTAAAAATTCTGTAGAATCTTCTGCTATGTGAAGGATAATTTCCGTTCCTCTGTCAGTTTTGTCAGTAGTTTCTTCTAAAGTAAATTCCGGACTTCCGTCGCAAATCCAACGAACTGCAGGATTTTCATCACGATAAGATTTGGTAAGGATCTCAACTTTTTCAGCCACCATAAAAGCGGAGTAGAAGCCTAAACCAAAGTGCCCGATAATACCTGAATCTTTAGCCGAATCTTTATACTTGTCCAAAAATTCTTCAGCTCCGGAAAAAGCTACCTGATTGATGTATTTTTCAACTTCTTCAGCAGTCATTCCCAAACCTTGGTCGATGATGTGAAGTTTCTTATTTTCCTTATCAATTCTTACTTCGATTTTCGGATTTCCGTAGTCTACTTTTGCTTCACCGATATTGGTTAAGTGCTTTAATTTCAAAGTTGCATCAGTTGCATTTGAAATTAATTCTCTTAAAAATATTTCGTGGTCGCTGTATAAAAATTTCTTAATCAACGGAAAAATATTTTCCACCGAAACATTGATATTTCCTTTTGTCATTTTATTTTATTTTTAAATTTGATTTTCAAATCTCAAAAAAAATACCATCGATCGGAAAGTGACAGATTGGCATTTTTATCAATTTATTTTTCTTAAATTATATGTATTGAAACAAAAAAGACAGCTTCTAAAAAAAGCTGTCTTTTCAATTTTATATTTCAGAAATTATTTCTTGTTGTTGATAATCTCTTCTTTTACTTTACCTTCAAGCTCTTCGGCTAATTCAGGATTGTCTTTTAACAAATCTCTTACACCGTCACGACCTTGTCCTAATTTAGTGTCACCGTAGCTAAACCAAGATCCGCTTTTCTTTACGATTCCCAAATCAACCGCAGTATCTAAGATTTCACCCGTTTTAGAAACACCTTCACCGTACATAATGTCAAATTCTGCCATTTTGAAAGGTGGTGCTACTTTGTTTTTTACAATTTTCACTTTTACACGGCTACCAACAGCTTCATCACCATTTTTGATTGGTGCGCTTGCTTTTCTGATGTCTACTCTTACCGAAGCGTAAAACTTCAATGCATTACCACCGGTTGTAGTTTCAGGATTTCCAAACATTACACCAATTTTTTCTCTCAACTGGTTGATGAAAATCACGGTACATTTTGTTCTTGAAATTGTAGCAGTTAGTTTTCTCAAAGCCTGAGACATCAATCTTGCGTGAAGACCCATTTTAGAATCTCCCATTTCACCTTCAATCTCTGCTTTTGGAGTCAATGCGGCAACCGAGTCAATTACTACAATATCAATTGCTCCTGAACGAATCAGGTTGTCAGCAATTTCTAAAGCCTGTTCACCGTTATCCGGTTGAGAAATGATCAGGTTTTCAAGATCGATTCCTAATTTTCCTGCATAACCTCTGTCAAAAGCGTGCTCAGCATCAATGAAAGCAGCGATTCCACCCGCTTTTTGCGCTTCTGCGATTGCATGTAAAGTTAAAGTTGTTTTACCTGAAGATTCAGGTCCGTAGATCTCGATAATTCTTCCTCTCGGATAGCCGCCAACTCCTAAAGCTATGTCTAATCCTAAAGATCCTGAAGGAATAACTTCGATGGTAGTGTCGATTGCACTATCTCCCAACGTCATTACAGTTCCTTTTCCGTATGTTTTATCTAATTTGTCAAGCACCAATGCAAGTGCTTTTTTCTTATCATCTATGTTGCTCATATCGTATTAAAATAATTTATCAAAATTACATAATTTAAATTTCAAAAGCTAATAATATTTGTTGATGGAATTTGTTTTTAACGTTAAAAAATGATAAAATTTTTACATTCAAAATTAAATTGAAGAAAGAGGTTATTGATTAAATTAATTAATGAAAATTAGAATTCTGGGTAATTCTCAAATAGTCTTTCAGTACTTTCATCTGATCTTTATTTCCTTTTTTGATGCGGTTTTCCCGACTTACAGAATTGTCGTAAATTTTATTGAGGAATCTTTTAATGTAAGGAAAACCATTGCGAAATGATACTTTAGGAATCTGAAGTCTTTTGCAAACCTCATCATCAAGAAGATACCAAGTACAGCAAATGTGTAGGTATCTCAAATTTTTTCTCTGAAATTCAAATTTTAAAATAGGATTTTCCAGCGATTCGTTGAGTAAAGAGTGCGCAAGTAAAACAGAATCCTGATCTGATGAAGGCTGAATGGAAGTCCATAAATAAAAATATTCTGTTGCCTGTTTTTTATCGTTAGGTAAAAGTTCTTCAGGAATTCCCAAAAGATAACCCACATATTTCCAAAGGTGAAAATGTCCTTTTTCTTCATCCTCAGAAAACGTGTTTCCTAGTTTGTGAAGACTATGTAGGAAAACCAAACTGAAACCAATATATGTTGCCATCATGTCCCAGGAATTAATCGGTTCACCCCAATTTTCTGTGTCCCAGTTTTTATAATGTTTTTTGATGGAAAGTCTTGCGTAAGAATGAATAAGTCTTGTTTTGATGGCAAATTCATAGCCTTTTTGATGAATTACCAAAGCATCGTATCTTGTTACATTTACCCAAAAATCCAGAGTTTCTGAAAGTCTTTTTACGGCACCTTTTTTAAGAGCTTCTGTAACAATGAGCGGTTTGTTGAGATAAGCGTAATCGTAACCTCCAATAAGACAATAATCGCGCAGTGAAATAAGAGAATCGAGATTTCCGCGCATACAGAGTTCAGCACCTTTTTTCAGTAAATTATAATCTAGCCAATCAGGAATAGTTTGTGTTTGCCGGAATAACTTTTTTACACTTCCTGGAGCTTCATCATTTTCTGAAACGCCATTGCGAATATAGTTTTCAATTTCTCTTGAAGCTTCGCTGTATTTTTTGGTGAAATAGACTTCTTTTACAACTTCATCCCCAATCTCATCCACATGATAAAAGTATTTTGAAAATTTGTCAAAGTCTTTAAAACTCACTTCAGCACCCGAAAAATCAATCAGTTGTTTTCCGTTTCCGTTTGCCCAAAAATCTTTGAAATGTTGTGATTCTTTAAATCTTGGTTGTAATACTGTCCTTTCCATGTGATCATAAAAGTACAAGTTTTGCGCCGAAATTCTTTGTGAGATTTGTCAGCTAAATATTTTGACCGATAAAATTTTAGATTTAATTAAATGATAATTTTTTGAAATGACTTTATTTAATGCTGTCTTTTTTACTAAATAAGGAATCATCCTCAATCTTAGCTTCACCAATAATAAATTGATTGTTTTCCGGAATAGTGTCTTCCTCGATCTTAATTTTACCCATAAGAGGTGGTCTTTCTGTTCCAGATTTTGAACAGCCTGTTAATAATAAAACCAAAGAAAAAATAGTTAATGTAATTCTACTGTTGCGGTAATTAGTAGGAATATTCTTGAAGAATTTATTTTTTAAATTTAAAATTTTTGAATCTTCAGTTTGTAATTGATCATTATAAAATCTGCCGCAAATTTTTTCATTTTTCTTTTCTTCTATAATCTTAATGATTTCATGATGTTTCTTTTGAGTAAAATCGATCACACATTTGTCACAAACCGAACAAAATTTTCCTTTTTCGTGAAAGGACATTGATTCCCATCTTTCAGAACAGGGACTTGGAATTTGTAAGTTTTTCATCAATAATATTTAAGATAAATGTATTAAAAAAACCGTTTCAAAAAATGAAACGGTTTAGATTTATTTAAAAATTTTAGATTTAAGCTAAAACTTCTTTTACTTTGTTTGCAGCTTCTTCTAAAGTAATTGCAGAGTGTACCGGTAAACCAGACTCGTCAATTAATCTTTTAGCTTCTACAGCATTAGTTCCCTGTAATCTTACGATCAATGGAACAGGAAGGCTTCCCATTGCGTGGTAAGCGTCTACAACACCTTGAGCAACTCTGTCGCATCTTACGATACCTCCGAAGATATTGATCAAGATTGCTTTCACATTCTGATCTCTCAAGATAATTTCAAAAGCAGTCTGTACTCTTGCAGCATCTGCAGTACCTCCAACGTCCAGGAAGTTAGCCGGGTTACCTCCAGATAATTTGATGATATCCATAGTAGCCATTGCGAGACCAGCTCCGTTTACCATACAAGCAACGTTACCGTCAAGCTTTACGAAGTTAAGACCAGCTTCACCAGCTTCAACATCCAATGGATCTTCTTCTCTTGTATCTCTGAGTTCAGCCAAATCTTTGTGACGGAATAATGAGTTCCCATCCAAAGTTACTTTAGCATCTACAGCGATAATTTTGTTGTCAGAAGTTTTCAAAACCGGGTTGATTTCGAATAAAGAAGCATCAATTCCTACATATGCATTGTATAAAGAAGTGATGAATTTTGTGAATTCTTTGAACGCATTTCCTTCAAGACCTAAGTTGAAAGCAATTTTTCTAGCTTGGAAACCCTGAAGACCCAAAGTAGGATCGATCAATTCGTTGTGGATCAAGTGAGGTGTTACTTCAGCAACGTGCTCGATGTCCATACCACCTTCAGTAGAATATACGATTGTATTTTTACCTTCAGCTCTGTCTAAAAGAATAGAAACATAAAATTCTTTAGTTTCAGATTCTCCAGGATAATATACATCCTCTGCTACCAATACAGAATTTACCAATTTACCTTCAGCAGAAGTCTGAGGCGTAATCAATTGCATTCCGATGATGTTTTGAGCGTTTTCTTTCAACTTATCCATGTTCGGAGAAAACTTTACACCGCCACCTTTACCACGACCACCTGCGTGAATTTGTGCTTTTACAACCCAAGCCTGAGCTCCGGTTTCAGCAGTAAGTTTTTCAGCAGCAGCTACAGCTTCGTCTACATTATTAGCTACGAAACCACGTTGTATTGCTACTCCGTACTTTGATAAAATCTCTTTTGATTGATACTCGTGAAGATTCATATTATTTTTATTATTATATTTTAATTTTTAAAGGTTGACAAATTTAATAAAAAGACACGGAAGTTCAAGATTATTAGGATAAAAATTAAAAGTCTATTCGTCTTTTTGCATATTCTGACGATGAATGCTTAAACATTAGCGAAGTTTTTTATAAAAATTGAGTTTAAACCAGATAAGTCAGACTTAGTTTTTTTTGACCATTTAGGAAATTTTAGGTGTTGAGTTTTACTAAGAAAGATCAGGTAGATTTTTTAAGCGTTCTGCTTAAAACGAAGCTCAACTTAATTATTCTAAACTTCTTAATAAACCTTAATGGTTCAATTTTTAAATTATTCTTCAGATAATTTCTCCGATTGTGATCCAATAAACGGAATTTTCGGAGCCATAAAATAACCTGTTAAACTCGCAAAAAGTATAGGAACGAAATACGTAAAACCTGTTAAAGTTCCCAAAATAATAGTTGTGCTCATCGGCGTTCTCGTAACACACGCATTAATGGCCGCCATACAGCTAACAATCGCTAAAGTCTTATCAACGTTCGGAAATAAATGATGAATAATCAATCCTAAAGTAGTTCCCACGAAGAACAACGGGATTATAAAACCACCTCTCCAGCCGGAAGTTACGGTAATCGCAATTGCTAAAATTTTGAAAATTAAAATGATGATTAAAAAATTGAGTGTGTAGCTTCCATTAATCAGTTCATTCACTTCGTGATGCCCGAAATATCTTGTCAAAGGAAAATAGAATGCTATAATTCCTAACAAAATTCCGCCCACCAAAGTTTTAATGTAAATTGGAAATTTTCTGTACTCGAAAGCTTTTTTGAAAAATTTAACCACAAAAATAAAGATCCACCCAAACAAAGTTCCTACAATTCCAAAAGCGGTTGCATAAGCAAAATCGTAAACTCCAGTGTAATGATAAGCCTTCAAATCCCAGGTTGCACCGATTCCTAAATGGATAATCAAAGCAAACATCAGGTAGCTGAAACAGCTTGCCACCAAAGCAGGAATAATCGCTCTGTAATATTCTACTGCGTGTTTGTGATGAAGAATTTCCAAAGAAAACAGACTTCCGCCCAGTGGTGCGCCGAAAAGTGCAGTAAAACCTGAAGCCATTCCTGCAATACTTAAAGAACGCAATTCTTCACCTTTCAATCTGAACAATTTCCCCAAATATGTTCCTGTGGAGCCGGTTACCTGAACCAAAGGTGCTTCCGGACCCAAGCTTCCTCCCGACGCTACACAAAAAAGTGACGACAAAATCATGGATGGATTATTTTTCGGCTCGAGTTTTCCTTTGTTGAATCTGATGTTGTTGACGATCAAATGTATTTCTCCCGGATCGCCAATAAAATGAATGACCAAACCCGCCAGAAGACCAGAGATTGCCATCGTTGGAATCACCATCCAACCTTGGAACTGATGTAAAAACTCCGTGAAATGTTCCAGCAAAATCCAGTACAATCCGGCAATAATTCCACCGACTAATCCTGTAATTGCCCACATAAAAAAAGTACGGCTGAATACAAACGGATTGAATCTGATGGGTTGATCTAATAGATTGAAAGTCCGTACTAAGCGACGTCGTCTGTTGATTTTCATTTTAAATTATTTTAAAATTACGATCATCATTTGTTATAATATGTTTGTGTTAAAATTTAGTACTTATCCAAATTCTTTTGAAATATTAAGGTATTAAAGGTTTAAGTTTTTAAGAATCAATTTATTGATTTAAGGATTTCGCTTAACTTTTACTTTAGTAAATCTTAAAAAATAGTTTTCTTTTGATTATTAAAAACTCAACCTTCTAATGGTTTAAAATGCTTAATATGTATTAAATTCGATTTCTCACAAAATAAAAAATCAGCACTCCCCAACTCAAGATCATCAATAATCCACCCAGTGGAGTAATCGGGCCTAAAAATTTCAGGTTTGCTCCCAAATAATCCTGTAAACTCAAACCATAGATACTAAAAGAGAACAACATCGTTCCTACAATCATCAATATGGAAATCCATTTTTGAGATGAAGTATCAAATTTTAAAATGTAACCTGCAATCAGCAAGAAAAATGCTGCGTACATTTGGTATCTTACTCCGGTTTCAAAACTTTCCAGTCTTTCTACAGATAAAATTTTCTTTAAAGCGTGTGCTCCGAAGGCGCCTAAAATTACGGATAACATTCCGAAAGCGGCTCCGAAGACTAAAGTAATTGTTTTCATTTTATAGATTTAATTAAACAGATTTAAGCGAACTGTTGTTATTTATAATTTAAGATCTTAAATATTAATGATACGGCTCCAATTCCGATAAAAACCCATGCGAATTTTCTATTCTGAGCAAGTCTTGGATCTTTAGTCAGCTTCAGAAAAACTCCGAAAGCCAACATAAAAGCTGCGACAATAATTCCAAACATTATTGAGCTCTCAATCTGTTAAACTCATTAATTACTTCATGATGTGTCACCGTTTTATCTTTAAAGTATGTCACAAAATGCTGCTTTTCTTCTTCGGTTGCTCCCATTTGATTTAAAATATTAAATAAATGCATTTTCATATGACCTTTCTGTATTCCTGTCGTAACCAAAGATCTTAGTGCCCCAAAATTCTGAGCCAGTCCTGAAACCGCCAAAATACTCATCAATTCCTGAGCAGATGGTTTTCCGAGAAGTGCTAAAGAAAATTTAACCAAAGGATGTAAATTGGTCAAACCGCCAACAACTCCTACTGAAATAGGAAGATCAATCCAAAATCTGAAAATTCCGTTGTCTGTTGTACAATGTGTCAAAGAAGAATATCTTCCATCTTTTGCTGCGTAAGCGTGTGCGCAAGCTTCGGTCGCTCTAAAGTCGTTTCCGGTTGCAATCACAACGGCGTCGACTCCGTTCATTATTCCCTTGTTATGTGTTGTCGCACGGAAAGGTTCGATCTCAGCAATCGTAACGGCTTGTTTAAACTTTCTTGCAAATTCTTCGTTTGAAATTCCGCTGTCGTCTTTCAGATCTTCAATTTTACAAGAAACTTCCGCTCTTACGATGCAATCCGGAGTAAAATTGGAAAGAATATTCATGACAACCTGCAAAGAATCTTTTTCTTCCTGTGTGAAATCTTGCTCCAAAGAAATTTCTTCTTTTAAAGTTTTACCAAATTGCTCAAGGCAAGAATTGATAAAGTTGGCTCCCATAGAATCTACAGTATCAAAACTTGCTTTCAACTGATAATAATTAGGCATTTCAGCGGTTTTGTCAACGAGTTTTATTTCTAAAATTCCGCCGCCACGATTTCTCATGTTTGCCGTAATGCTTTCTGTAGCTTCAAACAATTTTTTCTTTAATTTAAAATTAAAAAAATGCTGAAGTTTATGAGATTCTGTATTGAAAATGAAATGGGTGTGACCTAATTTTTCTGTATTAATGATCGTGGTTTTAAAACCTCCTTTATCAATCCAGAATTTGGCTGCTTTTGAAGCTGCTGCCACAACTGAACTTTCTTCAACCGCCATTGGTAGAGCAAATAATTTTCCGTCAATTAAAAAATTAGGAGCAATTCCGTAAGGCATATAAAAATTGGAAATTGTATTTTCAGAAAACTCATCATGAAGTTTCTGAAGATCTGCATTATCGTTCCAATATTGATTGAGTATATTTTGATAATCTGAGTTTCCGTCTAGATATTCATTGACAAGCCAGTCAATTTTCCCCTTTTTGGTTAATTTAGAAAAACCTTCGATCGGTGTGTGATTCATAGAGTAATTTTTAATTTTTTAAATATGATAATAATCGACCGTTTACGACTACACGCATAATTTAATGACCGTAAATATAGTAAATTTGTTACTGTCTTTTGTGGATAAGTTGGTTTAAAAAAGAGTGATATTTCTCAATTTTGGACTTATTTTTGAACATCAAAAATGATTCAAACCGCAAACGTCACCAAACTTTTTAAACACATTAGTCATAGCAGTTTTTTGATTCATTGCTAAAATAAGAACACATTAGTTTGTGAAAATCTTGGATTTTCTCTAATGTGATCTGAATATTTCAAGTATTTAAATTTAATCTGATATAGCTTATGTGTTTGAAAACCTTTAATCAAGTAAATATAAATTATGAATTTTGACCGTCTGAAAGAAAAACTGGAAATCCTTGCCGATGCCGCAAAGTATGATGTGTCATGTTCGTCAAGTGGAGGTTCCAGAAAAAATAAAAAAGGTGCTTTGGGAGATAGTTCTGCAAGTGGAATTTGTCATACCTATACCGAAGATGGGCGATGTGTTTCTCTGCTTAAAGTTCTTCTGACCAATCACTGTATTTACGATTGTGCGTATTGTGTTTCACGAAGTTCAAATGATATTAAAAGAGCTGCATTTACGGTTGAAGAAGTGGTGGATTTAACGATCAATTTTTACCGCAGAAATTATATTGAAGGTTTATTTTTAAGTTCGGGAATTTTCAAAAATGCAGATACAACCATGGAACGTTTGGTGCGTGTCGCAAAAAAGCTCCGTCTGGAAGAAAATTTTAACGGATATATTCATTTAAAATCAATTCCCGGTGCAAGTGATATTCTTATGAAGGAAGCGGCTTTATATGCAGATCGATTGTCTATCAATATTGAAATTCCGACTGAAAGTGGTTTGAAATTATTGGCTCCGGAAAAAAACCGACAGGATATGCTCAATCCAATGAAATATATTCAGAGCGGAATTACCCAATATAAAGAAGAAAAGAAAATCTTTAGAAAAGTACCGAAATTTGCACCTGCAGGGCAATCTACGCAGATGATTGTCGGCGCAACTAATGAAAATGATTTACAGATCATCAAAGTTGCCGATCATTTTTATAAAAATTATAATCTTAAAAGAGTTTATTATTCCGGTTACGTTCCGGTTTTAGAAGATAACAGATTACCTGCTTTGACAACGGCAGTTCCGATGCTTCGGGAAAACCGTTTGTATCAGTCGGATTGGCTGATGCGTTTCTATGGATTTAAAGCAGATGAAATTCTAGATCCGCAAATGCCGTTTTTAGATTTAGAAGTTGATCCGAAATTAAGTTGGGTGCTTCGACATCTTGATCAGTTTCCGATCAATCTTCAGAGTGCGGATTATCAGATGATTCTGAGAATTCCAGGAATCGGTGTGAAAACTGCAAAAAAAATTGTTTCAGCGAGACGTTTTCAGGTTCTGACAATTGAAAATTTACAAAAATTAGGCGCAGCTGTAAATCGTGCTAAATATTTTATTGATTTTAATGCAGGAAATGTTTTTCTGAGACATCTGACAGATTTCAATCTGAAAAAACTCTTGATTGGCGGAAGTACTTCTAAATTTCAGGATCAGTTTTCGCAACAATTGACTCTATTTTAAAATTAAATTATCCATATATGCTAAATTTAGACATTGTTTATTAACTTTGTTCTAAAGATTAAAAAATGAATGTTAGTTTCACAAAAAAACAAGTAGATTATATTTCTGAGCAGATAGAATCTGGTGATTTTCAGAATGCTAGTGAGGTGGTACGAGATGCTATACGTCTTCACGAATATTATCGTCATAAAGTGATTGAAGGTCTGAAAGTTGAAGTTGAAAAGGGTTGGGACGGCTTATCAAGTAACCGATCCATAAAAGATATTCTTCGTTCGAAAAAAGAGGAGATGAAAAGCAACAATGACTAGAAGGAGCTATAT
This sequence comes from Chryseobacterium edaphi, assembly GCF_025628985.1. Taxonomy (GTDB): domain Bacteria; phylum Bacteroidota; class Bacteroidia; order Flavobacteriales; family Weeksellaceae; genus Chryseobacterium; species Chryseobacterium edaphi. The sequence goes on along the minus strand of NZ_JAOTEM010000003.1, from coordinate 167,061 downwards.
TCTTTCTGAATTTGCGGATAAAGATCTGGAAGATATTTTTGATTATACTAGACTTAATTTCGGATTCGACCAAGCGGAAAAATATCTACTGGAAATTGAAGATGTTTTTCAAAATTTAGTTGAAAATCCTGAATCCGGCAGAAGAAGGAATGAAATAAAAGAAGGTTTATACAGTTTCCCAAAAGACAATCATGTTATATTTTACCGAATTCTGGATTTACATATTCGAATTGTGAGGGTGCTTCACGGAAGCAGAGATATTCCGAAAATTTTTTAGAAAAATTTGAACAAACTTTCGGAGTAATCATTCTTCATGATTTTTATTTTAAACACATAGAACGAATATTTTCACGAATAAAACAAACTATAATATTGTTTATTTTACAGCTTAATCATTCAAACTAATACTCTACAACTCTCAAACCCTCAAACTTTATAATTCCAACCCAAAATGACTACTTTACTTTACGACGGAAGTTTCGACGGACTTTTTACTGCGATATTCGAAGTTTTCGAGTATAAGTATAAAGATGTAGAAATTGTAAGTAAGGTAAGATTTCATCAGGAAAATATCTTTGCTAAAATTCATGAAGTGATTACTCAGGAAGCAAAATCGGAAAGAGTTTTAAATAAATTGGAAGAAAACATCGGGAAATCGGGGATTCATGAATTGATGAAAGTCTTTTTATCGGAAGAACCGGATTTAGAGCAAATCATTTTGTCTGCAGTAAAACAATCCATTCAATATCCTAAAGAAAATATTCTCCAAAATTATGCAGATCAGGATATTTTAAGAATAGCGAAAATCTGTAAATCTGTAAGCCGCGAACGACACAGGATGACAGCTTTTGTAAGGTTTGAGAAAATGCAGGATGAGGTTTTCTTTGCTAAAATCGATCCGGATTTCAATGTACTGCCATTAATTAGAAAACATTTCAAAGACCGTTATCAGGATCAAAAATGGATGATTTATGACTTACGAAGAAACTACGGACTTCTCTACGATCTCGAAACCTGCGATTTCTTTTATCCTGAAGAAAAACTTGATTTAAATAAATACCAAGAGAAGTTTCATAATGAAGAAAATCAATATCAAAAACTTTGGCAAAGGTATTTTTTCAAAACCAATATTGTTGAAAGGAAAAATTTAAAATTGCACATTCAACATGTTCCTAAAAGATATTGGAAGTATTTAACGGAAAAGAATTGGTAAAATATAGCTTTGAGTTTCATAAATGTAAAAGGTAAATTATTTCTCAAACAATTTGCTTTTAATTTACAGGATACTAAAGGATGAAAAGTATTGTAAAGATACTGCCGTTATCTGAACTTGTTTTTGTAAATTTGTGTTTGAAATTTTTTACTAAATGAAAGAAAGTGCTGTAAAAAAAATTGCAGTTCTTACTTCGGGAGGTGACTCTCCGGGGATGAACGCAGCATTAAGAGCGGTTGTAAGAACTGCCAATTATTATAATATCGAATGTTATGGAGTGAGAGAAGGCTACAATGGTCTTATTCACGATGATTTCCTTAAAATGGGACCTCGTTCTGTAAAAAATATAATCAACCAGGGTGGAACTATTCTAAAATCTGCCAGATCAAAAGAGTTTATGACCAAAGAAGGTCGCCAGAAAGCTTATGACAATTGCATAAAATACGGAATTGAAGCGTTGGTGTGCATTGGTGGAGACGGAACTTTCACGGGAGCTAAAATCTTTAATGAAGAATTCGGAATCAGAGTAATCGGTGTTCCGGGGACGATTGATAATGATATCTTTGGGACAGACAACACGATTGGTTACGACACGGCTTTAAACACCGCAATGGATGCTATTGATAAAATTCGTGATACAGCAACTTCTCACAACAGAGTTTTCTTTGTTGAGGTTATGGGTCGTGACGCAGGTTTTATTGCATTGAACAGTGGATTGGCAACCGGAGCTTTGGATATTCTGATTCCTGAGAAAAAAGACAGTATGGATGAGTTGTTTGCCAACTTCAGAAATGCCGAAAAAACAGGAAAAGCATCAAGTATTGTAGTTGTTGCAGAAGGAGAAAAACTTGCAAATATCTACGAATTGGCCGAACAGACGAAAGTTGAGTTTCCTGATTACGACATCCGAGTAGCGATATTGGGTCACATTCAGAGAGGAGGTTCACCAAGTTGCGCCGACAGAGTTTTGGCAAGCAGATTGGGTTATGGTGCTGTAGTAGGATTGATGGAAGGACAAAATAATGTGATGGCCGGAATGCGTTCCAACGATATTGTATATACAGAAATCGAAGAAGCCATCAAAAAGCACAACGAAATCAATAAAGATCTGTTACTGATTTCAGAAATTTTAGCAATCTAATATTTTATATAATTAAATAAATCAAAACAATTATGTCAACAATTAAAGTAGGTATTAACGGGTTTGGTAGAATCGGTCGTCTTGTTTTCAGAGCAATGACTGAAAGAGACAACATCGAAGTCGTTGGTATCAATGACCTTATCAATGCAGAATACATGGCTTACATGTTAAAGTATGATTCTGTACATGGTATTTTCCCGGGAGAAGTTTCTGTAGAAGGTAACGATCTTGTGGTAAATGGTAAAAAAATCAGAGTTACTGCAGAGAGAGATCCAAATAACTTAAAGTGGAATGAGATCGGTGCTGATTACATCGTAGAATCTACTGGTTTATTTTTAGATAAAGAAAGTGCAACAGCACACATCAACGCTGGTGCAAAGAAAGTAATTCTTTCTGCTCCTTCTAAAGATGATACGCCAATGTTTGTAATGGGTGTAAACCACAAAGAATTGACTGACGATATCAAAATATTATCAAATGCATCTTGTACGACTAACTGTTTAGCTCCTTTAGCTAAAGTAATTCACGATAACTTCGGAATCGTAGAAGGTTTGATGACTACTGTACATGCTACAACTGCAACTCAGAAAACTGTTGACGGACCGTCTGCAAAAGACTGGAGAGGTGGTAGAGCTGCTTTAAACAATATTATTCCTTCTTCTACGGGTGCTGCAAAAGCAGTAGGAAAAGTAATTCCTTCATTGAACGGAAAATTAACAGGTATGTCTTTCAGAGTACCAACTGTTGACGTTTCTGTGGTAGATTTAACAGTAAGAATCGAAAAAGCTGCTTCTTATGACGAAATCTGTGCTGTAATCAAAGCTGCTTCTGAAGGTGAATTGAAAGGTATTCTTGGATACACTGAAGATGCTGTAGTTTCTCAGGATTTCATCGGAGATAAGAGAACTTCAATCTTCGATAAAGACGCTGGAATTATGCTTTCTCCTAACTTTGTGAAATTAGTTTCTTGGTATGACAACGAAATGGGTTACTCAAACAAGTTAGTTGATATGTTGATTCATGCTTCTTCTTTATCTAACTAATAAAGAATTTAGTTTTAAATATGAAACCTTCCTTTTTGGAAGGTTTTTTGTTTTTGTATAAATTGAAATTTATAAATCAGTATTTTCTTTCAGAGGTTCAAGTGTTCCGTTATTGGTAATATTAATACTTGTCGGAGTTACCAAAGGAATTCCGTTTTCATCGAGACTGCTTTTTATTTTCATTAAAATATCACTCTTCACATGTCCAAGATTTTCGCCAACTTTCATCCAGAATTTCACTTGAAGATTGAAAACTCCCTGTTTCAGATTGGTAAATATTACTTCTACTTTATCCTGTTTATCAATATATTCCTGACTTAAAATAACCTGATTGATACTTTCCTGTGCTTTTACAATATCTTCATCCGCAGGAATTTCAAAATCCAAAATAATTCTTCGCTGAGGTGAAGCTGTAATATTATAAAAAGGGGCATTAAAAATTACCTGATTTGGAATATAGGCTTTTTTTCCGTCGTCAGTAATTAGTTTTGTTGTCAAAAAACCAATATCCTGAACCGTTCCGGAGTGATTTCCGATTGATATATAATCTCCGACTTTAAATGCCTTGTCGATTCCGATTAGCATTCCCGAAAATATACTTGAAACTAAATCCTTCAGAGCCACACCCGCAATCACACCTGCAACTCCTAAACTTCCGATAAATTTCCAAAGAAAACCGCTGAATCCCATGATCTCCAAAGCAATGAATGATCCCATCACTATAATAATGAATTTGAAAATTCCTATAATAGTAATGACAGATCCCTCTCTTTTACTTTGAGGGAAAAGCTTATGCATTATTTTTACGGCAAGTATACTCAGGTATTTACTGGTAAATAAGAAAAATAGAAAGACTGCAATTCCCACAACAAGCTTTGGAGTGAGTCTTGCAAAAGCGATGTACCAGTTTTGTAAAACTTTATATACTGTATCAACATAACTTAAACCGTAATCCATAAAAGTATTTTAAAATTTTAAATTAATTTCTAAGCAAAAATTTTGCCAGTAACAAAAAGTCTATTAAATTTGTAGACTAATAAGAACAAAATATTATGTCAATCAAACTAGGAGATACCGCACCCAACTTTCAGGCAGACTCTACTGCCGGAAATATTGATTTTTATGAATATCTAGGAGATTCGTGGGGAATTTTATTTTCTCACCCCGCAGATTATACTCCGGTTTGTACTACTGAATTAGGTTATACCTCAAAACTTAAATCAGAGTTTGACCAAAGAGACACAAAGGTAATCGCTTTAAGCGTTGATAGAGTAGAAGATCATAAAAATTGGATCAAAGATATCAACGAAACTCAGAATACAGATGTTCAGTTTCCGATTATTGCTGATAAAGATAAAAAAGTTTCGGAGCTGTATGATTTTATTCATCCGAATGCTTCTCTCACTGCAACTGTTCGCTCATTATTAATTATTGATCCTGCTAAAAAAGTGAGATTGATTATTACTTATCCGGCTTCAACAGGAAGAAATTTTAATGAAATTCTAAGAGTTTTAGACTCATTGCAGTTGGTAGATTCTCACAAAATCGCGACTCCTGCAAATTGGAACGATGGTGATGATGTGATTATTCCGCCATCGATTACAACTGAAGATGCCAGAAATATTTTCCCGAAAGGAGTCAACGAGATCAAACCATATTTACGTTATACACCTCAACCCAACAAGTAGGCTTAGATTTTTTATTTATTATATATAGTTTAGTTTTAATTTGAAAAAGCGGCTAGGAAATTTTTCCGAGCCGCTTTTGTATGTTGTATGAAATAATTAATTATTTCACATCGTTAGCAATTGCTTTTGCTTTAGATGATGGTAAATAAATACTGAAACCAACATTAAAGCTGATCTGAGAAGTTAATCCTTCATTTCCAAAACCTGTAACGCCGTTGTATTTTACTAAACCTTCAACACCAATGTTTGGAGTAATAAAGTAAGAATAACCAGGACCTACACCAAAATCAAGACCTGTCGTAGAAATTCCGTTTTCAACATTGAATCCTCCAACACCTAAGTTACCTTCTAAGAAGAATCTACCGTGGTTCAAAACATTATCAATACCTTTTTCACCTGGTGAAACGTAATAACGTCCTAAAGCTCCAACTCCGTAATCAAATTGTGTTGATGCTCCTGCACCCGGCTTAGAGAATCCTAAAGTAACGTAACCTCCTAATGCAACGTTATCTTTAATAAAATATGCAGCTCTTGGCTGAAGTTTGATATCGTAACCTGCTCCTGTATTTAAACCAAAGTTGCTAGAAAGTAAGCTACTACCTACCATCCAGTTTCCTTCTTGAATTTGTGCATTTGCTGTAGCCGTCAATCCTGCAACAGCTAATATTCCTGTAAAAATTAGCTTTTTCATAAGTTTAAAATTTAATGTTTATTATTTAATAAACGAGTAAATTCAATAAATGTGCCACGAAAGATATTTAAAAGCAATTTTATGAATACGTGATAAATATCAGAATATAAGATTTAAACTAAAATTATTACAGATATTATAATTAAATGAATAATAGTATAATGGAAATTACCAATCCTGCAATCGCAAATTTTATTCCTCTTTTGAAGGCTTTGGTCTTAGGATTAAACATCCAGAAACTCGAGATCACAAAGAAGAAAAGTGCAAAACCAAAAAATGCATTAAGTGGCGATAATGTATCTTTCGATTGTGATTTGTGAAGCTTCGTCATTTTATCCAACACAAAAGGAAGTTCTTTTTTAGTATATTTTGCCTGTCCTGTTGCCGCATTATATGTTCCTTGTTTGAATTTTAAAATATCACCTTCTCTTTTTTCGACTTCAAAGTTTTTTATCTTCAGTTCTTTACCAAGTTCTTTTTCTGAAAGATTTACTGCAATTTTTTTATCGATTTTGTTTTCTTTTTTTAAGAAGTCTGTATCTCTATAAATTAAAAGCACACCACTTATTGCATAAACTGCCATAATTCCGGCCAGAAAAAAGCCCAAATAACGGTGTGTGATTCTCATAAAACTTCTTGTATCCTTGATCTTATCCATATATTATTTGTTATCGTTTTAAAATTTCAAAAGTGGAAACTGCAAAAATGCAACTTCCACTTTGAATTGAGAAATTATTAATGTTATAAAATTCTAAAGTCTGTATGTTAATGTGAAGTAGTAATTTCTTGGTGTAATAGGATTTACAGAATAGTTTTCGTGCACGTTGTAGTTGACTACATCAAACAGGTTACCCACTTTTCCTTGTAATGAGAATTTTTTCCAGTCGTATCCTAAAGATAAAGAAACGGTTGTGTAATCTTTTAATTCAAAACTTCTGCTAACATCTTTTCTGGTGATATTTGTGGATTTTGAATCATTCCAACCCGCAATTCTATCTCCGATATAGTAAACTCCGATTCCTGCTTTTAATCCTGGAACGTAGTTTGTGAATTTATAAAATACTGATGCATTGGCTGTAGTTGCAGGTGTTCTTACCAATCTTTGTTTTTCTACATATCCTTTTTCCGGTGTATCTAAATAAACTGAATTGTTGTAGGAAAAGCCTCCAATGATCGAAATATTTTCGTTAGGATTTCCTGTAACGTCCACTTCAAAACCACGGCTTCTCATTTTTCCTGCGAATTCCTTTAAGTTTGTATCAGGCGTTTGTACGGAACCTGTATTATCAACATAGAAAAAATTCTGATAAAAGTTATGATATAAAATCTGATATAGAGTGACGTTGACAGCCAAAGCATTGTTCCAGATATTTTTCTTAGCGCCTATTTCATATTGATCTACAGTGGTAGGTTTTATTCCCTGTTTAGGCAAATCATTTACTCTGCTTCTTACTTGTGCTAATGTTCCGGTAGTATTTAAGTTAGCGATCTGATCAGACATATAACCTGCATTGGTTGCAAACGAATTGGTGTATGTTGCAAATGCCGAAAAATTATCATTTGGCATATACACGAATCCCACTTTTGGTGAGAAAGCATTGTCTGAGGTAGATGAGCCTAAAACTTCAGATTTTTCGTTTGCCGTAAAACGGGTTAAAATACTTGGCATATTTTCAATGTATGACCAACGAAGTCCTGCAAGTACTTTAAATTCTTTTGTTAAACTAATAAAATCCTGAGCATAGACACCAATTCTTCTTGCTGTTGTCCTTGTTTTGGTATTTAAGTTTGAGTCAGGCATTGCTAAACTTCCATTATCCCAAGAACTTGGGTCATCCAAATATAATATGTTGGTTGGTGCTTGTAGCAAATTATAAGCATTTGCGTCTGACTGACCATAATCTGCATCTGCACCGATCAATACTTTATGACTGATTTTTCCTGTATTGAATTCTCCGTTTACATTCACCTGTACAGAACCATAATTTTGTTCATTATAAGTTTTGTTCAATGGTGTATTCCAGGATAATCTTGTAGCAGCTGCATTTGCATATGCCCATTGTACACGTTCTGTTGAGAAATAATCTTTAGTGTAATTTTGATATGATGTAGAAGCATTAAATGTCCATTTATCATTGATTTGATGATTAAATGTTACATTCGTTGAAGCTTGTTGAACGTTTTGATATTGCCAGTCGGTACCAAAAAATGTATTTCTGGGTAACCAGTCAATAAGCGAGTAGCTTTGATCTCTGTCGGTAATTGATCCAATACCAAAGTCTGGAGTCAGGTCATTTTTAAGATAATCAGCTTCAACAATCAATTGAGATTTTTCTCCTAAATTGAATAAAAATGAAGGATTAAAATAATATTTTTCAGACTTTACAACATCTCTGAAACTTTCAGCATATTCGTAAGTTCCGTTAATTCTGAAAGCAACATTTTTTGAAATCGGTCCGTAAACATCAACCATTGGCTTGTAAGAATTCCAGCTTCCTGCGTTCATTCCGACACTTCCTCCAAAATTAAATTTAGGCTTTTTTGTTACTAAATTAATGATTCCTCCCGCTGCAGCATTTCCGTAAAGCATTGCAGTAGCTCCTTTCAAAACTTCTACTCTTTCCAGACCGGTGACTTCAGGGAAAACTCCGCTGTTAACTCTTGCTCCGTTTTTATAGATATTATCGTTTCCAAAAATAAAACCACGACCTCCGAAACTGTCCTGAGAACCTCCTCTTGCGGAAGTAAGATACACTCCGTTGACATTCTGAAGAACATCACTCAATTGTTTTGCCTGTTGCTGCTCGATAATCTCATGGGTAACAATAGAAATCGCCTGTGGATTTTCCATAACCGTAAGATTCGATTTTGTCGTTGCTGGCTTTGCAGTATTCGGATTTCCAGTTTTGTGAAGGTTTACATCTTCAATACTTTGAATTCTGATGGTGTCAGATTCGGAAGTTTTTTTCGTTTGTGCACTTACAGATGTTGTAATTGCCAAAAGACTTAACGAGATTAGAGTTCTCTTCATTTTACTTTATTTGGAATGGATTTAAATAATACCGCAAAAGTAAGTAATAGTCTTTTGTTATTTAGAATTAATAAAAATAAATATTCTGATTTTTATCATATACAAAACATAAACTAATATTGGTATTAATGCTGTAATCTGTGAAAAAGAATTTTTTATAAATATATTTGTTTAAAATTAAAAATATGCAATTGGTAAAAGTGGGTCTTTGCGCCTTTGGAATGAGTGGAAAAATTTTTCATGCGCCATTTTTAAATGAACATCCCGGATTTTTTATGTCGGCGATTGTTGAAAGGTCTAAAGAAGAATCAAAAGAAAAATATCCGGATGCTATAATTTATCGTTCAGTAGAAGAAATGCTTCAGAATTCAGATATTGATGTGGTTGTTGTCAATACTCCGGTTCAGACCCATTTTGAATATGCAAAAATGGCTTTGGAAGCAGGAAAAAATATCATTGTAGAAAAACCGTTCACAGTAAATGTTGCAGAAGCTGAAGAATTGGTAAGATTGGCTGAATCTAAAAATCTTTTTCTAAGTGTTTATCAAAACAGAAGATTTGATCGTGATTATCTTCAGGTACAGAAAATTATTTCAGAAGGAAAATTGGGAAATATCAAAGAAGTTGAAATCCGTTTTGACCGATTCAGAACTGAGCCAAGTGCAAAACAACATAAAGAAAATCCCGAATTAAACGGTTCAGGATCAGTTCATGATTTAGGTTCGCATCTGGTAGATCAGGCAACGCAATTTTTTGGTTTTCCTGAAAAACTTTTTGCAGACATATTTTCGATGAAAGGAGAGGAGTTTGCCAATGATTATTTTGAAATTTTACTTTATTATAAAAATGATTTAAGAGTAAGATTAAAATCATCAGTATTCACAAAAGAAGATCATTTTGCCTACAAAATTTTCGGAGATAAAGGAAGCTTTTTGCAAGAACGAACCGATGATCAGGAAAACGAATTGGCAACTGGAGCAATTCCAATTTATGGAAAAGACTGGATGAAACCATTGACGGAATCTGACGGAATTTTAATTTATTCAAATGAAAATTCTAAATCTGAAAGAGTTTTAACCTCAAGCAAACCGGGAAATTATATGAACTATTACCAGCAAATCTATGAGCATATTGTTTTTGGGTATGCTTTACCTTCTTTAGGAAATGAAGTCGTTCAAAACATGAAAATCATCGAAGCAGCTCTGGAAAGTTCTAAAAAAGGAAAAGTTTTAGACTTAAATTAAAAAAAATATGAAAAAAAGAACTTCAAGTTTTACAGTGATCGGTCTTTTGTTTGTAGGAATAGGTCTGACTTTGGTCAATGACAATATGTATCTGAAATATGGTTTTCTTATTTTGGGAACAGCTTTTCTATTGTACAGTATTTCTACAATGATTAAAAATAAATAATTCTTTATGACATCATAAAAAAATAGCTGTTCGGAAATCAAACAGCTATTTTTTTTATAATTAAATTTTGATTAGTCCTGAAGTTCAAGCCATCTCATTTCATGATTTTCGAGTTTTTCAGAAAGACTTTCCAGTTCTGCAGAGAGTTTTGCAATTTTCTCGTATTCTGTTTCGTTGTTTAGTTGCTCTAATATTGCAGCTCTTTTTCCCTCAAATTCAGGAATTTCTTTTTCAATAGTTTCCAATTCGCGCTGTTCTTTGAAAGATAGTTTTTTCTTAGTTGGAAGTGGTATGCTTTGAGATGGGACAACAGCTTCTGCTTTTATAGAAACTTCAGTTTTTTGGTTAGTTGTTTCCTGCTTCTTGCTTCCATCTTCTGACTTTTTATTTCCATCTTCCATCTTCTTATTTTCTCTGTATTCTGAGAAATTTCCGATAAAATCTTTTATTTTTCCTTCACCTTCAAAAGCTAAAATATGGTCAACAATTCTGTCCATAAAATATCTGTCGTGGGAAACGATAATCAAACTTCCCTGAAAGTTTAAAAGGAAATTTTCCAAAACCGTCAAAGTAGGAAGGTCAAGATCGTTTGTAGGCTCATCGAAAATCAAAAAGTTCGGATTTTGATACAGAATATACATCAAATGCAGTCTTCTTTTTTCTCCACCAGAAAGTTTAGAAATCGGCGAATATTGCGTTTGGTCATCAAATAAAAACAATCTTAAAAACTGCGATGCCGAAATTGTTTTTCCGTTCGCTAAAGGAAAGTTTTCAGAAATATCTTTGATGAAATCAATTACTCGTTCTTCCTCTTTATATTTTAAACCTTTCTGAGAAAAATATCCGAATTTGATCGTCTCTCCCGTTTCAATTTCTCCGGAATCTTTCGGCTCAAACCCTTGAATAATATTTAATAAAGTAGATTTTCCAGCTCCGTTTTTTCCTACAATTCCAACTTTTTCACCTCTTTGAAATGAATAACTGAAATCTTTTAGTAATAATTTATCACCGTAACTTTTAGAAATATCTTTCAGCTCAAGAATTTTGTTACCCAATCTTTTCATTTCAAAATCAAGTTCCAAAGTTTCTTTTCGGGTATCGGTTTTGGCTACTTTTTCAGTTTCGTAGAAGTCGTCCTGTCGAGATTTCGATTTGGTAGTTCTCGCTTTCGGCTGTCTGCGCATCCATTCCAATTCTTTTCTGTAAAGATTTTGTGCTTTGTCGATGGTCGAGTTCATATTATCCTCACGAATCATCTTGTTTTCAAGATAAGTAGCATAAGAACCATTGTGGAAATACAGATTCTGATCTTCCATTTCCCAGATAATTCCACAGACTGCATCAAGAAAATAACGGTCGTGAGTTACAAGAAGAAGGGTGATTTTTGCTTTATTTAAATAGCTTTCAAGCCATTCTACCATTTCCACATCAAGGTGGTTGGTTGGCTCATCCATAATCAGAAGTGTGTGACGATGTTCTGCTCTGGTTTCTGTTAAAAGTTTAGCCAATGCAACACGTTTTATTTGTCCACCGGAAAGCATTCCCATTTTGGCGGTCAAGTCTGTAATTTTAAGCTGAGAAAGAATCTGGCTCATTTCATTTTCAAGATCCCATGCTTTGTGAATCTCCATTTCAGCTAATGCAGTTTCCATTTCATCCGGATTTCCCGACAGCAATGCGTGATGATATTTTTTCAAAGCCAAAATGGGAGCAGAATCTAAAGTCATCATAAATTCTTCAATCGTCAGATCAGATTCAAAATCAATTTCCTGATCAAACAAAACCACTTGGATGTCTTTATTAATGATCACAGAGCCGCTGTCTGCAATTTCTTTTCCCATTAAAATTTTCAGCAGAGTAGATTTTCCGCTTCCGTTTTTGGCAACAATGGCAATTTTGTCGCCTTCATTGATGTTGAAAGAAATGTTTTTAAATAAAGTTTTTATCCCGTAAGATTTTGTAAGATTCTCTGCCGCAACGTAATTCATTGATATCCAAATTTTGTGGTGCAAAAATACGAAATATTAAACCTTTTAAGTGATAAATATATAAACGTAAACTTTTTTAATGTAGATTTGAAAACATAAACAAAAAACTAAAATTATGATACAAATTAACTTTTTAGCAATATTATTTGCTGCATTAGTGCCTTTATTGACGGGATTTATTTGGTATAACCCAAAGGTTTTCGGAAAAATTTGGATGAGAGAAGCTGGATTGTCTGAAGATAAAATGAGAGGTGCAAATATGGGATTGATCATCATTTCGTCAATTGTTTTGTCAATTCTGATGGGATTCTTTTTACAGTTTGTTACTATTCATCAGTTTGGAGCAGTAGGAATGGTAGGAGGTGATCCTGATTTGGCAAAACCGTCATTCACTGCATTTATGCACGATTACGGAACTGCTTACAGATCTTTTGGTCATGGTGCTTTGCATTCGTTTATCACAGGAGTTTTCTTTGTGCTTCCTTTAATTTCAATCAATGCCATGTTTGAGAGAAAATCCTGGAAATATGCATTGATTAATGCTGCATATTGGACGTTTACAATTACTATTATGGGAGGAATTATATGCGGTTGGTATGCAATAGATGGTTTCAATTGGGTAACTCAAAAATAAAAAATTTCAAATCTAAATTATAAGGCTACATTTGTGGCCTTTTTTATGTCTTACACTTTCAAAAAATATCAATCTTCGTCACAAATTCCTTCTAATTGGAATGATGTCATCGGACAGCATAATATTATGTTGTCAAAAGAGTATTTCAGGACTTTAGAAACTTCATGTCCCGAAAATATGAAGTGTTTTTACGTGGCATTTTTCTCAGCCGATGAATTGATTGGGGGCGCTTTGTTTCAATATCTAAATTTTATTCAGCATAAAACTTTTCAGAAGGATGAAGCTTTTTGTGACGTGAAAAATTTTGTTGCAAAAAAATTTACTAAAAATGTGATGATTCTGGGAAACAATATGTTAACCGGACAAAACGGATTTTATTTTGATGCCTCGAAAATTACTATTGATCATGTAATTCCGATTTTGGATGAAGCTGTTCAGGAAATGCAGAAGCAGGAAGGTAAAACTTCATTGATTATTTATAAAGATTATCAGGCGAGTTTTGTTAAATATTTTCAGGGAAGAAATCATAAATCATTTTTCAGATTTTCCGTTCAGCCGAATATGATTTTAAGATTAAAAGAAGATTGGCTCACTTTCGAAGATTATCTCAACGCTTTTTCAACTAAATACAGAACAAGGGCCAAATCTGCAAAGAAAAAAATAATCGGAATTGAAAAATCTGAAATGAATTTTGACGACATCCAGAATCATCGGAAAGAAATGAATGTGTTATATCAAAATGTTGCTGAAAATGCTCCTTTTAATACTTTTTTTCTGGCTGAAAACCATTTTGAAAGCATGAAAGAATCTTTAGAAGAAAATTTTAAAGTTTTTGGATATTATCTAAATGAAAAACTCATTGGTTTTTACACTCTAATTCTCAATAACAAAGATATTGATACTTATTTTTTGGGCTATAGCAAAGATCTTCAAAAAGAAAAACAAATCTACCTGAACATGCTTTTGGATATGGTTGCATTTGGAATTAATGAAAAATTTCACCGAATTATTTTTGGAAGAACTGCCCTGGAAATCAAATCGACAATCGGCGCTCAACCGGTCGAAATTTTCGGATTGATTAGACATAATAATTCTCTGATTAATCTTTTCATGGAGAGGATTTTCACCTCTTTAAATCCTGTTGTAGAATGGATTCAGAGAAAACCATTTAAGTGATTTTAATTGAGGTGCTCACTTTGATGTGATTTTTTATAATTTTTAACTAAAGCAGCTTTAAATTTAATAAGATATTAAGACGGTTTTCATATTCAAATAATGATTTTTGCATCAAACTTTTATTATGAAGAAACTCAATATTTTAATTCTGTTACTAATTGCATTTTTACCGTATGCTCAGGTAATTTCCGGAACTGTTCTGTCTAAAGAAGAAAACACGCCGATTCCTTATGTGAAAGTGGGTGTTGAAAAAGAAAATATCGGAATTATCAGTGACGAGAAAGGGAAGTTTTCAATAGATCTTTCCAATGTGAATCCGTCAGCGAAGGTGAAAATAGATGTTGCTGGTTACGAAGCCTACACAGAATCCGTGCAGAATTTCCTGAAACAAAGTGATAAAAACATCTTTTTAAAAGAAAAATTCAAAAATATTCAGGAGGTAAAGATTACACCTAAAAAATTAGTTGATAAAAACTGGGGAGTAAACACGAAAACGAAAAGTGTTATGTATTCGGTAAATCCTTTGTTCAGCAAGGAAGATTTCCTTGGAGAAACAGCTTTAGAATTTAAAGCCAGTAAAAAATCGAAGATTAAAAACATTCACCTGAATATTGCAAGCATCACGGCGGATCGACCAGTAATCATGCGTTATACAATTTATAACGAGAAGAACGGCTTGCCTGGAGAAAGTATCCTTGATGAAGAAATTACTGTTGAACTGACAAAAGATAAAATTGTAGATGACACATTTACTTTAGATGTGAATGACACAAATATTTGGGTTCAAGGTAGATTTTTTGTCGGAATTCAGTTTTTAAAGGAATTTGAGGGAAAGCTGAATATCAGTGCCGCTCTTTTCAGAACAGGTTATCTGAGAAAATTTTACGGTGACTGGAAAAAAATGACCATCGCGGCACCGGCAATCAATATTGATGTAAAAGTCGATAAAAACGGGAAAAATGAAATTCAGGATGATAATGAAGCTGATAATAATCTGTCAAATCTTTTTTACGATGTAAGCAAATATCACATGGAAGCCGAACAATCTATTTATGGGAAAAACGCATCTTCAGGCAAAGTTTTAAAACTGAAAGATGCCGATTTATATTATGAAACTTATGGTGAAGGTGAGCCTTTACTTTTACTCCATGGAAATTCAGGTAGTATCAGAGATTTTTATCAGCAGATTCCTGAGCTTTCGAAGTATTTTAAAGTGATTGTCGTTGATACCAGAGCGCAGGGGAAAAGCATTGATAGAACTCAAAAGGATTTTAATTATAAAATTTTTGCCGATGATATGAAAGCTTTAGTAGATAATTTGGGACTAAAAAAAGTAAATATCGCGGGTTGGAGCGATGGTGGAAATACCGGATTGGAGTTTGCGTTGAAATATCCTGAAAATTTAAATAAATTAATTACTATCGGAGCAAACGCTTTTGTAAATGGAGTAGATGACGAATTAATAAGTAAATTCAAATTAAGTTTGAAAGCAATGCATTTTGAAAATAAACCGGAAAAATTTAATGAAACGAGACTGCTGAAATTAATGCTAAAAGAGCCGAATATTTCAAATAAAGATTTAAACAAAATTCAATCTGAAGTTTTGGTGATTGCCGGAGAGAAAGATGTAATTAAACCTGAACATTCTAAATTATTGGCAACGCAAATTCCAAATGCTAAGCTAAAAATTTACAAAGATGCCACTCACATGATTCCTTTTGAAAATGCAGATGAACTCAATAAAGATATAATTGAATTTCTGAAGAAGTAATCAGTCGATAGTCAAACTTTTCAGAGACCAAAGTCCACCGTTATAAACGTCTAAATCTACTTTGGTATTGATTCCGTAAACGATTCCGTTTTCGCTGAACTGCCAAAAATCCCAATCATCATCTGGAGACGGAGTAGGAACATCATTGTAATTGGCCAGCCAAAGCGGATAATCATCAAATTCACCTTTCAGAAAGTCTTTGTAATAATGGTAATAAGTGTAAATGATTGGTTTTTCGCCATACGTTTCTTCTACAATTTTGCACCAGATTTTCAGATCTTCAACCAGTTTTTTATTCGATTTTCTTCTGGGAATTTTTTCAATATCTAAAATCGGCGGAAGATCACCACTTTCAAGCTTTACGTTTTCAAGGAAATTATTTGCCTGAATGATCGGATCTTCATCTGCTCTGTAAAAATGATAAGCTCCACGAATTAATTTATGTTTCTGTGCCTGTTGCCAGAATTCGTCAAAATGTTTGTCTGCGCTTCGGTTTCCCATTGTTGCCCGCATTACAACAAACTCCAGCGGAATGGTTTTGTTGCCAATGCTCAGACTGTCCCAACTGATATCTTCTTTATTCTGATAATGGGAAATATCAAAACCATATGTTTTATCAAGATTATTGCTTAGAATTTTCTGAATTCTTAAAGTTTCGGTTTCGTTATTATGAAGCTTTTTATGAGAGAATTTATTAAAATATAAAGCATAATAGTAACTGATTGATTGCTTTAAGTATAAACCTGTTCCGATAAGTGCAATGATCAGTATTCCCAAAAGGATTTTGCGACGGAAAAAATAATTCTTGCGTCGTGTTTTATGGATGCTTTTGGCAGTTTTTTTGGTGTACTTTTTCCCGGTCATAAGGTTTTGCAAAACTAACTTTTTAAGCCATAAAATGCTAAATAAAATTTAGAAAAATAGATAATGATTTTTTACCGCAAAAGGTGCAAAAGAAATTATTTAAATAAAAGGAAATCGAAAGTTGGCAAAATGTTGAATCACTAATTTGAATATCCATATTGTTTGCTTTTGAAATTCTTAATAGTTTTATAATCTTTTGTTGCTTTTGCGGTTACATTGTCCTGTACTAATCAATAAAATCAGTAAATTTGTGTATTATGGAAACACGCGAAAAGATCATCATTATCGGAGGAGGTTTTGCGGGGCTGCAGCTTGCGAAAACATTAAACAACAAAAACAAAAAAGTAATTGTTTTAGATAAAGTAAACCATCACATGTTTCAGCCGCTGTTTTACCAGGTTGCTTGTGGTAGAATCGAACCTTCCAATATTTCTTTTCCCTTCCGAAAAATCTTTCAGAATTCCAGAAATACGCAGTTTCGTTTGACGGAAGTTAAAGAGATTATTCCTTCCCAAAATAAAGTTATTACGGACGAGGCAGAATTTACTTATGATAAATTAATTATTGCTACAGGTTGTAAAACCAACTTCTTTGGAAATAAAGATCTTGAAAGTAAAGCTTTCGGGATGAAAAATACGCAGGAAGCGATCGGTATCAGAAACCATGTTTTACTGACTTTTGAAAAATTAATTCTGGAAAAAAGCCGAAGCGACGACGGAAACTGGAATATCGTGATCGTAGGAAGCGGACCAACCGGAGTAGAATTGGCGGGTGCTTTTTCTGAAATGAAAAAAGAAATTCTCCCAAGAGATTATCCTTACATGAATTTTGATAATCTTAAAATCAATCTTGTAAGCTCCACAGAAAAACCTTTGGCGGTAATGAGTCCTGAAGCTCAACAAAAATCTGAACAATATCTGAAAGAACTTGGAGTTAATTTCATGAGTGGAGAATATGTTACAGATTATGACGGTGACAAAGTTTTTCTGAAAAGCGGAAAACAGATTCCATCAAATAACGTAATTTGGGCAGCAGGAGTTGTCGGGAATGTAGTTGATGGTTTTCCTGCCGAAAAATTAATGAAAAACAGATACATTGTTGATCGTTTTAATAAAGTGAAAGGTTATGACAATATTTACGCTTTAGGTGATATTGCTTACATGGAAACTCCGAAATATCCTCAAGGTCATCCGCAGGTTGCCAATGTTGCAATCAATCAGGCAAAAAATTTAGGCAAAAACTTTTTGAAGAAAAACATCAGTGAGTGGGAAGAATATGAGTATAAAGATAAAGGCTCATTAGCAACGATTGGAAAACACAGAGCGGTGGTAGATTTACCTTTTATAAAATTTCAGGGATTTTTAGCTTGGTATTTTTGGATGTTTTTACATTTAATGCTTATTTTGAGCGTTCGAAATAAACTGGCGATATTTTTTAACTGGATGTGGAGTTATTTTAACAAAGATTCATCCTTACGACTGATTATTTCGCCCAATAAGAAAAATAATACGGAACAATGAGAATTGATATAATAAGTGTGTTACCCGAACTGATGGAAAGTCCGTTCAGGACTTCTATTTTGAAAAGAGCAGTTGATAAAGGTTTGGTAGAGGTACACTTTCACCAGTTGAGAGACTGGTCGATCAATAAACACAGGCAAATTGATGACGAACCTTACGGTGGCGGAGCGGGAATGGTAATGATGATTGAGCCTATTGATAAATGTATTTCAGAACTGAAATCTCAGAGAGAATATGATGAGGTCATTTATTTGACGCCGGACGGAGTTACTTTAAACCAGAAAATTGCAAACACACTTTCTATAAAAAATAATTTGATTTTCCTTTGCGGACACTATAAAGGTATTGATCAGAGATTAAGAGATCTGCATATCACAAAAGAAATTTCGATAGGAGATTATGTATTGACGGGGGGTGAATTGGCTGCTTGTGTTTTGGCAGATTCTATCATTCGTTTGCTTCCGGGAGTTTTGAACGACGAACAAAGTGCTTTGACGGATAGTTTTCAGGATGATCTTTTGTCACCACCGATTTATACAAGACCTGAATCTTATAAAGGATTAGAAGTTCCAAAAATTCTTTTAAGCGGAAATTCTGCGAAAATCGAAGAATGGAGACACGATGAAGCGGTGAGAATCACTCAGGAAAAGAGACCTGATTTATTGCATTAAAAGATTATTTATAGTGAAAAAATAACAGATGTAATCGGTTACAAACACGGTATTAGTTGTATTTCACATTGTGATGGGAAAAATTTTTTGTGAAAATAATTTAAAATATATTAAAATTTTGATCAGAATAAATTCACAAGCTTACGATTATGGTAAATTATATGCCTTTTATGTGGAAATTTAATTATTAAATGTAGCGTGGTACTAAAAAAAACGATAAATTTACATTCTGAAATTAAAATTTTAGACTTGTCAATAGAAAAATGTTAGATGGAATTATTTGCTTTTTATAATGTAGAAAACTTATTTTTGCCAGATCCTCCTTCTAATCACAGGCTAGATCCCACAAAATCGGGACTCAGAAACTGGGACGAAAGGAAATACAGAGATAAATTATTTAAGATTTCTCACGTTTTTCAGCTGATGAAGGAAGAGACAGGTATTTTGCCCTGTATGATTGGCCTTTCTGAGATCTCCGGAAGAAAAGTTTTGGAAGATCTTGTGCAGATGAGCCCGTTCAATTCACAATATGGCATTGTACATTACAATTCGATGGACGAAAGAAAAGTAGACGTTGCTCTGTTGTATGACAAATCTAAAATTGAAATTATAGATTCTGAAGCGATCACTTTCTTTTTTGAAATACTGGATAATAATCCCGAAAACTATGACACTACAAGAGATGTTTTGTTTTCAAAAGTAAAATATAAGGAAGAGATCATCAATGTTTTTGTGGCGCATCTTCCTTCAAAAAGGGAGAAAGATATCAATCAGCCAAAACGGAATTATATTTTGGGCGAGATCAGAAACAGGATTCTTCAGATCGTGAATGTAGAGAAAGAAAATGTAATTTTGTGCGGGGATTTTAATGAAAATCCGGATGATGAATATTTAGTGAAGATTCTTTTCGATGATGCACATCAGAAGGTTTTGCAAAACCCTTTTCAAGAGCTTTATTCTACCAAGAATTACTCTGCCTTTCACTACAAATCTGGTCTCTTGTTTGATCAGATCTTATTATCACAGTCTTTTTTTGAACATGACCGTCTTCTGTCTTTTTATGATGCAAGAATCTTCAAACCGGAAAAGTTGAGAAGCCGCAACAAAATGTTTAATGAAAGACCATTCAGAACCTATGCAGGAACCCGCTATTTGGGAGGTTACAGCGATCATTTTCCTGTCTTTGTAGTATTAAAGAAATAAATGACAATATAAAAAGTAATTAATCAACGATGAAAAACTCAACAAGTACAAGCTATCACTTAGACCCATTAGATAAAGAAATTATTTATATGTTGATGGATAATGCCAAAAGTTCATTGGCTTTCATTTCAAAGCAGGTAGGAATTTCAACTACAGCTGTACACCAAAGAATTAAAAAACTGGAACATGCAGGAGTAATAGAAAACTCTATTTCATTCCTTAATCCAAGAAAAATCGGATATAAAGTAGTTTCTTATATCGGAATGTTCCTTGATCAGCCAAGCCATTATAATGATGTCGTAAAATCATTGAAAGAAGTAAATGAAGTGGTAGAAGCCCATTATACCACAGGAAATTACACAATTTTCCTTAAAGTTTTATGCAAAGACAACGATCATTTGATGGAAATTTTAAATAAGCTTCAGAAAATGAAAGGTGTTACAAGAACAGAAACTTTCATTTCTCTTGAACAGGGAATTTACAGACAACTGAAAGTATAAGTTGCCATGAATATTGCTCAATATCTGGATTCAACGTATCTGAAAACACCTTCTCAATCGGGTCTTTCGGAGGAAGAAACTTTACAGACAGACAAAGATCTTGCGCAGGTTGCTATTGATAATAATATTTTTGCAGTGATGATTCGTCCCGATTACGTTTCGGATATCAAGAAATATATTCAGCAAAAAAAATCAAAGGTTGTTGTAGGAACTGTGATTGGTTTTCATGAAGGGACTTATTCTGTTGATGAAAAATTGGCAGAAGCCACGAAAGCCATTAATGACGGTGCAGACGAATTAGATTTCGTAATCAATTATTCTGCGTATCTGAAAGGAAATTTAGATTTAGTAAAAGATGAATTTTTGCGATGCACAAAACTGTGTATGGATCATCATAAAGTTGCCAAATGGATCATTGAGATTGCGGCTTTAAGAGATGAGCAGATTGCGGATTTGACTAAAAATATTTCAACTTGGGCAGAAGAAAATTTTTCTGAAAATGATTTGTCTAAAATTTTCGTGAAATCTTCCACAGGTTTTTACGAAACCGAAGACGGAAAGCCAAACGGAGCAACATTTGAAGGCATTAAAATAATGCTCGACAATGCCGGAAAACTTCCTGTAAAAGCAGCAGGCGGAGTACGAACTCCCGAAGATGCCGAAAAGATGATCAATCTCGGTGTCAAACGGATAGGAACTTCCTCAGCTTTGGCTTTAATTAAAAATGAATCTTCTACGGAAGGATATTAAAATAACAAACCCATCAAAATTCTGATGGGTTTGTTATTTACTATTTTCGATTACTTATGTTCAACCCTGTCGGCGTTTTAAATGCTGGCAGGGTTTTAGTACTATTATTTGAAATAATTTCTAAGCAATCATATTTGATCGGAAAACGAATGTGAAGAATTTGATTTTAAATAGAAAAAGTAATAATTATAATCTAAATTTTTAAATACAATGAAAAAAGTAATTTCAATACTGGCCGTTTTAATGATCTCATTTGCAGCAAGTGCACAAGAAACGCAAACCGTAAAAGAAACAGTAAAACAAGACGCCAAAACTGTAGGAAATACTGCCAAGAAAGGTGCCCAAGCTACTAAAAAAGGCATTCAGAAAGGAGCAAAATGGACAGGGGAAACAGCCAAAAAAGGAGCCAATGCCACTGAAAAAGGTGTTAAACAAGGAGCAAAATGGACTGAAAAAACAGCAAAGAAAGGAGCGAAAGCAGTAGACAAAACATATCAGGATGTGAAAACTGATATTAAAAAATAGTAGTTTTACCAGCCTAAAATAAACAAACCCATCAAAATTTTGATGGGTTTTCTTTTATCTCTGTTTTGAACCATTAAGAATGATTTAAGAAGTTAAGTTTTATTAAGCAAATCAAAAAGATTTAAATTCAGCATGATGCTTAAAGCGAAGCTCAACTTAACTATCCTAAACTTCTTAATAAACCTTAATGTTTAAATTAAACTAAAATCTTATCCTTAACCTCAATATCAAACCTGCGCCTGATATTCCTCGTAAAATCCTTGCGTTTCTTTAATTACTTCGTCCATTTCTACTAAAGAATAAACTTCCAGAAACTTTCTTCTGAAATCTTTAAAGTGCGGAATTCCTCTGAAATAATTGCTGTAATGCTGTCTCATTTCGATTAATCCCAATTTTTCACCTTTCCATTCTGCGCTCCATTCTGCGTGTTGACGAACTGCTAAAAGTCGGTCTGAAATGGTTGGTGCATCCAAATGTTCACCCGTCGCAAAGAAATGTTTGATTTCATTAAAAATCCATGGATAACCGATGGCAGCACGGCCAATCATAATTCCGTCGCAGGCGTATTTATTTTTATATTCTAAAGCTTTTTCCGGCGAATCGATGTCACCGTTTCCAAAGATAGGAATTTCGATATTCGGGTTTTGCTTAATTCTTGAGATGTGTTCCCAGTCGGCTTCACCTTTATACATCTGTCCGCGGGTTCGTGCGTGAATAGTCAGCGCTTTGATACCGGTATCCTGAAGACGTTCTGCCACTTCATCAATGTTGATAGAATTGCTGTCCCATCCCAAGCGGGTTTTTACGGTCACAGGAAGGCTTGTCGAACTTACCACAGCCTTCGTCAGACGAACCATCATATCAACATCTTTCAAAACTCCGGCTCCAGCACCTTTACAAACCACTTTTTTTACAGGACAGCCAAAATTGATATCCACCAAATCAGGGTTTACGGTCTCTACAATTCTTGCAGACATCGCCATTGCTTCCTCGTCGCCACCAAAAATCTGGATTCCTACAGGTCTCTCATAATCGAAAATATCCAGCTTCTTTCTGCTCTTCATCGCATCACGAATCAAACCTTCAGAAGAGATAAATTCTGAATACATCATATCTGCACCATGCAATTTGCACAGTCTTCTGTACGGCGGATCGCTCACATCTTCCATTGGTGCAAGCAAAAGCGGAAATTCCGGCAGTTCTATGTTGCCTATTTTTATCATGGGGCAAATTTACGAAATTCTAAACTTTCAGCATTTTGAAATTATCTATTGCTGTTATCGTTACGAAATCAGCCTGAAATTCTCCACTTTTTTACCTTCCAAATGTTTTTCCCAGCGTTCTAAAACGGGTTGTTCAAGCTTAAATTCACGGTACTCGTCAGGTGACATAATCGGGATTCCGCTGATGATGGGGTAGACTCTTTTACAATTGTCGCAGACCAGTAACCCTTCCATAATATTTTCGGTTTCATCCTGTGAAATGATGGTTAAATTTAAATCTGATTTGTCAAACGGACAGCATAATTTTTCTATGGTTTTTATTCTCATTTTTTTACTTTTTAATTTTTTGTTGATACTTTTTAATAGTTTCTGACGGATTATCTGCACTCATAATTCCTGAAACGACAGCGATTCCGTCATAATCTAATTTGTCTAAATTTTCAATTGTATTTAAATCAATTCCTCCCGCAAGAAAAATTTTCCCGCTAAAAATACTTTTCGCTTTCTGAACAGTTTCAAAATTCACCAGTTCACAGCTGTTAGCTGTTTTTGACGGAAACATTGAGCAGAAAGAGATATAATCCAACTGATGTTTTTCCGCATACTCAATCTTTGCAAGGTCATTATTGCAGGTAATCCCAACGATAAAATCACCATTGATTTCTTTTTTAATCTGATTGAAATTTTCAGGAATTTCATCGAAATGAATTCCGTCCAGAGGAATTTGTTTTAAAATTTTCCAGCGGTTATTGATGAGTAAAGGAATGTTATGTAAAAAAGTTTTTGCATAAATTTTTAAAAGAAGTCCTTCAATATTCTGATTTTCTTTAAAATTGTCCCAAATCTGAATGGCTGCTATTTTTTCATTAACAATTGAATTTAATTTAGAAAAGAGAATTTCCTCATCCATTGAGGGATCAATAATTAAATAAATTCCGGAGTCTATGGTTGATTTTCTCATTATTTCCACCCGTTTTTGTAAGCGTTAAAAAAAGCTTTCCAGTAAGGATCTTCTTCGCAGTAGATTAAGTCATTTGCTTTTTCGTTTTCGATTAATTTAATTCCAAGATTTTTTTCGGTTATCACTCCAACTTCTGTACAGGGAATATGATTCGCTTCCAGTCTCGAAATAATTTCCGAAGTCTTATCTTTTTTACAGGTGATAATCATCGAACCGGCACCAATACAATATCTCGGATCTAACGAAAACAGATTGCAAACCGCAGACTGCACCTCGCCAATCGGAAGTTTTTTATTAAAAATTTCTGCACCGTTTCCTGATGCTATTGCCAGTTCGTAAATCGCTCCCAAAACTCCACCTTCCGTCACATCGTGCATGGCTGTTACACCTGAGTTTTCAGTTTGTACCGCGGTCAAAGCGTCTTTCAAAGATGAGGTTTCATAAAAAGAAGCAGAGGCAGAATAGAAAAACTCTTTCCCGACTTTATTTTTCACCGTTTCCGGGAAACTCATGGCTAAAATGGCTGCTGATGAAAGCGCACTGGTTTTAGTAACTAAAATTACATCGCCAACGTCTGCATATTTTGAAACCAGAATTTCTTCTTTCGGAGCAATGGTTATAAAAGTTCCGCCGCCTGCAATAGTAGAATTCTGTCCTTCAATGAATCCAGTATGACCGCCAGTGATGCTTAAATTAATGTCTCTACAGAACTGGTGAATGTGGTTCCAATAAATTTCAAAATCATTTTTTGAAAGCTGAGCAGGAAGATTTAAAACAAACTGCCCAAACATCGGTGCAAAACCTGTTGTTGCCATATCATTAGCCATCAGATGTACCGACAGCCACGCCGATTCTTCCAAACCCAAAGAGGGAATTAAAGACAGCGGATCACTCGTCAAAGCCATCGCTTTTCCGCCATGGAGATCTACAACGGAAACATCGACGCCAAATTCAGGCCCGACACGGACTTCATCGCGTGCTTTTCCGCAACGCAGTTTCAGAAAATCTTCAAATTGAGAATGATTTATTTTACCTAAAGTATCACTCATTCCACATCATTTAACTGAATATAAAGTCCAAAGAAATCACCGATGGGAACATTCCATTGTTGTACGGGAAACCATTTCGGAAGTCCTGTACAAGTCCATTCGATCGTATATTTTCTTCCGACCAGAGCTCTTTCGATAATTTCAGTCAGCATTTTTGGTGTGTAAAAAGTAGCAGTTACATAAAAAGGATTTTTCCCGAATAACTGCTGCACGCGTCTCCTTGCAACTTTTGGAGAATTTCTGTTCATCATTCCCATCGCAATTCCGTACTTGGCAACGCGTGCCGCCTCGCGAATAACTTTCACAGGGTCTTTGTAATATTCAAATGTGGTGATGAATGCCAGTGAATCGAAAGTATGATCTTTGAAAGGCATAAAGTGCGAATCTGCCATTACCAGATCGCCTTCAAAAAGATGAACTGCCTGCGACAGCATTAAAGGAGAAATATCTCCGCCCGTTGCTTCAATCCCTATGTTTTTCCACCAGCGCGTAAATCGGGTAGTGCCACAACCGAATTCTAATAATGTTTTGACTCTCTGATCTTTGGAGACGAGCTGTTCCATTACTTTTTTCTGCCAGATTTCGGCACGTTTGTACCGGCCTTCATACCATAATTCGTAGGTGTCGGTATGTTCACGATTGAAAAACCATTCGGGTCTTCCTTGCCAGTTTTTGTCTTGTTTTGGGATAAGTTCTCCGGAATACTTTGTTACTTCCATTTTATTTTATGTTGATTTATTCAGTTCAGACCACAGATAAGCATGCGAACGAATAAAGCATAAAATGAAAATATTTTAAGCAGACATCCCTACGTTGGCATTATCCAAATCAGGTCATCGGGTATAATCTCAGCCTTTCGGCACCCCGTGTATTTTATTACTGAACAAATATAGGAAAAATATTAAGTTTTGGAGTGGTGTTTAAAGTTGGAGGGTCTGAGTGTGGGAGAATTGGACAGATTATTGTGTAAAAGGTTTTGACAATTGATTGAAGTAAATTGTATGATTTGTTGTTATTTGTCTTTTAGATTTTACTTATCATAAAAAATATTTAGTTTCTCCGATTTCCTGTTTTGCTCCATTGGAGCAATCTGTTTGTAGTAATAATGTTATGCGCAACAGCGGAGCTCCGTAGGAGCGAAATGTTTGTCCTTCTAGATTTGTTAATGTCCACAGTATTATAACTTAATTATATTTCAATTAAATTATCTGTAAAATTTTAAATTAAGAAAATCAAAAATTAATTTTGACTCTAAAACTCTAAAACTCTAAAACTCTAAAACCCTCCAACTCAAAAACTCGCCTTCACCTGCATACTTCCAATATGAATGGTACGGTCACCCGAATTTCTTCCTTCGTAGTTTAAATTTAACTGTAAGAAAGAATTGATCGCCTGTTGAATAAATACACTCCAGACTTGGTTTTTACCGGGTTTTAAACCGTCGAGCATCTGATTTCCTACGATGCTGAAATTGTTACCTGTGAAATCATTGTTGATAAAAGAGAAATTTCCTCTGATTGACGTTTTTTTACGTTCCCACTGAATTGTTCCGGTGATGTCAAAAGCTTTCAGAAGTTCTTCACCGTCCACTCTTTTCTTTTCACGGTAAGCGGACGAAAATTCAGCCTGTATGGCGTCGGTAAATTTGTAGGTTGCTTTCGGTTTTGTTTCAAAATTATTCAGACGGTAATCTCTCGTAGCAAAAAGTTGGGAAGAGTTTTGCAGATCATGAACAGAGTTTTCCCAATCGACCCTGAATTCTTTATTAAACCAATATCCGAGATTCACAAAATGAGAAGTCTGATTCCGTTCTTCGTTACTGAAATTGGCATTGATGAGGTTTTCGTTGGCGATGAAACGGTAATTGCCATTCCAGCCAGATTTTTCGGTCGGATTAAACTGAACGGAAGCCAAAATATTTTGATTCTTAAGAATCTGGTCATCGCTTTTCTCAAACGGATTTAAAACCAAAACTTTATCTCTTTTAAAATAAGAATTCTGAGAGTTTAATGAAACATTAAAATTCCAACGTTTTAAAAATTTATTTTCAGAATTAAATATTATCGACGGATTAACAAATAACGCTAACTGCAATTTATTTTTGTTGGAAGGAATGTAGCGAACAGAATTGGTGTAAATTCTAATATACTGCGCCAAATCTGAATATTCGGCAATTTCAAATTCGTCCAACTGCTGAGTTCCGTCACCGTTGTAATCGGTCCATTTATAAACTCCCTGTCCATCGGTTACTTTAATATATTGGAATTCACGTTGTGCTTCCTGTCCGTTTCCTAATTCATAAAATGCCTGAAGACGCATTCCGTTTTTAAATAGCTGTTGATTATAAAGAATGTTTCCTACGACAAAATCTTTATTTTGATTCATATCAACATCTTCGTTTTTGTAGAAGAATTTTCTGTAATGAATTAATGCATTTAAGGTTGTCTTTTCTGTTTTGATCAACTGACTTTCTGCCATGAAGCCTAAAATTCTGTTCATGTTCTGAAGCCTATTATCACGCACTGAGTCATTATCTCTCACATAAACTTTAGATAAAAGTTTTGTTCTTGTACTGTCACCGATTTTTTTCTGAACAAACAATTCTTTCCAGCTGAAACTTGTGACATCCATCAATTGGGTGTTATTAAACTTCTTTTCGTTGTGTTCCATGCTTCCGCCAACTGCCCAACTTCCTTTTTTACCTATATATTCTGAAGAGGCTCCTCCACGTATAAATTTAGTATCCTGCAAAGTTGCATTGGTGTCAAGGTAAGATAAGTTTCCTTTGGTTAGGAATTTTCCTTTGATCCAGCTGAAATCCAAGTCGTTTTTGATTCCTTTATAAGAATCCTGTTCGTCAAGATAGTTGAGACGATAATTTAAGACAGATTTGTTATTCCATTTATTAAGGAAGTTGAAAATGAATCTGTTTTGTGTTCTTCCGCTGAATTCCTGGGCTAAGTTGAAATCTCGGGAGAATTCTACATCATTGATACGGTCTAGAATATGAAATTGTTTGTCAATGTACTGATATTCAAAACTTGGGGTTCCTTTCCATGTGTTTTTTGTAAATGTTTTGTTTCCGAAAATTCTGTAGGCATATCCCAAATTCTGGTCAGAATCTTTTGATGAAAATAAATTGAGATCATAGTTGCTTAAAGAAATATCTGCACCAATTTTTCCGTCTTTCAGAAGATATTCGGAATTCACTGTGTAAACCTGCGATTTTTGTGGAGAAGGAAGCTTTCTTACCGCTCTGTAATCTCCTAAATTTTGTCCTACATATTCAAATACACGTCCGTTATTCGTTGTTTGTGTCAGTTTATAATCACCTAAGTTTGCTCCGAAATAAGTAAACGAAACAGTATATAAAGTCTGAGTAACATCTGTTGAAAACTGATAGTGACTTCCGTTTGTATCCTGAACGAGGCTGTACAAAATTTTATTGACGTCATATTCCGTAACAACGCCTGAAGGAGCATACATCAAGTTGGGATCGTTTCCTGCATCTGCTAAAATCTGCTCATCTTCTTTAGATAAATTTAAAGCTAATGGTGCGTTTTTGTTGTCATTTTCCATGAACCAATTAAGACCAATTCTGAATTTCTCACGTTGATGCTGCAGTTTTCCGGTAAATAAATACCTTGAATAATTTCTGTTGGTATAATTAAATGAAATCGTAATAAAATTCTGTTGGAAAATTGGTCGAAAACTGGTGAATGTTACCTCTCCTGTATTGTAATTGATAACATAATCCTGATTTTCACCACGCTTCATCAAAATACCATCAATAAAAACCTGCTCCGAACCTGAGATCAAAGTAATAAATTGTTCGCCATTCTTTCCTGTTAAACGATAGGGTCCCTGATTTCCTTCGACTCCCTGAAAACGGATTCTGTGAAATTCACTTCGAGCCACACCTAATGACACATCTACAAAAGTTTTGTTTTCGGTTCCAAATTGTGTTTGAAACTGAAGTCCCATGCTTCGGCGTTGATATTTAGCAAAATAATTTTTATCATCAACTAAATCCAAATGACCGGCTCTCAGAATAGATTTATCCTTAATATTCAGCTGCATGTAGATTTTGTCAAATTCTTCCAATGTCTGTGTATAACCATCTGCCTGAATCGGTAAGTTATGATCAGAAATACTTGCCAAAATCTTAACGTCTTTTGATAATCTTCCCGAAATCTGAAGATCCATCGAGCTTTGCACAGATTGTCCTTGGTTGTTCCCAAAAGTAATTCCCCGAATAATTGATCCTTTGGAATTTAATTCTCCTAAAAACCTTTTTTTATCATTCTTTGCTAAAACTGCTTCGTCGACAATAATTCTGTTGCTTGTTTTCACGAAATCCATCGTGTCTTTTGCAAAAATGTCCTGTTCAAGCCTAACTGCAAGAATACTGTCTTTCTTTATGCTGTCTTTGGGAATATTAGGATTTTTCCACGAAAAAATTTGGGCGCTATTCAGTGATAAGCCCATCATAAAAAGCAAGAAAATCAGTACTGAATTCCGCAAGATTTTTAAAATAATTGGTAAAAATAACTAAAAAATGTGAACAGTAGGGAGTTTAGTATTATTAACAGAAAATTAACCTTAATATTGTTTTATGTGTAAAAAATGCTTTAATTTTGCAATGTAAATTATTAATAATTAAATTTAAATATTATGAAAAAAATCTTTACAATCTTAGGAATGATTGGTGTTTATGCTTTCGCAAATGCACAAATTGTAATTAATGAAGTCTACGGAGGCGGTGGGAATAGTGGATCTACTTATACAAATGATTTTATTGAATTAAAAAATATTGGATCTACTACCGTAACATTAGCAAATGCCACTATTCAATATGCATCTGCTACGGGAACTTTCAATCAATATCATACATTGCCAACAATTACTCTAACTGCCGGACAAACATATTTAATTCAAGAAGCAGCGGGAACTGGTGGAACTACTGCCTTACCAACGCCTAACTTTACTGCTACTACAGTTGTTAATTTTGATGGATCAACAAATAACAATGTTGGTTTAGCTTTAGCTGCAGCTGCTGGAAAAGTTGTTTTAGCAAATAATTCTGTTCAAGTAACTGCACCTACAAATACTAACGTTGTTGATTTTGTAGGTTTTGGTACTACAGCAAATCAGTATGAAGGTAGTACTGGTCCTGCAGCTGCACCATCTGCTTCTAACTCAACTGCTAGAATATCTGGTGACACAAACAATAATGCTAATGATTTCGCTGCAGGAGCGCCTACTCCTCAACCTACAGGTGGTTCATTAGCTATTTCAGATTTCAACAAGTCAAATTCAAACTTCATCAAAAACACTTTCATTAAAAACGAAGAAATTACTTTCGGAGCTGATGTAAAAGATGTTAAAATCTACACTCTTACAGGTCAGGTTGTAAAAACTGCTTCTGTAAAAGACGGTGCTGCTTTAAACGTTGCTGAATTAGCAAAAGGAAATTACATCGTAACAGGAACTGTGAATAACCAACCGGTTTCTCAAAAGATTTTGAAAGACTAAAACTCTTAAAATTTATAAATATCCAGCCACTTCACTCTGAAGTGGCTTTTTTTATTTAGACAAATTACAGTTTTAGCATATTTTAACAATATTTAATTATTTTTAAGAATATGGTATTGTTTTTGTTGTTTATTTGTTAACAAACCAAAATATTACCGTTATGAAAAAAGTATTTACTTTTATCGGACTAGTTTCGATAGCTGCATTTTCTAATGCCCAGATTGTTATTAATGAAATCTACACCGGAGGCGGAATTCTAGGTGCCGCAATTACCAACGATTTCATAGAATTGAAAAATATAGGGAGTTCTCCGGCTTCTCTCAATGGTGCTACGATACAGTATGCATCTGCTACAGGTGCATTTACTCAGTACAACAACTTGCCAAACATTACTTTGGGTGCCGGACAAACTTATTTGATTCAGCAGGGATCTGATGGATTAGGCGGACTGATTAATTTGATCAATCCGAATCTTATTGTAACTGTTCTTTTGAATCTTGACGGTTCCGTAGGTGTTGGAGTAGGAGTGGGTCTTGCACTTACCTCTGGAAAAGTGGCTTTAGCCAGTAATGCAACACCAGTTACAGGACCTACCGCTTCAAATGTTTTAGATTTTGTAGGATACGGTCTGGTTAATCAGTACGAAGGAACAGGAGCTGCACCTTCACCAACAATTCTTAACTCTATTACAAGAACAAGTGGTGATACGAATAATAATAATGTAGACTTTACCATATCATTGCCAACTCCTCAATCATCAGGAACTTTAGCTGTAAGTGATGTGTCAAATAATTCTCTGAAATCACAATTTATTAAAAATTCATTTGTTAAAAATGAAGAAATAACTTTCGGAGCAGACGTAAAAGATGTCAAAATCTATAGTCTGAACGGGCAACTTGTCAAAACAGCTTCTGTAAAAGGCGGAGCAACTTTGAATATTGCTGAATTACAAAAAGGTAATTACATCGTAACAGGTATGGTAAATAATCAACCTGTTTCTCAAAAAATATTAAAAGATTAATTATTTAAATTTAATCAGAAAAAAGAACAGTTGTCAATTCGGCAACTGTTTTTTTTAATACCAACCTCTTCTTGCAGCATTGATGATTGTGCTTAAATTCAAAATCAGTGTATATCTTATGCGTTTTCCGTAATCTTTAAAGCCGGGTTCAAAACCTAGAGAAGATTGTACCGGGAAGTAAATTTCAAGAAAATCAGGAATTACTCTTACTTTCACTCCACTGTCCCAAATAAATTGAGTAGGATTATTTTTGTTTTTATAAACTCCTGCATCGGCATAAATATGGAAAATTTTCCAGACACTCGTATCAACATTGAATGAGGTAATCCACTGATTCACAGTTCCCGGAATGAAAGATTTGAAACCACCATCTGCTAAAACAAATTGCTGAGACAAAATCCCACCTGTTGCGCTTTGTCCCAAAAGATTATAAGAAAAAGAATAATCGGAAACCCGTGAGATTCCGAAATCGAAAGTATTGTTTCTAGTCTCATTTCTGGCAAAATATCCTCCGAATAATCTTAAGCTCAATTTCTGTCTAGGTGCAAATTCCCATCTGTAAAATGCTTCCGCGGTGATTTTATTAAAGTCCTGCATTCCCTGAGTACTGATGCTGAAGCTTTTCTCATGAATCATCTGATTATCAGCAAATCCGTAACCGAGTGTCCAAAGATTGTATTTTTCATAATCCTGTTCTGCGATCATCTTTGCATTCAGATCTCTTTGGAAATAGTTATACGAAAAACTTGCTCCGCGACTTACAGTACTTCGGGGATTTTTCCTGAATCTGA
This sequence comes from Chryseobacterium edaphi, assembly GCF_025628985.1. Lineage (GTDB taxonomy): Bacteria > Bacteroidota > Bacteroidia > Flavobacteriales > Weeksellaceae > Chryseobacterium > Chryseobacterium edaphi. The sequence continues at coordinate 134,662 of NZ_JAOTEM010000003.1, read as the reverse complement.
TAGCAGAATATAATGAACCTTTTTGATAAGCCAGATCATAATCATAATGAAAATACGATCCTGAAACTCCAAAAGTCAGACTCTGAATCACGCTTTCCGCTGGAAGAAACGAATATTCAACTGCTCCTGATCCGGTCAATTTTCCTGTTCCAGTACTGAAAGACGGCGTTATAGAGTAGAGGAATTTCTGATCAAAAAGCGATTGATTCTTAAAATTCATCCCGATCAGAAACTTGTCGTATGTATTGGTGAATTTAATTCTCGGGTTGAGGTAAATTTCATTAAACTCAGGATTCGGAATATCCTTGATCAGCTTAATTTTAATTTTTTTTGAATTTGAAAATAATCCTTTTGTGTATAAAAAATTGTCACGATAATTAGCTTCCGGGAAAACATAATCATCATTCAATGTAATCTTGTAAATGTTTTCTGCAGGAAGATTGACGGTTTTCAGCCTTTCATTTTCAGCGGTTTCTATCCAGTAAGATTTTCTTTCACCATCTCGTGTTTGTGTTTCCAGCTTTACAGGTATGGCTTTGTCGGTATTTTTTGCAATTCTGATTTCTAAAGAATCATCTTTAGTTCTAAATTTTTTCAATTTAAAATTAACTCTGTTCTTTTGCTTTAAAAATTCAGTTAAGTAATTTGTTGATGGCTCTTTTTGTGAAAGTTGCTTCAAAAACTCTTCAGGATTGATTTCTTTATCTCTGTTTTCAGCAATATAAGTTTTAAGTAAATTATTGAAATTTTCTTCACCCATTTTATTGGCAGAAAAACTAAAAAGACTTCCCGTTTCAAAGCTGCTGATTGCCATGTCGTTGAAATTACTCAATGCAGAAAAAGGTTCGTCGATTTTCTGGTCGAGATTTTGAGACATGATGTATTGGTAAGCCAAGCCATAACGATCAAGCAATTTAACATCCGAAGCGTGAAACCATTTTAAAGGCTTGATTCCCAGAATACTTGTTTCGGGCAATTTTCCTAAGAGCTTTGTTTCGCCGTAGAATTTTTTTAAATATTGAATTTCAAGATAAGATTTTAGCCCGTTTTTAAACCAATGGTGATCTTCCTTGTTGGTAATGACACTCTGATCGAGAATTTTTTTGGCAATAATTCCAAAATAATCAAGATCAACTTTTTCAGCATCTGTGAAAAGTTTAAATCTGAATTTCCAGAAACTTATATCGTTGTTTCCAAAAAAATCTTCTTTTGCCCTAAATTTATCTGAAATAAAAATTCGTTCCGGGACATAGCCTATTTTTTCTTTGATAAATCTGAGATGAAGAGGAAGAAAAAATTCTAAATTCTGAATTTCCTGCTGACTGATTGCATATCCGAATTTAATTTCGGTTTGAATGTCCTCTAAATTTATTTTGATTGTCTGAAACTGATTTTGAGAAATCACGAATTCAGGATCAGTGTCTAAATATCCGTTAAAAGAATTGATTGAGTTCTGCTGAAGATTTCCTTCTACAAAATAATTTGTCGGAAGATCAAAATTGACTGTCCAGTTGGTATTGAAATTAACAGATTCTTCAGTATCCTGAAAATTTCTTGAAGAAATATTGTCCGGATCAAAATGATCCGGAACAATAAAGAAATATTTTAAAGCAATATTGTTTTCAGAAGTTCCGTATCCTGTGAATCTCTTATCAGGAAGTTGAATCTGATATTGTAATTGCAATTTTATACTTTCACCAAGCTCCAAAGGTTTATTCAAAACAAAGTATAAATTCTCTTCAGATAAATTGTTTTTGGTAATCAGTTGGTTGTCATTATTATTGACTTGTAAATCAAAAACTTTACCTAATAATTCAGGTTTTGCAAAATGGAGACTGTTATTACGATCTTCAAGTTTACGGTAAACCAAAGAAGTTCCTCTTTTGTTGTAAGCTGCTACCCAATTGAGAAGTTTGATACTGTCCAGAGGTTTTTCAGAATAATTATGATAAATAATTTCCTGTTTTACCTCAAGAATCTTTTTGTTCTGAGATAATTTTGCAGCTACAAAAATGCTGTCTTTCTGTGCAGAAACCTGCACAATTCCCCAAAACAGAATAAAACAAATACTAAACTTTTTCAATTTGATGATAAAGCATCAAATATAACTTATTTTAAATATAATTAAGATGATTTTACTGCTGAATCGAATTTTTTTCTAAAGAATTTAAATACGCTTTCCAACCTTCATTTTTATACGTAATTGCAGCTTCAGCCGGATCTTCAGATTTATAAATTCCTCTTCCTACGATAATGAAATCGGTATGAAGGGTTTTAAAGACATGATCCGGAGTGTTATATTGCTGACCTTTTCCATCACCGGAATCTGCCAAATTAACTCCCGGTGTAAACAAAAGCATTTCATCAGGAAGTACATTTTGAGAAACTCCACCAATTACGTTTGGATGCGATTGAGCGACTTTTAAAGCTTCTTCTCTGTAGCTGTTTGTCGTCAAAGCTCCTTTTGAAGACATTCCGATAATTGCCACAACACCAACATTTTTGAAACAGTCTAAAGATTCAAAACCACCGATAACCTGAGAAGTCACAAAATCTGCCCAATCTGTAATTTTGAAAACTCCGCTTGTAAATTGTAGTTCCTGTGTGTTTCCGATGTCGGCAAATTTTCTGTCTTCCATCAACAAAAACTGATGTTTTGAAGCCAGTTCTTTCAGTGGAACGATCGTGTTTTGATAATCAAAATCAGATATAATATCGATGTGAGTTTTTAAAGCAATAATATGTGGACCAACTTTCTCTGCAAGTTCCAGTAATTCCTGAGTTGTAGTAACGTCAGCAGAAGCAATAAGATTAGATTCTTTTGCCAAAGCGATTTCTAATAATTTTTTTGAAACAGAATGTTGTGAAGTTTCAAATTTCTCTTGGTAAGAAAGTCTTGTTTTTTCTTCAAATTGAATGTGGTTTCCGGCAAGAAAATCCTGGATTCTTTTTACTTCGTCGTCAGAAAGTTCGCCTTCTTCCTGAAGAATCGTACAAACTTCTGAAATATTGAAAAGGGTATGAACTCTGTATCCTTTGCTTTCCAAAAGCTGTTTTCCACCTTGTTCTCTGTCAAGAACAACAACAATGTCGGCAACTTTAAGATCTTCCTGCTCAACTTCTGCAATGGTCTCGATTAATGATTTTCCGGAAGTAATGACATCTTCTACCAAAAGACAGTTTTGCCCTTTCTGGTAAATTCCTTCAATCAGTTTTTTTGTACCGTAGTTTTTAGCTTCTTTTCTTTTAATAATTAATGGAATATAGCTTTCCAGAGACATTGCTGTCGCCATCGGAAGTGCAGCATAAGGAACTCCGCAGATCAGATCAAAATTATCCAAAGGAAGCATTTCCAATAAATAATTAGCTAAATTTTTCAAAATTTTAGGATCTGAAGCCAAAGGTCTTAAGTCTACATAAAACGGACTTTCAATTCCGCTTTTTAAGGTAAATCTTCCGAATTTGATGATGCCAAGTTTATAGCACTCTAAAAAGAATTCTTTTTTACTTTCCATTATTTTTTATTAGATATTGCAAATTTAAGGAAATGATGTTAAATGTCAATTGTGAATTTTGCTTTGCAGGTGAAAATGTGATTTTGTATTGAAATTACTTGGGAGCAATGAAGACAATTTACAAAAAAACCATCCCGAAAAGGAATGGTTAAATTTTATTTAATAATTTCGGCATCAATTATCTTAGCGCCATCTGTGCTGTATTTTCGTTCAGCTTCCCAAAGTAAAAATTTATCCACTTCACGGATCAGTTTCGGAATTACTAAAGATAGAACCGCTATGTCATCTAAAACTCCTGCTACAATGATGAAATCAGGAATGATATCTATAGGAGAAATAACATAAAGAAGACCAACTAACGGTAGAATAAGATCTATCGATTTAACTGGATATTCTCCCTTTCTCCACATTTTTACCATTCTGAAAATGTCCGGTATTTTTTTTACGAAGCCTTTGTGGCTGATTGCTTCCTTAGCTAAATTAAGTTTTGAATATTTCATTTTGTGTTCGGCTTTAATATAGTTTCAACTTTCTATATTTCGCAAATACTATACCAACAAAGTATAAACTTAAGTTAAAACTATTTTATAATGTTATCGATAAACTGATGGATTGACTCTGAATCCCAATCTGTTGCTGCATCTTCTTTGATAAGAATTCTTCCGTTTTCATCAAGTAGAAACGTTGTAGGAAACGCTTTCGGGAGAATCTTCTCAGAGATTGGGCTTTGAGCAATGTACACAGGAACGGTATAATTATTTTCTTTAAGGAATTTTCTTACGTTTGCTTCTTCGTCTTCCATTGCGATCAAGACAAAATCTATATGATCTTTTCTTCGGTCATATAGTTTTTGAATCGATGGCCATTCTTTTCTGCAAGGTGGACACCACGTTCCCCAAAAATTTAAAAAAACAGGTTTGTTCCTGAAATTTTTCATGTTGGTACTCGGAGCATTGATTCCCATTAAGTCTATATCATAATCATCGGCTTCAATATGTACGGCATTTTCTATTGTTGCAACGGGAAAAAACATATCTTTCAAAGAATTTCTGATTCCCGGAACAAGAAAGACAGCTCCCAAAACGACAAGAATAACAACGTAAGTGATTAATTTTTTCATAATAATTCTAAGATTTCCTGAACAGCATCTTTGCCTCTATTTTTTGCATAATACAATTGCAAATCATTGTAAAAATGATCTTTTGTGTAATTTTCAGGATCAGCTTTGTATTTCATCAGCAGTTCTTTACCGTATTTTGGACGTGGTCCCCAAGAATTTTTTACGTTAAGATCTTTATCCAGAATAATAACTTTAGGAATAGATTCTGTTCCGTTGGTCAGAAATTGATTGATTAAACTTTTATCACCGTCTCTAAGGAAAATTCTAACCTCATTTTTACCTTCGAAAAATTTTACCAAAGCTGGAACTGTCGCACTTGCATCACCACACCAAACTTCGGAAATAATTAAAATTTTCCCATCAAAGTTTTTAGCTTCCGATTCTTTCAGCTGCTCTTCATTCGGAATGTATTTTTTTAAAGTTCTGTTGATTCTCTGAATTCCCAGTTCATAATATTGCTTATAATCGATTTCCTGCTGATTGGCTGGATTTTCTAATCTTTCCTTTCCGATTTTAAAATATTCTTCGAAAGAGATACTTTTTTTCCAGTAATTTTCCATTACTATTAAATTTAAAATTGATTGATATTTCGCGTTTTATTGATCAGAAAAAGATCTGCCAAAACAAATGCTGCTAAACTTTCGACAACGGGAACAGCTCTCGGAACTACACAAGGATCATGTCTTCCTTTTCCTTCTACAGTAACGGCGTTTCCGTCTCTGTCAACACTTTCCTGAGGTCTTAAAATCGTCGCGACAGGTTTAAAAGCTACCCGGAAATAAATATCCATTCCGTTTGAAATTCCTCCCTGAATTCCTCCGGAAAGATTCGATTTCGTCGTAAAATCTGTGTTGAAAGCATCGTTGTGCTCACTTCCTGTCATCTTTGCGCCACAAAAACCGCTTCCGTATTCAAAACCTTTACAGGCGTTGATATTAAGCATTGCTTTTGCTAATTCTGCCTGTAATTTAGAAAAAACAGGTTCGCCAATTCCTACAGGAACGTTTTTGATCACGCACGTAATTGTTCCGCCAATGGTGTTGCCTTCTTTTTTGATTTCTTTGATTTTTGAAATCATTTTTTCGGCAGTTTCCGTATCGGGACAACGAACTTCATTACTTTCGGTTTTGGAAAAATCTAAAGCCTGATAAGGTTTTTCACAGAAAATTTCGCCAACGGATGATACATAAGCATTGATTTCTATATCTGATAAAAGTTGTTTTGCCAAAGCTCCTGCAACTACCCAATTGATAGTTTCGCGGGCAGAAGATTTTCCTCCTCCACGATAATCTCGGATTCCGAATTTTTGGTCGTAAGTGAAATCGGCATGACTCGGACGATAAGATTGTGCAATGTGATCATAATCTTTCGACTTCTGATTTTCATTTTCAATCATAAAACCAATTGGAGTTCCGGTAGTTTTTCCGTCAAAAATTCCCGAAAGGAATTTCACAGTATCACTCTCTTTTCTTTGAGTTACGATTGCTGACTGACCCGGTTTTCTACGGTCAAGTTCATGCTGAATTTTATCTAAATCGACTTCCAGACCGGCCGGAAAATTATTGATGATTCCGCCATACGCAAGACCATGACTTTCACCAAAAGTCGTCAAACTGAGCAGATTCCCTAAAGTATTGAACATATTACAAAATTACCGATTTTTATTTAGATAATAAAGTCTTTGAATTGATACTATTGATAAGAGTTTTTTATTTTCTCCGTGATTTTTTTGACCTCTTTTTGTTCTTTTAAAGTCATTTTTTTTGAGATAAAACCTTTTCTGATGTCGTTTTTGTCAATCAACTGCGGGAAAATTCCGGCTTTTTGATAATCGAAAACATAACTGTCGGAAATGGCAGGAATCGGAGTGTCATAGTTGAGAGGGTATTTTTCTGAAACATTAAATCTTAAATTTCCGGATTTGAAAGAATGATATTTCTTATATTCATAAGTGGAAGGTTTATAAAATTGTTCAGATTTAAATTTACCCATAAAAGAAGACATTCTGTAGCTCGGAATGAGGTGAGTAATGACTGACGGAAAAGTTATAAAACCGACAAAAAATATCATCAAAGCAAAATAAATAATGAATGATTTCTTTTTATTTAAAAAATTGAAAAGCATCACAAAAATGATGACGAAAAATACATCGATAAAAAACCTGTACTGTGCTGAAAAAAATAATACAAGAATGCTTTTTACAATCAATGAAATGCAAATGAAGGTGATGATTTTATTTTTTTTAATGAAAGTAAAAACTGTGAAAATAATTAAACTTAAAATAAATAAAATATTAATGACTGATTTTATTCCATCAAGAAAAAACCAGTTTTTAATGTAATCAAAGGTTGAAAATTTCTGAATTTCTGCATAAGAATATTGATTGTCGAATGTCTTCAGGATTGCAAATTCCGAAGAAGATTTTAATACTTCCTGATCTGGTTTCCAACTCACATCAAAGTCAATGATTGATATTGGAAAAACAGGATATCCGAATGTCCAGATGTTTTTAAAACAAAATAAAAAGAAGAGTAAAATTCCAGGAGTAAAAATTTTAAATTGAGATTTAATGATAAAAATAGAGTTGAGAAAAGTCAGAATTGGTAACCAGATCATTGTCGGTTTTATCGCAAAAACAAAAACGGAGAATGTGAAAAGAATTGAACTGTTATTGTTATTCGATAAAATTTCATTTAAAACAATTAAAGAAAAAATAATTACCGGTAAATCCGGATTTGGAGATTGTGAAAACAGTAGTAGGACAGGGAGGAAACAAAGTTGAATCCAGTTTTTTTTCTCAATTATATAGATTAAGTAGATAATTATTAAAACCGTATTTAATCTTAAGAAAGGATCAGAGAAATTTGAAAATCCAGCCTGGAAAATATGCCAAATCGACATTTGACCAAGAACGAGATCGAGGTTTGAAATTCCTTTTATCAAGCCATATTCTTTTAGCCATTGAATGCTTGGGAAATAATATCCAAAATGATCTAAAATGTATGGATGAAATGATCCGCAGAATAAAATTATTACAGAACTGATCCCAAAAAGCTGTAAATCTTTCTTAGAAAAACCGATCAGATCTAGATATAGTTTTTTCTTAAAAAAGCAGAACAGACCAACTATGATTGTGGGGATTTCCACATATAAGTTTAGCGGAATGAAAAATGCTGAAATTGTCCAGATGATACTGATTCCAAAAATTCCAAATAGGATTTTCCCTGAAATTCCTGTAAATAACCGTGTCTTAAAAATGGTCTCAAATAATTTTCCCCAACCTACGAGGACGGGAATTATTATAATTATGGAGATTAGAATTAAAAGCATAAAAAAGATTGCCTAAAAATAAGCAATCTTTTATTGTTTTCTGAATGATTTTATTTATTTCGGCTGTACTCGTCCGCTTTTTCTATCCTGTGATCTACCTAAAGTATAACCTGTAGCACCACCAATAATACCACCGACTACGGCACCACCGCCACGGTTTTTCTTATTAACAATTGCTCCCAAAGCAGCTCCACTGACTACTCCAATTGCAGTACCTTTTGCAGCTTCACTGATTCCCTTTTTCTTAGCTGTTGTTCCTTGTGATGAACTTCCACTATTGCTTGCTACACTATTATTTGATGAAGGAGCATCTCTATAAATTGTTTTTGTTTCTCTGATTACCTGAGGTCTTGCTGCGGCTGCAGCCGCTTTTTCTTTTTGAACTTCGGCAATACTGTCCGTTCTTTTCTGCGTTTCGTAAGCAAATCTTTCTTTTTCAATAGCCAATTTTTGCTTTTCTATTTCAAGTTGTCTTGCCTGAAATTCTATTTTTTGTTGTTCGAGCGTCTTTTCTGCAACTTGATCGTCTTTCTTACAGGCGGTCAGTGTAATTACCGACACAAGTCCTGCTAACAATATATTTTTCATAACTCAAATTTTTAAATTTTAAACAAGCTTTTAAAGTCTGATGATGTGGTATGTTCAATTATGAAGCCAAGTTTTAGTTAATGAAATGTTAAAATCAATTTTATTGGTTTATGTATTGTTTAATTTATTAATATTAAATTAATAATTATAATGTTTTTAATTTTAATATAATTTATTCATAAACGATTATTATTGAATTAATAATTAATTATATCTTTATTGTCACTAAATCTTAAATATATGGACTACAATTTAATCTTAGAATCTGCTGTTATTTTTTGCGGAATTATGGCGTTAATCTCAATTATGTATTTTATAGTCGCAAGACGTCATAATAAATCAAGATTTTGGTATTATAATTTTGATCAGCCACATTATAAAAGATACTGTTATCCAAGAAGAATCAAGAACTAAACATCAAAATCGTAATATTTAGAATAAAAAAACTCTAATCAAAAAAGACTAGAGTTTTTGAGGTGCCTAGCGGATTCGAACCGCTGTAGATGGTGTTGCAGACCACTGCCTAGCCGCTCGGCCAAAGCACCGTTTTAAGTGGTGCAAATATACTAAAATTTAAATTTGATCCAAATTTTTTATGCTGTTTCTTTAATTCCGATGTTGTCAATATCGCTTTTACGCTGTCTTTCAGCTTTATAGTTTTTAATATTAATTACTCTTGTGTCGCTCCATGTATCATGCCATCCATTTTCCCCGAAAAAAGAAAGCGCATCGAAAGGAACAATTCTGGAAACTGTTCTGATTAAATATTCCTGAAAAGTAGGATTTGAGCCATCCAAACTCATTACTTTCGTTCCTGTAATATATTTTCCTACTGTTCTTCCTTTTGTAAAATATTCCATTAAAAAAACGTACAAAAGATAAACTGCTGTTGTTATTAGAATATCTTGAAGTCTACTTGCCGTAGCCATTTTATTTGTAATATTTAGAAAAAACTCAATGTTGAAAATTTCATATACTAATAGTGAAAATGCTCCGAAAAGAAAAAATATGATGTAAATAACAATTCTGTCAATTATAAAATTGGCAAACCTAATTCCTTTTGAAGCTTTGTTATCTTCTATAATTTTTAAATGTTTTTTCATAGCTATGTTATTTAATTTTTATTAAAATCCTTTCAGCGTAAATCTCAAATTCGCATTGGTGTCAATTACAGCCGTAATTCCGGAATCATTCAGCAGAATTTGATGCGGCTTCAGATTAGATACTTTGCCTGTCATTTTCAGACCTTTGTAATATTCTTTATTAAATGCTTCTTCAATACTTTTTTTAGATGTAGTTTCCAGTTCAGAGGTAGGAATTCCATATTCGTCTTCGATCATTTTTACGATTTTTCCTTTGAAAAGGGAAGTGGCTAACTTCTGGAGAATGTTGGCTGTTTTAAGCTTAAATTTTGTATCTGAAAGTACAATTTTTCTTTTCATTTCATCATAAACAGGAACTCCTGAAATAAAAGCCGTTCCTTTTACGTAGCCTTCTGTTTCGGCTTCTATCATAATCCGGTTTGCTTCGCCGTATACTTTGATGTCTGTGATTTTTACTTTTGAATCTCTAATGTCAAATTCTTTATTGAGAAAAGTTTTTTTGGCGATATTCGTTGCTTCCGAGAATGGAATGTTTGCGGTTGTCTGTAATACAAACTGATCGGCTAAGAGTGGAATAAAATTAAAATTCATTATTGCTTTTGCAGGCTGCGAAGCTTCTGGTTTTGTTCCAGTATAAGTTTCCGAGAAAATATCAATACCGATATTGGTATCAATTTCATTTCCATAGAATTTTAAAGGACTAATATTGACGTTGATTGGTGTGATTTTCAGCCATGTATTATATTCTTCTGAAATATTAAAAGGTTGCGAAAAAGCATTCCAAGCCAAAACTGCATATTGCTGGAAATTCAACTGTGATGCCATTTGCTGATCGATTGTTTTACAGAAATTATATTGTTGTTCTTTCAGGCTTTTTTCGACTAGAGAAGTAATTGGGATTTGAATTTTGCCAAAATCTAAAACTGGTTTTTTCACCCATTTAAAACCCATCGGCTGAGTAAAAGTACTTACTGTCCAATTGTTCTTAAAATCTAACGTAGTTTTAAAATACATCACCGTTTCAAAAGTAGTTTCCTGATACGAATACACTCCCAGTGTTCCGATGCCTTTCTGTGCCCAGATTTTTAGCGGAACTTCAATGTTCAGACTTTCATTGGAGCTTCCTACCAGACGAATTGGTCTTGTCTTCCAGACTTTTACTTTAAATTGATCATTGTCGTTATCTGAAAAAGAATCATCCTGAAAAATCAAATCTTTCACTGAGGCATTAATCATATTGCTAATTTCCGACAACGGAATAGTGACCGGCATTGTAATGCTCGATTTTATTTTCGGAAAATTATAAATCGCATCTCCGGAAGTTTTGGTTTGACCAAAAATACCAATAGAAATCAATAGAAAGAACATTTTAAATAACTTCACTGTGGTTTGATTTTTTAAAAATGAAAATTACTCATTTTCTGTAGTTCTGCCTAATAAAAAACTTTTCTCCAATTCAATGCTCGCGCCTTTCATTTCACCCTTCATTGGCGGACTGGTTTTGGTAATTCTCAGTTTAATGTAAGAAATCTGATTGAATTTTTCGCTGATTTTCGTAATAATTCTTCCGGCAACATGCTCGAGCAGTTTAGATTTAACCTTCATTTCATCATGAATGATTTCATTGATATCTGCATAGCTGATCGTGTCATTCAAATCATCAGAAACCGCAGCATCCCACAAATCTGTATGAATTTCTGCATTTAAAATATAGTACGTCCCGATAATGTTTTCTTCGGGAAGAACGCCGTGGTAAGCGTAGATTTTTACGTCTTCTAAAAATATTTTGCTCATGATTTTTTTATTTGAAATTCCCAAACTGCTTTTCTGTAATTCATATTAATTGTCATTTGTAGAAATTTAAACAAAACAGTTTAAATTTCTGTCTAGATTCCTACGGAATGACAAAGCAGGCTGGTAAATTTATAATTAAAAAAGCGAGTAAAAAACCCGCTTTGAAATTTATTTGATGCTTTTCGAAAGATCGAGCATTGCCTCAATCGGCTTCAGTGCTCTCAACCGAAGCTCTTCTTCAATGATGATTTCCGGAAGTTCGTATTTCATACACAGGTACAGTTTTTCCATTGTGTTTCTCTTCATGTAAAAACATTCTGAGCAGTTACAGCTTTCGTCGAAAACCAAAGCAGGAATCAGTTCTTTATGTGGTGCACGCTTTCTCATTTCGTGAAGAATTCCTTCCTCAGTTGCGATAATGAATTTCTGACAGTCATCTTGTTCAACAAAATTCAACAAAGCAGACGTCGAACCTATGAAATGAGCCAATTTTAAAACTGCTTCTTCACTTTCCGGGTGTGCAATCATTTTTGCATCAGGATTATCTGCCAATTGCTGTGCGATTCTTTCCATAGAGAAAGCTTCGTGTACAATGCAGCTTCCGTCCCAAAGAATCATATCACGACCAGTTTTTTTAGATAAATATCTTCCTAAATTTTTATCCGGAGCGAAAATAATCGGTCTGTCAGTTGGCAAAGCTTCAATTACAGTTTCAGCGTTTGAACTGGTTACAATGATGTCGCTTTCTGCCTTCGTTTCGGCGTTACAGTTGATGTACGTTGCGATTAAAGCGTTTGGATGCTGCTCACGCATTTTTCTCAAACCTTCACCAGAACATCCGTCTGCCAAAGAACATCCAGCCATTGTATCTGGAAGAACAACTTTCTTCGTCGGATTCAGGATTTTTGCAGCTTCAGCCATAAAATGTACTCCGCAGAATACAATCATGTCGGCGTCGGTATCTTTTGCCTGTCTTGCCAATTGAAGAGAATCTCCCAAGAAATCAGCAATATCCTGAATCTCTCCAGGTTGGTAATAATGCGCTAAAATGACGGCATTTTTTTCTTCTTTCAGTTGGAGAATGGCTTTTACTAAATCTTCTCCTTGAGGAATTGCAATATCTTTTAAATCTAAAAATCCTTTTACAGGAAGTGTAGATTTAGCTTTTTCTAATGTTTCGGTGCTCATGTCGACCTGTGTTTTTATTTTATCAAAATTAAAAGTAAGAAATAAGAGGTTAGTTGTGATTGAATTTGTTTTTTTAACGAATCAAACTTCCATCATCCTTCTTCCAACTTCCAGTCTTTACTTTCCAATAAAACTTTTTATTAAACTTTCTATTTCTATTTTTGCTTGATTCAAATCGCTGTTGATGACGATCTGGTCAAATTCTATTGCGTAGGTAAGCTCTTCTTCGGCTTTTTCCACGCGGGTTTTGATGGTTTCGGCATCATCGGTGTTTCTTGAAATCAATCTCCGTTCCAACTCGGCAATCGAAGGTGGTTCAATGAAAATGGACAATGCTTTTTCACCAAAATATTTTTTTAATGAAATTCCGCCTTTTACGTCTACATCAAAAATAACAACTTTTCCCTGATTCCAGATCTTTTCGACCTCAGATTTCAGAGTTCCGTAATATTTATCGGTGTACACTTCTTCAAATTCCACAAAAGCTTCTTCAGCAATTTTCTGTCTGAATTCATCCGGCGAAATAAAGTGATAATCAATGGCATGAATTTCACTTCCTCTCGGCTGTCTCGTCGTGCAAGAAATGGAAAACTCCAGTTCCGGAATCGCCTCCAGAGAATGTTTTACCAATGTTGTCTTCCCGCTTCCCGACGGCGCTGAAAATATGATAACTCTTTGATTCAAAATTTAAAATTTAAAATTTAAAATTCATCTCAAACTGTAAAATCCAAAGTTGGTTAGACTTGAATTTTAAACCTTGAACCTTGAATTTAAAGTACGTTTAATGTTTGCTCTTTAATTTTTTCCAAATCATCTTTCATCATCACGACTAATTTCTGAATCTCAGCGTGATTGGCTTTTGAACCTAAAGTGTTGATTTCTCTTCCGATTTCCTGCGAAATAAAACCTAGTTTTTTTCCGTTAAAATCTTCATTTTCCATTACTTCAGAATAGTATTTCAGATGTTGTGAAAGTCTCACTTTTTCTTCCTGAATATCTAATTTTTCAGTAAAATAAGCCATTTCCTGATAGAATCTTGTTTCGTCAACGTTCTCAAACTCTTTTAAAGTTTTCATGTAACGTTCTTTCACAGCATCAATTCTCACCTGCTCATAAGGAACAACTTCTGCCAGAGATTTATCAATATTTCTGATGTTTCTTTCCAGTTCTTCATGAAGAATTTTCCCTTCAGTTTTTCTGAAATCCTGAAACTTATCTACCGCATTGTTTACGATTTTCGCCAAAGCTTCCCATTCACCTTCAGTTAATTCGTCTGGTCTTGAAGTGATCGCATCAGGAAGTCTAACTGCCATTTTAAGATATTCAAAATCCGGTCCGTCAGAAGCGATATTTTTAAGCTCATTCATGTAAGAATCGATCAGACTTCTGTTGATTTTCACATCATTCGTTTCTTCAAGATTCTCAATATTGATATAGCAATCTACCTTTCCGCGGATGATTCTATCGTTCAGAATTTTTCTTACTTCAAATTCTTTTTCTTTGTAACGTAAAGGAATTTTGATGTTTAAATCAAAGCTCTTGCTGTTCAGTGATTTAATATCGATCGAAATTTTCTTTCCTTCAAAAACACCTTCGGCTCTACCGAAGCCGGTCATTGATAAAATCATAGTTTTTTATTGTCGTACAAAGATAAACATTTAATTTAGCACATTTAAAAATTGATTCGAAATTTGAGGTTTGAAATTTGAGATTCTTGCTGCAAATTATTCATCATACTCAGACATCTATCATCAAACATCCATCATTCCATGAAAACCCTGATTTCAGTTGTAGGCACCACCGGAATTGGCAAAACCAAACTTGCTATTGAGCTTGCCAAGCATTTTAATACAGAAATTATTTCCTGTGATTCCCGACAGTTTTTCAGTGAAATGAAAATCGGAACGGCTGCACCTTCGGAAGATGAACTTTCGCAGGCAAAACATCATTTTATCGGACAGCTTTCGGTAAAAGATTATTATTCTATCGGTCAGTTTGAGCATGATTCTTTGGAATTATTGGATCGGCTTTTTGAAAAATACGATATTGTCATTATGGTTGGCGGAAGTATGATGTATGAGAAAGCAGTGATTGAAGGATTAAATGATTTGCCTGAAGCTAACGAAGAAAATCAGGAAAAACTGGAAAACATTTGGAAAACTGAAGGAATTGAAAAACTTCAGGAAATGCTGAAAGATTTAGATCCGGAATATTACGAAAACGTAGATATTCACAATCAGAGAAGGTTGTTGCGGGCGATTGATGTTATTTGGCAAACCGGAAAAACATATTCTGAAAATATTTCTCATGACAAAAATCCGAGGAAGTTCAAAACAATAAGAATCGGTATTGAAGCGCCCCGGGAAACGGTTTACGAAAGAATCAATCTGCGTGTTGATAAAATGATGGAAAGTGGCTTGCTCGATGAGGCGAAAAATCTAGATGAATTAAGAAAATCTCAGGAAGGAAGAAATCTGGCGTCACTGAATACGGTCGGTTATTCGGAGCTTTTTAAATATTTTGATGGTGAATGGGATTTGGCTTTTGCGGTTTCTGAAATCAAGAAAAACTCGAGAAGATTTGCGAAACGCCAACTGACTTGGTATAGAAAGGAGGATAATATTCATTATATAGAAGTGGGTTATTCGGAGGAAGATTTTAATGGGTTGATTGAATATCTTGATTCTAAAACTTCAATCTGATTTTTATTTTATCGCAAAGATTTACCTAAAAACTGTATCATTTTTAAGGAGCAAAGAGTGGCGACAAGTCGCCTAAGGCAGTTGCTTCGTCAGAATCAATTTATTGGTTCCAATCTTTGCTCCCTCTTAAAATTACACATCTGTTGATTAAAACTTTGCGTTTAAATTTTAACCATTAAGATTTTTATTAAGAAGTTAAGTTGAATTAAGAAAAAATCAAATAGATTTTTAAAAGCATTGAAACTAAAAGCGTAGCTCAACTTAATATTTCTTAACTCCTTCATTAATCCTTAATGGTTCAAAATTTATTCAAACAAAAAATGCGATCCCTTGAGACCGCACTTCAAACAATATAATTAATTTACTACTTCCATCCGCCACCTAAAGCTCTGTACAAATCGACAATGCTGCTTAATCTCTGTCTTTTTACAGACGCAAGATTCAGTTCAGCCTGTAAAGAATTACCCTGAGCGGTAATCACTTCTAAGTAATTGGCCATACCGCCTTTGTACAGCATTTCGGCACTTTTAATTCCATTTTTTAATGTTGTTACCTGTTCGCTGGCTTTTTGTTCCTGAACTTTTAAGCTTTCGTTGGAAACCAGTGCATCAGAAACTTCGCCTACTGCATTCAAAACAGACTGACGGAACGCCAAAACGTTTTTCTCTCTTTGAATTTTAGCAACATTTAAATCTGTTTTTAACTGTCTTTTCTGGAAAATAGGCTGAGTCAATCCTCCTAAAACAGAACCGAACAATGAAGCCGGAATTGAAAACCAGTTGTCAATTTTAAAAGAATTTACGCCACCGGCAGCTGTAATTTTCAATGAAGGATACATGTTTGCCTGAGCAATTCCTACGATTGAATTGGATTCCAATAAAACCAATTCCTGCTGACGGACATCGGGACGGCGACTCACCATCGCAGCCGGAAGTCCGGCGGAAATATCCTGTGGCAATGAAGTGTCAGACATTTCAATGGTTCTGTCTACTTTATCTGGATTTTCACCAACCAAAATACTCAGCGCATTTTCCTGAATCGCGATATTCTGTTCCAGTTGAGTAATCAAGAGTTCTGTTGATTGCTTTTGAGCGGTTGCCTGCTGAACTCCCAATGAAGTCGTATCACCGCTTTGCCACAATTTTTCTGTGAGAGAAAGCGTGTTGGCGCTTAATTCTAAATTTGATTTTGCAATCTGCAGCTGTTTGTCGAGCATCAACAGATTGTAATAACCCTGAGCAATCGCCGCAACTACCTGTGTCTGAATTGCTTTAGTCGCTTCATAAGTCTGCAGATACTGCATTTTTGAAACTTCCTGCTGGTTTTTTATTTTACCCCAAATATCAGCTTCCCAGGATAAATTGAATGCTGCATTATAATCTTCAACATGACTCTGACCTAAAAATAAATTTAAGCTCTGCCCATTCATACTGTTCTTAGAAGGTTTTGAAATCTGCGCAGAAACTCCGAAACCAATATCAGGATACTGAAGATATTTTGCCTGCTTCAGCCTTTCCTGTGAGGAAGCAACCTGTTTTAAGGCAATCTGTAAATCGTAATTATTTTTAATTCCTTTTTCAATCAAATCCTGTAAAATCGGATCATTGAAAAACTGTTTCCACTGAAGGTTGGCAACACTTGCTGTGTCGGCGGTTGCGGTGTATTTGAAAGTTTCGGGAAGTTCGGGTTTCGTTTCCTGATAGGCCAGTTTCGGCACACAGGAGACGGCACCTAATGCAATCCCAAAAGCGATAATTATATTTTTTACTCGTTTCATAAATAGGATATTTAAATTGATCACAAAACTTTGAGTGTAAGCAAAACTGTCTATAACAGGAGAAAATATTTTGCTTTTACTTTCCCACAGATCTCACAGATTTACACAGATGTTTGCTTTTAAAAACTTATTTGGTCTTTTGTTTTCAAACATTTTAACTTATAGTAATTGTGCAATCTTTTGTGACTTTTGTGGTTAAAACATTCTCAAAGTTTTGTTAATCATTTATTATTAATGTGCTGATGCTAAAAGTTCCTCTTCCAGTTTTTGTCTTTGAATTCTTTTAGTCTTTCTGCTCGGCATTTTTTCATGTAAATACTGGAAGATGACGTACATCACCGGAATGATGAAAATCCCGAAAACAACTCCTGTAAACATTCCACCAACGGTACTGATTCCGATAGAGTGATTTCCTTTTGCTGCGGCACCTTGCGTCCAAACCAATGGAAGCATACCGATAATGAAAGCAAATGAAGTCATCAGAATTGGTCTCAAACGTAATCTTGAAGCCTGTAGAGCAGATTCAATCAATGATTTTCCTGCTTTTCTTCTTTGAACAGCAAACTCGACAATCAGAATCGCATTTTTCGCTAACAATCCGACGAGCATGATTAAACCAACCTGAACGTAAATGTTATTATCAATTCCAGCCAATCCTGTGAAAGCAAATACTCCGAAAATCCCTGTTGGAATGGTCAAAATAACAGCAAACGGAAGGATATAACTTTCATACTGAGCAGCCAGTAAGAAATACACAAACAAAATACTTAGCATAAATACAAAAGCAGTCTGTCCGCCGGTTTTGATTTCTTCACGGGTAATTCCTGTCCATTCATAACCGTATCCACGAGGAAGTGATTTTTGGGCAACTTCTTCTACCGCTTTGATCGCGTCACCGGTACTGTAACCAGGTTTCGGAGTTCCGTTGATGGTCACGGCGTTGAATAAGTTGTTTCTTGAAACCGTTTCCGGTCCGAAAGTTCTTTTTAAAGTAACCAGAGTCTTTACAGGAACCATTTCTCCGGTTTTATTTTTAACATAAATTCCTTCCATTGAATCTGCATCGTTACGGTAAGCAATATCTGCCTGAGCCATTACTCTGTAGTATTTCCCAAATCTGTTGAAATCTGAAACGAAGCTGCTTCCATAATAAATCTGCATGGTCTGCATCAATTCAGTTACAGAAACTCCGAGCTGATTGGCTTTATCTGTATCCACATCAATCGTGTACTGAGGATTTCCTGCTGCGTACGTTGTAAAGGCAAAAGCAATTTCAGGACGTTTCATCAATTCTCCGATAAATGTCTGAGTAGTGGTTCCCAACTGTTCAAAAGAGCCGTTCGTTTTATCCTGAAGCATAAATTCAAACCCTGAAACGTTACCAAAACCCTGTACTGTCGGGAAGTTGAAGAAGAATGCGTTGGCGTCTTTTACCTGAGCTACTTTTCCTGTCAGGGCTGCTGCAATCTGGTCGGGATCTTTTACTTCGCCACGGTCTTCAAAGTCTTTAAGCTTAATAAAACCTGCAGCATAAGGTGATGCGTTTGAATTACTGATAAAATTCATTCCGTCGGCTACCCAAAGGTGATTTTTGGCTTTCTCACCATTGATTATTTTATCAATCTGCTCTGTGGCTCTGTGGGTTCTGTCCAATGAACTTCCAGGAGGCGTATTTACTGCATACAGAACAAACCCCTGATCTTCTGTTGGAATAAATCCTGTCGGCGCTTTATTGATTAAGAAAACACTTGCCGCTGTGATCAATGCAAGACCTGTAACGGCAACCCATTTATTTTTAATTAAAAATTTAAGGCTGTAAATGTATTTTCTGGTCATGTTATTAAAGCTTTTGTTGAAAGCATTGAAAAACTTCGCTCCAAAACCTTTTTTCTGACCATGTTCGCTGTGTTCTCCCTGAGGATCATTTAATAATAAAGCACATAACGCCGGACTTAAAGTCAATGCATTAACGGCTGAAATCAAAATTGCGATCACCAAAGTAAAGGCAAACTGTCTGTAGAAAACTCCCGCCGGACCCTGCATAAAACCAACCGGAATAAACACCGCACACATCACCAGCGTAATCGAAATAATCGCTCCTGAAATTTCGCTCATTGAGTTTGTGGTTGCCTGCTCGACCGGCATTCCTGTCTGTTCCATTTTTGAATGGACGGCTTCCACAACGACAATCGCGTCATCCACCACAATTCCGATGGCTAAAACCAATGCAAACAATGTCAACATGTTGATACTGAAACCAAACATCTGCAGGAAGAAAAATGTGCCGACAATCGCCACCGGAACTGCAATCGCTGGAATTAATGTAGACCTGAAATCCTGAAGAAAAATATACACCACAATAAAAACGAGAATAAATGCAATGACCAGTGTTTCTACAACCTGATGAATTGACGCATCCAAAAAGTCTTTCGAATTGTACATGATGATAGGCTCAACTCCTTTAGGTAAGGTAGTTTTCATTTCTTCAATCTGCTTTTCAATAGCAGTTAAGATTTCATTTGCATTTGAACCTGCTGTCTGTAAAATGGCAAAACCTGCGACAGGTTTACCGTCCATTCTGTTGGCTGCGGTGTAGGTGTAAGAACCGAATTCTACTCTTGCAACATCTTTTAATCTTAAAAACGAACCGTCACTGTTTGATTTGATTGCAATGTTTTCGTAGTCTGCATTTTTGTTTAATTTACCTTTATATTTTAGAATATATTCGTAAGTTTCCTTGCTTCCCTGTCCTAAACGACCAGGAGCAGCTTCAAGATTGTGATCTTTTACCGCTGCCAGAACTTCCTGTGGAGAAAGATTGTTGGCAGCCAAACGGTCTGGCTTCAGCCAAAGTCTCATGGAATAATCTCTCGTTCCGAAAACCTGTGCCTGCGCAACACCCGGAATACGCTGTATTTGAGGAATGACGTTGATTTTCAAATAATTCTGCAGGAAAAGTTCATCGTATTGTTTCGGATCTTCACTTGATAATCCCATAAACATAATCATACTGTTCTGAACTTTCTGCGTGGAAATTCCCGCCTGTACAACCTCCTGCGGAAGCTGACTCATCGCTTTGGAAACACGGTTTTGAACATTCACCGCTGCGTTATCCGGATCTGAACCCTGTTTGAAAAACACACTCAAAGTCATGGATCCGTCGTTACTTGAGTTGGAAGTCATGTACGTCATGTTCTCAACACCGTTCACCGCTTCCTCAATTGGAACGGCCACGGAACGGGCAACAACTTCTGCATTTGCTCCCGGATAAAATGCCGTCACCTGAACGCTCGGCGGTGCAATATCGGGAAACAGCGTTATCGGCAGGTTAAAAACCGACATCGCTCCCAACAGCAATAGTATAATGGAGATAACCGTAGAAAGTACCGGTCTATCTATGAATTTTTTTAACATAAGAAGTTTAATTTTAGGTTGCTAATAGCGATTAGCCTTTGGCCACTGGCTAAAAAAATAATGCTTCAGAAATAATATTATTAAATATTGAATTGAAAGCCAGAAGCAAAAAAGCTGTTTTACAATGGTTTTGCTTTAAGTAAACTGTCAGAAGAAATCGCCTTTGGCTGAATGGTAACCCCATCTTTCAACGCTCCGATTCCTGTGAACACAATTTGGTCACCTGCCACCAGTCCTTCAGAAATAAAATAATAGCTGTCTGTTTTTCCTGAGATGGTGATTGGTTTTCCGGTTACTTTTTTATCTTTTCCAACAACGTAAACGTAGATTTTATCCTGTATTTCGAAAGTAGCTTCCTGTGGAATCACAAGCGTGTTGGCAAATAACTGAGGCATACGGACTCTTCCCGTGTTTCCTGTTCTCAAAGTTCCGTTCGGATTTGGGAAAACTGCACGAACGCTGATGGCTCCTGTGGTTTTGTCAAACTGTCCATCCACAATACTCATTTTTCCTTTTTCGGGATAGGTACTATTGTCGGCGATGACCAAATCTACCATCGGCATATTTTTCAGTTTTTCGCTTAACGTTGCTCCTGGATATTTTTTCTGGAAACCGATAAAATCCAGTTCACTTAAAGAGAAGTAAGCATAAATTTCACTGATGTCTGATAACATGGTCAACGGATTGGCATCTGTTCTTGAAATCAAACTTCCTTTTTTGTAAGGAATTCTTCCAATGTAGCCGCTTACTGGCGCAGTAATGGTTGTAAATCCTACGTTGATTCGGGCTCCGCCAACTGAAGCTTTTGCCTGTGATCCTGCTGCGACTGCTGCTGCATAATTCGCTTTTGCAGTTCTCAGTTGTACATCAGAAACTACTTTTGCAGCTACCAATGGCTGAAGTCTGTCAACTTCCACTTTAGCTTTCTGAATATTGGCATTGGCAACCTGTAAATTGGCATTGGCCATATTCATTTGCTCTCCGTAAGCTCTTGAATCTATTTTGAATAAAGCTTGTCCGGCTCTTACATAAGCACCTTCTTCTACATAAATTCTATCCAAATATCCGTCAACTTGTGATCTTATTTCTACATTATTTTTTCCTTCCAATGCAGTTGGAAATTCCTGATAAACTGTAGCAGGAGAAGTAATTACAGTGTATACTGGTAATTCTGGTGCAGGTGGTGCGGCGTTTGTACCTTCTGCCGCTTTAGTACAACTTTGTAAAAGAATAATACTCGATATAAGTACAATAATCCTTGTTTTTGCTGTTATTTTCATTTTAGTTTATTTTAAAAAAAATGTTAGATTGAGTAATGTTGTTTTTAATTTAATTGATGTAATATTTTCTAACGGTGTTAAGTTTTGGTTAAAAAAATAAAACATTTTTAATGTTGAATTAATGTGTCATTTTCATGGTTACAATTTTTAATATAATTTTGGTTGAGTTGTTTTGCGTGTTATTTTTCTTAACAGTGTTAATGATAAGGAAAAAAAATTGCCAGAAATAATGTAAAGAAGTTATGTTTCATTTTAAAGTTTTTTATTTTTATATTAATTGAATAATGTTAATTATTCTATGTTACTTTTCCTAACGGTGTTAATTTTTAGTTCAAAAAAAATTTACAGAGATTTAATAAAAGCCGAAACCGTTTCGTCCAAAGTTGTTTTATTCATTGTAGAAGGAATATCGTCATTTCTCATCATCATAATTGAAATCAATCCGTGAACTGCTGAAAACAAAGCGTGAGAAGAGTGACAAGCATTGTCTTCATTTGAACCTTTTTTCTTGATAATCTCATAAGTACAGTCAAAAATCATATCCTGGAAAGATGAAAATTCTTCTTTCATCAAACCTTTTCCGCTGCATTGCATTCCCAAACCAAACATCAACTGGTAATATTCTTTGTTTTTGAAAGCAAAATTCCAATAAGCATCTACAATTGCAGTCAGTTGATCTTCTGGAGTTTCGTGTTTTTTTTGTGCTTTTAGTAATTCTATTTGCAGACAGTGAAACCCGTTGATAGAAATTTCATACAAAATAGCTTCTTTATTTTCAAAGTGATCATAAACTACGGGCGCACTGTACTCAATAGCATCTGCAATTTTACGGATAGAAAGCGAAGCCCAACCATCAGTTTTAGCCAAAGTGAATGCTGCCTGCAAAATATTTGCACGGATAGATTCTTTTTCTCTTTGACGACGTTCATGTAAACCCATGATTTTATATTACTAACAGTGTTAGCAAAACTACAAACATTTAACTATACAAAGCAAATAATTTTTGAAATTTAACTTACAATGAAAGACTTTGAAGAGCTAGATACTTTGCCGTTTGCTGACTGCATGGGAGTTCGAGGAAATTATTTTCAATTATAGTAAAAATTAATAGATTAAATAGTCTAACTCAATCAGATTATTGTTTTAGTAACTATTAAAAGAATCTTTATCTTTGTCGACAAAATAAAAAGATATGAATACTCCCTCAAATATGTTGGCATTAGGTACAAAAGCACCTTTTTTTGAACTTCCGAATCCTTCAAAAAGCAATGAAGTTCAGTCATTGGATGATCTGAAAGGCGAAAAAGGTACTTTGGTGATTTTTATGTGCAATCATTGTCCGTTTGTACTTCATGTTATCGATAAGCTGACAGAATTGTATGAAGACTATAATGAAGCAGGGATTGAATTTATTGCGATCAATTCAAATAATGTCGAAAAATATCCTGCAGATTCTCCGGAAAAAATGATTGAGTTTCAGATCGAAAGAAATTTTGATTTTCCTTATTTATACGATGAAAGTCAGGCAATCGCAAAAGCTTATGATGCCGCTTGTACGCCGGATTTCTTTTTCTTTGATGATAAATTAGACCTAATTTACAGAGGTCAGATGGATGATTCAAGACCGGGAAATCATAAAGAAGTGACGGGTGAAGATTTGATTATTGCTTTTGAAAATCTTTTAATAGGTGAGCCACAGGAAGAAATTCAATGTCCAAGTATGGGTTGCAATATTAAATGGAAATGATTTTTAATTATTTAAATATATTAAGCTGTCCACTTTTTGGACAGCTTTTTTTATTCTAAAAATGTAGCTTTAATTTTAGTTTCAACCTTCAATTCTACACTCACTTTCTTGTGGGAGTAATTTTTAATAAACTCTGAAGGTGTTTTCTCAGTATATTTTTTAAACATTCTGTTGAAGTACGTCACATTATTAAAACCACAACTGTAGCTGCATTCGGAGATGGTTTTGTCCTGAGTCATCAAAAGACAGGCTTTATTGATTCTATAACGATTCACAAATTCGGTGAAAGTGATTTGAGTAGCTTTTTTAAAAAAATTGCAAAAGGCGGGTAGAGTCAAATTTGCCAACTTAGCAACATCATCAATATCAATATCTTTATCGTAATTATGCTCAACATAAGTAAAAATATTCTGTAATCTTGTTTTATTTTTTGCAATGATTGTGTAAGGCATGATTTCCTGATTCAGCAGCTCAAACTCTTCACATTTTGAAAGCTCAAAAAGTATTTCCAAAAGCAATAAATACCTTTTATAGCCTTCTGATTTCAGCATTTGTTTTAGCTTTGGAAGAAGCTTAGCCTTAATATCGGTATCATACAAAATTCCAAATTTGGAAAGTTCCAGAAGACTTTTGATAGACCTCGCTTCAGATTCCTGTTCGGGAAACTGTAGAATATCTTCCTTAAACTGTAAAACGATTTCTTCGTGAGGGTCAATCGAATTTAAACCAAATCCTGAATGTGGAATATTTGAACCGATCAATACTAAATCTCCATTGGTATAATTGCTTTTATGATAACCAACATGACGGGTTCCGCTCCCGGAAATCACACAGACAAGCTCAATTTCGGGGTGATAATGATACTCCCATTTGAATTCTGAAATGGGCGCAGTATTGTGGATTGTACGAAAAGAACTCTTTTCATCGGGAATCACTCTCTCAAAAGTAACTTTCATTTAATTAATGTTATTTAAGCCTTAAAAATAGTAATTATATTAATATAGTTCAAATATTGATTTACTATGTTAAATTAACGTTAAGTGAAATGCTTCTATCTTAGACACCAAGAAATTAACTCCATGAAAAATTTCAATATAAAAGCAGTTTTGTTTTTAAATTATTTCGTCTTTGCAATTCTTCTCAATTCTGTTGGGACCGTGATTTTGCAGATGCAGCAAAACTTCGGAATTTCAAAATCTCAGGCAAGTGTTCTGGAAGGTTTTAAAGATCTTCCGATTGCAATTTGCTCATTTATTTTAGCATCTTTCTTACCCAAAATAGGAATTAAAAACTCAATGTTGATCGCACTTTTTCTGGTAAGCTGCATGTGTTTTGTAATGCCATTTGCGAATGAGTTTTGGTTTTTCAAATTATTATTTGCGATCGTCGGGATTTCTTTTGCTTTAATTAAAATTTCAGTTTTTACCTCAATAGGTTTGATTACAGAAACTGACAAAGAACACTCCAGCTTTATGGGATTTCTAGAAGGGTTTTTCATGGTTGGGGTTTTGATGGGAAATGTGCTTTTCAGTCTTTTTATGGACGATAATAATCCTAAATCTACAGAATGGCTGAATGTTTATTGGGTTTTGGGAGGTCTTTCGGTTTTGTCTTTCCTGTTTCTTTTCTTTTCTAAATTGAATGAGAATGAAGCTAAAAGTGAACAGACGAGTTTGCTTGGAGATATTAAAAACAGCATCAGTTTATTCAGCTACAAAAAAGTTTTATTCTTTTTACTGTGTGCTTTCTTATTCGTTTTGGTTGAACAAAGTTTCCAGACCTGGACGCCGACTTTTTATAAAGAAATTCTAAAAGTTCCTACTTCGATGAGCATTCAGGCGGGTGCAGTATTAGCGGGAGCGTTTGCTTTAGGAAGATTCTTGTCAGGGTTTTTCTCAAAGAAATTCAGCTGGATCTACGTTGTTTCCTTTTGTGTAGTTGGTTTTGCAATCAGTATTTTATTGGTTTTACCTTTAACACATAATATTTTAATTAGCGCAGGTACAAACTGGCTAAATGCACCATTGGTTGTTTACCTTTTTCCATTAATGGGAGGTTTGCTGGCGCCAATTTATCCAAGTATCAATTCGGTGATTCTGGCTTCAATTCCGAAATATTTACATAGTGCAATGTCCGGATTGATAGTGGTTTTCTCTGCAATCGGAGGAACAATCGGGTCAATTATTACTGGTTTTGTCTTTCAGGAATTCAGCGGACAAGAGGCGTTTTATCTGTCACTGATTCCTTTGACTTTGCTATTTGTTTCGGCAATTATCATGAGTAAATTAAAAATAAATCCTAAAAAATAATGAGTAATCAATTATATATAAAAGATATTGAGTCTTTGTTTGACGATGTTCAAAGATCAAAAATTTTTGAAGATCAGAAGACGATGACAGATGCGGTTCCTTTATTTCCTATTTCGGAAATCAATGAAAAATATGAGAAAGAAAAAAATAATGAGGATTTTGATCTGAAATCTTTCGTTTTATCAAATTTCGATTTTTTAGGAACTAAAATTACCATCGAAAGATATGAACAATTACCCATTGACCAGCATATTGAAAAACTTTGGGATGAATTGACCAGAACGGCTCCCGAAGAAAAAGGCACGCTTATGAAACTTCCAAAACCATACATCGTTCCCGGAGGTCGTTTTAATGAATTTTTTTATTGGGACAGTTATTATGTAATGCTGGGATTGCAGGTTTCCGGACGAATTAAAATGATGGAAAATATTGTTGAGAATTGCTCATACCTTATTCAGACTTTCGGATTTGTACCGAATGCAAGCAGAACCCATTTTCTGAGCCGCTCACAGCCACCTTACTTTTCTATAATGCTTGATTTACTTGCTGAAAGCACAAATGATGGAGAAATCTACAGTAAGTATTATGACACTCTCGAAAAGGAATATCAATTCTGGATGGATGGAGAAGCAGGCTTAGAAAATGATTCTGCAACCAAAAGAGTTGTCAAAACAAAAGAAGGATCGACTTTAAACAGATA
Organism: Chryseobacterium edaphi; assembly: GCF_025628985.1. GTDB lineage: Bacteria > Bacteroidota > Bacteroidia > Flavobacteriales > Weeksellaceae > Chryseobacterium > Chryseobacterium edaphi. The sequence continues at coordinate 108,095 of NZ_JAOTEM010000003.1, read as the reverse complement.
TTATGATGCTGAAAACACCCCACGTCCTGAAAGTTATTTAATTGATATTGAAGATTACCAAGAACCCGCAGGTGAAGATTTTTACAGAAATGTAAGAGCTGCATGTGAATCGGGTTGGGATTTTTCTAGCAGATGGTTTGCAGACGGAGAGACAATTCAGACCATTGAAACTTTAAATCTTGCTCAGGTAGATCTGAATTGTCTTTTATGGCATTTGGAAAAAACCTTAGCTAAAACTTCGGAGCTACAAAACCTTTCAGAAAAGCAAGAATATTACAGTCAGAGAGCAGGGAACAGAAAAAAGGGAATCGATCAATATTTTTGGGATGCAGAAGGAAAAATCTACAGAGATTATCATATAAAAAATCATCAGCAAACCTCATCGGAGAGTATTGCTACACTTTACCCTTTATTTTTAAAGTTGGCAAATTTGGGTCAGGCAAAAGCAGTAATAGAAAAGATTGAAGAGAAATTTCTTTACCAGGGAGGAATTGTTACGACAACCAAAAACTCGGGACAGCAATGGGATTTTCCGAATGCATGGGCGCCTTATCAATGGTTAGGATTTCTATCTTCAAAAAATTATGGTTTTGATGATTTAGCTGAAAAAATAAAAAACAACTGGTGCTCAAATGTAGAAAGAGTCTACAATAATACTGGAAAACTGATGGAAAAATATAATGCTCTAGATACAGAAACCATTGCCGGTGGTGGAGAATATCCCAATCAGGACGGGTTTGGCTGGACAAACGGAGTCTATTTAAGATTAAAACAAAACTAACATATAATAAAGTCAAAACGCTATGAAAAAAAAATCAATTCTGTTGCTTACAGGTATTGCAACGTTTTATTTTAACAACACGTATGCTCAGGAAACCGTTCAGGATTCTACAAGAACAGCATCTATTGATCAGGTAGTTATCACGGGTAACTCCCGACCAAAAGCAAAAATTGAATCTAGTACGGCGATTTCAACTTTTACTGCAAAAGAAATTCAGAAACAAAACCCGATCAGTGCCGCTGCGTTATTGCAGAGAGTTCCCGGTTTTGCTGTTGAAACTTCAGGAGGTGAAGTAGGGAATAACCTTTTCGCAAGAGGTATTCCGTCTGCGGGAGCTTACGAATTTGTACAGGTTCAGGAAGATGGTTTGCCGGTTTTTGAAGACGGAGCTTTACAATTCGCAAATGCAGATAATTTCTTTCGTGTAGATAATTCTGTAAGCAGATTAGAAGCTTTGAGAGGTGGTTCAGGTTCTATTTTTGCGACCAATTCTCCTGGAGGTTTAATCAACTTTATTACTAAAGAAGGCGGAAATGATTTCAAAGGAACTGCAAAATTAGAAACAAGTACATATGGTTTGATGCGTACTGATGTGAATCTTGGAGGAGCATTAATTCAGGATAAATTATTCTTCAACGTTGGTGGTTTTTACAGAACGGATGACGGTATCAGAAAAACTGATTTTAAAGCAAATAACGGAGGACAAATAAGAATGAATCTGAAATATGTTTTTGACAAAGGTTATGCTAAAGTATATTACAAAAAGTTGGACGACAGAAATACATTCTATTTACCAATTCCTTTAACACAAAACGGAAATGATTTAAAAGAATTCCCGGGCTTTGATGCAAATTATGGAACATACAGCTACAGAAATATCAGTCAGTTAAATATTCCTCAAGCAGGAGGTGGTTTCTTTAAAAGAAATCTGGAAGACGGAATTCACCCGAAAGTTGATGTTGTAGGTGCAGAATTTAAATATGATTTAGGAGATAATTTCAGTGTTACTAATAAAACTAGATACACAAATATTAATCTAAATTACACAGGTATTTTCCCTGCAGGAGGACCTCAAGCAGGAAATAAATTTGCAAATGACAATGGAATTGCGGGAAATAATTTCCAATATTCTTTAGTGAGCAGCGGACAATTGGTAAATCCTGCTTACGTTCAGGAATTAGGTTTTTGGGCAATTGATAAAAAGATGAATAATTTCGTTAACGATTTACAGTTCAATTACAAGTTTGACAAAGGAACCGTTACAGCAGGTTTTTATAAATCAAACTGGAGATCAAACCAATATTGGAACTGGAGCAATGTTCTTGCAACAGCTACAGATAAACCTGAATTACTTAATTTAGTTGATACTTCTTTAGCTCCAACTTCTACAGGTTACTCTAAGACGTATAATGGTGTTACAGATATGTCTTTCCTGTTAAGAGAATCTCAGGTTCAGGGAAGTTTGAATGATCTTTATGCAAATTTAGATTTAAATATCACCGATAATTTAATCTTGAACGCAGGAATCCGTTACAGCAGAGATTTTTACAAAGGATATTCTGTAAACACAACTACAGGGAATCTTAATAACTCTGGATTGACAACAGACGGAACTCATAGTTTTGCAACAACGACTGCGGATGATAATATGAGCGTTTTGGGAAATAAATATTCTTATTGGAAGTATGATATTGATAAACTTTCTTCCACTTTAGCTGCAAATTACAAGATTAATACAAATAATGCAGTTTATGCACGTTTTTCTCACGGTTTCAGATCTCCGAATGAAGAAGCATACTACAACTACTTTACAACAGTAAATCCTGATCAGCCTTTAAAACCTGTTACCACAAATCAGTTTGAAGTAGGTTATAAATATTACACCCGTAATTTTGATATTGGTGTGATTCCATTCTATTCTACACTTAAAAACCTTTCATTTACAGATGTATTCTCTAACGGATCTTCTGAAAATACATTCGCCGATACCGAAAACTACGGGGTAGAGATCGAAGGATTTGCACGTTTTTTTAATAATCTTGTTGAGGTTAGTTTCAATGGAACTATTCAGAATCCTAAATATACAGGACTTAGCGGTAGTAGTCTTTTGGAAGGAAATACGGTAAGAAGAATGCCAAAATTGTACTTCAATATTTCTCCTGCAGTTAACATAACTAAAGAATGGAGAACTTATGTAAGCTATAATTATTACGGAGAGCGTTTTCAGGACCAGTTAAATGTTCAGACTTTACCTGCATTTAGTGAGTTTGGAGCAGGAACCTCTTATCAGTTAGGGAAAATCAGATTTGCAGTTGATGGAACGAATATCTTCAACACCATCGGAATTACAGAAGGTGATCCAAGAGCAGGATCTCCATCGGGAGACGGAACGATTATGGCAAGACCGATCATGGGTGCAGCTGTGAGAGCTTCAATTACTCTAGACTTCTAAGGGTTAGTATTTTAAATAAATTGATAAAACCGTCAGATTTTTCTGACGGTTTTTGTTTTTAAATTATAATCACTCGCTTTGTTATTCCGGAAGAATCTCAACACGTATTGCTTTTATTATTTTCGAGATTTGGATTCCTCCGGAATGACAAACTTTGTGTTAGAAATCCTATTTTTAAATTTAGAAAAATATCTCCACCATTTACTTTAAAAACGGGTTATACTGCTTCTCAAAACCAATTTTAGTAGGATTTCCGTGTCCTGAAAAAATCTGTGTTTCTTCATCCAAGACAAAAAGTTTTGTTTTGATCCCTTCAATTAATTGCTCGTAATTTCCTTTATATAAATCTGTTCTTCCGATGCTTCCTTCAAATAAAACATCACCAGAAATGATAAATTTCTGATTTTCATTATGGTAAACTACACTTCCCGGAGAATGTCCCGGAACGTGATAAATTTTAAATTTTTCTCCGTCAAAATCCAATATATCACCTTCGTTTACGTATTCTAAATCAACATTGATATGATCGAGATCAAATCCGAATCTCATTCCGCTGATCTGAAACATATCCAAAACTTCTTTATCATCTTCATGCATCGTTACCGGAACTTTATACGTGTCGAAAGCCCATTGTAAGCCTAAAACGTGATCAATATGAGCATGAGTTAAAATAATTTTTACAATTTTTAAATCATTTTCTTTGATGAAATTTGCGATGGCAGTAGTTTCCTGCTCATTCATATTTCCCGGATCGATCAGCCAGGCATTTTTATTTTCATTAAAAAGAACATAAGTATTTTCACTCGCAAAATTGAAGACGAAGGCCTGTATTTGAAACATATTCTGAATATTTTTTTATCAAAAATACAATATTCTTTAGAGATTCGTTATCTTCGTCATAATGAAAACGTTGCAGATATTTTTACTCAGTTTAGGTTCTTTGGCTTTTGCTCAGAACATACAAAGTATTCAGTTGTTTAATCCTCAAACCAATGACGAAACGCCGGTTATCAATATGAATCAGCAATTGGTGTTGAGTTTCGATGATTTAACAAATTCCAGTACTGTTTACCGGTATACTCTGAAACATTACGACAGAAACTGGCAGGATGATAATCTGTTCTTTACAGAGATTGCCAACGGAAGCATGAATGCGCTTTTGGATCAGTTTCAATATTCATTTAATACGATTCAGGCTTATACGCATTACACTTTAAAATTTCCTAATGATAAAATCAAACCGAAAATTTCAGGAAACTTTGAAATCATTATTTATAAAGATTCTGTGGATAAACCACTTTTCACCAAGAGATTTTCTTTGGTAGAAGATCAGGCTAATTTGACTCTCAATATTTCAAGAATTGCGGACGCAAGAAATCCCAATGCCAACCAAAGAGTAGAAGTACAGGTAACTTCAAAAGGTGGAGATCTTTCTTCGAATGTAAATTCTATGACGCTGAACGTCATGCAGAACAATAATCAGAACATGAAGATTACCAATCTGAAACCAAGTTCAACATTAGGAAGTCAGATTTTATTTCAGCAGATGAGTATTGTATTTCCGGGAAATAATGAATTTTATTATTTCGATAATAAAAATATGAATATGCCTGCAGATATGGTATACGAAACAGGATTGAAAGACGGCGTTAATAATACTTATCTTCATCCGGTTTGGGCGTATCCGCTGAATTATCAGTATCAGCCAGACGTGAATGGAGCTTTTTATTATCGAAGAAATGATTTGGGATTAGAAAGAAATGCTGAAAGAGAAGCAGATTATTCATGGGTGTATTTTTCTTTGGATTCTGATCCGATTGAAAAAGAATTGTATGTTTTGGGAGGATTTAATGATTTTAAAGCAAACAAAGAATCTCAGATGCTCTATGATGCAGAACAGAAGAAGTATGTTGCTAAGATTTTCCTGAAACAAGGTTTCTACAATTATATTCTTGCTACAAGAGAAGCGAATGGCGCTTTAAATTTTGGTGAAGTTAACGGGAATTTCTGGCAGACAGAAAATCTTTATCAGGCATTTTTGTACTATAAACCTTTCGGAAGAAATTATGATGGTTTGCTTGGATATGGTGAGTTTAGAACGCCTGTAAGATAGCTAAAGATAAATTTAGTTAAAAAAAAACCTTACAAAATTTTCATTTGTAAGGTTGCTGTTTAAGGTGTACAAGACCTTTACAGATAAAATCAAACTATATAATAATGTCAAAAAAGTCTTAATTAAATCAATTCTTAAAAATCGCGGTAATAAAAAGGCTGTCGTTTTCTTCAAATAAATAATGAATATCAACAGGGAATTTTTCGGTTTTGTAAACCTGTACTTCCTTACTTTTTATATCTAATTTTTCGTAATTGCTAAGAATTGTACTGATAGATTCTTTTAAATCATCTAAAAAATATTTGTCTTTGTTTTGTTCTTCAGCATTGAAAACCCGCATCAACATTCTGATGTCATTTTTTGCAATCGACGACAACAAAACTTTCATTACGCACAGATTTGTTCAAGTTCTGTAATACTCTCAAAAAAATCAAGTTTCGTTTTTGTGTTTTCAGAATGAAACTGAATTCTGTTAAAAACTTCATCCAACTGAAATTGCGGAACATTAGTTTTAGGAGTCGTATCTAAATTGTCCACGATTCTAATGAACGCCTCTGCAAGTTCCGGAGTGAAACTTTCAATTTTTCTTTTTAGAATTTCTATACTTGAGTCCATTATTTCTAATTTTTTAAATTGTCCCTATCTTTTGATAGGGTAAAATTACAAAAAAATATTAAAAAACCAAACTTACCCCCATTAAATTTTAAAATATTATGAAATAAATTTAAATTTATATAATTAGCCCTGTATTTTTGAGGGGTGTTATGGAAAATAAATAAAAAAGGGACATTTGATTGCGCAAATGTCCCTCAATATTTTTTAAAATTTATTTAAACGAAATAAAATTCATTCAGTTTTTCCTCACAGAGTGTTTTTACAACATCAATCCATCGGTCTTCATCGTTAAGGCATGGGATATAATGGAAATTCTCTCCACCACCATGCTCAAACTGATGTTTTCCTTCTACTGAAATCTCTTCTAAAGTTTCCAGACAGTCGGAAACGAAGGCCGGACAAACAATAGCGAGGTTTTTAATTCCTTTTTTGCCAATGGTTTCCAAAGTTTCATCCGTATAAGGTTCCATCCATTTGTCTTTTCCTAATCTTGATTGGAAGGTGACCATCACTTTTTCTTTTGGTAAACCTAATTTCTTAATTACAGAATTGGTCACATCAAAACATTGATGACGATAGCAAAACTGGTGACTCGGATTATTCTCACGGGAACAGCAATCATTCAGATTACAGGTATTTGTAGGATCTGTCTTATATATATGTCTCTCCGGAACGCCATGATAAGAAAATTGTAACGCATCAAAATTTTCAGGAAGTTTTTCTCTGATGCTTTCTGCAAGACAATCAGTGTAAATTTCTCTATTGTAGAAAGGCTGAATGTAATTGATTTTAATACCCGGAAACTTCTTTTTTCTTACTTCTTCTGCTTTATCAATCACAGTTTCAGTTGTACTCATCGCATATTGCGGATACAATGGAAATAAGACAATTTCCGTCACACCCTGATCAACTAACTTTTGAATTCCGGCTTCAATGCTTGGTTGTGCATATCTCATTCCGATTTCTACCGGAACGTCAACCAATTTCTGAAGTTTTTTTTGAATTTTCTGAGTGATGACAATTAAAGGTGAACCTTCATCTGTCCAGACAGTTTTATAGGCTTCAGCTGATTTTGCAGGTCTTGTATTTAAAATGATTCCTTGAACCAAAAGTGCACGGAAGAACCATCGGTAATCAATTACTTTCTCGTCCATCAAAAATTCATCAAGATATTCTCTGACATCGGGCACAGAGGTGGATCTTGGTGAACCTAGATTGACTAATAATATTCCTTTCATTCTATATAGGTAATAATTAATGGGTAATTAGTAATATGACTTAGGTAAAATATTACCTATTACTCATTACTAATATTTAGCCGTTTACTGCTTCTACGTGTTGTACTAAATCTGGAACGAACTGTTTTAAGATATTTTCAATTCCACCTTTTAAGGTTGCAGTAGAACTTGGGCATCCTGAACAAGCGCCCTGTAAAAGCATTTTTGCAGTTTTGTTGGCTTCATCATATTCTATTAATGAAATTTTTCCACCGTCATTTTCTACTGCAGGAGCTACATATTCATTTAAAATATCAGAAATTTTCTGTTCGTTATCTGTGTAATCTCTGTTAATAATATTTTCAACAGGACTTTCGTGTTTTTGAGCAACGATATTTGAAATTTCGCCACCGCTTTGAAGGTATTCGGCAATTAAACCACGAACCGCCATCATTACCTGATGCCATTCCACAGAATTGTCTCTCGTTACTGCCACGAAATTATCTGAAATAAAAACTTCTTTAGCAAAATCAAAATCTTTAAAAATAGCCTGAGCCAAAGGAACTCCTTCTGAGGCTTCTCTCGATTTTACTTCCACAAAACCATCCATCAGAATTTTGCTCGAAACAAATTTCATTACATTGGGATTGGGTGTCATCTCTGCATAAATCTGAATCATTTCCTTTTTCTTCTGAAGATAGATTCTCGGGTTGGCCAAAAGCTCATCCTCAATTACATTTTTCAGATTTTCGGCAATATGTTCCCATTCTACCGTATCCTGTTTAGCCACGGCAACAAAATTAGCAGTAATGAAAATTCTTTCCACAAAAGGATAGTTAAAAACTTCCTGTGCTAAAGGGATTTCTGATATATCTGAATTTCTGTCCAACTCCAAAGACCCGGGAATCAAGTTGTAATCAGCTACAAATTTCATCACTTTTGGGTTTTCAGTTGGCTCTATAAGAATAGTATGCATTTTTTCTTTAAATTTGAGATACAAAAATACGGATAAGAACTGGGAAGTTAGAATTTGGAACTTAGATTTTTGCTATCACTGTAATTTAAAAAAGCAGGATGACAACTTAAATGATTTTCAAATTGACTCATTTTCAAATTTTCAAATTAAAAATATGGCACTTGTAAAAGAACTTTTAGGAAAAGCACCGCAAATCGGAGATAATACTTTTTTGGCAGAAACCGCCACGATTATTGGCGATGTAGTGATGGGAAAAGACTGCAGTATTTGGTATAATGCAGTGATCAGAGGTGATGTAAATTACATCAAAATGGGAGACAAGGTTAATGTGCAGGATAATGCCATGTTACACTGTACCTACGAAAAATTTCCATTGGAAATCGGAAATAATGTGTCTATCGGTCACAACGCCATCGTTCACGGATGCAGAATTAAAGATAATGTTTTGATTGGAATGGGTTCTATCGTAATGGATGACTGTCTGGTTGAGGAGAATTCCATTGTTGGCGCAGGTTCGGTAGTGACTCAGGGAACGCATATTAAATCCGGCGAAGTGTGGGGCGGAGTTCCGGCAAGAAAGATTAAAGATATTTCTTCGGCATTACTGGAGGGAGAAGTGAATCGTATTGCAGATAATTATGTGAAATATTCTTCTTGGTATAAAGAGTAGATGAAAATTACTCAACAGGAACGGGCTTTAGCCCGTTTTCAATAAAGAAAGTAATCCTTTGGCTTTAGCCAAAACTTATTTTCGAATAACGCAAAAATAAAAAGCTCTGACTAAATTTAGTTCAGAGCTTTTATATTTATTTAAAACTATTGATTAAGGATAAATCAAAACTGCTTTTTCTGCTTGACATTTTACACCAGTTGGTTCTGCGGCTAACATACAATCTGAGGTAATGTTATATTTCTTATTAAAATCAGCCATCTTCTGCGTATATTCTTGAATTTTTGGAAGAATGGTCGCTTCATTTTTCTTTGGATAAGCGATGTAAGAAATAGGGCCGCCACAAGCTTTGGTGCCTATGGGAGAGAAAGTCCAGTCTGCCGCATTTGTGCATTTCTCCTTAGCAGCCATAGATTCTATTGACGCTTTTAGTTTATCGAGTTGAGCTTCATCATACTTTTGAGAACTTTCATCCGCAGGTCTTTCTGAAATATCTTTAGGCATTTCCGCTGGATCGTTACTTTGTGCAGATTTGCAGGAAAAAATCGTAAGACTTGCAAATAATACAAGTGCAGATATTTTAATTGACCAGTTTTTCATAGGGAGATTTTTATTTTTTAAGGTCATCAAATTTCGTTCCTTATTTTCATTTTTCGTAATTTTGCAGCGATGAATAATCATTTTTTTGACTTAATAGAACATACCAACCGTAGCGTTTTTCTTACCGGAAAAGCAGGAACGGGAAAGACAACATTCCTTAACGAATTTGTAAAAAAAACACGAAAAAAACACATTGTTGTAGCACCAACCGGGATTGCTGCAATCAATGCAGGTGGCGTAACCATTCACTCAATGTTTGGGTTGCCGTTGCGTACTTTTTTGCCTACAACAGACAGAATTGACGGAAGTTTGGGCAATAACATTGCTGACCTTCAACAACATTTTAAATACAGAAAAGACAAACTCAAGCTTTTGCGTGAGGTTGAGGTTCTGATTATTGATGAGGTTTCAATGTTGCGCGCCGATGTTCTCGATATGATGGATTTTTCCTTGCGATTTATTCGAAGAAATAATCAGCGTTTTGGTGGTGTTCAGATGTTATTCATCGGAGATTTGTATCAGCTTCCACCTGTGGTGCGAGATGAGCATATTTTGAAAATGTTTTATCAGTCGCCTTTCTTTTTCGACAGTCTTGCAATTAAAGATATTCCTTTGCTGACGATTGAACTGACAAAAGTTTACCGTCAGACTGACGAAGAATTTCTAGAAATTTTAAATGCAATTCGTGACGGAGATGTTGCCAATATTGATTTTGAACATTTAAACGAAAGATTCAATCCTGATTTTAATGCAGGTGAAGATTCTTACATTTATCTCTGTTCGCACAATAAGTTGGCCGACGATATCAATCAGCAAAAGTTGGCAGAAATAAAAGTGAGTCCGGCAACTTTTGAGGCAAAACTTTTTGGTGAATTTAAAGAAAACCAATATCCGAATGAGCAGTTTTTAGAATTAAAAATCGGTGCTCAAGTAATGTTTATCAGAAATGATATTTCCGGGGAGAAAAAATATTTTAACGGAAAATTGGGTGAAATTTCTGCATTAGACGAAAAAGAAATCAAAGTTGTTCTCGAAGGCAGTGAACGAGAAATTACTGTAAAAAGAGAAGTCTGGGAACAGAAAAAATATTCTTTAGACGGAGAAAAAAATATTAAAGAAGAGGTTTTAGGAAGCTTCGAACAGTTTCCGATAAAATTAGCTTGGGCAGTGACTATTCATAAAAGTCAGGGTTTAACGTTTGACAAAGTGATTATTGATGCCGGAAAAAGTTTTACGGCAGGTCAGGTTTACGTAGCTTTGTCTCGTTGCCGAACTTTGGAAGGGATTGTTTTAAAATCTAAAATCACTCCTGAAGTGATCTTTAAAGACAACAGAATTCTGCAGTTTCAAGGTGCAACTTTTGCCAATGATAATGTAGAAGAAATTCTGAACAGAGAAAAGTACGATTACAGTATTAGAAAAGTGCTTCGTTCTGTAGATTCTCAATGGCTTTTAAAAGAAGTCGAGCTGTGGAATAATCTTTCGATCACGACCAAAAGCATCGACCACGCAAAATCTAAACAGTTGTATCTTCAATTAAAACGGGATGTTGTTAATCTGGGTAAAATTTTTGAAAAGCTGGAACGAATTATTTTCCAGAAAGTAAATAATTTCATCAACCAAACTGAGGAATGGAGCGAGATTGAAAATAAAACCAAAGGTGCAGTTAATTTCTTTTTCAGCGAAGTGAAAGACAAAATTTTCAGTCCACTGAAAGAATTTTATTCTGAAATTAAAGGCGTAAAAGGTCTGAAAAACTATAACGAAGAATTGAGAAGCTGGCTCGAAGATATTGAAGAATATCTGAATAGTCTGAAGACCGCACATCTTTTGGAAACGAAACTTTTAGACGAAAAAAATGACAAAGAAGTCAGCATGAAGATTGCGAAAGTTCCTTCACAAGTTTTGACTTTCCAATTGTTTGAACAGGGAAAAACCATTTCAGAAATTGCTTTGGAAAGAGGTTTGGTTAAAGAAACGGTGTTGGGACATTTGGCAAGATTTGCCGAACAGGGTTTGCTTGATTTGTCGAGAGTGATTACTTCTGATAAAATTAAAACTTTCGAAAAAGCTTTTAAAACTGACCCCAAAGAAACTTTAAACGAATGGAAAACGGCATTGCCTAATGATTTTGATTTTAATGAAATCAGGATTTTGATTAATCATTTTAATTTTTTGAAAGAGAAAGCGAAATAATATCTGAAAGGTAGTGATTTCTATGATGTAATGTCAATCATTGCCTTTTTAATTATATGAAACTATTTATCTAATAGACCTTGATTAATATGATATCCTACAATCTTAATTTCCCCCTCTTTTTTATTCATTGAGAATGTTTCCTGAGTTTTCCCTTTTTCTCTTTTTACGTCATACGTTAAAACATATTCACTTCTGGGATTACTGCCTTTGACGACAAGAGTTTCCCATTTTACTAAGGTATAATCTTGAACTTGTCCTATTTCATTTTGAGATACAAGATTCATCTGATTGAGTTTATCTTTACTTGTTACTTCAAAAAACTGCTCCCCAAAAAGATTATAAAGATCATCCTGATTTCCTCCAAACGACAATTCCCAATAAAATTTTTTTGAAATTTCTGCTGCTTCATCTCTGTCAGATTCTCTGTTTGAAAATGTTTGATTAAAGGAGCAACTTACAAATAATGTTAAAGTGACGAAGAGTAGAATTTTTTTCATAGAGCATTTAAGTTTTTTTAAAGTTATTAAAGTTTGTGACTAAGATAATAAATTAATAATTTAAAAAATATTTAAACAAAAATATTCTTTCAATAGTTTTCCTACAACACATCAATCAATTCCATCAATTACAAAAAGTAACTAATGCAATTTATTAGCTTTAGATTTGTATTTCAAATTATTATTAAATGAAATCAACAAATGATTGCCTATCACTTTTGAAGAAATAAACAATCCGATATGAAAAACTTTGAAATATCTGTTTTAGACCTCGCTCCCGTAAAGCAGGGTAAAAGCATTAACAATACTTTTCAGGACAGTCTGTCTCTGGCAAACTTTGCTGAAAATTTAAATTATAAAAGATTCTGGCTTGCCGAGCATCACAATATGGAAAGTATTGCCAGTTCTGCAACCTCAGTTCTGATCGGTTTTATCGCCAACGGAACGAAAAAAATAAGAGTTGGATCGGGAGGAATTATGCTTCCCAATCACAGTTCATTAGTAATTGCCGAACAATTCGGAACATTAGAATCACTTTTTCCGGGAAGAATTGATCTTGGTTTGGGAAGAGCTCCGGGAACAGATGGTCTGACGGCTCAAGCTTTAGGAAGAAATCCGGCAATCATCAATGAGCAGTTTCCAAGACAGATTCTTGAACTTCAAAGATATTTTTCAAAAGAAAATTCAGATGCGTTAGTTCGTGCGATTCCCGGTGAAGGTTTAGATATTCCGATGTATATTTTAGGTTCAAGTACAGACAGTGCATGGTTAGCCGCAGAATTGGGTCTTCCGTATGCATTCGCGGGACATTTTGCTCCTGAACAAATGGAAATGGCTTTCAAAATTTACAGAGAGCATTTTGAGCCATCGCAATATTTAGATAAACCCTACATCATTGCCTGCGTGAATGGCGTAGCTGCAGAAACTTCAGAAGAAGCGCATTTGCTTTCTAAGACTTTATTTCAGGCGTTTATCAATATTATCCGAAACGACAGGAAACCTTTTCCGGCACCAGTAGAAGATATGGATGCAATTTGGTCGGCAATGGAAAAATCTATGGTTTTACAAAAATTGAAATTCAATTTTATAGGAGACCAATCTGAAATTGCTGAACAGCTAAAAACCTTTCAGGAAAAATATCAGGTAGATGAATTGATGATTAATTCTCATATTTATGATCACCAAAAAAGATTGCAATCGTATGAGATTATTAAAAGAGCAGTAGACTCGTTATTCTAAGCTTAACAAACCATCTATATTAATTGTTGATGCTTATTTTTATGAGTATCTTTGCGAAAATTAAAGTAAAAATGTCTGATTTTAAATTAAATACTATTCCAGAGGCTATTGAAGACCTTAAAAATGGTAAAATAATCATAGTGGTAGACGATGAAGACAGAGAAAATGAAGGAGATTTTCTTTGTGCTGCCGAACTGACGACTCCTGAGCTCATCAATTTTATGGCGTATCATGGAAGAGGCTTGATCTGTATGCCGCTTCCTGAAAAAAGGTGTGACGAGCTTGGCCTTGATATTATGGTAAGCCGAAGCAGTGATCCTAAAGAGACTGCATTTACTGTATCTGTAGATCTTTTGGGTGACGGAACTTCTACAGGAATCTCTGCAGGGGATAGAGCTAAAACGATTTTAGCTTTAATGGATGAAAAAGCAAAACCTACAGATTTTATGCGTCCTGGTCACATTTTTCCATTACGTGCTAAAAAAGGTGGTGTTTTAAAAAGAGCAGGACATACTGAAGCCGCAATCGATTTGACTTGTTTAGCAGGTTTAAAAGAGGGTGGTGTGATCTGTGAAATTATGAATGAAGACGGAAGCATGTCGCGTTTGCCGGAGCTGTACGCTTTTGCACAAAAACACGATATGAAAATCGTTTCTATCGAAGATTTGATTCATTATCAGCTTAAAAAAGGAAACCTTATCGAAAGAATCGAGGAGAGAGAAGTGAAAACTGCGTATGGCGATTTTGATTTCTTAGCGTTCAGAGAAACTTCTAACGACCAAATCCATTTTGCTTTAACAAAAGGATCTTGGACCGTTGATGAACCAGTTTTGGTCAGAGTACAGTCTTCAGATTCTTATTTTGATGTTTTGACGAGACTAAATAATGGTGAAAAACCACAGTTAGAAAAAGTAACTAACATGATCAATGAAGCCGGAAAAGGAGCGATTATTTTCATTAATAACGTATCCAATTCTGAAAATACATTGAGAAAATTGCAGCAGTTCTTAAATTATCAGGACGGTCAGCAAAAACATCCGACTGCATCTTTCAATTATAGAGATTACGGTATCGGAACGCAGATTTTAAAGAATTTAGGAATTAATAAATTTAAAGTAATCACTCAGAATCCTGACGTAAAGCCTCAAGTTGGAGGTTATGATGTTGAGGTGACGGAAATGGTTCAATTATAAAATGAATGATGAATGGTCAATTTTGCTTCGCAAGTCAATTTTTTAATTCTAACTAGATTGACAGCAAAGCTAATTCACTATTGACAATTGACTTCGAAGAAATAAAAATGGCTTGAGAAATCAAGCCATTTTTATTTCTTCGAAGTTTCTAAATCCGTTGAGGAAATCTTTTACATTCATTCTTTTCTTTCCTTCTAGCTGTAATTCTAAAGGGAAATAAATTCCGTCTTTTGTGTAAATTTTGAATTCATTTTTAGAAATCTTTAAAGTTCCCGCAGTTTTTTCGTAATCAGCAATTTCAAATTTTCCATCGTAGATTTTCAATCCTTTTTCTTCTTCTCCAATTTTTAAAGTTGTGAAAGCTGCCGGATATGGTGACATTCCGAGAATAAACTGATGAACCTCTTTTGAAGTTTTAGAAAAATCTATTCTTGTATCTTCTTTAAAGATTTTAAAGGCATTTTTCGGGTGTTCAACGTGTTGCTGAGATTTTTCTGTGATTGAATTTTCAGATAAGCCATCAAGCGTTTTTATAATTAATTTTGCGCCCATTTCCATGAGTCTGTCATGAAGACTTCCTGCATTTTCATCGTGTAAAATTTCAATTTCTTCCTGAAGTAAAATATTTCCTTCGTCAATTTTTTCATTGATAAAAAATGTCGTGGCTCCGGTTTTTTCTTCACCGTTAATCACTGCATAATTAATCGGTGCCGCACCTCGATAGTCAGGAAGTAAAGAAGCGTGAAGATTGAAAGTTCCCAATTTTGGCATTTCAAATAAAATTTTCGGCATCATTCTAAACGCAACGACAACAAAAACATCGGCGTTTAAACTTCTAATTTCTTCTAAAAATTCAGGATTTCTGAGTTTTTCAGGCTGTAGAACATTAAGATTATTTTCAACAGCATAAACTTTTACGGCAGACTGATTAATTTTTTGTCCGCGTCCGCTCGCTTTATCTGCAACGGTTACGACACCTACAATTTCATGATGAGATTGGTCAATGGCTTCCAAAGCTGTTTTTGCAAACTCAGGCGTACCAAAAAAAACGACTTTCAGTGATTTCATTTTGCAAAGATAATTTTCTTTGATTTATTTAAAAGATTAAAAGATTAAAAGATTAAAAGATTAAAAGATTAAAAGATTAAAAGATTAAAAGATTAAAAGATTAAAAGATTAAAAGATTAAAAGATTAAAAGATTAAAAGATTAAAAGATTAAAAGATTTTAAATATATAACTTTACCTATTACCTATTACCTATTACCTATTACCTATTACCTATTTTATTGCGTATGTTCTAAAATTCAGCATTTTTACTTTTCCTGAATCCAAAAGGAAAATCAGGTTTTCTAAGATATCTTCTTTTGCATGAAAATTTAATTGGATTGAAAGTTCTTCTATGGTTGCCGGCTTTTCAGCAAGTAAATTGACAATTTCCGAAGACATATTTTTTCCAAAAATAGATTTTTTATTCTTTTCACAAACAGTACATTGTCCGCAGTTTTTTGAATTTTTCTCTCCGAAATAAGCAAGAATCAACTTCATTTTACAATAGGTGGAATCTTCGATATAGAATTTCATTTCTTCCCACTTCTGAATCTTATTTTTCTGAATTTGTTCAAATAATTTCCAGTAAATACTGGTTGTCACTCTTTCATCCCTTGGCTTAAGGAATTTCACACTTGCTAAAGCTCCATCAATATATTCAAGATAATTTTTCTGTTGTAATTCTTTTAATCGTTCTTTAATTAAATGAATGCTTACTCCAATTTTGTCGCTTACTTTTTGTTCGCTGAACATTACTTTGTGCGTCGTAATTCCAGAGATGGAACGCAGAAGAAGTTCAATAAAATAAGCATCTTTATTGGGAAGCTGATCAATTTCATCTGCTTTTATAGCAAGTTCTAAAGATGATAAACTTTTATTACTGTTGTAATAAATAATTTCCTGAGTGTGAAGGAAGTTCAGAACGTTTTTAATTTTTGCCGTTGACAGTTTTGTAAAATTCTGAATTCCTGAAATATTTATTTGAAAAACTTTTTCAGGAAGTTCAAATTCTGCAACCTGAAATTTGGAATATAAAAAGGAAATGATTTTCAGAAATTCAGCTTTATTAGGGATTTGATTTCTTAAGATCTGATCAAAATTTAAAATTTCCTGTTGATCCCAAAGCATGAATGCAAAACTTTTTTTTCCATCTCTTCCGGCGCGACCAATTTCCTGATAATAATTTTCAATCGACTGAGAAGGGGAGAAGTGAATAACAAAGCGTACATTGTCTTTGTCGATACCCATCCCAAACGCGTTGGTAGAAATCAATACATTCTGGTCACTGTGATTCCAGAAGTTCTGTCTTTCATTTTTTTCTTTCGTCGTCAAACCTGCATGATAATAATCGACATTGGTGATTTTATTTCGATGAAGATATTCTGTGAGCAACTCCGCATCTTTTCTTGTTCGCACATAGATGATTCCCGATTCTTTAGCATATTTCAAAATATTAAAAATACGTTGGTATTTATCTGAAATTTCTTCTGAAAATATTTTAATATTATCTCTTTTAAAACTTTTTTGAAAGACGTTCGGCTTTTTTAATTCAAGCTTATTTTTTATTTCTTCTAAAACTTTTGGGGTTGCAGTTGCCGTCAAAGCAAGACAAGCAATCTCTGGATTATTTTTTCTGAAATCTTTAATGTTCTGATAACTCGGTCTGAAATCCTGTCCCCATTCCGAAATACAATGCGCTTCATCCACCGCGATAAATGAAAGTTGTATCTCTTCAATCTGTTGGATAAAATGAGAATTAGTCAACCTTTCCGGTGAAACATATAGAAGTTTTGTTAAGCCATCTTTGCAACGATTGTAAATAACTTCCGCATCAAAATCATCCAGTTCTGAAGAAAGATATTCCGCTTCAATTCCTCTGAATTTTAACTGATTAACCTGATCTTTCATTAAAGCCAACAACGGAGAAATAACTAAGCAAACTCCTTCTCTAAGCAAAGCAGGAAGTTGATAACAAAGAGATTTTCCTGCGCCTGTAGGTAAGAGAACCAATGTGTCATTTCCTGTGATCACAGAATCAATGATGTCACCTTGAGAATCTCTAAATGTATCATAACCCCAAAAGTGTTTAAGGGTTTTGTTTTTCAGCTCCTGAAAATCGTGTGAAGAAATCATACTGTAAAAATATAGAAACTAATTTAACAAAAAAAGTCACGCACTGCGTGACTTTTAAAATATATAAAGAGGTTTTTTATTATTTAGCTTCGAAATAAACTCTTCTGTTTGCTCTGTTTTTCCATTCCGGACATTTTGTAGCTGGATCACACTCAGGATATTTAAGGTCTTTTTCACCTCTACCTACTGCGTTGATTTTAGAAGAATCTACACCATTTTTGATCAAATAGTTTTTCACACTGTTTGCTCTTCTTTCAGATAACTTTTGGTTATAAGCGTCAGAAGCTCTGGTATCAGTTGCTCCAATTACGGTGTAAGCACCATTTGAAGAATTGATATAGCTAACAGCATTGTTAAGAATTGGTGTGTTTGAAGGTAAGATTCTGTCAGAATTTAAATCAAATTCAATTCCTTCCATAGTTCTTTCTGTTTCAACTACAGGACCTGTGGTTGCAGTCGGAGTAAGTGGACAACCATCGTTTTCAACTGGACCAGGTACTGTTACACATTTATCGTAAAGATCGATAACACCATCTAAATCTGCATCAAGAGCAACACCTGCACCATCTACTCTTGCACCGGCAGGAGTATCAAGCTGTCTGTCCCAATCGTCACAAACACCATCGTTGTCAGCATCACCTTTTTTACAAACTTCAATATCCTGATTTTTGTTAGCCAAAACATCCAATTTGTAATAGATTTCCTGCAATGGATCATGCCACATTAGGTGAGATTCGTGTTTTCCTAATTTTAAAGATAATCCTACAGTAGCATTGAAGAAATTGTCAGAAACTTGCTCTTCTCTTTTATTAATATTGCTATATTGTGCACCACCACCGTCGAATTCATCGTCTCCAGTGTAAACGTACATTAATCTTGTCTCAAGATCAATTCTTCTGTTAACTTTAAATTTAAGTCCCGCTCCGACTTGACCAAAGAAAGAACCAAATTTGAAAGGCTTAATCTCAGTCATCAATCTCTGACCTGCATCGTCTTTTAAATATGCGCTGTATGCTAAAGTACCAATACCTGCATAACCGTGAAGCGCCCATCTGTAAGTAGATTTATTGTCAACTCTTCTTAAAAGGTTTGAGAAATTAATATCTCCTAAAATCGAAATTGCATTGTACTGAGTTCTCGCACCTTCTTGTCTGTTTGCTGCTGCATTTGCAGGGGCTGCATCCTTAGTGTTAAACCATCCCTGTCTTGTTTCTCCTCTGTCGTATTGAAGATTAATACCAAAAGCATGAGTAATAGCTTTATCAATACTTACAAAAGCTGAATAACCGAAAAGGTTTTTTCCGTTACCGTTTTTGATAGATGTCAAATCTCCTGACTGAAGCAAGGGTACGCCCGCTCCAAAAGAAACTGCCCAATCATTGAATCTTTTTGATTTTTGTGTAAAAGGAGATATATTGGCAGAGCCTGATGAGAATGTATTCGGATATCCTTCATTTGAAACTACCGCTATTGAATCTTGTGCAAACGACACAGTAGGAACTGCTAAAGCCAATGCAACAATTGCTAAACTTAATTTCATAGTGTATTTTTTTTATTTAGTTAATTAAATGATTTGTTTATTTTTTGATAATCTGATTATTTAGGACAACCATTATTATCTGCAGATCCCGCTACAGTAACGCACTTATCATATAAGTCAATTACTCCGTCAAGATCAATATCTAAAGCTACACCTGCACCATCAACTCTCGCTCCGGAAGGTGTATTCAATTGTCTGTCCCAGTCATCACAAACACCGTCATTATCATTGTCACCCTGTGTGCAAACTACAAGTTCGCTTGCGGTATTTTCAAGTAGATAAGTTTTGTAATATACTTCCTGCAATGGATCATGCCAAGTAAGATGAGACATATGTTTTCCTAATTTAAATGAAACACCTAAATTAACTGTTAACATATTGTCTGATCTTTTATCATTGATCATATTGTATTTAGAGTTATTGCTTGTAGGTTCGTA
Organism: Chryseobacterium edaphi; assembly: GCF_025628985.1. GTDB lineage: Bacteria > Bacteroidota > Bacteroidia > Flavobacteriales > Weeksellaceae > Chryseobacterium > Chryseobacterium edaphi. Next base: position 88,385 of record NZ_JAOTEM010000003.1, on the reverse strand, counting down.
ATCTGCAGGACCAGCCAATCCACCGCCATCAAATTCATCATCCCCACTGATAATATACATCGCTTTGGCCTCAATATCAATAAGTCTCGAAACGTTAAATTTAAGACCTGCTCCAAACTGATAATAAAGTGAATTGATATCTAATTTCTGATCAATAAATAAAGGAACACGTTTAGGAGAAGTACTCCATCTGAACTCATCATTATCGTACAATGATGTATTGAAATTTTGTAAACCTAATCCTCCATAACCATGTAATGCCCATCTATAGGGAGATTTGTTATCAACTCTTCTTAAAAGATTTGATAAATTCACGTCTCCTAAAACAGCTATTTGGTTGTATTTCGTTTTTGCAACTCCTACACCAGCTAACAGTCCACGTGCACCTTCCTGCATTCCTTTCTGGTTTGTTTCTCCTCTCTGATAAACAATACTAACTCCGAAAGTATGGGAAATTTGTTTGTCTATACTTACGTAAGTGTTATAACCCCAGTTTACTTTTTCGTCATAAAATGACGTAAGATCTGAATTGAGCATAAATGCAGCACCTCCACCAACAGAAACAGACCAATCATTGAATCGTCTTGCTTTATTATCGAATTTTTGAACATTTGCAGAGCCAGAAGAGAAAGTATTAGGATACTGGTCTGAAGTATTAACGGCGATACTGTCCTGAGCATAAGTAGCAATAGGCAATGTGGCCAATAAGAATAAACCTAGTTTCATACAATATGTTTTATGTTTTTTGATTAAATAAAATCTTTTAATAATATTTTAGAAAATTCCCTTTCGTAAAGATGCTTTTTATGAGGGATCTCCAAACGTTCTGAAGTGAATTTTAAATCATTAAATTTAACGATGTCTATATCTATAATTCTATCTGCATAGCCTCCTGATATTTTAGAATCATTAATTCTCCCCATCTCAGCTTCAATTTTCTTGATGTAATTAAGTAACTGAATCGGTGAAAAATGCGTAAATATTATTGTTGCAATATTACAAAAATTATTGGAACTTACAAATTCTACCGGCGCGGATGTTAAATATTCACTATTTTTTAATATTTCACCTACGTTTTTCAGCTTATCCAAAGCGGCATCAATATTATTTTTTTTATCACCAATATTACTTCCCAGTAACAAAACGACCTTATGTTGCGACATATTGAAAAATGATTATTTTATGAAGAGTTTCTTTAAAAATGTATTGGCAAATATAGTGGCAATTGTGTTGCTGTGTGTTGTGTTTTTCTTCTTTTTTATTGTCATGATTGCATTTGGATCAATGAGTAATGAGAAATCTGTGAGTGTAAAAAAGAATTCTGTTTTGACTATTAACTTTAAAACAGATATTATTGACAGCCCTACAGAAGACCAGCAAAGTATTTTCAATGTAAATAATAAAAATACAAGCATCCTTATATATGATGCTTTAGAGGCGGTAAGAAAAGCGAAAACTGATGATAATATTAAAGGTATAAGTATTGAAGTTGATAATTTAAATGCCGGAATTACACAGATCGATGATCTGAGAGCTGCAATTCAGGATTTTAAAAAGAGCGGAAAATTTGTTTATGCTTATGGAAATACGGTATCACAATCTTCTTATTATTTAGGATCTGTTGCTGATCAGTATTATCTGAACCCATCCGGAGGTATTGAATTGAAAGGTCTTTCTACTGAAGTTACTTTCTTTAAAGATTTTGCTGAAAAATATGGAATCGGTATCGAAGTAATCCGTCACGGAAAATTCAAATCTGCAGTTGAGCCATTTTTAAGAAATGATATTTCTCCTGAAAATAAAGAACAGTTGAGTACTCTTCTAAACGATATTTGGGACAACACTGCTTCAAAAATCGCTGCATCCAGAAAAATGGATGTAAGCCAATTCAAAACTGTTGTCGACAGTTTGTATGGGATGATTCCTGATTTAAGTCTACAGCACAGATTAGCTGACAAACTGATTCAAAAAACTGAGTATGATCAGATGATCAGAACAAAATTGAGCCTAAATGGAGACGATAAATTAAATAAAATTTCTTTAACAAAATATATCGATTCTTTTTCTGATGACGATAAATCTGGTGAGAAGGTAGCCGTACTTTATGCGTCCGGTTCTATCAATAATGGTGACGAGTACAGTGATATTTATGCTGAAAAATATATTAAATATATCAAAGAACTTCAGGATAATGATAAAATTAAAGCGGTAGTTCTAAGAATTAATTCTCCGGGTGGAAGTGCAAATGCTTCTGACGAAATTTTATTTGAACTTCAGCAACTGAAAAAGAAAAAACCTTTAGTAGTTTCTTTTGGTGATTATGCAGCTTCAGGTGGATATTATATCGCAATGGCTGCGGATAAAATTTATTCCGAACCCAATACACTTACAGGATCAATCGGAGTTTTTGGAGTGATGCCTTATTTTAAAGATTTAGCCAACAGAAATGGAGTGCGTTCTGATATTGTTGCTACCAACGCAAATGCTGCATATTACTCTTCATTAAACGGATTAACACCTTACGGAGTAAATTTGATGACCAGAAGTGTTGAAGGAACTTATAAAAGGTTCGTATATTTTGTAACTCAAAACAGAAAAAAATCTTTTGAGCAAATAGATAATATTGGTGGTGGTAGAGTGTGGAGCGGAACCCGTGCAAAACAGATCGGTTTGGTAGACGAATTGGGAAGTCTGGAAGATGCCGTGAAATTTGCCGCACAAAAAGCTAATTTAAAATCTTACAATGTTTCTTCTTATCCAAAGAAAATGACTGCATTTGAGCAGATTTTTTCAGATTTAAATGAAGATGATATTTCCGCAAGAGTGATTAAAAATAAAATTGGTAAAGCAAATTATGAAATTTTAGAACAGATTACAGATAAAAATCTAAAGTCTGAAGTGAAAATGGAAATGCCTTATCAGATTAAAATCAACTAAATTATATGTTCATAAAAAAGCCGGATTTGAAATTTTCAAATCCGGCTTTTTATTTTGTAATAGTTTCTTATTTCTTAGTAACCATCCTGTAGATTGCAAGTAATAAAACTGAACCTCCAATTGCAACAAGGAAACTTGAAAAGTTAAATCCTGTTACGTCAACTCCAAATATCATTGATCCGATCCATCCACCAAGCATACTTCCTAAGATACCGATGATGATCGTTACGATCCAACCTCCGGGATCATTCCCAGGATGAAGTGCTTTTGCGATTGCGCCTGCGATAAGGCCGAAAATGATCCAAGCTAAAATTCCCATAGTTTAAATTTTTTAATGTTAATGAATGTGATTTATTTTCAAGAAATAAAGATTATCTATCTCTTCTTGAAGAATGAGTCTACAAACTCTGTACCATTAAATAATTGAAGGTCTTGCATCTTCTCGCCAACACCGATGTATTTCACAGGAATTTGGAACTGATCAGAAATTCCGATCACTACACCGCCTTTCGCTGTTCCGTCTAACTTTGTAACTGCCAAAGCATTGACTTCAGTTGCTGCCGTAAACTGTTTTGCCTGTTCGAATGCGTTTTGACCAGTCGATCCATCCAAAACTAATAAAATCTCATGTGGAGCGTCAGGAATTACTTTCTGCATCACTCTTTTGATCTTAGAAAGTTCATTCATCAAATTAATTTTATTATGAAGTCTTCCTGCGGTATCAATGATTACTACATCAGCATTTTGTGCAACTGCGCTTTGTACGGTGTCAAAAGCAACAGAAGCCGGGTCAGAACCCATTTCCTGCTTTACAATTGTTACTCCGGCTCTTTCACTCCAGATTGTAAGCTGATCGACGGCAGCAGCACGGAATGTATCACCTGCTCCCAAAACAACCTTTTTTCCATCTGCTTTAAACTGATGAGCTAATTTTCCAATTGTTGTGGTTTTTCCGACACCATTTACTCCTACAACCATAATGACGTAAGGTTTTTTTGAAGTGTCGATGTTTCCTGTGTTCGCCTGCGGATTTTCCAGAAGTAATCCTGAGATTTCCTCGCGCAGAATACGGTCCAATTCGCTTGTATTAACGTATTTGTCTCTTGCGATACGTTCTTCTATTCTCTGAATGATTTTGATGGTGGTAGACGCGCCTACATCGGAAGCGATAAGTATTTCTTCAAGATCATCAAGAACCTCGTCATCTACTTTGCTTTTGCCGACTACGGCTTTTGTCATTTTTTCAAAGAACCCCTGATTAGATTTTTCCAAACCTTTATCTAAAGTTTCTTTTTCTTCTTTTTTAAAAATATTTTTAAACCAACTCATCTTATGAATTATGGAATTTTATTGTTACTGATGGAAGCTGGGTGTTGGAAGTTGGATGTCGGCAATTATGCTTACAATATTTTAACTTCGTGCATCCAGCTTCTGACTTCCAGCCAGATTAAAAGCAAAGATAACAAAAAAACTACCCAAAATATGAGTAGTTTCTGTATTGTAAATAAAGTAACTGATTATTTTTTCAAATAAGCATCCACTTCGTCTGCATTCATTACTTTTTCTTCGAAAACGTAAGCTTCTGATTTAGAAGACTTCACCATTTTCACAACTTTAGTCATTTTTTTTGACTGCCCGCTTTGTAGGGTTGCTACTACTTTCTTTGCCATGGTAAATTATATTTATAAATTACTTGATTTCTTTGTGAAGGGTAGATCTCTTAAGAACAGGATTGTATTTTTTCAATTCCAATCTTTCTGTAGTGTTCTTTTTATTTTTCGTAGAAATGTATCTAGACATTCCCGGCATACCACTTTCTTTGTGCTCTGTACATTCAAGAATTACTTGAACTCTATTTCCTTTTTTTGCCATGATCTTAGTTCTTTTTAATCAATCCTTCTCTGATGCCTCTTTCGATAGCTTCTTCGATTCCAATCTTGTTAATGATTCTCAATCCATGAGCTGAAACTTTAAGCGTAACGTGCTTGTCTTGCTCTGGAAGGTAAAATTTCTTTTCCAATAAGTTAATTTCAAAACGACGCTTCGTTTTGTTATTAGCGTGGGAAACGTTGTTACCAACCATTGCACGCTTTCCTGTTATCTGGCAAATTCTTGACATATCTCGATGTTCTTATTTGTATAATATTTGAGGTTGCAAAATAACGAATAATTTTTTAGACAGACAAGTTTTATGTAAAACTTTTATAATAAATATTTGTCTTTTATTTTTATTCTGCACCAATTTTAATTTAATATATGTTTAGTACAGCGATATTTAGCTATTTCTAATTTTTTCTATTTAATTTATGTCTCAATATTTTTTTTAAAAAAATTAAGCTTTCTTTTTCTCTAATTTATTCTGAAACCATTTAATTAAAAAATAGAAAATCAGAAACCCTAAAGAAAACAGTGAGAATCTGGTTAGTAAATCTCCGGCTTTTACATAAAAAGTTTCGTTGTCATAAAGATTGACTTTAGCAAATAAAGCAGTTTGATCGCCATAAAAAGTATCCTCTAAAACCTCACCTTTAGCATTGATATGGGCAGAGATTCCACTGTTGGCAGATCTTGCGATTTCTCTTCTTGTTTCGATAGCTCTAAGTCTTGCATAAGACAAAAGTTGTTTGTGGCCTTCCGTAACGCCCCACCACGAATCATTGGTGACAATCGCTAGAAAGTTGGCTCCTTTTTTTACATATTCGGTAACAAATTCGCCATAAATACTTTCATAACAGATAATAGGTGCAATTTTTCCTTTGTTATAAGGATTGGAAAAAGCAACACGTTCATCGTCTGTTCCGAGCGATGCTACAGTTCCACCTAAGTTAATCATTGCGTCACCAAGAAGCGGTTTGAAAACACTCATGTAAGGGAATATTTCAACACCCGGAACCAATTTTCCTTTGTGGTAAACTTCTACTTTTTGATTAGGAATAATTTGCACTGCAGAATTATAATTTTCTACCCACAATTGAGGATTTAGCTGATAAGCTTCTTTAGGTAAATTTTCTGCGCTTTTATAAAATCGGTGAGATGAAATTCCTGTTGTGAAAACCGAACCAGGATGTTTTGCTAAAAATCCTTTCACATCATTCAAAAGTCCGCTTTTTTCAAATGCCGTTTCAGAGATCGAACCTCTTCCCGGAATTGCGGTTTCGGGAGCAATATAATAATCGATTTTTCCTTTGGTGTTTTCTTCGGCAAGCGCAAGAAGTTCTTTTACAATAGTGATGCTATCTTTAGAATACTTTTCTGCATAAGGATCAAGGGCAGGTTGCAACATTAAAACGTTAACCTGACCAATTGGTTTTTCATCGTAATTATTAAATTTAATCAAAGAAATAATTATGGGAAGAATTATTAGTAAAGCAACGATAGATGAGTTTCTGATAAGTGCTTTTCTTTTTCGTTCAACTTCAAATACTCTGATCGTATAAAATATTAAGACATTAATCAATAAAATCCAAAAGCTTCCACCGGTTGAGCCTAAAGTATCATACCATTGAATAAACTGCGGATAGTCTGAAAAAACATTTCCCAAATTCAACCAAGGCCATGTAAATTCCCAGTTCAGATGAAATTTCTCAAAGCTCATCCAGATCGCTACAAAAAAAGCCAGTCCCCAATAACTTCCTTGTGCGTTTTTATACCAGTGATAACATTGAAAAACCAAAGAATACAAAAATGAATTTGCTAAAATAGGAAATACCACCGCCATCATTGAGTGGCTTCCATCAGGATTTTTTGCACCGTAAAGCCAACCCGTTGTCACGATATTCCATATGATAAAACAGAGGTAGGAAAGTCCGAAAACCACCCAGCTTTTTCTCTTAAACTGAGAAAATTTTGATACGCCATGTTCCATCATCAAAAGTGGAACGAGTGCGAAAAATATAAAAAACGGAATTCCGTAAGTAGGCCACGAAATGGACAAAAGCATCGCTGAAATGAGCGTAAGTAAAACGTATTTCATTAAATTATTTTAACACAACAAATTTAATGCTTTTGAAATGAATAACTTTGCAAATGATGTTAAAGAAATTTTATAAATTCATCATTTTACCGTACACGATTTTTTTGCTCTATCTCATGTTTTTCGGGATGGGAAGATTTCAGTATGATGATAATATTGTAAGGTTAGAGCCAATAATATCAACGTTTTGGTTTATAAAAGGATCGATAAGTTGGTTTGAAATTATAAAAATCGTACTCGGAAATGTTGTGATGTTTATTCCTTTCGGTTTTTTAGGCTGGGTTTTTCCTCAATTGAAAGACCTGAAAAAATTGATCATAGCCTTTGTTTCCGCAATTGTGATTGTAGAAGCGCTTCAATATTTTTCGAGAATGGGAGTTTTTGATGTAGATGATATTCTCCTCAATACTTTTGGGGTTTATTTGGGATGGCAAATGTGCAAGTTTCTTGAATTGCGTTTCAAGCGTTTCGTAATTTGAATCATCAAAAATTAATATTGCTCCAACTTTAAAATGCTCCAACCCTAAAACGCTCCAACTCTAAAACACTCCAACCCTAAAACACTCCCACACAATTATCCATTCAGTTCTTTCGCTCTTTTTTCTGCATTTAAAATTCCTTTTTGCAAAATTTCCTTGAAATTGTTGTCTTCAAATGTTTTTAAGGCAGCTTCAGTTGTTCCGCCCTTTGAAGCAACATCTTTGATGAGTTCTTCAAGTTTTTTCTCGGAATTATTGATTAAATGATAAGCACCAAGCATGGTTTGTTTTACAAAAAGTTTAGAAAGATTTTCATCAATTCCCATTTGAGTTCCGGCTTTGATCATTGCATCAACAATATAATAAAAATAGGCAGGTCCGCTTCCGGAAAGCGCAGTAACACCGTCGAGTAAATCTTCGTTTTCCAAATAAACTGATCTTCCCGTGCTGTTTAAAAGTCGCTCAATATTCATTAATTCATTGAAAGCAATTCCCTGCGCTGAAGTATAGCCTGTAATTCCCATTCCCAAAAGAGTTGGAGAATTCGGCATTGCTCTAACAACGGATTGATGATTGAGTAGTTTTTGAATTTTAGATATTTTAATTCCTGCCATGATCGAAAGAACCATTTGGTGATCTTTTAATTTAAAATTAAAATTCTCTGCAACATACTGAAAATCCTGCGGTTTTACAGCAATGATAATTAAATCTGCATCTAAATCTTTAACATTATTAAAAATTGAAATCTTGGATTTTGGAAATTCCTCTGATATTTTTGGGATTTTAGATTCGTTTCTTGTGATAAGCTGAAGATTTTCAGGTTTTATCAGTTCGTATTTTAGAAATGATTTTGAGAAAGATAAGCCCATATTTCCGGCTCCGATGATGGCGATTTTCATTTGTGTGTGTTTTAGGATGATTTCTTTCGGCTGTTTTCTGAAAGTTGTAAATTTTTAATTATTAAATGTACTGAATTCAAATTTTAAATAAGAAATTTATTTTTAAATCATATTCACTTCTCTCTCCAACTCAATCCCAAATTTCTCTTTCACAGAATCAATAATCATCGTGGAAAAATCAAAAATTTCTTTTCCTGTTGCATTTCCTGTTGCGTTGATGATGACTAAAGATTGCAATTGGTGAGAAGCTACGTTTCCGATTTGTTTTCCTTTCCATCCGCATTGTTCGATCAGCCAACCAGCTGGAACTTTAACGAAATCTCCATTTGGATAACCTTGAATGTTTTCAAATTTTAATTTTAAATCTTCAAATTGAGCTAAAGGAATTGTTGGGTTTTTGAAAAAACTTCCCGCATTTCCGATAATTTTCGGATCAGGTAATTTGCTTTGTCTGATATTAATTACAGCTTTAGAAACATCCTGAATCGTAGGGTTTTGAATTCCCAGATTTTCCAGCTCTGTTTTGATTGCGCCGTATTCTGTCTTAATGATGTGATTTTCTCTTGTTAGTCTAAAAGTAACTTCCAAAATCACATATTTTCCTTTTCCTTCCTGTTTAAAAATTGAATCTCTGTAACCGAATCTGCATTTATTTAAATCAAATTCTTCAACTTCTAAAGTTTCCAGATTTAAAACTTTACAACTTACAAAAACATCTTTTATTTCTGTTCCGTAAGCTCCGATATTCTGCATTGGCGAAGTTCCTACATTTCCAGGGATTAGGGAAAGGTTTTCAAGTCCGCCATAGTTTTTATTTAAGCAAAATTGTACAAATTCATGCCAGTTTTCCCCTGCATTTGCTGTTACCAAAACTTCGTTTTCATTAATCATTTCTTCTGAAATTCCTTTTAAATTAAGCTGAATAACCAGTCCTTCAAAATCCTTAGTAAATAAAACATTGCTTCCGCCTCCAAGAAAAAGAAGTGGGAGTGTTTGGGAGTTTGAGAGTTTAAGGTTTTCGATCAATTCTTCTACAGAATTTACTTCTGTAAAATATCGGGCTTTTGCATTGACACCGAAAGTGTTGTAAGCTTTTAAAGAAAAATTTTCCTGCATTAAAGAAGATGTGTTTTGAATTTGTTTTTAGCTAGATGGTAAAAAACCTATTGTTGTTTTTGAGGAATTATATTTTCGAGTTTAATTTTAAATTCCTCGAATTGTCTGTAGTGAGTATCGCTGTAAGCATTGACGTAGACGTGAGAATTTTTAGTAGTTTTTATTTGAAAAGTTTCATCCATACCGTCGAGATGCTGAATGCTGGGCGAACTTTCAATTAAACTCAGGTCTTTGATCTTGAAAGAAGAGGTCAGGTTTTTCCAGATTTTCGGAGTGATCGCTTTGTGCCACTCACTATGTTTTTGATTGGCTGTCATTCCCTGTTCAAAGTGGATGGAATCTTTAGTGATTCTGATGTTGCTGTAGCTTCCTAATTCTCCGCCAACATTTGACAATCCGATAAATGTGATTTCTTCGGGGTTTGTTGAATTTATTTTTTCGGTAGATTTTTCGCTGCAAGAAAAAAATATCAACAGTAAAAACATAGAAATGAATGATCTCAAACTAGTTGTTTTTACTGTTGACATGATGTTTCAATTGTATTAATGACGTTTGTCTGAATTGTAATTTTCTAAAGCAGCGTGCAATATCGCAACGCTTTTTCTCAAATCCTGCTCATTAAGTACGTAAGCTATTCTAACCTGTTTTTTTCCTAATTCAGGATTGCTGTAAAATCCTCCGGCAGGAGCAACCATGATGGTTTCGTTATTTAAAGAATATTTTTCTAATAACCATTGTGCAAATACTTCTGTGTCATCAACGGGAAGTTCCGCAACGCAATAAAATGCACCTCTTGGTTTTGGACAAATAACACCAGGAATATCGTTTAGTAAATCTACCAAAACATTTCTTCTGTGGGTGTATTCTTCTCTAACGGCTCTTATGTAAGCTCCGTCATTTTGGTGAGCTGCAGTAGCTGCGATCTGTCCTAAGAGAACTGGGCTTAATCTTGCCTGTGCAAAAAGCATGGCTGCATCATGAATTTTTTTAGAACGTGTGATCATGCATCCGATTCTTACACCACACATAGAATAACGCTTTGATTCTGAATCGATAATAATACAGTTTTCTGCCAATTCAGGAAATGCAAACATTGAAATTTGTTGTTTTCCATCATAAACATATTCTCTGTAAACCTCGTCTGAGATGATAACGATGTCATATTTTAAGGCGATATCTGCTAATTGCTGCAATTCTTCTCTTGTATAAAGGTATCCGGTTGGATTTCCGGGATTGCAAATAATAATCGCTCTTGTTTTTGCACTGATTTTTTTCTCAAATTCTTCGATTGGAGGCAACGCAAATCCTGTGTCAATTGTTGAAGGAACTGCAACCACATTGACATTGAATGTGCTTGTAAATCCGTTATAATTTGCGTAATACGGTTCTGGAATGATTACCTCATCGCCGTCGTCACACAAAGTAGATATTGCGAAATTTAAAGCTTCTGACCCACCATTTGTTACAATGAAGTTATCAGGAGTAAGATCTGTAAAGTCCAGTGAATGGTAATATTCGGTCAGTGCTTTTCTGTATTCGATATTTCCTTCAGAAAGAGCGTATTCCAATACTTTTAAATCAATGTTTTTTAAAGCATTCAAAGCTGTTTCCGGAGTTTCAATATCGGGTTGTCCGATATTTAAATGATAGACTTTCGTTCCTCTTTGCTTTGCTTTCAAGGCAAAAGGAACCAGTTTTCTTACCGGTGAAGGCGGCATTTGTTGTGCTCTGTTTGAGATATTAGGCATTGTTCTAAAATTTGTAAGGCAAAAATAGGATTAAATTCTTAATAAGTAAAAAACTATGTGGTGAATGTTATATTTTGTAGAAATTTAAATTCTCTTTAAAATTTTAACATAATATTTATTTTTTTTTACTGATAAAAATTTTATTAGTAGAATTTTGTTAATATTTTGAATGAATAAAAATTATGTTTTATTCTCAAATATTGAAAATTTAATATTGAATAGATATTTTAAATTGATTTTTATTGATTTTTTATTATTTTAGCAGAGTTAAAATTAATAATATGAAAATAAATCGATTTTTGGGAATTGTTAGTTTGGGTTTATTGCTTTCATCGGCAAGTTTATCGGCACAATACTATTATCCTGTAGCATTATCAGGTGGGTTTAATGGTGATGCAATTGCAAATGGAGTTGGACCGGCAGCATCAAGTACAACTATCCCCATAGACAATGGAGCTTCTACAAGCGAAAATAATGCCTATTTGTCCAAAGATTATCAACCTACAGCTGCAAGTCCGGTACTTACTTTTGGACTTCCAATTAATGGTCAGTTTTGGGGTGCTGTAACAACAACGCAAGGACTTACTTATCAGCTTGCTCCTTACACTGGTCAAAATACTTTAAAATTAAGTGCAACCGGTGATACAGGAACGCTTTCGTTTACGACTGCTACTGCTGCATATAATTTATATCTCTTGACTACTGGTGGTGGTGGATCTGGTGCTTTGAGTGCAGTAGTAAATTTTAGTGATGGTACCACTCAATCATTTACCAACTTAGCTGTTGCAGATTGGTACAATGGGACCGGATTTGCAATACAGGGCATTGGTAGAGTGAAAATCGATACTGATGTAGTCGATCCAGCTTCTGGTACAAATCCTAGGATGTATCAAATTCCTATGGCAATCATTGCTGCAAATCAATCTAAAACTATCACAAGTGTTGCTATAACTAAAACATCTGGTTCCGGTTTACTTAGTATATTTGCTATTTCCGCAGATAAATACAGTTCATGTGTTGCACCAACTGCCACTACAGTATCTGCAATTGCTGCAACTTCTGCCACTGTAAGTTGGACTGCACCGTCAACGCCACCGAGTAATTATGATGTATATTATACTTCTGCCACTGTTGCGCCAAGTAGCACTGCAACACCTTCTGTTGCTGGAGTTACTGGAGTTACAACGCCAATTGGTGGATTATTACCTAATACTCAATACTATGTGTGGGTACGGTCAAAATGTGGTGCCACAACAGGAGAGTGGGCATACGCAACATCTTTTAAATCAGCTTGCGGTGCTGTGACATCACTGTCTGAAAATTTTGATTCTTACGCAGCTGCTGCAGTATTACCTGATTGTTGGGGTAGACTCGTTACTACAGGTACCTTATCTATCAGTAGCACAAGTCCTGCATCAGGAACGAGAAATATTTACCAATACAGTACAACTGCACAGGCGGTAACGACTGCCGTATTGCCAGAATTGAGTAATATTAATGCAGGTACTCATTGGTTGAAATTTAAAGCGAGAATTAGTGCTGCCACAGGAACGTTAAATGTTGGATATCTAACTAATCCTACTGATGCAAGTACTTTCGTTTTATTACAAGCTTTAAGTATTGCAAATACAAGTTATATTACTAATTCTGATTATGGCGTGATTGTGCCTAATACAGTTCCTGCGACTGCAAGATTGGCAATACGTAATACTGCTGATGGAAAAGGTTATTATTATGATGATGTAGTTTGGGAAGCTGTTCCTACATGTTTCCCACCAAGTGCTGTTTCTACTTCTGCTGTGACAGCTAATACTGTGACTGCTTCTTGGACTGCTCCTTCATCTGCTCCGGCAAATGGATATGATTACTATTATTCTACCACCAATACCGCTCCTGTTGCTACAACAACACCTACAGGAACTATTGCTGCAGGTAATGTTTCATCTGTTGTTTCAGGATTTAATCCTGCTACAACTTATTATTTGTGGATGCGTTCTTCATGTAGTGCTACAAGTAAAAGTGTATGGACAAGTCTTGGTTCATTTACTACTTTATGTGCTCCAGTGATTCCGTCATATACTAATGATTTTAGTACAGTTCCTGGGAATTGTTGGTCAAATGCTCTTTCAGGAGGTACACCTGCAACAGGACCAAGTGGAACTAGTCCATATTGGGTATCTGGTGGTTTCCTAAATACTGGGACTGCTAATTCTGTAAGAATGAATATTTATAGTACCGCTAGAACAGGTTGGTTGAAAACTAATGTCTTTAATTTATCAGGCGGAGGTTACAGAGTGAAATTCGATTACGGTTTAACTGGGTATAATAATACATTATCTTCAGCGATGGGATCTGATGACAATGTACAATTGCTTGTTTCGAATGATGGAGGTGCCACATGGACTTCGCTTAAAATCTGGACAGCAGGAAATGAACCTTCCAATACTTCAAGCGTATATTCTTTAGATTTGACAGGATATAACAGTGCCAATACAGTTTTTGCGTTCTATGGGACTTCTGGTTCTGTAGGTGATACTCAGGATTATGATTTCCATATAGATAATTTTACTGTAGAATCTGCTAATTTAGGTACTTCTGAATCTGTTGCAGTGAATAAAAAACTAAGCATTCATCCAAACCCTTTCAAAGATGTCATCTACATTTCTGAAACGAAAGATATCAAATCAGTTACGGTTTATGACGTTGCAGGACGTATCGTAAAACAAATAAATGATTCTTCAAAAGAAGTTCGTTTAGCTGAATTGAAAGAAGGATTGTATATGATTAAAGTAAGCTTTAAAGACGGAACAGAATCTGTTACAAAAGCGATCAAGAAATAACCTTTATTTTGAATTATTTTTTAGCAGCTGTACGAAAGTATGGCTGCTTTTTTATGTAATTTAAATTTTGTTAATTTGAAAACTTAAAACTGTTATGCTATGCAAATTCCTGCAACGTCTGTAGAAGATTACGTCTCCCAGATTCCTGATGAAAGAAAAGATGTTTTTAGACAGCTTTTTGATACCATTTCCGAAAATTTACCTGAAGGCTTTAAAAATGGTGTAAGCAACGGAATGATCGGCTGGAACGTTCCTTTAGAAACTTTTCCGGCAGGTTATCATTGTACTTCGGGTTCGCCATTACCATTTATGGGATTGGCTTCTCAGAAAAATTTCATTGCATTGTATCATATGGGAATGTATGCAAAACCTGAACTCTTAAATTGGTTTGTAGAAGAATTTCCTAAGCATTCTAAAAGAAAATTGGATATGGGTAAATCATGTATCCGTTTTAAGAAAATGGATGAAATTCCTTTTGAATTAATCGCTGAACTGAGTAAAAAAATGACTGTTGAAGAATGGATCAATATTTATGAAAGCAATCTTAAAAAGTAATTTTTTTATTAAAATTTTCGCAATTGCATTCATCTTAATTCTATTTACAGGTTGCAAGAACTCAATTTCATCAGATCTTAAAAACGGCGATTTGTTATTTGTCACAGCAAAGGAAAACGGACTTTCCGGAGCGATCAACAACGTTACCCAAAAACAGAAAAATACTTCGTTCGATCATATCGGAATTTTACAAAAGGATAAAAATGGAGTTTTCGTACTTCATGCAGCTCCGAAAAATGGTTCTCAAAAACAGAATTTAGATGAGTTTCTAAAAGATCAGGCAAACGACGGACAAAAAGTTATTGTTTACAGATTGAAACCTGAATTTCAAAAAACGATTCCGACTGTGATTGAAAAAGCAAATTCAATGGTAGGGAAACCATACAATTTCAATTATATTTTAGACGAAAATTCTTATTACTGTTCAGATTTTATCGAAAGATCGTTTAGGAAAGATCATATTTTTAAACTGGAACCGATGACTTTCATTGATCCCAAAACAGGTAAAACAAATTCTTTTTGGGAAGAGTTTTATACTAAAAAAAATCTCAAAGTTCCGGAAGGCGAACCGGGTTGTAATCCAAACGGACTCGCTGCTTCAGAGAAATTAGAAAGAATTAAAGAACTGTAAAGATCAAGAGAAGGTGAAAACCTTCTCTTTTTTAGTTAAAATTAAAAAATATTACCCTACTAATTTGGTAGACTAATATTTTTTTATACTTTTGTCAGGAATTAATGAGTAAATATTTCAAAAAATGTAATTCAGAAAGTATTGTTTAATCACAAATTGTTTTAGTTATGATTACGCCAAATTTGCAGGCTTTGCCAAAAAATGTACACCTCATCAAAAAAGATTTGATCATCGAAGTAGAACTGAATGGAAAAATGAAGTTTGACCATCTTTTGAATGCGATTTACCAGCAAATGGGAATCTGCTACAAAGTACTGAGCGCAAATGTGGAATACATGAACGGAGCAAATTTCGGATCGTTTCAATTACATATCAAAGCAAGTGCAGAAGAATCTCAGGAACTTGAATTTTTCCTGAATAACAATAAACTCATGAATACGACTGTTGATTATACCTGCAGAAAATATTCATAAGCTGTAAGTCCATATAGTTTGAGGGGCGTTCAATTTATTGAGCGCTTTTTTTGTTTGATATTTCTTTAAAAATAAACTTTCTCTAAATTTATTCTAAAAAATAATTTGATTTATGATTGTAAAGAGACTTAGAAAACGGAGACGTTAAAAACTTTTGAATAATTTTCGTTAAGAAATTTCCACTGTTTGAAGCGCGAGACAATTTTTAAATTGAAAAACTAATTATCAATTCGCGCAAGTTTTGGAAATTTTAGAAAATTATTTAAAAGTTTAGTCGAGTTTTCAGTCTTGAACTTTTGCTACTTTTGCTTCAAGGCAAAAGTAGAATACAAATTTTATTCAATTCTCCGAGAAAAACATTATTTTTAGATAAATTAAATTACAAAATTATGATCAAACTTATTGTTATTCTTGGTATTATAGTAATTGCGGTTTTATACGCAGTTTCTATTTACAATCGTCTCGTAAAACTCAAAAATCTCGTTCAGGAAGCATGGAGCAGTATCGATGTGATGTTGAAAAAGCGTCACGATCTTATCCCCAATTTGGTAGAAACAGTAAAAGGTTACGCAACACATGAGAGAGAAACTTTAGAAAATGTAACGAAAGCCAGAAATCTTGCTGTAGGAGCAGACTCTGTAGAAGGCAAGGAGATTGCAGAAAAAAACCTGAATCAGGCGATGGTGAATTTATTTGCAGTTGCAGAGCAATATCCGGATTTGAAAGCGAATGCCAATTTCCAGCAATTGCAGGCAGAATTGAGTTCTATCGAAAACGACATCGAAAAATCTAGAAGATATTACAACGGAACGGTGAGAGAAAATAATACTCTGGTAGAATCTTTCCCAAGCAATATCGTTGCAAATATGTACAAATTTGAAAAAGCTAAATTCTTTGAACTTGAAAATATTGCAGAGAGAGAAGTTCCAACGGTAAAATTTTAAAGGATGAAAAAGATTTTAGCGTTTCTTTTTCTTATCATATTTTCTTTTAATTATGGTCAGGAAGCGGAAGAAGCAGAAGCTGTAAGTTCAGAATCGATCAATTTTAATGAAGGTTCTGAAAGGATTATTAATTTTCATGCAAATATTGATGTTGATAAAAATTCAGGATTAAACATCACCGAAAAAATAAAAGTTCACAGTCTTGGAGATAAAATTAAAAGAGGGATTTTCCGTTCGCTTCCGCTGACAAGAAATCTTAATAATACCACTCAGAAGGTGCGATATAGTGTGGTTTCTGTAAAGAAAAACGGTGTAGACGAAGATTATCATGAAGAATATGAGGACGGTTTTCTTAAAATTTATGTCGGAAATAAAAATGTCATTCTAAGTCCTGGAGATTACGATTACGAAATACAATACACCACAGAAAAGCAAATCGGTTTTTTCCCAAAGTATGATGAGCTGTATTGGAATGTCAATGGAAATGACTGGGATTTTCCGGTTGACAGTATTTCTGCAACAATCAATCTTCCTCAAGGTGCAGGAATTTTACAGAATTCATGTTATAAAGGAGTTTTGGGAAGTAGTTCCCAGGATTGTACTTCTAGAATTCTATCCGAACATTCGATTGAATGGAGCGCAGAAAATCTCGGTTCAGGTGAAGGTTTAACAGTTGCTGTAGGTTTCAAAAAAGGAGTAATGATTCCGCCGCCGCCGCCAACTTTCCTTGAAAAATTTGGAATTTTGATTGCAGGCATTATTGTCTTTTTAGGCTTATCACTTTACTATTATTCTACATGGAAAAAATATGGGGTCGATCCCGAAAAACCGATTGTCTATCCGCAGTTCAATTCTCCTGACGATCTTTCGCCGGCTTCTTTGGGATATATTCAAAATGAAAATTTTAAAAATAAATTTCTCACAGCATCTTTGGTGAATTTAGCCATAAAAGGTTATGTCCAGATTTTCGAAGGTGAAGATTCGGGCATTTTAGGCTTGTTTAAATCTAAAATGTTTACCGTTAAAAAACTAAAGGAACCTGATCAGACTTTACCGAAAGAAGAAATTGGCTTGATGAATAATCTTTTTTCAAGCGGTAAAGACGCTATAAAATTCGACGGAAAATACAATTCTAAAGTTGAAAATGCGGTTAAAAGCTTTCAGTCTGTCCTTAGATTTGAATATGATTCGTTTTTGAAAGAAGGAAATAATTCCAAAAAATTAGTTCTGCCAATTATCACAATCTTGTTTGTTTATTTTCTCGGACTTTTTGTGAGTTTCAGAATTTTCCCTGAATTCGAAAAAGTCTTTCTGGGAATTTTTATTCTTGCGATTTTAACGGTACTTTTTGCAATTGCTACTGTGTTATTTAAATTTTTTCCGGGTTTATTTAAATTATTTTTGGTTTTTCCCGTCATCGCATTTATAGTTTTAGGAGTGCTGATTCATAACGAAAGCGATTTTACGATTGACAATAATTTCAATGTGTGTTACATTTTTATTATTTTGAGTTCTATGTTTCTGGTGATTTATCAGTTTTTAATTAAACGTCCGTCCGAAGAAAAGCTTAGAAAAAAATCGCTCATTGAAGGTTTTAAAATGTATATGGGAGCAGCAGAAAACGAACAAATTAAATTTCACAATCCACCCGAAATGACTCCGCAGTCTTTCGAAAAATTGTTGCCTTTTGCAATGGTTTTGGGTGTAGATGATATTTGGGGAAAGAAATTCGATGATCTGCTTCAAAAGATGTCTTACGAATACCAGAGCAATTGGTACATTGGTTCATCAATGAATCATTTTGCAATGGCAAGTGTCCTCAATTCAAGTTTAACCAATTCTATACAATCTGCATCAACGCAACCTTCAAGTTCGGGATCAGGAAGCAGTTCCGGTTCAGGATCAGGTGGTGGAGGATTCTCCGGTGGTGGGGGTGGCGGCGGTGGCGGCGGCGGTTGGTAAATCGTTTCCCGAAAATATTAAAGTTCAACACTTTAAATAAACTTAAAAATAAAAAAAGCGTTCAGAAAATAAATTCCGAACGCTTTTTTATTTTAATTAAATCTGCCGTGATTCAAATTGTAATTTTGACCTAAACTTAAATTCTCTCAATATCAGCACCAATTGCTTTCAATCTTCCGTCTATGTTTTCATATCCTCTGTCAATTTGCTCAATATTGTGAATGATTGATTTTCCTTCCGCAGAAAGTGCTGCAATCAGAAGTGCGTTTCCGGCTCTGATGTCCGGAGAAACCATCGTTGTTCCACGAAGCGGTGATTCTTGGTTTAAACCAATTACCGTGGCTCTGTGTGGATCGCATAAGATAATCTGTGCTCCCATATCGATTAATTTATCCACGAAAAATAATCTTGATTCAAACATTTTCTGATGTACCAAAATGCTTCCTTTAGCTTGTGTTGCCACTACCAAAATAATAGAAAGTAAATCAGGAGTAAATCCCGGCCAAGGTGCATCGGAAATCGTAAGGATAGATCCGTCGATAAATTTTTGAATTTTATAATGTTCCTGAGAAGGAATATAAATATCGTCACCACTTTGCTCAAGCTCAATTCCCAGTTTTCTGAATGTATTTGGAATAACGCCAAGCTGGCTCCAATTGACATTTTTGATGGTAATTTCAGATTTTGTCATGGCTGCAAGACCAATCCAAGAACCGATTTCCACCATATCAGGAAGCATTGTGTGTTCTGTACCGTTTAGATGAGTAACTCCTTCAATCGTCAGTAAATTTGAACCGATTCCTGAAATCTGAGCTCCCATTCTATTCAGCATTTTGCAAAGCTGTTGCAGGTAAGGTTCGCATGCTGCGTTGTATATTCTTGTTTTTCCTTTTGCTAAAGCTGCTGCCATCACGATATTGGCAGTTCCTGTTACGGAAGCTTCTTCAAGAAGGATAAATTTCCCGTTAAGTTCTTTAGCTTTTAATGAATAGAAGTATTCGTTCTCATCATAATGAAATTCGGCACCCAATTCAACCAATCCCTGGAAGTGGGTATCTAATCTTCTTCTTCCGATTTTGTCACCTCCCGGAGTCGGCATATAAGCTTCACCGTAACGAGCCAACATGGGTCCCATCAACATAATTGAACCTCTCAGTTTTGCTCCGTCTTTTTTAAATTCGTCAGATTTAATATAATCAAAATTGACACTGTCTGCTTTGAAAGTAAAGTCACCGTGCCCGTTTTTAGTCACTTTTACTCCGAAATCGCCTAAAATCTCAATCAATCTGTTGACATCATGGATATCCGGAATGTTTTTTATTCTTACCTCCTCATCCGTTAACAAAACCGCGCATAAGATTTGGAGAGCTTCATTTTTTGCCCCTTGTGGAGTGATTTCACCTTGCAGTCTTTTTCCTCCTCTTATTTGAAATGTCCCACTCATTATCTTCTATTCTTATTATTGTTGTTATTTGTGAATCTTCTTTTGTTAATATTGTTGTTAGTATTGCTTTGATTTCTATTATTATTGTTCTTGTTGAGATTATTACGGTTTGCGGTTGCGTAATAGATCTTGCTTTTCTCAAGAGATTCAATATTCGTTAAATCAAGTCTGTTGGATGATAATTCTTTCAGATGACGGAAAATCACATCATCGGTAACATGTTCTTTATTATAAACATTATAAGACTTCTTCATGTTGTTGGCAATCACTTCGATCAGAGCTTCTTTTTCGTCTCCCGGTTCCAGTTCGATTGCTTTTTCTATGAGCTGAAGAATACTTTTTCCATAAAATTTAAAATCTCCCTGAAGTTTAGGATATTCCATTCTTTTTGGTTTTTCCTCAAGTTCTTCTTTAGTCGGGAAAGGATAAACAGGATCGATATCCAGATCATGTTTAGCCAAAATATATAAGTGATCCCAAAGTTTATGTTTGTAATTGTCTTCGTCTCGTAGTTGCGGGTTTCTCTGACCCATAAAATCAATGATTGCCATTGCCATTTCGTTTCTTTCTTCTTTTGTAGAAAGCTCTTTGCAACGCTCAACCAGTTGTTGGATAATTCTGCCGTATTCCGGCATATTAAGCTGAGTTCTTTGGGTGTTGTATTCCATAATATGCAAATATATGGATTAATAAAAAAAATGTCCTGAAAAAGTTAAAAGTTTATAGTTTTTTAATAAAAATGCTATAACAATTTACACACCATGTTTAAGGTAAAAGTAAATTATTTTCAGTTTTATGAATTTTATTTCGTAAAAATTGTATTTTAGTTGTTAGTTTAATAATTAAAACCATTCTATATGAAAAAAACACAATTTTTAGTTTCTTTATTGGCTTTA
The DNA here is from genome assembly GCF_025628985.1 of Chryseobacterium edaphi. Classification (GTDB taxonomy): domain Bacteria; phylum Bacteroidota; class Bacteroidia; order Flavobacteriales; family Weeksellaceae; genus Chryseobacterium; species Chryseobacterium edaphi. The sequence continues at coordinate 67,488 of NZ_JAOTEM010000003.1, read as the reverse complement.
GGCTTTATCAATTCTTGCCAGAACAGTGACGAAACCATCAACGAAACTCCAAAACAATTTGAAGTACATGACAAAACGGTGAATGTCACCACTCATGACGGAAGACCTTTCAGTACGGGCAATGCATCTTCGATCAATGGAAAATTCGTTGCAGGTCCGGGTGGAGGTGTAATGATGCAGGGTTTTTACTGGGACGTTCCGGACGGCGGAACTTGGTGGAATACCGTTAAAGACAAAGTTACCGATTGGTCAAATGCAGGAATGAGTGCAATTTGGCTTCCGCCCGCTTCGAAGGCGCAAAACGGTGCTTACTCAATGGGGTATGATCCTACAGATTACTATGATTTTGGAAATTACAATCAGAACGGAAGCGTAGAAACGCGTTTCGGATCAAGAACTGAATTGGAAGGATTAATAACGAAAGCCCACGCAGAAAACATGCAGGTTTATGCAGATATTGTGATCAATCACAACAGTGGCGGACAATCTCAGGCAAATCCTTTTACCGGAACAAACACATGGACAGATTTTTCCGGTGTTGCTTCTGGGAAATTTCAGAGAGGTTACAATGATTTTTACAAAAACTCTTACGGAAATAATGATGAAGGAGCTTTCGGTGGTTTTCCGGATCTTTGTCATGCAAATCCTTATGTTCAGGATTGGCTTTGGGGAAGAGAATATTCTGTAGGGAAATATTATAAAAATGTAATGAAATTTGACGGTTGGAGATTTGATTACGTAAAAGGTTTTGGGCCATGGGTTGTCAATAACTGGAACTCCAACGTTGGTGGATTTTCTGTAGGTGAATTATGGGATTCAAACGTAAATACTCTGGAATGGTGGGCAAATAATGCAAACAGTTCGGTATTTGACTTTGCTGCGTATTATAAAATGGATGAAGCTTTTGATAATGGAAATTTAAATGCACTAAACGACGACATGATGTGGAAAAGAAATCCTTACAAAGCAGTGACGTTTGTTTCAAATCATGATACCGATATCATTAATAATAAAAATCTGGCTTATGCTTATATTTTAACTCATGAAGGTTATCCTACGATTTTTTATAGAGATTATGAAGAATGGTTGAACAAAGAAAGACTGAATAACCTGATCTGGATTCATAATAATAAAGCAACAGGAAATACTTCTATTCTTTACACCGATAATGACGAATATATCGCAAGAAGAAATGGTTATAATGGAAATCCGGGATTGGTTGTATACATCAACAGTTCATCAAATTGGCAGGAAAGATGGATTCAGACCAACTGGGCGAGTCAGCAAATCAAAGATTTTACAGGTCATTCATCTTGGTATCCGACAACACAGGGAGACAAATGGGTCAAGATTCAGTGTCCGCCGAATAGTTATTCAGTTTGGTCATTAAATCAATAATTGAAGAAGGAGAGCAATTTTGCTCTCCTTTGTTTTTATAATAAGGTTTGTCATATAATTTTAAATCTAATTTAGATTCCTCTGGAATGACAAACTATATAAATAATTTCTTGAAAAATTTTAAGTTTAAATTTCAATAAACTTCTTTCTTTGTTGTGGTGTTGGCAAATAACATTTCTGATTCGCTAGTTTCATCCTGTTTTCTGAAATTTTGTCATAAATTTTATCTCTGAAAAACGAAGGGAATAATTTTCCCATTACAGCAAGTTTATAAATTCCTCCAAGTAAATTGGCAATTTTCAAAACTGCCTGCGATTTTGTTAGATAATAACTTTTAGGCTTCCAAAGATACATGGTGTTAAATTGCTTCGTCTCAAGATCTCTTTCAGAAAGAAATTTTTGTCCAAATTCAGATTGTAGCGAGGCAAACATAAATTGGTCATTTTTATCTCTTTCCAAAATCCATTGCACCCAAAAATTGCAGACTCCGCACTCGCCGTCAAAAAATACAATATGTTTATTGTTCCAGTTTTCCTGCATGATGTTTTTATTGCATTTTTATTTTTGTGTCTTCTATTTGTTTTTTAAAATAAGTAACAAGTTCTTTCCTCTGTTCATCAGTCAGTTTTGCTTCCTGATGTCCGATATAATATGATTCTAAAGGCATTTCTTTCTTTTCAATCATTTCAATACATTCTTCCATTTTGTGTATTTGCCTTTTGGGTTCATACATTGCAAATGTGGAGAAATTTAATTCTCTTCTACCTTCATTGATATGATTTTTTAAAAACCATGACGAAGGTGCAATACTCGAATACCACGGATATTTTGTTTCATTAGAATGACAGTCGTAGCATGAAGTATTGATGATCTTTGCTACATTTTCTGGAGTATTTTTAATTCTTAAAAAATCCATTCCTTTATTTACGGGTGGATTCGTTTTATCAATCGGAAAAAACTGAATAATAACAAATGCAACTAAAATAATAATGATAATTTTTTTCATACGAGTGAAAATTTTGAAAAATAAAAATAAAGTACTGCCTTTTATAAAAACATATCTCGTGCCTAAAGTCTAAAATTAAGAAAAAATATTGAGTATACATTTGTAGACTAGATATTTAGAAAAATCAATTCTCGATTGTTAAATTTTAAAACCTTATCTTTGCAAAAAAAATTGGGCTCCAATAGTTGGAGTAACCCATTGATAATCTGATCCTGAGTACAATCTCAAGGGTTATTAAACATTTTTTATGTCAAATATTGTTGCAATCGTTGGGCGTCCCAACGTAGGAAAATCTACACTTTTTAATCGTTTGCTGGAGAGAAGAGAAGCTATCGTAGATTCCACTTCCGGAGTTACAAGAGACCGTCATTACGGAAAATCTGACTGGAGTGGAGTAGACTTCACCGTAATCGATACAGGCGGTTATGAAGTAAACAGCGAAGACGTTTTCCAGGAAGAAATTTCAAAACAGGTACAGCTGGCTATTGATGAAGCAACTTCAATTATCTTTATGATGAATGTAGAAGAAGGTCTTACAGACACAGATATCGAAATTCATGAGATGTTGAGAAGAGCAAAAAAGCCGGTTTATCATGTGATCAATAAAGTGGATTCTTCTAAAGAGGAATTGGCTGCTACAGAATTCTATCAGTTAGGAATTGAAAAATATTACACTCTATCTTCTGCTACAGGTTCAGGAACAGGAGAAATTTTAGATGATGTCGTTAATGACTTCCCGACTACAGATTATAAAGATCCTTTCGAAGGTCTTCCGAAAATTACGATTGCAGGTCGTCCGAACGTAGGAAAATCTACTTTGACGAATGCTTTGCTTGATGTTGAAAGAAACATTGTAACAGATGTTGCAGGAACAACAAGAGACAGTATTCAGACACTTTACAATAAATTCGGACATGAGTTTGTGTTGGTAGACACTGCGGGAATGCGTCGTAAATCTAAAGTAAATGAAGATCTGGAATTCTATTCTGTAATGAGATCAATCCGTTCAATCGAATTTTCTGACGTTGTCATCATTATGGTTGATGCAACTTTAGGATGGGAATCTCAAGATATGAATATTTTCGGTTTGGCTCAGAAAAACAGAAAAGGGATCGTCATTGTAGTTAACAAATGGGATTTGATTGAAGACAAAACAACCAATACCGTTAGAGATTTCGAACAATCAATCCGAGATAAAATCGGTCAGTTCAGCGATATTCCGATTCTTTTTGTTTCAGCTTTAACGAAGCAGAGAATCCTGAAAGCTGTTGAAATGGCGATGGTTGTTTACGAAGACCGTAAGAAGAAGATCAAAACTTCAAAATTAAATGAAGTAATGCTTCCAATTTTCGAGCGTACACCGCCACCTGCGAACAAAGGAAAGTTTATCAAAATTAAATATTGTGTGCAGCTTCCTACACCGTCTCCACAGTTTGTATTTTTCTGTAATCTTCCACAATACGTGAAAGAAGCCTACAAAAGGTTTACAGAAAACCAATTGCGAAAAGAGTTTGGCTTTACCGGAGTTCCGATTGAAGTGTATTTCAGACAAAAATAAAAAAATAGATCCCTTTTAGATTTTTCTAAAAGGGATTTTTATTTGAATTAATTTTAATATTTTAGATAAAATTTTGTCAGAACAATGAGTACAGTAGTATTATCAGATCAGTTTTCTTTAGTCAATTCATGGATCAATGAGCTTCGAAACGTTGAAACTCAACATGATCGTTTAAGGTTTCGCAGAAATATGGAACGCATCGGTGAAATTGCCGCTTTTGAAATCTCTAAAGATTTAGATACAAAGGAAATTGAAATCCAGACTCCTTTAGATAAAATAAAGGTTCAGGAAATTGCTGTACAACCTGTAATTACAACTATTTTAAGAGCAGGAGTTCCTCTGTTTCAAGGGATTTTAAATTATTTTGACAAAGCAGACTGTGGTTTTGTAGCGGCTTACAGAAAACACGATGCAAATGACTATTTTTCTATCAAACAGGATTATTTAACCTGTCCGAATATTGACGGAAGACCTTTAATCATAGCTGATCCAATGTTGGCAACCGGAGCATCTTTGATTGAAGCCATTAAAGATTTGTTAACCAATGGATCGCCTTCTCAATTACACATCGTTGTGGCTATCGCATCAAAACAAGGTGTTGAAACTATTGAAAAAGAATATCCAAATGCTAAAATCTGGGTGGGAGCGATCGATGAACGATTGACTTCGAAAGGATATATTACTCCAGGTTTGGGTGATGCAGGAGATTTGAGCTATGGTGAGAAGTTGCAGAGATAATTAAGGAAGATTCCAGAAATCTTGCATCAGATTAAGTAATAAATCTGGTTGTACTTTTTCTAGTGGGTGCTTTGTGCCGGGAAGTACGGCCAATTTTCCTTTCGTAAGTCTTCTGTAAACTGCAGTGCTTTCCTCAATCGTAACCATATTGTCCTGATCTCCGACCATAATCTGAACCGGAATTTCTATATTCTTTAAAATTTCATCATGTAACGGCGGATTTTTACCCAAAGAAATCATCATTTCGGCAATAGCAGGAAGTAACTCTTTCCATTTTGAACCATGCTGGAATTCTAATAATTCGGCATATTTTGGAATTTTTTCTATAATAATATCAGGATTCAGCATTTTACTTTCCTTTAATGCCTGTTCTTCTGTCCAGTCAAATTTGGTTGCTAATGTCATGACTGAATTTACTTTTTCAGGATTTTCTAAAGCGTAACAAAGTGCTACATAACCACCCATGCTGTGCCCGAAAATGCAAACATCTTCCAGATTTTTCTCTTTGATAAATTCACTTAATTCCTTAATGTATTTTTCAATCGTAATTCCGTTCGTCGGCAGTTCTGTGTTTCCGTGTCCCGAAAACAATGGGGTATAAACATTGAAAGATTTTGAAAGCGCATCCAGATAAGGATTAAATAAATCACAGTGACCCAAAGCACCGTGTAACAAAATAAGAACTTTCATATAATTAATTTATGGAAAATTACCAAAAATATTTTAATCTAAGCTATTCATCCATCGCCATCACCAATACACTCACTTTGTTATTACTTTCTTTCAAAATTTCCCATGCAATCGTAGCTAAAGTATTGCCTGTGGTAAATACATCATCAATTAATAAAATGTGTTGATTGGAAATGCTTTTAGTTAAAGTGAAAGTATTCTGAGTTTCAAGACGATGTTTTTTATCTTTCAGAGCCTGTGCTTTTGAGTAGTGGTTTCGCCTGATCAAATTATGATCATGAGGAATATTGTAAAAGTCAGATAAATTTTTTGTAAAAAGATGAAGCTGATTGTATCCTCTTTCTTTATGCTTTTTCGGATGTAGAGGAACACTTACCAGCAAATCCGGTCTATCATTTTTAAAATCTAATCTTTCTGTAACCCAATCGGCAAGAACTTTTCCGGTCTTTTCTCTGCTTTTATATTTTAATTCATGAATAATTTTTCTGCTCAGATTTTCTTTTCCAAACTGCATCAAAGCGTAAGCGTTTTCTATGGGGAAAAGCAGTTTGCATTTTTCTTTGAGATTGTTTTCTTGAGAATATTCAAAATGAGTAAAATGAATTTGCTCAAAGCAGATAGTGCAAATTATAAAATGAGAATCAATAATGCAGTTGCAATGTATGCAACGATTTGGGAATAATAAATCTAAAATCATTTGTGTGTTTGAGTAGTAAATTTACTAAAAATTTCAATATGCAACCATGATGACTGATATCCCAATTTTCTAATCAAATTCTATATCTTTGCAACATGATACGTATTACAAAAATTTTTACATTCGAGACTGCTCATGTGTTGTACAATTATGATGGGAAATGTAAAAATATGCACGGACATTCTTACAAACTTTTCGTTACAGTAAAAGGAAAACCAATCAATGATCTGGAAAATCCTAAAAACGGTATGGTGGTAGATTTTGGTGATATTAAAGCAATTGTAAAAGAAGAGATTGTCGATGTTTGGGACCATTCGGTTTTGATCAACGGAGTTTCTCCACATAGAGAAATGGGTGAAGAATTAGAGAATAAAGGTCAGAAAGTGATCTATTGTAACTTTCAGCCGACCTGCGAAAATATGTTGTACGCGATTGCTGCTAAAATAAAATCAAAACTTCCTGTGGATGTTTCTTTAGCCTATTTAAAGCTTCATGAAACGGAAAATTCTTACGGAGAGTGGTTTGCAGAAGATAATCAATAGTATTTTCTGAATTAAAACTGAAAAGGTGCTAAAAACGACCATTAATTTAGAGCCGGGAAAAAAGGTATACTTTGCGTCAGATCAGCACTTTGGTGCACCGGATCCGAAGCAGAGTAAAATTCGTGAAGAAAAATTTATCCGTTGGATGAATGAGATCAAAGAAGATGCTCAGGTTCTGTTTCTGATGGGTGATTTGTTTGATTTTTGGCACGAATGGAAGCATGTGATCCCAAAAGGTTACGTGCGTGTACTGGGAAAAATTGCCGAATTAAAAGACAGTGGAGTTCATGTCTATTTTTTCGTAGGAAATCATGATCTTTGGATGAAAGATTATCTGGAAGAAGAAATTGGCTGTACCGTTTTTTATAAGAAACAATATTTTGAGATTGCCGGAAAACAGTTTCTTTTGGCTCATGGTGACGGTTTGGGACCGGGAGATAAGGGATATAAAAGAATGAAAAAAGTCTTTACAAATCCTATTGCTCAATGGTTTTTCAAATGGCTTCATCCCGATATTGCGATGAAAGTAGCTTTGTATCTTTCTCAGAAAAATAAAATGATTTCCGGAGATGAAGACAAAGCGTTTTTGGGAGAGGATAAAGAATTTCTGATTATTTATTCAAAAGAAAAACTGAAGACAGAGAAAATAGATTACTTTATTTACGGTCACAGGCATTTGCCGATGGTTTTGGATTTGAATTCTCATTCAAAATACATCAATCTCGGAGACTGGATTTCTTATTTCACCTACGGAGTTTTTCAGAATGATTTTGAACTGAAAACTTTCGAACAGAAATAAAAAATTACCTCCGAAGAGGTAATTTCCGAATAACAGTTTCTACGGCTGTTATTTCTAATCCATATTCCGCAGATTGACTTGCAATAACCTGACCAACTTTATAGTTTTAAAATTAATAAAACGTAAAGTTTTCATTTATATTTGCTAAATGATTCATAATGAATCAATAAAGCTTTAAAAAATAATAAAAAAATTGAAAAGTATATTTGACATAAAGACCGAGCAGGAGTTTCTAAATGTGGCACTGACAACTTTTCGCTATCAATATAAAAATATTGACGTCTACAAAAGATTTGTTGACTATCTGAATCTTGATGTTGAGAAAATAAATTCGTTAGATAAAATTCCGTTTTTGCCGATAGAAATGTTTAAAAATCATCAGATTTTGGATAAAAATATTTCAACCGATTTGTATTTTCAAAGTTCTGGCACAACAAAGATGAATTTGTCTAAACATTTTATTGCCAATGAAAATATTTATCAGGAAAGCATCTACAAAAGCTTCGAACAGTTTATCGGAAAGCCAGAAGATTTTATATTTCTAGGTTTGCTTCCAAGTTATCTTGAAAAGCAAAATTCGTCATTGATTTACATGGTAGATTATTTAATGAAGAAATCTGACAAACCTGAAAATGGATACTTTCTTTACAATCATGAAGATTTATTTAAACTGTTAAATGAATTAAAAGATAAAAAAGTAATTCTATTTGGAGTTTCGTTTGCACTGCTGGATTTTTTGGATTTCTGCAACTCAAACGCTCAGACTCTTCAAGCTTCCAAAAATGTAACAATCATTGAGACTGGCGGAATGAAAGGGCGTAAGGAAGAAATGACAAAAGACGAGCTTTTGAAAATTCTTCAGAACGGCTTTGGAACTGAAAAAATATATTCAGAATATTCAATGACAGAACTGCTTTCACAGGCATATTCTTTAGGTGAAAATATTTACGAATGCCCAAATTGGATGAAGGTTTTAGTAAGAAATGTGGAAGATCCTTTCAGTTATGAAACTGCCGGGAAAACCGGAGCGATTAACATCATCGATTTGGCAAATATTCATTCCTGCTCATTTATTGCGACGCAGGATTTAGGTAAATTATTGACAGAAGGTGAAAATAAATTTCAGGTTTTGGGAAGAATTGATCATTCAGATATTCGTGGATGTAGTTTGTTGGTGAGTTAGTGGGTTTGAGAGTAGGAGAGTTTTAGGGTTGAATCCTTTGCTAAGTGAAACGCCTTTGCGAACGAAAAAATATTCTAGATAATTTTAAAATACCTTAACGACCTTTGCGTCAAAAACTAAAGCATCAAAACAGTGTTAAAGATAGAAGAGCTAGTTCACGCTTACATTCATGCAAATTGCGATTTTGAAAAAGAAATTGTATTAAGCAATCACTTTCATTCAGATTGGGAAGCGGATATTTTAATCATCGATTTTGAAGGATTTAGCCATGAAATTGAAATCAAACTTTCAAAAAGCGATTTCAAAAATGATTTTAAAAAGTCATACATCAATGCTAGAACCGGAGAGAAGTTTCTGAAGCATGACAAAATATGTTGTGGTGATTATCCTTGCAATTCATTCAGTTTTTTGCTTCCGATGGGAATGATCGAACATTCTGTAATTCCTGAACACTGCGGAATTATTGAATTTTATCACAACGTCGACAATTGGGAAACTGAATTTTATCTCATTCGACAACCCAAAAAAGTACACGAAGATTCTTACTGGAAACTAAACGATAAAGATCTTTTCATCCGAAAAATGGCTTTGAATTTATTACAACGCAAGTTGGAAATCAAAGGAAAACATGAAGAGCTAATCTTTAAAAATCCTTTTGAAATAAAGAAATTAAAATAGAAAATCCTGCCAAAAGACAGGATTTAGTTATTGGTATAGAATTGTAATTATTATTTTGCCGCTTCAGGTCTTTCCATCAATAAATTGTATGTAAAAGCTGCTGCAATTCCACCTAAAACCGGAGCAACAACAAACAACCACAATTGTGAAAGTGCTGCACCGCCTGCAAAAATTGCCGGACCAATACTTCTTGCCGGGTTTACGGAAACTCCTGTCACTTTAATTCCTACAATGTGAATCAAGACCAAAGAAAAACCAATCGCCAAACCTGCAAAACCACCGTTGATGTTTTTTGTAGAAGTTGATCCCAAAATCACCATCAGGAAAATAAAAGTAAAAATAAATTCTGCAACAAAAGCTGCTGTTGTATTATAAGCATCCAAATATCCTGTTCCCCACCCGTTCGAACCGAGTGCCCATTCTTTCATTTCAGCACCGGGATGATTCATAAAAATCACATAAAGAATTCCTGCTCCGATGATTGCTCCAAGAATCTGCGCAATAACATAACGGATAGCTTCATCCATTTTCATTCTTCCTGCCGCAACCATTGCAATTGAAATGGCAGGATTGATATGACATCCCGATATGTGCCCGATTGCGTAAGCCATTGCGACTACACTAAGACCGAATGCGAAGGAAATTCCCAGAAGTCCGACTCCGGTTGTGCCGTCTGCTCCGGCAATTACTGCGCTTCCGCATCCCATTAGAACAAGTACCATCGTACCAAGCATTTCTGCTACGAATTTTGAAGTTTTTGAAATCATCTTTTAATTGTATTTTAAATTGTGAGGCGAATGTACAAAAATTTATTATTCATAATTTTAGTTAATAAAATAAATTATATATAAAAATTAAATTTAATTATTGTTTATAATTTATTTTTAGCTACTAATTGTTGTTTAGTTTTTAATCATAAAATTTTATGTCATTTTATTAAATTAATATCTTTGGCAATAACAAAATCTGTAATTTTTACGTTTAAAATTTCAAAATAGTTTCTATGAGGAAGTTTCTGTACATTATTCCATTGACTTTTTATCAGTTTGTTTGTAGTCAAACATCAAAAAACGCACTTCCTTGCTATGATTTGACAGAGGTTTTAAAAGTTGAGCCGACTGTATTGTATAAACCGCATTTGGATGCTTCGAGAAGTTTTAATGTCAATATTCTCAAAAATACTTCTCAGGTTCAGAAATATATTAATAAAGGTAAATTTCATACGGTAAAAAAAAATGGGAAAGGTTATAAAGTCCAGAAGTTAGATTACAGTAGACCGTACTTGGTTTCAAAAGCAAAAGCTACTTTAGAAAAGATCGGAGCGAGATTTAGCAAAGAAACAAAAGGGCACACTTTTACGGTTTCTTCCATTACCAGAACGTTGGAAGATCAGTGCAGATTACGAAAAGTTAATGCAAATGCCTCACTCGGAATCAGTTCGCACAATTATGGTAATTCTTTCGATATTTCTTATGTAAGATTTAATAATAAACTAAGACCAGACCTGAAAATGGAGGTTGCGCTGGAAAAAGTTTTAAAATATTATGTTGAAGCAGGACGCATTTTTTACATTAAAGAAAGGCAGCAAAGCTGTTTTCATGTGACAGTCAGGAATTATTAAATTTAAAGTCCTTTATTTTGCGTATTTTTGCACCCGAAAAATATTCAGTACACATTATTCATTATTAATTACTCATAAAGATGCTTTCGGTTCAAGGTTTAGGCTTACATCATTCGGGAAACTACTTGTTTCAAAACGTGAATTTCACCATTAAAAAGGATGATAAAATTGGTTTGGTTGGTAAAAACGGAGCGGGGAAATCCACTTTGTTGAAAATGCTTTCCAAAGAAATTACTTTTTATGAAGGTGTCGTGGTTCCGGAAGGAAATATCACGATCGGTTTCCTGAAGCAGGATCTTGATTTTGTAAAAGGAAGAACAGTTTGGGACGAAACGATGCAGGCTTTTGAGCAGATTAATGCCTGGAAAAATGAGTTGGAAGAAGTCAATCATCAATTGGCAACAAGAACCGACTACGAAAGCGATGCTTATACAGACATCATCAACAAAATGACGGAGCTGAATGATCTTTTGATGCATCATGATGCTTACAATTTGGAAGGTGATATTGAAAAAGTGTTGTTTGGTTTAGGTTTTAAAGCTGATGATTTTCAAAAAATTACGGACGAATTTTCCGGAGGATGGAGAATGAGAATCGAATTGGCAAAATTACTTCTTCAGAAGAATGATTTGATGCTTCTCGATGAGCCTACCAATCACCTGGATATGGAATCGATCATTTGGTTAGAAAACTTTTTGAAAGATTATCCTGGAGCAATCGTTTTGGTAAGTCACGATAAGCAGTTTATGACAGCGGTTTGTAACAGAACTTTTGATGTAAATAACAGAAAAGTAGACGATTATAAAACCAATTATACCAAATATTTGGTCATGCGTGAGGAACGCCGTGAAAAACTGATTCAGGCTAAAAAGAATCAGGATGCGGAGATCAAGCAAATGGAAGATAACATTAATAAGTTCCGTGCAAGTGCTACCAAAGCATCTTTTGCGCAGTCGCTTATTAAAAAATTAGATAAAATTGACCGTATTGAAGTTGATAATGAAGATGTATCTAAATTCAACATTCGTTTTCAACAGTCTGTTGTTCCCGGAAAAGTAATTTTCGAAGCTGAACATTTAGGGAAAGCTTACGGTAAAAAGCAGATTTTCGATGAGGTAGATTTTATTGTTCAGCGTGGAGATAGAATTGCGCTTCTTGGACAAAACGGACAGGGGAAAACGACTTTGGCTAAAATTCTTGCAGGAGATATTAAAGATCATTCAGGTTCTTGGAATTTGGGTCACAACGTAAATATCGGTTACTTTGCTCAAAATCAGGAAGAGGTTTTGACTCCAAATAAAACCGTTTTAGAAGAAGCGGAAGATTCTGCAACTGAAGAAACCAGACCGAGGGTAAGAGATTTGTTAGGATCTTTCTTATTTCAGGGTGAAGCGGTGAATAAAAAGACAAAAGTGCTTTCCGGAGGTGAAAGAAACCGTTTGGCACTTTGTAAATTGTTGCTTCGTCCGTTCAACACGCTGATTATGGATGAGCCTACCAATCACTTGGATATTCAGTCTAAGGAGATTATCAAGTTGGCTTTGCAAAAATTTGAAGGTACTTTGATTGTAATTTCTCACGATAGAGAATTTCTACAAGGACTTTGTGATAAAATTTACGAATTCCGTGACGGAAGAATGAAAGAATTCTTAGGAAGTGTAAATGAATATCTTGAATTCAGACAAAAAGAATCGATCAGAGAGATTTCTGCCGAAAAAGCAAAACTTCATGATGAAGATGTAAAAGTTGTGGAAAAGGCTAAAGCTGAAGAAAAACAAGCCAAAGCTGAAATTAAATCTACTGTAATTGTAAGTAAGGAACAAAAAAATATTCAGAATAAAATCAAAAAAGTAGAAGAAAGAATTTCTGAGCTGGAAACAGCGATAGAAACTATGGAAGCTTCTTTCACTACAGAAAATCCGTCTGAAGAAACTCTGGAAAAGTATAATAAAACGAAAGAAGACCTTGATGCAGCGTTGCAGGAATGGGAATATCTTGGAACTCAGCTTGAGTAATTTTCTTAAAAAAAATATAAATAATTGGGATGGGTTTTAAGCTCATCCTTTTTTTCGTAAAAACTTTAAACATTCAAAATATCATTTTTGAGAAAAATCATCTTCCAAGATTTTCAACTTATGAAGAAAAATAATTTAACGAATAACTTTCAAAGCTTGTTAAGCTTCGTAGAAGCGAAATGTTTGTAGAAAATATACGAAGAATAATCTTGAGCTCCGTAGGAGCGGCACCTCACTATAAACTATTACAACCGTGATTAAATAACCATAATTTAATCTTTATTTAAAATCCTTTAAAATATTATTCTTATTTTTGCTAAATGATTTTTAAAGAAAGCAGAAATCTGAAAAGTTTCGTTTCCAAACTTCTGTTTGGGATCTACTTTTTTGCGTTGTTTTCTTCGAGTTTTCACAATCATGAATCTTCAGATGTTTTTATAGGATTTAATCTTAAAAAAACAGAAAACAACATTTCAAAATCTGAAGCCAAAGAAAAAGCCGGAGACTGTTTGGCATGTCATTTCTTGGCTACAGGAAACACTTTAGTTCCTGAAGAGTTTAATTTCATTTTTGAAAATTACACTCAGGAAGTAAAACAAATTATCACACTACAGGAAAGGATTTGGTCTCAAACCAAATATACTTTTCAACTTCGGGGTCCACCCACAATTTCTTAATTACCGATCTACTTACCGGATTTTTTTGCTTTAAATTTTAAAAATTTGAATATGTTCAAATGCATAGTGTATTTAACTAACATCGCATTTTTTGAACCATTAAGATCAATTAGAAGTTAAGTTGTATTAAGGAAAAATCAAATAGATTTTTTAAGCATTCTCTTAAACGAGGTTCAACTTAATATTCTAAACTCCTTAAAACAAAATCTTAATGGTTCAAAATTAACCTTCAAGGTTATCATTTTTAAACAAAAAAATCCAATCAATTTTTTCACACAAACAAAACTTTACAGGTGTCGCAAATCGCATCATTGTGTAAAGTCAATCAAGCTATTACAATGAAACTAATATATAGTTTATTGCTGATCCTTTGCGGATTGGTAATTACAAACGCACAGAAAACTTTCACTGTTGAAGGGACAGTTCAGGATTTTCACGATAAAACTTCGCTGGAAAACGCAGTGGTGAAAATTGGAGATTTCACTGCTAAAACAGATAAAAGCGGAAAGTTTTCATTCAACAAAATTCCTTCCGGAAATTACACACTCATTGCAAAGCATCCTGATTGTAATGATTATACTGAAAATGTAGGAGTTACACAGGATGTTCACTTGTCAATCACCCTAGAACATCATGTTCAGGATATTGAAACGGTGACCATTCACGGAAATCATGAAAGCAACGGTTCTCTAATCGTAAAAACACTTGACAAATCTGAAATTGAAAGAAATTCTACCGACAATCTGGGAAATTTATTATCGAAGATTTCGGGAGTATCAACATTGAAGACCGGAAATAATATTTCAAAACCTATTATTCATGGACTTTACGGAAGCAGAATCTCTATTTTAAATAACGGAGTGAAACTTGCCGAGCAAGAATGGGGAGTTGAACATGCGCCAAATGTTGATATTAATAATTTTCAACATATTGATGTCATTAAAGGTGCTTCAGCTTTGAAATACGGAAGTGATGCAATAGGCGGAGTTGTCGTCATGGAACCTGAAATTTTCCCTAAAAAAGATACGATCAAAGGTTCAATCGGTCTTTCGGGAATTTCAAACGGAAGAGGTTTGGCTCTTGATGCAGATGTTGCCAAAATCTGGAAAAACGGATGGGCTGTGAAATCAGGGGGAAGCATTAAAAAATTGGGTGATCAAAGTGCTCCAGATTATAACCTGAAGAATACGGGAATGGATTTTTCTTCTTTCAATTTCACGGTTCAGAATAATACCTATGAGAAAGGAATTTCATTTGATTATTATTTAACGAACCAGAATATCGGGATTTTGAGAGATTCTCATGTTTCTACAACAGGTGATTATGACAGAGCGATGACTGCAACTATTCCTGTTTATTCGGGAAACTTCAGTTATGATATTGATAATCCGAGACAGGTTATTGAGCATCATATTGCAAAAGTTTCGGCTTTTAAAAGATTTTCAACGATCGGAAAACTTTCTGCAACGTACAGTTATCAGTACAATCACAGACAGGAATACGACATCAGAAGAGGTGAGTTGAAAGATACACCTTCTCTGGATCTGGAATTGATGACGCATCAGTTTAATCTTAATGATTTATTGGAAAGAGAAAAATGGTCTTTGGAAACAGGGATTGATGGTAGTTTTCAAAACAATTATTCAGATCCTGCGACAAAAGCAAGACGTTTGATTCCTAATTATGACAAATATTCTGCGGGTGCCTATTCAGTTTTTAAATATAAAATTTCGAATCATTTTAATGTTGAAGCCGGAGCGAGATATGATTTCACCCGTTATGATGTCACCAAATGGTATGACAAAAGTGATTGGGAATCGAGATATGCAGATGTTTTTCCGGAGTTTTATGCGAAAACGGATCAAAACAGAATCTTGACGCGTCCTCAATTGAATTATAATAATGCTTCTTTCAATGCAGGTTTGGAATACCGTCCAAGCTCAATGTTTGATCTGAAATTTAATTATGCAAAAGTGGGAAGATCTCCGAATGTAGCAGAGTTATTTTCTGACGGATTGCATCATTCTGCAGGAATCATTGAAACGGGAGATATGGAATTGAAAAACGAACAGGGACATCAGTTCAATCTTACAGTAGATTCAAAGTTCAATGTTTTGAGAGGGTTGAATATTTCTGTGAATCCTTATTTTTTCATTACTAAAAATTTCATTAATGAAGTTCCGGTCGGGATCAAAGGTACGATCAGAGGAGTTTTCCCGGAATGGGCGTATCAACAGATTGATGCAAAAATGTATGGCTTGGATCTGGATGTTAATTTTAAAATTACAGACGATCTTACTTACATTGGAAAAGGAAGCTACGTTTACGGACAGGACGAAACCAACAACGAACCATTAATTTTAATGATGCCTCCGAATTTCTCTAATGCATTGCAATTCAAAAAAGAAAAATGGAATAATTTCTATTTTACAGTTGAGAACCAAACGTTTTTAAAGCAAACTAGATTCCCGATAAGAAATGCTGACTTAGAAATTTATCAAGACGGCGAACTGGTCAATAAAACGATTGATTTCAGCACACCACCAAACGGATATTCGCTTTGGAATATTCAAACTGGGGTTAATATCAGCAAAAATTTTTCTGCAGGTCTTATCGTGAATAATCTCTTCAATACTTCATATAGAGATTATCTGAATCGATTGAGATTCTTTGCAGATGAGGCAGGAAGAAACTTTATTTTAAACTTTAGATATAGGTTCTAAAAAATCATCAAAATCACTTTTCCCTATCCCTAAAAAGATGTGGTTTTGATGGATTTAAAAGAAATTTTCCTCCCTTTAGGGTTGGGGAAAAAGAAAATTTCTAAAAGATTTCAACAAATTATTTAATCAAATTTTACAATTTAAATTTATCAAAATGAACAATTTATTCAATACTAAAAATATTATCAAATTATTAGCTGTTTTATTCATCACAATTACGGTTGTTTCTTGTCAGAGAGACGGTTCGGCAGAAGAAGATGATCTTCCACAGGAAGAACTGACCAATATTATCTTATTGGTAAAAGAAGACGTTCCCGGATCAACAGCAATAGAATATAATTATAGCATCGGTGCAGGAGGAATACCTACAATTCCGCTTACAAACGGAAAAACTTATACGGTTGAAGCAAAATTCAGAAACGGAAATGATGATGCAACTCAGGAAATCATTGATGCTAAAGATGAGCATTTCCTTATTTTTGATTTCCCGAAATCTAATATCAATATTACAAGATTAGACGGAAATGATCTTAGAAATGACGGAAAAAGAGTAGGATTGAGAACAAGATGGGAAGTGGTAAATGTGATAAATTCTCCATCACCATTTTTAAAATTAGATTTAATTCATGCTCCTCAAAGTGTCAACGATGCAAAAGCAGGAACAGCTTGGGGAAGTGTTGTAGGAGGAGAAACCGATGCAGAAGCAACATTTAATCTTACTAATTAATAAAAGTCATTTAAATTAAAATAAAACCACTGAAATTTTCGGTGGTTTTTTATTTATAACATTTCGATGACGAAGAATTTATCTTTAATGGTTCATTTTAATAAAAAATTCATATTTTTGCAACCTAAAATTTTAATCAATAATGAAGGTTACCGCAAAAAACCATGATGATGTAAGTGCATTGCTTACAGTAACATTGGAGAAATCTGACTACAAAGAAAAAGTAGAAAAGCAATTGATTAATTATGCTAAAAACGCACAGGTTCCTGGTTTCAGAAAAGGAAAAGTGCCTTTGAGTATGGTTAGAAAGCAATATGAAGCAGGGATTGCATTCGAAGAAATCAACAAACAAGTTTCTGATGCTTTGAATAACTATATCAACGAAAACAAACTAAGATTGGTTGGTCAGCCAGTTCCTCAACCTGTAAATGATTTCAATCATAACGCAGAGAAGTTGGAAGTTGCTTTCGAAGTAGGTTACGAACCGGAATTTACTATAGATTTAGCTAAATATGAAGCTCCACACTACAAAGTAGAAGCTTCTGAAAAAGAAATCAGCAAAAGCATCGAAAATATGCAGAAACGTTTTGCAGAACAAGTTCCGCAAGACAAAATCACTAAAGATTCTTACATCAACTTAGAGATTTCTCAGGTTGTAGAAGAAGATGCTGAAGGTGAGCACCACCACCATCCAAAAAATGCTACCATCACTGCTGAAAACAAAGATGCTTTCAAATTGGTAAAAGGTCTTAAAATGGATGAGTCTGTAAAAGTTTCTAAAGAAACTTTGGCTTCTGACGAAAACTTAGCTAAAGAATTAGGGTTCACTAAAGAAGAAGCTGAGCATTTACACCACGCTGAAGTTGAAGTGAAAGTAAAAGATTTCTACAGCTTAAACTTAGCAGAACTTAATGAAGAATTATTCAATAAAGTTTACGGAGAAGGAAACATCAAAACTGAAGAAGAACTTAAAGAAAAAGTGAAATCTGAGTTAGATGAATACTTCCAGCAAAATGCTGATGTACATTTCGTAAACAAAGTATTGGAGCAGGTTTCTGAAAAAGAAGAAGTAAAACTTCCTGAATCTTTCCTGACAAAATGGTTAGTATTCTCTAATCAGAACATCCAGACTGAAGAGCAGGCTAAAGAAATTCTTGAAAACGAGAAAACTCAACTTAAATATCAAATCATTGAAGGTAAATTGATGTCTGATAACGACATCCAATTAGATTACGCAGACGTTTTGGCTCAGGCTGAGCAGTTGGTAAGAAATCAATTGGCGATCTACGGAATTCACCATTTAGGAGACGAAGAAATTCAAAAATATGCTGTTGAGATGTTGAAAGACCAAGAGCAGGTAAGACAAATCTCTTCTGAAGTTGCCATGGCAAAATTGAAAGATGTAATTCTTGAAAAAGCGACTAAAAAAGAAACTGCGATCTCTCACGACGAGTTTTTGGAAGAACTTAAAAAGTAATTAGCTTTTTTATATAAAATTAAAACCCACCAAATCGGTGGGTTTTGTTTTTTAGATGACAATATTTTATTTAAATTGAAATAATCTCATATCATTCAATATCCTTATATTTACAGCTTTAAAATAAATATTATACATATGAAAAAGATAATTCTTCTGTTTTTCTGTGCAGTGGTTTTTGCAACACCTGCAATGGCACAAAAAACATCTACAGCTACTGTGAAAACTGCAACTTCTACATCTCAAATTACTCCAAAACAGGTGGTTGATAACTATCTTACAGCTTTAGGAGGTAAGGCAAAATTGGAAGCTGTAAAATCTACAGTTATTGAGAACACCATCACCGCTCAAGGAATGGAGATCAATTCTACAACGAAAAAGATGGGAAATAAGTTCAAATCTGTGCAATCTGTGATGGGGCAGGAGATGACTCAGGTTTTCGACGGTGAAAAAGGATATATGAATCAGATGGGTAATAAAACTGATATTCCTGCAAGTCAGATTGAAGATTTGAAAAACAGCAAAACGATTGATGCTTTAGGGTATGATGCTTCAAAATTCCAGACAGTTACTGTAGAGAAAATTGATGGTAAAGATTACAACGTATTGTCATCAGATAAAGGGAAATTCTACTTTGACGCTGCTACAGGATTGCTTTACAAAGCAGGAACTGCACAAGGTGATGCCATTATGAGAAGCTATATTACAGTTGACGGAATCAAATTCCCGGAATTGATTGAAGCTGAAGGTGGCGGACAAAAAGTAACCATCAAAACAAATAAAGTTACCCTGAATTCGGGTGTAAGCGATGCAGATTTTAAGTAAAACAAATATATTATGTTAAATAGGCCGGATTTATTCCGGCTTTTTTAGTATTATGTACAATTTAGTGTAAATTTTAACTGTAATTTAACTAAAATTTGAGCATTTAAATTTCTTGTAATTGTGAATAATGTATATTTTTATACCGCAAAATTTAAATGCTAACTGTATGAAAAAAATTCTATTGTCATTAGGTGTTGTCTTTATGGCTTCTGCTAATGGATTCGCACAGAATATCCCGATGGATGCTTCTGTAAAAACAGGTACTCTTCCGAATGGTATGAAGTACTACATCAAAAAAAACACATTACCTGAAAAGAAGGTAGATTTCCGTTTAGCGATCAACGCAGGATCTATCCTTGAAGACGAAAACCAAAGAGGTCTTGCTCACTTTATGGAGCACATGAACTTCAACGGAACCAAAAATTTCCCTGACAACAAGTTGGTAGATTTTCTACAATCAATCGGAGTGAAATTCGGGCAACACTTGAATGCTTACACAAGCTTTGACGAAACGGTTTATATGCTTCCTGTACCATTAGACAAGCCGGGTAATCTGGATGCAGGTCTTAAAGTAATGGAAGACTGGGCGTTTAACGCAACACTTACTGATGAGCAGATCAACAAAGAAAGAGGCGTTGTTCTTGAAGAATTAAGATTAGGATTGGGTGCCGACAAAAGAATGTCTGATAAATACTTACCTAAACTTTTGTATAAATCTCAATATGCAGACAGACTTCCGATTGGTAAGAAAGAAGTGCTGGAAAACTTCAAACCGGATGTGATCAGACAATTCCACAAAGATTGGTATAGACCAGATTTGATGGCGATTGTAGTGGTGGGAGATATCAATGTAGATGAGGTTGAGAAAAAAATTAAAGATAATTTCAGCAAATATAAAAACCCATCTAAGCAAAGAGAAAGAAAATCTTTTGATTTACCCAATCACCAGGAAACTCTTGTGGCTATAGAAACTGATCCGGACGCGACGAGTTCTATGGTTCAGTTTATCATGAAAGATTCTGATGCTTACACTCCTGATGTTACGGTAGAGCAATATAATCAAAGCTTGATTGAAAATATTGCAACGACGATGTTAAACAACAGATTAAGAGAATTGGTAAATTCAAATAATCCGCCATTCACTTTCGGATCTGTTTATCATGGTGGAACATATGCAAGAACGAAAGAAGCTTTCCAGGGATTTGCAATGGTAAAAGAAGGAAATCAGTTGAGCGCTTTGAATGTACTTTTAGAAGAAACAGAAAGAGCTAAAAGATTTGGTTTTACTCAAAGTGAATTAGACAGAGCTAAAGCTCAGATTATGTCTAATATGGAAAGATCTTACAACAACCGTGACAAGACAGAAAGCGATATGTTGGTAGATGAGTACGTAAGAAACTTCCTGGAGAAAGAACCAATGCCTGGAATTGCATGGGAATATGAAGATACGAAGAAATTTTTACCATCTGTAACATTGGCTCAAACTAATGAGGTGATTAAAAAAATGGTGAAAGAAGACAGCCGTGTCATTGTACTTACAGGACCTAAAAAAGACAATGTGACAATGCCTACAGAAGCGATGGTTTTAAAGACTTTCGATAATGTAAAAATGGCTGATCTTAAACCTTACGAAGAAAAAGCAGCAATTAAAAATTTGGTTAAACCTTTCAAATCTGAAGGTAAAATTGCTAAAACTGAAACTGATGCTAAATTAGGTACCACAACATGGACTTTAGCAAACGGTGCAAAAGTTACCTTCAAAAAGACCGATTTCAAAGATGATGAGATTGTTTTCACAGCAAGAAGCTTAGGAGGTAATTCAATCATTCCGGATGCGGAATACAACAAAACTCAGTTTGCTTATCAGGCTCTGTCTGAAGCTGGAGTAAATGGTTTTTCAAAGGCTGATCTTACCAATTATCTGGCAGGAAAACAAGCAAGTGTAAATCCTTTTATCGGTGGATTAACTGAGGGGATCAATGGTAGAACCAATCAGAAAGATCTTGGTACTGCGATGGAAATGATCTATGCCTATTTCACAGGATTAAATTACAGTCCGGAAGCATTTAATGCATACAAAACAAAACAGTCTGCAATGCTTGACAATATGCTTTCTAATCCTCAGTTCTATTTTTCAAGTGAACACGCTAAATTTTTGAATCAGAAAAACCCAAGATTCATCGGTTATATTCCTTTAGAAAAAGATTGGGCTGCAACTGATTATAAAAAAGCTTACGATATTTATAAAGAGAAATTTGCGAATGCAGGAAATTTCCACTTCTATTTTGTAGGAAATATTGATGAAGCTAAATTTAAAAATGAAGTTTTGCAATATATCGGCAGTCTTCCATCGACAGGAAAAGAAGCGAAGTATAAAGATACAGGATACAGACAGATGTATGGTGACTTTACCAAAGTTTATAAAAAAGGAAAAGATCCAAAGAGTATGGTGCAGATCGTTTATGCAGGAGAAGCTCCTTACAACGAGAAAGAAGCACTGGCTTTAGAAGCTTTAGGTGAAGTTGCAACTATCAAAGTAATTGAAAAACTAAGAGAAGATGAGAGCGGAATCTACGGTGGTGGAGCAAGAGGTTATATGGGTAAAGTTCCTTACAACAGCTACTCATTCAGCATCAGTTTCCCTTGTGGACCTGAAAATGCAGATAAACTGACCAAAAGTGCCATTGCAGAACTTCAGAAGATTATCGATAAAGGTCCGGATCAAAAAGATCTTGATAAGTATAAGGAAGGAGAGTACAATGATGATAAAACCAATATGAAAGACAATAATTATTGGATGAACGGATTGGCTAAAAACCAGCTTGATGGTAGCGATAAATACGAAATCTTAAACTATCAGGAAAAAGTAAAAGCTCTGACTGTGAAAGATCTTCAAGATGTTGCTAAAAAATATCTGAATAAAAACAGAATTGTTGCCACTCTTATGCCGGAAGACGGTTGGGAAAGCGCACCAAAAAAAGCTGAAAGTGCGACAGTGAAAGCAACTGTAGTAAAATAATTCAATAATCTTAGTCGATTAAATAAAAACCACCGCAGAAATTTTTCTGCGGTGGTTTTGTTTTATAAATTGTTCTCAGATTTCAAACTCAAACCCTCCAATTCTCTCACTCTGTTTCTCTCCAACACATCAACTTCCATACTCCTTCTTCCACTCTTCCGCAACTTCGCTCAAAGTAGTGTAGAAATCTTCTCCGTACTTACGTGTTAAAGGCGTCTTCAGGAACTTATATACCGGAACCTGAAGTTCTTTGCCCAATGTACAGGCATCGTTACAAATTGGCCATTCATGATAGTTTAAAGCTGAGAAAGAAGAATATTCTGTAACTCTTATCGGATATAAGTGACAAGAGATCGGTTTTTGCCAGTCGATAGCACCATCTTCATAAGCTTTTTCGATACCGCATTTTGTAATTCCGCGCTCGTCAAAAGTTACGTAGGCACATTCTGCGTCTTCAATCATGGGAGTTACGTACATTCCGTCCATCGGATCGGTCGTCCAAGTTCCCTGTTCTTCCAAAGCTTTAATTCCGTCTGCAGTAAGGTAAGGCTTAATCTTATCGTAAATATTATCTAAAATTACCAGCTCATCTTTATCCAAGGGAGCACCGACATCACCTTCTACACAACATGCACCTTTACATTTGGTAAGGTTGCAAACAAATTCTTTAGAGAAAATATCTTCAGAAATTAATTTATCGTCTATTTGAATCATAATCTTTTTTTTAAAATAAATTGAAATGAGTACCCGCTTTAAAACCAATCAGACTCGCAATAATCAACCAGAGACTGACTTCCTGCATCCAGTACTTCGGTAAAAATCTCAGCATTCTGCTCAGAATAATTGTTGCAGGAAATGCCAAAAGCAGCAAATATTCATAATTGGTATTCATATACATGACAATACTCACTACCTGTGCAAACGAGAAAACAAGAAGGAAAGTATATTTGTACCTGCTCACAGGACTTTTTTTATTATAATGTTTAAAATGGTCATAGATTGCATAAACCAACATCAGTACGATCGGAATCAGAGGTAAAAGCTCTTTGTAATCTGTAATAAATCTCATTTTTCCGAATGGCAGATAATCAATATTCCAGTCGTTGAATCTCATGAAAAACATCAGAGAAAAATAACTTAGCCCAATCAAAGATATTCCTAAAACAAATCTGAAAATATTAAGCCCGATTCTTTCTGAAGTTACAATCAGGTGAATCAGTACAAAGAAAATCATCGGCCATGTTGTAGGCAGGAAAATAAAATTTAAAGCTAAAATCGCTCCTACCAAAACGTAAGATTTTTTCCTGAGATCTTCATCGGTACTTGTAAGAAGGAGCAAAAGGAAAGAATTGGTAAGCAATGCCACGGCAATTCCGATATCCAATTTACCGGGATAAAGCCCTAAAACAAAAAATGTGTAGAGAAATAATGGCAGGTGCGTTTGATAATTCAGCGCAATTGTGTTAAAACAGAAATAACCAAGTGAAATTCCCAGAAATGTTACGATAGCAATTATCGCTTCATATGTATTGAAATTCAGGCTGTTGATGACAATAACTACTAAAAGAAGAAAACCAATATAAACAGGAATTGAAAAAATATTGCTTTCTTTTGAAAGTAATCTAAACATTTTTTATAAATTTGTGCAAAGTTAATTTAAAAAAGGAAAATAATGACGTCTTTCTTTCTATTCTTAAGTGATGTTTTCAAATGGTCTTTTGGTTTTTTCACAACCTTTGGAAACGTACTCAACTGGATTTTATTCTTCGTTTGTTGCGTACTATTTACATATTGGTGCTATGTCTTGGTGGTAACACTTGGAGGAGACAAAGACAAAGAATATTATTCTCCGACTGAGGGTAAACACCCTTATTACGATCCTACGATCTACAAAAAAGAAGGTTAATTAATTGGTTATATAGTAAAAAGACCGGTCAAAATTTATTTGATCGGTCTTTTTTATATTATTTTAAATATTATCATGAATTGGAAGCACCACAACAGGAATTTTAGAATTCTTGGTAATTCCTTTCGTTAAACTTCCCACGAAGACATCATAAATTCCGCTTCTTCCGTGTGATCCCATCACGATGAAATCTGCATTTTTTGTGTCTGCATATTCCAGGATAATATCTTTAGCGATGCCTTGTTTCAAAAGATGTTCGCAGTCGATATCGTGAGAGAGAATTTTCTGATTTATTTTGTTCAGAAGTACCAATTCTTCTCTGATTTCGTTTTCCTCAATTTCCGGAAAATACTGGTAACCCATATCTCCTATGGCAAAACCTATATCTGTAGGTGCAACGTGGATTAGGCTGATCTTTCCGTTGACCTTCTTTGCAAATTCTATCGCTCCGTCTACAAGTTGGTCTGTTTTATCGCCAAAATCTACTGGCAGAACTATGTTGATCATATTTTCATATTTTAATTTGTCTTTTAAAGATATGAAAAAATTAGAAAAACCGACTATTAAAAACTTATAAAATTCGGATGTCCAACGCTTTTTCTTCCTCAAGATAGGCTTCCAGAATGTCATTCTCGGAAACTTTTCCTACACCTTCCGGAGTTCCTGTGAAGATCAGATCTCCAACTCGCAGTGTGAAATACTGCGAAACAAAAGCGATGATGTCGTCGATTTTAAACATCATATCTTTTGTGTTCCCATGCTGTACTTTTTCTTTGTTTTTAAGAAGTGAAAACTGCAGATTTTCAAGGTCATAATTTTCTTTTTTAGAGAAATTTCCAACTACAGCAGAACCGTCAAAACCTTTTGCCAGTTCCCAAGGCAAACCTTTAGATTTCAAATCGCTTTGGAGATCTCTTGCCGTAAAATCGATTCCTAAACCGATTTCATCATAATGTTTGTTAGCAGTTTCTTTCTGAATGTATTTTCCGCCTTTAGAAATTTTCACGACAACTTCAAGTTCGTAATGTACATCGTTGGAAAATTCAGGAATATAAAAATCATTTCCTTTCAAAACCGCCGTATCCGGTTTCATAAAAATTACAGGCTTGTCAGGAATTGCATTTCCCAATTCTTTTGCGTGTTCACTGTAATTTCTTCCTATGCAGATTATTTTCATAATTATTTATTTAATTTACAATTCCTTTGAAATATCCTTCTCCTTCTTCGAAATATTTTTCCGGACCATATCTTTTCTGAACTCTTAGTTTTGTATATCCAAAAATGCTGTCTCCTTTTTTATAAGAATCTTTATCAAGAATCACTTTACTGTCAATGATTTTATAATATTCTTCATTCATAAAATCAAAAGGTCTATGATTATCTGTGTAGTGATCAGTCGAAATTGTGTATCGGTTATTAATAATATTTATACTGTAACCGCCACCGCTAAATCCATCTCCTGTCGATAGTTTTATTTCCAAAGTAAAGCCATTATAACTAATATTAGAATTATAAGACTCGGTTAAAAGACTGTCGATTTTTACCCGAAAGTTATTGGTTTTAATTTCTTCACTGTCTCCTCCGTCAATATATTGCTGTTTCTGATGATTAAAATCTCTGAATAATGTCTTTTTACTCAGATGATTGTCAATCTCAACTTTATGCCAAAATAAAAAATACTTTCCTAGGATGAAGACGATTCCGATAATTACAGCAACAACTAAGAATTTTCCTAATCTTTTTATTTTACCAATCATAAAAAATTACTCGTGCGTAAACTCATTCTCGCAATAATAACAAACAAATTTATGGCTTGAAATCAAAGAAATTCCGAAAAAACTCGTTGAGCTGTCATCTCGGTAAATATGGTTGGAACCACATTTCGGGCATACAAAATCGAACTTTGGATCTTCAATGGTATGCTCAACCTCAAGAGAAAATTTTTCATTTTCTTTAAAATCAGCTAAGACCTTTTCGGCATTCTCAAAATCATCTTCAAAAACCTGTAATTGAATTCCGCCAACTGCTTGTGAAAGCAACCAATCTGATTGTATAAGCTGCTCGTTCGCAATGAAGCTCTGAATATCGTTTTCAGCTAAGATCTGTTTATCTCTGTTCGCTTCGAGAGCTGTTTCGTAAAATTTGAACTTAACTAAATCACTCATTCTCTTTTAATGTTTGTAACTCCAATATTTGTTCCATAAAGGAAATTAAAATATTTTCTACCAAAAATAAACAGAAGACCAATTGAAAAATATGATTATTAAAAGCTATAAAAATAGGGCTTATACATTTTGCTTGCTTTTGAAAAACTTAGAAAATATTATAATCTTTTGATTCTTTTGCGGTTAAAAAACCGTTTTTTAAAATTTACTTGCTAACTGAATTTTGGTAAACACTTTCTTTGTATACAACGGAAAATCAGCATTCTGCAACCATCCGTAATAGCCAAGATCTTTTTTGAAAACATCTTTCACACCTTGACCTTTATATTTTCCGAAGTTAAAAACCTCAATATTTTTATCATTAAATCCGATAAAACCTGCCAAATCAGCATTTTTA
The DNA here is from genome assembly GCF_025628985.1 of Chryseobacterium edaphi. Classification (GTDB taxonomy): domain Bacteria; phylum Bacteroidota; class Bacteroidia; order Flavobacteriales; family Weeksellaceae; genus Chryseobacterium; species Chryseobacterium edaphi. The sequence goes on along the minus strand of NZ_JAOTEM010000003.1, from coordinate 40,647 downwards.
TTATGAAAACTAAATTCGCTCAACGCATTGATGTCTTTCGGAACATCATCATATTTTCCAACCTGAGCATCCAAAACTTCAAACGTTGCCAAAACATCAGCTTCTGCAGAATGAGCATTTTCCAAAGTTTTACCACAATAAAAGTTATATGCTGCACCAAGATTTCGAGGTTCCATTTTATGATAAATCGTCTGTGCATCAACTAATTTGAATTTACTCAAATCAAAATCAAAATCTGCACGGAGTAGTTCTTCCGCCAATAAAGGAACATCAAATCGGTTAGAATTAAACCCACCCAAATCTGCGCCAGAAATCATTTCTACTACTTTAGAGGCAATTTCTTTAAAAGTTGGAGCATCTTTCACGTCTTCATCATAAATTCCGTGTACTTCACTGGATTGTAGTGGAATTGGCATTTCAGGATTTACACGCCAGGTTTTGCTTTCTCTTGAAGAGTCCGGATTTACTTTTAAAATACAGATTTCAACAATTCGGTCTTTTCCAACGTTGATTCCCGTTGTTTCAAGATCGAAAATACAAAGAGGTTTATGTAATTTTAAGTTCATTTTTTATTTGAAAGTATGAGGTTGTTTATGTTTAAATTTCACCTTGTCAAGGTTCAAAACCTTGACAAGGTTGAGTGTACTAACGTTGAATCTTTATTTTAACTGTTTCTGAAAGATTAGTGAAATAAAAATATAATAGAGAATCACCAAAGGAATTCCGACTGTTTTAAATATAATTAAAATAAGAATTGCACCAATCAACAAAGCCAATTTCGGATAATTATCCTGCAACTTCATTGATTTGAATTTCATGGCAATCATTTTGATCGGAGAAATTAAAAGCCATGAACTCAAGATGGTTATAGCAAATAAAAATAATTGTAGGTTTTCAAAAATAAAACGTGATAATTCAGATGATTCATTTCCTGTTTTTTCTCCGTAAGTATTTAATAAATAACAAATTCCAAAAATCAAGATTGTATTTGAAGGCGTATTCAACCCTTTAAAATAATATTTCTGGTCTTCATCCAAATTGAAAATCGCCAATCTCAAACATGAAAAAAGAGTGATCAAAAATCCAAAATATTTGATGTCAAAAGGTAGATGAATTCCTAAAATCTCATTGCCAAAAGGTTCAAGCATTTTAAACATTGCTAAACCGGGAATCAAGCCGAAACTCACCATATCTGCCAAAGAATCTAGCTGTGTTCCCAAATTGGAATTGGCTTTCAAAGCTCTTGCAACAAATCCGTCGAAAAAATCCAAAATCAGAGAAAGGATAATGCAGATTGCAGTTGTCTCATAATCGCCTAAAATCAGATGGACAGCTCCGACGCAGCCTGAAAATAAATTTCCGAGTGTGATGGCATTTGCCAGATTATTTTTAATGAAATTCATAAAAGCAAAATTACATTTTTTAAAAATTTTAACCTTAATTAATATGAACTAAAAATTACAATGCTATGAATTTAATGTAAATTTGCATCGCGAAAATCGTCTCAACAAAAGATTTTTTCAAGCGGCGATCATATTTGACCTTTAAAAACATTTAGATATCAATGAAATTTTTTAAAGAATTTAGAAAACAGGAAGTCCTGGCTCTGTGCTACAGGATTTTTTTGGCTTTTGTTTTTTATCAGTTTGTCAGATTCTTATTTTGGTTTTTCAATAAAGATTTAATAAAAATTGACAGCATTAGTGATTATTTCAGCCTTGCCTATCACGGAATTGCGTTTGATACAACGGCCATTTTATACGTCAATGCATTGTTTATTCTTTTAAGTTTAATTCCGATTATCATTAATACCAAAAAAGTTTACCAAAGAATTCTTTTCTGGCTATATTTTATCACCAACGGAATTGCTTATGCCATGAATTTCGGGGATTTTATCTATTATAAATTTTCTCAGACAAGATTGACTTCCGCGGCTTTTCAGGTAGCGCAACACGAAACGAACATTTTTAAAGTATTCACGGTTTCTACCAAAGAACATCCTTTTGTAATCTTCTGGTTTGTGGTTTTAATGGCTTTGTGGGTGTTTCTCTATAAAAAAGTAAAAATAGCTGAGAGAAAACCTGTAAAATTGTTTCCTTATTTTCTATTATCTGTTTTAAGCATTTGTCTGACGGCAGTTTTGGTCGTAGGAGGAATTCGTGGCGATTTCAAACACAGTACAAGACCGATAAATCTGGTTGATGCCAATAGATTTGTGAAAACTCCGCTTCAGGGAAATGTGGTTTTAAACAGTACTTTTTCGTTTTTCAGAACATTAAGAACCAACAATTTTAAAGAAGTTCATTTTGTAGATGAGAAATTTATTGACGAAAATATTCAACCCTATAAAATCTACGACAGACAGATTACAGAGAAACCAAATGTAGTTATTTTTATTGTAGAATCTTTCGGAAGAGAATATTCCGGAGCGTTTAATAAAGATAAAAATATCAAAGATTACGTTTCTTATACTCCTTTCATCGACAGTTTGGCAAATGAAAGCTTGATTTTCCCGAATACTTTTGCCAACGGAAGACAGTCGATTCACGGGATGAGCAGTATTTTGGCGGGAATTCCGAGTTTGACGGATGCTTTTACAAGTTCGCCATATTCCAATCAGAAAATTCAGTCAATTGTTTCGGTTTGTAATGAAATGGGTTACGACACGTCGTTTTATCACGGTGCGCCGAATGGTTCGATGGGATTTTTAGGTTTTGGAAATATTCTTGGGTTTAAACATTATTTCGGTAAAGACGAATACAATCACAATGAAGATTTCGACGGAATGTGGGCAATATGGGACGAACCGTTTTTGCAGTATTTCGCTAAAAACGTTGGGAAAACACAACCTTTTATGGCCACGGTTTTTACTGCATCGTCTCACCATCCTTTTAAAATTCCTGAAAAATATAACGGAAAATTTAAGAAGGGGAAAGTTGAAATGCACGAACCGATGGAATATACCGATTATTCGATCAAAAAATATTTTGAAACGGCTAAGAAGCAACCTTGGTACAATAATACGATTTTCGTTTTCACAGGAGATCATCCCAACCAGATTTATTATTCTGAATATGAAAAAGCAATGAACCGATTTGCTGTTCCGTTGATTTTCTATTCTCCAAATCCGAAATTTAATTTGAAAGGAATTAATAATGAAGTTGCACAGCAGATTGATATTTATCCTACATTGGCAGATTTGATCGGGTACAACAAGAAAATAAGAAGCTGGGGAAGAAGTTTGTTGAGTGATAAGAAGTATTCACCTTTGATAGTTAATTCAGATGGTTCTTCAGAACAGTTCATTATTGGGAATTATATGTATCGTTTTGACGGAAAAGAAATTACAGGGATTTATGATAAGAATGATTTGGGATTTGAAAATAATTTAAACGGTAAAATAAATTCTCCTGAAACTGAAAAAGGGAAACTCATTGCAAAAGCTTGGTATCAGGATTATATGAACAGGGTGATCAATAGAAAACTCAATTAGGTAATATTATTTAATTTAAAAATTTCATAAATCTGTTACTATATATGCAAAGGATAATAAAAATGTTTGCATGTTTAAAATTTATTTCTATTTTTAACTATTGAACAAATTTGTGATCTATTAATAAAATTAAACTAAATTATAATGAAAAAATTATTAGCAACATTCGTACTTTCTTTATTCAGTGTAATGTCATTTGCACAAATTGAAGGAAAATGGAAAACAATTGATGACGAAACAAAGCAGGCGAAATCTATCGTTGAAATCTGGAAAAAATCTGACGGTAAGTATTACGGTAAAGTTTCTCAGTTATTGATCAAACCGGCAAATCCGAATTGTGTAGGATGTAAAGACGACCGTAAAAATAAACCAATCTTAGGAATGGAAATCATCAGAGGTCTTGAAAAAGATGGTGATGAATTTACAGACGGAACAATTACAGATCCTAAAACAGGTAAAACTTACAAATGTACCATTACAAGAACCGGAGATAAACTGAATGTAAGAGGTTATATGGGAGTTTCTCTTTTAGGAAGAACTCAGGTTTGGCAGAAAGTCAACTAATCAGTTAAAAATAATATTAAATTATAGGGCAGCTCAGCAATGAGTTGTCTTTTTTTATGTAATTATCTGTAACGAAAAATAAAATTGTATACATATAAAGTATGAGTTCAGATTTGGAGAAAAAATTTATTGATGTTTTTAAAGAAAATCAAAGAATTGTACATAAAATATGTAGAATTTATACAAATAATTCTGAAGATCACGAGGATCTTTTTCAGGAAATTACGATACAGCTGTGGAAATCTTATTCGGGTTTCAGACGAGAATCTAAATTTTCTACCTGGATGTATCAGGTGGCTTTAAATACAGCAATGACATTATCTAAGAAATCTAAAAAATATCAGTTACAACAAGTTGATATTAGTTTTTCGTCTCTAAAAATAAAAGAAGAATCTTACGAAGATGATGAACATAAACTCAAAGAAATGTATCAGCACATCTATAGGTTATCTGATATTGAAAAAGCATTAATTATGATGTACCTTGACAACAAATCTTTTAAAGAAATCGGTGATATTTTGGGGATTACCGAAGGAAATGCAAGAGTAAAGATGAATAGAGCTAAAAATAATTTGAAATCAAAAATAAACGCAGAATAAGATGGATGAATTAGAACTTTTAAAAGAAGATTGGAATAAAAACAAAAATGAATTTAAAAATTACTCTGCAACAGAAATATATTCAATGATTAAAGAGAAATCTATTTCAGTTACCAAAACTTTACTTATAATTGGCTTGATAGAAGTGATTTTATGGTTTATAATTGGTTATATTGACAGTGAGTTTCCTTATTTAAGAATAGGATTATTTACTGTGTTTTTTATTTTCATTATTTATTCATTCAAAAAAATAAAAGTGAGTCAAAATTCTATTTCGTTGATGAGCAATATTTTAAATTTAAGAAAAATGGTCTTGGGCTATGCGTTAATTTCAATTTTAGTAATTGTTGTTAATAATATTGTTAATTTTAAACACAATACACAGGATTTTATGGCAGGTTATCAAGATGGAAAAAGAAACGGGACTTTTAATGCAACCAATCCTGATTCCTTAACTCCTGAATTAATTAATTATGTTGTTTTTGCAATTGCATTGATTATGGCTATCTTTTTCTTGTATTGGATTTATAAAAATACCTATGGTAAAATTTTGGTTAATCTCAAAAACAATTATCAAGAATTAAAAAAATCTTAAAATCACGAAGATTTATGAAAGCGTTTCTTCAATGAGTTGTCTTTTTTGTGACGTAAATAATAAATAATTACTATTTTTGTACTCTAAATTTTTCAAATAAATATGGCAGAATATACTTTTCGTGAAGTGATTGCGCAGGCAATGAGCGAGGAAATGCGTAAAGACGAATCCATTTTTCTAATGGGAGAAGAGGTAGCAGAATACAACGGTGCTTACAAAGCTTCAAAAGGAATGTTGGATGAGTTTGGTGCTAAACGTGTAATCGATACACCTATTGCTGAACTTGGTTTTACAGGGATCGCTGTGGGTGCTGCAATGAATGGTAACAGACCAATTGTAGAATATATGACGTTCAACTTTGCCCTTGTTGGGATCGATCAGATCATCAACAACGCAGCAAAAATCCGTCAGATGAGTGGTGGTCAGTGGAACTGTCCGATTGTTTTCCGTGGTCCTACAGCTTCTGCAGGTCAGTTGGGAGCAACGCACTCTCAGGCTTTTGAAAACTGGTATGCAAATATTCCTGGTCTTAAAGTAGTGGTTCCTTCAAACCCTTATGATGCGAAAGGATTATTAAAAACTGCAATTCAGGATAACGATCCGGTAATTTTCATGGAATCTGAACAGATGTACGGAGACAAAATGGAAATTCCTGAAGAAGAATATTACTTACCAATAGGAAAAGCAGAAATAAAAAAAGAAGGTACAGATGTAACTTTGGTTTCTTTCGGAAAAATCATGAAATTAGCGATTCAGGCAGCTGAAGATATGGCTAAAGAAGGTATTTCTGTTGAGGTAATCGACTTAAGAACAGTTCGGCCTTTAGATTTCGATACGGTATTAGCTTCAGTAAAGAAAACAAACAGATTGGTAATTTTAGAAGAAGCTTGGCCGTTTGGTTCTGTATCTTCAGAAATTACTTATATGGTACAGCAAAAAGCATTTGATTATTTAGATGCTCCAATTAAGAGAATTACGACTCCTGATGCTCCTGCGCCTTATTCAGCAGCATTATTTGCAGATTGGTTCCCGAAACTTGAAAAAGTAAAAGAGGAAATCAAAAAAGCAATGTACGTTAAATCATAGAAAAAAACTTCCGAAAGGAAGTTTTTTCATTTATACAATGCATGACTATTTTAGTTGAGGGTCATAAATTTAGTATACATTTGCGCTTTCAAAATATTTAGCTGACATGGCAGAAGTTACAGAAGGAGGTCATCATATAGATCTTAAAAAACTTTCATTCGTAGGAGTTCTTGTTTCACTCGGAATCGTTTTCGGTGATATTGGTACATCACCGCTTTACGTAATGAAAGCGATTGTGAATGCAAGAGGAACTGAAAACAGCATGCCTTTTAATGAATACATTGAAGGAGCACTTTCTTGTATCATCTGGACTTTAACTTTACAAACGACGCTAAAATATGTTATCATTGCTTTAAGAGCTGATAACAAAGGTGAAGGTGGGATTTTAGCTCTGTTTTCTTTAGTAAAGAATTTAAAGAAGCGTTGGCTTTATCTCATTGCTATCATCGGAGCAGCAGCATTGATTGCAGATGGTGTCATTACTCCGTCACTTACGGTAATGTCTGCTATTGAAGGACTTGAGATTTATAATCCACATACACCGGTAGTTCCTATTACCATTGCGATATTAATTGTAATATTTGTAGTTCAGCAGTTTGGAACGAGCTTTATTGGTAAGTTTTTCGGACCGATCATGGTCATATGGTTCCTTATTTTAGGAGGTTTGGGTGTTTCTCACCTGAGCGAAAATTTTGAAATTCTAAGGTCTTTTAATCCTTATTATGCTTATAAACTAATCGTCGATTCACCAAGTGCAATTGTTATTTTGGGAGCAGTTTTCCTTTGTACAACAGGAGCTGAAGCATTATATTCAGATTTGGGACATTGTGGAGCAAAAAATATCAGAGTAAGTTGGGCTTTTGTAAAAATCATGTTGATTTTAAATTATTTAGGACAAGGTTCATGGCTTTTAAGTAATTATGGAAAGGAAGGTTTGATAACAATAAATCCTTTTTTCGGAATTATGGAAAGCTGGATGATTTTACCGGGAGTTATTTTGGCGACAGCCGCCGCAATTATTGCAAGTCAGGCGTTAATAACAGGTTCATTTACTATTTTTTCTGAAGCGATGTCGCTTAATTTGTGGCCTAACCAAAAGATTAATTACCCTTCCGGTGTGAAAGGACAAATGTATATTCCGAGAATTAACTGGGGACTTTTGTTTTTGTGCATCATTGTTGTTCTGCACTTTAGAGAATCCGGTAAAATGGAAGCAGCTTATGGTCTTTCAATTACTGTTACAATGTTGATGACTACTATATTGCTTGTATTCTGGCTCCTGAAGAAAAGAGTGAACAAATTGATCATTTTAGTTTTTGCAATGACCTATATGTCAATCGAATTAGGATTTTTCAGTGCAAACATCATTAAGTTTTTTGAAGGAGGATGGATTACCGTAATCTTAGCAGGATTTATCGGAATCTGTATGTACTCTTGGATTAACGGTAGATTAATCAAAGCTAAATTTATTAATTTTGTTAAAATCAGTAAATATGTTGCGATCATTAAAGACATGAAACTGGATGAGACTATTCCTAAATATTGTACCAATCTGGCTTATTTGAGCAGAGCAAAATATAACGATGAAGTTGAGGCGAAAATAATATATTCTATCATTAAAAAACAACCAAAAAGAGCAGATCACTATTTTATTTTAAGTATTGTCAATCAGGAAGATCCTTATACATTTAAGTATACTGTGGATGAGATTTTACCGGGAACAATTTATAAAGTTAATTTCCTTTTAGGATTTAAGATAGACAGAAGAATCAACGATTACTTCAGTATGGTTCTCAAAGATCTTATGGCTGAAGGTACAATTCCTTCACGAAGCAGTCATCCATCATTGAGAGCACACAATATTCCACCTGATCTGAAATATGTGATTATTGATAACACCTATATCAACGATATTCTTTTGACGGTAAAACAAAAAATTACACTCAGTTTATACAACTTTGTGAAGTACATCGGAAGTGATGATTTTAAATCATGGGGAGTTACCATGCACAATGTAGAGGTTGAATCGGCGCCTTTGACTGAGGAAACAATTTCTGCAAACAGGATTCAGCAGTCTAACTTTAAGGGATATAATTTTTAGAATATCAGCTTTATACTCTCTGAAGTGGTACATTGTATTTAAATAAAAATCGATAAATTTGTAGTATAAATTTTTTGATGGATACTTTACAAAAAGAAAAAAATATTACTTTAATAAAAGATGTTTTAAGAAACTATCTTTTAGAAAAAGGATTTCGTAATACACCTGAACGTTATACTATTTTAGAGGAAATCTATAATATGGATCATCACTTCAATGTAGATGACCTATATTTATTGATGATGCAGAAGAAATATCATGTTTCAAAAGCAACAATTTACAATACTATAGAAATCTTTCTTGATGCAGGACTGATCCGTAAGCACCAGTTTGGAGAAAAAACACTTACTTCATCTTCTTATGAGAAGTCTTATTTCGATAAGCAGCATGATCATTTGGTAATTTACAAAAAAGGTTCAGATAAAGAGATTGAAGAAATTATTGAGTTTTGCGATCCTAGAATTCAAGGCATTAAAGAAGCAATTGAAGAGGCTTTTGGCGTAAAAATTGATTCTCATTCGCTGTATTTTTATGGCACAAAGAATGATTAATCAATGAGGATATTTCTTTTTCTGTTTATTTTATTTTCCACTTTAACGTTTGCCCAGGATAAACCTACACCTGTGCAGAGAGATCCTTTTTTACAGAATCCCGTGAAAAATCAGCCACAGAAGTCTAATCTTAATAATAAAGTGAAGATCATTCATGCTGACGAAATTAAAAAAGACACAAAATACGACGGAAACAGATATCTTATCGGTAATGTACAGATAGAACATCAAGGTTCGATTCTTACTGCGGATTTGGTGGTCATGTATGATGAAGAAAATTTTGTAAAAGCAATTGGTAATACAAAACTTCAGAATACTGATGGTTCTGTAATTACTGCTTCAGAAATGGAGTATGATGGAAACACTCAAAAAGGTGTAGCCAGAAAAAATGTAGTGCTGAATGATCCAAAAGGAACAGTTATAAAAACCGAAACCATGTATTATGACCGAGCTTCAAATTTGGCATATTATAATACAGGAGGAACCATCAATGATGGCAAAAGCACCACCTACTCAAAATCTGCAACCTATAATCTGGCCAACCGAACGATCAATCTAACTGACAATGTAAGAATCGAAGACAAAGACTACATTTTAGATGGAATTAATGTCGTTCAGAATCAGAACACCAACATTGTTGACATCAATGGTCCAACTACGATCACCAATAGGAAAAATCCCAAAAACAGAATCTTTACCGAAAAAGGAACCCATAATCTGAACACCAAAGAATCTTTTCTGAATAAAAATTCAAGGATTTATTACAATGATAAAATCCTTACTGGTGATAAGATGTATTATAATCAACTCAGCGGTTTTGGCACAGCTACCGGAAATGTAACTTTGGATGATCCTCTGGAAAAGAGATATTTGAAAGGTGGTTATGGAGAAATTTTTGAAAAGAAAGATTCTGCAATGATGACTAAAGGTCCTTATGCAGTAAAAATTCTTGAAAAAGATTCAATTTATTTCGCTGCTGAGAAAATACTTTCTTACCAAAAACTTGATTCTACAAAAATTAAAAAAAGTTATTTAAGAGCTTTTAAAAAAGCCAGAATCTATAAATCTAATGCACAGGGAAGAGCTGACTCAATCGCTTTTAACGAAACCGACGGAGTCATGCATATGTATAAAGATCCGATTTTATGGAGCGGTGAAAAACAGGTGACAGGGGATAAAGTTGAAGTGTATTCGAATACGCAAACAGAAAATATAGATTCAATCAAAGTAATTGGAAATGGTTTTGCGATCAGCAAAGCAGATTCTTTGAATATGAAAGATGAGTTTAATCAGGTAAAAGGTAAGCTCATGGCTGTATATTACGAGGGAAAAGACATTAAAGAAATAAAAGTGATAGGAAACGCTCAGGCGATTACTTATGATGATGATTTTAATGAAAAAACCAAGCAGAATGAAAGATTGGGCATTACTCTTTCTTCATGTGGAATTATTGGTTCACTTTTCGAACAGCAGCAGTTGCAGATTATTTCCTGCAGTATCGGATCACAATCCTCCACTTATCCAATGAGTAAGATCGGCCCGGATAAAAAGAAGTTCCCTGATTTTAACTGGAATACTAAAGACCGAATCAGAAAGTGGCAGGATATTCTCGTTGACACTCCGAACTACGAAGAGATTAAGTACGAATCTGCAGACACCCTCTTCAATCAGGCTCAGGAAATCATTGATAAGCAAAAAGCTGCAGAAGAAGCCAAAAAACCTAAAAGGGTAAGAAGATAAAATAAAGGACCAGTTGTGAAATTGGTCTTTTTCATGTCAATTTCATCGAAACGTTCTGACGTTTTTTTAAGAATAGTTTTTCGATGTCTGTTGATTATGATAATAATTCTAAAATTGAATATATTTTTCTATTTAAGTTTCAAATTCTAATAGTTTGTATATTTAATGCTTGTATACCTTTATATGAAAAAAGTAGCATTCATAATACTATTGATAATTTTTAATAAAAATTTATTTGGTCAAAAAACAGACGACGAAATAATTAATCTCTTAAAGATTAAATACTCTTTAACACAATATGACAGAGCCGATAAAATAGTAAGATTTAATAATGATACAATTATTGTTTCAGGTTATCTGACAGATTTATCTTCTGCTATTCCAAGATATGAACACGATGTAATTTACAAAACTATTAACGGTGGAAAAGATTGGAAGTCGATAAAATATGGAGGAGATTCATGGATTTATACATGTACAAGTTTTGCAAATGGGAAAGTGTGGATGGGTGGATCTGATAACTTTATATATTACTCGGAAGATTATGGAGAAAAGTGGATGAGATTTTCACCTCCCTTTAATCCTATCAATAGGGTTTTGACAATTTATATGGTTAATGAAAAATTTGGGATTGCTGGTGGACTTTCTAATGGATTGGCTATTACATTTGATAATTGGAAAACTACAAAACAAATTCCAACCCCTTTAGATCAGGATAAATTTAAAATTTCATCTGGTTCTTCACGAGATAGAATTGATGATATAGGAATCATTGATTCACTGATAATAATTAATCAAAATGATTATATATTCTACTCAAATTTAAATGAGATTTCTTGGAAAGAATTTAAAATTCCAACCTCAAGTTTCTCTATTGATAAGGGAAAGAAAACAATTGACCTTGTAAGTAGAGATCGTAAGCACTTTGTTATCGATGCAAATCTTAAACTGATAAGCAAGTACACTTCAAAAAACGACGATGAACTTAATCTTTTAGAGCTAGGAAATATTTCAAATATTAAAGATTTTTTTAACAATCCAATAAGTGATATATCTATTCAGTCTAAAGTATATGAGTTTGAAAAACATGGCCACATGCATGATATTTTTAAAGAAAAATTAGAACAGGCAAATATTAAATTTAAAAATAAAGAATATATTTTCGAATCAGATAATAACAAGAGAAGAAAAGTTGATTTCGTGCAAAAAAAATTTCAGGCAATGATTATGAATGAAAGTTCTAAATCTTTGAATCTATTAAAGTCAAAGTTTACTTTCTCAAATAATGATTTTAAAAATTACAATGATTATTTAATTGATCAATTCCAAAGATTCGCAGAGAGAGATTTGTGGGGAGGAAATCCCACCTATGTAATCAATCCATTGAAAATCAAAGAATATAAAGAGTCTCAAATAGAAAGTATTCTTGAATCCATCGATATTGAAGATTTATATCGTAAAAATTTTAATGTAACCCTTTTTTTACTGACCGATAGGGATAGTATTGAAGTAAGCTTTTGTAATAATGCAAATGAAGAATTGAAAATTTCAAATTATAATTCAATATTTCTTTCTTTGCCTTGGACAATAACTTATAAAAATAAAACATATCGTAGCTATAATCCCGAAATTACATATTTGATGAGGGAAATTATTCCATCAGAATTTTCAAATTATAATATGCTTTTAGGTGGTAATCTGATTTATAAGTTATTTGAACAAGATATATCAAATAAGATTGATTATTAGTAAAGGCCTTATGTATTTCAGAAATGAAATCACATATTATAGTAAACCATTTTTTCTTATTTCAAAATTTTACCATCTAACGAATCTTCTTTAGCTTTGCCTAAATTTTTTATTTATAGAAATGCAAAAAGATTTTTTTAAATATCAGGCACAGACCACGCAATTTGCAGCAGGTTTTGAAGTGGAAAAAGCGGAGGGAAGTTACATTTTCGGAAAAGACGGACGAAAATATCTTGATTTTGTTGCAGGTGTTTCTGCCAATACTTTAGGGCATTCTCATCCAAAGATTGTCAATGCGATCAAAGAACAGGCAGATAAATATCTTCACGTCATGGTGTATGGAGAATATGCTCAGGAAAAACCGGTCGAACTATGCAGATTATTGGCTGAAGCGACACCAGAACCTTTAGAAATAACTTATTTGGTCAACAGTGGAGCAGAAGCGATTGATGGAAGTTTAAAATTGGCCAAAAGATATACAGGAAGAGAAGAAATCGTTTCTTTTAAAAATTCCTACCACGGAAATACACATGGAGCATTAAGTGTTTCAGGAAACGAATTTCACAAAAGAGAATTTCGTCCGTTATTGCCGATGGTTTCTTTTATTGAATTTAATAATGAAAATGATTTCGAGAAAATAACTGAAAAAACTGCTTGTGTCATTCTTGAAACCATTCAAGGAGCAGCAGGATTTTTAGTTCCAAATGAAGATTATTTAATTAAATTAAAAAAGAGATGCAAGGAAGTAGGCGCTCTTTTGATTTTAGATGAAATTCAACCCGGCTTCGGAAGAACTGGGAAACTCTTTTCATTCGAACATTTCGGGATCGTTCCCGACATTTTGGTTATGGGCAAAGGAATGGGTGGCGGAGTTCCTGTAGGAGCTTTTATGAGTTCAAAAAAAATCATGGAAACGCTTTCACATTCACCAAAACTAGGACACATCACAACTTTTGGAGGAAATCCTCTAATCGCAGCGGCTTCTCACGCCACTTTAAAAGAAGTATTGGAAAGTGGGTTGATGGATCAGGTGGCAGAAAAAGAAGAGTTGTTCAGAAAACTTTTAGTACATCCGAAAATTAAAAACATCAACGGAAAAGGTTTGATGCTTGCTGTCAATCTTGGCTCACCGGATTACACGCTTGATGTTGCAAAAAGATGTATGGAGAGAGGTTTAATTGTATTTTGGCAATTGTACAGAAACGAATATTTGAGAATATCACCACCACTTACTATTTCTAAAGACGAGATTGAAGAAGGCTGTCAGATTATTCTCGATGTCTTAAATGCTGATTAAGCATTTTAAAATTCTTAAAAATCTAAATCGGTGATCAATAAAGTGAATAAGTTGGGTAGATTTTAAGATTTTCCTCTCATTAGGGTTGGTGAAAAGAAATTTTATTCGAACAATTTTACAAAACCTCTTGAATAAAGAGGTTTTTTTGTGAAATATCATAAAATTAAAAACAAAAATTAAGATGGAAAAATTTAAATTTATTTTTCTGATAAATATCATTCATAATGCATAAAAATCTATTTACTTTTTTGTGTAATAAAAAAATTAATTTATATATTGCGTGACGTTAAAAATAAGTTATATGGCGAAACATAAAGTCCATTACGAATTCCCAATGCATTGTCTTTCAGAGATTTTGTACGAATATTTGGCTAGTGCTGAGGGATTATCCGAATGGTTTGCAGATGATGTGATAGAGAAAGGTGACGATTTCTATTTTAGTTGGGGTGGAGGTTCTGAAGAAAAAGCGACTTTGATCAGGTATAAGCCTGAAGGTTTCGTACGTTTCAGATGGGAAGAAGATGAAGGTACCAAAAACTTTTTTGAAATGACCATCACGATCGATGATATTACAGAAGATTTAGCTCTCAATATAACAGATTTCTGTGAAGAAGGTGACGAAGAAGAAAATGCTTTGTACTGGGAAAATCTGATCGAAAACCTTAGAATAAAATTAGGTGCTGCTTAATGGTTAAGCGGGACTGACTTAATGGTAAAACTGATGAACGATTTATCGTTCATTATTTTTTTATAATAATCATACTTTGAAATCGCTTTTGATCTTTGTGGAATCATCATTGACTGTGCGATTGTATAGGACATTAAATACAATATAATCTCCGTATGAATAATACATATTTTACTTCAGAAGAGCTCGAGCTTAAAAACAGAGCATTTCTTTTGGGAGATGCTGTGAAAGTTTCATTTTTTGTAAGAAATTCTCAATTGATCATGGACGAAGAGTGCTACTTCTTTCTGATGGCTTCAATGAGAAAAATGAGGATGAATATTCCTTTGACATATACTTTGGAATTTTTTCAGAATCTCTTTAATGAAAAAGTAATTCAGGAAAGAGGAATAACAAACGGAATCATTAATTTCTTGGCATACCGAAATTCTGATGGAATTACATTGTCAAAATCTACCATTTCTTATTTCTATGAAGTTGATGAGATGGATGATATTTTGGCGGTTCATGAAAGACCTTTGGAATTAGATATAATTAAAGAAATCAACGTTAATAATAATCTTTTAAGCAATATCAGAGTACACTGTCCGGAAAACATTTATGCCGGAATTTACGCTCAGGAAAATGATCTGGATGATGTGATACTTTTAAATCCAAATAAAAGAATCGCCCGTTCAACTTCAGGAAATCTTTTGTTCCTGGAAGGAAACATTATTAAAATTCCGAAACATTCAGAAGGAGCATATATCTCGCCACTTTTGGAGAACTTCGTGACGTATCTGCATAAAAATAATCTGGCCGATATTCAGGAGCATGAGATCATTGCTTTTGAATCTCAAAAGGCTGAAGAAATATTAATGATCTCTGACGAAAAAGGAATTTTCTTTGTGAAAAAAATTAGAAATAAAATATTTGAAAACTCCAGATTCTCAGAATTGGTAGAAGGCTGGAAGAATAGTTTTTCAAATTAAATTGACAAACCCGGTAAACAACTGTCACGTCCTTTACCGGGTTTTATTCTGATACAATCAGAAAAATGTGTTTTCTAACTTTATTTTTCGGTAATAATCTCAACGAATTTTTGGGCAATTTCTTTTTGTCCGGTTTCACTTGATAAATATTTTCGATCTTCTGTGTTATTAAGGAAACCTAATTCTACCAATACTGCCGGAGCTTTTGATTCTCTCAAAATGTGGAGATTTTTCTCTCCGATATAACATTCGCCAAACTTGTTAGAAATTTTTGTAGCTAAAGCTTTAGAAGCATCTGAATTTTGAGTAAAGATCTCATGTCCTTTTCTTGCTGATTCTTTTGCAGGACTTCTATTCACATGAAGGGAAATCACCATTTCCGGATTAAGCTTATTAATCATAGCAGTTCTGTCACTCAATGTCGGGAAATTGTCTGAATCTCTTGTAAGAACGATCTCGTAGTTATCCTGAGAATTGTTTAATTTTTTGATATTAGAAGCAACTGCCAAAACGATTTGTTTTTCTGAAATTCCATCGACTATTGCACCCATGTCATTTCCACCATGTCCCGCATCGATTACGATGATTTTTTTGTCAATTGGTTTAAATGAAAAAAATGCTATGGCGAAAAGAGGAGCAATCACTAATTTTTTAATATTCATAACTTTGGTTTTTTAGTTTTTCAAAGAACGTGAAAAGTATGTTAAAAATTATGTAACGAATACTTAAAGTTTGTTAAATGTAAATCGCTTCTTTGTGAAGTAATGATTAATTTAAAGAAATGTCTTCCGGAGCATTTGCCCACAAAAGAAACTCACCACCAAGGTTTTGCATTATTGATTTCCATAAATTCTGATCATTCGGAAGAGTGTAATCAAGATTATAAACATCTACAACAGTCCACATTTTACGGTTGATCTCACTATCAAGCTGCAATGCTCCCCATCCGGAATAGCCTGAAAATATTTTTACATCATCAATGCTTAGTTCTTTACTGAGAACAGAATTAATTACTGTTTCAATATCTTCTGTTACGTAAAATTCAGGATTGATTTCTGTGTAAGTTTCTGAAACTTTTTTTCCTTTAATAATAAAAAATACTTTTTCGTTTTCTACAGGTCCGCCGTCGTAAACCTCTATTTTAAAGTCAAAGAAATTTTTGAATCTACTACTCATTTTTGAATTTTTCTTATTCAATATAAGACCAAAAGCACCATTCTCATCATGTTCGATAATAAGGACTACTGACCTGGAAAAAATATCTCCGGAAATATCGGGCGTGGAAATTAATATTTTACCTTTGTATGAGTAATTCATACTCAAATTTAATAAAAATTATTTATGGAAAACCTTCATGACAAGAGAAAAATCTACGAAAAATCTCAACTTATTGAAAGTGAGATTAAAGAGAATCCGATCGAGCAGTTCAGAGATTGGTTTTTGGATGCATCATCAAATCCGACAGTTTCTGAGGCGAATGCAATGGCAATTTCTACTGTCGAAGACGATGGCTGTCCGAGAACGAGAATGGTTTTGCTGAAAGAATATACTTACGAAGGTTTCATTTTTTACACCAATTACGACAGCAGAAAAGGAAAGTCAATCGAAAAAACACATAAAGCCTGTCTTCATTTTTTCTGGCCGTGTTTAGAAAGACAAATAATTATTAAAGCTGATTTAGAAAAAATTGCTGAAAATCTGAGTGATGGATATTTTCATTCCAGACCGAAAGGAAGTCAGTTGGGAGCAGCAGTTTCTCCGCAAAGTGAAGTGATTCCCAACAGAGAATTTTTAGAAATAAAATTAAATGAATTGGAAGCTAAATTCCAAAATTCTGAAGTTCCAAGACCGGAAAATTGGGGTGGTTATATTGCAAAACCTTACGAAATAGAGTTTTGGCAGGGAAGACCAAACCGATTGCATGACAGAATTATCTATTCACTGAAAGATCTAGACTGGGAAATTTCCAGATTGGCGCCGTAAGAAATTCCTTTTCTTTGGAGAGGTAGATTTTTACAAAGTAAAAAGACGGTAGCTAAATATTTGTCAAAAAAAACCTCATCGAATGATGAGGTTTGCATTTTTATAATCAGGTCAATTATTTCTTTTTAACACCTGAAACAGCAGTTGCCAAATCAGCACCAGCTTTGAATTTAGCTACTTTTTTAGCAGCGATCTTGATCGGCTTTTTGGTTGCAGGGTTGATCCCTTGTCTTGCTGCTCTTTCAGATACTGAGAAAGTACCGAACCCTACTAGAGATACTTTTCCGTCTTTTTCTTTTAGCGTTGTAGAAACGTTAGAAATAAATGATTCTAAGGCAGCTTTTGCCGCAACTTTAGTAATTCCTGCATCTTTCGCAATTGCGTCGATTAATTCAGACTTGTTCATAATTTTTATATTAAAAGTTAGTTAGTAATTGTAGCAAATATAACACAATTTTCAAATTGTGCAAATTTTTTCTAAAAACTTGTGATTATTTTTTGTTTTAGCTCAAAAACAATCAAAATATCATAATTTCAAATTTTACGAAAAATCTACGTTTCGAGATACTAAAATCATGCCAACTGCTTATGTTTATTGACTTTCCGAAAAATTGAATATTAATTTTTACATTTATTAAATCCTAAATTTCATGCTGACTTTTGACTATTTTATTGATTTTGTTGTAAAATATGTAATCGAAAACAAAATACATTATTTTGTTGTGAATTAAATGCCTGTTTTTGTGGTAGTTCTAAAATTTACTTTACCATCATTTTATTAAATATTATTAATAAATTTGCATTATGTTAATAGAAGTATTTAAATCTAAGATTCACAGGGTAAGAGTGACCGCTTCTGACCTTAATTATATAGGAAGTATAACGATTGACGAAGAACTCATCGAAGCAGCCGGTTTGGTTGTAGGAGAAAGAGTTTATATCGTCAACGTCAATAACGGAGAACGCTTTGATACCTATGTGATCAAAGGAAAAAGAAAATCCGGAGAAGTATGCCTGAATGGTCCTGCTGCAAGAAAAGTACAGAGAGATGACATCATCATCATCATTGCTTACGCACAAATGACTCCTGAAGAAGCTAAGGATTTTCAGCCGAAAATTGTTTTCCCGGACGAGAAAACCAACCTTCTTACCTAATTCATGGAAAAAAAATCTAATAATCCTTTAAAATCAATTCTTACCATTGTAATTTCACTTGCTTTTGCAGGCTTTTTTCTATGGTTAGCGTTGAGAGGTTTTGATTTTCCGAAGATTCAGAAATCTTTGTCGAAAGCAAATTATCTTTGGGTAGCATTCGCTGCTGTATTTGGTGTTTTAGCTTATTGGTTCAGAGCGGTTCGCTGGAATTTATTGCTTGAGCCGATGGGACACAGTATTTCAACGTCCAATGCATTTTGGACGATCTCTTTTGGATATTTAATGAATTTAACGATACCAAGAAGTGGAGAAGTTGCTCGTGCGACGGCTTTATATAGCGTAGAAAAAGTTCCTGTAGACAAATCTTTTGGTACTATTATTCTGGAAAGAGTGGTCGATCTGGTTTGTATGATGGGATTTTTGGGATTGACATTAATTTTCAAATACGATGCGATTTTATCTTTCTACGAAAATTCAGATATTAAAATCAATCCCAATAAAGTCATTCTAGTAATTTCTATTTTAGTTATTTGTGCAATATTGTTTTTTGTTTTCAAAAAGAAACTTTCCACAGTTCCTATTTTAGGAAAAATCATAGGTTTTATTGATGGAATTCTTCTAGGTTTGACATCAATATTTAAACTAAAACAAAAAGTAAAATTCATCCTTTACACTTTAGGAATCTGGATTTGCTATTACATGGCTGCTTATCTGGTTTGTTTTGCATTACCAGAAACTTCAGATTTTACCATTGCTGACGGATTTTTCATTATCGTAGTGGGTACTTTAGGAATGATAGTTCCTGCAAGTGGCGGTATCGGAGCCTTTAATCTGGCGATGAAATATGGATTTATGGCATTGTTTATCTCAGTGGGGAAAAGCGCGGAATTTGGGGGTGAAATGGGATTGACGTATTCATTTATCTCACTTCCTTTGCAAATCGTGATTATGCTGACGACAGGTTTATTATCAATTCCAATGTTGGCGAAAGCAAGAAATAAACTTGCTGCTGAGACAGATCTAAAATCTGTTTAATTTTTAAAATCTTAATCAAAATATATAGCCTGATCTTTTTGATCGGGCTTTTTAATGATTTTTTAATCTGATTATTTGGAAAATTGCCAAATCAAAACTATCTTAGGCATACAATACAGAACTATGGCGATTAACTTACAGAAAGGACAGAGAATTGATATCGGGCTTACAAAAATGATGATTGGTCTTGGTTGGGATCCCAATGAAGGAACAGGTTATGATTTTGATCTGGATGCTTCTGCAATTATGATTGACCATCAGAGAAAGTTGGTAAGTGAAGATTATTTTGTCTTTTATAACAATCTGAGTTCTCCTGATGGAGCTTTAGTTCACACCGGCGACGATCCTAGCGGAAAAAATAGTGACGGCGATGATGATGAAGCAATCATGATTGATCTTGAAAAAGTTGATCAGAGAGTGGAAGAAATTCTTTTTGTGGTTACGATTGAAGATTTTGAGAGAAGAAGACAGAATTTTGGACAGGTAAGAAATTCGTACATCAGAATTGTTGATCAGAATAATAATCAAGAGATTGCTAAATATGAGCTTGATGAAGATTTTTCCATCGAAACAGGAATTGAATTCGGGAGATTGTATAAAAAGAACGGCAACTGGAAATTTGAAGCTTCAGGAATCGGCTATCGTGCTGACTTGGGTTTCTTTTTAGAGAAATATTATAAAGGAGAGATTATTAAATAAAAGTAAAAGCTGTTTCAGAATTTCGAAACAGCTTTTTTTTTATGCTAACTTCCGCCACCGGCTCTGCTTGATTCTTCAAACTTCACCTGTTTGGTTGCTCCTTTTACGTTGTTGTTTCCAAATTTGTAAGTGACAGAAAGATAGACATTTCTCGTAATTCCTTTTCCATAATATTCAACATCATAGTTTGGATAATATTCTGTTCCCTTTTCGCGGTTGGTATTCAGTAAATCATTCACATAAAGATTGATCATTAAATTTTTCTGCATCAGGTTTAATTTCACTCCTGAATAAGCTGAAAAATTACCATTAAAGTATGTGTTTCCGCTTCTGTTGGGAATATTGCTCCATAATCCAAGCATGATGGTGACAGTTTTTTCTTTGTTTAAAAAAAAGTTGTTATCAAAATTAAAGTTAGCTCCATATCCTGCTGCAGCTGCAACTGCTTGTGGATCGTAAGATTTCGATTTGGCATAAAAACCGTTCACGAAAATATTTGATTCCAGCCATTTCAATTTATTGTAATTGTATGAAATATTGATTCCAGCCTGATCTTCATTATAAAAGTTCTTTACAATGCTGTATTTCTGGTTTCCTTCAACAACCTGAATCCTGTCTGAATCATCTTTGTTGTAATTGTAATAAGCAGTAATATTAAAATTATTTTTCAAGACATATCCAAACTCAAGATTGTCTGAAAAAGATGGCAATAAATAAGGATTTCCTGTGCTGTATTCAAATTCCGAAATAATATATTTAAACGGATTTAAATTTCCAAAATACGGTCTGCTGATTCTTCTGGAGTAATTTACAGAAAATGTGTTGTTGTCATTTGCTTTGTAACTCAAGTAAGCGGTAGGAAAGAACTTACCATATTTGATGTTTGTGGTAATATTATCGTTGACGGAAATACCTTCAAGATTCGTGTACTCATATCGCAAACCTGCTTTTGCATCCCATTTTTCATTGATTTTAAAATTTGTTGAAGCGTATGCAGCGTAATTCTGTTCATTATAGAAAAAGTCGTTGCTACGAACAGTATTTCTGATATTCTGTCCGTTTTCAATATCAAAAAAATTGAAGTAGGAATTGTTTTTAATGCTTGTGTATTTTAAACCGGCCTCTGTTTTTATTTTTGCAAAATTCTTTTCGAGATCTGCCTGTCCTGAATAGATTTTATATTGACTGATCGGATTGACAAATGATGAGCTTGTAACATCTGTAACCGTATTGTAAAAGTTTTTTGCATTGGCATTATTCAACATTACATTCGCGGAAAGACTTAGTTTGCTACCCAAAGTATCTAATTTAACATCATAAAAAGCCGTCGCATTGTGAACTTTTCTAATATTTCTGTTATCTGAATCCGAATAGAAATTCTGTTGGATATTGTCGGTTTGTCTTTGAGTATAATTTTTTGCCTGCTCGATCGGATTGCTGTACGAATAATTGTAATTGACTCCAATCAAATTTTTATCGTTGATCTTGTATTCACCTTTTACATTTCCGCCTTTGTAGCGGTAATTGTTTGAGCTTCTGCTGTCGGTATTCCAATAATCTGTATTTCCTTTTCCTGTAAGATAATTGTATGATTTCTGTTCCCAAAAATTATCGCCCAAAGACAAGTTGGTGGTAATAGAAAGTTTTTTACCCTGATAATTAAAACTTGCACCGCTTCTTGTAGAAACTGCCGGTCTGTTCCAATAATAACTTCCTGATGTCTGGAGCGATCCGTTCCAGCCGAGACTTGTATTTTTTTTCAACACAATATTAATCAATCCACTTTTTCCTTCCGCTTCGTATTTTGCTGGTGGAGTAGTGATGACCTCGATTTTGGCAATATCGTCTGAACGCAGAGTTTTAAGATAATTGATCATTTCCTGACCCGAAAGATTGAGCAATCTGTCATTTACCATAATGGCAACATTGCTCTTTCCAGCAATGGAAATCGCATCATCGGTCGCGCGAACCATCGGAGTTTTTGCTAAAGCTTCCACGGCATCAATTCCTTGTGAGGCAACAGAATTTTCTACATTGAAAACAAGGCGGTCAACTTTTCTTTCAAAAAGTTTTTTCTTCGCAGTCATTGTAACACCTTCTATTTTCTGTTCTGCAGGTGCTTTTTCTTCTTTTATTTCAACATTTTTAAGGAGACTTCCTTTTATCGTAATATTTTCTGTATTAGTAGTAACGCCGTCTTTGATAATTTGTAAAATATAATTTCCATCTTCTTTCAATGGAATTTTAAATTTTCCTTTTTCGTCCGTGATGGCTGAGAATTTAGAATTTTCTTTGGTTAATAGAATTTCGGTGTCAATTGCGGGTTGATGAGATTTATCGGTGATGGTTCCTTCAATACTTTGTGCAGACATAAATGCTGATGAGGCAATCGCAAAAAGAAGAACGACTTTTTTATTCATGAAGTTTATTTTACTAATAAGACAACCGTCACTGGTGAAATATTACAACATGATGGGAAATAATTTTTAAATGTTTGATTTTGAAAGAGATTAATTTGTTTGAAGAGGTTATGCTATTTGAATTTTACTTCTTTGATTTGCAAGTGCGGTTTCCAGATTTAGTTTTTTCATAACAATAAAAATAGTTTGTTGTGAAATTATTTAATCAGTTTTAAATTTTTATTATACAGCCCAATTAAAATACTGTTACCGTATTGGTCGATTTTTATGCCGCCATATTCTGCTTTCGCATATTTTTCTGCCTGTCCTTCTTCAAAAAAATAGGATTCTGCACCGATATTGACATTCCAGTTATCGGGAGCATTGTATTGTATCAAATGTTCACCAGATCTTAGAGGAGTTTTGTCTTGTTGAAATCTTACCTTTTTTGCGATGCCTTGACTGTCTAATTTCACAATACAATAACCACGCTTTGGAATTTTTTCAGCATCGATATTTTGAGAAATATCATATCGTAAAGTCATGTAATCTCCCTGCATGAGAGAACGTGGATCAACAGGTGCCAATTTTAGCAAAACCAGTTCTCCGTCTTTTAACAATTCTTCTTTTTTAAAAACCGACCAATTAAAGTAAACTAAAAGAAGGATAAGATTTAGCAAAATAATAAGCCACTTATATTTTTTCATGAGATATCAGTTTTTTACGGGTGAAGAAATAAAGAGTCAGGAAAAGAATTCCTGATGAAAATAAAATAATTGATTTTGTCAGCAAAGTGAATTGCAGGTTGTAGTAAAACATCGAAATAAAGTAGACAAATGCAATAATTCCCAACCCAAATCCTGTTTTGTAATTAACCATAAAACTTACTAAAATAATGAGTATTGCACCGGAAATTGCCGGAGAATTTGCCGTCGGAGCAAGCAAAACTGCTGTGGCAATTAATGTGATTGTTTTATGCTGTGTCGTTTTAATATTTAAAATTTTAAAAAGATGATATACAACGTAAAGAATCGACAAAATAATCACTACCGAAGAAGTAATAAAGTAGGCGTAAGAAAAAGAGGAAGATTTCTCATAATTTACAAATATAAAAGTTCCCAAAAATGTAAAGACTAAAGCTGAACGAAGAGGTTCGCAAAGTTTTGAAACGATATTTTTTAATGCAAGTATTTTGGCTTCATTTAGGAAGAGGAATGTAATCAAAACTGCGATCAGCGCGATATAAATATAGATCATTGAAGTCAATTCGTTAAATGTCAATAGTGCAACAGTACATCCGTTGATCATAAGAATGGACACGAACGAGATAATGTAATTTTGAACTACTAATAAAGAACATAGCGCAATAAGCATGAAAATAAAACAGATGATACTTTCGTTATGAATAGAATCACTGAGACCAATTCCTAATAGTACAAAACCAATGAGATAAAAAGTGACACTCATGGTATCAATAATGATTTTGTGAACCGCTTTATTCAATAAAATTGATCCGGCGATGCACAGACCTCCAAAAATCACTAAGCCCTGATTTGATTCAAAAAGTCCTGTCAGGAAAAGAAATCCCACAAAAGCTAATCCGGACATTAATCCTCCAAATACAGATAAGATTTTTATCGCTAAAGACTGATGATCTTCTTTGTTTTGATATGCTTTAAATACATTTTCTCTCTCAAACAAAAGTTCTTGATCACTCTTTTCCTGAAGATAGGAGAGAAGCTCTTCGATATTATCTTTATTTCTCATTTTTCCATTTTTTTTGAAAGGTTAATAAATTCCAGATTACCAAAGTGATGCTTAAAATGATGAAGATACTTACAAGTAAAAAACTGGCTTCATTATCTAAATTTTTAAAAAGCAATGTAGAAACGATGATAATTAAACTAAATGGAATCACCGCAAGATAAAATCCGTTTTTCTCTTTCAAAGAATGCCAGATTCCCAAAGAGAAAAGGATGATTGTAAAAGTAATAAGTACCGGAAAATGAGTTTCATAATCGTCTGTAATCCCAATAACTATACCCATCGTAGCAAAACCGATAGCTGCAAGCGAGACAATATTTAAAAACCATCTCGGAGCATGAATGTTTTGTTTTGATTCTGAAATTATAATTGCGGTGATCAACGCTGCTGCATTCATCAAGAAAAGAAAAGTGCAGACGAAAACTTCAGACCAGTCTTTGGCAACCTGTTGGGTGTAAAGGATAAATGTGGTATTGATCAGCAATAGAAAAATCAGCCAAAGCGGCGCAAAATCTGAAACAATGACCCATAAAGCGATGAAGATCGTCCATCCCAAAAAGAAGTCATAAGCATTGGCTCCGGTTTGATAAATTTGTCCGTATACGGCAAACAGTGCTCCTACCAAAACTGCGCTGCCCGTAAGAATTATGTTTTTTGTGGACTTGCTTATTTTTGCAAATAAAACAACAGAGGTTGTCGCAATAATCAACAATTCTGTCAGACCAATTTTTGCAAATTTATTAAGGTCTGCCCAATTGTAAGCGAAGAAAAAGATAATTCCAGAAACTGTAAAACCGACTCCCAAAGTGATAAAGAACAATCGCAGAAATTTGTGCCATGTTTCTCTAGTATTGTAGATATTTTCTGTGAGAATTTGAGAAATTCCTTTCTCATCTATATTGCTATGCCGGCTGATAATGTGCACGTCTTCCCGTTGGATGTCTTTCATTGAATATAGGTTTGCTGTTTAACTTGTTAAACCAAAAGTATTATTATTTGGAAGTGTAATTTCTAAAATTTATCAGTGCGATGTAGTCAATTTTATAGGGCCATAATTCTGTGTGTCTGGTACCCGGATTTAATGGTGTTACCGAAGTTGCTTCAAATTCCTCTTTGTTCCACACTTTTATTTCAGCATCAAACTGCAATGGAAAGCTGTAATTGTTTTTTGACAGCATCACTGTTTGGAAATCTTTTTCATCTTTACCTTCCTTGTAATATCCAATTCCAAAAATAACCTCGATAGTTTCTTTTTCCGGATTTTTTTCAAATAATTTTTCTGTTTCAAAAATTTTAAATTGCTCTGTAAATTCTGAGTACTTAATTACCTTGTAATCAAAAGAATTCTGAATGTTTTTAACTAATTTCAATGTCAATTTTGAACCCAATTTAAAAGCCATTCCATTAGCAATTGTGTCATTTGCACTCTGTGCAGTTAGTTTGTTTGTAAATAAAAAACTAGAGAAAAATATCAGTGAGTAAAAAAAATATTTCATAAAATTGATTTAAAAGATTGGATAGAATTTATTGGGATAATATTAATTACTGCTGATTGTAATTTTTAAATTCAAAAGGTAAATTAACAATATCAATAACAGTGAAATTTCCACACAAACTCTACAGAAAAGTAATATGAAAATTAAGAAGGGTGGAGAATATTTTGTTCAAAATAGGAGTTTGGTTATATTAAAGTAATTTTCTTCGGAATAGTTTTTACTTAGCCTTTCTAACCGCACGAATCAGTTTTTCGTTTCTCTTTTCAGCTCTTTCATTCTGCAATGATAATGCTGCCCAAATTGCTGCAGGAACCCAGCCGAGAATAGTGATTTGCAAAATAAGACAGATAATCCCGGTGAGAATCTTCCCACGAAGAATGAAAGACAAAAATGGTAGAAGTATAGCGATTAACATTTTTTTATTTTAGAATTAAACTTTTTGATAAATGTGCAAATAATATACGACTTAAAAGTAACAAGTTTGTCAATGAAATTTTGAATTTTTTAGAGACTCCAAAAGTTCTTTACCTTCATTGTCGTCATTTATAAATACAATTATATGCGTTTCATAACCTTTAATTTCCGAAGTATAGACATATAAATAGGATGTTTTTTCTTCTTTTTTTAAAGTTAAAATTGATTTGATAAAGTTTACAGAATCTATTTTTTCATTTTCAGTTTTCTCTTCATATTTTATATTTTTCTCTGTTGTTTTGAAGCTATCAAGAATTGTTTTGTGTTGATCTCCTAAATACTTTTTAAGATCCTTCGGTTGATCTTGAGGTTTTTTCACAAAAAATATTACGGAATTATTGTCCTTATCTCTAAATGAAATAATTGGTTTTCGATTGCTATTTGATTCTGTTATATCTTTGTTTTCTCGTGATTTTTTTTGTTTAGTTTCTTTATAATCTTTAGTGATTACCTTTTGAACTCCAGGTGTATTGAAATTTACAGGAAGAATTACTGCTAAACCAATTTGTTCATTTACATAAATATTGTTGGTTTGACTAAAAACAGAAATATTTAGAAAAAATATTAAAAGGAAAAATAATAATTTCATCTGTGAATAGTTTTAAAGAACTTTTTTAATTTTTTATAAATGTAATTATTTACAGATTAAAAATTTATATTAATTGTAATTTTTTATTTGCACACAAGACACACTTTTAATTTTCACTTTCTTACCAACTTTTTTCAATAAACCTGTTTTAAAATCTCTTTTAAAAACGGTTACATTTCCGCTTCTTGCATTTGTTGTAATCAAAAACTTTCCAGATTCGTCAATGGCAAAAACTCTCGTATGTTTACCCAAAGTTGATTGATAGCCTATCGTTTTTAATGCTCCGTCATTTTGAATTGAAAATATAGCGATATTATCCTCAAAACCACGATTCGAAGCATATAGAAATTTTCCATCAGGAGAAATATGAATGTCTGAACTTTCAAAATCTTCCTTATACTTTTCAGGGTGGGTGTTGATTCTTTGAATACTTTTTAATGTTCCGTCAAAATATTGATAAGCATTTACGGTTCCTGTTAATTCTTCAATACAGTAAGCAAATTTTCCGTTGGGATGAAATGTAAAATGACGCGGTCCACTTCCCAAAGTTGTTTTGGTAAACGGAATTTTACAACTTTCCAACGGTTCATTTTTCTGATCATTAAATTGATAACACCTGATTTTATCTGCTCCCAAATCAGGCATGAAAATATATTGAAAGTCCGGTGAAAAAACAGTTGAATGAATATGCGAACGTTCCTGTCTTCCAGGATCGATGCTTCCTTCGGTAAATTGAAAGTTCTGAATCATCGGTTGAATCCTTCCGTTTTCAGAAATAGGATAAACAGAGGTGCTTCCTTCAGTATAATTTCCATTAATGAGCCATTTTCCGTTTTTATAAGCAGTCAGATAAACCGGATTTTCGCCACCACTTTTTTGACTGTTGATAAAATTCAGCGTTTTATTTTCAGGATTAAATTCAAAACTGCTTACACTTCCAGCGTTCTTTGTTTTACTTTCTGTGCAGGCAAAAACATATTTTCCGTCAGGAGATAATGTCAGATAAGATGGATTGAGGATGTTTTTTACAGTCGTTACTTTTGATAATTTTCCTTTGATGGTATCCAGTTGATAAACAAAAATTCCTTCTGAAGATTTATCACGATTAAAAGAGCCGAAAAAAACATAAGTGTTTTGTGAATATATTGTGATGCAGAAAAAGAGAGTGAGGATGAGGAGAATTTTGTTTTTCAATTTTTATAAATTTCTGATAAAAATATTAAAAAAGTCCCTTAGATTTTTCTAAAGGACTTCAAGATTTTAATTGAATTTTTCTTACCCGAACGCTCTCTTCAGCAAACTCTCCACTTGCGGCTCACTTCCTCTGAAGCTTTTATACAATTCCATCGGATCTTTTGTTCCGCCTGACGAAAGCAGAATTTTATATTTTGCGGCAATTTCCGGATTGAAAATTCCGTTTTCTTTAAAATATTGAAAAGCATCGGCATCCAAAACTTCCGCCCATTTGTAGGAATAATATCCCGCAGAATATCCACCTTGGAAAATATGGGAAAAACTCGGACTCATCGCTGTTTCAGAATTTGAAGGATACAATTGAGTCGCCTTTGTGTAATCATCCTCAAACTCCTTCACACTTTTATTCTCCAAATCTGCAACTTTCATGTGATAATTCATATCCAAAATTCCAAAACCAAGCTGTCTCATCGTCTGATAACCTTCCATAAAGTTTTTAGACAATGCAATCTTCTCGATTTTTTCGTCGGGTAAAACTTCGCCTGTTTTATAATGTTTGGCGAAAGTTTTTAGAAATTCAGGTTCATAACAGAAATTTTCAATGAACTGAGATGGTAATTCCACAAAATCCCATTTAACGGAAGTTCCTGATAAATTTGGATATTCAGTGTTTGCCAACATTCCGTGAAGCGCGTGACCAAACTCGTGGAACAAGGTTGTAACTTCCTGAAAAGTCAATAAACTCGGTGTATCTTTTGTCGGTTTGCTGAAATTACAAACGATAGAAATATGCGGACGAGAATTTTCACCGTCTTTCTGATACTGATTTTTATAACTTGTCATCCAAGCTCCGGCTCTTTTGCCTTTTCTTGGAAAATAGTCAACATATAGTAGAGATTTAAATATTATTTCAGAATTGTCGTTTCCATCTTCCGACTTCCCGCTTCCTTCTTCAAAAACCTCATACACTTTTACATCTTCATGATATTTCGGAACGTCATGACTTTCCACAAAAGTCAACCCGAAAAGTTTATTAGATAGGCCAAAAACCGCTTCCTGAACTTGTTCTAATGGAAAATAAGGTTTCAATTCCTCATCATTAAGATCGTATTTTGCTTTACGAAGTTTTTCGGCGTAAAAAGAGTGATCGTAACCTTGCATTTCTTCGATTCCATCTGCTTTTGCCAAAGATTTTAATTCTTCAATTTCTTTTTCTGCGTAAGGTTTTGCTTTAATTAAAAGTTCGTTCAGAAAATCAATAACTTTCGTTGGAGATTTTGCCATTCTCTCTTCCAAAACGTAATCTGCATAATTTGAATAACCCAACAATTCAGCTTTCTGTTGTTTTAAATTCAAAAGTTCTTTGATGAGGTTCTGATTGTCAAATTCTCCACCGTCGAAAGATTTTTTTCCATTTGCCAAAGCCAGTTCTTTTCTCAGATCACGATTTTCAGCATAGGTCATAAATGGGATGTAGCTTGGATATTGCAAAGTGATAACCCAACCTTCCAGATTTCTTTCTTTGGCTTCTTCAGCGTATTGCTCAACAATAGCTTCGGGAATTCCGGCAAGATCTTCTTTATTGGTGATATGTTTAAAATAAGCATTAGTTGAAGCCAAAACGTTTTGTCCAAATTTTAAGGATTTTAAAGATAAATCCATGCTGATTTTCTTTAATTTTTCCTTGTCTTCTTCATTCAAAAGGGCTCCGCTTCTTACAAAACCTTTGTAAGTTTCATTCAAAAGCATTTGCTGTTCTTCGTTCAGATTGTATTTTTCTTTTTCGTCATAAACTTTTTTAATTCGATTAAATAAAGCTTCGTTTTGAGAAATTTTTGATGAATATTCAGTTAAAATGGGTGAAACTTCTTGTGCGATCTGTTGTAATTCGTCACTTGTTTCGGCTGAATTTAAATTAAAGAAAATATTTGAAGCTCTGTCCAATTGATCTCCTGAAAAAGCTAAAGCTTCGATCGTATTTTCAAAATTAGCTTCGTCCGGATTATTGACAATAGCATCAATTTCTTCCTCAGATTTCTGAATTAATTCTTTAAAAGCAGGCAAATAATCTTCATTTTTAATCTGATCAAATGGTGCTGAATGATATGGTGTGTTGAATTTTTCTGTTAAAATATTCATTGTTGTATTTTTAATTGCTGTAAATTTAATTAATTGATTTGAATCAGATTCTCATGGCTCAAAAACAATGCCTCGACATGAAGATATGACAAAAATGCTTATTGTCGATTTTTTCTTGTCATAAGAAAAGATAAAGTTTCTCCTGAAAGTGTAATTTTGATTTCAGATTTAAATAAAACTAAAACATGTCTCAAAATAAGAAAACTGTCCAGAAATATATGGATTCTTTCCAGGAAACCGATCACGAACAAATTTTAAGCTGCCTTACCGAAGATGTAATCTGGGAAATGCCCGGAGTTTATATTCATCACGGCAAAGAAGAATTTGACAAAGAAATAGAAAACGAAAATTTCACCGGAAAACCAAAAATAACAGTTTTCAGAATGACAGAAGAGAATAATGTAGTAATCGCAGAAGGAAATGTTGTCGCAAGTTTTAAAAGCGGAGATATTCTAAACGCCGATTTCTGCGATGTTTTTGAAATGGAAAATGGACTGATCAAAAAGTTGATTTCTTATTTAATGCAAAAAATAACTAAATAAAGTCATCATGAAAACATTTTTTAAAATTTTAGGAAGCATCTTATTGCTCATTATTGTTTATTCATTAATAGCAATTTTATTTTTTGACACGCATTATCATAAAGAAAAAACGATCGTTATTAATGCTCCTCAAAATAAAGTTTGGCAGCAGGTAAATTCTATGAAAGCCATCAACGATTGGAACCCGTGGAAGAAAATGGATAAAAATCTCGCGGAAGATTATAAAGGAAAAAGTGGTGAAGTAGGAGATTATTACCACTGGAGTGGAAATGATGAGGTAGGAGAGGGTGAACAAAAAATTACAGCTTTAATACCGATGGAAAAAGTATCTACGCAAATGCATTTTATAAGACCTTTCGAAGATGACGCCACTTCAGATATTATTGTAAAACCCGAAGGGAATACTACAAAAGTGACTTGGGGAATAGATTTTGAATTGGAAACCAAAATGAAACCCATGAAACCGATGATGGATTATCAAATGCAGAAATCGTTGGATGAAGGATTAGATAATTTGAGAACGCTCTTAGAAAAATAAAAAAGCCTTGTAAATTTTGTGTTGCAGAGCTTTTAGTTTAAATTAATAAGTTTTTCAGTTAACATCATTAAGAATTATTAATGAAATTTTCAAAATTTATAATCTTTGGTTAAACTTTTAGAATGAATTATTATAAAATATATCTTTGAACAAAATTAAATAATGAGGAAACAATACCTTTTGTTTATGGCGACTTTAATTGGCTTTTTGTTTGCATCTTGCGCATCAAAATCCGGGAAAATGCTTGATAACAATCACCAGAAAAATTATATGGAAGGCAGTCAAAGTGATATTGATAGAAATGTTCAGCAGCTTGAAAAAAGGCGGGAAGCGGATGAGAGGAAAATCGATGTCTCTGATTATGAGCAGAACAAGCCAAAATAAAAATTTGACAACCGTTTCTTTATAGAAGCGGTTTTTTGATTTCATTATTTAAAAAAATATTATCTTTATGTAAAGATTACGATACATGGAGAAGACAGTATTTGAGAAAAACAACATAAGAGATTATGTAAAAAGCGTGATTTCAGAAAAGATTGAAAAACTTAAAAAATTTATAGAATTTACTTTAGAAGCTACCCGCGATATTAAAAAAACTCCGAAATACGACAGTATGCGCGAAGAAATGCAGGAGGAAATTTACCAGATGCAGAGACAGCTCGCAGCGTTGAATGATTTGAAAACCAATATGGCAAGAGTGCTTCCTGCTGCTACAAGCAGAGTACAGTTAGGTTCATTGGTGATTACCAATAAAGCTCGTTTTTATATTTCCGTTTCTTTGGGCGAATTCTTTTTTGAGGGTGATCGTTTCTATGCAATCTCGTCAGAAAGTCCGATGGCAAAAAAAATGATGGGTATGCAATCCGGCGAAGAATTTACCTTAAATAAGATTCATCAGAAAATTGTTGAGGTTCTCTGATTTTTGTCTCAAACCTGATTCTTCTCGCTTCTTGCTTTCATCTTTTTCGTAAATTTGTGTCTATGAATAAAGCAGAAGTTTTAAAAGAAATCATAGAACAAAGAAGAAGTATCTTTCCAAAAGATTATGCTGAAACTGAAATCTCACAGGAAATCATCGACGAGATTTTAAATTCGGCAAAATTTGCTCCCAATCATAAACGTACAAAACCTTGGCGTTTCAAAGTTTTCAAAGGTGAAGAAAAAGCAAAACTGGCTGTAGAAATGCAGGAGATTTACAAGGCTTCACAATCCGAACAACTTTTCTTAGAGAAAAAATATAATGATATTGGTTTTAAAATCAATAAAGCTGATGCTGTAGTTTCAATTGTAGTCAACTTTAGTGGAATGGTTCCTGAGTGGGAAGAAATTGCCGCAGTTTCTATGGCGGTTCAGAATATGTATCTTACCTGTACCGCAAATGGAGTAGGATGTTACTGGAGTTCACCAAAAATTGTTGACCAGCTGAAAGATTCTTTAGCCATCGAAGAAAACCAGAAATGTCTCGGACTTTTCTATATGGGAAATGTTGATTAATGTAGTTATTTTAAACAATAATTTATAACGAAGCACTGATTTAGCCCTGATGGAAACGGCGTCCTTTTTTTGTTGCCTGAGCGCAGTCGAAGGCAATAAAAAAAGATATAGTGGACAGCAGGTTCCCGGCTCCTAAGAAAAATTTAAATGAAGACAATAAGAGAATAGTGCAAAACTTCCAACTTACGGCATCTGACTTCCAACAAATATTTTCAGAATTGAAAATATTTACTATCTTTGCACACTTAAATATTTAATCGGGACGAGTTCCCTTAAAATTCATACATTATGTCAGTAAAAATCAGATTACAAAGACACGGATCAAAAGGGAGACCTTTTTTCCACATCGTGGTTGCAGATGCTAGAGCTAGAAGAGATGGTAGATTCATCGAAAAACTAGGTACTTACAACCCAATTACTAACCCTGCGACTATCGATTTGAACGTTGACGCTGCTGTAAAGTGGTTGAACAACGGTGCTCAACCAACTGATACTGCAAGAGCTATTCTTTCTTATAAAGGTGCACTTTACAAAAAACACTTACAAGGTGGTGTTGCTAAAGGTGCTTTTGATGAGGCTGAAGCTGAAAAAAGATTTGGTGCTTGGTTAGAATCTAAAGAACAAAAAGTACAAGGTAAAGTAGAAGGTTTATCTAAAGCTCAGTTTGACGCTAAGAAAGCTGCTTTGGATGCTGAAGTTAAAGTAAACGAAGCTAGAGTTGCTGCTGCTGCACAAGTAGAAGCTGATGCTAAAGCTGCTGAAGAAGCTGCAAACGCACCTGCTGAAGAAGTTGTTGCTGAAGCTACAGAAGGAGAAGCTCCTGCTGCTGAAACTGAAGAAAACACTGAAGCTTAAAAACAAACCGTCATGCGTAAAGAAGATTGCTATTTTTTAGGAAAAATCACACGCAGACACGGCCTTGCGGGAAACGTCATCCTTAAATTGGATACCGACCAACCCGAGCTTTACAATAAATTGGAATCAATATTCGTTGAAGTCAACGGATTATTGGTTCCTTTTTTTATTGAAAAATCGTCATGGAGCAAACTTGATGCTCTGAATCTTGCTTTTAAAAATTCTTCTGAAGCGTTGGTAGATCAATCTTTAGGTAAAAATGTTTACCTTCCGTTGTCTACTCTGCCAAAACTTACCGGAAATCAGTTTTATTACCATGAAGTAATTGGTTTTGAAATTATGGATCAGGATAATAAAGATTGCGGTGTCATCAGATCTGTAAATGATCAGACTGCGCAAAATTATTTTATCACTAATTTATACGGTAAAGAAGTGGTAATCCCAATGATCAAAGACTGGATTCTTGAGGTCAACCGTGAAGAAAGATATATCAAAATAGAACTTCCGGAAGGTTTGATTGATGTTTTCCTGATTCCTTCTAAGAAAGACGAGTAATTTTCCTCATTATTCCTACAAAAAAAAAGCTGGCTTTCTAACCAACTTTTAATTATTCTTTTATTTTAAATTTTTTATCCTAAAGCTGCTGCTCCTGCAGAAGCAACTTCGTGATCATCATCGACGGTACTTCCGCTTACACCGATCGATCCGATAATATTTCCCGAAGAATCTTTGATCAAAACTCCACCCGGAAAAGTAATCAATCCGTTATTTGAATGTTCGATGTTGTATAAAGATTGTCCCGGTTGAGAAAGCTTTCCGATTTCACCGCTATTCATATTAAAATATCTTGCAGTTTTTGCTTTTTTCTGAGCAATGTCGATTGAGCCGAGCCAAGCATCATCCATTTTTGCGAATGCAACTAAATTTACACCGCTGTCCATCACAGCAATATTCATTTTTACTCCTAATTCTTTTGATTTTTCTAATGCAGCTTCAATAGCTTTCTGAGCCTGTTCTAATGTAATGTTCATAATATTTGGTTTAGTAATACACTTCATCTATATAAAACCATGCCGATTTATTGATTTTATTTATCGAAAGACCGTAATTTACATATAATTAATAATGTCAAACAAATGATTACGATTTTAATTTCTCTGTCAAATCATCAATCTGCTGATACATTTTATTAAAAAACATTCTTCGTTCTCTGTTTCCGGAAGTGTTCAGTGATTTTGAATTTTTAATTTCATGTTCAAAATAAATCAAAGTATCATTACAGGTGTTTTCATCATTCGTCATCATATATCCAAACATATTAAAAGGAATAAAAAACGAAGACTGATATTCATTTTTAAACAAAATATTATTACTTAAAATCACCAAATCGTTCACATAAAAATTAAAGTCAGGTTTATTTTGAATTTTAAATTCAATTTTTTGCAGAACATTTCTCACTTCTTCCAAAATAAGAACAATGTCTTTATATTTTAAAAGTCCCATTTCTGAGTAATAAGAAATCTGCATCAAAATGCTCATAATTGTTGTGTCGTTCCAGACTTCGGTTACATTTTGATTTTCATATAAATCTTTCAGCATTTCATTTTTAGGCGAATGGTATGGAAGATCAAAATCTTCAAATGGACCTAAAAATTTATCTTCGTTCAGCAAATTCATCCAGACATAAAATTTAAAACGTGAAAGAATTGTATTCGAAATTGTATAAAAAAACGGAATATCTTTCGCAGAATAATAGACTTTTGATTGATTAATATTTTGAAAAACGTCTAAAATCTGCAGCGAACTTTCAAAAAAATACAATAAATCTTCCTGAGTTTTTACGGGTTTCGTTCTTTTTACCACCAATTGGTTTTCCGTACCCAAAAACTGATCTAGTGAAATCTGATAATACTTAGCCAATTCTATTGCTTCCTCAAAACTAAATTTCGCTTTCATAGAAGTTCTCCGATGCGCCGCGTCGTAACTGATATTTAAAATATTGGCGATTTCGTCATTCAAAGATTTGTCCCCAATTTTTTTTCTAATCTGCTTCAGTAAAATTTCCTGATTCATAGGATTTGCGATTTTCACAAATTTAGAGATTTATTTTAATTTTTTTCACATTCATGAAAGTGGTTTTCAAAATTAGCTTTGAAGTATAATTTTAAAATAAAATGTTATGAAAACGAAATTATTTTTAGTCATTGCCTTTTTGTCAGGCGGTATACTGTTCGGTCAGGATAGTTTGAAAGTGAATCAGCAAAAAAGAAGATTGATTTCTACTACTCCTCTTAATCCACAAGTTGAAAAAGTAAATGGTCTTGCTGTAGGTTTAGGTTTCGATTCGAAATACTTGGCTAAAGACCAAAATACTGTTAAACTTCAAACTGTAAATGGGCTGAATCTGGAATTGAACCCTTTAGGATTGTTGTTTTGTATGTTTTATGACCCTTCGAAAAGTGCGAATGTAGAATACGTTCAAGTGAATGGACTCAATATTTCTTTGTCAGGATATTTAAGAGGAGTAAGTCACAACGGAGTCAGTGTTTCTCTTTACAATTATGGTCACACGATGAATGGTTTAATGGGATCACTTCTTCATTTCGATACTGAAAAATCTAAAGGAGTTTTTGTAACCGGACTATTTTTCTCTTCCAATGAATTGAAGGGACTAAGTATTTCAGCCTTTAATAACGCCGAAATTTTAAAGGGTGTTCAGCTAGGTTTTGTTAATAGAAATACTGAAGGAAAAGGTTTGCAGATTGGTTTAGTTAATAAATCTAAGAAAATGAAAGGCTTACAGATCGGCTTTTGGAACAGAAACGGAAAACGCACACTACCATTCATTAATTTTAGATCATGAAAACAATTATCATTATCCTATTTTTATATTGCGTGGGGTTTTCTGCACAAAATTTAGAATCAAAAAATCCTAAACATTCTTTGATTGAAACTGGTGTTTTCATGAGTTTTTCTAATTTAAAAGTGAAAGATCACATTGGGTTTTATGGTGGCTATTGGTATCGGTATACTGCGGATGAAACGGATACTCATTTGGAATTAGGGACAAATTTTGGTTATAGCAAAAGTCTCTATGATTTCAATTACGGAAAAAATGGTGAACTTTTCCCCATACGCTCAAAAGAATTTATCTGGAGTTTTGGAGCTCGGATGGTTAAAGAATTTGATTTGAAAAATAATAAAATCGAGTGGATAACAGAATTGAGCATGAAGAATCTTTTCTTCGATGAAGGCGATATACCACAAGATGAACCTCGTAAAACAATGGATCAGGATGATCAAACAATCTATATAGATACTCACACAGCGAGTCTGTCATCTTTAAAAATCGGACAGGGAGTGCGCTTTTGGAAAAACAATATAGGCTTTGGCGTTCAGGCGTCTTATATTCCGTATCGACTTTGGTACAGAGAAACAATACCGAAAGGCGTTAATAGTTTTTCGTTTGAAATGTCTTTCAATATTAAATTCTAATTTAAAATATAGCATCATGAAAAACATACCTTATATATTAATAGCAATTCGCTTTCTCCTCGCACCGGTCATTTTCTTTTTAGCATATTTGAAAGGTGAAGAATCGGGATATTTAATTTTAATATTAATGTTCATTGGATTACTCACAGATATTTTTGACGGAATCATCGCGAGGAAAGTCGGAGTTTCATCAGAAAAACTAAGAAGACTCGACAGTCAGGTAGATTTAGTTTTCTGGCTTTCGCTTGGATTTGCAGCATATTTTCTCAACCCGGAAATGATAAAAAACGAGTGGAAAAATATTACATTAATTTTTGTGTTGGAAGCTCTCTGTTATTTGATAAGTTTCTGGAAATTCGGTAAAGAAACCTGTACTCATGCATTTTTATCTAAAATGTGGGGCTTGAGTTTGCTGATTGCCTTTATTTACTTAATTGGATTTCAACAAACAGGTTGGGCGTTTTACTTGGCAATAATTTTAGGAATCATTTCTCATATTGATGTGATCCTGATTATTTTGATCCTACCAAAGTGGCAGTATGACGTACCAAGCTGTTATCACGCATGGAATATCAGGAAAGGTAAGCAAAGAAAAAAAAGCACACTTTTTAATTAAAAGAAAGTAAATTATCAGAATTAATTGATCATTTTTAAATCAAACAGTCTAATCGTAGAAAAATTACCCTGTTTTTTGTAGATTTGCAGACATTAATTTTTATACAAAAATTTATCAATCAACAAATGAAAAAGCAGACGATTAAAGAAGTCCTACAAGACTACAAAAAAGTATTACATCATGACATTACAGTTTACGGTTGGGTAAGAGCATTCCGTTCAAATCGCTTTATTGCACTAAATGATGGTTCTACAATTAATAATTTGCAAATTGTTGTTGATTTCGAAAATTTCGACGCAGAAATTATCAGTAAAATAAGCACAGCTGCTTCACTGAAAGTTGTGGGAGAGGTGGTTGAAAGCCAGGGAGCCGGACAAACTGTAGAAATTATCGCAAAAAAAATAATTATTTTAGGAGATAACTTTACTGAAGAAAGAGATAAAACGATTCTTCAGCCCAAAAAACATTCATTAGAGGTGTTGAGAGATCAGGCGCATTTAAGATTCAGAACCAATTTGTTTGGCGCGGTTTTCAGGGTACGTCACGCGGTGAGTTTTG
The DNA here is from genome assembly GCF_025628985.1 of Chryseobacterium edaphi. GTDB lineage: Bacteria > Bacteroidota > Bacteroidia > Flavobacteriales > Weeksellaceae > Chryseobacterium > Chryseobacterium edaphi. The sequence continues at coordinate 2,188 of NZ_JAOTEM010000003.1, read as the reverse complement.
CAATTCACTCATTTTTCAACCAAAACCAATTTTTTTACATTAACACTCCGATTGTTACCGGTGCAGATGCAGAAGGAGCGGGTGAAATGTTTGGTGTAACGAATTTTGATTTAAATAATATTCCAAGAGACGAGCAGGGTGATATTGACTTTGCTCAGGATTTCTTTGGGAAAAAGACCAACTTAACGGTTTCCGGTCAGCTAGAAGGAGAAACTGCAGCAATGGGATTGGGAAGAATCTATACTTTCGGACCAACTTTCCGCGCAGAAAACTCAAACACAACGCGTCACCTAGCCGAATTCTGGATGATTGAGCCGGAAGTTGCATTCAACAATCTTGAAGATAACATTGATTTGGCGGAAGATTTCTTGAAATATGTCATTCAATATGTTTTAGATAACTGTAAAGATGATCTTGAATTCTTAGACAAACGTTTTGAAGAAGAGCAAAAATCAAAGCCGGAAAAAGAAAGAGCCAAAGAAGGTTTGATCGAAAAACTTGAAAATGTTATTGCTAAACGTTTTAAAAGAGTTTCTTATACGGAAGCAATTGAGATTTTATTAAATTCAAAGGAAAATAAAAAAGGGAAATTTGTTTATCCAATTGAAGAGTGGGGTGCAGATCTTCAGTCTGAGCACGAAAGATTCTTGGTAGAGAAGCATTTTGAATGCCCGGTTGTTCTTTTTGATTATCCGAAAGAAATTAAAGCATTCTACATGAAGCTGAATGACGATAACAAAACCGTTGCCGCAATGGATGTACTTTTCCCAGGAATTGGTGAAATTATTGGCGGATCAGAGAGAGAAGCAAGATTAGACGTCTTAAAAACAAAAATGGCAGAAATGCATGTTGATCAGCATGAATTGTGGTGGTATTTAGATACTAGAAAATTTGGTTCGGTTCCTCATGCTGGTTTCGGGCTAGGTTTGGAGCGTTTGGTTTTATTTGTGACAGGTATGACAAATATCCGTGATGTGATCCCTTTCCCGAGAACTCCAAAGAATGCAGAATTTTAAAATTATTTTTGAATATTATAGATGCCTCTGAAATTTTCAGGGGCATTTTTATTTAAAGGAACAGTATAACAAGACGATTTTCTCTTAGGAGCTTAATCCCGCTCTCCACTATATCTTTTTTGGCTGCCCGCTGCTTTGCACCGGCCATCAAAAAAAGGATGCCGTTTCGATCGGGGCTATGGGATTTGTCCGCAGATCACGATTTGTCACAAGAGTAAACTTGATCCAATAGTTGTTTGCAGTCATCTAACTTTACCATTATATCGAGCTTAAAAACTTCAATAAATTTTTTCATTCTGGTTTCACTTTAAATTTTCAAAGAAATGAACACTATGATCTGCTTCGTGGTCATAAAATATTTATGAACCAACCGTATATTTTGTCGTACCGAAACTCTGTAGGATTTCCGCATTGTAATAGTCTGGAACAATATTCATCGATTGCCGGAGTATAAATGAGTATAATATTTTTAATAATCACCCCACAAAATCCGTCAAGCTCCGGTGGAGTAGTATCTGTGTAGGCAATAATACTTCTTCCAGACAAACAGCTCCGTAGGAGCGCTATATTTGTAGAGAATATTTATAGTTGGAAAAGAGAGTTCCGTAGGAGCGTTACCTTTGTGAAAATGTAAGAAAATAGAAATTTCCAAACCATGATGCCTTCAGCGACAAAAAAATCCTATGTGAAAATATTTTTTACAAAATCCCGTATATCTTGATTTAAAACTTTTCAATTTTCCAATACTCCGATTTGCAAAAGCCTTTATATCACAGAATCCCATCCCTGCGAAAGCCTCTGCGAAATTTATCAAACTTTAAAACGCTTCGATGCCGACAATTAAACACATTCGCCCAGAAACCATGCTGCAAAACCTTCAATTTTCGAACGCTTCAACTCACTAACCTCAAATTCTCCACGGCTATCACGCTACAAAACTTTCTATGCCCGACTCCTCCGACGCTCTCACACTAAAACCCTCCAACTCTCCAACCCTAAAACTCTCCAACTCTCGAACTCTCGAACCTCCCCATGAATTACCCAACATTAGTTTAAATTTTTGTTTCAGGTTATCAGTGCTTTAGGATTGAATATGAATTTAAATTAAACATTATGTTAAATATATTTGGAAGTAGAGGAGTAAACGTACTACTTTTGCCCCACTGAAAAAC
>NZ_JAOTEM010000002.1 GCF_025628985.1 Chryseobacterium edaphi | reverse complement strand
TTTTGATGACCCTAATCTCTTATCTCAACACCTAATCTATCCACTCCTGCGCTCCCAGTATCGGGACTGCAAAGATAAAAACTTTTTTTATTCCCACAAATTTTATTTACACAAAATTTATTGAGATTTTTAAGTTAATTCCTATTCAGAGTTTTTTGTTCCTGCCCATCTAAAGGCTCTTCTGCGCTACCTCAAACTTCCGTTTTTCAGTGGGGCAAAAGTAGTACGTTTCCCCCTCTACTTCCAAATATATTTAACATAATGTTTAACTTAAATTCATATTCAATCCTAAAGCACTGATAACCTGAAACAAAAATTTAAACTGAGGTTGGGTAATTCATGGGGAGGTTCGAGAGTTCGAGAGTTGGAGAGTTTTAGCGTAGATGCGTCGGACGTTTAAAGGATTTTTAGGTTTGAGTTTTGGAAGCGAAGGTGTAGAGCTTGAACGACGGTGGGATAATAAAGGTTGGAAAATCATCATATATTTAAAGCAAAAGGTTTTTAGTTATTAGAGATAATTTAGGTTGAAGTGTGAAGAAACAGAGAATTATGAGAAATCGACTTTCTAAATAGTATATAAAAAAAGAAAAGTTGGAAATTGATATTTAAGTAGAAGTTTACAAATCATATGTAGAGATGCCGCTCTTACGGAGCTCAAATATCATTCATTACTCTTTTCTACAAACATAACGCTCCAATGGAGCTAAATTCGAATCAAATTATTTTCTTGCAAACGCTTTGATTCTATGAGCAAATATAGAGTTTGCCGAAACCTTAAAAACATGTTGGAAAAATCGGATAGAGTTTTTGAGTGCTAATATGAAGGTAAAACTTAGCACACTTCTGCAAACTAATAGATAAGTTTACTCTTTGTGACAAATCTCAATCCTTAACCGCTCTCTTAGCCCCGATCGAAACGGCATCCTTTTTTGGATGGACGCTGCAAAGCAGCGGGCATCAAAAAAAGATATAGTGGAGAGCGGGATTAAGCTCCTGAAAAAAAATGCATTATCATATAATGGTATTATAGTGTACAAACAAAAAAGTCCGGCATAGGCCGAACTTTCTATTATATATGTAAACTTATTTTGTCAACTTCGTTGTTGGAATAGAAACTGTCCCGGGATCTTTCCACAGACCGTCTTTTTCGGCTCTCTTTTTAATGGCTTCTGCCCTTTTGTTGCTATCGGGATGAGAATTGAACATTTTCTGAAAACCCGATTGCGCCGTTCCACCTTCGGATAACAATGCCAATTTTTTGAATGCTGTGTATGCTCCTACCACATTATAATTGTTTGCTTTCATAAAATCATAGGAATACAAGTCTGCTTCAGATTCCTGCTTTTTGCTATGTGAAGCATCAAGAAATGCGTTTGCCATCTTTCCTACCTGACTTTCATTCAATGTAGCAACCGTAGAGGAAGCTGATGAAGCAGCATCTAAAGCCGCAGCTTTTAAGTAAGCAGATTTGATTGCATCTTTTGTATCCTGATTTTTAACGTGACCAATCTCGTGACCGATAACTGCTAACAATTCAGCATCTGTCATGATATCCATTAAGGAAGAAAAAACACGAACACTTCCATCTGCACAGGCAAAAGCATTAATATCTTTTACTTTATAAACTTTATAGTTCAGATTTAGCCCATCCTGAGACTTGTGTTTTGCGAAAAGCTTATTTAATCTAATGGTGTAAGGATCTTTTGGTCCGGCAATCGCATTATTTTTATCCATGTAATCTACAGATTCTTTGGAAAGTTTTATTGCATCTGCATTGGTAAAAGTTAATGCCTTTGCTCCTTTAGATACAATATCGGTAGCTTTTCCGAGATTAATTTTTTGTGCATGAACTGCATTGATTGAGCCTAAGAATATTGCTCCGATAATAATTTTTTTCATATTACATAATTTAGTCTAGCCAAGATAATACTTTTTTATCAAAAATCCTCTTTCGGAGAAGTACCGAAAGAGGATTTAACCTAAACTATATAAACTAAATTAATCTATAAATAAGGATGCAATTGCCGTAGCTTCTGTTCCTGTCAATATTTCATCGTAAGCTGCAGAACCTGCTGCTGCCCCAAAAGCAGTTGCAGTATTGAATCCTGCTTGCATTGTTACATCTTCTCCATTATATACAGGATTGGTTGCGGCAGGCATATTTCCGCCATTTGCCAATTCGATCCATCCTTTGTTTGCACGCATTCTACGAACCATTGATGCATGTCTCGCTTCTACAGAGTGAATCTGTAAAGCTGCCTGAAGAACATCTTTGTTTGACATTACATTTCCTGCTTGTCCTTTATAAGCTCTAACTCCTGTATCTTCGAAAGCCTGAGCTAACGTAAGAAATTGCTGATAATTTGTAAAAGGTGTAAAAGCACCATTCGCTGTAAAGTCAAAAGTTGGTTTTGCAACCGGTGCAGTTCCTAATGACGTCAATGTGCTTTTAAGAAAAGTAACGTGAGCTGCCTCATGTTTTGAAATTTGTTGAAAAACTACCTTATCTGATGCAGGAATAAGGTTTGCAGTAGCGAGTCCTATTTTGTAATATTCGTCTTCTAAATATTCTAATGTTAAAGCCAACTGAAGAGCATCAGTCAATGCACTTTTCATTGCTAAAGTTGGTTCTGTTTTGGTTTCAGCCTTTGCAGAAGTTGCCATAAAGCTTCCTAATCCCAAAGGTATTGCAGCAATTGCCGCTTTTTTACCGAATGAAGTAAGATCTGAAAGGTTATCTAATCTTGACGTTTGTTTTGTAAAAAAAGAATCGTCAGAAAGTTTATCTAATAATTTTAAAATGTTCATAATAATAGATTTTGAAGTGAATAATTAATTAATACCTCTTTCTTTCCAGGTAAATGGAGTTTTAATAAATCCTCCGGCTGCCGCAACGACATCCTTCGGTTCTTTTGCTACATCAAGACCTGTAGTAGGATTTACTACATCATCTCCTGAGAAAGCTGCAGTTAAAGGATTAATCAAATCTCTGATTGCTGATGCGTGTCTTGCTTCTACAGAAACAATTTTACCTGCAAGTACAAGATAAGCAGGATTGGTAATATATTTACCGGCAGCATTGTAAGCTGCAACACCCGTATCTTCTAAAGCTTTTGCAGTTGCCAAAACTGAATTTCTGTCATTGAAATTTACATTCGGATACTGAAACTCAAGTGTCGGTAAGACGTTTGTCGTTGCACCTGTAATTGCAGCCTTGAAGAAATCTCTGTGAATTACCTCGTGGTGATACAAATCTGTTAAAACTTCTTTTTCTGCATTTGAAATTCCTGCATAGAAATTATTAACAACTTTCGTGTAAAAATCAGCTTCCAACTGTTCGAGAGCATATGCGTAGTTTAAGACACCTACGTCACCTGAACCTAGATCGAATATTTTATTATCATTGTATTCAAAATCGTCATCGTCACAGCCTACCAAAGTAAGCCCTGCAACGGCAATACCGATGCCGCTTAGTTTAAGAAAGTTTCTTCTGCTGGTATCAAGGGTGGCTCCCTGATTAGAAACATAGATTGGTTTTTTCATAATATTATTTTTAGAAAGGTTTAGTACTTTTAATGATATCTACGATAATAGTTTTGGTTTGGTTTTCATATTTTTAAAAAAAATTAATTTTTATTAAATTAATATTCAGAAAATATCAAAAAACATTGACACCTAAACAATTACAATACCATGGAGATAAAGTGTGGTATCTAAACATCAAATCTTTTTTAAAATAAATTTTACTTATTTTTGTGAAATGAGTCAAAAATGGATTTATAAAACCGAACCTGATGAAGAAACTGTTGATGGACTGAGTTCGTCGCTTGGTTTTGGAACTTTTGAATCCAAACTGTTAGTTCTTAGAGGAATTGACAATTACCAGAAAGCGAGAGAATTTTTCAAGCCCAATTTAACGGATATTCACAATCCTTTTTTAATGGCAGATATGCAAAAAGCTGTTGAGCGTGTTGCTACAGCTATTGAAAACGGTGAAAAAATAATGGTTTACGGCGACTACGACGTCGACGGAACTACTGCAGTTGCGCTTACTTATCTTTACTTAAGAAAAATTGTTCAGAAAAAATATTTAGATTTCTACATTCCCGACAGAAATTCTGAAGGGTACGGAATTTCTACGGAAGGTATTGATTTTGCGAAAGAAAATGGTTTTTCGCTGATCATCGCGTTAGACTGCGGAATCAAGTCGATTGACATGATTAACTATGCTAAAGAAAAAAACATAGACTTTATCATCTGTGATCACCATTTACCCGGAGACGAAATTCCTGCTGCTGTAGCGGTTTTGGATCCTAAAAGAAGTGATTGCAGATATCCTTTCAAGGAACTTTCCGGATGTGGTGTTGGTTTTAAATTGTGTCAGGGATTAAACACGATCTACAAAATTCCCGAAACGGAATTATTTGAACTGACTGATCTTCTTGCCATCTCCATTGCTGCAGATATCGTATCTATGACTGGTGAAAACAGAGTTTTGGCCAAAATGGGACTTAAAGTTCTCAGAAAAACCCGTAATCTAGGTTTAAGACTTCTTATTCCTGAAGACAAACTTTCAAATTTTGAAATTTCAAATATTGTTTTTGAAATCGCTCCGAAAATCAATGCAGCCGGAAGAATTTCGCAAGGAAAAGCCGCAGTAGAACTAATGGTTTCGGATAATCTGAAACACGCTCAACAAATTGTCGGCGACATCATGAATCTGAATGATGAAAGACGAGAACTCGATATGTTTTCTACTGAATCTGCATTAAAACAAATCATAGAATCTCAACAGGAAACAAAATACACAACAATTGTCTACCATCCGGAATGGAACAAAGGGGTCATCGGAATTGTTGCTTCAAGACTTATAGAAACTTATTATAAACCAACTTTGGTTTTCACTGACGGAAATAATGGCGAGATGGTAGCTTCCGCAAGATCTGTTTCAGATTTTGATGTGCATGAAGCTTTAGATTTGTGTTCGGAATACTTTCTGAAGTTTGGTGGGCATCACGCTGCAGCCGGACTTTCGATGGAAAAGGATAAGTTTGAAGATTTTAAAATTAAATTTGAAAAAACCGTTGCCGAAAAAATCAAAGATCATCAGAAAGAACCTTCAATAACTATTGATGCCGATTTGCAAGTCGATGAAATTAACAGAGATTTTATCAACTTCCACAGAAAATTGGCACCATTTGGTCCTCATAATATGAAACCGAATTTAGTTTTAAGAAATCAAAAGATTGCAGGTTACCTCAAAACGATGGGTAAAGACAACAATCACCTTAAATTTTATATCAAACAGGAATCTACCGGAAGAAATATCGAATGTGTAGGTTTTAAATTAGGACAGTTTGCCGATGATTTCAGAAATAAATCTTTTGATATCGCCTTTACTTTAGAAGAAAATCATTGGAAAGGAAATGTGACACATTATCTTAATATTCGGGATGTGAAGTTTATAGAAAGCGAATAAGTGAATTTTCTTTCAGAAGTGAGTGGTGAATTTCCAAAATCACTTTTCAAATAGATATTTTTTGAAATTGACAAGTGTAGCATATTCACTTGCAAAGCAAAATTGACAATTGACTTTTTAATATGAAAAAAATCGGTTTATTTTTCGGCTCTTTTAACCCTATTCATATTGGCCATTTGATTTTGGCTAATTATATTCTTGAGAATTCAGATATGGATGAACTGTGGTTTGTGGTGAGTCCGCAGAATCCTTTTAAAGAAAAAAAATCGCTTCTGAAAGATCACAACCGTTTGGATATGGTGCAGCTTGCGGTAAAAAATTATCCTCAAATGCGTGCTTCAAATGTAGAGTTTTCTTTGCCAACACCAAGTTACACAATTGATACTTTAACTTATCTTCAGGAAAGACATCCTGATTATTCTTTCAGTCTGATCATGGGAGAAGACAACCTCAACGGACTTCAAAAGTGGAAAAATTCTGATATTTTAATTAAAAATCATCATATAATCGTTTATCCGAGAGTTTTTGAAGGTGAGAGAAAAGATTCTGAATATCTTCAGCATGAAAATATTTCGATGATCAAAGCACCTGTGATAGAATTGTCGGCAACAGAAATACGAAATATGATCAAAGAAGGAAAAAATGTGAGACCGATGCTTCCACCGGAAGTTTTTGAGTATTTGGATGGCAGTAGTTTTTATAAATAGAATATGATGAGATTATTAATATTTTTATTTGCCTTTGTATTTCAGACAATTATTTTTGCCCAAAATATTTCAACGGAAGATTCTATTCAGAAAAAGCAAGAGTCAGAAAGAATACAAATTTTTAAAGAGCGCTTAAAGCAATATAATGAACTTTGTAGCAAAGATTCAATAAGAGCAGTAAATGATTCTAAAATTCAAAATAAATTTTATATTTTTAATACTGTACCATCTGGAGACGATTTTCCTGCTAAAAATGAGCTTCGAGATATTTTAAAAAACAATAATATCTTGTGGGGTGGAATTGGTAGTGGCAGCGACATTCCTTTACATTATACTTCTGATAAATGTTATAGTAGTTATATGACTTTTTTTACTGAGAAAAAATTTGGTAAAGAGTTTATTGATAATTTGGTAAAACAATCTCTTTTAAATCATATCGAAAAAAATCGTTCTTTAATTTTTGAATATAATGAACATCTAGACTGGATGTATGAAGGAGAATATTCGTTAGCCGATAAATTATTGAATATGTATTTTTTTACAAAATTCAAATACCCTAAAAACTATAAGTATTCGTCAGTTGATAATCAAGATTTTACTGAGATAGAATTGGAAGTAGATGAAAATTCGTCTATAATAAAGTTAGTTGGCTTTAAGCATCATTTGTCTAAAAACGAAGAATTTATTCCGTTTTTTGAAAAAAATATAAAACAGTTTATTAAATCAAGTAATTTTATTATTTCAGAACGAAATTATAAGTATCATGGTTCAAAAAAATCTTTTAAAATCTATTATAAATAATTAATATGAATTTCATCGAAAATTTTTTTTCAAAATATCCTCAGGAGAAACTTATCAAATGGTTTAAGCAAATCTGTATGGCAGAAGCTATCTCTTGGTTTTTCCTTTTTACAGCAATGACGTGGATACGCATTGATCCTGAAGGTATTTTACCGATTGTATACATCAGTACAATTGGAAGTATTCACGGATTATTTTTTACGCTCTATCTTCTTTTTTTACCATCTACAAGAAAAATATACACTTGGGATGATGAAGATACAGTCTTTGCTTTGATCGCTGCTTTTTTTCCTTTTGCTACGATCTGGATTGATAAAAAACTGGCACGTTTTGACAGAGAATAAAAAAAGAGGCTCTTTTGAAGCCTCTTTTTTAGTATATATTTTTAGATTTAATTATCTCTAATAACGTGTCCTGTTACACTCAATGTATGTGAACCTGTAGAATTTGTGTAGGTGCCATTAATTGTAAAATCAATGTATTGTCCTACGGCTCCATAATTACTTACTTGCAAAGTAAGATTATTTCCGTTAGAATTAATCACTCCTCCGGATGATTCCAAACTAAAATTGGAGGTAAATGTTCCAACTCCTATTGGGTTTTGGGAATTTAAATAAAAACCCCCTGTAGCACTTTGCGAACTTACAGAAAATCCAAAATTAGGATTTGGAACCGGAGTTTGGGAACTTCCACCACCATAAATGGGTGATAGAAAGTACTTTATAGTTTGTGTATCTGTCTGACTTGTAATAAATTCTGTTGCAGCAGTACAAACAGTAAGATTACCCAAATTTGTCGTAGGCGAAGTTGCAGTAAAATTAATATCTCCCGTTGTCTGAAGATTAGCGAAATCTGAACCGACAAATGTCAATTGCTGACTTGACGCACAGCTTAAAACATTAAAAGAAAAGCTTCCATTTGTTACCTGTGTGGAATAATTAGAAAAATAATTTGTGCTTGAAGCATAAGATAAATTTGCCACTCCGTTTGTAACATTATTTCCGGAACAATCCTTAAGAGTACCTGTAATGGTTATCGTATTACTCAAACTCTGCGAAATCGTAATTGCAGGAAGTGTATTGGTAGAATTACTTGCAAAAGGACCGATATTATTGGTCATGATCACATTATTACAGGCATCATAAATTTTCATCGTTAAACTTTCGCCAGCTGGAATAATTCCTGATGCATTTCCGTTTCCATCGGTAATTGCAGAAGTGGAAGTCTGGTTCTGTCTGAATAATTTCACATTTACATTACTCAAAGGTTGTGCAGCAGAGTTTTGAATATGAACATTTAAAATCGCTTGAGGAAACTGCGCATCACAATTCCACCAAGAAAAGTGACTTACATTTCCTACATAAGTATTTCCTACTTTTGTTGCAGAACCTTCTTCCTGCCAAATTCCTGTAGCTTCATTAAATGTCCAAAGAGGAATTGTAGCAGGAGCCGTTGACGTTTGAGCAGCATCTATTGCTACTGTCATTTCAGCAGTATGGCCAGTTGCAAGTTGAAGATTTTGTCCGGACGCACCTGTCAATTGTACATGCAACATTCCGAAAGTCTCCATCACTCTTGCGTTTCCTGCGGAATTATTTGCAAGCAGAGATCCGGGCATCAATTCATTAAGATACTGATCTGAAGGTTTCAGATGAAACATGGCAACATTTACATTTCCAGTATATGCATTTCCGTTTGCATCTTTAAAGCTACCGTCAAATTTTACTTTTGTTCCGTTTGGTAAAGATACCGTGGCTGTTGCTCCGGCTGTAATCGTAGAAGTATTCGTTGCTGGAATCATCATAATGTTGATTCTGTTGCTTCCACTTGTCGGAACCATCGTACGCGAACCGTTTACAAATCCCGTTTTCGCCACTTTTACATACGCGAAGTTTTCTTTCACATTGGCATTTTTAATTACAAAAATTCCTTTAGAATTGGTTTGTACAGTTGCTGATCCAATTGTAACCGTTGCTCCGGATATCGGAGTTCCGTTTGTGGATAAAACCAAACCATGGAAATTTCTTTGTGCTGAATTTCCAAAATTAAAGTTTGTCTCCTGATTTCCTTGCTGCTGATTTTCGAGATCTATAAAAGAATCGCTTTTACACGATACAAGAATCATCAAAATCATGAATAATGAGTAAAGTTTTGTCATAAATTATTACGTTTTATTGTGAACTCTAAATTAATCAAAAAAAAGTGAAGTTTAATAATTTATTTTATAATGTAATAAAATTATAGTTCAAGTTGTCTAATTATATAGAAACTCAAAGAAGTCAATATTTGAAATTTAAAATTTAGTAACTCATAATTAGATAGTTACAAATTAAATCAAAACATTTTTACTACTTTGTATTGCATGATACTAAATTTATTACATATCTTTGCAATGTAAAATAATAACAGATACAAGCATCTATAAACTATCAAATTCTAAAATCATGAAAACGCCACTACTCATCGCCGCAATATTTTTCACAGGACTTACTTTTGCCCAGGAAAAAAAATCAGATACTTTACAAACAAAAAAAATAGAAGAAGTTGTTTTGACGAAGCAGGTCTTCAAAAAACAGAGCGACCGTTTTGTATACGATGTTGCCGCTTCTCCTGTTACCAAAGGGAATACTACTTTTGATTTGTTGAAACAGACTCCCCTGCTTTCTACGACCGATGATAAAACATTAAAGATTGCCGGAAAAAACAATGCACTAATCTACATCAATGGCAGAAAAACCAATATGGATGCAGAATCTTTGACTCAATTCCTGAAAAATACACCTGCAGAAAATATTCAGAAAATTGAAGTGATTACCGTTCCGGGAAGTGAGTTTCAGGTAGAATCTTCAGACGGAATCATCAACATTGTTCTGAAAAAGAAAATGAGTGACGGTACCAACGGAAATATGAGAATGTCTAATTCTCAGAATAAATACAACTCAAGTCAGGCAAGTTTCTCTGTAAACTACAGAAAAGGCAAGCTTGGAATCAGCGCCAATCTGAGTGGGGGAGAAAATATTCAGGCTCAAAGTTACATTTTGAGAAACGGAAATGACTTTGTAAAAAACGAATCTGTAGGAGATATCGATGATCCCAATAAAAATCTTGGCGGATATTTAAATTTCGATTATCAGTTAAGCGACAAAAGTAATTTAGCTTTATCATGGAACTCCTGGGCAAATAAAAGCTATGGTTCTACCGTAGAACTTCTAAATACTTTAAAAACTTATAATTCCGACGGAAGTTTAGATAAAACAGATATTACCCGCTCAAGCAATCTCGAAAATGCAAGAAATTATAATAATTCTGTTAATTTAAATTACGAATTAAAAACAGATTCTCTGGGAAGCAAGCTAAACATGAATGCTGCTTATCTAATTTATAAAAGATTTCAAAATTCGAACAACAAAACGATTGTTGAGAATCCCGCAGGAGTTTTCACGCAACTTAGACAGAATGTTTTGCAGGATATTCCTCAAATCGTCAATAACTTTTCAGGAACGGTAGATTATATCCAAAAATTTAAAAATGATTTTACAGTATCTGTCGGAGGAAATTTTAACGCTACTAAAACTGACAATGATACAAAGAATTTTTTCAACTATTATGATGCAAATGGAAATCTGAAAAACATTGACCCAGATCTTAACCATTTCATTTATGATGAGCAAATCTATGGTGCATACGTCACTTTTGAAAAGAAATTTTCGGATAAATTTTCAGGAAAAGTGGGAACAAGATATGAAATCACAAAAAGTTTAGGAACATCTGAAATTCCCGATGAGCCAATGCAGAAATTTGAAAGAAACTACAACAACTTGCTTCCTTATTTAAGTCTGAATTATGCAATCAATGATAAAAACAATATTTCGTACGCATTTTCCAGCAGAATGAGAAGACCTAGTTTTTGGGAGCTGAATCCTGTAAAAAATATTCTTACAGAAGATAACTACACCCAAAACAACCCTTTCGTGAAAGCTTCATCAACGTATAATCAGGAGTTGACCTACATGTTTAAAAATTCTTATTTCCTGATCTTGAATCATTCTTATTTTAAAGATGTTATTACTCAAGTTCCGCTTCAGAGAGATATTGTGAGAGAAGGCAAAACCTATCGACAATTGGCATACATCAGAACCAATTTTGGCGACAAACAGGAAATGTCTGCAATGTTGGGAATGCAGAAAACGTTCTTCAATCAATACCTTACTACCAATTTCAATATCGGAGTACAGCACAATATTAATAAAGGAACATTGAATACAGATCCTACGACAGGACAGGTTTTTGACACTTATATTAACAATAGAGAATCATCAAGCATCGTGATTCAAACCAATAACACGATTCGTCTGGACAAGAAAAAAACTTGGTTTTTGGGAGTAAATTATTTCTTTGTAGATAAACAGCAAATTGAATTGGGAATGTTAAAAAACCTAATGAGCTTAGATGTAAGCATCAAGAAAAACTGGAACGACTGGACTTTTGCTTTAAATGTAAATGATGTTTTGAGAACCAACATTGTAGAAATCGAAGATTCTCAGGCAAACGGAACTTACAATTATATTAAAAACGACCAGTTCAGAAGAGGTGGAACATTCAGCATCACTTACAATTTCGGAAATCAGAAAGTGAAAAAAGTAAGAGATATCGAAGGCGCATCAGATGCCATTAAAAGCAGAACGAGATAAAACAATCATTCTTCATATATTATTTTGTACGAGAAACCTGCCGGGAAACCGGTGGGTTTTTCTATCTTTAAGACTATGAATAAATTTATTGGAATTCTTTTATTGATCTTACTACTTTCGGGATGTCAAAAAAAAACCGTGAATCTCGGAAAAGACATTTCGTTTGATAAAGAGATGAATCTTTCTTACGGAGCAGATTCTCAACAAAAATTAGATTTATATATCCCAAAAAATAAAGATTCAATTAAAGGAATTTTCGTTATCATTCATGGCGGCGGTTGGAGAGCAGGAGACAAATCTAATCTTACCTTTTTTACACTATCATTAATGCAGAAACTTCCGGATTATGCTTTTGCCAATATCAATTATCGTTTAGCAGATGCAAATTCTTTTGTTCTTCCCAACCAAACTAATGATATTGATCGTGCACTTGGTTTATTGGTTAAAAGATTTAATCCTAAGTCTAAATTTATTTTGCTTGGAAACAGCGCAGGAGCTCACTTATCAATGTTGTATGGCAACAATTCTTTTTTTGATTTTAAACATCATAACAAAATCAAAGCGGTCGTTAATATTGTAGGACCTGCTGATTTACTGCATAAAGATTTTGCTCATTACTCCGATTATGATTTTGTTGAAAAACATATGATTGATATGAAAACTCCGACTACAACTGATCTTACAAACTTAGACATTCCAAATCCTGTTTATTGGATCAACGAAAAATCACCTCCAACCATTTCTTTCTATGGAAATAACGATCAGGTTATTCCATTATCACAAAAATCTATTTTAGATTCAACACTGAATAAAAATGGAATTTATAATCAGTCTTTTGAATTTCCCGGCGGGCATCTTGATTGGCAGAATGAAAAGAATTCTCCTTTTCTGATTCAAAAAATTGATGAATTTTTAAAACACATTCAATAAATTAATCAGCCTTTTTATAAAGATTTGCTTTTTCAAGACCATAATTATTTATTCCAACTAAAGAAGAATCAATATTCCAATGAGGTAAATTTTCGTGAAGCTGATTAGATAATTTTTCAAATCCGGGAAAATGTTTCTGATTAAACTCAAAACTTCTCTCAGTGGTTACCACTTCAATCCCACTTTGTTTATCACGGTAACCAAAAGGAATACTGAAAGCATTTACTTCCATTATATCATCCCACTTTACAAACTCATCTTTTTCAGATAACACAAAACGAAATCCAGTTTCTTCGTATCTGAAAATTCCGTTAAAATTCTCAAGGTCATTGATTTCTTTTTCAACAGTCAAAAAATCATGTCTGTCATTCGGATATTTCAATTTATAATATGAAAATATAATGGTTGCAAAACAAAGGAAAATAATAGAATAACCTACCGCACTATTTTCAAAATCAGAATAGTTGTACAGGACATATCCAAGAATTAAGATACTTATTACAAGAACAGGTTTTTCCATATTATTGTAGTCACTACTTTGCTAAAAGACTTTAAATACTAAGAAACATTTTTTAACCATTAAGATCAATTAATAAGTTTAGACGATTTAAGAATTTGCAGGCAAATTTAAGTTGCGTGCTAAATAAATCTTAGAAACTTATTAAACTTAATGGTTAAGATTAATTACTCAGACTTCACCACCTCCGTTCTATCAGAAATACCATTTGCATTAAATGCTTCGATCTGGAAATAATAAGAATCTACCCTGTCTGCTCCGGTAAAGAAATATTCGTTTTTACCGTAAACCATAATGCTTCCATACAATTTGTCAGGTGATTTTCCCCAATAAATTACATATCCATCCGCATCAGAGTTTTGTTGCCACTTCATCCAAATGCTTCTTCTTTCACCAAACTTTTTAGGATCTGCTCTCAACGGAACAAAATTCTGAACTTTCGCAGGTTTCGTTCCTGCACCTTTTCCGAAAACTCTGAAACCGCTTAACGCAAACTTTCCTGTCGGCATTTTCAAATTTTCCATTTTTAAAAATCTTGCTTCGGCAGGTTTTTCCAATTCTACATAATCGTGAGGAACGTCTTTGGTGTTTTTACTTTTATCGACGATGACTTTCCACTTTTTACCATCGTTTGAACCATAGATTTTGTACTGATGCATTTTGCCTTCGGTTTTTCCCATAAATTCTACATCCTGATCTGCATAATTGGTCTGAATCGCATTGATTGTCGAAACTTCACCTAAATCAGTCTGAAACCATTCACCCGAATTTCCGGTTTTGGCGCTCCAATAGGTTTTAATATCTTCATCCACCGCATTATTGGAATGATAACCGCCTAAAGTTGAAGAAACCTGAACGGGTTTATTGTAATTCAGCAACATCCAACCCTGGAAAAGTCCTTTTGAGAAATCTTTTCCTTGTGCAAACTGTGGAAGTAAAGTCGGATAATCACCGTAAGCCGTGTTGGTGTACATCACATCATCTTTATCAAAACCTGCAGGCCAAATTCCTAAACGTCTTTCAAAATTATTTTTAGTGGAAATAAAAATCGTTGAGACGTGCCACCAGTTTTTAAAATTATCCTCAAAAGTTGCTCCGTGACCAGCCCCTCTTGCAAAACCTCCCGGCTTGTAGGAAAACGGATTATGCTGTTGATACTCAAATCCTTCTAATGGATTTTTACTTACATAAACTCCGTCAGAATAACCGCTGAATTCTGTTGCCGGAGCGCCATACTGCATATAATATTTGTCTTTGTACTTTGTCACCCATGCTCCTTCTACAAAAGGCTGCAGAAAAACATTATCATTGTATTCGCCAAATCTTTCCCAACCGTGATCTTCAGGTTTTAATCTCAAAATAGGCTTTACAAAACCTTGAGATTGTAAGTTTTTCACTTTAACTTCAGTTCCCAAAAGTGGCCATTCGTTGCTTGATCCCCAATATAAATATAGTTTATTTTTGTCTTCATCATAATGAAAAGCAGGATCCCACGCTCCAACTTTTAATGTATCGACAGCTATTTTCCAGTCGTCAACAGTTGGATTGGTCGATTTCCAGATCGGGAAATCAGATTCCCAGGTTGAGCCATAAACGTACAAGGTATCTTTCATCGCCCAAACTGCGGGTGCGTTCAGATCGTGGGTATATTTATTATCTCTGAGGAATTTTCTTTTAACAAATTTCCAGTCGAGCATATTGTCGCTGTGCCAATAGCCTTCCTGATTAGTCGAAAAAAGAAACAACTTTTTCTGAAAATTAACAATCACAGGATCAGCTGTAGCACGGTGTTTTCCTTGTTTTGAAAATACTTCAAAAGGCGTGTAACCATAATCGATATTGATTGGGTTACAATATGTTTTTTGTTGAGCGTTTATAGAAAATCCCAAAAATAAGGCTAATAAAAAAATGTGTTTTTGCATCTGAATAGTTCTTGGAGACAAATTTAATTAAAGTTTTTTGGGTTTCTTCCAAATAAATCCGTCCAGTAAATAATGGGTTAATTGAGGAACTATAAGCAAAGGAACCAAAAACTGAAACCATGTTTCTGAAAGTTGAAAGTCAAATGATAAATGCTCACGCCAGATCAGAACTTCCCACAGGAACTCTTCGAAAAAAGCGAATCCTACAATGACGACTACAAACAAAAAGATTCCGAAAGTAGATTTGAAAACCGACAGTCTGTTGAGCTGTTGATTCTCTTTCTGCTTGATTTCTCTGATGTAAATCAAAGCGACATAAGGAATTCCGTGTGAAATTACATTCAGAAAAGTGAAAACAAAATCATTATTGAAATAGACAATCCCAAAATACCATGAAAGAAAAGTTCCGCTAATGATGGCTGTTTTCGGAATATTAATCTGTCTTGTTCTAAAGATTTCAAAAATTGTCTTAAAAATCCAGACTGATAAAATGATGAAATAAAGAATTGTAATAAACTGGGTATAATCCGGTATATTTTTAAACCAATTAAATTCATTTTCAACAAACCATGTGAATGCTCTCGGAGTTTTAAACCAGTATAACATCGGATAAATTGTTGCCGTGTAAATAGCGATTTCGTCTATTCTTTTGCTAAAATTATTTGGCTCAAAACGTGAGTAAATCCGCATGAAACCATATTGCTGCCTGATAAAATGAAAGACAGCGATTAAAGCCAAAACCGACCAAAAGCTGAGACTTCCAAATTGATAAAGAATAAGTCCTAAAATCCAGCTCAACGCAGGAATTCCATAATATAAAAATGGTCTTTTTTTAATTTCAGCTTTTACAAAATACGTCTTAAACAAAGTAGAATAAACGTGCGCAACATCCACAAAGACAATCAAAAATAACCAAGTGTAAAATGAACAGTGATTTTCTAAACCTTGAATATGTTTTTGAAAGAGAAAGATAATCAGCAGGATTACAAATGGCGGCGAAAGAATCAGCCAGCCGTCAGTTTTTGCGTTATGTATCCAGGGTTGCTTCATTTTTTTCCAGTTATTTCAGTCGGATTTTTTATATTTTTTAATCGCGAGGTTAAACAAAGATATTTTTTATTAGCTACGAAATTTATGATAGACAATGGCGTTTCACTTAGCAATTGAAATACAAAGTAATCCTTTGTGTTACTTCGATAAGCGGAGCGGCTTTGTATAACCTAACAGGCGATGAAGTAATCAAAACTTTGTCTGCCTTTGCGATAAAATTTAATAATCAGTTTATAAATAATACATGATTTAAAATTACAGTTCTATTTCAACATTTCTTTTGCAGCTATTATTCCCTGATAAAAAGCTTCTTCAAAAATGGAAATTCCCGATAAATCGGTATGTGCAAAAAACACTTTTCCGTCAATTGATTCTTTTGCCTTTTGAGTTTCCTCTCCGAAAATCTGATTGGGAACAGGCGCAATCATTGCATGTCCAATCTTGTGAAACTGCATTTCAACAATAAATTCTTCAATCAAAGGATGTGCTTTTTTTAAATCATCCAAAACAAGACTTTTAAGCTGATCTTCTTTAATGGAATACAGTTTCTTTCTCGCTTTTCTGCAATCATTGGTTGAAAAACTTTTGTAATAAGTAATCACTTTTTCACCCATGATCTGATTGACATTCTGATGTTGATCGTAAATATATCCCAAACCTTCCGAACCGTAAATCACATTATCCCAAGCCAATTCTTCATCTCCGCCAAATTCATTTTTGAGCGTAATCGTCGTCAAAAGCCACGGAACATAGTTGAAAGATTTTGTGTTTCTGTTTTTAAAAATTCTTTCATTCACAAATTGTTGTGTTGCAAAGAGAACTTTATCGGCAACAATCTTTTTTGTTTTTTTCTCAGTGTTATCAAAGCTTAAAACCTCAACTTTTTCTCCGTTGATTTTAATATCAAAAACCAAATGTTGGGTTAGATTGTTACCTTCTGTATATTTTGAAAGATGTTTTGTCAGTCTTGCGTTTCCTTCCGGCCATGTAAAAACCTGATCTTTATATTTTGTGCTCCAGTTGTTTTTTCTTCCTGCAAAATAATGAATTCCTGCCCATGCCGAAACATAATCGATTCCCAAACCGTAATCGTCGCGACAAGAATAATCCAATAGCCAAAGTAATTCTTCAGATTTGAAATTATGCTCTGTAAGCCAATCTTTGAAAAGAATTTTCTCAAGATTTAAAACCTCATCTTCCTTACTCGAATCATGTACAGGAATAGCAAACCAATATTTTCCGGCATTATCTTTCTTGACACGAAAACCATCCATTAAAGCAAAAAACATTTGCAGTTCTTTTTGAGCTTCAAGAGAAATTCCTTTTTGTGGAACAACATCATTTTGCCATGAATTTTTATAAAACAAACGTTCCTGCTGCGGAAAAGTCATTTGATATTCATCTAAAATCGGCTCTCCTTTTTCGTCTTCTCCTAAATAGATTTTAGATTCTTTCAGAAAATCGATGATTTCTGTATTTTCTTTATTGGGTAAGGGTAAATAATGCGCTCCCAAAGGAAATTTTGAGAATTTATTTTCTCCGTTTGAAGAATTTCCGCCCAAATGGTTTTCCATTTCGAGAAGAAGGTAATCTTTTTCGTTATTTTGGTCTAAAAACCGACAGGCAGAAAGTCCGGAAATTCCGCCGCCGACAATTAAATATTTGGTCTGAATTTCTTCTGTGAATTTCGGGAAATCTTTTGCCCAGAGTTTATGACCGAGAATATGATTGGTTCCGGTGATTTTTAAAAGTAAAGATTTTGTTTTCGTTCCACAATATTGCAGAAAAGGTAACATCAAGCTTCCTAAAAACAATGTTTTAAGAAAATCTTTCCTACTGTACTTTTCCCCACTCTTCATCGAAATAACGTACTAATATTTGATTATCCAATCGGTTGACCTCAACAGAATCTGTTTTCATGTCTTTACTGAAATAGGACATCTGGTGAAAATTATAATCGTAAAACTTAAGATCTGGAATCTTCCTGTAAATCTTATTATGTATAGGTTCAAAAGAAGCCATAGAAAATCCCCATTCTCCAAAGGAAGGAATATAAGTATGATACGCCGAAGTAAACGGAAATACCTGATTCATGGTCTTTTCAATACACCAAAATGATTTCGGAGCAAAATAAGGTGATGTTGTCTGAACGACAATTTTTGTATCAATGGTTGTGATTTTTTCCAGCTCGTGATAAAACTGCAACGAATATAATTTACCTAAGCTATAGTTGGAAGGATCCGGAAAATCTATAATGATAACATCAAATTTCTTTTTGTTTTCCTTTACCCAAATGTATGCGTCTTTATTAATGACTTTTACTTTCTTATCCGATAACGAACGCTGATTCAGTTGGCGCATTGTTTCATTATTTTTGAAAAAATCGGTCATTTCTCCGTCTAAATCAACCAAAGTAATGTTTTTAACATCTTTGTATTTTAAAACTTCACGCGCTGCAAAACCGTCTCCACCGCCAAGAATTAAAATATTATCAATATTTTTTGCCATTGACATCACAGGATGAACCAAAGCTTCATGATAACGATATTCATCGGTAGAAGAAAACTGTAAATTATTATTTAAATACAACCGAAATTCTTTACTGTTTCTGGTTAAAACGATTCTTTGATAGGGAGAATTGTTGGTGTAAACTACATTTTCACCATATAATTTTTCTTCAGAAAACGATAAAATTCGGTCTGAAAAAATAAAAAGAACCAGCAATAAAAGAAATGCTCCGATTGATTTTATTTTTAATGAAAGCGGCTTTACCAAATCATTTTTCAAGTAAAAACATAGAAAAATAGCAATTGAAATATTAATTAAGCCGAAAAAAAGTGGTGTTTTAATAATTCCGAGACTTGGAATTAAAACCAACGGAAAAAGAATGGAAGCCAACAAAGCTCCGACATAATCAAAAGCAAAAACATTGGAAACCAAATCTTTAAACTGAACTTTATCTTTCAGGATATTCATCAGAAGCGGAATTTCCAGTCCGACTAAACATCCTGTAGAAAATACGAAAAGATATAAAGCCCACTCAAAATGTCCAACAGTATTGAAAAGTAGAAACAAAACAACCGAGCTTATTCCGCCAACGATTCCTACGAGAATTTCAATTTCGATAAATTTATCGATTAAACTTCCTTTGATGAATTTCGCCAGATAAGAACCGACTCCCATCGAAAAAAGATAAACCCCGATAATAAAAGAAAACTGCTTGACGGAATCTCCCAAAAGATAACTTGCCAAAGCTCCTGCAACCAATTCGTAGATCAGTCCGCAAGTCGCAATTACAAATACAGAAGACAGTAAAAGCAGTTCTAGAGACAGTCGTTTTTTATCCATGAACTGCCGAACCGATGATAATAGAAATTCCTATAATGAAAGAACCGAAGATAATTGCCAAAGCCACATTTTTGTTATGTGCAATCTCGTGCCATGTTTTTTCCGGAGTCAGCTTTTCAATGATCAGATAAAAAACCAATAAAATGACAACTCCCAAAACTGAGTAAATGATCGAATTGATAATTGGTAAAAAGTTTATATTTTCCATAAGTTTATATTTTTATTTGTGATAATATCTGTAAAATCCTACACCTGAAGAATGATGTCCTCTTGTTGTTCCATCTCTGTAAGTTTCTGTCTTTTCGCAGTCGCATAGTTGGTTTCCATCATAAGTAAGATAAACAAACCATCCCAAAAACACGCCTCCTATCGTGAGAAGAAACCAGTTTTCTTTTAAATATTTAAAAATCTTCATACTTTATGATTGAGGATAAGGTGAGTTTGAACTGTTTTTCCATTTTGAGACATTGAAATAATATCTCGCTACGTAACAAAGGACAAAAAAAGCTACCATTAAAATGATGATCACCCAAAAATTCCAGAATGAAACAGGAAGCCAGGTTGCCGTGATGTTTATAGAACTTTCGTCTGATTTCGTTTCCAAATTGGGAGTCTGAGCTATAGGATTGACATTCAGTAATGAGTCTAAATTTTTATTTGGAAAAGCCTGTTTGACCATCCTCCCAATCGCACCGGAATCTGTTTCCAATGTTTTAACATCTCCAAAAGACGTCGTTTCCTGAGTTGCATTGTTCAGAACATTGATTATTCCTGAAGGATCTTTAGACAAAGTGATACCGTCTGTAGCCGAACCAGCTATTGAAGTTTCTATTATTTTCTGTTTCTCTGCAGAGATTACGAAGTGATAGGTTCCGGAAGCAACTCCACATATATTGAATTCTTCGGTCTCACTTCCTTCAGTCCAACTTTCTCCGCCTTCGACTCCTGAATATTTTTCGATGTCTTTGGATACATACGTAGTTTCGTTTGTTTTTTCGTTGACAAGACTCAGTTGTACATTTGCCCAGGAATTGTCGAGTGCGGTATATGCTCTTACTTCTAACGGAGCAGAACCTCCCGAAAAGGTAAAGCTTTTGCTAATAAGCTCCTTATTCTCAATATTCTTAAAAAAAATACTTTCCTGAAAAACGGTATTATTTGCTCTTGAAGTATAAACATAAGTTTGCATCAGACAAATCAAAAGAGCAGTAATACATAAAATATTGATCGCCTGTTTGATATTGATATAAAAAGGCTGAACGATTCCGATTCCTGAATATGATGGAAGATTGGAAATTTTAAACGCTTTCTTAATTTCGTTTTTTGAAATATGTTGTCCTTTAAAATATTCTATTTTGCTTCCTGACTGTTCACGGGAAATCATGTCTGTTCCATTGACATATTCTTTGTAAGTGGCCAGTGAAAACTTCAAAGTATCTTCGAAAAAACCGGCAGCAGAATGAATGTTGCAATCTGTAGTTTCGTACCAACGATAGGTTTTACCATTATATTCACCCAAAGTTTTACTACTTCCTAAAATAAATTTTTCTTTGGGAATCGTTTCCAGTAAAACCCAGTGACCATCGCTTTCACTCAGAAAGAGATCGTTACCTGATTTATCTTTTAAAGCATATTCTCTCCAAAAAATATGAGTTCCGTATTTGCGGATAACGATTGATATTACGGTAAATTCTACACCTTGTAATATTCCTTTTTGCCCGATTTCCAAAACGACATTTTCTATCGGTTTTTTGACAATTCTTTTAGAAATATTCTGGTCAATATCAATATGATTTGAGCACGATTTGCAAACGTACTCTTCAACACGAAAGGTAAGATCAATGTTATTTTCTGTATTACAAACGGGACAAGTGTAATGCATTTTTTATCTGTAAATATTGTGTTTCTGAATAATTGTGGCATTAAAATATTGTACAACTTCGTCGGCGATCTGCTCTACTTTTGCCGAATTATCCTGTGTATAATTGCAGAGAAAAACATCGAAAGTCAGTTGTTTATATTCTGGCCAAGTGTGAATCGTGAGGTGAGATTCTTTAAGACAGACTGCAGAAGTAAAACTTTGGTTTTCAAAAACATGATTGGTAACACCAACCACTTCAACATCTTTGTCTTCCAGCATATTATGAATATGTTGCAAAAACTGCACACTGTCTAATAACAAATCTTCTAACTCCGTTTCCAAAGTTAGAAGAATATGTAAACCTTTATTTGATAATGGTTTCAATTACTAATTTTTTACAAATATATTATTTTTTTGGCAGGAAAACTTCAGCCAGCATACAACGTGCGCTTCCGCCACCATTGACTTCGATTGTATTTAAATCTGAATAAATGATTTCGCAATATTTTTCTATGTTTGCAATCTGTTCGGCATTCAAAGACTGATAAGCAGTCTGGCTCATTACCAAAAACTTTTCGCCATCTTTATTCTGCACCTGAAGCATATTTCCCGCGAATTGCTGCATTTGTTCTTCAGAAATTTCAATGATTTCTTTTCCTGAATTTTTTATGGTCTCAATGACTTTGCTTCTTTCCAGCTCATCATCAATGCAATCTAAACAAATCACAACAAATTTATCGGCAACACACATCATTACATTGGTATGGTAAATCGGAAGTCTTTCTGAACCTACCGTCTGAAAAGAATGGAAAACAATTGGTTCAAAGCCATACTTATTACAAAATTCTCTGAATAGATTTTCATCCAATCTTAGAGAAACCGAACCATATGCAATTTTATTATCATGATCGAAAATCATACTTCCTGTTCCTTCCAAAAAGTGTCCCTGAATTTCCGGTAACGACCAATCGTCGATTTCGTCAACTTCAAAACCCTGATCTTTGATGCTTTCGATAATATCTTCTCTACGTTCCACTCTTCTGTTGGAAGCGAACATGGGATATAAAACCACTTTTCCATCATTATGAAAACTTACCCAGTTGTTTGGGAAAATAGAATCCGGAGTGTGAGGATCGATGGTGTCTTTTATGGTAATGACATTAATTCCTTTGCTCTTCAGTTTTTCAACAAAAATTTTGAATTCCGCCAAAGCTTTTGACTGAATATCTGCACCTTTCTGCTCTACCTGAAAGTAATTGTTCTCTGCCGTTTCTGCATTGTAACCGAATGCAATCGGCTCTATCATGAGTACTGTATCTGTTGTCTGCATTTTTGTTTGATTTAATTTTCTTCTTTAATTAAAAATGTGTGGATTGGAAAAGATAAAAGATTCAGATTTTCACAAATATTAATACTATATTTTTTTTCTGAAAATGTTTCTGCTTCAACTTCCAAATCTGTAAAATAGCTGTCGCTATATCTTCTAAGAGTCTTTGCAGTTCTTATTCCTTCTTTTCTTACATCTTCTGATGATGAATATTCTGAAATTATTTTTGTGTCATTTTGAAATTTAATATTCATGTAAATCATTTCATCACTTTCAAAAATAGATGTCGTATCAAAATTCTGTATAAGTCTGTTAGAAACATTTAGATTTAATAATATCGAAGGAGAATAGATCTTTGCATAATAATACTCAAAATATTTGCGTTTATGATCACTCCAAATATAGTCTCGGGTATTTATTCTAGATACACTACTCCTAAAGGTCAGAACTCCATTTATTAATTTATACTCTTTTTTATTAGGACGTCTCCGACTGATTAGCTTTCCCTTTCCATCATATTTTCTCTCTTCCCAAAGAATCCAATCATTAAAAGTATTTTGATAATTTCTATAAATAATCTTCTCTTTTACATTCTCATTTTCATTATAAAAAATTTCTCTGAAAGGTAAGCCTGCATATTCTAATTTTTCACTTACTTTTTTCTCATTTTCTTTATGAATCGTAATAATAGAATCTTTTTCAATTATGATTATTTGCCGATTAGGATAATTTTCAAAATGATATTTAGTAACTTTATAATCTTTCTGCAAAGTCGAATCTACAATAAAATAGTCTTTGAATACTTTTTTTCTTACCTCCGTTTGATTAAAATATTTCTTACTCCAAACGTTTCTATTATCATACGTTTCTTTATAACTTAAATCTGGATTTTCTTGATTAAAAAAATATCTTGTTCTGAAAACATACAGAGAATCATTTTTCTTGCTATCAAAGTTGTAGACTTCCCTTTCTTCGTACAAAGAATTATTAAACAAAACTTTTGAAAATTTATTGAAGACTACAATTCCATTATTATTAATTTTTCTTGAAACTTGATTGATATTATTATCTTTAAAATTCAATATAAAGTTCTGCTCCCAATTATCTTTGACTGACTTCACAGAGATTAATCGATTTTCATCATCAAAATCATAGTATTCTGTATTTAAAGAATCTTTAACAAGAATGGATTTGCCTGAAATTAACTCGACTGATCTAAGAACTTTATTGCCCTGTTTTAGCTTTAAAGTTTTAATTTGATTTTCTTTTAAACCTTTAACGCTTCCATACAAAACTTCACCCCAATTCAGTTTTTGCTGAGAAAAGGTTTTATTAATTAAAAGTAGAAGAAAAAAGAAAAGTAGTCTTTTCAATGATATTAAATTGATTTTTATTCCCTCACCAAAGGCATTGTAGAACACCTCAACAAACCTCCCATTTTAGAAATTTCTCTATATGGAATTTCTTCTACGGTTATTCCCCATTCGTTTCTAAGGTGATTATTCATTCTTGTAAACGAACTGTCTGAAACGACAACTTCCGGAGAAATTGAAAAAACATTCGGAACCATTTCAAACATTTCTTCATCCGTAACGTGGAAACAGTTTTCTTCCCCGAAAATATCAATAATCAACTGATAATCACTTTCGTCAACAAAACCGTTTTTATAGATGATGCATTTATCCGTTCCGATCGGATTGAATGTGCAATCTAAATGCAAGATTCCCTGATAAGGTTCTCTGTCGTTTTTCTTTAATTCAAAATCGAGAATTCGTTTCTTTGGAAAATATTCTTTCAGGATTTCGATCGCATATTCGTTGGTTCTGGCTGTCTTGAAATTCCTGTAATCTTGTGAAAAGCAGGTTCCTATGAAAATGAAATCATTCCATACGATGACATCTCCGCCTTCAATGTGTGCAGTGTCAGGAAGATTGATAATATCTCTCCATTTCACTTTTTCGAAAATCGAACGATAAGCATCCTGCTCGTCTGCACGATCGGCGATGACATTAGAAATAATCATTTTGTCATCAATGACGAACGAAACATCTCTTGCAAAAACCTGATTGTAATCTTTGATAATGCTCGGACGTAGAACCTCAACATCATATTTTTTCAAAACTTTTTCAAAAGCTTCCATTTCATTGATGATATCTTTCTCTTTCGGATAAATATTATGCTGAATGGAATGATATGATTTTGCATCATAACTTTCTTCTAAAGTAGGATTTGGCCCCATTGAGTTAGGCTGTCCCAAAACCACTGATTTCAGTTTGCCGGTTTCGTTTTTGATATTTAGTTTCATAAAAAATACGTCTAATGTCTTTGCTTTAATTAAAGCATGGATTACATAGCATGAGCCACAAATATAATTAAAGAACATTGAAGTCAAAAATTTAATATTCAATAAAATGCAGTGATTTTAGTCAGCGACACAGACATTGTATTTAATGTAAACCTCGTTAAATTTTATCTGACTAATCTCAGTTTACCAGATATAATTGATGAGAAATTACCCAAATCAGACGATATTATCTTTATTCAAGATCAGAAAAGATCAATTTAGAAATTCAGTTTACTTTTAAATATATAAAATTTCAGAAATGTGATAAATTTTGAGCACCCGAAATGATAACTTGTACTATAAAATTAAAGAGTTCAAATTTATTTTCAACCTTTAAAATGAATGAAAGCATTACAGGAAATTGAAATTATCAGTATTAATTTGAGATTTCTATATCATTATATGAGTCTATAAAATCTGAAGGCGTCATCCCAGTCTGTTCTTTAAACATTCTGTTAAAGGTCGACTGTTGTCTGAATCCTGCACGGGTATAAATGTATTCTAATGTAAATTTTTGGTGTTCATTCGTAACGATATCATTTTTCACCTGCTCTATTCTTAATTCGTTTACCAGTTGGTTAAACTTCTTTTCACCAAATACATTCAATGCTTTTGAAACATAGGTCGTGTTAGTTTCTAATAACTCTGCCAGTTTTCTAATGTTGAATTTCGGACATTGATACGGCTTTTCAGATTGTAAGCAGTACATTATTTTCTGATACAAATCTTCCAGTTTATCTTTTTTGGCAGTTGCAGGTAAGCTGTCTTCTGTTTTTTGCTTATTGATGAGCTGATTTATTTCCTCTCTTGTTTCACTTATGAAAGCTGCGTTTTGAAAATTAGACTCGTTATTTTCTACGGAAACAACGTCGTTAGAATAACTGTAATTGTTTTTTATTTAATAAACTCAAGATGATAGTATAGAATAAGAAATGTAAAATATGCAGCGATGACAACTACGATGTATTCCTGATAATGCAATGCTTCAGGATTATTTTTATATAAATCTTTATCTAATGCAATGCCTGATAATTCTGAAACTTCTGATATAAAAAAACAGCCTGCAATAATAAAAAAAGAAAAATAAACACTATTCCTGAAAGATGTAACCAGCATTACCATAAGCGCTATTGGAATGTATAACAGATAAATCGTTTTTGAGATATTACATAGCAACATGCTGATGTAGGTAATAAGAAATAACAGTGAAATGAGTATGACTATGTACGTTCTAATAAAATCAAAACGCATTTTAGAAATAAGAAAGACAGTATAGGTCGTAATTAAAAATCCTAAAATAAGGATACTTTTTGGCAAGGCAAAAGGTTGATGCCCAATATCCCTGATCAGAAAAATCAATAGTATGTAGAATAAAAACATCCCTAAAATAGAGAAAGTAAACCATTCGCTAAATTCTCTTCTCTTATTGTATAGTTCGCTTTCAAAATTTTTCATAGCATTTGTGAGTCTATTATTTTGAGCTTGTGTTTTTGTTTAGCTGTTCAATTTTCATAAATAAAATATTTAAAATCACATTTGGTTATTTCAAACCCTACTTATGCAAATAAACATCGGGCACAAATATATAAAATCGTTTAAGTATTAAAAAATCAAATGGTTATGTTTTGCAGTAAATTCATGTTAGTAGAATGACAAATACTTAGAAACAATAAGTTAATTCGTAAAATCGATAAGTTAATTCGTAAAATTTAAATTCAAAAACAATTGAAAATCAATTTAGTACCAAAAACAACTACTCAATTTATCAATGGACTTATTCAATTATTTTGTTTCATTAAAAAAATATGAAATTTTGCATCGAAACAATTTTTAGTCTTTCTGATGTAGAAAACTGGGCTTTTAGCTACTCATTTTTTTGTGCATGTAATAATATATTTTGTACAATCAAAAATGATCTCAGCACTTACATTCAGAAGAAGTCAACGACAGAACAATAATTTTTAAAAAACTAAATGATGAAAAAAACAATTATTTCAGCGATTATGCTGGTAAGTTTTTGTGGTATTGCCATGGCGCAAGAGGGACGAGTTGGGATTAACACTAGCGATCCAAAAACATCAATGGATGTGCGAGGCAAAAGCGATACCTCAGGAAATTCCTTGAACACAGATGTTACCGGTTTTCAGGCGCCACGTTTGACCAGAGCAGAACTTACTGCCAAAGGAAACGCATTATATGGTACAGATCAAAAAGGAGCATTGGTATATATTACTGATGTTTTAGGTGGCGATACCCTGACTCAAAGAGTCAATATTACAACAGCGGGATATTATTATTTTGATGGTTTGGTTTGGCAAAGCGTCAAAGGCTCAACAAATAATGAGGCTTGGAAAACTTTAGGAAACTCAGGAACGACAAGAGGAACCAACTATATCGGGACGAATGATAATACAGACCTGATGTTCAAGACCAACGGAAAGTACAGAATGCACATCAATAATCATGGTGGTGTTGTGATTGGAGATTCTGCTCAAGCATATAATATGAATATGAGCAACGGTTTTGCAGGAGTACGAACTGACTTTTACAGTGACGATATTTCAAATTTCACAGGTGATCCAACCAATCCACAACCGGGATTTGGTATTGCCAACAGATTTGATGTAAGAGTAAAAGCGGGTACACCAAGTACAGGTTCGTTAAGATCTTTAAGTACAGCAATATCCCTTTCAGCCGATAATGGTGCGACAAAACCGGGTGGCGATGTTTCGGGAGCTTCTATTTTTGCTTACCGTGCACCACATATCGGAAATACTGACGGAACAGGAACGATTGCCGTTATCTCAGGATTAAATATTCTTGCAGGAAATGGTAACGGATCGGTAGGACCAACGTCAAGATTTTACGGAATTAATTTAACACCAAACAATCAGGGAGCCGGAAGTATTACTGATTATTTTGGCTACTATATGGGAACTCCCAACGGAAATACCGGAACTATTACCAATAAATACGGTGTATATATTGCCAATGACTGGTCTAACTATTTTAACGGAAAAGTAGGAATAGGAACAGCTCCCTTACAGCTCCCACCAATCAGCTTCACGTGAAAGCGACAACCGATCCTGTTCGTTTTGAAGGTTTGACAGCCGGTTCTGCTACAGACAATGTGGTAACTGTTGATGCAAGTGGCGTTTTAAAGAAAATTTCTCCGCTCACTTTTGGGGTAGATCTTACAAATGATGCATGGGTAAATAATTCTGCCAATACAAGAGTAGAATTAGGAACTAAATCTGACGGAACAACGGCAAGAGACGCAAATACAGGAGTTGCCGTAAATGACAAAGGTGCTTTGTTGCAAGGAAATTATCAGGATCAATTAACTTTCTATCAAAGTAATGGAAATAATTTATACAATGTAAGAGGCACTTCATCAGATATTTTGCCTACAGTTGCTTCTGGAAAATCAATGTATATTAACAATGCAACATCATCCATTGCAAACGGCTATTCACCAAACTCAAATATTACTGAAACATTACATGGAATAAGTACTTTACCAGGAAACACCAGCAATTATGCCTTTATAAGAGGTTTTGTATCAGACAATCAGCTAAGCGGTTCAGGAAATGTTACCAATCTTAACGGATTAGTTGGAAGAGCTTCAACGAATAGCGGAAGCAATGTGACCAATTTGGAAGCGGTACAAAGTTTAGCCCGAATTGGCGGTACAGGTACGGTTACCAATGCTATTTCTAATAAAAGTATGGTACAGATCCAGACAGGAACAACTACAAATGCTTATAACTATTATGGTACACAAACCAAAGTTGCGGGTTCTACACTGACCAATGCTTACGGTTTGTACTTTGAAGATATTAACCAGGGAGCAACATCCAATTATTCTATCTACACCAACGCAGGTAAAAGTACGTTTTGGAGATTTATCAACAGGAGCAGCAACAGACAACATCTTAACAGTAAATTCTAATGGTGTGCTTACAAAATCAACATTGGCAGCTTCTGGTCTTGCAAATAACTGGGGATTAACAGGAAATGCAGGAACTACTCCAGGAACCAACTTTGTGGGAACAACAGATAATGCCGGTTTAATATTTAAAGTAAATAATTTGCAGTCTGGTTATATAGATCCTGCAAAAAACAACACCTCTTTAGGTTATACAGCATCGGCTGCAATGACAACCGGTTATCAAAATACCTCTCTGGGTTACGAAGCTTTAAACTTAAATGCAGACGGAAGCCTAAATACTGCTATAGGTTATCAAGCTTTGAAAGTCAATCTTGTTGGAAGAGGCAATACAGCTATCGGTAATAATGCATTGACATTAAATACAGCATTCAATAATACTGCTGTCGGTAGTGGTTCATTGACTGGAAATACTTCTGGAGCCGATAATACAGCAATGGGTTTAGGCTCATTAACACATAACTCAAAAGGTTCTTATAATACCGCAATAGGATACCAAAGTACAATTAGTAATACAACAGGAAATTTTAATACAGCATTAGGTTTACAGGCATTGTATTATAATACTACAGGTAGCGATAACGTTGCACTTGGTCGTAGTGCAGCTTCAGCATTGACAGCTGGAGATAAGAATATAGCAATTGGGAGTCAGGTACAATTAGCTTCCAACACTGGCAGCAATCAGATGAACATCGGAAACACCATCTTCGGAGCAGGAATGACCGGAACTTTGGCAGCTCCGGCAGGAAATATTGGTATTAATACTTCTGCGCCCACAAATTCTTTACATGTAAAAGCAACCACAAATCCTGTTCGTTTTGAAGGTTTAGCAGCAGGTTCTGCAACAGATAATATCGTTACCGTTGACGCAAATGGTGTTTTGACTAGAACAGCAGCAAATTTAAACGGATTAGATATAACCAACGATGCATGGGTAAATAATGATGCAAATAACAGCGTAGATTTAATTTACACAGCGCTAAAAGATAATATTTCTTACACAGATAAAGGTTTTAAACAATTTGATAAAACAGGAACAACAGTACAAGATTTTGATGCTGCTACAGGTGCAATTAGTTCATTAGATTATAAAACAGGGAAGAACAGTTATAATACGCATTTTACAAGATCAAATAATATAGCAACTGTAGATTCGGCTTATCCTGCTTACACCGCTTCAGATCAAAGATTGGTTTTAGATGCAACCGAAACAAGAGCAGGGCAGACGTTTGGTGCAATGGAAGCTTTTGCCAGTACAGAAACCACTAACAGTATTGCTATAGGACAATTAAGAGGTGGAACTTTTAATGCTTATCATTTAGGTTCTGGATTAGCAACACAAGTTTACGGAGGTCGTGGTTCAGCATATATACAAGGAAGTGCAAAATCCACAACTACTCTTGGTTTGCAAGGTGCAGTTCATGCACAAACATCATCTAGTTTAGCTAATCTTTTCGCTATTTCTGGTTCATTAAATGTTTATGCTACACAAACAGGAACAATTACTAATGCAGCTTCGATCAGAGCAGGTTCTACATTGCAATCTTCGAGCGCGAGTATAACCAACCTGTTTGGAACCAACATTACAAATAGTATTCTTCCTACATATTCTGGTACAATTACAAACTATTATGATTTTTATGCAACAGATATTAACCCGACTAATCCTATCACAAATAAATATGGTCTTTATCTTTTAGGTGCTACAAAGAAAAACTATTTAGAAGGATTTTTAGGTGTAGGAACTTCCAGTCCTTCAAATCCTGTAGGTATAATGCACGACCGACCAGGAGATAATTCCGGACAGATCATTGTCGGGAAACAAAATCAGTCAGGAGCAATCACATTCAGACGTGCCAATGACGGAAACGGAGTTTCTCATGTAGGTTACAAATCCGCAACAGAAAGTAACGAGTTTCAGCTTACTTCTGCTGGAGGATCCGGGTTCTTTACTTTTAATACTGGAGAAGGAAGCGTCGAAGAAAAAATGCGTATCAAGAGTTTGGGTAATGTGGGTATCGGATCAAGTACACCCAACTCAACATTACAAATTGCGGGTTCGGTATCGGCAAACATCAGATCGCTTCCAGCAGGACAAACTTTAAGCGCAACAGATTATACAGTTCTGGCGCAAGGTGATGCCTTACTTCCTGCAGCAGATTCTAACAACATAGGGCGTATCTATAATATCATAAATGACACAGCAGGTAATATTACAATTACGGGTAACTTCAGACAAAACGGTTCTAATTTTACATCGTATGGTCTTAATGCAAGCGCAGGAGGAAGATCTTTTGTTGTACAGAGCACGGGTGCTGCATGGGTCATTATTTCAGTTCAGTAAAACATTCTGCTGATAAGATGCAGAAGTTCAGACAATATAGTTTATCACTATAAGTTTTTTTAGATGTTTGTGTAAAACCTCCGGTGTCATACTATGTATTGTACAATCTTCAAAACCGGAGGTTTTTTAAAAAAAATAGCGATAGGTTAATTACAAAATCTGTTTTCATAGGAAATTCACACAAAGCAGGAATCCCCCTTTGTCTTCCCGTATGGAACTGACACGAAGCAGGTTGAAACTAAAAAAAACACATTTTAAATATAAAAATTATGAATCAAAAAACATTATCAATTGTCAGCTACATCACCATTATCGGTTGGCTGCTTGCTTATTTCAGTTCAAAAGAAGAGAGAAAAAATCCTATGCTTCTCACTCATCTTCAGCAAGGTCTGGGTTTATCTATTATCAGCTTTGTTGTGGGTATTGCAGTTTCGGCTATTGCATCTGTAGTACCGGCACTGGGACTATTGTCTCTTGTCAATATTCTTTTTTTCATTCTTATGATTGTAGGAATCATCAACGCAGCAATTGAAAAGAATACAGTACTCCCGATTATCGGAGGTTTGTTTGAAGGAAAGTTTTCCTTTATTTCACAAAAATAATTACAGCGTTATAGCCATTCTTAATCTAATTCAAAATAGATATTTTTTAATTATTTGTGTTTTAATTGGCGGCAGAAAAGAGAAGCGATCTTATTCCGGCTATAACAAATAATTATGTTCTGTCGATTTTTTTTCATCATTTCTTCGGCCAAGAATTTTTCACGGCCGAAGTTTTATCCCAGGACAATAAAGATACAAGAACACAAATAGTGAGAGAAAAAATTCAAAAATTCGTTTATTTTTTTTTCATAACAAGCTGTTTTCTCAAAAAGTCAATGGCTTGTTATTTTTTATCTCTCAATCATTCATCATCATTAAATAAAGTCATCAATTATGAAAGAAAAGTATATTGTTGATAAAAGCCTGAAAGACATTCACATCGGGCATTACATCCACCTTAAAGTAATCGAAAATAAAATTGACATCAACAGGATCTGCAATTTTTTTGATCTAAGAGAAGAAGATATAATAAAGTTTTATGAAAGTGAAGATATTGCGACTTCAGATCTGCTCAGATGGTGTAAACTGCTGAATTATGATTTTTTCAGAATCTACACAGGACATCTCATTCTGTATTCACCGCCATGCAAAAACCCGAATATGCCTCCATCTGAACTTCCTGCATTCAAGAAAAACATCTACACACAGGAAGTGATCGACTATCTTCTGGAACTCATTACCAAACAAAAAAAGAGCATCCCTGAAGTATTGGAAAGGTAAAAGATACCAAAAACAACACTCTACAAATGGCTTAAAAAACGTAATACCGATCTGTCTTATGAAAATCAATAATAAAAGCATCATCAGATTTCTATTTGTTATTCATATGTGCATCACAATAGTAATAATTTCTTTGCTCGCAGGACTACTATTTTTTCAGCCGGAAATATTCAGGAAGATTCAATACATTGGTTATTTACTACTCATCTATAATATTTTAAGAATATTCCGTCTCAAATACATTGAGTACGAAAATTCCGGAGAGGTGCTTTCGCTTAAAAGATACAGTCTCTTCCATACCCAGAAACAGCAAAATCAGATTGAAATGCCGCTTTATAAGATCAATAAATTATATATAAAAAAATCATTCTGGTACAATTATCTGATCATTATCTTCCGAAGAGACGATCAGAAATTCAGCAAAATACACTTCCCTATTAATCATATAAAACACACCGACCTTCAAAAAATTCAAAATAATTTTAAAAATTGTTAAATTAAAATGCCAGATTACATCAATATATACAATGATCTTATCATTGACAAATTCCCGGATAAACTGAATACAAGAGAGATCAAAAATTTTCTTTCAAAAAAAGAACCTACTCATCTCGATATTATTCAGATCAATGATTTTATCTACAACAGCCAATCACCAATACCGTCCAACCAAAGACTGAAATGCTACGATAAAAAAAGTATTTTGAGAATTTTAAAATATCAAAAAGAAAATGAACTTTCAAACAGTTTTATTTCTTTAAAATACAGACTAAGCCGGAATACCGTTGCGCAATGGAAGAAGTGGTTTGCAAGTGAGGTTTAATTGGGTTGGAGGATTTTAGGGTTGGAGTGATGATAAGTTTTTGTTTTATCAAATTTTGCGAAAGGAAATGATAATTTTATAATTGAAGAAAACAGATATTCCTGAATTTTATATTAAATAGTTGTTACAAAAAAATCCCAAAGCAAAACTTTGGGATTTTAAATGTATACGAGAAACCAATATTATCTGTTTGAAATATCGATGTAATCTCTTTTTTGAGCACCTTGGTAAACCTGTCTTGGTCTTCCGATTGGGTCTCCTTTCAATCTCATTTCTTTCCATTGAGCGATCCATCCCGGAAGTCTTCCTAATGCGAACATTACGGTAAACATTTCTGTAGGGATTCCTAATGCTCTGTAGATGATTCCAGAATAGAAGTCTACGTTTGGATATAATTTTCTTTCGATGAAGTATTCGTCTTCTAGAGCTACTTTTTCTAATTGCATTGCAATATCAAGAGCTTTATCTTCAATTCCTAAAGCAGCCAATAAATCGTCAGCAGCTTTTTTGATGATTTTTGCTCTCGGATCGAAGTTCTTGTATACTCTGTGTCCGAATCCCATCAAACGGAAGCTGTCGTTCTTATCTTTTGCTTTAGCTACCCACTTGTTTACGTCACCACCATCTTTTTCAATCAATTCAAGCATTTCGATAACTGCCTGGTTTGCACCACCGTGAAGTGGACCCCAAAGTGCAGAAATACCGGCAGAAACTGAAGCAAAAAGACCTGTGTGAGCAGAACCTACCATTCTTACAGTAGATGTAGAACAGTTTTGCTCGTGATCAGCGTGAAGAATTAATAATTTATCTAAAGCAGCAGTTACCACAGGATTGATTTCAAATTCTTCATTTGGTAATCTGAATGCCATTTTGTAGAAGTTTTCTACATAGTTCAGACTGTTGTCTCCGTGGTTTAATGGTAAACCTAAAGTTTTTCTGTACGTCCACGCTGCAAGGTGAGCAAATTTAGCAATCAACAATTCTGCAGCAAGATCCATTTCTTCTTTTGATTGTACGTTAACCGCTTTAGGGTTGAAAGCAGTTAAAGCAGAAGTAAGAGTAGATAAAACTCCCATAGGATGAGCAGAACGAGGGAAAGCATCGATGATTTTTTTCATCTCCTCTGCTACGAAGTTATATTTTTTGATGTTACCGTTGAAGGTTTCAAATTGTTCTTTTGTAGGCAATTCACCGTGTAACAAAAGGTACATTACTTCTGTAAAATTTGACTTTTCAGCGATTTGCTCGATAGGATAACCTCTGTAGAATAATTCTCCCTGGTCACCATCAAGATAAGTGATGTCACTTAATGTAGCACCTGTATTTTTGTATCCTAAGTCTAAGGTAATAAGACCCGTTTGGTCTCTTAATTTTGAAATATCTATTCCTCTGTCTCCGATTGTACTATCTACGATAGGATATTCATACGAATTACCGTCATAATTCAATATAACTTTGTTGTCTGACATTATATAATATTTTATTTAAATTTCTTAAAAATACACAAAAAACAGCAATACTAAAAAAGTTTGCTGTTTTTTTTATTTTAATTTTATCTTTTAATTTTGAAAGCGTCTAATCCCGGGAAATAAGCAGTATCACCCAAAGCTTCCTCAATTCTTAAAAGCTGGTTGTATTTCGCCATTCTGTCTGATCTTGAAGCAGAACCAGTCTTGATCTGACCACAATTCATTGCTACTGCCAGATCAGCAATTGTAGAATCTTCGGTTTCACCAGATCTGTGAGACATTACTGATGTAAACTTGTTGTGTTGAGCCATCTGTACAGCAGCCATTGTTTCAGAAAGAGAACCAATCTGGTTTACTTTAACCAAAATTGAATTTGCAATTCCTTCGTCAACACCTCTTTTTAATCTCTCAACATTTGTTACAAATAAATCATCACCAACCAATTGTACTCTGTCACCGATTTTATCGGTTAACATTTTCCAACCTTCCCAGTCATTTTCCTGCATACCGTCTTCGATAGAGATAATAGGATATTTATTGGCCAATTCAGCTAAGTAAGAAACCTGCTCACTGCTTGAAAACTGAGCTGCATCCGGAGTCTGGAATTTTCTGTAATCATAAACTCCGTCTTTGTAGAATTCTGAAGCTGCACAATCTAATGCGATCATTACATCATCACCCGGTTTGTAACCTGCTTTTTCGATAGCCTGAAGTAAAGTATCCAAAGCATCTTCAGTTCCTTTGAACGTTGGAGCAAAACCACCTTCGTCACCTACCGCAGTAGAAAGACCTCTTGAATGAAGAATCGCTTTCAGGTTGTGGAAAATCTCAGTTCCTTTTCTCAATGCATGAGAGAAAGAATCTGCTTTTACCGGCATTACCATAAATTCCTGAAAAGCAATTGGAGCATCTGAGTGAGAACCTCCATTGATCACATTCATCATCGGAACAGGAAGTGTATTTGCATTGACACCACCGATGTATTTGTATAACGGCATTTTTAGTTCAGCAGCAGCAGCTTTTGCAGCAGCTAAAGAAACACCCAAAATTGCATTAGCACCAAGATTTCCTTTGTTTTTAGTTCCGTCTAAATCGATCATGATCTGATCCAAAAGATTCTGATCATAAACAGGAAGACCTACTAACTCAGGAGCAATCACTTCTCTTACATTTTCTACAGCTTTAGAAACACCTTTCCCCATCCACTCAGAACCGCCATCACGCAATTCTACTGCTTCATGTTCCCCGGTAGATGCTCCAGAAGGTACTGCAGCACGACCCATCGCGCCACTTTCTGTAAATACATCAACTTCCACTGTAGGATTCCCTCTTGAATCCAAAATCTGTCTCGCTTCTATGTAAGAAATGTAACTCATTTTTTGTTTATTTATAGTTTAGACAAATTTAATTAAAAAATAAGTTTTTTTGTTAATTGAAGGATGACAATTGATGTTTTTTGAGTTAAATTTTAGTTAATTTTAATTATTTATAAGTATTCGTATTAACTACAAATAAAAATTCTCCAAATATCTTTAAGATAATTGGAGAATCTTTTAAATTTTATTTTTTTAATATTTATCTGTTTCTAAAATCTTCCGGAAAGTTTTTTAATTCAGACAAATCTAATTCCAAAAGAGTGCGACCATCATCTGCACTTGCTCCTATTGTAAATGCTCCGTAAGAAGGAATTTCATAAGAAACTTTTTCTTTACCATCCGCTTCAATCTTAATCAATGATTTTGCAAATGAATCATGGAGATAAAGGTAGAGGTCACCTTCAAACGGGTGATTTGGACTATCCGTAGACACGGTAATGATTAAATTCAGAAAATCTTTTATTCTGGAATCGGTATATTCTACTGATAAAGTTCTTCCATTATCTTTATTTTTACAACCAAATCTCCCTTTTTGGGGATCACCGGGATATTTTATTGGACCAATAGATTTTTGAACACCTGTCTGAACAGATTTTGTGATTATCTGATTTTCAGAATTTGAGGTTGAAGTCATCAAATGTTCGGTTGCTAGCAGATTCTCAATTTTCTTTTTATCTGCCTTTACTTTTTCCTGAACTTTTTCCTGAAGTTCCTGTTTTTCAGCCTGGGTTAAAACTTTACTGATTAATAATTCAATAAACTTC
This sequence comes from Chryseobacterium edaphi, assembly GCF_025628985.1. Classification (GTDB taxonomy): domain Bacteria; phylum Bacteroidota; class Bacteroidia; order Flavobacteriales; family Weeksellaceae; genus Chryseobacterium; species Chryseobacterium edaphi. The sequence continues at coordinate 805,653 of NZ_JAOTEM010000002.1, read as the reverse complement.
ATTCCAGCCGCAGCTCCAAGAAGGCAGTAGGCAGACCAAAGCAAATAATTTTGAGCAAAAGGCAAAGCCAAATTTTCTTTACAAAATACAGAGTAAGATCCGTTTTTTTCATTCTTTATATTTATATCTTGAAGCAAAGAACTATCTGCTAATTTGAGGAAGAAAGGAATCATAATCGTAGCAGCAAAACCTAAGAATAAGCATTCCAAAAGAGATCGTTTAAATTTTGAAGTATCTGTTACTTTATTTGAATCTGACAAATAATTAACCGCTCCACCTATAAGACCAGTAATGATCATTATGATTAAAATATCTAATAAATACATTGTTTCAGTTTATAATTTATTATTGAATTTTTCTCTTAGTTCCGATACCGCTCAAGAAGGAAAGTCCGGCTATAACATTTCCGCTTTTGATGATGTTGTTGTCAAAATCTTTTCCTAATGAAAGTGTAAGATGCTGGTTTGGAAATATGGCATAATCTAAATTGAGAACACATTTCCAAGTAGGTTTCAAATCTGAACCGGAAATAAAACTTCTATATAATCCCTCAAAACTACCTGTGAACTTTGAATCTTTGGGAGAGTATTCATATTTTATACCTGCATCGAATGTTGAGAAGTTACCATCCGGTTTAAAATCTTCAGTGGTCATCCAATCGCTTTTTGGATTATACATGTATCGGACAAGCAATAATGGAATTCCTGAATTTTCAAATGCATAGCCGAAAACTGTCCATAAACCGGCGTTGTAAATTCTGGAATTGTTGAACCTTTTTTCCTTGAATTGGAGACTTGTACCTCCTGCAAAGTCCCAAAGGAAACCTTTTCTGGATATATTAAAATCTTTCAGTAAGAGTTTTATTTTTTCTTGACTAGAATTAAAAACTGTATTATTTGCTATGAGTTTTTCATTTTTTATGCTATCAAGCCTTGTCTTTAACTGTTGATACTGAGTAGTCTCTTTCTTTCCTGCCTTAAACATTATTGCCAAATCTTTTTCTATTGAAAGCACTTGTGGATCATTGGAAATATTTTTGTTTTTTATAACTAAGTCATCGATAATTTTTTTATGCAGTTTTTTTACAGAATCATACTTTTTTCTTACTGTTTCATTGATTTCTCCTCTAAAAAGCGAAAATTTAAATCCTAAAGAAGTAAAGACCGAATTTGTTGGTAAATTGGTTGATGTACTATCAGTATTTTTAATTGCAACCGAAAAAACTAAAGTTTGTTTGAGAATATCACTTGTATTATTGTCATTAATAATATTATCTAAACTTTTTGTGCTTTTCCCAAATAACCAATATGGTGAAAAATCTAATGCATATCCCGCCTGATTTTTAAACATTGAAGTTACATCTTGCAGATTCAGCATTAAATTCGCAATATCAGTTGGCTTATTAATATCACTATTTGCTATACCCAATAAGTTCGATGCGGGAGAAGATGGTGCTTTTAATAAATCAACATTAACAGAGGTTTCCTCCTGTGAATAATAAATATTAATAAATAATATCATTAATATTATCAAAAAAACTTTTGTTTTCATTTTAAATAAAATTTATTTGTTGAACGATTTCCCCTGTATCTGAATCGTTTAAAATCATTGAAACAGTAAATACCTTGCTTATCGCACCTTCTCTTAATGTTACATTTAAAGCAAAGACCGTATTGTCTTCAATTGACGATGCTACCGAATAGACAAAAAATCTCTTTCCTTTTAAATTGACATTTGTTCCTATTGTTACCGGGCAAATACTAATATCAACTTCGTCAGTATTATTCATATAAGCTGCGTTGGTAACAATCAAATTTGGTGAAATCACTGATACCCAAATTTCTATTTCATTCCCATTATTACCACACACATAGAATTCTGTGTCATATTTAGTTTTTACAATTTCTTGATCATTAAATAATTTGTTACCTTTTAATAAATCAAGTCTTTTCTGAATTTTTTTTTCTGTTTTCATGGTTATTAGTTTTAAAGTTTATACCTCAAATTTCCAATTAATAACAACTTCAATCAATTACACAAAAGGGTGATTCTTAAAACAAAAAATCAGCGTCATTACAATGATGCTGATTTTAAAATTTTAAATAATCTGCTTATAAGTTAATCTTAAAAAAAATAAAAGTTCCTTCGTTTGTGGATGAAATTTCAAATTTTCCGCAGGACTCTTTCATTCTTCTTTCCATATTCCTTAAACCATTTCCTGAGGCATTTTCTATTTTAAATCCTCTACCATTATCTGATATTTCCATAATCAAATATTTATTTTCTTGAGTAAACGAAAGCTTTAGTTGATCTGCACCACTATATTTATACGCATTGTTTAAAGCTTCTTTGATACAGAGAAACATACTACGTCTTAAATCTGTTGAGATAGGTGTTTCAGAAGTTATTTGATCTTTATCAAAAGTCAATACAATTTGTGTTTTTTTCAAAAAACCCTCCGCATAGATTTTAGCATATTCAACGAAACTTCCAACGGTATCATTTCCCGAATTTAAACTCCAAAGCATTTCTCGCATAGAAATGTTCATTTCCTCGGACGTTTTTAGAAGTTCATTGATATCGTTTATTAAATCTTCGTCTTCAGCTTTTTGTTTTAAAAACTCTGCCTGAAGTTTTAATGCCGAAATTCCTGCTCCGAGATCATCGTGCATATCGTGAGAAATACGTTGTCTTTCTTTTTCTATCGATTTTTGTTTCTCAAGTTCTTTTTGAAGAAGTTGGTTTTGGTACTCTGATTCTTTGAGTTGTTGTTCTTTTAAATACAAAAGCTGCTTCCTGTTGTAAGTTATTACGATAAGAATAACAAAAATAACTAAAAGCATAATTAATAATATCGCTATTATATATGTCAATTTTATTTCAGGTGGTAGAGATTTCATCTTTTGTGTATTTGGTTAATCCTACATAAAATAATGCGTATACTATAATGTTTATTATCAGTAAAACATTTTTTAAAAGCTTTAAAAAATGTTTATCCTCAGTATCTAACAAGTACATCGGGATTATTCTGAACAGAAAAAAACAACTCCATATCAAAAGGGATGTCGAAATCCAAAAAAGAGGTTCATCAATTATTTTTATTTCTGAGATGTTATTTAGTTTTAAATTAATCCAATAAAGAACATAGAAAATATTTGAAACGCAATATATTATTGCTAGACTCAAATTGTATCTATCAACATAAAAAAATTGACTTGTAAAATATATACAAATTAAAATGCTGATTAATGTTAAAACTAATAAAAAAAAACTCTTTATGTGTTTGTAGTAAAAAAAAATAAAAAAAAGTATATTGAGTAGATTCAGATAATTATATTGAATTGCTTTTGAGCTAATAATATTCATTTCTGAGGAAAAATCAGTCAGAAAATTTACCAATAAAAAAACAAAAAAATAATTTTGAGAAAAAAAAGTTTTCTTTCTCAAAATTATTATCGACTTTATAACGGTAATAAAAAAAACAATATAGTATATTTTTAAAAGCATTATGGTTCTAAACTTCCTTGATCATAATAAGGAAAATCACTATTGAGACGAATACTATTGGTATCTACAGGAATTGATGACAAGTAAAAAGATTCAATTTCTTTACCAGCTACGTTAAATCTTAAACCATAACATAGATCATACTCTATTTTAAAAACATCTTTATTAAGACAACCGCCTAAATAATTCTTTATCCGTTCTATATACTCTTTTACTTTAGAAAGCTCATAATTTATAGCACTGGGAACATAATCGTCTTTAGAAGCATTTTTCAATGACTGCCCTATTGAACTACCAATAAATTCATTTCCAAATTGTACAATATTTACACTTATTAAGTATTCTTGTTTTAAATTAAAGAGTAAATAACTATGCATAATATCTTCTGCACCATTGATTTTTTGAACAAATGTCACAATTCCATAAAGTTTATCAACATGTGTATTTATCATTTGAAAATCAACATCTGATATTTCAGGTAATTGAAATTGATTAGTTTTTGGCTTTACAAAAGAAATTTTCATATCTGTAAATCCATTGTCCAAATAATGATTAACTAATTTTTCATACAAATTAAAATGTATAAATAATTTTGATTTTATTGATGGTACTTTTTTTGTAAAACTACTTAAGTCTTTTTTATGCTTATCATCAGGAATGGGTGTAGTAAATATATTATCAATACCGGCAGCCAGTATATATTTTTTAAGTTTAATCTCAATTTCTGAAAGGTTATCCTTAAATTCATTAGAGAAAATTCGAAATAGCTCTCCAGATTTCTCTTGATCTATTTTGTCTTTCTCATTTTTACAATCAATTTTAATTTTTTCCATGATTTTAGTTTTTAAAATGGTTAAATTTATTTATAGCTTCTACTTTATTATTTACCTGAAGCTTTCTGTATATATTTCCGACGTGTTTTTTTACCGTATCAATGCTAACAAATATCTTATCAGCAATTTCCTTATACAAAAGTCCTTGCGACAAAAGTTCAACGATTTCGGTTTCGCGTTTTGTGAGCTCTTCAAAATCTTTCACTTCAATTGTTTTTTTTTCAAAATGAGTCAAAACTCGCCTTGCAATCGAAAAACTCATCGGTGCACCTCCATCATAAACGTCACGGATTGATGATAGGATCTTATCCATACTTTCACCTTTGATGAGATATCCCATTGCGCCAGCCTTTAGAGAATTGAAAATCATTTCGTCATTCTCAAAGCTTGTACACATAATAAATTGTGTTGCGGACATTTCTTTTTTCAACTTCCCGATAATATCAATTCCAAGCATATCCTGAAGTTGGATATCCATCATGACTACATCGGGAGAAAGATCAGATAAATTTTTGAGAGCAGCATTTCCGTCAAAAAACTGTGCGATCACCTTCATATCAGTTTGGTAATCGATCACCTTCTTCAACGCATTGTTGTAGTTTTTTTCGTCTTCTACTATGGCTATGGAAATGCTCATGTTATTTGATTTCGTTAAGACAAATTTCAACAGAAAACAAAGAGGAAACAATTACACTTTTGTGTAATTTTAAAATTTGAGTTTCTTAGCTATTGGTTTGTTTTTTGTTTTTATTAAATTTAATGAAAATTTCACAACTAGGGAATTAAATTAATAATAAAAAATATATAATTAATGAAAAAGGGAATTTTAATAACTGCTTCATTTGTGGCTTTATCTTTAATAAGCTGTAAAAAAAATGAAAGCGGAAATAAAGGAATTGTTAAGAGCGATTCCTCAGAACAGGTCATTCTTGCAGACAACGGTAAAGTAGATTCCACAATCGGCTATAATGTTGATGTAAATGGTAAAAAGACCATCAAAACAGATTATGTTTACAAAGCTACAGACGGAACATTAGTAAAAGTAGTCTATAATTATGATCCTAAAGAAAATAACGTTTCAATCACCAGCAACAAAAAAACATTTATCTTGGACAAAATAAAATCAACAGGAAGTGAAACAACCTATGAAAAAGATGAGATGAAAGCGACTGTAAAAGGGGACAGTTTAATTCTTCATCAAGGAGACAATATTATTCAATTGGTAAAAACCAAAATATAAGACACAAAAAAACCGCTCAGAAATCTGAGCGGTTTTTTTATATATCTGAATGAATATTATTCACCAGCTTTTTCTTCAGTAGAATCAGTTGTTTCAGCCTTTGGCTCTTCAACTTTTTCCTCTACTGCTGAAGTTGCTTCAACAGCTACTTTTGCAGTAGAAGTAGATCTTCTACTTCTTCTTGTCGTCTTTTTCTCCTCAGCATTAGGATTATAAAGCTCATTGAAATCAACTAACTCGATCAAAGCAGTATCTGCAGCATCACCAGGTCTGAAACCAGTCTTGATGATTCTCGTATAACCACCGTTTCTTTCAGCGATTTTCGGAGCTACAGTTCTGAACAATTCAGTAACCGCTTCTTTACTTTGAAGATATGAAAAAACAATTCTTCTGTTGTGTGTAGTATCTTCTTTTGCTTTTGTTAATAGAGGCTCAACGTATACTCTCAAAGCTTTCGCTTTAGCTACAGTAGTGTTGATTCTTTTATGCTCAATCAGAGAACAAGCCATATTAGAAAGTAACGCGCTTCTGTGAGAAGCTGTTCTTCCTAAGTGATTGAATTTTTTACCGTGTCTCATTATTATTTAATTATCAGCGTCTAATTTATATTTTGCAACGTCGAAACCGAAGTTAAGACCTTTTGAATGCACTAATTCTTCTAGTTCTGTCAAAGATTTTTTACCAAAATTTCTGAATTTCATCAAATCAGACTTACTGTAAGAAACCAGTTCTCCCAATGTTTCAACTTCAGCCGCTTTTAGACAGTTTAGGGCTCTTACAGAAAGATCCATATCTGCTAATTTAGACTTAAGAAGTTGTCTTGTGTGAAGAGTTTCTTCATCGTATTGGATAGATGCCTTTACAGCTTCAGTTTCTAGAGTGATTCTCTCATCAGAGAACAACATGAAGTGATAAATCAATATCTTAGAAGCTTCAGTTAAAGCATTCTGAGGGCTTATAGAACCGTCAGTTTCAATATCTAATACTAATTTTTCGTAGTCTGTTTTTTGCTCTACACGATAATTTTCAATGCTGTACTGCACTTTTTTGATCGGCGTAAAAATTGAGTCAATAGCAATAGTTCCTACAGGAGCATTGTTTGACTTATTCTGGTCAGAAGGCACATATCCTCTTCCCTTTTCTACATTAAACGTGATTTCGAAAGTTACATCTGAGTTTAAGTTACAGATCAACAACTCTGGATTAAGAATCTCAAAACCGTTGATTGATTTACCTAAATCCCCAGCAGTAATTACAGTTTGACCGGAAACTTTAGCAACAACCTGTTCGTTAGTCTGGTTTTCTGCCGTAGCTTTTAATCTTACCTGCTTAAGGTTAAGAATAATTTCGGTAACGTCTTCAATTACTCCTGGAATCGTTGAAAATTCGTGCTCTACACCTTCTATTTTGATAGATGAAATAGCGTATCCTTCCAGAGAAGAAAGCAACACTCTTCTCAAAGCATTACCGATTGTAAGCCCGAAACCTGGTTCTAAAGGTCTGAATTCGAATTGACCTTTAAATTCATCAGAGTTAAGTAGAATTACTTTATCGGGTTTTATGAATTGTAAAATTGCCATATTATTGGGTTGAGCAAAAATTTGATTAAAAAATTATTTAGAGTAAAGTTCGACGATAAGCTGTTCCTTGATGTCTTCCGGGATTTGGATTCTCTCAGGAGCAGATACGAAAGTACCTTCTTTTTTCTCGTCGTTGAATTGTAACCACTCATAGTTTGCTTTAGAAGCTAAAGCATCTGCAACCACTTCAAGAGACTTAGATTTTTCTCTTACAGCGATTACATCACCAGCTTTTACCAAATAAGAAGGAATGTTAAGGATCTCACCATTCACAGTGATGTGTCTGTGAGAAGTCAACTGTCTTGCACCAGATCTGGTTTTAGCAAAACCTAATCTGTACACAACGTTATCCAATCTTGATTCGCAAAGCTGTAATAAAACTTCACCTGTTACACCTTTACTTCTGTGTGCTTTTTCGAATAAGTTAGCAAATTGTCTTTCTAAAATACCGTAAGTATATTTAGCTTTTTGCTTTTCCATCAACTGGACAGCATATTCAGATTTTTTTGCTCCTCTTCTTTTGTTAACACCGTGTTGTCCTGGCGGTTGGTTTTTTCTTTTCTCGAAGTTTTTATCATCTCCGTAGATTGCAGCACCAAACTTTCTAGCAATCTTTGTTTTTGGTCCAATATATCTTGCCATAATGGGTAAATTCTAAAAATTAAACTCTTCTTCTTTTTGGTGGTCTACATCCATTGTGCGGCATAGGAGTAACGTCAATAATTTCGCTCACCTCGATACCTGAATTGTGAATCGTTCTGATTGCAGATTCTCTACCTGCACCTGGACCTTTCACATACACCTTTACTCTTCTTAAACCAGCTTCGTGAGCTACGTTAGAGCAATTTTCTGCTGCCATTTGAGCAGCAAAAGGAGTGTTCTTTTTAGAACCTCTGAACCCCATTTTACCGGCAGATGCCCAAGAGATAACTTCTCCGCTTTTATTTGTTAAAGAAATGATGATGTTATTGAAAGAAGCTTGAATATGCGCTTCACCAATAGCTTCAACTTTTACTTTTCTTTTTTTAACTACTTTAGTTTGTTTTGCCATAATTCCTAACGATTATTTACTTGCTTTTTTCTTGTTAGCAACTGTTTTTCTCTTTCCTTTACGGGTTCTCGAGTTGTTTTTCGTTCTCTGGCCTCTTAAAGGTAGTCCTAGTCTGTGACGTATTCCTCGTTGGCATCCTATGTCCATTAATCGCTTAATGTTCAATTGCACTTCAGATCTAAGCTCACCTTCTACTTTAATGTTTTCAGTGATGTAATTTCTGATTGCAGCCAATTCATCGTCATTCCATTCGTTGACTTTCTTGTCTTCGCTGATACCGGCAGCTTTAAGGATTTCAGAAGAAGTACTTCTTCCTACCCCATAGATGTAAGTTAAACCGATAACACCTCTTTTGTTTTTTGGTAAATCAATACCTGAAATTCTCGCCATAATTTAGCCTTGTCTTTGTTTAAATTTTGGGTTCTTCTTGTTGATTACAAACAGAACGCCTTTTCTGCGAACAATCTTGCAATCAGCACTTCTTTTTTTAATTGATGCTCTAACTTTCATTTGAAATATTTAATTTTTTTCTATAATCAAACGAAATCTTTCGATTTCATCTAAAATATATTTATTCTTTAACAATAGCCAAATGGAGATCCGGAGATTCCATTTGGCGTTTGTTTAATATCTAAATGTAATTCTCCCTTTTGTTAAATCGTAAGGAGACATTTCCAGTTTTACCTTATCACCAGGTAAAAGTTTAATATAATGCATTCTCATTTTACCAGAAATATGAGCGATAAGTATATGCCCATTTTCTAGCTCTACACGGAACTGGGCGTTCGAAAGTGCTTCCGTTATAACGCCATCCTGTTCAATATGTTTCTGTTTTGCCATAAATTAATATCCAGTCGATCTTGATAGTTTAGACTGCATTAAGCCATCATAATGATGATTCAGCAGATAAGTGTTAATCTGTTGAACAGTATCTAATACCACCCCAACCATAATTAGCAACGAAGTTCCCCCAAAAAATAAGGCGAACGCATCTGTCTGAACAAGACTTCCATGCACTATTGCTGGAAGGACTGCAAAGATAGATAAAAATATTGCACCCGGCAAGGTAATTTTTGATAAAATGTCATCTAAATAATCAGCTGTCTCTTTACCAGGTCTTACCTTCGGTACCAAACCTCCGTTTCTCTTTAAATCATCAGCCATTTGGTTTACCGGAATTGTAATTGCGGTATAGAAAAATGAAAAGATAATAATTAATAGTGCGAACAATACATTGTACTGCCAGCTAAAAACATTCTTGAAACCTGCAAGAAAAGTGTTTGATTCATCAAATTTTGTCAATAAACCAGGTACAAACATTAATGCCTGCGCAAAAATGATTGGCATAACTCCGGCCGCATTTACTTTTAATGGAATCCACTGTCTTGCTCCCTGCATAAGATTTCTGTTTACACCTCCTCTTGCCTGAGCTCTGCTTACGTACTGAATAGGGATTTTTCTCACAGCAACAGATAGTACTACTGCTAAAAGAACAACCAACATCCAGAATATCACTTCAATCAAAATCATGATTGATCCTAATCCTCCTTTTCCGTTCTGAACTGCAATTTCCTGTACAAATGCTTCTGGTAATCTAGATAAGATACCTACCATAATAAGGATAGAAATACCATTTCCAATTCCTTTATCGGTAATTTTCTCACCCAACCACATTGCAAATACAGAACCTGCAACCAAGATTACAATACTTGGTAACCAGAACATAATAGAGTTCGGATCTACAAAATATGCAGACTGGAACTGAGCATACGGTAAGAATAATTGAGTAATAGAAGTTAAATAAGAAGGCGCCTGTACAAGACAAACTCCAATCGTTAACCATCTAGTAATTTGATTCAATGTATTTCTACCAGACTCTCCGTCTTTTTGAAGTTTCTGAAGATAAGGAATAGCCATTCCCATCAACTGAACAATAATAGAAGCAGAAATGTAAGGCATAATTCCTAACGCCATCACAGAAGCGTGGCTAAATGCCCCTCCCGTAAATGACGAAAGCAAGCCAAGAAGACCTGCTCCCTGCTTGTTTCCGCCTTGACTTTTATAATGCTCTAAGAGATCTCCTACTTCTGCAAGGTTAATCGCAGGTAAAGAGATGAAAGATGCGAATCTATACACAAGGATAATACCCAAAGTGAAGAGAATTTTATCTCTTAATTCTTTAAGGCTCCAAATATTCTTAAGGGTTTGTATAAATTCTTTCATTAGTAATATTATAAGGTAATTGCTTTTCCACCTGCTTTAGAAATAAGCTCTTCAGCAGATTTAGTGAATTTGTCTGCAGAAATTGAAACCGCAGATTTCAATTCACCTCTCCCCATAATTTTCACTATTTCTTTCTTAGAAGCTAAACCGTTTTCTACCAAAACTTCTTTAGTAATATCTCCTGTTAAAGATTTAGTATCAATTAAGTTTTGAATATCATCTAAGTTAATAGCTCTATATTCTTTTCTGTTTACGTTTTTGAAACCGAATTTAGGTAATCTTCTTTGCAAAGGCATTTGACCTCCTTCGAAACCGATTTTTTGAGAATAACCAGCTCTAGCTTGCTGACCATTGTGACCTTTCCCAGCTGTACCGCCTTTTCCACTACCTTGTCCTCTACCAATTCTTTTTGAACTAAAAGTAGAACCTGCTGCAGGTCTTATGTTGTTTAAATTCATTTTAAAATTATTTTAAAAATTATTTTTGAACTTCAAGTAAGTGACTAACTGCAGCTATCATTCCTAAAATTGAAGGAGTAGCTTCGTGCTCTACAACTTGGTGAAGTCTCTTAAATCCTAATGCTTCAAGCGTTCTCTTTTGGGTTTTTGTTCTACCAATAGCGCTTCTTACTTGTTTTACTTTAATTGTTGCCATTGTATATTTATTAACCGTTAAACACTTTACTTAGAGAAACTCCTCTCATTCTTGCAATTTCTTCTGGTCTTCTGATGTCTAACAATGCTTTGAAAGTTGCCTTAACTACATTGTGAGGGTTTGAAGATCCTTTAGATTTTGAAAGGATATCATGAATACCAGCTGACTCTAATACTGCTCTTACTGCACCACCGGCGATAAGACCTGTACCGTGAGAAGCAGGTCTCAAGAAGATATCTGCACCACCGTATCTTGCAGCAGTCTGGTGAGGAATTGTATGATTCATTACAGGAACTTTTACTAAGTTTTTCTTAGCATCTTCTACCGCCTTAGCAATAGCAGAAGCAACTTCCTTAGATTTTCCTAAACCAAAACCGATAGTTCCGTTCTCGTCTCCTACAACAACAATTGCAGAAAATCCGAAAGCTCTACCCCCTTTAGTTACTTTTGTTACCCTGTTTACGGATACGAGACGATCTTTTAATTCTAATCCTCCCGGTTTTACTCTTTCTATATTATCTAGTCCTAACATATTTTCCGAAATTTAATGATTAGAATTTAAGTCCTCCTTCTCTCGCACCATCAGCTAGAGCCTTAACTCTACCGTGATATACGAAACCGTTTCTATCAAATACAATAGCTTCAATTCCAGCAGCAATAGCTTTGGCAGCGATAGCTTTACCTACAGCAGCAGAAATTTCACTTTTAGTACCTTTAGCATCTACACCTTTTTCTCTTGAAGAAGCTGAAGCTAAAGTTTTACCATCTTTATCGTCTATTAACTGAGCGTAAATTTCCTTATTACTCTTGTATACAGATAATCTTGGCAATTCAGAAGATCCAGAGATTTTCCCTCTTACTCTTCTTTTAATTCTTATTCTTTTTTCTAATTTACTTAGTGCCATTTTCTTAAAATTTATTAAGCAGATTTACCAGCTTTACGTCTAACATTTTCTCCTACGAATCTTACACCTTTTCCTTTGTATGGCTCAGGCTTTCTGAATGAACGGATCTTTGCAGAAACCATTCCTAGAAGTTGCTTGTCATGAGACGTTAAAGTAATAATTGGGTTTTTACCTTTTTCAGTCAATGTGTCGATTACTACTTCTTTTGGAAGTTCTAATACGATACCGTGAGAGAATCCTAAAGCTAACTCAAGTTTTTGACCTGAGTGAGAAGCTCTGTATCCTACTCCCACTAATTCCAACTTTTTAGTGAAACCTTCAGCAGTTCCAATAATCATGTTGTTGATCAACGCTCGGTATAAACCGTGTAGCGCTTTGTGTTGTTTAGACTCAGACGGTCTGCTGAATGTAAGCACTCCATCTTCTTGTTCTAAAGTAATTCCTTCTGTAAGTTCCTGAGTAAGTTCTCCTTTAGGACCTTTTACAGTTACAACGCCATCTTTTTCAGTGACAGTAACTCCAGCTGGAATTGTTATAATTGCTTTACCAATTCTTGACATTTTCCTTTGATTAAAAATTAATAAACATAGCAGATTACTTCACCGCCTACTTTTTCTTCTCTAGCTTTCTTATCTGTCATTACTCCTCTAGAAGTTGAGATAATAGCTACACCCAAACCGTTCAATACTCTTGGAAGTTCCGCAGAACCTTTGTATTGTCTTAGACCTGGTCTTGAAGCTCTCTGGATAGATTTGATTGCAGGCTTGTTAGTTTGCTTGTCATACTTAAGAGCGATTTTGATCGTCCCTTGAACAGCGCTATCTTCAAACTTGTAGTTTAAGATATACCCTTGATCAAATAAGATTTTCGTAAGCTCCTTTTTGATTTTCGATGCAGGAATTTCCACCACCTTGTGGCCTGCGCTTTGTGCGTTCCTTACTCTTGTTAGGAAATCTGAAATTGGATCTGTTACCATTTCTTTGTTTTAAATTATTGGTTAATGACAATCAGTATTGAAAAGACTTGAAGATTAAAGACTTATGGCTCCGAATATTTCTTTGCCTGATCTCTTTACCTTCAGTATCTCAACAACTTAATGGTCACTTTTTTTTTTTAATTTCATTTTATTCTAATAAACATAGCCAAAACGAAGATTAGTCACTCAGAGAAATAATAATTTTCCTGAGCGGGTGCAAAAGTACAAAAAAAATTAATACTATTTATTTTTTTTCTTTTCCTCTATGCCGACTAGATTTTGTACTCTATTTATTAAAATACAGCTGACTTATAAAAATATAGAAGTCAGCTGTAAAAATTTTATTGCTTACCAACTAGCTTTTTTAACGCCTGGGATAAGACCGTTGTTGGCCATTTCTCTGAAAGTTACTCTAGAAATACCAAAGGTTCTCATATAACCTCTTGGTCTTCCTGTCAATTTACATCTGTTGTGTAATCTTACAGGAGAAGCATTTTTAGGTAATTTTTGAAGTCCTTCGTAATCACCAGCTTCTTTAAGAGCTTTTCTTTTCTCAGCGTATTTAGCTACAGTAGCTTCTCTTTTGCGCTCACGCGCTTTCATTGATTCTTTAGCCATCTTAGTTCTTTTTGAACGGTAAACCGAAGTGAGTTAATAATGCTTTAGCTTCTTTGTCTGTTTTCGCAGTTGTAACGAAAGTAATGTCCATCCCTTGGATTTTCTTTACTTTGTCGATTACGATCTCAGGGAAGATAATTTGCTCAGTAATACCTAAGTTATAGTTACCTCTACCATCGAAACCGTCAGCTTTGATACCAGAAAAATCTCTAATACGTGGTAAAGCAGAAGAAGTCAATCTGTCTAAGAATTCGTACATTTTAGTAGCTCTAAGAGTAACCTTAGCTCCTACAGGCATACCTTTTCTTAATTTGAAAGCAGCTTCATCCTTTTTTGAAATAGTACCTACAGCTTTTTGCCCGGTAATATTTGTAAGTTCTTCAACAGCATAATCGATGATTTTTTTATCAGCAGTAGCGTCTCCTAAACCTTGAGATAAAATAATTTTCTCTAGTCTTGGTACCTGCATTACTGATTTGTATCCGAATTCTTCCATCATTGCTGGAACAATTGTTTCCTGATATGCTTTTTTGGGTCTTGCTATATATTCCATTGTTATTTAAAATTATAAAGTTTCACCCGTTTTTTTGTCGATTCTTACTTTCTTATCTCCGTCGATTTTATAACCTACTTTGATAGCTTTTCCGTCTTTACCAACTAAAGCTATGTTTGAGATATGAATAGAAGCTTCCTTTTCTGTAATTCCTCCTTGAGGATTTGAAGCTGAAGGCTTAACGTGTTTTTTAACGATGTTAAGTCCTGCAACGATTACTCTAGGGTCTTTTCCTTCTTTTTTGATCACTTCAATAACTTCACCAGTTTTACCTTTGATATCTTTTTTACCAGTGGTAATGATTACGTTATCTCCTCTTTTTATTTTTAACTTTGACATTTTTTTTAAAATTTTAAATATTAAAGTACTTCAGGAGCTAATGAAATGATTTTCATATATTCTTTGTCTCTCAACTCACGAGCCACAGGTCCGAAAACACGTGTTCCTCTCATCTCTCCTCCAGCGTTTAGTAAAACACAAGCATTGTCTTCGAATTTGATGTAAGATCCATCTTTTCTTCTAACTGCTTTTTTCGTTCTTACTACTACCGCTTTTGATACTTGACCTTTCTTAGCGTTTCCTGATGGTGTAGAATCTTTAATTGTAACTACGATTTTATCACCAACTGAAGCATATCTTCTTCTGGTACCTCCCAGAACTCTGATCACTAGTACTTCTTTAGCACCTGTGTTATCAGCAACTTTTAATCTTGATTCTGTTTGTAACATTACTTAGCTTTTTCAATGATTCTTACTAATCTCCATCTTTTACTCTTGCTCATAGGTCTAGTTTCTTGAATAAGAACTGTATCTCCTTCTGTGCATTCGTTGTTCTCGTCGTGTGCAGTATATTTTTTCGTTTTCAAAACGAATTTACCGTACATCGGGTGCTTTACTCTTGTAGTTTCACTAACAACAATAGTTTTTTCCATTTTATTGCTGGAAACCACTCCGATTCTTTCTTTTCTTAAATTTCTATCCATTGTAAAAAGGATTATTGTTTGTTAGTTAACTCAGTGTTTAGTCTTGCGATTGTCTTTCTCAAATCTCTGATTTGAATAGGATTTTCAAGTGGACTGATTTTGTGAGCCAATTTCATTTTTGAGAATTGAGCTTTAGCTTCAGCCAATTTTGCTTGAATATCTTCAGCGCTTAGATTTTTAATTTCAGCTTGTTTCATTGTTTCAGAGATTAAAGAGGTTTAACAAAATCGTTAGCAACTACAAATTTGGTAACTACCGGTAATTTCTGTGCAGCAAGTCTTAAAGCTTCCTTCGCGATTTCGTAAGATACTCCTCCGATTTCGAACATAATTTTACCTGGTTTTACTACAGCTACCCAATATTCTACAGCACCTTTACCTTTACCCATCCTTACTTCGGCTGGTTTCTTAGTAATAGGCTTATCCGGGAATATTTTGATCCATAGTTGACCTTCTCTTTTCATATATCTTGTCGCAGCGATACGAGCAGCTTCGATTTGTCTTGCAGTGATCCAAGCACCTTCTGTAGCTTTGATTCCGAAAGTTCCATAAGCAAGTTGATTACCTCTTTGAGCAATCCCCTTCATTTTCATCTTATGAACTCTACGGAATTTGGTTCTTTTTGGTTGTAACATAATTTCTTAAATTTTAGATTTTAGAATTTAGATTTTAAAAAAGTAACGGTCATTTAAAAACTATCCTCTAAAATTTTATTAATTATTTTTTTTATCTCTAGAAGGTCTTCTGTTATCTCTGTCTCCACCTCCTCTGTTTCCGCCATTTGAAGGACCACCTTTCTTCTGTTGTCCTACTAATGGAGAAAGATCTCTTCTTCCGTAAACTTCTCCTTTCATGATCCACACTTTTACTCCTAACTTACCGTATTGAGTTAATGCTTCACCGATGTGATAATCGATATCTGCTCTGAAAGTTGACAATGGAATTCTTCCGTCTTTGAAGTTTTCAGAACGTGCCATTTCAGCACCATTCAATCTACCAGAGATTTGAACTTTGATTCCTTCAGCACCCATTCTCATTGTAGAAGCAATTGCCATCTTCACAGCTCTTCTGTAAGAGATTCTGTTTTCGATTTGTTTAGCAATGCTGTCTGCAACTAGTACTGCATCAAGCTCAGGTCTTTTGATTTCGAAAATATTGATTTGAATATCCTTTTTTGTAAGTTTCTTCAATTCTTCTTTTAACTTGTCAACTTCCTGACCTCCTTTACCGATGATTAATCCCGGTCTAGCAGTAGTGATTGTTACTGTTACTAATTTAAGTGTTCTTTCAATATAAATTTTTGAAATTCCACCTTTAGATAATCTTGCTTCAAGGTATCTTCTGATTTTGTAATCTTCAGCGATTCTGTCACCGTAGTTTTTACCACCAAACCAGTTAGAATCCCATCCTCTGATGATACCTAATCTGTTACCAATTGGATTTGTCTTCTGTCCCATACCTTGAATTAATTTTCTTTTGTACCTAAGATTAGTGTAATGTGGTTTGATCTCTTTCTGATTCTGTACCCTCTACCTTGTGGAGCTGGTCTTAGTCTCTTCAATTGTCTTGCACTGTCTACAAAAATTTCTTTAACGATAAGGTTAGCTTCTTCGATATCAGCACCATCATTCTTTGTTTGCCAGTTGGCCATCGCAGAAAGTAATACTTTTTCTAATTTCTCAGAAGCACCTTTTTTTGAATATTTTAGGATGCTTAAAGCTTTGTCAACTTCTACCCCTCTGATGATATCAGCAACTAATCTCATCTTTCTAGGAGATGTCGGGCAATCATTGTGTAATGCTTTTACTACATCTTGATTTGTTAATTTACGTGCTAATGCACTTTCTCTTTTTCTTGATCCCATGATTATCTACTTCCTTTGTTTTTGTTACCACCATGACCTCTGAAAGATCTTGTTGGAGAAAATTCGCCTAGCTTGTGACCAACCATGTTTTCTGTAACATATACAGGGATAAAAGATTTCCCGTTGTGTACTGCAATAGTTTGTCCTACGAAGTCCGGAGAGATCATTGATGCTCTAGACCAAGTTTTGATAACTGTCTTCTTACCAGACTCTATGTTTGTCTGAACCTTCTTATCTAAAGTATGATGAATGAATGGTCCTTTTTTAAGTGATCTTGCCATAATTATTTACGTTTAGATATGATATGACGGTTAGACGCTTTGTTTTTCTTTCTGGTTTTGTAACCTTTAGCTGGCATACCGTTTCTAGATCTTGGGTGGCCTCCAGATGAACGACCTTCACCACCTCCCATTGGGTGATCTACAGGATTCATTACTACTGGTCTTGTTCTTGGTCTTCTACCCAACCATCTGCTTCTACCAGCCTTACCTGATACAGTTAACTGATGATCAGAGTTAGAAACAGATCCAATCATTGCATAACACTCAGTAAGGATCATTCTAGATTCTCCTGAAGGCAATTTGATGATTGCATATTTTCCGTCTCTTGAAGTCAATTGAGCTGATGAACCAGCACTTCTTGCTAAGATTGCACCTTGACCTGGCTTCATTTCGATACAAGAAATCACAGTTCCCAAAGGAATGTTTTTCAGTTTCATTGCGTTACCTACATTAGGCTCTACGCTTTCACCAGAAATGATTTTTTGGTCAACTTTGATCCCATTTGGAGCGATGATATATCTCTTCTCTCCGTCTGCATACTCCACCAAAGCGATGAAAGCAGTTCTGTTTGGATCGTACTCTACAGTTTTTACCGTTGCTTCAACATCATGTTTGTTTCTTTTGAAGTCGATAATTCTGTATTTCTTTTTGTGTCCACCTCCGGTGTAACGCATGGTCATTTTACCAGTTTGGTTACGTCCACCTGACTTACTAATACCAACTGTTAGAGATTTCTCTGGTTTGTTGGTAGTAATTTCCTCAAAATTGTTTACAATTCTGAATCTCTGTCCTGGGGTGATAGGTTTTAATTTTCTAACAGACATTACTATTATTTATAATTAATAATTAATTTACAGCAAAAATGTCGATTACTTCTCCTTCAGCAAGAGTGATAATCGCCTTTTTCAATTTGTTTGTCTTTCCTACTTGAAGACCTTTTTTCGTGTATTTCGAAGAAACTTTAGGAGCATAAATCATGGTTCTAACGTCTGCTACTTTTACACCATAAGCTTGCTCAATTGCATTTTTAATCTGGATTTTATTCGCCTTAGGTTGTACTAAGAAAGAATAAGCACCTCTTAAATCTGTAAGATAGTTTGCTTTTTCTGAAATAACTGGTTTAATAATAAGTGACATGATTTATTTCTTTAAATTTTCCTGGAATTTTTCAACTGCACCTTCTAAGAAAACGATCTCACCTGCATTAATTAGGTCATAAGAAGAAATTTCGTTGAATTTCATAACCTTAGTCTTAGGTAAGTTTCTTGAAGATAAATACACATTCTTGTTTGTATCAGGAAGAATGAATAAAGATTTCGTATCGTTTAATGCTAATGCATTCAAGATAGTGATGAAATCTTTAGTTTTAGGAGCAGCAATGCTCAATCCTTCAACAATTCTGATGCTGTTGTCTCTCATTTTCTGAGAAAGAACAGATTTTTTAGCTAATCTCTTAAGAGCTTTGTTCAATTTGAATCTGTAGTCTCTTGGCTTAGGACCGAATACTCTACCTCCACCTCTGAAAGTAGGAGATTTAATATCACCGTATCTAGCAGAACCAGATCCTTTTTGCTTCTTAAGTTTCTTAGTAGAAGCAGTAATTTCGCTTCTTTCTTTTGATTTATGAGTACCTTGACGCTGTGCAGCAAGATATTGTTTTACTTCTAAGTAAACCGCGTGCTTATTTGGCTCAATTCCGAATACTGTTTCGTCTAGAGTTACTTTTTTTCCGGTTTCTTTTCCTGATGTATTTAATACTACTAGTTCCATTTTCTGATAATTACATAAGAATTTTTAGCTCCCGGAACAGCACCTTTTACTACTAAAAGATTTTGTTCTTGATCCACTTTTAATACTTGAAGGTTTTGTACAGTTACCTGCTTACCTCCCATTCTACCTGCCATTCTCATCCCCTTGAATACTCTAGAAGGATCTGATCCCGCACCGATTGAACCTGGAGCTCTTAATCTGTTGTGCTGACCGTGAGTAGCTTGCATTACACCTCCAAAGCCATGTCTTTTAACAACACCCTGGAAACCTTTACCTTTTGAAGTTCCTGTAACGTCTACATATTCACCCTCAGCAAATAGGTCTACTTTTACTTCATCTCCTACGCTTACCGTATCTACGAATTCTCTGTAGAATTCTACCAACTTAGCTTTAGGAGCAGAACCAGCCTTTTTAAAATGGCCAGCTAACGCTTTACCAACGTTCTTTTCACTCTTGTCATCGAAACCTAACTGAACAGATTTGTATCCGTCCTTTTCAATGGTTCTGACCTGTAAAACCGAGCAAGGACCAGCCTGAATAACGGTACACGGCATATTTTTGCCGTTTTCGTCAAACAGAGAAGTCATCCCGATTTTTTTTCCAATAATACCTGACATTATTTATATAATATGTTATAAAATTTCCTTGTATTCACGTTCATTTTTCGAGTTCTCAAATAATTACCAAGTTTGAATTGGGCATATTCCTCCCCTAAAATGAGTGTGCAAATGTATGAATAAAATTTAATTTGACAAATATATATTGCAAAATATTTTGATTTTTAATGATTTAGAGATTTGCATGACTTTTGAAACGAAATTCTTTCAAATAAATCTTTAATTTTGAGAAAAAAGTATATGATAGATATTTTCAGCATTCAGATGTTCTTACCTGAAATCATTTTATTTTTACAATTTCTATAAAATGAAATTTCTTCAACTATTTTTTGCGTTTCTCTTCGTTGCTTCTTGCAGCGAAAAAAAGATTCATCCTTATACCTATTATTACTGGAAAACGAATCTTGCTTTAAATCAATCTGAAAAAAAAGCATTAGCAGAATCTACCACTCATTTTTTATGCACCAGATTCTTCGATGTTGATAAGATTAATGGAAAGTTTGAGCCGGTCGCTGTCATCACTAAAGCCAAAAGCTTTAGTACAGAAAAAGAAATCATACCTACAGTTTTTATCACAAACCGGACATTCTATCAGATTAAAGGTGAAGAGATTACTTTTCTTGCAGAAAGTATTTATCAATTAATTCAGAAAAAAGTAAACGATTATCAACTCTCCTCAAGCAATGAAATCCAAATCGACTGTGACTGGACTGCCGGAACCAAAGATGATTATTTTAAATTTTTAAATGAGTTAAAAAAAATTTCAGGAAAAGAAATCACCTGCACTCTTCGTCTTCATCAGGTGAAAGATAAAAACCTGATGGGAATTCCCCCTGTGAAAAAAGTCTATCTGATGTGCTACTCTACTTCTTCGCCTTTGGAAAATTCAGATAAAAATTCAATTTTAGATATTAATATTCTAAAAAGTTATCTCTCAAAACTGGAAGATTATCCTTTTAAAAATATAGAAGTTGCTCTCCCTATTTATTCGTGGGGAATTGTGACCAATCATCTGGGAAAACATAAATTGATCAATGCTTTGTCGAAACAAGATCTGGAAAACGAAAATTTTAAAAAAATATCGGAAAATGAAATTGAAATTCTAAAGGACGGTTTCTATTTTGGAAGTTTCCTGAATAAAGGTTTTAAAATAAAAATTGAGGAAATCTCTGATGAACAGATCAAAGAAGTGGTACAGTTTTTAGATAAAAAAATAAGCGCCTACAACATTATATATTATCAATTAGATAGTAAATTTGTAGAAGGTCGAAATTTTTAGAAATATTGATTTAAGAAAAACATCATTTTAAATAAAACACCAAATATAAATATGAAAAAGTACATTCTATCATTAGCTGTAGTTTCACTTTTCTACACAAAATCTGAAGCCTGCGCTTGGGCAGATCCTGATTATGATTACTTTAATCTCTTCACACAAAGTATTATCAAAGACAAATCTTACCTGCCTTTTCTTCACAACTATTCCTCAAGATTTTACACTGATTTCAAAAGATCACAGATTCCTGATGAAAATACAGAATCATGGAGAAAATTTTTTAATAATCAGTTAAGCTATTCCGAGACAGATTTTTTGGTTAATAAACTTTCGATGAATGATCTGAATGATTTAAAAAAAGGAAACAGCACTGATACTATACTTAAAAAACTAGGTGCGGGATCTTATCAGAAATATCGTGAAGGAATCGATTATCTCATCGAGGCAAAATATCTTGAGCCTTACATGAAGATCAATTACGTAGAAACGGCAGATTCTTTCTATTACAGAGAAAATGAAAGCGATAAAAACGCGACCAACTTAGATTACGCAAAAACAGTTTCTGCACTGACTTCTTTATACAATGCTGCAAGGAATCCGGAAATCAAACAACGATATGGTTTTCAGCTTGTGCGTTTCAACCATTACACAAGAAATTTTGACGCTGCGCTTCAGGCTTTCAAATTATATGTACAGCCAGTTTCGCTACGTGGTGCTGTGTATTACATGGCACTCGATCAATTAGCCGGAGCACAACGAGGGTTGCAAATGGGAAGCGATGCCAACTGGAATTTCTTTCAGGTTTTCAAAAACAGTAAGAGCAGAAAAGAGGGCGCTTTTGTTTCAATGAAACTTTCCGACACTGCTTCATTTAATAATATTCTGAAAAGAGCAGGAAACAATGATGAGAAAAACATGGCTTATTTTCTTTTAGGCTACGAAGATTTTACCAATCCGATTCCGATGATGGAAAAAATGTACGACATCGATCCCAACTCGGAAATTCTCAAAGTAATGGCGGCAAGAAGCATTAATGAATTGGAAAGAAGTTATCTTCCGACATACTATTACGAATCTGAAAAATCTGCCACAACCACAGATGTAAAAACATCTGCAACAGTTACTGAAACAAAAGAGGCAAAACCAAAGGAATTAAGCTTTTGGCAAAAGATTGTATTATTTTTCAAAAATCTGTTTAGTTCAAAATCTGATAAAACAAAAGACGGAACAAAAAATGATCAAAGCGATGATGAGTTGCTGGAAAATCCTAACAGAATTCCTTTTTATACAAAAAACGAAAGTTATTATTATGACGAAAAGCAAAAAGATTTTTTGGATGAGTTAGAAAAATTTACTGATAAAACGAAGGAAAAATCAAATGATGAATATTGGCAGATTGCAGATGCTTATCTTAAATTTTTAAAGAAAGATTACAAAGCAAGCACGGAAATTTTAGATGAAATAAAAACCAGCAATCCTGAATATCTTGAAGAGATCAAGAGAATGAAAGTGTTAAATGATATCGTTTCGCAGCCAAAAATTACTGCCGAATATGAAGATCATTTGATGAAAGATTACGCCGAATATTTTGCTGAAAAGAAAATTGAGAAAGACAGCACAAATGAAGAAGGTTACGATTACTACGGTTCACCTCCTTCAACAGATTCTTTCCTGAAAGATGTTTTGGCAAATCGTTATTTTCTTCAGGGTGAAGACGGAAAATCTTTCCTGATGAATAATAAATTGTCGGATCTTCAGTACAATCCGAATTCTACGTTGGTAAAAAGTGTAGAAGATTTTTACAGAAAAGCTGATAAGACCCAATTTGAGCAACAGATCATCGCCAAAAACATGGATGATGTTGGCAACATCGATGCCTTTTTCAATCTGATCTATGGTGACAGAGCGATGAGATTGGCAGATTTTGATAAGGCTAAATCTTATTATCAGAAAGCACAGAGTTTCGCCGGAATCCCGAGAGAAAACTATGAAACATACAACCCTAAAACTGATAAATATGAGAAATTGGTTTATGACGGAACAAACTATGATGGTTTCAAAAATATTCCTAATCTGATATTTGGTCATAATGTCTGGGAAAGTTTTCAAAGTTCGGATTCAGAAAGTATGTCAACAGAAAATTATTCTGCATTTACTTTCATTAAACCGGTTATGAATAAACTTGAACTATCTGAAGCTTTGATTCAGCTTAAAAAAATAGGAAACGGTAAAGATCAAAAAGCAGCTGAAGCTAATCAACTGATCGGAAATCTATTGTATAACACTTCTGTTTTAGGATATTACCGTGAAGTTTTTGTAATGGATGTCGACAACAGCAATGGCGGAAAATACGATTTCTGGAGCACCGACAAGAAAAGCCCTTATCAATATTATTATAAAAATTTCACTTCAACCACTTATGTCGAACCAGATAATTTCGATTTAGCATTAAATTACTATAAGAAAGCATTAAGCGTTTCAAATAATAAAGAACAGAAAGCAAGACTGCTTTTCCAGATGGCAAGTGCCGAACAGGGAAAATATTATCAGTATGAAGCCAAAAATCAGGCAAATATTGATTATGCTGATCCGAAATGGTCTGAGAAAAATGATGCTTACCAAAAGCAAATGAATGACTTGAAAAATCAAAAGTACAGAACCTATTTTGCACAACTTAAATCTCAATATTCTGATACCGAAACGGCAAGAACACTTTTGGGAAGTTGTAGTTATTTTGATTATTTTATGAAGAGATAATTATTAAGATACATTTAAATACAAAGAAAGGAATCACATCGATTCCTTTTTTTGTTCCTGTTTTAAAAGCCACTCTTCGTGTTTCTTTTTAAAAGATGCATGTTTATAATTTTGATTTCTTTTCGCAGCATCGATCGAATGCGAAGCATGAATATCTTCATCTTCTTCAGCAAAATCTGCCAACTTTTCATAATAACAGTGAATTTGGTCGAGTTCCTTTTCGGTAAGATCTTCAATATCAACCATTCGGTTACTGGCTTTTTCGTTGGCTGCAATCAATTCATTTAATTTGATCTGAATGGCTTTTGAGTCTTTATTCTGAGATTTCTGAATCAGGAAAACCATAAGAAAAGTAATGATAGTAGTTCCTGTGTTGATGACCAATTGCCATGTTTCTGAATATTTGAAAATGGGACCCGAAACAGCCCAAATTACAACAATGGCAACTGCGCCAATGAAAGCATAAGAACTGCCGGTAAATTTTGTTGCCCAATTTGAAAATTTCTCAAAAATACTTTTATCTGATTTTGACATTACGATTAATTTTATCCTTAAATATAAACAAAAACTCCGCACAGTTGACGAAGCATTTAAGTTATTTATTTAGGATAAGCAACAAGTTTATTCAATTCCACAGGATTATTATACTTTCTCATATTATTCTGCTGTCTTTGCCTCACTTCGCGAAAATTCTTTTGCGTCAACTTTGTTCCATCCTGTAAAATCGCCCATTTGTCATCTGCCAGTTCAATTTCACCATTTTTCACAAAACTTAAAGGATCATTATAAAATGTAAGTTTTGCTTTCACATATTTTTCCCGGTTGACAGGAACTCCAATTTTATAGATGTGATCCAAAGCGACTTTTTGAGTTTCGTTTAACTTTTCTGACTTTATTAATTTGAATGAAAAATTATTTTTAGAATCTGAAATTTCCATAATTAATCCCGGCAAGCCATGAAATGTGTAAGGCCCATATTGAAAAGGAATTTCCAGAGAAAACCACGCCGTCCATTTTCTACCTCCCCAATTTGTTTCTGCTTTTTGCACCATATGATTTTGAATCGTTTTCTTCTCATTCGTTAAAACCCATTTTTGCGCAACTTTTTCAGAAGTTTTCAGGATATCATATTCGAGCCATTCGTAGTGATCGTATTCATCATTTGCCTTCCGGACAATAACATCGGTAAGTTTAGGAAAATTATCTGTTGAAAAACCAATATTGTTTTTGATAAGAGAATCTCCTTCGTAATATGATCTTCCGTAATATGTAATATCATCAGAAAAAATATCAAGATGATAAAATTCTTTTGTCAAATTGTTTTCTGTAGAATCCCTTTTAAAATCTACTTCATAAATAAAACGATGATTTTGTGAAAATAAAAAATTCGCAAACCCTAAAAACAATAGCAATAATATTTTCATACTCTTCAAAAAACTAAATATAAAAAATCCTTTTCTTGTGAAAAAGGATTTTACGTTTTATTTTTTGGGATAATGAATTGCTTTATTAACTTCGATCGGATTATTGCTTTTTCTTATGTTGTTTTGCATCATATCCGACAATTCTTTTATTTGCTCAGGACTTTTCACCTCAATTCCCATAACCATAAATCTTGCGCTTGGATCGGTATTATTTTTATAATGCTCTTTAAATTCGTGAAGAGGATCATTATAATTGTCAAGCATAAGTTTCTTAAGTTTTGCTTCAGTAATTTTTACAGGTTTCTGTCCTCCAAAGTTTTCGATAATTCCGGTTGTGTCATAGGTTTTTGCAAGTTTATAACTTTTCACTAAAGAAAATTTAAAATTATCCTTATCGTCGGAAATTTCAAATATCATTCCCGGTAAACCTCTAAATTTGTATGGTCCTTCACTTAGTGCAATATCTTTTGTAAACCAAGCCGTCCAGTTTCTGCCTCCGAATTTTGTAGTAGCTTTCTGCAATTTGTAGCCTCCCAAATTTTTAGTTTCTTCCGAAAGTTTCCAGTCAATTTGATCTTCGGTATCAACAATGAACATATTCTGAACATGAATATAGTTTGAGTTGATATTTGAATTTTTCTTTCTGGTCAATGCAGGAGTATCATCCCAAATAATACTATTCTGACCTTTTGTTTTGTTCGTAGAATCCGTGACAACAAAATCATAATTATAGAATTTAACGTCATTAGGATTCACATCAAGAACCATACTCGATTTTCTTGATTCTGCAGATGTGGAATCCATCTTAAATTGATATTCATAAATAAACCGATGTGTCTGTGCAGATAACGACAGACTAAACATCATGACAAGAAGTATTATTGTTTTCATTGTAATAATTTTTACAAAGATATAAAATAAATAGAACCTTGCAATACATAATAGTGTTAAAATATAAATTACAGATTTAAGTTCATTAAAATATTACTTTTTAATCTCGGGGTACTTTATTGCTTTATCCAATTCGATCGGATTGTTTTCTCTTAACATTATTCTTCTACGTTCGTCGGACATCCCTTTCAGCTGGTCTAAACTTTTGATCTGAACTCCCATTACATAAAATGTATTTTCAGGATTGGTATTTGATTTAAATGATTCTGCAATATCCTGCAGAGGATTATTGTAAAGTTCTAATTGTTTTTTTGCAATGACTTTCTCGGTAACAGGAATTGGTTTCCGTCCCAAAAAACTGTCAAGGAATTTCGCTTCATAAGTTTTAGGAAACTTCATACTTTTAACCAGTTTAAATTTAAAGTTTTCCTGATCGTCCTCTATCTCGAAAATCAATCCAGGAAGTCCCCGAAATTTGTATGGTCCTTCACTCAAATTAACGTCTTTAGAAAACCAGGCGATCCAATTTCTTCCTCCAAAAGTTGTTATTGCTTTCTGTAAAGTATATGATCCTTCAACTTTTGTTTCATCCATAAGTTCCCAATTCATTTTATCTGTTGATTTTACAGAGAAAAAATCATTCAGCAAAATCAGTGAAGTATTTTCAAAAGAATCTTTTTTTCTGATAACCGCAGGAAGATGATCATCCCATCTTGTTCTCTTCTGACCACGGATAATATTCAAAGAATCAGTTTCAGCGTAGGAATAAGGATAAAATTTAACATCGTCCGGATTGATGTCTAAAATCATATTTTCATTTGCAAATTCTTTTGCTAATGAATCTAATTTGTAGTGAAACTGATAAATAAAACGATGTGTTTGCGCTGTCAGGATAAAAGGAAACAATAGCAAAATAAATTTTATCATATTTTAATTTTAATCAAAAATATCAATAATGTTTGAATTGATTAAATTCCAGATTAGATAATTAGCTTTAGTGATTTAAAAATAAAAAATCCCCAATCTTTCGAAAGGGGATTTATATAATAATGATAATTAAATTATCACACTTTAATTTCTACGTCAACTCCTGAAGGAAGTTCTAATTTCATTAGAGCATCAACAGTTTTAGAAGAAGAAGAGTAGATATCCATCAATCTCTTATGAGCTGACAATTGGAACTGCTCTCTTGCTTTCTTGTTTACGTGCGGAGATCTCAACACTGTGAAGATTCTCTTATTTGTAGGTAATGGAATAGGTCCGTTTACAACAGCACCAGTAGCCTTTACCGTTTTTACGATTTTCTCAGCAGACTTGTCTACCAAGTTGTAATCGTAAGATTTTAGTTTTATTCTGATTCTTTGTGACATTTCTTTGATTTAAAAAATTAACCTTTTGCTTTAGCAATAATATCTTCAGCAACGTTTTGAGGAGTTGCTTGATACTTCTCTAATTCCATAGAAGAAGTAGCTCTTCCTGATGAAAGTGTTCTTAGAGTAGTAACATAACCAAACATTTCAGAAAGTGGAACTGAACCTTTGATCACAACGGCACCGTTCTTTTCTTCTTGTCCACTGATAGTACCTCTTCTCTTGTTAAGGTCACCAATGATGTTACCCATATATTCTTCCGGAGTTACAACCTCCAACTTCATAATAGGCTCCATAATTACTGGCTTAGCAGCACGTCCCGCTTCTTTAAATCCTAATTTAGCTGCCATTTCAAAAGAAAGTGCATCAGAATCCACCGCGTGGAAAGATCCGTCTTTAAGAGTAACTTTAATACCTTCAACTTCGAAACCAGCCAAAGGACCGTTCTTCATTGCAGCTTTAAAGCCTTTTTCAATGGCAGGAACAAATTCTCTAGGAACGTTACCACCTTTGATCTCATTAATGAATTCTAAACCAACTTTACCTTCGTCTGCAGGTCCTAGTTCAAATACGATATCAGCAAATTTACCTTTACCACCAGATTGTTTTTTGTAAACTTCTCTGTGTGGAGCAACTCTTGTAAGATTTTCTTTGTACTCTACCTGAGGCTGACCTTGGTTAACTTCAACTTTGAATTCTCTTCTCATACGGTCAACAATGATATCTAAGTGAAGCTCACCCATACCAGAGATAATCGTTTGTCCAGATGCTTCGTCAGTTCTTACTGTAAACGTAGGATCTTCTTCTGCCAATTTAGCTAAAGCGTTACCCATTTTATCCTGGTCAGCTTTAGTTTTAGGTTCTACAGCGATACCAATTACCGGATCAGGGAAAACCATCGATTCTAGAACGATTGGGTTTTTCTCGTCACACATTGTATCACCAGTTTTGATAGATTTAAAACCTACCGCTGCACCAATATCTCCTGCTTCAATATATTCTACAGGATTTTGCTTGTTAGCGTGCATCTGATAGATTCTTGAGATTCTTTCTTTATCTCCTGAACGGGTGTTCAAGATATAAGAACCAGCATCTAGTCTTCCAGAGTATGCTCTGAAGAATGCCAATCTTCCTACGAAAGGATCGGTAGCAATCTTAAATGCTAAAGCCGAGAAAGGCTCTTTTACGTCTGGTTTTCTGAAAATTTCAGCGTCAGTTCTTGGGTCAGTACCTTTGATATCATCTTTATCCAATGGAGAAGGCAAGTATTTACATACTGCATCCAACATAAACTGTACTCCTTTGTTCTTAAATGAAGAACCACAAGTCATTGGGATAATAGACAAATCGATAGTAGCTTTTCTAAGAGCTTCGTTGATTTCGTCTTCAGAGATTGAATCTGGATCTTCGAAGAATTTCTCCATCAAAGTCTCATCGTAGTCAGCAACAGCTTCTACTAATTTCTCTCGGTATTCAAGAACTTCATCTTTCATGTCGTCAGGAATTGGAACTACCTCGAAAGTAGCACCTTGTCCAGCTTCATCCCAGATGATCGCTCTATTTTTAATTAAGTCAACTACACCTTTGAAATCTTCTTCAGCACCGATTGGTAAAACGATTGGAACTGCGTTTGATCCTAACATCGTCTTAACCTGGTTTACCACGTTAAGGAAGTCAGCACCTTGACGGTCCATTTTGTTTACGAATCCCATTCTCGCAACTTTATAGTTGTCAGCAAGTCTCCAGTTTGTTTCAGACTGAGGCTCTACTCCATCTACTGCAGAGAATAAGAATACCAATCCATCCAATACTCTCAAAGATCTGTTTACTTCTACTGTGAAGTCAACGTGTCCCGGTGTATCGATGATGTTGAAGTGGTAAGGTTTAGTTTCAGGTAAAGCTTTTCCTTGATCAGTTGGGAAGTTCCAAGAACAAGTAGTTGCAGCAGAAGTAATCGTAATACCTCTTTCTGCTTCCTGCTCCATCCAGTCCATTGTAGAAGCACCATCGTGAACTTCACCAATTTTGTGGTTTACACCTGTATAGAATAAGATTCTTTCTGTAGTGGTAGTTTTACCGGCATCAATGTGCGCAGCAATACCAATATTTCTTGTAAATTTAAGATCTCTACTCATTTCTAATTAGAATTTAAAGTGTGAGAAAGCTTTGTTAGCTTCCGCCATTTTGTGAGTATCAGATTTTTTCTTGTAAGCAGCACCTTCTTCTCTTGAAGCAGCTACCACTTCGTTAGCCAATTTCAAAGCCATTGACTTATCGTTTCTCTTTTTAGAGTAAAGGATTAACCATTTCATTGCCATAGAAATTTTTCTGTCAGCTCTGATCGGCATAGGAATCTGGAAGTTAGCTCCACCTACTCTTCTAGAACGTACTTCTACGTGAGGCATAACGTTAGTCAATGCATCTTTCCAGATTTCAAGGGCAGTCTTTTCAGTTTCTCCTTTTTTAGTTTCTACGATATCTAAAGCATCATAGAATATTTTGAATGCGATAGACTTCTTACCGTCTAGCATCAAGTTGTTTACAAATCTAGTTACCAATTGATCATTAAATTTCGGATCTGGTAACAACGGTCTTTTTTTTGCTTTTGTCTTTCTCATTGTTTCTGTACCTTATTTAATGATTATTTTTTCTTTCCTTTAGCTGGTGCAGCTGCTGCCTGACCTGGTTTTGGTCTCTTAGCTCCATACTTAGATCTTCTCTGAGTTCTTCCGCTTACACCTGCAGTGTCTAATGCTCCTCTTACGATATGATAACGTACTCCCGGTAGGTCTTTCACCCTTCCGCCGCGTACCAATACTATCGAGTGCTCTTGAAGATTATGTCCTTCGCCCGGGATGTAGGCGTTGACTTCTTTACCGTTTGAAAGTCTTACCCTTGCAACTTTTCTAAGTGCAGAGTTAGGTTTCTTAGGAGTGGTAGTATATACTCTCGTACATACACCTCGTCTTTGTGGACAAGAATCAAGGGCAGCCGATTTACTCTTCTTGGTGAGTGCGACTCTTCCTTTTCTTACTAATTGTTGAATAGTAGGCATTTAATTGCTTTTTATTTTAGGGTGCAAAAATAGTAATAATTTTTTAATCTACAAGCAGTTATAAAGAAATAATGTTTTTTTTCATTAAGATTAGATCCATCTAATTTCCGTTAATTATTATACTACTGCTGTCCGGTTATACTTACCTGAACATTTTTATTCCATTTAAATTTTCTTACGTTTTCTTGCAATTGCAGGTAATTTTCAGGGTTTATAGAATAAATTACAACATGATCCACTGCTGCATTTATATTGTCATCGATTGTTAATACAGCAACTTTTTTCCAGTTTTTTGGAACGTAACCGCCAAACCATTCTTCATATACTATCGCTAAATCGTAATTATTTTTAATAGAATATTCAGTCACAAAATTTTCAAACTTCTGATCAAACTCCCTTCCATTTTCATTGTAAGGGATCATTTCCTTAGAACCTAAACCTACGATATCTAATAAATGAATATCTGAAAAATAACAAATTGCTCCAATATCATTCGCAACAACCTTCGATGTATTATAGTATTTTTTTAGAAATTTGGCAGACTGTATTTGCTGTTCGTAAATATTACGACTTCCATTCACGATCATTAAATGAGAAAATCCGAATTTATACACAAGTAAAAGGACATTGAAAATTATCAGCAACCCCATTACTTTATCTTTTTTAAATGCAAATAAAGGATTTACAAAAAAATGTTTCAGTCTTGGAATTATCACCATAACAAAAGCAACAGAAATATAAGCTTCATACCGGAAAAACGCCCGGAAAGTGCCAAAAAAGGAATGAAGAATCAATGTAAACGACAACACGATCAACAAAAAGTTATTTAGAATCAACTGATGAAAAGAAATCTTATTTCTGTAATCTCTATATAAAAGGACAACCGTAATTAGAAGAAAAAACAATCCCACCTTATAAAATGTGATATTTAAAAACAATTTATTTAAAAGAAGATGTTGAAGCTGAGAAACAAAGTCTCCCGCAAGTTCTATTCTGGCTCCTTTTACCACAACTGAATAGGGTAAAAAATAACCGGACTGCTGATAATTAAAATACCCAAATATCAGAATTGGAAGAAAGCCACACACTAATGTTAAAAATGCATTCCTGAAATTTTTAAGACAAACAAAAACAAATGCTAATGACACGAAATAAAACATACTTTCAAATCTTACCAAACCAAGAAGTGCAATAGTAAAATAAAACCAGTAAGCAGATTCCGACTTTTTAAAATCTGAATCGAGCCATTTTTGAAAGAAATAAATATTTACGACTATTAAAAAAACCTGTAACACATGTTCCATACCGAGCATTACCTGCAAGTGAAAAACGGCAAAAAATAATGTGAAAAGACTTGCAATAATCACATTTCTGTTTTGTTGAAAGTATTGACTGTAATATTTGTCAAGAAAATAAATGACAAAGAAGGAAATAATCAAATTAAAAATCAGTGGAATAATATCATGATTTCCAAAGATATAAATCAAGATACTTAATATAAAGGTGAAAATCGGTGATGAAGACGATGATGAAAAAGTGTATTGTGTCATTCCCCAGACTTTATGCAACGCAAAATTTTTTGCCAATGCTAAATGGATGTAGGCATCATCAACTGTATAAGTAAAAATATTGTCAGTTTGTGAAAGCATCAGTATCAGATAAATAACACAAACTCCGAAAAAAACGGCACAGGTAGTCAATAAACTTTTCATATTCCCGCAATATTACTAAAACTTCCGGAATTTTTTCTCCAAAAACCCGCGATAGTTATCATCTATGAAACAACCTCAATTTCGGCACAATTTTTCCTGCTTTTAGACATATTAAAAATAAACTTATGAAAAATGCAAACATTATCGGTTTACAGGAAGCCGACTGTCAAAAAATCTCAGAAAAACTCAATATACTTCTGGCCAATTATTCTGTTTTTTACCAAAACACGAGAGGTTCTCACTGGAATATCAAAGGTGAACAATTCTTTACATTACACCCAAAATTCGAAGAATTATACAACAGTCTTGTTTTAAAAATTGATGAGATTGCGGAAAGAATTCTGACTTTGGGTGCAACTCCTGCGCACAATTATTCTGATTATCTTCAGGTTTCAACCATTCAGGAAAGTAAAGAGGTAAGTGATGGTAATAAAAGTGTCGAGATTATTTTAAATTCATTTAAAGTAGTGATCGATCTTCAAAGAGAACTTTTAGACATTACAGATGAAGCCGGTGACGAAGGTACCAACTCTCAAATGAGCGACTACATTACAGAACAGGAAAAAGAAGTTTGGATGTACAACTCTTATTTAGGGAAATAATCTTACAGAAAACAATTAAAATATTTAAAAATCGTCTTACATTTAGACGGTTTTTATTTTTTATTATTAAATTTGCGTTAAAATTACACATATATGCAGGACATCCGTTTAAATTCAATTTTAGATAACGATTTTTATAAAATTACCATGCAAAACGCGGTGGTAAAACTTTTTCCGAGCCAGATTGTAAAATACGAATTTATCAACAGAGGAAAACATCATTTCCCGGAAGGCTTTGACGTTGCATTGAGAGAAATTGTTGCTAAAATGGCAGAGCTTAAACTCACTAAAGACGAAAAAAAGTTTTTGGCTAAAACCTGTCCGTATTTAAATTTACCCTATTTAGATTTTCTTGAAGGATATCATTATGATCCGTCAGAAGTGAAAATCGTTCAAACCGGCAATGACCTTTCAGTTACCGTAGAAGGACTTTGGTACAGAACGATTCTTTGGGAAGTTCCTCTGTTATCTTTAATCAGCGAGCTTCATTATAAGATGAATCACATGGAAAGAGATTCCAACGAAATTGTAATGAATAAAACTCTCGAAAAAGCAAATTCGCTGAATGATTTGGGAGTTAATTTCGCAGAATTTGGAACCAGAAGAAGACATTCTTACAAAGTTCAGAATCTGGTAATGGAAGCTTTAACCCAGAAAAAAGAGTCCACTTTTATAGGAAGTTCAAACGTACATTTTGCGATGAAGTATGGTGTGAAACCTATCGGAACTCATGCTCACGAATGGTTTATGTTTCACGGAGCAGAATTTGGATTTAAAATGGCCAACGAATTGGCCTTGGAACATTGGGTTGACGTTTATCGTGGTGATTTGGGAGTTGCGCTTTCAGATACCTATACGACCGATGTTTTCTTCCAGCAGTTTGACAAAAAATTTGCTAAACTTTTCGACGGAGTGCGTCACGACAGCGGAGATCCTTTCGAGTTTGCAGACAAAACCATTGCTCATTACAAAAACAACGGAATCAACCCTTTATTTAAATACATTATTTTTTCTGACAATTTAAATCTTGAAAAAGTAGAAGAAATTACCAATTATTGTAAAGGAAAAATCGGGGTTTCTTTCGGAATCGGAACCAATCTTACCAATGACGTAGGTTTAAAACCCATGAATATTGTAATGAAATTAATAGGAGTACAATCACTGAACAAAGAATGGATTCCCACAGTAAAACTTTCCGACGAACACGGAAAATATACAGGAGATCCGAAAATGATTGAATTGGCAAAAGAATTTTTGAGAATAAAAGATTAGACTTCATTTTAAACTAAATGCAAATTAAACATTTTGTTATTATTATTTTTCTTCTTTTTTCTTGCACTAAGAGAGATTACGATCATAATGAATTTGAAAACATTAATGTTTCAGATGAAGAACAAGTAAATAATTTTATTCAATTTTTTATTGAAAACTTAGATGACAAAAATGATATTCTTTCATTAATGAAGAATATAAAATATTACGGTAGCAAACTTGAGAAAGATTCAATTTTACTAAAACCTGAAAGATGGCTTATTACAAAAACTCAGCGGGATTCATTATTTACCGATGAAGATTTAGTTTTTGTGAGACAGCAAATAATAGATGAGAAAGATTATTCATTTCAAAGAAAAAACTTTAGGCAAAAAATTGTCAATTCTGATTCTCTGAAAAATGAAAATATTAAATTTAGTAATTGGCAAAGTGAGAAAACTGACTCTTTAAGAAAAATAAGTATTTCAAAAGCAAAAGAATATATTGCAGATGGAGCTTTTAGGGAATATCATTCTTACATTAAAAAAAACACTCCTATTTTATATATCAATAAACCAATATTCTTAAAGGATAAAAACAAGGTTATTTTTTCTTATTATACTTATTCAGGATATTTAAATGCGCGTAGTGAAACTGCAATTTTTGAATTTAAAAATGGTAAATGGTATAAACTGAAAATTATTTATGCAAGAATTAGCTAAAACTTCCGACATTCGTAATTGCTAATAGTTTACGAAAAACATTAAAATGATGAGAAATTTACTTACACTTTTCATAATTTCATTCTCTTTGACATCTTGTTTTATCTATACAAGAGGGGAAGACGGAAAACCGGGAAAACCTGGAGAGGACGGAAAGTCTGGACAAAATAACGCAACTAGAGAAATAATTTCACGATTTAACCAAAAACTGGCAGATTCTCTCGGAGCAGACAAGTACGGAATGAAAGCTTATACAATTGT
Source organism: Chryseobacterium edaphi (assembly GCF_025628985.1). GTDB lineage: Bacteria > Bacteroidota > Bacteroidia > Flavobacteriales > Weeksellaceae > Chryseobacterium > Chryseobacterium edaphi. Next base: position 770,679 of record NZ_JAOTEM010000002.1, on the reverse strand, counting down.
CATTCTCACAACAGGAACTACAAAAATTGAAGATAAAACAAAAATGACCGAGCTGATGAAAGGTCATATGGAAAACATCGGTAAGTTAGCCAAAGATGGAAAAATAGTTGTTGCAGGACCTTTTTCAGAGAAAAATAATCGAGACTATCGCGGTATGTTTATTTTCAATACAAAATCTAAAGAAGAAGCCGAATCTTGGGTAAAAACAGATCCCGCTGTTTCAGCAGGAGTTTTCAGTTATGAAATTCTCCCTTGGTACGGTTCTGCAGCTCTACCATTATATTTGAAGCATCATGATGAGATTGCTAAAGAAAATCCTTAATTAAATTCTAACTTCTCAATCTGTAAGGTTTTTTCTTATCTTTAAATAAACTAAAAACCAATATGAAAACCATCGAAGAAGTTCTGAAAAAATTAGACGAAATCATCATTTGGAGCAAAGAAAATCAAAGCCCGATTGGATATTTTGCATGCACTTACAGAATTATGACCGCACAGGTTTTAAAAGGAATTCAGCAGAAAAAATTTGAAGATAATCCGAGAATGACGTTGCTTGATCTCGCTTTTGCAAACCGTTATCTTGAAGCCTGGGAAAATTACAGCAAAGGAAAAAAATGCACAAACGCTTGGTATCTTGCATTTGAAGCCACAAAAAATAAAAACCTTCTTATTTTACAGCATATTTTTCTGGGAATGAATGCACATATCAATCTCGATTTGGGAATTTCCGCAGCTTCAGTAATGCCTTACCGAAAAATCAATCCATTGAAAAAAGATTTTGAAACCATTAATTCTGTCATTGCATCAATCAACCAAAACGTTCAGGATTCTTTAAATAAAATATGCTATCCCGTGAACTTGATCGACAAACTTTCTAATGGAAAAGATAATGTGATTTTAGATTTTGCTATTTCAAAAGCAAGAGAAACTTCGTGGGCAACTGCAGTAATTGCTTCAAACACTCCTAATTTTTTAAGAGAATCCGTCATTAACATTGTTGATTATGCCGCTGCTAAAGTTGCTTCACAGATTTTAAATCCGAAATTACTTTCTTCACAGTTGGCTAAAGAATTGAAAAAATGTGAAAGTAATGATGTGGTGAAGAATATTGAAATTTTAGCTTCAACAAAAAATATTTAATTAAAATAAAAAAGTAAATGGGTAAAAGCTCCGATACCTTTTGGGATCAATTTTTTTATATTAAGAATTTTAATCAATATCCTGTACTTTCTTCTTTATTAGAAAATTATGAAGGAGAAAACATTCTGGGTTATGTTTATATTGACCATGAGCAGGGAATTACACTAGAAATTTTAAACCTTTTTACAGAAGAAAATAAAGAGATTGCTATTACAAAAAATTTTGTAGAGGACAAATCGAGAATCATTATTAGGTTTGAGCATTTTGCCGGTATATATTTTGAGCTTGCAGATCTGAAAAAATTGTTCTTGTTAAATATCAACCTTCCTGAATATATCCAATATTATTTGAGATCTGATCTTAAAAAATTCAGAACACATAAAATTTATCAAAAGTTTAGTGCGAAAGGCTTTCCAGATGACATAGCTGTTCTACTCATAGACGAAACACACCAATATAAAACAGAAAAAGTATGGGCAAGAGTTGAATATTTTGATGCAGAAAAAGAAGAAGGCAAAGCTCAATTGCTTGTTCAGCCATTTCAAAAGCTGGGAATAAATAAAGGAGACGAAATATATTTTAAACTTGCAGAAACACAAGATGAGTTAGGTTTTCAGCCAGTTGGATTTTTCCCTATTAAAGAAGAATCACGAAAAGAAAACATAAAAATTCCCAAAGAAAAAACAAATAGAAAGTGGTGGAAATTTTGGTAAAAACTAAGGTTTCCCGTAAACAAATCACCCATTTCTTTTTGTAATTTTGAAAAATGGAGACAACTTATTTAATCATCGGATTTATTTCCGGAGGAATTCTTGGCGCTATAATTTTATATTTTATCTTGAAATCTTCAATGGTTTCAAGAAATTCTTATGATGAATTGAATCATTTATATATTAAAAGCAATTCAGATTTTGAGAATTCAAATTTGAAGATTAATGAGTTGTCTCACAATATTGCTAAAGAAAAAGAAATCAATCTCAATCAATCTGATTTAATGAATGATTTAAAAGCAGAATTTGCGAAAGTTTCTGCCGAAAATACTTTTTTGAAAAATCAAAAAGAAGAAACAAAAAGAATTCAAGAAGAAGGGAAACTACAATTTGAAAATTTAGCCAATAGAATCTTAGAAGAAAAAACCGAGAAATTCACTCTATCTAACAAGCAAAATTTAGACACTCTATTAAAACCTTTAGGTGAAAATCTGGAAAACTTTAAGAAAAGAGTCAATGAAGTGTATGAAAATGAAGCGCGTGAAAGACATTCTTTAAACAGCACAATCAAATTAATGCTTGAACAAACGACAAAAGTTAGTCAGGAAGCAAATAATTTGGCAAATGCGTTAAAAGGACAAACGAAAACTCAGGGAGATTGGGGCGAAATGATCTTGGAAAGAATTCTTGAAGATTCCGGGCTCACAAAAGATCGTGAATATTTCAAACAGCAAACGATTAAAAACGAAGACGGAGACAGTTTACGTCCTGATTTTACTTTAAAATTACCTGGAAATCAATTGGTCATTATCGATTCAAAAGTCTCTCTGAATGCATATGAAAAAATGAATTCGTCAGAATCAGTTGAAGAAAAAGCTCAACTCACCACGCTGCACATTGGTTCTATTAAAAGACATATTGATGATTTAAGCAGAAAAAGATACGACCACATTAGAGAATCGCTTGATTTTACGATCATGTTTATTCCTATTGAACCGGCATTTTTAATTGCAGTTCAAAACGATCAGAATTTATGGAATTATGCCTATTCTAAACACGTCATTTTGGTAAGTCCGACGAATCTGATTGCATTTTTAAAACTCATTTCAGACTTATGGAAAAGAGACGATCTAAGCCAAAATGCTCTGAAAATATCTGAAGCGGGAGCAAAATTATATGATAAACTGGTTGGTTTTGTAGATAATTTAGAAAAGGTTGGCAAAAATATTGACCTTGCTCAGAAAACTTACAATGACGCTTTTGCTCAGTTGTATACGGGGAGAGGAAATTTAATCAAACGAGCCGAAGATCTGAAAAATATGGGTATTCAGAACAAGATCAACAAATCTCTGCCACAGACTTTAATTGAAACTGCAGAAAACCAAATTGATCTTTCTGAGTAAAACTTTCTGCCAAATTTTGCATAATTTTGCGAAATGCTAATCGAAAGTTTTCAAAACGAAAAAATAAAAAACATTACCAAGCTTTTAACCGACAACCGATTTAGAAAAAAATCCGGTGTTTTTGTCGTTGAAGGACAACAGGAGAACGAAAGAGCTCAGAAATATAATTTTGAAGCTACAGAATTTTTCGTTTGTGAAAGTATTTTTAAAAGTAAACTTCCAAAAGAAAAAATACATTACGTTTCCGAAAGGGTTTACGAAAAAATAGCATATAGAGGAAGTTCAGAAGGAATTATCGGAATATATAAAGCCAAAGATGCAGAGTTAAATACATTTAAACCTAAAGACAATTCGACTGTCATTATCGTGGAAGGTGTAGAAAAACCTGGAAATTTGGGAGCAATTCTGAGAAGTTGTGAAGCTTTCGGCGTTGATGCATTGATTGTAACGGATGCAAAAGCCGACTTCTACAATCCGAATGTGATCCGCTCTAGTGTCGGATGTTTGTTTGGAATGCAGGTTTTTCAATCTGAAAATGTAGAAACTCTTGAATTTTTAAACAACAATGGCTTCAACATCTACACGACAATCATGGATGAAACTTCGGAAGATCTTTACAAAAGAGATTTTACACAGAAGTCTGCTGTTTTATTTGGTACAGAGCATTCAGGTCTGAGTGAATTCTGGTCTGGAAAAGGAAAAAACACCTTAATTCCTATGTCAGGAAGCATTGATTCCTTAAATCTTAGTAATGCGGTTGCAATTACCTGTTATGAAACTTTAAAGCAAAAGAAGAATTAGAAACTTATTTTTAAATAAATACAGAGCATAAAAAAACCGCTTCGCTGGGCGAAACGGTTCTTTTATTCTTGCCGTAGCTAGAAATTATTTCTTAACTGCAGTTTTAGCAGAGTCAGACTTAACTTCAACGCTATCTTTCTTAGCATCAGCAGCAACTTTAGTAGAATCGATAGTAGCATCAGCTGTAGAATCGATAGCAGTTTGAGCTGAATCAGCAGTAGTTTCGATTGAATCAGTAGTAGAAGTTGTAGCTTCTCCTTTTTTACAAGCAACTAAAGAAATTGCAGCGATAGCAGCTACGAATAATGACTTTTTCATAATAAATTAAATTTAATTTGTTAATATTGTTTTTAAATCTTTTTCTCTGTTCGGTTATTTGAACAAGACAAAGGTATAGCAGATAGAAAGTTTGTTTATGAAAAATAATTGTAATACCTTTGTAAAACAGTTTTACAAATAAATAACACTGAAAATCAATACATTAATCATTTATCTACAAATTGACTGATTTAGATTTATTACATTTTGAGCAGCTGAAAAAGGACGTTCAGGCTCAATATCTGAAAGAATACACCCCTTCTCATGATGATATATCTAAATGGAAGGGAATTGACATCATATATTTCCAGGAAGATCTTCGAAAAAAGGCTAAAGGTAACATTAGCGAAAAAACATTTTACACCTATTTTAAAAATTCTCCGGTAACAAAATTACCCCGTATTGACATGCTCACTTTATTGAGTATCTATGCAGGTTACGCTTCATGGTACGAATTCAAAAAACAACATCTTTTTGCAGGAGAAATGCTACAGGATGAGCAGGATTTGAATGAAGACGATCGCCGAGAATTGGAAAAAACAGTTTCAAGTGCATTAAATTTGCCGAAAACTGAAAATTCGCAAGTAAAAACCGAAATAAAGACACCTGAAATATTTGATTTACAAAATAAGCCTATTGAAAATCAATTCATTGAACAAAAAACGGTTGCCGAAAATTCCAACAAAAATAAAACTGAAAAACCATCTAAAAAAAGCTATCAAAGAACCGCTTGGATTGCCGCAACATCAGTTTTCGTGATTTTGCTTGGACTTTTAGGATTTAAAGATGAAATTTTTGACAAAACATATACGTATTGTTTTACAGATGCAGACAGAAATCAGAAAGTTCAGAGTACTATTGAAATAAAAGTGCTTAAAGAAAATGAATCTCCTTTATTTTTCAGGATAAAACCAGGTGAATGTTTTTATTATCAGACAAAAGATAAAAACATTAAAATGCAGATCAGCTCAACGATGTATGAAAATCTGGAAGTTAACCGTAATCTTGAGAATGCTCCTGAAGAAGAAACAATCGAATTGAAACCCGATGATTATAAAATGGCGGTGTACTATTTCTCAACAAAAGATGTGAAAGGTGTAAATGCTGTCGAACAATTTAATCTTGTCAGACAAAAGAGAAAGCAACTTGAAAACCTTATCAGTAATGAAGCGGTAATTACTCAGGTTTACGACAGCGACATCTACGGACTTGAATCTCTCGACAAACAAGATTATATCACTCTTGTAACAACCCCTACAACATCACTAAAAAACCTTAACGTTATTGAGATGAAAAGAGATAAAAAGGGTAAAATCATATCTATCAAATTTAAAATATCAACTAATGAAAACAATCAATAAGACTTTGTTTTTCTTTATAGTGATTACACTTGCTGTTATTTCATGTGTAAAAAAAGAAGATTCCGCAGTAAGCGACCTTGATATATTAAGAAATACCAATAATAAAACTGTTCAGATGGACAGTACTCAGGCAATAAACGCAATTACCCTTCAAAAAGTGCAGGATGTTTTAGATCTTTCAACACTGTACCTTTCCGGTGAGAAAAATACTGAAATAGACACTGCGATTTATTCTAAAATTGAAAAATACTTTCAAAAACCCGACAGCACTACTTTTAATGTCCTTTTTAAGGAGCTTGAAAGTCTGCAGGTAAAAAAAGTGAAGGTAAACAATATCAATATTTATCAGGAAATACAAAATAACGACACATTAGATCTTGCAAAATTCAATGTTGAATATTTTGACAAAAAGAACAAATCTATCGGTACGTTTGAGAAAAATGCACAATATACATTGGTTTCAAAACCTGAAAAAACGAGTAAAGAATTTAAATTTTATTTCGTGAATTTCTATCAGCAGTCTTTGAAAAAAGACAGCACTTCAACAGGAGTTACCAAATAATCGACGGGAATATCATTTTCCCAGACGTCATCAATCATATCATCGGGGTCAAAATAATTGACACCGATTTTTTTTGACTTTTCAGAAAGCATTTCAAAAAAAGTATCGTAAAAACCTTTCCCGTAACCTACTCTATTTCCATTTTTGTCACAGTATAAAAGCGGCGTAATGATAAAATCAAAGTCATAGATGTGAGAATCTTCGTTAGAAACAGGTTCGGAAATTCCCCAATTATTGGTTTCAAATTTTGTATCAGAAAAAATTTCAACGGAAATCAATTCCGTATCAACAATTTTAGGCACGAAAACCTTAATGCTTCGACTTAAAAAATATTGAATAAAGCTTTCAGTTCTGATTTCATTAAATTTTTCAATGGGAATGAAAATATGGATTTTCTGTCCTGAAATTGGTTTAAAATAATTAACGAAATTCTCGAAAATCTTTTCAGACAACGATAAAACCTCATCTTGCGACAATGCTTTTCTTTTCTCAAGATATAGTTTTCTGATTTCCGATTTTATCATATTCAAATTTAAATAAAATAACGTTGCATCATTGAGTTTGGTAACTATTTTACAGAGATAGCGCTCCGATGGAGCGCTGAATATTTTGACAATTTGTTTCTACACAGATACAACTTCTACGAAGTTTTCGTAGTAATTCTATAACCATTCACAAAAAAAGTTACACCCCGTAGAATGTAACTTGTAGATTAAACCAAATAAGATGATTATCCTAAATTTTATATATTTTATCTGACAAACGAACTCTGAATGGAAGTTCAAAAGTAACCTGATCTCCAACTTTTGCATTTTCACAAGTTTCACCATTCACATGAAGTTCAGTAATCGTAATTTCCTGATCACCGGTAGTCGGTCCCGAAATCAAAACTTTATCACCCACTGAAAGTTCGTTATTTTCAATTAAAAACTGTGCAATTTTCGATTTTGTGTAATAATGTTCTGCTTTGCCAATCAATGATTTTTTGATTGAAATTTTTTGACGAATATTTTTAGAAATTGCTTTTGCTAAAGGTTTATCAGGTAAATCTCCGGAGTTTTTGAAGGTTAAAGCATCAGATTTTCCTTTTCTGAATACTTTATTGCCAACCTGCAATCCTTTTCTTAATCGTAATTGCTCTGCAGCGGGTAAATGAGAAATATCTAAACATTCTGTAGAGCAACAATTTTCCATAGTCGCTTTACATTCGTCACATTGAATGAACAACAAATGACAAGCATCATTTGCACAATTGGTATGGTTGTCGCAAGGTTTTCCACATTGATGACATTGAGAAATAATATCATCAGTAATTCTTTCACCTAATCGATGATCAAATACAAAGTTTTTCCCTAAGAATTTACTTTCAACACCTTCTTCTTTTACCTGACGTGCATATTCTATAATTCCACCTTCTAACTGGAAAACGTTTTTAAAACCTTGATGCTTAAAATAAGCACTTGCTTTTTCACAACGGATTCCGCCTGTACAATACATTAAAAGATTTTTATCTTCTTTGAAATCCTGTAATTGTTCATTGATAATTGGCAAACTCTCTCTGAAAGTTTCTACATCGGGAGTAATTGCACCTTCGAAATGACCAACTTCGCTTTCGTAATGATTTCTAAAATCAACTACAATTGTATTCGGATCTTCAAGCAAATTATTGAATTCCTGTGCTTTTAGGTGAATTCCTTTATTGGTAACATCAAATGTTTCATCGTTTAAACCGTCGGCAACGATTTTGTTTCTGACTTTGATTGTCAATTTTAAAAAAGAGTGATCGTCTTGTTCTACGGCAACATTCAAACGAATTCCTTTCATGAAATCGTAAGCTTCCAATGTATTTCGAAAATCTTCCAAATGATCTGCAGGAATACTCATTTGAGCATTTATTCCTTCATTAGCAACGTAAATACGACCAAGAGCATCAAGTGCATTCCAGGCTATAAATAATTGGTCGCGAAATTTTTTGGGATCTTCAATTTTGGCATACGCATAGAAAGACAAAGTAAGGCGTTGCTTACCGGCTTCATCAATAAGTTGAGCTCTTTCTTCTGCGCTTAAGGTGTTATACAGTTGCATGCTATAAACGTTTTAAGTGAGAAAAATATTTTTGCAAAGATAATATTTTTTCAATTGAGTCACATAATGACAAATGACACTTAATGTAGTGGAAAAAATGTCAGTTTTTATTTAATTAAATCTTAAGCTTTGTTAATAAAGCTTTCAGGAATTATGACTAACTGCACAAAATGGGAGAATTCTCGTTAAATTTTAGTTAAAATTGAAACACAGCATATTAATTGCATACTTATTTAGCATTAAATTTGTGTTCGACAATATTATAAATTAAAAACAAAGCAGATAATACAATGAAGAGTACTTTCAAAAAACTTTTACCATTTGCCGTTGTAGGGGTTATCTCAGGAGCTACCACAGTTGGCATACAACAATACATAGGTCATGATTCCAGCAACGTTGACCAATCTTATTTTACAAGTTCAAAAAACGCCTCTTTTGTAGGGATGAATACCGCAGCAGTAGGTGATGATTTTGTAAAAGCTGCAAAGACGACAGTTCCTGCAGTAGTAACAATCAAGAATTATCAGACAAGAAGTGCAAACAGAGCTTCCGATCAGGATCTTTTTGATTATTTCTTTGGTGATCCGTTCGGAGGAAGAGGTCAGCAAAGACAAAAACAGCCACAGCAGCAAGCTCCGGACAATATGCCTTCGGGAATGGGTTCGGGTGTGATTATTTCGCCAGATGGTTATATAATTTCAAACAACCACGTTGTTGCAGGTGCAAACAAACTTGAAGTTGTTTTAAGCAATAAAAAATCTTACATCGCAACATTGATTGGCACAGATCCGAATACGGATATTTCTCTATTAAAAATTGAAGAAAAAGGTTTGCCATTTTTAAATTTTGCAAATTCAGATAATATCGATATCGGACAGTGGGTTTTAGCAGTTGGTAATCCATTGGGTTTAAATTCTACTGTGACAGCGGGTATTATTTCTGCGAAAGGAAGAGGAATTGGAATTTTGGGAGGACAGGGCAAAGCAGCTAATCCAATTGAAAGTTTTATTCAGACCGATGCAGCAATCAACCCTGGAAACTCAGGTGGAGCTTTGGTAAATGTAAATGGAGATTTGATTGGAATCAATTCAGCGATTTCTTCAACGACAGGATATTATCAAGGATATGGATTTGCCGTTCCTGCGAACCTAGCGAGAAAAGTTGTTGAAGATATCAAGAAATTCGGAATTGTGCAGAGAGGTTTCTTAGGAGTAAATTCTTTAGACCTTTCAGACCAACAGCAAGTAACAGGATATAACCAACAGGAAAAAGCTAACCTAAAAGTTGGTTCAGGTGTTTATATCAGAGGATTCTCATCGAATAGCGGCGCTCAGGATGCAGGATTGAAAGCTGGAGATGTGATTACAAAAATTGATCAGATGGAAATTACTGATTTTGCAGATCTATCTATTTCAATCGGAAGTAAACGTCCCGGAGATAAAGTACAGGTTACTTATCTGAGAAACGGAAAAGAAAATGTGACTACAGTAACATTAAAAGATCAAAACGGCGGTACTACTGCAAGATCAAAAGCAGACCTGAGTGTAACAGAAAAAATAGGAGCAGAATTCGAACCTCTTAATGATCGTTTTAAAACAGAATATGGCTTAAACAGCGGTGTTGTTACCAAGAATGTAACGGAAGGAAGTGAGATGGCTAAAATTGGTATTGTTGACGATTATATCGTTATTGAAATTAATGGGAAACCAGTTAATTCTCAAAAAGATGTAGAAAAGCTTTTAGATAAATACCAAGGAAATGTGCAGGTGAAATTTGTAGACAACTACGGTAGAATTTATACAAAAGGATTTAAAATGCCTTAGTAAAATTGAAAAGTTATTAAAACAAAACCGCGCGGCAGTCAAGAACTGTCGCGCGGTTTTTATTTTATTAAAATGATAATGATTACTGTTTGTTATTCATTTTATCAGCAATTCTGCGTTTCTTTTTTCTTTCGTAAATCACTTCTACAATCTTCCCTCCCATCCATGCAAAAGGAAAAAAGATGAGGAATATGGATATTTTATAAAAAGTTGGATGATAAGGAAAGACAATCACATCAAGCATTGCAATAAATAGCATGATGAAACCTATAAGAATTGCATAGGCAACTTTAGCATATTTCACAATAATTGCAGTTGCTACACCTCCAACCGTACTTCCTAATCCCGAAATAAAAAGTAAAAAACCAAAAAAAGCATCATCATTTTTCATGCTTTCCAGAAATTTTTGCCAATGCTCAAATGGCGCAAAAGCTTCGAAGGTCACCCATTTGGGGAAAGCTCTTATACCAAGAGTAATGATAAGCCCTGCGATTGCAAGACCTACAATGATAGCAAATGTATTTCTTAGAAAACTCATTTAATCCTGATGTGCAATCATAGAAATTTCGATATCCACATTTTTTGGCAAGCAAGAAACCTGAACAGTTTCACGAGCAGGATAACTTTCTGCATCTAAGTATGAAGCATATATATCATTCATCACTGCAAAATCATCCATGCTTTTAAGAAAAATACTTGCCTTTACAACGTTTTTAAAAGTCATTCCGGCTTCGGTTAGAATTGCCTCAAGGTTTTTCATTACCTGATGTGTTTCTTTTTCAATTCCTTCTACCAATTTACCCGTTGCAGGATCTACAGGAATCTGTCCTGAAATATATAAAACTCCGTTGGCAAAATTTGCCTGTGAATAAGGTCCGATCGCTGCAGGAGCATTAACAGTAGATACAATTTTTTTCATATGATGAGATTATTAATTATTCAATTTTTTCCTTTGGCTTTCGATTTATTATAAGTGAAAATCATGCCGTTTTAACAAGGATTTATTTTGCTGCAAATATAAAATTTAAATTCTAAAATCAATATGATCTTAGAAAGATGGGTTTGGCTGCGTAAAGCTTCTGTCTTTATATTTCAGAGCGTCGCTTAAGATGTTTGCCTTAATTCCGATAAAAAAGTCATACACTTTATACTGTCCGAAAGGAACCCAGTTGAAATTGATTGTAAAACTACGCTGATCTCTCGAAAATCCGATTCTTGTGTACGCAAGTTCTTTGGTTACCACATCGTAATGGGTACTTCCGTTGATATTCCAGAAAGGGGTAAGTTTAATACTCCCATCTAAACCGATTGATGCAATTTTATTTGAAGTTCTTGTAGCACCTCTTGAATAGGCATAATTAGCGTTTACGTTCAGCGTCCATGCCTGATCAAAATGAGCGTAATTATCATCATCGAAATAATAATTTTCATTCCTGATTTCACCTTTCGAACCATATTTTTTAGCATAATCGGTTTTCTCTCCGAAAAGTTCGCTGCTTAAAGGATATGACAATTGAAGATTGAATCCCTGCACACTAAAATGTCCGAAATTCTCTGTTCTGACTCCTTGTTCCTCACCAGGAATATATAAAATTTTGTAAGGATCTAAAGTCAAACTTGTGTTAACACTTAATTTATTATCAAAAAACGAAGACTGACCATTAATTGAAATTACAGACCAAGGATGCGTTTTTGCTGCGAAGTTGTAATTTCCTGAAAGACTTAAAGATTCAAAAATTTTGATTTTCTTTACGCCTGTAGAATCGCTTTTAGATTTAACTTTCATCTCAACATTGTTTCCGATATTGAAACCTAAAGCTCCTACCATTCCGGATGTCGGTGCACCCACAATTCCGTTATCGAAAATTGAATAAGGCGTTAAAGCTCCGTTGGCATCATAATAATTTCTGAAATATCCGAAACCTGACCCACCAAAATCAGGGGAATACGTAAAGCCTATACTCGGCGTCATCATGTGTCTGATTGCCTCGATAGATGAACCTTTTTTAAAGTTTGCCTGACCGTAAAGTTGTGTCTGCAAACTAGCCGTTGTAGAAAATGTAGAATAACCCGCTACTTTCTTATTAACCTGATCAACAATAGCATTTTCTATAGGATCATATAATTTCGTCAACGTTTTTGTGGTTAAGGCATTGTCAATATTCGCTCCCAAGCTGAAAGTGAAATATTTTGCAACGGTTGTATTGGTTCCTAATGTAATATTGTTTTTAAGCCCTGTTTGCAATTTATCCCACATTGCTTTTGTGAACAATTCACCTTCACCTGTACTCACAAAGTTGGTTAAATTTAAACCTGTATTTACGGTAATATTTTCTATAAGTCCGGTTCTTACACCAGTTTTAGATCCAAATAAATAGAACTGATTGATCGCAACGTTCATTTGAGGTAAACGTAAATCAGCCAATCCTGTTGCAAAGTTTTGCGAATATGATGCAGTTCCTGTAATCGTTGCAGGAAGTTTTAAAAATCTTTTAGTGAGTGAAAGCGTGGAATTCTGCTGAGTTCTAAGCACACTCTCATTCATAATATAGCTGTTATTGACCGTATTATTATAGAATGTTGTACTTGTCACATCCACAGACGCAGAGAATGTAAGAAACGGATTTGATTTTGCATCCTGAGTATGTCTCCATGCAATTCTGTAAGTTCCTGTTTTGTTGTAATCGTCAAGACCTTTTATCCCACGAACTGTTGTCCCGATATCAGCAGAAAAATTACCTGAGTAGCGGTATTTTTTGAGATAATTCATTTCAGGCCGCAAATTCCAGCTTCCTTTGGTATAAATATCAGCTAAAACTTTAAGATCAAAATGTTCTCCGATGGGTTGATAATAGCCAATTCCGTTTAAGAAAAAACCAACATCCTGTCTCTCTCCAAAGCTTGGAATCAGAATACCTGCAGATCGTTTATCTGAAAAAGGCAAAATTGCAAACGGCATTATCAAAGGAGTGGGAACCTGCTCAATATACATTTGTACAGGCCCGGTAATAAGAGAACTACTGTTTTTCCCTTTGACCATTTTTATATGCGGAGCTAAAAGATGATAATCGGCCAAAGAATCTTTTTTCTTAATGAAATAATCATCGGTCGTAAACAAACCTCTTCTCATAAAGAAAACAGAATCATTATACTTTTTAGTTTTTTCTGCTACAATGATCCCTTGACTTTCCTCGGTTCTTGCATTATAAGCAATCGCCTGTTTTGTTTTGTAATTGTAATTGAAATTATCAGTCTCATAAGATTTACCCGCCTGAGTAACCTTAACGGGTTCTATGACTTTATCTAAAGAATCAAGCTTTCCTCTTGCATAAATGATGTTTTTGGTTTCATCAATAGATATGTAATCTGCATCAATCTGCATATCCTGATATTTTACCTGAGCATTTTTGTTCAGATAAATCATTCTCTTCGGAACATCTCTGCGCTGATCATCGGCTTTTGTGTCGAGTACATCATCTAATGATTCCTTTTGTACAATTATGGTATCCTTTTTGGAAATTGTATCTTTAATTACCGTAGTTTCCGTTAATTTTTTAGGCGTTTGCTGTGCTAAAAAACTGTTAAAAATTAGGATAATTAAAATTTGTAATATATTTTTGAAGACGGTTTTGTCCAATTTTGTTTTTATATAATTTAGGCTCAAAATTAGTATAATTTTTAAAACTGTAAGATGTACACACGAAAATTTAAAATAATTTTAGCATTTCTTCTGATACTTTCCCTACAATTTGCTTATTCCCAGAAAAAATTCACTGTCGTTTTAGACGCTGGACACGGGGGAAGCGATCATGGTGCGAACAGATCGTATAGTGATATAGGAAGAATTGCAGAAAAAGATATTACCCTAGCTATCGTCCTTAAAGTAGGTGCAATGCTTGAAAAAAATAAAGATTTTAAGGTAATCTATACCAGAAAAATCGATGAATATCCTTCATTGTCAGACAGAACCAACCTTGCCAATCGAAGCAAAGCCGATCTTTTTGTCTCCGTACACTGTAACTCTTCTCAAAGACCCACTGCATACGGAACAGAAACTTTTGTACAAGGTCCTGACCAGAACGACACCAATCTCGAAGTAGCAAAACGTGAAAATGACGTGATCTATCTCGATGAAAAAGATAAGCAGACCTTTGGTACTTACGACGCAAGATCTCCTGAATCATTAATTGCATTAAAACTTCAGCAAAGTAAATATCTAGAATCCAGCCTTTTGCTTGGCGGACTTGTGGAAAATAATTTTGTAAATAAAGACAAAAGATCTTCAAGAGGAGTTTGGCAAAAAAATCTTCACGTTCTCCGTATGAATGCGATGCCTTCTGTACTTATCGAAACGGGATTCATCAATCATCCTGAAGAGAGTCACTATTTGGCCTCTGATAAGGGACAGGAAGAGATTTCAGAAAGTATTTTTAATGCGATCATTGATTATAAAAGGGCAATTGACAGAAAATCAGGCGGTTCATCTGCGACCAAAAAACCTGAACCAGAAAAGAAAGAAGAAGTTCCTTTAAAAAATGACTTCAGAATATTACTTATGACTTCTGCTGTGAAATACAATGAAGATGATCCGGCTTTAAAAGGATTAAATTATATTCTTCCATTAAAAGAGAATGGTATTTACAAATATTATTACAGCGTGACCAACATGGCTTCGATTCGTGATATCAATATTAAAACAGCCAAAGATGCCGGTTTCCGAAATGCTTATGCAGTAGGATTTATGCCAAATCAAAAGCTAAATACAGGATATTACACTATCGAAGTTTATACCGGAAAAGATAAGTTGAGCGCCAACTCATTTATTTTGCAGACTCTAAAAGATGCAGAAAGAGAGAAAAACAACGGTCTATTCTATTATACTTATGGAAAAGTTTCATCTTTGGAAGATGCGGTAAAACTTCAGAAAGATCTGGAAGCCAAAGGTGTGAAAAATACGGTAATTCAGAAAATCAACAAATAAAGAAAAATAATTTTGAAGTTTAAAAGTTAATTAATACTTTTGCAACCTCAAAATTTGGTCTATTCGTCTAGTGGTTAGGACTCAAGGTTTTCATCCTTGCAACAGGAGTTCGATTCTCCTATAGACTACCAAATTTATATCATGCCGGATTTAAAAATACAGGAAGCAAAATTGTTTTTTAAGAAAATCCACACGAACCCAAAAAGTTACGATTTAAAGATCAATGAAGAAGGGATTACAGGCAAAGATGAGAAGATAAGTTTCAGACTTTACAGGAACGGTGAAGCAAGTGCCTTTGAGGTACTGATCGACGGAATAACTTTCACCAATACCACTGGGGAATGGAACAACGCACTGAATATGCTGACAAGCACAATCAGAAAAATAGAAAAAGAACAACAGAATATAAAACTAGAACAAGCATTAGATAAACTCAAAAAATACCTCTCAGAATAAAGTTTAAATTTTTTAAAAATAAATTTGGCTGGTATAAAAAAAGTTTATAAATTTGCACTCACATTTGAACGATATGGCAAATCATAAATCAGCTCTAAAGAGAATAAGACAAAACGAAAAAAGAAAAGTTCGTAACAGATACTACCACAAGACTGCTAGAACAGCTTTGAAAGTATTAAGAAATGAAGAAGATAAGGCTGCAGCTACAGAGCAATTGCCAAAAGTTATCTCTTTATTGGATAAATTAGCTAAGAAAAACATTATTCACAAGAATAAGGCAGCTAATTTGAAAAGCAAATTGACTAAGCACGTTAACAAGTTAGCGTAATTATAGTAGGCCCGTTCGTCTATCGGTTAGGACCTCAGGTTTTCATCCTGGTAAGAGGGGTTCGACTCCCCTACGGGCTACTTATAAAAAGAATTGAAACTTTTAAAAATTCAAAATTACTAACCCGTTACTTGTAACGCGATGGTAGATGGCCCGTTCGTCTATCGGTTAGGACCTCAGGTTTTCATCCTGGTAAGAGGGGTTCGACTCCCCTACGGGCTACAAAAAACTACTGAAATTATTCAGTAGTTTTTTTTGCTAATAATACCTAAGATTTAATTTACAATATCTTGTTGAAGGTATTTTAGACTTAAAAATTAAACAAATTTCACCTTAAGAAAATTATTTATTCTAAAAGAGATTAATAGTAAATAAAATAGCCGCTCATCAAATCAATGTGCGGCTATTTAGTTAAATTTAGAAGAACTATTTTTTGCTTAAAGCTTCATCATATCTTCTGCTCACTTCTTTCCAGTTGGTAACGTTCCAGATCGCTGTTAAATAATCAGCTCTTTTGTTCTGATATTTTAAATAATAAGCATGTTCCCAAACATCAATTGCAAAAATCGGAGTTCCTTTTTCTTCTACAACATCCATCAAAGGATTGTCCTGGTTTGGTGTTGAAGAAACAAATAATTTCCCGCTTTTGTCAACAGAAAGCCAAGCCCATCCAGAACCAAAACGGTCTGCACCGGCTTTGCTCATTTTTTCTCTAAATGCATCCATGCTTCCGAAAGCATCAGTAATTGCTTTAGACAACTTTGCAGAAGGCTGAGTGTCTTTCTGCGGAGTAAGAACTGTCCAGAATAATTCGTGATTGTAATGACCACCTGCATTATTTCTTACAGCCATTGGCAACGTACCCGCTTTAGATAAAATTTGAAATAATGTCTGCTTTTCCTGTGGAGTTCCGGCAATTGCCTTATTCAGATTACTCACATAAGCTGCAGCATGTTTTGAATAATGAATCTCCATAGTCTCAGCATCGATATTCCCTTCCAATGCATTATATGCGTAAGGTAATGGTGTTTGCTTAAATTGTGCAAACGCAAATTGCGCCGCAAATACTGCAGTAAAAGCAGCTACTTTAAAAATCTTCATAACTTTTTATTTATGGTTAATATTTATTTCTTTGGTTTGAATAACTAATTATAAAACTTTCTGCATTATTTTAATAATTTCCTGATATCTTCAATTAAAATTTCTCTATCAGGATGATACTTCCCGGTCAGTTTGGGAATTTTTCCTTCAGCATCTTCGTAATTTAATCCTGAATAGTACAAAATCGGCATTCGATCTTTATTATATCTACAACGAATGTTTCCATCCCGATCGACTAAGGCAATCATTCCGCTGTGATTCAAGCTTTCACTTTCATCCTCTTTATCGCCAACGTAAATATTAAACTGATCAGCCAATTTACCGATATAATCTCTGTTTCCTGTTAGAAAATGCCAGTTTGGTGATGTCACTCCAATTTTATTCGCATGCAATTTCAAAGCTTCCAGAGAATCGTTTTCCGGATCAATACTTATAGAAATGATTCCGAAATGAGAATTGTTGATCTCATTTTCGATTGCTTTCATGTTGCTATTCATCACAGGACAAATAGTAGGACATTTACTAAAGAAAAATTCCACGAGATACACTTTTCCAAGCATATCTTTATTTTTGATTTTTTGATTATTCTGATCTGTTAATTCAAAATCAGGAACTTTCATTACGGTATAAAGACTTTTCTTAAAATAACTCATCCCGAAACCAATACCCAGAAACAGAAGAGCTAAAATCACTAAAGGAATAATAACTTTAGATTTTGAACTTTTTTTCGGAATATTATTGTTGGACATATTTCTCAGGATCTTTTTTAAACTCGTCTTTGCAGTAAGCACTGCAAAAACCATACACTTTATTTTTATAGACTGTTGTATCTTTAGTAAAACCTGCCGTTTCCATTTTGCAGATAGGATCTACTTTATTGACAACCTTTATATTTGTTAAATTCTTCCCTGAAGAATTCATACTCTTTTTATGCTTAACTTTTGGAGCATCCTGATTGCAGGACACCATTGAGACTGACAGAAACACTGTCAAAATGAATATTGATTTCATTTATTTAAATTGAAATTAATGATAATGATTAACATGAAATTAAGTTTTGAGCCCATCAAAACTTAGAATAATGTTTAAGCTACAGGAGGATGAAATATTTTTGAAAAATATTCGGAGTGGTGATTATTTAAACATAAAGAATTCTCTTTATCTAAATCATCAAAGGCATTATTAATATTTGAAAAAGAGAAAATTTCGCTTGAAAGAAAAACATCTAAAACAGAAATTTTGATGATCCGGGAAGTATTTTGTTTTTCAGTTTTCACCAATTCTTTGCTTACAAAACATTTCCCTTTACAAGTTGAGTCGATGATATCTTTTTTTTCGCAAAGATTTTTCACAATATATTCATAGTTTACTGCATAATTGATCAAAGGCAAAACCGGACGGATTGCAATAGTAAAAATGATAAAAAATGAAATGAAAAACTTCAATGATAACTCTTTACTACAAATATACCACGCAAAATCTGTTTACAGATTAACTTATGATGAATATCATCAATACCTTTCTATATAAAATATCAAGGAAAGCTTTAAAATAAATGACTATGGAGATTAAGCAATCTGCGGGATTATTTTTTAAACTAAAATTTCATTCTTTGAATTCTCACAGCGTTTAAAATCGCTAACAAAGCAACTCCTACATCAGCAAAAACCGCTTCCCACATGGTTGCAATTCCACCTGCACCAAGAATTAAAACAATACCTTTTACGGCAAAAGCTAAAATAATATTCTGCCACACAATTTTCTTAGTCTGCTTCCCAATATTAATTGCCATTGGAATTTTACTTGGTTGATCATCCTGAATAACGACATCTGCCGTTTCTATAGTAGCATCGCTTCCCAATCCACCCATTGCTATTCCGACATCGCTTAAAGCAACAACAGGAGCATCGTTGACACCATCACCAACAAAAGCAACAGTTTGATTTTTAGATTTCAGTTCTTTTACTTTATTAACTTTATCTTCCGGCAACAAATCTCCGTAGGCATTTTCAATTCCCAACTGATCTGCGACAAACTTTACAACGGAAGTTTTATCACCACTCAACATCGTTGTTTTTACGCCTAGAGATTTTAATTTATTAATTGTCAACTGAGCATCATCTTTAATAGAATCAGCAATGGTAAGATAACCGACGAATTTTTTATTATAAGCAACCGCAATCAAAGTGTAAACAATATTTTCAGGTTTAAAATCAAACTGAATATTGAACTTTTCGAGCAATTTAAAATTACCGACCAGCAATTCTTTGCCGTTGATTAATGCTTTCAAACCATAACCTGCAATTTCTTCCACATTTTCTAATTGAATTGAATGATCAACTTCGCCAACAAATTGATGAATTGCCGTTGCAACTGGATGCGTGCTTTGACTTTCCAAAGCATTGATTAATTTTAAAATTTCATCTTGATGAACTTCATCATTAAAATGAACTTCCTGAACTTTAAAAACACCTTCCGTCATCGTTCCGGTTTTATCCATCACTACATTCTGAATAGTGGCCAAAACATCTAAGAAATTACTTCCTTTAATTAAAATTCCATTTCGGCTTCCTGCTCCGATTCCTCCAAAATATCCTAAAGGAATTGAAATTACCAAAGCACACGGACAAGAAATAACCAAGAAAACCAATGCTTTGTACAACCAAGTTTTAAACTGATAATCATCTACAAATAAATAAGGCAAAAAAGTTATTCCTATAGCCAAGAAAACCACAATCGGTGTATAAATTTTTGCAAATTTTCTGATGAATAATTCTGTTGGCGCTTTCTGAGAAGTCGCATTCTGAACGAGTTCCAGAATTTTGCTTAGTTTGCTATCTTTAAACGCTGCCGTCACTTTAATTTGGCTGACCGTATTTAAATTGATCATTCCTGCTAATACTTTTTCACCTTTTATCTTTGTATCGGGTTTGCTTTCTCCTGTGAGCGCAGAAGTATTGAATGATCCTTTTTCTGAGATCAATTCGCCATCCAAACCTAATTTTTCACCAGATTTTAACTGAATAATTTCTCCGATATTTACAGTTTCAGCATTTACTATTTGAGGCTTTCCATCTTTTAAAATGGTAACTTCATCCGGACGTTGATCGAGAAGTGATTTAATATTACTCTGTGCTCTTGTCACAGCAATTGCCTGAAAAACTTCACCGACAGAATAAAAAAGCATCACTGCTACTCCTTCAGGATACTCGCCTATCCCAAAAGCTCCGATCGTGGCAATTCCCATCAGGAAAAACTCTGAAAATACATCGCCTTGGACGATGCTTTCATACGCTTCCTTTAAAACCGGAATTCCTACAGGGATGTAGGCAACCAAATACCATACAAGACGAATCCAGCCATTGAACCAATTATTTTCAATAAAATGATCGAAAGCAATTCCTATTAATAATAAAGAAAACGAAATGATAGCCGGAAGAAACATCTGAAAAATTGTTTTATCATCCGTATCATGAGAATGCTCATGATCGTGACCATCATGTTCTGAGTGATCGTGCTGTTTCTTTGGTTTCGTACTGCAACATTCTTCCATAACAAATAATTTTAAGCAAATTTAGCTTTAAAGCCAATGCAATACTATTGCAAACTTTCTAAACAGTTTTCACAAATCCCTTTTGCAAAAAATCTTATTTCATCAATCCTAAAATTATTCTGAATATTCTCGGGAATCGAAATGTCTTCTTTACAAGTCGTTTCTTTACAAATCTTACAGTAAAAATGAAGATGCCTGTCTTTATGCGTTCTCTCATCACATTCGTCATGGCAAAGCATATATTTTGTGGTTGTATTTTCCTGAATGCTGTGAACGATTCCCTTTTCTTCAAAGGTTTTTAAAGTTCTATAAATAGTTGTTCTGTCAGCATTTTCAAAATAGTTTTCAATTTCAGATAGCGAAAGAGCTGTATTTTGAGAACTTAAAAAATCGTACACCAAAATCCTCATGCTTGTAGGTTTGGTATTTTTGTCGATTAGTTTGTTTTCGATTTCTTCTTTCATGATAAAATCAAATCAGATTTGAAATTATAAGTTAGCAAAAAACTTGCAGACTTCATCTTTTTAAGCTTAAAACAAAAAGAATTCTTATTTTTATCTTATGAAAGTTTTAATTATCAACGGTCCGAATCTGAATCTCTTAGGCACAAGAGAACCTGAAATCTATGGAACTATTTCTATGGAAGATTATTTAGAAAAATTAAAAGGTGAATTTTCTTCCCATGAATTAAATTATTATCAGTCAAATATTGAAGGTGAATTGATCAACAGACTTCAGGTAGATGATTTTGATGCGGTCGTGATTAATCCCGGAGCTTTTACACATTATTCTTATGCGATCGCAGACTGTTTAAAAAACATTCAGAAGCCGAAAGTGGAAGTTCATATCAGTAATATTTACAAAAGAGAAGAATTTCGTCAGAAGTCTGTGACTGCTTCTTTTACGGATGCGGTTTTATCTGGTTTTGGAATGAACGGATATCGATTGGCTATTTTGAGTTTGAAATAAATTTCTGCAAATCACATATTTATTCAAAGATGATGCTAAATTGTTGCGTTAATTTTGCTCTTGGAGATCAAACGGATTATGCAGATTTATTTAAATAAAAAAGCCTCATCAATCGATGAGGCTCTTCACTATTTCTAAATGGTCTGTTCCTGCAATTGAGGACCAGAAGCAATCAGCTTTTTGGCTTCGTCATTACCGCAGTACTGCTCGAAGTTTTTGATATATTTTGCAGCAAGATCTCTTGCTTTTTCTTCCCATTCTGCAACGTCATTATAAGTGTTTCTCGGATCTAAAATCCCCTCAGAAACATTTGGTAATGAAGTTGGAATCTCTAAATTCATGATAGGAATGATTGTTTTATCAGCATTTTCAATTGATCCGTCGATGATTGAATCAATAATTGCTCTTGTATCTTTAAGAGAAATTCTCTTACCTGTACCATTCCAACCTGTGTTTACTAAATACGCTTTTGCACCGTGCTCTTTCATTTTTCCAATCAATGTTTTAGAATACATTGTTGGGTGTAATGTTAAGAAAGCTTCACCAAATGCAGGAGAAAATGATGGTTCAGGTTCTGTAATTCCTCTTTCAGTTCCGGCTAATTTTGAAGTATAACCGCAAAGGAAATGGTACTGAGCCTGATTTTCATCTAAAATAGAAACCGGAGGCAAAACTCCGAAAGCATCAGCAGAAAGATAAACAATCTTGCTTGCATGACCTGCTTTTGAAGGTAAAACGATTTTATTAATATGGTAAATCGGATAAGAAACTCTTGTATTTTCTGTGATTGAACCGTCTTTGTAATCAGCAATTCCGTCGTTAACAACAACGTTTTCTAGGAGCGCATCTCTTTTGATTGCTCTGAAAATATCCGGTTCTTTTTCTGCCGACAAATCGATTACTTTCGCATAACATCCGCCTTCATAATTGAAAACTCCGTTATTATCCCAACCGTGCTCGTCATCACCAATCAAATATCTTTTAGGATCTGCAGATAAAGTTGTTTTTCCTGTTCCTGAAAGTCCGAAGAATAACGCTACATCTCCTTCTTCACCTACGTTTGCCGAACAGTGCATTGATGCCATACCTTTCAATGGAAGGTAATAATTCATCATTGCAAACATTCCTTTTTTCATTTCTCCTCCGTACCAAGTTCCACCGATGATTTGTAATTTCTCGGTAAGGTTGAACATCACGAAATTTTCAGAATTCAATTCCTGTTCTTCCCAATTTGGGTTTGTAGTTTTTGAACCATTGATTACTGTGAAATCCGGCTCTCCATAGTTTTCTAAATC
Organism: Chryseobacterium edaphi; assembly: GCF_025628985.1. Classification (GTDB taxonomy): domain Bacteria; phylum Bacteroidota; class Bacteroidia; order Flavobacteriales; family Weeksellaceae; genus Chryseobacterium; species Chryseobacterium edaphi. The sequence goes on along the minus strand of NZ_JAOTEM010000002.1, from coordinate 747,793 downwards.
GTAATGAGAAGGACGGATAAACATATTCGTTACGAAATGCGCCTGCCACGCAACTTCAACGATAAATCTTACTTTTAGTCTCGTATCTTCATTAGTACCGCAAAATGTATCGACAACATAGATTTTTTTGGCATCAGAAAGTTGAGTTAAAACTAAATCTTTACAAGATTCGAAAATTTCGGGAGTTGTAGGAAGGTTTACTTTACCGTCCCAGAAAATAGTATCTTTCGTAACGTCATCCTGAACAATATATCTGTCTTTAGGCGAACGTCCTGTGAAAATTCCTGTCTGAACTGATACTGCGCCTGACTCTGTAAGCTCAGCTTTTTCAAACCCTTGGTTTTCAGGTGAAACTTCAGCTTGATATAACTCTTCGTACGAAGGATTATAAGTTAATTCATACTCTCCTTTAATCCCTAATTTTTGTAAATCCTGGATGATTTTAGCGTTTTTCATTTTACTTATATTTTCTGTTTCTTTTTGTTGGCTTAACCATAGTCATATTAACTAATTGTTAAACTTCGATAAATATAAACATATAAGTGAAAATGGCAAATAAAAAATGACATATATATTTAACTGAAAATCAATCAATTAAATCATTCCATTCAAAAACGGTTGAAAAACCTTTTCCCCAAAAATAGTCTTCATAGCCCTCAAATTTTGCACTCATTACAAAATCACCGCCCCAAGCGCCCAAACTTTTGACGAATTTTGCACAATCTGCAAAAAAAATTGATTTAACTGTCGGTATTTCAATAAAATAAGAAATACGTTGCTCATGTATCGTCATTAGGTCTGAAAAATTATCTAATTCATCACACAATAAAATATTTCTTGTGAGATCAGAAAATTCATTGACTAAATTTTGAGACTTCGTTTTAGACTTATAAAGATTGATTCCTTCGCGACTATCTTGCTTTTGATTTAAGTGAATGAAAATCAGTTCATTCTTAAATTTAGGATTGAAATTTACCTTTTCAAAACGAATTTCAGGTTTATTTTGAAATAGGACTGCCGATTTCGCATTTGCGACCGCAATATCATAACCACTCCCTCCCAAACTGATAGAATTGAGATGAAAAGGATCAATATCTGACCATTCCGCAAGATTGTTCATTAAAGTTGAACTGCTTCCTAAACCGTAATCTGATGGAAACTGTAGGTTTGTTTTTAGATGGTAGGTTTGTGAACCTTTAAATTGAATTTCAGAAAGACTCTGAACGTTTTTGAGAGTTTTAAGAATGAACTCTGCGCTTGAAGTAATATTGGTTTCTAAGATCTGCCAGTTTTTATAATCAATGACCGCTTTTAGCCATAATTTATTTTGATGATAAGCTTCCCAGAAAATGATTGATTTCCCGTCATGTATTTCTTCAAAGAAAAACTCTTGTCCTAGCTTTGTTGGTACAGCCAAGACAAGAGCTCCGTCTACAGCGAAATATTCTGAAGTCAGCATCAGCTTTCCCGGTGAATAAATTTCGCCCATTCTTATTTAATTTAAATTGCAGAAGCCGACGAAACTTCGCTGTCAATTTTTTTGATTAAACCCTGTAAAGTTTTTCCGGGTCCTACTTCAATGAAATTGGTAGCACCGTCTTTGATCATATTTTGCACAGACTGTGTCCATTTTACAGGACCTGTAAGCTGAGCAATTAGATTGTTTTTAATTTGTTCAGGATCAGTTACAGCCGTTGTTGTAATATTCTGATAGACAGGGATTGTAGCTTTTCTGAATTTCGTATTCTCAATTGCTGCTGCCAATCTCTCCTGAGCCGGCTGCATCAAAGGTGAATGGAAAGCTCCGTTTACAGGTAACAATAATGCTCTTTTTGCTCCTGCTTCTTTCAACTTTACGCAAGCTTCTTCTACAGAAGCAGTTTCACCAGAAATTACCAATTGTCCGGGACAGTTGTAATTTGCAGGAACCACAATTCCATCTATAGTTGCGCAGATTTCTTCAACTTTAGCATCATCCAATCCCAAAATCGCCGCCATAGAACTTGGGTTTGCGTCGCAAGCTGCCTGCATTGCTTTAGCTCTTTCAGAGACAAGCTTTAAACCGTCGTCAAATGATAAAACACCATTAGCAACCAAGGCTGAAAACTCTCCTAAAGAATGTCCCGCAACCATTTCTGCACCAAGTCCGTTTACCGCTTTCAATGCAGCAACCGAATGAATAAATATTGAAGGCTGGGTAACCTCAGTTTTTTTCAGATCTTCATCTGCTCCATTAAACATAATGGAAATAATATCAAATCCTAAGATTTCATTGGCATACTCCATCAGATCTTTGATGTCTTTACGGGAATCGTACAATTCTTTTCCCATACCTACAAACTGTGAACCTTGCCCAGGAAATACAAGTGCTTTCATTTATTGATTTAAAAATTAATACAAATATATAGTTAAAAGTAGAATTACTTTAAGTTTACGGAACCAATCTAATAACACGGAAACCTGTATTGACATAAGCTCCATTGGTTTTAGACTTCACAAATTCAAATTTTGTAGCAAGCTGAGTCTGCACTTTATTCATTTGTTTAAAGATTTCTCCTTTCTTATTTTCTCTTGCCAGCATATCATTCATCACATCAAAACCGATTACGGCATATTTACCCGGAGTTTTGCAGTATTTAGCTTTGTATGCTGCCAAGATTTCTTTTTCGAAGCTTCCATCGGTATTGATTTTTCTGTCCATCAGATAAACCAAACTTGCCTGACTCAATTCATCGACTTTCTTTTCAAAACTTGGTACAGAGTATAAACTGAATGCTTTCATACCCTGAACTTCTTTCGAAAGTGCAATCATTCTGCTTGAGAAAGCCTCTCCTACATTATCATTATCACTTGCCAAAATTGCAATTACAGGTGCAGACTGTCCTGTCATCATGTTTTGATCCAACTGAATATCTGCAGCAGAACTTACGATCGCGACATTAGCGTTTTTAACAGCTTTTTCTAAATTAGCTTTAATATAATTGGCATTTTCTCTTTTAGAATCTGCAACGATATATATTTTCTGATCAGAATATACTGCTTTTACTTCTTCAACGATTTTATCAGAATACGTCTGATCGTTGGTTTCAACAATAATTAAATTGCTATAATTATATAATTCAGGGGAGTTTGCAAATGGTGCAACAACGGGAATCTTCTGATTTTTTGTAAAGTCAAGCAAATCAATTACATTTGATTTGAAGAAAGGACCTACAATTAAATCTGTGTTATTTGGATTAATCTGCGTTAATGAACTTTTAAATGAGGCTTCATTACCTGAATCAACAATTTTAATATCCAGTTTTTGTCCGTTTGCAGCATTTCTTTCAATGGCTAATTTTGCTCCGGTAAGGAAATCGACTGCCATTGATCTGTATTGGGTTTCGTTGGTGCTGTAACCGAAAGGCAACATCAAAACTATACTCAATGCATCGCCACTTTTCTTGGTATAGGCTGCGTCTAATTTTTTGATTTTAAGAACCATTCCGGTTTTCAAACCTCTTGATAAATCAGGATTCAATGCAATCAGCTCGTCGATTGTAATTCCGAATTTATTAACGATGGAGAAAACTGTGTCTCCTTGCTCAACAGTATACGTCGCATATTCGTCCTGACTGGAGGAAGTGTGAACCGTTGTTGATTTTTCGTTTCCGGAATCTACCTTTGTTTTTGTATTGCTTGGCAGAACCGTTTCTACGGGTGCTTCAGTAGGTTTTGCAGGAGCAACTGTCGCAAGATTTCCACCATATTTTTTAATACTGTCTATTGGCAACGTAATTTCATCACCAATCTTCATGTGAGAATCTAATTCAGGATTTAATTTTCTTAAATCTGCTTCAGAAATTCTGTACTGCTTTGTAATACCGTAAATCGTCTGTTTCGGCTGAAGATAAATTTTCCCTGTTTTTGAAGAAGATACAGATGCTGAAGTTACTTTTACAACTGCAGCACTCCCTCCTTTCACATTAAGAACATCACCAATCGCCAATTTTCCGTCTTTGATTTTTGGGTTGAGTTTTTGCAACTCATCAATAGTAATCCCATATTTCTTTGAAATATTATACGGATTATCACCTTTTATAACCGTGTGCGTCTTCTGAGCAGAGACACTCAGAAACATACATAAACCAGACAGTAAAAAAAACCTCTTAATCATTTTCGATATTATAATGTACAAAAATACTTCTTTAAAATTAAATGGCAACAATTATTAATTTTGATTGTTCAACTTCCATTTCCTCCAAACAGTTTTCGAGCCACGAATAGCCATAATCTGCAAAAAACACAGAGAAATTAAAAATTCTCTCCTGCCATGTTTTTGCAGGATGAACATTTAAAAATAACATTTCTAGCCGTTCAAGCAATTCGTTTTGCTTAATTTTTTCTGCATGAAGCAATCTTTTTTTCATTCTTTCAAAAGATTTCAACTGACGGACTTCTTCAGCTTTCACCAAATTTCCAAAAGATTTTTCAGTGGTTTCTGCCAAACTTTTCAATTCTGAAAAATTATGAATTAAGCTGTTTTCCTTTTCGTCAAGACTTTCAAGGATAGAATTGTTCTGTAAAATTTTTGCGTTGGTAATTTTGGTAAAATTCTGAAAAAAATCTTCAATCTTTAAATCCAGTTTTTCAATTTTACCTAAAGTTTTCTCTTTAATAAAAAGCATTGAATTTCTTGGAATCAAAATCGGAAAAGGAATATTGACTTTTGTAAAATAGTCTTTTAATTCCAGCCAATACATGATCTCTGCATTTCCACCGATGTATGCTAAATTGGGCAGAACTTTCTCCTGAAAAACCGGTCGCATCAAAGCATTCGGACTGAATCTTTCCGGAAAGTTCTCTAATTCAACTAAAATCTCTTCTTTCGTAAATTTCTTATCTGTATCTACAACAAAATAATTTTCACCATCGAAATCGATTCTGTCCCTAGTTTCCGAAAGATAAAACAAATTAATTTCTCTCGGATTTACCTGAACTTTACCATATTTTCCTGTCAGAAAATCTACTTTTTCTTTCGATGTTTTATGCAAGCTGAAATTGAGCAATTCATCTTTAAAAATATCTTTAACCTGATTTTTTAATGCTTTGGAATCGCCATCAAGAATCAGCAATCCGAATTCTGAAAATAATCTGTTGACCAAAATTTGTATCGCTTCAGTTAAAGTATTTCCGACTTTATACGCTTCTTTAAGCATCAAAATCAATTCTGTTCCGAAAATAGAATCTTTAAATTCCTTTTCAAATTCAGAAATAAAAAAGGTATCGTTGATTTTTATTCTACCTACAGCTCCACCCGATTTCTCGTTGATTTCGTAAAAATTATTTTCGGTTTTAAAATGATTAATTTCAGCAAAATCATGATCTTCAGAAGCCATCCAATACACCGGAATAAAACTGAAATCAGGAAATTTCTGTTGTAAATTAGTACAGGTTTTTATGGTCTGCAAAATCTTATACACAAAAAAAACAGGTCCTGAAAAAAGATTCAACTGATGTCCTGTAGTGATCGTAAACGTATTGTGAAATTTTAAACTTTCGATGTTTTCTCTCTGTTTGGACGAAAGTTTTAATTCTGAAAGCTGATCTGAGAATGCTTTATAAATGATTTCTCTTTGAGAATTGTCAAAAAAGTTTTGTTTCTGATTGATCTGCTGAGCAAAATTATCAAATGAAAAAGTTTGTTTTTCAAAACCTTCTATTTCTTGATTTAAAAAATCTTTAACCAATTGAGGAATACTCTCAATATCGTTAAATGCTATTTTATTGACTGTTTTCAATTGGATTGAATTTAGTTGAACAAATACCATACAATTCCGATATTCAGCCTGAAATCATAGACCGGATAATGAGGAAATGCGTAGGCTTTGTTATATGAAAGAAAAGTTCCGATTTGTTGTCCTTCAATATAAAAGAACATTTTTTTTACTTTCATGTTAACATAAAGATCTGCGATAGGCTGCCCTCCGATAGAGAAGGAATCTGCTGTTGGTAGAATATATTCGTTAAGAATTGGGAAATATTCTCTTGAAGCAAATTTTGAGAAATAATACACTTTGATCCCTGCCTGAATTTCCGCAGCGTTTTTAAATGCTTTCGATTGGAAGAAGAAATTTGCTCTTCCGATGAACGATGGCATTGGTAAAAGTTCTTTATTCGTTAAGGCGCTCTGAAACTGAACTCTTGTATTTAAGTGAAATTTTCTATAGCTGAAAGTTGCATCGCCTCCGATTTGAGAGATGTTTAATGAATTGTCACTTTGACGAGGCATTGCTGATGAATCGAAATAGGTATAATTATCTATCCTGAAATAATTGGCAAACAATTCAGATTTGAACCATTTCAGATTAATATTACCACCAATTTCTGTTACTGTCTGATTTTTCGCATCCTGAAGATAATAATTAAAACTTCTATAAACAGAAGAATTGGCAAGATAATTAAACGACGGGTAAACACTTTGGAAATTAACCTTTGCATTGACAAAATAATCTTTGATCGGCTCAAACTTGATGTTGTTTGTTGTTTTCACATAATTGCCAAATTGACTTCCATTTGAAAATTCTAAAAATGAATTTAACTGAAATTTATCAAATAATTTTACCTGCAAATTTCCTACTGCTCCCAATCTGTTTTCTTTTAACTCGGCTGGAACGTCAACAAGTGGCAAATCAATTTCATTTAAACCAAATTTCAACATTTGATATCGTACACCTGCGTCTAGCTTAAATTTTTCATTATCTAAAACCAAACTAACTGTATTGCTGAAATTATTGGAATATTTTTTTGTTGAAGGCGAAAATCCGTTTACAATTTCGGAAGCTGTATCATACCAGTAATTTTCTAACCCATCTTGGAAATAATAATATTTATTTCCTTGATTTGACAAAGTATGTCTTATCCTAAAAGGAAATTTTTCCGAATCGAAAGGAGTAAACTGATGACTTAAATAATAACGTCTGTAGGAAAATTGAGAACTTGACCCAGTTAAATTAACCTGAGCATTTTCTTTGTTACTTTCACTGTTGCCAGATTGAAAAAGCGCATCATCTGAGATTCCGCCATTTTCTTCATTATTAACATTTTGATGTAAATAGTGAGCAAATAGTTCGTAGTTTCCACTTTTTGAAATGTAATGACCGGAAAATAAAGTATTGTTATTGGCTGCTAAAGAATTTCTGTAAAAACCTTGCGAGCGCAATCCCATATATTCTACAGCAAAATTGAATCTTTTACCGATGTTTTGAGTATAAGTGGATGATAGCGCAGCGCCATTTCGCATTGCGGTATGATAAATAAAAGTTGCGGTAGGAGTTTTGACGTCGTAATATTTAATATCATTGACACCTAAAATACCATAGGATTTATTTGCCGGCAAAAGTGATAAATTTCCCTCAGCATTCACTTCATAAGATAAGGGATTGAATCCTGCACCAATATTAGCAAATTGAACCCTACCAAAATTATCCCTATTATTATATTGTGAAAAAACATTTGTTTTATCAAATGTCATCACCGTATCAAAAACTTTCTTCTCAGAAAATTGCGTCTGATATTGATAATCCTGAATGGTTGGTTTGAATATTTTTAAAGAGTCTTTCTTACCGGAGTCAATTACCAAAGTATCTGACAACTTTTTATCCAATCGGTTGGAATCTGTTTTGTTGACGATGACTTGAGCTTGAAAAAACGAGCAAAAGAAAAATATGAAGACAAGTAAGTATTTCATTAAGCGTAATATTACGCAAAAGTAATAAAAAAAAGCCACCTTAAAATAAGGTGGCTTTGAGTATTTTTTAATAAAAATTAGTATCCTGTGAAAACATCTGCATAAGATGTAGCCCCACCAGAAGTGTAAGTTGCACCTCCTGGTGTACCATAAGATAATCTTAAATTCATTATTTTATTGCAAAAATCTACAGTTCCTCTTGAACCATCTATAGCTGGTTTAATAAAAATTACACCATTGGCTCCATTTACATAACCTGTTGATTGTTGTGTAACAGGAAGACTTACTTCACCAGTCAAAGGATTAAAGTTTACAGTAATATCAAATCCTGTTTCGATATAATCTTTAAGGATAAATGTATTTGCTACAGTTCCTGCGACAATTTCAACATCATAGGTACCAAATAATACATTTTTTACTGAAAACACTCCCGGGAAAGTTGCTGCAGGGCATACCAGTGTGAACGCAACTTCCACTTTTTTATTAAATGGTGCCGTACCTAATGTGTTTGATTTCAAAGTGAAAACTGCTTTTTTTCCTAATTTGGCTGCACTTTCTTTAACATTAATTTTAAAATCTCCAACAGCAGAACCGCTTTTTAAAACATCTGTACCTTCTACGATAGTAAAATCTGTGCCTAAAACAGCTGTTGAATTTGCAGCGTCAAAGACTATTTCTACTGTATTGTCTGATTGTGAAGCTTTCGTAACACCATAAGTAACTAAGTAATCTGCATTGTTATTATTTAAGATAACATTTGCTATTTGAGCAGTCTTATCAAAGTTTACTAAAGAATCTCCCTCATAATAAATTTCTTCCTCATCTTTGCAAGAATTAAAAACAAATAGTAATGATACTAATGTAACTAGACTTAAAATTTTTTTCATAACTAAATAATTAAATGTTATAATTAGTAACCAGGATTTTGCTGAATAGTTGGATTTCCATTGATTTCAGCCGCTGGAATTGGTAATGTAAATCTATTATCAGAAATAGAAAGCGTAAGAGGAGCAGTAATAATATCATCTGCAGCATTTCTATCAATACTTACAGCTGCTTCAGCTCCTAATCTTCTAAGATCAACATAACGATGACCTTCAAAGCAAAGTTCTACCCTTCTTTCTTTCAAAATATCTCTTAAAGCTTCTTGTTTGCTTGCATAAACTGGCACAGCAGCAGATCCACTATATTTTCTCGCATCTCTTACAGCTTTAACATAATTAGCAGCTGCGGTAAGACTGGTTTGCGCTTCACACTCTGCTAAAATTAAGTATATTTCTGAAAGTCTGATTACCTTAATATTATTTTTAAGTGGTTGGTTACCCTTTCCAGGATATTTGTCAATCACGTAAATATTATTTGCAGGCGTAGAAGTAGGATCAATAAATGCATATCTTCTAATATCATTTGTATTTGAAGTTAGGTTTGCAAATAAATTTAAACCAAAAGCAAATAAAGGTGATCCAGTAATGTTTGTTGTATTAGTTGTATATAGGGCTGCTATATTTCCACCTGTCCCACCTACTAATCTAGCCAAAGTAAAAATACTCTCTCCAGGAGCTGTATCATTCCAAATTTTTCTGTATGGGTTTGGGTTAGCTGTTTCACTATAAAATACATTATTCCAAGTAGTACTACCAACAGTTCCTGGAGCATTTGGAGTAGACAATGTAAGTGTTAAACCAGAATTATTTACAACATCTAATGCGTATTGCTTAGCCAAAGTATAATTTCCTCTGTAAGTATACATTCTTGCTCTCAGTGCATTAACCATAGTTTTTGATACAAAAAACGGAGATGCATGACCGTTAGTTGTCTGATAGGCTGCATTGATATTGTCAAATGCAAACTGAAGATCTGCCTCAACAAATGACCAAATTGCGCCATTGGTACTTCTAGGTAATTGATCGTTGATTCCTGGAACAGAATCTGATAAAATAACACCTAAAGCATTATTATCTTTCATATTTGTTGAATAATATGATTGTAAAGATATATATGCAAGTGCTCTCACCGCTCTAGCTTCGGCAAGTATATTATTATAACCAGCCTGCTCACCAGCAGTAGGAACAATTTTAGCAGCTGCTTCCAAAAGCCTATTCACTCTATTAATTGTAGTATAATAACCTAGCCAAATCCCTGAAGAATATCCATCATTTGAATTAAGGATAAACCTATGCAAGCCAACATCTTGACCAGTATTTGAAGGACCTAATCTCACCTCGTCAGTAAAGACTGAAGTAAATTTAATTTCATTAGATGTATCAATACTAGTATATACAGATCCAGCTAAATATTTTTCTAAATCTGAAGTAGAACGAAATACGGCTTCATCAGATAGCTCACCATCTTGAACAATATCATACGCATCAGAACATGATACTGTTAAAGCGGCAGTAAATGCTATAATTAAAATTTTATTTATATATTTTCTCATTTCTTTTATATTTATTATTAAAAATCGACGCTTGCTCCTACTGAAATTGTTCTTACATTAGGATATACAGATGTTGAAACAGTAAATACTGGCTCAGGATCATATCCTTTCCATTTTGTCCAAGTTAGTAAGTTTTCTCCTTGTATAAAAAGTTTCGCTCCCTTGATCCCTGTATTTTCAAGAACAGATTTAGGAAGAGAGTAACCTAACACAACATTTTTAAGTCTAATAAAAGACGCATCTCTTAAAAATCTATCTGAACTTCCTGACAACGCAGCATTCGCAGCAGATAATGAAGGGATATTTGTATTTGTATTTGTTGGGGTCCATGCATTTAACAAATCAGAAGAAACATTATATCCTCCTACAGTTGTGGCATCATACACATAATCCATTTGGTTATCATATCTCCAAGCGCCTTGTTGGAAAGTAAAATTCACATCTAAAAAGAAACCTTTATATTCAGAATTAAAACCAAAACCTCCAGTCCATTTAGGTAAGTAGTTTTTACCAGTAGCAACAGCATCTGTATTTGGATTTGGATCTTCAGTTAAATTACCATCTTTATCCAAGAATAATAAATTACCATTACTAGCATTTACTCCAGCATATCTTACTAAAGTCCATTCGGCAAGTTGTCCACCAACAACATTTCTAATTGTTCCAGTTTCATCACCTTTTACAAGGCTTAAGATTTTGCTCTTATTATAAGCAGCATTTGCAAATACCGTAAATCTAGCATTTTCATTTTTAAGAAGAGTATATCTTAGCATTCCTTCAACCCCTTCATTTTGCATAGATCCATTATTACCATTGATACCATATAAGCTGGTGATTGCAGACAAATTGATATCATTATACAGCTTATCTGTTTTCTTCTTATAATAATCAAAAGTACCTTCTAATCTCCCTTTTAAAGTTTTAAAATCTAGACCAACATTAAACTGAGAAATTTCCTCCCATTGCGCTGTAGGATTACCAATAACGCTCGTGTAATATGCTCCGTTTATATTATTATATCCTAAACCAACGGTATTTGTGTTTCTTACTAAGTTTGTTCCTACTAATAATGGATTTGTTCCGTAAGCAGCAGCAACAATCATTTGGTTACCCTGAGTACCATATGAACCTCTTAATTTTAACATATCAAATCCTGAACCTTCCATAAAGTTTTCTTGATCGACATTCCATCTACCAGATACTGACCAAAAAGTAGCCCATTTGTAATCTCCAACGAATCTGTAAGAAGCATCTCTTCTTACTACTCCGCCAACACCATATTTTCCTTTATAATCATAATCTAATGAACCAAAGTAAGCCAACGTTCCTGCGGTAACTTTAGACGCACTAATAGTAGGTCTATAAAATGTAGGATTATTAACATCAAATGGAACATATCCAGTTCCAGCACCGAAAACATAATTTAATGGGTTTAAACCATTCTGAGTTTGCCCAGTTGCAGAATAATGAGTTTTAACATAGTCAAAATAAACACCTGCATCTAATGTATGATCTTCATTAAAGATTTTATGAAAATTCATACTCGTTACTGAGTTAAAGTTAAACTCATTAGTTTTAGTCATACTCTCTGATCCACCGAATGGATTAGGCACAGCAGCCGTAGCGGAAGTTGATGCAACAACTATTGCTAAATATGATTGAGGAGTTCTTGCAAAGGTTCTAGTTCCATATTTATAATCAACACCAGAACGGTTAGAGATTGTCAACTCATCAGTTAGTTTGTATGATGCATTAAAATTCGTCAAAATACTTGTTTCAGTAAGTTCATTTGGCAAAGTTCCTTTTAAAACATCTTCTAAAACATAAACATTTTTACCATTTCCAAAGTCTGATCCGATTGAATTAAATAAAGCTTGTCCGCTGCTAAACTGACCTGAAGCCAATGTTGGCAATGCAGTAATACCTACTAATAAAGGGTTTTGAACAACATTAGCATCAATAGTTGTAGAAGTTTCTTGATCTAACTGATGTCTTTTAGAAAAAGCAACACCAACATTTGCACCAAACGTGAATTTCTGATTTTTAGATTTACCATTGAAGTTATTTCTTAAAGTAAATCTTTGAAAATCAGTTGTAGGTACAACACCTTCTTGATTCATATAACCGAAAGAAGTATAATTTGCAATATTTTCACCTCCAAAAGCCATTGCAACATCATGGTTTTGTGTAAGTCCTTGTCTGAAAAGCACTTTTTTCCAATCTGTATTTGTGCTATATCCAGCAATTTGAGCATCAGTCATGCCAACACCCTGCCCTTGTCCAGCAGCTCTTTGAATTGTCAACAATTGTTGAGAATTTGACAGATCATACTTCGTTTGTGGCAATGTGCTAATTCCAATTGTTCCATTATAGGTAACACCAAATCTATTACCGAATTTTGCTGACTTTGTTTTAATAATAACAACACCATTAGCTCCTCTATTTCCATAAATTGATGTAGCACCTGCATCTTTTAGAAACGACATGCTTTCAATATCACTTGGATTTATATTTCGATATTGAACAGCATTGGAAATCATACCATCAATTACAAACAAAGGATCTGATTGAGAATTAATAGAAGACACCCCTCTAATAATTAAATCAATTTTTGCGGATCCTGGGGAACCGGAAGTTGTACTAACACTTAAACCGGCTACTTCTCCTTGTAACGAACTTAAAAATGAAGAATTTGGTCTATTTTCTAACCTTTCTCCTGAGATTGTTACTGTAGCAGTATTGTCCTTAGGTTTTGACGAAGTTTTACTATAACCTAAAATAACTACTTCATCGATTTTTGTTTCTAAAGTATCTTTCTTGGTTGCAGTTTCTTGCGCGAGTAAGCTTTGCCCACCAATAAAGAACAAAACACCAGCACTTAATACACTTAATTTAACGTTCATATTAACAAAATTTAATATTATTTGCTGCAAATATGTTAAAAAATATTAATACTCGCAAATTTTTTAACTTTATTCTATCTATGTGAATAGAATTTAATGAATTATTCAATCATATATCATATACACCATTTATATAAAAAGCCTTATAATGATATATTTTAACAATTTAATTTTAACGGAAAATAAATTATAAAATTTTAACATTTAAAAATTTCAGTTTTGAATATTTGTTGAAGTAAAAAAATGTAATTATCAAAAACAATTAGTTTTATTAAAAAGGTTCCGTACTATTTAAATTGATCACGAACCTTATAGATTTATAAGGATAATTTTATTCCAATAAATTTTAATTATAACTTTATTTTAAATTCAATAGTCTTAGATCGCCTTTAAAAAATTAATCACATCCGCTTCCTGAGAAAAGTTTGGTTTTTTCGCTTTTATATATTCCTCTATTTGAGATTTTTTTGATGGAAATAAATCGATTACTCTTTTTTTATTATCTGGGAATTGTAAAATCTTGCCGCCTTCGTCTGTTATAAAGTACTTAGGTGATTGTCTTTTGTATTTTGATGGAACGTCAGAATCATAAGATGATGTAGCCGCTCTTCCTTTCTCTAAAGTTATCTTTTCTTTTTTATATAATACAACATCTCCTTTTTTTGCGACTTGGAATAAATACCCTTCTGTCTCATTACCTTTTTCATCATAATATTTTACGAGTTCCAGATATTCATTGGTAGGAAGAAACTTTACAACTTTATACTCGGGTATTTTAGAAATTATAAATCCTTTTTCATCTTTTAAAACCTCCACTTCATCTTTGAAAGCATTATATTTGGCTTTTACATTTGCATTTGCATTTACAATTTCTGCATCAATATAAGATTCTGTAAAAAATTGTGATCCTAAAATTTTCGAATCCTTTTCAGACTCAGAGAAAACACCGTTTCTAATCATAATACTTCTATCAGACTGATCAAAAGATACGTTTTGTCCAGAGATAGAAGTACCAATGGCAAATAACAATAATGGTATAATTTTCATATTTTAATTAATTTTAATATTCAAATATAACATTAAATATTCAATATAAAAAACATTTGAAAGTATCACAATCCCACAATTATTAAGGATATAAAATAAATAATAACTAACATATACATATATTTAATGAATTTATAAAAAAAATATGTAAGTTTGCGTGGACTAAAGTTTTTGAAATGAAAAATAAATATTATTTATTTGCTTCCTTGGTTTTACCTTTCTTTATTAATGCTCAAAGCAGTCAAGAAAGAGAAAGGATAGCAAGTTTTTCTAATAAAGAAGGAAATAAAATTCTTAAAGAAGAGTTATTGAAAGAAGATAGAGAAGCTAAAATAAGAGTTTCTAATTACTTACAACAAAATCCAAATATCAAAAAAGTTACTTATTTCGGAGATAACAATTATGGTATTAAAGAAATAATGGATGTAACCCCAACTGGTGAAGTTTTATATGCACAAACATATAATGAAGGTGCTGCCAATACTGCAAGAGCAAATAGACTTTACAGTGGCGGAGCTTTAGGTATTAATATACAGGGGCAAAATATGATCGCTGGTGTGTGGGACGGAGGAAATGCTCAATCCACTCACCAAGAATTTATGGTGAACGGTGTAACAAAAATTAATCTTTTGGATGGTGCAGATTACCAATCTCACCCTACTCACGTATCAGGAACTATTGCAGCTCAAGGAATTGTAGCGGCAGCAAGAGGAGTTGCATTCAATTCTTCAATAAATTCCTATAACTGGGATTCTGACCTTACAGAAATGTTAACCGAAGCATCTGCAGGACTTTTAACCTCTAATCATTCATATGGTATTGGACAATTGAGCAGTTTGTGGTTTTATGGAGCATATGATTCCCGTGCAAGACAGTTTGACAATATTTGCTATAATAACCCATATTATCTTCCTGTAGTTTCAGCAGGAAACAGCAGAAATGACACAACAGCTCCGGGCACAACACAATTAGCTGCAAAATATGGTTGGGATATGATCTTTGGACATGCCAATGCTAAAAATATAATAACTGTAGCAGCCGTAAATAATGTACCTACATATGTCAATTCTGCAAGCGTAATAATGTCATCATTCAGTAGCTTTGGGCCATCAGATGATGGAAGAATAAAGCCAGACATATCTATGAAGGGAGTTGCTGTATATTCAAGTAATAGTTCTACTGCAAATAATACATCTTATGCATCGATGCAAGGTACTTCAATGGCCTCACCGGGTATTACAGGTGTAGTTTTATTAATACAGCAATATTACAAACAGTTGTATAATACTTATATGAAGGCTGCAACTGCTAAAGGATTAATTTTACATACAGCAGATGAAGCAGGTGATGATATTGGACCAGACTATCAGTTTGGATGGGGACTTGTAAACGCACAAAAAGCAGCGATTGCAATTCGTGATAAAAATTCTACTACAGCTACTAGTAAAAGTGTTATTGAGGAACTTACATTGAGCCAAGGACAAACCTATACAAAAACAGTAACTGCAAGTGGAACTAATCCTTTAAAAGTATCAATCTCTTGGACTGACCCTCAAGCTCCGACTTCAAACTCAGGAACAGTAGATCCTACTACGGTTTATCTTGTGAATGATTTGGATGTAAAAGTGGTTAAAAATGACACTACATACTATCCTTGGAAATTACAGGGTATGTCAGATTTTGCTTCTCCAGCAACACGTACTTCAACAAACAATGTTGACAATTTTGAAAGAGTTGATATTGACAATCCTTCAGGTACATACACAATTACAGTTACTCACAAAGGCACATTGACCAGCGGAAGCCAGAATTTCAGTTTAATTACTACTTCTGACAATCTTTCGACGCTTTCTACTAATGACATCATTGCCGCAAACGATACTAAAGTTGATTTTTATCCTAATCCTGCTAAAAATTATATACAGATTAACGAAAAAGACAAAGATCTACTAATCAATGTTTATGACGTTTCAGGAAAATTAGTTTTAACTTCTAAATTGGTAGATAGCAAAATCAATATTACTACATTAGTTAAAGGTAACTATGTTGCTAATTTCACTAACAAAAAAGGCGTAACTAAAACCTTTAAGTTTATAAAAGAATAAGTAAATAATTTAAATTATAATAAAAACGGTGCTTCTTATTTTAGAGGCACCGTTTTTTATTTATATACTTAAAATTACATTTCCTTTTCTAAATTCAATTGTATTAAGAACCCCCAGTCTATAAAAACCATTATTGAATCATTTTCTCTAATTTTAAAAATAGACTCAATAATATTTGGTAATCCTTTTCACTGATTGGATTTCTTATAAAAGATTTCCCATGACAGCTAAGTTCAACAATTCTTTCTTTATTATACTTTTTTTGTGAGGAAAGAATCCTAACCAAGATTTTATCACTTATCTTTCTTATTTAAATTTATGTTCAAATTCTACATATTCAATTTCATTTTTTTAAGACGTACAAGAAAAAATAAGAAATAATGATAACACAAAACTCTAACAATCATATTCTACTGCTTTATCATTGTCAATTCTCCTTTTGGCAAAGAAGAGTTTGATAAATTATTTTATTTTGACATAATAAATATGAACTTCATCATCTAGAGCTTTTTTCCTTTTTAATGGATTTTTTATCATTCTCCTTTCATCAAGGGTAAAATGTTTATCTCCATTTTTGTCAACTCTCTGCTCTAAGATTAATCTTTTCTCATTATTTATTTCCCTAAAAGACAAAACCCAAACTTCATTCTTGCCAAATCTAATTGTAGGAAAATCAGAATCGGTTTTTTGGGGATAAGCTTCAATTAATAAATCCTGACTTGAAACTTCTTTCTCATTACAACTTGTATCTTCAATGAAAATAATTTTTTCGTCGGTAAAAACTATTAAACTTGTAAATATTATATCTGTATCTTCATTTCTGAGTTTTTTTTTCAGCTTCCATTTTCCCTTTAGTTTATCAACTGTTTCTTTTCTACATATGGGTAATAAATAATCAATTTTGTTATTTGATCTTTTACTTAAATCACTTACGGAATCAGTAGTCTTTATTTGATAATATAATTTTAAAGCCTCATTGTAATCTCCTTTAACTTCAAAATAAAGAGCCTTTCTCTCATAATCTAATAACATTTCATGAGTCGGGTTTTTGATTTGGCTTTGCGAAAGAAAGAGGTGAAGATTAACAAAAAGGTGATACATTTCACATTAGCATTCATCAATCTACTGTTTAGTTAAAATAATATTCACAGGTAAATCTATCGTTAAATCTGGAACCGGATCGCCGTGTATCCTAATGCGAGTTCCCTCATAATTCTCAAATGATATGATTTTTAAACTTGTACTATTTATATAATCCATTTTTATGCGCATGATATTGTTTCTTGAACTATGCTTGAAACTCCTAACAAATTGATTGTAATTATCATCCCAAAATCCAGACGAATAAAGTGAATATAATTTTGATTTTGAAAAGAATTTATATTTTCAAGCGTACTTTCTATTATTATCCCATTTTTAGTATATTTATGAAAGCCAATCAAAACATCTTCACAAGTATCTTCTTTCCATACATCAAGAACTTTTTCTTTCTTTAATACAATTACCAAAGTTTCATTGCCATTTGTCCATTTCCATGTTCCGATAAATTTATCAAATTGATTGTTTGGGGTGTAGCTAGAGCATTGAATGGAAGCAATAGAAGTATTTGGGTTGAATTGTTGAGAAAATACGGATGTTGGCAAAATCATCAACGTCAAAATAAATAATTTCATATTTTTCATATACTAAAACCTCCCGAAAGATGTTCAAATTATTGTTTTGTTAAAATAATATTCTGCGGAAGAGTTATCTCTGAGCTAGGAATGGTTTCACCAGGCAAATAAAGTTTTGTTCCTGGATAGTTCTTGATAGATTTTATTTTAATATGGGTAGCATCAATATATTCTACTTCCATTTTGACGTGACTACCAGTAGATAAATTATCAATACCTGCCCAAAGTATATCACCGGGAATGACACCAGCACCAAATATTGACTTTAATTTTTGACTAAAATTAGTATTCTGATGTTGTAACGAGTTTTCTATAATAACACCATTCTTAATGTATTGATGAAAGCCAATAATATAATCAACGCAGGAATGATCATCTTCAATTATATTATATGTTTTTTCTTTTTTCAGAATCATTTCAAAACTATTGTTGCTGGAAGTCCATTTCCAATGTCCTACAAATTTATCCATAAGAGGATTGGGAATATAGCTTGAGCACTGCATAGGAGTGATCGTTACATTGGGTGACAACTGCTGAGACTTCGCAAAATGTGAAGTAAATAATAAGAGTATTATTAAGGATATATTTTTCATAAACTGCAATAGAAACCTTTGAAGGAGGTTCATATTATTGCTTTGTTAAGATAATATTCTGTGGAAGTGTTATTTCTGAGCTAGGAATGGTTTCGCCAGGAAAATAGACTTTTGTTCCTTGATCGTTTTTTAAAGATATTATCTTAATGTGATTGCTGTCAATATATTCTACTTCCATTTTAACATTATTGCCAGTAGATAAATTATCAATACCTGCCCAAAGTATATCACCGGGAATGACACCAGCACCAAATATTGACTTTAATTTTTGACTAAAATTAGTATTCTGATGTTGTAACGAGTTTTCTATAATAACACCATTCTTAATGTATTGATGAAAGCCTATAATATAATCAACACAGGAATGATCATCTTTAATTATATTAAATGTTTTCTCTTTTTTCAGAATCATTTCAAAACTATTGTTTCCGGATATCCATTTCCAATGTCCTACAAATTTATCCATAAGAGGATTTGGGATATAGCTGGAGCATTCCATAGGAGTAATCGTCACATTGGGTGACAACTGCTGAGACTTCGCAAAATGTGAAGTAAATAATAAGAGTATTATTAAGAATAGATTTTTCATCATTCTATAAAAAGCCTCAGAAAGAGGCTTATATCTATTGTTTCGTTAAAATAATATTCACAGGTAAATCTATCGTCAAGTCTGCAATTGGATCTCCTGGAACAGTAATACGGGTTCCTTCATAGTTCTCAAACGAAATGATTTTTAAACTGGTACTATTTATATAATCCATTTTTATGCGCATGATATTGTTTCTTGAACTATGCTTGAAACTCCCGACAAATTGATTGTAATTATCATCCCAAAATCCAGACGAATAAAGTGAATATAATTTTTGATTTTGAAAAGAATTTATATTTTCAAGCGTACTTTCTATTATTACTCCATTTTTAGTGTATCTATGAAAGCCTAAAAGAATATCTTGACAACTTGAATCATGTTTAAATGGAACTAAAACTTTTTCTTTTTTCAGTACAATCTCTAAAGTTTCACTTCCATCTGTCCATTTCCATGTTCCAATAAATTTATCAAATTGATTATTTGGGGTGTAGCTAGAGCATTGAATGGAAGCAATAGAAGTATTTGGGTTGAATTGTTGAGAAAATACCAGCGAAGGGAAAATCATCAATATCAAAACATTTAATTTTAAAATTTCAAAATTTTTCATAATATTATTAATTACAAGGTGTTGTTATTTTTTGTCCAAAACTTGCGCCTCTTTCTATCATAGTCCAATTATTTAGTGAAGGATCTCCTTTTAAAAGCTTTAATCCTGAACTATAATTCCACATAAACTGTAGAAACCCATCTTCGTTTTGAGATGCCGAATTTCCATGCTTAACACCAGAACTGTGATAAAGCCAATCTACATAATTCTGATCAGCATTTAAGTATTCATTAATAAATAAACTAAAAGCAGCTAAATCATCAATCACAAGCATATACTGTGTACCCTGCGTAGTTGAATTACCAGGAGTGATTACGCCAAAGATGAATGTGCTTGGATCTTTAATTCTCCCCCTCATTTGCATATAGCTAAATGAAGCAAGATCGAATGGTGTAAAGATAGAAAATCCTGTAGGATTGTGATTATGGATATAACCATTAATAGGACTGCCGACACTAAATTTCATTTCATTTTTGCCCAACTCACCTAAAAATTCTTCTTCACTTAGATTCCCCCCATTTTCTGTAAGAGTATATCCTGTTTCTCTATATTTACCGGTAGCAGGATCTGTCTGTGTACTTTTGATTTTCAAAGTTGTCAACAAGTTTTTAGTCTTAGTATTCTTTCCAATAGCTGCAATTTTTTCACAAGGGGTTTTTGTACTGTCTTGTGCAATGCCATTACCACCCAAAGAAGAGTTGTCACAATTCTGATAAGGAGGGCAGCTTGATGGTGGTGGTCCTCCGCAACCGTTATTTTGGTAATCGCTGAGGTCATCACATTCACCAGATCTGCCGGGCGGTATTCTTATCTCTACATAAGAAGGGATGTTTGCCGGCCAGTTAATCACCACTTCCTCTATCTCAGTTTCACCTATTGTTTTTTTGTAGGTCTTATCTATTTTATGCTGCAAATAAGACTGAGAAAAAGCATCCTTTGCTTTATCGATAACGTAGTCTCCGGAGTTGGCATTGTAAAACTGAATATAGTCTTCGTCACTGTTGATATTGGCAGCTAATACTTTTACTACGGTATTGTTTAGCACTACCGGGAAAAGTACCGTCTGCGAACCATCACTTCCAGTAAAAACCTGCGAAGCTTTACTAAAATCTGGTTTTGCAGTATTGTTCCCCAACTGTAGAGTATCTTCAGGATGAAGATCATAATATCTTTTGTAAAGATATCTGAAGCCTTCCTGATAGATCAAATCCCCACCTGTTGTTTTCTGTTGTAGCTTTTTTGCATTTGCAAATGCAGCAAACTTTGCACGTTCTTGGCTTTTTTCGTCTTCCGACATTGCATGATCGCGTATGCAGGATTGTATGGTAAGAGATGAGAAGATAATGGCGACAAGCCATTTCAAGTGCTTTTTAGTCATAAATATAATTTTTTTTAATCAATTGTGTTTTATATGATGTAAATATAAAACTTTTATGTGACAAATGTAAAATAAAAGCTTTAATAACAGAGTGTAGAAAATTACTGATTTCCGTATTATTTTTCTAAAAGAAATTTTATGTACTTTTGAAAAAAATACTTCGATTATGACGCTAGGTGAGAAACTGAAAAAAGCAAGAATCAACAAAAACTTTACGCAGGAATATCTTGCCGAGGTTCTGAATGTTTCGCAAAAAACCTATTCCAACTTTGAGAATGACAAAAGCAAACCCGCATTTGCACAGGTGGAAGATATTGCCAAGCATTTAGATGTAAGTGTTCTTGATTTTTTGAGTAATGATGGGATGTCTTTCAATTATGATAATACACATGGGGGAAATAATGGTTTTATCTATCAAAATCAACTTCCTGAAAAACTCGTCGAGCAATACGAAGAACGCATCAAAGAATTAAAAGAACAGGTAGACTACTGGAAAAGCAAGTCTGAGGACAGCAACTAGCTTTCTACCTTTCCGGAAAGCTTCCTGCACCCTCGCAACAGACTTTCCGGAAGCAGGGAAAAGTTGTCGCACCCCTGCAACAAGCTTTCCGGTAACCGGGAAACTATCTTTCAGCCCTGCGACAAACATTCCGGAAAAAAGACAAAACAAAACATTTTTATAATATGAACGCAATTGAACTAAAATTACTTCGTAATGCAGAATATCTGCAATACGTAAAAGACTACCTAGGAATTATCAACCTGAACACGCCGGAACAGTTAGGGATTGAAGCAAAATTGACAACACTGACAACAAAAGCAACAGAGCTGGAAGCACTGTACAAAAAAGCACTGGCAAGTGACAAAACGAAGGAACTTCTGCTACTGGATGAAAGAAGAGATGATGCCGTAAACGGGATTTATTATTTTCTTCTTGGTTACACCTATTATTTTGAAGCCGACAAACAACAGAAAGCCCAGCTTCTTCTTACCAATATGGAGTTATACGGCAGTGGGATTACGCGTCTCAACTATCAGGCAGAAACCGCTACGGTCAATAATCTTCTCCGCGATTGGGAAAACAAATCTGATCTTGCAGATGCCATCACTTCATTCAATATATCTGCATGGGTCAATGAGCTCAAAACTGTCAATGAAGAGTTTAATGCCAAATACCTATCCCGTACGCAGGAGTATGGCGATGCAAGCCCGGAAACCATTAAAATAAAAAGAGAAGAAACCAATACTGCTTATTATGCATTAAGAGACAGAATAGATGCGCGTCACTTACTGGTAGAAACTCCGCCGTCACCTTATGCTACCGTGATCAATCAGCTGAATGCATTGACGGATCAGTATAATAAATTGCTGATTAATAGAGTAGATAATTCGTCACAAGGAACTCCTGAAAATACTGATCAACCATAAAACAATGAAAGCCACCTGATCGGGTGGTTTTTTTATACTTAGTTTGTATTTCCGGAGGAATCTACATTCACAAAAAACATTGTTTAGATTCCTCCGGAATGACAAACTAATCTATTAAATTTATGACAAACGCACATAAAACAAAAACTGCCCGCATTGGATGATGCGGGCAGTTTTAATATATATAACTGAATATTATTTCAATTTTTTCTTTACAGCAACTTCTTCATATACTTCAAGAATGTCGTTCTGTTCGATGTCGTTGTAACCTTTAAGGTTCAATCCGCATTCGTAGCCTTTTGTAACTTCTCTTACATCGTCTTTGAAACGTTTTAAACTTTCAAGCTCACCATCAAATTTCACAATACCGTCTCTCAGTAATCTTACTTTCGACTGTCTTGTTACTTTTCCGGTAAGAACCATACAACCTGCAATGGTACCGATCTTAGAAATCTTGAAGACTTCACGGATCTCTACATTACCGATTACCTGCTCCTGAATCTCCGGAGAAAGCATTCCCTCCATCGCTTCTTTTACCTCATCGATTGCTTTGTAGATAATAGAATATGTTCTGATTTCTATTTCTTCTCTGTCTGCCAATTCTTTTGCGTTGGCACCGGCTCTTACGTTGAATCCGATGATAATTGCATCTGAAGCCGCAGCTAAGTTGATATCAGATTCGGTGATCTGTCCTACACCTGAGTGAAGAATGTTGACACTGATTTCTTCTGTAGATAATCTCTGTAACTGATCAGAAAGTGCTTCTACTGAACCATCCACGTCACCTTTCAAGATAATATTCAATTCTTTGAATTCTCCTAAAGCGATACGTCTACCCAACTCTTCAAGTGTTGTATGCTTCTTAGTTCTGATAGAAAGTTCTCTTTGTAACTGCTCTCTCTTGTTAGCGATCGCTTTACCTTCACTTTCGTCAGCGTAAACTCTGAATTTATCACCTGCTGTTGGTGCTCCGTCAAGACCTAAGATCGTTGCCGGAATAGATGGACCTGCTTCTTCAAGGTTTTTGCCTCTTTCGTCAAGCAAAGCTTTTACTTTACCGTGATTTTTACCTGCTACTACATAATCTCCAACTCTCAAAGTTCCAGTCTGTACCAACATTGTTGCTACATATCCTCTACCTTTATCTAATGAAGCTTCAATAACAACTCCCTGTGCAGCACGGTTAGGATTTGCTTTTAATTCAAGCATTTCTGCCTGAAGCAAAACTTTCTCTAAAAGGACATCCATATTGTTACCCATCTTAGCAGAAATTTCCTGTGCCTGAACATTTCCACCCCATTCTTCAACAAGAATATTCATTCCTGAAAGTTGTTGACGGATGTTATCCGGGTTCGCATTTGGCTTATCAACCTTGTTGATAGCGATGATCATTGGTACGCCTGCAGCCTGTGCGTGAGAAATTGCTTCCTTAGTTTGAGGCATCACATCGTCATCGGCAGCGATTACGATGATTGCAATATCGGTAACCTGTGCACCTCTCGCTCTCATCGCGGTAAAGGCTTCGTGACCCGGTGTATCTAAGAATGTAATTCTCTGACCGTTTTCCAGTTTCACATTGTATGCACCGATATGCTGAGTAATTCCTCCAGATTCACCGGCGATAACGTTGGTTTTTCTGATGTAATCCAATAATGAAGTTTTACCGTGGTCAACGTGACCCATTACCGTTACAATCGGAGCTCTTGAAACAAGGCTTTCTTCTGTATCGATATCTTCTTCAGAATCTGCTTCTTCAAGATCAGCATCCGAGAATTCAATTTTAAATCCGAATTCGTCAGCTACCAATAGTAAAGTATCAGCTTCCAGTCTTTGGTTCATGGTAACCATTACCCCAAGAGAGAAACATGCAGAGATTACTTCGGTTGCACTTACATCCATCAAACTTGCTAGTTCACCGACCGTGATGAATTCTGTAACTTTTAATGAAGTGTCTCTTGCATCTGCTTCTTGCTGACGCTCATCCTGCTCTCTACGGTAAGATCTCTTATCTTTTCTGTGCTTAGCAGATTTAGATTTACCACCTTTATTGGTTAGTTTTTCAAGGGTTTCCTTGATTTGGTTTTTAACTTGCTCGTCAGTCAATTCGACTGGCATTGTTCTTTGACCAGGTCTGTTGTTGTTTCCAAAACGGTTTCCACCACCTTGTCCCGGAGGTCTATTTCCTTGAGGACCACCCTGTCCTGGAGGACGGTTTCCACCTGGGCCACCCGGACGATTTTGACCGCCTTGTCCCGGAGGTCTGTTCCCTTGAGGACCACCTTGTCCCGGAAGACGGTTTCCACCTGGGCCATTCTGACCTTGAGGACGGTTTTGTCCGCCTTGATTATTTCCGCCTTGCTGGTTGTTCCCAGTATTTTGGTTCGGACCACCCGGCTTTTCAATTCTCTTTCTTTTCTTTTTGGCTCCTGAATTTGATTTTGGCGCAAACTGAGTCAAGTCAATTTTTTCACCTACGATCTTTGGTCCGTCAAGCTTTTGATAAACCGTTTCAATCTTCTGAGATTCCTGAGGTTCTTCCGCTACAGGTGTTGGTTTTTTTTCTTCCACTTTCTCAATTGGTTTTTCAACCGGTTTAGGTGTTTCTTTTACGGGCTCTACCGGTTTTACCTCAGCTTTTACCTCCTCAACTTTAGGCTTATCTTTTTTAGCAGGTCTGTTTCTATTTCCCTCAATTTGAGACAAATCGATTTTATCCAACACTTTAAACTCCTGCTTTTCTGGTGTTGGTTTAGTTTCAGAAACCACTTTTGGTTCTTCCTTCGCTTGTTCTTTTACCTCTTCAACGACCTCCTTTTTCTCTTCAACGGGAGCAACAGGTGCCGGAGCCGGAGTTTCTTGTACAGCTTCAGGTTTTTTAGGCTCCAAATCAATTTTACCTAAGATTCTGGTTTCTGGTTTATTAGCTTTAGCTCTTATTACTTCAGGTGTTTTCTTCTCCTCAATTTCCAGTTTCTCTTCCGGAACTTTAGAAATAACCACCTCATGGGAAGCTTTGCGTTGTTCGCCGTCTTTGGCAAACTCAGCTTCCAATGCAGAATATGCCGCCTCTTCTAATTGAGCGTTAGGATTGTTTTCAACCACGATATCTTTAGACTGTAAAAACTCAACTAGTCTGGACATCGATATATTGAACTCCTTAACCGCTTTATTTAATCTTATTTTTGGCATCTATATTATTTACTGTTTTTTTAATTCTTAAAATTAAAGTATTCTTTTTACTGTTTATTAAAATTTATTTCCGAAATTTTAATCTTCAAATTCCTCTCTTAAGATACGTTTTACATCTTCGATGGTTTCCTCTTCCAGATCAACCATATTCAAAAGACTTTCCGTTTCTTTATCTAAAACAGATTTTGCAGTAGTAAGACCTACTTTTTTAAATTCATCTAAAATCCACTGTTCGATATCATCGTTGAATTCTCTCAAATCAACATCATCATCTTCACTAGCTTCTCTATACACATCAATCTCATACCCCGTCAACCAAGAAGCGAGTCTGATATTTTGTCCTTGCTTACCGATTACTTTAGAAATCTCTTCAACTGGAGTATAAACCATTGCGTAGTTTGTCTCTTCATTGATGTCAATTTTATTGATGGTAACATTTCCTAAAGCTCTCTTCACTAATATTTCAGGGTTTTTCGACCACTGAATTACATCTATATTTTCGTTTCTCAATTCTCTTACCACACCGTGGATTCTTGATCCTTTTACTCCGACGCAAGCTCCTACAGGATCTATTCTGTCATCGTATGCATCAACAGCTATTTTTGCTTTTTCACCAGGAATTCTCACTGCTTTTTTAAGAATGATGGTTCCGTCCTGAATTTCAGGGATTTCCAATTCCAATAATTTCTCAAGGAATTTCGGAGCTGTACGAGAAATAATGATCTGAGGTTTTGAACCTTTAAAATCAACACTTTCTACAATTGCTCTGATATTTTCACCTTTCTTAAAGAAGTCAGAAGATATCTGATTTTCTTTCGGCAAGATAAATTCGTTATCTTCATCATCCAACAAGATCACGTGTTTGTGACGGATATGATGAATTTCTCCGGTTACAATCTCTCCGATTCTGTCTTTGAACTGCTCGTAAAGCATCGCATTGTTATGCTCCTGCAATTTCGTAGCCAAGATCTGCTTCAATGTAAGAATATTTCTTCTTCCCAACTGAGCCACAGGAATTTCCATGGTAAAATCTTCACCTACTTCAAAAGTCGGGTCGATTTTTTTTGCTTCAGTGATTTCAATTTCCAAATCATCATCTTCAGACATTTCGTCTTCAACGATTGTTTTATTTAAAAATATTTGAAAGTCACCTTTATCCGGGTTTACAATGACATCAAAATGATCATCAGAATCAAATCTTTTTCTCAAAAGAGTTTTTAGAGAATCTTCAATAATTGCCATCAGATCGATCTTACTGATCCCCTTTTCGTCTTTAAAATCACCAAAGGATTCAATCAACGCTATATTATCCATTTATCTTTTTTTCTTTTATTAAAATTTAACTACTACCAATGCTTTTTTGATCTCAGAGTACAAAATTTCTTTCTCCTCTTCCACATCTACTTTACCTTTACCGATATCTTTCGGTTTTCGATAACGAAGAATCAATGTAACTTTCTCATCATCAACTTTAGCCAATTCTCCTTCTATAGTTGAAGAATCTTCTAACATGATTTCGATTTCTCTTCCTAAGTTTTTATTAAACTGTCTCGGTGTTGCCAAAGGCTCACTCAATCCCGCAGACATTACCTGAAGGCTGAAATCATGCTCATCACGATCTGCATTGAATTCTATTGCACGGCTTGCATCCAGACAATCCTGCAGAGTCACTCCGTTGTCACCGTCTAAAATCACAGTAACGTCATCTGCTGCAGAAATCTTTAAATCAATAAGAAATAAATCCTCTCTTGTCTCAAGGAAATTACTTAATAATGTTTCAATATTTTTTCTAAACTCCATATATTTATTAATGATGATCTACCTGTACGAAAAAAGGCTTTCTTGCGAAGCCTTCTCATTTTTCCGTAAATCTTATGCAAATATATGACTTTTTTATAAAATAAACAAATACGCTTCATAATCAATTGAATAACTTTTTAAAAAACTCAGATTATTTACCGGAAATAATAAGATTTATCAATGATTTTGAACAACTTATTGTTTATTTAAAAAGACCATGAAAGTATTTTTAGTATTTTTGTCGAGAATTTTTTAAAAACATATATTTTGAATATTACAATAGTAGGAACAGGCTATGTAGGATTGGTTACAGGAACCACGCTTGCAGAACTTGGAAATTCTGTATACTGTGTTGATATAGATGAAAAAAAAGTAGCGGACATGAAAAACGGCATTGTGCCGATTTACGAGCCGAATCTTGAAGAAATGTTCCTGAGAAACATTCAGGCAGAAAGGCTTTTTTTTACCACCAATTTAAAGGAAGCATTAGATAAAAGCGAGGTTATTTATCTCGCATTACCAACTCCACCCGGTGAAGACGGTTCTGCAGACCTTTCTTACGTTTTAAAAGTAGCCAATGATATTGGTGAAATGATGACCGAATATAAAGTTATTGTTAATAAAAGTACAGTACCGGTAGGAACAGCAGATAGAGTAAGTGAAGTTATTTCTTCAAAAACCCAAATAGAATTTGACGTAGTTTCCAATCCTGAATTTTTGAGGGAAGGTTTTGCTGTTGAAGACTCTATGAATCCGGCGAGAGTTGTGGTAGGATCAAGTTCTGAAAAGGCAAAAGATATTATGGCTCAAATTTACCAGCCATTTACCAATACCGGAATTCCTATTATTTTCATGGATGAAAAATCATCTGAGCTGACAAAATATGCGTCCAATTCATTTTTAGCCGTGAAAATCACCTTTATGAATGAGATCGCTAACTATTGCGAAAAAGTAGGCGCTGATGTTGATAAAGTGAGACTTGGCATGGGAAGTGACGACAGAATCGGAAACCGTTTTTTATTCCCGGGAATCGGATACGGTGGAAGCTGCTTCCCGAAAGATGTGAAAGCCTTGATCAAATCCGGAAAGGATGAAGATTTTAATTTTCAGATTTTAGAAGCTACAGAAAACGTTAATATTTCTCAGAAAGTAATTCTTGTTTCAGAGATCGAAAAATATTTCGGAGGAAATCTTGAAGGAAAAACAATTGCAGTTTGGGGACTTGCCTTTAAAGCAAATACGGACGATATAAGAGAAGCATCTTCTTTAGATAATATAGATATATTGCTGAAAAAAGGAGCAAAAGTTATAGCATACGATATCATTGCTGAAAAAAATGTCAAGAAAATTCTGGGTGACAAAATACGCTACGCTAAAAACATGTACGAAGCACTGGAAAATGCGGATGCTTTATTTATTGCAACAGAATGGCCTGAATTTAAAAATCCGAATTTTAAAATGATGGCTGAAAAAATGAATAACAAAGCTATTTTTGACGGAAGAAATATGTATCCACTGGAAACTCCTGAACAAAACGGCTTTTATTACAAAAGTATCGGACGAAAAACAATTTTAAACTAAGAAAATGAAAAATATAATCATCACAGGAGGTGCCGGCTTTATCGGATCTCACGTTGTAAGAGAATTTGTGAAAAACAATCCAGACTCAACCATCATCAATCTTGATGCATTGACTTACGCAGGGAATCTTGAGAATTTAAAAGATATCGAAAACGAACCAAATTACGTTTTTGAAAAAGCCGACATTACAAAGCCTGAAGAACTAAGAAAGGTTTTTGAAAAATATAATCCCGATGCTGTCATTCATTTGGCTGCAGAAAGCCATGTCGACAGAAGCATCACAGATCCGATGGCATTTATCAATACGAATGTCAATGGAACAGCAAATCTTCTGAATCTTTGTAAAGAATTCTGGACATTAAATCCCGATCACACTCACGGAAGATTTCCAAATGAGAAAAGAATCAATCTTTTCTACCATGTCTCAACAGACGAAGTTTACGGAAGTTTAGGAGAAACAGGATTTTTCCTTGAAACAACTGCATACGATCCGCAATCTCCTTATTCTGCATCAAAAGCAGCTTCTGACCATTTGGTAAGAGCTTATGGAAATACGTATGGAATGCCGTTCATCGTTTCAAACTGTTCGAATAACTATGGACCTAATCATTTTCCTGAGAAACTGATTCCGCTTTGTATTTCAAATATTATTAATGAAAAGCCATTACCAATTTACGGTGACGGAAAATATACGAGAGACTGGCTGTTTGTAATCGATCATGCAAAAGCGATTCATCAGATTTTCAATGATGCTAAAACCGGAGAAACTTACAATATTGGAGGCTTCAATGAGTGGCAAAATATTGATTTGGTGAAAGAACTCATCAAGCAAATGGATGAGAAGCTAGGAAATCCTGAAGGTCATTCTGAAAAACTGATCACTTACGTCAAAGACAGACCGGGACACGATAAACGTTACGCAATTGATGCCAACAAACTAAGCAAGGATTTGGGCTGGAAACCTTCAGTGACTTTTGAACAAGGTTTAGGAAAAACAATCGACTGGTTTTTAGAAAATAAAGAATGGCTGGAAAATGTAACTTCCGGAGATTATCAGAAATATTACGACGGACAGTACAATTAATAACATACACCAAACTTTTATGAAAGGAATTATTTTAGCGGGCGGTTCAGGAACAAGACTTTTTCCTCTTACAATTGCTGTGAGTAAACAATTAATGCCGGTTTATGACAAACCGATGATTTATTACCCGCTTTCAACATTATTGTTGGCAGGAATTAAAGATATTCTGATCATTACCACACCGCATGATCAGGCAGGTTTTATTAAACTGTTGGGTGACGGTTCACAAATCGGCTGCAATATAGAATATGTAGTACAGCCAAGTCCGGATGGTCTTGCTCAAGCTTTTATTTTGGGAGACCAATTCATCGGTGATGATTCTGCTGCATTGGTTCTAGGAGATAATATTTTCTATGGTTCTGAAATGGGGACTTTATTGAAAAACAAAACCAATCCTGACGGAGGCGTTGTTTTCGCTTATCATGTTGCAGATCCTGAAAGATATGGTGTTGTAGAATTTGATGAAAATTTCAAAGCTGTCTCCATAGAAGAAAAACCTTCACATCCAAAATCAAATTATGCAGTTCCCGGTTTGTATTTCTACGACAATGAAGTTGTGGAAATCGCTAAAAACATACAACCTTCTCCAAGAGGAGAACTTGAAATTACCGATATCAACAATGTATATTTAAGCAAAGGTAAATTGGAAGTCGGCGTTCTCGACAGAGGAACAGCATGGCTTGACACAGGAACATTCGATTCTCTGCAGGATGCATCAGAATTTGTAAGTGTCATTGAAAAAAGGCAAGGTTTCAAAATAGGATGCATTGAAGAAATCGCTTTCAGAAACGGATTTATAGACGAAGAAAAGCTATTGGAAACTGCCGTAAAGTATGGCAAAAGCGGATATGGAGCTTATCTGAAAAAGCTTGTGCTGTAAAACAAAATTGAAATCTTTTAATTACTATTAGTAAATCCCAATTTAGTAACAAAAGATGTTAATCAATTAATTATTATAAATTTGCAAAAAATTTCCCACAAATGAATGAACCACAACAAAAGTGGACCGAAACCATAGAAGATAGCCATTCTCTTTTAGATTTAAAGCTTAAAGAAGTATGGCGATACAAAGACCTTGTTTATATGTTTGTAAAGAGAGATTTTGTATCAAGTTTCAAACAGACTGTTTTAGGACCTGTTTGGTTTTTTATAAATCCTATTTTCACTACCTTAGCCTATCTTGTCATTTTTGGCAATATCGCAAATTTACCTACAGACGGGGCTCCTAAAATCTTATTTTACCTTGCCGGAGTAATGCTTTGGAATTATTTTTCAACAAGCCTGACAGGAACATCGTCTACCTTTTCGGGTAATGCAGGTATTTTTGGTAAAGTATACTTTCCCAGATTGGTAACCCCTATTTCGGTTGTTATTTCAAACTTAATGAGATTTGGAGTACAATTTCTACTTTTCTTAGCATTTTGGGCATATTTCCTTTTCAAAGGCAATATTCACCCCAATATTTGGATGCTCGCTACACCTTTTTTAATTATCCTCATGGCTGTTTTTGCATTAGGTACTGGAATGATGTTTTCTGCATTAACAACTAAGTACAAAGATCTTAATATGTTATTGGGTTTTGGAGTAAGTTTATACATGTATGCTACACCCGTAATTTATCCAGCATCTGCTTTAAAAGGAATCTGGAAAGAACTTGCCTACTACAATCCATTAACCGGAATTTTTGAATGTTTTAAATACGGGTGGTTGGGTAAAGGTGATTTTTCAGTACCTATGTTGGGTGCTAGTACAATACTTGTTTTTTTAATTTTGGCTTTAGGTACAATCATTTTCAATAAAGTAGAAAAAACTTTTATGGACACGGTATAATGTGTATCTATACTAAGCACGATTAAAAACACGGATTATAAATTTATTAAATTAAAATACATGCTTGCATTAAAGGCAGAAAACATATCAAAACAATATCGTTTAGGACAAGTTGGAACCGGCACATTATCACACGACCTTAACAGGTTTTGGTATAAAGTAAGAGGAAAAGAAGATCCTTATTTAAAAATTGGGGAATCCAATGACAGATCTACCAAAGGTACATCTGATTATGTATGGTCCCTCAAAGATATTAATTTTGAGATAGAACAAGGTGACGCTGTAGGAATTATAGGGCGAAATGGCGCAGGTAAATCTACTTTACTTAAACTTCTAAGTAAAGTAACAAAACCGACAACCGGAAAAATATATACCAACGGAAGGATAGCATCCTTGCTTGAGGTAGGTACTGGTTTTCATCCTGAAATGACTGGTAGAGAAAACGTATACCTTAATGGTGCCATTTTAGGAATGACTCGACAGGAGATCAAGAGAAAATTTGATGAAATTGTAGATTTTTCGGGAGTAGAAAGATACATAGACACTCCGGTAAAACGCTATTCATCAGGAATGTATGTTCGTTTAGCATTTGCTGTTGCAGCTCACCTGGAATCTGAAATTCTTATTGTAGATGAAGTTCTTGCTGTAGGAGATGCGGAGTTTCAGAAAAAATGTCTGGGTAAAATGGGTGATGTAACCAAGGGAGAAGGTAGAACTGTTTTGTTTGTGAGTCATAATATTACAGCGATTAAAGAGCTTTGCAATACAGGAATTTTGCTAGATAAAGGAAAATTAATCAACCATGGAGATGTTAACAAGTGTATCATTGAATATCAAAAAAATAGCGACGTCAAATTTTCTTACAATTCAAGAGAAGATAAAGAAATTTTCGAAAATGAAAAAATTAAAGTAAATCTTTATAAGACAGAGCCTATTAATGGTGATATTGTCGACATAAAATCAGGTATTCTTGTTACAGTATCTTTTAGTTCAAAGTTAGAGAGCATTAATTTAGATTTATCTTTTATACTCAAAAACAGTCAAGATCTTACTGTAATGAGCACAGGATTAGTTTTAACAGAAAATAAGGATTCGCAAAAGGGAGAATTCATCGTTAGCTTTGAAATTCCTCCTTATACACTTAATGAAGACTCATATTATTTCGATTTTTTCTGGGGTATCAATAGATCTGAAATTGCATATAGAACAGAATCTTTTGGTTTTGAAATACATGGCATGAAAAATCAGTTTGGAGAAATCGTGAAATCTCCGGGGGTTTTATTCCCTAAAATACTTCACAAAGTCTCTTATGGTAATAAATTTTAATTTCTTATCTATCTGAAAACAGATAAGAATTAATTAAAAAAAAATTAATTGATTATGATTCTTAATATTATTTTTTCATTTAACCGTGCAATCCAGCTAGATTACTTGCTGCAATCAGCACTAAAGAATTTTAAAACACAGTCGAAAATAGTTATTTTGTATCATACTACAGGATCACATAAGAAAGGTTATGATTTGCTTAAAGAAAAGTATGCGGATAAAAATGTAATTTTTTATGAACGAAAAAATGTTATTTTTGATTTTTCCTTTCTAAAAACAATAAGAACAAGAACAAGCCTTAATTTTTTTTTGAATAAAAATTTGCTCAATAAAAATGGGGACAATTTTAAAGGTTTGCTTCAAAAAATTATGCGCAAAAGCAACTGTGAATTTGTAATGTTCAATACAGATGATGGTGTTTTCTTTAATGATGTCATTATTTCTGAAGAAGTATTTAATATAATAAGAAAAAATCCCGAAAATGCATCATATCGATTGTATGTAGGTGATAATTTAGATGGGTATCCTGAATATCTAGAAAATAAAGGAGACTATTATCAATGGGATTATTATACAGATAAAGAAATACATCATTGGTCATTTCCATTTTCAGTTGACGCCACCATTTACCACACCAAAGGTCTGCTAAAACATTTAGAAAGAATACTTTATCATAACCCTGTAACACTAGAAGATAGAGGCTTTCGGTATATGTGTAAATATAAACTTATGCGTATTGGTCTTAGTCCTATAAAATCATCACTTGTTGCTACAAAATTAAATAGAGTCTCTCAAGATTCTCTTAATCCTACAATTCATATAAAACCCGATTTTTTAAATGAAAAATTTATTGAGGGATACACTTTGGATCTAATAATTCCTGAAAAAATAGATAATGCCAACATAGTACCTTCGGAAATTTATCTTGTAAAGGATAATCACAGAGAACTAATATATTCCTTAGACGATCATGGGAAAAAAGTACAAGGTCTTTTGGGAATTGAGGGAGCAAAAGCACAATTAGAATAATAAGATTATGAATATTCCCCATATTATTGAATTTTCAAAAATAGGTTCGCCTGATTTAGGATATATTACTGTAGCTGAAGAACAAAAAAATGTACCATTCGATATAAAAAGAGTGTATTGGACTTATTACACTCCTCAAGATATCATTAGAGGAGGTCATGCCCATAAAAAACTTCAGCAGATCATTTTTGCCGTATCGGGAACTATAGAATTTAACACCCTTGATCTTCAAGACAATACAAATACCTTCATCTTAGATTCTCCTGCAAAAGGCTTATATCTACCAAAACTCATCTGGAGAGATATAAAATTCAGTCACAGCGCAGTATTGCTTTGTCTTGCATCTGAACTTTATGATGAAAAAGACTATTTCAGAGACTTTGAAGACTTTAAAAATTATAAACCATGATACATCCGTTAGCAGAAGTTCAGTCTACCAACATTGGTGATAAAACTTTTATTTGGCAATTTTGCATTGTACTAAAAGGCGCTAAAATTGGAAAAAACTGCAATATAAACTGTCAGGTCTTTATTGAGAATGATGTAATTATTGGAGACAATGTTACTATAAAACCAGGAGTACAGATATGGGACGGTGTATCTTTAGGAGATGATGTATTTATTGGCCCAAATGTAACTTTTACCAATGACTTGTTCCCAAAATCTAAAAACAAAGATTTTGAATTAAAAAAAACAATTGTAAAAAAGGGTGCTTCTATTGGGGCAAATGCCACAATTTTAGCAGGAATTACCATTGGAGAAAACTCCCTTATTGGTGCAGGTAGTGTAGTTACTAAAAACATTCCTGAAAATGAAATTTGGGTAGGAAATCCTGCAAAATTTTTAAAAAAAAATTAGTGTGAAAAAAAATTTACCCATTTTAACAGGTTTAAGATTTTTTGCAGCGCTCTATGTTTTTATTTTTCATATAAACTTAACACAACCTGTAGATTTTCTTGGCACATTCATCTATTCTTTTATAAAACAAGGAGCTGGAGGTGTTAATGTTTTTTTTATTCTTTCAGGGTTTATATTGTTTTACAACTACTATGGTAAACAAATTAATTTTTCAGAATTTATTCTAAAAAGACTTGCAAAAATATATCCTGTATATTTAGCAGGTTTTTTCATTTGTTTAATTATAGTAAAAGTAATGCAAATTGAAATTAAAGATTTCTTTGAGATTCAGGTAATGAATTTACTAATGGTTCAGTCTTATTTACCCAAGTTTGCACAAGTTTGGTATGGT
Organism: Chryseobacterium edaphi; assembly: GCF_025628985.1. Classification (GTDB taxonomy): domain Bacteria; phylum Bacteroidota; class Bacteroidia; order Flavobacteriales; family Weeksellaceae; genus Chryseobacterium; species Chryseobacterium edaphi. The sequence continues at coordinate 712,216 of NZ_JAOTEM010000002.1, read as the reverse complement.
GGAGGATCTTGGTCTATTTCAACTGAATTTTTTTTCTATCTATGTTTTCCTTTACTTTTACATTTAATTTCAAATCTTTCAAAAAAGAAGGCAATACTAGTTTTTTTTCTTTGTCTTTTATGTTCTATAATGCCTGGAATATTATATAATCTAAAATTGGTTCCTTTTGCTCTTCATTACGCTTTTCCTCCTGCACGAATATTTGAGTTTGCATCGGGAATGATAGTCGCTATGTTAGTAATAAAATATAGAATAACTTTATCTATTATAATTATTTATACAGTTATCTTATGTTCATTTTTATTTTTCTTATTTGTTGGGCGAAAACTTGAAGGATATGTTATTCAGAATATAATTATTATACCATTAACAAGTATTATTCTTATAATCAGTACAACTCCTAAAAAACATATTTTAAATTTTTTAAGAAACAAATTGTTTGTTTATTTAGGAAATATTTCATACAGTTTTTATATTATTCAAATACCTATTTTGATTATTCTTGAGAATATAGATCATTTTAATATATACAATAGATTTGTTACAATAATTATTTTATTCTGTATAAATATTTTAGCAGCAATGATACTTTATCATTTAATTGAAAAACCATTCCATAAAATATTGACGAAAAGAATAAAAGATATATTTAATAAAAACACAGAAACTTTGATATGATAAAATTTCTTGATTTACAAAAAATAAACCTACAGCATCAAGCCGAAATAGAAGCACAGCTTTTAGAAGTTTTCCGTTCTGGTTGGTATTTACTTGGGGGAAAATTGAAAAACTTTGAGGATAACCTTTCTTCTTACATTGGCAGTTCTCATGCAATTGGTGTTGCCAACGGATTAGACGCATTACGTCTCATCCTTAGAGCGTATATAGAGATGGGGGTAATGGCTGTTGGAGATGAGATTATCGTTCCTTCCAACACTTATATTGCATCGATTCTTGCAATCTCAGATAACGGACTTATTCCTGTATTAGTAGAGCCCGATATCAATTCTTATAATTTTGATATTTCTAAAATTGAAGAAAAAATAAGTTCAAAAACAAAGGCCATATTGATTGTTCATTTATACGGACGCATTATTTTTTCTGATCAACTCCATCAAATTGCTCAAGAAAACAATCTTAAAATAATAGAGGATAACGCACAAGCAATAGGTGCAGAATGGAATGGCAAAAAATCTGGAAATCTTGGTGACGCAGCAGGCTTTAGCTTTTATCCGGGGAAAAATCTTGGTGCACTTGGAGATGCTGGTGCAATTACCACAAATGACGATCAGCTTGCAGTAACAATCAGAGCTTTGGCAAATTATGGTTCTAACCAAAAATACATCAATATTTACAAAGGTCTTAATTCCAGATTGGATGAAATTCAAGCTGCAATTCTGGATGTAAAATTAAAATATATAGATTTTGAAAACGTAAAAAGAATTGACATTGCAAAGCGTTATATTTCTGAGATTAAAAATCCGAAAATAATTCTTCCCGAGTTACCCGAAAATGAAAAAGAGCATGTATGGCATCTTTTTGTAATACGAACAGAAAGCAGAAATGAATTACAAAATTATCTTGCTGAAAAAAACATTCAGACATTAATTCACTATCCTATTCCACCTCATCAACAAAATGCTTACAAAGAATGGAATAGTATGTCTTTCCCAATTAGTGAGAAAATTCATAACGAAATACTCAGTCTACCAATATCTCCAGTTTTAGAACACGAGGAAATTGAGATTATTATTAAGGCATTAAATAATTTCTAAAAATTTCAAATGACAGATAATCCTTTAGTTAGTATTTTGTGCTTATGTTATAATCAAGGAAAATTCATTAAAGAATCTCTTGAAAGCATAAAAGCACAAACTTATAAAAATTTCGAAATTATTATTTGTGATGATTTCTCACATGACGAGTCTGTTGAGATCATAAAATCTTGGATATCGGAAAATAAAGATTTAAAAATAGAATTTATAGAGCACCACCAAAATTTAGGAATCACAAAAACTCTGAATGAATTATTGAAAATTTCGCAAGGGAAATATATTCAAATTTTGGCGCTTGACGATATTTTGATAGAGGAAAAACTAGATAGACATGTTGCAATGTTAGAAAATTCATCTGATGAGTATGCATTGGTATTCTCAGATGCTCATTTAATAAATCATGAATCGAAACTGTATCAAAATAAATTTATTGCCCGTCATTTTTCTTATTTGAGTTTAGAGTCTCAAAATTTTTACGAAATGCTACTAACCAAAAACTTCATTCCTGCGATGTCCGTATTAATGAAAAAAAAACATATAATGGCGGAAAATGGATGGGATGAATCTTTACCTTTTGAAGATTATGACATGTGGCTTCGTCTAAGTAAGAACCACAGTTTTTTGTTTGATGATGTTATAACATGCAGCTATAGATTACACGACAATAATTCTCACCGAAAAAAAAATGTAATCAATTACAATGCTTTTTTTAATATATTCATTAAACATACTCAAAATATAAGGGTAAGAAATATATTATTTAGTTACTTAGAAGATATTTACCGAGAAAAGTTATTAACTAATGAACATAAAATTTTTTATAGCCATTATCCTATGAAGTCATTTTCGGAAAGATTTATAAAAAATAATTACAATCCGAAAATCTACAGAGTAGTGCTGGAAATACAGCGTTTTACAAAATATTTCCGAATACTTATCAATAGTATTTTTAGCAAATAATATATTGATAGAAATATTTTTATTTATTAAAAGATCCTCATGAATAAAGTTTCCATAATAGTTCTCACCTACAACCAAGAAAATTTTATCGAAAAAAATCTGCAGAGCATTTTTATGCAACAGGCCAATTTCACGATAGAACTGATTATATGTGATGACTGTTCAAAGGATAAAACGGTATTAATAATTGAAGAATATATAAAACACAAACCTTCTCATATTGAAATTAAATTTTCTTCCCATCAAAGAAACTTGGGCTCCACTCCCAACTTTTATTTCGCTTTACATCAATGTACTGGAAAATACCTGGCTTTTTGTGAAGGCGATGATTATTGGACTGACGCAAATAAACTTCAGATACAATATGATTTTTTAGAAGGAAATGAAGATTACTCAATGTGTTTCCATCAGGCTAAAAATATTTCTCCTAATCCATTAATAAACAATACTATATTTGCAGAAATAGAAGACAGAGATTATTCTGCAGTAGAGATTTTTCAACACTGGATTGTGCATACAACTACAGTATTTATGAAGGTAAATGTTTTAAAAAACAAAGCAGCGCAAGAGCTTTTTAACCATCCTGAACTATTATATTTTGATACTTTTCTGTATATGGCATGTTCTTTAAATGGAAAAATTCATGGATCAAGTAAAACCATGTCGGCCTATCTGCGGCACGAAGAGGGAATATCCAACGGCATTAATTACAAAAGAGATTTGAAACACAATCATCTGGATGAAATTATTGCTGAAACTTACGGTGGAAAAGTAAGAGAGCATGCCAATTGGCAGGTCTTTTCCAGAAGCAGAATAGCTTTTTTGAACCTTCTGAAGCAACGAAAATACAGATTAGCATTTCGACACTTAATGTGGATTATAAAGAAAAAAAACAACTTGAAAATCTATTTAAAAAAGAATTATTTATGAAGATTGGGTTCTACAGTTCAATGCCTTTAGAAGATAAAAAAAACTGGTCAGGAACTATGTTTAAAATGTACGAGCAGCTCCTAATTCAAGGCTACGAGGTTATCTGGGTTCCTAAAGTTAGATTTACAGAAAAAGAAGAAAAGCATTTTAAGCTAATTGAAAAGTGGTTCAATAAAATTTTCAACAGAGGATATAATCGTCATTTATTTATTTATAAAGCAAAAATTGCTGCCAAAAGACTTGAACAAAATTTAAAAAACTTTAAAATAGATGTACTTTTTAATCCAACTCATGTTAACGATTTTGCCTATCTGAAAACCGACATCCCTGTAATCTATTTGAATGATGCAAATGTTGCACAATTGCTGAATTATTATCATTACTATACCGGTTTTGGAATCTTATCAAAAATAGAAACTAAATATCTGGAAAAGAAAACATTGAAAAATGCAGCATATTCTATATTTTCATCAGATTGGGCAAGCAATTTTGCTTCAGATTTTTATGGTATCAATAAAGAAAAAATAAAAACAATAAAATTCGGGGCAAACATCGCTGTACCCGAAACAATTGAGTTTAATAAAAACCCCACGGAATTCACCTTTCTTTTCTTAGCGGTTGACTGGGTTAGAAAAAGAGGAATGCTCGCCTACGAAAGTTTAAAAATTTTAAAAGAAAAAGGATATCCCGTTAAAATGCTGATTGTAGGTTGCAATCCTAAAATAAAAGCTGATTGGGTAACAATAATTCCTTTTCTTAATAAAAATAATCCGGATGAGTTTAGAGAGATTCAAAATCATTTGCTAAGTTCACATTTTCTGTTTGTCCCTACGAAAGCAGACTGTACACCTATTGCGTTCTGTGAAGCTGCGGGATACGGTCTCCCTGTAATTTCTACAAATACGGGCGGCGTTTCTGCTCATGTGATTGACGGCTACAATGGCAGTTTGCTTTCTCCTGAAGCAGAAGCAGAAGATTACGCAGATGAGATTGAAAAATTGCTAAAATCTCCTGAAAAAGTAAGAGAATTCTCGGAAAATGCTCGAAAGCTTTATGATAAAGAACTCAATTGGAAAAACTGGGGCAATGAGTTTACAACAATTATAAAAAACCTGAGATGACTTTAACGATATTCACACCTACTTACAATAGGGCATACCTATTGCCAAAGTTGTTTGAAAGTTTACTACGCCAAGGTTCACAGAATTTTGAATGGCTAATTGTAGATGATGGTTCTACGGATAACACAGCGGAACTTATAAGTGAGTTCCAAAAACAGGCATCATTTAAGATAACGTATTTTTATCAGGAAAATCAAGGAAAACATATAGCAATAAACACTGCATTAGACAAAATTTCAACCCCGTATTTTCTAACTATTGATAGTGATGATTTTTTGAAAGATACAGGTTTAGAAATAGTTGAAAAAAAACTTTCCCTCATCAGTTCAGAACACAAAATTATCGGTATAGCATCACCTATACATATTTTAAATAATAACATCTCTTACACACAAAAAATATTTACCAACATTATAGCAACTACAAACGAACTCAAATTTAAATATGGTTTTGTGGGAGAGCTCACTTTAATTTTTAAGACAGATTTGGCGAAAAAATATAAATACCCCATTTTTAGAGGCGAAAAATTCATGCTGGAATCTGTTGTTTTTGATAGAATGGACAGTAAATATAAATTTTTGTACATTAATGATTCAATTGTAAATGCTGAATACAGACCCGATGGACTCACTCATCAAGGAAAAAAAATATTATTAAATAGTCCTAAAGGTGCTGCACTAGCTTATGAAGAGAAAATGAACAATAAACAATTCCCTCTATCTCACAGAAAAATTTTTGCTGAAAACTATTGGGATTATGAAAGCTTAAATACTGAAAATTTAATTTCAAAATTCAATAAAATTGATGGATTAAAAGTAAAACTTCATATGATCATTTATTTTATCAGCAGAATTTTACAAAAAAAAATTTAGCTTCTGCATTATCATATTAATCAATTAAAAACACATTACAAATGCTTTGAAAAATAAAAAATAAAATACTCTCAAAAATTTTATCAGAGAACGAAACAGTAGTGTTGGTTTTAGAAAAAATAGGCAACCAAATATATACAGGTCCTTTTGCAGGCCTAATAATTCCTGATATTCTAAAACCGATTCTTAAATTATCTGAAACACTTGGTTTATATGAATCGGTATTGCACCGTAATTTTTCTGATTTAATCAATAAAAATATCGAAAACATTATGATTATTGGTGGATATAAAGAATACTATCCTGCAGGGTTGAGTAATCTTTTAAGACCAAAAAACATGTATGTATTTGAGATGGATAAGAATTTTCAACCTTATATTGAGGCTTGGATTTCGATAAATGATTTAATACCTTATCAAACATTTGGCGAAGCCAAAGAAGAAATACTCCTTAATTGGGAAAACAAAATAGATTTTCTACTTATTGACTGCGAAGGTGCTGAAGATTTTCTGTTGCAACCTGATAAATTTCGTTGGCAAAAAGAAACAGATATTTTGGTAGAAATACATCATTTTTATGACAACAAAATTCTTGGTAATTTAGTATCCCGATTCTCAGACACGCATCATCTTACAATCATTTATGATGAAATTGCTGAAAACGAAAAAATTCAGAATATTTTAGATGGATTGGGAATAAAAGGCACGTTTAGAGGGCAGCCAACACATCGTTGGATTTTTGATGAAAACAAGAATAAAATAATTACATCTGGCATTTTTGTATATATGTCGTTAAAAGATAAGCAATGATCCCAAAAAAAATACACTACTGCTGGTTTGGCGGAAATCCAAAACCTGAATCGTTCTACATCTGTCTTGATTCCTGGAAGAAAAATCTTCCCGATTATGAAATCATAGAATGGAATGAAAGCAATTTTGACATCAATTGTTGTGAATATGTACGTCTTGCAGCAGAAAAGAAAAAATGGGCTTTTGTTTCAGATTACGCAAGAGCTCTTGCTTTATTTGAACAGGGAGGAATTTACATGGATATTGACGTTGAGGTGAAATTTTCTCTCGATGAATTTCTTGTTCACCGAGCTTTTTCCGGATTTGAGATTAAAGGATCTCCCTTTACTGCACTTTGGGCAACCGAAAAAAATCATCCCTGGCCAAAAAAAGTATTGGATTTTTATAATGAAAAAACCGATTTTAATTTAACCACAAATACTGTCTTTGTCTCTGATTTATTGATCAAAGAATATAAAGTCGATCCCAACAAAGATGAGTATCAGGAATTAGCCGATGGAATCGCGATCTATCCTTCCACTTACTTTTGCCTAGATTTGCCTAAAAATTATGCAGCTCATCATTTTGTGGGAACTTGGCACGAAAGAGATACACCAAACCCGTTTAAAGATTTTGTACATGCACATTTTAATCTTAAAAATATAGTGGAAATGGAAAGCGGCAAAAAGGAAATTCATAACGTGGTAAACAATATGCAAAAGTTTTCTGCGGATGAGATTCTTAATCAATTTCCTTTAAAAATGCTTTTAAAACATATTGTTAAACGTTTAAAACGATAAGTTTTATTATTTTTACAAAAACATATCAGATGAATGATAAAATTGCGATTATTTACGGAACAAGACCTGAATTTCTAAAGGTTTTTCCAGTAATTGACGAATTCAGAAAAAGAAATCAGACAATCTGTATTGTCAATACCGGACAACACGACTCTCTGCTTACAGAAATGGAACAAAGCTTCACCATAAAGCCTGATTATCAGCTTTCTGTACAATCATTATCTTTTAAAAATTCTAATCTGATCGCAAAATTGATTGATGAAATATCCAATTTGGTTCATCAGGAAAATATTCAGAAAATTATTGCGCAGGGTGACACATTTACAGTTTTAGCATCATCTATGGTTGCTTTTCTTGAGCAAAGAAAATTTTATCATATAGAAGCAGGTCTTCGCACATCTGATATTAAACTTCCTTTTCCGGAAGAATTTAACAGACGCGTCGTTTCGTTAACGACAGATGTTAACTTTGCTCCTACAGAATTATCAAAACAAAATCTTTTAAAAGAAAATATTTCAGAAAATAATATTTCTTTAGTTGGAAACAGTATTGTTGATATGATTCAATATGTTACGAAAAAGGAAAATATAGCCGTCGAGTACAAAGACTTTGTTTTTATTACCGCTCACAGAAGAGAAAACATTGGTCAACCATTAAAAAACGTTGCTCAGGCGATTAAAGAATTGGCCGAAGAAAATCCTGAAACCCAATTTGACTGGGCTCTACATCCCAATCCGAATACGCGAAAAATTATCCTGGAAGCTTTCGAAAACGGAACTCCTGAAAATATAAATTTCACAGAACCACTCTCCTATCTTGAAGCTATCAGAAAAATGGCAAAATCTAAGCTTATCATCTCAGATTCAGGCGGGATACAAGAAGAAGCACCAAGTTTGCAGAAAAGAGTATTAATTTTACGAGAAGAAACCGAAAGACCAGAAGTAATTGAATGTAATTGTGGTATCTTGGTAGGAACAGACATTCAGAAAATTAAGAGCAGCTTTAATTTCATTTATAATAATCCTGAGGAATATATTTTCAAAAGTGAAAACAATCCTTTTGGCGACGGAAAAGCAGCAGAAAAAATCGTTGAAAAAATATTAGAATGATTGTTGGCAGAGGACTTATAGCTTCATTATTTGTTGATTTTGACAGAGAAGACACGATTTTCTTTGCATCCGGAGTTTCAAATTCTTTGGAAACCAGAACTGAAGAATTTGATCGGGAAGAAAATTTGATTAAAAAAACTGTTGCTGAAAATCCAGATAAGATTTTTGTTTATTTTTCTACCTGTAGCATTTACGATTCATCCAAAACTGGTAGTGATTATGTACTTCATAAGCTAAAAATGGAGCAGATCATTAAAAACTCATGCGAAATTTTTTTGATTTTGAGAATAAGTAATGCTGTCGGAAAAGGTGGAAATCCCAATCTTCTGATGAATTATATCTTAAAAGCCATAAAAAATAATGAGACGATTAATGTTCATACCAGAGCAACACGTAATCTCATAGATGCTGATGATATCAAAAATATTACCTTTGACCTGTTGCTGGATAAAGATGATCTTAATAAAATCATCAATGTTGCTTACATTCAAAATTATTCCATAATTGAAATTTTAGAGATCGTAGAAAGATATTATAATATAAAACTTGATATTAATCTGATTAAAAATGGGTCAGGTTATGATATAAATATTCCACATATAGAAAATTATTTTATAAAAAATAATTTGATAAATAAGGAACAATACATTCAAAATATGTTAAGAAAATATTACTAACAATTATTCTTTTTACGTTAAAATTTAAAAATCTATTCTAAATTTATTACACAATTTTAAAATGAAAAAAATTGCCTTTGTCATCCCATATTATAAAATTAATTTTTTTGATGAAACCCTACTGTCTCTTGAGCAGCAAACTAACAAAAACTTTAATGTTTATATAGGAAATGATAAAAGTCCTGATGACCCTTCAGATATTATCAATAAATATCCTAATTTAAACATAACATATAAAGAGTTTGAAGATAATTTAGGCGCCAAAGACTTGGAGGGACAATGGATAAGATGCATCGACTTATCAAAAGATGAAGAATGGATATGTATTTTGGGAGATGACGATTGTCCTAAGAAAAATTTTGTTGAAGAATTTTATAATGTCTTACCTATAGTCTACAAAAAAAACATCAATGTAATTAAAGCAGCCATTACATCTATAAATTCTCAATCAAAAGTAAGGGGAGAAGATCTCATTCATCCGGAATATGACACCTCAATAAATACATTTTGGAGAGATAGAAATCATAAAACACACACAAGCATCAGCGAAAATATATTTAGAAGAAGCTCTTACGAAAAAAAAGGCTTCAGGGGATTTCCATTAGCTTGGGGAACTCCTTTAGTTGCCTGGATTGATTATACGGATGGCGGATTGATTTATGGAATGAACAACACTCAAATGTCTGTAAGATCCTCAGAAATTAATCTCACTAGGGTCAATTCTTTTAGAGATCAAAAAGATGTTGGTGAAGCAATGGTATATGAGATTATTTTCACGGATTATCACGATAGTTTCAGCGATTCTCAACGGCTCTTTTTACTGAAAAAATATCATGCAGTTCTTCATTATTACAAACTTAAAAATAAGCTACCCTCATCAATCATCAATCTTTATGGAAAGTACGGTGGTTTAAAAGCACAGTTGTTTTATATTCTTCGAGAGATTAAATGGAAGTTCAGTAAATAATTTTACGCATGTTCTTCCATCCAAATTCCTAAAACCAGAAGTGACCAGTGCTTATAGTTGTAATTTAAATTTTTCTGAACCTGTTGAAAATCTAGTTTAAGAAAGACTTTAGAGTTTGGATTTCTTAAAATATTTGTTGAAAGTTTTTCCATTGCAGGAATTCTAAGCCATTTTTCTACAGGTGCTCCAAAACCTTGTTTTCGCTTATTTAAAATATTATCTGTCAGCAATTTGCCAAAAGCTTTCCTCAATATAATTTTGGTCTGATCAGTATTTACTTTATATTTTGCGGGAAGTGCAGAACAGAATTCTACCAAATCCTTATCCAAAAAAGGCGTTCTCAACTCAATCGAATGCAACATTGCAATTCGGTCATCTTTTACCATGTAGTCTCCAGGAATTATGTTGGTAAGATCCATCTTCATTGGGGTATTGAGATTTGTTTTATCTAAAACAAAATTATAAGTATGTTCATACTCCGAATAGGATTTCAGAAGCAGATTGGTTTCTTTTTTTGTGAAATTATTGTGTACTTTTTCTTTTTGATAAGAAACAATATCGGGAAATTTTGCTCTGAAAATTTTATCCAGAAAATAATCCTGTCCGTTTTTAAAACCAACTTTTTCACTAATGGTAGATCCAATTTTATAAAAGGTCAAAAATTGCGAATTTAAACTTCCTTTATCCAGAATTTCCTTTTCCTTTTGATACCATTTATAACCGCCGAAAAGCTCATCTCCTGCATTTCCTGTAATTACAACTGTCATGTTTTTTGCAGCCTCTTTACAAATCGCATAGGTAGCTAAAATTGCTGTATCCGCAAGCGGCTCATCAAGATTTTGTAAAACTTCTACCAACAACTTTGGGATTTCCTCATCTTTTAAAGAAACCTCCTTGTGGTTTGTATTATATTTCTGCGAAATACTTCTTGCTTCCGGCATCTCATTCCATTCCCCTTGATATTCAAATCCTAATGTTGTAAGGTTTGAATTATATTTAGAAGACAGCGCAACCAAAGTTCCCGAATCAAGTCCACCACTTAAAAAAGCTCCTACTTTGACATCTGCAATCAACTGCTTTTTTACAGATTTTTGTACAAGTTCCTTAAACTTTTCTATTGCATCCTCTTCAGAAATATTTAATTCTTCTTTGGGTAAATTCCAATATTGTGAAACATCAATTTTACTATCTTTTAGGATTAACTGTGAAGCTGGTGGTAAAACTTTTATATTTTTATAAATACTTTGGTGACTGTCTACATAAGAATGACGTAAAAAATGAAGAACCGCCTGATCATTCAACTCTTCATCTACTAAACCTGTAGCCAAAATAGCTTTAATCTCTGAGGCAAAAATGAATTCACCATTCTTACCTGTCGCATAATAAAATGGTTTCTCTCCGAAACGATCTCGTGCACAAAATAATTTCTGTTGCTGTTCATCCCAGATTGCAATAGAAAACATTCCGTTAAGATGCCTTGGAAGATCGTAGCCATATTTTTGATAAAGCGCAAGTATAACTTCTGTATCGGTATTACTTGTGAAAGGATAGTCAGATATTTCGTTTTTTAAATCTCGGTAGCCATAAATTTCACCATTGAAAACAATACATTCATTTTTTGTACTTGAATACATCGGCTGATGGCCATCTTTTGAAAGATCAACGATTGCTAAACGTCTAAAACCCAAAACACAATTTTGAAAATACTCATGACCCTCATCATCCGGACCACGATGTATAATAGAATCTGTCATGTTTTTCAGATTTCTCTTATAAAAATCATCGTTTAAAATATTTTTTTTTACAATACCTGCAATTCCGCACATAGATCATTAATATCTCACAAATTTAAAACTTATTTACGAAATTGATTAATTATAAATTTTACATTAATACAAAACTCTATTTTTCACATTTAAATTAATAAAATAATTTCGGATATTTGTATAAATATGAAAACACAACCCCTCATTTCTATCATTACAACTTACTATAACTCTGTACAATTGGGAGATTTTGTAAAATCATCAATGAAATGTTTACAAAACCAGACCTACAGAAATTTAGAATTAATCTGCGTAAATGACGGTTCTACAGATTCTACTTTGGATGATTTAGAATATTTCGCAAAACAAGATCCTAGAATTAAAATTTACACAAAAGAAAATGAAAAGTATGCGCAATATTCTAAAGCTTACGGTCAGGATAAAGCTTCTGGAGAATTTATTTTTCTTTTTGACCATGATGATCTCATTGATTTGGATACTATCGAAAAATGTTACCAAACTTTTTTAAGTCATCCCGAACTTGATATTGTAAGTCCCATGGTAATTACAAAATTCACCGATGGAAAAATCAAAAACATCCATAATATTTATCTTTCAAAGTCTTCAGAATTTGAATTTAAAAAATTTGCCGGATCTCAGATTATTCGTGATACTGTCGGCAGATATGACAATCATATACGTGGCTTGTACAGAGCAAAAGTTTTTAAATCTCATTCTTTTCGCTTTACCGAACCACTTTTAAACGCTGATGAAATTGTAGAACGCCTCATTTTTGAAGAAGCAAAATTTGTTGGTAGCTGTAATGCAATTTACACCCATTTTATTCATCCAGATTCATCTGCAAAACTACTTTCTCCAAAGAAAATTGACATCATAAGAACCGATTTCTTATTACGGAAAATCTTTTTACAGAAAGGAATTTATGAGCCAAGAAAATCTATTTTCGAGTTTACAGCTTATAAAAATCTTGTAAATGCTATTAAAATTTTTCACCTTTTTTCAGACAAAATGACTGCTGAAGAAAAATTGCAACAGAAAAAAAGACTTCTGGATTCTTATTGTTCTCTTGAAAAAAAGACCGTTCTATCCCAATTCAAAGGGATTGCTAAAATATATAATACTTTTTTACTTTCGAATTTTAATATAATGTCAGTTTTTTACAAGTATAAAAATTAACATTATCTTTCAAAACGCCATATAAAAAGTTTTGTAGCAAGATATGGAGGAATATTCTGGAAAAAGTTTTTCTTTTTTAGACCAAGTGAAAAACCTGAATCGAAATAGTCAAAAAAACTTAATTTCGTCAGTTTTTGCATTTTAGAAATATTAGTACAAAGATAATTTCCGTCTTTCAAAGATTTCCACTGCATAATAAGAACCATTTCTTTGAAAAGAATAATTTTCTTTTTAATAAGCTTTTTAATTACTGCATGGGGCTCTTCATTATAAGATTTTGTGAAGTGCTCCAAAATTGTAAGGAAGTTTTCAAAATTTTTCTTTTTTCTGTTAAAAATTACCGACTCTCCATGAAGGTAGTACAAATAAGTAATATCGTCAACAATTGCTAGTGTTTTTGTTTTAAGAAGCAAATGGAAAAACCACAGTTCGTCCTGCGCAAACAATCCAGGTATAAAAAAAATTTCATTATCAACAACAAACTGTCTTTTGATCAGTTTATTCCAAGATGAAGATGGGAAATCCCCATTGCTATAAGATGAAAATATTTCTAAATTATCATCAAAGTATTTTTTTGTTGATATTGTAGGGAAACCAAAATCTTTTGTAGTATTATCAAATGTATTAATCCATTTATTTTGAGCAATAATGATTTGCGCATCAGTCTCTAATGCTTTAGCTACTAATAATTCAATGCAATTTGGCGTAATCTCATCATCACTATCAAAAAAATAAATATATTCTCCAGTTGAATTCTTTATTCCTGTGTTTCTAACAACTGAAAGTCCCGAATTCAATTCATGTTCTATGATCTTTACATTAAAATCATAATTTTCACTAGCAAATTTTCTCACTAATGACATACTGTTGTCCGGAGTGCAATCATTCACAAGAATTATTTCTAAATTTTCATATGTTTGATTTTTTACGGACTCAAGACATCTTATGATGTATTTTTCACAATTAAAAACAGGAATATTAATACTGATAAGGGGTCGATTACTTTTCATCAAATTGTTTGCTATTAATAAATTGCGAAATTATAAAGAATTTTAATACTTTTGAATGAAAAACATTTTTTAGATGAAAAGTATTTTAGGTTTTATTTTTTTAAAACTCAGAAATTTCTCAGACAGTTGTATTGCAGATAAAAAAAAGAGTCTTTTTTTTACAAAGAAAAGCAATATACATTCTTCTTTTAAAATAGGAAAAGATAACCATTTTGACATCTCTTCTGACGCTGAATTTGTAATTGGATCAGGTGTGGAAATCAATCAATCCAATTATGTTACTGTAAAATCAAATGCCAAACTGACAATTGGTGAAAACACTTATATAACGAGAGCAACAATTTCGTGTCTTGGTGAAATAGAAATTGGAAAAAATTGTATCTTAGGTGAAGGGATGAAAATTTTTGATCATAATCATCAGTATACAAAAGATCCTTTCACAGTATCAAAAACAAATTTCAATATTGGAAAAGTAAAGTTGGGAAACAATGTATGGACGGGTGCAAATGTCATAATCTTAAAAGATGTCACAATTGGAGATAATGTAATTTTAGGAGCAGGATGTGTCATTCATAAAGATGTTCCTTCAAATTCTATTATAATTAATCAACAGAATCATCAGATAAAACCAATACAATAATGTGTTTTTTCAAACTTTTAAGTGTGAAATAACTTTATACTTAAAGATATTATCGTTTTTTTATTCCAATCTAACTTTCATGATAAAATTCTCAATTCTTATTGCGCATTACAACAACTATGATTACTTTAAGGAATGTTACCACAGTATTCTGAGACAGACTTATCAGAATTATGAAATCATTTTGGTTGACGACTGTTCTGCCGATGAATCTTACCAAAAGATAGTAGCACTTACAAAAGATGATTCTAAAACAAAAGTTTTCAGAAATGAAGAAAACAGCGGTGTAGGATATACAAAAAGAAAATGTGTAGAAATGGCATCAGGAGAAATCTGCGGATTTGTAGATCCAGACGATGCTTTAGTAGAAAATGCTCTGCAAATTAGTATTGAAAATCACATTAAAAACAATGTAGTTACTTACTCATCATTCTATTTGTGTGATGATCAGCTAAAGCCAATCCGTACATTTCAGCATTCTAGAGCTGTAAAAAATAATGATAAAAAATTTTTTAATGTTTTTTTAGAAGCCAATCACTTTTTCACATTTAAAAAAGAAGCGTATGATAAAACTGTTGGTATCAATTCAGAACTCACTTCTGCGGTTGATCAGGATTTGTACCTAAAGCTTTATGAAACAGGAAGTTTTAAATTTATCAATATCCCCCTTTATTTTTATCGTTTACATGATAAAGGTGTTTCTCAGGAAGCTTCAAAAAAAAAGAAACTCAATACAAACTGGCATCAGGTTATTTTAGAATCTGCAAAACGAAGAAATATAGAATATCTCTACGGCAAAAAAATTGATGTTATAGAAAATCTTCCGGAATTTCTGAAAGTAAAGCAAAACAATATTATAACAAAAATTATCAGGAAATTTTTATAAATAAAAAACCACAGAGAAAATTTCTGTGGTATTCGTTTTAATTTTTTATAACAACTCCGGCATATTTGCAGTCAAATTCTATAATATGTGGGGCAAGACCTTTACTTTCACAAAAATCTTTGAAAGCTGCATTGTCGCCAATATCATCGCTCATAAAAATCCCGCCCTTTCTCAATTTGTCCCACAACAACGTGTAAGCCCAAATTCTTCCATCATAGGTTTTATCGCTGTCATAATGTACAACATCTAAAGAATCTGCCTTTGCAAAAATCTTCGGTAAAGATTCTTTGTCTGCAAAACGATATAGATCCCAGTTGTTTTTATATTTTTCAGGAATTACACATCCAACAAAATCTTCACTCTGATTTTGCATAATATATGGCATATCTGAACTGAAAAGTGTTCCGTTTCTCTTTACTAAAGATGCTAAAGCAGCAAAAGAAGACCATCCGTAAGCAACACCGGTTTCTATTGATTTTTGTGCAGAAACATATTCATTAATGTAATAAATAACACTTAAAGAACCTGCTCCACCCATTTTTATGGGTGCTTTTTCCTGAGCTAGCACTGCAGCTTCAAATTCTTGGGGGAAGATTTCCTGAAAAGGAACGAAAGTAATTTTTAATATTTTTTCAATAAATTCTTTTTCAGAAACTGCTAAATTTTTACACCATATTTCAGCTTCTTCTTTACCGCGCAAAGCTGATGAACGATTGAAAAGGTTTTTCCAAATTTTTCGTCTCAACTCGGGATAAAGGTCGGGACGTTTCAGGTATCCAAAAAATGTTGTTGCAATTTCAGCGACTTTACTCATACAATTATGTTTTGAGATGCAAAAATACAAAAGAATTGCTCAAACAATCTTATATTTGCTTTTTTAAGAATTATTTTTTTTGAAAACTACACAAATGCATCAGAAAATAAAAGTGCTTTTCCGCCACAGATCTATGGAAATGGGAGGTGTGGAGAGAGTTCTGATTGATCTTTTAGAAAATCTTCCTAGAGATCTTTTTGATATTACATTTTTCCTTACTTTGAATCAGGGCGAATTGAGAAGTGACATTCCAAAAGATATTAAAGTTATTACTTTTCAAAAAGGAAAAGAAGATATGAGCAACAATAAACTGCTCAGAACATTTCAATTGATCAAGAGAAATCTGACTCTTCTTTTTTACAGGAAAAACCCAAAATTACTTTACAAAAACATTATTAAAGGTGATTTCGATATCGAAATTGCACCTACTTATGCAGAGTTTGACAACATTTTATCAAGTCCTTTAAAATCAAGAAAAATTGCATGGTTTCATACGGATGTAAGTTACGATCCAGATCAGGAAAGAGTTTTGAGCCGAATCAATAATCTGAAAAAATTTGACTGGGTAATTTTCGGATCAAAACAGACAAGAGACGTAATTAAAGATCTTTACCAAATTGAATATCCTAAAAGCTCTGTGATTTACAACGCCATTAAAATCAACGATGTAAGAAAAAAAGCTGAAGAATTTCCTGTAAAATATGATCTGCATCCTGTGTTTTCTTCAATGGGAAGATTACACAGCAGAAAAAACTATCATACTTTAATGAATATTCATAAGAGATTGTTGGATGAAGGATTTTTACACTCAATAGCTGTAATTGGCGGCGGCGGTGAAATGGAAAATTTAAAAAAACAGGCAAAAGAGCTTAATGTTGAAAAAACATTTTTGTTGCTCGATACACAGACAAATCCGTATCCTTATATTAAAAATTCAGATTATTTTGTATTACCTTCAGAATCTGAATCTTACCCTTTAACTATTGGTGAAGTAATGGGACTTAATATTCCAATTGTCAGTACTAATGTCGGCGGTATTCCGGAAATGATTGATCATAATACAGATGGTTATTTGGTAAATCCTGATGAAGATTCTATTTATCAGGGAATGAAACTGTTTCTGACAAATTCTGAAATTCCTGAAAAAATAAAAGAAAATACAGAAAAAGCCGTTGAGAAATTTGACAATCAAAAGATCTATAATGAAGTAACCAAAGTGTTTCTCAGCCAATATGAATGCTCCTAAAGTAACCATTCTTACTCCATCCTACAATCGTGCACACACATTGCTACGGGTTTTTGAATCTTTGCAAAGGCAGACTTTCAAAGATTTTGAATGGATTGTCATTGATGATGGCTCGACTGATAATACTAAAGATTTAGTTGAAGGATTTAAACAAAAAGCTGATTTTAAAATCCGCTATTATTATCAGGAAAATCAACATAAATTTTTAACTTTCTTTCGTGGAATTGATTTGGCCGAAGGTCAATATTTTTCACCGCTTGATTCTGATGATGCTCTTCCTCCAAATTCTATGGAAATTTTGGTGAAATCTTGGGAAAGCATTTCAGCCAGTCAGAATATTGTTTTTGTTTCCACGCTTTGCGAAGATCAATTTGGTAATATTGTGGGAGATCGATTTCCGAAAGATCCTTTTGTATGCAGTATTTTTGATATGCGGTACAAATACAAAATAAAAGGTGACAAATGGGGAATGGGAAAAACAGAAATTTACAAAAAAATGAAACTCAACTTCGGTGATCTTGCCGGAAAAGGCTTCATTCCTGAAGGAGTTTTTCAGTTCCAGTTTGACAAACTTGGTTTTCATTATTGCATTAATGAGGTTACGAGAATTTATTTTAGGGATAAAGATGATGAGCAATCTCTCGCCAATCAATTTTACGATAAAAAAAATGCATTTGGCTTGGCAGAAAACTACAAGGCTTTTCTCAATACCTACAGTTCAAAAATCTGGAGCAATCCAATGACAATTCTTAGAAACTTAGGTGGTTACCTAAAATTCTCAAAGATTGATGGCAGGTCTCTAAAGAAAATCACCTCGGATTTGGATGCGTCTGAAATAAAAACACTTGCCTATTTAATTTATCCATTTTCAAAATTTATTTAAAAAACGCTTCAATCAAAAAGCTTATTTGGAAATTATATTTTTGGAAGATACCACAAACCATTGCTTCAAAATTTCAATATATCGAAGAAAAAATTTAAATTAGTTCTTTCTTACACAATCCCTCAAACAAAATGATCAAGAAAAAAATCCTCATACGTATCGGTTCTCTTCGTCATGGAGGAGCTGAAAAAGTATTGGTAACTTTCCTCAAAAACCTACCTGAAGATAAGTACGAAATTGACTTATTACTAAATTTATACTCAGGGAAATATCTAAGTGAAGTTCCTGACTGGGTGAACGTTATTTATCTCAACAAAGGTGAAATGATCACTACCAACAGACTTCAGGACATCCCTGAAAAAGCAGCAAGAGTTATTTTTCAAAAGGTTTTAAAAGAATTTCCGGATCTTTTATATACGCTTATTTTAAAGGATAAAAAATACGATATCGAGTTTGCAGCTATTCACGGAATGCGCGACGAAATCCTCCACTCCACCAATCATTCTTCAAAAAAAATCATTTGGATTCATAATGATCTTTCGCAGGTGAAAGAGTATACTAATGAAGAAATCAGAAAATTTTTTGGGTTCGATTCCATTATGGTGATTTCAAAAAAAATAGAACAGCTATTCCATGATTTGGCCAAAAATGAAACTGAAAAACAGAAAATTGTAAAGATTTACAATCCTTTGGATACTGAAGAAATTTTAACCAAAGCTCAACAACCGATCATCAACTATGAGTTTGATGAGAAAATTCCGACATTTATTTCTGTGGGAACAGTTTTTCCTCAAAAAGGTTTTGACAGACTTCTTAAAGTTCACAAAAAGCTACTCGATGAAGGTTTTAAACATAAAATTTTGATCGTAGGTGACGGTTATGATTTTGAAAATATTAAACAATTAAAAACTGAATTGGGAGTTGACGATACTGCAACAATGTTGGGTTTCACAGACAATCCTTATCCTTATTTTAAAAATTCTGATTTTTATATTTTAAGTTCAAGATATGAAGGTTTCCCGACTGTTTTGTTTGAAGCAATTACTTTAAAAAAGAAAATTATTGCAACAGAAGTTTCCGGCGTCAGTGAAATGCTGAACAATGGAGAATTGGGTCTGATTGTAGACAACTCCGAAGAAGGAATTTATTTGGGAATGAAAAAAGCTTTAACAAATCCTGAATTTTTCTCAAGATTTACCGAAAAACTTGAAAATTATACAATGCCTTTTAATCTTGATCATTCTGTCGCAAGAATAGTTTCTGTATTAGATGAATTATAATTAAAATTCAATCATAACAAAAATAAAAAGAGAATTCCTAAATTTGCTGCATGCCCAAAAATTACTCTATCATACAAAAAGACTTTTACAGAGAAAGCGGTCAATGGCTTTCGCCGATTCAGATTTTGATGAAATGTATCAATCCGAATCTTCATTTTATCTACATTCTCAGAAAGGCGCAAAAATTTGACAAAACTCCAGTTCTAGGATTTTACTGGAAGATCGTTCTTAGACATTTTCAGATAAAGTATGGCTTCCAGATTTATCCTGAAACTCAGATTGGCGAAGGTTTGTATTTGGGACATTGGGGAAGTTTGGTGGTTAATCCTAAAGCTGTAATTGGTCGAAACTGCAATATTGCGCAAGGTGTGACCATTGGTCAACAAAACCGTGGAAAAAACGAAGGCTTTCCTATCATTGGCGATGATGTATGGATTGGTCCTAATGCTGTAATAGTGGGAAGTATCACTATTGGGAACAATGTTTTGATTGCACCAAATTCGTACGTTAATACTGATGTACCTGATAACTCTATTGTTGCAGGAAATAAGGCAAAAATATATCCTAAAACTGATGCAACTGAAGGGTATATCAATAATAAAGTATAATATTTATCTTTATTAAATTATGTTAAAAATGATTGATAATTCAGTAAAAATTATATTTTTGTAGAATTATTGATTTAGTCTATTGAATTTGAAAATAATTTAAACGAAATAAATAATCATACCCTTTTAAAATTTTATTTATGTCACAATCGTACGAAGCTATTTTTGAAAACAACAAAAAGTGGGTTGAATCTAAAATTGAAAAAGATCCGAAATTCTTTGAGGAACTTGCAAAAACTCAACATCCTGATTATTTGTACATCGGATGTTCAGACAGCAGAGTAACCGCAGAAGAATTGATGGGTACAGAACCGGGTGAAGTTTTTGTGACCAGAAACATTGCTAACGTTGTCAATACTTTAGATATGAGCTCAACTGCTGTTATACAATATGCGGTAGAACATTTGAAGGTAAAACACATTATCGTTTGTGGTCATTACAATTGTGGTGGCGTAAAAGCTGCGATGACTCCCCAAGATTTAGGATTATTAAATCCATGGTTGAGAAACATTCGTGATGTATATAGAACTCATCAAGTTGAGCTGGATGCTATCGCAGACGAAAAACGATATGACAGACTTGTAGAACTTAATGTTCAGGAGCAGTGCATCAACGTAATTAAAATGGCCTGCGTACAGGAACGTTATATTTTAGAAGAATATCCTGTTGTACATGGTTGGGTATTTGACCTGAGAACCGGGAAAATTATTGATTTGGAGATTGATTTTGAGAAAATCTTAAAAGACATCCAAAAAATCTATAATCTTACAAGTTCTGACTGGGTAATGAGCAGAAAGACCAAATAATCTTTCGTTAATTTTTATTAGAATGAAATTCTGGAGTATTATTACATTGATGATCGTCCTCAACTTTACAGCATTGCCGAGCATTGCTGCTATTGCGGACTGGAAAATCATGAGAACCAATGTAATAGTCAATGAAGAAGAAACTCATTCTCACTATTCGTCGCTCTTTTCCGTTTACGAAAAAACACTTCCAAAACCTTTGAATGTCTATGATTATCTTAGATTTTTTGAAGCTGATATTGAAGGTACATCTTTCACACTTATTGATGATGATTTTCATCTTTCCCCTTTACTGAGCATATTTTCTCCGCCTCCGGAAGCTTAGTTATTTTTCAATTTCCATATTCAGATCGTCTTCGATTTTGAACATTTCTACTTTTCATTAATTTCAGTCTTCTTGGATTGATTTTAATCGATAAACTATTTACATCAACGTATTTTTCAATTATCATGAAAAAATCAAAATCTTTCTTTGGAGGAATCAAAGAAAACTTTCCTTCGGGTCTAGTCGTATTTTTAGTCGCACTACCCCTTTGTTTAGGAATCGCTTTAGCATCTGGAGCACCACCACTTTCGGGCATTATTTCCGGTATTGTCGGAGGTTTGGTCATCGGATCAATCAGTAATTCAAATATTTCTGTATCGGGACCTGCAGCCGGTTTGACAGCAATTGTTTTAACAGCAATTACAGATTTGGGCGCATTTGAACTGTTTCTTTGTGCGGGAATTATCGCCGGATTGATTCAGCTTGTTTTAGGATTTGTAAGAGCCGGAAGTATTTCCAATTATTTTCCGAATAACGTAATTGAAGGAATGCTTGCTGCAATCGGTATCATTATTATTTTAAAACAAATTCCTCACGCTTTGGGATTTGATAAAGATTATGAAGGTCACGAATCTATTTTTGATAAAGGTTTAAATTTCGGATATTTTACAGAATTATTCGATGCAATTCATCCGGGAGCCGTTGTGATTACATTAGTTTCTGTTGGAATTCTATTAGCATGGGACAAAATTCCTTTTTTAAAAAGAATAAAAATGCTTCCAGGAGCTCTTGTAGCAGTAGTTGCAGGTATTTTATTGAATGAAGTTTTTAAAATGAGCGGAAGTTCTTTAACCATAGAAAAAAATCATTTGGTTTCACTTCCTGTACCTCAAAGTTTTGATGATTTTAAAAATCTTATCATCATGCCCGATTTTAATGGATTTACCAATCCAAAAGTCTGGATTGCCGGAGCAACCATAGCCATTGTAGCCTCTATAGAAACGCTTCTATGTATTGAAGCTTCAGATCGATTAGATATCCAGAGAAGAATTACCGATACCAATCTCGAACTGAAAGCTCAGGGAATCGGAAATTTGATTAGTTCATTCATCGGCGGACTTCCGATGACTTCGGTAGTTGTAAGAAGTTCAGCAAATGCCAATGCAGGAGCCACTTCCAAAGCTTCAACGATGATTCATGGTTTTTTATTGTTGATCTGCGTTTTGTCTATTCCGTTTTTATTAAATTTAATTCCGTTGGCAACTCTGGCCGCAGTATTGCTTTTGGTGGGATATAAGTTGGCAAAACCTGCAACGTTTAAACATTTCTGGCATCTCGGAAAATTCCAGTTTATCCCGTTTGTAGCAACTGTTGTGGCAATCGTTGCAACTGATTTACTGAAAGGTGTAGGAATTGGTCTTGCAATTTCAATTTTCTATATTCTTCAGGGAAATATGAAGCGTGCATATTATCTGAGCAGAGAAAAACTGGATGATGCAGACGAAATTTCAATCAAACTGGCCGAAGAAGTTTCTTTCCTGAATAAAGCTGCGATCAAAAAAACGTTGAAAAATATTAAACCAAATTCCACCGTGATTATTGATGCTACCACGACGTCATATATCGCAACCGATGTATTGGAAATGATTCAGGATTTTGCCAACATCAGAGCAAAAGAAGAAGACATCGAAGTACAGTTAATGGGATTCAAAACTTCATACAGAGATTATGAAACTGACGAAGATTCTCACATCATCATTACTCACAAAAGAGCAATGTAACAATCAATTTTAATTTAAATATAATTCATAAAAAAATAAATTTATATGAAAGCACATACTTCCGAAACACAGTCAACAATAACTCCTGAAAAGGCATTAGAATTTTTAAAGGAAGGAAATCACAGATTTGTCGGCAACCTGAAAGCAAACAGAGATCTTCTGGAGCAGGTAAATGCTACACGAGAAGGACAATGGCCTTTTGCAGTCGTTTTGAGCTGTATTGACAGTCGTACTTCTGCCGAACTAATCTTTGATCAGGGATTGGGCGATGTTTTCAGCATCAGAATTGCCGGAAATTTTGTTAATCAGGATATTTTAGGTTCAATGGAATTTGGATGCAACGTTGCAGGTTCTAAGCTTGTAGTCGTTTTAGGTCATACTAAATGTGGAGCATTAAAGGGCGGACTTGATGCTGCTAAAATCGAAGGAATGGGTATGGATAACCTGAATCACCTTATCGATCATTTTAATCCGATCATCAATACAATCATCGAAGATGGCGAAGAACGTTCTTCTGCAAACTTAGCCCTTCTTGAAAGGTTAAATCAGCATAATGTAAAGAATGCAATTGATGATATTCGCAAACAAAGCTCGACTCTGAAAAGACTTGAGGATGAAGGCAAGATAAAAATCGTCGGAGCTAATTATGATGTAGAAACCGGTGTCGTAACCTGGTTATAAAATATTTTTCTCCTTATTAATGTAATTCGGGCGGGAGCTTTGCTCCCGCCCGAATTTTTTTTATATCAAATTTAAATATATCTTAAATCATTTGCCGTTGAATGCAGACATTGTATTTCCGATTCCTGCAAACACAAATGACAGACAAGCCTTTGAGAATTTTTCAATTCTTTCTCCTAATTTCTCTCTTTCTTCTTCGTTCCATGTTCCCAAAACATAATCGACCTGTCTTCCTTCAGAAAACTCAGCAGAAATTCCGAAACGAAGTCTTGCATAATTCTGAGTCTGCAAACTCTCATGAATACTTTTCAGTCCATTATGACCTGCATCAGAACCTTTCATTTTCATTCTCAAAGTCCCAAATGGCAAAGCTAAATCATCTGTAACAATCATTATATTTTCTAATGGAATATTTTCTTTCTGCATCCAGAATTTTACTGCATTTCCGGATAAGTTCATATAAGTATCGGGTTTCAGTATAAAAACTTTTCTGCCTTTATATTTTCCCTCTGCCATCCATCCAAAATTAGCGGTATTGAAGGAAACACCTAAGCTTTCTGCTATCTTTTCGGCAACCTTAAAACCAATGTTGTGACGTGTATTTTCATATTCCGGGCCTTTATTGCCCAAACCAACAATTAAATATTTCATGAGAAATTTTTTGCAAAATTAAGAGTTATTAAACAAAAAACTCAATCCTGTGAAGAATTGAGTTTAAATATTTTTTTGATAAAGGATTACAATGGTTTGTAAATATAATTTACTCCAAAACCTCTTATCATATAAGTCTGCGCGTCATATCTGTAATCTGTAGAGAAAATTACTGCAGTTGGAATTGGCGGTACCAAATCTGTAATAGACACTCTCTTCGGACTATTGGGAGATAACATCGAAGATGCATCATCATTGTAATCAGTTGCTAAAATTGTTGAAACTTTATAAGCGAAAGGTAAAAGTGTGTATGGGTTGATTTGAGAATCATAATTCAAAAATTCATACGAATACTTTTCAAGGGCAGGACCATTAACTCCGGCGTTGATTTTACCGTAATTTCTTTCTGCTTTTGAAACATTGTCTCCTAAATAAGTATAGGTTGTTTTAGAATAATCTTTGTATACAAAAGGAGTACCCACAACATCAGGACCATTTTTCATATTGATAACATCTAATTTTCCTGTTGTAGAGCTGTAAGTCAAATCATATAAGACTTTCACCTTAGAATCCAAAGTATAAGGCCCAGGAATAATTGAAGGAGGTATAGGTGCAGCTCTTTTATAAATAGATCTGTTTTCTGAAATGATTGTTAATCTTCCTAAATTTCCGTAAGTGAATAATTGTGTGTAAACGATACTGTCTTTATCTAATATTCCGTCACCATCATTATCTAAATGACCTTTGAAATCGATCTGACTGATTTTATCACCGCTCCACATCACATTTGCTGCAGAATATTTATCTGTAATAACGTTTGACAAAAGAAGTCCGTTATAACGGTATTCCGCAATCGTATCAGAATCAGTAATTTCTCTGAACAAAGCTCTTGGACCATTGAAACCACTTGATTGATTAAGGTCAATCAGAGGGTCTCCTTCTTCATTAACCATATCTTTACAAGAGTGAATAGAAGAGACACCTGCAATAAGTAAAATAAAATAGAAAAGTTGTTTCATTTCCGAAGGGGATTATTTATTTTTTCACAAATATAATTTTTTTTTGAATAAAAAGCACCTTTTTATTTATATTCTCACAAAACTAATAAACAAAAACAACTTATAAAGCCTTATAAATATATTTCTGGGCTTGACCCTGATCTGAAACCGGATAATTCATCGAATCATAAATATAAGTAAAATCACCACTTACCAATGGAGCTGGTACCGATCCGATAGGTGGAAATACAATATTGAAACTCTTAACATTATTAGCTGACAAGGATTGAAAATTAGTAGGATGTACCAAACTCCACATTACAAAAAATGTCTTTGGTAAAGTTGTATACGGGTTTATCTTATCATCGTAAAGAGGATAATTATATGTACCTGCCGACATTAAAGTGGACATATTCGGAACACCAGTTGCACTTGTTGTTCCATTTTCTGCCACCACTTTTGTAATATTATCACCTGTATTAGTAAAGGTATAATTGGTAAACTGAATGTAGGTAGTCCCAGATTTTTTCTTCTCAACAATCTTTGTCATTTTTCCGGAACTATCATAGGTATAGGTATATTCCATCCCGAAATGCGGAGCACCTCCCAAAGTTGTTTGGCAAGAAGTATAATTTATTTTTCCGCTAGAATCGTAGGTGATATCAAAATCATATGCAATATTATTAGCCGGAACAGCACCATTGATTTCCTGCCCAAATTTTACTTTTGTAATTTTTCCTGAGGTATACGTTGGTGTTCCAATAAAAAATGAAGTTGGACCACTTGCTTCTTGAAAAATAGCTTTCTGAAGGACATTTCCAGTGGTGACAAATTCTTGATTAGTCACATTGTTGACAACTATTTTATGTAAAATTCTTGGCCCTGTAATGGTAGGTCCAGTTGTGCCGCTACCACTACCACTACCACCTGTAGAGGGATTATTCGTATTATTGTTGATGGGATCGTTCGTTGTGTTATCACAAGAAGAGAACGTAAAGCTAAGAAGTAATGCCGCCACTACTTTAAAAAAGTTTTTTCTGATCATAGTTTTTATTTTTAATCGCACAAATATAATTAATTTTCAACACGAGCTGAGTTATTTTAAATATTTAACAAAAAAAATCTAAAAACTTTCGCTTTTAGATTTAGATTATGTTAAATGATTCGAAATTCTGAAATAAAGATTAATCCTAAATATCAAGAATAGACTTTAGCAAAACATTCACCTCATCTACATTTTGCACCCCATCTTTTCTCATCATCAGCTGATTACCTTCTTTACCGATTTTCTCTTTAAGTTGCGCTTTGGCAGGATTTTGAGTTAGATAATTAATGATATGTCTGAATTTATCGGTTTGATAAAACTTGTCTTGCGGATTGTTCGGGAAATAACCGAGAAAGATTCCGTTTTTCATGACGATTTTTTCAAATCCAATATCTGCAGCCAACCATTTCAGAGCAACACTTTTTAATAAATTGATAGCTTCAGAAGGCAAAGCTCCAAAACGGTCTGTCAATTCAGATTCAAATTTCTGAAGGTCAATTTCATTATCAATTTCAGCTAATTTTTGGTACAATAACAATCTTTCTTCCGTGCTAGAAATATAAGAATCGGGAAGCATCAATTCAAGATCTGTATCAATATTGACTTCTTTTACTGTTTTAAATAACTTCTGACGATCCGCTTCATTTTCAAATAGATTTTCAAAATCTTTATCGTCTTTCAATTCTTCCAATGCTTCTTGCATCATTTTCTGATAGGTTTCGAAGCCCATTTCGTTGATAAATCCGCTTTGTTCGCCACCCAATAAATCTCCTGCCCCACGAATTTCCAGATCCTTCATCGCAATCTGAAAACCACTTCCCAAATCTGAAAACTGCTCAATTGCTTCAAGTCTTTTTCTTGCATCAGAAGTTACCATATCCAATGGCGGTGTAATCAGATAACAGAACGCTTTTCTGTTGCTACGTCCTACTCTTCCCCTCATCTGATGAAGATCTGCCATTCCGAAACGTTGCGCATCATTAATAAACATCGTGTTCGCATTCGGAACGTCTACTCCACTTTCTACAATGGTTGTCGCCACCAAAACGTCATACTTCCCTTCCATAAAATCAAGGACGTTTCTTTCAAGCTGTTTTCCTTCCATTTGTCCGTGACCAGTAATGACTCTTGCATCAGGAACCAATCTTTGAATCAATCCTGCAATATCTTTCAGATTTTCAACCCTGTTGTTGATAAAATAAACCTGCCCGTCACGCTGCAATTCATACGAAACTGCATCACGAATAATTTCTTCACTAAAACCAACCATATGCGTTTCCACAGGCTGCCTGTTTGGCGGTGGCGTTTTAATCACCGATAAATCTCTTGCAGCCATTAATGAAAACTGTAAAGTTCTCGGAATCGGCGTTGCAGTGAGAGTCAGCGTATCTATATTGGATTTTAATGTTTTTAATTTATCTTTTACCGCAACACCAAATTTATGCTCCTCATCAATAATTAATAAGCCTAAATCTTTAAATTTCACTTTTTCAGAAGCCAATTGATGGGTACCAATAACGATATCAACTTTTCCGTCTTTTAAACCTGCTATCGTTTCAGATTTTTGTTTTGCGGTTCTGAATCTGTTTAAATAAGAAATATTCACCGGAAAATCTTTCAATCTATCCTTGAAACTTCTGTAATGCTGAAACGCCAGAATTGTAGTGGGAACCAAAATCGCAACCTGTTTTCCGTCTGTCGCAGCTTTGAAAGCAGCACGGATCGCAACTTCCGTTTTTCCAAAACCTACATCTCCACAAACCAGTCGATCCATCACGGTTTCGGCTTCCATATCATTTTTCACATCGATGGTTGCTTTTTCCTGATCGGGAGTATCTTCGTAGATAAAACTTGCTTCCAATTCATTCTGAAGATAAGAATCCGGTGTATAAGCAAATCCTTTTGCAGTTTTCCTTTCCGCGTATAATTTAATTAAATCAAAAGCAATCTGCTTGACTTTGGCTTTTGTTTTCTGTTTTAAAGATTTCCAGGCAGGTGAACCTAGTTTGCTCAAAACCACTTCTTTTCCGTCGGGACCGTTGTATTTTGAAATTTTATGGAGTGAATGAATACTTACATATAATAAGTCTCCATTTTTATAAGTCAGTTTAAAACATTCCTGAATTTTTCCGTCGTTATTCACTTTGACCAATCCCATGAATTTTCCGATTCCGTGGTCGATGTGAGCGATATAATCTCCTACTTTTAACGACATCAGATCTTTCAATGTCAATTGTTCAGATTTGGCAAATGTGTTTTTGGCTTTGTATCTTTGGTAACGGTCAAAAATCTGGTGATCAGTATAGACAAGAAGTTTGTGATCAGAATCTACAAAACCTTCGTGAAGTTCAGATTTAAAACTTTTAAATGAAATTTTAGAAGAACCTGACTGAGAGAAATCAATATCTTCAAAAATAGATACTAATCTTTCTTTCTGTTTATCGGTTGCAAAAGAAATCCAGGTTTCAAAACCCTGCTGTTGTTTTTCTTCTAAATCTTCAATCAGCAGCTCAAAATTTTTATGAAACGACGGTTGCTGTATCTGGTTGAGCTGGAGTGTTTCAGAATTTGAAAGTTCGAGAGTTTGCGGACTAAAATCTATGGTTTTAAATTTTTTATAATCAAATAAAAATTCTTCATCCGAAATAAACAATTCCTGCGGCGTTCTGTGCGAAATATCTTTGCTTAAAGTTTCATATTTTTCCAAAGATTTTTCATAAAAACTTCTGATTTTGTTTAAACCTACAACCGCATTTTTAGATATCACAAAACTGTCTTTCGGTAAAAGCTCAAGCAAAGAAACACGATTTCCCGAAACTGAAAAATTCATATTGGAAACCAACTGAAAATCTTTTACTTTGTCAACAGAAAGCTGAGTTTCTATATCGAATGTTTTTATATTTTCCACTTCATTTCCAAAGAAAGTAATTCGATAAGGCTTTTCATTTGAATAAGAAAAGACATCTACAATTCCTCCACGCACAGAAAATTCTCCCGGCTCAGAAACAAAATCAGTCTGCTGAAACTGATAATGCGAAAGCAATTCATCCACAAAATCAAAATCGAGCTGGTCGCCTACTTTTATATGGTGAGAAATCGCTTTAAAATCTTCCTTCTTCAAAACCTTTTCCGACAAAGCTCCCATATAAGCAACAATGATCTTCGGAGATTTTTCAGAATTTATTTTATTGAGAACGTCTGTTCGCAAAACCAAATTGGCATTCTGAGTTTTCTCAACCTGATAAGGTTCGAGATGGGTTGCCGGAAAATACAAAACCTTTTCTTTCCCAAGCAAATCTTCCATTTCGGTATTGATGTACAGAGCTTCTTCTTTATCATCTACAAGATAAAGAATAGTCTTTTTTCGTGTAAGAAAAAGTTCGGCAGTAAAAATAGAAACTGAAGAACCTGCACTTCCTTTCACGGAAAGATGCTGATGATTTTCAAGTTGCACAAAAATTTCTTTTCCGAATTCTTTTTTCAAAAGATCAGGAAGAAAGCTTTCTTTTATGGTTTTTAAATGCATAAAAATTAATATGGGTATAAACGACAAAAGCGATTTCGGGAGAATTCCGAAACCGTTTTTAGCATTACAAAGATAATGCTATTTTTTCTTTAAGCTAAATTGAAATATATTCAAATAAGGAATGATCAACAGTAAACTATTATAAATCACAATTTTTCATTAAAACCCTAAAAAAAAGTTAAAAATAAATCACTTTGAAACCTGCGGCACAATGTTTGAAAAGTCTTCTCCCATAAACCGAAATATTAAATATTATGAAAAATGTAATCAAAATTTTAGGCGTTTTTATGCTGGTAATGTTCACGGCAATCTCATTCACTTCATGTAGTGATGATGACGATCCGGCAAACAATGATTTCTTTGCAGGAACGTACAAAGGAAGTATCTCTTACAATGATGGCTCTAGTAACATATCCACAGACAACGGAAGTGTATTTGTAACAAAAATCGCAAGCGGAACAAAGTATAATTTTGCTTTCTCAAACAGTATTCCTGATCTGAACGGGGTAGAATTTGAGCAACAAGGTGACAACACTTTAGTAAGTGTAGGTTCTACAGTAACATCTTACATCAGAATTGACAACAATGATTTAAAAATCGCTTACGCAAAGGATGGAAAAATCTGGACAGCTAACTGTACAAGATAACAAACTATTCATACATATCAGAAACCTGTTTCTCTTTTGGGAAGCAGGTTTTTTTATATTTAAAATATGTTTAATCTTTTTTTAATCTGTGATAAACTTTAGTTAAGTCCACAAAAATAGATTTTCATGTCAAGATTTTACATAAATTTACTTAAACAAAAACAATAAATATCTACGAATGAAAAAATTTCTTACGGCAATGTCAATCGTTTTAGGATTAGGACTTGCAAATGCCCAACAAGCTGTTCCGGCTACAAAAGCTGCAGTAAAGCAAACAACGAAAACTGTAAAGGCCGCAAAACCGGAAGCTGCAAAACCAGCAGCAAAGCTTAAAAAAGATGGTACACCTGACAAAAGATTTAAAGAAAATCAAAAATTGAAAAAAGACGGAACGCCTGACAAAAGGTATAAAGTGAACAAATAATCAACATTAAAAAATGTTGTCTTTTCATAATCAAATTTCGAAGAACCGATGAATTTTATTCGTCGGTTTTTTTGTGATTAATTGTGCAAATAATATTTAAAATTTGATCTCTTGCGGATTTATCTGATTATGCAGATTTATTTTCACCTAACAATCTGCATAATCTGCGAAATTTAATATATTTTGAACCTAAAATTTTCATTTAATAAACGATTGAAAATTCAGAAATCACTATTTAATTTAAAATATTTGATACAATTCTGTACTTATTTATAAATTTGAACCATGTTAAACTTCTTCAAGAAAAATGCGGCACTGATCTGGGCAAAAAAACATGTGCAGAAAGCAAATGATTTTAAGCAAAATGCAGAAAAAAATCAGGAAAGGCTGCTTTTGGGTTTGGTTAAAACTGCCGAGAAAACACTTTTCGGAAGAGAACATCAGTTTGAGAATATTAAATCTGTTGAAGATTTTCAGAAAAACATACAGATTGCAGACTATGAAGATCTCAAACCTTATATCGAAAAGGTAAAAAAAGGACAACGAAATATTCTCTGGACAGAAACTCCGGAATATTTTGCCAAAACTTCAGGTACCACATCAGGTTCGAAATATATTCCGATCTCAAAAGAAGGAATGCCGTTTCAGGTTGCGGGAGCTCAAAGTGCTTTATTCCATTATATTTCAAAAAAAGGAAATGCAGATTTCGTCAACGGAAAAATGATTTTTCTTCAGGGAAGTCCGGAACTCGAAGAAATTTTCGGCGTAAAAACCGGTCGCTTATCAGGAATCGTGGCGCATCTTATTCCAAATTACTTACAAAAAAACCGTTTACCAAGCTGGGAAACCAATTTGATGGAAGACTGGGAAGCGAAAGTCGATAAAATTGTGGAAGAAACGGAAAAGGAAAACATGACTTTGATTTCCGGAATTCCGCCTTGGTTGATTATGTATTTTGAGAAGCTGATTGACAAAAACGGCAAAAAAATAAAAGAGCTTTTTCCAAATCTTCAACTCATCGTTACAGGCGGCGTCAATTACGAACCCTATCGTGAAAAGATGGAAGAACTTTTGGGAGGAAAAGTTGACATTGTACAGACATTTCCTGCTTCTGAAGGTTTTTTCGCATTTCAGGATGATTATACGAAAGAAGGACTTTTACTTTTGACCAATCACGGAATTTTCTACGAATTTGTTCCGCTGGAAGAATACGGCAAACCGAATGCTCGACGATTGACTTTAAGAGAGATTGAACTCAATAAAGATTATGCGTTGATTTTAACGACAAACTCAGGATTATGGGCATATTCTATTGGTGATGTTGTAAGATTTATTGATAAAAATCCGCACCGAATTTTGGTAAGCGGAAGAACGAAACATTTCACCTCCGCTTTTGGTGAACATGTGATCGCTTTTGAAGTAGAAGAAGCAATGAAAGCAACGGTTGAGAAATTTCCAGCACAAATCACAGAATTTCATCTGGCTCCGGAAGTTAATCCGCAAGAAGGTTTGCCTTATCATGAGTGGTTTATTGAATTTGAAAAGGAGCCGGAAAATTTAGATTTATTTAAAAATGAACTGGATGACCAGCTGAGAAAACGCAATACTTATTATGATGATTTGATTTCCGGAAATATTCTTCAGAAATTAAAAATCAGCAAGCTTTCAAAAAATGCATTTCAGGAATATGCTAAATCTGAAGGTAAACTGGGCGGTCAAAATAAAATTCCCAGATTAGCAAATGATAGAAAAATTGCGGATATTTTGTCACGAAACGTCATTTAACTTTTAGTTTAAATCAAACATGTATATTTAGAAAAACTTTTTTATGAAATTTTTAATTGCAGTTTTAGTCTCACTTACATGCTGTTGCCGGAGTTACCATTATTACTGTGACTCTAATTAATTTGATAAGAGTAGATTCAGAGACTTCTTCACTTGACGACTATAAGTATCAATTGGATTAGTGAAATACGGATTGATCTAAAAAAAATAAGAATTAAGATATCTTGATATTGAATAAAATCCGGAGCAAAAACTATTGATTTATAAAAATTTAAACACATTTTTTGGATTATAAAAACATATATTCAAAAAAATTGATAAATTTGAAAAACTAAAATTTTATAATGAAAGCATCTGTACTTTTAAAATCATCTTTACTAACAGGTTTATTTGTCATCTCATCTTGTGCTACCACAAAGTACAGCGAAAACATTTCAACAAATAATTATTCAAATCTTGAAGCAGGAAAAATGTATGTTGTAACGCCAAGAGACGGATCTAAAAAACAGACCATTCTTTTCAGAAATATCAGTGGTGATAACATTATCGGTACTGCAGGAAAAAAAGACAGTGCTGAAGTAGTAATTCCTAAATCAAATATTGCATCTGTAAAAGACAGATCAAAAGCAAGAGTTGTAGGCGGAGCGGTTGTTATCGGTGCTGCTGGAGTTGCTGCAATCGTTATAAGTTCTTTGAGAGCTGACTAAAATAGATTTTATCTTTCGGAAGAAATTTTTATTATCTTTTGAAATCTCAACATAAAGATAGCCCTGAATGAATATTTAGGGCTATTTTTGCGGAATGATTTCTCTTAGCCCGCTCAAAACTTTAGAAAATATAGAATTCAGGAATCTTCTTACAGGAAGATTTTTTATTGTTTTGGCATTCAGAATGCTTGCCACATTACTTGGATGGTGGGTTTATCAATTAACAAAAGATCCTTTTTCTATTGGTTTAATCGGACTTTCGGAAGTAATTCCGGCGGTAAGTTGTGCATTATATGCAGGGCATGTGATTGATATGAACGAAAAGAAGAAATTACTGCTTATCTGTACTTATCTTTATGTTTTTCTGATCGGATTGCTTTTGGTTCCGGCATTTTTTAATGTTGAACTACATTTTACAGGACACGAAATTACCTATTACATTTACGGAGTTATTTTTTTCACAGGAATTGTAAGAGCCTTTATTGGTCCGATTGTTCCGTCGATGATTCCGAAAATCGTACAGAAGGTAAATCTTCCAAGTGCAATAACATTAAATCAGGGTACTTTTTTGATTTCATCGGTTTGCGGACACGCTGCGGGAGGATTTTTGATTGGTTTAGTTGGTGTAAAATGGACATTGATTGTAATTATTTCCTTAATTTGTGTTGCTTCTATCTTTTTTTGGCTACTCAATAAGCAGTTTTCAGAATATAAAAAAGAAGAAATCAAGGTTTTAGAAAGTATGCGTGAGGGAATTTCCTATATTTTTAAAACGAAAGAAATCCTTGGAGCGCTTTGTCTAGATATGTTTGCTGTACTTTTTGGTGGTGCAGTCGCAATGATTCCCGTTTTTGCGACAGATATTTTAAAATCCGGCGCAGAAGGTTTCGGATTTCTGAATGCAGCTTCAGATATTGGTTCGATGATTATCATCGCTACGCTTTCTATTATTCCTTTAAGAAAAAATCAAGGTAAAGTTTTACTTGCTGTTGTTGCCGGTTTCGGACTTTGCATTATTGGCTTCGGTTTGTCACATTATTATTGGTTGTCGTTTATGTTTCTGGTTTTAAGTGGAATGCTTGATGGAATTTCTGTTGTTATTCGCGGAACTATCGTCCAGTTGAAAACTCCGGATCACATAAGAGGGAGGGTTTTAAGTGTAAATTCGATCTTCATCATGTCGAGCAACGAAATGGGACAATTTGAGAGCGGGCTCGCTGCAAAACTCCTTGGAGTTGTACGTTCGGTGGTATTTGGAGGAAGCATGACTTTACTCATCGCATTGATTGTAGGAGCCACAAATCATAAATTAAGAAAAATGCAATATTAAGACATAATCAACGTTCTACTTAAATATCTTTTAAAACCTTAACCTAAGGTTAATATTTTTTTTATATTTGTATTAAAAATTTTTCGAAAATGAAAAAAACTCTACTCATTTTTTTATTGATACTGTCTCAAGTATTTTCTGCACAGTCAGATTGCCCCACAGCGATTACCGTATGTGGAAACTCGGGTATATCGTATACGCCTACAGGTCCAGGTAGTATTCTGGAGGATCTGCAAGGATGTCTTTCCACAGACGAACATTTTTCGGTTTGGTATACGTTCACTATAGCAACTGGCGGAACATTAACATTTACCATTGATCCTAACAATTTTACGGATGATTATGATTTTGGAGTATATGGGCCAAATAAACCTTGTGGAACCCTAGGTGCACCAATCAGATGTAATTATTCCGGAGCTGACGGACCAACTGGTTTATCTACTGATGCCACTAATCCCAACGGAGGTGGAGGAACAGCTCAGGGTCAATGGAGCAGTGCTATGAATGTACTTCCTGGAGAAACTTATTATCTTGTTGTTGACAACTTTTTAAGTTCAGCAAACGGATTTACATTAACATGGGGTGGAACTGCTACTTTAGCATCTCCATTTAATGATCCGGGATTGATCACAAATCCATTTATTGCTCCAGGACTTCCTAATGCAAACCCTACTTCTCCTAATGAAGTTATAATTTGTACAAATCCCGCAACATTTAATTTCAGCTCATTAACTCCTTCTATTATTAATGGCAATGCAAACTTTACTGTTTCTTATCATTATAATACGAATGACCTTTTGACGGGTTCTAATCCTATCACAACTCCTATTATTGTAAATACTACAGATACTTATTACTATAGCATTACTTATACAGATCCGACAAATCCGAGTAATCCTATCAATAAATGTAAGCAAACCGGTGAGTTTAAATTTAAGGACGGATCTATTGTGGCTACAGATGCAACTCTTACAGAATGTAACAATAATAACGAGGGAACAGCTGTGTTTAATCTGACTACAGCGAATGTTATCAATATCCCTACCGCTACCAAAAAGTATTATCCTTCAATGTTTGATTTGAATGCAAATACTAATGAGATTACCAATCCTTATCAGTACCTATCTGCAGGAGGATCAGTTTTCGTACTGGTAACTTCTCAATTTGGGTGTACAGATATTGCAGAAATCAAATTAAACTTCTTTCCGGTTGTTGTAGTGACAGAAGCTACATTAAGAGCTTGTTTTATCGAGACAAATCCTTCAACAGGTTTATTTAATTTGCAAAATGCTAATGTAACAACATTAGGTGGTGCTACTAAAAAATATTATCCGTCTGCAACAGATGCAATTAATCAGACTAATGAGATTTTAAACTTTACAAATTATATTGCACCAAACGGAGTGATTTATGTGAGAGTAATGAGTGGAGATGGATGTTATACCGTGGCGAAAGTTAATTTGGTTGTAATTCCACCGGTATATTCTACTGTATTGATTGATAAAGTAATTTGTATTGAAGATAAAACAACATTGGATGCAGGACCTGGATTTACAGGATATGAATGGAGCACAGGAGCAACGACTCAAACGATATCAAATGTAGGAGTAGGAACTTATTGGGTTAAATTGAAAACAGGAGACTGTATAGCACTTCAAAAAGTTAAAGTCTATGCGACTGAGCAACCTGTAGTTTCAAACATTGATATTACGAACAATTCTGTTACGGTGAATGTTGTAGGTGGAACGCCGGCTTACCAATATTCATTGGATAATACACATTGGCAGGATTCTAATATATTCACAGACCTTACAAGAGGAGATTACACAATTTATGTAAAAGACGTATATGACTGTAATCCTATAGAAGTGAACTTTTTGGTTCCAAATATGATCAATGTTATCACACCAAACGGAGACGGAATCAATGATGTTATTGACTATTCTGCTTTAAGTAGCAGATCTAATTTGGTATTAACCATCTTTGACAGATACGGTACTAAAATTCATCAGGCAGATAAAACAAATAACTTCACTTGGGACGGAACTATAGCCGGTAAAAAAATTCCTACAGGAACATATTGGTATTCCGTAACCTGGAACGAAAACAATAAAAATAAAACACCTATCAAATTCTCAGGATGGGTAATGGTAAAAAACAGAGATTAATCTCTGTGATAATAACAGTAAAGAAATCGCAATTTTGCGGTTTCTTTACATTTTATACCTCATTGCATTATTTTGTTTAAATTTGCTTTAAATTCATTTCACATGAAAAAATTATTACTCTTTTTTGTTTTAATAACTTCACAGTTATATTTTTCACAATCAGATTGCGTCACAGCGATTCCAGTTTGTGGAAACTCCTCCTTTTCATATACACCTACCGGTTCAGGATCAGTTGATGAAGATTTACAAGGTTGTTTATCTAGTGATGAAAATTACTCTGTATGGTATTCTTTTACTATAGCAACTTCAGGAACACTGACTTTCACTATAGATCCTGCGGTTTTTGCTGACGATTATGATTTCGGCGTTTACGGTCCCAATCTTACTTGTGGTACTTTGGGCGCTCCTATACGATGTAATTTCTCCCCAGCAGACGGCCCTACTGGTCTTTCTTTGACAGCAACCGATCCCAATGGTGCGGGTACCCAGTGGAGCAGTTATATGGATGTAGTAGCAGGACAAACTTATTATTTAGTCATTGATAATTACCTCAGTACATCTAATGGTTTTTCATTAAATTGGGGAGGTACAGCTACTTTAACTTCGGCATTTAACAATCCCGCACTTACCCCAAATCCATTTATAACTCCTGGTACACCAAGTGCAACCGTTGGTGCTCCCAACGAAATATTGAAGTGTGCATTGCCAATGCAATTTGACTTCACAACGCTTTCTGCAGGTATCATCAATGGAAATACTAACTTTACAGTTACATATCATGATACTGAAAATAATGCCATCACAGGAGCTTCACCACTTACTACTGCACTTATAAATGGAACTACAGTTTATTATTACAGACTTAAATATACAGATCCTGCAGATCCAAACAATCCTATAAATGGATGTTTCCAATTAGGGATATTTAAATTTAAACAGGGAAATATTGTCGCATCTGACGCCACAATTACAGCTTGTAATACAAATGGCTTTGGGACTGGAACATTTAATCTCACGACGGCAAATGTGTTTGGAGATCCAACTGCAATAAAAAAATATTTCCAAACATTAAATGATCTGAATGCGGGACTTAATGAAATAACAAACCCTACAGCTTTTGTTTCTGCAGCACCAAAAACAGTTTTTGTAAAGGTAACTTCTTTAGAAGGATGTACTGATATAGCTGAAATAACATTACAATTCTTACCGGCTCTTCCTGTTACTAATGCAACAGTTCTTACTTGTAATAATAATATTACAGGAAGTGGTGTTTTTGATTTGACATCAGCAAATGTGTACACAGGAACAAATATTACTAAAAAATATTATTTAACTTTTGCGGACTTAACTGCAGGAACAAATGAAATCCCAAATCCTGCAACATTCACTTCAGGTGTTCCCAAAAAAGTTTTTGTAAAAGTTATTAATAGTGCTGGCTGTACCGGTAATGGTGAGCTAACATTACAATTTTATCCTACAGTAATTGTAAATTCTGCAACAATAGAGTCTTGTTATATACCTGCAAATATTACTACTGCAGTTTTTGACCTTACAGCTGTAAACGTAACCTCTCAAACAGGCGTTACAAAAAAATATTACACTACTCTGGCAAATGCTACTGCAGACACTAATGCGATTCCAAATCCTTCATTATATATTACTACAAATAGTGAAGTTTTTATCAAAGTATTTAATTCAGATGGCTGTTTTTCTATTGCTAAAGTTACGTTAAAAGTTTTACCTCCTGTAAAATCTACAGTTCTAAAAGATAAAACAATCTGTATTGAAGACAGAACTACTCTTGACGCCGGACCAGGATTTGATGGTTACGAATGGAGCACAGGTGCAACTACGCAGACAATTCAAGGTGTACCTGTAGGAACATATACGGTTACATTGAGAACAGGAAAATGTTTTACAGTACAACAAGTGAATGTTTATGCTTCACAACAACCTGTGATTGCAAGTTTAGACATTACTAATAACACCATTACAGTAAATGCAACAGGCGGAACAGCTCCTTATGAATATTCTTTAGACGGAACTACCTGGCAGAACTCAAATGTATTCACAAATCTTCCAAGAGGTGAAAACAAAATTTACTTAAAAGACTCATTCGATTGTAATCCTATCTTGGTTCAGGTAACAGTACCAAACTTAGTCAATGCGATCACACCGAATGGAGACAATGTAAATGATGAACTAGATTATACATCTTTAGCTTATAAAAAAGATTTAGTCTTAACAATTTACAACAGATATGGAAACAAAATCTACCAGTCTGACAAGATGAGAAATTACAAATGGGACGGTACTTCCAGCGGTAAGAAAATCGTTACAGGAACATACTGGTACACCATTACATGGGGCGAGAATGACGCAAACAATACCCAAACGAAATACAGCGGATGGATATTGGTAAAAAACAGAGAATAAATATCTTTTCATATATTAAAATCACCTCAGCAATGAGGTGATTTTTTTATTAACATCATTCAGCTCCTTTTGATACTGATAATTTATAAGTTATCAACAATAATTATTAATTACTCTTTTCAGATTATTTTTTAAATAAACTATATTTGCAGCATGGCGCAGAAAGAAACATTATCATCTCTTACACAAGGAAACTTTGCCAGAGAATTGTCGATTGCAGATGGAAAAATGCCCCCGAATGCAGTAGATTTTGAAAGATTGGTTATTGGTACTTTTTTAATTGACAAAAAAGGACTTGATCACTCTATTGACCTTTTGACACCCGAAGTTTTTTATGATCCAAGGCATTCAGTGATCTTCGAAGTTATCTTAAAACTGTACGAAGGAAACAGTCCTGTAGATTTGATGACCGTTATTCAGGAACTTAAGAAAACTGAAAAACTAAGTTCTGCGGGTGGTGATCACTATATTATAGAACTTACGATGGGTGTTAGTTCTTCTGCCCACATCGAATATCATGTTCGTGTTATCTTAGAAAAATATATTCTGAGAAGTTTGATTAATGTTTCAGCGAATGTTATTGATACTTCTTACAAAGAGTCTACAGATGTATTTGAACTTTTGGATAAAGCCGAACAGTCATTTTTCGAAATCACCAACGGAACTATTAAAAAAGGCTTCGATACTGCAAATACATTAGTAAAACAAGCGATAGATACTATTAAATCTTTAAAAGATAAAGAAGGAATTTCCGGAGTTCCGTCAGGATTTACAGGAGTTGATAAAGAAACCGGTGGCTGGCAAAATTCAGATTTAATTATTATTGCAGCACGTCCTGCGATGGGAAAAACCGCATTTTTGCTTTCAATGGCTAGAAATATTGCAG
The DNA here is from genome assembly GCF_025628985.1 of Chryseobacterium edaphi. GTDB lineage: Bacteria > Bacteroidota > Bacteroidia > Flavobacteriales > Weeksellaceae > Chryseobacterium > Chryseobacterium edaphi. The sequence continues at coordinate 671,751 of NZ_JAOTEM010000002.1, read as the reverse complement.
TTGGTCACAAAATTCCGATGGCTTTATTCTCGCTCGAGATGGCATCTGTTCAGCTAATTACCAGAATGATTGCTTCAGAAACCAAAATTTCTTCTGAAAAATTAAGAAAAGGACAAATGAGCGATGAAGAATGGCAAAGACTTTTCTCCAACGTTTCAGAACTCGAAAATGCTCCTTTATATATTGACGAGACTCCTTCCCTATCGATATTTGACTTCCGTGCAAAATGCCGAAGACTGGTAATGCAACACGGAGTAAGAATCATCATGGTTGATTATCTTCAGCTAATGACTGCAAGCAGCGGAGGAAAAGGCGGAGGAAATCGTGAACAGGAAATTGCAATGATCTCGCGTTCATTAAAAGCTATCGCCAAAGAATTGAACGTTCCCGTAATTGCACTTTCTCAGCTTTCAAGAACAGTAGAAACCCGTCCCGGGAAAAGACCTCAGCTTTCAGATTTGAGGGAATCAGGAGCGATTGAGCAGGATGCGGATATTGTATCGTTTATTTTCAGACCAGAGTATTATAAAATTGCAGTTTGGGATAATGATGAAGAAGGTCAGGAATCTTCTACCGAAAACCAGGCCGAATTGATTATCGCAAAACACAGAAACGGTGCCACCGCAGACGTAAGACTTTCTTTCATGAAACATTTTGCAAAATTCGGAGATTTGGGAGAAACTGATTACGGTTATCCTTCAGGAGGATCACAATCTCCCGAACCTAGTGGTTTTGAAAAAATAAAAACAACAATTCAACCAGGTGCAGCATTTGATTTACCAGACAATTCGAAAGTTTCCGGTTCTTCAATGAATGATTTGGATGATGAAGACGATTTTCCTTTTTAGAAAATAAAGGTTCTGGTTGAGAATTAGGTTTAAAACCCTATCAAACTTGAACTGTCATTTTATTTAAACTAAACATTATCTTCAACCTACATATTTTGAGAATTGAAATCTACACAGACGGTGCATGCAGCGGAAATCCCGGCAAAGGAGGTTATGGAATTCTTATGAAAGTTCCTGAGAAAAATTATCAGAAAACATTTTCAAAAGGCTTCAGAAAAACCACCAACAACAGAATGGAACTTCTGGCGGTAATTACTGCTCTCGAAAAACTGAAATCTACCGAAAACGACATTCATGTTTTCACAGACAGCAAATATGTTTCCGACGCTATTAATCAAAATTGGATTGCAGGCTGGATCAAAAGAAACTGGAAAAACGTAAAAAACCCCGATTTGTGGAAGCGTTTCATTGTACTTTTTAATCAACATCAGCCTAAAATGCATTGGGTAAAAGGTCACGCTGGTCACTTTGAGAACGAACTTTGCGATAAACTGGCAGTCGCAGCAGCCAATTCACCCAATCTTGAAATTGATTCTTATTTTGAGAATATCGACAGTAATTCTCTGTTTTAATAGTTTAAATTTTGAATCATTCTAATTTCAGATTAAATATTTTAGTTATTCTATTATAAATCACAACATATTTTACCATTTACATATATTTTTTCATAAAATTAACATTATATTTATATTTATTGATCAGGATTTAATACCTTTACGCGTCTAATCATAAAGTACCATGATCAATGAATAAAAATCTACTGTTTTCTTTTTTCATATTCCTTTTTTGTCTTTCCGGAAAACTCAGTGCCCAAACATATCAACTTGCAGGAAATCCCGTAACAACGACAGGATGGACAATGGTTTCTCCTACCGTCGTAAATACAGATTTTATCCAGCTTACTCCGGATACGAATAATCAATCCGGATCAATAAGACTAAATGATCCCATCAACTTAAAATTCTGTGATAAATGGAGAGTCGAATTCGATTTCAGAATGGATTCTAATCAAACCGCAAACGGAGATGGTCTTGCTTTCTGGTATTTAGCAAATCCTCCTGTGGCAAGTGTTTTAGGATCAGGATTAGGCGTTTCTCAGAATGCAGTTGGTTTTATTGCAGGTTTTGACACTTACAACAATACTACGACGGCAGTAATGAGTAAAGTTCATGTTGCTTACGGACAAGTAGTAAACACAACCGACACCAATAATGTTGAGTTTTTCAATACTCCCGGAAGTTCATTCCATTCCCCGGACATGAATACGACTTTGCCTTTTCAAGGGCTAACTTATAAACATGTTGAAGTAAACGCACAAGTAGATCCAGCAATTCCAGCAAACTGGATTGTACAGATAAAAATTGACGGTACGGTAATCTGCAATCAGTCTTTTGCACCTTCAGGCGCTGCTGCTGCAATGACGGTTGGATATTTTGGATTTTCAGCTTCTACAGGTGGAAACAGATCAAGACATTCTATTAAAAATGTAAAAATATACACTGATAAAGTAAGTATTTTGCAACCCAATGCAACACAGACTTACTGTCCAAATCCTTCAACAGGAATTGCGAGCGCAAATTTAACTTTATTCAATCCGCAATTTGTTGCAACACCTGCTAATTATACCTTTACATATGCTGTAGGAGGAACTACAATTACCAATCCTACAAATTATCAGTTCAGCGCAAATACAACAGTCAATGTATTTATAAAAGATAATGCCGGAATCTTATGCGATAACCCCGACGGACAGATTCAGCTTTCGCTATCACCTTTCACGGCTACCAACAGAACGATTTCAGAATGTAATAATAATAATGCAACTACTGCTACATTTAATCTTACAACGGCAAACGTAAGCACTGTTCCAGGTATTACTAAAAAATACTTCAGAACAATGGCAGATCTTAACGCAGGAACCAATGAGATCACCAATCCAACTGCTTTTATATCTGCACCTACAATTGTGTACGTAAAAGTAACAACTCCTCAAGGATGTACAGGTACAGCGCAGATAACATTAAATTTCCTTCCGCTTCCTGTGGTAACTGATGCTACATTGCAGTCTTGTGCAGTTCCGATAAATCCTACAACAGGTTTATTTGATTTAACATCTGCTCCTGTAACTACGGAGGCAGGTATAACTAAAAAATTCTATACCACTCTAGCGAATGCTTTAGCCGGAACCAATGAAATTCCGAATCCGACTCTGTATATTTCTACGAGTACAGATGTTTATGTAAAAGTAACAGCAACAGTTAGCACTTGTTTTATTATTAAAAAAATTACTCTCAAAGTAATTCCTCCTGTGAAGTCTACCGTTTTAAAAGATAAAATCATCTGCATTGATGACAGAACGACTTTAGACGCGGGACCTGGCTTTGACGGTTACGAATGGAGCACAGGAGCAACTACTGCTTCAATCCAAGGCGTACCTGTAGGATCATATTGGGTCATATTAAAAACAGGAAACTGCTACACAACTCAAAATGTTACTGTAAAAGCATCCTCAAACCCGGTAATTGCAAGTTTAGATATTACAAACAACACCATCACTGTCAATGTAAACGGCGGAACAGCTCCTTACCAATATTCTTTAGATGGAATTAAATGGCAGGATTCTAATGTTTTCACAGGATTACCAAGAGGTGAGAACAAAATTTTTGTAAAAGATTCTTACAACTGCGAACCTATTGAAGTACAGATCACTGTTCCGAATCTTCTCAATGCAATTACTCCAAACGGAGATAATGTGAATGACTTCATCGATTATACTGCTTTAGCTTACAAGAAAAATCTTGTCTTCACAGTATACGACAGATACGGAAACAAAAAATTTGAAGCTGACAAAATGAGAAACTTCAAATGGGACGGAACTTCCGGCGGAAAGAAAATCCAGACAGGAACTTACTGGTTCAGCATCACATGGAACGAGAACGATAAAAACAGCACCCCAACAAAATACAATGGATGGGTACTCGTTAAAAACAGAGAATAGCACTAAAAAAATCACTCCTTATTTGGAGTGATTTTTTGTTACAGGAAATGTGAGTGAAAAATTTAACACAAACAATCATTTAAAGAGAATTTTATACAAAATAATCAATATATAAATAAACTTTATGAATTATATTAAACTTTTAAAAACTATCGACAACTATAATTCATTTTCACTAAATTATATTTAAAATAAACTAAACATCACCAATAAACTAATTAAATAAAATGAAGAAAACATTACTATTTTATTTTTCAGCATTACTATTATTTTTCTATCAAAACACAGCAGCTCAAACGTATCAACTAACCGGAAACCCAGTCGTTACTACAGGATGGGACATCGTTCCTTCGGCGACCGTGCCAAACGATTTCGTACAGCTTACCGCAGACCAAACAGGTCAGTTTGGTGCGATTAAACTTTCCAATGCCATCAACTTAAAATACTGTGATAAGTGGAAAGTTGAGTTTGATTTCCGAATCGACGGAAACGGAACTACCGCATACGGAAGAGGTGACGGATTGACTTTCTGGTATCTGTCAAACCCACCAACTGCATTTACAACAGGAGGAGGATTAGGAATTCCGGCCAACGCAAACGGATTGATGGTTGCTTTTGACATCTTCAACAATTCAACTGAGGGACAGATGAGCAAAGTTCATCTTTTGTACGGAACCAACAATACTCCTGCAGGAAACCCGAATATAGAATACAACGTAACAGCAGGAAGCACTTTTCACTCTCCGGATTTGCAATCAACACAACCTTTCGTGGGACCTACTTACAAACATGTTGAGGTGAACGGACAGGTTGATCCTGCCAATCCTGTTAACTGGATTATTCAAATTAAAATTGATAATGTGGTGATTACCAATCAATCTTTCGCACCTTCAGGCGGAGCGATCGGAATGACAACCGGTTATTTTGGGTTTTCAGCCGGAACAGGAGCGGCGAGCGCAAGACATTCAATTAAAAATGCTAAAATTTTCATTGATAAAGTTCCAATTCTTCAAAATACAATCACTCCTTTTGTATGTACTAATCCTTCAACAGGTAACGGTTTTGTCGATTTAACTTCTTATGTGACTCAATTTGTAAACAATCCTGCGAATTACATTATCACTTATTATGTTTTGGGAAGTTCAACGCCAATTGCAACTCCTACCAATTTTCAGTATACAGGAAGCACAACAATCTCAGTGGTTATCAAAGATCCGACAGCAACCTTATGTGACAATGGTGATGCGAGAATTATCTTAAACCCGACTCCATTCGAAGCAGTCGATGCATCACTCACAGAATGTAATAACAATAATGCCGGTGTAGGAATATTTAATCTAAATGACGCTGCTGTAACAACATTAACAGGAGTTACCAAACAATACTATCCTACTCTTGCAAATTTGAATGCAGGAACCAATCAAATCATGAACTTTGGCGCTTTTCCAGCCGCACAGGGAACAACAATTCATGTAAAAGTAACGACAGCACAAGGTTGTGTTGACAATGCAATCATAACTTTGAATACGTATCCTGTTGTAGCTGTAAATGATGCAACATTGAGAGCGTGTTCTGAACCATCCAACCCTTCTTTGGGAGTTTTTAATCTGACAAATGCAAATGTTACTACACAGGCAGGAACGATAAAAAAATACTATCCTTCTTTAACAGATGCAATGAACGGAACAAATGCAATCAGCAATCCTGCAACATACACCGCTCCCAATGGAGTTGTTTACATTAGTGTTATTACTGTCGAAGGATGTTTTTCCGTTGCTAAAGTGACATTAATTGTAATTCCACCTGTATTTTCTACCGTTTTGGTTGATAAGGTAATTTGCATTGAAGACAAAACTACATTAGATGCAGGTCCGGGATTCACCGCATATGAATGGAGCACAGGAGCAACTACCCAAACTATCAGCAATGTCGGAGTAGGAACTTATTGGGTAAAACTAAAAACAGGTGATTGTACCTCAACACAAACCGTGAAAGTTTATGCTTCTGAACAGCCTGTTGTAACTTATATTGACATTTCAAACAAAACAATTACCGTCAATGTAAACGGTGGAACTCCTGCTTATCAATATTCTATGGACAATGTTCATTGGCAGGACTCTAACGTATTTAGTGAAATTTCAAGAGGTATACATAAAATCTACGTGAGAGATTCTTACGAATGCGAACCAATTATTGTAAATGTCACTGTACCTAATCTGATCAACGTGATTACTCCAAACGGAGACGGACAAAACGACTTCATCGATTATTCTGCGTTAGAAGGAAAATTAGATTTAACATTTAATGTATATGACAGATATGGATCTAAACTTCACCAAGGCGACAAAACCAACAGATACATTTGGGACGGAACCGCCAACGGAAGAAAAGTTCCTACCGGAAGCTATTGGTATTCTGTAACATGGAATGAAAACAACCAAAACAAAACTCCAATCAAATTTTCAGGTTGGATAATGGTAAAAAATAGAGACTAATTTTTTTTCATACTTTAATTATATTGAAGCCACTTCCGTAAAAAAGGAGTGGTTTTTTTATTTAAAAATTTAAAAATAGAATTTCGGCACAAAACTCTCTTTATTCATATTCAATTCTTAAATTTGTCTTTATGAATTATTTGGAAGCTTTAAGCAGAAGATATTCTGTAAAAAAATTCAATCCCGAATCAATCATTCCACAGCAAATACTTCTCAATATTCTTGAGTCGGGAAAACTGGCGGCAAGTTCTCAGGGACTTCAACCTTATAAAATATTCGTAATTGAAAGCCAAGAAATGAAGGAAAAGCTGATACCGGCTTTTTATAATCCTTCACAAATTTCCACCTGCTCTCATCTCATTGTTCTCATTTCTAAAAAAATTATTGAAGATAATTATCTTGACGGATATTTCAATCATATCTCGGAAGTGCGCAAACATCCTGTAGAAAATTTAGATTTATTCAGAAAAAGCATCACAAAACATTTCAGCAGACAGGAACATGATGATATTCTGAACTGGGCAGAAAAGCAATCGTATATTGTTTTGGCCAATTTGATGTATGCTGCAGCCATTGAAAATGTAGACACTTGTCCGATGGAAGGTTTCAGGCAAGAGCTCATTGAAGAGATTTTAGATATAGACAACGAGAAAGAAAAAGTCACAGTGACGCTTGCTTTGGGCTATCGATCGGAAGAAGATCAGTTTCAGCACATGAAAAAAGTAAGAAAACCAAACGAAAAATTGTTTAAATTTATGTAATTATTTAGACGATTGTCTTAAAGCAAGAATATGATAAAAGCGGATGTATTAGTAATCGGTTCCGGAATCTCCGGACTTTCTTATGCCATAAAAGTTTCAGAACAATTTCCCGATGCGAAAATAATCATTGTAACAAAATCGGACGAAGACGAAAGCAACACAAAATATGCACAAGGCGGTTTGGCTGTCGTTACAGATTCGAAAAATGATAATTTTGAAAAACATATCGAAGACACAATGCGAGCCGGAGACGGCGAAAATAAACGTGATGTTGTAGAAATGGTCGTAAGAGAAGCACCCGCAAGATTTAACGAAATTGTAGAATGGGGTGCTAATTTTGACAAGAAAAATGGCGAATTTGCTTTAGGAAGAGAAGGCGGCCACACCGAAAACAGAATTGTACATCACAAAGATATTACAGGTTTTGAGATTGAAAGAGCTTTATTGGAAACAGCGAAAAGCAGTCCAAATATCGAAATCCTGGATCATCATTACGTTATTGACATTATTACACAGCATCATGTTCCTGGAAAAGAACTTAATGAAGGTGAGATTAATTGTTATGGTGCTTATATTTTAGATGAAAAGTCTAAAACAATTAAGAAAATCACTTCAAAAATTACTTTAGCTGCGACCGGCGGAGCAGGACATGTTTATAAAAACACCACAAATCCTGTCATTGCAACAGGAGACGGAATTGCTTTCGTAGCCCGTGCTAAAGGAAAAGTGACCAATATGCAGTATTATCAGTTTCATCCAACTGCGCTTTACAGCAAACTTGACGGAATGTTATTTTTAATTTCCGAAGCTGTACGTGGTGATGGTGCAAAACTAAGAACGAAAAAAGGCGAAAAATTCATGCAAAAATATGATGAGCGTGAAGAATTAGCCTCAAGAGACATCGTCGCAAGAGCAATTGATGCAGAAATGAAAGTTACCGGAGATGAATTTGTAGGATTGGACTGCAGAGAGATGAATCACGAAAAATTTTTGGAACATTTCCCCAATATCTATAAAAAATGTAAGGACGAAGGGATCGATCCTTTCACTCAATTAATTCCTGTCGTTCCGGCCTGTCATTATTTAATGGGCGGAATTGAAGTGGATAAAGATGGACAATCTTCACTCAATAATCTTTTTGCTGTAGGAGAATGTACCAATTCAGGACTTCACGGAGCCAACAGACTGGCTTCGAACTCTTTACTGGAAGGTTTGGTTTATGGTCATAATGCAGCAATGAAAACCGTAGAATTACTCAAAGAAAATAAATTTAATTTTGACGATCTGAAAGCCGTTCCCGAATGGAATGAAGAAGGAATGAAAATCATTGACGAAATGGTGATCGTTTCATATCTAAGAAAACAGCTTCAGGAAATGATGAGCGATCTTGTAGGAATCGTAAGAAGCAATAAGCGTCTGAAAATGGCACTTCAAAAGCATCAGGAAATTGCAGCAGCTGTTGACGAAATCTACCACTACTCTATTTTATCACCTCAACTTTCAGAATTAAGAAATCTAACGACCGTCGCGCACCTCATCATCACCCAATCAATGGAAATGACAAAAAATAAAGGCGCATTTTACAATAAAGATTTAGTTCAAGCATAATTGATTATTAAAGAAAATAATGAAAAGACCAAACTACGCAACCGATAAGGTTTTAAAAAAGTTCATTAAAAACGCTTTAGAAGAAGACATTCAGGATGGCGACCACTCTACTTTGTCTACCATTCCACAAGATCTGGAGCAGAGCGCAAAACTTTTGGTAAAGGAAAACTGTATTTTGGCAGGAGTTGAACTGGCTGAAATTATTTTTACAACCTTTGATAAAAATTTAAAAGTAGAAAGATTCATTAAAGACGGCGAAACTGCAAAAGTTGGCGATGTAGCTTTCATTGTTACTGGAAGCGCAAGATCTATATTGTCTACAGAGAGATTGGTTTTAAATTGCATGCAACGAATGAGTGGAATCGCCACACTTACTCAGGATTGGGATTCTAGGTTGATTGGCACAAAAACCAAACTTTTGGACACCAGAAAAACGACTCCCAACTTTAGAGTTTGCGAAAAATGGGCAGTTGCAATTGGTGGCGGAACCAATCACAGATATGGCTTGTACGACATGATTATGCTGAAAGACAATCACATTGATTATAACGGAAGCATCACCAATGCCGTGAAAATGGCAAAAGATTACGTAAAAAAATCAAAGAAGAAGCTTAAAATAGAAGTTGAAACACGCAATCTTGACGAAGTACACGAAGCGATCAATGCAAAAGTTGACAGAATAATGCTTGATAATATGGATCTGGATACAATGAAAAAGGCTGTGAAATTAATTAATGGCGCTTGTGAAAGTGAGGCTTCAGGAGGAATTACTAGAGATCAGTTAAAAGAAATCGCTACTACAGGAGTGACTTTTATCTCAGCCGGAGCACTTACACATTCTGCTAAAAATATTGATTTAAGCTTAAAAGCTGCTATGTAAAACATTACATTTTTAATAAAAACACTGCCACTTTGTTAAAAATTAAATAATATGATTTTTTTCACATTAAAATTCATTATTTTTACATTGTGCTGTAAATCAATTACATAACCCTTATTAAGACTGATTAAAAATTAACATTAAGTTAATAATAGTTAAAATTTATTTGCCGAATTTTGCGGTAAATTTAATTCTAACTATTACTTACGATTATGAAATTAATCAACAAATCAATGCTAACGGTGGTTATCACACTTTCTACAGCTAGCGTTTATTATGCACAACAGACTCAGGACACTGTTAAATCTTCAACAAGGTCTAAAGACATTGACGAAGTAGTATTAATAGGTGTTGCTGATATTGCTAAAGATAGAAAGACACCAGTTGCAGTTTCAACAATTAAAGAAGCTCAGATTGTTGAGAGATTAGGAAATCAGGAATTTCCTGAAATCCTAAACACAACACCATCTGTGTATGCTACTAAAGGTGGTGGTGGTTTCGGAGATTCTAAAATCAATATTAGAGGATTCGCACAGGAAAATATCGCTGTAATGGTAAATGGTATGCCTGTAAATGATATGGAAAACGGACGTGTTTTTTGGTCAAACTGGGCTGGACTTTCTGATGTAACCTCTTCTATGCAGGTTCAAAGAGGTTTGGGTTCTTCAAAATTAGCCATTGCATCAGTAGGAGGTACAATAAATATTTTAACGAGAGCAGCAGATAAAAAACAAGGTGGAATCGTTTCTCTGACAGTTGGTAATAATGACTATCTTAAAACTCTTTTTGCTTATAATACAGGTAAATCTGAAAAAGGCTGGTCAACATCATTCTTGATGAGCAGAGCTTCTGGTTCTACGTTTGCAAGAGGAACTGAATTTGAAGGATACAATTATTACTTTGCTTTAGGATACAACAAACCAAGAAGCAAACATGATTTCCAGTTTACAATTACCGGTGCTCCTCAAGCTCATAACCAAAGAAGTACTTATTCAACTATAGGGAATTATATTAAATATAACTCAGATAAAGACGGAACTCCTGACACAAGATATAATGCAGACTATGGTTATTTGAATGGAGAAGAATATAGCTTAAGAAGAAATTATTACCATAAACCGGTAATGTCATTAAACTGGGATTGGAACATTTCAAGTAAATCTAAACTAAATACTGTTGCTTATGCTTCATTTGGTAGAGGTGCGGGAACAGGAAATATAGGAAATGTAGGAAACTTAGCAAATACTACAACAAGAAATTTAGAATCTTTCAGAACAGCTGAGGGAATTCTTGATTTTGATGCACTTTCTGCAGCTAATGCAGCATCAAATGCTGACAGAGGTATTCTTATCAGAAACTCGTCGATCAATTCTCATAACTGGTACGGAATTATTTCTAGTTTCAATCACAAAATCACTGATCACTTAAATTTCTCAGTTGGTATTGATACCAGATATTACTATGGTTACCATTATCAAGTAGTTAGTGATCTTTTAGGAGGTTCTTCATATAGAGATTCAGCTAATAGAAATCTGTACTTTCCAAATAACAATAATGTATTTGTACCTGGCTATAATTATGTTTCGAACACTTCCAAAGCAGAACCCAATTGGAATCCATTTGGAGGAAAAATTGATGCTTTAGAAAACAGAATCGGATATAATAATGACGGTGAAGTGCTTTGGTATGGTGGATTCGGACAATTAGAATATTCTAATGACAAGTTATCTGCGTTTGTTTCTGGAGCTATATCAAACCAAGGTTTCCAAAGAATTGATAACTTTATTGTTGATGGAAGATCTCTTCTTAATGGAAACGTTGCGGGATATGCTACAAGTAACACAAACCCGGCAATTATTCAACCTACAGCTTTGAATCCTGCTCTTAATACTAAAACAGGATTCAAAAATCTTATCGGATTTAATGTAAAAGGGGGTGCGAACTATAATATTAATGAAAACCATAACGTTTTTGCTAATGTCGGTTATTACGAAAAACAACCGTTCTTAAACTCTGTTTATCCAAACAACAAAAACTTCCTTAATCCAAACTTAACTAATGAGAAAATTTTTGGAGTTGAGGCTGGCTATGGCTTCCGTTCAGGAATTTTCAATGCTAATGTAAATATTTACAGAACTTCATGGAAAGACAGATTCCTTAGAAGAACAAATATTACAACTCCTTTTATAGATCCAACGACAGGTCTTCCTGGCACTACAAATACAGCATATGCTAATATTTCAGGTATTACGGAAGTACACCAGGGAATTGAAATTGATGTAACAGCAAATGTTCACAAAATGTTATCATTTAATGGAATGCTATCTATGGGTGATTGGTATTACAAAGGGAATGCAACAAGTGACTTATTTACAGAAACTAATGATCCTATTATTTTACCGAGTGGCTCATCAAATAGTACAGTTTATTTGGACAATGTAAAAGTGGGAAGTTCAGCGCAGTTTACAGCAGCTGGAGGATTTACTTTCAAACCTACAGAATGGTTTGCTTTAGATGGTACCTACAGAGCAGTTAAAAATTTATATGCTAACGTTAATCCATTAAACTTCCAGACAGCAGCAGCAGGTAATAAGGGGGCTTTAGAACTACCAACATTCGGATTAGTAGATTTAGGGATTACATTTAAAATAAAACTTAGAAACCCAAGACAATACTTTACTGTAAGAGGTAATGTTTATAACGTATTGGATAAAGTTTATATCGCAGAGGCAAATACAAATATTCATGCTAATCTTACAGCACAAGAATATACAGATATCAATGGCGGTACGCTTGCTTCAAATGCAGCAAACTTCGCAACATATCAGGCAGCTGGTAACTACAGTGGTGTAAATCAAACTAACCAAGTTTATTTCGGATTCGGAAGAACATGGTCTGGAACACTATCATTTAATTTCTAATATTTAGATTTTATTAAATACCAAATCCCGGCTTTATAGCTGGGATTTTTTTTATATTTGTACACTTAAAAAATAGAAAAAACAGAAGTATGGATTTTTACAAAATTTTTCTGAGTGCCCATAAAGGAATTGGGTATTTAGAGTTGCTGCTGATAACGTTATTTGTTATTGCGCTTTTAACTACAATGTTCGGATATAGCGGAAAAGTGAATAAATTTCTAAAAAAGACTACCCTCTTTACAATGATTTTTTTCCACGTGCAATTCCTCATTGGAGTATGCTTACTATTCATCTTCTCACCAGGATTCAAAGCAGCTTTGGATGCAGGAATATTAATGAAAGATGCATATAGCAGACAAACATTTGTAGAACATCCATTTTCAATGCTTATTGCTGCAGTTTTGATGACCATTATCAACAAGAAAGTAAAATCTAATGATACAATTTCCTTAGGAATTGTTATCATGGGATTGATTGCAGTAGGCTTATTTGCATTTGCATTTCCATGGACGAGAGTCTTTGGAGCTTAATTATATATTAACTTAATTTTTTTAAACAACAATGAAAGTAGCTGTAGTAGGTTCAACAGGAATGGTTGGACAAGTGATGCTTAAAGTTCTCGAAGAGAGAAATTTCCCTGTAACAGAATTGATTCCGGTAGCTTCGGAAAGATCTATTGGTAAACAGGTGAAGTATAAACAGGTAGATTACACTATCGTAAGCATCGATGACGCTATAGCTGCCAAACCTGATATCGCAATTTTCTCTGCAGGCGGATCAACTTCTTTAGAATATGCTCCCAAATTTGCAGAAGCTGGAATTACCGTAATCGATAATTCTTCTGCATGGAGAATGGATCCTACCAAGAAATTGATAGTTCCTGAAATCAATGCAGATGTTTTGACGAAAGAAGATAAGATTATTGCAAATCCGAACTGTTCTACCATTCAGTTAGTGATGGTTTTAGGTCCGTTGAATAAAAGATATGATTTAAAAAGAGTCATTGTTTCTACATATCAATCTGTTACAGGTACAGGAAAAGCAGCTGTTGATCAGTTGAATGCTGAAATCGCCGGTGACGATTCTGTTGCTAAAGTGTATCCTTATCAAATTTTTAAAAATGCATTGCCACATTGCGACGTATTTTCGGATGACGATTACACGAAAGAAGAGATTAAATTAATGAAAGAACCTAAAAAGATTTTAGGTGATGATACATTTAATTTAACAGCAACAGCAGTAAGAGTTCCGGTACAGGGAGGTCATTCTGAAAGCGTAAACATCGAATTTGAAAACGAATTTGAATTAGACGAAGTAAGAAAAATCCTATCAGAAACTCCCGGAGTAATCGTAATGGATAACGTTAAAGACAACGAATATCCGATGCCGCTTTACTCAGAAGGAAAAGACGAAGTTTTCGTTGGAAGAATTCGAAGAGATCTCTCACAGCCGAAAACACTCAACCTCTGGATTGTGGCAGACAATCTGCGAAAAGGCGCTGCAACCAACGCAGTACAGATCGCAGAATACTTAGTAGCAAACAACTTAGTATAAACTAACAAAAAAGAAAAGAGTCTCCAAAAGAGATTCTTTTTTTTATCGAATATTGGCTTTAAACTTAATATTTAATTTTTCTGAAATTTTGTTTCCCCAACCCTAAAGGGAGCAAAGTTTCTTTGAAAAAACTCTTCAAAATTACACCCTTTAGGGTTGGGGAAATTAATTTTGAAGAGTTTTGAATGATACAAAACATTGAACATTAAAATTCAAGACTGAAAAATGACGACAAAAAATACCACTAAAGATAAAATAGGTTTCCAAAGGCTCATTGCCATTTTTGGGATCATTTTATTCATCGGAAAAATCATCGCATGGAAACTCACAAATTCTGATGCTGTATTTTCTGATGCAATGGAAAGCATTGTGAATGTCATAAGCGCTTTCATGGGATTGTATTCTCTTCACTTGGCTTCAAAACCAAAAGACGAAGATCATCCTTATGGACATGGGAAGGTGGAATTCGTTACAGCAGGAATTGAAGGTGCACTTATCGCCATTGCCGGAATCATGATCATCTATGAAGGCATCAACAGTTTGGTAACCGGAAAAATTTTAAAAGGTCTTGATTGGGGAATAGCTATCATTGCAGCAACAGCAGTTGTCAATTATTTCTTAGGATATATTTCCATTAAAAAAGGTGAAAAAGAAAATTCAATGGTTCTTATATCATCTGGAAAACACTTGCAGTCGGATACCATAACTACTTTGGGAGTTGTTATAAGTTTAATTGTGGTTTATTACACCAAAATTGATTGGATCGATTCTGTTGTAGCGTTGATTTTCGGTCTTTACATCATTTTTGTAGGCTACAAAATCGTCCGTAAATCTTTAAGTGGGATCATGGATGAGCAAAATCCCGAACTTCTCAACAGCATCATCGATCTTTTAGAAAAGAACAGACATACAGAATGGATTGACATTCACAATATGAAAATCCAACAGTTTGGAGCTTCTTTACATATTGATGCACACATCACTTTGCCATGGTATTACAGCCTTCGCGATGCGCATAACGAAATGGAAAAAGTAATCCTCCTTTTAGCAAAAAACACAAAAAGAACGGTTGAGTTTAATTTTCATATGGATGACTGCAAACCCATATCCTGCCCGGTTTGTCAAATCATGGATTGCCCAGTTCGTGAACAGGCTTTTGTCCAAAAAGTAAAATGGACCGCCGAAAATGTCACCAGAGTTGAAAAACATACGGCTAATTAGTCTGTCTGAATACTCAATATTTTTTTTAAGTAAAAATAAAAGTATAGATATACATCACGAGTTTTTCAGCAAGATTTGTTTTCTGTAATAAAACAGCGGAACGATCAGCAGCAAAATCAAAGGCTGAATAACAAACCTCCTCATGTAGAAAGAAAAAAGATAACCAATTTCAAATCTGCTGTGAATGCAGTACAAATAAATTGGAAAAGTGATAGCAAAAATAATTGTAATTAAAACTGCTCCCTGCAAAGTCCATTCTTTATTTTTAAATAAAAAATGAATGATCACACATGAGAAAAAAAGGTTTAATAAAAATCTGAAAAGATGACTGACAATCAATTTTCCCCATTCAAATTCAGGAAAAGAAATATTTTTATTGGCTTCATGGAAGTAATTCAGAAAAGGATCATAAAAAACGTCATTTTCTATCATCCTCACACCAACGAGACCGCAAACTCCGGCAAAAACAAAAAACCAGCTAAGAATTTTCATTTTTTAAGGCAAAAAATTTAATCCAGACCAGCCAGAGAATTACTACACTTCCATAGATTACCGCAGGAAAAAGATAATCATGCGCCAACTTATTGTATTGCGGATAATCACTAGTTACGATATTCAATCCTACAATACGAAAAACATTCATTATATACAAAGCAAGAAGACTTATTCCCACAAAAACAAAAGTTTTAGCTCCTTTATAAAAGGCGAAAATAAATGACACGAAAAGAATAATAACAGAGACCGCATTACAACCTTCCACCATTCTCGTTACATATTTTCCTTTCACAATATAACCAACCTGCTCATTCGGAACGTCATCAAATAAGTACGTCGGAAAGTTGAATTTGTTTTGAATAAACATCACATGATCGGCAATCAAACGTGAGTAAGGATCGAGTCCCTGAGCTTTAAAACTGTTCAGATAAAACTGATAACCAAAGAGCAACACCAGATAAATGATGATGAAACGCAGCAGAATTCCTAAAACAGGCTTAAAGTCCTTTAGCATGATACAAAGATAGAAAATCGAACGTAAATTAGTATATTTGTTACCATATTATGACTTCTGAAAACGCAAAAAGATTTTTTGAAAACCATTTTGGCGAAAAATCAACTCAATTTGTCACTTTAGCTCAAAGCGGTTCTGCGAGAGTCAATTTTTTGGCTCAAAATCAAAGAGATACCTTCATTGTTACGTACAACGAAAACATTCCGGAGAATGAAAGTTTTCTTTATTTTTCCGAAGTTTTTTCAGATTTAAATCTCAATACTCCGAAGATCTATAAAATTTCTGAAGACAGAAAATTATACATTCAGGCATATATGGGAAGTCAGACACTTTCAGAAATTATTTCAAAAGAAGGGTTATCTGAAAATGTAGAATCTTTGGTAAAACAGACTTTAGAAAAACTTTTTCAGCTACAAATTGAAACACAGAATCAGATTGATTTTACTAGAACTTTTGAATATGAATGCTATGACGAGTTTCCAGTAACTCATGATTTATATTATTTCAAAAATTTTATTGCCGATGTTTTGGAGTTGGAATACCATAAATCTACCCTTTTAAAAGAATTTAAAAAAATTGTCAACCTCATCGAAAATCTTGAGCCACAAGGCTTGATGATCCGTGATTTTCAGGCAAGAAATATTATGGTAAATAAGAAAAATGAAGTTTCATTTATCGACTACCAGTCCGCAATGAAAGGACCTTTGATGTATGATGTGATTTCTTTTTTGTTTCAGGCAAAAGCTAATTTTCCTGAAGATTTTAAAAATAAAATGCTTGAATTCTACATTCAACAGTTTGAAAATAAAGAAACTCAAGCTCAACTAAAAAAATCGGTTAAACCTATTCAACTGATGAGATTCTTACAGGTTTTGGGTGCTTACGGTTTCCGAGGACTGATTCAAAGAAAACAGCATTTCATCGCAAGTATTGAAAAGGGAATTGAAAACATCACTACATTTTCCGAAAATTGGAACGAAATGACAAATTTCCCTGAACTAAAAAAGGTGATTGAGCAGTTGAGTTTGGATAAAACGAAGTTGAAAATTGAAGAAATATTGAAATGAATTGAAACATTAAGGGAATGAAAGGTTTAAGATTTATTAAGTAAATCTAAAGATTTTTTGAGCAAGAACTTTTACATTTGTTTAAAACAAATTTTACAAATGACGAAAAAACAGATTACTCAATTATCTTATGAAATTACGGGTTTTGCTATTAAAGTACATAAAAATTTAGGAGCCGGACTTTTGGAAAGTATCTATGAAAAGTGTTTGGTGCATGAACTTATTAAAAATGGATACAGCGTAATACAACAAGTAAAAGTTCCTATAAATTATGACGATATTACAATTGATGCTGATCTTAAAATAGATTTACTGGTAAATGATTGCATCATCGTAGAATTAAAAGCCGTAGAACAAATACTTTCTATACATGAAGCACAACTTCTGACATATATGAAAATACTAAAAAAACCACAAGGTTTACTGATCAATTTCTTCACTGATAATATTACAAAATCCTTGAAGCCTTTTATTAATGAATATTTTAAAAATTTACCAGACTAAACAATACAACGCTTAATTTAGATTTATCTAAACCTTAAAATATCTTATAAACTAAAAAATCTTAATGGTTTAAAATTAAATTATAAAAATAATTATTCGAAATCTATCATCGTTATAAAAAATAGAAAAAATGCTACACATAGACATCCACAGTTTTTCATATAAAAAAGGAGGAATTCCCAAAGACGATTCCGGAAACGGAGGCGGATTCACATTCGACTGCCGTGGAATTTTAAATCCAGGAAGAGTTGAAGAATATAAAATCCAAACAGGAAATGACATCGGCGTTCAGGAATATCTTGAAACAAAAACCGATATGCCTAAATTTTTAGAATTAATTAAAACACTTGTCTCTATCAACATCGACAATTATTTGGGTAGAGGTTTTGAAAATCTTCAGATCAATTTCGGATGTACAGGTGGACAACACAGATCAGTTTATTCCGCTATAAAAATCGCTCATTTTATCGAAGAAAAATATGGTGAAAAAGTAGAAATCAGTCTTCATCACGACGAACAGCACCAACTTAACAATAGGTAATCAGTAATGTGCAATAAGTAATACTATAGCTTCGCTGTTATTACTTACAAATTTTTAAATTACTCATTACCAATTACTCATTACCCACATTTATGAAGGCATTAATTTTTGCAGCAGGAAAAGGAACCCGACTGAAACCCTTTACCGATCATCATCCTAAAGCTTTGGCTAAAGTAAACGGGATCCCACTTTTGGAAAGAAATATTACTTATCTGAAAGGTTTCGGGATAACAGATTTCGTGATCAATGTGCATCACTTCGGAGATCAGATCGTAGATTTTCTAAAGAAAAATGATAATTTCAATTGTAAAATCGAAGTTTCGGATGAATCTGAAGAGCTTCTTGAAACGGGAGGCGGTTTGATTTTTGCTAAAAAATTTCTTGATCATGGGGAAGATTTCATAATCATGAATGCTGATATTCTGACTGACATTAATATTAATAATTTTGTAGAATACCACAAGAATATCAAAGATTTCGCTACTTTAGCAGTCTCAGACAGAGAAAGTTCGCGAAAATTATTATTCAATGATGATTTGGTTCTGAGAGGATGGCTGAATGTACAGACAGGAGAGCAAAGACTTGCCGAATTTAACAAAGGATTTAAACCTTATGCATTTAGTGGTGTACATTGCATAAATCCTGTTATCTTTGATAAAATTAAACGGACAGGTAAATTTTCTGTGATGGAAGAATATCTGGATCTGATGCAGACCGAAAAAATTCATGGTTTTCTGCATGACAGCATCCTGATCGATGTGGGAAGACCGGCATCTGTAATTGAAGCCGAAAAATATTTTAAATAAAGAACAATGGGAATTGAAAGTAGCAAGGATGAAAGTTTACAAAATCCTGAATTAGATATCAACGAATCAATATTACACAATAGTTTCAGACAGAAAACATGGGATGAGATCGTTACCAAAGACAGCTGGATGGTTTTCAAGATCATGGCAGAATTTGTGGATGGCTACGAAAGGATGGCTAAAATAGGTCCTTGTGTTTCTATTTTCGGTTCGGCAAGATTAAAGCCGGAAAGTAAATATTACCAAATGGCTGCAGATATTGCCGAAAAGATCACCAAAGTTGGCTTTGGAATTATTACAGGAGGCGGTCCGGGAATTATGGAAGCCGGTAATAAAGGCGCTTTCAATGCCAAAGGAAAATCAATCGGATTAAATATCGACTTGCCGTTTGAACAGCATTTCAATCCTTACATTAACAAAATGTATTCTCTCAATTTCGATTATTTTTTTGTGAGAAAAGTGATGTTTGTAAAGTATTCTCAAGGATTTATCGTGATGCCGGGAGGTTTTGGAACTCTGGATGAGTTGACGGAAGCTATTACATTGATTCAAACCAATAAAATCGGAAAATTCCCAATCGTATTGGTAGGAACCGAATTCTGGAGCGGATTATTGGATTGGTTTAAAGAGACTTTACTAAAAGAAGGAATGATTTCCGAAAATGATCTTGACCTTTATCGTGTGGTAGATACCGCCGATGAAGCAGTAGAACACATTAAAGCATTTTATGAAAAATATGCTGTGAATGTTAACTTTTAATTGGCATTATATTTGAGCCACATATATTTACTAAGATGATTAACAATCTTAAAACTAAGATGAAAAAACTTTTATACATATCGGGTATTTTATCATTATTTGCATTCATGAGTTTCATGGCGGCAGATTTCTTCTCATCGATGACGAAAGTTGATTATATTGATGGAAGCAAGACATTGAAATTCACAACAAAGATGAATACCAGTCATATTTCGGATGCCATCAAGATCAATCGCAGCACAGCAGGTTTTGAAGCCGAAGTGAAGAAATATGTAAACAACAATTTTGATGTTTATGTAAACAATTCTCCCAAAACTTTAACTTTCACAGGAAGCCAGGTAAGTGGAGAAACTGTATGGGTATATTTTGAGACTGATGGTGTTTCGGATGTAAGCAGTTTAAAGATTAAAAATACAATTCTTTTAAGTGCTTTCCCTAAACAGATCAATTTGGTAAATATTGCCTACAAAGGAAGCCAAAAAACAATGAATTTCCAGCGTGGAAAAGAAATGAACGAGGTTTCTTTTTAATAAGATCTTTATTTAAATTATATAGCCACTGCTTTTTTTGCGGTGGTTTTTTTGTTTAAGTTTTTAAAATATTAAAGTAAAACGAAAGCATAAAAAAAGGAACCACAATATTGCGATTCCTTTTTCTTAAACATGAATTGTTTTAATATTATAAAGCCTGGATGTTATCCAACTGTAGTGTAGTTGTAATTCCACCTGTAGTACCAGTATATTCAAAAAGGATATACCCATTACCTGTCACTGTTGCAGGAATGTTATATGTACCTGCAGGAGCTAATGTTCCATATCCTGTAAGTGGCGTTTGAGGGATTGTGAATGCTGAAGTAATATCAGTTTTAGTAACTGCAGAGATATCACCTAAAGCTGTATAATTTGTAGTATAATAAACTTTTAAAGCATTACCATTCCAGAAACCTACGTTTACGTCAAATTTAAACTGATTTGCAGCAGTAAAATCAACTGGTACGGCAAAATAAGTAATATAACTTCCTGATCCCGCATTTGCTGAAAGCTGAATATATTTGTTATTGCTGAAGGTTTTTAACTGCCAGTAACGGTTTCCAACTAACGCATCATTCACATATTTAGGATAAACTTCTAAATTTGCAGGTGTCAATGAATAGCTTTCAAAATTCTCCAAGAAACTTCCTGAAAAAGTGATCGCAGTACCCCCTTTTGGTGGTGTAGAATCTATTCTTGTACCTGTAAAAGCAAGATCACTTGATTTTCTGATCAACATTTGCCAAGTAGTATTGTAACGACTTACTACAAAAGTTGCATTACCATTTCCTTTTGGTAATAATTTTGAACCCTCTGAAAAGAAACCTGAATTTCTGACTACAACAGAATTTCCTGCAGCATCTTCTAAGTTTCTGTCGGTATCTACACCTGCTCCCAATAAATAATCAATAAATGTTTTATTTACAGGTAAAATATCACCCGTTGTAAATTGTACGTTAGGAACAGTTACCAACATGTTGATATATTTTGCATCTTTTGCATCATTCAAAGTAGCAAGCTGAATAGGTTTTAAAGCTACAACCTCAAGACCATTCCCATTGCAAACTCCAGACATATATCTGCTTACCAATGCTCCCGGAATTCTACCGATGTCATAAGTTGGATCTACAGAACCAATCTTAACAACTCCTCTGTCTGTACCTAATCTTAAACCTTTAGCGTTAATTCTGATATGTGCTCCCACCGGAAAATCTGCATAGTTACTTGCTTTGTCTACTTCAATTTGTAATGCAGCTGTTGGATTTTCAGCTTTATCCTGGAAAGAAATAGTTTTGTAGAAGTTTCCGTTTTCATCAGATGAAGTAACATAACCATCAAAGATTTGGTCAGTAGAAATCAAAACATAACCTGTAGCAGGAGCCAAAGCTTTAAAATTTGCTAAAGTAATATTGGTCGCAGCAAATTTGTTGTTACAGTTGATCGGTGGTGTATCCCACTCGTCTTTCTGAACACAAGAAGTAAGAGAAAGTGCAGCAAATGCAGCTCCTGTTACGATACTTAAGTATTTTTTTATATTCATCTTAATTATTTTAATTATAAGTTTTTAAAATCTGAATTGTAAGTTGACGAAGTATGATCTTCCTTGAGTGTACCAATATTTTGGCCCAAATAAAGTGAATTCTCTGTCATTATCTTGTGCAAAAGTTGGATATTTTGCATTTCTTGTCTGCTCAAAGCCTCCTGTAATGTATCTTGTATTATCAAATACGTTATTTACGGTTGCTGAGATAAGAACATAATATTTACCAATCACCCAAGATTTTCCTGCATTCACATTAAAGAAAAATGCTGAAGGTAATTTGTTTGGTTCTAAAACTCTTCTTACTTCCGAATCTGTAAGACCATAAAAAGGAGTACCTGAAACATTATTCTGTACAAAAGATTCTGTTCTAATCAATGCTGAAGGATCAAGATAATTGTCATCAAGATAATTCCAGTTACCACCAACCCACCAATATTTCGGTGAATTATATCTTGCACCTACTGAATAAGCCTGTTGAGGAGTGCCTCCTTGTTTGTAATTTTTGATGTAAGCTTTTCCTAAATTTACGTAAGAAAGACCATTTGCGAAAGTTCCGGTTGCATCAGATGCAAAGTACGTTACAGGATCATTCTGATAAGTAAACTGTCCGAAACTTGCTAGACCTTGTAAAGATAATGTAGGAATAACTTTTACATCAACACCTAATTCAGCACCCATATTTCTTCTTTTCACATCAGTCATTACCTGAGTTACAAATGCACTCTGAACGTTTGTCTGATTACCATCTGCATCTACACCCTCTAGAGGAATACCATCTGCAAAAAATCTCTGTACAGAAGTTTCGTTGCTTGAATTGATTAAATATCCTGTCAATCTCAATTTCAAAAATGGTGAAGAAATCACATAACTAAGATCATTAGCATTGATCACCATATTCTGAACATTTGGAGCTACAGAACCATTTACTCTTGGATTGATAAACAAATCTTCTAAGTAAGGAGTCTGTGAAAAATAAGCACCATTATAAACAAGGAAATTTCTTCCATTAAGTTTATAAATTGCCTGACCTTTCAAACCATAATTCCAGAAGTTGTAATCCTGACCTTTCCCGAATGAGTCTTTATATAAATAATGATTAAATAATCCTTCTCTGCTAGAAGAAGAATATCCTGCCATCGCAGAAACAAAAACATCAAATTTCCCTGTTGAGAATTTAATCCCAGGATTTACTTTGAATTCCTGTCTTCTGAAAATGTAATCGTAAGTCATTTTATCACCTACTTTTTTTGTCACATTTTCTTCGCCTTCATTATATAATCCTGATTTTCCAGGTTGATTAGTTGCAGCAAAAGGATCTCTGTTCAATACAAAATCAGCTCCTAAAAGATCATTTACTTCTCTGTATTGCTCAGAACGATAATTCTGATAAGATAAGTTTAATAAAAATTTAGTAGTATCATTAAAGTTGTGAGTGAAATGCGTCGCAGCATTGAAGATTTTATCATCACTTACATCATTTACAAGATAATATAAAGCTCTTCTTCCTGTTTGTCCGTAATAAGTTCCGGCAGGTTGTTGCATATTTCTTCTGTAAAGGTTATCCCAATTTAATTGAGTAATATTAGGATCAGCATTTTGCCAACCAGCCATAGAAGTCTGATAAGCATCCTGCGCTGTTGTCATCGCTCCCGAAGGATCTTTAACAGAAGCATTCGGATCTAAAGAATCATAATAACTTGGCAAATTTCTGTAATAAGTTGGTGAAGGATTTTGTACATTCTGCCAATCTAAACGAGAACCTTTATCTTTACCAAACTGATAAGAAACTGATGTCCAAAGATTTGATTTCGGAGTAATCTTCCAGAAATCCTGAAGCTGGAAAATTGGCTGGAAACCTTTTCTCACTCTTTCACTTCTTTGTTTCCCATCCTGATATCCCCAATAAGAATTATAATGTACTCCTCTGTAATCATAAACTTCTTGTGTACTCGGACTTGCTGTAGACCTTCTGTAAGGCGCAGCAATAAAGTTGAATGTCATGCTGTGCTTGTCATTGAATTTTTTCTCAACTCCTAAATATGCACCGTAAGCATCATAAAAAGTACCTTCCTGAATTCCTTCTTCAGCCCATCTTCTTGCTCCCATTACAGTAAACGCCCAACCTTTGCTACTCATTCCTGAGCTGTATCTCAAAGATGTTCTGTTTCTGTAGTTTCTGTTGGTCAAAGACTGTGTAAACTGGAATCCTTTTCTGTATTCGCTTGCTTTCGTATTTTTATAAATAACAGAACTGTTACCTCCAAAAGCATATTCCGACGGAGAGTGGTTTTGAGAAATCTCAGGATATCTTGTGATCTCGTTAAGACCTCCCCAGTTGCCAAAATCTACGTTTCCGTTATCAGATTTGATCATAGAGACACCATTCAGCATGGTTTCTCCCATTCTACCATCAATTCCTCTTGGTCTGTACCAGTAAAAACCTAAGTCAAAAGCAGCAATTCTACTGAAAACATCCATTGAAGATTGTAATAATCCAACGGTTGATGCCTGACTGCTGTTGTCTTCATCATCGTCACTTTCAATAATTGTTAAACCCTGATCTGCGCTTGTAAGACTAGAATTTAAAGTAAGAACACCTAAATCCTTTCTTTTTTCATCACTGGTCACATCAAACGCCATTACTTTTGTCTCGTAATTAGGTTTTGTGATAACCAACTCGTAATGTCCCGGCATCAAATCGACTAGTTGGAAATAACCAATTTTGTCAGCCGTCACATCATTCTCTGTCCCTTTCACATCTACTTCCGCCTGCTCAATCGGCTTTCCTTGAGCGTCCTTCAAATATGCAAAAACTGTGGTCTGTGCAAAATAAAAAGATGCAGGAAGTAAAGTAAATAAAGAGACTAATGATAGTTTTTTAATCATGCGTATATATACTTTGTTTTAATACTTTTTATGTTCGTTTTCAATGGGTTAAAAACTTTGGGGGCACAAATTTAATAAAAATTTATATTTAATAAATTTTTTAACATTATAATTTGTTAACATTGTTAAATTTCTATAATGTATCACAAATACAAATAATATTTAGATGATAAATTTACATTTAATTAAAATGGCATGAATTAAAATTAAGTAAATTTGCAGATTAAATAATTGTAATATTCTGAAATGAAAAAATTTTTGAGTGTTGTAGCGGTCATTTTTTCGGTAATGACATTTGCACAACAAGGTAAGGTAAAAAGAGTGGCAGCAGTAGGATTTCTCAATGTAGAAAACCTTTGGGATACCATTCGTTCTGCTGATTATATAGATGGAACAAAAGATAAAACCAATCCTGCATTTCACAGAAGCATCCCTCTCGATTCCATTAAATTTTTGGAAGCTGAGAAATATGACGGACAATGGAGTGATGGATTACTAGTTGGTAAAAAAGTGATAAGATACCAAAGCGGTTCAGAAGAGTTCACTCCTGCAAGCGGTAAAAACTACAATACTAAGATTTACAAGAAAAAACTGGAAAATGAAGCAAAAGTAATTGCAGAACTAGGTTCTCAATATACAAAAACAGCTCCAGCTGTAGTGGGACTTATCGAAGTTGAAAACAGACAAGTCATTCAGGATCTTGTAAAAGAACCTGCTTTAGCAAAATATGATTACGGAATTGTACATTACAATTCTTATGATTACAGAGGAATCGATGTCGCATTAATTTACCAAAAGAGAAGATTTACAGTAACTAATTCCTTTAAAAAAGAACTGAAAGTATTTGGCGAAGATGGTAAACGAGAGTACACAAGAGATATTTTGGTCGTCACAGGCTTGCTTGATAATGAGAAAGTAGCTTTCTTTATGAATCACTGGCCTTCAAGAAGAGGTGGTGAAGCAGCTTCTCTACCTAAAAGAAATGCAGCGGCAGCTCTACTAAAACAACAAATGGACAGCATAAGAACAGTAGATCCGTCAACAAAACTTTTTGCAATGGGAGATTTCAATGATGATCCTGTAAGCGCTAGTTTAAAAAACTATTTAAAAGCTGCAGCTAGTGAAAAAGATTTGAACGACGAAAAACCATACTTAAACCTTATGTATCCTTTATATAAAAAAGGTGTAGCGTCATTAGCTTATCAGGATGCACCCAATTTATTTGATCAGATTATTGTCTCTAAAAATTTAGTTTTAGACAAAAATCCAAAAGAATATTCAGTTTATAAAGCAGAAATTTATGCTCCTGCGTATTTAGTCAATAAAGAAGGAAATTACAAAGGCTACCCTTTCCGATCATGGAACGGCGACCAATTCACGGGTGGTTATAGTGATCACTTTCCGGCGTTTGTCATTTTACAAAAAGAACCATAATCATAAAGCACTCTTCATCGAGTGCTTTTTTTCTGTAACTTTATGATTATGAAAAATTTAATTATTTTACTATTCTTAATTTTAATTCCTTGCAGTTCTTTTGCTCAAAATGATCCGAAGAATGACAAAGAAGAATCTGCAATGAAACCAGAGAAAAACGATGATGGTGAGTGGGAACTTACCGTGATCGACACACAATTTGATTATTTTTTGAATGCCATTGCAAAACCGATTACCCAATATTCTGAATCTATGTTGAAAAGCAGAAATAGAATGCTAGTCACAGAATGGAATTCTTACTACACTTCGGGTAAGTACAGAAATGTAATAGAATCTGCAATAGATTACGACCCAAGAGAAAACTATGGGATCAAGTTTGAATATAAACTGTATCAGGTTTTTTCTTACGTGAGTTGGAAATACAATCTCAGAATGAATGGACTGAGTGCTTCTGATAGTTTCAGATAAAAAATAAAAAAGGTTCAGAAAATTCTGAACCTTTTTTATTTTAAATAAGCTAAAATTATTTATTAAATAATTCTTCAACTTTATCCCAATTCACCACATCAAAAAATGCAGTTACATAATCAGGTCTTCTGTTTTGGTAGTTTAAATAATAAGCATGTTCCCAAACATCTAAACCTAGAACCGGAGTTCCTTTTATATCTGCAACAGGCATCAAAGGATTATCTTGGTTTGGAGTCGAAGTTACAGATACTGAACCGTCTTCGTTTTTAACTAACCAAGCCCATCCAGAACCGAATCTTGTTTTTGCAGCATCAGCAAAATCAGTTTTGAATTTATCGAAACCTCCATAGTTTTCAATCGCATTGCTTACATTTCCAACCGGAGTAGAACTTCCGCCCGGAGTTAAGATTTCCCAGAATAAAGAGTGATTAAAATGACCACCTCCGTTATTTCTTACAGCAGGTTTTTCAGAACCATTTTTACAAACATCTTCAATAGATAATTCCGTAAGATCAGTTCCTTCAATTGCTTTATTTAAATTATCTACATAAGCTTGATGATGCTTTGAATGGTGGATTTCCATTGTTTTTGCATCGATTGTAGGTTCTAGAGCATCGTACGAATATCCTAATTTTGGTAATTCAAATGACATAAGTTTAATTTTTAATGTTAATATGTAAATTTAGCCAATATTTAAGCCAATATCAAAAATTGCAGATTATTTTAATAAATCTTTAACATTGATAGTTTAATTAGAAATTTTAAATTTATTAAAACAAAAAGCACAGACCGAAATCTGTGCTCTTATAAACAATATTAACGTATGTCTATCTATTCATAGACATTAAAAATTCTTCGTTATTCAGAGTTCCTCTGATATTTTTGTTGACAAATTCCATTGCTTCGATAGGATTCATTTCTGAAAGATATTTTCTGAAAATCCACATTCTCTGGGAAGTCACCTCATCAAGCAACAAATCATCTCTTCTTGTACTTGAAGAAACTAAATCGATAGCAGGATAAATTCTTCTGTTAGCAATTTTTCTGTCTAATTGAAGCTCCATATTTCCGGTACCTTTGAATTCTTCAAAAATAACCTCATCCATTTTTGAACCTGTATCAATCAATGCAGTTGCAATAATTGTCAATGATCCGCCATTTTCAATTTTTCTTGCAGCACCAAAAAATCTTTTCGGTTTATGTAAAGCGTTTGCATCTACACCACCGGAAAGTACTTTTCCTGATGCAGGAGTTACGGTATTGTAAGCTCTTGCTAATCTTGTAATTGAGTCTAACAAAATAACAACATCATGACCACACTCTACCATTCTCTGAGCTTTCGCTAAAACGAGATTGGCAACTTTCACGTGCTTATCTGCAGCTTCATCAAATGTAGAAGCAATAACTTCCGCATTTACGCTTCTTTCCATATCGGTAACTTCTTCAGGACGTTCGTCGATCAAAAGTACCATCATATAAACTTCAGGGTGATTGGCTGCGATAGAGTTGGCAATATCTTTCAGCAACATGGTTTTACCGGTTTTTGGCTGGGCAACAATCATCGCTCTCTGACCTTTTCCAATCGGTGCAAATAAATCGACGATTCTTGTAGACATCGTAGAGTTGTCTCCCGAAAGATTAAATTTCTCTTCAGGGAAAAGCGGAGTTAAATATTCAAAAGCAACACGATCCTTGATAAATGCCAAATCACGTCCGTTTACTTCTGTTGGTTTTAATAATGAAAAATATTTTTCACCTTCTTTTGGCAAACGGACAATACCTCTTACGGTATCTCCTGTTTTTAAACCAAAATTTCTGATCTGTGCTGTAGAAACATACACGTCATCCGGAGAAGAAATATAACTGAAATCTGATGAACGTAAAAATCCATAGTTATCAGGTAAAATCTCTAAAACACCTTCAATACTGACCATTCCGTCGAAATTGAATTCTTTTCTGGATTCAGTTTCTTCCTGTCTGTCAGAATTTCTGTTCTGATTTTGATTAGGATTCTGGTTTGGGTTCTGATTAGGATTGTTTTGGTTAGAATTCTGATTTTGGTTATTGTTCTGATTTCTGTTCTGAAGATTTCCACCGTTTTGTTGCGATGGATTCTGAACTCTTTGATTTGGATTCTGACCTTGTTGTTGCTGTTGTTGTGGTCTCTTAGGTCTTTCTTCTCTCGTTTGTGCTTGTGCAGGAATTGCTGCAGCTGCTTGAGAATCTGTATTTGTTGGAGTTTCCTCTTTTTCCTGAGTTTGTTCTTCAGAAGTGTTGGCAGGAGTTACTCTTTTTCTTTTTTGTTTTGAAGCATTGTTTGCAGGTCTTTCTTCTACAGCGCCTTTTGCAGGTTCCTTTATGATTGCTTCTGCAATAACTTCTTTTTCTTCTGTCACTTCTTCTGTTTTGACAGGTTCTGTTTCTTCTTTGGGAGTTTCTGTGGCAGCTTTTGGTCTTGCCGGTTTTTTGGGTGCTGGTTTTTTAGGAGCAGCTTTCACCACTTTTTCTGCTGCGGCAGGTTTTTCTTCAGTTTCCGTGTTGCTTTCTGTAGTATTGAAGTAATCTTTTGCAACTTTAGGGTTGGAAGCCTGAAAATCAAGGACGGCGAAGATTTTATCATTATCTGTGCTGTTTCTTGCAACCTTAACGCCCAAATCTTTTAGGATTTTAGTCAATTCCGTTACGGATTTTGACCTTAACGTTTCTATGTTAAACATATATAAAGTAAAAATGTAATTAGTTGTGAGTAAGAAAAGTAAGTCCGGTGACTTTTGTTTTCAAGTACATTGTATATTGCAAATCTACACTTATTTTTGAATTGTGCAAAATTTATGTTATTTTTGCTCCTGAATTTTAAATTCTATGCTACAAAGAATACAAACTATTTGGATTTTGCTATCCGTTTTAGCGGCGGCATTCCTATATATTACAGGACAGGATGTAGAAGTTTTCGGAAACGTTTCGATAATCAGCATCTCATCAATTGTTTTGGTTTTAATAGGCGCTTTCAGTTTGTTTAGCTTTAAAAACAGAAAAAGACAAATCATGCTGAATAACATCAGCATCATTATAAACGCTTTGTTGATTGGTATATTGGTGTACTGGCTGCAAAACTTATCCGGAGGAATAGATTTTCCTGAGAAGGGTATTGAGCCGATTTTCCCATTGATTGCGGTAATCTGTTTGCTTTTGGCAAATATTTTTATCAAGAAAGATGAGAGGCTCGTAAAATCTGTAGACAGACTGCGATAACCTTACAATGATTTTTTTTGAGTAAGAACAGCTTCTTTTTTAGGAGCTGTTTTTTGTTTTATACCAACTGATTTCACAGATCTATACGGATGTCTCAATTTTATTTTAAATTTGCTAAATCTTACTTGAAATTTACATGAATTATTATTTGTTTCGCTCAATGCAACATTTCAAATAAAATCACGACAAATTCAACAAAAATAAATATTTAATAATATGAAAAAACTAACTTATCTTATCTTCGCTCTATTCTCCGCAACTGCTTTTGCACAGGATGTTTCTCAGGACATGGTAAAAAACGTCATCTCAACTCTTGCTTCTGACCAAATGAAAGGTCGCGAAATAGGGACACCGGAAAATGAGTATGCTGCCAATTATATTGCGAAGCTTTTCAAAGAAAATAAATTAGAATATTGTACAGGTGATTCTTATTTGATTCCTTTTGACTATAAAGGAAAAATTGCCTATAATGTTTGCGGAATCCAGAAAGGAAAATCAGAAAAAACATTGGGTTTTTCAGGACATTTTGATCACATTGGTTCAAATGATAAACCGGGCGATAATATCTACAACGGCGCAGATGATGACGCAAGCGGAATCACAACTTTAGTAGGAATTTCTGACTATTTCAAAAATAAAAAGCCGGAATTTTCAATGGTTTTCATGGCATTTAATGGTGAAGAAAAAGGAATGTTGGGTTCAACTGCAATTGCAGCAGACAAAAAATTAGATAAGATTTATAATAATCTTACAGCACTTTTCAATTTTGAAATGGTCGCAACCGAATCTGAATTTGGCAAAAATGCAGTTTTTATTACAGGTGACGAGTTTTCTGATCTTGATGAGTTGATGAACAGTCATTCTGAGAACGGTTTAAAAATACATCCGGATCCTTATGCATCTGAACAATTATTTTACAGATCAGACAATGTAAGTTTTGTAAAGAAAAAAATTATCGCTCACTCTATTTCTACTGCAAATATGAGTAAAATCAAACATTATCATCAGGTAAATGATGATATGACGATCGTTGATATTGAAAACCTTACACAAATCATCAACAGTTTTGGAAAGACTTTGGAAAAATTAAATACAAAAAACTTCAATCCCAAATATAACAGTAAAGTAAAATTCAATTAAAAACGTCTTATCATTATATTTTAATTAATTTTGCTATCCAATTTTATTGAATGAACGAATATAGAAAAATACTGAAATTCGCCAGACCTCATCAGAAATATATTTACGGAAGTTTATTTTTCAATCTTTTGTATTCTTTTTTTCAGATTGCCTCATTAGGAGCCATTCTACCTGTATTGGGAATGCTTTTCGGTACCATCAAACCTGAAAAATATGAATCGGCGCCGGTTTATTCCGGTGATATAGTAGATGCGCTGTCTTATCTTAAAGAATATCTCAATTACACCGTACAAAATCTGGTAACAGAATATGGCAGCTTAAATGTCTTGGCTTGGCTTTGCATCATCACTGGATTTATGTTTTTATTGAGAAACATTTTCAGATATTTAGGATCGTATTTGCTGATCAATTATCGTGTAGGAGTTACAAAAGACCTTCGAGGCGCAATGTATCGTAAGATCTTGTCTCTTCCGGTTTCATTTTTTACAGATAGCAGAAAAGGTGATATGATGTCTCGTATGTCAAATGATGTAGGCGAAGTAGAAGGGAGTATTTTAGGAAGTTTGGTAGACTTGATTAATTCACCATTCATGTTAATCAGTACTTTGGTGACTCTATTTTTCCTAAGTCCCGAAATGACACTTTTCTCGCTTTTAGTTTTACCGGTTATGGGAACACTGATCGCTTTAATAGGGAAAAGCCTCAAAAAAGATTCTCATGAGGCTCAGAACGAGATGGGAACTATCTTTTCAATCGTTGATGAAACCTTAAAATCTTCTAAAGTTATTAAGATATTCAATGCCGAAAAAATAATGAATACCCGATTTATGGGTTCCATGCAAAAGTGGATCAACAGCTCTATAAGATTAGGCAGAAAAAAAGAACTGGCATCACCGATGAGCGAATTTTTGGGATCAATTACTTTTTTAATTATTGCATGGTACGGCGGAAAACAGATTATTGTTGAAAAAAGCATTTCTCCGGAAGACTTCCTGGTATTTTTGGGAATGTTTTTCCAGATTTTGCCTCCGATGAAAAGTTTATCAACATCTATTTCAAATATTCAAAAAGGAGAAGCTTCTTTGCACAGGGTTTTGGAAATTCTGGAAGCAGATGTGAAAATAGAAGAGATCGCAGAGCCTGTTTCTATATCAAATCTGGATGCTCACATCGAGTTTAAAGACATTGGTTTCTATTATGATAAATCAAATTTAATCCTGAAAAACTTTAATCTGAAAATTCCTAAAGGAAAAACAGTAGCACTTGTTGGACAAAGCGGAAGCGGAAAAACAACCATTGCCAATCTTTTAGCAAGATTTTATGATGTTTCTGAAGGTGAAATTTTAATTGATGAAACCAACATTAAACATTTAAAACTAACAGAATACAGAAAACTGTTGGGTATGGTAACACAAGAATCTGTTTTGTTCAATGATACAGTTTACAACAATATTTTGATGGGTAAACCTGATGCAACGAAAGAAGAAGTAGTTGCTGCTGCAAAAATTGCCAATGCAGATTTATTTATCACTCAACTTCCGAACGGTTACGAAACCAATATCGGTGACGATGGAGGAAAGCTTTCCGGCGGACAAAAACAAAGAATTTCTATCGCAAGAGCAGTTCTGAAAAACCCACCGATTATGATTTTGGATGAAGCAACTTCTGCTTTGGATACAGAATCTGAAAAATTCGTGCAAGATGCGCTTGAAAAAATGATGGCAAACAGAACATCACTTATCATCGCACATAGACTTTCAACCATTCAGAAAGCAGACTGGATCGTCGTAATGGAAAAAGGCGACATCATGGAACAAGGAACTCACCAAGACTTGATGGCTAAACGTAGCACTTATCACAAATTGGTAGAGCTTCAAAATTTTGATTAAATCTTTTTAAATTTAATTTAAAATGAACCCCATACAAGAGTATTTCTTCAGAATCGACGAACCTGAAAGAAGTACCCTTTTGTTTTTAAGGAAGAAGATCTTAGAATCGGATACAGAAAACATTACAGAAACATTGAGTTTCGGACTTCCGTTTTTTAAATTTAAGAAGAAAATGCTGTGCTATCTGTATTACAGCAAAAAGCATCAGAAACATTACATCAGCTTTTATCACGGTGATCGATTAGATTATCCTGAGTTGCTTTCTGAAGGCAGAAAGAAGTTTAAAATCTTGTTAATTAATGAAAATGAGGATTTGCCAGTAGAATTTATTTTAAACCTGATAAACCAAGTCAAAAGACTTATTAAATAAAAAAAAAGAGAAACCGATTTACAGTTTCTCTTTTTTTATTTAATATCAGAAATTTATTTTCTGATAACCTTATGTTTGAATTGAGTTCCACCTTCTAAAGTGATATCCAATAAATAAGATCCGGAAGGATATGATGTAAGATCAACTTTCGAATCTCTAACTTCATTCAGTTTTCTTCCTTCAAGAGAATAAACTGTAATATTTTTCACCTTTTTTTCTGATCTGATATTGACAAAATCTGAAGTCGGATTCGGGTAAATAGATACATCAACGGTTGATGCGTCTTTGACCGCCAAAAGTTGATTGTTGCTCTGCATATAGATTGAAAGCACAATACGCCCATCCTGATTATAAAAAACAGCGGAAGGAACTTCATACTTCAATACATGATTTCCTGCAGCAAGCGTTGTTGCTGTAAAACTTCTGATCGGAACAGAATCACCGGGACACCAATTATTCCAGCTTGTCCACCAAGGTGTACTTTGTGGATTAGCACCATAAATTCCATTCCCTTGAGTATTATATTGCCTGTATGGCTCACACGTTTTCCCTCCCGGTGTGAAAGTCAAAACCTGAGCATTATCTAATGAAACAAAGTTTTGTCTTCTTATATATTCTTCACCATTGGTGTTGGCGCCATGTGGCGTTGTTACGATAAAAAACTTTGCATTTGATGTGCTTTGGTTTAAATTAAAATTCACCAATCTTACAGTCTGTCCCGCCTGATCTGTACTGTTATAATTGTTCAACTCATTAGAATCCAGGAAAGGCAGTAAATTATTATAAGTATTGGTTACTGCGGGATCGTTGTATGTAAGGAAGTCAAGCGTTCCGGCAAAAACATCATTTCTTCCCGAGCAAACTGCAACCTGTGTGTTCGCTGCATAAGGAACTCCAAAAACATCTAATTCTACCCAAATATCATAAGCAGCTCTAAGTGTTGTACTACTGAAAACTCAATAAAGATTATCTACATCAAAACTGTAAGGAACTTCAGTTGGGAAAATATTTTTGTTCATAAATGGCGTAATATATCTTCCGATTTCAATTCGCTTTACAAGAGGATCACTCAACGTCTAAGAAATCTGATTTTTTGGAACCAAAGCAATATGCACCCCACCAATTCTGTCATAATTATCACAGAGCGCACCAATAGTAACATTCATTTGGATTTTATTCTGGAAAGAATTTAGTTCGGCATCCGTCAGTTTTTTTGTATATCTGTAATTGGCCAGTCTGATTGTATTTGCCGGAACGGGATTAGAAACATTTCCTGCATAACCATCGTAGAAAACGATCTGAGAAAAGACATTGATATTAGTTTGTGCATTGATGAAAGTTCCTATGACGAAAAGTAAAGGAAGTAGAATTTTTTTCATTTAATCTTAATATTTATAAATTGTCATCAAAAATAAACTTTTAACTAATGATTAACAACAATAAAGTATTAAATGAGTAGGTTATTTTTAATGAAAATTAAATATTTTTTAAAATATGATAAAGTTTTTAAATTTTGAATAACTTTTTCATTACAAACAATTTCAAATTGCAGTTACATTCAACGAAAAAACCGCCTCTCTCGAAACGGTTTTCTTTATTTATTAATTTAAATATTAATCCTTCATTCTTGCAATCACATCGATTCCACCTTTTGTCTTGTCACCGATTTTACAGATAATTTCTGTGTCTAAAGGCAGGAAAATATCCATTCTTGAACCGAATTTAATAAAACCAAACTCATGCCCTGCTTTTGCAGAATCTCCCTCGTTACAGTAGAAAACAATTCTTCTTGCAACATATCCTGCGATCTGTCTGAAAACTACTTTATGATTGGTTAAACTTTCCACAGCCACGGTAGTTCTTTCATTTTCAGTAGATGATTTTTCGTGCCAAGCTACCAAATATTTTCCCGGATGATATTTTTTATAAATTACATTTCCCGAAACCGGAAATCTACAGATATGTACATTCAGAGGCGACATAAAAATAGAGACCTGAATTGCTTTTTCCTTCAAAAATTCTGTTTCCTCAACTTCTTTGATCATTACGACTTTTCCGTCTACAGGTGCGATTACATTTTCCGTATGATCTAAAATATCACGATTTGGAACCCTGAAAAACCAAAACACCAAACTGTAAATAATCAATAATGGGATAATGATTAATAGCGACCACATTTCCAGAAAATAAATAGACGTAATAGCGAGTATTACAAAGAGTATTGTAGCTACTACGATTGTTCCTTTCGATTCTTTATGTAATTTCATTGAGGATATGTATAGTTTTTAAATTAGTCATCTGAAAAGTGTAAACAAATGATGACAATGTTTTGAGTTTAAATAAATTTTTCTAAAATAAAGTACAAATATACGACAGGAACGCAGATTAAAAAACTATCAAGCCTATCTAATACACCGCCATGTCCTGGAATGATATTTCCGCTGTCTTTTACACCGAAAGTTCTTTTCAGTTGACTTTCTACTAAATCTCCCAACGGAGCGAATGCTGCGATCAGAAAACCAACAATCATCCAGTTTCCGCGAAGTTGCGGTTGATAAATTTCAACAAAATAAGAAAGAACCAGTGTAAGAACCACTCCACCTGCATAACCTTCCCATGTTTTTTTCGGCGAAATTTTAGGAGCCATTTTATGTTTACCTAAAAACTTTCCAACCAGATAAGCGAAAGTATCACTGCTCCAAATCAGAATAAATAGGAAGATAACTTCTAAAGAAAAATTGCTGTCGTATGAAGAGAATTTTGGTAATCCTAATGCAAATGAGAACGGCAATGCTACATAGATAACAGTGAAAATAAGCTTTCCACTATCAAAGTATAGTTCACTTGTAAATTTAAATAAAGTCACAACCGCAATGACAATCAGTGCAAGCGCAAGTATCTCCGAAAGCCTGAAATTGAAATAAAAATCGTGATGAAAAAATCTTTTTGAAAACATATAAAAGATCAACAACACTATTGGCAAGACAATCCATTTTTCGTAGCCATTTCCAAATTTCATGATCTTGATACACTCCCATGTTCCAACTATCAGAAGAAAAGTGATCAATCCATAGTAAAGATATTGTTGCTTTACAATTCCGGGAGAAATATGATCGAAAAGCTGGGCACCGAAAGGTGTAGTACAGAGAATAATGACTGCGATATAAACAATCCCCGAAATGGTTCTCTGAATAAGATTTTTGTCCAAAATTTAAAATTTAGAAATTTTTTGCTAGTCTTCCAGCAGCAATAGAAACAGTTTGGTATTATTATTTGCCGCAGTATCAAGTTTAGAATGATTTCCGCTGATTGAGGTAAGATTTTTTATATTCCCAGTACGTTTTATTTTTCCCATGGCGTCGTTCAGATTATTGACGATCTGAGAAACATTGGCCATAATGATAATTTTCGATGGCAGTCGGGAAGAATGATAATGAAGAATATTATTGTGCGAAAGCATGATTCTGCCGTCATAAGCAATAAGATATTCACAGGTGATAAATGCGGCATCATTACCCGCTTCAAGTTGTGGTGTATGTGCAGTCTTTACAACATTCAAAAAATTCTGAAGATCTTTGTCACAACAAAATACAGAGTTTACTCCTTCAATTTTGAGGATCTGGTTCAAAGTCTGCAAAGCTTCAGCTTCATCAGCGCAATAGTTAAAAAAACCTCCGGAATGGGTAAACAATTGGGCAAACTTATAATCAAGATCAGCGTTTTTCAGCGAATCTCCTAGCTTCTCCAGACTTTGTTTGTCGTCTTCTTCAGGCTGATTGGTTAGTTTGCTTACAATTCTCTTAAATAAACTCAACTTAATGTTTTTTAGTCAACTTACTACAAAAATAGAAAATTAATTAGAATTGCTTCTAATAATATCGCTTTAAAATGAAAAAACCCGGTAATTTTACAATCACCAGGTTGTATTCAATTGAATATAAATATTTTAAATCTGAGAAGGGCTTTCAGGTGCCTGAATTTCTGCTTCTTCTACTTTTTCATGTAAAGGAATAGTATTCGTCACCGGTCTCTCCGTTAATTCCGGATCCCAAGCTCTTTTACCGAATATCTCCTCAAGATCTTCACGGAAAATTACTTCTTTTTCTAAAAGTTTATTCGCTAAAGCATTAAGTTTATCTTTGTTTTCACTCAATATTCTAACTGCTCTTTCGTATTGATGCTCAATAATCGTCTTGATTTCTGTATCAATTTTTGATGCAGTAGCTTCAGAATAAGGTTTTCCGAAATTATATTCTGACTGACCTGAACTATCATAGTAAGAAATATTACCAATATTTGGACTCAATCCGTAGATCGTAACCATCGCCTGAGCTCTCTTGGTAACTGTTTCTAAATCTGAAAGTGCCCCCGTAGAAATATTATTAAATATTACCTGTTCTGCTGCTCTACCTCCTAAAGTTGCACACATTTCGTCCAACATTTGCTCAGTTGTTGTCAACTGTCTTTCTTCGGGAAGATACCAAGCTGCACCCAATGAACGTCCTCTTGGAACAATCGTTACTTTAAGTAATGGTGAAGCGTGCTCTACCAACCAAGAAATCGTTGCGTGACCTGCTTCATGGAAAGCTACTCTTTTCTTTTCAGACGGTTTAATCGCCATATTTTTCTTCTCAAGACCACCGATGATTCTGTCTACGGCATCCAAGAAATCTTGCTTATTTACAGATACATGACTATTTCTTGCTGCGATCAAAGCTGCTTCATTACAAACATTCGCAATATCAGCTCCACTGAAACCAGGAGTTTGTTTCGCCAGGAAATCTCTGTCAACCGTATCATCTAATTTGATTTTCTTTAAATGAACATCAAAAATCTCTCTTCTTTCGTGCAATTCCGGAAGATCTACATAAACCGAACGGTCAAATCGACCCGCTCTCATCAATGCTTTATCCAAAATATCTGCTCTGTTGGTTGCAGCCATTACGATTACATTCACGTCGGTTCCAAAACCGTCCATTTCTGTAAGCAACTGGTTTAATGTATTTTCTCTTTCGTCATTTCCTCCAGAGAAATTGTTTTTACCTCTTGCACGACCAATTGCATCAATCTCATCAATGAAGATGATTGCGGGAGATTTTGCTTTTGCCTGAGCAAAAAGATCTCTCACTCTTGACGCTCCTACTCCAACAAACATTTCAACAAAATCCGAACCTGACAGTGAGAAGAAAGGAACTTTAGCCTCACCTGCAACAGCTTTCGCCAATAACGTTTTACCAGTTCCCGGAGGACCAACTAAAAGTACACCTTTAGGAATTTTACCTCCTAATTTTGTATATTTTTCTGAGTTTTTCAAGAAATCTACAACTTCCTGTACTTCCTCTTTTGCTCCTTCTAATCCTGCAACATCTTTAAATGTTGTCTGAATTTTTTCTTTTTCGTCAAATAATTTAGCTTTAGACTTACCGATAGAGAAAATCTGTCCTCCAGGACCACCGCCACTTCCCATTTTTCTGAAAAGGATAAAGTAGAACAAACCTAAAATCGTGATCCAGATAAGAGCCTGAATAAGAGCGCCCATCAAAGCACTCTCTCCTTCTGCATAATCTTTAGAAGTTTTGATTGCAGGATTCTGGTTCTTTATAGATTCGAATTTCTCTAAGAAAAGTTGTAAATCTCCGTACTTCAGACTATAATCAGCCTTTGCAGAAGACATTCCTAAATTTGAAAAAGGATTTGCTTTGTCATCTTTCTTTACGGTAGCTGTTTTGGCAGCTTTAGTTAAAAACACTTCGGCTTTCTGAGCCTGTTTATCAATCAACACATTCTGAACTTTTCCCATCTGCATTTCTCTGAAGAATGCATCTTCGTCAATAGTTTTTGCATTGTTGTCGCCCAAAAAATTTGAGGCAAAAAATAACAAAAGGGCAATTATTGCGATTGGAAAAAACCAGTTAAATCCTTTATTATTCATTTAATACTTTTAAAATTTTTATACTTCACTTTCAATTTTGGTGATTTTTGCATCACCCCAAAGTTCTTCAATATCGTAATACTGCCGAGTTTCTTTCTGGAAGATATGTACGACAACTGTTACGTAATCTACCAAAACCCACATTGAGTTTTCTGTACCTTCAACATGCCATGGTCTGTCCTGAAGCTCGTTTCTTACCTTTTTTTCTACACTTCCTGCTAATGCTGAAACTTGTGTATTTGAATTACCACTACAAATTATAAATGTCTCAGCTACCGAGTTTTCAATTTTTGAAAGGTCGAAAATCATAATGTCTTCACCCTTTACATCCTGGATAGCTTCTACAATTTTATCTATTAGCGCTTGCTTTTCTACTGTTTTGTTCATTAAAATATACTATAATCTGCAAATTTATTGTTTTTCTTTTACTTTAACCTTACTTTTAGGGCTTTAATGTTCTTAAAGTTTTCTTAAATGAGCCAACTGTTCTATCAAAAAGAGTGTTCTTCTACTAATGACGAAATATCTCAGGTTTTACTTTATCCATATTCAGATTTTGTTGGTCTTTATACTTTTAACCAAACAAAAGGAAGAGGACAGTATGGAAATAGCTGGATTTCCAGACCTGAGCAGAATCTCGCTTACACTTTAGCTGTAAAAACACAGAACATTATGCACGGTGATTTCTTATTCAATTATTATACCGCCATCGCAATCAGGGAATTTATTGCCAAAGTGACTGGAAAGGCGGTGAAAATCAAATGGCCAAATGATATTATTCTTACCAACAAAAAAGTTGTTGGGATTTTAATTGAAAAGAAAAAATTTAATGGTGAAAATTATTTTATTATTGGAGCCGGAATCAATATTCTTCAGGAAAAATTCAATGAAATTTCTAATGCAGGATCTATTTTTACCCAAACCGGAGAAAGATTTGATTTAAAAAAATTTACTGAAGATTTACATCATTTTTTAGTTGAAAAATTCAAAAATTTACCGGTTGGAAATGATATTTTAGAAGAATTTAATTTAAATCTGTTCCGAAAAGATGAGATCTCTGTTTTTGAAATTGACGGAAAGCGACAAAATGGCATCATCAGAAAAGCAGATGAGAAAGGCGAAATCCACATAGAATTTGAAGAAGAAATAAGGTCTTTTTACCACAAAGAAATAAAGCTTCTTTACTGATTGGCTCTTCTGATGTACAGAACAAAAGTTAATGGAAAAAAGATGATATTCGGCATCCACATTGCCAAAGCAGGAGCTAAAACTTTATTTTCTGAAACCACTTTTAAAGCTTCGAAAGAGAATACGAAAACGAAAGCCAAGGAAATACCAATTGCTAAATTAATTCCAAGTCCTCCTCTTTTCTTTTGAGAAGAAAGTGAAAGCGCAAGGAAAGTCAATACAATAATCGAAACAGGCATTGAGGTTCTCTGATACAGCTCATTCAAGTGAGTATTTAAGTTGCTGTTTCCTTTTTCTCTTTCTCTGTCAATGAATTTTAACAGTTCGGGAGTTGTTTTATTTTGTCCCAAAAGTTCGTTTGGAAATAATTCTTCAGGAGCTTGTCCGTAGCTTTTTCTTATCTCAAAACCTTGTCCAAGTTTTTCCGAATCGTCTTTATTGATAGTCTTTTCAAGAAAACTATTGAGTACAAACTGTTTTTTAGCAGGATCCCAAAATGCATCATTTGCTTTCAGTTCGTAGATCATTTTTCTGCTTTTGTCAAACTTCTGATAAACGAAACCATATCCTCTGTTTTCACGCTTATTCCACGAGTTGACAAAGATATATTCCGTTTTGCTTAATTGCGCTGAGACGGGAGCAGTTCCTAGAATTTTATCTTTGTTCGTCTGATTATAGGTATAAGCTTCAAGTTCGTTTTTCTTAATATTTGCCCACGGAAGCACGAAATGATTCACTACGAGCGATATCAAAGCAATCAACAAGGAAGTAAGCAGATAAGGTTTTGCAAATCTGTGGAAACTTGCTCCACTACTTATAATTGCAACAATCTCCGTATTGTTTGCCATTCTCGAAGTAAAATAAATCACCGAAATAAAAACAAGAATAGCTAAGAAAGTAACAACAAGATTGATAATCCAGAAAGGATAAAAATGAATCAGGAAATAAGTAAGATCCAGTTTCGGATCAATATCGGTAGCTTTTTCAATTCTCGGAATTTTCTGCTGTACATCGATCACCAAAACTACAATAGACAACAATATCAGCATGAAACTGAAAGTTCCAAGGTATTTTCTAATGATATATCTGTCTATAATCTTAAACATTCTGAAATTTTAAAGTCTTTGTCTTAAAACAGGAACTACAGAATTTTTCCATTCGTAGAAATCTCCTGCTAAAATATGCTCTCTTGCAACTTTCACCAAATCTAAGTAAAATGAAAGATTATGAATTGATGCAATCTGTTTTGCCAAATATTCTTTTGAAACAAATAAATGGCGAACGTATGCTTTAGAGTATTCCTGATCAACAAAATTCGTCCCAAACTCATCCAAAGGCGAAAAATCTTTCTTCCATTTTTCATTTTTCAGA
Source organism: Chryseobacterium edaphi (assembly GCF_025628985.1). Taxonomy (GTDB): domain Bacteria; phylum Bacteroidota; class Bacteroidia; order Flavobacteriales; family Weeksellaceae; genus Chryseobacterium; species Chryseobacterium edaphi. The sequence goes on along the minus strand of NZ_JAOTEM010000002.1, from coordinate 629,776 downwards.
TTCATAACACCTTGCCAGGTGAAAAGCATTGCATTTCTGGCATTTCTTGTAGGCATTACACAATCCATCATATCTATTCCTAGTCCGATTGATTCTAAAATATTCCACGGAGTTCCTACTCCCATCAAATATCTTGGTTTATCCTTTGGTAAAATATCCGTTACTTCGTCGGTAATTCTATATAGTTCTTCTTCTGGCTCGCCCACAGAAAGTCCGCCAATAGCATTTCCTTCTGCTCCTGCTTCAGCAATAACTTCTGCTGAAATTTTTCTTAAATCTGAATAGGTAGAACCCTGAACGATCGGAAAAAATCTTTGCTTATAACCGTATAATTCTGGATTTTTTTCGTTCCAGTCGATGCATCTTTTTAACCAGCGATGCGTCATATCCATAGATTTTTTCACCTGATTGTATTCTGCCGGATAAGCGACACATTCGTCAAATGCCATGAAAATATCTGCTCCGATCTGTCTTTGGATTTCCATAGATTTTTCGGGAGTAAATAGATGAACACTTCCGTCGATATGAGATTTGAATTTCACTCCTTCTTCAGACATTTTTCTTGTCCCTGAAAGTGAAAAAACCTGAAAACCACCGGAATCGGTAAGAATCGGAAGATCCCAATTCATAAATTTATGCAAACCTCCTGCTTCCTGCATTACTTCCATTCCCGGACGAAGGTATAAATGATAGGTATTTCCCAAAATAATCTGGGCTTTAATATCATCTCTTAATTCTCTTTGATGTACCGTTTTTACACTTGCAACAGTTCCTACCGGCATAAAAATCGGAGTTTGCACTACACCGTGATCGGTCACTAATTCTCCTGCTCTGGCTTTTCCCTGCGAAGTTTTTTCTATCTTAAAAAATTGCTGCATATTTTATCTTTCTAATTTGGGAAGATCTGTTTTGGGAGTCGTTTTACTCTTCACAAAATCTTTCGCTTTCGGATCCTTCGTCAAAAGAATCTCTTGCGCATCTTCCACAATCTTATTCATTTTTCCTTTTGCCACATAATATTTATAGCTTTCAACAAAATCGTCAGCTTTTACATTATGATTTTTAAGGATATATCTTGTTCCGCTTTCCAAATTTTTGCCTTGAAATGTATTGCTCACCTGATCGTTAATTGACAGATCTGCCATAATTTCGGACATCGTTTTTGTATCAAGAAGGTTTTTTGGCTGATCAATGTATTCGCTACAAGAAACCAAAAACAGGAACATAAAAAAACAAATCAGTCTTCTCATAATTTATTGATGATTGATTTCCATTTTAAATTTAAAACACCAAAAACAGCTTCATGAATGATTCCGCCATTCATTTTACTTTCACCTAGTTCTCTGTTGGTGAAAATAATGGGAACCTCAACTATTTTAAAACCTTTTTTAAAAGTCCTGAATTTCATTTCGATCTGAAAACCATATCCTTTTAATTTTACATTATCTAAACCGATTTCATCTAAAACTTTTCTCGAAAAGCAAACAAAACCTGCTGTAGTGTCATGAATTGAAAGTCCTAAAATGAATCGAACATATTTCGAAGCAAAATAAGACAGCAAAACTCTTCCCATTGGCCAGTTAACAACATTCACCCCTTTAGAATAACGAGAACCGACTGCCATATCGGCATTAAGGCAAGCTTCAAAAAGTTTAGGTAAATCATTGGGATTGTGAGAAAAATCGGCATCCATCTCAAAAATGTAGTCGTAATTGTTTTGCAACGCCCACTTGAAACCATGAATATAGGCTTTTCCCAATCCATCTTTGATGTGTCTTACTGATAAATGTAACGTGTGAGGATGTTTTTTCTGTAATTCTTTAACGATATCTGCCGTTTTATCGGGCGAAGAATCGTCTACAACCAAAACATGAAACTCTTGTTCCAATGCAAAAACAGCAGAAATTATCTTTTCGATATTCTCCTTTTCGTTGTATGTTGGAATGATGACGAGTTTTTTCATTTCAATTTGCAAAGATAAGTTATTTAAGCTTTTTATTTTATACAAAATAATCTATAATTTTGCAAAAAATTTCCCGTTGCCCATATCACATAGTTTTACCAACCAAATAAGAATACCTGAAAATAATGATTGGGTAGTTTTTATATTGATAGGATGTCTTTTCCTCTATATCTTCATGATGAATGTCATTGAGAGAGAAGCCAATCTCAAAGATTTTCTTCTGCAGAAATATTTTGATTCCAGTAATAATTTGCCAAGCTGGATCATTACTTCGTGTGTAATCACATTAAGTTTGGCGGTTTTAATCTCACAATATGTTCCTGTCGTTCCTGAATATGCTGCAAAATTGCAGATTTTGGGGTATCAGATGAATAAATTTGGTTATTGTCTGACAGCAGTTTCATTATTTTATTTTATCAGAACCGCATTAGGTTTTCTATTTTACCAAAGTATAGGCGACGGAAAAAAATGGAGTATTTTTTATTTTACCTCCACAAAATTCCATTTCGTATTGTCGATTTTAGTGATTATATTGTGTATAACCCACTATTATTTCCCTATTGACAGAAATGAAGCATTCTTATACTACTTCTGGTTTTTCATGTTTGTTTTTATTTTCAAAGTTTTTTTCTACTTATTTCACAGAAACAACATCTTACCTCAAAAATGGTATTATAAATTTTTGTATATTTGCACGCTTCAAATAGCACCTTTATTGATGCTATGGAAGTTATTATTTATTTAATAAAAGTACATGATGAGAATAAAGTCTATATTGGTCTCTCAACCATCACCTAGTGAATCTTCTCCATATTTGGAAATTGCAAAGAAGGAAAAAATAAAGATTGATTTCCGTCCTTTTATCCATGTCGCAGGAGTTGACAACAAAGAGCTAAGAACTCAGAAAATAGATTTGACGCAATATACAGGTATTATTTTTACCAGTAAAAATGCAGTAGATCATTATTTCAGATTAGCAGAAGAACTTAGATTTTCTGTTCCTGATACGATGAGATATATCTGTCAGTCTGAGGCAATTGCCAATTATCTTCAAAAACATATCGTTTACAGAAAGAGAAAGATCAGTTTTGGAGAGAAAAACTTTGCAGATCTTTTGCCGTTGTTTAAAAAATTCCCTTCTGAAAAATATTTACTGCCTTCATCTGATGTTTTGAGTGCAGATATTCCTAAGACGTTGGATTCAGCAAATATTCAGTGGACAAGAGCAATCATGTACAGAACGGTTTGCAGCGACTTGACAGATATCAACATTAACGATTACGATATGTTGATTTTTTTCAGCCCGCAGGGAATCAAATCTTTACAGCAAAATTTCCCGGATTTCAAACAGAACGATACAAAAATCGGAGTTTTTGGCCCTACAACTTCAGCAGCAGCAGAAGAAGCAGGATTAAAAGTAGATTTGATGGCTCCTACAAAGGAAAACCCATCTATGACAATGGCTCTTGAAAAATATATTAAAAGTTTACACAAATAGTTTTTTAAACTATAAATCATACAGCCGTCTTTTCGTTCAAAGGAAAGATGGCTTTTTTTTAATTAAATTTGAACAAAATTAATATTGGATAAATATCATTTAAAAGTGTCCTTTTTGCACTGAATTTTATTCGATTAAAAATTAAAAATTTCTGATGAAAGCTCCACAAGCAAAAAAAATAGAAAATATACTCGAAATTCACGGTGATAAAAGAATTGACAATTATTTCTGGATGAATGATCGTGAAAATCCCGAAGTCATTAAATATCTTGAAGAAGAAAATGCTTACGAAGAGGCGATGATGAAAGAAACGGAAGCTTTTCAGGAAGACCTTTATGAGGAAATGAAAGCCCGTTATAAAAAAGACGATGAATCTCTACCGTATTTTTTCAATGAATATTGGTACATTGTGCGTTATGAAGAGGGAAAAGAATATCCTATTTTCTGCAGAAGATTCCAAAATATGGATAATCCTGAAGAAATCATTTTGGATGTCAACATTTTAGCAGAAGGTCATGAATTTTTTGAAGTAGCGAATGTTGCGGTAAGTCCGAATAACGAATTGGCTTCTTTCTCGGAAGATAATGTAGGTCGAAGAATTTACAGTTTAAATTTTAAAAATTTAAAGACCGGTGAAATTCTTTTAGACAAAATAGAAAACACTACAGGAAAAGCGGTTTGGGCAAATGATAACAAACACATTTTTTACATTAGAAAAGATGAAAGTCTTCGTGCATATAAAGTTTACAGACATGAATTAGGAACAAATCCTTCTGAAGACGTTTTAATTTTCCATGAGGAAGACGAGACTTTTGATGTGAATGTTTTCAAAACAAAATCTTTAGAATATATTTTCCTTGCAAGTTCGAGTACGATTTCTGATGAACATCATTTTATTCCATCAGACAACGTTTTTGCAGATTGGAAAGTGATTCAGCCAAGAATCGATGATCTGGAATATTCTGTAGAACATTATGAGGATGAATTCTACATTATTACAAACGCAGACGACGCTACCAATTTCAAAATTGTAAAAACAAAAATCGAAAACTGCGGAATGGAAAATTGGGTAGATGTTATCCCTCACCGTGCCGAAGTTTTATTGGAAGGCTTTGAGATCTTCAAAGACTATCTCGTTTTGGAGGAAAGAGAAGAAGGACTTTTACAGATAAAAATTATCAACGAGAAAAGCGGAGAAACACATGATTTACCTTTTTCAGATCCGACTTATACGGCATATATTGGTTTAAATTTAGAATTTAATACCGAAATCTTGCGTTACGGTTATACTTCGCTTACAGTTCCGAGTTCTACTTTCGAATATAATATGAAAGATAAAACCACCAAACTTCTGAAACAGCAGGAAGTTTTGGGTGGAAAATTTGTTGCAGAAAATTATATTTCTGAAAGAATCTGGGCTGAATCGAGAGATGGCGAAGTGAAAATTCCTATCTCTTTGGTTTATCATAAAGACACCAAAAAAACTGCAGAAACTCCGGTTCTTTTATATGGATATGGAAGTTACGGACACACAGTTGATGCGAGTTTTTCTAATGTGAGACTTTCTATTCTGGATCGAGGTTTTATCTATGCGATTGCACACATTCGTGGAGGAGAATATCTGGGAAGAGAATGGTACGAAGATGGGAAAATGCTCTTTAAAAAGAATACATTCTTTGATTTCATCGATGCCGGAAAATATTTAATTAAAGAAAATTATACCTCATCAAAACATCTGTATGCAATGGGAGGCAGTGCAGGAGGATTGTTGGTTGGAGCTGTCGTCAATTACGAGCCACAATTATTCAACGGAATTGTTGCGCAAGTTCCTTTTGTAGATGTTGTAACCACGATGTTGGATGAAACGATTCCTTTGACGACCGGAGAATATGATGAATGGGGAAATCCGAACGACGAAGAATACTATCATTATATGAAAGATTATTCGCCCTACGATAATGTTGAAGCGAAAGATTATCCGAATATGCTGATTACAACTGGTTTTCACGATTCTCAGGTACAATATTGGGAGCCAGCAAAATGGGTTGCAAAATTACGTGAATTGAAAACTGACGACAATCTTTTATTATTTAAAACCGATATGAGCTCTGGTCATGGTGGCGCAAGCGGAAGATTTGAATCATTAAAAGAAGACGCACTGGAATATGCGTTTTTGATGAAACTTGAAAATAAAATTTAATTAAAAATCAAATTTGTATGATTTTCGGTACTCAGTTATAATTAAAAATGTTTTTGCGTTCTTTGCTAAGTGAAACGCCTTTGTGAGCTTAAAAAAAGTTAGTAGTTACAAAATCTTTGCGCACTTTGCGTTAAACACAAGCAGTATGACAAGATAACAGATAATCAAATAAATTTTAATTGATTTAAATAAGATAAAGCAAATTCTTAAAATATGACAGAAGCAGAATTATGGGCAAAGGTTGAAGAATTTTTTGAAACCAATTTTGACACAGAAAAACATCCGCAGATTGACACCGTTTTATTTTTAATCGGTGTACAGGAATTGGGAAGCGGACAACAAAAATATACGAAAGATGACAAATTGAACATTCTTCATATTGCAGTTTGCCGACTTCTTGAGCCTTTTGGATATTTCAAATTTACTCATTACGATAAAGACGGATATCCGCATTTTGAGGAAGTAGAAAAACTTCCGGAACTGAAACCAAATGAACAGCAGCTTTTGATGAAAAAAGCAATTATTCATTATTTTCAGGAAGAGGAATTGATTTAAAATAAAAAGGAAAGCAACAATGCTTTCCTTTTTTAAATTCTTATTTTAAAAGTTCTTCGAGTTGATTCAAACCCATTTTAAAACCTTCTTCAAAACCCATTTCCAATTGTTTTTTCATATCTTCTTCAGTTTGAAAATGCATATTTACGGATAGCTTGGTGCCTTCTTCAACTCCTGTAAAACCTAAGAGCCATTTTGTTTGTGGGAAGTTTTCGTCAATTTTCCCTGATTCATCACAAAATGCGTCAATTCCGTCAAAACTTCGGTGATCATTGATCTCACCATATCTTACCTTCGAATACATTTTCTCTCCTTCCGGACCGTTCATTGAATACAGCCAAACTCCACCTTCCTCAAAATTGAGATTTTCGGTTTCGCATTTCCAGGGTTTTGGAGCCCACCACTGATCTAGCAATTCGGGCTTGGTAAAATAATCCCAAACCTTGAGAACTTCGGCATCATATACTTTCATTACGTAGATACTTTTTGCATCGTAATCTTTATTAAAAACAATTTCTGAACTCATTGGATATATTTTTATCTAAAATTAAAAATTTAAACTTAAAAAAATCAATTATCAACCTATAAAAACAAAAGAATTCCCAAAAAAATGTTAAAAAACACGATTTTAAGAAATTGAACACAATTTTTTGGCGCATTTTTTGTTTATATGGTCATAAAATAATTAATTTTAACATTTGTAATTACAAATTATTATTCAATGAATAACAAGTTCATCCCGATAATCTCAGTTTTCATGACAATTTCCTTAATTGTCTTTGTGACACTGCAGTTTTATTGGCTAAAAGGATATTATGGAGCACTGGAACAAGAGTTTTCCAACAAAGTGTACACTGCTCTCGAAAATACCACTAAAACCGTTTCTGAATTGGAGGTCGATAAAATATTAAATGAAAACTATCCAAACTTCAGAGACAATATTAAGGCAAATAGCAAACAACCATCGTTAACAACGATTCAGCAAACGATAGATTCCGGAGCTCAAAGATCAATCGTTTATTCTAAAAATCTTATTGAACAAAAACAACTGCCTCTCAACAAAACAGGAGATTCTTTACGTCTAACAACTTTATATACAGACGAAGCTGCTTATAAAATTAAAAAAGATACCAACCGACGAGAACAGTTAACTTCAGACATTAATCAGGACATACAAACCGGTGACTGGAGCATGAAAGAGTATGTAAAAGTGAACGGAAACAGCCTGCCTATCGCAAAGCGTGTTGAAGCCAAAGTTTTAGATTCAATCCTGCGAAAAGAGCTTAACATGAAAGGTATTACCGCAACTTTCGGATACGGAGTCAGCGATAAAAATAATAAACTCACCAATGTTGTCAACAAGGTTTTTAAAGAGAAAAAAGAAGCGAACACGTATTCTTACCCTTTGTTTACAGATACGAAAGACAGAACATTATATACTTTAGCTTTAGTTTTTCCGAAAAAGGAATATTCTTTGGCAATGAACAATTGGCCGATGCTTTTAGGAACTTTCCTTTCTCTCTTGACGATTCTTGGAATTTATATTATTTCCATCAATTATATGATGAAGCAGAAGAAAATCGCTGAGATCAAGACTGACTTTATCAACAATATGTCTCATGAGTTTAAAACTCCGTTGGCTACAATTTCTGTGGCAACAGATTCTTTGGCTAATGATAAAATTGCAACAAATCCTGAAAAAGTAAGATACTATTCCAGCTTAATTAAACAGGAAAATCTGAGGATGAAAAAGCAGGTTGAGAATGTTCTTAATATGTCAAAATTGGAAAGGAATGAGGTGAGATTATTTCTGAAAGAAACCAACGTGCGAGAGCTGATCAAAAAAACTACAGAATCATTCGGATTGATTGTTACGCAGAGAAACGGAACATTGAGGCAGGAATTTAATGCTGAAAAATACAATTTTAAAATTGATGAATTCCATATCTCAAATATGCTGGTAAATCTTTTGGACAATGCCAATAAATATTCTCCCGAAACACCAGAAATCAGCGTCAAAACAAGAAACGAAGGCAACTGGTATGTAATTGAAATTTCCGATAAAGGAATGGGAATGGAAACAGAAAACAGAACCAAGATATTTGAAAAATTCTTCAGAGAAGAAACAGGAAATATCCACAACGTAAAAGGACAGGGACTTGGACTTTCATATGTAAAAAAAATCATCGAACTTCATAAAGGTCAGGTGATTGTAGATTCAGAAAAAGACAGAGGAAGTACATTTATTATTAAACTTCCGATGGTTTAGATATAAATGAAATTATTTAGCAAACAAATTTTAATTAAACAAATAAACAAAATATGAGCAACAGAATATTATTAGTAGAAGACGATCAAAGTTTCGGGGCGGTATTGAAAGATTACCTTTCCATCAACAATTTTGAAGTAACTCTAGCGGTAGACGGTGAGCAAGGTTTGAAAGAATTTACAGAAAACGAATTCGACATCTGTATCTTCGATGTAATGATGCCAAAAAAGGACGGATTTTCTTTAGCTGAAGACGTAAAAAAAATCGATAAAAATACACCGATCATATTCCTTACTGCAAGAAATATGAGAGAAGATATATTAAAAGGATATCAATTGGGAGCAGATGATTATATCACGAAACCATTTGATACTGAATTACTTTTATACAAAATCAAAGCGATTCTTCAGAGAAGTTCTACTTTGGAAAACGAGGAGCAGGAGCAATTCAAGATCAGCAACATTTTCTTTGATTCGATGTTGAGACAGTTGAGAGTTGGTGACAATGAATACAAACTTTCACCTAAAGAAAACGAACTTTTAAAATTACTTTGTCTTCATAGAAATGACTTTATGCCAAGAGATTTAGCATTAAGAAAAATCTGGAAAAAAGAGAATTATTTTACCGCAAGAAGTATGGATGTTTACATTGCGAAACTTCGTAAATTATTGAAAGATGATGACGGTTTGGAAATCATCAACGTTCACGGAGAAGGTTTCAGACTTTTGGTTAAGAACTAGTCGAACGTTAAAATCGTAACATAATATATAAATTAGCAAAGCATTTGGAAATGTTTTGCTAATTTTGTTTTTTACGACAAGTTATTATGAAAAATATATTTTTAGGAATGCTTACGGCAGGAATCTTAGTAATTTCTTGCAAAAAAGACGAAAGACCTACTTACATAAAAGAAGAAGCAGGAGTTCAGCAATCTGGTCCTCAAGTTAATAATACTCCACAACCTTCATTATTAAATCAGGCCGGAATTCCAGCCGCTGCACCAGCTTCTCAATCAGTTGCTACTGCACCGGGAATGAATCCTCCTCACGGACAACCGGGACACAGATGTGATATTGCTGTAGGACAACCTTTAAACAGCAAACCGGCTGCAACACAACCAACTGCAGCGCAAAATGTAGCCGTGAATGGTAATAATACGATCCAGATTGATCCCAATTCAGTAAGCCCAGGAAAAGTGATGATCGATCAAAACGGGAAACAAGTAAAAACAGCTCCCGGAATGAATCCTCCACACGGACAACCTGGTCATAGATGTGACATTCCTGTTGGACAGCCTTTAAACAGTAAACCTGCACCTCAACCGACCGCACAAAACGCTCAGCCGCAAGTAGTTGCCCAACCAGTTCCGGCTCCTCAAGCTGTTGCCAATAATACAGGACCGAAACCGAAATTAAATCCTGCACACGGTGAACCTTGGCATGATTGCGCTAAAAAAGTGGGTGAGGCATTATAGAAATTTTTATGAGTTTCTGGATTTTTAATATCAATCCTTATTTGAATGATCAAATGACTTATATTTACTCGGGAGGTGGAGGTCAAATTATTTTATGGTTGGGCTACAAACTTCTAAAAAAAACTAAAGTTTATATCATCTGTTTTATTTTAGCCGTTTTATTAGCAGTCTTAGGATATTTAAATATTGATAATAAACTACTAATGATGCCAAATGGAAATGCGGCTTTTTGGTCTTTCCTACCACTCTTATTCTTGATTTATTACTCAATTTTGAGAAAATTATTTTTAGTAATCTATGGCAATGAACCTTTAATGAAAGCTTATATGCAATCAAGTTGGGAACAAGGTGAGTATAGACGTTTACATTATGGAGATGCCTTATTTACTGTTTTAACTTTAATCTTACCCTTTCTTACAACTTTATTATTTTAAAATCATCTAAAGAAATTTTTCGTAGATTTGCAGCGTGAAGTACATTCAGATTTTATTAATTATCTTTTGTTTAGGATTTTTTTTGATTCCTAAAGATAATTTTTATGCTCAGGCTTCACAGGAAAATTGCTGCAAAGCAGATTCAAAGAAACACAGCTGTTGCGATAAAGAGCATAGCAACCATGGGAAAAAAGACAGTAAATCATCTTGCAATGACGATTGCTGTTCGTTCTGTGCAACTTGTAGTAATTTCGTTGAAAACCTTGCTGCTAAAACAGTATTTTTCAATCATACTCCATTTAAAACGGATAAAAAATTAGAATTTCAATATTCTGATCCTCACATTTCAGACAGTTTAAAAGATATTTGGCAACCGCCAAAACTAGGTTAATTATCAATCGGATTATTCATTAAAAATTTTAATGAATCGTTTTTTAATTAATTTAAATTTTAAACAAATGAAATCATATACTACCAAGATATTTCTTGGCCTATTCCTGTTATTCACGCAATTTATCTATGCTCAAACTTTAAATAAAAGTCAGTTTCACGTAAAAGGAAACTGCGAGATGTGCAAAGAAAGAATAGAAACCATGGCATTGAAAGCAGGAGCTTCCGCCGCAAGATATTCTGTAGAAAATCAAACACTTACATTAGAAACCACCGGAAATATTTCTACTGATGACATTCTGAAAAAAGTAGCAGAAGCTGGTCATGACAATGAAAAGTTTAAAACTTCTGACGAAACTTATGAAAAACTTCCCAGCTGTTGTCACTATGAAAGAGATACTCAGACAACTGTTTCTGCAACAGAAAATCACGATCATTCTAAAGCCGAAAACGAATTTTTCGTCAAAGGAAATTGTGAATCTTGTAAAGCAAGAATTGAAAAAGCAGCAAAAGATGCAGGAGTAATCTCTGCAGACTGGAATGCTGAAACACAAATAGTTTCTTTAAATTTTGATGCTTCAAAAACTTCGTCAGATAAAATTCTGAAAAAAATCGCTGATGTAGGTCATGATAACGAAAAGTACAAAGCCTCTGATTCTGTCTATAAAAAACTTCCGGGCTGTTGCCTTTACGACAGAGAAATTCCTTTAGGACAAAAGGGAGCTGAAGTACATTCGGATGAGACTCATAACGAAAATCAAAATCATAATGAAGCGACCGGTGCAGAAAATAATACCGCAAAAAACATTGAAGAAGTAAAAGTAACCGCTTCAAAGGCTGCAACATCAATAAGTAAAAAAGATGCAGGTTTAGTTTTTAATATTGATTCAAAAGAATTATTAAAAGCAGCGTGTTGTAATTTATCTGAAAGTTTTGAAACTAATGCGACTGTGGATGTTTCGTTCAACAATGCTGTTACAGGAACAAAGCAACTGAAAATGTTAGGTTTAGACCAAAAATACACGAGTTTAACCAAAGAACTTTTACCTGAGATCAGAGGAATCGCTTCTGCGTATGGTTTAAATCTTATTCCAGGACGTTGGATTGAAAGTATTCAGTTGACAAAAGGCGGAAGTACAGTCACAAACGGCTACGAAAGCATTACTGGACAGATCAATACAGAATTGATAAAAAGTTCTGACAAAGCAAAAACTTCTTTAAATCTATTTTCAGATTTTAACGGAAGAGCCGAAGCAAATATCACACATGTTGCCCCGATCAATGGTCAATGGACGCAAACATTCTTACTCCATGGAAACGGTACTTTCGGGAACACAGATATGAATGATGACGGTTTTCTCGACAGACCAAAAGGTTCTCAGATTAATGCAGCTTATTTATTGAATTTTAACGACTTAGAAAAGTCAGGTTTCGGTTCGCACTTTGGAATTAATTTCGTAAAAGATGAGAGAACTGCAGGACAAACCGCTTTCAATAAGCAGATAGATCAGGAAGATCAAACTGCTTATGGTGTTGGAATCGACATTTCAAGATTTCAGGTCTGGAACAAAACGGGATACGTTTTCAAAGGAAAGCCTTATCAGAGCTTGGGCTGGATGAATCAATATGTTTATCATCAGCAAAACAGCTTTTTCGGCTTGAGAAATTATTCAGGAAAGCAGCACACCTATTATTCTAATTTAATTTTTGAAAGCATCATCGGAAATACCAATCATAAGTATAAAACCGGAGCGAGCTTTATGTACGATTCTTATGATGAGAATTATTTATTAGACAATTTTAAAAGAAACGAAGTCGTTCCCGGAATTTTTGCCGAATATACCTTGACAGGTTTAAAATACACTTTGGTTGCCGGAGCTAGAGCTGATTTTCATAATTTGGCAGGAACTCAGTTTACACCAAGATTAAATTTTAAATATGATTTTACTCCACAAACGATTTTAAGATTGTCGGCTGGAAGAGGTTTTAGAACAGCTTCTGTTTTTGCTGAAAACCAACAATATTTTGCTTCCAACAGAAATATTCAAATCTTGCAGAACGGTGGAAATATTTATGGCTTGAAACCCGAAATTGCGTGGAATTATGGCGCAAGTTTACAACAGGAATTTAAAGTATTCGGAAGAAAATCGACTTTGATGGCAGATTTTTTCAGAACAGATTTTCAGGATCAGGTTTTGGTAGATCTTGACCGATCACCTCAGCAACTGACTTTTTATAATTTAGAAGGAAAATCTTTTGCAAATAGTTTCCAGACACAGTGGGATTTTACCCCTTTCAAAAATTTTGACGTAAGACTGGCTTACAAATATTACGATGTTCAGGCGGATTATCTGGACGGAAGAAGACAAGTCCCTTTTATGGCGAAGCACAGAGGTTTCGTCAACTTAGCTTACTCCACAAACAAAAGTGAAAAAGGAGCTTTCTGGAGTTTTGATACTACTTTAAACGTTGTCGGAAAGCAAAGGCTTCCAAATACTTCAAGCAATCCTGCAGAATTTCAGATTCCGACTTATTCCGAATCTTATACGGTCTTGAATGCCCAGATTTCAAGAAATTTCAATCAGAAAATCAGAGCTTATTTTGGCGGTGAAAACCTGACTTCTTATAATCAGAAAAATGCGATTGTAGATTTCAAAAATCCTTTCGGAAATTATTTTGACGGAGGAATGGTGTATGCTCCGATTATGAAAGCCAATTTCTATATTGGACTGGATGTAAGTTTCTAGTCAGGTAAATAAATTTTCAAATTATCTTATTTAAAAATTTAAGGCATGATTTCAACAATTTAATACTGTTGTCATCATGCTTTTTCGTATTTTTATATTTAAATTTTAAACATAAAATATCAATATGAAACGTAACGCAACAGCCGTTTGGAACGGTACCGTAAAAGAAGGAAAAGGTCATTTGACGACTCAAAGCACAACTTTAAATCAAACTCAATATTCTTTCAGCAGCCGTTTTGAAGACGGTGTAGGAACAAATCCTGAAGAATTATTGGCTGCAGCTCACGCAGGTTGTTTTACTATGAAACTAAGTGCAGAACTTTCTCAGGCCGGTTTTACTCCTGAAGAACTGACTACAAAATCTGTAATCACTTTAGATCCAAGTATCGGAAAAATCACAAAATCTGAATTGACTTTGACTGCAAAAGTTCCCGGAATTTCAGAAGAAGAATTTCAGAAGTATGCAAAAATCGCTGAAGAAGGTTGCCCGGTAAGTGCAGCTTTCAATTTTGAGATTACTTTGAGCGCTACTTTAGCTTAAATAGAAATTAAAAGTCTGAGTTTAAATTATTCTCAGACTTTATTCTGAAATAAAATATACCGATTGGTATATTTTTGTTATATTTGCAGAACATTTTTACTTAAAATGTCTAAAGCAGAAAAGACAAAACAGTTTATCATCGAAAAAACCGCAGCCTTGTTCAACAGCAAAGGCTACACAAGAACATCATTATCCGACATTTCTGAAGCTACCGGTTTGACAAAAGGTAGCATTTATGGAAATTTCGAGAACAGAGATGAATTGGCAATTGCAGTTTATAAATTCAATTCCGGTCTGCTTGGAAAAAATTTATTAAGATCTTTCGGCGACGAATTCCCCACTTTATTAGATAAACTCTACGCATTTGTTGCATTTTACCGGAAAAACTGGCATTTTGTTTTTGCAAACGGAGGTTGCCCCATCATGAATGCAGCCACGGAATCCGACGATACTTTCCCCGATCTTAAAAAACAGGTTGCCATTTCTTTTGAAAATTGGAAGAAAACAGTATCAAAAATAATTATCAAGGGTCAGGAAAACGGGGAATTTAACAGAAAAATCAATGCAGAAGAATTTTCATCGCTCTTCATCATGCTGATCGAAGGCGGCATTCTTTTATCAAAAACCACGGACAACGAAAAATATCTCAATCTGGCTTTAGACAGGGTTTTATCAATCATCGATCGTGAAATCAAAATTCCATCATAAATATTGCTATGGACAAACTCGCAAAACTACAAGCTTTCATCGGGAAAGAATTTACAGAATCTCCTTCTCCTTTTATGCGCTGGCTCAACCCGATTGTGATTTCAGCAGAAGAAGGGCAGATTGAGTTTCGGTATAAAGTAAGAGCAGAATGGCTTAATCCGATGGGAAATCTTCATGGTGGCGTAACTGCAGCAATTATGGACGATATTATTGGTGCAACGATGTTTTCTTTAAATGAGAAATCATTTATCACAACGATCAATAATGCAATTGATTATTTCTCAACTGCAAAGGAAAACGACGACATTATCGCAGAAACAAAAGTAATCAAACGAGGAAGACAGTTTGTAAATGCACAATGCGAAATCTGGAATTCAGATAAAAGTCGCCTGATCGCAAAAGGAACTTCTAATTTATTTAAAATCAATAATTAAACATAAAAATCACCATTTATTTTTGGCATGATTATGTTAAACTTTAATAAAGAATAAAATCTATATATGAAATCGCTTAAACTTATTTTGATTTATAAATATTAATGAACATAAGCGATACCATATAACCATTAAAAAAAGTATAAAATCTATATGAAAAGAGTTGTCATCACAGGAATGGGTGCAGTAACACCTTTGGGAAACAATGTCGAAGATTTTTGGCAAAACAGCATTAACGGAAAAAGCGGAGCAGATCTAATTACCCACTTTGATACTGAAAAATTTAAGGTTCATTTTGCCTGTGAAGTGAAAAACTTTGATCCGAAAGTTCATCTTACCCACAACGAAATCAAAAGAAGTGACCTTTTCACTCAATATGCATTATACTCATCGGCAGAAGCAATTCAGGATTCAGGATTGGAATTTGACAAAATGGATCCTTTTGATACAGGTGTTATCTGGGGAACCGGACAAGGCGGAATGTGGACTTTCGAGCATGAAGTAATGGAATTTGCAAAAGGTGAAGGCAATCCTCGTTTCAACCCTTTTTTCGTTCCTAAATTTATTGCCAACATGGCTTCGGGAATGATTTCTATGAAGTTTGGTCTTCAGGGAATCAATTATACAACTGTTTCTGCATGCGCTACAGGAAATACAGCAATCATGGATGCTTTTAATTATATCCGATTAGGAAAAGCGAAGGTGATTATCAGTGGTGGTTCTGAAGCAGCCATTACTCCGGCTTCGGTTGGCGGATTTTCTGTCATGAAAGCAATGTCTACAAGAAATGATGACTTTGCAACAGCGAGTCGTCCTTATGATGCAGACAGAGATGGTTTCGTCATGGGAGAAGGTGCAGGATCTTTGGTTCTTGAAGAGTACGAACACGCAAAAGCGCGTGGTGCAAAAATATATGCAGAATTAGTGGGTGCTGCAATGACAGCCGATGCTTATCACATGACAGCACCTCATCCGGACGGAGCAGGAGCAATAAAAGCGATGCAACTTGCTTTGGAAGAAGCCGGTGCAAATGCAGAAGACATCAATTACATCAATCCTCACGCAACCTCTACTCCACTTGGAGATTTAATTGAGCTGAATGCCATCAACAAAATATTTAAAGGAAATACCAATCTTGACATCAGTGCTACCAAATCAATGACCGGACATTTGTTGGGAGCAGCAGGAGCAGCTGAAGCGATTATTTCAATAAAAGCAATTCAGACAGGAATTATTCCACCTACGATTAACAATCATCATGTGGATGAGAGGATTCCGAGAGATATCAATATTGTTTTTAATGAAGCTAAAGAAAAGGAAATCAATTTTGCTTTGAGCAATGCTTTCGGTTTTGGTGGACACAATGCGACTTTGATTTTTAAGAAATTTTCTTGATTTTTAGTACTCTCGAAGATGAAAGATTCAAATAAAATCATCTGCTAAATCAGCTCAATCTGCGAGAGAAATTCAAAGCCTTAAAATTTAAGTAAGAAATTCTTATTAGTCAGAATAACACAAAGAATATTTTAATACAATAAAAAGCAGTCAAATTTGACTGCTTTTGTTTTATGCTTTTAACCATTCCGAAGAAGAAAGATAATTTTCGTCGGGATAATAAATAAAAAGACAATTCTTTCCTTTTATCGTATTGATGATTGGCTCTGTCAAAGCTCTTGGAATTGCAGGGCAACCCCAACTTCTTCCTATTCTTTTGTGAGTTGCTGCGAATTCTTCACTTACATAATCTGCTCCATGCATCACAACCGCTCTTTTGTAAGCAGCATCATTAAAACCTTTGTCCATTCCCAACAATTTTAGAGAATATCCGTTATCACCATTATACGTTGATTCTGTAATATAAAATCCCATGCTGCTTTGAAGCGAACTTTCCGTATTTGAAAAATTGGTGGCAAATTCTTCGCCTGTATTTTTTCCGTGCGCAACCAATGAATTGAATAGAACTTTTTTCTCGTTGGTATCAATTACCCAAAGTCTTTTGGTATTCGAAGACATTGAAAAATCGCAGATGGTCAATAAATGTGCTTCCTGATTTAGTTTTCCGGCTTTTTTAAGATTTTCAAATCCTATTAAAGCTTTAGCAAATACGTCAAATTGAAGTTTGTGATCGCTTTCGAATAGTATGGAATTATAAAGTTCTTCTGAGGAACTCACATTGCTTGTGTTTTTTACAGATTTCGTTTCAACTAAAGTTTCTATTTTTTTTGTGCTTTTGATTTCTTTATTATCTGCACTTTTTGGTGAAAGATAAAATGAAGTTGAAATCACATACACAATGCCTAATAAGCTATAAAATCCTTTCATTAAATATTATGTTAAATTAAATTTGCGGGTACAAACTTATAAAAAACATAGCATACTCTCTGTAAAACTACAGAAAGTTTAACTGAATTTAAGAAAGTTTAACTTAATGATTATCTGATAGTAAGCTTTTATTTTTCTGAATCGGCAACAAACTCTAAACTTACAGAATTCATGCAATAACGCGTTCCTGTCGGAGCAGGACCGTCGTTGAAAACATGTCCTAAATGAGAATCACAACGTTTGCAGACAACTTCAATTCTTTCCATCCCGTGAGAAGAATCTCTGTTGTAAGCAGTACCTTGTTTATCAGCTTCGAAGAAACTTGGCCATCCGCAAGTTGATGAAAATTTAGAATCTGATCTGAACAAATGATTACCGCAAACCGCACAGTAATATTCTCCTAATTCATCAAATTCATTGTATTTTCCGGTGAAAGGTCTTTCTGTAGCCGCTTCTCTTGCAATTGCATACAAATCTGGAGAAAGAATTTTCTTCCATTCAGCATTTGAAACATTCAGTTTTGTACGGTCTGTTCTTGAATAATATGGATTGTTTTTTGCTTCTGTATTTTCCATAGGAGTAGTTTTGACAGGTTTTTTTGTCTGCGAGCACATCTGCAGAAAGGTTAATAAAAATATTGAAATCAAAAATTTCATGATTGTTGTAAAAAAGTGAAAAATGGAATGCAAATTTTAATCCGTTATTGATTTTTAAATAACTTTTATTTCGGTTTCCACGACCAAATTTACTAAATTTGAGAATATGAATGATGAACTCAAAAGAAAACAGCTTAATACATACAAGGCTTTCGCCACAGGACTTTTTGTTTTGATGGCAGTTATTTTTGTCGTTACAACAATTCTTCAGAAAACCCATGAATCTCATTGGATAGGCTATGTTCGGGCTTTCTCTGAGGCTGCAATGGTAGGAGCTTTGGCAGATTGGTTTGCCGTAACTGCATTGTTCCGACATCCGCTTGGACTTCCGATTCCGCATACGAATCTGATTGAAAACAGCAAACAGAAATTGGGTGACAACCTGGGAAGTTTTGTGGTTTCAAATTTTCTTTCGCCTGAAACAATCCGTCCTTATATTCAGAAGATTAAGATCTCAAATTTTGTCGGTGAATGGCTTTCAAAAGAAAGAAATCAGGAAGTTTTAATTAAAAATCTTTCAGATATTGTTTTAGACATTCTTAATAAGCTCGATGATTCTGAAGTCAGCCAGTTTATTAGTAAAAAAGTGAGCGAAATGACGGATGACATCCAACTCAATAAAATTTTAGGAAACGGAATTATTTATCTTTTAGACAAAAATGATCACCAAAAAATCGTCACGAATCTTTCTAAACAAATCAAAGAATATCTCATCGAAAATGATAGCATGATTCAGGAAAGGGTAAAAAAAGGAAGCTATTCTTTTATTCCTTCTTTTGTTGACAATAAAATTGCTGAGAAAATCGCAAGCGGACTTTCAGATTTCTTCCGTGAAGTTGAGGAAGATACCAACCACGAAATCAGAACATTAATTACAAAAAAGATTTATGAATTTTCTAATGATCTAAAAGAAGATCCTAAATGGAATGATGAATTTAAGTCTATAAAAAATGATTTTCTGAAAAACGACAAGCTGGATGAATATTCAAACGACATCTGGCTTTCCATTAAAAAAACACTTGGCGAAGAACTTCAGGAAAATGAATCATCATTAAAGAAATACATTTCCAAAAATCTGAATGAGTTTTCTCAAAATCTTAAAACTGACGAAAAACTTCAGAATAAAATCGACAATTGGGTAAGAGTTACCGCCTACAAATACATCCTGAAAAACACGCATCAAGCGGGAAACCTCATCAGTTCAACTGTCGGGAACTGGCAGGGAAAAGAATTGAGCGAGAAGCTCGAATTAGAGGTTGGTAAAGACTTACAATTCATCCGAGTGAACGGAACTTTGGTTGGTGGTTTGGTTGGATTGATTATTTACACAATATCTCATTTTTTTCTTTAAAAATGAAAGGGACATGAAATCAATGAACCTATTTTTAAGTATCTAAAAACTTAAATTGACATGAATGATTTCGACAATAAACTGGTTTCTTGATTTTTTAGATAATTTAAATTTGTTTTAAGTTCCGAAACTAATTATCAACGATATGATTCAATAAAGCTTTAATCTGTATCTTTTATTTTGTCTTTCTATCATTTTCTCTAATACTTCAGGCAATTTTAAACTATCTCTTTTGATCTTTGAAAATAGATGATCCCAGAATCAGTTCCTCCGCCATTCAGCGCCAATCCTAAATTAATGTTAGATATAGCATCCATGTATCGGGCATTTTCAATTCCCTTTAAAACTAAACCGTCAAAACCCATTTCTTCAGCCAAACTTTTGACCACTTCTGCTGCCTCATCATCAGAGGACGCGATGAACACTGTCATTTTTAGTCCCTTATAATTTATTTTATCTCGTTCCATTGTTTCGGCAAATACTGTACTAAAAGCCTTGACGACTCTACTTTTTGGCAATAATCTTGCGGTTTGTTCGCCACTGCTGTCTTCTCCTAAAAAAATTGGACTCCAGTCTTCATTGACAGGATTTGTAACATCTACAATAATCTTTCCTTGCAACAGATTCTTTTCATTTTCTAAAAATTCTTCAACTGCCAGATACGGAATGGCTAAAAAAACAATTTCTCCAAATCCTGTAGCCTCGATAATAGACACCTTATTTTCTACTGGATTTCTTACTCCATATTTCACAGTGTGTCCGGCACTCTCCAGTAATTCTCCCAATTTTGATGCAACTTTACCTGCACCTATAAAACCTATGTTCATGTCTTAAATTTTGTTTATTCATAAAAATATAGCGGCTCAATCTTTTTTACGAGATTTAATTCGAACCGCTATTAATTTGATTGCTAAGTTCTATTCAAAACTGAGTAACACTTTTTCACCTTTTTCTGTATGTGCTACTGCTTTAGCAATTTGATCTAACCGGTAAATTGAAGCAATTGGAACGTTAAGACTACCATCTGCAATTAATTTTGCTGCTTCTTCTTTTGCTTTGTGCAATTTCGGAAGATATTGTGGCAGAAACATCCAAAATCCGTGCAGTGTAATGCGTTTAAAAATAATGTCAACAGCACTGATTACCATCGGCTGAAGACTCAGAACTGCATAAGTTACAAGATGGCTGTCAAGACCCAAAATTTGGGCAAGTGTTCCGGAAGCTTCTCCACTAACCGCATCTAGGCCTAGACGAATATTTGCATTATCAGTAGCAATTTTTGCTTCTTCCACAACCGTTTCAGATTCTACCAAAACGATATCTGCACCTGCTTTTAAAGCTGTATGAACTGCATCAGTACGTCTGACAATGCCCAATGTTTTTATTCCACGCGATTTAGCAACTGTAATAATCGTATTTGCAACACTAGAATTGGCTGCATTAATGACTATCCAATCTCCTGCTGAAAGTTGTACAAATTCATCCAGTAGTAAAACAGCAGTTGGTGGATTGATGGCAATCATTGCTGCTTGCTGTACATTAAGTTCTTCCGGAATAACAAATAATTCTGAAGCTTTAGCTTTTACTTTTTCTGACCAGGCATAAGTTCCGAATGGCAAACTTACACGATCACCTATTTTTACATTCGTAACTTCAGTGCCAAGTTCTTCCACAATACCAATTCCTTGTCCGCCAATTACGGCTGGTAATTCCGGGCGTATTGCATAAATCCCTTTGGCAAGTAATAAATCACTGGGATCGATCGGGCTGTATTCCATTCGGATAATAACTTCTCCCAGCTCAGGTTTGGAGGGTTCAGGTATGTCTAAAAGTTGTAAATTTTTTAATGGATCGCCATAGGCTGTTAAATGAATTGCTTTCATTTTGATTTTAATTTTTGATTGATGTTACTAATTTTCTTTTTCCTTGGGATTTCTAGACTAAACCAAGAAATCTTATCAACTGATACCCTGCAATATTTTAGCACTGTAGAAATAACTAAAATACTTCAATCTAAAATCTATATTATTATAAAGCGCTTTAAAATAAATATTTCCTAAATTTGTAGTATCAATTTAATACTGCAAATGTAAATAAAAAAGTAGTATTAAATTAATATTACTTAAAATATTTTTTTATGAAAGCGATTGGAAAGCGATCAACGTGTGCGATAAGCTATTCTTTAGATTTATTTGGTGACAAATGGACTTTATTAATACTGAGAGATATGATCTTTAGCAAAAAAAATTCCTGGCTGGAATGGAAAAATGGGTATGAAGGCATTGCGCCAAGCGTATTGACTGACAGAGTAAATCTTCTGACCAACGAAGGGGTGATCATGAAAAAAGTTTCAGAAAAAAATGCGTCAAAGTTTTTGTATTACCTTACAAATAAAGGATTAGATCTCATACCACTGATGGTTGATTTGATGGAATTCGGATCAACTTATCACCTCGAAGGCGGTTCAAAATATTGGCTGGAAAAAATAAAAAAAAATAAAAATAAAACCATTGAAGATCTTCGTGCAGAAATGATTACTGCGAGGAATGAAGCATTTCCAGAAATGATTTAATTTTCTTAATTAAATTAATTCAGACACTGCAAAAAGTTTCCAATTATTGTACAATAAACGGAAAGACTGTGAATCTAAGTCTTTTTCTGTTAAGATTGCCAACAAAAAGCAGTTAGTATATTTATCGACCAAAAAAACTATATGGTGAGAAAATGGACGAAATACTATTCGATTATTTATAAAAAAGGATTAATTTCTAGTGTATATTTTCTAAAATTAGAGATAAATAGTGATTAAAAATGAATAGACTATCAATGAAGAGAACTTCTTCAGATTCAAAATATAAAAAGGAAATTTCAGTACAGCCTTTAGGTTTCTAAAAAAGCAAAACCTTATCAGTTTTGCTTTCCATATTTTTGTAAAAATTTCAATTTACCGCGAAATTCTACTCGCTCTCGTCAGAATTTCCTGATTAATATCGTTAATCAACTGTGGACCTTCATAAATAAATCCCGTATACAACTGAACCAAACTTGCTCCTGCATTCAGCTTTTCAATCGCATCTTTTGCAGAATGAATTCCGCCAACGCCGATGATTGGGAACGCTCTGTTGCTTTTGTCTGAAAGATATTTGATCATTTTTGTGCTTCTTTCACGAATCGGTTTTCCGCTTAAGCCACCATTTCCGATTTGTGTTAAAGTCTCTGCAGAAGTTTTTAAGCCTTCTCTGTTGACTGAGGTATTTGAAACTACAATTCCGTCGATTTTTGTATCTGCAATCAGCTCAATAATTTCGTCTAGTTGCTGATTATTCAAATCCGGAGCAATCTTTAGCAAAATTGGTTTCTGTGTTGTTTTGGTCTGATTGATTTTCTTTACTTCGGTAATCAGTTCTCTCAGATATTCTACATCTTCCAGCTTTGCATGGCTTCCGACGTTGGGACAACTCACATTCAAAACAAAATAATCAACATATGGATGCAGACCTTCGAAACAGTCTAGATAATCTTGGGTGTAATTTTCGGGAGTTGTATTGGTGTTTTTTCCGATGTTGCCACCGATGATGATTTTTCCTTTGTTGCCTTTCAGTTTTTCAATCGCAGCTTCCATACCATCGTTATTGAATCCCATTCTGTTGATGATTCCCCCATCTTCAATTAAACGGAAAAGTCTTTTCTTCGGATTCCCGGCTTGTGCTTTTGGCGTTACTGTTCCAATTTCTACAAACCCAAATCCTAAATCGCCTAGTTCGTTGAACAAAACCGCATTTTTATCGAAACCTGCTGCTAAACCAACCGGATTTTTAAATTTCAGTCCGAAAATTTCTCTTTCAAGACGTTTGTCTTCAATTGGTTTTGGGAGAAATAATTTAGTAAGAAATCCAAAATTTTTCAGCATCGAAAAAGTAAAGTGGTGAACTTCCTCGGGATCAAATTTGAAAAGAATGGGACGGATGAGCGATTTGTACATTGAAAAAAAGTTTTACAAAAATAATCATTTTAAAATTAATGAAATCTTGATGTGTGATAACTTATTTAAATGAGGACGATTGTTCTTTTAATTTAAATTAAACAAAGAAAAAAATTTAAAATCTGCTTAATCACCGAAATTTGCGAGATATATATTTTTACGCAAAGTTTTATATCCCAAATATATCGTTTAAGAAGCAAAGAGTAATCGACAAGTCGATTTGATGAAGCTAATGTTCAAGCTTTGCGAAGCAAATTTATTTGCCTTCGCTTTTCTAAAAATTAAATCTTTGAATAATTAGATCTTTGCGTTAAAATTAATTATCCTTTAATTATCAAGAATACAAACTCAAATCAAATTTCAAAATATCTCCTACCCTTTTGAACTCATCATCAATAGTAGCGTTTACCGTAATTGTTTCGCTAGAAATAGGATGATTAAAAATCAATTGATGAGCATGAAGCGTCATTTTAGTAATACCAAATGTTTGAAGCAATAATTTATTTTGTTTGTTGCAACCATGTTTGCGACAGCCTAAAATCGGATGTAAAATATGTTTAAAATGTTTTCTCAACTGATGAAAACGTCCTGTTTCAGGAATCGCTTCTACCAAACAATATCTCGAAGTTTGATGCTTTAAAAATGGCAAATCAATTTCCGAAGTCTGCAGACGATGATAATAAGTGACTGCATTTTGTTTCACTTCATTTTCATTCATCAAATCATAATCAATTGTTTCTTCTTCCTTTGTCCAGCCGCGAAGGATGGCAATGTATTTCTTTTCTACTTCACGAGAGGCAAATTGATTACTCATTGTTTTCAGAGTTTCTTTATCTAACGTAAACAACAAAACGCCGGAAGTCTTTCTATCTAAACGATGTACAGGAAAAACTTTTTGCCCGATTTGCTTTCTCAGTTCCTGAATCGCATAAGTATCTGCTTCTCCGGAATAAAAAGATTTATGAACTAATAATCCGCTCGGTTTATTGATGGCAATAAGATGTTCGTCCTGATAAAGAATTTCTAACATGGGACAAAAGTAGAGGTTTTCTGATTATTCCTCAAACTTTAGATGTTCATTAAAAAATGGCAACATTTGATTTTCAATTCTTCCGTTTTCCTTGCTGACTTCACTTCCATGAGTTCCGATGTATACTTCCGCTTCATGTTTTATCTTCAACATTTCCAAAGTTTTACTGAAACTCAAGCAACTTGGCGGAATATGTTTTAGTTCGTCATTCCTTCCCCAATCGAATTTGATAGCTTTTAATTTTTTAAGATTTTCATAATGTGAAAATGGTAATTCTGAAGTAGAATTTTTCTTAAGCTCTTCCACAACAGAAGCATTTACAATCAATTGATTATCTTTAAAAGAAAATGGAAAATATGCGTAAAAAGGTGGCTTATTTTCATTTCCATTATAAGCTCTTGCGATGGCAAAAATAATATTTGTTCTTGCATTTTCGGGTTTTGCTAAGTCTTTGACATCTTTTATTTTATCTAAATCTTTATACAAATCGATTTCATTCAGAGCAAAATATTGAGCATCTAAAATTCCTGGTGACAAAGCATAAACTGAAGAAAAAACTTCGGGATGAAGAATTGCATTTCTCAAAGCTCCGTTTCCACCCATTGAATGACCAGAAATTCCTCGACTGTCTTTGTTAGCAATGGTTCTGTAATTTTTGTCAATAAAATTGACGAGTTCAACAGAAGTAAAATCTGACCAGTTTCCGGATGATTTTGAATTGGCATAAAAGCTTCCTTTGAAAACCGTACTTTGATCTGCCATCACAACAATTACAGGTTTTATCTTTTTTAAATAAATCGCACGATCTAAAATATGATTGATTTTATCGCTGCTCACCAACAAACTGTCACTCCAGAAAAAACCATGCAGATAATAAATAACCGGATATTTTTTAGATGATTTTTCATAATCCGGCGGAAGATAAACTGTAACTCTTCTTTTAGGATTTTCTAAGGTTTTATTCTCTAAGGTTTTTGCGGTAATATAAGTTGTGACAACTTTTCCTTCAGGAATATTTTGAGCCAACAAAAATTGACTGAATAAAATAAAAACTAAAATTAGAAAACCTGATTTTTTCATTGTGAAAATTTTAGATATTCAAATTTCGGCAAATTGTCTCAAAATAAGACAATAATGAAAGAATTATTTTAATATAAACTATTGGGCATTTTTCTGCTTCTAAACATTTAACATTTTCATACTCCCAGAGAGGGGAAAATTTCGGAGATTTTCTTTATTTTCGCCTGCAAATTTAAAACATGACAAAATTCTTTTTGACTTTATTTCTATCAGCTTTTTCATTATTAGCTTTTGCTCAAAATTCCGATTCACTTACTTTGGGAAAAAGTAATCGTGAATTTTTTATTAAAGGAGACCAGAAGTACAAATTTTCTGAATTCAAAAAAGTTTTCACCAATCCTGAAGCACTTTCTTACATGAAAAAATCCAATACAAATGGTACTGTTGCTCAGATATTCGGAGCGGTGGGAGGAGCTTTTGTAGGTTACGGATTGGTAAAAGAGATTACAAGAAACAAAACAGTTTATTACAACGGCGTTGCCATCAAGAAAAAAGAAAAAGGAGGATGGGGATTGATCGGAATTGGTTTGGGAGCAGTGGGAATCGGAATTCCTTTCGCTATAAGCAGTGGAAAAAATCTTAAAAAAGCAATGAAAACTCAGAATGAAGTCGATTCTAATGAAACTAAAAAAACAGCTTCATACAGATTAGACATCGGTGGAAGCGGTATTGGGTTGAGTTATAATTTCTAAAAATATATTGAAAAGCAGTTTTTTAACTGCTTTTTTTATGGATTTTCATGGATTTGGAATTCAAATTCATATTTTTGCAGTTCAGACGTAAAAAAAATTATGGCAAAGCAAGAAGATGTTTTCAAGAAAGTGATTTCTCACGCTAAAGAATATGGTTTTATTTTCCCTTCCAGTGAGATCTATGACGGTTTATCCGCTGTTTATGATTATGGACAGAATGGTGCAGAACTGAAAAACAATATCAAACAGTATTGGTGGAAAGCGATGGTACAGCTTAACGAAAATATTGTCGGTATCGATTCAGCAATTCTGATGCACCCTACAACTTGGAAAGCTTCGGGCCACGTTGATGCATTCAACGATCCTTTGATTGACAATAAAGATTCTAAAAAACGTTTCAGAGCAGATGTTTTGGTGGAAGATTATTGCTTAAAAATTGAGGAGAAAGAAAACAAAGAAATCGAAAAAGCAGCGAAAAGATTCGGTGAGTCTTTCGATAAAGATCAATTTGTTGCAACGAATCCGAAAATTTTAGAATACAGAACAAAAAGAGAAACAATACTTTCAAGATTAGCAAAATCTTTGGAAAATGAAGATTTGGCTGATGTAAAAGCTTTAATTGAAGAACTGGAAATTGCTGATCCTGACACCGGTTCAAGAAATTGGACGGAAGTAAGACAATTCAACTTGATGTTCGGAACGAAATTAGGTGCTTCTGCAGATTCTGCGATGGATCTTTATTTAAGACCTGAAACCGCTCAAGGTATCTTCGTGAATTTCTTAAACGTACAGAAAACTTCTCGTCACAAACTTCCATTTGGTATTGCACAAATTGGTAAAGCATTTAGAAATGAGATCGTTGCAAGACAATTCATCTTCAGAATGCGTGAATTTGAACAGATGGAAATGCAGTTTTTCGTAGCTCCGGGAACTGAACTTGAATTCTACGAACAGTGGAAACAAAAACGTCTGAACTGGCATTTGGCTCTTGGTTTAGGAAACGAAAATTACAGATTCCATGATCACGAAAAATTGGCGCATTATGCAAATGCTGCAGCTGATATTGAATTTAATTTTCCTTTTGGATTTAAAGAACTGGAAGGTATTCATTCAAGAACCGATTTCGATTTGAAGGCGCATGAGAAATTCTCAGGAAGAAAATTACAGTTCTTCGATCCTGAAAGAAATGAAAACTATGTTCCTTATGTTGTAGAAACTTCGGTTGGTTTAGACAGATTATTCCTTTCTTTATTCTCTCATTGCTTAAGAGATGAAGTTTTGGAAGACGGTTCGGAAAGAACGATTTTATCTTTACCTCCGGCTTTAGCTCCGATTAAAGCAGCAATTTTACCATTAATGAAGAGAGATGGTTTAGCTGAGTATGCTGAAAATATATTTAATGATTTGAAATATGATTTCAACTTATTTTACGAAGAAAAAGATGCGATCGGGAAACGTTACAGAAGACAGGATGCAATCGGAACGCCATATTGTATCACAGTAGATCACGATTCTCTTACAGATCACACCGTTACGATCAGAGATAGAGACACGATGAAGCAGGAAAGAGTTCCGGTTTCTGAATTGAGACGAATCATCGATGAAAAAACGAACTTCAGAAATTTACTTTCTAAAATATAAATTGAAAGCCTTGAGAAATCAGGGCTTTTTTATTGTTTAAAATTATCCTGTTGTTTTTTCTTGAAACAAAAGAACCAAAAGTTCAAGACTTGAAAACTCAAGCTAAAATTTCAAATAATTTCCTAAAATTTCCAAAACTCTGGCGGAAAGGTTAGTTAGTTTGTGTAACTACGATTTTAGCCGCCACTCAAACAGTGGAAATTTTTTCACGGAAATTCTTTGAAATTTCTTTACGCTCTCGATTTCTATGTCATTAGGATTAATTTTAAACAAAGCGGATTAAACTCGATCTAATTGAATAAATTTCATCAAAATCAATAATTAAAAATATTTTCATCAATATATTTGAAATATCCTTGAATTCACTATTTTTGGTTTTAAATAATAACTATGAAGAAAATATATATATTGCTTTTTGGGTTGACCCAAACTTTTGCTTATTCCCAAACTCAGGATCTGGCTTCTCTGGCTTCCGGTCAGAATATCGGCATGAACGCCCTCTTTGACACCAAAGAAAACCTTTACGGATACGTTTCTATGTACTCTTTGGGCAAAACAGACAAGAAAACTCAGAAATTCGAATACGTTATTTTAGATAAAAACCTCAACCCTGTTGCGAACAAAGAATTTGAAGCCGGGCTTTTGGTTTCCAACTATTTCGGGTATGTAGATTTTAAAGGACAAATTATTCTGCAGCCTTCAGATTTCAATTACCTGCAGGCTTTTTCAAAAGATGCTGCTTTGCCAGTGTCGATGATTATCAATCCTAGAACCAATACCGTCGCTCCAAAAGTGTATTATGATTATCTTGAAAACGGAACTTTTGTAGAAATCAATCAGCCGAAGAGCTTTAAAGAAGAAAGAAAAGAAAACCGCGCGGAAAAAAGAGATAAAGGATATAATTACGTTTCTTCTGTTGCTGAAATTAAAGAAGGTGGATTTATTGCTGTAGAATACAATGATTACGGAAGATACGTCAACAAAAACAGTCTGATCAAATTTGACGACAACAAAAAAGAAATCTGGAGATACAGCTACAATACGAATGGCGATAAAAAAGTTTTTTCTGATCTTACTATCTTAGACAAAGATGAAAAAAGCATCTACGGAATTTTAAGAAAAGTAAATGATGACGATAAAACATTTTCTCTCTTGGTTATTGATATGAAAACCGGCAAAGAACTTTCTAACAAACCTATTACAGGCCTTTCACCGGAAACAATCTACAATATCGACAATCTGTATTCCAGCGGAAGAAGAATGTCAAACGACAAATCTTTTGATGACAGAGTTTTATTGTTAGGCAGAAATTATGTTTCTAAAAAAGACAGAGGTTTTGCAAGATTTATGTTGGATAAAAACAGTTATAATATTGATCTTAAAGAATTAAATTACAAACCGGATCTTTCCAACCAGATTCCAAAACTGGATGCAGATGGCGGAGTAGAAAACGGATATTTTCTTCAGACAAAAGACGTGTATTTCTTAAGTGATGGAAGTGTGGGAATTTTATCTGAGAAATTTAAACCAGAAGGAAACTACAGCGCTCCAAAAACAACAGATTTGGTGTACATCAATACCGACAAAGATTTTAAAGTGAAAGACGTTCAGGTTTTTGAAAAAGAAAAAACAAGATGGGCAAATAACGATTATCTGTTTTCACAATATTTAAATAACGGAAAAGACGTCGTTTTTTTCTATCGTGATTACCAAAAAGATCAGGTGACAAAGGAAAAAAAATGGAATCTTTTCATCAACACCGTGATCAACGGAAAATTCAAACAGGAAATGATTCCTATTTCTGAAAAAGATAATTTTACGGTAACGCCTTATGTTGGGAAAGAGGGTTACATTTTGCTTCGTGAACTCAATGAAAAAGAGAAATATAATAAAATACGTTTAGAGAGACTTAATTACTGATAAAAACTAAAAGAATCCTGATTTGATCAGGATTCTTTGTTTTGGTAATAATCGGCAATGGTTTTGATTTCATCTAAGCTCAGATTCCACATAAAATTAAGGAACTGCTGATAACTTTCGCTCTGATTTTTCGGATCTACCCGATCTAAATATCGGTTTAAATTATAGTTTTTCCGGGCTTCATAAATTTTGACGAAACATTTTCCCAGCCAGCTTTTATAATATTGTTCCTCTTCCCCATCCTGTAAAAACTGCAGACTTGTATAAATTCCCAAACCATACTCTTCAGAATGATAGAAATTTGGAAGTGTTTCCATTCTTGCTATTTTCTCAAGAACTGCATAAGATTCAGATGCTTTTTCATCTGCCACTTCAATTTTTAATTCAGGAAATATCTTTTTTAAATTATTGATTCTCCTCGTCACTTCAGGATGTGATTTTAAGGAATCTTTGTTTAATTTTTCATTAAAATGATCATAATTGTACAAAGAGAAATCTTCTTTTGCGAGCCATTTATCTTTAAATTCCTGTTTTGGGAGATTAAAAAACTTCTTATACGTTTCCACTTTTAATTGTCGTGGCGAAATCGTGTCAAAATCCTCAAGCCTTTTCAGCGCATTGATGAATTCTGTCTTTTTAAAATCGCTGTTTTTAAACACGACATATCCCAACGAATCAGCTTCCATTTCCTGTTTTCGGTTTTTGGCACCTTTCTGGTAAATTCTGTTTTTCAAAACATCAAAAGCTCTTTGATTGCGGTTAATTTTAGTTGATTTAATATCCTGAACCACCAACTTATCCATCTGATCCTGATTGATCATACTCAGGAAAGCTTTCAGCGTGTGTTGTGTGATTTTATGTCCTAATTCGTGTGAAATTACTGAAGCCAATTGATCGTCATTATTCAACCAATTAAAAAGTCCCATATTGATCACAAAAGTTCCGTCTGCAAAACAGTATGCATTCGGAGTATTGTTTTTAGCAATAAGAATTTTCAAATTTTGCGGAATCTGAGGATTGTTTTTGCGCAATCGCTCGATCAGAATTTTCACCTTTACATCAAATATAGAATTGAATGTGAAGTCCTTATTTTTCACCTGATTTTCAAAATCTTTTCCTAATTCTTTATAGATTTTAGACAATTCGCTCCCTGCTTTTCCGGAATATTTTGTTTTTAAATCTTTAATTAAAACTTCATTGTTGGCTGAATAATTTTTTGCAAATTCTTTTCTTTGAGCATAATCTGCAGTATCGAGCGGTTTATACATCTGCGCAAGACAGATCGCAGAAGACATCAACAGCAAAAAGACAGTAAATTTTCTGATCATATATTGTATCACTTAACACAAAAATAATTCATTTCGAAGTACATTTATTACTTTCTCTTCAAAATTATTTTAAATTTGTTACAGATCGTTTATTATGACAGTTTTATTTTATTTCATTGCTTTTATTGTTGCTTTTGCAGCTTTGGTATATATTTTCGGCTATTCTTATCTGTTCAGTGGAATTTCAAAAACCTATCTCAAAGGTAAAATGAGCGCCAATATTGATGACGGAAAGTTTTTTCGGAGTAATGTCATTCATACGACTTCTCCAAAACTTTGGGAAGAACATCCTGATTTTAATCAAAAGGAATTGTCTAAAGAAATATCTGATGACTTATTACATTCTAACACCGCATCATTTTTAGTCATAAAAAACGGACAACTTCTCCACGAACAATATTTTAACGGCTATACTCCGCTCTCAAAGACCAACTCATTTTCTATGGCAAAAGCGGTCACCGTGATGCTTTTGGGGAAAGCCATTGAAGAAGGAAAAATAAAAAGTGCCGATGAAAAATTTTCTGATCTCTTTGATGAATTTAAAACTAAACCTTTCGGCAAAGATTTAACTTTAAAAAATTTAGCTCAAATGGAATCGGGTTTAGATTGGGCTGAAAACTATAAAAATCCTTTTCTACCGAATGCAAGAGCGTATTACGGGAAAAGTCTTGTGAAAGCATCTTTTTCAAGAAGATTCAAAGAGCAACCGGGAGAAAGATTTGAATATCAAAGTGGCTCAACGCAATTGTTAGGTTTTGCTTTAAAGAAATCGCTCAATCAAACTTTGTCAAGTTATTTATCTGAAAAATTCTGGATTCCTTTGGGAATGGAACAAAATGCAGAATGGAGCGTTGACGAAAGCGGAATGGAAAAAACATATTGCTGCATTCATTCTAACTCAAGAGATTTTGCGAAACTCGGACAGTTATTTCTAGATGACGGAAAAGTGGGTGAAGAGCAGATTTTAAATTTAGATTTCATTGAAAAAATGAAAACTCCGACCAAAAAATCAGATGAAATCTACGGAATGGGCTTTTGGATCAATAATGATAATCCTATTAAACATTATTACTTCCTTGGACTTCAAGGTCAATACATTATCATGATTCCAGAGCACAAAATGGTGATTGTGAGAACCGGAAGTTATAATAATTTACCTAAAACAGATCGTGGAAGACCGGATCAGGTGAAATTCTTAGTGAATGAAACAGTTAAGCATTTTGCTTAAAGATTGAGGTTGAAACATTTTTGAATCATTAAGTATCATTAAATGGTTAAGATATTTTGTAAGCGCAGAGCTAAATTCAGATTTATCTGAACCTTAAAAATATTAAAAACTAAAAGATCTTAATGTTACATTTTTAAATTGAGTTATGGAAAAATACAACCCTAAAGTTGATGAATATATTGAGAAATCTCAGGATTTTGCAAAGCCAATTTTAAATTACATCCGAGAAATCGTTCATGAATTTTGTCCCGAAACAGAAGAAGCCATTAAATGGAAGTTTCCGACGTTTATGTACAAAGGGAAAATTCTTTGTTCAATGGTTTCATTTAAACAGTACTGCAGCATGGGATTTTGGTTGCATGATGAAATGAAGACGCTGAAAAATCTTGAAACAGATGTTGAAAAAACCAATATGTTCAGTTTAGGAAAGATTACAAAACTGGAAGATCTTCCTTCAAAACCTCAGCTTAAAAAAATCATTCTTGAAGCGATGGAACTGACGGACATGGGCGTAAAACTCAAAAAAGCAGCTCCTACAAAGACGGAAATTGAAGTTCCTGATTACTTTCAAAATGCTTTAAATCAAAATAAAAAAGCCGCTGAAGTTTTTCAAAAAGCCTCACCATCTTTCAGGAAAGAATATATCAAGTGGACTATTGATGCCAAAACTGAAGTTACCCGAAATAAAAGAATCGAACAGGCTTTGGAATGGATTTCTGAGGGAAAAGGCAGAAACTGGAAGTATGAAAAAAAGTAATGGAGCTGGAAGTTGGGTGATGGAAGAAGGATGTTTACCGGCTTGAAAATGTTTTTTTAACTAAAATTTCTGTCTTGGCAAACCAATCTCATGCGCTTGCGGATAAGGTTTTCTTGAAGTCATGCTTACATCTTCCCGAACCAAACGGAGTGCATCATATTTTTTCTGCTCGTCATAAGCATATCGCGGATCCGGAATCATCGCCATTTTTGCCATTTTATGAATCGTAATCGTCGGAAAATGGTAATCAACTTCCACCGTTCCGAGCAAAAGATAACATCCGCCACCCTGAAAATCATATTCTTTCAAACTGTCCGGAAAGTGGGCTGTATCGAAATAATCTCCGTTGACATCGATCCATGTCCCAAAAAACATCGCTCCTTTTTTGGTAGGAACATGTTTTCTTGAAATCAAATACGCCAACATTTTCACCTGTTTTTTGTGAAATTTCAACAAATCTTTTACGAAAACAGAACCTCTGTACTTAGTCTCCAACAAATCAAACGGGCTGTATGTAGTAGGAAATCCGATGATTTCAAGCTCATCAAAAGCATCCTCGAATTTTTCTCTTTTGAGCTCAGGAAGTTTGTAATCCTGCACAGGTTCTTCTATGAGCATTAAATTTCTATTTTCAGGTTTAAAATTAATCAGCAAAAGTCTGGCTTCTATCAGTAATTCATTTTTCTGTTTTCCGGTAAATCTGAAAGCACCAATGAAAATAAGGATCTGAATGGTTTCAATGCCGATCGGAATACGTCTGATAAAGTCTTCTAAAGATTTATAGTCGCCATTGTTATCACGTTCTTCAGAGATCAATTGAGCAATTTTAGTTTCGAGGGACTGCAAAACCATAAAGCCCAGATAAATTTCTTTTTCTTTTAAAATTGTTTGAAATTCACTCGTATTAACGCAAGGATTCTGCACAATTGCTCCCGACATTCTCGCTTCGTGAATATAAACTTCCGTGCGGTAAAAACCACCCTGATTATTGATCACCGAGACCATAAATTCAAGAGGATAATATACTTTTAAATATAAACTCTGATAACTTTCCACTGCATAAGAAGCCGAGTGCGCTTTACAAAAAGAGTATCCTGCAAAAGATTCAATTTGTCTGAAAGCTTCTGCGGTCATCTGATCCGAATGTCCCTGTTTTTTACAAGATTCGAAAAAATTGGCTTTCACTTCATTCAGCTTTTGAATAGACCTTTCTTTTCCACTCATGGCTCGCCTCAGAATATCACCATCGGCATGAGTAAGTCCGCCAAAATATTGTGCAATCTTGATGACATCCTCCTGATACACCATGATTCCGTATGTTTCTTTCAGGTTTTTCTCAAATACGGGATGAAAATATTCAAACTGATTGGGATGATTGTGACGGAAAATATATTCACGCATCATTCCGCTTTGGGCAACACCGGGTCTGATAATGGAAGAAGCAGCCACCAAAATTCTATAGTTATCACATTTCAGCCTTCTCAACAAACCACGCATAGCGGGAGATTCAATATAAAAACATCCGATTGTTTTTCCTACGGCTAAATATTCATTACATAAAGCTTCATTTTTAGAAATAGAAGTGTTGCGAATATCGACCTCAATTCCTCTATTTTTTTTGATGAGTTGTACAGTGTCATTAATTGTTCCCAGACCACGCTGAGAAAGAATATCAAACTTTTCCAGTCCGATATCTTCAGCGACATTCATATCAAACTGGGCAATCGGAAATCCTTTTGGCGGCATTTCCAATGCAGTGTAGGTTGTAATAGGCTCTTCAGAAATCAAAATTCCACAAGCATGCATACTCCGTTGATTGGGAAATTTTTCCAGGAGTTTGCCGTACTCATAAACCTGCTTTACAATTTTATCTGAATGATGTTCACCAACTGATTTTGTAGCAAGAATATCCAATTCTTCTTTTGGTAAACCAAAAGCTTTTCCTACCTCACGAAATATCGACCGGTATTTAAATTGTACATTGGTTCCGCAGAAAGCCACGTATTCTTTTCCGTATTTATCAAAAATATATTCTAAAATGGCGTCCCTGTTTTGCCAGCTCCAATCCAGATCGAAATCGGGTGGCGAAGTTCGGTTGAGATTCAGGAATCGTTCAAAATAAAGATCCAGCTCTATCGGACAGATATCTGTAATTCCCAAACAGTAACTTACAATAGAATTGGCTCCGCTTCCACGTCCAACATGCATAAAACCCATTCTATTACTGTACTGAACGATATCCCAAGTAATAAGAAAGTATGCCGAAAATTTTAGTTCACCAATAACTTTAAGCTCTTTTTTAACTCTTTTTCTGGCAACCTCATCATGTGAACTATATCGTTTTTCTAACCCCTCATAAGCAAGCTTAGTCAAAAGTTCTATATCTTCTTCCTGAGATCCTAAGTAATATTTCTTGTTTTTATTTTCAGTGCTTCCGCGTTCTTTGTATGTAAATTCAAAACTGCATTCAGAGAGAATTTTTTTTGTGTTTTTAATGATTTCAGGATAATGCTCAAAGGATTTTATTAAATTTATTTCAGATCTTAAATATTCTGATTTTCTGCAAATATCCTCGTCAGAAAGTTTAGAAAGCAATGTATTTTGTTCGATGGCTCTCAAAATCCGGTGAAGATTATATTCTTTTTTGGTGCTGAAAGTTACGGGCTGCAGAATGACCATTTTATGGATCTTATCTTTAAATTCCGGGCGAATCAACAGATTTAATTCTTCTTCACGAATTCCTATAAACTCATTTTGTTTTAATGTTTCCGGAATATTTTCTATCGGATAAATGACAAACACATTTTTAAATTCCGATGCGATTTCAGAAAGCTCGGCTCCGTCACAATTATAAGCTGTGAGAATTTTATTGACTTCGCCTATTCCACTGAATTCTTTAGCAACAGCAATGTATAAAAGTTTATTTTCTTTCCTTACTTCAATACCTGCAATGGGTTTGATTCCTGCATCTTCGCATTCTTTTTTAAAATCATAAATAGCCGTTACTGTATTGATATCTGTGAGTACCAATTCTTTAATTCCCAATTCCTCAGCTTGCCTTACCAGTTCTTTGACTGATAAAGTTCCGTACCGAAGACTGTGAAAAGAATGACAATTAAGAAACATTTCATTAAAATTTAAAAATTATTTACCGAAATCAAATCCTGAAGCTCTGCCGACTGCATCTGCACCAAAACGGTTTTTTAAATAATCCATCGTCTGATAGAGATTCATCTGCTCTTCGGTATCTTCAAATAGATTCATCTGATGATTTCCGTGTACCAGATCGGTAAATCTTAACCCAATCAGACGGATTCGCATTCTTCGGGTATATAATTTATTAAAAAGCTCAAGCGCAACTCTGGATAAAGTGTGATCTGCAGAAGTATAAGCTACCCGGATCTGCTTTGTTTCTGTATCGAAATTGGCATAACGTATCTTTACCACAACGGTTGAAGTAATCCACTTTTCCTGCCTCAACTGATAAGCCAGTTTTTCTGCCATCCCTGTCAGAATTCTTTTCAAATCATGAATATCGATAGTATCTTTAGCAAAAGTTTTTTCTGTAGAAATCGATTTTCTTTCGGAATAAGGAACTACAGGATTCTCGTCAATCCCATTTGCCTTTTTCCAGAGTTCTTTTCCATTTAATCCGATCATTTGCTGAAGTACCAACACGGGCACTTCAGATAAAGTATGAATCGTACGGATGCCTATTCTTGAAAGAAGCTGAAACGTTTTGTCACCCACCATCGGTATTTTTTTTACCGATAACGGATTTAAAAATGGTTGAATCTCCAATTCTTTAATTTCCATTTTCCCTACTGGTTTCGATTCTCCTGTTCCAATTTTTGAAACCGTTTTGTTGGTAGATAACGCAAAGCTTATCGGAAGATGTGTTTCTTTGTAGATTGCGGAAACGATTTCTTGTGTCCATTGATAACAGCCAAAAAACTTATCCATTCCTGATAAATCGAGATAAAATTCGTCAATACTCGCTTTTTCCATGATCGGAACTTTTTCCTGGATGATTTCAGTTACGATGTGAGATAAATTAGAATAAAGTTCATAATCACCTTTAATAATTTTCGCTTCCGGGCAAAGTCTTAAAGCCATTCTGATCGGCATTGCAGAACGGACACCAAATTTTCGTGCTTCGTAGGAACATGAGGCAACAACTCCGCGGTCTCCCCCACCAATAATAAGAGGAATTCCGTTGAGTTCTTTGTTTTGTCGCCTTTCGCACGATACAAAAAAAGTATCCATATCCATATGAACAATTGCACGTTTCATTTTACAAAATTAGATACTATTTGTCCCAAAATGATTATATTTGTTGATACAATTTGTCCCAATGTCAATTTTTTCAGATAACATCAGGTTTTTAAGGGTTAAGAAAGATTTATCCCAACAAGGTTTTGCCGATAAGCTTAACCTAAGTCGTGATCGGTATTCAAAATATGAAAATGGTCGCTCTGAGCCTTCATATGATGTATTGATTAATATATCTAAACACTTTCATATCAGTATTGATCTGCTTTTAACCATAGACATCCGAAAATATCCTTTAGACGAAATTCTTCAGCTTCCGGATAACAGAATTGTACTTCCCATCGTCGTCGATCAATCGGGAAATAACAGCATTGAAATTATTCCCCAGAAAGCATCGATGGGATATTTATCGGGTTACACTGATCCGGAATACATAGAAAATTTACAACGGATATCATTACCTTTTCTGACTCATGGAAAATATCGGGCTTTTCCGGCGCAGGGAGATTCCATGCCTCCATTTAAGGATGGTTCTTATATCATTGGAAAGTATGTTGAGAATATTGAGGATTTAAAACCAAACAAAAGCTATATTTTCATCACACTGGATGATGGTATTACTTACAAAAGATTTAAGGCTAAAAAAGAAAATTTGATCACAGTAAGTGCCGACAATGAATTTTATGAGCCTTATGATATTGATTTAAAAAACATTGTTGAAATCTGGCAGTATGCATCCGGAATTTTTCCTGAAGAATTTGAAGCGGATCATCCTCAGAATTATAATGTGAAAGATCTTTTTTTGGAATTGAGAAAAGACATTAAAGATCTAAATCATAAAATTTTTGGAAATCAATAATATAATTCATTCTTATCATTATCTAATGGGTTAATCATTACATCCGGTGTGATATAATACCGAGTAATTTTTTAACTAAACTTATAGTTTAATTTTAGAAAATAATCGGATTCTCTTATAAAAAATTAATCTACTCTAGTAATCATAATTTTTTTCTGCTTTTAAAAAGATACGTCAGCTTTTGTCGTTATCAGTATTGATATTTGTATTCCTAAAATAAAAATTTAATTATGGATAAAATAACATTACAAAGAATCGAAAAACTGCATCCTTCTGTAAGAGACGAATTGAAAAAAATCATCAAAGAATGTGACGAAGCACTTACGGGAAAAGCAAAAGTAAGAATCACACAGGGGTTGCGGAGTTTTGAAGAACAGGAAAAACTGTACGCCATCGGGAGAATCACAAGCGGAAAGAAAGTCACCAATGCCAAAGCCGGGCAAAGCATTCACAATTATGGTCTTGCTGTAGATATTTGTATGATGATCGACGGAAAAACAGCGAGTTGGGACACGGTAAAAGACTGGGACAATGATCAGGTTGCTGATTGGTACGAATGTGTGAAAATTTTCGCAAAACACGGTTGGGACTGGGGCGGAAACTGGAAAACTTTCAAAGATCTCCCCCACTTTGAAAAGAAAAACATTTTAACGAAAAAAGGTTTAGTTAAGACAAGCTGGAGAACGCTTTTAAAGATGGAAAGAGATAAGGATGGTTATGTTGTCTTTTAAATATTATGTTAAATCAAATTTAAACACGTCAAGTTCTGTCGCACTCCGTTCCTACTTTTGCTTTACCAAAATAAAGTAGAAAAATGAAAAAAACAACCATTTTATCTTTGGACGGTGGCGGAATAAGAGGCATTATTACCTGCATTATTTTACGCTATATAGAAGAGCAATTGCAATATTATGATAAGCCAAATGCAAAGCTTGGAGATTATTTTGATCTGGTTGCCGGAAGCAGCACCGGAGCCTTGATTGCTTCTATTATCCTTTGTCCTGATGAACACCGAAAAGCAAAATATTCGATCCAGAAAGGATTGGAATTGTATGCTGAAAGAGGTGGTGACATATTCCAGGTTTCTTTTTGGGAGAGACTTGTCAATCCTTTCGGATTATTAAATGAAAAAATTTCTCAGGAAGCTCTTGAGAAAAACCTAAACGATTTCTTCGGAAAACTTGAATTAAAAGAATTAATAAAACCATGTCTAATAACAAGTTATGACATTGAAAATAGAAGAGCTAAACTTTTCAATTCCTGGAAAGCCAATTTGAGCACTGATAATTTTTATGTAAAAGACGTTTGTAGAGCGACTTCTGCAGCTCCGACATATTTTAGTCCGGTGCAGATTAAATCGATGTACGGACAGATTTTCAGTTTGATTGATGGCGGAATGTTTGCCAATAATCCCGGACTTTGTGCGTATGCTGAAGCAAGAAAAATTCCATTTGCAGAGGTTCTGAAAAATCATCAGAAGGCCAATCACCCAACAGTAAATGATATGATCGTCATTTCAATCGGAACAGGTATTGAATCAAAAAGTTATTCTTTCAGAAAAATGGAAAAAGCCGGAAAAATTGGCTGGGTCACTCCAATTATCGATATTTTGATGTCTGCAAATGCAGAAACGGTAGATTATCAGCTTTGTCAGATGTTTCAGACTTTAGGTTTAAGAAATCAAAAAAATTATTACCGATTAAACCCATCTTTAAAGAACGCATCTCCGGCAATGGATAATGTTTCAAGAAATAATATCGAAAATCTGATTCAGGCAGGATTGAGCTATATTGATGACAACAGGGA
Organism: Chryseobacterium edaphi; assembly: GCF_025628985.1. GTDB lineage: Bacteria > Bacteroidota > Bacteroidia > Flavobacteriales > Weeksellaceae > Chryseobacterium > Chryseobacterium edaphi. Next base: position 589,639 of record NZ_JAOTEM010000002.1, on the reverse strand, counting down.
AGTTTTAAATCAGATTGTCCAGAAATTAATTAGGAATAAAATATAAGCGATTTCGCTTATAATCAGCCAACATAAGCTAATTACATTATATTTTAAATTATTAATTAAATATAAAACACGTCAAGTTTTGACGCTTATGAGAATTACTTTTGTCTTATCAATAAGAAAGCTAAAAACACAAAATTTTCAAAAAATAAAATAAAGGAATATTATATTACGACAAGTTTTGTCGCCTACCAAAACTATCTTTGGTAATAACAAAAAAACATCAAAGAACACAAAATTTTCCAAAAATAAAAATGAAAAAAATTTATATTACGACGAGTTTTGTCGCCTACCAAAACTATCTTTGGAGTAACAAAATAATCAAGAAAACATTAGTTAAATAAGCTTTCTTCATCTTTAAAATATCCAAACTAATTTAATTAATCATTAAAAATTTCAGTTAATAAAAAACTGAAACAGGATATCTCTTACCCAATTTTGAATATTAGTCTGCTAGCACTAACTATATATTATTAACCAATTAATTAACCTTAAAATTTTAAATTATGCCAAATTTAGTACAAGAACTAAACAGTTTAGATTTCAGCGTTTACATCGGAGGTCCGTTGCAGGCTGCTGTAAAAGCACAACACGATGCTTCAATTTCTCAAGTTAACTTTATCAAAGAAGTAGGTTTCACACCAGCGGTTGCAGCTTCGGGATCGGGCTCTACAGCGGTTGCTGCTTCTCCGGCTCAATTGAGATACGTGGATTTTAATTATCAAAAATCAATTCCAAATCCTTCATATGATCCGGCTGTAACGGGCTCAAAACCTTTCAATGAATCAAGTGTGAATCTGAAAGTTCCTTTTCTTACGATGCTTACAATTCCTGCTATCAGAATTGATGAAGTAACGATTGATTTTAATGCCAAATTAAATTCAGTAGAAACTCAGAACATTTCAAGTGAATTTGCAGGAAGCGCATCATTAAGCGCAAAGTTTTGGAAAGTTAAACTTAATGCAACTGCTTCATATAAAAAGACTACTTCAAGTACATCTACAACAGAAAAAACTTACACTTTGGGTGTACATGTGAAAGCTGTAAATGATGAATTACCTGCAGGTCTTTCCAGAATTTTAGATATGTTGGAAGACAGTATTGCTGCGATTTAATTTTATCTATTTATCGGATGGTTGTTTCGGCAGCCATCCTTTTCAAATATTTTTTACTAATACTTAAAAACACTTTATTATGCCAAAATTGAATGAATATTTGGGAGGTCTTGTTTCCGAGATCGCTTCTGCCAGAAAAATGGCAGATTTGCAAACCGTACAAATAGCACAAGAATATGCACAAGATGATCTACTAAAGCATTTTTCAATTCCCAGAATGAAAGTCAGCAGCGTAGATCTTACCGTTCCTTTCGCTCATTCAGGACTTGTTCCAAACATGAGTTTTAAAGAATTTGTTTATGATGAAATTACATCTGTCTCAAAAACAGATTATGATCCTTCAGATACAAAAAGTGATCAAAGTTTAAGAGATTTCTTATCCGCTTTAGAAATGGATTATAACAAAACCATATTGAGAAGCAAAATCACTGCAGCAGAAAACAGAGAAAAAGCAGAAGAATTGGGGATAAAGAGATCAGAAATGCAGGCAGCAGCTTATGACTACCCTATCAAAAAAGGAATTTTTGATGATTTTTCAAAAAGGATTATTTCTTTTTATGAATCGTTAGACAATGCAAGTTGGAATCAAACAGATTTTGAACTACTTTCTCTGAGTGTCCAAAACAGAATGATAAAAGAATATCAAAATACCATTAAAGAAGTTGCTACTCAGACAAGTCAAGTAGTTGTAGAAGCCAGCCAGCTAATGAAAATAGATCCTAAATATCTGATCTATGCTAAAATGAACATCACAGAGTCAGGAATGGAATGGTCGAGATATGAAGACATTAACGGAAAACCGGTAGAAACTCTAATCCCTGAATAATATGAAAAAATCACAATTTATTTTAGTAAGCCAATTAAAAGAAAAACTTCAAGAATTTCCGGATATCGTTTCATCTTTAGAAACCAAAGATCCTTATTTTATTGAAAAAACATTTTCCTGGTTAAAATCTGTAGAAGATGTTTTTTCTACAAATAATATCAGTGAAGTATCAGAAATGGCAGGTTTCAGAAGTAAAGTTCTGACTGCAAAATTCAGTGATGAAAGAGGAACAAATATTAAGAAAAATCAGATAAAAATTGCCGCCGGAAGTCTTTATAACATACAAAATACCGTACTGAATGTTTTGATGCCTTATGAACAAAGAATGAATGATTGCAGGGAGATGATCAAGCAACTATTAGTTTTAGCAGCACAAACAAAAAAACTGGAGTATAACAAAGAAATGAATTTTGATGATTTCATAAAAAGAGTATGGCAATATATCCTTTATGATGACAATCTGAGAGCCGGAGCCGTAAGATTGAAATCTGTACTTTCAGACATGGATATCACAATGCTTCTCGCTGATGAAATTGATCTTGAAGATTTTTCTTAAACCTCAAAAAATAACTCAAAAAACTTGAGTTATTTTTTTTTGCGTCAAGTTTTGTCGCTTCTCAATATTACCTTTGAAATATAAACAAAGACACAAAAAAAAATCATTAAAATCTTTTAAAGCTTTTGAATTCATCATTTGCAAATGCTGGACAGCCAAAATTATGTTCAAAATTCACTAAAACCTCAAAACAAAAAAACAATATGGAATCACCAGATCACAACACAGACCTCATCTTAGATAAAGATATCTACACCATCAATTGGAGCGATATTGAAAACATTGAAATCGACTACGATAATTATCTGAATGAAATTGAAAATTTCTTCCGGGAAGATTTTGAAAACGACATTCTTGAGGAAGATATTTTTTAAATAAAACTTTAAAACACGTCAAGTTTTGTCGCTCCTCCCCATTACTTTTGGAATATAAATAAAAACACAAAAAGTCATCACTTAAACTTTCACAAAAGCCTTTGAATTCACCATTCGCAAAATGCTGAACAGCCAGAAATATGTTCAAAAACCAACAACTAAAACCTTAAAATGACTTCTTTAATTAAAAATCATGGTGGATATCCTTTGCCGGAAACCACCTTAAAAAATAAGGCTGAAACTGAAATGATTCTAATAAAAAGAAACTTCGAATTTTAATCTTAAAAAATATATACAAATGAAATCAAAAGAAGAATTAAAAAAATATTTTGAAAATGGCGACAAGCCAACTCAAGAACAGTTTTGGGAATGGCAGGATTCCTATTGGCATAAAGATGAAAAATTAGAAAATACTATCCCATTATCGGGAACGGAGGCAGATAAGCCAGTAATAGGTGATATTGTTATTTTACCTGATTCAAGAAATGATATTTCAATCGGTTCAGAAAAAGGTAAAATAACTTTCAACACTTCAGGATTTATTAATTTAAGGAGTGAAGATAATGGCACAGTAGGTCAGATGCTGATTGCTTCAAGTGCTGCTTATCTTCAATATAACCCTGCTGTCGGTAGTGAAAAATCTATCGTTTTAAATGATGATGGTATTGCTATGAGAGGTTTGCAACAAGCAGGAGAAGGAAATCATAAACAACTAGTAATTGACCCAACAACTTCAACACTCGCTTTTAAAGATTTAGGTTCTATATATAAGGTAAAAGGCTCTGTAGCTGATATGGATACTCTTAATACTTTTACCGGAATGGTTGAAGGTGATGTCTATAATATAATTTCTACAGGAGAAAATTATGTTTATGTGAATAACGTAGAAGCTACAGGAAATGCAGGATGGGATAAATTATCTGGCATACATGATTTATCATCCTATGCAACTCAATTATATGTTGATGAGAAATTGGGTGCAGATGAAGGCGGAGTTTGGATTTTCCCAGTATAAAACACAAAATAATAGATTATGAAATTTAGAGAAATTATAGTAAAAAGTATAAATATCGAAGCTGATAATTATATAAACGTAAATGATGAAGTTAAATCATTTGAACCACTAGATATTTATTTAGTTCCTAAGCAAAACGGCTCTCATGACCGATATGTTACAGATGAAGAAGGTATTGTTTCAAAACAAGATGGTGGCAGTCTCTCAACTGATAACTTAAATGATGTAGTTGTAAGAGGAAACAGCACTACTAAAAACGAAATCATACTTGCATCCAATAAAGGTAGAGCCGCGGCAATTGGATTCAATGAAACCACATATGGTTATCATTTTGGCGATATGAATACCGCTCATACAGGTAGTAATAATGTGGGAATTGGCTACAACACATTAAACAATATCACTTCAGGTGCTAGTAATACAACAGTAGGAAATTTCACTTTATCATCTCTTACAGAAGGCAGTAATAATACTACATTAGGATATGCAGCTGGATATCAATTAACTAAAGCATCTGCAAATGTATTTTTAGGTCATTATAGCGGTTTCAATTTGAAAACTGAAATAAGCGAGTCTGATTTAGCGACTTTCTCTCCGGCAGCTGCAGCTTATATGAAAGAACAACCAGGTCTTTCAGGATATAACGGAACTACATTTAATACCTCATTAAATACATATGTCGGCGGAGCTATTAATGGTAATACCAGTGGACCTACAAGAGCAGCTATGTCTACCATCATAGGAGCTTCTACTTTGAATAATGTAATGTACAGAAACTTTAACAATATCGTTATTGGAGCCGGAAATTATATGAAAACTGCCAACTCAATAATGTATAATTCAATCATTATTGGAAACAGTATCAATTTGCCTAATCAAATTGACGCTCTTGCAATTGGTTTAAACAGATCAAGAAGAATTAATGCCCAAGAAGCAATCATCTACGGAGAATTACCAAACAATAGATTATTAATCAATGCTCCACTTACCATTCCCGCACAATATATGCCTAATGCACAAGGTGACGCTGCATTCACAAAAAATCTTGTTGCAAAACCCGACGGAACTTTTGGCTGGGAAGAAAAGTCTAATTCTGAAGGAATTCCTTTAACCGGAACTCAAATTGGAAAACCCGTTTCTGGTAAAATTGAATTTTCTACGACCGCGTCCATAGAAAGTGGTACAGCAGTAATGAGAGTCGATAATGGATATATTTCATTTAAATCAGGATCAAGCAATAACATTACAGTAAACCCAAATCAAGTTTTCATCAGACAAGGAACAGAAAAATACATCAATATGTCTAATGAACTTGATAAAATAATTATTGGTTCCACAGGTTCAGGTGTAGATGGAGCAAACTATTATGGAGATAGTTACGAAGAAAATTCATTTGTTCAAAAAAAATACATTGACCAAAAATCCTCTTATTCTCATAGTGAAGAAACCACCGGAGGTCAGTGGATTGACGGCAAACCTATTTATAAAAAAACAGTCAAATTCGATACAATTCCTACTAATGGCGAAATTGATCTTACGCCTCATTTTCACGATGTAGAAACAATTGTTTCAAATCAAATGTTTACAGAATGGTATCATATGGATGTAGCATTTGCCGGTAATCAATATAGAAGTAAAGCATTTATCACTTTACAACCAGAAATGGCTAAAATTGAATATGTTCCAAACATCGATTACGATTACTCTTTGATTAATTCGTTTACGCTAACCCTTGAGTACACTAAAAAAACTCTTTAATAAATTTAAAATAAATAAAATGGCAACAGAAAATAAAAAAAACAATACAGAGCAAACTCTTTTCAGATTTGTAAGTTTAAGAAATCCTCAATTAACAGAAACTAAAGCTAAAAACCTTGGATTTATCCACAGACAAGTTGAAGCTAAAGGATTTTTTGACGATAAATTAACTAATATCACAGATCAGTCAGCAAATGCTAAGTTTAGTGAGTTAGAAAAATACGTAGGTGAATTTGTAGAAACATCAAATGTCTTTACCAATGAAAGCGAACTTGAAACTGATTTTCCGAACTTATTAAAAGCTGGGAGAAAAATTTCTAAAAGAGAAGTACTTAATGATGATGATATTCTTGAAATATCTTTAAGGTACAATCTGTTATTTACTAATAATACAGACGGTTATGAGTCATTAAAAATGTTGTGGGACAATTTGATTTATCAGATTCTAACTCAAAAAGATTTCTATATAAAAGAGTCCATTATTCATATTCTCAAAGCTCTTCATTATGGATACGCAAAAACACTATCTGCAACTGAAGAAATGGTGAAAATCAATGGGGATGATCTTCTAAGAAAATCTTTAGAAGGTAAAGTTGTTCTGCCTGTTTCGCTTTTTGGTGACGGAAGCGGTACTGAAAGCTCAACATCAACTACAGCTGGTAATCCTTTTCAGGTAAATGTATCCAACATTGGTGAAGGAATAATTAACGGAACTCAATTATCTGTAGCAACTCAGCAACAATTAAAAGTTGAAGGAGAAAAAATTTCTGAATTATCATTTCTTGAATTAGAAAAAAATGAGTTTGTACAACTTAAATCAGAATTAGAAAAAATTCAGAAAGCATTTTACAAACTAAGAGCAAAACAATATGATGCGGCATACAAAGATTACCAAGATCTTTATCAAGCAACTTTGGACGAATATAATATTGCTCTTGAACGAATTGACGCTCAAATTCATGAGGGCATGAGTCAGGAAGAAATTGATGCTTTATATGCTGAATTAGGCGAACTCAATGTTCCTCCATTCAAATTTGATTATAAAAACGAATTAAATTTTGAAGATCTCAAATCTAAACTTTCACAAGAACTATTTACTCTATTTATTGAAAATTTCACCATTGTAAATAATGGCAGTCCTGTAGAAAAAGACTTAGATTATTCACAAATTGAAATTGTATCGGATAAAGAACTTCTTATAAATGAAATTTCTGTTTCAATTACTGAGGACTATGATACATTTCCAGAAGTATTTGAGAAACTAGATGATGAAATTAAATTTAAAACCCAAAAATTATTTGCAAAATCACCCGCTACAGGACAGGAATTTGCAAAAATTGGAAACGTTCTTGTTCCAGTAAATAAAACTACCTATACAGAAATTTCCGGTACATATTATTTAAAGGTAATTACTAAAAGGGTTCTTATCCTTCCTAACAACTATCTGACATTTTTTTATAACACTGATAATTCTTCCTTAGGATTGCTTTCAGCCTCTTTAGAAATGACAGGAAATGGTCAAGGTATTTATAAAAACATTCCTTCAATCGATGTTGTAGATGGTAAGGTAATCTTCCCTTTAATTATAGGCTATTTAAAAAGTGTTTCTAAAGTAAAAATTACATTATACTTTAAAAATGGTGAATACACTACAATTGAACAAGATAACGTAGTCTCAGATCAAACATATACCGGAAGATTTGCTTTTAGAACAAAAGTTGATGATGATATTGACGAAACCCCCGGTGGTGGAACCGAAAATCCTGGTGAAGGTGGCGGAAGTGGGAATCCCGGAGGAACAACAAATCCACAAACAGGAAGCTTTACTCGTAAAAACTTTGGTATAAAAAGATTGGGTGTTGCAGATTATATGAAAGTGGTGCAAAGTACTCATGCATACGTTCCGGGAGAAGTTACTCATATTGAGAACATCATGGCAAAAGAATTTAAGCAAAAATCTTCCCGAAAACTCAGAAGAAGTGAAATACAAACAACAACTTCAAAATCTACAGAAAGAGAAAACCTAAACGATACTACTTCAACCACAAGAAATGATATGCAATCTGAAGTAGCAAATATTATCCAGCAAGATATTAGTGCTGAAGCACATTTCAGATACGGTGGCGGTAAAACAGTACCCTATGAAATTGGAGGAAGCTTTGCAACAAATAATTCAAAAGAAAACAGTACCCGTCAAGCTATTGCAAAATCTCAGGAAATTACTGAAAAAGCAACAGAAAGACTCCTTACAAAAGTTGCGGAGGAGAGAATTGAAAAAATTATTGAAGAGTTTGAGGAGAATAACGCACATGGCTATGATAACCGAGAAGGAGATAAACATGTTGTAGGAGTTTACAGATGGGTTGACAAAAAAATGAAAAATCAGATTTACAATTATGGTATCCGTACCATGTTTGAGTTTATGATTCCTGAACCGGCAAAGCTTCACCGTTTAGCAACCTTTGCCACAAGAGAAACAATTAAAGAACCTGTAGATCCTAGAAAAGCATCATCTCCTAATACTATGCCAGATGCAAAATCTGCTAATGAAATATTATTAAAATATTGGGCAGATTATTATGGAGTTACCCTAACTCCACTTCCTCAGGCTTCGAAAATGATTGTAGAAAATAAAACAGAAGGAGGAATTGGTAATGGTACCCGAACAGCAAGTTTTGTTATTCCTCAAGATTATTCATGTGAAAGAATTGAAGGACCAGTACATTGTGAAAGCGGAAAGAAATTGCTTAAAAACACAAAGATTTGGATATATCACCCCATAAATGGAGGCGAGATTCACTATTCTAAAAACAAAGACAGTGATTTAAGTCCTGTCACAGGTTTAAATATTACAAATACATTAAATCTAAATATAAAAGGTAATGATTTGGCTAGTGTTACAATTCAACTTAGGATGTACTTGAAACTTTCTAACGATTTTATCAATGCTTGGAAGCAAGAGAATTTCGAAGCCATTATTAAAGCCTATGAAACTGCTTACCAAGATTTCTTAGCAAAACAAAAAGAAGCAGATGAAAAAGCGAAAGAAGAGGAAGCGGAAAATAAAGAAAAAATGTCCAATTTCTATCGTGATATGGAACGTGTAATCATCAAACACAACTGTATTGCCTACTTACTTCAAGATTATCTGAACAATAAAACTCTTGGTAACACTGAACTTACAAATAAGGCTCAAGCTATGAAGGATTTCAGTATCATTCTTGACGAAAACCTTGATCAATACACCGCTTTAGCTAAGTTTCTGGAGCAAGCATTTGAATGGACAATTATGGATTATACATTCTATCCATACTATTGGGCAAGCCGTGACGAATGGCAGAACATGTATTTATCAGAAAGCACAGATCCTTTATTCAGAAGCTTTTTACAGGCAGGGATGGCAAGAGTTGTTGTAACTGTAAATCCGGGATTTGAAGATGCTGTACAATTCTTCATGGCAACCGGAAAAGTTTGGAATGGTGGTGAAATTCCTGTAATCGGAGATCCAATGTATATGAGTATTGTTGATGAAATGCGTGAGCCTTTAGGTAAAAAACAGGGTAAAGCTTGGATTACAACCTTACCAACATCTCTCAATATTTTGCAGAAAGATTCTGTAGGATTAATAACAACTACAGCCTTACCATTTTCTGAAGAAAACCCCGAAGAATTTGAAGTTCCTTCAGATGTCGTAACTGATGATTCAGATTTTCAACCCAACAACAATCTTTTAGGAGTAAAATCTGATGACACTTCTGAAAAAATCATTTCTGGAGATTGGGATTAAATCATTTAACTTAAAAAAACAACAAACATGTCCAATATAGGAAAAATCATAAGGGTAAATGCATTGCCTTCCGTAGGAGAAAGAGAAAACAATGTTATTTATCAAGTAGCTGCACCTGGTGCAGCTACTTACACAGACTATGCTATTGATGAGAATGGTGATATTAAAACTCATTCTGGAAATTTTAATCCACAGGATTTGGTTGACAGTGCTGTAAATATTTCAAATCAGGAATTATTAGATGAAGGAATTAGCACACAAAAAGATTTTAATGCAGCTACGAGAGAAAGGTTAATCCACAAATTAGACAAACCATATATGGATGGTAATCCTCTGGAATATCCGAAAGTTTTAGGTTTAGATAATAATGGAAATACAGCAACATTACCAGTAGGAGATTTAGGTAAAAATATTGCAAACTCTTCATTGACATCAGTTGCAGGGTCAGGATTAACTTTAGGATCTGACTGGGGCGTAGAAACTGCAGGACACCCATACTCAATTTCTGGATTAAGCGATGTCTCAACGAATCCCGCATTTCATACATTTTTGTCACAAGATGATTCCGGAAAGCTGGGAAGAACTAGTGGAGTTCAGCCATTCTTAAGTTTACCTTCCACACTTTCCGAATCAGAAAAAGCAGCCTGGAAAACTGCAATGAATGGAGGATGGACTACAAATACGATGAGTGTAGCAATGGTGAGTCCTTTAGTAATCGACAGAACAAGCAATATTAACACTTGGGTTTCTCTAAAAGGAGCTAACTTAAATTTAAATCCAGCTTCATTTTCAGTTGAAATTATGAACGAGGATGGAGATACTGCAGTAGATCAGATACTTTCTTCACAAGTTCAATTGTATCAAAATGGTATTGATTTAGTTTTTTATTACAATTTTTCAAATTTACCTGTAGGAAAATATAGAATAAGGGTATGGAATGGAGTAGCATATTATATTACAAATTCTAATTTGTCTATTAATTCTGTAAATTCTGTTTCAAATATTGATACTTCAACTTTGACTTGGGAAGTTAGATCCGTTCCTGAGAATAATAATACATATACTGTGGGAAATGGGAATATTGCAAAAATAATGGACGAAACATCTCAATCATCTGGCAGCAATTATCCAGTAGTAAGCATTAAATCTAGCCCATTTCATGATATTACAGATAATTTTTACATCGAAATGAATGTAAATTATACAATAGGAACGCTTGTAGGCAACACTTTATTTGAGCTATTACCCGCAAGAATTGGTTTAACATATTCGGATTTTAATATTAATTCCGATGTATTTAATACTGTTGCATACCTTGCATATAAACCATTCTCAGGTAGAGGAGAAGCAAATATAAATACAATTTCTCCTCCTTTTGTTGCTATAGCCTCATCTGATGGCGTCAGTTCATATTCACAAAAATTAACTTTCATTAAAAATGGAAATATCCTATACTTAATTTGGAGTTTTAATAATCAAATTTATCAGATTGATATAGACAACACTCGAGCATTATCTATTATTATGCAATTACCAAATTGGCAGTATGGTTTAAGTAATATGGCTGATTTAACGATCTCGAAAGCTTATAAATTTTAATATCATAAACAATATGGCAGAGCCTAAAAAACTCTGCCTTTTATTAATCTTAAAAAATATTGAAATGAATTTTAAAGAATATTTAAATGAAATTGATGATTTTGAAAAAATAAGCAGAGGAATTTGGGCAGAAATGAAAGGTGAAGAAATTATTTCTAATTCTATAGAGCCATTCTTCACAAATTTATGGGTTGATGAAGAGAAGCTTTTCAGATCATTAACATCATCTCAGGATTTCAACAATTACATTTTTGATGCACAAAAAAACTTTATCAATTCTTCACAGGAAAAGGAAGAGATAAATCTAAAAGAAATTCCTCCTCCAAAAATTGATAATGTTAGGGTAAAGAAAAAGATGATTGAAAAATTAATCATACAAGAGCCCGATTTAGAAGATCTAAAATTTCAAAATACGTTTTTCGACCGTCTTGATAAAAAAGTATGGGTAAATACAAGTATAGGTTACATTGATCCTCAAAAGTATACTCATAATACATACTTGGGAGTTAAGGAAAAGAAAATTGAATTAACAATCAATATTCCTTATCGTAATTACAACAGAGAACCAACTAAAACAATAATAAATGAGGTTGAAGCAACTATTAATTCTTCCAACATCGCTGATGCAATAAAAATAAAACTAAGTGATGCTGATGATTTTATTGAGGCTATTTCATATCTGTTTCCACATCATAAGGATATGGCACAACTAGCTCTGGTTTCTCATTTTGAAGATGCAGGAAAGGGACTAACCTCGATTGATGATTTAATGTTTTTTTATAACCAGCTCCCTAATTTTGCATTAACAGGTGTAGACTACAAAGGAAAAACAAAAAAACTTTCTGATGAATTATTATGGGATCATTTTATACAGTTTTTAAATTTCGATTCTCAATTACTTCGTGATGTAAATACAGTCGGTAAAATTGCTGCATTAGCTGTAGAACCATTCAGAGATAAGAGCAGATATGCTATTCGCATTCTTACAGCAATCTCAGGCGAATTTGTATATAATAAGGTTAAAAATGATCCCAAGTTAATCCTTCATATTTATCATTCTTTAGATAGCCAGAGTGTTTATATGGGGAAAGGTATTATTTCTGAAACCAATCAGGTAGGTCATGGGCAAATGATCGAAAACAGAGAACTTTTTGTGATATATGTGACTGCCTTTATGCAGACTCAACATGCAATGGATGACGCTCATCAACCAGAACAAAAAGGATGTCTTTTTGCTTTCGGAACCAGTAGAGATTCTGACACTATTGAAAGACATTGCGAACTCACAGGAGATTTTATGGATGGAAATCCTAGAAATATGGTTAAACTGATTAATAAAGTGAAAACCTGGAATTTAAAAACAAAAGAATTTGAACATGAAAGCGAAATAGAGAATGGAGAATTCAGACCTTTAGATATGCTCCATCTCAAAGTTTATGCAAGAGTAAAAAATAGAAATGAATTTGAGAATTTGGAAATTGACACTGAGGTTCCAGCTTTATTTTTATATCATATCGCACAACAAAAAGCAGCAGAAGATGCTTTGCGTATGTTGCGTATTACAGCAGATATAATTATAGTCCTTGCAAGTCTTTCTACAATAGTATCTGGAGTATCAGGACTACCTTTATACGCTGCTTTTGCTGACCTTACATTTGCGATTTCAGACGCTTATATAGAAAAGGGATTGAGAGACAAGTTAAAAATGACTTCGGAAGGCAGGGATATTCTTGATGCATGGGATAAAATCTATATTGTTCAAGGTGCAACAAGTTTTACAGCAACCGCAATGGCAGGCATGCTTCCCAAAGCACAAAGAGCGCTTGATGTAACTGTAGAAGTATTGTACAAATCCCGATTTCCATCTCAAGAGAAAAGTATTACGAAATTAATTGAAAATACATTATATTCGTTTCCTTTAAGGGATTATTCCAAAGTAGGCGTAAAAGTTCTTTTAAAAGAGGGTATCAAAAATGTTACAAAACATTCTTCTGATTTTGAGAAACTGAATGTCCTCTTTGTAGAGAATGCACAGAAAGAAATAGCTGTACTTTATAAAGGTAAAAAATTCTTTCATGCCAATTCTGCCGGAAGAACAGGTAAATTTTTAGATTATTTACATAGAAGAGCTGGAGGCAATACTACAAAGCTAGAAGAAGAGATGAGCCGTCTTGTTGGGATGGCGGAAAACATAATAGTTTCTGATCAGATTATATCAATAGAAAAATTTGAAGAAGGATTAATAGCTCTTCAAGAAACTAAAATTACTGCTGAAAATGCAATAGATTTTATTGATGACGCGCGAATTTATTTTAATCATAAAATAATGCTAAACGATCAGGGGAAAAAATATATTGTTAAAATTGCTGATCATAACTGTGTAGAGGTAGTGAAAGTTATAGATATATTTTTTAAAACAGGAAAAATTAACACTGCTGCTGTTTCAGAAGGTCAAGATATGTGGATAGGTCTTAGTTTATGGTTTCAAAACCAATATGGCATTTCAAGAGGTCTCGAATATTTAGCAAATGTTGGGCTTCTACATTCAAGAATGGCTGATAATGAAAAAGGCATTCTTGTATGTATAGCAAAAAAAGGTGGGGAAAACCACGTAATATATGTTATAAAAAGGCCAGGCAGCAAAACTGTAGATTTTATTGAAGGACAAACTATTAGTGGCTTTATAAACTTACGATTAGAGAATGGTCCCTATAAAGAATTTAAATATATGAAAACTAATTAAAATTAATTAAAATTATGCTAACAGAACAAGAAGTTATACAGATTGCAGAAAACTATGTTATAGAAAGAAGCCAGAAAAGCGGGTTAAATCTCATTATTTTAGAAGACAGATGTATTAAAAAACCCTATGGGATGATATTTCGCTATAATACAAAAAAGTATAATGAAACAAGAAATGATGATGATAATACATTATTAGGAAATGCTCCTTTTATAGTTGAAAATAGTAATGGTAAAATTATTTTATTTGGAACAGGAAGAGAAATTGAATATTATATCAAGGAATATGAAGCAGGAAGATGGCCAGATATGCCAAGACTTAGCGATTTTCAATAATTTATAACCACCTTCGGGTGGTTTATTGCTGTTAACGAAAGCTATTTTTTAAACTTTATATTTCCGCTGAGAATGCTTGAGATTATAAACATTTTGAATATCTAAAAGTAAAATAATATGTTAAATGATAATGAAATGCTAGAAATAGCTAATAAGTACATAAAGCAAATACAACAGAAAATAAATGTTGAACTTGAAATTCCTAATGAATTTATTAAGAAAAGCTATGGAAATATTTACGATTATATTGCGAAAGATTATAAACATCGATTAGCAGGAAACTGACCTTTTCTTGTTAGAAATGATACAGGTATTGTTATTCCATTTGGCACTGTTATGGATGTTGATTACTATATTGAAGGATATGAGGATGGCACTTGGAAACCTGCGTCATATGGTGTTTGGGATCCTAATTAATAGAACTCTTAATAGTTAACAGTAAACTTCAAAGCACAGATTTTCACTCCTTACCGAACATTCTTCGGATTTTGAGAAACTGAATGTGCTTTTTGTAGAGAATGTACAGAAAGAAATCGGTTTAATTTACAAAGGAAAAATGTTTTTTTCTGCGACTGAGGTAGCAACTCGAAATTTTATTAATCGTCTTTTCACAAAGGTGAAAAACGAAAAACAACTTGAAAGATATTTAGATGAAATTATTCGATTAGAAAAATTTGGGAAAAATCTGAATGCTATTTGACTAACTGAGTTAGAACTTCAAGAATGGATACAAGTTGTTCGTAGATTAGGTGCAGAAGTAAAATATTATACTGAAAGTAAAAAATGGTCCGGTATTTCAAGTCAAGACCCCATGCTGCCGCACGATTGTATCGTGTGGCTTTTTCTATTACAAGCTTTCTATTTTTTTCTATCTTTAATTAAAACATAAAGATGAGTAGAAATTACAAATTCCACAATCCCGAAGGATTATATTTCATAAGTTTTGCTGTAGTAGGATGGCTAGATGTATTTATCCGAAATGAATACAAAGAAATTCTTTTAGAAAGCTTGAGATTTTGCCAAAAGAATAATGGTATGGAAATTCACGCATAGTGTATCATGTCAAGCCATGTACATTTAGTTTTCAGAAGTATCGCTGAGCAGAAACCAGAACTTTTGATCGGTGATTTCAAAAGATTTACAAGCAAGGCAATTGTTCAGGCTATTAAAGAAAATCTTAGAGAAAGCAGAAAAGAGTTCTTGCTGAATTTCTTTCTTCAGGAAGGTTCAAAAACTTCCAATGTGAAACAATATCAATTTTGGAGACATGATAATAAACCTATTGAGTTATGGAGCAATCATGTAATCAATCAAAAAATTAATTATGTACATCAAAATCCAGTTGAGGCAGGTTTGGTTTTCCGTGCGGAAGATTATAGATACAGCAGCGCAGTAGATTATTCTGATGAGAAAGGTTTATTGGAAGACATTGTAGTTTTTAAAATGCTTGGTTTGTAAGAAGAACCACACGAAAGGATTCGTGCGGCAGCGGGTGGAACAGCTATGTTATGGAGAATTTTGTACATTTATCTGCAAATTTCAATGCTCCTTTAGCTGATGCATTAGATCATTATAATTTTGCTTATGCCAATATACCCCACTTTACCGATGAAAAAGAATTTAAAAATCCTCCTTACAAAAGAAAATACTGCACGCCTGTTTTGGCTGCTTATGATAAGTCTTAGTTTTTTACAGTCTTGTAATAAAAAAAAGTACAGATGGGAGCCAGGTATTTCGGCTCCCAAATATTATCCTGTTGGAGATATAAGAGTTAGTTTCGGTAATGCAGGAAATGGAAGTACTATCAACATTGATCCAGGTTGGGGGGAAACCTATGGAAGTGTGGTTGGGGAGAAATGGAAAAATGTTCCACGGGAAGTACTTATTCATTATGCTAGTTGTGCAGAGAATTATACTTATGAAGGAAAGGTCTTGCTTCCCCAAGAAAAGATTAGAGATTTGTTTAATGAATATAATCTGGATGACGAAGATAATTTGGGACATTTGGTGGTCGGTATGGCATCTGGAGGCTGGATACGGGTTTGGTTTCAAGCTTTAGATCAAAAAGCAAATGAATATGTAAATATAGAAGTAGTAAAGGCAAAGTTAAATGGAAGCTATGATAATACTGCTAATGAACGTTATAAAGTAAAGAATTTTGAGAATTGGGGTAAATATTACACCTACTGGCAAAACCATGGTATTCCTTACGAAGCATGGGCAAATAATGAAAAGGTGTATGATATGTATTTTGATTTTAATAAACCAAATAAAAGAGAAATAGAATTTAGTTATACTACACAAGACGGTACTTTTGAACAAGGAATAGGAATATGGAAAAAGTTTCATAAAAAATTGCCCGTAGAAATGGAACTGGGATGGCGGGGAAAATCTAAAGAAATATTTTATTGTTCTAAAGTTATCATCCCAAAAGGATTTAAAAACCTTGTGAAACAGAAATCTTTAGAAACAATTATTTTCAGATTAGAAATAGAAAATGATGATGTGCATGCTAATTTATACTTAGTATCCAAAGGTATAAAAGAAAAAATACTAAGATTTAGAAATGTACAACCAACAGAGAAAGAAAAAAAAGATAATGAATATGCTTATGCCACAGAAGTAGAGTACTTCATTCCTTAATTTTATAAACGGGCTGTTATTTTTAACAGCCCGTTTTATTCTAATTTGTCATTTATCTGCGAATTTAGAGTCATCTTTAGCAGAAATGCTGAGACATTATAACTTAGCTTATGCAAACGTGTCACATTTTACCGATGCAAAAGAATACACCCCCCCTATCAAAGAGAGACTAATGCCCTGAAGGTGGCTGCCTATGATGTTTCTTAGTTTGTTATTATCCTCCTGTCAAAAAAAACAAATATCAATGGCAACCCGGGTCTGCTCGCCTCGCTGCAGCATGATTACATCGTGTGGCTTTTTCGTTTTAAAACTTCATTCTCTCAGATTGTATAATTTTTTATCTTTATAAAACATATAATGATGGGTCGCATTACAAATCCAGCTACACAAAGATTCTAACAGGGGGTTAGGTAAGGGGGTATAACTCCTTCCAAAGTGGCTGGAGACCGTTAATGAAGATATACATCCTCTTAATGAAGTGGTTAAAGACACTTATTATAGTATTCGTAGACAGTTACGAAGTACCTTCAGACACTTACATAACCTATTAAAGACACTTCCATAAGTGGTTGCAGACAGTTATGATAATGATTAGAGGCACTTTGCAAAGCAATTTCATATACTTATACAACCTGATAAAGATATTTTTGCAAGTGACTACAGGTGGTTGGAGAATGGGTAGATGAATATAAACAAATTGATCGCTTAAGCTAAGATAGTTTTCACTACACTCTGCTACTAGAATTAACGGAGTTTTAAAAGTTTGTTTTTGGTAGTATGAATGTCTATTAATTTTAAAATATATTCCCAAAAACTTATCCACAAAAATAAAACACGACACCTTTTGTCGCATTAACCGTATATATTTGTAATACAAAATTCAAACATGAAAAAAGATTTTTACCTTACAAGATATGCCCTGATCATCAAAAAATTAGAAAGCGCTCCTGCTAACTATTCACAACTTGAAGAGTATCTGCTCAACTCTTTCGAATTTCAGGATGCAGGAATTAAGAGCTATTCGATCCGTACTTTGCAAAGGGATATCCGTGAGATTTCAAATCTTTTCAATCTTTCCATTCACAACAAAAAGAAAGGTGACAACCGATATTATATCGAAAGCCGACCAATGATGGAAGTCGATGAGTACAACCAAAAACTTCTCGAATCTTTTCAGGTAAGCAACGCATTAAATGTACATCCCGATTTTGCCGATTTCATCTTTTTTGAAAGCAGAAAACCAACCGGAGTTGAGCATTTTTATGATCTTTTCTTTGCGATTCGCAATAAGAGAGTCGTGACTTTTGAGCATTACAATTACAAAAACAAACTGATGACTTCCCGTAAAGTTCATCCTCTGGCTTTGAAAGAATCAAAAGACAGATGGTATCTGATTGCCATTGACACGAAAGATAAAGCCTTAAAGTCATTCGGTTTAGACAGAATTAATTATCTGGATGTCACAAAAAATAAATTCAGAGAAAAATATAAATTCAATTTCAGAGAACATTTCAAAAATGCTTTTGGCGTTATGAATCTTACGGAACAAAACCCTCAAAGAATTGTTTTGAAATGTAGCCGACATCAGGGAGAATACATCAGAAGTTTTGCATTGCACCAATCACAGAAAGAAACCAGAGAAACTCCGGAAGAAATCTATTTTGAGTTCTTCCTCCATCCTACTTACGACTTCATGCAGGAAATTCTCTCGTATGGAAAAGAGGTAACCGTTTTAGAACCTAAAACTTTAGTTGATGAAATTCGTACTCATTTACAAGCTTCTTTAGGCAACTATTCAGAAGAATTGTAAGTCTGTATATTCATTTTTTGACTACATTTACATAAATATACAGGTTTGAAATCACTGTTTCTTTATTTTTTCTTATTCATTTCAGCTTTTTGCTTTTCTCAGCAGACAGAAGAATTCAGGCAGGTAAAAAACTATTATAATCAGCACAGAAGTATGCTGAACACTGAGTTTAAGAAGAAATTTGACGCAGAACCAAACAACATTATCAAGGCTTCCATCAAACAGGATTTCTTATTCTTCATGAAAAAAATGGACAGTATTGAAAACACAGCACTTGTTGGAGCTTTGCTGAAAGTAAGAAATACTGAGGATTTATCTAATTTAAATTTAGAAAAAAAATTAAACTCTTCAACAGATCAAAGTGAAATTTTCCCTTTTACAGATAAAACTGCAGATTATCCCGGTGGAATCAATGCCTTGAGACAGGAAGTTGCCAATCTTTTTTATAGTGATGCCGTATTTTCCGAAACCAATCCTGTAAAAACCAATGTCGCTTTTGTTGTTGAAAAAAACGGCAAAATCAGCAATGTAAAAGCTGAAGGTGATAATTTTACGTTCAACCGACAGGCAGAGATCGCTTTATATTCTCTTTCAGGGAAATTTTCTCCGGCTGTCATTAATGGAGATCCTGTGAGATACCGCTTCAAACTTCCTTTAACATTAAATATTGAGTAGATTTCTAAAATTTCTTTGCTGTTTCGTTTAAATGAGTATTTTTGCCCAAAATACTTATATGAAACAATTTTTATTGGCAATCGCCCTGATTCTAGGAACATTAAGCATTCATGCACAGGAAACCGACAAACAAAGAAAAAACGATATTCTCGCAGATCCGATCTTACTGATCGCAGTTCCAATGGCCAATGTATCTTACGAAAGATTGATTAAAAAAGATATGGGTATCGGGATCAATGCCATGATTACTTTAAGCAGTGAAGTAGATGACTTTAAGCAATTCTCACCTTATTTCAGGTACTATATGGGAAAGAAATATGCTTCAGGTTTTTTCTTTGAAGGTTTTATTCCGGTAACATTTCAAAATGATGCTTATTACAGTTATCGGTACGATGATATCACAAATAGCTATTTCTATATCAATGATGCGAAGAAAAATTCTACAACTGTAGGAATTGGTTTTGGTGTCGGAGGAAAATGGGTAATCAAAAACCGACTGGTAATAGAAGCAAGTGGAGGTATTGCGAGAAGATTTGGTAATTTTGACAAATATGACATCGGAGAACTTACAGGAAAAGTTATGGGCGGTATAGGTTATCGATTCTAATTATTTAAAATATATTTTAATGAAAAGCTTAGTTTTGTACTAAGCTTTTATTTTTATGTTTACCGATGAATATTTTATGAAAATGGCTCTTAACGAGGCCGAAACCGCATTTGAAAAAGATGAGGTTCCAATTGGTTGCGTTATCGTTTCCAACAACCGGGTGATTGCAAGATCGCATAATCTTACAGAAACTTTAAACGACGTCACCGCTCATGCCGAAATGCAGGCCATTACTTCTGCCGCTAATTTTCTGGGTGGAAAATATCTGATCAACTGTACTTTATATGTGACTTTGGAACCTTGTGTAATGTGTTCCGGAGCGCTTTCGTGGTCGCAGATTTCAAAAGTAGTGATTGGTGCAAGAGACGAACAGCGTGGATTTATTAATAAAAATTTAACGCTTCATCCAAAAACAGAGATCGTCACCGGAGTTATGGAAAACGAGTGCTCTTCTATTGTGAAAGAGTTTTTTAAATCGAAAAGGTAGATTGAGGTTGAGGTTAGTTTAAGGCTAAGAATTAACCAGAATTTAAATCTGACCTTCTATATTTTTTTTTAGTTACTACTAGATTGAAGTGATAAATACGCAATTGCAAAGCTATAATACTGCTTTTTATAAATTTCAAATGTTAATTTTTAAAGTTTAATCATTTTGTGTTGAATTAATTTATATATTTGATTACAACAAAATATTTACAACTATGAGAAAATTAACAAGAAAAGAAACTGCAAAAATTAATGGAGGAATTCGTCCTGATCAATGTTTCTACATCGATCAAAACGGAGTAAGAAAAATAGGATGCAGAAATCTGCCTTTCCAGGATGAAAATGGAACATGGGTTTATCCGTTAGTAGAATGTGATGCTTGCGGTGGTCTTTAAAAACAAAAAACAGCCTTTCGAGGCTGTTTTCTTTTATATATCTTTCCCTAAGAAATAAAGTCCTTTTAAGGTATGCAGTCGGTCTGCAATATGTATTTTATCGGTCAATGGTTTGTACACATGAGAAACACCTCCTGTTGCGATGACAAAACAATCATCATTTACCTCATCGTTAATACGGTCGATGAAACCTTCTACCATTCCGAGGAAACCATAAACCATCCCACTCTGCATACAACTGATAGTATCTAAACCTAAAACAGATTTCGGTTTTACCAGTTCAATCTCAGGAAGCTGAGCGGTCTGACTGATCAGAGAATTTAAAGAAGTCACGATTCCCGGGGCAATAATCACCCCCAAAGTTTCACCGTTTTCAGCAACACAACTTGCGGTAAGTGCTGTACCAAAATCAAGCACGATTTTTTTTCTATCGGGATACAGATTATGTGCTGCAACAAGATTAGCATAAATATCTGTTCCCATCTGTTTAGATTTTGCGACCACTTCTGACGGCGTCGTACGATCTACCATAATGGGAACGATCCCGTGAATTTTTCTTATTGCCGAATTGATTTCCCTCGTCAGTTGCGGAACCACGGAACCAATGATTATTTTTTCAATCTTTTTAGGATCTATTTTATAGGTTTGATATAAAATCAACATCTGACCATGAAGTTCATCTGCAGTTCTGTACGGTTTCGTATTGATTACCCAAGAGATATCACAATTGTCATCATCAAAAAGACCAAATCTGATATTGCTGTTTCCAACATTGATTACGATAGAATTCATTGAATAGCTTTTCGATGGTAAATTTAACAATTTTAATAAAGAGAGCCTTTTATTATCTGTAAAAATGGTCTATCATTGTAAAAAGATTTTAATGAGTGCTTTAAAATCGTTCTCAAAACTTTTTTTAACCATTAAGAATTATAAGCATTTGAGAATTATTAAGGATCAATAATATTGATTTAAGCACTATGTTTAATCATTTACTTTAGTAAATCTTAAAAAATCTGATTGCTTTTAGCTTAAAAACTAAATACTCTTAATGATTTAAAAACTAAAATTTCAAACAAAGCTTTAAAAAATGAAAAAACTTTTCATTGTCATATTAATCAGTCAATTCACAATTCTATTCTCTCAGAAAAACGTAAAGATGTACAACGAGAGAAAAGGAGATTCTATTACATTCTACGTAGACAATCAGGAGATTTATCCTGTTTCGTTAGTCTTCAATAGCCAACCTGAAACAGAAAATTTAAAGAAACCTGAATTGTTTAAAACCACTCAGGTCATTCCTGCAAAAACGACAAAACAGAGAGTTACCTATTTTGTAGTCAATGATAAAAAGAAGGGATGGGCAATTAAAAAAATGCCGGGTTATATGATGTACATTGGAGATATAACGATTAAAAATTACGACAACACTTACCAATATGACCTGCCTTTTCGAAAAGGAAAAGCTTTTCTAATGTATCAAGGTTACAACGGAACATTTTCTCATCAGAACGAAAATTCTTTAGATTTCGTGATGCCTGAAGGAACAGAAATCTTGGCTGCGAGAGAAGGCTTGGTAATAGATGTTCTTCAAAGTAATAATAGAAGTTGCCCAACCAGAAGTTGCGCTCCTTTTGGAAATTATGTTTCGATTCTGCATTCTGATGGAACGATTGCGCAATACTTTCATATTCAACAGAACGGTGCAAAAGTCAATATCGGAGATAAAGTTACAAAAGGTCAACTTATCGCATTGAGCGGAAATACAGGCTGGAGCAACGGACCACATCTGCATTTTGTCACATTTCTTCCAAGTTCAACGGGTGACAAGAACAGAATTACAATTAAAACTCTTTTCAGAACCGGAGATGGAAAAAAAGCAGAGTTTTTGGAGGAGAAGAAATCGTATTCGAGGGCGTATTAGATTTAGATCAAATATTATGAAAAAACTTTTTGCTTTAATTTGTATTGTTATCTTTCAGATTGGGTATTCTTGTAGTTGCGAGAGTTCTACAAACATATTTAATGAATATTCCTCATCAGATTTGGTCGCAGATATCACCGTTACAAATGTGAGATTTAGTCCAGAAAAGGAATTACAACAAGCTTATTACGTAATTGATGTAAAGTACAACAAACTATACAAAGGAAAACAAATTGGCAGCTTTCACGTTTATGGCAAAACAATAATTAACGGAAAGCAAAATGGCATTGGTACAAGTTGTTCTTTAAGTCTTTCAAAAGGAGATCGTATGATTTTATTTTATAAAAATGATGAAATAAATAGCATCCACTTTTGTACTCCAAAAATTCGTGAAAAGATTACATCTCGTTTTACTGAATCTAAAAAGATTTTAGAAAAGATTTCAAAAACTTCAATTAAAACAAATTATAAAAACTTTATCATTGACACAAAATATGATTCTGAAACCGGCAAAAACACACTCAGCCACTTTGATGGCATAAATGCTAAAAATTCATTCGCATTGTTTGAAGTAACCATGAATACAAATGGCACGTTTAAAACTGTAGATTATTTGCAAAAATTTAATTCGCAATTTGACGAGGAAATTTTAGAATACTTGCAAAAATCTAATCTTTTGAAAGAGGAAAACTTTGAGATCTCCCAAGATGAAAAGTTTATCTTAGCAATGCATTATTACAAATCAGAGAAGAAGAATAAATCTTTTATATCATTTTATTTTTTATAGATTCTTGATCTTGCGAAATCCATATAATTTAAAACTCATGAAATACAAAAAAATTTTGATTGCATTGTTAGTTGTTATTGCATTCTACTATATTTTGAGTATCATCATTTTTCGTGGAAGTTTTATTACAAATCATTATTATTCTTACAATTCTTTATTGGAGTCCAAGATACAAGGAACTTTGGTTTCAGATAATCTGCACCTCAAAATTGAAGGAGATTCATTAAAAGGCATCAAAAATCTCAATGAAAAATTTTTCTCTACACGGTATACCTACCAAAAATTCTATGGTTTTTTGATTTCACTGCATAAAGAAGATGAAAACTACAGAAGAATTATTTGGGATGAACCCACTCCACTTTCTGCAGGACGAAATTGGATCATCACTGATGATGATAATCATTATTTAGGAGAAGCTTTCTCCGTCGGACATTTTGATGCAAAAGTTTCTGAAAACGTGGTCCTAAACGTTAAAAATCCCAAAACAGATTACAAGATTGGTACAATACAATTTCTGGTTGAATGAATTCGATCTCACGGATTAAAAATCCACAACATTTATAAAATTTTAATTTTCTTTAATTAAAAACAAAATCCCCAAAGAATAACTCTTCGGGGATTATTTATCTTATTTAATCTAATTATTTCACTTCAACAAAATTGTTCTCAGGATTTACATCCGCCATTCTCTGACTGAAATCTATTCCTAACAATGACAGTTGAGATTTTGTATAAGGAATCGTCAATGTATATTCTTTCTGCGTCCAAGGCCAATATTTTTCTGTTGTAAAGTCACCATAACCGTCTTTCTGTTTCCAAGTGTGTGTCATATTCATCGGGATTTGATAAGTAATAATTTTCTTATCGGTTGTCATTACACTGAAATCAATCGGCATCGGAACCTGACCGTTATTCAACAATGTGATTGTTGTCGATTTTTTATCATACTGCACATTTTTAATTCCGTAATCGATGGTTTTTGTCGTGTTGATCCAGTAATGATGAAACCATTTCAGATCCATCCCCGAAACTTTCTGTGCAATATGAAGGAAATCTCTGTCGGTAGGATGTTTCATGTTCCATTGGTTAAAATATTCAGTCATGATTTTTTCTAAATTCTGCTCGCCAACGATGTAACCTAACTGAACTAAATACAACTCTCCTTTCACATAACTTGCAAAACTGTACGCTGTTCCGTTGTCATGATGATCACCGAGCCAAACTGCAGGTTCTTCGATTCCTTTTTGTACAATTCCTCGATAAGCGTTTATTTTATCCACAAAAGGATTTGGTCTTTCATCAGTTGGCGGAAAAAGCTGATGCATGACAATGATTTCGGCATAACTTGTAAAGCCTTCGTCCATCCACGGTCTCAGAGGTTCGTTGGTTGCCAACATTTGCTGATACCAAGAGTGAGAGCCTTCATGAATCATCAGTCCCATTAAATCTTCAAGCTTTTTTGATTCACCCAAAATCATGGTACACATTCCGTATTCCATACCGCCGTCACCACCCTGAATGAAAGAGTAAGAAGGATAGGCATATTTCCCGAAACGGGAATTCATAATCTGGTAATATTTTGTCACATAAGGTTGTGCTTCACCCCAAAATTTAGTCTTATCGTTTTTCTGATAAACGAAAAACACTTTCGGACCTTGCGGAACATCAAAACTTTCTACCGAATAATCTCTGTCTGCAGCCCATGCAAAATCGAGCATATTTTTGGCAGTCCATCTCCATGTTGCTTTGTTTTTAGTTGCTTTAATAGTTGCAGCTGCATCATAACCTTTCACTTCTGTAGGATTCAAAAGCGTTCCTCCCGCACCTATTACATAATCTTTGTCGATTTTAATCGTTACATCAAAATCTGCAAAAGGTGCATGAAATTCTCTTCCCACATAATCGAAGGTTGCCCAACCATCATAATCGTATTCAGCGATTTTCGGATACCATTGTGTCATGGTCATATCGACTCCTTCACGGTTGTTTCTTCCGCTACGTCTGATCTGCTGAGGTATTACCGCGTCCCACTCCATGGTGAAAGTGGTTTTAGAATTGGGTTTGATTGATTCATTTAAATAAACCTTCATCACCGTTTCCTGAATTTCAAACTTCAGATTCTTTCCGTTCTGTTTGATCCAGTGAATATTTTGTGCGCCTTCTTGATCTTTCGGAATCAATGCCAATCTTGAAATTCCGTCTTTTTGTAATCTCGAATCCCCGTTTTTCCCTTGTCCGGCAACTCTTTGATCCATCATTGAATTGGGTTTAAAGGCATTCCAATACAAATGAAAGTATACGACATTCAGTTCGTCCGGCGAATTATTAGAATAATTTAGTGTCTGAGTTCCTTCATAGGTAAATTTTTCTGCATTGACGTCAATATCCATTTTGTATTGGGCAGCCTGCTGATAATAAGCGTTCTGCTGCGCCTGAAATTGTGAAAGGATCAAAGCAAAGAGTATTGCAAACGATTTTTTCATTGAAGATTTATTTTTTTTAAAGGTAAGTAATTTTTGAAAGAGGCTCAAATGGGAGTTAACCGCAAAAGTATCAAAAGAAATTAATTGAAAATAAAATTACAAAAGTCTACAAAAATATTTGCCCGCGGATTTCACGGATTTTCACAGATTATTGCGCGTAATAATGTTTCAAAGCAACAGCATATCTTATGAGTCTAATGAATCTTTTTTGCTCTGTGGTAAAAGTCGGAAAATTTCTTAAAATTCATCAAAATTACACCCTTTAGGGACGGGGACATTAATTTTGATGAATTTTTTGACTAAACTTTCAAACACAAATAATTAATGTTATTAGTAAAAACATTAGTGCTATTCATTTTTAGACAAAATCAATTTTTTAATCAAAGTAATCTGCCCTAGATGATAATAAGCATGTTCTATCATTCCATCAATATTCCTTAAATAAGTTCCGTATTTCTCATCGACAAAAACTTCATTCATTTTAGAATCAGGAAATTGTTCTAATAAAGTTGCAAACTTTTCAGAATCTTTCCAAAGTTTATTTAATAATTCTTCCCATTGTTCCTGAGATTCAATTGCAGGAAGGTCGAAACTGTATTTATCTTTAATTTCAAGTTCGCCACCTTCAAAAACATTGAGAATTCCTGCGATGTAATAATCAATATGAAAGGTGAGCATTGCGATGGTATTTAAATTTGCAATTTTCGTGTTTGCCTGTTCCCAAGTAACATCTTTCAACTGATCTTTAAAATTGGTATTGGCGATCCAAAGTCCGTCAAGCATTACCTCTCCGAATCTTTTTGCCAATTGTGAAACTGAACTCATTTGTTTTAGTTTTAATTATTTTAAAGATAATAATTTTTGCTCTCGATTTTATTTAAACCCAAACAACACTAATGAATTCACAATTTTAAACACAAATGAATTAGTGTCATAGTGAAAAAAATTAGTGCTATTCGTGTTTAGTCAACAAAAAACCTCAACTGCAAAAACACTTGAGGTCAATTATATAATTTAATCTAAATTATTTCTTCTCAGCAACTTTTGCAGCACTGTCAAAAATCTTTTCTAAAATTTTCAAAGTAATCAGATAAGTTGGTTTTACTCCTGTCAGTCCCAAACCTCCGGAAGAAAGTGTACTTCCTGTTTCCAAAGGATTATCTGAAGCATAATAGGCGTAGCAAACAAAAAGATCAGGTGTGATATGATGTCTGATTTTTGAAGCCACCTGAATTGCTTTCTGATAATGCGCTCCTTCCATTTCAAGACCGATTGCCTTCCAAGAAGTGTTCATAAAATAGGACAGAATATCTCTGTTTTGAAGTGAAGTTCCCAAAACGGTAATCATTGTTCCTTCGAAAGCTTTTAATTCATCATCATTAAAATCTTCAAGCTTCAAAGCATTTTCAAAAGGATAATTATCTGCCGTTCCTTCAAAAATATGAGAAGTCGGGATCATGATGTCGCCTTTTCCACCATTCAAAATACCTGCTTTACCCATAATGGAAACAGATTTTACTTTCATCATATAGACTTCACCTTTCTGCTCGAATGGTCTTAATAATTCATCCATTACTTCAAAAGCCTGCTCGCCAAATGCGTAATCAAAGACTAAAACGACATCATCTCCTTTGAACTTTGCATCGCTGAAAGGCGTATTTTTAAGATCAATTTTACCTAAATCGATGATCTGAACGTCGATATTACTTCCGCTTTTATCATCAATATAAATCAAACCTTCATCCAAAGCGTATTTTAAAACTTTGTCACGAAGATCTTTTTTATTTGAAATTTCCTGGTAAAGTTTATAATCTACATCTTTCGTCTGTTTTTTCTTTAATGCATCGTTTGCGTACAACATATTTTTCACAGAATGCATATTTGCAGAAATAATGTGCAGGGGACGCATATGAAGATCATTTGCAAATAAAACTTCTTTCACTTTGTTGGCCCATTTTTCACCAAAATAATGATGCCCTACTCTTTCCTTTAAAATAGCACTGAAATGTATTTCTCTTTCTCTGCTTTGTTTAGCATCTTCAAGACTTGCTTTTCCGAGATTGTAAATGATTTTGAATAAACGATCCGGATTATCATCGTCTCCGAAAGAATTGTATGCATTTAATGTTTCGTCAAAAGTTCTTCCTATTAAAGAAGACAAATGAATCAAGGCAACTTCTTTTTCTCTTCTGCTGTATTTCTTCTCGCCTTTCACTACTTCTTCGATGATTTTAAAGGCGCGTGTCGGCTTCCAGTTCTCATCCTGAATGAAAGCAAGATTTCTGATTTTATCTGCTTCTATAAATAAAAAGGTCAAGTGGGTAAGAATATCATAGATTTCCGAACGCCCCAAAAGAACTTCGATGTTCATCTGGTGTTCGTCGATTCTATAACAGTTTCTTCTTCTTTTCTTGGGAACAATAGGCTCGAAACTTCCTTTATCAAAACCCTCATCCGAAGTAAGATGAATAAAAGCACATTCTTCAATACCTTCAGGAAGCCTGTCTAAAACATACATTAAACCATCAAGCTCCAATTTGCTTGGAACATTCATGGTACCGTAAATTTCGGGATTAATGATTTTTAACAAACTTCTAATGCTTTCTCCAGAAACTCCACCCGGCTTGAAAAAACCTCTATAAAACAGATGTCTCATAGATATGTATAGTCTTTCAATTGCCTCGGTAGTCTCTCTTGCTCTAGAATTTGTCATATATTAAATTTTTTATAAAAAGTCTACTAAGTTACGGAAAATAAATCAAATGCTTTAAAGCATTCAAAACCAACAAATTACAATTTTTAAACTTTAAGACGGTTAGTTTTTCAATTTTGATTTTAAAATTAATATATTCGATAAAAACACAGAAGAATCATAGAATAAGTTTTCGTCATATTAGAAGAAATTTATTATCCTTATATATAATAGCTTTTTTTAAATTAAATCCAAACCATAATTGTCCATTGAAATTCATTCACTCTATTATAATGCTTAATTTTATTTAAAAAAATGATCAAAATAAAAATAACCCCTAAAATTTTAGGGTAAAAATAATTTCAATCTATTTTTTTTGTAAATTTGCCCCATAAAATTCAACACTATATGTCAACTTTAAGATTTAAAGCTTTAGAAACTTTACCATTCAAGGACTTTAGAAAAGATAATTCAGTGGAAATTCCTGCTAAATTATCAGAATTATTTTGTGAAAATGTATTCTCTGAGAACACAATGAGAGAATACTTGACAAAAGAAGCATTCCAATCTATAATGGATGCTATTAAAAAAGGCACAAAAATCCAGAGACTGATTGCAGATCAGGTAGCAGTAGCTATGAAAGATTGGGCAATGAGCAAAGGTGTCACTCATTACACTCACTGGTTTCAGCCACTGACAGGAAGCACTGCAGAAAAACACGATTCGTTCTTCACTCCAATCGAAGGAGGTAGAGCAATCGAAAGATTCAGCGGAAACCTATTGATTCAGCAAGAGCCGGATGCATCATCTTTCCCGAACGGTGGAATCAGAAACACGTTTGAAGCAAGAGGTTATACAGCATGGGATCCTACTTCTCCAGCATTTATTATGGGAACAACTTTATGTATCCCTTCAATCTTTATCTCTTACACAGGAGAAACTTTAGATTACAAAGCACCTTTATTGAGAGCTTTGCATGCTGTAGACGAAGCTGCGACCAACGTAATGCAGTATTTCGACAAAAATGTAACGAAAGTAACTCCTACTTTAGGTTGGGAGCAAGAATATTTCCTGGTTGATTCAGCATTGTATCAATCCCGTCCGGATCTGGTTTTAACAGGTAAAACTTTATTAGGACACTCTCCTGCAAAAGGACAGCAGTTGGATGACCATTATTTTGGCTCGATTCCTACAAGAGTCATGAACTTCATGAAAGAACTGGAAGTTGAATGTATGAAATTGGGTATTCCGGTTACTACAAGACACAACGAAGTGGCTCCAAACCAATTTGAGCTGGCTCCAATGTTTGAAGAAGTAAACGTTGCAGTTGACCACAACTCTTTATTGATGGATGTTATGGCAAGAATTGCTCACAGACACCATTTTCACATTTTATTCCACGAAAAACCTTTCGCAGGTGTAAACGGAAGTGGGAAACACAACAACTGGTCTTTGGCAACTGATACTGGTGAAAACCTTTTGAGCCCGGGAAAAAACCCTAAGAAAAACTTACAATTCTTAACATTCTTCGTGAACACCATCAAAGCTGTTCATGAATATGCAGATCTTTTAAGAGCAAGCATCGCTTCTGCAAGCAATGACCACAGACTGGGTGCAAACGAAGCTCCACCAGCAATTATTTCTGTATTTATCGGAAGTCAACTGTTCAGAGTTTTGGAAGAGCTTGAAAAAGTAACAGAAGGGAAACTTTCACCAGACGAAAAAACAGATTTAAAACTAAATGTTGTTGGAAAAATACCTGAGATTTTGTTGGATAATACTGACAGAAACAGAACTTCTCCATTTGCATTTACAGGAAATAAATTTGAAATCAGAGCAGTAGGTTCTTCTGCAAACTGTGCAGAATCTATGACCGTAATGAACACGATTGCTGCAAAACAATTGGGTGACTTCAAAAAAGAAGTGGATGCCTTAATTGAAACAGGTCTTAAGAAAGATGAAGCGATCTTCAATGTATTGAGAGAATACATCAAGCAGTGTAAAAACATCATGTTTGAAGGAGACGGATATTCTGATGACTGGGCTGTAGAAGCTGAAAAAAGAGGTCTAAACAACTTAAAAACTACTCCTGAAGCATTGAAGCAGGAAATGGATGAGAAATTCGTGAATCTTTACGAAGAGATGGGAATTTTCACTCACAGAGAAGTTGAAGCAAGAAACGAAATCAAACTAGAAAAATATTCAACAGTTATTGATATTGAAGCAAGAGTATTAAGTGATATCGCAAGAAACCACATTATACCTTCAGCTTTAAATTATCAGAACAGATTGATTGAAAACGTAAGAGGTCTTAAAGAAATTTTTGATGATAAAGAATTCAAAACTCTTGCTAAAGAGCAGATGAGTTTAATCACTCAGATTTCCGGGAACATCTCAAAAATCAAGTTGGGTGTTGAAGATCTTATGAAAGCGAGAGAAGATGCGAAAGCAACGTCTGAAAGCCAAGAGCAGGCAGAATTATACTGCACAAACGTAATTCCATTATTTGATCCGATCAGAGAAGCTTCTGACGATCTTGAAATGATGGTAGATGATGAGCTTTGGCCAATGACGAAATATAGAGAAATGTTATTTACAAGATAACATCTGTAAAGTTCCATATTAGTGAAGGTTCCCTGTTTTTCAGGGAACTTTTTTTATGCTTTTTTAACAGCTAATCTTTAGAATTTCAGTTTTAAAGAACATTGATTGATAAAGGAAAACAGATATATTATGTTAAAAAATCTTAATAAAAAAAACCGCATGATCACCAAAATAGGGACGTAGCGGCTTATTTTTCTTTAACATACTTGAGCAGGATGTTAAAATGTGTTAAAACGACAACATGATAATAATCATACCGAGGCTGTCTTATCTGGAATATCTACTTTTGTATTGCTTTAGAGAAATAAATATTCCTTTTTAACACGGATAATAAAAAATATATGAAGAAAAGAGTTTTGTTTTATTTGGTTGCTTTCGTTTCTACAATATCACTACAATCATGCGTTACTAATTACGTAGTTTCAAAACCGGCAACTTACACTAAAGAATACAAAACAGATGCCAAACTTGCTGCAATAGATACCAAGATGGAGAATGATAAAAAGTTGTTAATCAACTCTTTCATCTCTGAAAAAACAGTGGCAATCGCAAACGCAAAAAATTCTTTAAAAAATTCTGAAATCGCAAAAGCGATTAAACATAATAAGACTATTGATAATATTTTAACAGAAGCTCAGACTTACTTGGGAACTCCTTACAGATACGGAGGAACTACAAGAAACGGGATCGACTGTTCAGCATTTGTATTATCAGTATTCGGAGCAGCAGCAGGACTTACATTACCAAGAGTTGCAGCATCTCAATCTCAGGAAGGAGAATCAATCGACAAAGAAAACCTTCAGAAAGGAGACTTAATTTTCTTCTCTCACGGAAAAAGAATTTCTCACGTAGGAATTGTAGAAGATGTAACTGAAGAAGGAGAAGTAAAATTCATTCACGCAGCCACTTCAAAAGGAGTAATGATCTCTTCACTGAATGATTCTTATTGGGGACCAAAATTCAGGTTTGCCAAAAGAGTGATCAATGAGAACGGAGAAAGCTACAACAATTTAGCCTCTACTAGTTTTTAGTTTTAAATAATTGATTTATATAAATGAAGCCATCAAAATTTGATGGCTTTTGTTTTTTGCTTTAATTCAAATACGATTCTAAAAATTACATATCCTCTTTGTCATTTCGTAGGAATCTCAACATCAATTTGCAATTCGACTTTAGATTCCTGCGGAATGACAAACTGAGAGTGAAAAATTTTGAAAGATAACTTTCCAGAAGTTCATTAAAATCAGCTATTCTTATCAATTTCTATATCAAATCTACGAAGTAGTCCATGAATTTCTGAAAGGGAAAATTTGGTCTTCTTTAACCTGTTAGAATCAGGATTGATGGTGTAATTGAAAGATGTTCTCAAATCTGCTTTTTCCAAATTGGTTCTTTCGAATGTAGCACCGCTGAAATCACAGTTTGAAAATATTGAATTCGACAAATCACATTCAGCAAAATCTACTTCAATTAATTTACAATTTTTAAATACAGTTCTTTTGATTGTCGTTTTATAAAAAACAGAATTATTTAAAGCACATCCTTCAAATCTGAAAGACATTCCAAACTCATTACAGTCGTCGAAATGCATCCCGAACATTTTGCAGTCCTTAAAAATTACATCCCGAAAAGCTGTTCCTATCAATTTGGTCATGCTTAAATTACAGTCAACAAACTCGCAATCTGTAAATTTAAACTGGGAAAGATCAGCGTATTCAAAATTGCAGTTCTGAAATGTACAATTTTCGTATTCACCAATCTGCAAATGTGATTCAACAAAATTTAATTGAGTATAATTTTGATCTGAGACGTAAGCTTCACTCATAAAATTTTACGATTGTATTTAGATAAAAATATTAGAAATTTTTCTCTCGCTGATTTGGCAGATTGCGCAGATATTTGCTTAAAAGAATTTAGGAAATTGATAGAATTTAGATGAAAATACTGTAAACTTCCATCACCCAACTTCTAACTTTCAGCTCTTCTACACCAAACTGTTTTTATCAGCATAATTAAGCTTAAAGAAAATAAAAGTCATCATAGAAAAGGCGAGCAATGAACTTCCTCCATAACTGAAATATGGTAACGGAATACCAACGGTCGGAAATAACCCCATAACCATCCCTAAATTGATAGAAAAGTGCATCAAAAGGATAGAAGCAAACGAGTACCCAAAAACCCTGTTAAAAGCTGACTTTTGCTGCTCTGCAAGATAATATATTCTCCCAATGAAAACCATGTAGCACAATACTAAAACTGTACTTCCCACAAAGCCCCATTCTTCACCAACAGTACAGAAAATATAATCGGTCTCCTGCTCAGGAACGAATTTCCCTTGAGTCACTGATCCTTCACGATACCCTTTCCCCCACATTCCTCCTGAACCAATGGCGGTTTTGGAGTAGAGTAAATTATAACCGGAAGTATCTCTAAAAGCTTTTTCACCTTTATATAAAACCTCGATTCTTTCTCTCTGGTGTTTTGGCATTTTTTCAAGAATATAGGGTGTTCCAAAAGAAATCAACGAAAGAAATAAAATTACGGATACCACAGAAACAATTGAAATAATATCTATGGAATCTTTAAAAGCTTTAATTATCAGGAAAATTCCACCCATAATTACAATCCCCATTAAGATAAATGGATTAAAAATCAAGGCAAAATAACTAATTACAAGAACTACAATAATGCCTAAAATAATAAGTAAATCTAACGAAAGTCTAAGCATTGAAATGGCAATTGCAATCTCTGCAATCAATATCATAAATAATATTACATACAAAGGTGGCAAAGCAATTGACGTTAGGAAAACAGCCGCCAATGTAAATCCAATACCAAACAACCATCCGCTTAAACCTTCACGGTATAATGCAATAAAAAATGCCGTAAAAACCAGCAACGATCCCACATCGGGAATTGCCAAAACCACAACGGCAGGAATGCCGACAATTGCAAGAGTTGTTAAAAGTGATTTCCTGTTTTTTAAATTATATTCGGGTCCTGAAACGTAATTGGCAAGCATTAATGCAACACCTATTTTTGCAAACTCTACAGGCTGCATCGTAAAACTTCCAAATTTATACCAGTTTTTTTGTCCTAAAATCTCCTTTCCGAAGGGAAACAGTCCGATTAATAATAAAACCCCACCGATATAAATTATTCCGGACATATTTTCGAAAAACTTACTACGGCTGAAAAAAATAATCAACCCAACAAATATAGAAATCCCGAAAAAGATTAATTGCTTTTTACCTAAACCTTCATCAACACTGTAAATATTGGCAATAGCAAAAATGCAAAGCAAGAAATACAATCCTAAACCTAATTTATCTATTCCTTCTGTCCACTTCATTGCTTCACAGGTTTTTTAGGTTCAACTTTCTTCTTGGCTTCTAATTTTTCTTTTGCTTTTTTAATAAGATTTAAGCTATCCTGTATTCTTTTAAGTTTAATAGAATCTGGTTTTGGCTCTTTATATAATCCTTTTCTTTTCAGATCGGCAACCCACTGTCTTTTATATTCAGGCATAAAACTCGAAGTAATCATCTTTTTATAAAGATGTTCCCTTTTAAGATCTCCCGTAATATATTTTTCGGCAATTACAGTACAGGCAGGACCTGCCCAAGTTGCACCAAATCCGGCATGTTCCATTACAGCAACGACTACAATTTTCGGTTTATCAGCAGGAGCAATTAAAACAAAAATAGAGTTATCTTTTCCTTGAGGAACCTGCGCAGTTCCTGTCTTTGCCAATTGAGTGAAATCTTTAGACATTAATCCTCTTGCTGTTCCTCTCAAAACCACAGCTTCCATTCCCTTTAGAACTGGTCCAAAGTGTTTTGCGTCGACTAAAGTTTGATGTTTGACCTTAAATCTAGGATCAGGATTTGGTTTTCCGTCAATCGACTTTACGATATGTGGTGTGTAATACCACCCTCTGTTGGCAATTGCGCTTACATAATTTGCTAACTGAATTGGTGTTACCAAAACATCACCCTGTCCCATTCCGTTGTAGATGGCTCCGGTTGACATTTCGTCCCAGCTTTTATAATTGTCTTTCTTAGAACCGTTTGCCTTAATAATTGCTTTAAATCTCTTTTCGTAAAAATCACCGGAAGGAATTCTGCCTTTTGCACCAACTGCAAAATCATTATTTAAGAATTCACCAACTCCGAAGCTGCTCATGATTTTTTTCCATTCGTCAACACCTTTCGATGGATTTCCGGGATATTTTTTAATAATAGCAATAAATGCATACGTGAAAAAACAGTTACTAGAAACCTGAATAGAAGGAATCAACGGATCTGCTCCACCATGACCTTTTATTCTTTTTCCTTTGTAATAAAAACCGCCGCCACAAGGGAAAATCGTATTTTCATCCATTACTCCCATTTGCATAGCAGCTAAAGCGGTCAGCAATTTGAAAGTCGAACCAGGAGGATAACCTGCCTGTAAAGACCGGTCAAACGTAGGTTTGTTTTCGTAAATTGTATCTTTTGAAAGTGCATATAAATTTTTAGACTTATTAGGTCCCGTGAAAAGATTGGGATCGATATCCGGTCCGGTTGCAGCAACTAAAACTTCTCCGTTATTCGGATCAATAGCAACAATAGCACCGTGCTTATCGATCATCATTTCTTCGGCCATTCTCTGCAGATCGTAATCAATCGTTAAAGTAATATCTTTTCCTGTAATCACATCACGATCTAAAGTTCCGTTTTTATAAGGACCTACATTTCGGAGTTTAATATCTTTCTGAATATATTTGATTCCTTTTACACCCCGCAGTTCTTTTTCGTAAGACTTTTCAATTCCTGTTTTTCCGATGAGGTCTCCCGGAAGATAATAGGTAGAATCTTTTTTGATCTCTCTGTCGTTGACTTCACTTGTGTAGCCCAAAAGGTTTCCTGATGTGGAAACTTCATACTGCCTCTGCGGACGCTGAACAATACTGAAAGCGGGATATTTAAATATAATTTCCTGAACTCGTGCAATTTCCTCTCTGCTCAAATCTTTGATGAAAGTCATAGGAGTCAGCTTTGAATAGTATTTTTCGCTTTTAATAAGTTTAATTCTTTTAATGAAATCATTTTTTTCAATTTTCATTAAATTACAGAAAGCAACAGTGTCAAAATCAGGTTTCATTAAAGCCTGTGTAAAAGAAATTTCATAGGCAGGCTGGTTTCCCACCATGATTTTTCCGTTGCGGTCAAAAATAACTCCACGTTGCGGAATGACATATTCGGTTTTTATCGAAGTATTGGCTGCATTCAATGCATATCTATCTGTAAATAATTGTAAATAAGAAAGTCTTGCCACAAAAATGATAGCAAGAATGATAAGAACAGATAAGATTTTTATATGGCGTGTGTTCAAACTTTCTGTTTGATTTTAAATATTAATGCGTAAACTATGATAAATATAAAAGAAATTACACTAGTTACCAACACATTAAGTAAGATTTCGAAGATTCTGCTGAATTTGAAAAACTCGATATACTGTACCAAAAGCTGATGTAAAAATATGCTTGAGAATAGGAACAGCAAAAACTGAGTCCACTGCAGTGATTGAAATGAAAAGAAATCTGTAGATGTATCTGTAGATGTTCTGAAGATCAGTGTTCTGAAATAAGCGATTACTGTAGTTGCTAAAGCGTTTATTCCCCAAGAATACAAAAATGCATCAATGGACAAACCTATTAAAAAACTTAAAGCTAAAAACTGAAATTTATTTCTAAAGAATGGATAAAACATGACAAACACCGGATATAAAACCGGAGTATACTTTCCGAAAAGCGTAATTCTGTTCAAAACAAATATCTGTAATGCAACCAGAAAAATCATGATCAAAAGATCTGTAAATAACGTCCTGCTAATCATTTTCTTTTTTTATTACAGCTTGCATCGTATCGCTAATTTTCTGAACCTCAGCTTTTTTAAGATTTTTAACTACAAAAACCTTATTTAGAGCGCCCATTTTTTCGCTTAATTCAACAGAAATATCCCAGAAACCGGTTTGGTTGTCTACAGTGTAACCTGCTACAGTACCGATCATCACACCTTTAGGAAAAATTGCTGACTTCCCGTCTGTTATGATTGTATCACCAATTTTCAAAGAAACATATTTCGGAACATCTGCCAAGTGCATCACTCTGGAATTATCTCCTCTCCAAGTCAGTGTACCAAAGTATCCTGAATTTTTTAATGCAGCATTAATTCTGATTTTATTGACACTAAGAACAGATTGTACCAATGCATAGCTATCTGTCGAGTTGATAACAATTCCGGCAATTCCTCTCGGAGCCATTACACCCATTTGAGGAAGAACACCATCGCGTTTTCCGCGGTTAATGGTAAAGTAATTATTTCTTCGGTTGATGCTGTTAAAGACAATTTCACCGTCTACGAATGTATAGATTTGTCCGCCTCCCAAAGTATCATGCACTTTTCTGAAAACCGGATTTTTAGCGCCTTGCTTACCGTACAATTCAACCATCAAGGCTTTATTCTGGGCAACAAGACCTTCGTTGGTTTGCTTTAATTTTAAATAAGAAACCCCCTCATCAATATATCCTGAAACCCAGGAGTTGAATGCCGCAGTTTGCCCCGCAAGCCAGGACTGTTGCATTGCGTTTTTAGAGAATATCAGAACAAGAGCAATAATTTGCAGGAAAATAAAGAATACAAAAAGCGCATTCTTCGAAAATAATCTCAGCAAAAATCCCATTCAGATAAAGTCGTAAAAAGTTAAAATTATTTAATTAAGAAATTGAATTTATCCATATTCTTAAGTGCGATCCCCGTTCCTCTTACAACAGCTCTCAATGGATCTTCTGCCACGAATACAGGAAGACCTGTTTTCTTGTGCAGTCTGTCTGCAAGACCTCTTAGCAAAGCACCACCACCCGCAAGATAAATACCCGTTTTATAAATATCGGCTGCCAACTCAGGAGGAGTAAGAGAAAGAGTTTCCATTACGGAATCTTCAATTCTGATAATAGATTTATCTAAAGCACGAGCGATCTCTTTATAACCAACCATAATTTCTTTTGGTTTACCGGTAATAAGATCTCTTCCCTGTACCGGAATATCATCGATATCTACATCAAGATCTTCAACCGCAGAACCAACTTCTATTTTCACTCTTTCTGCAGTTCTTTCACCAATGTAAAGATTATGATGCGTTCTTAAAAAATAAGCAATATCATTTGTAAATACATCACCTGCAATTTTCACAGATTTGTCACAAACAATACCTCCCAAAGCAACAACAGCGATCTCAGTAGTTCCACCACCTATGTCGATAATCATGTTACCTTCCGGCTTTTGAACGTCAATACCTACTCCAATTGCAGCAGCCATCGGTTCATAAATCAATCGTACTTCTTTTGCATTCACTTTTTGTGCAGAATCTCTAACCGCTCTTTTTTCAACCTCTGTAATTCCGGAAGGAATACAGATTACAATTCTTAAAGCCGGCTGAATAAACCTTCCTTTGATCCCCGGAATTTTCTTGATAAATTCTTTGATCATATGCTCAGAAGCATGGAAATCTGCGATAACTCCGTCTTTCAAAGGACGGATGGTTTTGATGTCTTCATGGGTTTTACCCTGCATATGTTTTGCTTGTTCCCCTACAGCAATCGGTCTTCCCGTAGAACGCTCAATTGCAACAATTGAAGGCTGATCTATAACAATTTTATTATTATGGATGATAAGCGTGTTGGCGGTTCCAAGGTCTATCGCAATCTCTTGCGTAAACATATCGAATAAACTCATAATTTTCTCCTTGATTTAAGTTTACAAAGATATAAATTTAAGACTACTAATGAATACTATAGTAAATATAATTTGGTTAAAATTTTATTAAATTTTGAAATTTCACTTAACCTTTTGTTTGTGATTTTTCAAGAAATTAACGACAGTAATTTATAGCTTTTCACGATAATTATCATATACAATATCTGAGGATGCTTTATTAAAAAAATTGTAATTTTGCGACTGCTTATGATACAGTATTCCAACATACATCAGACATCAAATTTCGCTGTACTTTCTGTAAGCTTTGAAAAGGCTGATGTAGAAACAAGAGGGAAATTTGCATTCTTTGATGACAATATTAAAAACTTTGTCACCCGAATTCACGATGAAGATTTAGGAGATGCTTTTGTGGTTTCCACGTGTAACAGAACCGAAATTTACACAACCTCAAACAATTACCTTTTGGTGGCGGAAGAATACTGCAAAACGATCGGAGTCAATCTCACGGATTTTTTACCGTTTGCCAATATTTTAACAAAAGAAGAAGCATTAAATCATTTATTCAGAGTTGCAGCAGGATTGGAAAGCCAGATCATCGGTGACTTTGAAATTATCGGGCAAATTAAAAAAGCCTACGCAAGATTCAAAAGAGAAAGACAGAACTCAAATCCTTATCTGGAAAGATCTATCAATTCTGCGATTCAGATTTCAAAAAGAATAAAAAATGAGACCGGAATTTCAAACGGAGCGGCTTCGGTTTCTTATGCGGCAGTTCACTATATTTTAAACAATCAGAAAAGATTGACTGAGAAAAATATTTTGCTTTTGGGAGTTGGTGAAATTGGACAGAATACTGTTGAAAATTTAGTAAAACACATTTATCAGCCTCAGATAAAAATCGCCAATCGAACCCAGGAAACTGCAGCAAAAATTTCGGAAAAATATAAAATTCCACATATTGAGTATTCCGATTTTGAAAAAGAACTGGAGCAAACAGATATTCTCATTGTAGCAACCGGAGCAAAAAATCCGATTGTCGACAAGTCTCATTTTCACAACGGAAGAGAAACTTTGGTGATTGATCTTTCGATTCCGCATAATGTTGACAAAAACGTTTCTGAACTCAGTCATGTGAATCTAATTGACGTTGATGCGCTTTCAAAACAGATCCAGGAAACCATTCAGCAAAGAGAAAAAGAAATTCCAAAAGCCGAAAAAATCATTAAGGAAATGACCAAAGACTTCCTTGAATGGGAAAAAAAGAGAAAGCTCGCGCCGAATATTCACCATTTCAAGGCGGTTCTGAAGAATATGGAACGGAACGAAATGCACAATTTTTACAGAAAAAATAAATACATAAACATCACAGACATGGAGCTTTCTGAGAAAATGATTCAGAAAATCACCAACCGTTTTGCAAAATATATCATCGATAATCCTCTAAAAGCCGAAGAAATTAGTAAATTAATGCACGAAATATTAGTTGAACAACCCAATAATGAATTCAATGAAAAGCATTAGAATAGGAACCAGGAACTCGGCACTCGCACTTTGGCAGGCAAGAGAAGTTGCAAGGCATTTACAGAATAATAATTATCTCACAGAGATTACTCCAATCGTTTCTTCAGGCGACAAAAATCTCAATCAACCACTTTATTCTTTAGGAATTACCGGTGTTTTTACAAGAGATTTGGATGTAGCTCTATTAAATGACGAAATTGATATTGCCGTACATTCGTTGAAAGATGTACCCACTCAACTACCTCACAATATCGAAATAATTGCCCATCTTGAAAGAGATTTTCCGCAAGATGTTCTTATAAGAAGAGAATCTGCGAGAGACAAAGAATTTCACGAATTAAAATTGGCAACAAGCAGTTTGAGAAGACGAGCTTTTTGGTTAAAACATTATCCAGACACTCAGTTTTTCGACATTCGTGGAAATATTCAGACGAGATTACAGAAGCTTGAAGAACAAGACTTCGATGCAACCATCCTATCTTTAGCAGGGATTAAAAGAATGAAAATGGATATCAATTACGAAATGCTTCCCGTAATGATTCCCGCTGCTTCGCAAGGTGTGATTGCTATTGCCGGACATTCTGAAAAGCCGGAAATCAACGAGATCTTACAATCAATCAACCATAAGCAAACCCAAATCTGTGTAGAAATGGAAAGGAATTTCCTAAGTACGCTTGAGGGAGGATGTACCGCTCCAATTGGTGCTTTTGCAGAAAAAATCGGAAACCAAATCCGTTTCAAAGGAGCTCTTTGTTCTCTTGACGGGAAAAACTATATCGCAATCGACGAAAGTTTTGAATATAACGAAGAAGAAAATTTCGGAGAAAAATTTGCAAACATTGTACTAGAAAACGGCGGAAGAGAATTGATGGCAGAGATTAAAACTCAGCTTTAATAATTTGAAGTTTAACGTTGATTTTTTTGAACCATTAAGATCTATTAAGGGTCTAAGTTTGGTTAAGGTAATTTCTAAAGAAATTTTTAGCAAACTTCTTAGTTTGGATTATCTAAATCTTAACATTTCTTTATATCTAAAGATTCTTAATGTTTAAATTAAATTTTTGAACTTTACAAAGCTGTTTTTAATACAAAATTTTCGAGCCGATGAAAAAACTCTTTTCCATAATCTTATTCCTACTTTTTGTTTTTACGACTAATGCACAAGCTCAGTTTGCTCAGAAGCTTTCTGATGCTGCTTTGAGTTTAACCAAAGACAAAGTGACTTACGATCCTGCTTATTACTCAATCAAATATCCCGACGGTGATGTAGCGGCAAATAAAGGTGTCTGCACAGATGTCATTATCAGAGCGTACAGAAAACTCGGAATCGATTTACAAAAAGAAGTGCATAAAGATATGAAGAAGAATTTTTCTAAATATCCTAAAAAGTTTGGCTTGAAAAAACCAGACACGAATATTGATCACAGAAGAGTTCCAAACCTGATGGTTTTCTTTGCCAAATTCGGGAAGTCAAAATCTATTGAGACCAATCCTGCACTTTATTTTCCTGGAGACATTGTTACTTGGCTACTTCCAGGAAATTTAACGCACATCGGGATTGTTGTCAATAAAAAATCTGCTGATGGAAAGAGATATCTGATTGTTCATAACATTGGTGGCGGACAAGTTATCGAAGATTGCTTGTTTAAATTTACTATTACCGGACATTATCAATATCCGAAATAATTACTCATGAAGAATCTTATCTGCATTCTATTTTTATTGATTTTAAATTTTTCTCCTGCGCAGAAAAGTGATTTTAAGATAATAAATAAACCGATCAATTATTCCGAGGAAAGAATTCGTCTCAGTTTAGAATATCTAAAAGACCATCATGGTCTGACTCAAAAAACACCTACAATTATTCCTAAAATGATTGTTCTGCATTATACAGCAGGAGGAACTGTGGAAAGTAATTTTAAATACTTCAATAAAACTTATTTAGAGAGTGCCAGAAACACTTTAAAAAAACAAAGCACACTCAACGTTTCTTCACAATACATCGTCGATCGAGACGGAACAATTTATCAACTGATGGAACCCAATCTATTTGCAAGACACACTATCGGACTCAATTATTGCGCCATCGGAATTGAAAATATCGGAAGTAAAAACCAACCGCTCACAGAAAAACAAGTTGCCGCAAACGCTCAGTTAGTGAGATCTTTAACTCAAAAATATAGAATTGAGTATCTCATCGGACATTCAGAATACGGAGTTTTCAGAAATTCAAAACTCTGGAAAGAATCCGACCCAAAATATTTCACAGGAAAAGAAGATCCAGGAAAAGATTTTATGAATAAAGTAAGATTACAGGTCGCAGATTTAAAATTAAAAGAAAAACCAAGTAATTAATAGGATAAAAACTTTGTGTGCTTTGCTGAGTAGAACGACTTCGCGAACTTAAAAACAGTTAGTAGTAAAAAAAATCTTAGCGTCCTTTGCGTTTAAAAATTTTATTCTTATTTAAAGAAAAATGAAAATTTTATTTACCAAAAACATAGATTCCGAAATACTTTCCAAAGAATTGGGAAATGATATTTCAACCGAATGTGTTGAGGTGATTAAAATAGAAAATATAAAAATTGAAGCATTTGACTTAAAAAACTACTCCTTGATTTTTACAAGCTTAAATGGCGTGAAATCTTTTTTTGAGAATCAATTTAAACCAAACGAAGATTTCGCTGCAAAAAACTACAACAAAATCTACTGCGTAGGAGAAAAAACAAAGAGAGAACTCCGAAAAAATGGTTTTGGAACTTTTAAAGTTTTAAAAAACGCTGCCACGCTTTCAAAATTTATTATTGAAAATTGTTCAGAGGAAAAATTCATCCATTTCTGCGGAAATCTAGCAATCGATGTTTTAGATAAAAAACTTCCTCTTCAAAATATTAGCTACAAAAAAGTCACTGTTTACAATACGGAAGAACTTAATCCTGTGATACATGAAAAATATCATGCAATAGTTTTTTTTAGCCCAAGTGGAGTTCGTAGTTTTGCGAAAAATAATTCTTTGGAAAATACGGTTCTATTTTCGATTGGAGAAACCACTTCGAAAGAGTTAAGAAAATATACAAAAGCAGAGATTTTTACAAGTAAAAAAAATACTTTATCAAACCTGTTGCTGGTTATCAAAGATAATTTAAAGAATATTTAATTTAAATCAATCAACTGAAAACCAACAACTACCAACTAAAAGATATGATTAAAAACGACCTATATTTAAAAGCACTTCGTGGCGAAACCGTAGAAAGACCACCGGTTTGGATGATGAGACAGGCGGGAAGATATTTACCTGAATTCATCGCGTTGCGTGACAAATACGACTTTTTCACAAGATGTCAGACTCCTGAATTAGCTTCTGAAATTACTGTTCAGCCGATCAGAAGATATCCTTTGGATGCTGCGATTTTATTTTCAGACATTTTGGTCGTTCCTCAGGCGATGGGAATTGACTTTAAAATGAAAGAAAATGTAGGTCCGTGGCTGGATAATCCGATCAGAACGATGGAAGACGTACAAAATGTGGTTGTTCCTGATGTTAATGATACTTTAGGCTACGTTTTTGATGCAATAGAACTGACTTTAATTAAATTAGACAACGAAATTCCTTTGATTGGTTTTGCGGGCTCACCTTGGA
The DNA here is from genome assembly GCF_025628985.1 of Chryseobacterium edaphi. Classification (GTDB taxonomy): domain Bacteria; phylum Bacteroidota; class Bacteroidia; order Flavobacteriales; family Weeksellaceae; genus Chryseobacterium; species Chryseobacterium edaphi. Next base: position 545,459 of record NZ_JAOTEM010000002.1, on the reverse strand, counting down.
CGCTTCTTTGTTACTGCGTAGAAGGAAAAGGAAGTAAAGCGTTTGATGTTGCAAAATCTTTCTGTTTCCAGCAGCCGGAAGCTGCGCATTTATTGCTTCAGAAAATCACAGATACGACAATTGCCTACTTAAAAAGAAAAGTTGAAAAAGGTGTTTCTGCGGTTCAGGTTTTCGATTCTTGGGGCGGAATGCTTTCTCCACAGGATTATCAGGAATTTTCCTGGCAATACATCAGTCAGATTGTTGAAGCTTTAGCTCCGTTGACTCATGTTATTGTTTTCGGTAAAGGATGCTGGTTTGCATTGGAAGATATGACGATGTCGCCGGTTTCTGCTTTGGGTGTTGACTGGACGATTAAACCGGAATTGGCAAGAACATTGACGAATCATACAATGACTTTGCAGGGAAATTTTGATCCTGCAAGATTGCATTCAACTCCTGAAACCATTAAGAAAATGGTGAACGAAATGATCAATCGTTTCGGTAAAGACCGATATATTGCGAATCTTGGTCATGGAATTTTACCGAATATTCCTTTGGAAAATGCGGAAGCGTTTATCAGAGCGGTGGTAGATTGGAAGCCGAATAATTAATATGTATTCCAATATTGATTTAAGTGATTTCTTTAAAAATTTAGCCTTTAAATATTTTGAAACTTATTCATTGCAGCGTGGAACTGCCTATGAAAAAATATTTAAGGATAAAGAAATTCGTTTTAATCATTTATTAAAAAAATCTACAAAGGAAATTTTAACTATTGTTGATAGTAAAGAATTAGATTTTTTGGATTCTCAACTAAACAGAGTACAGTTTTTAATTAATAAAAATAAAGAAAAACACTATTCTGCTGAAAGAATTAAAAAAAGCAATTCAACAGCTGAAATAATAGAATTACATAAAATATTAAGCATTAAAACTCAAAAAACTCCATCTTGGATGTGCACTCCCATTTATCGTGACGCAATTGTTTTTTATAACGATAAAAGTGAGGTGGTTGATATTTTAAATATTTGTTTTTCTTGTGAATTTATGCAAAATTTAAATCAAGAATTCATTGATGCTGATGAAAGTGTTTACGAAAGCTTGAAAATTCTCTTAATGAAATTTGGACACAAGATAAATTCCGATAAATAACAAAATCCCTTTCAACAAAATTGAAAGGGATTTTTTATTTAAATTAAATTTTCTAAAAATTAAGCCAACATTCTCTGTGCTTTTTTCACACCTTCCACCAACAAATCAATTTCCTGAAAAGTATTATAGACCGCGAAACTGGCTCTTACGGTTCCTGCAATATCAAAGAAATCCATAATTGGTTGGGTACAGTGATGTCCGGTTCTTACGGCAACACCCATTTTATCGAGAATCATTCCGACATCTGAGGAAATTCCCATTCCAATCAGATTAAAAGAAACAACTCCGGTTCTGTTGGCTTTTTCACCATACACTTTTAAACCTTCAATTTCCAAAAGATGTTTTTGAGCATATTCAAGCAATGCGTTTTCGTGTTGTTGAATATTTTCGTGACCTACTTTATTAATGAAATCGATCGCTGCACCTAAAGCAATATTTCCACCTACATTTGGAGTTCCTGCTTCATATTTAAAAGGTAAACCTGCGTAAGTAGTCTGATCAAATGAGCAAACCGCAATCATTTCTCCTCCTCCGTGAAATGGTGGCAAATCTTCTAAAATCGCTTGCTTTCCGTATAAAACACCAGTTCCCATCGGAGCGTACATCTTATGACCAGAAAACACAAAGAAATCACAATCTAAAGCCTGAACATCAATTTTGAAATGCGGTGCAGACTGAGCACCATCAATAACGATATAAGCATCAGAATTGGCCCTTGTCTTTGCAATGATTTCTTCAATCGGATTAACGATTCCCAAAGCATTGGAAACCTGATTTACAGAAACTATTTTTGTTTTCTCACTTAAAAATTCATCTAAATAATCTAGTTGAAGAATTCCTTCCTGATCGATTGGGATTACACGAAGTTTTGCTCCGGTTCTTTCACACAACAATTGCCACGGAACGATATTCGAGTGATGCTCCAGGTAAGAAATGATAATCTCGTCGTCTTTATTAAGCTTTTGAGTTAAAATATAGGCGATCAGGTTGATTCCTTCGGTAGTTCCTTTGGTGAAAATGACCTCAAAATCATGTTCAGCATTAATGAACTTCTGAATTTTTCTTCTGGAAAGTTCCATTTCCTCAGTTGCCAGCTGGCTCAATGTATGAATACCTCTATGGACGTTAGCGTTAAGCTCTGTATAGTATTGATTCCAAACTTCAAGAACTGAATTTGGTTTCTGCGATGTTGCTGCATTATCTAGGTACACCAATGGTTTACCGTTCACCTGCTGGTTTAATATAGAAAACTGACTTCTTATTTCCTGAATGTCAAACATTTATTATATTTTTATTATTAAACGTTCTAATTTAGAACAGGTCAAATTTACGACTTTTATTCAGAAGTCTGCCGGATTAATAGAGTGATAGATTTCATCTAAAAGCAAAAAAACCTGCCAAAATAAATTGACAGGTTTTGTATTGTGATTAAGAAATTTCTTATTCAGCTGCTGCTTCTTCAGTTGCAGGAGTAGCTCCTTCACCTTCAGTTGCAACTTCTTCTTCATCGTCATCATCTGCCATTGCACCACCTTTAGCTGCATTTCTAGACATCTTAACAGCTACTACAACTGCATTGTCTGGATGAACGAAAGAATAACCTTCAGCTTTGATACTTCCTACATAAAGTTTGTTACCAATCTTCAATGAAGTAATATCAACAACGATCTCGTCTGGCAAGTTTGCAGGAATAGCTTTTACTTTCAATTTTCTGAAAGACTGACGTAAAACTCCACCAGCTACAACACCTTTTGAACGACCAGTGATTCTTACAGGAACTTCCATGATAACCGGCTTGTCGTCAGATAATCTGTAGAAGTCTGCGTGAATAATCTTGTCTGTAATCGGGTGGAACTGAATATCCTGAAGAACTGCAGGAATTACCTGTCCGTCAACTTCAATAGATACCGTGTGTGCTTCAGGAGTATACACTAAACCTTTGAATGCTTTCTCTAATGCAGAGAAGTTCAATGGCTCGCCACCTCCGTAAACAACACAAGGAACTAATTCAGCATCACGTAAAGCTTTTGTCGACTTTTTGCCCACGCTTTCTCTTTTTGTACCTTGAATTGTAATAGATTTCATTTATAAAAATTTAAAAAATTGTTTTGATTTTAATTTGCAAACAGCTAATTATCAATTAAATAACAAACTTACTGCTAATCGATTGATGCTCGTGCACCATCTTCATAACATCAGCAAATAATGGGGCGCAAGATAGCACTTTTATTTTAGATGACAAATTAGTTTTGACAGGAATTGAGTCAGTTACAATAACTTCCAGTAATTGTGAGTTCTCAATATTCTCATAAGCCTTACCTGAAAGCACTCCGTGAGTTGCCATTGCTCTTACAGATTTTGCTCCTTTTTCCATCAAAATACCTGCAGCTTTACAAAGCGTTCCAGCAGTATCGATCATATCATCGATAAGGATAACGTTTTTACCTTCCACATCTCCGATAAGGAACATTTCTTCAATTACGTTTGCTTTTTTTCTTTCTTTGTAAGCGATTACAACATCTGCACCTAAGTGACCTGCATAGTTTTTCGCTCTTTTTGCACCACCCATATCCGGAGAAGCAATCGTAAGATTGTCCAGCTTCATATCTCGGATGTAATCTACAAATATCGTAGAAGCATACAGATGATCAACAGGAATTTCAAAGAATCCTTGAATCTGGTCTGCATGCAGATCCATCGTCATGATTCTTGTTGCTCCGGCAGCAGTTAAAAGATTGGCCACCAATTTTGCTCCGATAGGTGCTCTTGGCTTATCTTTTCTGTCTTGTCTTGCCAATCCGAAATATGGAAGCACCACGGTAATACTTTTCGCAGAAGCTCTTTTCGAAGCATCAATCATTAGAAGCAGTTCTAAAAGATTGTCAGCTGGTGGAAATGTAGAAGCAATTAGGAAAACACGTCCTCCTCTTACAGATTCATCTAGCACAGGCTCAAATTCGCCATCGCTGAACTCCTGAATAATGATTTTCCCCAATTCTTTCCCATAGTGATGGGCAATTTTTTCTGCTAGCTCCTTACTAGTTCTTGTCGAAAATAGATAACTTTGTTGCTCGGCCATTTTTACTTTTTAAAAGATTTTGCAAATTTAAAAAAAAACCACAAGAATAAGTCTTGTGGTTTCCTTTTTTTATTTTCTTCCTTTTTATGGGAATGTAACTCCTGAATATTTATTTACATCAACCTGTGGTAATGTAGATTTGTATTTCATATTAATTGCCTTGATAAATTCATTGGCAACAATAGCATAACCTCTACCTGTAAGGTGAACTCCGTCTAATGAGAATGTACCACCAGTTACAAACTTAGCCGTATACTTCACTCCGTCAAATGAAATTCCTGATTGACCGTTTAGTTCAACCATTTTTTTATTTGCATCCACAAAAGCCAATCCGTAAGTATCTGCTAATGTTTTAATCGAGGTATTGTAAGCATCAACTGCAGTTTTTACTGTCGCAGCTTCTGTTTTAGTCAGTACATGCTGATTCTGTAAAGGATATGAAATTCCGTATACATTGATTGAAGCCGGAGCTCCCGGAGCCGTAGTTCCGATAACGCCTCTTGTTGTAAGAAGGATATAATCTTCAGCTGTTGTTTGTCTTGCCTGTCCATAGATCTGACCGAAAGCCGTAGCCGTAGCAAGTCCTAAAGATGGCGTTAATGCAGCAGTTAGTTGCGCACTAAGATCAGTTAGAGAGGCATCTTTAATCAAAACAGGGTTTGAAGTACTAGCCGAAAGTAAATTAATTCTGGTTCCTGCTCCAAAAGCCGTTAAAGCTTGTTTAAGCGGTCCGTATAAACTTGTATTTAAAGTTGTAATATTTGTTCCTAAAGCTGCCGGTGTAAGCGGATTGTAAGGCACAGTTGTAAAATAAGGAATAGAAGTAACATAAGGAATATTTGCAATAACTCCTTTTGTAGTTCCACCAGCTTTCAACTTATCAAGACCAGCTTTGATTGCCGCTGCAACCACATTTGGGTCAGAGATATCATTAGATCCGTAAGTCGCAGGATTTATATTTCCAGTTTGGTTTACACCTACTCCACCGCTTGTCGCATAACTCAAAACATCGTTATTACCAATCCAATAAGAAAAGAACGTCGGTTTTTTTAGTACAGCATCATCAACAACACTTGAGGTCGTGCTTGTAGAAAATCTTACATAATAAGGATTTGCAGTTCCCGTTAAAACTCCTGCAATATTTCCGTAACCTGGTGCCACCAAATGAAATGATTTTGCTCCCGGAACACCAAAGTTATTCAAAGCTCCTGTTATTTTATTGGCGATATTAGTCGTTGGTGCTCCTGCAACATTTGTGATGTTTGGTGAACCATTTACAAAAGACTGAATATACAATTTTGTAGCCTGAATTGGAGTTGTACCCAATAACAATCCCCCTCTGTTATCGGCCATTAAGGGCTGTACGAAATTTCCTCCTCCGGCTAATTTCATTTGTCCAGCAATAATATTCGGGTAAGATTCGTTTTGTCCGTCTATATATAATGCATTATCTCTATATCCTGAAGTCAGTGAATTTCCTAAAGAAACATAGTTAGAAAAATCTGCTTCACCTTTAGTGACAGCAATGTCTTGTACGTCTGTATCAAAATCTGTTTCGCAGCTTGTCGTAAAAAACAATGCAGAAACAGCAAGTGTAGATATTATTATTTTTTTCATATTCTTTTAATTAAAAAGCGTTATAGGATAAACCTAGTCCAACATAGAATGCCTGTGCTTTTGCCTGACCATAGAAACCTAAATATTTATTATTCACATCTCTGCTTTGTGGCATTACATATCCTCCTGCAACGTCAACTCCGAATTGCTTGAATTTAAATCCTAAACCTCCGGTAACTACAAAAGAATCAAAAGAAGGTGTCTCAGGAATGAAATTTTCGTCAGTATATGGAGACTCATCATAGTAAGCTCCCAAACGTCCGAAAATCATATTACTAAACATATATTGAGTTCCTAATCTGAATGTTTTAGAATTTCTAAAGTTTTTTGGAGCAACAAGAATAGTAGGATCTGCCTGATTTCCGATCGGAGCATTGGCAAAATCTAAAGTCAATCTGCTGTATCTTTCCCAACCGTGATAATTAAAATCTGCTGAAATCAACCATTTCGGTGTAACCTTGTACGTCATACCAATCGTATATTCTTCAACTAATGGCAGAGTTGCAGTAAAACCGTCTTGTCCGGCACTGTTTAATCCCAACAATCCGTTAACAGTACTCTGTGCAGGAACCGTAAATGTAGCAGTTCCTTTTTTAGCTTTCATATCAACCGGTGAACGATAAGCGATACTCATATCAAATTTAGGATCTGGTCTGAAGTAAAAACCAAAACCATAACCGTGACCGCTTGCTTTTTCGTCATTAATATTTACAGTACCGCCAAACTGAGTAACTGCTTTATCCCAGTTTACCTGTCCTTTAGCATAAATATAACTAGCCCCGAAAGACAACCAATCAGCCATTTTCACAGAAACCATCGGTTGGAAATAGAAACTTTTTAATTCAAGTTTTTGCACCATTTCTCTACCTTCCCAATCATAAGGATACTGAATTGTACTTCCGAAAGGAGTTGTAAAACTGAAACCGATCGATAATTTATCGATTGGCTTGTACGCAATCGCAGCATAAATTGGTGTACCGATAGGATTATCTGTTTCTGTACTCTGCAAAGTATTTAAATTTTGAAAAGTAACTTTATTACTCGCTCCAAAACCTCCTGCAACAATACTTAATTTAGAAGGTATGAATGACATACCTGCAGGATTAAAGAATGCAACACTCGCATCTTCAGCATGAGCACTGGTATGCGCCATCGCCAATTGTTTTACCCCCTGCAAAGAAACTCTGAAGCCTCCCGCATAAGATAGAACCCCAGCCAACAAAGCAGTTGATACTAATATTTTTTTCATAAACATTTATTATATAATCCAAATATAAAATTATTTTGATTACGACTGTTAATAAATCTTAATATTTTAAACATAACTATAAAAGAAAATTATGTTTAAAATAACACTTTAAATAATTCAATCACTAAAGAGCTATTAATAAACACTTTATCGAACAAATAATCTATTTGAAAAATTATCGTTTAAGATTAAACATTTAACAAATCAAAGATTTATTATTTTTGGAATTGTGTAAAGATAAAAATCAATAAATTTGCAAGATTAAATAAATTATAATATATGAGTTGTGGATGCAAAACATCCGGCGATTCTGCACATTCTTGCGGAACGAAATCCGCGAATGGCTGTGAAAGTGTAAATACCTGTGGTAATAGTTATAAATTAAGTGTTTTCGATTGGTTATCTAACGTACAAAACCCTGCATCTAACCGATGTGATTTTGTGGAAGTTAGGTTTAAAAATGATAGAAAATCGTTTTATAAAAATGTAAACAATATTCCTTTACATATAGGTAGCGTAGTAACAGTAGAATCTAGCCCCGGACACGATGTAGGAGTGGTAAGTCTCTCAGGAGAATTGGTAAAAATTCAGATGAAAAAGAAAAGATTTTCAACTGAAGACCCACTTAAAATATACAGACTGGCTAACCAAAAAGACATCGAAGTCTGGCAGGAAGCAAGAAAAAAAGAAGAAACCGTAAAGGTTGATGCCCGAAAAATATCTCACAGATTAGGTCTTGAAATGAAGATCACTGATGTAGAATATCAAGGCGACGGATCAAAAGTCACTTTCTATTATACGGCAGACAACCGTGTTGATTTTAGAATGCTGATTAAAGAGTTCGCAGGAACTTTCAGAACCAAAATTGATATGAAACAGATCGGTTTCAGACAGGAAGCTGCAAAAATTGGTGGAATTGGTTCTTGTGGAAGAGAATTGTGCTGTTCTACATGGTTGACAGATTTCAGATCGGTAAATACCAATGTAGCAAGATATCAGCAATTAAGCATCAATCCTCAAAAATTGGCAGGACAGTGCGGAAAACTGAAATGTTGTTTAAATTATGAATTAGACAGTTATCTGGATGCATTGAGTCATTTTCCATCGTCTTCAACAATGTTGGATACTGAAAAAGGAAGAGCTTTTTGTATTAAAATCGACGTTTTCAAGAAGAAAATGTGGTTTGCTTATGTTGACAGTTCAATGGCTTGGTATGATTTCGATATCGATTTAGTTAAAAAATTGATTGCTCAAAACAAAAAAGGTGAAAGAATACTTCCGCTTGAAGAGTTGAAAGTTCCGGATATTGCTTTGCCAAGTGTAGATCTTATTCAGGAAAACAGCGTCGACCGATTTGAGAAGAAAAACAGAGGAGGTTTCAATAAAAACAGAAATCAGAATCAAGGTCAAAACCCAAATCAGAACAGACCGAATAACAATCAGGGATCAAGAAAAGACCGTCCGGAAAGGAATGACAGAAATGACAGACCTCAAAAAAACGAGCGACCTGCAACTGAAAGACCAGCAAATTCTGACAGAGCTGAAAGACCAAGAAATACGAATCCTAACGCAAAACCTAATCCGAACCAGAACCCAAATCAAAGACAGCAAAAGCCTCAACAGCCGCAGCAGCCAAAGGTTCAGTTAGAAAAAGAAGAGGCCAATGTAAATGCTGAGCAGAAACCACAACAACCTCCAAAAAAGAAGTTTAAAAAGAAATTTCCGCCCAAAAAAGATGACAATGCATAGAGTTTTAGGGATATTATCGCTTATTATTCTGATAGGATGCGGCACTTCAAATGAAGATGTTATCATGAATCCTATCAACAATAAATGGGGGAAGAAAGCTGAACAAAAATTTAAATTAGAAATTTCAGATCCGCAAAATCCTAAAAATATTATATTTGTTGTAAGGAATAATAATGAATATCCTTATAGCAATATTAGATTTATAGTTAATTTTAAAAACCTAAAAAGCAAAATCGCTCAGGTTGACACTTTAAATTATATCTTGGCAAAACCAAACGGCGAATGGCTGGGAACAGGATTTGGAGAAACGAAAGAAACTTTATTTCAGTACAAAACAAATTATAAATTTCCGGAAAAGGGAACTTATGAAGTAGGCGTGATGCAGGCAATGCGAAATGACAACCTTCCGGGAATTGAAGATTTAGGTATAAAAGTAGAAACGGCTAAACCGTAATTACACATGGAAGACAACAGACAAAATACAGGAAACAAAGGAAAAACATTCCCGCTTCCTCCTAAAAAGAACAGCAGAAATACTACATGGAAAAAATGGGTCAAATTTATTTGGATCGGCTTTTTCGCAGTAGTTTTAGGGATTTCAGGAATTTTCTTTGCCGTATCACAAGGTTTTCTTGGAGATATGCCCGATGTGAAAGAACTTGAAAATCCTGATATTTATGTAGCATCAGAAATTATCTCTTCTGATGGCGTGCTTTTAGGTAAATTTGAAAAAGAAAAAACACAACCAATTGCTTATCAAGACCTTCCTCCTTATATTATTTATGCCTTACAGGCTAAAGAAGATGAGCGTTTCAAGGAACATTCAGGTATTGATTTACAGTCTGTTGTAAGAGCTGTTGTTTTTCGAGGCGGACGTGGTGGTGGATCTACAATCACTCAACAGCTTGCCAAATTATTATTTACCGGAAAAAGATCCGACAATAAAATTAAAGCGGTTATACAGAAGCTTAAAGAATGGGTCGTAGCGGTTAGTCTTGAAAAAAGATATACAAAAGAAGAAATTATCACTCAGTACTTCAATAAATTTGACTTCTTATACAACGCCAACGGTGTTGAAATGGCAGCTAAAATTTATTTTAATAAAACAACTAAAGAACTTACTCTGCCGGAAGCTGCGATGTTTGTAGCAATGTTGGAAAACCCTGTCAAAAATAACCCGATGAGGAATATTGAAAGGGCAAAAACCAGAAGAGATGTAGTTTTGGATCAAATGTTAAAAACAGGATATATTGATCAGGCAACCTTTGATAAAGCGGTATCTACACCAATTGCTTTAGATTATCACCCTATCAAAAACATTAATGACAATCATTCTGCTTACTATAAGTTTTATTTAAAGAAAGAGATTGACAAATATCTTGAGGATTACGAGAAAGAAAAAGGCAAAGAATTAAACCTTTATAAAGACGGATTAAAAATCTATGTAACTCTTGATTCTAAAATGCAAAAATATGCTGAAGAATCCATTAAAGAACATTTAACAGATCTTCAGAAAAGATTCGATGCAGAGCAGAGAGGAAGAAAAAACAGACCTTTTTATTTCTTAAACGATCAACAGGCAAACAGCGTGATGATGCAGGCTGTAAAAAGAACCGGACGTTATAAACAACTTAGCGCAGCCGGAGTTTCTGAGGATTCTATTATGATGGAATTCCGTAAACCAATCAAAACTTCACGTTTTACCTGGGCTGGAGAAGAAGAAGTAGAAATGTCACCATGGGATTCTATCAGATATCACAAACAGATCGCACAGGCGGGATTGATGTCTGTCGTTCCGGGAACCGGCGAAATCAAAGCTTGGGTCGGAGGAATCGACTGGCAACATTTCCAATATGATCACATCAAACAGGGAAAAAGACAGGTAGGATCTACATTTAAGCCTTTTGTATACGCTACTGCTATTATGAAATTAGGCTTAACACCGTGTTCTACTATCTCTAATGCAAGCTTTAACAAAGGAACTTATCATGTTCCGGGAAGAGGCGGAATGCTTACACTTAGAGATGCTTTAGCTCATTCTCAAAACCCTGTAGCATTAAGACTTGCTGAGATGACGGGAACACAAAGTGTAATACAAACGGCAAGAGATTTGGGTGTAACCGAAGAAATTTCTACCAGTTTACCAATGGCTTTAGGTTCTTCAGATATTACGATTTACGAAATGGTAGGAGCATACAGTACTTTCGCCAATTATGGAAACTATAATAAACCCGAAATGATTTGGAGAATTGAAGATGCAAACGGTAGAGTTATAAAAGAAGTAAATGCAGAACCAAAAGAAGTCATGAATCCTAATTACGCTTACACCATGATCGAATTGATGAAAGGTGTCGCACAATTTGGTACAGCTTCTGGTGAGCTTGGAAGAAAAGGAATATCTAAAGACGTAGAAATTGCAGGTAAAACCGGTACAACACAGAATAACTCCGATGGTTGGTTTATGGGAATCACTCCAAAATTAGCGACAGGAGCTTGGGTTGGATGGGAAGACAGAGCAACTCACTTCTACGGAACTGGAGAAGGACAGGGTGCTAAAATGGCATTACCAATCTGGGCAATCTACATGAAAAAAGTGTGGGCAGATAAATCTCTTAACATTTCTATGGAAGACAAGTTTGTAAAACCTGGTGACTGGAAAGACGGCTGCACAAATCTTCAAGGTCTTGGCGGAGGTTATGGCGATGATGGCGGTCTACAAACTATCGATCAGATCAAAAATCCAAAACCGGCAGATCCTACACCGAAAAACAATTCAGGTAAAAAAGATGAAAATGCCAACGACAATCTGAATACCGGAGAAGATATTGATTTTAATAAATAAATTTTTTAATAATTATCATAAGACCTTTCAATCATTGGAAGGTCTTTTTTTGTCTTCGTTTTAATATATTTGAAGCATGAATCTTAAGAACATCAAACAGACTTTCATTGAAACTTTTCCGGGAGATTTTTCTAAAAATCCCATTCAGAGAAACACACCGAAAGTTTTGTTCTCAACTATTGATCCTGTAGGATTTGATCAACCCGAGTTGATAATTTTTAACGAAAAACTTTCCGAAGAGATCGGTTTAGGGAAATTTGAAAATAATGATCTTGATTTTCTTGTGGGAAACAGTTTGCCAGAAAACTTAAAAACTTACGCAACAGCTTACGCCGGTCATCAATTCGGAAACTGGGCAGAACAATTAGGTGACGGAAGAGCTATTATTGCAGGAGAAATCATTAATGAATTGGGGGAGAAAAATGAATTACAATGGAAAGGTGCAGGAGCAACACCGTATTCCAGACATGCAGATGGACGTGCTGTTTTAAGATCATCAGTTAGAGAATATCTAATGAGTGAAGCAATGCATCATCTGGGAATTCCTACAACGAGAGCTTTAAGTTTAAGCTTTACCGGAGAAAATGTAGTACGCGACATGATGTATAGCGGAAATCCACAGGAAGAAAAAGGAGCAGTCGTTGTAAGAACAGCAGAAAGTTTTTTACGTTTCGGACATTTTGAACTGATGTCTGCGCAAAAAGAAATTGACACATTACAAAAGCTTACAGACTTTACTATTAAAAATTATTTCCCTGAAATTACTTCCGAAGGAGAACAAAAATATAAAGACTTTTTTCAGTCAGTTTGCACAAAAACAGCAGATTTAATGGTGGACTGGTTCAGAGTTGGTTTTGTACACGGAGTGATGAATACTGATAATATGTCAATTTTAGGATTGACAATTGACTACGGCCCATTTTCTATGATGGATGAATATGATTTAAATTTCACTCCAAACACAACTGATCTTCCCGGAAGAAGATATGCTTTTGGTAAACAAGGTCAAATTTCCCAATGGAATTTGTGGCAGCTTGCCAACGCGCTGTTTGCTTTAATTAAAGATGAAAAATTTCTGGAAGACACTTTAAATTCTTACGGAACGTATTTTTGGGAAGCGCATGACAAAATGCTTTGCAGAAAATTTGGATTTAATGAACTAAAAGATACTGATGAAGAATTTTTCAGTAATTGGCAAGGCTTAATGCAGGAACTACAATTAGACTATACTTTATTTTTTAATTTATTAGAAAAAATTAATGATATTTCTAATGCAAAAACAGAGTTTCAAAAAATTTCTTATACATTTTTAGATGAGGTTAAATTAAAAAAACTTGAGAATTTTCTTCAGATATATAAGGATCGATTAGAAAAAAATACAATTTCTAAAAACGAATCTTTAGATTTAATGAAAAAGACAAACCCTAAATTTCTTCTAAGAAATTATCTTCTTTTTGAATGTATTGAAGAAATCAACAAAGGAAAAACTGAAATGCTTGAAAAATTAACTAAAGCATTAGAAAATCCTTATGAAGAGATTTTTCCGGAATTTTCGGCAAAAAGACCTACAAATTATGATGATATAAGTGGGTGCTCGATGCTTTCTTGCAGTTCGTAAAATAATAGAAAATAAAGGAATTAAATTCAAACTCACCCTCATCGGTGAGTTTTTTATTTTATTTTTGCAAAAATTTAAATCTGTGTCTATTAAATCAAAATTTATTAATTTTTTCAAGATTCTTTTTCCTGCGTCATTTGCAGAGTTAGGAATTCTCGTCTTTTTTCTTACGGTTTACGGAATTTTAGGATCTTATATCGCTCTCAATTACAGAATTATTTTTGACAGCAGAATTCCTTGGGATGCATATTTCAGTTTTGATAACAAAGCCATTGTAATGACGGGAGGAAGCTTTGAAAGACATCCACTTTCCTACTATTTTTTTAATTGGATTCGTGAAGCCGTCTTGTTTTTCACCAATGGAAAAATGGATGTGAATTTCAGATTGATTTTATCTTGGTTAAGCAATTTCATTATTAGTTTAAGCCTGGTTCAGGTTTATAAATATTTAAAAAACATTATCAGGCTTCCGTTACTTTTAAACCTTCTGATTGTTTTCTTTTTCAGTTTATTTTCAACAAATATTCTTCTTTCATTCACACCGGAAACATATACCTACACTTTGTTTTTATTGGTTTTATTCAATTATTACACAGCGATAAAATTTCAAAAAGATGGTAAAATAGCAGGTTCTGCATTGGTACTTGCCGGGATAACTGTTGGCGGATTGACTGTAACAAATATTGTGAAAATTTTCATTCCGGTTGCTTTCGAAAAAAATCTATTTAAAAGTTGGAAAAAATTTGGAAATGCCGTTTTCAGAGTGATCCTTTCGGTTGGGGTTTTTGTTCTATTATATCTGAACCGAATCGATTTTAAATACCAAAACATTCTCTCAAAATCGGGTGAACAGTATGAAAAGTTCTCAAATGTAAAGTCAACTCCAATTTGGGATATGGTTTATTCTTACTTTTTTGGAGGAAACATTCTTTTTCCGAGCTTTTTCATCCGAGAAAAACACAATATGAAGGGTTTTTATTTTAAAGCCATCTTCATGGAAACCTACTCTACCGCTTTTGCATATATTTTTATCGGAGTGATTTTAGGAATTGTTTTGTGGAGTTATTTTAAGAATTTCAAAAACAAATTGGTTCAGATTCTTATGCTTTCGTTTTTGGTAGATATTGCCATTCACTGCGTCTTCAGATTTGGATTACATACATCTTACATCTACGGTGGGCATTACGTTTTTATATATCCATTACTTTTAGGTTGGCTATTTTTCGCTTACAGCAATTCACCGAAAATAATATCTTTTCTTACTTCGATAACAGGTATTATGACAGTTTATTTATTGCTCAACAATTACCACAGAATGATCGATTTTTTTGAATTTTTAAATCTTTATTACAGATAAAAAAAAGGCTGAGAAAAAAATTCTCAGCCCTTTTTTTATCTTATTTTTCTTAAAATCTATTTTGCCTCTGCACAGAAAATTCTGTATTGCACAGCGATGGCAGATTTGAAATATTCTCTCACTTTAGAAAGGTCAGATGCAGCACTTTGTTTTGTAAAATAACTTCCCGCCAAAATCTTGTAATTTGGTCTCAAAGAAGCGTCTGTCTCTACTTTCAGATTAGGAAATCTCTTTCTGAAATAAGCCTTGATTTCATTAGCTTCATCATTACTTTTCACTGTTGTGATCTGAATTTTATACCCTAAAATTCTCGGGTTTTTTCTACAAACTTCAGCATTGGTAAGTTCTCTGTTGGGTACAAAAATTTTTGTCGGTCTTGTCGGCGCATCATCATTATCGATGGAACTACTTACCGCTACTCTCGCACATTTTTCTTCCAGACTTGTCATTGCATCGTTCACACGGGAATCCATTGTCATTACCAATTCTGTTCCGGACAATGTATCCCTCTTTACAACCTGTTGGGCTTCAACGGTATAAAAACCAAAGAAAGAAAGGATCGAAAATATTTTAATGAAATTTCTCATTTAAACTTGTTTCTGCAAATTTAGAATAATTTAAAAATACAGCAACCATAGTTATTTAGAATAATTACAAATTAAACGTTAATGACATTTTCCCCTTTGCATATACCGTTAAATTCCTGTTAAAAATATTATTTTTGCGGGATTGATTACAGTTTCAATATTTACTAACATAAGATAATTTAAATGATTAGTTGGAGAAAGCATTATAAAAAAGGGCTGATTGCGATAGGTTTATTGCTATCAACAAGTGCTTCAATTTACGGGCAAGACGGCGATCCTAAAAATGGCGAGAAACTTTTTAAGGCAAATTGTACAGCATGTCACGCTTTAGACAAACAAGTTGTAGGACCGGCATTGAAAGGTGTGGTAGAAAGACTTAAGTCTGAGCAGGGACTGGATACAGCTTGGCTTCACAAGTGGATTAAAAACAACAAGGAACTAAGAGCTTCTGGTGACAAATACGCCAATGAAGTATTTGAAAAATTCAACAAGACTGAAATGCAGCTCTTTCCTAATCTTGCAGATAAGGATATTGACGATATTTTAGCTTTTACATCTAATCCTCCGGCTCCAGAACCGGAAAAAACTGCAGAAGCAGCACCCGGTACAGAAACGACAGCCGCACCTGCAAACAACACAACTTCAAGTATTGTAATCATCTCACTTTTGGCAATTGCCGGTTTATTGGTTTGGATCTTAATCAAACTAAGACAGCTTGTAAAAATGGGTCAATCTGAGGATTTGGCTGGGCTTAACGAAAGCAGAGTAAAATCTTTCAGTGAAATCTATGAGAAATACCACTATATCGGTAAAGGTCTTTTGGCCGTTTTGGCTATATTAGCGACTTATGGTGTTTGGAACTGGGTGATGTGGATCGGTGTTTACAAAGGGTACAAGCCTGAACAACCTATCTATTTCTCTCACAAAATTCACGCTGGCGAAAACAAAATCGACTGTCAATTGTGTCACTCAAGTGCTAAGTACGGTAAGGTTTCTGAAATCCCTTCTATGAACGTTTGTATGAACTGTCACAGAACAATTTCTGAATATAACGGTAAATATATTGAGCCAGGAAAAGACAAAGCATTCTATGACGGCGAAATCAAAAAGATTTATGAGCATACTGGTTGGGATTCTGAAAAACAACAGTACACAGGTAAAACATCTCCCGTAGAATGGACAAGAATTCACAACATGCCGGATTTCGTTTACTTCAACCACTCACAACACGTTGTAGCAGGTGAACAGGCGATCATCAATTCTTTCAATAAAAAGAATCCTGACAACAAAATTGATGTTGTATGTAAGGCATGTCACGGAAAAATTGATACAATGAATGTGGTACAAATGGCAAACGACTTCACCATGGGATGGTGTATCGAATGTCACAGAACAACTGAAATTGATATGAACAACGGTTATAATAAAGAATACTTCAAAAATCTACACGAAAAGCTTAAAAAGCAATACCCTCAAGACGGTGGTAAGATTACTGTAGATGCAATTGGAGGTCTTGAGTGTGGTAAATGTCATTATTAATAACTAAAAAATCAGAAGTATAAATGGCTTCAAACAAAATACAATTTAGAAGTATTCACGAACTTAAAGACCCTTCCCTAAACGGTAAGCTGGCTCTTAAAGAGTTCCAAGAAGAAATTCCGGTAGAAGATTTCTTAGGTGATGCTGAAAAAAGCGACGCTAGTACAACAAGAAGAGATTTCTTGAAGTTATTAGGTTTCTCTACTGCAGCAGTTACTTTAGCAGCTTGTGAGGCACCGGTAATCAAAACAATTCCTTATGTGGTAAAGCCGCATGATATTATTCCGGGAGTTCCTAACTATTACGCTTCAACATATTTTGACGGTTTCGATTTCGCAAGCGTTTTAGTGAAAACCAGAGAAGGAAGACCAATCAAAATTGATCCGAACCCGGCAGCAGGTGATTTAGGTAAAACTAACGCAAGAGCTCAGGCAAGTGTACTTTCTCTGTATGATAACGATAAAGTAAAGCAGCCTAAGTTTGAAGGTAAAGACGAAACTTTCGATAAAGTAGATGATTATGTAATCAAAGGTTTAGAAGAAGCTAAAGCTTCAGGTAAAAGAATTGTTTTATTATCTCACTCTTTTGCTTCGCCTACATTCAAAAAATTATTTGCTGAATTTAAAGCTAAATATCCTACCGCTGAACTGGTAACTTATGATGCAATTCCTTACGCTGCTTCTTTGGATGCTGCACAGGAAGTATTCGGACAGAGAGCTTTACCTGTTTATGATCTTACAACTTCTGAGTTGGTGGTTGCTTTTCAGGCAGATTTCTTAGGAGAATACAATGCAGCAAGTTTAGAAACCTCTTACGCTGCAGCAAGAAAGCCGGGAGCAAACATGTTGAGACACATCCAAGTGGAATCAAACATGTCTTTAACTGGTGCTAATGCAGATTCAAGATACAGATTAAAGCCAAGTGCTGTAAACAAAACTTTGGTTGAAGTTTATAACGCAATTGTTGGAGGTGGCTCTTCAGATAAATTAGCTAATGAGCTGGCTAAAGAATTGGCAGCAAAAGGCAGCAAAGCTGTTGTTTTCGCTGACGGTTCTAAAGGTGCTCAGGTTTTAGCTCACTTAATCAACCAAAAATTAGGTTCAATAGCTTTCACTGGTAAAGCAAACTTCCTAAAAGAATTTGACAAAGCAAGATTCCAGGAATTTTTAGGATGGGTGAATGGTGGACAGGTTGGTGTTTTAATCACAAACAATGTTGACCCAATTTATTCTCACCACAAAGGACAGGATTTCAAAAAATCTTTGACTAAAGTTCCTTACGTTATTGCTGTTGCAGACAAGAAAAACGAAATGTATAAGGCAGCGAAAGCTGTAATTCCGGTAGCTAACTGGCTAGAATCTTGGGGCGATATTGAGCCTCAGTCTGGAGTTTATTCATTGATGCAGCCAACGATCCAGAAAATTTACAAATCAAGACAGATCGAAGAATCTCTATTGGTTTGGAAAAACGGAAAGAACAACGCAGCAAACAACTATTACGATTATTTAAAAGCGAATTCAGCTTCTGTTTTAGGTGGAACTTCATTCAACAAAGCTTTATATAACGGTATTGTAGCTTCTGCTAATGCAACTACTTTATCTTACGCTGGCGGAAACGCTGCACAGGCTGTTGCTGAATTAGGAAACTTTAAAGCATCAGATTTAGAATTAGTTTTATATACGAAGACTTCAATAGGTGACGGAACTCAGGCAAACAACCCTTGGTTGCAGGAATTACCAGATCCGTTGACAAGAATGTCTTGGGATAACTACTTGACAATTTCTCCGAAAGATGCTCAAAGATTAGAAATAGAAAACGACCTGAATGCAAGAATGCAGTTAGACGGATCTATTGTTAATCTTACTGTAAACGGAGTAACTATAGAAAACGTTCCTGTATTTATTCAGCCGGGACAGGCAGACGGATCAGTAGGTCTTGCGCTTGGTTACGGTAAAAAGGATTCAGGAGCAACTGCAGATACTGGGGTAAATGCTTATCCTTTATTTGATGGTTCTAATCTTGTAATTTCTAATGTTAAAATAGATAAAACTGGAGAAAGCCACGAATTTGCAGGTATCCAGCTTCAAAACACTCTAATGGGTCGTTATGATATTGCTAAAGAAGTTCCTTTGAAGGAATATTTAAATGTAGCATTTGATGACGAACACCACGGATGGAACAAGCCATTGGAGTATCATACGATCAGCGGTGCGTTACCAGCAGGTAAAATTGACCTTTGGGATGCATTTGATGATACAGACGGTCCTCACTTTAACTTATCTGTTGACTTGAACTCTTGTACTGGTTGTGGAGCATGTATTATTGCTTGTCAGGCAGAAAACAACGTTCCAGTTGTTGGTAAAGAAGAGATCAGAATGTCTAGAGATATGTATTGGTTGAGAATCGACCGTTACTATTCTGCAAAAGAAAAAATCGAGACTAAAGAAGGTGTTGAAAGAGGCTTAAATGTTCCTCAGTTATATGACATTTTAATTGAACCGAATGAAAGTCCAGATGTGATCTTCCAGCCGGTAATGTGTCAGCACTGTAACCACGCTCCTTGTGAAACAGTATGTCCGGTAGCGGCTACTTCTCATGGTAAGCAGGGTCAGAACCACATGGCTTACAACAGATGTATCGGTACGAGATATTGTGCAAACAACTGTCCATACAAAGTAAGACGTTTCAATTGGTTTACATATAACTTAAATGACCGTTTTGATTTTAATCAAAATAACGATTTAGGAAGAATGGTATTGAACCCGGATGTTGTTGTAAGAACAAGAGGGGTGATGGAGAAATGTTCAATGTGTATCCAACAGACTCAGGCTACCATCTTAAATGCTAAGAAGGAAAACAGAAAAGTAACGGATAATGAATTTAAAAATTCAGTAGCTTGTGCTTCGGCTTGTTCAACAGGATCACTGATGTTTGGAGACATGAATGACAAAGAATCTGAAGTAAGAGAATTGTATTCTAGCAACAGAAGATATCATTTACTTGAAGAGATAGGAACAAAACCAAACGTGTTCTATCATGCTAAAGTAAGAAACAGAGTAGAAAATTAAAGTTTAAATAATAAATAGGTATAAAATGTCAGGACATTACGAAGCTCCGATAAGGGAACCTCTGATTATTGGTCACAAAACTTATCACGATATCACAGAAGATATTGCACGACCTATCGAAGAAAGAGCAGGAAAATTATGGTGGGTATCACTATATGCAGCCTTAGTTCTATTCATCTACGGATTCGGCTGTATCGCCTACACTATCGGGACAGGTATTGGAGCATGGGGGCTTAACAGAACTATTAACTGGGGTTGGGATATTACCAACTTCGTCTGGTGGGTAGGTATCGGTCACGCCGGAACTCTTATCTCCGCAGTATTATTATTATTTAGACAACGTTGGAGAATGTCTGTAAACCGTTCTGCGGAAGCGATGACAATCTTCGCAGTTGTACAGGCAGCAATCTTCCCGGTTATCCACATGGGTAGAGTTTGGGTAGGATATTGGGTATTCCCTCTTCCTAACCAGTTTGGTTCTCTTTGGGGGAACTTTAACTCTCCTCTACTTTGGGACGTATTTGCAATCTCTACGTATTTCTCAGTATCAACTGTATTCTGGTTTATGGGATTGATTCCTGACTTTGCAATGATCAGAGACAGAGCAAAAACTCCTTGGACAAGAAAAATTTATACATTCTTAGCCTTCGGTTGGGGAGGTAAAGCAAAACACTGGCAGAGATTCGAAGAATTATCTCTGGTTCTTGCAGGTTTGGCTACTCCACTTGTATTCTCGGTACACACGACGGTATCTTTTGACTTTGCTACGTCAGTAATTAAAGGATGGCACTCTACGATCTATCCTCCTTACTTTGTTGCAGGAGCAATCTTCTCAGGATTTGCAATGGTACAAACACTATTGTTGATCGCTAGAAAAGTTTGTCACTTAGAAGATTACATCACAATGTATCATATCGAAATTATGAACATCGTAATCATCTTAACTGGTGGTATGGTAACAGTAGCTTATGCAACTGAATATTTCATAGGATGGTACTCTGGTTCAAGATATGAAGACTTTACTTATCTTTCTCCAGGTGCTGCTACAGGACCTTACTGGTGGGCTTTCTGGTCATTGATTATCTGTAACCTTGTAATTCCTGCTTCATTCTGGTTCAAGAGACTTAGAACGAATATTATCTGGACGTTCATCGTTGCACTAATCATCAACATCGGTATGTGGTTTGAGCGTTTTGACATTATCGTTATCAACCTTTCAAGAGATTACTTGCCTGGTTCTTGGACGATGTTTAAGCCAACCATTATCGACGTAGGTGTATATTTAGGTACAATCGGATTCTTCTCTGTATTATTCTTATTATACGCAAGAACATTCCCTGTAATTGCACAGGCCGAATTAAAATCGATTTTGAAAATCTCAGGTGAAACTTATAAAGCAAAAGAAGGAGATGAGCACCACTAAAATTGTATACGGACTTTATGCTGATGACGACGATCTAATGAACGGAGTTAAAGCATTCAACGATAAAGGAATCGCAATAAACGAAGTTTATACTCCATTCCCGGTTCACGGGCTAGATAAAGCTTTAGGTTTAAAGAAAACAAGAATTTCTGATGCTGCATTTATCTACGCTTTATATGGTGTGAGTATTGGCGCAACAGTTACTTGGTACGTAATGAATCATGACTGGCCTCAGAATATTGGTGGTAAACCAGCTTTTGACTGGGCTCACAATATGCCTGCATTCGTAGTTCCAATGTTTGAATTAATGGTATTCTGTGCAGCACACATGATGTCTTTAACTTTCTTGGTTAGAAACAAAATGTATCCTGGTGCTCCGGCTCAGAACCCAGACCCAAGAACTACAGATGATAAATTCATGATGGAATTTATTACTGAAGATGTAGAATCTATTAAGCAGCTGCTTGTTGACACGGGAGTTGAAGAAATAACTGTTAAAGATGCTTAAAATGAAAAAGAATGTACTAAAAATTACAGCAGTTTTAGGTTTAGCGTCAGTTTTACTTAATTCTTGCGGACCGAAAGAAAATACACCATTGGTATATTTCCCGGATATGTACTTTCCGGTAGCTTACGATCCTTTGATGAAAGCTGAAATAGCTTATTCAGATCACGAAAATGAGATTCCTGCATTTGCTAATAATAGCTATGCAACAGGTCTTGCTCCCGTAGAAGGTTCTGTAGCTCAAAATAAAGACGGTGTTTTTGAAGAAAGTAAACTTCCAAAAAATCCGGATGAATATAACGCAGGTTATGATGCTTCAAAATCATTAACTTCTTCTCCATTAAATCCAGCTAATGCTGCGAAAGATATCGAAAGAGGTAAAATGTTATTTGACCGTACTTGTTCAGCGTGCCACGGAACTGGTGGTGACGGACAAGGTCCTATCGTTCAAAGCGGCGCATACTCAGGTGTACCAAATTATGCAGACAGAGAAATCACTGTAGGTTCTGTACATTATGTATTAACAAACGGTAGAAATGCAATGGGTTCTTATGCAGGACAATTGAACGCTGGAGACAGATGGAGAGTTGCAATGTATGTGATCAACGCTTTTAAAAAAGGCGCACCAGCAGCAGCCTCAGCTACAGCAGCAGCAAAAACAGATTCTACCGCAACTAAAAAATAAGAAAAGAAATGTATAGTTTTTCACCAAAATTAAAATCAACTTCTATCATACTTCTTGTTGTAGGTTTAGTTCTATTTGGAATCGGTTATTTCCTTAATCACGGATTAACTGCAGAAAAAATAGAGCATATGATGGAGGCAGTTCATTCTTCAGGTCACGACGCACCTACTCACTCTAGTGAGATGATTGGACCTCAGGATCATGCTTCACATCTTGAACATGCTACAATGCAGGTTCACAACCAACCTTTAGCAGCAATTCATTTTGTAGCAGTATTCTTTTTCGGAGTAAGTTGTGCGGTATTGTTTTTCTACTGTATTCAGCACGCAGCTCACGCAGGATGGCCAATTATTATTACAAGAGTAATGGAAGCTATTGCTTCTTATATTCCTTACGGTGGAGCAATTTTAGTAATATTAATGTTATTAAATATCTTTCACCAAGGTCACCTATTCCACTGGATGGATCCGGATTTGACAGATCCAAATTCTGCTCATTTCGATGTGATCTTATTTGAAAAGAAAAGATTCTTAAATATTCCTTTCTATGCAATCAGAACTTTGATCTATGTAATCGGAGCATCTTTCTTCGCTTGGAAATTGAAAGCTCAATCTAAAAAAGTAGATGATACAAAATCTTTGGTTGAGTATCAGTTCCTTTACAGATGGGCAGTAGGATATATTGCATTCTTCGGGTTTGCATCTGCAGCTTGGGCATGGGATTGGTTGATGTCTATTGACCCTCACTGGTATTCTACAATGTACATCTGGTATTCAATGGTTAGTTGTCTTTCAAGTGGTATCGCTGTAATTATTTTACTTAGTGTTTATCTTAAGAAAAACGGATTCTTGCCGCAGTTCAATGACAACCACTTGCATGATTTAGGAGTTTTCCTTTTCGCTACAAGTATGCTTTGGACGTACACATGGTTTGCTCAGTTTATGTTATATTGGTATGCAAACGTACCGGAAGAGGTAAATTACTTCTTCGGAAGATTCCAACACTACGGAGTTACATTCTTACCAATGTTGATCATCAACTTCTTATTACCTTTATTGGTTTTGGTAAGTTCAAGTATCAAGAGAAATTACAAAGTGGTTACTACTATGGCAATTGTTGTAATCTTAGGTCACCTTTTAGATTACTTCAATATGGTAATGCCGGGAACAGTTGGTCCATTCTGGAATACTCCTGAAGTACTTTTATTAGTATTAGGTGCTGTATTATTTGTAGTAGGATTATTTATCTTCACAGTAATGTCTGCATTAGCTAAATTGAAACTAATTCCGACAGGAAACCCTTTCCTTCACGAATCTGAAATTTATGAGTATCCTTTCTAAGGGCTTGTAACAAAATAAAACTTTAAAAGACTGATTTATTATAAATCAGTCTTTTTTTTGTCTTTTAAGGCAACCTTTTCAAAATTAAGTTGTCTTTATAAATAGATTAGACTTTTAACTTAAATTATAAACCATGAAAAAAACTCAATTGCTCTCGCTTTTCTTTGTACTGTTACTAAACTTTTTCAATGCACAATCCACAACTTTTCTTTCTGAAAAAACAAATCAGCCTCTTCCAAAAGTTTCAGTGTTTGGAAAAGATGGGAGCATCGTTGCGTATTCCGATATCGATGGAAAAATAGAAAGAAAAACTTTGACTCCTTCCCAAGAAAAATTTCAACTGGTATATGAAAATTTATCACTCGGAACATTTTCTTATGCAGAATTAGATAAAGATGTTGTTAAATTAAACGACAGAGTAAAAGACATTGAGGCTGTTGTCATCAAAAACAATAAACCGGCAAAATACGCCTTGATAAAAGGAAACTTTAATGCTTACGTAACGGTAAATGGTAAACTAAATTGTTACGTTGACGGCATAGCTACTTATGTTTTCGATAATAAAACTAAAAAGGTAAAAAGTGCAAACATAGAGCAATATAGAATCTTCAGACTTGAAAACCCTTCTACCAACAGAAAACAGACAGGATCTTTAGATTATAATACGTTTTTAGATCTGCCACCTTTGAAAGACGTCGGAAATATCGATGAGTTTAAAAGTAGAAAAGCAACCATAAAAGAGCTTAAAGGAAATACAAAAGACGAAATAGAAATCAGCGGAAGCGCTTTACAGGAAAAAGAAATGGCAATATTTGGTTACAGACTGTATGATATAAAAGCTTTAATTAACCACTCTTATGAAAAAGGCTCAAAAAAAACTTTGAGAGATTTCCTAGAATCAAACGAGATTGGTTACGTTAAATTTAAACATAAGAGCGAACCGGATTATAATCAAATTATCTCTTACAAAAATTTTTATCCTACAGAATTAGATTTCAGTGACGACAATGATGTGGAAGGAAAAGTTAAATTAAACAAAGACATTAGCAACTACAAAACCAACTATTGGCAAGACTCTGCTTTCCCGAATATGCAGACCATTTTCAGTTCGTTCTTCAAAGAAGATTTAAAGGAAAAAGAAAACAAAAAATAAAAAATCAGTATTAATAAAGGTTTTACTAAATTTGCATCAAACCATAAACAAATGAAAAAGCTAAGTTTTCTACTTATTTTTAGTTTACTTCTTTTTACAGCTTGTAAGAAAGATCATGTTGATGCTACAAGTACCCAGACTTTGCAGACGAGCATCAATGATATGGCCTCAAGTCTTACAACTATTGAGCAGATCAAATTTAATGAAGCGTTATATATTTTAAAAACTTTTGGTGTAGAAGCCGAAGGTGACGTCAATGAACTGAAAGCTCTCGGACAGTTAATCAACGGAAAAAAAGTTCCGGAAATTTTATCATTGGCAGATCAGGTTGCACAGAAAAATGGTATTGAATGGGCAAGTACTGCTCCACCATCTTTAGGAGAAATGAATATCTTCGGTGATGAAACTGCAAAAGAAAGCGATCCCAACGATGTACGCGCAAGCTCTTTAAGCATAGCAACACAGTTAACCGGAGATGCAGGATATGGCGCAACTTCGATGCAGATCATTCCGAGATTGGTTGACAATGCAGGAAAACCAATTGCTTTTACGGGTGCAGGTTTAGAAACAACTTTAGAGGTTTTCAGTAATGGTGTAAAACTTTCAACCGCGAAAAATTTGATGCAGGATAATAATTTCAGAGGATTTAACCTTAAATTTTCTTCTTTATTAGCATCAAAAATTGTTGACAACAAAATTGACATCACAGTTTCTGTAAAAACTACAGCAAAAACTTTCAAAATGTCTAAAATTGGTTTGGATGTAAATCCTTCCGCTTTGAAAGTACCTGAAGTTCCTAAAACAGATTCTACAATGGTGGTTCAGGATCCGAATGCGGTAATTGATCCAAATAATCCTACAGGGACAACTACGGGAACTGTCACAGATCCGAATGCTACAACAACTCCGACTCAACCAAAGCAGCCAACGGCTGATCCTAAAAGTACAGTAAGCAAATTTTTAAATAACGTTAGCTCACAAAATTTAAAGGCTGCATTTGATTCTTCTAGCAATCCAAGTTGGGGAAGTTATGAGTCATTTTCAAACCCGACTTCTGGTTTTGGAGCTGTCAAAAATGTAAGTGTTAAAAACATTACGACCAATGCTACAAATCCAAATGCTGCAAGCGTAAATGCAACATACGACGTGACGGATAAGAACGGAAGGACAACTTCTCTAAAAGCGACTTTCGGACTGAAAAGTGTCAACGGTGAATGGAAAATTTCAAGCTATAAGATAAATCCATAATCGATGGCTTCACAGGAACTGATCAGAAAACTCAACGAAACCATAGAAAATATAGCTGACTTTCCGATTCCCGGAATTCAGTTTAAAGATATTTCTCCGATTTTTTTAGATCCAAAACTGTATGTAGAAGTTATTGAAGATCTGGTAAAATTCAGCAAAGGAAAAGTAGATGCGGTTTGTGGAATTGAAAGCCGTGGTTATCTTTTCGGAATTGCTATCGCTGTTGCTTTGGATGTTCCATTTATTTTAATCAGAAAAAAAGGAAAACTTCCACCACCTGTCATTTCAGAAAAATACGATTTGGAATATGGAAGCGCAGAAATTGAAACCCGTGAAGGTCAAATTAAAAAAGGTCAGAAAATCTTAATACATGATGATCTTTTAGCAACAGGCGGAACTACAGAAGCTGCAGCAAAATTGGTTGAAAAACAAGGAGCAGAAATTGTTCAGTTTAGTTTTTTGATTGGTTTAAAAGATTTAAATGGCAAAGAAAAGCTCAAGAAATTTGATGCGGAAATTTATCATACTTTAGAATACTAAGATTTAAAATCATTAATTCTTTTATTTAAATCATAAAAAAATTGATGGAAAAATAAAGAATTTACAATTCATTTAATAATACCTGCAAAGTATTTTGTAAATCACTCAGAAACAATTAAATTTGCAGTTCAATTTTTTAAGAATTTATGGCAAAATTGGGTAAGAATGCTCCAAATGAGCAAGAAGGTAAAGAAACAGTGGAATTTTTTAAAGATCTTGACAGAGAGGCTTTAAACACAGAAAGATTCCTGGAAAAATATCAAAAACCATTAAGCATCGCTTTTGGAGTTTTAGTTTTGGGAGTTTTAGGCTTTTTCGGATACCAGCAATTTGTGGTAGCTCCAAAGAATGCTGAAGCTGTAAAAACATATTTAGCTGCACAAAAAAACCTTACCGAAGGAAAAGATAAAGAAGCTTTAGGTGGAAAATCGGCTGCTAATCCGGGTTACTTAGGAACTTACAACGAATATTCTTCAACTAAAATCGGTAAACTTTCTGCTTACAATGCAGGTTTATTGAAATTTAAAGAAGGAAAATTCCAGGAAGCTTACGATCTTTTAGATAAATTTTCTTCAGACAACAAAACATTGATGGCTATGAAATATGGCGCAATGGCTGATGCAAAATCTGGACTTAACAAAAATGATGAAGCTTTATCGTTATTAGACAAAGCAGCTTCAGCTTCAGACGATCCTTACACGACTTACTATTTCACTAGAAAAGCAGGAATCGTAGCTTTAGGAATGAAGAAAAATGCAGAAGCTAAAAAATATTTTGCAGCAATTGACGAAAAATATCAGGACTACGACAACGGAATGTCTGATTCTTATATTGAAATGACTAAATATTACTAAACACATGGCAAC
This sequence comes from Chryseobacterium edaphi, assembly GCF_025628985.1. Classification (GTDB taxonomy): domain Bacteria; phylum Bacteroidota; class Bacteroidia; order Flavobacteriales; family Weeksellaceae; genus Chryseobacterium; species Chryseobacterium edaphi. The sequence continues at coordinate 517,860 of NZ_JAOTEM010000002.1, read as the reverse complement.
AGTTAATCTTTCAGATTACAAGCCACTTCATATAAATAATGCCGAGGATTTTTCTATCGGCATTGTTTTTTCTGAGTGGAATGACTTTGTAACTTATAATCTACGTGATGCAGCTCTAGAAATTCTTGAAAAAGAAGGCGTAAAATCTGAAAACATCAGATTATTTTCCGTTCCGGGAGCTTTTGAATTGAATTATGCAAGTATGCAGCTTTGCAAAGAGCGTAAATTTGATGCAGTAATCGCAATCGGATGCGTCATCAGAGGCGAAACTCCGCATTTTGATTTTGTGTGTGATGCTGTCGCACAAGGAATTAAGGACTGTAACATATTAACCGACACTCCAACTATTTTCTGTGTTCTGACAGACGATTCTAAAGAGCAATCTATCGCAAGAAGCGGTGGTGATTTAGGAAATAAAGGTGTAGAAGCGGCTGTAACAGCATTAAGCATGATTAATTTCAAAAGAAGCCTTTCTGACAAAAAAGAAAGTATTGGCTTTGGAAATTCTCAAGTCTAATTGATTTCTATATAAAGAATATTTTTAACTTTACCTGTAAAATTATTTATTATGAAATGGACAGACGATAGAAGCGGTAACGTGGATGACAGAAGAGGATCCGGTGGTGGCGGAGCAATTGTAGGTGGTGGATTAGGAACAATTATTATTGCTGCCATTGTATTTTTCCTTGGTGGAGATCCCTCTGCAATTCTTTCTTCAGGCGGAAGTTCTGCACCTCAGACTGAACAAAGAGAGTTAAGTCAAAACGAGCAGCAAGTCGGAGAATTTATTAAAATGATCACCGCTGAAAACGAAGAAACCTGGACAAAAATTTTTGCTGATAACGGTATGAGATTTCAACCTGCAAAAGTTGTGTTATTTACAACCCAAACTCAATCTGGTTGCGGAACTGCACAATCTGCAATGGGGCCTTTTTATTGTCCTGCAGATCAAACTGTTTATATGGATATGAGTTTCTTTGATGAACTTCAAGAGAGATTTGGAGCTAAAGTGACAGAGTTTACAATTGCTTACGTTTTGGCTCACGAAATGGGACATCATGTACAGAATCTTTTAGGAACTTTAGATAAAACTGATCAATTGAGAAGAAGTGGAAGATACTCCGAGGAAGAAATGAACAAAGTATCTGTAGCAACTGAACTTCAGGCTGATTTTTATGCAGGACTTTGGGCAAGATATTCTAATGAAAGAGAGAAATTCCTTGAACCAGGTGATTTAGAGTCTGCGGTTGAAGCAGCAGAAGCTGTGGGAGATGATAACATTCAGAAAAGATCACAAGGCTATGTGAATCAGGAAAGTTTTACACACGGTTCATCGGCACAACGTAAAGAATGGTTTATGAAAGGTTATAACTCCGGAGATATCAAGCAAGGAGATACTTTCAATCAACTTTTAAAATAAATTAAAAAGACCTGAAGAAATTTCTTCAGGTCTTTTTAATTTATTTCAGCTCAATAGGATTGCTGTTTTTCTTTGTCTCTTCTTTTACTCTTTCTTCCATTCGTTTTCTCATGTCTCCGGAATTTTGATTTCCGCCACCGCCACCTCCGATTCTCATTGGAGCAGAAATTCCACCGCCACGCTGACTATTCATAAATGACATAGGATCTGTTTTAAATTTCTCTTGTTGTTTAACGTAATCGGTTCTTTTAACTTTAATGATGTTACCGAATGTCGTCATCTCAGGAAAGTCAGAGATTTTATAATTTTTCATTAAATCAAAAGAATAATCTCCACTACTATCTTCCGCTTTTACAACCAATCCAGGAAGTCCGCTAAATTTATAAGGCCCGTCTTGATAAGGTAAATCTGTTGTAAACCAGGCTGTCCATTTTCTTCCACCAAAATCAGTTTCAGCCTTCTGAACTTTATATTCACCAATCTTAGTAGTTTCAGGTAAAATTTTCCAATCTAATGGACGGTCTTCTTCATAAGAATATTGATCTCTTCCTAAACGATCTTTATAAAGTGTTTTTTGATTTTTTTTATCTTTCTCAATAGAATAGTTGATATTCGTTCTCAAACTTTCCATCTGATCTCTATTAAAACCTCTCGCTCCACCACTTTGGCGATTAGCCTGCATTACAGAATCTCTTTTAATTCTGTTTTCAGAATAGAACATAGATTTCTCTGGTGAAATGTCTAAATAAGCATTCTCAGTTTTAATATCTGATTTATTAGAAGCATCAGGTTTCATTGTCACCTGATAAACAAATCTGTTGGTTTGTGCGAAAGTAACCTGCGCCAAAAGCGCAACAGCTAAAATGCCTAGTTTTTTCATTTTTTAATGGATTTATAGTTTTGATTTTAAATTACCTTCAAAGTTAAACCATCGATGATAAAAATTGATAAAATAAAAACGACGATTTTTATATACTGATTATTGTTCGTATTTTTGCACCATTAAATCATTCTAAATAAATACAATGATAAAAGTTTCAGATCATGCTAAGGAAAAAGCCATTCAACTGATGACAGAAGATGGTTTTAATCCGGCAGAAGATTATATAAGAGTTGGGGTAAAGAGCGGAGGTTGTTCTGGTTTGGAATATGTTTTGGGTTTTGACAACAAAAAAACAGAAACAGATCAGGTTTTTGAAGACAACAACATCAAAATTGTTGTAGAAAAAAAATCTATTCTTTATTTAGCAGGTACCATCCTCGAATACTCAGGTGGATTGAATGGAAAAGGATTTGTTTTTAACAATCCTAATGCAGCCAGAACGTGTGGTTGTGGTGAGAGTTTTAGCTTATAATTAGACATTGGAAGTATTGATTTAGAACAATCTAAATCTTAAATCTAATTTCTAAAATCTATTAAAATGAGTAAATATACTGAAGACGACTTAAGAGTCGATTTAGAAAATAAAAAATACGAATTCGGCTGGGAAACGATACTCGATTACGAAGATTTCCCGACAGGCTTAAACGAAGACATCGTCCGTGCTATTTCTGCTAAAAAAGAAGAGCCGGAATGGATGACAGAATGGCGTTTGGAATCTTTCAGAATCTGGCTGAAAATGACAGAGCCTGAATGGGCAAACATCAAATATCAAAAACCGGATTTTCAGGCAATTAAATATTACGCTGCACCGAAAGCTAAACCGGAACTGGCAAGCTTAGATGAAGTGGATCCTGAATTACTGGCAACTTTTGCCAAATTAGGAATCAACATTGAAGAACAGAAGAGGCTTTCAAATGTTGCTGTTGATATTGTTATCGATTCGATTTCTGTAAAAACAACTTTTCAGGACACTTTAGCAGAAAAAGGAATTATTTTCTGTTCAATTTCCGAAGCGATTAAGAATCATCCGGATTTGGTAAAAAAATATCTTGGAAAAGTGGTTCCAAGAGGAGACAACTTCTATGCAGCATTAAACTCCGCAGTATTTTCTGACGGAAGTTTCTGCTATATTCCAAAAGGCGTAAGATGTCCGATGGAATTATCAACTTATTTCCGAATCAATCAGTCTGGAACAGGTCAGTTTGAAAGAACACTTGTAATTGCAGATGAAGGAAGTTATGTTTCTTATCTTGAAGGCTGTACCGCTCCGTCAAGAGACGAAAACCAGCTTCACGCAGCGGTTGTTGAATTGATTGCTTTGGATAATGCTGAAATTAAATATTCAACTGTTCAGAACTGGTATCCTGGAAATGAAGAAGGTAAAGGTGGAGTTTTCAACTTTGTAACCAAAAGAGGATTGTGCGAAACCAAAGCAAAAATTTCATGGACGCAGGTTGAAACAGGTTCTGCAGTAACATGGAAATATCCTTCTTGCATCTTAAAAGGTGACGGTTCTATCGGTGAGTTTTACTCTATCGCAGTAACCAATAATCATCAATATGCCGATACAGGTACAAAGATGATCCACATCGGAAAGAATACAAAATCAACGATTATCTCTAAAGGAATTTCTGCAGGAAAATCTCAAAACTCATACAGAGGATTGGTAAAAGTAATGCCATCCGCAAAAGGAGCGAGAAACTTCTCACAGTGTGACTCATTATTGATGGGTAACGAATGTGGAGCGCACACTTTCCCTTATATCGAAATTAAAGATCCTTCGGCGCAGCTGGAGCACGAAGCTACCACTTCAAAAATCGGTGAAGATCAGATTTTCTACTGTAACCAGAGAGGTATCGATACCGAAAGAGCAATTGCTTTAATCGTGAATGGCTTTAGTAAAGAAGTTTTAAATAAATTACCAATGGAGTTTGCCATTGAAGCTCAGAAATTACTGGAGATTTCTTTGGAAGGTTCTGTAGGATAGAATTTTGTAATTTTAAATAAAATTTAAATTATGGAAGTTGTTCTGAAAAATTTGAAGAAAAAAGATTTTGAAGTGATTAAATCACTTGCTAAAGCATTAGGTTTTGAAATTGAGCAGAAAGAAGAAAATCCATACAATCCTGAGTTTGTAAAAGAAATTTTAGAAGCTGAAAAGAGTATTAAAGAAGGTAAAGGCGTTAAGATAAAAACAGAGGATTTGTGGAAATAATTTATTCTGAAAAGGCACAGAGAGATATTGCTTTTTGGAAGAAATCCGGCAACAAGTCCATTATGAAAAAAATCACTTCTCTGATTGAGGATATCCTAATTCATCCATATGAAGGTCTAGGAAAACCAGAAGCATTGAAATTTGATCTTACGGGGTTTTGGTCAAGAAGAATTGATAAAGAGCACAGAATTATTTATCAGATTACCGAAGAGAATACAATAGAAATATTAAATATTTTGTCTTTAAAAGGACACTACGAATAAAAAAGTATGTTAAACATTAAAAACTTACATGCCAGAATTGAAGATGGCGCACAAATATTAAAGGGTATCAATCTTGAAATTAAGCCGGGCGAAGTTCATGCGATTATGGGACCCAACGGAGCGGGAAAATCTACGCTTTCTTCTGTAATTGCAGGAAAAGAAGATTACGAAGTGACGGAAGGCGAAATCATTTTTCAAGGTGAAAACATTATTGAAGATGCTCCTGAAGAGAGAGCGCACAAAGGAATTTTCCTTTCTTTTCAATATCCGGTAGAAATTCCGGGAGTTTCTGTGACGAATTTCATTAAAGCTGCTTTGAACGAAAACAGAAAAGCCAACGGATTTGAAGATATGCCTGCAAAAGAAATGCTTGCTATGATTCGTGAAAAATCTGAAAAGCTTGGAATTAAAAAAGATTTCCTTTCAAGATCATTAAACGAAGGTTTTTCTGGAGGTGAAAAGAAAAGAAACGAAATTTTCCAAATGATGATGTTGAATCCTAAATTGGCCATTCTTGACGAAACCGATTCTGGATTAGATATTGATGCATTAAGAATCGTTGCAGACGGTGTAAACCAGTTTAAAAACGAAGGAAATGCAGTGCTTTTAATTACGCATTACCAGAGATTGCTGAATTATATTGAGCCTGATTATGTACACGTTTTAGCAAACGGAAAAATCATTAAAACAGGTGATAAATCTTTAGCTTTAGAATTGGAAAGCAAGGGATACGACTGGTTGCTTAACTAATAAAATATTTTTGGTTAAGTTTTTTATCAATCCTTAGTCAAAAATGCAGTGAGAAACTGCGGTATTGATACAAATTAAATTTATAATAAAGGTGTGATGGCCGAAATATCAGTAATGGCTTTATACGATCAAACAATAGAAAATCACAGTGAATTTTTGGAGAGTCTGCGTCACAGATTTTTAGATGACGACAGAAAAATTGCGCTTCAGAAATTTGCAATCAAAGGTTTTCCTACAAAGAAAGACGAAGAATACAAGTATACCAACATCAAAGAAATCACGGAGAAAGATTATAATTTTTTCCCGAAAGAAAGTCACAACATCACCAAAGAACAGCTTGATGAGCTTCATTTGGGAGAAGAAAATTTTGACTGGATTGTTTTTGTAAACGGTCAGCTTCACAAAGAGCTTTCAAACATTTCTATCGAAAATGCAGAATTTCTGTCTTTCAACTACGCTTTGAATGATGAGAATCACAAAGATGTTTTCGATAAATATTTTAACACAATTGCCGCAAAAGATTTAGCTTTTACAAACTTAAATCAGGCATATTGCAAATACGGATTCTTTTTAAAAGTTCCGAAAAATGTGATCATCGAAAAACCGATTCACGTTTTTTACCTTTCTCAAAATCAGGAAGAAAACACATTCTACAACACTAGAAATTTACTGATTGTAGAAGAAGGAGCGAAAGTTGAAATCATTGAAAGTCACCATAATTTTGATGAAAGTTTTGTGTTTACCAATTCCGTAACTGAAATTTTCACTTATCAGAATGCAAAAGCAGACTGGCACAAAATTCAGAATGACAGCGACACTTCTTATCTGGTAGATCATACGTTTGCAAAACAGGAAAGAGACAGCTTAACGACGGTAAATACATTTACTTTCGGAGGGAAAATCATCAGAAACAATCTTGATTTTATTCATAACGGAGAGAATATCAACTCTTTCATGAATGGAATTACGATTATCGGGAAAGATCAGTTGGTAGATCACCACACGGCAGTTCACCACAATACGCCAAACTGTCAGAGTTACCAGAACTACAAAGGTATTTTCAAAGATAAATCTCACGGGGTTTTCAACGGAAAAGTATTTGTAAATAAAATCGCTCAGAAAACCAACGCTTACCAGCAAAATAACAACGTTTTACTGAGCGAAGGTGCTAAGATTGACACCAAGCCTCAGCTGGAGATTTTCGCAGACGATGTGAAGTGTTCTCACGGTTGTACGGTTGGTCAGTTGAATAAAGATGCTTTATTTTATTTGAGAGCAAGAGGAATTTCTAAAAAAGAAGCTCAGGCATTACTGCTTTACGCTTTTGCCAATGATGCAATGCAGAACATCGACATTGAGCCGTTAAAAGTAAAAATCGAGCAGCTTTTAGCTGAAAAACTTGAAGTTACTATGGAGTTTTAAACTTCCATTAAACATAAATAAAGAAAGCACTTCACTCGAAGTGCTTTTCCCGTTTTATAATGATTTTAAATTTATTTCTTTAACCACCACTGACTGTCTTTTCGGTCAGAACGCTTTACGCCATTATCAATATTGTAGGCAAAGCCAATTCCTAACGTCTGTTTCAACTGGGTTTTCTGAATCTGATTATGATCGTACATCAAATCTAAGGTCACGATTGAAGAAACAAACCTGTTGATTTTCATGTTTAAAAGCATATTGTATGATAATACCATGTGATCAGGATTTTCAAGATAATTGGAGAATATCGAACCTGTGTTGGTCATTTCAATATTTTCCATCAGTTTTACTTTATAAATGGCAGAACCCAAAAAACCGATCTGCATTAGGAAAAAATCTCCATCTGCTTTTAAGCCGTAATTTCCGGCCAACTGCAATTCTTTATCCAAAACAAAAGTAAATCTTCCGTTGGCGGGTCTCAAAGTTACCGTAAGATTATCGTTCGGTCTGTAAGTGATACCCAAACCAGCATTCACATAACCCGGAGCCATAAAGTTCGAAATTTTCTTGGCTTCAGGATTATTTCCATCTTCAAAACCACCTGAGAATTGTGAAAGTACACTCGCTCCTGTGGAAACATACCAGCTTTTTGAAAACTGACGTCCGTAATTTGTTGAAACGTTTAGAACATCCTGAGTTTTTCTCGTTCCCACTCCTTTTGTGGTATTTTGTCCGTAATTCAGGATAATTATATTTTCCCAAAGATGGCGTCCTTTTTCATACACCAAATTATAATTTGCACTTGCCAACCAACCAACATTATTAGCTCCACCGCCGACCCAATTTGAAAACGCGGCCTGATTAAACATCACACTGTTTTTAGCAATTATAGACCAATGTCTTGGCTTTTTTATCGTATCAACTGCAGCAGAATCGCTGATCACCACCTGTGCAAATGAATAAACACTTAAATACATAAAAAGTAAAACGAAAATCTTTCTCATAATCTCAATTTTTCCAGATGCAAAAATAGGGATATAATGTTAAATGGCATTTCTCACATTTTCAAAGGTTTGTAATAAATTCATTTTACGTCATTATTTGAAATACAAAACCTTAAAAAAACTTACCTTTTGTCTTATATATTTTTTAAAAATTAAAATCATCGACAAATTTTCCGAAATTTATTGTTGGCTTTTGATTTGACACATTCCAGGTATGTTTAAAAATGTAATTTACAAAAGTGCTATCATCAATCCCCTACTTATGTTGGGAGCAATGTGGTTGGGATACTTTTTACAGATGCAGGGCTTTTTTGCAAGTTGCTTTGGCGCAATTATTCCTTTGCTGCCGGAAGGTTTGTTAGGAATTATCACGTCACCTCTACTTCACGGAAGTATTGATCATATTATCGGAAATTCTATTCCTATCGTTGTCTTAATGGGACTTTTGTATCAGTTCTATCCATTGGTTGCCAACAAAGTTTTTATTTTGGGTTGGCTTGCAACGGGACTTTTACTATGGATGCTTCCGCCAATCGACATTCTGACAGGCGAATACATGTACACCTGTACCATCGGAGCAAGTGGAATTGTTTATGTACTCGCATTTTTCCTATTTTTCAGCGGAGTTTTCAAATGGAATATGACCTTGCTGACCATTTCACTTTTAGTCGTTTTATACTACGGAAGTCTGATTTGGGGAATGTTTCCTGAAGAACTGTTTTACAATATGCAGGAACCAAGTAAAATTTCGTGGCAGGCTCATTTGTCCGGCGCAGTTGTGGGAAGTATTTTAGCTTTTGTTTTTAAAAATATTGGTGACAAAAAGAAAAGATTTATCTGGGAATTTCCTAATTATTACAGCGAAAAAGATGACAAATTGTGGCAGGAATATAAAGAAAACCATCCTGAAGATTTCCTCGAATTACCTTACAAAAAAAATGAAGATCTTTGGGATCATTTAGAAGAGATAAGAAAAAAATAATTCACAATTTTTATTACATTTGGAGAAAATAAAACACAAATGTATTCTGAAGAACATCTCTATTCCATCGCTTTGCGTGAATGTAATTTTATAGGTGATATCAATTTTTTTAAACTCGTCCGCAGTTTCGGAAGTGCAAAAAACGTTTGGGAAACTTCGAAAAAAGAGCTTAGTAAAACCGACGGAATAGGCACCAAAACAGTTTCTGACATTGGAAATCCTGAACATCTGAAATTTGCTGAAAAAGAGCTTTTATTTTGTGAAAAAAATTCCATAAAAATCAATTTAAGGCATCAAAACGAATTGCCTTTTTTACTGAAAGAATGCGATGACGCCCCTGCAATTCTATATCAAAAGGGAAATTTCGACAAAAAATTAAAACCTATAAGTTTAGTCGGAACGAGAAACATTACAGCTTATGGCAAAAAATTTATTGAAGATTTTTTTGAAGAATCGAAATCACATCAATTCATTTCTGTAAGCGGCTTAGCTTTAGGTGTTGATAAGGAAGTTCATGAATATTCTTTAAAACATCAAATCCCTACCCTCGGAGTTTTGGCTCACGGTTTTCATACGTTATATCCTTCAAAAAACAAAAAACTTTCTGAAAAAATCATTGAAGAAAACGGAGCTTTGTTTACGGAATTTAATTCATCCCGAAAGCCGGACAGAGAAAATTTTATTCAGAGAAACAGAATTGTTGCAGGAATTTCTCCGGCAACGATTGTGGTAGAAACTGCGTTTGGAGGTGGCTCTATAAGCACTGCAACGTTTGCAAATACTTACAATAGAGATGTTTTTGCTTTACCCGGAAAAATTACCGATAAATATAGTCAGGGTTGCAATCATCTAATTTTTCAAAATAAAGCAACGGCAATTTCGACTATAAAAGATTTACTGGATTTGACAGGATTTAATGATGCTAAAGAAAAGATTGCAGAACTTTTTCCACGAAGTGAGATCACAATTCAATTATCTGAAAATCAAGAATTAATATATACAAAAATCGTAGAAAATCCTCACCTTACATTAGATGATTTGGCAGAGAAAATTTCTGTAGCTTCACACAAAATTCTGCCTGTCATTTTAGAATTAGAGCTTTTAGGTAAAGTAAAATCATTTTCCGGGAGACAATTTATAGCTATTTGAGAATTAACGATTTCTTAATATTTCATTATTTCACATATAACATTTAATTTTTAACAAAATTTAATTCATAATTATCAATTTAATAATATTCCTCGACATTATTATTGAATTATCAGCAAATATTAAATAAGCTATTGTGAATCTTGAAAAAAAAATTAAATTTGTTGACATAATATTCAACCCTACCTAATATGGAACAATATAATATTGACCAGAAAATCCAGGAATTTATCGCTAAAATTGAGGCGAAAAACCCTAACGAACCGGAATTCTTACAGGCAGTTAAAGAAGTTGCTGTAACTGTAATTCCGTTTATTTTAACCAGAAAAGAATATACCGGCATGAAGCTTCTTGAGAGAATGGCTGAAGCTGAAAGAATTATTATTTTCAGAGTTCCATGGGTTGATGACAAAGGAGAGATTCAGGTAAACAGAGGTTTCAGAATTCAGATGAACTCTGCAATCGGACCTTACAAAGGAGGAATTCGTTTCCATCCTACGGTGAACCTTTCTGTACTTAAATTCTTAGCTTTTGAGCAGGTATTTAAAAACTCATTGACTACGCTTCCTATGGGAGGAGGAAAAGGAGGTTCAGATTTTGACCCGCAAGGAAAAACGGATATGGAAGTAATGCGTTTTTGCCAGGCTTTCATGACAGAATTGTGTAAGCACATTGGTCCGGAAACTGACGTTCCTGCAGGAGATATCGGTGTTGGAGCAAGAGAAATCGGATATTTATTCGGACAATATAAGAAAATCAGAAACGAATTTACCGGAGTTCTTACAGGAAAAGGTCTTGCTTACGGTGGTTCATTAATCCGTCCTGAAGCTACAGGTTATGGTGTTGTTTACTTCGCTGAGCAAATGCTGAAAACTATCGGACAAACATTTAAAGATAAAACAGTAACAGTTTCAGGTTTCGGTAACGTAGCATGGGGAGTTATCAAAAAAATATCAGAACTTGGCGGAAAAGTGGTTACTCTTTCTGGTCCGGACGGTTATGTTTACGATAAAGACGGTATCGACGGAGAAAAAATCGATTATTTATTAGAATTAAGATCTTCTGGTAATAACAGAGCTGAAGATTATGCTAAAAAATATCCTTCTGCAATATTCTACGCAGGAAAACGTCCTTGGGAAGTGAAGTGTGATGTCGCAATTCCTTCTGCAACTCAAAACGAATTAGACCTAGAAGATGCTAAATTATTGGTAGAAAACGGTTGCCTTTGTGTAACAGAAGCCGCAAATATGCCTTCTACATTAGATGCTATCAATTATTTCCTTGACAACAAAGTATTGTTCTCTCCGGGGAAAGCTTCTAACGCAGGTGGTGTTGCTACTTCAGGTTTGGAAATGACTCAAAACTCAATCAGACTAAACTGGACTTCTGAAGAAGTTGATGCAAGATTGAAAGAGATCATGATCGGAATCCACAAAGCTTGTAGAGACTATGGAAAAGAGGAAGATGGCTATGTGAACTACGTAAAAGGCGCAAACATCGCCGGATTCGTAAAGGTAGCAGAAGCAATGCTTGCTCAAGGTGTAGTATAAAATATAAAGGTCGGGAAGTTTTCCCGGCCTTTTTTCTTACAACCTGTCCCGGGATTATAAATGGGAAAAATAGTAATAGTGAAAGAGGAAAGCGTTGAATTTATTCAGCGCTTTTTTTATCTTTATGAAAAGGATTTAAAATGAAAAACATATTTAAAAATATTGAAGAATATTATCTGCTATTTCCGGAAGATATTCAGGAGAAATTTGAAATTATAAGAAAAATTATTCATTTACAAGATCCCGAAATTGAAGAATACATTGGTTACCAAATGCCTGCTTTCAGGTATAAAAAAAAGCCTTTAATCTATTTTGCGGGATACAAAAAACATATTGGTTTTTATCCTGGAGCTGAAGGAATTAAAGAGTTTCAGAATGATTTTAATGAAAGAAAATATAAGTTTTCCAAAGGTGCAGTTCAATTTCCTCTGACTGAAAATCTGCCTTTAGATTTAATCGAAAAAATAACACAGTTCAGAATGATGGAAATCGATCAGAAAAAATCCTGAAACATTAAATTTCAGGATTCCATTTTACTTATATAAAAAACTACTTCTATGATAAAACCAATTGGGGATTGATTTATTTATAAAACGATCCCTTTTGAAATAAATTATTTGTAAAGAAGGTTTTAACGAAACTTTATAAGATTTTGCAAATATTTAAGATTCAGAATTATTTATTTAGATTCTTCATCATGCTCTCCACAAACTCAAAAGCAGCGGGGCAAATGACCGTATTTTTTATCATCAAATCATTAATTTGATAGATTTTCTTTCGGTCTGTATGAGGATATTCTCTGCACGCTTTCGGACGAACATCATAGATCGAACACGTATTATCCTCATTCAGAAAAAAGCAAGGTAAATTCTGCAGAACTTTATCATTATCTTCATCAACACGCAAAAATTTTGCTTCAAAATCAGCCTGTTTCATACGAAGGTGCTTGGAAATTCGCTCTATATCTTTCTCTGTATACAATGGTCCTGTAGTTCTACAACAGTTTGCGCATTGAAGACAATCAATTTTTTCAAAAACCTCTTCATGAGTTTCCTGAACAATATAATCAAGGTTTTTAGGAGGCTTCTTTTTTAAACCTTCCAGAAATTTTTTATGATCTTTTTGCCTTTGTAAAGCCTGTTTTTTGTATAATTCTAAATCCATTATGATCTTTCCGTTTCAAAAACAGGAAGTTCTGCTTTTTCGTATTCATTAATTTTATCAAGATCCAACACGGTGGAATCTTTCTCCTGATCAGGATAATACATCGGGATAAATTTTGCTCCGTAAATGATTTCCTTCGACACATAAGATGCTCTCTGAACAACTGTATTTGAAAATACTTCGTCAAATGCTCGTACGTGAACAATGATTTCAATATTTGTATTTTTAAAATCATCTGCAGAAAATCCTGAAAATGGAGAATTTTCATCAATTTTATGAACAACCGTCCAGTTTAGAGATAAAGTATTGATTTTACTTAATTGTGTTTCCAATCGGTAAAAATTGCTTTTCGTAGTTCCTTCTTCATTGATTTCAATGGCAGTTGAAAGAGTAACATCAGCATCCGTTAAAGCATTATTTTTATACGGAGCCAATCTGAACATTAAAGCTGTAACACCTTGAAAAGGAGCAATCACCGCAATATCTGAAAACCTGAGATAAGCTCTAGGCCTTGAAAATCTTCCGTAAAACAAACCCGTTGCAATTGCAAAGGTAAGCAATCCCAAAAATGCCTCAAAAGTAGCAACCAAACTTGCCAAAAATCCTACAGGAGCAATTCTACCATAACCAACCGTTGTAAAAGTCTGTGAACTGAAGAAAAATACATCGATAAATTCATCCAACGGATTGCTTTTATCGATTCCCGTAAGATGTTCTACTCCAATCAGATAGTAGATGCACGCAAAAATCAGATTAATGAAAATATACATTAACACCAGATAAGCGATGAATCGAAATGACGACAAATTCAGCATCGTGTGATACCAACTTAATCTGTTGAAAACATTGACACCTCTTCTTCTTACGTTCGGAAGCCCGTCTTTATTGATGAATCTTCCCGAAGCACGACTTCCGAAACCACTGTTTTCGGAGTTTTCCTGACTGATCCTTTTTCTGAAACCTTTTGCCATATTTTCTAAATCACTTGCGATATTCTTTTAAAAAAGATAAAATAATTTACAAAGATAAAATATTGTTTCCATGAAATTTATCAATTTGAAGATTGAATTTTACATTTAATTTTAAGCTAAATTTGACATATGAAATCGCCATGATTTGCAAACATAGACACAAGTCAAGATACAGCGACTGCAATATTTCTCCCGACTATTTGGGATCTTTAAAAACAATAAATATCTACACATGAAAAAGCTGGAATCAAGAGAAGATATCGAACTTCTTGTCAATAGTTTTTATGCGAAAGTAGTTAAAGATGAAACCATTGGTTTTTTCTTTAACGACATTATGAAAGTAGATTGGGATCAACATTTACCGAAAATGTATTCTTTCTGGGAGACAATTCTTTTTGGACAGATGAGCTATAAAGGAAATCCGATGGCAAAACATTTTCCTATCAACCATTTGGAAGCCATGGAGAAACATCATTTTGCCAAATGGTTGGAACTCTGGAAACAGACCATCGAAGAAAATTTCACAGGTGTAAATGCTTCAATGGCAATTACAAAGTCTGAAAACATCGCCAATTTAATGGCTTATAAAATGGAAATGGCAAGAAAACTTTAATTGTTTAAATTTATTTAAAGTTTACGGAACGATAACCGTGAAAATATAAGCAGCTAAATTCACCAACAGAACGGTTCCGTACAGAACATTCGTCTTTCCGCGGCTTAATGACAGCATGACGATGAAAACCGATAAAGTGAGAAGAATAATATCTTTTTTATCCAACCCTAAAACCAACGGAATATCATACATAATACTTACTGCAGAAATCGCCGGAATACTCAGACCAATACTCGCTAAAGCCGATCCTAAAGCTAAATTTAAACTCGACTGTATCTGATTATTTCTCGCTGCACGAATCGCAGCAACTCCTTCTGGAAGCAGCACAACAGCTGCAATAATAACTCCAACCAAAGATTTTGGTGCTCCCATACTTTGTACCATATCTTCAATGGTTTTTGAAAGACCTTTCGCCATTAAAACCACGATAACCAAACACACCACCAAAAATAAAAAGCTCACAATCGCCTGCGTTCTGTTTGGAATAAAATGCTCTTCAGCATTTCCATCTGCCGGTACAAAATAACTTCTGTGTCTTACCGTCTGCACCATCAGAAAAACTCCATAAATCACTAAACAGGCAATCGAAACAAAGATCAATTGTGCATTGTTATAATAAGGTCCGTTGACGCTTGAAGTAAAATTCGGGAGTACCAAAGTAATCACAAGAATGGAAACAATACTTACCAAATAAGTTGTTGCTGAAGTACGGGCAAAAAACTGCTCAAAATATTTGACTCCGCCCACTAAAATACAAATACCAATAATTCCATTTAAAATAATCATTACCGCTGCAAAAACGGTATCTCTCGCTAAAGTAAGAGCCTGCTCACCACCTGCGACCATCAGAGAAACGATGAGTGCAACTTCAATGATTGTGATACAGAGCGCCAAAATGATCGTTCCATATGGTTCACCGACTTTATGCGCGACAACTTCTGCGTGATGAACCGCAGAAAGTACACTTCCAGTCAGTAAAATTCCGGCAATGACATCAAATATAACTCCTGTTCCCATCAAACCCGTGAAGTAATAAATTACTGCAAGGACGGGGAAAATATAAGTGTAGTTTAAAAATTCTTTTGGTTTCATAAGTGTTCCTAAAATACAAAAAATCTATGGGTTTTCAATTATCAAAAGAAAATATTAATCTTATTTTAATGATGCCACAACACAAAATCAAGATAATCTGTCAACATATGAAAGAGCAGACCAATACCGATTACTCTTAAATTTCCTTTGAAAAATAACAGCAAAAAATACACCGCAATGGCATAATAAGAATGTAAGAAATGAAAACCAACACTCATTCTATTGGGATCAAAAATGGGATCGGCGAAGAGATGATCAAGATCTACAAGCATTGTTGCCAAGAGAATCAAATACACTTTCTTCCAGCTATTTCTGTAAAATACCAATGCTATAAGCACCGGAAAAACCAGATGTAAAAAATAATGAGTGAATGTTTTTAGCAATGACAGAACTGAAGAATCCATTTTTTAAATTAAATTTTTAGAGCTACTCAATTTACCATCTCAAAAGTAAGGGAAGCTTATTTTTGGTTAGTTTTATTTTAAATAAATAATCCTGCGATTTATTTCCGTAAAAAATATAATAGATGTTTGAAAGCAACTTTTTCCGGTTAGATTTTAACTGCAGAAAAGATGAAGACAACAACTTGCTATTCTTAATAAAAATATAGTTTTCTTTTTGTTTCTGAGATAGTTGTAACGGATTTCTTGTTGTCTGAACTATAATTTCTTTTTCTTTTTTTACAATACGATTTGGCTGAATCGGAATTGCTGTAAATTGATTCTGACTGTTAATCCATTTTTTATTTTGAAAGAATTTCCATGTCTGCTCAGGATCTGAATTTTGAAGAGAAATGATAAAGTTGGGCTGAATAATTTTCTGATAACTTACCTTTTCAATTTCATTAAAATTATCATCGTAACCGTAACTGATGATGGTGTCATTCACTTCTTCAAGTTCTGCATTGGTTTTAAAATAGCTGATGTGAAGAGAATCTTTTAAATCTTTATTAAAAAACTGAAGACCGCTTTTCACATTTTTTTCATCCAATTCCGCATTCAAAAACTGATTTTCTCGATCAAGTTTCGAGATTAATGATTTAAAATTATCTCTAGCTTCAGAACTTTTCACTTCAATATCATCTGAATTTATGTTGATCAAAAAATTAGTAATTTTTGATTCTGAAATGTAAGAAATGCTTCCAGCAGAATTTTTGATGAATTGATCTGCATTCAGAATATTGGTTTCCTGTTTTGATAAAAACGTATTTCTGATGTTTTCAAAAGCAGCATTTGAAGTTCCGACAATACAGGTTTTATCTTCAACATTGATAAAAATTCCATCTTTATGAAAAAGCTTTTCTCCGTTTTTAATAAATTTATTTTGCTTTAAAAATTGTACAAATTTGGTTTTATCTTCAAGTTCCAAAATCGAGTACCAATCTCCAAACTGCGTATTTTTCAGGTGAAAAATCTGAATAAAATCCGGAATTTTCATCCCGGATTTATGTATAGAAATTCTTTCTTTATTTTTCTCACCACTTTTAAACCATTCTGAAGGATGAGTTATCAAAGCGAAAATATATTGTCTCGTGACTTTTTTCACATCAACTAAAACTACGACATCTGCATTATTCGGGATAAATTTTAGTGCTTTATCCTTGTGAAATAACAAAGCATAAATCGTTGCCGCAATCAGAAAAACGATGACCAGAAAGATATATTTCTTTTTCATTAATTTATCTAAGTTATTTAATATTAAACTTTTCAAAATAAGTTTTGGCTAAAGCCAAATGAAAATTATTTATTTGAAAACGGGCTAAAGCCCGTTCCTATTGATCCTGAGATATTAAGCATATTTGTTTAAAAAGTTTTTTCCTTTTTCGCAGATTCTTTATTTTTAAACATTTCATCAAACAGATCAAAGAAATACATCAAACTGTTTTCAGAATCAGGATTGGTGTTGTAGTTCATTTCGGTTTGAATGCTTCCGCTTTTTGCTTCTGTTTTAAAGTACATTTCGCCAACATTTTTCTTCAGCATCTCCAAAGTTTTTCTTTCAGAAGGTGATTTGAATTCCTGTTCAAGACCAACCAAAAGTTTTTTGACATCCAATCTTCCGGACAAAGGATATTTTGCAGAATCTTTCATCCATTTTTCAGATTCTGAAGATTGATATTTAGTATTTAAATTGTCAACTGAGGTCGTCAAATAAACAATTCCGTCTTTTACGGTGAAAAATAATTGATCAACGTAACTGTTTTTGCCATCTTTAAAAGAGTAAAAATCTCCGTTTTTGGTAAACTTCTTTGCAAATTCTTTGTTAGTAGACAATACATCAAAAATACGTTTCCAATAGCCTTCATTTTCGGTTGCAAAAGCAAAAGTGAAATTGGGAACCATCACATCTTTGGTCTTTTTGATTTCTTTTTCGTTGTAATCTGCGTCGTAATCAAAGTCTGTGTATTCTACTTTTTTAGATTTCAGTTCGTTTAAAACAAAAATTCCGTTTCCGGGTGCGATTTTGGCGATTGCTTCTTCATCAAGAACGATTTTCATGGTTTCCATTACCAACTGGATTTCTTTCTGGTATTCTTCGTCTCCTGAGTCCTGAAGAAAACTGTACATCATATCAAAATACTTCAATCCGTTTACGTTCATTGCGTAATAACCGATGCTTCTGTCATTGATCAAAGCAGTCAGTTTTTTGTTTTTCTTTCCTTTATAAACAGCCGAAATGCTTTTTTGCGTTTCCGGATCTTTATGCTGATAATTGTTGACAAGCCTTACTTTATCTTTATCAAAATACAGATTGTAAGCCGAGTTTGAATTGTAAAGTTTACCTAAAAACTGTGTGAAATCGTAACGGCGGTACATATTTTTGTAAAGTCCTTCATTCAGAATTTTACCGTAATCTGCATACACGAAAACATCAGAATTGGTATCACGGAAATTCAGCATTTCTGCGGGAACTTCAATTTCTAAATTGGAATTGAAATATTTATCGAAATTACTTTCTGCAATTCCTTTGACGATTTTGAATTTTTCAGCATTCAGAGAATCCATTTCTTTCTGATATTGAGAATCTAAAGGATAAGCTTCAGTTTCAACATAATCGTCCTGAGAAATCGGTGGCGGCATCGCTTCAACAGCATCTTCGGAATATGCAGAATCAACCACAGCTTCAGGTTCTTTCTTTACTTCCGGATATTTGTGATGTTTTTCAAGATATTTGATGTCCTTTTGATATTTGGCAATGTCTGCATTGTATGACTTGATATCTGATTTAAGATATTTGATTTCTTCTTTCAGATATTTAATTTCATCTTTATAATTAAATGGCTTTACTTCTTCTGCGTAAGCAGTAGCAGTACTGTCAGCTTCAACATACACACTGTCGACAGTTGCATTAGCAGTACTGTCAATTGCATAAATTGCATCATCCCAACTATCTTTCGAACGTTTGTGATAGTCAATCAATGTGATCATGGCGTGTTGATCGTTCCAGGCAACGAAGAGATCTTCGTCAAGATCAACGTAAGAATAATTATTTTTCTTAGAAACTTCCAGTCCTTTTTTCTTGCTTGAATTGATGAATTGTTGAAATTTTTCTTTGTTATCTAAAACAAAATGAGCCGTGTAAGACTTTACAGAATCGGAAATTCTTGCATAATGCTTTTGAGTTGCATCGTATTTTATTCCGGTTTTTGAATAGTCGTTCCAGGAAGGTTTACCTTTTTCTTTTTTGTCGATCTGCTGTAAAAATGGGTTAAATTTTTCCCAGTTGATTTTTTTATCCAGCAGTTTTCCGTTGATTTCCATGTAGAAAACCGCATCGGAAGGAACTTTCATGCTGTTTTGTGCAAAAGCAAGTGCAAAACCCAAAAGCAGAAAAGCAATTGTTTGTGTTTTTAGTAGAATAGATTTCATATATAAATTGGTGATTTACTGGAATAGAATGGTGTTTTGAGTCTGTTTTTTCTGAAGAATAAAGTCAAGAATATTTCCTTCAAGCTTCATTGCTTTTTTGTTGGGCGAAAGCTGATAAGCGTTATTTGACTGAGATTTCACAACGTTTTCAAATTGCAAAACAGAAACATATTTAGCATTAGTAAAAACTTCTTTATCTGCCGTACTCAGTTTGTCGTAATCACTTTTGAAAGTGTTGATTTTATTTCTTGTAAAAGTTTTTTTAGAAGGATTGTTATTGTAAATCTGTGTCGGAATCATTTTTCCGAGAATATTTTTTGCTTTTAATTGCTCCAATCCGGTGTTGATATTTTCTATTTTTGAGAAATTACAGCTCAGTTTGATGATGTAATTATCAAAATCCATTGAAGTTTTTACATTTGAAATTCCGGGAACGCTTTTGAAAATTCTTGTAGCTTCGTTGATTTTAGCTTCAATCTCAGCTTTTTTCGGAACTTTTTTACCGTTAATTGTTTCCATTTTTGAGATGGAAGCCAATCTTGTTTTGCTTTTGCTGGCATTGAGAATCAGCGAATATTCTCCGCTTCCGTCAGCTTTTACATTGACTTTATCTAAAATATCAAAACAACTTGTGAGAAATAGTAAGGGAAGCACCACCAAAAGGCGCTTGATGAACATTTTCATGATTTAGGTTTAGACTGCTAATTTACTGAAATTTAGTTGTAATAATCACATTGTAAAGATATTCCTCAACTAAATTCTACCTTTAAGATAATCTTGTCTTAACTCTTCATCTAACTTCTCAATGGCATAACGAAGACATGTTCTCGGCATTTTTTGGTAATGTTGATTGAGATAATCGATCAATTCAGCTTCGTTTTTGTTTCCCATTTCTCGCAAAAGCCAGCCGTTTGCTTTGTGCATGAGATCATGTGGATGAAGTAAATTTTGAGTCACAAATTCTTTAGTAAGCTCAAACGAACCTTTTTTTATAAAATGCATCGTTCCAACAACGGCAATTCTTTTGTGCCACATCTGATCAGAACCCGCAAGTTTCTTCAACAGGCTTTCTTCCTGATTTTCAAAAGCATACCGACCCAAAATCTTGTAACAGCTTGTATCAACCAAATCCCAATTGTTGACGTACTGAAGATGATTTAAATAAAATTCTACAATCTCATCTTTTACACTCTGCTCTTTTGCTTTTTCAAATTTTGAAATGAGCATAAACAAAGCAGTTAAATGATGTTCGTGGATTGGTGACGAAAGCAATTTGCTCAATTCTTCCAAAGAAATTTTTGAGAAATATTCTTTTGCTACTTTTCTTTGATCAGGAACTATAACTCCGATAAATTGGTCGCCTTCACCGTATTCTCCTTTTCCTGTTTTGAAAAATCTTGGAAAAAAAGCTGCCTTTTCCGGAATGGATAAAATAGCTAATGATTCTTTAATTTCTTTTATTAAATTATTCATCTATAACCACCAACCAATTTTACATAAATCTGCTTTTTCCCCATTTCGTATTTTGTCAACATACTTCCATCGGGCAAAGTTTTTATATCTTGTTTAAAATCTCTTGCCATTCCGTAACCTCGCAAATTATCAATTTGACTAATGACATCTCCTGCACGAATGACACAAATCGGAGAATCTTCCGAGTTTCCGCTTCCGCTTTTTGTAATGGTTTCCTCAATTAATTTATACTGAGAAATACAAATATCACTTTTTGCAGTTTCTCCAATCGCATCATATATATTTGCCATTGAACTCAATATCTCCATATTCAATGGGGCTTTATTATATGCATTTTCTGCTTTACTAAGAATTTTTTGAGCTTTGCTTTTAGCAATTCTTTTTGACGCAAGTTTCCAAACTTCATCATAATCTTTATTGTACGCAGATAAACTGTAACCCGTATCAACAAACCGACTTCCATAATACAGTTGGTTCATTTCTTCCTGGGACAACTTTGACGGATCTTTTTTAAAAATTTCCAAATAATCAAAGAAATATTTTTGAGGATTTTCGGTGACATTTTTTTTGATTTCCTCAACATTGATTTGGCCGAAACATATTCCAAAAATTATTAAAAGGAAAAAAGACAATATTTTTTTCATCTCTGATATTTTAAAAACTTGAATTACAAACTATTAATGACTCTCTTCTAAAGCTATACTTTCCAGCTTTTTTTCTTCATCAGCAATTTTCTTAGGATTGGCAACTTTAGCAATGGTAAGTCCCTGAACAATAATTGAAAACACAACTACACAATAAGTAATACTTAAAATGGCATTGCTGTACTCATTTTTCGGAATTGACATAGCCAAAGCGATGGAAACTCCACCACGAATTCCGCCCCAAAAAAGAACCTTTATAGTTTGCGGACTAAATCTCGTTCTGAAAGACATAAATTTTGTAGGTCCCCAAATGGAAATAAATCTCGCCACTAAAACCACAACAATCGCCAAAAGTCCAGGAATAAAGTAATGGTTTAAGTCTTTAATCATCAATAATTCAAACCCAATGAAAAGGAATAAAACGGCATTCAGAATTTCATCGATGAGTTCCCAGAATTTAATTAAATAATCCTGAGTGATTGATTTCATTTTAAATTTAACATTGAAGTTACCCATAAATAATCCTGCCGCAACCATCGTCAACGGTCCGGAAACGTGCATCTGTCTTGCAACGAGATAACCACCCATCACAACGGCAAGTGTCACCAAAACGGAGATAATATAATCATCAACTTCACGCATTAATCTTGAAGTAACCCAACCTAAAAGAACTCCTAAAAGCAATCCTCCACCTGCTTCTTTCATTAATAAAATCATAATATTTTCCACACCCAAATCAACTTCCCTCCCAATTGCAAGTTGCAATACAACTGTAAAAACCACAACCGCCATACCATCGTTGAATAATGATTCTCCGGCAATTTTCGTTTCTAATGATTTTGAGATACTAGCTTGTTTTAAAACACTTAAAACCGCAACCGGATCTGTTGGAGAAATCAATGCTCCAAAAACAAGACAATAAATAAACGGAATCTGTAAGCCAACAAAAGGTAAAAGATAAAACATTCCAAATCCTACAATAAATGTCGAAATAATCACACCTGCAGTTGAGAATATGAGAACAGGACGAAACTGTTCTTTCAGATCATTAATATTAATATGAATTCCTCCCGCAAAAAGAAGGAAATTAAGCATAGCTCCCATCAGAACTTCTGTAAAGTCGATACTGTTCATCAAACTACTCAAATGTCCGAATGTTTTTGGAAAAGAATTTTCACCAAATAAAACCAAAATGATAGAGATCACAATGGCAATGACCATAATTCCGATGGTGCTCGGAAGTTTTAAAAATCTGTAGTTGATATATGCAAAAATGGATGCTAATACGATAAGCGCTGAAAATGAATAATATAATTCCAATGAATTGTTTTTTTTAAAAAATTAAGTCTAAATAAAGTACTTTGATATAAATTTTGTCGTCACCTTTCGCCCAAACGTCGATCACGCCGTCCTTCAGAGGCCTTGAACCTCTTGTGTAATCCTGTCCGATATTCATTACATTCAGAAAAATGTATTCGTCTCCAACGTTATTTACCTTAAAAGCAGTTTTTTCAGATTTCCCGTCACCTGAATTTTTGATGGCATCTGTGAGAAGTCTCAACTGGGAGATGTGATGCGAAAAATTGCTGACGTCTTTGGTCTGATCGTAAGCACGAAGCAGAATAAGAATAACATCAAGATTGGTAGGATCTTTATTGTAAAGAATCTTTCCGAGTCTGATGCAGTCTGCAAAATTATTATTTTTGAAAGCTTCAGCCAGACTTTTGAACTCTTCGCCAGTCTGGGAAACTTTATCTTTTATGAAATTTCTGCCATAGTATAAATGCTGTGCTTCTATACTGTCGAGAGATTTTGGTAAACCTTTAAATTTAAAAATAAGCTTTCCATAATTGTATGGCGAGCCCGAATTGCTGAGATTTTTCTCAATACTTTTCAGGTCTAATTTAGTCTTTTGGCTAAGTGCAAAAAACGGAATAAGAAGCAGAAAAATCAATAATCTGTAATTCATTAATCTTCTTTTTCTGATGCATCGTCTTCGTCGTTATCAAAATATTCGAAAAGAAAATCATTGTACGGGAATCTTGAGATATGAATTTTCATCACCTCATCGTAGATCAGCCTTTTCATTTCAGGGAAATTTTCTTTCTTTAAAGCTGAAATGAAAACTGCGGGATGTTTAGATTTATTCATCCACGTTCTTTTCCATTCTTCAAGAGAAACATTTTTGTTTGAGCCTGGTGTAAGATCGTCTTCGTCTTTTTTCTCATAACTGAAATCATCAATTTTGTTGAAAACCATGATCATTGGTTTCTGATGAGCATTGATTTCCATTAAAATCTGATTCACAGATTCGATATGATCTTCAAAACTTTCATGAGAAATATCAACCACATGAATCAAAAGATCCGCTTCTCTTACCTCATCCAAAGTAGATTTGAAAGACTCTACCAACTGAGTTGGCAATTTTCTGATAAAACCAACCGTATCTGTTAAAAGGAAAGGTAAATTTCCGATCACTACTTTTCTTACAGTTGTATCAAGCGTTGCAAAAAGTTTATTTTCGGCAAAAACGTCAGATTTAGAGATCGCATTCATCAATGTAGACTTTCCTACGTTGGTATAGCCTACCAAAGCCACACGAACAACTTTTCCGCGGTTGTTTCGCTGAGTCGCCATTTGTTTGTCAATGACTTTCAGTTTATCTTTTAATAATGAAATTCTGTCACGGATGATCCTTCTGTCGGTTTCAATCTCCGTTTCACCCGGACCACGCATTCCGATTCCCCCCTTCTGTTTATCTAAGTGAGACCACATTTTGCTCAGTCTGGGTAACAAATATTGGTATTGCGCTAATTCTACCTGAGTTCTTGCGTAAGAAGTCTGTGCTCTTTGTGCGAAAATATCAAGGATAAGATTGGTTCTGTCGAGAATTTTTACTTCAATTTCTTTTTCAAGATTTTTTAATTGCGAAGGAGACAATTCATCATCAAAAATGATTGTTCCTATCTCGTTCTCCTTCACATATTCTTTTATTTCCTGAGCTTTTCCGCTTCCTACAAAAGTCTTGGAATCCGGCTGAGTTAAATTCTGAGTAAAACGTCTGTCTATTGTAGCACCCGCCGTTAAAGCCAAAAACTCTAACTCGTCCATATATTCCTGTAACTTATCAGCATCTTGATTTTGGGTAACAACGCCCACCAAAACTGCCTTTTCGTAACTATGTTGTTTCTTTTCTAACATTAAATTCTGTATAATTTATAAGATTTACAAGATAACATTTTTAATTTATAAATGCAACCCCGCTCTTAAAACAGGTGTTTTCCCCTTTTTAATCTAGTTCTTTTCCTCTGGTTTACCTCCTCTGTCTGCAGTTACCTTTACACCGTAAAAATCTCAATAACAGATCATAACATAAAAACATTTATTAACCAGAAATTATCTTAATATGAAAAGAATTTTTATCTACAGTTTCTTTTTGATTTTCTCCTCGCTGTCTGAAGTCAATGCTCAAAAAGCACTTCTTGCAACAGGATCAAACGCAACAGGAGGCAACGGCTCTGTTTCTTATAGTGTAGGACAGATTGATTTTACCAGCAAAGGTACCAACAATCAAATCATGGAAGGCGTACAACAAGCCTACGAAATCATGACTCTCTCCACCACAGAAACTGCAGGCACAGACAAGAAAGACATTTTATTGTATCCGAATCCATTCAAAGATTTTTTGTTTGTGGATTTTACTACAAACGACTACCGAAATTCTGAATTTCAACTCTTCGATTCTTCCGGAAAACTTTTAAAACAAGACAAGATAAAAGAATCAAAATCAGAATTTAATTTTTCAGAGCTTCCATCTGCGATGTACATCTTCAGAATCAATCAGAACGGAAAAAACATTAAAACATTTAAAATCATTAAAAAATAATCATCATGAAAAAAATTTTACTCACCGTAGGAATGTTGCTTGGCTTTCACTTAGTTTCAGCCCAAGCTCCGGAAAAAATGAGTTATCAGGCTGTAATGAGAAATACATCCGGACAATTGCTTGCCAATCAGAATATCGGAGTGAAAGTAAGTGTACTTCAAGGTTCACCTGCCGGAACAGTTGTTTATTCTGAAAGACTAACGGGAATAACTAATGTAAACGGACTCATTAGTCTGGAAATCGGAACCGGAACCGTGCTTTCAGGAACATATGCTACAATCAACTGGCCTTCAGGAAACTTTTATTTGAAAACAGAAACAGATCCTACAGGTGGAACTTCTTATACCATTACAGGAACAAGTCAGTTATTAAGTGTGCCTTATGCAATGTATGCCAAAACTTCGGGCAGTTCGGGAGGCGGATTTACTTTACCTTATACTGCGACAGTAAATAATGCCAATAATCTTTTTTCGATAACAAACGACGGAGACGGAACTTCTCTTGATGGAACCAACAATACCACAACCTCAAGTGTTGCAGCGGTAAGAGGAACAGTATCGAATGTTGCTCCAGGTGGATTTTCGTCTGCCGTTCGCGGAATTAATAACGGAACAGGAGGATTAGGAATAGGAATGTGGGGATCTCAAGCCGGAAGCGGATGGGGAGTTTATGGTGTAACACCTAGTGGATTGGGAGTTTACGGTAATTCATCAGGATCAGGATATGGAGTTTATGCAAACAGTAATACAGGAACAGGATTAAATGCAACAAGTACAAATGGTTCTGCTGCGAACATTTCAATTTCAAATAATGCAAATAACAGTACTGTTCTTACCGCAAACACTTTAGGAAATGGGACGGTGGTAAACGTTTCGAGTACAGGATCGGGAGCAGGTGTGGTAAGTTCTACAGGAGCCGGATTTGCCGTACAAGGAACTACAAACCAACAGACTTCTGCGGGAATTTACGGTGAAAATACAGGAAGCGGAGAAGCTGTAGTCGGAATTGCCAACAGCGGTATTGCCGGAGCCGTTGTAGGAAGAAATAATGGTGCAGGTTATGGCGTAAGAGGTTTTGTTTCGGGAAATACTACAGGAACAAGCATTGGAGTATTCGGTCAGGTGGGTCTTAACTCAGGTAAAGGAAGAGCCGGAAGATTTGAAAATACAAATACTGCAAACGACAAAAATACTTTTGAAGTTGAGTCAAACGGTACAGGAAACATTCCTGATAATACTTTAGGAAATGTTGCATCATTTCTTTCTAATAATACAAACAGCGTAAGTGCAGCAGTGCGAGGTGAAGTGAAAACTATCTTCGGAAACTTCGGAGCAGCCGGGATTTTTGGAGTCTCTTCAGGAACTGGCGGTTCTGGCGGATTATTTTATTCTTCAAACCCAACAGGAAATGGTAATGCATTAGTTGCATTAACAGACGGAAATGGTGATGCAGTCAGAGCCAATGCAGGAAAAGACGGCGACGCAATTGAGGCAAACGTTGACGGAGCAGGACGTGCAATCTATGGTTGGGTTCCCACATTCAGTACAGGAAAAGCAGCAGAATTTAAAAATTTCAACACTGCAAATACATCGACAGCTCTTTCTGCAACGACCTTAGGAAATGGTATTGCAGGAGAATTCTTCGTAGATAATACGAATGGAACTTCACCAGCAGTGAAAGGAAAAGTAAATTCTCAGTTTGCCAACTTCGGCACTGCAGGAGTCTATGGTGAATCTGCCGGAACAGGTGGTTTCGCAGGTTTATTTTATGCAAGTAACGCTACAGGAAACGGACCCGCATTAATGGCTTTAGCTAATGGAAACGGGAACGGGATCACAGCCAATGCAAAAAATTCCGGTGACGGTGTAGAAGCAACGGTTGACGGAACAGGAAGTGCAATCTACGGTTGGGTTCCTAATTTCGGAACGGGTCGTGCAGCTTATTTCAGAAACTTTAATACAGCAAATTCTCAGGCGGTAGTATCTGTAACCAATGTAGGAACAGGAACAGGAATTTTTGTCAATCACACCGGAGCTTCAGGAAATCTTGCAGTTTTTCAAAGCGGATCAACCAATGTTGCCAGAATCAATAAGACAGG
Source organism: Chryseobacterium edaphi (assembly GCF_025628985.1). Lineage (GTDB taxonomy): Bacteria > Bacteroidota > Bacteroidia > Flavobacteriales > Weeksellaceae > Chryseobacterium > Chryseobacterium edaphi. Next base: position 490,412 of record NZ_JAOTEM010000002.1, on the reverse strand, counting down.
AACAGGATTTTTTAATGGAGGAACTCAAAACAGCGGTGCCGATTTAGCAGAAGCATTTGATGTCGAAGGAAATATTTCTGAATACGAAATGGGTGATGTTTTGGTAATTTCCACTTCAAGTGACAGAGCGGTAGAAAAATCATCACAACCATATTCTACTTTAGTTTCCGGAGTTTACGCTACAAAACCCGGAGTTTTATTGACTGAAGAAAATGTAGATGCCGATTTATCAGGAAAAGTTCCGATGGGTGTCATTGGAGTGATCCCTACCAAAGTTTGCCTTGAAGGAGGAAAAATCAAAAGAGGTGATCTTTTGGTAACTTCATCAAAACCCGGAGTTGCCATGAAAGCCAATCCTAAAAAAGTAAAAATCGGACAGGTTCTCGGAAAAGCTCTTCAGGATTACGACCAAAACTCAATTGGAAAAATACAAGTATTTGTTAACATTAAATAAAATTACCATGAAAACATTATATATCATCCCTTTATTACTACTAAGTGTAACTTTTTATGCACAGGAAAAAAAATCTGCAGAACTTCAGGATCAGGAACAGATTCTAAAAGATGCGAAGAAATTTGAAAAGGAAATTCAAAAGCAGACCGAAGCAAAATCGCCTAAAAAAGAAAATGTTTTAGCCTCTGAACAGGGACAAGAAATAAAAAAGGAAGCTCAAACAGTGCAGAAGGAAAATAGTCAGGGAAAATTATTGCCCAATACGGCGAGTTTTGAAGAAGTTTTAGCTTCAATTCCCAACAGAAAAAATTCTCGTAAAGCAATTGTTTCATCGAGTAGCACTAAAGTTCAGGGTTTACCCAATACCGCAACTTTAGAAGAAATAAAAAAAACGATTCCTAAAAATTAAACTGATAACCATTTTTAAAGAAGTCCGCAAATAGTTTTTGCGGACTTCTTGGTTTTATTTTTAAATTTAATCCCAATCGGCTGCGATAAATTTCATTTGATTTCCATTGTCGTCAGAAAGCGTCAAACGATGACCTTCAATCAAATATTTTTTCATATTGCTAAATTTTTTGATGAAAACATTTTCGAGTTCCATGTTTTGGCAAGCCATTTTTGTACTTCCAATTTCTGAAATTTTAACCTTCCCGTTATTTCTTAATTCAGCTAAAAAGAAAATCCGGTTACACCCCATTGTCGCAGAACCTTTTATCCGATTACCTGTTTTTTCTCCAGTCAAATTGATTTTCGCATTATTTTCGATCAGATGTTGTTTAGAAAATTGATCAAACGAAATCATCATCCATTCTCTCTGATAATGTTGGTTATTGACTTTAGTTGCTGAACAATTTAAAACCATTGTTAAAATGAAAACAGAAAAAAGAGCTAAAAAAATGTTTTTCATACCACTCAGTCACCCATTTTCATACCAATTACGGATGGATTATCGTAAAAATTAGTAAATTAGCCCCACAATAATTATTTTAAAAATGAAAAGAATATTTTTACTATTCACTTTCTTGTTAGGTTTTGCTCAAATGAGAGCAGACGAAGGGATGTGGCTCTTGATGCTCATCAAAAGACTTAACGGTGTTGATATGCAGAAAGAAGGTCTGCACCTTACTCCCGAAGAGATCTATTCTGTAAACAACTCAAGTCTGAAAGATGCTATCGTAAGCTTCGGAGGATTTTGTACAGGAGAAATCGTTTCAGACAAAGGGTTGATCTTCACCAATCACCATTGTGGTTACGGTGCTGTTGCAGCAGCTTCTACACCGTCAAAAGATTACCTGAAAAACGGTTTCTGGGCAGCCAAAGAAAAAGATGAGTTTAATGCAAAAGATCTTTATGTAAGATTTTTGGTAAGAATGGATGATGCTACGCAGAGAATCAATTCTAAATTAAACAACAATATGACTGCAGCTGAAAGAAAAGCTGTGATCGATGCCGAGACAAAAGCAATTCAGACAGAAAATTCTGAAAACGGAAAATATACTGTTGTTGTAAGAGATTTCTTCAACGGAAACGAATTTTATTTCTTCGTTTATCAGGATTATAAAGATATCAGATTAGTAGGTGCACCACCATCAGCTTTAGGAAAATACGGTGGAGATACAGACAACTGGGAATGGCCAAGACATACTGCAGACTTTACGGTTTTCAGAGTATATGCAGATGCAGCGGGAAATCCTGCAGAATTTAAGCCAACCAACGTTCCTTTGAAGCCTAAACATTTTTTACCGGTTTCTCTTAAAGGAATTAAGCCTGGAGATTTCTCAATGATCTTAGGTTACCCGGGAAGAACAAACCGTTACCTTACTTCTTATGGAATCAATCAAATGGTTTCTAAAGATTATCCGGCTTGGGTAGAAACGTCTAAAATGGCAATGGATGTGATGAAGAAGTACATGGATAAAGACAAAACTACTCAGTTAAGTTATGCCTCTCAATATGCTTCTGTAGCCAACTATTGGAAAAACAGACAAGGAACAATTGACGCTGTTGAGAAAAACGGAACAATTGCTGACAAACAAAATATCGAAAGAACTTTCAGAACATGGGCTTCACAGCCTGGTAACGAAATGTACGATGGTGTTCTTGAGCAGATCTCCACCTATTACAAGCAGGTTACTGACAGAAATGTAGAAAGAAATTACGCTTCTTTACTGACAAGAAATGCTAAATATATTGCTTTAGCTTATCAATTGGCTCCAACTCTTGATGCTTACGCAAAACAGGATATGGCAGGAAGACTGGCTATGAAACCTAAAGTAGAAGCAGCTATCAAAGATGCTTACGACAACATCAATCCTGAATTAGAAGGTGAAATGCTGAATTCTTTGGTAAACCTTTACAAAACAAGAGTAAAAGCTGATGTTGCTTCACCAACGATTATGGCTTTGGATGCTAACAATTTATCTACGGTTGCATTCTCTTCATTATTTGCAAACAAAACATCTGTAACCAATTATGTTTTAAACCCAGACCGTTTGAAATTAGATGCAGATCCATTATTGAAAATCGCAAAAGGTATTGCAGAAGATCAGAGAGTTTCTGGTGAAAGATTTGTAAAAATCGATGATAATTTTGCTAAAAACAACCGTCTTTTCTTAGCCGGTTTGATGAAAGCTATGCCTGAGAAAAAATTCTATCCGGATGCAAACTCTACAATGAGACTTACTTACGGACAAATCGATACTTTGCCAATTAGAGAAGACAGAAACTATTTCGGTGTTACAGATAACTACTACACAACAATGGAAGGTTTAGTAGGGAAATATAAAGCGGGAGATGAAGAATTTGATCTTCCTCAAAGAGTAATTGCTCTTCAGAATGCGAAAGATTACGGTCAATATGCTGATAAAGCTGGTTACTTGCCTGTAAACTTTCTTTCAAACAACGATATTACAGGTGGAAACTCTGGTTCTCCGGTAATCGATGGTGATGGTAACCTTATCGGTATCGCATTCGACGGAAACAGTGAAGCTCTTAGTGGTGACATCGTTTTCGAAGACAAATGGCAGAAAACAATCAGTGTAGATATTCGTTTCGTTCTTTGGACGATTGATAAATATGCCGGTGCAAGAAGATTGGTAGATGAATTGAAATTAGTAAGAGACGAAAATACTCCGGCTGATACAGGTGCATCAAAAATCAAAACCGCAGCTCCTGCAAAAAAGAAAAAGAAATAATTTTTTCTAAATCATATTTTAAAAACCGTGGAATTTATTTCACGGTTTTTTTATTTTTGATGATTCAATTTTAATTAAAATGAAAACACAAAAGATTAAATTTAAAGCTATCATCCAACAAAACGGAACGATGAATGCTGCCTTTGTAGAATTTCCATTTTCTGTAGAAAAACTTTATGGGAAAAAAGGTCAGGTGAAAATAAAAGCTTTATTCGACGATCAAATTGAATATCGTGGAAGTTTGACTAAAATGAAATCCGATTGTCACATTTTAGGATTAACTCAGGAAATCCGAACCAAGCTTGGGAAAACTTTTGGTGATGAGGTTTTTGTTTCGCTCATAGAAGATAAAGAAGAAAGAACTGTGGAAATTTCAGATGATATTCTTGAAGTTTTTAATGAAAATAAATCGGCCAAAGAGATATTCGACAAAATGAGTTATACGCACAAAAAAGAATATATCCGATGGTTTGAGAAAGCCAAAAAATCTGAAACAAGAGAAAACAGAAAAATAAAAATGATCCAGATGATTCTGGATGTTAAAAAAGGTATTTAAATATTCTATAAACACCTCTGAATTAGATTGTTTCAGAGGTTTTCATTATTAAACATTCCAAAACTCCCGATCTAAACTTCTATACTGTATCGCTTCAGAAATATGGTTTGAAAGAATATTTTCAGATTCTTCAAGATCAGCAATTGTTCTGGCTACTTTTAAAATCCTGTCATAAGCTCTGGCTGAAAGATTTAGTTTTTCCATTGCCATTTTGATGAGGTTAAAAGATGCATCATCTAATTCACAAAACTGTTCCAACTCACGAGAACCAATTTGAGCGTTGTAACTGATTGACAAATCTTTATATCGTTCATTCTGAATTTCACGCGCAATCAAAACACGCTTTCTGATGTCTTCACTTTTCTCGCCTTTTCTTTTTTCAGCCAATTGCTCAAACTCTACTTTTTGTACTTCAACATGAATATCAATCCTGTCTAAAAGCGGTCCCGAAAGTTTATTCATGTATCGTTGCATCTCAAAAACAGAAGAAGTATTATTCGGGTCGTCCGGAAAATATCCGCTCGGACTTGGATTCATTGAAGCAACCAACATAAAGCTCGAAGGATAATTGACGGTAAACCTCGCTCTGGAAATCGTTACTTCACGATCTTCCAAAGGTTGACGCATCACTTCCAGAACCGTTCTTTTAAACTCAGGCATTTCATCCAAAAATAAAACTCCGTTGTGAGCGAGAGAAATTTCTCCCGGTTGAGGATAACTTCCGCCACCGACGAGTGCAACATCAGAAATCGTGTGATGAGGTGAACGAAAAGGACGAACAGTCATCAAAGAAGTTTCCGTTCCCATTTTCCCGGCAACAGAATGTATTTTTGTGGTTTCTAAAGCTTCCTTTAAAGTAAGCGGCGGCAAAATACTGGGAACTCTTTTTGCCAGCATCGTTTTTCCGCTTCCGGGAGGTCCGATGAGAATAATATTATGTCCTCCTGCAGCGGCAACTTCCATTGCTCTTTTTGCCGTTTCCTGACCTTTCACTTCAGAAAAATCAAACGGGAAATTATTTATTTTTTCCTGAAATTCTTTTCGGGTGTCTAAAACTACTTTCTCAAGAGGTTTTCCTTCATTAAAAAAATCAATGACTTCTTTGATGTTTTCAACACCGTATACATCAAGATTATTGACAATAGCCGCTTCTCTTGTATTTTGTTTTGGTAAAATAATTCCTTTAAAACCTTCTTCACGAGCCTGAATTGCAATCGGTAAAACTCCACGGATCGGCTGCAGACTTCCATCTAGGGAAAGTTCTCCCATGATAATATAATCTTTAACGTCTTCTGCAATAATCTGATCCGAAGCGACCAAAATTCCGATAGCAATGCTCAGATCATAAGCGGCTCCTTCTTTACGCAAATCGGCAGGAGCCATATTGATCGTAATTTTCTTTCCGGGGATTTTGTAGCCAACATTTTTGAGCGCGGCAGAAATTCTATAACTGCTTTCTTTAATGGCGTTATCGGGAAGACCAACAAGATGATATCCTACTCCGCCTGTGTCTATATTGACTTCAATAGTAATTGTTTGGGCTGAAACGCCATGAATAGCGCTACCGTAAATTTTTATCAGCATCAGTTGTGTTTTGAGTAAAATTAAAAAAAATTCAGAATTTACTAACCATTTTTGCAGGAATTTTATTTTAAAATTTTAATACTTTTGTTTAAAGCTATTAATTTCTTAAATCAAATCCGTTTTTAATGAATATCAAACCTGAAATATCCTGGGCAGATTTTGAAAAAATTGACATCCGATGCGGGACAATCATTTCCGTAAATGATTTTGAAAAAGCTAGAAACCCATCTTATCAACTCCAAATTGATTTCGGAGATTTAGGAATCAAAAAATCTTCTGCACAAATCACTACACTCTATAAAAAAGAAGAATTAGTCGGCAAACAAATTTTAGCAGTTGTCAATTTTCCTAAAAAGCAAATTGCCAATTTTTTCAGCGAATGTCTTGTTTTGGGAGTTTATGGTGAAAATGAAAAAGACGTAACGCTTTTATCAACATCTTTTCCAACAAAAAACGGTTTACAGGTTGGATAATATTTAATGTCAAGATAATGACTTTCAATTTAAATTAATTAAAAACAAAAATGATACAAAATATTTCTTTAGATAAAGTTTTATTCATTGATATTGAAACAGTTCCTAATTCCGGTTCTTGGGAAGAGTTATCTGAAACCGAACAAAAACTTTGGGATAAAAAAACGAGATTTCAACGAAAAGACGAAATTTCGGCAGAAGATTTTTATGATCGGGCAGGAATCATGGCAGAATTCGGAAAAATCATCTGCATCACCATCGGAATGCTAGAAAAAAATGAAACTTTAAGAATAAAAAGCTATGCCGGTCACGACGAGAAAAAATTGTTGTTGGAATTTGGTGAACTTTTTAACAGTCCGAGATTAAGAGATGTCATCTTATGTGCTCACAACGGAAAAGAATTTGATTTTCCATGGATTGCGAGACGATTCCTCATCAACGGACTGCAGCCTCCTACTTCATTTCAGATGTTTGGGAAAAAACCCTGGGAAATTCCGCATATTGATACCATGGAACTTTGGAAATTCGGAGATTACAAAAGCTATGTTTCACTAGAATTATTGGCTCACGTTTTTGGAATTCCAACCCCGAAAGACGACATCGACGGCTCAATGGTTTCATCAATTTACTACATAGAAAAAGACTTGCAGCGAATTGTTGACTATTGTGAAAAAGATGTCTTAACTTTGGCAAACATTTTCCGACGTATGCGTCAGGAAGATTTATTGCAGAGAAATATCAATTTAGATTAACAAATGAACTTTACAGACGATCAGATTGCCGACATCGGTGAAGAAATTATAAGAGTACTGAAAACCGTTTATGACCCGGAAATCCCGGTAGATATTTACGAATTGGGATTGATTTATGACGTTCAGATTTCGGAAGAAGCCGACGTGAAAATAATCATGACCTTAACAAGTCCAAACTGTCCTGTTGCAGAAAGCCTTCCACAAGAGGTGAAGGACAAAGTAAAAGAAGTAGAAAATGTGAACGAAGTTGAGTTAGAACTTACTTTTGAACCAACTTGGAACAAAGATATGATGAGTGAAGAGGCAAAATTTGAGCTGGGAATGCTTTAAATTTTGATAAAAATAAATGAGGCTGTCAATTTTTTGGCAGCCTTTTTTAATAAATTAATTTTGAACTATTAAGGTAATTAAATTGATAAGAAATATTAAGTTTGATTTTATCCTAAGATTATCGTATGACATTTATTCAGAACTCTTTGGCAATTTCTTTTCCTTCTCTTCTGCTCCAGTCACTCCATGAGCCGACGTATAAATTCGGGATTTCAAAACCTGCAAAGTGAGGAGCTAAAATCGTATGACATGCGGTAACTCCGGAACCGCAGTGAATGATTAGTTTTTCAGGTTTACTTTCTAGTAATTTTGAATACTTCTCTCTTAAAATTTCAGGTTTCAGGAAAAATCCATTTTCATCTAAATTTTCAGAAAAAGGAATGTTGATTGCTCCGGGAATATGCCCCGCAACTAAATCAATTGGTTCAGACTCTCCATTATAACGATAAGAATCTCGCACATCAATCACCGTCGCAGAATTGTTTGTTAATTCATTTTCAACATCTTCTAAATCTGAAACAGGATGAAGCCATTGATGTTTTTTAATTAAATTTTTCTTTTCAAAAAATTCTTCACCCGTAGCAAATTCCAATCCAGCTTTTTCAGCCGCCTGAATTCCTCCATCCAACACTTGTACATATTCCAATCCAGAAGATTTCAACATCCACCAAGCTCTCGCCGCAGCATTTGATCCGTTTTTATCATCGTAAATAATGACATTAGAATCATCTGAAATTCCTAACCGAAAAATTGTTTCAATAAATTTTCTTATTATTGGAAGCGGATGTCTTCCTCCAAATGCAGCATTTTCACCAATTTCAGCTAAATCTTTATCTAAATCAATGAATCGTGCACCTTTGATATGACTTTCGAGATAATTTTGATGAGCATCTTTTCCTGCTCTTGCATCAAGAATGATGAGATTTTCAGAGGTGAGATTTTTTAATTGGTATGATGATATGATGGAAAGCATATTTAAAATAATTTTTTGCAGCAGATGATTCTAATTTACTTAAATCTCTCAAATCCGAAAAATCATTGTAAGGTAAAAATAAAACCGCAGAAATTTCTGCGGTCTGATTTATTGATAAATAAATATCATGGTCTGTACCAATTCCGGATGAAGGCTTCTGGCTACCGGACAGTTATGAGCGGTCTCTTCGATGAACGCTTTTTCTTTATCCGAATAAGTATCAGAAAAAACAAAATTACAAACGATTTCCCCGATCCTTCTTGGCTCCGTTTTCATAATTTTCTGAAGGGTACAATACGCTCCGTCGATATTGATCCCTTTGTCTTTTCCTAAAATGGCAATGGTTGTCAAAGCACATTCTGCTAAAGAAGTCGCACAAAGATCAGTTGGTGAAAACTTTTCTCCTTTTCCGTGGTTGTCGGTTGGTGCATCACTTTCGATAATGGTTCCTGATTGTAAATGTTCTGCTGAACATCTTAGTCCGCCGATGTATGTTACTTTTGATGTCATAATTTTTAAATTAAACTAAAAGAGACGATGTCTCAGAAATGAAAAATATCCTTTGCTCTGTTATAAGAACTTTCGAAATTTAGTAAATTCAATTTGTGTTCCGCTTTTTCTACGCTCATAAAGTTGATGACCTGTTCGGTCGGCATATTTCCCACCAAATCATCTTTTGCCATCGGGCAGCCACCAATTCCTTTGATGGCAGAATCAAATCTTCTACATCCTTTATCATAAGCAGACTTTAATTTAGAATAAGAATCTTCGTAACGGTTATGAAAATGCGCTCCGAAATCAATATTCGGATATTTTGAAGGAATTTTATCTAACAAAATAGAGATCGTTTCCGCTGTTGCAACTCCCGTAGTATCAGACAATAAGATATTTTTAATTCCAATTTCAGAAAAACGGTTTGCCCAAAAATCTACATCTTCCCATTTCCACATTTCGCCGTAAGGATTTCCAAATGCCATCGAGAAATAAAGATTGAATTCTTTGCTTTCACTTTTCGTCAATTCAAGCATTTTAACTACATCATTGAAAGCTTCTTCCTGATTTTTGTTGGTATTTCTGTGCTGAAAAGTCTCAGAAATAGAAAAAGGAAAACCTAAAATATCTACCGACGGATGCGCCAATGCTTTCTCAGCTCCACGATAATTTCCAATGATTGCTGAAACTTTTGTATTAGATAAAGACTTATCAATATTTTCGGCAACCTCAGCAGAATCAGCCATTTGCGGAATTGCTTTTGGAGAAACAAAACTCAGACAATCTAAAACATCAAACCCCACTTCCATCAGTGAGTTGATATAATCGATTTTTTTTGCAGTCGGAATAAATTCTCCCCAACCCTGCATGGCATCTCTAGGACATTCTGTAAGAAACATTTTCACTTTTGATTTTCTCAAATATAATAAAACTAAACTATTTAGCTCTGATTTCAAACAAAGCTAATATTAAATTGATTATCAATAATTTATTTTCGATTTAAAATTTCGATACGATACATTAAGCAACAAATAACCTATTCTAACTTTTAATTTCTCTATTTTCGATTATAAATATTTGAGATAAATCAGTTGTAAATTAGAATTCTATTTTTTTTCAATTAATTTTTCAAGAACCACAACCAACTTATTTAGTTTTTCCGACACTTCAAGTAATATCTCTGTTGCTTCAGTTCCTTTAACTAAATCTGTATTATTTATTTTATCTGCTGAAATCAAATCATTAATATCAATATTATAAAGTTTAGCGATTTTAGATAAGTTTTCAAATTTAGAAAAATGTTTTATCACTTTCCCAATCACAGTAAGTACTTTGTGAAATTTCCAAGAGTTCTGCAATCTTTTGTTGAGAAAAATTATCTTGATAACGATATTCCAGTAATTTTTTACCAATTTTTATTTTCATATTTGTGATTTATTTAAGCAAATTTATAAAAATATCGTAAATCCGATTGATTTCATCGGCAGAATATTATCTCTAAATATAAAATTCTTATCATTTTTATTTTTGTAATTAAAATTAAAATACAATGAAAAAGATTTTTTTAGTAGCTTTATTGGCTACAGCAGGTATTGCAAGCGCAAATGATTTAAAGATGGAAAAAAAATCAGAGACAAAGAAAGAAACTCAAGAAAAAGCAGAAAAAGCTAAAGCACAAAGGTGTACTCAGTATGGGATGGTTGCATGGTGCAAACCCAACGACATGGTTTTAGATACAGTATGTTGGGATGACTCAGTTTCTGGAAGTTACGAACAGTCAAGAGCATGTATTAGAGAAAACGGTCAACTATATAATATTTTCATGTGTGGAAGTAGTGATTACGCAGGTCTTACACAAAGTATTTACTAAAAACCAATTTTTTTAATTTTTATTTTTATTTGAAATGAAATTTCTTTATTTATTATTGCTCTGTTGTTCAGGTTTACTTTCTGCACAAAAAGTAGATAGTTCATTTATTGAATGTAAGTATTTAACTACATTTTTAATTGATACAGCAAATATTAACACGCTTAAAAAAGAGTTAGTCTCTCTTAAGATAGGTAAAAACTATTCTTTATTTCGTAGCGATATTAAAGAAAAAGCTGATTCACTTGCTAATGCAGAAATTGATAAAAGCATTTCTAACCCGACTAATGGAATTGCAGTCATTAATACAGGCAATTTAGTACACGCAAAATATATTCCTGAAGTTTATTATATGAGTGGTATGGCAATTATATATGACAAAATTCTTAATGTTACATACAATTATGAAGCCCAAGAAAAAGCCAAATGGGATTTTGTAAATGAGACCAAAATTATTCAAGGTTATACCTGCAAAAAAGCGGTTGGAAAATATCATCACAAAACCATTATTGCCTGGTACACCAAAGAAATCCCTATTTCTGAAGGACCTTATACTTTTAAAAATTTGCCGGGATTGGTTTTAGAGGCTTATGATTCAAAAGAACATTTTCATTTTACATTAGAAAGTCTGAAAAGAGTTTCAAAACCTATTCTTCCTTTAGAGAGAACTGTAAATACTGACTACGAAAAGTTTGCGAAGAAAAGAGCACAGATTTTTAATGATCCTATAGGAGCCTTTATAGGAATATTTGGCAAAACGCCTTCTAAAGCACACCAGGAAACAATGATTAAAAATATAAGAAGTATTAATAATTATCTGGATTAAAATTAACTTATAAAACCTTCAAATCGAAGGTTTTTTCTTTATTAGGATATAGCATTGTATATTTGTAAAAATATAAAATCAAAAATGAGTACAATCGAATTCAACGAAATGTGGAGAGAAAAACTACTGAACCGTTTTCTCAGCTATGTAAAAATATTTTCAACAAGTGACGCAGAAAGCGAGACGACACCCTCTACAGAAAGACAATGGGATATCGCCAATTACATCGTAGAAGAACTTAAAACAATCGGTTTGGAAGACGTTTCTATTGACGAGCATGGCTACATTATGGCTTATGTTCCTTCAAATTTGGACAATGACAGTCAGCCAACAATCGGATTTATCTCTCATTATGATACTTCACCGGATTTTAGCGGTGAAAATGTAAAACCACAGGTTTGGAAAAATTATCAGGGAGAAGATTTAATACTAAATAAAGAAAGTAATTTCACTTTATCTCCTTCAAAATTTGAAAGTTTAAAAAAGCATATCGGCCAGACTTTAATTACAACAGACGGAAATACGCTTCTCGGAGCTGATGATAAAGCCGGTTGTGCAGAAATTGTAACCGCAGCAGAATACTTAATCGCTCATCCAGAAATCAAACACGGGAGAATGGCGCTCGGTTTCACTCCAGATGAGGAAATCGGACGAGGAGCGCACAAATTTGACGTTGCTAAATTCGGGGCTGAATTTGCTTACACAATGGATGGAAGTGAAGTTGGAGAATTGGAATATGAAAACTTCAACGCAGCAGGAGCTGTCGTAAAAATCCACGGCTTGAGTGTACACCCAGGTTACGCATTCGGAAAAATGATGAATGCAAGTCTTTTGGCAGCAGAATTTATTCAGTCTTTACCTTCGAATGAAACTCCTTCAACCACAAAAGGTTTTGACGGTTTTTATCATTTGATGGATGTAACTTCTGATGTTTCAGAATGTAAACTTCAATACATCATTCGTGATCATGACGAAGAGAAATTTGAGGCTAGAAAAAAATTCTTGCAAGAAAAAGTGGCAGAATTTAATCAGAAACATGGCGAAAAAACCGCTGAAGTTGAGATTAAAGAGCAGTATCGTAACATGAAACAGCAGTTTGAAGGCAAAATGCATATCGTTGATCTTGCAGCAAAAGCGATGAAAGAAGCGAATATTGAACCAAAAATCAAAGCCATAAGAGGTGGAACAGATGGAGCGCAGTTATCGTATATGGGACTACCTTGTCCGAATATTTTTGCAGGCGGAATGAATTTCCACGGACCTTATGAGTATGTTGCTTTGGAAAGCATGGAGAAAGCGCTTGAGGTGATTGTGAATATTGTGAAAGCTTAATAATTTTTCATATAAAATTGAAATCCTGTTCGAAAATTGAGCAGGATTTTTTTATTGAAATTCAGTTTTCTTCTTTACAAATTTTATATTGTCAAAGTCTTCGATTACATATAGCTCAGAAACAAACTTTTTATGATTTTTTGTTTCTTTAAATTCAATTTCATGAGATTTTGAATTCACGCTTATAGTATCATTATAATCAAGACCATCTGATATTGTAGTGTATATCTCTGCAATATCGCCATTAATTCTGTATGGATAAATACCTGTTGTAAGACTATCATTAAATGTATCTACAGAACTCTCTGTTAATTTTAATCTGATAAGCCCAAAAGCATGATTGTTTGAAGTTCTAAAATCAACTACGCAACCTTTAAATTGGACATCATTATTTAAAACGCTGTCTCTTTTTTCAGCATTTTCTGCTTCAATTTTATTGCTATAAATAATCATTACAATAAATAAACAAATTAAAATAGGAAATTTGATCCAATTTTTCATATTCGTTTTTGCTTATTTTTAAAAATTTTCTTTTCTAAATTTAGTTTCAGGATTTTTTACAACATCTTTAATAAATTGTCTTTCACAGGCTCCAAATTTCGAGAAATTTTCTCGTCCTTTTCTTAATGTCATCCGATTTGGATTACTTATTACATCTAAATCAGTTTCTCCATCTTCTTCCCAAAAACAAACAAGACAAATTTCAGCAACTCCCATTTCTTCAAGAGAAAAAAATCCACAACAAACGCATTGGAACTTTTTATCATTATTATTTTCATCCATTAATTTAAAATTAACTAAAAAACCACTACAAAAAATGCAGTGGCTTCACAATATTTAAAATTAAATTTTAGTCATTCTGTTTATTTCCTAAGAAAGCATCCCAACCTTGCGCCGTCAACGTAACCAATTGGTTAGAACCTCTTGCCACCATAAAATTACCTTCTTCTTTTTCAACCGCATGACCGATAATCGTAAAATCCGGATGATTTCTCATTTTTTCAAAATCATTCGGCGAAATCGTGAACAGTAATTCGTAATCTTCACCACCGCTTAAAGCCGTCATGACAGGATTTAAATTCAAATCATCAGCCGTAGTAATCGTCAGATTATCCATCGGGATTTTCTCTTCATACAATCTGAAACCTACTTTTGATTGGTCAGAAAGATGCAGAATTTCCGAAGCCAAACCGTCTGAAATATCAATCATAGACGTTGGTTTGATATCCAACTGCTCTAAAATTCCTTTGACATCAGTTCTTGCTTCCGGTTTCAATTGTCTTTCCAAAATATAGTCAAAACCTTCCATTTCAGGCTGCATATTTGGATCCGCTAAGAAAACGGCATGTTCTCTTTCCAAAATCTGAAGTCCCATATAAGCGCCACCTAAATCTCCTGAAACAACAAGCAAATCGTTTGGCCTTGCGCCGCTTCTTTTGACAATATTTTCTTCGTCTTCAATTCCGACTGCTGTAATACTCATCACCAAACCTGCGTTTGAACTTGTGGTATCTCCGCCAATCAAATCCACTTTATATCTTCCACAAGCTGCCTGAATTCCTGAATATAGTTCCTCCAAAGCTTCTACCGGAAAACGGTTCGAAACCGCCAGCGAAACCAAAATTTGCGTAGGTGTTGCATTCATCGCAGCTATATCACTAAGGTTCACAACAACCGCTTTGTAACCTAAATGCTTCAACGGAACATATCCCAAATTGAAATGAACTCCTTCCGCCAAAACATCAGTCGTTAAAACAACTCTTTTATTTCCTGGATTAATGACCGCGGCATCGTCTCCTACTCCAACCTCCGAAGATTCGTTGGACAGAGGGAAAAATTCCGTTAAGTGTTTTATCAGTCCAAATTCTCCCAATTTAGAGATGGGTGTTAATTCTGGTTCTTTATCTTCAAACATATCTATTTTATAAGTGATGATTGATAAATGATAAATGATGCTGAATTTTAAATCTATCAATCATCTTTTATCTCTTATCATTTATTTATTAAAAATTGCCGGATCAATATTTTCAGGGCGGAAAGGAAGTTTTTTGAAATCTTCTCTTGTCATTAAAATGGTTTCAGCAGTTTTGTATTTATTCATCGCTTCAACAACATCATCCGGCGGTGAAGTCATTTTTCTTAACATCGTATCAATCCAAACACCTGTCGCTTCTGAAGTCGCACAGTGCGAACCGTCAGGAAGATAAAACTTATGCACAAAACGGTAAATCGCTGCATCATCTGCACATCCGTCAATTTCAAGACTTACGATGACTTTTTGGTCAGCAAAAATTTCTTTAAAAAACGAAAATCTCTCATGCATAATCACCGGACCAATTCCCCATCGGCTCATTTGGGTAACTCCCATTTTTTCTTTTTTCATAAAAGCCATTCTCGTTTGCGCGCAATACTGCACGTATGATGAGTTAGCGAGATGTTTATTGGCGTCTAGATCGCTCCAACGCACTTCAAATGTATGATAGAATGTCATTTAATAATAGTTTTAAAATTGAACTTTTGTTTACCACAAAAGTCACAAAAGAAATATCTCAGTTTTTTAAAAGTCTAAATAAATTTAAAGTCCACATAAGCAAAAATCAAAGATTTTTAAAAACTAATGTGTTCTTCTATAAATTGTTGAAAGGCAACTTAAATAACTAATGTGTTTCAAAAGCTTTTGTGACTTTTGTGGTTATAATATTAGGCTAAAAGTTCAAAAATTACAATCCTCAAAATTACTCAAATAAGATGGTTTATAAAAATTGTAGTTTTGTAAAAATAATCTTCAGCATAAGATTACATAGTTATGAAGCAAATTATCATTATCGGAGGAGGCGCAGCAGGATTTTTCTGCGCGGCAAATCTTGACGAAAAGAAATATAAAATCACCATTCTTGAGCAGAATTCAGACGTTCTTCAGAAAGTAAAAATTTCGGGAGGCGGAAGATGCAATGTTTCGCATGCATGTTTTGACCCAAAAGAATTGGTTCAGTTTTATCCTCGTGGAAATAAGGAATTGCTTAGTGTTTTCACCAAATTTCAACCGGGTGACACCATGGATTGGTTTGAAAAACGAAAAGTTTCGTTGAAGATAGAAAATGACAACAGAATTTTCCCGGAAAGCAATTCTTCGCAGACGATTATCAATTCTTTTCAGAACGAAATTCAGCAGAAAAATGTTGAAGTAAAAACAAAATGTTCGGTAAAAGAAATTGAAAAGCTTGATGAAAGTTATATTGTAAAAACAAGTTTGGGAGATTTTGAAGCCGATTTTGTGATTTACACGACAGGAAGTTCTCCGAAATCATTGAAACTGATTGAGAGTTTAGGTCATAAAATCATTGATTTGGTTCCTTCGCTTTTCACATTTAATATAAAAGATGACTTGCTGAAAGATCTTTTGGGAACAAGTTTTGAAATGGCAGAAACATCAATTCCAAAATTAAAAACTGAGGAAAGCGGACCTTTATTGATTACGCATTGGGGACTTTCCGGGCCTGCAATTTTGAAAATTTCGGCTTGGGAAGCGATTAATCTGGCAAAAGTAAAATACAATTTTGAAGTTCAGGTGAATTTTATTTCTAAAGATATGGACGAGGCAGAAGAATTATTTCAGAATTTTAAAATTTCAAATCCGAAAAAATCAATTGGTTCATCAAAGATTTTTGATGTGACCAATCGTTTTTGGCAGAGAATTTTGGAAGTTTCAAAAATTGATTTGAATAAACAGATCGCCAATGTTTCAGGAAAAGAAATGCAGACGATTTTGGAGAATTTATGCAAAAAGAAATTTCAGGTAACCGGAAAATCGACGTATAAAGATGAATTTGTTACCGCGGGAGGTATAGATTTAAAAGAAATTAATTTTAAAAATATGTCTTCGAAAATTTTGCCTAACTTTTACGTGGCTGGAGAAGTTTTAAATATTGATGCAGTGACCGGAGGATTTAATTTCCAAGCTTGCTGGAGTGAGGCTTGGCTGATTGCGCAAGATTTGAATAATTTAAACTAAAACATAAAATGAAAAAGTTATTACTTATTATCTTACTCATTAATTCTATTAACATTTTCTCACAAGTGATTCTTCCAGAAGGAAAAACAATGATTTCTGAGGAAGAACTTAAAGAAAGAGGATTTATAATGGCAATCTATCCTGGAGGAATAGATGCTTTTAGACAAAAATTTACTCAAACTTTTAATTCTAGTAATATAAATTCTAAAGGAGTAATAAAATCTGAAGCTCAGTTTGTTATTTCTGAAGAAGGAACCGTAAGTGATATTATAATTAGTGGTGATAACAAATCAATGAATAAGGCAATGGAGCGTGCCATAAAAACATTATCAAAAGCAAAATGGAAACCCGCTGAACTTGATGGAAAACCTATCAAATTTAGATTTAGACTTCCCATTACAATGGAGTTTCATTAAATATGCTTATATCCAAAAGAAATATTCTGAAAACCTTAAGAACCATTTTACTTATCGGGTTCGGGTATTTCTTTTGGTTAATGCTGAATATCACTTTAGAATACATTCCTTTAAATACCAATGTCAGTTTTTTAATGATTAAACAAACCGAAGTTGTCGAAAGACCAGAATATCTTTGGTTTTTCTACTCTCATGTATACACGAGTATTGTCGTTTTGCTTGCAGGATTTTTAGCCATTCTGAGAAAAGATTTTGGCATTAAAAACTTTCACAAAAATGCAGGGAAAATTTACATCTTTCTTATTCTATTTCTCGCAGCACCATCAGGAATTTACATGGGAATTTTTGCGAATGGCGGTTTTTTATCTAAAATTTCTTTCGTTATTTTAGGCTGCCTTTGGTGGTTTTCAACCTTTAAAGCCTATCAATTAGCGCGGCAAAAGAAATTCAAAGAACACAAACATTGGATGTGGCGAAGTTTTGCATTCACACTTTCTGCCATCACTTTGAGAATGTGGAAAGTTTTTATTGTATATTTATTCCACCCGAATCCGATGGATGTTTATCAGATTATTGCCTGGCTCGGTTGGATTCCGAACATCATTTTAATTGAATATTTAATCACCAAAAAACACTTATAAATATGAAATTTTTAAAATTTACTTTCACTTCTTTGCTGATTATTTCGCTTTCAGCTTGTAAAAAAGATGGAAAAATCACCCAAACATCAAAAGATTCTTTAACTACCAAAAATGATTCTGTGGTTGCCCCAGAAGTTCACAAAGAATTTTATGGAATTTATATGGGAGATTTTGCAGGAAAAGGAATGATCACTTCTGAAGACGGCGAAGAATATGAAGGTAATATTTACAAAAGAATCGCTCTGAAAATCAACAGAATTACAAAAGACAGCGTGTACGGACAAAGCATTGTTGACGGAAACCAAAGGCCTTTTCGCGGAATTTTTAATGAAGCAGGAAAATCATTTATCCTTGATGAACCCGGAAATGATAAAACTGATGGAAGATTTGAGGTTAAATTAAATAGCGACAGTCTTACCGGAAACTGGAATGCATTCAACAAATCAGCAGTAAAAGCTCCTAATAAGACTTTAAAACTGATCAAAAAAGAGTTTGTTTACAACCCGAACTTTATGCTAAATGAAAATAACGATCTGATCGACTGGGAAAATCCTAAAGATTTTGTTGAAAAATACACCGATGAAGAAACCGGAAAAACAGAAACTTATACCACTTCTAAAAACAGAGTTGCTTCTGATGCCGTTTTCAAAATCAATGCATCTAAACAGAAATTAACAGAAAAAGATCTGAAAAACCTTCGAAAACTGGATATGGAAATCATTAAAAATTCGGTTTTTGCAAGACACGGATATTCTTTCAAAAAAGCTACTTACAGACATTTCTTTGAGCAGACCGATTGGTATATTCCTGTTTCCAATAATGTTGATAGTGAGCTTTCTCCAATGGAAAAAGAAAATGTTGCTTTACTCAATCGTTTTATCAAATATGCGGAGGATAAATATGATCAGTTTGGAAGATAATTTGCTGAAATGCTGCTATTTTTGCTTTAGCAACAGCATTTTATAATCTTTGTTTTGAACCTTTATATTTTGTTGTAATTTTCCTTTTTCATAAGAGAAAATTTGTACAGGATTGCAAATTTTTCCTCTTTTGTATTTTTCTAAATGGTTAAAACTATCAATAATAAATCTTTTCTTCTCACAATATAATTCTAATTGATCATTAACAATTTTCCACTTTCCTGATTCTTTTTGAGCACAAGTTGAATATTCATAAGTATAATCCTCTCTTAAATTGAGCTTGAGCTTAATAAAAAAATTCCCATGCTTTAACTTATTCAAATAACTAACTTCAGGAGACGTATAAACGCCAAATATTTGCTCAGTTTTTTCTGGTGAGCAAGATAAAAGCAGAATAAAAATCATAAATAACGACTTCATAAAATGCTATTTTTTAATTTTTACAAAAATATATAATAAGAAACATCCAACTCCATAACACAGAATATCGATCCACGAGAAAGAATTTCCGATTACAATGTACATCAGACTTCCCGGCTTGAAGCCTAATTTTTCTGCAATATTAAAAAACTGTGCAAACTCTATCAAACATGAAAAAGCAAAAATTCCAAGAATAAGTTTTGTGTCATTCATGATCAAAAAGCTTTTCACAAAAGTATACAACAGCATCACAACAATGACGTCTCCGAGATAGGCTCTTACGAAAAATTGATCCTTTAAAACAGTGGCGATTAAAACTTCAATAAGGAAAATAAATATCGTTAAGAGAAGATATTTCAGGCTAAATTTAAATTTCATCTTACTAATTTGGAAAACATCTTTATTTGTGTTAAAAAAAAGGACAAAAATCCGCTTAATTGAGTATTCGAATATATAGAATTTTTACTATTTTTTTACTTTAATTGTACATCCTATTGCTACAGTTTTTGTGGTTTCTATTGGTTCTCCTTTGATTAAAGAATTTACGGCATCTTTTACATAATGCTCAGTTGCTTCAGCAGCATTTTCGTAGTTATTATCGATAGCTCCAATGTATTTTACAATATTTTTATCGCCTTCTTTTTGTAACACAAAAACATGAGGCGTTTTTGTCGCTCCGTATTGAGGATAGATTTTCTGCCCTTCATCAAATAAATAAGGAAATGTAAAGCCTTTCTCTCCAGCTCTTTCAATCATTTCTTTAAAACCATCTTGAGGCTGAATTTTGGGATCATTCGGATTAATCGCGATTACAGGATAACCCTGACTTTTAAAAATCTTATCTAATTCTACAATTCTATCTTCGTAACTTTTTGCGTAAGGACAATGATTGCAGGTAAAAACAACAATAAAACCCTTTGCATCGCCAAAATCTTTCAGCGAAACTATTTTACCGTCAATATTTTTGAGCCGGAAATCCGTTGCAGCATCTCCAACTTTATAACCTTTAGATTCAGCCGAACTTTTTACAGATTCTTGTTGAGATGTATTTTGAGCATTTAAATTAAATATACTGAATCCGATAAGAAGTGCAGTAAATATTGCTTTTAATTTTTTCATATTATAAATTTTTGTTGATTGTATTTTCGAGTTCATCTTTACTCATTTCGCCTTCATTGAAATGTATTTTTTTACCACTTTTATAGAAAATCGTGACCGGAATATTCCCTTCCCAACTTTCATCAAATCTGGGAATCCATGTGTTCATTCTTTTAATATCATCCAGCAACACCACTTCGGCGGTCAGTTTTTTCTTTTTAATAAACTGAATTACCTTTTCTTTATCCTTTGCACGATCCAACGAAACCAGAAGCATTTTATATTTCGGATTATTTTTAAATTTTTCGTTGATTTTCATAAAATCCGGAAGCTCTTTTACACAAGGCGCACAAGTTGTCGACCAGAAATTTACTACTAAAATTTTATCCTTATCATTTTGAATTTGCCTTTCAAGCTCTTCATAATTCACCAGTTTCACTTCTTTTTGTACTTGCCCTTGATACATAGACGATGCAAATATTAAAGCCAAAAATCCTAAAAAATTCTTCATTCTCAAATTTAGCAAAAGCATTGACAACTTAATGAGAAACAATTTGTTAAACTTTGTTAATCATCAATAAGTTTACTTTTTGTTTAAATTAAAACAGTGTTTACCAATATTAATTTGTGGTATCTTATTTGATGATTTTTTATATCAACTATACATCTGAAATCATTTTCAGAATCAGTATTAAAATTAAATTTAATGAAAAAAGCAGTTTTTTTGATTGGTCTGTTTTTCATAACGCTCCTTTCTGCTCAGGATTCAGGAACAAAACCTATGGTTCAAAAACAGGCAACTACCTATCCTGATTATTCAGTTTTGACTACGAAAATGAGTTTAAAAGATGTCGTTACCAACGCAGATACGGTTCCAGAATTTCCCGGCGGACTTAAGGTTTTTAAAAGAAAATACTTTGAAAGCATAGAAACTTTAGATGTAAAAATCATAGAAAAAGTAGATACACGCCTTTATTTTATTGTCGAAAAAAGCGGTTATGTAAGAAATATAACAGCGATCGGAACCAATAAAAAACACGCGGAAGCTGCTGAATTAGGACTAAGAAGAATTTTTGCACGATGGAAACCTGCGACAATCAATGGCGAACCAGTACGTTATCTGATGTATTTTCCTTTGACGAGTAAAGAATTTTGATTATTTCCCGATCATCTTTTTAATTGAATTCAGCTTCATCAAAGCTTCAATCGGTGTCAAAGTATTAATGTCTATTTTCGTCAGTTCTTCTCTTATATTTTCTAAAACAGGATCATCTAATTGGAAAAAAGATAACTGCATATTTTCTTCGGTCACCCTTTTTACGCCTTCTGACGAACCACCTTGAGAACGGCTGGCTTCCAGAGTTTTCAGAATTTCATTAGCTCTGTTCACTACTTTTGAAGGCATTCCCGCCAGTTTTGCCACATGAATACCGAAACTATGCTCACTTCCCCCCGGAATTAATTTTCTTAAGAAAATAATATTTCCTTTGTTCTCCTGAATGGAAACGTGAAAGTTTTTCACCCGCTCAAAATTCACCGTCATTTCATTCAACTCGTGATAATGGGTTGCAAATAAAGTTTTTGCCTGCGAAGGATGCTGATGAAGATATTCCGCAATGGCCCATGCAATGGAAACTCCGTCATAAGTGGAAGTTCCACGACCGATTTCGTCTAATAAAATCAAACTTCGGTCTGAGATATTGTTCAAAATATAAGCTGCCTCATTCATCTCCACCATGAAAGTTGATTCACCGGCAGAAATATTATCTGAAGCTCCAACTCTTGTAAAAATCTTATCTAAAACTCCAATTTCAGCGTGTTTTGCAGGAACAAAACTTCCGATTTGTGCCATCAGACAAACGATTGCCGTCTGACGTAGAATCGCAGATTTACCCGCCATGTTGGGACCGGTCACCATAATGATCTGTTGTGAATCTTTATCTAAAAAAATATCATTCGGAATGTATTTTTCGCCTAATGGAAGTGCGTTTTCAATGATTGGATGTCTCGCTTCCTTTAAATCAATTTTAAAACCGTCATTCAAAACAGGTTTGGTATAACTTTCAGAAACCGCGAGTTCAGACAGACCAACTGCAACATCAAGCTGCGCAATAATATTTGAATTTTCCTGAATTCTGTCCATGTAAATCATCGTATCCGAACATACTTTTCGGTACAGTTGATTTTCCAGAACACTGATCTTTTCTTCAGCGCCCAGAATCTGACTTTCGTATTCTTTCAGTTCTTCTGTGATGTATCTTTCTGCATTTACAAGCGTCTGTTTTCTGATCCAATCACTAGGAACTTTATCTTTGTGGGTGTTTCTTACTTCAATAAAATACCCGAAAACATTATTAAAATCGATTTTCAGACTGGTAATTCCGGTGCGTTCCACTTCACGCTGACACATTTCGTCCAGAAAACCTCTTCCTTTATTTTGCAGACCTCTCAGATGATCGAGTTCTTCGGAAATATTCTGTTTGATCACATTTCCTTTCGCTAAATTGACAGGAAGTTCTTCATTCAAATGATTTTCCAGCAGTTGAATCAAATCATCTAATGAATTTAAAGGCTCCAACCAGGCTAAGACATCGGCGTGAGGATGAAGCAAGCCTTTAATTTTCTGAATATTGATCAGACTCTGACGGAGATAACCTAATTCTTTAGGTGAAATTTTTTCCGCGGCAAGTTTTCCCATCAATCGGTCTAGATCTGAGATCGCTCTCAGTAATTGTGAAATTTCATATTTTAAATGATCATTTTCGTTTAAAAAGTCAATTAACGAAAGCCGTCTTGCAATTTCTTCGACAGATTTTAATGGTAGAATAATTCTTCTTCTCAATAATCTTCCGCCCATTGGTGTAGACGTTTTATCGATAATATCCAACAAAGATTTTCCTTTCGGATGGCTTGGATAAACGATTTCGAGATTTCTCAGCGTAAAATGATCCATCATCAGATAATCTTCCTGCGGAATAATCTGAATTTTGGTGATGTGCGCCAGTAATTTGTGATGCGTATCTTCAACCAGATAAGCGAAGATGGCTCCTGCCGCTGTAATTGCCAAAGGTAAACCTTCGACTCCATAACCTTTTAACGAATTGGTTTTAAACTGATTCGTCAGTTTTTCGTAGGCAAAGTTATATTGATATGCCCAGTCTTCCAGTTTGAAAACGTTTCTGTTTTTCAACTGATCGGGAATCTGTACACTTCGTTGGTAAATAATTTCACTTGGGTCAAACGTGTTGATGATGTGTAAAATTTTATCTAAATTTCCTTCGCTCACCAAAAATTCTCCGGTAGAAACATCCACCATCGCAATTCCGTATTTTTCTTTTTCTTTATGAAGAGAAAGCAGGAAATTGTTCTTTTTGGAAGTTAAAACCTGATCGTTGAAAGTAACTCCGGGCGTAACCAGTTCTGTCACACCACGTTTTACAATTCCTTTGACGGTTTTTGGATCCTCCAGCTGATCGCAAATTGCAACACGAATTCCGGCTCTGACCAATTTAGGCAAATAGGAATCTACCGAATGATGCGGAAATCCCGCCAGTTCGATATGACCGTCACCGTTCGCTCTTTTCGTCAGAACAATCCCCAAAATCTGAGAAGTTCTAACAGCATCCTGACCGAAAGTTTCATAAAAATCGCCCACTCTGAAAAGCAAAAGCGCATCAGGATATTTCGCCTTGATGGTATTGTACTGCGTCATTAACGGGGTTTCTTTCTTCGTCGCCTTTGCCATATAAAAATTAAAGCCCAAATTTATGTATTAAATTTAGGGTTTCAAAGTTTTGAGGAATCTCTTAAAGTTTTATTTCTAAAAGTTGACCGTCTTCCTTGATTTCCACAAACTTACTTTCTCTGTTTGCAGAATCATAGTTGTAGAAAAATGTACTGTAAACTGGTGTAGAATAAATTGCTTGTCCGTAAACGTTATAGCCTGTTTCTGTAGCTGTTTGCTGTCGATAAGAAGAGGTTGCCGTAAAATCAACAATTGCTTCTAAATAATATTTTCCCGGTTTCATTTTTTCAAATTTAAATCTTCCGTAAGCATCGGTTGTTGCTTCTATTCTGTATTTAAAAGCATCTTCAGACATCAAAATCTGTGTTTTTTTATTCTCCTTTTTACTTCTCAGTTTATACCATTCATTAAAATAATCTGTACAGGGGAAAAGCATAACAACAGTACCTTCTTTAGCATATTGTTTTTTAGCTAAAGGTGCCTTAAAACCATATGCGTTTTTTTGTTTGGTGGAAGCTACGCCTTCGATTGTAGATTTTCCGTAAGAAATCATTTCCTGTGCTTGTTTTTTGTCGAAAAAAGCCTGCGGATAAAAAGTATCTTTCTGTGCAAAAGAAAAAATTCCTGTAAATAGCGAAATAATTAAAAAAAGTTGTGTTTTCATCTTGATTAAATTTGTGATTGTAACAAAAATAATACATTTGTCAGTAAAATATAAATTGTGATGAAAAAAATATTATTCTTTCTTCTGTTTTCAAACGTTTTTCTACAGGCACAGAAACAATGTGGCTTTGTGAATGGTCTTCAGGAAGGAAATTGCATTTTCTTTTATGATAATGGTCAGAAAAAATGGGACCAGAATTGGAAAAAGGGAAAGTTGGAAGGAAATTATATTGCTTATTTCGAAAATGGAAAAGAAAAAGCAAAAGGCTTTTATAAAAAAGACAAAAAAGTTGGTGAATGGGTCTATTATGATGAAAGCGGATCAAAAACCGGCATAGAAAAATACAAAGGCTGGAAAGGTGATGTTTATTATGACGAATCTGAAAATACTTATTTTAAAAATGAAAAAATAACTAGCCAAGGAAAATTTGTAAACGGAAAAGAAGAAGGCAAATGGAAATTTTTCTACGAAAACGGAAAACTAAAGTATGAATCTAATTTCGTAAACGGAATCAGAGAAGGAGAACAGTTTTCATATAAAGAAAACGGGAGCTTAGAAGAAACAAATTTATATAAAAATGGAAAACTGATTTCTACAAAATAGCTGATAAGTGAAACAGAAAAATTGCAAATTCAATTATTTTATTGTTTCACTCTTATTTTTTATATGTTTTTCTAAAGCTTCATTTGCTTTCTCATACGCCCATTTCTGCTTGTAATCAACCCATTCAGCTTTAAATAATTTGCGTAAAATCTTATCGGTATAGCGCATAATAAAAACATGATACAGCATATTGGCAAAAACTTTCGGTTTATTCGGTAAAGCTCTAAGCGACATTGAAAAGCCCGGTTCCAAGTATCTGTTGAAATGCCAGAATGCTCCGGGAATAAAAAGTGCATCGCCATGATCCATAAAGATTTCAATGCCTTTGGCGTATTTCAACGCCGGAAATTTCTCGTAATCCGGGTTTTCGTAATCGATTTCGTAAACCGTGTGAACTGAAAGCGGAACTTTATATAAAAATTTCGACTGTTTCTGGTCAAAGAGCAAAATTCTTTTCTTCCCTTCAAAATGAAAATGCATAAAATCTCCCAAATCAACGTCATAATGCATCAGAACATGCGAATCACTTCCTCCAAAAAATAAAGTTGGAAGCCGCTTGAAAAATTTAATTCCCAAATCAGGATACGTAAAGTTTTTCAACAGTTCAGGAAGCCTGTCGGTGATGATGTAAAAGAAAATACGCAGATCAGAAGGTTTAGATTTTATCGTGTCGATATAATCTTTCATTTTCATTTTTGCAACGGGCGCACCTGAACTTTTTTTGGAATCTGCAGGCTTGTTGTCATACAGCGGAACTTCCTGTTCGCCCGCTTTTTCTTTAATGAAATCAAAATTCCATTTATCGAAAGCTTCCCAACGGCTTGCGTAGTTTTTGATCAGAAGAGGCTTCTTTTTTTTGAAATAATTTTCCTGAAAATCTTCTTTGGTTATGTCATTTACAACATCTACGTTTTCGAGAATCATGAGTTTGTAATTTAATGCGAAATAAAAATAGTGTTTTTTTGAAATTTATAAAAATTTATCTTTGCAATACAGACATCAATCATGAGAGTTTACAACACGAAAAATTTCCTGAAGATATTGGTCAGCTTACACAAAAGCGACACCATGAAAATCCTCTTTCCTACGATGGTTTTGATGGCGATTTATTCTTACGGAATTCAATATTTGGAAATTGAATACTTGCATTTAACCGCTAGATCAAAAATCAGCAATGTCGGATTGATACATTCTCTATTAGGTTTTGTTTTGTCTTTGCTTTTGGTTTTCAGAACGAATACAGCTTACGACAGATGGTGGGAAGGAAGAAAACTTTGGGGAAAACTTGTGAATGATACGAGAAATTTCGCAGTAAAAATCAATATTATTCTTAAAGACGACAGAAAATCAGCTGATCAGATTGCAAGATATCTAAAATATTTCCCGCATTTCTTAGCCAAACATCTTTCGCAGGAATCTACAAGATTGGCTTTGGATGAAGATTATTCAGAAATTGAAAAATCTCTGAAGCATCACGGACCAACAGATTTGGTTGTTCTTTTGACACACAAATTATATCAGTTAAAAAAAGAAGGAAAAATTTCTGACGTTGAAATGTTGTACCTCGATACACAGTTAACAGGTTTTCTGGATGTCTGCGGTGGTTGTGAGAGAATCAAAAACACCCCGATTCCTTATTCATACTCCTCATTTATAAAGAAATTCATTATTCTGTATGTTGTAGCACTTCCGATTGCTTACGTTATCAATCTCGGATTATTTATGATCCCGCTGACGGTTTTCGTATATTACGTACTGATGAGTCTGGAATTGATCGCTGAAGAAATCGAAGATCCATTTAATAATGATGAAAACGATATTCCGATGGAGACGATTGCTCAGAATATTGAGAAAAATGTGCATCAGATAATGGGTGCGAAAAATTAATTAGATTTTGTTTGGATTTTAAACAGTAAGAAAATTAAGCTTTTAAGTGAATTGTTGTTCAAAATTAATTTCCTCAGAGTGATAAGGAATAAACAAGTTTATTTTGGTTAAGAAAATTAAGGTGAGAAATAATAAAGTTAAGAATCCATTCGTAAAGAAGAATTCGTAAATTGTAATAAGAAATAAAATTATTTTGGTAAATAAATTAAAACTAGAAGAACTCAACAGAATTGATGTAGAAACTTTTAAAAAGGTTGAGAAAATTCCATTAGTAGTTGTTTTAGATAATATAAGAAGTATGCACAATGTGGGTGCGACATTCAGAACGGCGGATGCGTTTTTGGTTCAGCAAATTATTTTGTGTGGAATCACGCCGCAACCGCCACACCGTGAAATTCACAAAGCAGCGTTAGGAGCAACTGAAAGCGTGGATTGGTCGCATGAAGCAGATATTAATGTCACGATTAATGACTTAAAAAGTCAGGGATTTGAAGTTGTGGGAATTGAGCAGACAACCAACAGCATGATGATTACTGACTTTACCATTGACAAAACAAAAAAATACGCGATGATTTTAGGTAATGAAGTGGAAGGAATCAGCGATGAAGCGCTTCAGAATATCGATTCTTTTATTGAAATTCCGCAACTGGGAACAAAGCATTCTTTAAATGTAAGCGTTTGCGGCGGAATCGTGATGTGGGAATTTGCGAAAGCTTTAGGAATTAAATAATAATTGTTTAAATTAATTTTTTGAAGTCTTCGCTGAGTAGAACGCCTTCGTATATCTTAAAAGCATGGGGAAGTTCAAAAAAATCTTAGCGGACTTTGCGTTTAAATAAAAACAGCAAAATTCAGTTTTCGAAAATCAGAATATGCCCTAAAATAAAAAAACTGCGTCTGTCAAAAGACAGTGCAGTTTGAAATAAATCTAATAAAAAGTAAAAATGAAAGGCGACAAAGATACTTCAAATTTCTTTACGGGCAAATTTTTATTTCACTTTTTTTATTTTTATGAAAAAAAACTGCAATAAAGCAGGAAGGTTTCGTTTTTAATTTTATAAATTAGCACAATGTTTATCAAGGACTATATCTCAAAAGATTTTCCGTGTTTTCATCTGACTGACTCCATCGAATCGGCTAGGGAAACCCTAGAAGCATTTGGATATACGCATATTTTCATCAAAAAATCACACCACTTTTACGGAGCCATCGCCAAAGACTTTCTTTATGAAGAAGAAGGAACTTTGAAGAACCTCGAACATCAGATCGAGCGCTTCGCCATTTTGGAGGATAATAATATCATGGACAGCATCCGTCTTTTTTATACATTCAATGCCAACGTGATTCCTGTGATCAATAAAAACGAAAAATATCTGGGCTACATCTGCTGTGATGATGTTTTCCAGACCTTTTCAAAATACCCTCTGTTTTCGGAAACCGGTGCTACCTTAACGATAGAAACTCCGGCAAGAAAATATTCTATGACAGAAATTGCCAACATCGTTGAGAGCAACAATTCTAAGTTCTACGGCGGATTTATCAGCTTCATGTCAGACGAATTTATTCACATCACCATCAAGATCAGCAACGAAAATTTAGCTTCCATCGACGCTACTTTCGACCGTTATGATTACAGAATTGTTGAAAAATATTATTCTGATGAGAAAACAGATCTTTTCAAAGACCGTTTAGGTTTTTTACAAAAATTTATCGAAATATAATATGAAGGCAGCCATATATTCTCAGAAAAAAGATCTTGATACTTTTTTATATTTAAGCAAATTTATTTCTGAACTGGAAAGCAGAGGCGTAAAATCTGTTTTGTTTGACGAAATGGCTGAAGCGCTTCAATTTTCAAAAATATTTGAGACTTTTGGCAACAAACAGGATCTCATCGACAAAAAAGTTGATCTGTTCTTCACATTTGGTGGCGACGGAACAATTGTAAATTCATTAACTTTCATCGAAGATCTCGAAATTCCTGTTGTGGGTGTAAACACCGGAAGACTTGGATTTTTGGCAAGTTTTACCAAAGAAGAGGCCTTCAAAGAACTGGATTCAATTTTAAAAGGTGATGTGAAAACCAGCCGAAGATCAGTAATCGAAGTAGTTTCGCCAAAATCTGACGAATTTTTTCCGTATGCTTTAAATGATGTGACGATTTCCAGAAAAGAAACCACATCAATGGTCACGGTAGATTCTTATATCAATAACGAATTTCTTAATGTTTTCTGGGGCGACGGAGTTATTGTTTCTACGCCGACTGGTTCTACCGCTTATTCTTTAAGTTGCGGCGGACCGATTATTTCTCCGAACAACGAAAACTTTGTCATTACTCCAATTGCTCCGCATAACTTGAATGTAAGACCTTTGGTTGTCAATGATAAAGTTGAAATTAAATTTAAAGTTGAAAGCCGTGTTCCACAATATTCTCTTTCTTTAGATTCAAGATTAATTCATATTGAAACCGATAAGGAAATTGTGATCAGAAAGGCGAGTTTCCAGCTGTTACTGGTACAGCCGAATAATTTAAGTTTCTATGAAACCATCCGCCAGAAGCTACTTTGGGGACGGGATAAAAGAAATTAATCATTTCTTAAAAATTATTACCTTTACAAGAATTTTTCAAACATACCCTAATTTTATATAAAAAGTAAACATGAGCAGAATTTTTCCGGCAGGAGTTGCCACAGGTCAGTTAGTTACAGATATTTTTCAGTATGCTAAAGAAAACAAATTTGCATTGCCTGCAGTGAACGTAATCGGTTCGAGCAACGTGAACGCAGTAATGGAAACTGCAGCAAAATTAAACTCACCTGTTATCATTCAGTTTTCTAACGGTGGAGCATCTTTCAACGCTGGAAAAGGATTGAGCAATGACGCTCAGAAATCAGCTATTTTAGGTGGTGTCGCTGGAGCAAAACATATTCACACTTTAGCTGAAGCTTACGGAGCAACAGTAATTTTACATACCGATCACGCTGCAAAGAAATTATTGCCTTGGATCGACGGTTTGATGGAAGCTAACGAAGAATTCTTCAAGCAGACTGGAAAATCGCTTTACTCTTCTCACATGCTTGATCTTTCTGAAGAATCTTTGGAAGAAAACCTTGAGATCTCTGCTGAATATTTCGAAAGAATGGCAAAAATGCAGATGACTTTGGAAGTTGAAATCGGTGTAACAGGAGGTGAAGAAGATGGCGTAGACAATTCTGATATCGACAATTCAAAATTATATACGCAGCCTGAAGACGTAGCTTACACTTACGAAAAACTGAAAGCAATTTCTGATAACTTCACGATTGCAGCAGCTTTCGGAAATGTACACGGTGTTTACAAATCAGGAAATGTAGTTTTGACTCCGAAAATCTTAGACAATTCTCAGAAATTCGTTCAGGAGAAATTCGGAACTGCTGAGAAGCCGATTAATTTCGTATTCCACGGTGGTTCAGGTTCTACTTTAGAAGAAATCAGAGAAGCGATTGATTACGGGGTGATTAAGATGAATATTGATACCGATCTTCAGTTCGCTTATACAGAGGGAATCAGAGATTACATGGTAGATAATGTAGAATATCTGAAAACTCAAATTGGTAATCCTGACGGAGACGATAAGCCGAACAAAAAATTCTATGACCCAAGAGTTTGGATCAGAAAAGGCGAAGAAACGTTCTCTAAAAGATTGGTAAGAGCATTTGAAGATTTAAATAACGTAAATACTTTAAAATAAATTAATTTGAGATTTGAGGTTTAAAATTTGAGATTGTCTGAGATGAAAATTTTTATCGGCAAACCTGAATTTCAAACTTCAAATCAATAATTTCAAATCAATAATATGGCATTCGACTGGTTTAAAAGAAAAGCACAAAATATTACCACTTCTACCGACGAGAAAAAAGATGTACCGAAAGGTCTTTGGCATCAGACTCCGTCAGGAAAAGTAGTGGAACACGACGAGTTAAAGAAAAACAATTATGTTTCTCCTGAAGACGGATTTCACGTAAGAATAGGAAGTGCCGAGTTTTTCAGCATTCTTTTTGACGAAGGAAAATTCACTGAGCTGGATGCAAATGTTGAAAGTATTGACATCCTCAGCTTTAAAGATACAAAATCATACACCGATCGTCTGAAAGAAGTAAAAGCGAAAACCAAGCTTACCGACTCTATCAGAAATGGCGTAGGAACCGTAAATGGAACTGAAATGGTAGTTTCATGTATGGATTTCGCGTTCATCGGAGGATCTTTAGGTTCTGTGATGGGTGAAAAAATCAGAAGAGCGATTGATTATTGTATCGAAAAAAGACTTCCGTACATGATTATCTGTCAGTCTGGTGGCGCGAGAATGCAGGAAGCAACGTATTCACTAATGCAGTTGGCGAAGGTTCAGGCGAAACTGGCTCAGCTTTCAGAAGCCGGACTTTTATACATCGCTTACCTTTGTGACCCTACTTTCGGTGGAATTACCGCATCTTTTGCAATGACTGCAGACATCATCATGGCTGAACCAAAAGCATTGATCGGATTTGCCGGACCAAGAGTGATCCGTGAAACCATTGGTAGAGACTTACCGGAAGGTTTCCAGACTTCAGAATTTTTGCAGGAAAAAGGTTTCGTAGATTTCATTGTAAAAAGAACAGAAATCAAAGAAGTAGTTTCAAAAACAGTAAATTTATTAGCGGTAAAAGCTTAATATTTAAACTGAAAATCATACAATCTCTCTCTATTCGGGAGAGATTTTTGTTTAGATAAATAGGATTATTTTAAAATAAATACGGCTTGATTCATAGCCATAAGCAATTAGCCATTTGCCAAAAGCGAACTTATGAGGACTTTCAAAGTAATTTTCAACACGATAAAAAGCATGAGTTTTAAGAAAATTCTTAAGCTCTTGTCTGCCGTTCTACCTCATCCCCTATTTTCTATTTTGAGTTTTTATGCAACGGTAAAAGCTTTTTCTATTGCACAAAAATTATATCCTAAAACGGCATCTAAAAACGGAGAAGGAAATGCTTTCAGACATTCGCTTTGGTGTTGTCTTATCATGATGTATTGCAGCAAAGTTTCTTCGCCCGAAAAAGCATTGGATTTTTGCAAGAAAATTACATATCTTCACGAAGAATTATTTCCCAATAAACCTTTGGAAACAAAAATGGATCTCCACAACAACAAAATCGGCATGGATTATTTCATGGAGCTTTTGCCAGGAATTCACCGTCAGTTTTTTGAGAAAAATTTCTTTATTGAAGAATTAAAAAAGAAAACAGCCAATGCAAAAGTTTTGAAAAATCTGGATGACGATTTTGCGGGAGAGTTGGTTTATTTGGATGATAAATAATTTTATTTTAAACCATTAAGAAGAATGAAGTTATTAAGTTTCATTATGATAAATCATTCTGATTTTTAAGTTCTGTCTTAAAATTTTTAACGCCTTATCCAAACTTAATGGTCTAAAATTAAAAGTTACAGTTTTATCTTATTAATTTTATTATCTTTTCTAAAAATTAAATTTCACATAAATGGTTCTCAGCAGAATTTGGTCGGCCTTCATTATTATTGCCATCGCCATTGCAAGTATAAAATACATTTCGTCAAGCCACTACAAAACTATTTTTAATGATATGGTTGTTGGAAAAGGTGGTGACAGCGTACAAATTGCAACTCAGAAAATGATCACGCTTTCTCCCGTAATAAAAGACAGCCTGATGAAGAAAAATGATTTTGAAGATGGTAGAATTCATTATAAAACCGATTCTTTAAAACAAAATGTAAAAATTTATCGAGTTCAGGAAGCAGATGGAGTGATCAATACTTCTAAAACCGCGGTGGATATTTGCATTGGTTTAGTTGGAATTATGACACTCTTCATGGGATTCATGAGCATTGCCGAAAAAGCTGGCGGAATTAATTTATTGAGTAGATTAATTCAACCTTTTTTCTCAAAATTATTCCCTGAAATTCCCAAAAACCATCCAGCTTTCGGACATATGCTAATGAATTTCAGCGCTAATCTTTTAGGTTTAGATAATGCAGCAACTCCTTTCGGTTTAAAAGCAATGGAAAGTTTGCAGACTTTAAATCCAAATAAAGATACTGCAAGTAATTCTCAGATTATGTTTCTTTGCCTTCATGCAGGTGGAATGACTTTGATCCCCGTTTCTATCATTGCAATAAGAGCTTCGATGAAGTCTGTAACTCCTACGGATATTTTTCTTCCTTGTATGATTGCAACTTTTGCGGCAACTTTAGCAGCTATGATTGTTGTTTCTTTATATCAAAAAATTAATTTACTGAAACCTGTCGTTATAGCGTACGTTGGTGGAATTTCAGCAGTGATTGCGCTTTTAGTTATCTACTTGGTTCAATTAAGCAAAGATGAATTAGATATTTTCAGCAAAGTTTTAAGTAACGGATTGATCTTATTTATTTTCATTGCAATAGTTTTAGGTGCTGTTTATAAAAAAATCAATGTTTTTGATGCCTTTATTGAAGGTGCTAAAGAAGGTTTCTGGACTTGCGTGAAAATCATTCCTTATTTAGTCGGAATGCTGATTGCAATTTCTCTTTTAAGAACTTCTGGAGTTTTTGACGTCATTATTGACGGAATGAAATGGGTTGCTTATTCGGCAAATTTAGACGCAAGATTTGTTGACGGACTTCCAACGGCATTAATTAAACCTTTATCCGGATCCGGAGCTCGCGGAATGATGGTTGACACGATGGCGACTTTTGGAGCAGATAGTTTCCAAGGGAAGTTGGCGGCTGTTCTTCAGGGAAGTTCAGATACGACGTTTTATGTCATTGCTGTGTATTTTGGAGCGGTTGCGGTAAAGAATACAAGATATACGGTAATTGCCATGCTTTTGGCTGATTTAGTAGGGGTGATCACTGCAATTGGATTAGCATATTTGTTTTTTGCTTAAATTTAAAAAATAAAAGAATATGATACACGATAAAGACTACATTCTTCGCATTGTAAAGCAATTTTCTGAATTTCTTACTAAAAGAATCTTAGGTGAAAATGAAGAGACAATTTCCGATCAACAAAGAATTTTTGACACCAATATGAATGACACTTTTAAGATGAGTTTTGATGAACTTTCTTCTAAATCTGCAGAAGAAATTACTCAATCAATTCATGAAAAAGAAAGCAATCATCATGTTCCGTATTTTGAACTTTTAGGTCATCTTTTTTATGCGAAAGCAAAGGAAACTGACAACAAAGATTTTTCAGAAAAAGCAATCGTCTTTTACCAAATATATCTTCAAACCAGCGGAATATTCTCCCTTCCCATTATCAATAGAATCAATGAAATCGCCAAAAAATAACGTTCGAACAAAACCAATAAAGATTAGGCGATTATGTATGGCAAATAAAAAGAATAAATATTTACATATAAAATAAAAAAAGCACTTGAATAAAGTGCTTTTGTATTTTTAGAATGAAATTTTATAACTTCCGGTGGAAGAAACAGTGGCTTTCTCAGCTTTCACGTATTTTTTAACCCAAGAAACCGAAGTTGAAACCACACAAGGATCCGAAACTCCTCCTGACCGTCTTGCAGAAACCACATTTCCGGCTTTATCAACCGTATAAGAAATCGTAATTGATCCCCCTGCAGAACAACTGTGACTTGGTTGCGCTCCACCTCTACCCATCGTTCCTGGAATGTAGCCAACCAATCGTCTGTCGATTCCCACTTTGCTGTCACCGTTTCCGTCTCCACCTAAAGGATCACCGTCATTTCCGATTCCGTCACCCGTTCCCTGACTTCCTGCTTTTGTTCCACGACCTTTAATTAAGTTTCCGATTGCTGCAGTTCCTTTTCCGTCACCATTTCCTGTTTTTGAATTGGCTGTTGTGGCAGAACTTTTAGCTTTAGTTTTTGTAGTCGAACTTGCCGTTGATTTTTTATTTGTTTTTGAATCTTCCGTCTTAGGAGCGGTAACTTTAGAATTAGTTCCAGTTATAATTTTATCTTTTACCTCAGTTTTTTTAGTTTCGGGTTTTGGTTCCGGAGTAATGACTGTTTTCGGTTCAGAAACCACATTTTCTACAGGCTCAGGTACATTTTCTTCAGCTTTTGCGGCCAAACTTCCTTCCTGATTGGCGGGTTCTTCTATTCCTGCTCCGTTTCTGTTATCTCCAAAATTTACGAGCATTGTTGTTACAACCTCTGCTTCTTTCGGGCGCTCTGAAGGTTTCATTTTATAAATGAAAACGAATAATAAGATAGCAGACCAAATCAAGATAGAAAGCACCGCACTTTTTACCTTATCTTTATTTTCTTCGCCTCTATTTATCGTGTAACCTCTCATTTTTTTTATTCTTTTACCGTTGCAATCGCAATATTCAGTTTATGCTTTTCTGCAATTTCCATTAAGAAAACCACGTCTTTGTGCATAGTATTTTCGTCTGCTCTTATCGTAAATGACTTTGCAGATTTACTTGTAAGATCACTCACAATTGTCTGTTCTACTAATTCTCTCGCTATAGGTTTATCGTCTACATAGTACGAGCCGTCCGGTTTTACGCTTACCGTCATCGGATTCGGAATATTATCTTCTACATTTCCCGTTTGAGGAAGTTTTACATCAATCGCACTTTGATTTGCTGCTGAAGAGGTAATCATAAAAAAGATCAACATCAACAAAATAACGTCGGTCATCGCCGCTAAGCTAAATTCCGGATGCGCTTTATTTCTTCTTTGAATTTTCATAATCGAATATTACAAAGGTTTATTAATTAAATCTAAAAATTCTCCTGAAACATTTTGTGTTCTCAAAACGAACTTATCAATTCTTGTTAGCAAAATATTGTAGAAAAAGTTTGCCGGAATTGCCACTGCCAAACCGACAGCTGTTTGTCCCAATGCTGTATAAATACCTTCAGATAATGTTTTCGGAGAAAAAGCTCCTTCAGCATGTGATAAATCAAAGAAAGCAATGATCATCCCGATAACGGTTCCCAAAAGTCCGAGCATCGGTGCAATACTTGGTACAACCGCCAAAAGATTCAGGTTTTTTTCCATATTAGCAACTTCAATCTGAGCCTGAGATTCCATCGCGCTTACAATATCTGAAACCGGTCTTCCCAATCTTGAAATTCCTTTTTCTAAAATTCTTGATTCCGGAGAGTTTTGAGTTTTGCAATAATCTGCTGCTGCCTCTATTTTACCGTCTCTGATGAAGTCTTCGATATTATTCATAAAGTTTGAATCTGTCTTTGTTGTCATTCTTCTGATGTAGAAAAATCTTTCAAAGAAAAGATATATTGATAACACACCAAGAGTCAAAACGATTGCCATTACTATTTTAGCAAAGGCACCACCATGAAAAAGGATGTCCCAAAATGAAAATTCAAGTTTTTCAACAGGCACAGTCGGTACAGCGACCTGTGCAAATAAAATCTGAGTAAGTTCCGTTAGCAGCATTAATTTGTTTATTTATAATGGTTTGAACGACAAAAATAATGGAATATTATCAATACTTATCTTAAAATAAGCTTAAAATATGTGTTTCAGATAAATATTCCGCCTAAAAACAGCAAATTTCTTTCCAAAATATATTTGAAAAGAAATTTACGGTTAATATCTGAACGAAAATTAGTCTTCGTCTACAATAATTTCGTCTGGCGTAAATTCGCACTTCAATCTGAAAGGAAGCGGATTGTCTGATCCTGTGTAGAAGTCGTCGATGTTTCCTTTCCAGATTACCTGAAGTTCGTCGTCTTCATTTTTGTCAAAACAAAGTTCATTGTCATACAGGAAAGCATCTTCATCATCGTACAAATTTACTTCTGTATATATTTCATCATCAGAATCATTAATTTCAAAAGTTTTTCCCTCAATCTCGGAAGATTCTATAGGAAACTCAATGATCTCCAGCGAAAGCTGAGGAAAATTGTATTGCAGTGAATCGTCATCCACATGATCTAAACCGTCATCCGTAATGATTTCTACTTCTAGAAAATGCTTTTGATTACTATAAACAGCCTTGCAGTAAGTGCTTTTTATATTGTACTTCAATGTTTCGTCCGGATGGTAAATTTTTAAAATCCCTTTCATTATCTCTTAAAAAAGAACTGTAATACTATGATTGTTAAACGCTTTAGGCAAAGATAAAAAATTGTGCGAATGTTTAAAATATTTTCAAAATTATTTTTTTATAAATAGCGATTCTTCAAATCTATCATGTAGTAATATTCTCTATTTTTGTGTTTTAAAGATTTCAAAATGAAAAACATCATATCGAAAACCTTATTGGGATTAGGTTTAGTAATAAGTTTGGCTTCATGCCGAAAAACAGATTCACCTTTGACCAAAATTACTCCTACCAATCTGGATTCTATTGCTGCAAATTACTACGAGCAATATTTAAAACTCTACCCTTTGGAAGCCACATCACAGGGAGATTTAAGGTATAACGATCAATTGCCTATCAATATTGATAAAGATTTTATTTCCGGTGAAGTAGCATTTTATCATTCAGTTCAGGATCAGCTGGGTAACGTAGATTACAAAAGTCTTTCCGATGAAGACAAAGTAGTTTATGATGTTTTGGATTATACTTTAAAAGATAAAATCGAAGCTTACGGATATCATCCTGAATATATTCCGTTCACACAATTTGGCGGATTGCCATTGAATTTTCCATTGTATGGAAGTGGAGAAGGAAGTCAGCCCTTCAATACTGAAAAAGATTATGAAGACTGGTTAAAAAGAATGGAGAAATTCCCGGAATGGATGAATGCTGCAACTGAAAATTTCCGTGAGGGAATAACGAATAAGATGGTTCTTCCGAGAAAATTAGTTTTAAAAATGATTCCGCAGATGAAAGCTGAAGAAATTATCACTTCAGATTTTGAAAAGAATATATTCTCAGGTCCTGTAAAGAAATTTCCGAAAAATTTCACCCCCGAACAAAAAGAGAAATACATTAAACTATATCAGGACGCGGTTGCTAAAAATATCATTCCGGCTTATACAAAAATGGGCGATTTTTTAGAGAAAGAATATTTGCCTAAATCAAGAGAAACAGACGGTTACAGCAGCCTTCCTAAAGGAGACAAAATATATAAATTCTACACAAAAAGCTGGACAACCACCAACAAAACTCCAGAAGAAATCAACAAAATCGGTCTGCAGCAAGTTGCAATGCTTCGTGCAGAGATGGAAAAAGTAAAACAGCAGGTTGGTTTTACCGGAACGCTTGAAGAATTTATCACTTCTGTAACAACAGATCAAAAAGCGATGCCCTATAAGACTTCCAAAGAAGTTTTGGATGGTTTTAACGGAATTTTAGCGAAGATTACTCCGAAGCTAAAAACGATGTTTAGTGTAACACCAAAAACGAAATTTGAAATCAGACAGACCGAAAAATTCAGAGAAGCAAGCGCGAGTGCAGAGTATATTCAGGGAACTCCTGACGGAAAAAGACCGGGAATTTTCTATATGCCACTTCCCGACCCTTCGAAATTCAACGTCACTTCAGGAATGGAATCTCTTTTCTTACATGAGGCAATTCCCGGACATCATTATCAGGTTTCTCTGCAGCAGGAAAATGAAAAGCTTCCAAAGTTTATGAGATTTGGCTGGTTCGGAGCTTATGGTGAAGGTTGGGCACATTATTGTGAGACTTTAGGTCCGGAATTCGGTTTATATACTGATCCTTATCAAAAAATGGGATATCTGAGCGATCAAATGTTGCGAGCCGTTCGTCTGGTTGTTGATACAGGAATTCACACCGGTCAAATGAGCAGAGAAGAAGCTATCACTTATTTCCTTAGCAATATCGCTTATGACGAAGCCGGAGCAACTGCCGAAGTTGAAAGATATATGGCAATGCCGGGACAGGCTTTGGGCTACAAAATCGGTTCTTTAAGAATCCGTGAACTGAGGGAGCAGTATCAGAAACAATTGGGTAAGAAATTCAGTTTGGCGAAATTTCATGATGAGCTTTTAAGTCAGGGTTGTCTTCCATTGGATGTTTTGAACAGGAAGATGGAACTTTGGGCGAAGAAGCAGAAATAAATTTCTAGAGTGATTAAAAAATCTTTACTTTTAGCGAAGCAGTTTAATAATTGCTTCGTTTTTTTTATTTTTATAAATATGAAAAAAGTTTTTTCTTTACTCATCGTCTGTTTTCAGCTTTCTTTATTCTACAGCCAGGATAAAAAGGTTTTCAATAAAATCGATTCTCTAAACACAGCAAAAGAGGTTCAGGAATTTCTTGATAACGATAAAAATAAAATAAATTACTACCTAAACGTTGAAGATAGAATAGATTACGATCGTTATTGTACACTGATTGCTGACAGCCTAAATTTAAATCAAAAGTGGCAAAAAGCAGATTTTGACAGTAACGGTTTAACCGATCTTTTGGTTACAGGAAAGACTTCAGACGCAGCGAAAACAATATATATTTTAGATAAAGGAGATCATTTTGAATCTAAAAATCTTAGTAAAGGACAACTTTTTGAGCAATGTTCATTTTCCATCGTGAAAGATCATACAATAGAATACCACAGTGTTAAAATACTTAACCGTTACGGATTTACAAAAAGATTAACTGAAAACCTTGTTTACAGGTTTGGTGAATTTATTGAAGAAAATAAAATTCCTGAAAGACACAATATTTTAGAAATACAATTTGAAACATCAGGCTCACACTGGAATAAGTCCGTTTTAAAAATGGAAATAGTTTCCAACAGAGACGTGACATGGATTAGCCGAAATGATGGATTTTTAACAACTGGAGTTTACACAACAAAACTTTCGAAGGAAAAATTTAAAGAAATTGTAGATCTACTAAATTATATCAATTTTGAAAATTTAGCAGATGAATATGAAGTCGGTTATTCTGACGCCGCAACTATATATTTAAAAGTAACTTATGACAATTTTAAAGTTAAAAACATAAGAGATACTGGCGGAATGGGAACTCGAGGTCTACGAAAGCTTTATGATATTTTAGATGATTTGAAAGGAAATCAACAATGGACAAAATTATAAAAAATGATAACAGAATCTTTAAAATCACTATACACAAGAGATTTAAATAAATTAAAAATAGAAATTGAATCTTACCAAAACGAAGAAGCACTGTGGAAAATTGATAAAGACATTTTAAATTCCGGAGGAAATCTTTGTCTTCATTTAGTGGGAAATCTTAAACATTTCTTCGGAACAATTCTTGGGAATTCGGGATATGTTAGAAATCGTGAAGAGGAATTTTCATTAAAAAACATTCCAAAATCCGAATTGATTCAACAAGTTGAAGAAACTTTAAATGTTGTTATTTCAATACTTGATCAACTTGCTGAAGAAGATTTGGCAAAAGAATATCCTATTGAGCCATTAGGTTACAAAATGACGACAGAATATTTTCTGATTCATTTGTTTGGGCATTTGAGTTATCATTTGGGACAGATTAATTATCATAGAAGATTGTTGGATATTCTCTAACCACCCCGGCAAAAATTCTTTGAATTTTTGCCCACCCCTTCAAAGGAGGGGAATTTTGCGGCTTTTTTATTTCTCAAACAACATTTTCGTTAAAAAATCTTTCTCACCTTTTCCTCTTGCGGGAGAATATTCTCTTCCGTAGAAAATAATCTGAAGGTGAAGTTTGTTCCAAACGCTTTCTTTCCAAATATTTTTTGCGTCTCTTTCTGTTTCTACGACGTTTTTTCCTGATGTAAGCTTCCATTGCGTCATCAGTCTGTGAATGTGCGTATCGACCGGAAAAGCTGGAAAACCGAAACCTTGACTCATCACTACAGAGGCTGTTTTATGACCAACTCCTGGCAAAGCTTCCAGTTCTTCATAGGTTTGAGGGACAATTCCGTTGTGTCTTTCCAAAAGAAGTTCTGCCATTCTTTTCAGATTTTTGGCTTTCGTATTTGAAAGTCCGATTTCTTTAATGAGTTCTTTGATCTGAAACTCTTCAAGTTTTGCCATTCTTTGCGGTGTTCCTGCAACAGCGAAAAGTTCTGGTGTCACCTGATTCACCTTTTTATCTGTAGTCTGTGCTGAAAGCGCAACTGCAACCATTAAAGTAAATGCATCTGTATGTTCCAAAGGAATTGGAACGGTAGGGTATAATTTTTCCAATTCTTCCTGAATAAGCGCTGCTCTTTGCTTTTTTGTCATGTAACCATTAAATTTGAACAAAAATAAATCATTATGCTGAAAGTAGGAGACAAATTACCCGGTTTTGAAGGAATCAATCAAGATGGGGAAACCGTAAATTCGGAAAAATTAATTGGAAAGAAATTGGTTATTTTCTTTTATCCACAAGCAAACACACCGACTTGCACTGTTGAAGCGTGTAATCTAAGCGATAATTATTCGCAGCTGGAAAAAGCGGGATTTCAACTTTTGGGAATCAGCGGAGATTCTGTAAAAAAGCAGAAAAATTTTCACAATAAATTTGCCTTCCCTTACGATCTGATTGCTGATGAAAATCGTGATATTATCGAGAAATTCGGGGTTTGGCAAGAGAAAAAAACGTTCGGAAAAACCTACATGGGAATTGTAAGAACCACTTTTATTTTTGATGAAAAAGGAATCTGCATTCGAGTAATTGAAAAAGTAACTTCGAAAACTGCAGCTGAACAGATTTTGGAAAGTTAATTTAAAATAGAAAAAATTACATACAGCGTGTTCAGATTCCTGCGGAATAAACTAAGCTTATCTGTTTGCCATTCCAGAGGAATCTAAACAAAGAATTTTACATTAAGATATTGGTTAAAATACTAAGTTGAGATGCTTTCAGCATGACAAACTTAATGTTTAAAAGAATTAGAATATATAAAGACAGCCTAAAAATCATTCAGTTTCATAATACATCAATTCCTCAGTTTCATTGGGAAGCGTGACATACTTTTGGAATTTCAATCCTAATCTTTCGATTAATTTCTGAGAAGAAAAATTGTCTTTTACGGTAATCGCTGAAATTTTATTTAAACCAAAATCATTCATTCCGATTGATTTCACTTTCTGTGCAGCTTCAAACATCAAACCTTTTCCTTCAAACCTTTCCAGAACAGAAAAACCGATATCGACAATATCCAAGCCTTCTCTTTCAAAGATTCCAACTCCGCCGATTTTTTGGTTGCCTTCCTTTAAAACAATCAGATAATTTCCGAAACCTGATTTTTCAAACTGTGGAAGAAATTTAGCCTTAATATAATTTTCAGCATCAGAAAGAGATTTTATATTACGATCGCCTATAAACTTAATAAATTTAGGCATATTGTAAAGCTCCAGAATAAGATCCGCATCATCCAGAGACATCGGACGAATGATCAGTCTTTCGGTTTCGTAGCTTTTATTTTCGTTTTTTGACAGGCTTTTTCTTTGGCTCATCTTTCGGTTCTTCTTTCTTTTCGATTTTTAAAAGACGTGGATTGTTCGGACATTTCTT
The DNA here is from genome assembly GCF_025628985.1 of Chryseobacterium edaphi. Taxonomy (GTDB): domain Bacteria; phylum Bacteroidota; class Bacteroidia; order Flavobacteriales; family Weeksellaceae; genus Chryseobacterium; species Chryseobacterium edaphi. The sequence continues at coordinate 447,744 of NZ_JAOTEM010000002.1, read as the reverse complement.
AGTATACAATTCAATGTAAGTTCCGTTTTCTTTCACATTTGAAATCTGCGATGTACCTTTATTTACAGTAAGTGTAAAGTGCTTTTTCTCGTAAGGACATTCTTTTGAAGTGACTTTTCCTAAATCTAAATAGTAGTTGATTTTATCTTCATAGTAATTCCCTGCAACGTTTACAAACTGTTCGTCAATAAGATAGCCATCCAAAACCGCAGAAAGCGCGGCTTCTTCAGCATTGTCAATTTTTCCTATGAAATCCTTAAGTCCTGCAATTTCAGTGATGTAGTTAATCTTTCCACCTTTGGAATAAACAATATAATAAAAGCTGTCTTCTGTTGGAGTAATGTTGAAACCTGAAAACTGAGGAACATAATCTTTTTTTGTACCTGAAATTTTCAGCTCTTCATTTTTACCGTAATTGTTTTGAATGAGTGCCCAAAAATCAATTTTATCGTTAGGAATAATTCTTGTCAGAACATTTTGGGTATTGAAAAACCTCTTTTTTTCCTGTGAAAAAGCAAAAACTCCGATTAAAAAGAATAAAATAAAGCTGATCTTTCCTGTACTTTTTATCATAACCCAAAATGCGGCAGAAATTATGCCAAGATTTTACATGAATTTATCTCCTTTTTTTAAACTTTTCAGGTCCAAAACATATTCCTTGATCAGCTGATCATGCTCTCTTGGACAAATCAGCAGTACCTTTTCGGTATCTACCACGATATAATCTTTTAACCCATCGATAACGATCGCTTTGCTATTATTCTTCACATGAATAATATTCCCCTCAGAATCATAAGTAAGAGCGCTTTTTATATTGATCGAATTATTGTTTTCGTCTTTTTCGCTGTTTTCAAAAACTGACGTCCATGTTCCAAGATCGCTCCAGCCCAAATCTGCAGGAATCACGTAAACATTTTTAGCTTTTTCTAAAATTCCGTTATCAATGGAAATCTTCTGAACTTTAGGATAAATAAGCTCGATACAGCTTTTTTCACTCTCCGCATTGTATTCACACGCTGTGAAGTGCTGCGTCATCTCGGGAAGGTGCATTTCAAATGCATTGTGAATAGATTTGACGCTCCAGATAAAAATTCCGGCATTCCAAAGAAAATCTCCGCTTTCAAGGAAACTTTTTGCCAGTTCAAGGATCGGTTTTTCGGTAAATGTTTTAACTTTAAAATAGTCTGAATCTTTTTTGTCAACAAACTGAATATAACCGTAACCGGTATCGGGGCGAGTTGGCGTAATTCCCAAAGTCACCAGATAATCATGAGTTGAAGCCTGCTGAAATGCTAATTCTAATTTTTCTAAAAAGACATCTTCTTTCAAAATCAAATGATCAGCCGGCAAAACCACCATTGTTGCGTCTGGATTGATCTCAGCAATTTTGTTGGCCATATAAAGATTACATGCGGCCGTATTTTTCATTAAAGGTTCTCCCACAACATTATCTTCAGGGATTTCCGGTAATTGTTGGTGAGAAAGGCTTACGTATTCTGTGTTGGTGATTACAAATATATTTTCATCAGGAATCATTTTACTTATTCTGTCATAAGTCTGCTGAATCATCGTTCTGCCTGTTCCTAATATATCCTGAAACTGTTTTGGGAATTTCTGTGTGCTTAAAGGCCAGAATCTGCTACCGATTCCTCCCGCCATAATCACACAGTATTTATCTGATTTTGACATATTTAACTGCATTTTTTCACTCTAGCCAAAGGTTTAAAAGAGTACTTCCTTCCTGTGACCAGATTAAGACAAAGATAGTTTTTTTTAATAAGACCTTCCAATAAATACTTATCGTTTCTGTAGATGAAATGATCACCTTTGGTGAGGGTCTCAATATAAACTTCGCCATCTTCGTGATTTTCAATATGAAAATACTTCACCAAATCAGGAGACGCCATAAAATTGGCTTTGGGTGATTTTGAAAATTTAATGATAATCGATTTTAAATCATCTTCGTAAACTTCGATACTTTCTAAAAGCATATTTCTGAAAGTTTCTTTCCACTCGTTTCCGTGAGGTGAAATTCTGCGACCGAATTTTTCGAAAGCAATCAGATGAGCCAATTCATGTGTCAATACAAAGAAAAAAAGTTGTGGCTGTAGTGTTGAATTAATCGTTATTTCATGCGAAAGATCCCGAAGTTTTCTGTAATCTCCAAGCTTAGAATTTCTATTTCTTGTAATTTTTATATGAATAGAATGATCCGAGAACCAATTTCTTAAATGATCTAAAGTATTTTTGGGTAAATATTTTTCTAAAGACTGAATAGACATTTTACAAACTTAATGGAATTCCTGCATAGAAATTCAATAATTTCAGACTGAAAAGGTAATTATATTTTGCCTGTTCTACAGAACCTTGCGCGTTTGCGTAATTGTTTCGTGCAATATTCAGATCATATATTGTTCCTCTTCCTGCAGAATAGCTTTTATCTGCAAATTCCATTGCCAGTTTTGTGCTTTTTTCAGCTTGTACAGCGGAAAGATAGATTTCATAATTCGCATCTACATCAAATTGGGCTTTCTGAACATTTTGTCTTACAGCCTGTTTTTGTTGATCTAATGTATTTTTAGCAATGCTTTCATTGATTTTTGACTGCTCCACCTGAAGTTTTGTAATTCCTTTATTGAAAATCGGAATATTTACTGAAACCCCACCTTGCTGACCAAAATTATCTTTATACTGACGGAAAAAATTAGGCTCATTTGTGGCATTTCCAAACTGATCATATCCTGAAAAGCTGGTATTCAATAAATTGTTATAAAAACTTCCGATCCCTACACTTGCTGTGACCGTTGGCCAAAATGCGGTGCGTGTAACTTCCGTTTGTGCTACAGCAGATTTTATTCTGCTTTCCGCTGCTTTTATTTGTGGCTGACTTTCATAAGCAGTATTTAAAACCTCATCAACAGAAATCAATTGCGGACTCAGTTGCTCACCAATTTCTACATTTTCAACATCAAAATCTTTGTAATCCTGTAATTGTAATAGTTGTGCTAATGCAAAAAGACTTCTTCCAACATTGATCTCGGCAGTTTTCAGGTTTTGTTTTTCTCTCGCCCATGCCGCTTCTGCTTCTGCAACGATGGTTTGAGCTGTTGTACCTACTTCTGTGGTGATTTTAGCTCGATCAAACTGTTTTTTGGCATTTTCGGTTGCACTCTGAGAAATTTTTACAATTTCTTTGTTTAGTAAAGTTGTCAGATATTGCTGAGCGATCTGAAGAGAAATATCATTTTTTATGGTTTCAATATCATACTGACTTGCTTCGACATCAAATTGAGTTTTTCTGATCGTTTTTTCGAGCCGCCCATTATTATAAATTAAAATATCTGCTGATAAATTCGCATTATTGCTAAATCTGTCATTTCTGATACTTCCGGTTCCTAAAGAAGCCTGTCCGAAACTTACATTATTCCCCACATTTGCGGAAACAGACGGAAGATAATTATTCTGAGCAATTTTCAGATTAATATCCTGAATTTGTTTTGAATACTGATTTTGAATCACCTGAAGATTGTGCTCAACCGCATAGTCTACGCATTCGCGCAAAGACCACTTTTTCTGGGCACTTAGACCAAGACCAGACAATCCTAAAATAATCATCAAAACTTTTTTCATACGTAGATATTTGTTTGCTTTTTACCATTAGACGAAGAGAAAGTAAAAAAGTTACAATTTTGAAAAATTATTGTTTCATTTTAATGAAAGTTTTGGGAATTTTGCATCATGACAAACCACGAATATCAGGAAGCTGTTGATTGGCTTTTCGTACAGGCTCCGAATTATCAGATTGATGGCGAGAAAGCTTACAAACCTGGTCTTGAAAATATCACAAGACTTTGTGATTTTTTTGGAAATCCACAGGAAAAGATAAAATGTATCCATATTGGCGGAACCAACGGAAAAGGTTCTACTAGCAATATGTTGGCTTCTGTTCTTCAGGAAGCTGGTTATAAAACTGGTTTGTACAACTCACCTCATTTAATTGATTTTACTGAAAGAATTAAAATTAATGGTGAAAATTGTGATAAAGAATTTGTTTTTCAGTTTATTAAAAAGCTCAAAACACTTCCGGAAGATATTTTACCTTCTTTTTTTGAATTTACAACCATTATGGCATTTGAATATTTTTATCAGAAAAAAGTAGACTTTGCCATTATAGAAGTCGGTTTGGGTGGAAGATTAGACTCTACAAATATTATTAAACCATTAATTTCTGCAATTACAAATGTTCAACTTGATCATCAGAATATTTTAGGAAATACCATTGAGGAAATTGCTTTTGAAAAAGCAGGAATTATTAAAAATAACGTTCCTATTATTTCTGGCGATGAGAATGAAGTTGTAAAAAATATTATTAAACTTAAAGCTGAAAAAGAAAATACTGCTTTCATTGACGCTACTCAAATACAATCAGATTTAAAATCAGATTTAAAAGGAAACTATCAGGCAAAGAATATTCGTGTTGTCGTAGCTTTAGTTGAAGAGTTAAAAAAATTAAATTTAAAGATTTCTGATGAAAATTTAGAACAAGGATTATTAAGCGTCCATAAAAATACCGGTTTCATCGGTCGGTGGTTTGAATTTTCACAAAATCCGCTGACAATTTGTGATACAGCCCATAATCAGGCAGGATTAGAACATGTTTTTTCTCAGTTAAATTCAATTCCGAAACATAAGCATATTGTTTTGGGGTTCGTAAATGACAAGAAGATTGATGACGTAATGGCTTTACTTCCTGAAAATTCTAAGTTCTATTTTGCAAAACCATCCATAAATAGAGGTCGTAATCCTGAAGAATATGAAGATTTATTATTAAAAGAAAAAATAATTTATAAAATTTTCGATTCTGTACAAGAAGCCTATGTTTCTGCAAAACAACAAGCTACAGACGAAGATTTGATTTTTATTGGCGGAAGTAACTTTGTAGTGGGAGAATTTTTAGAAAAAAACTTGACTGATAAGGAATAAGTATGTATATTTGCACCACTCAAAACGAGAAATCGTCTAGGGCTCTTAGCTCAGTTGGTTCAGAGCATCTGGTTTACACCCAGAGGGTCGGGGGTTCGAATCCCTCAGGGCCCACAAAGGTTTACTGAAACCTTTCAAAAAAATTCAGGGCTCTTAGCTCAGTTGGTTCAGAGCATCTGGTTTACACCCAGAGGGTCGGGGGTTCGAATCCCTCAGGGCCCACAAAAACTCTCAGATTATTCTGAGAGTTTTTTATTTTATGCCTATTCATGGGAGTTTGTAGAGGTTTTAAATTTTGTGCTAATTCTTGAAAAGAGTGTTTCTTTCAATGATTTTAGGATTTTGAGGCATACTTTTAGGCAATCACAATTTCATTTCATCTTTTTAAGTAGTAAACCTAGTTTGTATAAATCAAGATTTCTCAGATTAGGATGTTCTGAAAGAAGATTTTGCTTTACCCTTTTCTCAAGAAATTTAAAGAGATAAAGAAATAGAGATTCTAAATGTATTTTTTTTAGAAAATTGTAGGCTTTCACTAATTTGATCTCAGAAATTTTGAGCCTTAAAGAATTCGTTTTAAGCATTTTGACCAAGCTTTCGACAGACTCCTCCACTTTGGCTAAATAAACCTCATTGCTTTCCAAATCATTATTGAAAATGGGATTATTTACATGATTGATTCCAATCTGTTCAGATTTCAAATCCATTGCAAAAAGTAAATCTTCATAACCGTAATTTTCAAATTCCTGATTGAATTTTATCTTGCTGAGAATCTCTTTTCTAATGAGGAAATTATTCGTCTGAAATGAAAGATAAGGCTTTTCATTACGCAGCAAAACAGACAGATTTTCTCGTTCTACAGCAAATTTCCATCTCAAGATGTACTTTTTGTCAGAAAGTATTTCTAAGACGGTTCTTCCACCATATAAAACATTACATTTTGTGTTTTGATGAAGAAATTCAATATAAATTTTAAGAAAATTTGGATCAGTTATTTTTCCGTCGCAATCAAGAAAAAGCAAATATTCACCTTCTGCGTATTGCAAAAACAAGTTTCTGATCTTAGATCTACCAATATTTTTTTCGAGAAAAATAAAATTACTTACTTCTTTTTGAAGTTCCTCATTTATTGTTTTAAAATGATCATTCGAACCGTCATCAATCAAAATAAGTTCTGCATATATATTATTCTTCTCTATTTCTTTTTTGAGATCGTAAACAAGTTCCCGAACGTCAAAATTAAAAATGGGAATACATACAGAAAGCTTCATTCATTTATATTTTATCGATGATTTGCTGTACATTGATTTCTTCCAGACAAGCCCAATCACCACGGTAGCACTCTTTGTCCCCAAAAACTGAACAGGGTCTGCAGGTAAGATCATTGATCTGAACAACATCATTTTCACTTTGTCCGAATCCTAAAAATCCGGCATAAGGATGAGTTGAACCCCAAATGGAAACACATCGGGTTCCTACAATACTTGCTAAATGCATATTAGCCGAATCCATCGAAATCATTACTTCAAGCTGCGCAATTCTGTTGAGTTCCTCTGAAAGATTAAGTTTTCCGGCTAAACTTTTAGTATTTGGAATTTGTTTTTCCCAATTTTCAAGAGTTTCAGTCTCATTTTTTCCTCCCCCGAAAAAATAGATAGTGTGTTTTTTTGCTAAAATTTTTACAAGCTCAAACGATTTTTCCAAAGGAAGCATTTTTCCTTTGTGCTGTGCAAATGGCGCAAAACCTATTCCTGACTTTTCATTGCAAATTGGTCTTAATTTGTGTGAAAGATCAACTTTAAAACCCATTTCCCGAAAAACATCTGCGTAGCGTTCTACCGTTTTCTTAAGCTGAACTTTTTCTAAATTCCAGACATCGGTAAGTTCTTCTTTTTCTTCTTTGCCTTTATTAATTTTAAAAACCCTGTACCCTTTTCGTACATAAATTTTATCCAAAATTTTTGTACGTATAACATCATGAAGATCAGCAATATAAGTTGGATAAAATTCATCAAGAAGTTCTTTTGCCAATTTTCTTAATCCTAAAAAACCTTTATAATCATCAAGGTCGATCCCTTTAAATATAACTCTCGGAAGATCAGCAAATAAGTCCTCAAAATTATTACGGGTAACCATTATAATTTCAACATTGGGATTTTGTTCCAAAAACTCACGAAAAACAGGCATTGTCATAGCGACATCACCAAAAGCGGAAAAACGATATGCTAAAATCCTGATCACGCTTACGATTTCAGTTGATACGCAACAGCATAAAATTTGATTTGTTTGGTCATTGCCATCAATCCGTTGGCTCTGGAAGGTGACAGAAATTCCTGCAATCCTATTTCTGAGATAAATTCAAAATCAGAATCCAGAATTTCCTGAGTAGAATGGCCACTATAAATGCTTACCAATAAAGAAACGATTCCTTTTGGAAGAATTCCGTCAGAATCTGCATTGAAAAACAGTTTTCCATCTTTGAATTCAGCATCAATCCAAACTTTACTTTGACAGCCTTTGATCAGATTGTCATCAGTTTTCTTTTCCTCCGGAAGACCTTTAAGATCTTTACCCAAATCTATGATATACTCATATTTTTGTTCCCAGTCTTCAAGAAACGCAAATTCGTCGATTATTTCCTGCTGATTTTCTTTAATGGTCATTTCTATATTTTCTTTTGGCAAAGATAACCAATTTAAAAAAGATAATTTAAAACAGATTTAATATGAAAATCTTTTTTTAAATGATTAAATTTTTATTTTTTAACGCAAGGTTAGATAAAGATTTTTTGAAAGGTTTTGAAATATTTTTAAGATAAACAATGCCGCTTCGCTTATTTTCGAAATACAAGTTGAATTCTTCAAGCAAAGCTATTCTTAACAATTCTTGTACTTTTAATTCTCTTAACGGTTTATTTTGAAGCATTTTCAAAAATCTCCAACAATTTTATTTCTTCGTTTTCCCAACAAAGGATTTTTGATGCTTTTTCCAATTCAAATTGATAGTTTTTTCTTCCTTTATTTAAAAGTAAATTTACAGCTTTAGCGATATTTTCAGGTTGATGATTTTCGATAATTTCTCCAACATCAAATTGATTTTTAATATTTATCATTTCTGGAAGTGGAGATAAAATAAGTGGAACTCTTGCCTGAATACAGTCCAGAACTTTATTCGGAAGTGAAAATTCATAACTTTCACCACCATTTTCCTCAATGCTCATTCCCACATCTGCCGTCAAAGTGATTTTTCTTAAATCGTCTGGAAGTAATTTGCCTAAAAACTGAACTTTATCCTGAAGATTTTCTTGTAAAACTAAATTTTCATACTCCCTTTTTCTCGGTCCGTCTCCGGCAATTTTAAAAATAACATTTTCAAGGTGATGCATTGCCAAAATGGCCTTATCAATTCCACGAAAAGGATTGATTGCGCCTTGATATAAAAGTATTTTCGGATTGTTTTCTGGAATTTCTAATGAAAAATTAATTTTTCTTGGTGCATTTTGAACTACGACAGGTTTGATTCCATATTTATTCTGAAACCATTTTGCATAACTTCCGCTTGCGGTAATCATAAATTTCAGATTCGGAACGATTTTATTTTGCAGATAACGCCACAATTTCTGAGACATTTTTCCCTGGACTGCGGGCATTTCCGAAAAAATTTCGTGACTGTCGAATACAAGAGGAATATTTAATTTTTTAGATATTAGATAATTTGGCAGTAAAGCATCCAGATCATTCGCGTGAAGAATGGTATTTTCGTCAGCTTTTTTCTTTAGCTCATGATACAATTTCCAGTTAAATTCAAAATAAGCAGTTTTTAAAGTTTTAGAAACTATATTTATTCTTGAAAATTGATAAGGACGCTGCATTTGTTCTTCGCCACCCCAATTGTTGCCAATCAATTCGATTTCGTAGCCGTTTTCATGTAAAGTTCTGCAGACTTTTTCAATTCTCTGATCGGTATAAAGGTTGCTGAATGCGGAAGTAAGAACTTTTTTTCGCTTCATTACTTTTTCTTTGCAGTCAGTAAATGATAAATCTGTACAAAACAGATGATTGCGTTCGGAATGATAACCGGCCAAAGCATACCGCTGAAAATTCCATAGATAACAAAACAGATACATCCTACCAAATTGACAATCCTGATTTTGGTTAAATCTTTAAGTATGAAACTCAAAACGATGAATACTGAAGCGGCATAACCGATGTAATTTGTAATTTCGGAACTCATTAGGAAAATTTGAGGATAACAAACTTAGTCATTTTCAGTAAGATAAAAAACTTTTTTCTGCCATAAAGTCATTAATTGGTTTTTGGTAAAATATTTGTAATTTAGATAAAGAATAAACGGTAAATGTTACCGTTATTCCAATTTGAGATACAATATTATGGATTATAAGTTTTCACAAGGTTTGAGCCAAGTGTTCAAACAAAGCAAAAATGAAGCTAAGCGGCTGAAAAGTGAATTTCTTAATACAGAACATCTACTTTTAGGTATTATAAAAACAGAAAACTCTGCAAAAGAAATCCTTCAAGGGCTGAATGCCGATTTAACACAAATCAGAAGAAAAATTGAAACTTTAAATACAGCAAGTCTAAATCCTATTTCTGAGGAGGTTACCAATATTTCTTTCACCAAAATGGCAGATCATTCCATTAAACGTGCGGAGCTGGAATGCAGACAATATAAGAGCAACGAGATCAATACCGTTCACTTGCTTTTGGGCATTTTATATAAATATGAGGATCCTACTTCAAGTATTTTAGGAGCTTACGACATTGATTATGAAGGAGTTTCAAGAGAATATCAGACAATGCTTAAAAATTCTGGTCAAACGCCTCAAAACTCGGCTTACGATGATGATGATGACAGAGAAGAATTTGAGCAGATGAGAAAGCCTACAGGAAATTTAGGTTCTGCAAAAAGTAAAACTCCGACTTTGGATAACTTTGGTAGAGACTTGACTTCTTTGGCAAGAGACGGGAAATTAGATCCAGTGATTGGTCGTGAGAAAGAAATTGAGAGAGTTTCTCAAATTTTATCGAGAAGAAAGAAAAACAATCCGTTGTTGATTGGTGAGCCAGGAGTTGGTAAATCTGCCATCGCTGAAGGTTTGGCTTTAAGAATTCAACAGAAGAAAGTTTCGAGAGTTCTTTTTGGTAAAAGAGTCATCACTCTTGATTTGGCGAGTTTAGTTGCCGGAACGAAATACCGTGGTCAATTTGAAGAAAGAATGAAAGCAATCATGACGGAACTTGAAAAGAACCGTGATGTGATTTTATTCATCGACGAGTTGCACACAATTGTTGGAGCAGGAAGTTCTACAGGAAGTTTAGATGCTTCAAATATGTTCAAACCAGCTTTGGCAAGAGGTGAAATTCAATGTATTGGTGCTACAACTCTTGATGAGTATCGTCAATACATCGAAAAAGATGGTGCTTTAGAAAGAAGATTCCAGAAAGTAATGGTAGAGCCTACCAATATTGAGGAAACGATTCAAATCTTGAATCAAATTAAAGATAAATATGAAGAGCATCACAATGTAGTGTATACAGAGGAAGCAATTCTTGCTTGTGTCAATTTGACATCAAGATATATTACCGACCGATTTTTACCGGACAAAGCGATTGATGCAATGGACGAAGCGGGATCTCGTGTTTATATTAAAAACATGAAAGTTCCTACTGAAATCATTGATTTTGAAAAGAAAATCGAAGACATCAAAGAATTGAAGCAAAAAGCTGTGAAAGCTCAGGATTATCTGGAAGCAAGAAAGCTGAAGGATGAAGAAGAGCGTTTACAGATGGAATTAAATTCTGCTCAGGATCAGTGGGATAAAGATGTCAAAGAGAAAAAAGAAACTGTTTCAGAAGAAAGTGTAGCTGAAGTAGTATCGATGATGAGTGGAGTTCCTGTAACGAAAGTCGGTAAAAATGAGCTGGATAAACTTGCCGGAATGGATAATAATCTAAACGGAAAGGTAATTGGTCAAGAAGACGCTGTAAAAAAGGTTGTAAAAGCTATCCAAAGAAACAGAGCCGGATTGAAAGATCCGAACAGACCGATTGGAACATTCATTTTCTTAGGAACAACGGGTGTTGGTAAAACTGAGCTGGCAAAAGTAATGGCGAGAGAACTCTTCGATTCTGACGAAGCTTTGATCAGAATTGACATGAGTGAATATATGGAAAAATTCGCTGTTTCAAGATTGGTTGGTGCGCCTCCAGGATACGTTGGATACGAAGAAGGTGGACAATTAACTGAAGCAGTTAGAAGAAAACCTTACGCAGTTGTTCTTTTGGATGAAATTGAAAAAGCGCATCCAGATGTGTTCAACATTCTGTTGCAGATCTTAGATGAAGGTCACGTTACCGACAGCTTGGGAAGAAAAATTGATTTTAGAAATACAATTATCATCCTTACTTCAAACATCGGAACCAGAGATATCAAAGACTTTGGAGATGGTGTAGGATTTGGAACTAATGCGAAGAAAACTAACACAGATTCCAGAACAAGAAGTACGATTGAAAACGCTCTTAAAAAAGCATTTGCTCCGGAATTCTTGAACAGAATTGATGATATTGTGATCTTCAACTCTCTTGAAAGAAACGACATTTCAAGAATTATCGATATCGAACTAGGTAAACTGTATTCAAGACTAGAAAAATTAGGATACAAAGTAGAATTAACTACTGAAGCCAAAGATTTCATTTCTGAAAAAGGTTGGGATAAAGATTTCGGTGCAAGACCATTGAAGAGAGCAATCCAGAAGTATATTGAAGATTTATTGGCAGAAATGTTGGTCAACAAACAATTAACTGAAGGCGAAACTGTAGTTTTGGATTTGAATGAAGCTAAAGACGGTTTGGAAGGAAAAACTCAGAAGACGAAAAAGTCGGCTGTTGAGAAATCTTAAGAATAATCAATTTAAAATAAATAACAAAAGCATCGGGAAATTCTCGATGCTTTTTGCTTATATTGCTCCCACAGATAACACGGATTTTCACCGATAATATTTCTAAAATTCTGCGTAATCAGCAAAATCTGCGAGAAGAAAATATTTTTAAGAATAAGCCAATTTTTTTAATTAAATCGTCAACAAATTTCATTCTCAATCATCTGTGAAAATCTGTGTTATCTGTGGGATTAAAAAATTAAAGACCAACAACAAAACCTACGCTCGGAATCAATCCACCCGAAAAAACACTGCTGTTTTCTTTATACAAAACATTGTACATCAAACCGATTTGCATAAAAGAATTATTCCCAATTTGCTGCATATAACCTCCTCCTAAATACAAAGCGGTCTCCTGCTGATTGTTTTTAAAATCATAAAATTTATCTTCATAATTCACAAAATAATGTTGCAAATTTCCACTTACATAGAAAGATCTTGCAAAGTAATAATTGACAAACGGCCCAAAACCAAACATCGTTGACTTATAAAAATCAGAAGTCTGCCAAGAAACACTTCCCATCAAACCGGCTTCCAAATCATTTGTCAGTCGATAACCTACCCTCGGTGAAACCTGAAGATTAAAATAAGAATTGCTTCCGAAACCCACTCCCAGTCCACCTCCGAAAGTCCATTTATTTGTATCAGAAGCTGGAGTTGCTACAGAAAACTGAGAGAATGACAGTCCAGAAATCAGGATGAGTAAAGAAATAAATAGTTTTTTCATATTAAATGTTTTTTGTTTGTTTCTAAGAATGACTCTAATTTATCGTTTTTATCAATGTCTAAAATTATCATTTTTTTTGTGAATAGGATTATTGTATTTTTGCCGCTCAACTAAGAACTCCCGTTAAGAGTTTCGTAAAATTGAATAAATGAAAGTAGTAGTTGGTCTCTCCGGAGGCGTAGATTCGAGTGTTACAGCGTATTTGCTGCAACAACAAGGTCACGAAGTGGTGGCTTTATTTATGAGAAACTGGAATGATGCTTCCGTAACTTTAGAGGACGAGTGTCCCTGGATTGAGGATAGTAATGATGCCTTAATGGTTGCCCAGAAATTGGGAATTCCGTTTCAGGTGATCGATATGAGCGACTTGTATAAGGAACGAATTGTCGATTATATGTTTGATGAATATCAGAAAGGAAGAACTCCGAATCCCGATGTTTTGTGCAACAGAGAGGTAAAATTTGACGTTTTTATGAAGACCGCAATGTCTTTAGGCGCAGATAAAGTGGCTACAGGACATTACGCAAGAGTAGATTCTACTTTTGATGAAAACGGAAAGGAAATCTTCCATCTACTTGCAGGAAAAGATAACAATAAAGATCAATCCTATTTTCTTTGTCAATTAAATCAGGATCAGCTTTCAAAAGCTCTATTTCCGATTGGCGAACTGAAAAAACCACAGGTAAGAGAAATTGCAAAAGAAATCGGTTTGGTAACAGCTGATAAAAAAGATTCTCAGGGATTATGTTTTATCGGAAAAGTAAGTTTGCCTCAGTTTTTGCAACAGCAATTGGTCGCAAAAGAAGGTGAAATTGTAGAAATTTTCAAAGATTCGCCTTTGTTTTCTCAGGAAACACCAATTTTTTCATCCAAAGAAGAAGAATTAGAATATTTAGCCCAAAAAATAGATTATAAAAAGTCTGACGGAAAAGTGATTGGAAAGCACCAAGGCGCTCAATTTTTCACGATCGGTCAAAGTAAAGGTTTAGGAATCGGTGGTCACAAAGAAAGTTGTTTTATTGTCTCAAGAGACATGGAAAACAATATTATTTTCGTTGGGGAAAGTCACAGTTTTCCTGGATTGCACAAGAAAGCTCTGAAAATCGACAATTCTGAACTTCACTGGGTTCGTGAAGATTTAAGACTCAAAAATGGTGAATCGATGGAAGTAATGGCGAGATTCCGTTACAGACAGGATTTGCAGAAAGCGACAATTTATCAGTTTGAAAATTGTTTTTTTGTGGAATTTGAAGAGCCTCAGTCTGCGATTGCTGAAGGGCAGTTTGCAGCTTGGTATATTGATGATGAACTTTTAGGAAGCGGAGTTATTTCGTGATATTATATAGAAAAAGACCTTTTTGAAAGGTCTTTTTTCTTATTAATTCCCATTAAATTATCTCTGCTGTTACAGTTTCAAATTCAGCATTAATGTGTGTTTCAGAAGAATCCCCAATAATTTCTTTTCTATGTTTGATTCCCCAATCTGTCAGATTATTGATGATTGTTTGGAGAGATTTTCCGTGCTTTGTAAGTTCGTACTGAACCGTTATTGGCTGAGTTTCCAAAACCGTTCTTTTAATCAGTTTATTGATTTCCAATTCTTTTAATTCTTTACTCAACATTTTGTTGGAAATTCCGACGACGTCATTTAGAATATCTGAAAATCTTCTTTTATTGTAGTAACAAATCGATGAAATAATCGCTATTTTCCATTTCCCGCTCAACACATCCATTGAGTCCTGAACGGCCATCATTTCTTTTCTATGTTCTTCTTTTTTAAGGGGTTTGCAATTCATATAGGTTACTTTTTGGTTACCGTGTTACTTCGTGGTTACGGTTACTTTTCGTTACAAAGTTACCAAAATAAATTTTAATGTAATAATTTTGTTGCTCAGTTTTAAATAAACAAAACAATGAGTAAATTAAAAAATAAAGTTGCCGTCATTACAGGCGCTTCAAAAGGGATAGGAGCATCAATCGCAAAATATTTTGCAGCAGAAGGTGCTAAAGTTGTGGTTAATTATGCATCAAGTAAAGCAGATGCAGATAAAGTAGTAAAAATTATTACGGATAATGGAGGAACAGCAATCGCTGTACAGGGCGATGTCTCTAAACAGGAAGATGTAATCAGACTGTTTGATGAAACCAAAAATGCTTTCGGAACATTGGATATTTTGGTCAACAATGCAGGAATTTACAACTACGAACCTATCGAACAGGTATCGGCAGAAACATTTCATCAGCAATTCAACATCAATGTTTTAGGATCAATTTTTTCGATTCAGTCGGCATTAAAATTATTTGGTGAAAAAGGCGGAAATATTATCAACGTCAGTTCAGGAGCAAGCAGATCTCCGTTGCCAACAGGTTCTGTATATTCTGCCTCGAAAGCCGCATTAGACGCAATTACCATAGCTCTGTCTAAAGAGTTTTCTGGTAGAAATATTCGTATCAATTCAATTTTACCGGGCGTTGTAGAAACTGAGGGTTCTCATGCTGCAGGATTTATCGGTAGTGAGTTTGAAGCAAAATTAATTTCAACCACACCCCTTGGAAGAACCGGACAACCGGAAGATATTGCAAAAGCAGCTGTATTTCTTGCCTCAGATGATGCAGCTTGGGTTAATGGTGAGCAAATTGCCGTTTCCGGAGGAATTTATGGATTTTAAAAATTAAAAAATGAGCAAGTTAAAAAATAAAGTGGCCGTCATCACAGGCGGAAACAGCGGTATCGGATTTGGTATTGCAGAAGCGTTTAAAAATGAGGGTGCAGTTGGTACCATTACAGGAAGAAACGAAACAACCCTGAACAATTCTTTGAACGAATTGGGAAACGATTTTATTGCCGTCAAAGGTGATGTCACCAATCTTGATGATCTGGAAAACATCTTTAAGAAAACGGCTGACAAATTTGGAAAGATTGATGTATTGGTCGTGAATGCAGGTGGCGTTGTTGATGGCGTTGCGATGGGAACAGTAGATAATACAACGGAAGAAAGCTATGACAAATACATGGATCTTAATCTGAAAAGCGCTTATTTTTCGGTACAAAAATCGCTTCCGTATCTAAACGATGGAGCTTCAATCATCCTTATCGGATCGAGTGCTGCGCATCGTGCTGCACCGGGAATGGCAATTTATGGAGCTGCAAAAGCAGCAATTATTTCGTTGGCAAAAGGTTTGTCGTTGGATTTATTGTCAAGAAAAATAAGAGTCAACGCGCTTTCGCCGGGATCTATTGACACGCCGGTTTTTGGGAAACTTGTGCCACAAGAACAACTGGATCAGGTAAAACAAATGTGGATAGATATCACACCAGTCGGAAGACAGGGACTTCCTTCTGATATTGGTAACGCAGCTGTATTTTTGGCATCCGATGAATCTTCTTTTATCGTAGGTACAGAAATTCTATCTGATGGCGGTCTTACAAATATCAGTTTGATGAATTAATTTTCTAAATATTTAAAATTCAAAGTCTGGAAATATATTTTTCCGGGCTTTTTGTTTTCATGTAACATATTTTGGTTTGTCATACTTACTTTATAAATAACAATAAAATTATTAATTATGAAAACTACCTTAAAAAATCAGTACGTGTACACAAATACCTTTTGATTTCAATCGTTTCCGCAGTGTTCGGATATAATCTTTATCAGGCAATTGTACATTCTGAAAAATCTCACCTTTTTCTGAGTTTTATTTTAATGGCAATTACAATCTATACCTGTAAAAAATATGGTTATAAAACGAAACGTGAAAAAGAAGAAAACAATTAATCAAAAATAATCCCGAAGCATCTTTGTTTCGGGTTTTTGTTTTGTTAAAGACTAAATGATTTAATTAAACTTTTTATTGAATTGAAATGATTTAACAATGATAATTGCAGCAATTTCTATAATTAAAATCATTATTAAATATCCGATAGGTTTTCCTAAATACAGACCTCTGATCAATTTGATTAAACCTAAAATAAATATTGAAATGAGAAAGTAAAAAGTTGTTTTAGAAACAGACTCTTTGAAGAATTTCAGGATAAAAACTGAGAGATAAATTCCCGTTAAAAGAATCAGATAAAATCTTAAAAAATCAGGTCCTTTCAATAAGATCGGGTTGTAAGTTTGGTGTTCTGTCAAAAGCCAAATTAAGCTTATGAAAAACGGAACTGAATGAATGATTATCTTTTTCATAACAATCTTTTTTAGCTTCCGCCACATCCACCACAACCTCCGCCGCATCCACCTCCTCCGCAACTTCCACCACTGCAGCTACTTCCGCCACCACCACAACTTCCACCGTCTGAGCTACCATCACTTTTATTTTTCTTATCCAGATTTGTAGAATCTCCAAACAATGCTCCGGCAATTCCAAATACAAAAAATATAATTACTGCAACTATTCCGAAGGTAATCATCGCAGAACCGGTTTCGTTTGAACACGAATTAAGTAAAGAAAAAGCCAGAATTAAGAGAAAAAATTTAAACCCGAAGTTCCAAAATCTCGATCCGGAGGATTTTTTATTCTGATATTTCCAAATTTCATCAGGAGCTTCTTTCTGGAAAATTTCTTTATAGTTTTCCAAAGTTTCCGAAAACCAGTTTTGATGTTTGCTTTTTTCTTCAAAACCTCCCTTTGAAGGATGATGATGCAAATTCATTTTTAAAACATTCGGGCAAAAATCTTCCCAATAATTCTGAGTGTAGATCAAATGCATATGCCAAACTTTATCTACAATTTCGCTTGGTGAAGCTCCGTTTGGAGAGATACAGCAGAGATAAACGAATTTTTTATATTCTTCAATCGCCTTTTTTGTAAAATCTGCTGTCCAGTTTTCTTCCTGTTCTAATTTTTTTGAGAAAGGAAATGACGCATTTTGAGCATCTAAAGAAAATCCCTGTATTCTTTGCCAAAGATTTTCGTTTCTTAATACAA
This sequence comes from Chryseobacterium edaphi, assembly GCF_025628985.1. Lineage (GTDB taxonomy): Bacteria > Bacteroidota > Bacteroidia > Flavobacteriales > Weeksellaceae > Chryseobacterium > Chryseobacterium edaphi. The sequence goes on along the minus strand of NZ_JAOTEM010000002.1, from coordinate 430,147 downwards.
TTTCTGTTTTCATTTTGTTTTGTCTTTTTAATTTTTCTACTCAAATTTCAATTGATTAGAAAATATAAAAGTCCTGTGAAAATCTTTTTTAGAATTAAAAAAATCTTAAATTAGTCTTACAAATCGAAGGAATGAAAAAGGAAGACATTGTACATCTCGAAAAATTAATGAATTTTCTTAGTCTTCATTTTTTGAAGAAAAATAATTGGGAAAATGTTTCAAAAACAGAATGGTCTTATATCGTTGATGAACTCAATGACTTGATTATTAATGATAATGAAGAAAAAAACATTAAGAAAAAAGCAGATATCTTAGGTTCAAATTATCTTTATGAACATTTGATTATCAACAAACTAAAGAAGTTTTACCAAAACGAAAATTCGATTCTGAGCAAACCCAATCTCGCCAAATTGAGTCTCATCGTAAAAGTTTTGGGTTACTCAAATTATATAGATTTTATTAATTCAAATACTGAAACATTCAATTTCAATGATTTGAGAATTGATATGAACAATACGAAGCAAAACACTTTGCTTCTGGATCGGTTAGTCGGTTGTTGGTATTCTTACAACAGAAATTTGCCGGACAATCCGCTTCAGGCAAAAGACGACCGAATCTGGCGTTCTGCCATGGAAATTTATAAATCTGAAACTTCAGGAGAATATTTTATCGAGAGAAGCGGCGGAGATCATCATAAATATTTCGGTAAAGTTACTGCCTATTCAGATTATGTTTTTATCATTATGAATAGTAACACGTTTATCCGCCAGAGACATTTTATCTCAAGAATAAAAGATATCAAGGAGAAGATCAAAAATCCAGAATATAAGCTCTATGAATTGCATTTTATAAGTACTTGTATTAGTTTTAATCAGGAGCCGATTGCTCTTTTCGAAATATTTCAAAAGGTAAGTGACAGAAGAACTTTTGTTCCGGATTCAATCAGTTTTCCCATTGACAGCGACGAAATTCCTTCCTCAATCATTAAACAACTTGAAGATACGGAAGCCAACAGAATTGCTTATAAATAAATAAAAACCTGTTGGTCTATACAATTTAATATTTGGTATATACAATTCTTCCATTCGTCGATAACAGCCTTTTCATCGTACTTTGAGGCATATCTATTGATTCTTTTAAAGCAAGAACAACAATAATTAACCTTAAAATTTGCATTATGAAAAAGTTATTTTTAGTAGCCGGTTTAGTGATCGCATTTACCGCAAACGCACAACAAAGAAGAAACGATGTAAGAAATGATAAAACAGAATTTCGTCAAAACAACAATGATTTCGGTGGCTTAAGACTAAGTCCTGATCAGCAGAGAAAAATTAACGCGCTGTCAAGAGAAAGATTAAGCCAGAGAGAATATGAAATGAGAATCAGAAGAATACTTTCTAAAGATCAATATGCAAAATACACAAGATCTCAGCATAATGATTTTAAAAAAGACAAGAAAGTAGCTTACAATGGCGGTTTCAGAAGATAGAAAATTGATGAACCTTATCATTTAAAAACCTCGTAAATTATTTTCGGGGTTTTTAGTTTCCGACCAGCCAGTCTTTAAAATCTTTTACACGGTCACGACTCACTGTGATTTCTTCAGCAGGCTGAAAATTGAGCTCTACCTTATAATTGGGCGAAGTATGAATGTTTTTTATGTAATCTGAATTGATAATAAACTGTCGGTTGACCCTGAAGAATTTTTTTTCATCTAAAACTTCTTCTAACTCATCTAAAGTAAAATCTGACGGATAACTGCGTTCTGAAGTCTGAAGATAAACGATTTTGTTTTCACTGAAAAAACAGCTGACTTCATGTGTTTGAACGATTTTTAAATTGTATCCAATTTTCACCAGAATTCTTGAAAGTGTCGTTTTATCTTTCTTGATCAACTGCTTAATTTCCTGTACATTACCCGAATTGTCATCCGGCAAAAAAGATTTGAATTTTTCAATAGCTCCGGAGAGATCTTCATCCAAAATCGGTTTTAAAAGATAATCGATGCTGTTCAATTTAAATGCCTTCAAAGTATACTGATCAAAAGCCGTTGTGTAAATAATAAAAGCCTTTGTTGCAATTTTTTCAAAAATATCAAACGACAAACCGTCTCCCAAAACAATATCCGAAAAAATAAGTTGTGGATGATCATTATTTGTAAACCATTCTACGCCTTCTTCCACAGATTCTATCTTTGCAACAAGCTCAATTTCAGGAAATAAACTCAACATTCTTTCAAGTTTTCTTGCTGCTGGTTTTTCGTCTTCGATAATAAGCGTCCTGATCATTGCTTCTTTAGTTTAAATCTGAAATAAAAATAAATAAATCTTTCCGGTTTTAAAAATTAATCGGCTTTTTAGTTTTTTTCAATTCATCTTCATAGATTCTGTTTTCCCACTCGTCATTCAGCACAAATAATTTCACTGCTCTTACGGTAAGAATGATTCCCCAAATTGTCAGAATAACTGATCCGCTGAAAACAGATCTTTCAAAATCTCCTGTTCTGTAATAATTTCTGATTGCAATGATTGCCGCTACAATTCCGAACCATAGAAGGTTTTTGTAGAATTTTTTTAGTTGCTGTACTCTTTCGTATGCCTGATTGTATTTCATGATAAATAGTTTTAAGTGAATAATTTAAATTAAAGTGTCTTTGTATTTTTTCTTTCCTGATCCATCAATTGTTGGATTTTTTTCTCTTCCCAATCTTTTCCGATTCCGAAAACGTTTACAGCATGAGCCGCAATTCCGATTCCCCATCCTAACATTGGCCAATAAAACCATAATTCTCTAGGAGATGTCAAAAGATTGATAACCAATAAAAATGGGATGACAAGGCAGTAAGAAGTTAGATTTCCATAGAATCCTTTAAGATCTTTTACTCTTTTTGCTGCTTTTTCGTACGCTAAATTTTCTTTGTTAAATGATAAATTTTCCATGATATTTAATTTTAAAATTTGATTTTGTTTGTTTTTCTTGAGTCAAATTTATGTCAGAAAGCACATCTGAATCAACTTTATATAACCGAACCGTCAGTTTTGCCGACTGAATAGCAAAAATCCCGACTCAATAGAATCGGGATCATACAATAATTTAATTTTTTCCGCTAAAACACAAATGGAATCAGTCTTTTCGTATTCCTTTTGTATTCCAGATATTCAGTTCCAAATTTCTGGATCAAGGCTTCTTCTTCAATTTTGATGCGATATAAAAACCCTAAAAAAGTCGGTAAAAAAGCTAAAAACAACGAAATCCAATTATTTAAAAATAATCCCAATCCCAGAAAAGTGATAAGTGCAAAAGAATAAGAAGGATGTCTTACAAACCGATAAAAACCACCTTTTTTGATTTGATGATCTTCTTTAATGGAAATGTCTACCGTGAAAAATTTTCCGAGAGATTTGATGATGATCCAGCGGAAGAAAATGCCGGTTAAAATTAAAATTTCACCTAAATACAAAATCCAATATTCATTTCTGATATGAAAAGTGGTAGATCTTGAAATTGCCACCGCCAAAAAAACAGAAGGAAGAATAATTACCCATAAAATATTGAGTGTTGATCGATCTTTCTTCTGGTCTTTCTCTCCCGACTTAAACTTTTGCTTGTAGTAAATTTCACTTAAAAACCATGCAGCAATAGATATATAAAACAAAAGATAAAGTGCATTCATTTTACCTGTTTTTATCCATTAATTCTTTGATTTTCTTCTCCTCCCAATCTTTGCCAAGAATAAAAGTTGGCAGAAAAACACTCAATCCGTGCGCCGCCAAACCAATTCCCCAAAAGAAAGGAAGGCTGATCAAATCCCAGTCCCAGAAAACTTCTCCCGGATCAGGATCAATCGCTTGTGATGCAATGATGAAGATATTTACAAAAAAATATACAATCGCATGAATATAAAATCCTTTAATTTTTTTCATTCGTTTCTCCGCTTCTCTGTAACGGATATCTTGTTCTCTCTTATTTTCCATAGTTATTTTTTTCTAAAATTTCTCTGATTTTCTTTTCTTCCCAACCTTTCCCGATCGTAAAAACACTTACACCATGCGCTACAACACTCATTCCCCAACCCAACATTGGCCAGTAAAACCAATAGTTTCTCGGATTTGTAATTAAATTTAAAATCACCAGAAACGGAATGACAATACAGTAAGAAATCAAATTTCCGTAGAAACCTTTAATTTCTTTTACTCGTTTCTGAGCTCTTTCGTAAGCTTTGTCTTCTGTCTCTACAACGGTATTGACGATATTTGGTTTTTCTGATAAAATGGGCAATTTTACTTTAAAATAATCTTCAGACTTTTCAATAAAAACATTCTTTTTTGTCAGCAGAGAATACCGCTGAACGATATTTGCCAAACCAATTCCTGCACTCTCTTTCATCTGCTCGCGAACCTGTAGATTGTTTTCGATGCAAAGTATATCATTTTCAGAAAAAACTTTTATTAATAATGGTTTTGAGGATGTTGCAAAATTATGTTTGATGCAGTTTTCCAAAAGCAATTGGAGCGAAAGCGGAACTACAAATCTTCGCATGTCTTCTTTTTTCACATTAAATTCAAAATCTACACTGTCTTCAAATCGCGTTTTCAACAATTGACAGTAGGTTTTGGCAAATTCAATCTCATCTTCCACAGTTACCAATTCTTTATCCTTTTGCTCAAGAACGTATCTGTAAATCTTTGACATTGAGGCAGTAAATTTCTGAGCCTGATTGGGATTTTCGTCAATCAACGAACTTAAAACATTTAACGAATTAAAAAGAAAATGCGGATCAAGTTGATTTTTAAGACTTTCAAACTGTGCATTGGCAGATTTCGCAATCAATTTCTGCTCTACGACTTCTTTTCTGGAAGTTTTTTTGAGTTCTTCCATAAAACCTTTTGCATGCAGGAAAGTTGAGATCAGCAACGCAATATTGATTGTAAACCAATTGATGAAATTATATCTTCCTGAAAAATACTCTTCTGTAGAAACCTCTTTCTGAAAAACTACTATATTCATGTAATTACAGAAATATACCAAGATAATATTGGCAATAAGTATAGTAACAATGCTGATTACCGCTCTTTTGGTGGTTGCTTCAGACCAGGGAAATCTTTTGTTGAGAAAATCATTAATTGCACCATTACCAGCGCCAATCAAAAACGAATACATCAAAGAAACAATCAAGCTTAATCCAAAATTCTTCATACTTTTTTCATCTGTAAAAAAAATAAAGAAGAACAAAGCCGTTCCCAAAGAAATCCATAGCAGGATGATAAAACTTTTGCGTTTCATGATTAAGATTTAATGATTCAAAAGTAAATGAAATTATTTTTAGCGAAAATTATTTGTGGTCGAAAGGTCCTTTTTCAAAGCTCAGTCGTTTAAAAAAACCTTCCGAAGAAGGTTGATCAAATAATTTTATTTTGGAGCCTGATTTACAAAATACTCTGCTTCAGATTTCCCCCAATTCGGATCAAAATCAGTTTTGGGTTTATAAGAATTATATTTGTCCAAAGCCATTTTGAAAAGCTCAATCCCTTTAGTCTGGCTACCTCCATATTGTGCAGGTGTGAAATATACATCTTCAGCTTTGATCAAGGCGATTCTTGGGTTATTCGGATCTAGTTTTTCTGCCGCCGCAAATTGCTCAGTAGCTTTTGTTCCAAATGTCATGTATCTTTCCATGGGATTGACCATCATTTTCAGAGAATAAATCATTTTCTGCAACAGTTGAATTTCTGCATTTTTATCCACGCTTTGAGCTTCATCCAGATATTTCTGAGCCTGATCAGCAATCTCGTCCAATCCCTGTACTTTGTTTTCTCTCATCAGAATTCTTCCTTTCTGAATGTAAGAAAATGCTGCATAATAACTCGGCTGCCATTTTCCTTTTTCTTTTTCGGCAATTCTCTGAAAATCGTTGGCTAAAATCTGAAAATCTTCCGGTGTTTTAGACGTCTCGATTTTGGCGATTTTTTCTTTCATTACTTTTTCGTAAGCGCTCTGAGCAAAAGACAGTAAACTGAACAGAACTAAAGTAAAACTTAAAATTTGTTTTCTCATTGTTTTAATATTAAAGGTTTATATTTTTTGAATAAATTTAAAGATTATTATTGATTGCATCCTGAGTTTTATCGACCCCAAAACTGATAAACATTCCTACAAAAACAAAAGTATTGACCGGCGGAACGATGGCTGAACTATTTCCGTTCTGTGAAAAATTATAGCCGTAAATGTTTTTTGTTCCTAAAACATTTGATACACTCAAAACAAATATTGTGAAAGCTTTTGCATCTTTCTTACCTAAATTTGGGAGATAGTTGAAGCTTAAATTCAATGCATTATAATCTTTTAATCTTCCCTGATTTCTAGGATAATTTACCATTTCACCGTTTACTTCTTTGGTAATAATATCGTAATAAGGTCGTCCTTTTGCGTAAGTGTAAGAAAGATTAACTCCGGTTTTCCATTTAGGGATAAATCTTTTGGCAACCACAGAAAGTGTATGTTCGGAAGCAAAATTCGGTTTTAAGCTGAAAGGATAATTCAGGAAATCTCTTTTGGAATCCAGAAATGAATAGCTGATCCAGTAATCAATATTTTCGAATGTTTTTTTGTCTCTCCAGAATAATTCCAGTCCTTTTGCGAAACCATTTCCGTTATTATTAAAGGCTGTTTGTACCTGTTGATTCTGATCTGCGTTTGGAATAATATTTTGAGTTTTTATCAGTTCATCATATTTTTTATAAAATGCTTCAAACCTCAAACTTCTACCTTCTGTTGATCTTTGAACTTGAAAAATAAAGTGCTGCGATTCCTGAAAATCTAATTTTGCAGAAGAGTTAATGTATTTACTTTCAGCATTTTGAAAGAACAATCCGTAGGCGAAAGATGTTGTCCAGTCTTTTGCCAAACGATAAGCCAATGCAAAACGCGGAGCGATGTTGGTTTTATTTAAATAAGAAGAATTTTCTGCTCTCACTCCAATTTTTGCTGACAAATGATTGCTGAAACCCAAATCTGTTTCCATAAAAGCGGAAGAAATTAGATCACGGTAGTTTTTATTAATTTCACCGAAATTCAGTTTTTCATTTGCATTATTTAATTCAAAACCACCACGTAGAGCACTAATTTTATTGATCTTTCTGTCGACAACTGCTTTGAAATTGATATAATTTCCGTCATTCAAAACTTGTGATTCACCACTTTCTGCATTATTTGTTTCTGTTGAAAATTTTAAATCCGATTGATTGTAAGAATAAGAAGTTCCCACATTCAGAAGATATTTTCCGAATTTTTGTTTGAAAGAAAGATTGTGATAGGTATTTTTTCCTTTTAATTTGACCAAAGAGAAATCATAATTGGGTTCTAAACTTTCCGTTTTTACGCCCATTGTATTGGTGTCAAACATTCCGTAATATTTTAAAAAACCACCCGATTTTGTTTTTAATCTAAAATTCATATCTCCGTTAAAACCTTGCGGTGCATCGATAAAATCAGTGTTAAAATTAAAAATTTTCTGCATCAGATTCAGGTTAGAATATCCTGCTGTAGCTCCGTAAGAATAGTTTTTGTTGTCACTCAATTTTTGAAAACCCGCGTTTAAAAATATCGGAGAAACTCCAAAATCGTATGAACTCTGATCAGGGAGATCTACACTTTCAAGCATTAAAGCACCCGACAAAGCCTGGCCGTACAAAGCAGAATATCCTCCACTCGAAAAAATATTTCCTTTAAAAAGTGAAGTATTGAAACGATCCCGTCCCGCAATTCCGGGAACTGAACTGGAGAAATAATTATTGATCAAACTTCCATCCATGAAAATTTTAGACTCGGTTCCGGTTCCGCCACGTACAAACAGACCTTCCGCTTCACCCACTTTCTGTACGCCGGGAAGATAATTTAAGGCAGAAGAAATTTGTCCGTCTGCTCCTGCGGTTGTGTAAATATCGATCGGTGTCAACAAAGCTGTAGCTCTTTTTTTGTCACTTGCTTCAATTGATCCTGCGGAAACTACAACAGCATCGATTTCGTTGATCTGTTCTTTTAATTCTGCATTGATTGTTTGATTTTGGTCATCAATTGTGATTGGTTTTTCAATTTCGTAATATTTTACATGGGTAAATGTTAGCTTTTGAGCACCTTTTTCTGAAGTTTCAAATGAGAAATTACCGCTTGCATCGGTTGTTGCGCCGTCGTAAGTATCTTTTAAAGTCACATTAACCTCAGCAATTCCTTTGTTTTTGAAAGTCACTTTCCCTGAAATTTTTACCTGAGCAAAATTCAGAATAATTGAAAAAAAGAATAAGATGAATATGATTTTATGAATATTCGATTTCATGTCTGTAAGTTTTAAGCAAAATTATACAGGATATTTGAGATCTCTGAATCTTTATTACCGAATGGTCATATTTTTGCTCTGAATGGAATATTATCACTAAAATATGATCATATGAAATTTCAGACATTAACTTTATTGGCAAGTTGTGCTTTATTTGCGGCATCTTGCAGCACAAGCAAGACTTATAACATTATAGCTAAAAGCGGAACACAAACTGGTGGAACGGCTAAATTTACACAGGAAGGAAATGACGTTGTTATGGATCTTGACGTAACCAATCTGACTCCCGGAACTCACGCCGTTCACATTCATGAAAAAGGTGACTGTTCTTCCCCCGATGGCGAATCTGCAGGAGGACACTGGAATCCGGGGAAACACGACCATGGAAAATGGGGAACCGGAAGTTTTCACATGGGAGATATCGGAAATCTTGAAGCCGATAAAGATGGAAAGGCTAAACTGACTTTTAAAACCGATAAATGGTGCTTAGACTGCGTAGAAGAATCGAAAAACATTATGGGCAAAGGAATTATCATTCACGCAGGTAAAGATGATTTTATGACACAGCCGACCGGAAATGCAGGAGGAAGAGTTGGATGTATAGAAATTAAATAACTTTCTTCTTATAAAAACAAAAAGCGGCGCTAATCGAAATTAGCACCGCTTTTATTATATTGAATTTATCCTTTAGCTTTCATTTCTGCGATAATATTCATCGCTTCCTGAAGGTAAGTATCTTTCTTTAGATTTTTGATCCACATTTCAGATTTTTTCTTGAATGCTTCATCTTTTTTCTCTCTTTCGATTTCTGCAGGATACATTGAGAATTTCAGCCCGTTTTCAAATTTCGTTAAAGCCTTGAATTTCTCGATCTGAGCTTTTCTCTGCTTCATCAGATCATTGAATTTATTGATATTCAAAGTGATTGTTTCTTCTTTATCCAACTGCTCTCTCCATTTTGCAGACTCCAGTAATAGCTGATAATTTTTGTTGTTAGCCATTCTGTCGTTGCTAGATTTCTCTAAAGCTTTCACATCAAAATAACTTAGTTTCTGATAATTTGAACTAGGAATTTTATCCCAAGCTAAAGCAAATTCGTCATATCTCTCACCAACTTCTGCATAAGTAAAGAAATCTTCCATTCTGATATCTGAAACAATTCCTTTTCTTTGGTTTGACTCACCACTGATTCTGTAGAATTTCTGAATTGTCAGTTTTAATGATCCGAAATCGTCCTCAGTATTTAAAAATCTGTTCAGATCAACAAAAGTCTGTACGGTACCTTTTCCGAAAGATTGTGGCGAACCAACAATAATTCCTCTTCCGTAATCCTGCATTGCACCGGCTAAAATCTCAGATGCTGAAGCTGAAAGTTCATTTTGCATTATTACCAAAGGTCCTGTCCAAACCGGTGTTTCCTGCTTATTTTTCAAAGTCTGGATTTTTCCGTTTCCGTCTTTTACCTGAACATAAGGTCCTGCATTCATGAATAGTCCCATAATGTCACCAACTTCCGTCAATGAACCACCACCGTTATTTCTAAGGTCTAAAACAATTCCTTCAATTCCCTGAGCTTTCAGTTTTACGATTTCGTTTTTGATGTCATCAGAAGCATTTCTTCCTTTTTCATCTTCAAAATCTGCGTTGAAACTTGGTAAATTAATGAATCCGTATTTTTTTCCGTTTGGAGAATTTACAATAATACTTCTTGCGAAAGTATCTTCAATTGCTACTTCTTCACGAAGCATTGTCACCTCAACAATCGTTTTATCTTTTTTCTGAACCGTCAAAGTTACCGGAGTTCCCTTTTCACCTCTGATCAGTCTTACCGCTTCATCAGAAAGCATTCCAACAACGTTTACAGCATCTTCATTAGGTTTAGATCTTACCTTAAGAATTTTATCTCCTTCTGAAAGCTTTTTCGATTTCCAAGCCGGTGCACCAATCGTCAATGCTCCAAGGAAGAGATTCCCTTTTTTCTCCTGAATGATTGCCCCGATTCCGATCACTTTTCCTTTAAATTGAGTATCGAAATCTTCTTTATCTTTTGGTGAATAGTAATTGGTGTGCGGATCAAAAACTTCTGTATAAGCATTCATATAGACTGTAAACCAGTCCATTTTTTTTCTTTTCTTGAATCTGGTAAAGGTTTCTTTCACCAAATCTTTAACTTCATCCGTTGCTTTTGTCATTTTTTGCTGAGGAGAAAGCATTTCAAGTTTGATCGTGTCTTTCAGCTTAAATTTCTGCACAGAATCTTTCTTTTCTTTCTGAGCTTCTTCTTTGCTGTTCATCGATTCAATCTCCTGAAGGATATTGTATTTGATGAATTTTTTCCACTCATTATACTGCTCCTCTTTGTCTTTAGGAACATTTTTAAGCTTAGCTTCTAAAGTCAAAGTTTCATCTTCTTCTAAATTGATCGGTTTGCTGAAAATCTCCTGCGTGATTTTATCAATTTCATCAACTCTCTGATACAATCTGTCAACGGTAAGTTTGTAGAAAGAAAGATCTCCCACGTTCAGATAATCATCAAGCTTGGTTTCATGCTTTGCAAATTCTGCCATGTCCGACTGCACGAAATATCTTTTTCCGGGATCGATCATCTCAAAATAATGCTTGTAAACATCTTTTGAATACGCATCATTGATAGGTTTTGGGCTGTAATGTAAATATGAAAGAGTGTTTTTAACGCTCACCATTATCGTCTGCATTTTCTCATCGTCATTTTTCGGCGAGTTGAAACAAAACATAAGACTTGTTAATGGAATAAGGAGTAGAAATTTATTTAGTTTAAAATTTTTCCACATAAATCTGTATTGTATATTTTATTAAGTTTAAAAAAATCATTCAATAAGTAGCATTTCTTAAATGACTGTTACAAACTATCAAATTTAATACCTTATTTATAATTATCAATTAGTTTTAAGTATTTTTGTTAAAATTTAAATTTTTTATGGAAAAGCCACTTATTCTGGTAACCAATGATGATGGAATTACTGCTCCCGGTATCAGAAATCTTGTAGAATTTATGAACGAAATCGGTGACGTTATCGTGGTCGCTCCCAACTCGCCTCAAAGCGGAAAAGGTCATGCAATTACCATCAACTCTACTCTAAGTTTTGAAGAAGTACACTTGGAAGGTCCACAAAAAGATTTTTCGTGTAGCGGAACTCCGGTGGATTGTGTCAAAATGGCTTTAGATAAAATTCTTCCGAGAAGACCGGATATTGTGGTTTCTGGGATTAATCATGGTGCGAATTCTTCTATTAATGTAATTTATTCAGGAACGATGTCTGCAGCTGTAGAAGGCGGTGTAGAAGGTCTTCCTTCAATTGGTTTTTCTCTTTTAGATTTCAGTTGGGAAGCAGATTTTACACAGGCAAAAGAATATATTCAGAATATTGTAAGAAAAACTCTGGAAAACCCGATGCCTAAAGGTGTTGTTTTAAATGTGAATATCCCGAAACTTACGAAAGAAGAGATTAAAGGCGTGAAAATCTGTAAGCAGGCCAACGCAAAATGGGAAGAAAGTTTTGACGAAAGAATCAATCCGCACGGTAAAAAATATTACTGGTTAACAGGTTATTTCAACAATATGGATGAGTCTGAAGATGCTGACGAAACCGCTTTGGCTAACGGATATATCTCGATTGTCCCCGTTAAATTTGATATGACGGCTTATGAATATATGAATACGCTCAATGAGGTGATGAAGTTTGATTAAATTGTCTCTCACAGATTTCACAGATCTTCACAGATGATTAAGCGTAAAATCTGTGCAAATCCGTGAAGTCTGTGGGAAATTATTTTTAAAACAATACTTTATCCTCTTTCCTCAGTTCCTCCAGATATTTAATTTTATCATCGCGGTAAAATAAATTCATCGTCTCAAACGGAATCATTTTTAAATCTTTATTCACAATGTGAACGCATGATTTTTTTACCGCTCGAACATCAAAGTCATGAGCATCCATAAAATTCATAATGATGATTCTAAAAAGATTATCATAATCTAGATTCGGAGCCGAAACTTCAGGGAGACAACATAATAATTGATTCACTTTAGGCTGTACTTGATCTACCGAAATTCCTGTACTGAAAATGTCTAAAAGCTGCATTTGCAAACCTTCATCCTGTTCGTAAACTATCGTATTTTTTGTTTCATTATTCAGCAAATCAGCAGGATTGATATATCGTGTTAAAGGAATGGTTTCACCTTCGAGCTTTAAAATATATCCCATCGCCAAAGAATCCGGATTACATGGAACGGGAATAATATCGTCGCCATTCAAAAGAGGGAACTGGTTTAATATTTCCTGACGAACTTCTGTCAGCGTAATTTTTTCGTGCGCTGAATCTTCCCGGTTTCTTCCGGCAACCTCAACGGGCTGAAAAGTGATTCCGCGGATACATTTTTGTTTTAAAGCAAAATCAATAAGTTTTCCGATCTCATCAATATTTTTGCCTTTCTGAAGAACAATAACAAGCGTTGTAGAAAGATTTAATTCATTTAATTTCTCCAAAGCTTTCATACGGATATTCGTGAGATCTTTTCCTCGGAAATCTTCTAAAACTTCAGGTTTAAAAGAATCAAACTGAAGATAAATTTCGAATTCCGGAGCATAAGTCGCCAGTTTTTCAGCAAAACCGGGATCATTCGCAATACGAATTCCATTCGTATTGAGCATTAAATGTTTAATCGGCTTTGTCTTGGCGATATCCATAATTTTGAAAAACTCAGGATGAATGGTTGGTTCACCACCACTGATTTGAACAACATCAGGTTCACCCTCATTTTTTACAATCGTATCAAACATGGCTTCAATCTGTTCCAAACTTCGGTGACTTCCGTAATGTGGTGAAGACATCGCATAGCAAGTCGGACATGTCAGATTGCATCGATCCGTAACTTCTACTATCGATAGACAACTGTGCTGCTCATGATCTACACACAATCCGCAGTCGTAAGGACAGCCATATTCCACGTCCGTTCCGAAATGAACGGGCATTTCTGAGGCTTTATTATAGTTTCTGATATTCTTATAATAATCAACATCCGAAGCGATCATCGTTTTAAAAAAACCGTGATCGGGACATCTTTTGGTCATGAAAACCGCTTCATCTTCAATGATGATCTTCGCTCCTACCCTTTTCAGACATTCCGGACAAAGACTGATGGTATAATCGTAATAAGTATAATTTCTTACTGGCATAATTTCAATTTTTTACATTCCACCACATACAACTCCGCTTATCAATCCGCAGATCAACATTGAAATAAGCATCGTCATCCAAAACTGCTTTCTTGAAAACTTTCGCCCGTCTTTACTTTCGTAAATCAGTTTTACAAAAACGGTAACGACTAATGATACAATGAACGCTACAACTAGAATAATCAGAATGATCATTGCAACTAATCCTTCTAAACCACCAACTTCCAAAAGTGTCAGCATTTTCATAATATAATTGTGTTTTTAGGTTTGATTAAATTTCTTTCGGTTTTTAATACATAAATATAATAAATAATCATTGAAAGACTGACTAATTGAATAGTTCCCAAATTCCCGATAATGTCAATTTTAGGTTTAATAAAATCTAAAAGAAATCTGAATGAAAAATAACTCAGCATGAAAAGTTTAAACAGAAATCCGGAAACATATTTGTTTTTTCTACCAATCATTTTCAATTCGAACCACATGAAGAGTAAAAATGCAATTTCGTACAGTGCGACAGGATGTCTGAGATATTCATCACCTAGATGCATTCCGAAGATCGAGGTTGTCGGCAAGCCATATGTTTCTTCGTGAACTCCCGTTAGAAAACAACCGATTCTACCGATAATCATGGCTAAAATTAAAGGATAAACAATCAAGTCTCCCGTACTTTCTTTATGACCGACGATCTTTTTTGCTAATTCCACTCCAATTAAACCAAACGCTAAACCACCAACGATGGTATTATTTGTCCAGAATCTTTTAAAGTTGAAATCATTAAATAAAATTTGGGGATTTTCAAGATTTCCGATGAGTTTTGAACCGATTAATGCTCCAGCTGTTGCGCCAATCAGAACTGCAGCAGAAGTGTTGAATGATAGTTTCTCAGAAGATTTTCTTTTTAAATAAAAATAATAACGCATAGCTATAAATATCCCCAATGTTTCAAACACTGGATGCGCAAGAATCGTTTTACCGAAAATCTGAAAAGTAACAGGAAAATCCATGATTTCAAATGTAGTATATTTAGGATAAATTATTAATTTTAATTTGTAAATACTAAATCAATAGACAAAATGCGTATAGAAAATGATATTAAGCTGGGTTTTAAAGACGTAATGTTCAGACCAAAACGTTCTACTTTAAAATCACGTTCGGAAGTAGATTTAAATAGAGAATTTACATTTCTTCATACTCAGAAAAAGTGGAAAGGAACGCCAATTATTGCTGCAAATATGGACACGGTAGGAACTTTTGAAATGGCTGTAGAATTGGCAAAAGATAAAATCATCACCGCAGTTCACAAACATTACACCGTTGAAGAATGGAAAGAATTCCTTGCCAATCAGGAAGAAAGCATTCATCAATATATTGCTTTAAGTACAGGAACTGGAAAATCCGATGAAGAAAAAATAAAAACCATTCTTGATCAACATTCCAAAATAGAGTTTCTCTGCATTGATGTTGCAAACGGCTATTCTGAACATTTCGTGCAGTTTGTAAAGAAAGCAAGACAGGATTTTCCCGATAAAATCATCATTGCAGGCAATGTGGTGACGGGAGAAATGGTAGAAGAACTGCTTTTGGTAGGTGCAGACATCATCAAAGTAGGAATCGGTCCCGGTTCTGTTTGTACAACAAGAGTAAAAACAGGAGTCGGATATCCACAGCTTTCTGCCATTATTGAATGTGCCGATGCTGCGCACGGTTTGAAAGGCCATATTATTGCAGATGGAGGTTGTAAAGTTCCGGGAGATGTTGCTAAAGCTTTTGGTGGCGGTGCAGATTTTGTAATGCTCGGTGGAATGTTTGCCGGTCACGACGAAAGCGGAGGCGAAATGCTTGAAGAAAATGGCAAGAAATTTAAACTTTTCTACGGAATGAGTTCAAAGACTGCAATGGATAAACATTCAGGAGGTGTTGCAGAATACAGAGCTTCCGAAGGCAAAACGGTTAAGATAAAATATAAAGGTTCAGTATCGGAAACGGTAAGAGATATTTTGGGTGGCGTAAGATCAACCTGCACTTATGTAGGAGCTCCAACTTTGAAAGAATTGTCAAAAAGAACAACTTTTATTAGAGTTCAGGAGCAGGAAAATCAGGTTTTTAATGATTGATAATCAATGCTTCAAAATTAATCAATAATTTATATCAACTATCACAAACCCTTTATTTATAAGGGTTTTTTAATATAGAGGGTTTGTTGAGGGTCACAATTTTTGCTTATTTTTTTTATTTTCTTTCTATTTGCAACTTCAAAACAAACACAAAAATACGAATGACGGAAGAAGTCATCTCCGAATATTTTCTCCTCTTGGAAAAAGTATTCGGAGTTTTTTTTAAAAGACCTTTTTTTACAATAAAATAATCTTATCGCTAATCATTTATAGGACAATTTGTATGTGAAATTTTGATCACATTTTGTAATTTGTTGAATATTATCTAAGTTTAAACTAAAAAATGAAGAAAACATTCGCAATATCGATCCTTATCCTACTGGTCAATCTTACCAGCGGCCAAATAGCATTAGGTAAAGATTCTGTTTTTGGAAACAGTACTCTATTAGATTTCAACAATGTTTCCGGCAACACAAAAGGAATTATTTTGCCTGCAGTCAACAACGTAAATGATGCTTTGGCTTCTATTCCGTCAAATAATCATGGAACTTTTGTTTTTGATAAATCGGAAAACAAAGTAAAAATGTACGAAAATGGTACTTGGAAAGATCTGAGTAATGCAGGAAGTTCTTCACAAATTATTACAAACTCTTCATCAGAGATTTCTTCGTTGCAGGGAACAATTATTGGCTCAAACACGAGCAATGCAAAAGGTATTTTAGTTTTGGAAAGTACAAATAAAGCAGTAACTCTTCCCCAAATTGCCAATCCACATTTGAATGTGATAAATCCCTATCCCGGAATGATGTGCTATGATACCACAAGTAAAAGTCTTGCTGTGTATGACGGCTCAACATGGAATTATTGGAAGTAACCTATTCATTACAAACAATTTAATTAAAAAATAAATTACCAGAATATTTTTAATTAAATCTAAATTTTATAATAAACTCAATATCCCATATTTATGATTTTTTAAGTTTGCAGAAAAATGAGGGATTTTATAAAATTTAAACTAAATTTAGTCGATAATAAAAGAATCAAAACACAAAAGCCAACACAAATTGATATAAAAATAGATGAGATCAACGAAAGATTATCAAACAGCACTCAATTGATAATAAATGTAAATGAATATTTTTAACCTCCTTTTTCCTTTACAATGGATTTGATAAAGTCCTCTAAAATACATTTTATTAATTTCTTTTTCTGGAGCCTAATCAAACTTGGGCAGAAAACTTTTGTAAAAATGGATGACAAAAACTCCATTTGTAGATTTTTTTTGTTTCTTTTTTTGTTGGGGAATATTTCATTATCAGCACAAAATTCTAATTCTCAGGAATATAGTATCGACCAGCTTATCCGTCATACCAACCGATTGTATATGGATGGAAAGACTGACGAGGTGCTGTCTTCGGCAAAAAAAATAATCAGCTTATCTGAACATTCAAAATATGACAAAGGCCTTTCTTACGGGTATTACTATCTTGCTTCCTATTTTTATGACAATGCAAAATTCCGGGAAAGTGTACAAAATGTAAAGAAAGCCCAGCAATACACAAAATATTTAGCCGGCGATAAAACCCAGTCTGCAAGAATTTCGGCTTTATTGGGAGGAAATTATCTGTTGCTTGAGCTTTATACATTGTCCTCAAAAAACTACAGAGAAACGATCGATATTCTGCAAAGTAAATCTCCGAAAAACACCACAGATTCCTTGACAGAGAGTGCTACGTATTCTAATATGAGTTATCTTTTTCAGAATATCAATATGCCGGATTCGATGTATTATTATCTTAAGAAAGAGAAATCAATCCTAAAAAAAATTAAATTTAAAGATGCTTATGTTGAAAAAGGCTGCTCCTGTCTAGGTTTTGGGAATTATCACCTTAATGAAAATAAAATAGATTCTGCACAATATTATTACAACAGGTCATTAGAATTTTTTAATGACAAAAAACATCCCTGTAAAATTGAATCGCTGATCGGTTTGGGAAATCTTTACACCCACGAAAAAGACTATCAAAAAGCTCATGAATATTACAATTTTGCGCTGAATAGTTTTGAGGAGAATAACTTTCCCGATATTCAGGGAGAGCTGTTTAAAAAAATCTCTGAGCTTTACATTTCGCAAGGCAATGCTTCGGAAGCAAAGAAATATCAGGATCTGTATTTAAAATTACATACGGAGTTAGACGGTCGCAAGAAAAAAGAGCGTGATTTTGTACTGAATGAAGTCATGAAAGAGGAGAAAGCACAACATGATAAGGAAGTAAGAGAAAGTCAGAAATTAACGCTTCTTATCGCCTCATTATTGATTTTAATTACTGCTTTCATTATTTATCTTTTGAAAAAGTCTAAATCTAAAAACCAAAAAGCATTAGAAATTACCAAACAGTTGCAAACTGAAAAAGCTGTACAGGAAAAAGAAAAAGTGATCTTAAAACTTCAGGTCAATGAAGCATTTGAGGATGTACGAAAACTTGCAAAGGAAAACAACTCAGACTTTTTTACAAGATTTCAGGAAGTTTATCCTCACTTTACTTTAAAAATGCTAAACATTAATCCAAAATTCAAAGTTTCTGAACTTACATTTGCGGCTTATATTTATTTAGGATTTAATACCAAAGAAATTGCAGAATACACATTTAAAGCTGTAAAAACCATAGAAAACAATCGTTATAATCTCAGAAAAAAGCTTGAGATTTCGCCTGAAAAAGATCTCCAGATCTGGTTGAGAAATTATATTGATTCCGAATAATAAAAATCCCTTACATTATAAAAATGAAAGGGATTATATTTTGATTTAATTTGATCTTACGTAAGCATTCCTCCGTCAACGTTAAGAACCTGCCCGGAAATGTAAGAAGACATTTCGCTACCGAAGAAAACACATGCATTTGCCACGTCTTCCGGCTGTCCTCCTCTCTTCAAAGGAATTCCGTCTCTCCAGTTCTGAACGGTTTTTTCGTCTAAAGCAGCAGTCATTTCAGTTTCAATAAATCCTGGTGCAATCGCGTTGCAACGGATGTTTCTTGATCCTAATTCAAGTGCTACTGATTTTGTGAATCCAATAACTCCGGCCTTTGAAGCTGCATAGTTTGCCTGTCCTGCGTTACCTTTCACTCCAACAACTGAAGTCATATTGATGATAGAACCTGATTTCGCCTTCATCATCGGCTTAATAACCGCTTTAGTAAGGTTGAATACGGAATCTAAATTAACCTTGATAATAGTATCCCAATCGTCTTTTGACATTCTCATCAATAGATTATCTTTTGTAATTCCGGCGTTATTGACCAAAATATCGATTTTGCCAAACTCTGCCAATACCTCTTCTACCAATTTTTGAGCTGCATCGTAATCTGACGCATCAGATTGATAACCTTTGATCTGAGTTACAGAACTTAAAGCAGTTTCCAATTCTTTCGCTTTTTCAACAGAACCTGCATAAGTAAAAGCCACTTTTGCTCCCTGTTGAGCAAATATTTCGGCAATTCCTCTTCCGATTCCTCTTGTAGCTCCGGTAATGAGTGCTACTTTTCCTTCTAATAGTTTCATATAGATGATAATTATTTTATCTAAAATAGTTTAGTTTGAATGTGCAAAGATATTATTTATCTTAAAATAATTTTCTTCTTAATATTCCAATCAACGATTACTTGCCTGAATTATTTACAATCAGCACAATCTCGCCTTTTAAAGTTTTGCTTTTAGAGAATTCAATTAATTCATTGATTGTTCCTCTTTTAGTTTCTTCGAATTTTTTTGAAATTTCACGACTTAGACTTGCTTTTGTTTCTTCACCAAAGAATTCTTTGATCTGTTCTAAGGTCGTATTGATCTTATGCGGACTTTCATAAAAAACAATTGTTTTTTTCTCCTCAGCAAGCTGTTTCAGCTTCGTTTGTCTTCCTTTTTTCGGTGGAAGAAATCCTGCAAATAAAAACTCGTTATTTGGTAACCCTGAAACGACCAATGCCGGAATTAAAGCTGTTGCTCCCGGAAGACAGATCATTTCAATATTATTATCAGAACCGGCTTTTGCCAATAAATAACCCGGATCTGAAATTCCCGGAGTTCCTGCATCCGTAATAATTGCGATATTTTGTCCGCTTTGTAAATCAGAAATCACTTTTTCTGTTGCAGTATGTTCGTTATGTAAATGATACGATTTTAAAGGTTTTGAAATTTCATAATGCTTTAAAAGCACTCCTGAAGTTCTTGTGTCTTCACACAAAATATAATCGACCTCTTTCAGCACTTTTATCGCTCTGAAAGTCATGTCTTCTAAGTTCCCGACGGGTGTAGGAACAAAATATAGGATTCCACTCAAAATTATAAGAATTTATTTTCTACCAATATCCAAAGTCTCTGTGCATATTCGTCAACTTTATTCCATTTTCTGTCGTAGTATAGCTCGCTCAGATATTCTTTTGCTTCTTCCAGATTTCTGCATCTGTTGAGCTCAGCAACGGCTTGGTTAAGGTCTGTCTGACTTCCTCCGAATAGTAGTTTTGTGAAAGCCATTCTGTCGTTCAGATCTAATCTGAATTCAGGTTTTTGCTTTTCAGCTTCCATATATTCTGTCGGAATATTGGTTTTCAAGATACTTCCTGTATCTTCTTTTACAACCGGGGCAGGTTTTTCCTGAGGAATTTCTCTCGCTAGAGGATCATCATCAAACAATGTCTGAATCGTTTTTAAACCTTTAATATTCGCCAATCTTATTTTTTTCTCCTGTTGATAAGCTTCCAGATTTTCAAAGCTTTCGTCGGATGCAGGTTTTTCTTTTTCGATTTCTGATGAAGGTCTGTCAATATCAACAATCTTTCTTCGGTCAGAATCTTCAGTAATTGTCGAATTTTTGTTAACTTCAGTTTCTGGTTCAGAATCTTTTTTAATTTCTGTCAGAATACTTTCTACATTAGAGTTTTCTGTAATGATTTCATCTTCATCGTATTTAAAATCATCAGAAACAGATTCATCTTCAGTATCTTCAATCAAAATCTCGTTATGAGATTTTTCTAAATCAAACATACTCTCAATTTTCTCCATAGAACCTTCGTTTACTTTTTCAGATTCAAAATTATCCTGAATTTGCTCTTCTTCATCAAATTCGTTCGAAGCACTTTCCTCAGAAATCTCATTTTCAAACTCGTCAATTTCATTTAACTGATTGTTGAAAATAGCTTCTTCTTCCGTTACCTGCTGATCAAAAATCTCTTCATCCATATCGTCCTCTTCTTCAGGAACCGAATTTTCCAAAATTCTTTCTTCATCAACAAAGCTTAAAACGTCATCAGTTTTTTCAGAAACTTGTCCTTCAACTTCATCCAATTGATCATTAAAAACTGATTCTTCCTCAGTAATTCCTGTAATTAAGTTTTCCTGAGGTGTATTTTCTTCTACTAAATCTTCACCGTTTTCATTATTTTGTTCTTCTTCGGCAAGATTAATTAGATTTTCATGGAATTCATTTTCCTCAATTTCATTAAGCTGATTATTAAAGATTGCCTCTTCTTCCATCATATTGTTTGGAAGATGAGTTTCCGATTCACCGATTTCGTTTAGTTCATTATTAAAAATGGCTTCTTCTTCCATAATCTCATGAGAAAAATCCTGAGATTCAGAGATAAATTCGTTTAAAGAATTATTTGAAAAAGGTTGTGAAACCTGTAAATCATCTTTACGGTAATACTCCACTTTTGATTTCAACAGTTTCAAAAAAGAAATTCTTTCGGCTAATTGATCAATAAGATCCTGCTTAGAAAGTAGTTCGTCAACATCGTTTATTTTATCCAGAATACCGATGATATTCTTGGATTCAAAAAAAATCTTTTCCTGTAAATCTTGGATGTTCTGCATAGAAGAATCTTATTAAAATTGCTTACTTTTGGTCTTAAAATATTACGGCTAAAATAACAAATGTTTTTAGAAAATACAATTAATCATTCCAAACAAAGCGGTTGGATGGAAGTTATTTGTGGCTCAATGTTTTCCGGAAAAACCGAAGAGTTGATCAGAAGACTGAGAAGAGCAGAAATGGCGGGGCAAAATGTAGAAATTTTCAAACCCAAAACAGATACAAGATATTCTGATGAAGACGTCGTTTCTCACAATAAAAATAAAATCCGAAGCACCGCAGTTCAAAATCCTGACGAAATTATTCTTCTGGGATCAAACTGTGATGTGGTAGGAATTGATGAAGCACAGTTCTTCGACGAGAGTATCGTTGATGTAGCTAATCAATTGGCAAACAATGGAATAAGAGTAGTAATTGCAGGTTTGGATATGGATTTTCTTGGACGACCTTTCGGACCGATGCCCAATTTGATGGCAACTGCAGAATATGTGACGAAAGTACACGCAATCTGCAAAAGAACAGGAAATCTTGCCAATTATTCAATGAGGATCTCTCAGGGAAATAATCTTGTGGAATTGGGCGAAACAGAAAGTTACGAAGCAGTAAGCCGTCGTGTTTTTATTGATGAAGTTTTAAGCAAAAAGAAGGTTTAATATCAAATTTATTTTTAATTTTGTTTAAATTTTAATAGTAAAAACTATCAAAAAATGATATTAGAAATAAAAAACTATATAAAAATCAGCAATTCTATAGATGAAATTTTGAAAAATTCTCCTTTTAAGATTAAATATATCATTGAAAAAACAGGAATTTCTGAACCTACTTTTTTCCGAAAAATGAAAGAAAAGAAATTTTTACCGGAAGAATTGCTAAAGATTGCAGAGGTGATTGAGCCAGAAACAAACTCAAAAGAAGATATTTTAAAAGCTATTCAGGAAGGATTAGAAGACGTTAAAAACGGTAGAATTCATGAACACAATCAAGTGATGAGTGAAGCAAAAGAAAGAATTGCAAAAAAGAAAAATGAATATTTTTTGGACAAATAGAGCCAAACTAGATTTGGAAATTTTGGAAGACTTTCTTATTGATAATTGGGGCTTCGAAGTTTTAGAAAATTTTTATGAAATTCTAGAAAGAAAAGTTTCACTGCTTGAAAACGGCTATTTGGTACATCAAAAATATGAAGATACTAATTTTCATAAAGTCTTGATTACTAAACATAATTCTATTATTTATGAGATTTCACACAATCAAATAAATCTTTTAAACATGATTAACAATTTCCGAAATCCTGACTCTAATTATAATTTAATTACAGATAAGTAGTTTATGAACTACACTATAAATCAAATTGCAGAAATCACCAATTCAAATATTGTTGGAGATAAAGAATTAATTATCAAAAATATAGCTTTTGACAGCAGGATAATCTATGCAACAAAGAATACTGCTTTTATTGCCATCAATACCAAAAAAAATTCGGGAGAGAAGTTTATAGAATCTGCTGTTGACAGAGGAATAAAAGTCATTATTTCCAAACATCAATATCCACAATTTGAAAATGTTACGTGGATTATTGTAAAAAACTCTGTAGATTTTCTTCAGAAATTAGCAAAATATCATTTTGAACATTCACATTTAAAATCAATTGGAATTACTGGAAGCAATGGTAAAACTATTCTTAAAGAATGGCTGTATCAATGTTTGTGGAATGAATCGCCGACCGTAAAAAGTCCGAAAAGTTTTAATTCTCAGATTGGTCTTCCTCTTTCTTTACTTCAAATTAACCAAAATCACCAATTAGGGATATTTGAAGTTGGGATTTCTATGCCGAATGAAATGCAGGTTCTGGAAAATATTTTTCATCCTCAAATCGGTTTATTAACTCATATAGGAACTGCTCATGCAGCAAATTTTGAGTCTGAAGAAAATTTAATTGATGAGAAAATCAAACTTTTCAAATATTCTGAGGTTGTCATTTATAATGCGGATAATGAACTGGTTGATAATAAAATAAAAGAAATCTACTCAAGCAAAAAATTAATTACATACGGATTTCAAGAAAAGAATGATGTCTTTATTAAAACCAATATCAAAGATGAAAATATCGTTGTCAAATATTTTGGTGAAGAAATATGTTTTCCGGTTCATCAACGGGACGAAGCAACTTTAACGAATGCTTTAGCCTTGATTACGGTTTTAAAAGAGCTCAACATCAGTAATGAGAAGATCATTGAAAAAATCAACGCTCTGAAAGCTGTTGAAATGCGTCTCGAAGCTATTGAAGGAATTAAAAACAATATTATCATTAATGATTCGTTTAATCTCGATCTTGATTCTCTCAAAACAGCTTTGCAATTTTTAAATGAATATAAAAAGTCGAGAAAATCATTGGTTTTAACGGATATTATCGGTGTAAATGCAAATTCTGAGGAATTGTATGAAGAAGTTTCAGAATTGGTGAATGAGCAGAAATTTGATTCTGTTTTCTTAATTGGTGAAGAAATCTCTCAATTCAGGACACTTTTTAAATCTAATACTTTTACTTTTATTAATACTCAGGAATTAATTGACAGTAAACATCTTACAGAAATTGAAAATCAAATTATTCTTCTGAAAGGTGCAAGAAAATTTGAGATTGAAAAACTTAAAGATCTTCTTGAATTAAGAAAACACGATACTGTTCTTGAAATCAATCTTAATGCAATTTTACATAACATCAATTATCATAAGTCTTTACTAAAGCCAACAACCAAAATGATGGCGATGGTAAAAGCAAACGCTTACGGATTAGGAAGTTATGAGATTTCAGAGTTCCTGCAACATCATCATATTGATTATTTAGGAGTTGCTTTTGCTGATGAAGGTGTAGAACTTCGAAAAACGGGAATTACCACACCAATTGTTGTGATGAATCCAGAACAGCACAGTTATGATGCAATCATTCAATACAATCTTGAGCCGGAAATTTACAGTTTCAGGGTTTTAGAATTGTTTTATGAAACGGTTCAAAAATCCGGATATGATAAAGAATATCCAATCCATCTTAAACTTGAGACAGGAATGCATCGTCTTGGTTTTAAGGAACATGAATTGGATCAGTTAATTCAGAGCTTGCAGCATAAAAACCTAAAAGTTCAGAGTATTTTCAGCCATTTATCATCTTCTGATGTTCCTGAAGAAAGAGAATTTACCTTAAAACAATTGAAGACTTTTGATAAAAATTCCAATTATTTAATTGAAAATATTGGCTACAAACCTTTAAGACATATTTTAAACTCATCAGGAATTACAAATTATACTGAATATCAATACGATATGGTGAGAATCGGAATCGGAATGCTTGGAGAATCTCCAAATCCCGAAATTCAGAAACAACTACAATCAAGTGTAAGTTTTAAAACGGTAATCTCACAAATTTCTATGGTAGAAAATGGAGAATCGGTAGGCTATAGCAGAAAATTTAAGACCAATCATTTGACTAAAATTGCTACAATTCCCGTCGGTTATGCAGATGGAATTCCAAGATTGATCGGGAATCAGATCGGAAATGTAGGAATCAATAAAACTTTAGCCCCGATTATCGGAAACATCTGTATGGATATGATGATGATCAATGTAGATGAAGTTCATAATGTAAAAGAAGGCGATAAAGTAACTATTTTTAACGCCAAACCAAGTCTCAAAGAATTTGCAGGATACTGTAAAACCATCACTTATGAAGTTTTAACTTCCATATCTCCTCGTGTGAAACGGATTTATGTAAAAGATTAATTATGAAAAAACTCCTCTTTCTTTTATTCGCATTTCAGTTGATTTTTATCCATTCGCAGGTAAAAGAGGGATTGGTCATACCTAAAAATCCCAAAATCGGGCTTTCTCTTGCAGGAGGTGGTGCAAAAGGTTTCGCCCATGTAGGAGTTTTAAAAGTACTGGATTCTCTAGGAGTTAAGATCGATTATATCTCCGGAACAAGTATGGGAGCTATAATCGGAGGTCTTTACGCTTCAGGATACACAGGAAAAGATATTGAAAAAATCGTAACTGATACCGATTTTTATTCATTGATCCGAGATCCGAAATCCCGTACAGAAAGCACTTTTTTTAATAAATCTGTAGACAAATATCTTTTATCTATTCCTCTAAAAAATGGAAAGATAAATCTTCCCTCCTCCATCAGTTCTGGACAGAAGAATGTTTATCTTTTAAAAGAATTGTTTAAAAATGTCTCCACAATAGAGGATTTTTCAAAATTGCCAATTCCTTTTATGTGTGTTGCTACCAATTTAGAAAGTGGGAATATGCAGATCTTTGAAAAAGGAGATTTGGTACAGTCAATTATGGCGAGTTCGGCTTTCCCTTCTCTCATGGATCCCGTGAAAATTGGAGACAGTATTTACATTGATGGAGCTATGACGGTAAATTATCCTTCAAAACCATTAAAAGATAAAGGAATTGATATTGTAATTGGTGTAGATTTAAATCAGGATCTTTCGAAGAGAGAAGATTTAAATAATATTATTTCGATTTTGAATCAGGTTATTGATTTTGGAATCCAAAAAGATACAAAACGTCAGTATAAATTTACCGACATCAATATAAAACCTAATTTAAAAGGGATGACTGCTACAAGCTACGATGATAAGAAGAAAATTCTTGATAGCGGGTTTGTTGAAGGTTTAAAATATACTGATATCTTGGATGAGCTTCCAAAACGTTCTTTTGACCGTCTCAGACAGCCCGTAAATCCTATTTATTCTAATGTATATAAGATTGACAGTATCGCTTTGATTGGGGGCAGAATTTACGGCAAAAACTACGTTCTCGGGAAAATGGGACTTCGTCTTCCTTCGATGCAAACGTATGGAAGCGTAAACAGAGGCATTGATAAGTTGGTTGCGACAAATAACTACAGCTTTATTAATTATGATATCGTTACAGAAAATAATATCAATTATCTGAAATTATATGTGACAGAGGATGACGCAAGACATTTTCTAAAATTCGGATTGCATTATGATGAGATTTTCAAAACAGGATTGCTTCTGAATTATTCTGCGAAAAGATTACTTTTTAAAAATTCCAATTTATCATTAGATTTTGTTGTTGGTGATAAGCCTAGATATTACCTGAATTATTTTATTGATAACGGATATATTCCTGGTTTTGGAATTTATTCTTCAGGAATGAGTTTTGATCTTAAAGGAAATAATAATGTTAATATTGAAAATTGGAAATGGCTCAGAAATGAAGCATACATACAATCTATCTGGAGAGATAAATTTGCTTTAGGAGCAGGACTGAGTCATGATTATTTTGAGGCGGAAATGAACGGTACGAATGAGAGATCCAGTCGCTTTCTTAATCCTTATGTATTCCTGAAAAGTGATACACAGAATGACAGAGATTTTCCACGCAGAGGTTTTTACTTAAACGCTGAAGGAAAAGTAATTGATCTCTTAAAATCTGAGGTTGAAAAAAGAGTCGTTCAGGTAAAAGCAGATATCAGAGTAAATATTCCACTTTCCAAACAATTCAGTTATCATTTAAATTTATATGGAGGAATTACAATTGGTGATAATCTTCCACAATATTATCAATACAGATTGGGTGGAATATTCGAGCAGAATGTTGTAAATTTTAAAACGTTCAACGGTTTCTATTTTGCTCAATTAAACAGCAATAATGTAGCATTAATTTCAAATGATATTCAGTTTAAATTTTATAAAAACTTTTTTCTGAGCGGGAATTTTTCTTTTGCTAATCTTTCCGACGATATTAGTTTCGAAGATGCGGTAAAAGTTAATTACAGTTCTTTGGGAATTATGGCGGGTTACAAATCTCCATTTGGACAGATTAAATTCAACTTCAGCCATTCACTTAAAAATAATCAAAAAGGTATATTCAGTGTTATTTTAGGACACTGGTTTTAAAAAAAATGATACAGTTCTTTTATGAAAATTTACCGGAAACGGTAAACAACAACTATACAAGCTGGCTGGAAGAAATCATTCTTTCGGAGGGAAAAAAATTGGGTGAAATCAATTATATTTTCTGCGACGATGAATATTTATTGAAAATCAATCAGGATTATCTGCAGCATGATTATTATACAGATATCATCACTTTTGATTCTGTAAAAGGCAAAACAATAAGCGGTGAGATTTTCGTATCTTTGCAGCGCATTTCCGATAACGCTTCTACCCTATCCAGAAATTACGAAGAAGAATTGAGAAGAGTATTAGCTCATGGCATTCTTCATTTATGTGGTTATAAGGATAAATCTGACGAAGAAGAACAGGAAATGCGAAACAAAGAAGATTTTTATATTGAAAAATATAATTAAAAGCTATCCTCGTTATTCGCAATCACTTTTTATCTTATAATAAAAAAGTCAAAAATTGCAATTAACAGAAGCTAAAAACATCGAATTTGAAGCGGTTTTACGCCCGTTTTCGGCACAATGTTTCACGTGAAACATTTATATAAATTTTTAAATTTAAGGCTTAAATAAGCAATTAAAATGATTTCAGAAATATATGATGTAATTGTAGTAGGTGCAGGTCACGCTGGTTGTGAAGCTGCTGCTGCTGCTGCCAATTTAGGATCAAAAACCTTATTGGTTACAATGAATATGCAGACCATCGGACAGATGAGCTGCAACCCCGCAATGGGTGGAATTGCAAAAGGACAGATCGTAAGAGAAATAGACGCAATGGGAGGTTACTCCGGAATTATTGCCGATAAATCTGCTATCCAGTTTAAAATGCTGAACCTTTCAAAAGGTCCTGCAATGTGGTCCCCTAGAACGCAAAATGACAGAATGCTGTTTGCAGAAGAATGGCGTTATGCGTTAGAAAACACTCCAAATCTTGATTTCTTTCAGGACATGGTGAAGAGTTTAATTATAGAAAATAATCAGGCTGTAGGTGTTGTAACTTCTTTAGGAATTGAGATCAGATCAAAATCTGTAGTTCTTACAAACGGAACATTCCTGAATGGTTTGATCCATGTTGGAGACAAACAACTGGGCGGTGGTAGAATGGGTGAACCAAGAGCTTTCGGAATTACAGAACAGTTAGTTTCTTTAGGTTTTGAAGCGGGAAGAATGAAGACCGGTACTCCACCAAGAGTTGACGGAAGAAGTCTTGATTACTCTAGAATGGATGAGCAAAAAGGAGATGAAAATCCTCAGAAATTCAGCTATACTGACACTCCGAAATTGACAAAACAATTGAGCTGTCATATCGTTTATACAAATGAAACAGTCCATGATATTTTACGTGAAGGTTTTGACAGAAGTCCCATGTTCAATGGTACAATTCAAAGTTTGGGACCAAGATATTGCCCAAGTATTGAAGATAAGATCAACCGTTTTGCAGAGCGTACAAGACATCAGCTTTTCGTAGAACCGGAAGGTTGGAAAACTGTGGAAATCTATGTAAACGGATTCAGTTCTTCTCTACCGGAAGATGTTCAGATAAAAGCAATGAAACATATTCCCGGATTTGAAAACGTGAAAGTGTTCCGTCCAGGCTATGCGATTGAATATGATTACTTCCCTCCTACTCAATTAAAGCATACTTTAGAAACGAAATTAGTTGATAATTTATATTTTGCCGGCCAGATTAATGGTACTACAGGTTATGAAGAAGCAGCCGGACAAGGCTTAATGGCGGGTATAAATGCTCATAATAAAGTACGCGAGAAGGATGAATTCATTCTAAACAGAGATGAAGCATATATCGGTGTTTTAATCGACGATTTAATTACAAAAGGTACTGAAGAACCTTATAGAATGTTTACTTCACGAGCTGAATACAGACTTCTTCTAAGACAGGATAATGCAGATATCAGACTAACTGAAAAAGCGCATCAACTAGGTCTAGCAAAGGACGATCGCTTACAAAAAGTAGAAGATAAAATAGCTAAAAGTCAGGAACTTGAGTCTTTCCTTCGAGAAACTTCTTTAAAACCCAGTTTAATTAATCCAATTTTAGAAGGTATTGAAAGTAACCCTGTAGATCAGGCTTATAGAGCATCACAATTTCTTACAAGACCTAATATTACTTTAGATAAATTAGATCAAATTGAGTCAATTAGAGAATTTACTTCAAAATACAATGATGAAGTACGTGAACAAGCTGAAGTTAATATTAAATATAAAGGATACATCGAAAAAGAAAAAGAGAACGTATCTAAATTGAACAGATTGGAAAACGTAAAGATTCCGGAAGATTTTGACTACATAAAATTATCAAGTCTCTCTGCAGAAGCCAAGCAAAAAATGAACAAAGTAAGACCAAAAACATTGGCTCAGGCTGGAAGAATAAGTGGCGTTTCACCAGCAGATATCAACGTTTTAATGGTCTATTTAGGACGTTAAATTAATGATGTTTCACGTGAAACATTTATCTCATCTGAATTAAAATATATGAAATTTGAAGCTGTAATGGTTTCAAATTTCATTTTTTAAAATATCATACATCTTATGAAAATTAAAGATCATTTTCTTTCGCAAGAAATATTTGAAATAAAAGAAACCGATACAAAGGGAGTTTTTAAGACCTCCCCTATTCCTTCAAATATTTCCAAATATTATGAAAGTGAAGACTATATTTCGCATCATCAGGATTCCGGAAGTTTAAAAGAAAAATTGTATAAATTTTTACAATCTTTCAATCTCCAATATAAAAAAACTATCCTTATAGACAGAATAAAAAAGGATTCAAAAGTATTAGATTACGGTTGCGGAGCCGGAGAATTTGTGAAATTTATTGAAAATGATTTTGAAACTTTAGGTTTCGAACCAGATTCTGACGCGAGAAATGTTGCTCAAAGTAAAATAAACAAAGCTAAAATAATTGATAATTTAAATGCTGTAGAGAACGGATCTATTGATGCAATCACATTATGGCACGTCTTTGAGCATATTGAAAATCAGGATGAGATGTTAGAAATTTTCAATTCAAAATTAAAAGAAAAAGGATTACTAATTATCGCTGTTCCCAACCCTACATCTTATGATGCGAAACATTATAAAGAATTCTGGGCGGCATATGACGTACCAAGACATATCTATCATTTTTCAAAATCCGGAATGGAAAATTTGATTTCTAAGAAGCCAAACTGGAAAATGAGAAAGATCAAACCTTTGGTTTTGGATTCGTATTACATCTCAATGTTGAGCGAAAAATATAAAAAATCACCGCTATTTTGGCTAAAAGCAGTCCTCCACGGAACGATTTCTAACGTAAAAGCATTGTTTTCTAACGAATTTTCAAGTTTGATATACATTATCGAAAAAAAATAGAAAATCGATTTTTAAGCCATTTCTTAAAGCCAAATTTCAGCTAATTTGACAAAATTCTATAAAAACTCAGAAAATATTCTGAGTTTTTTATTTTCTAAGAATTTTAGTATTTGAGTCTGTAATAAATTTTCATTCACAAGAGAAGAAAATCAAATATTAAATTAATTTCACAAGTCTAAATTTTAATTTTAATTGAAAAAATGTTTTGACTTTAGTGTCGCAAAAAAAAATCTTTACTGACTAGAATTTAATAGGAAATAAATTTAGATTTTCGATAATGGAACTTAGATAAAACCAAAAACTTAATTTCAAAAAAGTAAATTCTTACAAAAACATAAATTTGAAGTCGCAATTTTAAAATTACCTATCAGAAGCCAAGCAAATAAAGATTTTAATTTTTGAGATAGTTCTTAAAGCAAACTTTTAACAGTTTTTTGAAAAATCAATTTTAAAGTTTAAAATAAAAAAAGTCTGCCGAAAAATTCAACAGACTTAAAATTTATATTTAAAAAAATTATTTATTGATTGCAGCAATTCCTGGAAGTTCTAATCCTTCCAAACTTTCCAACATTGCTCCACCTCCTGTAGAAACATAACTTACTTTGTCAGCGTAACCGAATTGTTTTACAAAAGCGACACTGTCTCCTCCACCAACTAACGAAAAAGCTCCCATTTTAGTTGCTTCAGCAATACTCTCTCCTAAAGCTTCAGTTCCTGCAGAGAAGTTCGACATTTCAAAAACTCCAATTGGTCCGTTCCATAAAATTGTTCTTGAATTTAATAAAACGTCATTGAATTGTTCACGGGATTTTGGTCCAGCATCCATTCCCATCCAACCTTCAGGAATTTCATAAATATTAGCTTCTTTTCTTTCTGCATCATTACTGAAACTTTCAGCAATAATTGTATCAGAAGGGAGATAAACTTTCACTTTATGTTCTTTTGCTTTTCCTAGAATTTCAAGAGCTAATGACAATTTATCTTCCTCCAATAATGAGTTTCCGATCTTGCCTCCAAGAGCTTTAATAAATGTGAAAGCCATACCGCCACCGATAATTAAATTATCAACTGCAGGTAGAATATTTTCTATAATGGTAATTTTAGTTGAAACTTTAGAACCTCCCAGAATAGCTGTAACAGGCTTTTCACCGCTTTTTAGAACTTTATCAATCGCCTTTAATTCATTTGCCATCAATAAACCGAAAAATTTAGTTGATTCAAAATAATTGGCAATTACAGCTGTAGAAGCGTGTGCTCTGTGTGCAGTTCCGAATGCATCATTTACATAAGCATCACCTAATTTTGAAAGCTGTTCTGCAAATGCCTCGTCTCCCTTTTCTTCTTCTTTGTGAAAACGTAGATTCTCAAGTAACAAGATTTCTCCCGGTTTTAGATCAGAAGCAGCTTTTTCAGCCTTCTCTCCTATTGATTCCTCTACAAACTTTACTTCATGTCCGAGAACTTCAGAAACTTCATTAACGATATGCTTTAAGGAAAACTCATCTTTAGCCTCACCTTTTGGCCTTCCAAGATGCGTCATTAAAATTACAGATCCTCCATCTTTTAGAATTTTTTCTACTGTCGGTTTTACAGCAGAGATTCTCGTGTTATCAGTGATTTTCAGCTGGTCATCCTGTGGAACATTGAAGTCTACTCTTACCAAAGCTTTTTTATCCTTAAAATTGAAATCGTTGATTGTTTTCATATACAGATTTATCTTTTTTGATCAGATGAAATTGAAGTGTTTAATAAATAATTTTCTTAAACCGTTCCCATTTCATCAAATTAGTTTGATTTTTTGTTTCACAAATGTAAGATTTTAAACTTTTGGAAAAGATCCAAAGAGATAAAAGTTTTCAAAAAAATTCCCACAAAACCCTTCACTCATTAATCAACATTAATTTCTTTATATATAAAAAAAAAGAATGATAGCTGTTGTTGAGTGTTGTGAGTTTCGGGGATAACTTTTCCGATAAAACTTCATAACATTCAGTTTGAATTCAATTCATATTTAATTCACAATGTAATTTGTTGAAAGCGTGAATAATTTAAGACTTATTAACAAATATGGATAACTTTTAAACATTATCAATTATTAGTTTCTCGCTTATGGAGAAAGTACAGATTTCTCACAGGAAAGATTTTGAAAGTTTTGGTGATAATTTTTGGAGGCAACTTTCGATAATGTTTTATTTGGATTAGAAAATATTTAGTTCAGAAAAGTTTTCCACAGTTATTCACAGTGCTTTTCACATTTTATGAGCGAGTAAATCACATTTTGTGAATAAAAGTCTATTTTTGTTTTTAAATATTTAAAGTATAATGAAAATCAGCGTCTTGTGTTTTTTATTGATTGTTATTAACTGTTTTGGACAGGAAAATTATACCGTCACGACTTCAAAAATAAATGAAGCAAAAATCTATTTTAGTGGAGGTATTCTCAAAAAGTCATTCTCAGCAGATGTTTTACCGGGAAAGAATTTTATCATCATCAAAGAATTTGGGAGAAATTCGGGAATTGACATTTCAACTTTTAAAACTGATAAAAAAGTCAACGTTCTTCGTGTAGAATCGTATTCTGAAAACTCATATTTGTATGCTGATAAAATTGAAAAAGATTTTGATCGAAATATTATTACTGACAGCATCGATTATTATAAGAAAGTGGGTAAAAAGTTTGATCAGGAGTTAGCGTTGGTCAAAAACTCTATTGGAATTATTCAGAAAAATCAGACTTTGGGTAATCCTTCTTCAACGGAAATTCTGAAGATGATAGAATTTAATCAGACTACCCTGAGAAATCTTTATAATGAAGAAAGTTTACTAACTAATAAAATATCAATTAATTATAATAAGGTTTCGGTTTGGGAAAACAAAAAAAACAGAACGTCGGGAAGCGAAGAAACTTCAAAAATCATTATTCTTCATGTAAGAAGCGATAAAAAACAAAGAGTAAATTTTGAGATCAATCAATATTTGCAGGAAGCAAACTGGAGACCGTATTATATTATTCGATCTAATGGTATCAAATCGCCTCTTAAGATTTCATATAAAGCTAAGATTCAGCAAAATTCCGGAAATGAATTAAAAAATATTCCGATAAAATTAATTAACGGAAGCTTTAGTGCTGAAGACAAACCTTATGAACTTGACCGTTGGTTTTTGAGAACAGATAAAGATGGTAATGTATCCAATCAGGCTTTTAGAAGTCCTTACGAACGAAGTAACAGCAACGTTGCAGAATATGCAGTAATGGAAAGACCAAAAGTTTCACAGAAAGCGATTAAAACTGAGATTTCTTTAGATAAAAGTACCGTAATTCCGTCAAATGTTGAAATTACTGAAGACATAGATCAGTTTGAAGTAATGACCACTTACAAATATTTTACAACTCCGAAACTGGAAAACAAAACCTATCTTCTGGCTTACATTAAAGATTATTCAAAATACAATCTCTTGCCAGGAAATGCAGATATTGTCATCGAAGATACTCAGGTCGGAACTGTAACTATCGATCCCAATCAACTGACATCAGAGATGCTGATCAGTCTGGGAAGTGATCCGAATGTTCTTACAAAAAGAGAATTGGTAAAAAAGGAAACTAAAAATATAGGTAACAAACAAAAGCAGGAAAGTTATTTTTACGAAATCACCATTAAAAATAATAAAGATTCTGCGATTAATCTTGAATTAAAGGATCAAATTCCTCTTGCATCCGACGAAAAAGTAAAAATCGAGCTCGTAAACTCTGATCAGGCAAAGTATGAAGCTTCAACAGGATTTCTGGTTTGGAATATTGATATAAAAGCTAACGAAACAAGAACAATTAAATTCGGATTTAACGTAACTTTGCCAGAAGATTTAATAACAATAGATATAAAGTAAAAATGAAAAGAAAAATTGCTATTGCCGCAGACCATGCCGGTTTTGAGTATAAAGAAATTCTTAAAAAATATCTTGAAGAAAATTTTGAAGTTCAGGATTTCGGAACATTTTCTACCGACAGCGTAGATTATCCGGATTTTGTACATCCTGCCGCGACTTCTGTTGAAAACGGTGACAACGAATTGGGAATTCTTCTATGCGGAAGCGGAAACGGAGTACAGATTACAGCAAACAAACACCAGAAAATCCGTTGTGCATTATGTTGGATGCCGGAAATTGCAGTATTGGCGAGACAGCATAATGATGCAAATATGATTTCTATTCCTGCAAGATTTATTTCAAAAGAAGTAGCGATAGAAATTGCCAATAAGTTTTTGTCTACCGATTTTGAAGGCGGAAGACATCAGACAAGAGTTGATAAAATAGCATTCTGCTAAAACATAAAGGCTTGCAATTCAGTTTGCAAGCCTTATTTATTTTTAATTTCCTATATTTGCATTACCAAACAGAAATTACCAATCTGTTTATTCCCATTAACCTAGAAATATTCGAAAGATATTTATTAACAGGTTTTTCTCTCCTCTTCTCCTTTTTTGTATTAAATTTATACAAAACTAAAAATTCAAATTGCTAAAAGCTAAAAGAGATTTGTAATAGTTCAATTCAAAATATTAATTAAAAAAACTAAAGTTATCAGTATTAATGCTAGAAAATTCTCAAATAACATTCATTTCTGAAATTAAAAATAAAGTTAGAAATGCACAATACGAAGCGATGAAGGCGGTGAATATTGCCTTAATTAATCTGTATTGGGAAATTGGGAAATCTATATCTGAAAGCCAAGCAGAGAATTGGGGAAAGTCGATTGTTGCTACACTTTCAAAAGAATTACAAACAGAGTTTCCTGGAGTTGGTGGGTTTTCTACCACAAATCTTTGGCTAATGATGCAGTTTTATTCTGAATATCAATCAGATGTAAATCTCCAGCCATTGGTTGGAGAAATAAGTTGGAGCAAACACATCATAATATTAGGAAGATGTAAGAATCCAAGAGAAAGAGAGTTTTACATCCTTTCTACCAAGAAATTTGGGTGGACGAAAAATATACTCATTCATCAGATTGAAAATAAAACGTTTGAAAAGTATTTGATAAACCAAACCAATTTTGATGAAACTCTACCTGAGAAAATAAAAAATCAAGCAGTTTTAGCTGTGAAAGACGAGTATATTTTTGATTTCCTTGGAATAGAAGAAGAGCATTCTGAAAAAGAATTGGAGATCAAATTAGTCCAAAATATCCGAGGCTTTTTGCTCGAGTTGGGTAGTGATTTTTCTTTTATTGGAAACCAATATAAAGTAGCCATTTCTGAGAAAGAATATTTTATTGATTTATTGCTGTTTCATCGACGATTACAAAGTCTTGTAGCGGTAGAGTTGAAAGTAGGAGAATTTTTGCCAGAGTATAAAGGGAAAATGGAATTTTATCTCAATCTTCTGAACGACAAAGTAAAGTTACCTCACGAAAACGAAGCTATCGGAATTATTATCTGTAAAAGTAAAGACCGAACAATTGTAGAATATTCACTGAAATCAAGTAATCTGCCGATAGGAGTTGCCACTTACTCAACCTCAGAAAAATTGCCCAAAAACTATCAAAAATTATTACCAAATAATAAAGAATTATCAGAAAAATTTGATAATTATATTAAAAATTTAAAAGAATAAAATGCCAAAAAAAAATAAATATATAAGTCAGAAAAATGACTCAAAACTTTTGGAAATAGGAAGAATGATTCTCCGTTTTATGAATCAGAATCAAACCAAAATATACAATTACAAACAGATTTCAGACGGAATCGATTACAAAAATCCCAGACAACGTGAGTTGGTGATTCAGGCTTTGCACAAACTTTTGTCAAACCAGAGAATTAAAGAAAATGAGAAAGGAAAGTACAGCATCAATCTTAATATCGAAGGTACTTTAACTGGAATTATTGATTTCAACCAAAGCGGAAATGCTTATGTAGCTGTTGAGAATCTGAAAGATGACGTTTTCGTTCACGCAAAAAATGTGAAAGATGCTTTACAGGGCGATAAAGTTTTGATTGTTACCTACAATTTTAAAGGGAAAAAAGTGGAAGGCTCTGTGCTGGAAGTTTTAGAACGAAACCGTACAGAATTTGTCGGCACTTTCCAGCTTGTTCCACATAAAGAATTCGGATTTGTAGTTTGCGATAAAAAGACAATTAACACAGATATTTTTATACCAAAAGGTAAAATCAATGGTGCAGAAAACGGCGATAAAGTCGTTGTAAAAATGCTGGAATGGAAAGCCGGCGATAAAAATCCTGATGGTGAAATTATAAAAGTTCTTGGAGCTCCGGGAGAGCACGAAACAGAGATTCACTCCATTTTAGCTGAATATGGTTTGCCTTACAGCTTTCCGGAAGAAGTTGAACAGGATGCCGACAAAATTGACAGAAGAATTACCGATGAAGAAGTTGCAAAACGTAGAGATATGCGTAAGATCTGCACTTTCACCATTGACCCGAAAGATGCAAAAGACTTTGATGATGCTTTATCCATCCAAAAACTAGACAACGGAAACTGGGAAATCGGTGTTCATATTGCCGACGTTTCTCATTATGTAGTTCCGGGAACAATGTTGGATGATGAAGCTTACGAAAGAGCAACTTCTGTATATTTGGTTGACCGAGTTGTACCGATGTTGCCGGAAGTTTTAAGTAATGACGTCTGTTCGCTTCGTCCGAATGAAGACAAATTCACATTTTCAGCGGTTTTTGAGATGAATGACAAAGCTGAAGTCGTGAATGAATGGTTTGGAAGAACTGTGATTCACTCAGACAGAAGATTTACATACGAAGAAGCTCAGGAAAGAATTGAAACTCAGGAAGGCGATTTGACAGAAGAAATTCTGACACTCGACAGACTCGCAAAAATCATGCGTGACCAGAGAATTAAAAACGGTGCCATTACCTTTGACAGAAGCGAAGTTCGATTTAATTTAAATGAAAAAAGCGAACCGATTGGCGTTTATTTTAAAGTCAGCAAAGATTCAAACCATTTGATTGAAGAATTTATGCTTTTGGCCAACAGAAAAGTTTCTGAATTTGTTTCACTTAAAAAAGGAAGACCAAACGGGAATACGTTTATTTATAGGGTTCACGACGATCCGGATCCTGCAAAATTGGAAGCTTTAAGAGATTTCGTTTCTACTTTCGGATATAAAATGGATTTGGCAAATACCAAGAAAGTTGCCGAATCTTTAAATAATTTACTTCATGAAGTTAAAGGAAAGGGCGAAGAAAATATGATTGAAACTTTAGCCATGAGAAGTATGAGCAAAGCGGTCTATTCTACCGAACCAATCGGTCACTACGGACTTGGATTTGACTATTATTCGCACTTCACCTCTCCTATTCGTCGTTATCCGGATTTATTGGCGCATAGATTACTTCAGCATTATCTGGACGGAGGAAAATCTCCAGACAGAAATGAATTGGAAGAAAAATCGAAGCATTGTAGTGCAAGAGAAAGACTAGCTGCAGATGCAGAGAGAGATTCTATCAAATTTATGCAGGTGAAGTTTATGGAAAAGCATTTGGGAGAAACTTTCACCGGTGTTATTTCCGGTGTGGCTGAATTTGGTTTCTGGGTACAAATTCCTGAAAACGGAGCTGAAGGTTTGATCAAATTACGTGATTTGATGGATGATTCTTATACTTATGATAAGTCTACACACGCTGTTTACGGTTCAAGAACAGGTAGAAAGTTTCAGTTGGGTGAAGAAGTTCAGATCAAAGTGGTAAAAGCTAATTTAATTCAGAAGCAATTGGATTTTAAGATTGTTGATTAAATTTTAAAATAAATAATGAAGACTGTCCGAAGTGGCAGTCTTTTTTAGTTTAAAAAAGTTTATATAATACAATTTTCTGGTTAAAAAAATCATTTTTACAGTCAAATAGAAATATAATTTTTAAATTTGGGATAGAAACAAATTTGAATGTTTGAACTTGTATTGTCGGCCGTTGGTCTGGGTTTCATGTTGAGCCTGGTTTTCATAGGTCCTATTTTTTTTCTCTTGATAGAAACCAGTTTTACAAGAGGTCCAAGACATGCTTTAGCACTGGATTTTGGTGTTATTACAGCAGATTTATTATGTATCATTGCGGCTTATTATGCAAGTGCAGATATTGTGAATCTTATTGATAAACATCCCGGTTTTTATAGAATTACCTCTATTTTGATTCTTTCGTATGGTATTGTTATGTTGGTCACCAAAACCAAAATGCATTTGCCGGGAGAAGAAAAAATCATCAGTCAAAATTACTTCAGAACCTTTTTAAATGGTTTTCTATTAAATCTTTTGAATGTAGGAGTTGTCCTTTTTTGGCTGGTAACGGTGATAGGTGTCCGAAACCAATATCCCGATACAGGAAGTATGGTTCTTTACTTAGGTTTAGTGATTTCGACTTATCTGATGATTGATTTTCTTAAAATTTTTCTTGCTAAGCAATTTCATGACAGACTCACTCAAAAGCTGGCCAATAATATCAGAAAAGGAGTTGGTGCGGTTCTCATTTTGTTTAGTTTTTTTATTTTCCTTCAGAGTTTCAAAAAATTTAATCAGTTTGATAAAAAACTGGAAGAGGCAGAAAAGAAAGAAATTATTTACAAAAAGAATCAATAATAATTTGATTTAAATAAAACATCAACTGACTAATGAAAAAAATATTTCCGATATCGCTGAAAAAGGCTGATAAAATTGCCGTTATTTCTCCTGCAGGAGCTGTAGATCCCGCTCAGCTAGAAAAAGGTTTACAATTAATTAAGAGTAAAGGTTTTGAACCTGTTTTAGGTGAAAATCTTTATACTAAATTTTCAAACGGTTACAATTACGCAGGAACTGAAGAGCAAAGAACAAAAGACATCAATTGGGCATTAAACGATCCTGAAATTTCTGCGATATGGGCTTCGAGAGGTGGTTACGGTTGTCAGCATTTAGTTGAAAATTTAAATTTAAAAGGTTTTGCTAAAAATCCAAAATGGTATATTGGTTATTCAGATAATACGGTGATACAGAGTTATTTATTAAAAAAAGGTTTCGCTTCGATTCATGGACAAACCATTAAAACTTCAAGTTTCGGCGTGACGGATGAAAGTTATGATCTTACTTTTGATATTTTACAGGGAAAATCTCTTAAATACAACTTAAATTCAAATCAATTTAATAAAACAGGAAATTGTGAAGGAGAATTGGTTGGAGGGAATTTAGCTCTGATTTATGCGCTTTTAGGAACGAAATATTCTTTTAACTTTAAAGATAAAATTCTATTCATTGAAGATATTGGAGAAAACTTTTATGCTTTGGACAGAATGATTATGAGCTTGGAGTTGGCTGGAGTTTTTAATAAAATAAAAGGTCTCATTGTTGGTGGAATGACCAATATGGGTGACGAAAAAGACAATAAGCAATACGAAGAAAGTTTTGATGAATTTGCTTATAAACTGATCTCAGACAGAATTTCAAAATACGATTTTCCGACAGTTTTTGGTTTTCCGAACGGGCATATTCATGACAACAGACCATTAATAATTGGTTCGGAAGTTTCTCTCAAAGTTGGAAAAACAGTTTCATTAAACTTTAAAAAGTAAATGTTTTACTCAAAATTTGTGCTCGCATTTTTCCTGATCGCAGCAGGGATTTCACATTTTGTAAGACCCTATTTTTTCATGAAAATCATGCCCGACTATATTCCGTTTCATCTCAAAATGGTTTATCTGAGCGGATTGGTAGAAATTTTGTGTGGAATTCTTCTTTTGTTTCCGGAAACTCAAAAACTGGGAGCTTATCTTTGCATTGCTTTACTTATCGCAGTTTTTCCGGCAAATATTGAAATGGCAAGAAAGTTTTATCTGATTCACCATAAATATTTTTGGCTGACTGTTTTGAGACTTCCGTTGCAGTTAGTTTTGATTTGGTGGGCTTATCAATTTAGAAAGTAAAATGAAGAAACAAAACTCTACCACATTCCAACCCTCCAACTCTCTCACCCAGTAATGGCAGATCACAACGACTTAGGAAAGAAAGCAGAAGGTTTAGCAGCCGAATTTTTAATCAAAAACGGCTACAAAATTCTGATCAGAAACTATCGTTTTCAGAAAGCTGAAATTGATATCATTGCCGAAAAAGATAATTTAATTATCATTACAGAAGTGAAAGCACGTTCAACTGATGCTTTCATGTTGCCGCAAGAAGCTGTGAATAAAAGAAAAATATCATTAATTGTTTCTGCAGCCAATCATTATCTGGAAGAATTTAATAAAAATCAGGAAGTAAGATTTGATATTATTTCAGTTCTTCCCGACGAAAAAGGAAAATTAATTATCGAACATATCATAGATGCATTCGAAGCTTTCGATGCCAACTAATTTAATGTAACAATTTACCACATAACAATGTAATAATATTGGTATACTGATATACTGATACATTGTTAGATTAAAATTGAAAATTTTTATGAAAACAATACTCATCACCGGAGCCACATCCGGAATCGGAAAATCAACCGCAGAACTTTTCGCAAAACAGGGAAACAGAATTATAATCTGTGGCAGAAGATCTGAAGTTTTAAAAGCTATAGAAACGGAATTATCAGCTTTCACGGAAGTTTTTAGTTTACAATTTGATGTCAGAAATCTTGAAGAGGTTGAAAACGCTATTAGTTCTCTACCAGAAGAATGGAAAAATATTGATGTTCTCATCAACAATGCAGGAAATGCACATGGTTTGGAGCCGCTTTCAGCAGGAAATACCAGCGATTGGGATTCTATGATCGATGGAAACGTGAAAGGACTTTTATATGTATCTAAAACGCTTATTCCGATGATGAAGGAAAGAAACTCTGGTCACATTATCAATATCAGTTCGGTTGCTGCGAGACAGACCTACGCAAACGGAGTCGTTTACTGCGCAACAAAAAAAGCAGTTGACGTTATTTCGGAAGGAATGCGAATTGAACTTACAGAATTTGGAATCAGAGTTACCAATATTCAGCCTGGAGCAGTAGAAACAGATTTTTCTTTAGTTAGATTCAAAGGAGATCAGGAAAGAGCAGCAACTGTTTACGCAGGTTACGAGGCTTTGAAAGCTGAAGATATTGCGGATGCCATTGCTTATTGTGTGAATGCTCCGAAACACATTACTGTTTCAGATATGACGATTTATCCGAGTGCTCAAAGCGAACCGAGAACGATTTATAGAAAAGGATAATTAAAATGAAATATTTAGTTTTCATTTTTCTGTTCTTCTTTATTTACGGTTTTTCTCAGAATCATTCCAAGCAAGAAAAAGCAGTTTTGTTACAAGCTAAAAAGCTTGATTCTCTGATGCAGAATAACAATGAGAAAATTATCAATATTTTCTGTGCAGATGTTTCCTTTGGACATTCCAACGGATGGATTCAGAATTTGAATGATTTTAAAAAAGATTTCTTATCAAAAAAAGTTAATTATAAAGAAATCAGACAAACTGAAATTTCGGAATTAAAGCAAAATAAAAATGCGGTAAGCATTAGAAGAACTGTAAATGTTTCCGGATCTTATAAAAACAATGATTTTAAAATGAAACTAGCTTTATTGGAAATCTGGATTAAAAACAAGTCTGTCTGGAAATTGTGGAGCCGACAAAGTGTGGAAATAAAGCAATAAATTTGCATAGAATATCAACACAATGAACGAAGAGATTCAAAAATTTTTAATTTATAACACACCTAATGAAAAAGTTAGGGTTGATGTTTTTTTACAGAACGAAACACTTTGGCTTACTCAAAAAGCGATAGCGACTTTGTTTGATGTTGCTAAATCAACAATAAGTGAGCATCTTACCAATATTTTCAAAACAGAAGAATTAAGTAGAGATACAACTGTTCGGGAATTCCGAACAGTTCAAATTGAGGGAGAAAGAAATGTTACCAGAAATCTTGAATATTACAATCTCGATGCAATCATTTCAGTCGGTTATCGTGTAAATTCATCAAAAGCAACTCAATTTAGAATTTGGGCAACACAAACTTTGAAGGAATTTATCATCAAAGGTTTTGTGATGGATGATGAAAGATTAAAGCAAGGTCAGAATGTATTTGGTAAAGATTATTTTAAAGAACTGCTTCAAAGAATCCGCTCTATTCGGGCAAGTGAAAGAAGAGTTTATCAGCAAATCACCGATATTTTTGCTGAATGCAGTATTGATTATGATAGAAATTCAGAGATCACAAAGAATTTTTATGCAATAGTTCAGAATAAATTTCACTTCGCTATAACGGGTAAAACTGCTGCCGAAATTATTTATCTGAAAGCCGATAGTAAAGAAGAAAATATGGGCTTAACGAATTGGAAACATTCACCAGACGGAAGAATTTTAAAATCGGATGTAATTGTTGCCAAGAACTATTTATCTGAGAAAGAAATCCAGCAATTGGAACGTACTGTTGTTGGTTATTTTGATTACATCGAAGGTTTAATTGAGAGAGAAAATACTTTTACAATGGAATCATTAGCAAAAAGTGTCAATAGATTTTTAGATTTTAACGAATATAAAATCTTAGAAGGACAAGGAAATATTGCGAAAATTGTAGCAGATAAAAAAGCCGTTTCTGAATATGAAACTTTCAATAAAACACAAAAAATAATTTCTGATTTTGATAAAGAAATCAAGAAATTAGGAAAAAATCTTTGAGCTTGTAAAAACTTTATATTTTTAAATCGGCAAAAAGAAGGATTAGAGTTTTGCATTTTGTAAACTTTGTAAAACTTTCATTCAATCATTTCTTTTGATATTTTTGTGGTTGAAAAGAATTCTATTCATTATTAAATTTATTTAAATGAAAATCCTATACCTCGAAACCTCTTCCAAAAACTGCTCAGTCGCAATTTCTGATGGCGAAAAATTGCTTTGCGTTACAGAAGAAGTATCAGAAAATTATAAACAGTCGGAAAGTCTTCATTCATTTGTAGAATGGGCTTTGGAAGGAGCTGAACTGTCGATGAAAGATATCGAAGCCATTTCTTTAGGAAAAGGTCCTGGTTCTTATACCGGATTGAGAATCGGTTCTGCTTCTGCAAAAGGCTTCTGTTACGGATTAAAAATTCCTTTGATTGCCGTTAATTCTTTAGAAAGCATGATAGAGCCTTTTTTAAGTCAAAACTACGACTTTATCATACCTTTGATAGATGCAAGAAGAATGGAGGTTTATACTGCCGTTTACGACGGAAATACAGGAATAGAAATTGCTCCAACTGAAGCTAAAGTTTTAGACGAAACTTCTTTTGAAGAATTTAAGGATAAAAAAATCTTATTTGTAGGTGACGGAGCAAAAAAAGCAAGAGAAATTCTACAACTTCCCAATGCTGAATTTAATGAAGATATCTACCCTTCTGCACAATATCTAGTAAAGAAAACTTTAGAGAAAATTAAGAATAAAGATTTTGAAGATATAGCCTACTTCGAACCTTTTTATTTAAAAGAATTTCACGGAGTTAAAAAGAAAAAAAGCGAAGAATAATCTTCGCTTTTTTTTTCTTACTGCTTTTGAGCGGGTACCGTCCCTGGTTTTACAGGTTGACTATTGCTATCTTTA
This sequence comes from Chryseobacterium edaphi, assembly GCF_025628985.1. Lineage (GTDB taxonomy): Bacteria > Bacteroidota > Bacteroidia > Flavobacteriales > Weeksellaceae > Chryseobacterium > Chryseobacterium edaphi. The sequence continues at coordinate 385,759 of NZ_JAOTEM010000002.1, read as the reverse complement.
TTAAATTCTGTAGGCTTCTTTGGAATGCCACTTTGGATGGCATTATTCATAGGTTGCGAACTGTTCTGTAACGGATTGTTCTGATTTCCGGGAGCCGTTATATTCTGAGACTGTGGAATATTAAGATTCTGCCCAGGTTGACCATAACCGGAAGGATTTTGAGGTTGGTTATTCGAAACCTGAGAAACAGTATTTCCTTTATTATCAGTTGCCTGAAATGCGACATCACTTTTTAGATAATTCAACATTTCTTTAGCCTTTTCACCTTCAGGAGTTTTACCGTAATTCAGAACGATTTGTTCCAATTGCAAAATCATGACCTCTTTCCCACTCGATTTTCCTGCATTGAAGGCGTTAAGAAGAGAAAGTTTAGGAACAAGGGCATCTTTAGGATACTTCTGTATAGACTGATCGATGATATTTTGACTTTCTGCAAATTTCTCAGATTCATATAATGCAAATGCCATTTTATAATCATTTTCAGTTTCCGGTGATGATTTTACAAACGTATTGTTTTTTGGATTTCTTGCAAATTCTGCATAAGAACTGTAAGGATAATCTGTAAGCAAGATCTGTTTTGCTCTTGCAGAAGCTTGCGGATTTTTCTCATAATTCATCGCAAAAATCTCATATAAAGCCTGTAGCATTACCTTTTCTTCGGGTTTCACATCTACTAGATCGTATAACGTTTTCGTAGCTAAAGGTGTATTGGTAAAGTAATTCTGATACATAATTCCCAAACCTAAAGAGGCTGTATCTCGGTCTTTTTTCAGTTGAGATAATTTTGATTCATCATTTGGAATCTGCTCAATATAGTAAGCCGGTTCAAAACGTCTTGGGTTGGGCGCTGTATTTACACCTAAAGCTTCATTTTTCATATCTTCAATGGAAGCCATTTTTTTGGAATAACGCCAGTTGTCAACCAAAGCTCTGTCTCCCCAAACTTGCTTAAAGGTTGAGGTTCCTTTACTCACAGTTCCGGTATTTCCGTAATAAAAACCTTTTGCAGCTGTTCCGAAATCTTCAAAAGAATTTGAACTGTTGGCAAAAAGTGAATTTGCATTGTAATCTCCCGTATCAAAGCCTTTATTTCTCTCTGCACGCAATCTTTCTAATTCATCTTTCGCTTCTTTGGCTTTCAGTTTTTCGATATGTTTGGCAAAATATTCAGTTTTTTGAGCTTCAGGCATTCTGGCAATAGCCAAAATACTGTCATTTTTTCTGATCAGATAATAGTTTTTAGATATTTTCTTAATATTTTCTGACTGATCTTTTAAAAGTATTCTTGAAGGCTCATACGTCATCGTTGCTAATGCAGAATCATAATAAGCACCGGCTCCGATGTAGTCATTTTTATCTAAATATCTTCTTCCGATTTCATAATAAGCCAACCCACGAACCTGTGGATCTGAAACTTTTTCTAAAAGAGATTTTTTGAAATATTCCTGTCCTTCATCAGGTTTTCCGGCCTTGTTTGCCATCAAACCTAAAGCATAGTAAAATTCGTTTTTTCTTGATCCGTAAGTTCCCTTTTTACTGATGTCTTCAAGATATTTTTTAGCACCGTTGTAATCTCCTTTTCCGTTAAAAGTTTTTGCTATTTCGATTTGAGATTTAACTTCAAATTCAAAATCATTGGCATATTTGTAAGCAGCCATAAAGCTTTCACGAGCGGGTTCGTTTCTTCCCAGTTCCGTTAAAACCTGACCTCTTAAAAATGCAATTCTGCTTTTTAGTTTTCTGTTTCCGTTTAGTTCAAAAGCACGGTCCAATTCTTTTACAGCTTCTTCTTTTTTACCGGCATCCAAAAGAGATTCAGAATAATAAATGCTTAGAAGTTTGTCATGGTCTTTACTGATTCCATCGCTTTTCAGTTTAGCAAAAATCTGATCAGATTTGTAATAATCTTTAAGCTGGGCATATGCTAAACCTTCGTAAACTCTGGCTAAAGGAAGTCTTTTATCTTCCTTCATATGAGTGAAAACATAGTTCAAAGCGTCTAGAGCCTGTCTGGATTTGCCTTGATAAATACGGGATTGTGCAAGAATGATGTAAGCATCAAAAATAGTTTTGTTTTGCTCCTCTCCTTTTCTGATAACAGAATATTTTCCGATTGCTTTTAAAGCTTTTGCTTCTGCAATTTCTAGAACTGTTGCGCCTTTCGCCTGTTGATTATTGGGATCTTGAGGCATTCCCGGAACTCCACCTCCCGGATTTGGAGGCATTCCCGGAGCAGTTCTGTTGTTATTAGACGGTGAGGGACGGTTTACTTCTGCCATTTTCATAGAGTTTTCGGCAAATGCAGATGATTGTCCAAGATCACTGCCAATCGGCTGTTCTTCGTAAGTGAGAATGGGAATGTGCGGCGCATAAAAGTTGTCTTTATGAGCTTTGTCTCTGCTTGTAAATTCACTGTTCAATGCGTCTTTTGCATTAAAAAGTGTATTGTAATATGTGTTAAAACCTTTTAGGAATTTAGATCTTGCTTCCGGCTTTTTTACCTTGGTACCACAGGAAACAACGATAATCGCTGCTAAAAGGAATATAATATTCTTTTTCATTATTCAATATAACTCTCTAATCTGCTTTTTATTATCTGATCAGATTGATGATTCTGTAAAAATAATAAAATTTTGTGGGGAATTTATTTATATTTCATTTAAAATTTTGTAAACCAAATGGGTAGGAAGTCCCATAATGGTATAAAAGCTCCCGTTCATTTTCTTGATTTTTGCCATTCCGAGCCATTCCTGAATGCCATAACTTCCTGCTTTATCGAAAGGTTTGTAATTTTTTAAATAAAATTCAATCTCTTCATCGGAAATTTCGTCAAATTCTACATCAGCAACATCAGTTTCTGTAATGGTTTTATCTAAAGTTTTTATAGAAATCCCTGTAAAAACCTGATGTGTTTTTCCCGAAAGTTTCTGCAGCATATTTTTTGCATCTGCTTCATCTTTTGGTTTTCCAAGGATTTGATTATCAATGGCAACAACTGTATCGGCGGTGATCAAAACTTCATCAACATTAAGTTTCCTGAATGCGTCGGCTTTCAATTCGGATAAATAAGCTGCGGCTTTTTCTATCTCAATATTTTCAGGTAAAATTTCTTCGCAATCGATTTTTACGACTTCAAAATCAAATCCTAAGCTTGAAAGCAATTCTTTTCTTCTCGGAGATTGCGATGCTAAAAGTATTTTCATATTTAATTTAAACTGATTGAGTATTGTCATCATGCCATTTTCCCTGAACTTTCATTACCTGCTCGATCACATCACGGACTGCTCCACTTCCACCCTGCTTTTGTGAGATGTAATCTGCAATATTTTTAATTTCTGGAACTGCATTTTCCGGACAGGTTGAAATAGCCGAATTCTGCATCATGTGAATATCAGGAAGATCATCTCCCATCGTAAGAATTTCTTCGTTTTTTAAATTATATTTATTTTTAAAATCTGCATAATCTACCATTTTGTTATGCGATTTTGCGTAATAATCTTCAATTCCGAGATAATTAATTCGGTGTCTTACCATTTCATCATTTCCTCCGGTAATTACTCCGATTAAATAATTGTTTTTCAATGCTTTAACAACTGCATAGCCGTCTAAAACATTCATCACTCTGCTCATATTTCCTCCCGGCATCAGATAAACGCTTCCGTCGGTGAAAACGCCGTCTACATCAAATACAAAGGCTTTTATATCTTTTAATTTTTCTTTATAGCTCATACATTTTTTTAATAGAATGATTCATTGTTTTATAAATTTCAAGGCTTTCATCTTTCAATAGTTGTTCGTGTAATTCCAAAACGCGTGTGTCGTTTCTCACAGCGGGTCCGGTTTGGGCTGATTTTGGTTCAATTTCGTGAATTTTTTTGACGGTCTCATCAATCAATGGTAGAAAATAATCAAAAGGAATTTCCTGAGCATCCGAAATTTCTTTAGCCCGTGAAAAAAGATGATTTACAAAATTACATGCAAAAACCGCCGTCATGTGAATATATTTTCTTTTTTCATGATCACTTTTCATTACATTTTCTGAAATTTTTGAAGCTAAATCGGTCAGAGTTTTCTGATCCTCATCGTTTTCAGTTTCAATAAAAAGAGGAATTTTTGAGTAATGTAAATCTTTAGATTTTGAAAAAGTCTGCAATGGGTAAAAGCTTGATTTTCTGTACTCTCCTATTAGAATTTCTTTAGGTAATGAGCCTGAAGTGTGTGCGACGAGACAATCTTTTTTAGTGATTAATTTTGAAACGGTTTCTACAGATTGATCGCTTACACAAATAATATACAGATCTGCATCTGTGAGATCTTTTGTAGAATAAGGAATATCTAATTCTTCGGAAATCTTTTTTAGCTCTTCTTCATTTCGTCCGAAGATCTGAATCAAAGGAATATTATTCTGCGTGAAAGCTTTTGCAAGGTGATACGCAACATTTCCGGAACCGATAATTACAGTTTGCATCTAACAAAGATAAGATTTTATGATATTTGGACTAAAAATTGAATAAGTAATTTAACTTTTAAATACTTTTGTAATCCAAAACAATGAAAGCATCTTATGAAGATTAAAGACGCGGAGATTATTACGCTGATGCAAGAACCACGAACTCGCGAAAAAGGAGTTCGGGCATTGATGGATGCTTATCAGAGTAGATTATATTGGCACATCAGAAGAATTATTGTAGACGGAGATCTTGCTCAGGACACTTTGCAGGAAACTTTTATAAAAGCATATCAAAATTTTCATCAGTTTAAAAATGACAGTCAGTTGTACACCTGGCTGTACAGAATCGCAACCAATGAAGCGTTGCAACAGATCAATAAACTGAAGAAAATGCAAAAAACGGATGAAGATCCGGAATATTATATGCAGAATCTGGTTGCCGATAATACACACAGCGATGCTGAAGAGATACAGATCTTTTTGCAGAAAGCCATACAAAGCCTGCCCGAAAAGCAGAAACTGGTATTTATGATGCGGTATTATGATGATTTGCCCTACGAAGAAATATCTAAAATTGTAGATATGTCAGTAGGAACTTTGAAAACAAATTATCATTACGCCAAGCAGAAAATAGAAGAATATATTAAAGAAAATTACGAAAGATAATTTTTAGAAACGACGACATGAAAGATTTTGATCTGGAGAAATTAGAACGCAAGAACATTTACGAAGTTCCTGAGAATATGTTTGAAAATATTCAGGGTAGAGTATTGGGTAAGGTGAGTGATTTTGATCTGGATAATTTAGAAAGGAAAAACATTTACAAAATTCCTGAGAATATGTTTGAAGAAATTCAGATGAAAGTTGTGGGTACTGTCACTGATTTTGATCTTGAAAAACTAGAACGTAAAAACATTTATAAAGTATCTGATCATTTGTTTGAAAGTATTCAGGAAAATGTGATGAAGGAATTGAATTCAGACAGAAAAGCTCCGATTTTTAAATTAAACTGGGGGTATGCAGCAGCAGCTTCTTTGGCATTGATTTTTGGGTCTACTTTTTTGTATAATTCTTATTCGGATTCAAATGGAAATCAGACATCTACACAAAGTTTTGCTTCAGATGATACTCCGAAAAAGGAAAGCGAAATTGCTTATGAGACTTTAAAATCTGATTTAACTTCTGTTGAAAATAATAATCAAACAATTGACAATCAGCAGACGAATCAACAAATAAAAACGGTAGCCTATGTTCCTGAAAAAACAGAAGCAAAACCACAAACTGTGAAGCCGGTTTCAAAGAAAACAGAAGCTCAGATGACAGAATATTTGGATTCATTTTCAAATTCTGAGATCGCAGAATTAGCCAATAATTCCACACAGGATGTTTATTTGGATTTATACAATTAAAAGAGAGATGAAAAAAATATTATTTGCACTTCTTGTTATTTATGGTTTTGGGTTAAATGCCCAAAAGACAGACTATGACTGGAAAAAAATGGATCCTAAGCAGAGAAAAGAAGTGATCAATAACCTTTCTCCGGAAGAAAGAAAAACGCTTCTTACACAGTTTAGAAACAATATGGTGCTTGATAATCTTGATATAGACCCGAAAGATAAATCTGAATTTACAGCAATGTATAACGAATATCTGGATAATCAGAAGAAGATAAAAAGTCAGTTTGATTCCAATTTTAATCCGGAAACTTTATCAGAAGAAGAAGCAAAAGTAAAACTGCAGCAGAGTTTTGATGTAGGACAAAAATTATTAGACAATAGAAAAAAATATGCGGAAAAGATGCAGACCGTCATTCCGTGTCAGAAAGTTTTGAAGTTGTTTCAGTCGGAAGGTATGATGAGAGATAAGATGAACGAAAGAAAACCTCACAACGGGAACAATAAGGGCTCAAAACCCAGACAAAACCCATAATAGTTTATTTTTTTAATGTTGGACGACCCTTGCAATTTATTGTGAGGGTCGTTTAATTTTAAACTAATTCTTATTTTTGTGAAAAATTAAATATGAGGAAGTTTCTGCTGTTTATGGTTTTGTCAATTTCGTTATCTGCTCAGAAAACGGAATTGATTGTACTTAAAAATAGTATTAAAGATAGAAAGAGCCTTGCAAAATCATTGACTTTTATCGATAATCGTACTGACAAAGAAATAGGAAATCTGGCTCCTAAAGGAGAAACTTTTGAAGTTAAATTTGCAGATAAAGACCTTAAATTTCGAGTTGAAAAATGGTTTTCTGATGATAATAAGGTTAAAGGGAACAATGATATTGTGTTGATGCTGGAAGAACTTAAAGTATATTCCGAAAAGAATGGTGATGGAAAAGCCTCCTTTGATAAGGCTAAAGTAAAAATTTCGAGTTTTATAAAGCGGAATAATCGTTATTATTTCATCAACCGTTTTGACAATGTGATCTTATCTGATCCGAAAAGAAATTTGAGTGCCCCAAGATATTTGGCTTCACAGATCTCTGAAATTATTACAGAATTTATCAATATTTCTTACGTTTATCCGGTTTCAGGAAATCCCATTCCTGAAACAGACATTACCAATTATGATTCTTATCTTAAGATAAATTATAAAGCATTTAATTCTGAACTAAAAGATGGAGTCTACAAAAGTTTTAAAAATTTTTACAATCAATTGCCTGAATCTGAATATTTTGTTGAAAAAAATAAGAAAGGTGAAATTGCAAGAGTGAAAAACAAAAACGGACAATCTGCTGCACTATCTGAAATTTACTGCATTGTGGACAATGGAAAGGCATACAGAATCACCTCTGCAAAATTTGAAGAGATGCATAAAGATGATAAAGGATTTTACATTATTTCATCACGAAAAAAACTTCTCAGCAACAGCAATGGTTCAGACGGAATTGTAATCGGAGCACTTGCAGCAGGCGGAATTGGTGCTCTGATTGGAGGGTTGATTGAGCATGAAGTAAATAAAGGCTCAGTTAACGGCTTTGGATATCGTTCCGAAACTGAAATGAATGTTTACATTGATTCTTTAACAGGAGCTTATGTTTTTGAAAAATAAATCCATACTGCAAAATTAAGAGAGAGGAATTGTCTCTCTTTTTTTTATCTTTGCAAATTACATAGTTCTTAAATGAAAAACATACGAAATTTTTGCATAATCGCACATATCGACCACGGTAAATCTACTTTGGCAGACCGTCTTTTGGAGTACACTAACACGGTGACTCAGAGAGAATTACAATCTCAGACGCTTGATGATATGGATTTGGAAAAAGAACGTGGGATCACGATAAAATCTCACGCCATCCAGATGGATTATGAGCTTAATGGCGAAAAATATATTTTAAACCTTATCGATACACCTGGACACGTAGATTTTTCTTACGAAGTTTCCCGTTCGATTGCGGCTTGTGAAGGTGCGCTTCTAATTGTAGATGCTGCACAAAGTATTCAGGCACAGACGATTAGTAATTTGTATTTGGCTTTAGAAAATGACCTGGAAATTATTCCGATTCTTAATAAAATTGATCTTCCGTCTGCAAACCCTGAAGAAGTTACTGACGAAATTATGGGATTGATCGGCTGTAAATATGAAGATGTTCTTCGTGTTTCGGGTAAAACCGGTGAAGGGGTTCACGAATTGTTGGAACAGATCGTTGCAAGAATTCCTGCTCCTGTGGGAGATCCGAAAGCGCCGCTTCAGGCACTGATTTTTGACTCAGTTTACAATCCGTTCAGAGGAATTGAAGCATATTTTAAAGTCGTGAACGGAAGTATTTCTAAAAACGAGAAAATTAAATTTTTCGCTACAGGAAAAGAATATGGTGCTGATGAGGTAGGAACCCTTAAACTGAAACAGGTTCCGAAGAAAACAATTGAATGTGGCGATGTAGGATATATTATTTCCGGAATTAAAGATGCCCGTGAGGTAAAAGTGGGAGATACGATCACTTCTTTTGTGAATCCTGCTGAAGCTCCGATTGACGGTTTTGAGGAAGTAAAACCAATGGTTTTTGCTGGAATTTATCCGATTGAATCTGAAGATTTCGAGGAGTTGAGATTTTCACTGGAAAAATTAAGACTGAATGATGCTTCTTTGGTTTTTGAACCTGAAAGTTCTGCAGCACTTGGTTTTGGTTTCCGTTGCGGATTCTTAGGAATGCTTCACATGGAAATCGTTCAGGAAAGGCTGGAGAGAGAGTTTGATATGAACGTGATCACGACGGTTCCCAACGTGTCGTACCACGGATATTCAAAGAAAGATCCTGAAACAACCATTTTAATTAACAACCCGTCTGAAATGATTGATCCCAATCTTTTAGACAGAGTGGAAGAGCCATATATTAAAGCATCAATCATTACAAAATCTGATTTTGTAGGACCTGTAATGACGCTTTGCATCGAGAAAAGAGGAGAGATCGTTAACCAAAGTTATCTGACGGCAGACCGAGTGGAACTGACTTTCAATATGCCTTTGGCTGAGGTTGTTTTCGACTTTTATGACCGTCTGAAATCTATTTCTAAAGGATATGCATCATTCGATTATTCACCAATCGGAATGCGTTCTTCTAAGTTAGTAAAAATGGATATTCTGATCAACGGAGATATGGTAGATGCGTTATCTTCATTGATTCATGACTCGAATGCTTACTACATCGGGAAAAAAATGTGTGAGAAACTGCGCGAACTAATTCCTAGACAGCAGTTTGATATCGCTGTTCAGGCCGCTTTGGGAGCGAAAGTTATCGCAAGGGAAACCATTAAAGCTTTGAGAAAAGACGTTACCGCAAAATGTTACGGTGGTGATATTTCAAGAAAGAGAAAATTATTAGAAAAGCAGAAAGAAGGGAAGAAGAAAATGAAGCAGATTGGTAGAGTAGAAGTGCCACAGTCAGCGTTTATGGCTGTTTTGAAGCTGAATGATTAACCATCATTGATGGTTTTAAATATATAAATCCGCAGATTTTTCTGCGGATTTTTTATTAAAAAACAGTTTCAGCTGAAACTGTTTTTACTATTTATTTTTTAACGAATTTAATTTCCATTGTTTTGAATTCTTTTCCTGTTTTAGAATCCGGACCATACATTTCCATTTTTTGAGTATTATCATCAATAAATGTGAAAACTTCTCTTACATTGCAATCTTTTCCAGGTCTTGAAGGATCTGTCATTTTTCCTTTAAATTCAATTGATTTTGTTGAAGGATTCCAGTCGCCTTCCATATTCATAATTCCCGTTCCCATATTGTCGATCCAGGTGCTTATAAATTTCTTTTTTGAATTGTCGTATGCTAAAATACTCATTCCCTCAAAAGGCATGCCCATCATATTTCCTTTGTGATTACTGATTTGATAACGACCGTCATACATCATTTTGTTGGTAGTTTCTGATTTACTTGTCATAGGTTTTCCGCCATTTTCCATCCACATTGTCGTTTCTCCAGACCAGTTTCCGTCAGATTTTGCCAGCATTTTTTGCATATCTCCAGGAGTTGCGTAATCCATCCATGCTTTCGTTGCAGTGGCAGAATCTACAGGTTTCCATTCTTCGGTGGCTGTAGAATCTGTTTTGTCTGAACCTGTTTTTACATCCATTTTTACTTTATCACAAGCTACAAAAAGAATAGCAACAGATGCTGCGAATAACAATTTTTTCATAATAGTTTAGTTTTAAGTTGATTATAAATTTAGTAAAAAATAGTATTCGAAGAATAATTATTTTTCTTTTGACTTTACAAAGTATTAGTTGTAATTTTGTGTATTGGTAACGCAAATTAAATTATGAGTTCTCCTAAAAAATTACAGGATATAAAAGTTGCAGTGGATGCAGTTGTTTTCGGATATTTTGATAAAAAAGATCTTCAGATTCTTTTAATTAAAAGAAAAATTGATCCGTTCAAAGGAGGTTGGGCACTTCCTGGCGGACTTGTTCTGGATGATGAAAATCTTGATGATGCAGTAAAAAGAGAATTACACGAAGAAGCAGGCATAAAACCCGATTTTCTGGAACAACTTTATACTTTTGGTAATGTGGGGCGAGATCCTAGGAACAGAGTGGTTTCTGTGGCTTATTTGGGGCTTGTTAATCCTTCTTATCACGAAATTTTTGCAGATTCTGATGCGGAAGACGCACAATGGTTTAGCGTGAATAAACTTCCCAAACTTGCTTTTGACCATGATAAAATTATAGATATTGCTTTAAAAAGACTTCGCACAAAGATTCAATATCAGCCGATCGGCTTTAATCTTCTTAATGAAGAATTTCCATTTTCAGATCTTGAAAATCTATACAAAACCATTGTCGGACAAGAAATCGACCGAAGAAATTTCCGTAAGAAAATCATGAGTTACGGACTTTTAAACGAAACCAATAACGTAAAAAAGGAAGGTAGCGGAAGACCCGGAAAATTATTTACTTTCAATGAAGAGAAATATAAAGAACTAGAAGAGCAGGGATTTTATTTCGAGATTAAATGATTCTATTTAATTGATTTTTACAAATAGAACGAAGTTCCAATATTAAAATAATTAGAACTTTTTGATTGATAGGAAAGGACTTTTGTCCGTTTTTTCATTTATTATCTAATTGATTTACCCAAAATTTAGCCGCAAAAGTTTAAAGTTGTAAAATTTGTATTTAAATAAAAATAAATTTTTATAGCTGAAAATCAATTATTTAAATTTATTAGTGTAAAATAAACGCAAATAAATTTGGTTAATAAAATCATAATCTTTTAAATTTGTGTAATAATAACGCAATTATGAGATACACACTAGAAAATATTATTGAAAAGTTTCAAAATAAAGAAAAATTAGAATTCCTGTTTTTCTGGGGACACACCGTGAAAGAAGAAGTTACAAAAGCATGTTTTAGCCAATGGTTTCCTGCTGAATTTGAAGAAGAGGGAAGAATTTACAAAACGGCAGAACATTATATGATGGCCGGAAAAGCTAAATTATTTAATGATCATGAAACTTTAGAAGAGGTTTTAAAATCAGAAACTCCCAGTCAGGCAAAAAGTTTAGGAAGAAAAGTCAAAAACTTTAATCCAAAAATTTGGGATGAGCATAAATATGAAATCGTAAAAGAGGGAAATTGTTTAAAGTTTTCACAAAATGATAAATTAAAAGAGTTCTTATTGTCAACAAATACTAAAACTTTAGTTGAAGCCAGTCCTTACGATACAATTTGGGGAATCGGAATGCTGGAAACCTACCCGAAAGCTGTAAATCCGTCTCTTTGGAATGGTGAGAATTTATTAGGATTTGCTTTAATGGAAGTGAGAGATTTATTAAAAGAATAAAAGTTCAAAAAATTTACTGCAAAACTATGTAGTTTCAAATTAGCGTAAATACAACACAAATCAACTTTAAAATATTAATTTAAAAAAATTAGTTATGGGAAGTACAAGATACGACATGGACGCTCGTTTCGACAGAGCAAGAAGAGCAGGATATGGGTCAAAATCAGCAAGTGAAATTTTCACGCAGAATGCAAAAAGAATGGCTCATGAATCTATGAATCCTAAAGGAGTCCTTTTCAGAGAATCGCGTGATTCTGAGGTTCATCCGAATACGGTTCCGATTATTTTGGGATTAGACGTTACAGGAAGTATGGGACATATTCCTCATGATCTGATTAAAGAAGGTCTACCGAAATTGATGGGCGGAATTATTCAGGGCGGAGTTCCCGATCCTGCGCTTTTATTCTTGGGAATCGGGGATCATGAATGTGATAGTTATCCTTTGCAGGTGGGTCAGTTTGAATCTGGAGATGAAGAGCTTGATATGTGGTTAACAAGAACTTATATTGAATCCGGAGGTGGAGGAAATGCAGGGGAAAGTTATCTTTTAGCTTGGTATTTTGCAGCTTTTCATACGAGAACCGATGCTTTTGAAAAAAGAAATCAAAAAGGATTACTATTCACAGTTGGTGACGAGCCATGTCTGAAAACACTTCCTGCCTCTTCGATTAGAGAAATTATGGGAACAGGACAGCAAACTTTCACACACAGAGAATTATTAGAAGAAGCAAAAAAAAGATATGAAGTATTTCACATCAATGTTTTACATTCCGGACAGGCAATGAATGCAGACCAAGGATGGAAAGATTTATTAAGACAAAACTGTCTGTCGATTACAGATTACAGAGATGTTCCTTATGTCATAAAAGATGTGGTTTGCAACAGGTTTAAAGATGATACTTCAAGGTCAATAGATTTCCGAGGATTTGATAATATTCAAAGGTTTTAAAAATGAAAACTGCACAAATAGTTATAGGCTTAGGTTTTGGTGATGAAGGAAAAGGAATCACTACAGATTTTCTGGCTCAGCAAAATCCTGAGTCTGTGGTTATTCGTTTTTCCGGCGGACAACAAGCAGCGCATACGGTGATGATTGACGAAAAAAAGCATATTCATTCAAGTTTTGCGAGTGGAGCTTTGCGTGGTTTGCCGTCTTATTTTACAGAGCATTGCACAATTCATCCGACTTTTTTATATAATGAAAGAGAAGAATTAATTAAGAAAAGCGGAAATGTTGAACTGCATATTCATCCATTGGCAAAAGTGACAACCCCTTTTGATGTTTTATCTAACAGAAAAAATATCAAAAATTTGGAACATGGAACCTGTGGAAAAGGAGTAGGAGCAACAATGAAGCGAAATGAAAGTCCGTTTAAATTATTTGCCGTTGATTTAATTGCTCCAAGAACAATGCTGATTGAAAAATTTAAAGGAATTGCCAATTATTACGGTTTTGTTGAAGGAGAAGAAATTGAAAATGCTTTGAACGACTTTTTAGAAGCTATCGATAAAATTGATTGGAAAATAGAAGGTTATGAATATTTAAGAACATTCAACAATCTTATTTTTGAAGGAAGTCAGGGAATTTTATTGGATATGGATCACGGCGTTTTTCCGAATGTAACTTTTGCCAACACTACTTCAAAAAATGCTTACGAAGTTTGTAAATTGTTGCAAATTGAAGATATAGAAATGTTTTATGTGACACGAAGCTACTCAACCCGTCACGGAAGTGGATGGATGAGCAATGAAAAAAATTTATCGCTCAAAAACAATGAAGAAGAAACCTGTATTTTTAATGAATATCAAAAGGATCTTAGATTTGGCGATTTAGATTACAACTTATTAAATTATGCATTGAAATTGGATGAAGCTTATGTTTTTGCGAACAAGAAAAATCTGGTGGTAACTTGTCTGGATCAGTTGGATGAAGAATTTAAAATAGAAAATCTTGAGGTGAAATTTGATGCGGTTTTTGGTTCTTATTCTCCATATTCTAAGGATTTTAAAGAATTAATTAATATTAGAAAACACAACGATGAAAAAAATTAAAATCAAATGATCATGAAAACTATAATATATTTAAAAGGAGACGCTACAAATCCACAAACTCAAGGTAACAAAATCATTACTCATATCTGCAATGATACTGGAGGTTGGGGAAGAGGTTTTGTAATGGCAATTTCTAAAAGATGGAAGAAACCAGAAAATGAATATAGGAATTGGTTTCAGAGCGGAGAAAATTTTAATCTTGGAGAAATTCAAACAGTTCAGGTTGAAGAAGATATTTGGATCTGTAATATGATTGGTCAGCATAAAACAATCTCAAATTCAAAAGGAATTGCTCCAATCAGATACGAAGCAGTCGAAAAATGTATTGGAAAACTAGTTGATGAAGCCTTAAAATTAAATGCAAGTGTACATATGCCAAGAATTGGTTGTGGTTTGGCGGGAGGAAAATGGGAAGAAATTGAACCAATTATTGAAAGAACATTGTTGAAAAATAATGTGGAAGTATATGTTTATGATTTTGAATAAATAAAATACTAATTAAAATGACAAATAAAGGAATGGCAAAAGATACATTAGACATCTTAGCCAAAAAATATTATATAAACGAACACAACGAAAAGGTAGATATAGAAAACGAACTGGAAATCTGTAAAAAAGAAACAGGTTTGTTTTCACCGGAAGAACTTTCGGAAATGACAACAAAAGAACTTCCCAAAACAAATTTCGAAACTCAATTTGAGGTTTGGAGATGCAGTTCTTTAAAAGCAATTTTACAATTAGCTGAAGAAGAAAATCAGGAGAAATTGATGTGTCTGAATTTCGCATCAGCCAAAAATCCCGGTGGAGGTTTTATCAACGGAGCTGAAGCTCAGGAAGAAAGTCTTGCAAGAACATCGGGATTGTATGAGAGTTTACTTCAAGGTTGGGAATATTACGAAACACATCGTGCTATGAAATCTTGTTTTTATACAGATACGATGATTTACAGTCCAAAAGTTCCGGTTTTCAGAAAAGATAAAGGTGAATTGCTGCCAAAACCAGTTTTGTGTAATTTCATCACGTCTCCAGCTGTAAATGCAGGTGTTGTAAAACAACAGGAGCCGGAAAGAACTCATGAAATCTTCGGAGCAATTGATCTGAGAATGGATAAAATGTTAGCATTGGCTTTCAATCAAGGAAATGAAACCTTGATTTTAGGAGCTTGGGGATGCGGAGTTTTTAAAAATGATCCGAAAGAAATTGCAGAGCTATTTAAAAAGCATCTTCACGGAAAGTATAAAAATAAATTTAAAAGAGTGGTGTTCGCAGTTTTGACGAAGAAAGAAGAAATGATAAAGCCGTTTGAGGAAATTGTAAATTAGTATAAAGATTCAAAATAATCTTATGAAAGCGTACAAATATAGATCAATAGAAGATGATGTTTTTAAAAGAGATTTTAAAACATTAAGTGAAAACTGTTTTTTTACTCCTAATTATAGTAATTTGAATGATCCATTTGATATCTATTTTAATGAAGAAATATCTCAATTTATAAGTCTTTTGAAAACTTTATTTCCGTATCAAGAATTGGATAATTTCGAAAATCAATTTAGAGAAGTTTTAGATTTCAAAGAAGCAATCGGAGTTTATTGTTTAAGCAAGGATTTTTTAAATGAACAATTATGGGCTTATTATGCAACTTCTTATTCAGGATATTGCATCGAATATGATTTAGAAAAATTGATTGATAAAGGTCAGAACTTTGATTTTCAATATAAATTTGAAATTGACTATAAAGACAATATTCCAACTTTAGGGATTGATGATCTTACAAATTTACAAGATGGCTTTATTAAAAAAATGTTTGCTACTAAAAAATCGACATGGAAGCATGAAGAAGAAATAAGGTTAATTTTTGATAAGTATGGAATAAAAAAATTTCACCCTTCTTCCATTACAGGAATTTATTTTGGAATTAAAACACCAGAAATAATTAAGGAATCTTTTTATGGACTTTATAAAGATATGGATGTGAAATTTTATGAAGTATTTCCATCAAATTTTAAATTGGATTTTAAACTTATTAATGAAACAAAAAGAAAATTGAAATATGATTTAAACAAATTTAATTATAAGATACTCAAAAATAGTAATAATACAATCCATGAATCTTTTCATATCTTCTACAATAGCTCAACAGAAGAGTTACAGCTTCAAGAATTTATTAAAGCGTTTAGAGAGAAATTTTGTATCAAAGAGAACACTTTATATATCTATAATAATAAAGAAGTTAAAGATATTTTAGATATTTATCCAAAAAATGATGAGGAGCACATAAAACTTTGTGAATCTTTAATTACTGATGTTTATAGTGATGATGAAAAAATTATTTATTACCCTTTGAAGGATTCTAAATATGATGAAATATTAAAAAACAAATGAAAAAACTAACCATATTAACGGGCGCAGGAATCAGCGCCGAAAGCGGAATAAAAACATTCAGAGACGGAGATGGTCTTTGGGAAAATCATAATATAAAGGATGTGGCAAGTCCTGAAGGATGGAGAAAAGACAGAGCTTTGGTTTTAGAATTTTACAATCAGAGACGTCGCCAACTTCATGAAGTTGAACCAAATGACGCTCATAAATTAATTGCCGAACTGGAAAAACACTTTGATGTTCAGATTATCACTCAGAACATTGATGATCTTCACGAAAGAGCAGGTTCTACCAATATCATTCATCTTCATGGAGAATTAT
Organism: Chryseobacterium edaphi; assembly: GCF_025628985.1. Classification (GTDB taxonomy): domain Bacteria; phylum Bacteroidota; class Bacteroidia; order Flavobacteriales; family Weeksellaceae; genus Chryseobacterium; species Chryseobacterium edaphi. Next base: position 369,259 of record NZ_JAOTEM010000002.1, on the reverse strand, counting down.
TCAAATCTTGTTCATGTAACAATAAAAGTTTGATCTATGAACAGAAAGATGATATCAATATCGGTGATAAAGCAGAAGATGGAGCACAATTAAGACCTTTTATTGTTTGGTTCGGAGAAAATGTTCCTTTGATGAAAGAAGCGACGGAAAAAACAAAAGAAGCGGATATTTTCTTAGTAATCGGAACTTCTTTACAGGTTTATCCGGCTGCAGGATTGCTTCATGATATTAAAGATGATTGTTTGTTAATTGTAATCAATCCCAACGAAACAGGTTTCGGATACGGACAAAGAGCAGTGGTCATGAAAGAGACTGCAACAAAAGGAATGAAATTATTGTTTGATAAGCTTGTAAATTTAGCGTAATGGAAAATATTGTTAAAGCTGGAATTTTCGGAGTTTGTATTGGTGATGCTTTGGGTGTTCCAGTGGAATTTAGAAGCCGTGAACAATTGAAACGTTCTCCTGTTACAAAAATGAGAGCCTTGGGAACACATCATCAACCTGTAGGAACGTGGAGTGATGATGGTTCTTTAACATTATGTCTTGCAGATAGTCTTTGCACTGGATATAATCTGGAAGATATAGCTCTAAAATTCTTACAATGGTATAATGCAGAAATTTGGACACCTCATGGAAGAGTTTTCGATATTGGAATAGCAACTTCGCAAGCCATTCATAGAATTGGCAAAGGCGTTTCTCCAACTTTATGTGGCGGTACAAGTGAGTTTGATAACGGAAACGGTTCTTTAATGAGAATTTTACCGTTATTATTTTATATTAAAGATTTCCCAATTGAAAAGCGTTTTGAAATAACGAAAGATGTTTCCAGTATTACACACGGACATATTCGCTCTGCCTTGGCTTGTTTTATTTATTTGGAATTTTTGTTAGAAATTTTGAAAGGAAAAGATAAATGGGAAGTCTATAAAGCAATGCAGAATACAGTTCGGAATTTTTTAGATCAGAATCCTATTTGTTCTCAAAATGAAATAGATAAATTCCATCGAATTTTAGAATTAAAAGTAGGTGAATATGATGTTGCTCCGCTGCATACATTACAAGAAGAGGAAATAAGTTCTTCCGGCTACGTTCTTCATAGTTTGGAAGCTTCATTATGGTGTTTCCTAAACTCCGAAAGTTATTCTGAAGCTGTGTTGAAAGCAGTCAATTTAGGAGAAGATACTGATACAACGGGAGCTATCACGGGTGGAATTGCAGGAATTTATTATGGTTTTGAAAATATTCCTGAAGAATGGATTGCGGAGTTGGTGAGAAAGGATGATATCGAAAACTTATGTATTAAATTAGAAAACAAATTAATGAAATAAAAACACAAACCATGAACGAACAACAAAAGAAAAAAACAAGCAAATTTCTGAGCTATGTTCTCAGGCATCATCCAGAACTCATCAATTTGAATTTGGATGAAAACGGATGGGCAAATGTTGACGAATTGATTACAAAATCAACAAACGATTCTCCGGGTTTTACCTTTGAAGAGTTGGATGAAATTGTACAAACCAATGATAAAAAACGTTTTATTTTTAATGAAGATAAAACCAGAATCAGAGCAAATCAAGGGCATTCGATTTATATCAATCTGGCTTTGATTCCACAGCAACCACCAAAATTTCTCTATCATGGAACAGCTCAAAGTAATATTGAATCCATCTTAAAAAAAGGAATTGAAAAAAGAAACCGACAACACGTTCATTTAAGTCAGGATAAAGACACCGCAACCAAAGTCGGAATGCGTCACGGAAAGCCAGTTATTTTAATTATTGATACAGAAAAAATGTCCGCAGACGGGATTGAATTTTATCTTTCCGAGAATGATGTTTGGCTGACGGATTTTGTGGATGTAAAGTATATTTCTCAAGTTTGATTTAAGCTTTAATCAGTTAAAATTTAAAATATTATAATCAAAATAAATCCAGCCTTTTTCCTTTCCGAATTAAGGTGTTTTTCCTTTAAGTTTTATGTTTTTATAAAGCGAAATTTGTTCTGTTAAACCATTAAAACCAAAAATCATGGCAACTAAAAAACATTTTTTCGTTTCATTAGAAGGAGTAGATCTTAGCGATGAACAATTAAAAAACATCGACAAAGGAATTCAGAATGTAGTACTTTCTGAGCTGTCAAAAGTTGATAACACGCAGTCTTTCGCTGCTCAGAGAGATTTCAGAGCAATTACAAAACCTCTCCGTATCAAAGACTGGTTTCCTTGGGGAATCATCATCTTCAAACCGCAGATTGATATTCAGTCTCAATTGAAAGACATTCAGTCTCAAATCAAAGCTTATGGAGGCTAAAAGCAGCTCATCAAAAAAGATGTGTCCCAGTTACTTAGGGAAAACCGGGGCACAGCTTTTTGGAGTATTGGGAAAAGACGGGAAGGTGAATTTCATAACGCCGCTTACCGTCACAGAAGAGTTTATAGAGCTCAATAAAGGAAAAGACAATCTCGAACAGAGATTCCGTTTTACAGGAAAATGTGTAGAAAAAGGTTGTTCACAATGGAATAACGAAGAATCAAAATGTTCGCTCTCAAAAAGAGTTCAGAATCGTGAAACAAAAAAAGTGCAGGAATTATCATTTTGCCCGATTCGTTCGCATTGCAGATGGTTTTTCCAGGATGGTGAAAATGCCTGTTATTCATGTAACGAAGTAACCCGGAATATGGAAGAGATGCTTTTGAATATTTAGTAACTTCGGTTTTAAGACGACTTAAAAATAAAAAAATACGCTCCAATTCGAAGCGTATTTTTTTATTTTTTAGGCAAACCTTTTTTCAAGGCATGGTTTGCTCTTTCAACTGCTTTTTTCTCTTTCCAGTCCATGTATCTTTTTTTGTATCGTCCTTTCATGAAATTATCAAAATTTCTCTGAACCGTCAGATTCCAAAGCGAATTGGCTTTTACTGCCCAGGATTTGTCCCATGCACGAAGAGAAAGTGAAAAACTTCCGTCCAGATATTTCATCCAGTGCCACCATCCGGTTGGCATAAATAAAGTATCACCATGCTCCAAGAAACATTCTATTCCTTCGATGCCGTCAAGCGCAGGAAACTTTTCAAAATCAGGATTGGAAATATCAAAATCTTCTAAAGAATACGTAGCATAAGGAAGTTTGTACAATCTGTCTCTCCATTTTTGTTCAAAAAGAAGAACATGTTTTCTTCCATTAAAGTGGGTATGGAAAATATGGGCTAAATCGATATCGTAATGTAAAAATGTAACCGAACTTTTTCCGCCAAAAAACATGGATGGATATTTATCTAAAAACCCGCCCATTAATTCTGAAGGAGAAATATAATCTTCAAGTAATTTGTTGGCGCGTTTGATGGGATCAAAAAAGAAAATTCTTAGATCAGTCGGCTCTCTTTGAATGAGATCGATGTAATCTGCAAACTTCATTTCTGTAGTCGGAGTATTAATAGGAGCTGCAGGATCAGCTTTTTTACTATCATAAAGAGGAACGGTGACATCGCCTACAACTTCCTTTACATAATCCATCGTCCATTTTTGGTAAGCCGGCCATTTTCTAGCCATATTTTTGATCACCACCGGTCTTCTTGGTTTCAGATATTTCTCGCGGAATTCTTCCTGAGTAATATCATCAACAATATCTATAGGTTTTAAGATAACCCCCATTATTATAAATTTTATGTTACAAAATTATTAAATAAATAGATAACGCCATCAGTTTAATATTTTTTTAATCTATGAACTTCATCATTTTTTTATTTAAATTGAATAAAAATTTGTTTTTTCAATGCTGTGAAATTTATATTTATAATAAATTATTTAAAAAGATGAAGAGCAAATAAGTGTTTACAGAGTATTTGTTTTAAAAAAAGTAATTTATTTTCGAGAATATAAGATTACTACGAAAAAAAATTATTTTTTTTGCACTCATTTTTCCCTTAGATTTGACATATGGTAGTGAGAAATTCGCGCAACATTTTATATCAGTCTGTGTAGAATGTGTTTCTCTAAAACCTAAATGATGCATCATTTAAATTAAAAATTAATTTAAAAAAGTTTTCTATACATATGAAAACTATCATTAACATTTAAAACAAAACTATTATGAAAAAAGCTATTTTAGGCTTAGCAATGTTTGCTACAACTTTTGCATTTGCAAGAACTTGGACGATAACTACATCTTGTGGGACTACTGTTACAAAGAATATCTCAGATAATGCAACAATTAGTCAAATTAAAGATGCAGTATCTCAAGTTAATCTAAATGAATGTGGTGTAAGACCAACTTCAATTACTCTTACAATCTAATTGTTTAGCAAAGATATCTAAACGGAGACTGTTGTAAAACAGTCTCTATTTTTATTATTAGAAAAATATTATTTTTAATTAACCTTTCAATGATGACCAAATTATTTAAAATATTAATACTATTAATTTATGGTACTTTTTTTTCCCAATCCATCACATCCGATTATCTTGCTACATATGATATAAAATATCCTTTTTATGGCAAACCAAATAATGAGCAATTTATTTTATTTATCAACACCAAAGAAAATGTCAGCCTTTACAAAAGTACTAATCAATACGTATTGGATTCACTTATAAAAACTAAAAAAGTTGGTCAAAATGATGTCAATGCTCAACTAAAATATAATACAGCAATTCCTGAAATTGTTGTAAGAAGAAAATCTAAATTCCAAGTTTACGAGCAGGTTATTGATACCAAAATAAGATATGAAGAACCTGAAGACATAAAATGGACGATCCTCAATGAGAGAAAAACGTATGCAGGATATAAAACAAGAAAAGCATACACTACTAAGTACGGCAGAAAATGGATAGCTTGGTTTGCTGAAGATTTACCTTTAAATTTCGGACCGTACAAATTTTCAGGATTACCGGGTTTAATTATTCGTATGTACGACGAAAAAGGTGAATACTATTTTACTCTATCCCAATTTAAGAAAAAGAGGAGAGAAATAATTTTACCACAAGATAAAAACTACAAAGCTTTTACAAAAAAAGCTTTTAAAAATGCAAAGTATAATATTCAGACAGATCTTAGTAATTCGGCAATCATTTTTAATGACAGCAAGGAGAGAAAAGAGTGGCTTGATGGCATTATTAAAAGAATTAAAAATAGCCCCAATTTAGATATTGAATAATATTTAAAATTAAAACACAAAAATCATAAAAAAAACCTTGAAACTTCAAGGTTTTATTATGAGAAAAGGTGAAATTTCAAATTTTTATCACTATATTTGTAGTTATAAAACAAATTTAACCTTTGCCTGAAAATTACATCTCTATAGAGTGTAACAAAAAAGCAATACTAATAACTAATTACTCAAATAATAAATACTGAAATCGCCGTGATTGGTAAAATACCATCATGAATCAAGGTGCTGCGATTTCATATGGCCTTTTAAAAAAATAAATATAAACATATGAAAAGAAAAATCTCCTTATTTCTCATGGTGTTTTTTTCCGTTATTGCTTTTGCACAAAAAACAGTTTCAGGGAAAATTACAGATGAAGACGGTGTGGCAATCCCAAGCGCAAGTGTAACGGTGGAAGAACTAGGAAAAGATGCAATTCTTGCCTACGGAATTACCAATTCTAAAGGGGAATATAAGGTAACATTCACTTCTGCAGAATCAAATGTTGATCTGAAAGTGAAAGCCTTCAACCAAAAACCTTTAACCAAACAAATCAGCAACAGCGATCAGACATTGACCTTCAAAATGCAGTCTGAAGCTACGGAAATCAAAGAAGTTCAGCTGAAAACCAAAATGATTACTTCAAGAGGTGACACTATTGCGTATGATCTGAAAGCTTTCGACAGCAAAAACGACCGTACTTTGGCCGACGTGATGAAGAAAATCCCGGGAATTGAAGTCAATGCAGACGGGTCTATTCTTTACCAAGGAAATGCAATCAATAAATTCTACGTCAATGGAAAAGATTTGATGGAAGGCGGTTATGGAACGATCAACAACTCGCTTCCAAAAGACGCTGTACAAAAAGTTGAGGTTCTCGAAAATCACCAACCCGTAAAAATGCTTCAGGGGAAAATTCCTTCTGATGCGGCAGCAATTAATATTAAGCTTAAAAATTCGGTAACGATGACAGGTCGTGGCGAAGTAGGAACCGGTTTTGGAGATCCGTGGCTTTGGAATGTAAAATTAACACCGATGTTTTTTGGTCAGAAAAGCCAGTGGGTGGTCAATTATAAAACAAATAATGTTGGTGAACAGGTCGAAAACGAAGGGAACATCTTAGCATTCGGAAACAGATTTGAAGGAAGAAGAATAAACGCCTCACAAAATGACTGGCTGAATGTAGAAAATGCAAGCACACCTAATCTTCCTGTAAGAAGATATTTAATGAATAATGTACATTATCTATCGGCAAATTATCTGACCAATATTGATAAGAAAAAAGAATGGGAGCTTAAAGCAAATGCAAACTATACCAATAATGCAGTCGAAAGAGAGTCGTATTCCCAAACAGATTATTTTGCGACATCAAAAACTCCTGCATTCAGTATCAAGCAGAATATATTAAATAATTTTTACACAGATAAGGCAAAAGGAGAATTGATTTTTACAAAAAATGCCAAGAAAGGATTTTTCAAAAATTCAACAAGCTTCTCACAATTTTGGAATGCCGACAGAGCATTTGTTGACAGAACAGACGCGACAAGCAACAGAACCGGAAATCAGGCAATACAATCACCAACTTCATCATTTCAAAACTCATTGAGTACAATTATACCTTGGAAAGAGAAGATGGTTAATATACAGTCTTTCATCAACTATCAAAATGATGTTCAAAAATTAGATATTTCGCCGGCTTCTTACCTTAATATTCCTGGGTTTTTTCCCGGAGTTGCTACAGAATCTGTAAGACAGAACTTACAGCTGAAAACGTTTGAGGCTAATCACTCTGCAAATATTGGTTTTTCAGCAAAAGGTTGGACTTTTACTCCTGAGATCGGATTAAATTATAAATCAACCGATTTGAGATCAGCACTAAATAAAAATATCAATGGAGAAGCGTATGGTTACGGAATTGATTTTGATAATGATCTGAAATATACAACTGCAACACCTTACGGAAGCGTGGGGATTAATTATAAAGATGATTCATGGATGCTTTACGCAAATGTTCCGGTAAATTCAAATAACATCAAAGCGGAAGATCCTCTGAGAAATGTTTCTAAGTCAGTAAATAAAGTGACCTTTGAACCAAACCTATTTGCTCAGTATAATTTTGCTTCATTTTTTAAAGCATCATTAAATGGAAATATCAGCAATAATTTTGGTGAGGTAAATACAGCGTATTCAGGACTTCTGATGACATCACCAAGTGGATTAAACGCTATGGCTGCCGAAAATCCTATTCCTGAAAACAATAATAAATCTGCAGGTGCACGATTAGAGTACAGAAATCCGCTGAATAATTTGTTTTTCAATGTGAACTATAGATTATCTGACGCAAAAAGAAATTTAATTTCAAATCCTACAATCAACCAATCAGGATATACTGTAGTAGAATATATTGTGCAAGACAATAATGTGGTCAATAGCGGATACAGCGCAGAAATCGGAAAATATTTTCCAAAATTCAAAACCAATGCTTCTCTTAGCTACAGCAATAATACTTCAAAATCTGATGCGTTTTTAAATGATGCTGCATTTACAAACAAAAACAACAGCCAATCTTTTGGGATTAAATTTAATAATACTTATTTCAGCTGGATGAGCATAGATTATAATGCAAGTATTTCCAAAACAAAACAAACCAGTGTAGGATCTACTGATTCCGGAGCTTCAAGAACAGGATTTACACATAATCTTGGTGCTTTCTTCTATCCAATCGAAAATCACACCATTGGTTTTAACTGGGATCAGGTAAATACAAGTGCTGCCAATCAGGAATACCATAATGGGTTTTACGATCTTTCATACCAATTTACATGGTCAAAAAAGAAAATTGATTTTGAAGTGAAGTGGATGAATATTGCAAATAAAAAAGTTTTCGAAACATATGATATTAATACAACGAATATCAGTTACACAAGAATATTGCTTCGTCCAAGCCAAGTCATGTTCACAGTAAAATTCAATTTTAAATAACAAAACAAACCCAATCTTAGCAAGATTGGGTTTGTTATTTTTAACTTAATTAAAAACTTATTTGCATATAAAATCATTGCAAAATTGATTAAAGGCTTAAAAAGGAAAAAAAATATTTATTTTTGGAAAAAATTTCAATTGAATGAGAAAAAATTTATACAATAAAATTAAAAGCTTTTTGCCATATTTCAATGAGTATGGGATCAAAGAAGGATATAAGCTTTATAAAGAGATTTCATCTTCAGACTTAAAGAATATACACGTCTATGGGATGAAGCATCCTATACAACTTAGAAAAAATGAAAAATCTGATTTGGAAGTTTTTAAACAGATTTTTATTGAAAAGCAATACAACCCGGGCTATTACAAAAACCCCAAAATCATTATAGATGCAGGAGGCAATGTCGGACTTTTTTCAGTTCTAATGAAGAATAAATTTCCTGAAGCAAAAATTATTACAATAGAACCGGATTCTGATAATTTTCTGATAGCAAAAAAGAACCTTGAAAAATATCCTTATATACAAGTATTAAACAAAGGACTTTGGAGTAATGATGTTAAATTAAAAATCATTGATGAAGATGTTGCAAAGTGGGGAATTCAAGTAGTAGAAGATAATCAAAATGGTAAAATTGAGGCTATCTCCGTCAATACAATTATCAAAGAAAACAATTTTGACAAAATTGATTTATTAAAAATGGATATTGAGGGTAGCGAAAAAGAAGTGTTTTCCAAAAATTATGAAGAATGGTTGCCAAAAGTAAAAATGCTAATCATTGAACTTCATGATTCTATGCAAAAAGATTCATCTAGAGTGTTTTTTGAAGCCTTGAATAAGACCTGGTCTCATTATCATCTTTTTGTAAGCGGCGAGAACTTGGTAGTAGAGAATCTTTCTTTGTAAAGATCATTTTTTAAGATAAAAATTTCAAGAACCAATCTTCTGAAGATTGGTTCTTTTATTAAATCACAAATTTAAAAACTTTCCAGATCAGCAGTCGGACCATAACTTCCGGGAAGCTGAATATCATTTAATCTGTAATACACTCCCAATTGTGCACGATGGTGGGTAATTTGACTTAAGCTGTGACGAATTGCGCCATACTTCGTCCAGGAAGATAAAGTGTGACCATCATTTTTTAAAGACCAGATTGGATTAAGATCTTCTTCGGTTGCCTTTTCCAGAGCTTCTTTGCTGGCTTTGTAGTTGTCTTCAAATACTTTGAGCAAATCTTCTTTTGTGGTCAATAGTTTTGGCTTTAAATCGCTCTTTGCAAAATCAAGCTCTGAACTGTTAAGCATAAACCCAGCCCAGCCAAAAATTTCTGCTATATGAGTGACCAAATGTGCCATTTTCATGCTTTTCGGATGCGGAGCATAATCGTTTTTATCTTCGGGATAAATTTCAAAAAACTTCTTTGTCGTTTGATACTCGGCTTCGAGCTCGTCTCTGAATTGTTTTAAAGTGTTCATAAAATTTTGTTTTTAGGTTATTTAAATTTAAAAATTTTAGAGAAAACAAAAGCTAAAGAAATTTTAATTAAAAAAAATCTGTAACAAAATTGCACAACTGCTAACTAATTATTTAAACGTTATTAAAATGAAAAATTTATTTTCAATAGTATTGATTGCAGCTTTTGCAATTGCTAATGCACAGGAAACGGCAAACAGATTCTTTTATGAATTGACTTACAGGCCAAAACAGGATTCTGCCAAAATGGAGAAAGTTATTACCGTTTTGGATATTACAGATAAAAACAGATCTGTATATCAGGATTACACAATAATTGCTCAGGATTCTATTATGAAAGTTGAAATTGAAGCCATGCAAAAAGCAGGAATCATGAAAGATCTTTCAAAATCTCTTAAACAACCCAAAATTTCTGCTAGAGTTTACAAGACTTATCCAAGCATGAAAATTCAGTTTGTTGAGAAGATAGCAAGCGGATTTACTCCTGCAAATATCGGTTATAGTGAAGATGCAAAATTCAACTGGAAAATCTTAAATGATAAGCAGAAAATCGGTGAATACAATACACAAAAAGCGACTACAGAATTCGGTGGAAGAAAATGGACGGCTTGGTTCAGTTCAGATATCCCTTTTCAGGATGGACCGTACAAATTTTCAGGACTTCCTGGTTTGATTGTAAAAATTGAAGATGATGCTAAGAACTATTCTTGGGTGCTTCAGGGGAATAAAAAAGTAAAAGATTATACGGAATTCTCTTATATAGAAAACTTAATGCAGGCAAAAGGAGGGAAAGTGAACGAATTACCAAGAGATAAATTTGAGAAAAAATTCGGCGAGTTCAAAAAAGATCCGTTTGCTACAATCAGACCTATGATGACTCAGGAAATGATGTCAAAATCAATCCCGGGAATGGAAGGAACAATCGGTGATATGATGAAAAAACAGGAAAAGCAGTATAAAGATTTCTTTAATGCCACTGACAACACAATAGAACCTGCTTACGGAAAAGTGATTGTTGGTGAAGTTGAGAAAGTCGGTAAAGAAAATGATAAAAAATAATATTCATATTTAACTCAACTATATTGAAATAAACCCAAATGCAGAAATGTATTTGGGTTTATTGTTTATGATAGTTTTTGTGAATCTTTAAAATCAGTCTTATTTAGATTAAATTTAAATAGAGTATATTTGCAATGTCTAAAAACATAGGTATTGAAAGATAACTATTTACAGAAACTAAGCAGCTTTCCTAAGAACAAACTTGGGAAAATTTTGGGCTATGATAATGATCATCTGAAAATGCCCAACAAAATCATAGAAATGGGGCTTTTGCCTGAAACTGTTTTCAGAATTCTGTATCAGGCTCCTTTCAATGGTCCTCTTTATGTGGAGTTTGGCGAAGAAAAAAGCCGCATTGCACTGCGTAAAGAAGAAGGTGAGTATATCATGGTAGAAGATTGGAATTGATGCAGCAACAAAACAAAAAACAGATACTTTTAGTCGGAAATCCAAACGTAGGAAAATCAACGGTTTTTAATGCACTTTGCAACAAAAAACAGAAGACCGGAAACTACGCAGGTGTTACTGTTTCAAGTCATTCCGGAACTTACGCTTATAAAAATGAAGAAGTTGAGGTAGTAGATCTTCCCGGATCATACAGTATTTATCCGAGTTCTGAAGACGAAGCTATTTTTTCTAAATTTCTTCTGGAAGCGCAGAAAGATTTTACAGGAGTTGTTTATATTTTGGAGGCTTTAAGTTTAAAAAGAGGCTTGCTTTTGTTTCAGCAGATTCAGGATTTAGGAGTTCCGATGATTTTGGTGGTAAACCAGATGGATCAGGCAGAAAGAAGAGGTATCAATATCGATATCGAAAAGTTTTCCGAAGCTTTGAATATCAAAATTATTCAGACCAATGCGAAGGAACAATTAGGAATTGAAGCTATTCAGGAAGCTGTTTTGAATAATGATTTTGCTAAAACAGAAAAACCATCATTTGAAATTCCTGCTGAGCATAAAGATTTTTTAAGCAAGGTTTCTGCACATAATAAGTTTGAAAACGATTATAAAGCTTGGATGAGTCTCTCAATCGGCGCAGATTTAAATAAATTGGCTTCAGCAACAGAGTTAATTAATGATCCAGAATCTAAAAGTCTGGTTCCGAAAAGATTGCAGGTGCAGGAAGTGGTTAGGAGATACCAAAGTATTGATAAAATTTTATCAAATGTTATTTCTAAAAAACCTCAGTTTAAAGAATTATTGACCGAGAAATTAGATAAAGTTCTTGTTCATCCGATCTTAGGTTATGTTGTTTTTATTGGAATATTACTGATTATTTTTAATAGTGTTTTCTTTCTTGCAGAATATCCGATGAATTGGATTGACGAGTTTTTTGCTTGGCTTTCAGCATTTACTAAAGAGAATTTACCGGAAGGTCCAATCAATTCATTAATTTCCGACGGAATTGTTCCCGGATTAGGGGGAATCATCATTTTCGCACCCCAAATCGGGATTTTATTATATTTCCTTTATCTTTTGGAAGATTCAGGATATATGGCAAGAGTTATTTTCCTGATGGATAGGTTTTTAAGACCATTTGGATTAAATGGTAAAAGTATCGTTCCATTGGTTTCAGGGACAGCTTGTGCAATTCCTGCAGTGATTTCGACAAGAAATATCGAAAATTTCAGAGAAAGATTGCTGACGATTTTGGTGACACCGTTTATGACCTGCTCGGCTAGACTTCCGGTATACAGTATTATTATTGGGTTGATTATTTCGGATAAAACGATTTTTGGAATTCAATATAGAGCTTTGGTGCTTTTAGGAATGTATCTTTTAGGATTTTTTGTTGCGTTACTTTCAGCAGCTATTTTGAAAGGTTTCATTAAAAATAAAGGAAAGACTTATCTGGTTATGGATTTACCTACTTATAAAAAACCGCTTTTTGGATACGATTTGAAAATGGTTTTAGGGAAAGTCTGGGACTTTATAACAGGAGCGGGAAAAATTATATTTATTGTAAGTATTATCATTTGGTGTTTGAGTTATTTCGGACCGAAACAAAATCCGGATCAGATTGTTGCTACAGATGTACATTTGGATCACTCGTATTTAGCTAAAATGGGAAAAGCAATAGAACCCGCAATTGCTCCTCTTGGATACGATTGGAAAATGGGAGTTGGAATTCTGACGAGCTTTGTAGCAAGAGAGGTTTTCGTGGGAACGATGTCTACTTTGTATAGTTTGGATGACGACGCTCCTGAAGGAAAAGTAATCGATAAAATGCGAATGGATGTAAAACCAAATGGCGAAAAAGTCTTCAGTTTTGCAACCGGTATTTCAGTTTTATTGTTTTACGCGTTTGCGATGCAGTGTGTTTCTACCATTGCGGTAGTTTACAGAGAAACCAAAAGCTGGAAATGGACTGGCTTTCAGGTGGTAATGATGACGGGTTTGGCATATTTTGTGTCATTAATAGCTTATCAAATCTTAAAATAATGGAGTCTTCCTTAATTTTTCAATACATTATTATCGCTCTTGTGGTGCTTTTTGCCTGCTATTCTTTATTCAGATTTATTAGGAAAAATTTTGCGCCGAAGAAATTTCATTCTAAAAGATCAGGCTGCGATAAGGACTGCGGGTGTTCTTAGAAGCCTTCTGCGAGTGATCATCATTAACAAAGTTTAAACTCTTTTTTTTGAAAGGAACAACTTACTAACGTTAAGCACAATTCATCAATCGATCTTTCTTTTATTCGTATTTTTGCAAAAACATTTTTAAAAGTATGTCATTAATAAAAAGTATCTCCGGAATCAGAGGAACGATTGGTGGAAAAGTAAATGATAACTTGACGCCGCTTGATGTCGTAAAATTTGCTTCGGCATTCGGAACCTGGCTTCAGAATAATAAAAATAAAAAGGATTTAACCTTAGTGATCGGTCGTGATGCCAGAATCTCAGGTTCAATGGTGAATTCTTTGGTAACTGCAACTTTGCAGGGATTGGGAATCAATGTAGTAGATCTTGGACTTTCTACAACTCCTACAGTAGAAATTATGGTTCCTGAATTAAATGCTGACGGTGGAATTATTTTAACCGCTTCCCACAATCCAAAACAGTGGAATGCTTTGAAATTGCTCAACGAAAAAGGAGAATTCATCAACGGTGAAAATGGTGCTGAAGTTTTAGCGTTGGCAGAAAATGAAGATTTCAATTATGCTGAAGTTGATGATTTAGGAAAATATGAAACCAGAGATGATGCTTTTGATATTCATATTCAGCAGATTCTTGATTTGCCGATGGTAGATGTCGAAGCCATTAAAGCTAAAAAATATAAAATCGTTTTAGACGCCGTAAATTCTACAGGCGGAATTGCAATTCCGATGCTTTTAGATAAATTAGGCTGCGAAACGGTAAAATTATACTGTGAGCCCAACGGACAATTCCCACACAATCCTGAACCGTTGAAAGAACATTTGGGAGATATTTGTGAATTGGTGATCAAAGAAAAAGCTGATTTTGGTGTTGTCGTAGATCCGGATGTTGACAGACTGGCTTTGGTAGATGAAAACGGAGAAATGTTTGGCGAAGAATATACCTTGGTTGCCGTTGCAGATTATCTGTTGAAAAACAAAAACGGAGTTGCCATTTCAAATCTTTCTTCAAGCCGCGCATTAAGAGATGTGGCAAAAACGCACAACTCAGAATATTTTGCAAGTGCTGTAGGAGAAGTGAATGTGGTGAATTTGATGAAAGAAAAAAATGCCGTGATCGGTGGTGAAGGAAACGGTGGAATTATCTATCCTGAACTTCATTACGGAAGAGATTCTTTGGTAGGAGTTGCTTTGTTTTTAACGCATTTGGCAAAAGAAAACAAAACAGTTTCTGAACTGAGAGCTGGCTACCCAAGTTACTTCATGGGAAAAAAGAAAATCGAATTAACTCCGGAAATAAATGTTGATGATCTTTTAACTAAAATGGAAAAAGAATATCAAAATGAAGAGGTTTCTACGGTAGACGGTGTGAAAATAGATTTTGAAAACAATTGGGTTCACTTGAGAAAATCGAATACAGAACCAATTATCAGAATTTATACAGAGGCTTTCTCACAGGAAGAAGCCGACAAATTAGGCGATGACATGATTGCAAAAATCAGAAGTTTGATTTAATTCAGAATTTTTGTATATTTAGTATAGAATAACAGCACAATGACAATTACCATTAATCCTAAAAACAAAAAAGAACTTGCCAAAATAAAAGCGATTTTAAAGGCGGTTGAAATTGATTTTGTAGAAGAAATTCATGATGATGATTGGTGGGATAAAATTTCTGATGCAGAAAAGGAATTAATAAGATCAGGAATAAAGGATTTTGAAGAAGGAAATGTTGTTTCGCATGAAGATTTTTTAAAATCATATGGAAGATGATAAAAATAATCTGGTCAATTCGTGCAAGAAAACAATTTGACAAGGTTTATCAATATTGGACAAATCATAACGAATCAAATATTTATTCAGAAAAAATTCTTGATGAAACTTTACGAATGATTAATCTACTGAGAGATCAAAATAAAATTGGACTAAAAAGTAGTATGAAAGAATTACGAAGAGTTTTAATTTTGGAAAATTTCTCATTAAGTTATCGGCTTTCAAAAAAAGAAATTAAAATATTTTCATTTTTTGATAACAGACAAAATCCGAAGAAAAATAAATTTAATTAAAAAAAGTTTTTTCGAAGTTTATAAAATAATTTTGAACTTTGAAAATAACGCTGAGATACTATATTGGAAGAATATTTTGGAAATGAACTTGTAAAAAAGTTCGAGGAAATGATGGAAAATAATGATGAATTCTACTTCGACACAGAAGAATTAGATGACATTATTGTTTATTATCTGGAGTTGGGAGATTTTAATTACGCTGATATGGCAGTTAATTACGGTCTCAAACTTCATCCCAATTCTTTGGATATCAAGATCAAAAAACTTGAAGTGCTCTTAGAATGGGAAGATTATAATACGGCGAAGGAAATGATCGATGAGTTAAAAGGTTCTTCTATGGAGAATACAGACTTTTTGGTATGCTACGCAAAGTATTATTCGAATTTAGGAAATCCTAGAAAATCTATTGAAATCTGCAAAAAAGCTTTAGAATTAAACGAAGAAGAAAACTTCCTGAATAATTTTATTGCAGATGAATATGTGAATTTGGGAGATCCTTTTAACGCTCTTAAACATTATCAGCAGGCATTGAAAGAAGATCCTACGGATGAATATTCGTTGGAAAATGCAATGATCTGCTTTAGTGATCTGAATAAGAGTGAGGAAGCTATTGCTTTCCTGAATGATTACCTTGACAATTTTGCTTACTCAGAAGTAGCCTGGAGCGAGTACGGACAATATTATTTCAACAGAAAAAACTACGAAGAGGCCATCAAAGGTTTCGACTATATGTTGGCAATTAATTCCAGTGCTGTTGGAGTTTATGCAAGTAAAGCGGCTTGCTATGAAGCTTTAAATCAATACAAAAAAGCAGTAGAAGTTTATGAAGAAATGCTGGAGCTGGAATACACAAAGGCGTTTACATTTTATAAAATCGGACTGTGTTATAAAGCTTTAAAGCAACCGACGGTAGCTTTGAATTATTTCCAAAAATCATTGAGAGAAGATCCGCAGTTTTATATGGCAATGATGGAGCAGTCTTATCTTTACGAAGAAATGGGCGGAATGCCGGAAGCTTTGCACTTTGCAAGAGAAGCTACATTGCTGAACGATGGAAATCTTGATTACCAGAAAAGATTGGCATTTCTATTTATCGATTCAGGAAAGTTTGAAGAAAGTCTTTCCTGCCTTAAGAAATTGGTAGATGCTGAACCTTCAAGATTTTACAACTGGTATGCATATACTGAAGTTCTAATGTTAGTCGGTGAATATGAAGAGGCAGTTACTGTATTGATTGCAGCTTTACAGCATCACAATCGTGCAGAACTTTATTATCAGCTGAGTAATTGTTATTTTAATCTAAAAAATACAACTAAAGGTGCAGAAGCTTTAGAAAAAGCATTAGAACTTGATCCTTCTTTGATTACTGATATGCAGAAAAAATATCCATATATCAAAGATGAGGTGAAAAAGGTGAAAGCTAAAGTGAAGAAGAAGAATTGATTAGCCAGGTGTTAGAAGCTGGAAGATGGATGTTTTGCTTTGCCTTACAAACAGATTTAATCTTTTCACTAATAAGTTTTAAAAAAATTAATTTAAATAAATAATCCTGCAGCAATGCGGGATTTATTTTTGGACAACGGTCATCAATCTAGCTAATGTAATCAAGAAACTTTGGGGTCTCTGCTAAGTGAAACGCCTTTGCGAACTTATAAACAGTTAATAGTTAAAAAAATCTTAGCGGACTTTGCGTTTAAATTTAAAAACATTTCAATAATTTAAATAAAACAACATGGATTTATTTTTGAACAACAGTTTTAGCCCTTAAAAAGATCAATCCGGCAATAATTACACTTGCCCCAGCAAACTGCAAAATCGTCAGTTTTTCACCGTCTAAAATCCCCCAAATAATAGCAACAATCGGCATCAATAAGGTAACAGTCGAGGCAAACAGCGGAGTCGAAACTTTCAGCAAACGATAATTCATCATCATTGCCAATCCGGTACCGAAAACGGAAAGTAAACTCACAAACATCAATCCCATCATATTTTCTTTAGAAAAAGTAAATGTTGAAACAAAACCTGTTGATATTAAAGCAATCAACGAAGGCAAAAATAAAACGAATGAGAATACAAATGCAGACAAAACCGTCGAAGAAACTTCGATCAGTTTAGATTTTACAGTCGTTGTGCTAATTGCGTAGCATAACGTTGCCAAAAGCAAAAGAAGAATGGGAAAGATTTTAAATTTAGAATCATCCCCGCCCCCAAATGCAAGCAGACAAACTCCGGTAAAGCTTATAAAAATTCCCGTCATCTGTCTTTTGGTAGTTTCAAATTTCCAGAATATAGTTCCGACGATAATAACAAAAATAGGCATCATCGAATTGATAATTCCTGCAATACTGCTGCTGATTTCCGTTTCGGCAATAGGAAATAGGAACATCGGGATGAAATTCCCTGTAAAAGCTGCTAAAATCAGCCATTTCAAATGTTTCTTCGGGAAAAGTTTGTATTTTGATATTGCGATCGACATTAGGATAATTCCGGCAATCAAAACTCTCAACGCTCCGACTTGATAAGGAGTAAAATGGTCTAAAGATTTTTTAATTAAAATAAATGAGGATCCCCAAATAATGCTGAGGATAATTAGAAGAATCCATTTTTCTTTATCTGCGTTCATTATTTTTATGTAAAGTTTTAAGAAATTCTTTTTTGGAAATCATTCTTGCGCCTAAACTTTCAAGATGCTCGGTGTGAGATTGACAGTCGATTAATTTGAGTTCGTTTTTATGAGCTTCCACGAAATGTATAAATCCTGCTTTTGATGCGTTGCTTACTTTAGCGAACATACTTTCTCCGCAAAAGACTTTTCCGATTTGTAAACCGTAAAATCCGCCAACTAACTCATGGTTTTGCCAAACTTCGATACTTTTTGCAAAGCCAAACTCGTGAAGTGTAATAAAAGATTCCATTAATTCATCTGAAAGCCAGGTTCCGTCCTGTCCTTTTCGGCTGATTTCCCGACAGTTTTTAATGACTTCTTTAAAGTTTTTATTTTCGGTGAATGTGAAAACGTTGTTTTTCAAAATTTTCTTCATCGATTTTGAAATTTTCAACTCTTCTGGAAAAAGAACAAATCTAGGATCGGGACACCACCATAAAATTTCTTCATCGGGATTAAACCAAGGAAAAATACCGTTTTGATACGCAAACCAGATTCTTTCCACAGATAAATCTCCGCCAAAAGCGATCATGCCTTCATGTCCGTCGTAATGCAGCGGATTGGGAAATGAAATTTCGTTGGAGTCCAGTCGAATCATAAGGTGAAAAAAATCCCACTTAAAAAGCGGGATTATGTTTGATTGTATGCTTTAATTAAAAAGGTAAATCGTCATCGTCGTCTCCGGCAAAAGGATTTTCGTTAGAAACTGGTGATGCAGATTGCTGAGAAGAAGCCTGAGTTGGCTCAGAACCTGTAGCGCCATCCATCACTTTTTCTACTCTCCATCCTGTAATAGAGTTGAAATATTTAGTTTCTCCCTGTGGCGAAACCCATTCTCTACCTCTGATGTTGATTCCCACCTTCACATTTTCTCCTTCTTTCAAAGCATCCAATAAATTTATTTTATCTTGTAAAAACTCAATGTTTATTGGCTGTGGATATTGTTCTTGTGTAAGAATAACCATTTCTCTCTTTTGGAAACCACTCGCAAATGTTTGAACATCAGTGATTTTCTTTACCGTTCCTTGTAATTCCATATCGTAAATATTAACTTTGTAAAAGTAGTAAATTGAAATGTAATAAAACAACACGGAAAGAAACTTTGTAAAAAAAATAAAATTTTTTGTGAAAACTCTTGCAAATAAAAATTATTGCCCTATATTTGCACTCACAAAAACGAAAGAAGATCTTTAAAATAACTCAATAATAATGCGGATGTGGTGTAATTGGTAGCCACGCCAGACTTAGGATCTGGTGCCGTGAGGCGTGGGGGTTCGAGTCCCTTCATCCGCACTACATATTGCGAAAATAGCTCAGCTGGTAGAGCACAACCTTGCCAAGGTTGGGGTCGCGGGTTCGAGTCCCGTTTTTCGCTCTCATCACGCCCTGGTGGTGGAATTGGTAGACACGCAGGACTTAAAATCCTGTATCCGCAAGGATGTACGGGTTCAAGTCCCGTCTGGGGTACACAAAAAGACTGTTAATCATTGATTAGCAGTCTTTTTTGTTTTATATGCAGATTGATAATTATCTAAACAAATTTTTAAATTAAATAATTCAACAATCTTGTACTAGTAAAGATTTACTTGATTCCTTATTACATACATTTTTTAATTTCGATTAAATTTTTCCTACAAATTTCAAAAACAGTGTTTTTCCTCTTTTTTATATATCAAGAGTTAAGTACTTTTGTTATATAACCTTATAAAATTTTTGTACATGAAAACTCCTTTTTTATTTAAGAATGTTAATGCGTTTTTTCGCGTATTTATTTTAGGTGTATTTGTAATCAACCTTGTTGGTTGTACACCACCGCCGGAAACACCTGTAGATGACAGTTATAAAAAGAAACTTATAACGCATGAAGATGCGCAGGTTCTTTTTGATGAGTATACGAACACCAATAATAGAATTCTCACGGAGTCCAGAAACGGACAGCCTGATTCAAGATGGTATTCATTCACCATTGAGGAGATGGAAGGATACATAAAGTATGTAAAAGAAAATGCTGAAAAACAAAATCTTAAAAACGTTGGAATCAAGATTTATATGGGAAAATATCCTGCAAATCATCCTGTCAACAAAATGGCAAAACCGGAATATGCAGGTTACCAGACAATTTTCTTAATGCCGACAACAATCAAAGAATCCTCTGATGTCAATATGAAAAGTCGCAGTCGCGGAGAAACGGATGAAAGCGTAAAAATTGAGTCTATTCAGCCTATGAACATGACGAATCTGTCGCCACCACCAAATCATTTATCAGCAAATACTTTGAATTAAAATTTGTAAGTAATGGCTTGGAATGTAGAATTGGGAAAACAGATATCGATGGTCATTTTGGTCATCATGATGATATTGATTGCTGCGAAGTATAAAAAAATAGAAAAGGTAAATTTGTTTTTTTTCGCAGGATATATTTTATTATCATTAAACGATTTCTTTTTCTATTTTTTTACCAAGTTTACCAATTTGCTCACCGAGAAATATTACAGTGTCTGTATTGCAATCGTGTTTTTGATGTATCTGATTTACTATTACAAATTGATGTACATCCCTTTACTCAAAAAAATACAGCGGATAATTTTGGTTCTTTTTTTTGTGAATATTTTCGGAATGTCGATTTTAGAACACAGTTTTTTCCAGGGTTTATCTTTTAATATTTTTTATATCAATATTCTTCTGTTAATATTTTCGATCATTTTATTTTTGTATCAGACATTCAATTCAGATAAAATATTTGAGATAAAAAACTATCTGCCTTTTTGGATTTCGGTGGGTTCGCTTATATTTTATATAGGAATTATTCCGCTTTTTTTCTTTAGAGTTAAAGTTTCAACGGATATTTTTGCTATTGTAATATTTTTATTAAATCTGATCAATAATGGATTGATTGTTTTCGGAATATTCTGGAACAAACCTGATGAAGTAAAACAAACCTGACTGTAAAGCATGGAAGAAGATAGATTTGTCATAATTTTCACAGTTACTTTGTTGATAATCGTATTAACGATGATTTTCGTTTACGTTATATTCATTAGAAAAAAAACGACGCTGTTGATTGAGCAGAAGGAAAAAGATATGCATTTTGAAAAGGAATTGGCAACTTCACAGATAGAAATGAAAGAACAGACGCTCAATTACATCGGGCAGGAACTTCATGACGATTTGGGACAAAAACTTTCTGTTGTTCGTTTGAGACAAAACCAACTTATTTCCAAGCTTAGTAATGGCGAAAAAGAAGAATTAAACGAATTAAATGAATTGTTGGGAGAATGCATTCAGGATGTCAGAAATTTATCTAAAACCCTAATTACCGAGCAGATTATCCATTTCGGATTGGTAGAATCTATCGAAAGAGAAATTCAGAGAATAAAAAAATTGCGTCTGCTGAAAATTGAGTTTATCACTCAAAAGCATGACATTGATATTGCGCCAAAACACGGATTGATTTTATTCCGGATCATACAGGAAAGCATCAATAATATTTTAAAACATTCCAGAGCAAAAAATGTATCAATAGAGTTGGAAGATGATCATGAAAGACTGAAAATTACCATTTCAGATAACGGAAAAGGTTTTAATACGAAAATCCTAAGAGACGGTTCCGGATTGAAAAATATGGCATTAAGAGCAAAATTGATTCAGGCAGAATTTTCTATCCAGTCCAAGTTGGAAGAAGGAACAAAAACATCCATCATATACCATAAAAATTTATCATGAAAACAATTCCGATTGCTATTGTAGACGATCATACTTTAATGTCGAAAGCATTAGAAAACATGATTACAGAAAATCCAAAATACAAAGTGGTGATGAATCAGCCTAATGGAGAGGATTTCATTAATGCTTTGGAAAAAACTTCCGAACTTCCCGCTGTGGTGTTGATGGATATTAATATGCCTTACAAAAACGGGATAGAAACCACAGAATGGCTTACGGAGCATCATCCCGATATCAAAGTAATTGCTCTCACGATGGAAGATGATGAGAAAGTTTTAATTAAAATGTTAAAAGCTGGAGCAAAAGGATATCTATTGAAAGATATGCAGCCATCAATACTTTTTCAGGCAGTTGATACTGTTTTTGAAAAAGGAAGTTTCTACACTGATTTTGTAGCTCAGAAACTCCTGAAAGTACAAAGCGAAGATGCGAAAAATGCTTCATTACTTTCCGATTTGAAAGAAAGAGAAAAAGAATTTATCAAATTGGCGTGCAGCGAACTGACCTACAAAGAAATCGCCGACAAAATGTGTTTAAGTCCGAAAACTATCGATGGTTACAGAGATTCTGTTTTCGTTAAATTAGAAATAAAAAACAGAGTCGGACTTGTACTTTTTGCTTTGAAACATAATTTGTGTTGATTAATCTTTTTTTTAAACTTAAACATAGCATTATTCACAGTAATTTGCTGCTCCCTCGGAGCAATATCTGCGTAGAAAATTATTTGTCTTCATAATGGAGCGTTCCGTAGGAACGCTATCTTGAGCCTTCTAACAAATCTTAAATCTAAAATTATCCTTGCCATTTTTGGTAAGGATATTTTTGTTTTAAAATATCAATAAAGGTGATTTTCCTCTAACAAATCAGGTTTTATCCTCTGTTTTTGTTTCCTCAAAAGTTAGAATTTTGTCAAGTAAAATTAAAGTTACAGGCAGAACCCGAAAAGCCAAAACAGAGTAGGGAAACTTAAAAAACTAAAACAATGAAAAAAGCATTAATTGTAGGAGTCAATGACTACGCACCAATCGGTTTAGGAGGGCCAGATTTAAATGGATGTATCAACGATGCACGTGATATGGCAAACACATTGGTGATTTGTGGTTTCGCACCAGCACAAATCAGAATTTTAACCAACCAAAATGCTACAAGACCCAATATTTTAAATTATTTAAAAACTCTGGTTAGCAATAGCGTAAAAGGAGATTCAATTGTATTTTACTATTCCGGACACGGAACAAGGGTTGCCAACATTGGAGCAGATCTGGAAATTGACGGTATGGATGAGGCAATTTGTCCGCACGATTATTCAACTGCAGGAGTTATCCGGGATGATGATTTTAAAGCAATATTCAGCAAGCTAAAAGCAGGTGTAAATCTGGAAGTTATTTTCGACTGTTGCCATTCTGGGACAGTTACCAGAGCCTTAGATTTGGGTTTAAACTTAGATATGTCTTTTGAAAAGGCCCGATTTATTCCGCCTATGTTAGAAGATGAGTTTTACATGACTTATGCCAGTGAAATTTCAGCATCTAAAAATTCTAAAAAACAATCAATGACGAGAGCTTTAGTGCCTGTTGCGGATCTGAACCACACATTGTGGGCTGCATCAAAAGACAGTCAGGTTTCGATGGAAGGAAGTATGAGCGGACAAATCAGAGGTTATTTCACATACCATTTCTGTAAAATACTTAGGGCTACAAACGGAGATATTGTCAGAAAAACACTCGATAAACAGGTTTCTATGGCGTTATCGGCGATGGGAGCCGCGCAAATCAATCAGACGGAAAGCCTTACAGCAGAATTTTCACAAAAAATATTTTTATAAAAAACATTGGCGGAATCCGAAAAGCCATCCAAAGAGTAGGAAAAAATTGATTAAAAACACCAAATAATCATGTCTAATATCGAAAACAACAATCCGATGACAGTAGAAGAAGTTGCGAGACTTAAAACTGTTAAAGCAAAATCAGCTGAAAAATCAGCCAATTTAAAATTATCCGACAAAGAGCCTGAAATGGAAATGATCGACGGAAGAGCTTATCCGAAAGGAATGAAATCTGTCGGAATTACAATGAAAGAAAAATCTGTTGATGATGAAATGATGGAAACCGATCATTTTTACCCGACTCACGCAGATTTTGAATATCAGCCAAAATTGGAATCTAAAAAAGACAGAAAACCAAAATTTATTGAAAAAGAAACTTTTCTTACAGTAAATGGGGCAAGAACTATTTTCGGACCCGATCAGAGAAAAGTGTTTAATTCAACAGCATATCCGTGGCGTTGCGTAGGAAGGGTAGAAAGTCCTTTAGGAATCGCAAGTGGCGTCATGATTGGACCTAGACACGTTCTAACTTGTTCACACATTATAGATTGGAAACCAAACAATCAAACTGGCTGGTTCAAATTTACACCAATGTATTACAATGGAAGCGCGCCTTACGGAACTGCATTTGGAATTCAGACTTATTACAAACATAAGGTTGCAGGACCTACGATTGATGGCACAGAAGTGCAGTTCGATTATGTAGTCGTGGTTTTAGACCGACCAATTGGTAACAGTATTGGATGGCTCGGTTCAAAATCATATTCAGATTCTTGGGACGGACAAGCTTCGTTTACTCATGCAGGTTATCCCGCAGATCTTACAGGAACTCAGAGACCAACGTATCAGACAGGAATTGCTCTTGATGGAGATTTCTGGAGTCCGGATGATAATGAAAGCATTAATCACCAAGCAGATATTTGGCCTGGACAAAGTGGCGGTCCGTTTTGGGGATATTGGAATGGAGCGCCTTTCGCAGTCGCTACTCAAAGTGCTCATAATCCAAGTATTAACTTTGCAAGTGGCGGATCAGATCTTGTAGGTCTCGTTACGAGAGCAAGAAATGAATATCCTTAAACATTATTTTGTTTTATAAATGGAGAGTCTGGTTTTTTGAAAATCAGGCTCTTTTTAATTTTTATAAGCTTGCGGTGTAGTCTTATTTTTAGTATTTCAAAAATAAGTGAAACGGCTTTGTTTAGCTTAATTTTAATAATGACTTTTTAATATTCTTTGTATACCCTTGCGTTTTTTAATCGCAAAGTAAGACAAAGGTTTTTTTACAATAAAAATGTTTTTACTTAAGATATACAAAGGCATTTCATTTAACAAGGAAATACAATAGTAAAGGTTTCGAGTGTTTGAAAATGCAAACCGTTTTTCTAATTAAAAAAAACAGCACGTTTAGAAAAGTGCTGTTCTGAATTTAAATAAAATTATTTTCTAAACATTTCCGTATGTGGAATATTGTCTTCCAGATATTTTTTTCCGGTATCTTCAAAACCAAATCCTGAATAAAATCTCAACAGATAATCCTGCGCAGAAATTCTCACTTCAGTTGTATGGAAACGGTTTTCAATGGTTTCAACAGCGTATTGTATCAATTGTTTGCCTAAACTTTTTCCTCTCGCTTTTTCTGTGGTTAAAACTCTTCCGATGGAAGTTTCGGGATATTTTATTCCTTTATCGAATACCCTGCAATAAGCTAATACACTTTTATCTTGCTCTGCCCAAAGGTGAATCGCTTTTTGGTCATATCCATCCAAATCCGGATATGGACAATCTTGTTCAACCACAAAAACATCCACTCTCGCTTTAATAATTTCATAAAGTTCGGAAGTTGTAATTTCTTCAAAACTTTTTATTTTCCAAATCAAATTACTCATTAAAAGTCACACTATTGTTTGCTAAAAACTCATTTGTTTTTTGAATGAAGCTTAAAATTTCATCAGTTCCTGTTTTCTTTTCTGCGGAAGTCACATAAATTTCCGGTAAATCTTCCCAGGTTTTGTGAAGTTCAGCTTTATAATCTTCAACGTTTTTAATGACAATATTGGGTTTCAGTTTATCAGCTTTTGTAAAAACAATTGAAAAAGGAACACCGCTTTCTCCGCACCACTGGATGAATTCCAAATCGATATTCTGAGGAGTATGACGGGAATCAATCAAAACAAAAAGATTAACCAGATTATTTCTGTTCAAAATATAATTGTTGATAAGCTTTTCAAAATCTCGTCTCATCACTTTAGAAACCTTTGCATATCCATAACCAGGTAAATCGGTAAGATACCAGCTTTCATTAATGATAAAATGATTAATCAACTGAGTTTTTCCCGGAGTTCCTGAAGTTTTTGCTAAATCTTTCCTGTTGAGCATTCCGTTGATCAATGAAGATTTTCCTACATTTGAGCGTCCGATAAAAGCGTATTCAGGGATGGTTCCTTCCGGGCATTCCTGCCATTTTCCGCTGCTTTTTACAAACTCTGCTGTTTTTATAACCATTTTGTCTTGATTTTATTTAGAAAAATAAACCATTAAGAAAGTCTTAATGGTTTAGTCTTAATTTTACACTTTATCTTTTACCCAATTGTACAGAATTTCGTTGAATTCATCGGGTTTTTCCATCATTGCAGCGTGTCCGCATTTATCAATCCAGAAAAGATCTGAATTTGGAATAAATTTGTGCATGTCAATAGCTACTTCAGGAGGTGTTACATTATCCTGTTTACCCCAGATTAAACACGTTGGACGTAAAATCTTCGGAAGATCATTCAACATATTGTGTTTGATAGCGCTTCTTGCGAGCATTACCGTTTTGATCCCTTTCATTCTGTCATTTACAACACTAAAAACTTCGTCTACCAAAGCTTCGGTCGCAACTGCAGGATCATAGAAAACCTCTTCTGCTTTCTTTCTTATATATGAACGGTCGTTTTTTCTTGGAAAACTATCACCAAAAGCTCTTTCGTATAATCCAGAACTTCCTGTAAGAACTAGGTTTTGTACCAAATCGGGTCTTGCTAAAGTCAAAATAAGTCCTACATGACCACCCATCGAGTTTCCTACTATCGTTACAGGTTTGCCAATTTCGCTTTCAATAAATTTGATCACATATTTGGCAATTGTGGTAAGGTTGGTATTAAGTACCGGCAAATCGTAGATCGGAAGTTGAGGTACATAAACCTTAAACCCTTTCTCTGAAAAAAAATTCACCATCTTGTCAAAATTACTCAACCCACCCATCAAACCGTGCAAAAGCACCAATGGATGTCCTTCCCCAGCTTCAATGAAGGTATATTTCTTATCTTTTTTTGTACTAAATATCATAAAGTCGCTTTAATAAAGCATTGCAAAAATACAAATTATACACCAAAAATTTTTTGATATCCCTAATTTAAAATAAAAATAATATAATAAAGGAAATACATCTATATTTTTTAATAATCTTTTTATTATTCACCGAATAACAAGGTCTGTAACTGTTTTTATATCAAATATTTAAATACTATTTGTGAACACTTAAGTAAAACTTATTAACATTGAGTCAAAAAGTGGGAAAAAGTGGGAGCTTTTGGAAAAATTTGTATAATTTTGTCCCAAATGAGAAATTTCATTGGAACATATGAGTGCAAAATAGACGACAAGGGTCGCCTGAAAGTACCTTCTTCGCTGATCAAGCAGATGGAGGACTTTGAGGATAAGACCTTTGTGGTAAAGCGTTCTGTGTTTCAACCGTGTCTCGAAGTTTATCCTATGAAAGCATGGGATAAGCTTATGGAAAAGATAAATAAACTAAACAGATTCATTAAAAAGAATGCTGACTTCATCAGAATGTTTACTGCGGGTGTAAAAACCGTTGAGTTGGATAGCGCCGGAAGATTGCAGATTTCAAAAGATCTTACGCATTTTGCTGATCTTACGAAAGATATTGTAATAACAAGTGCGGGTGAGCTTTTCGAAATTTGGGATAAAGATGCTTACGAAAAGGTAATTGCAACCAATGAAGAAGATTTTGCAAGTCTGGCAGAAGATGTAATGGGAACTTTTGGTGAAGAATAAATAAAGTATACACAAATGAGCATATATCACAACCCCGTTTTATTGAAGCAAAGTGTGGATGATTTGGTGACGAATCCGGACGGAATATATGTGGACTGCACATTTGGAGGAGGAGGTCATTCACAGGAAATTTTAGAAAGGCTTTCTGAAAAAGGAAAATTATATGCATTCGATCAGGATTTGGATGCGCTTAAAAATACATTGGATGATCCAAAATTCACCTTGATCAACCAAAATTTCAGATTTTTAGAGAATTCTCTTCTGATGTATGGAGTTTCAAAAGTTGACGGTGTTTTAGCTGATCTTGGCGTTTCTTCCCATCAGTTTGATGAAGCTGAAAGAGGGTTTTCAACGAGGAACAATGCACCTCTTGATATGAGAATGAATGTGATGCAGAGCCTCGATGCTAAAAAAGTTATTAATGAATATGAAGAAGAAGCTTTAGCAGATATTTTTTATTACTACGGAGAATTGAGGGAAGCAAGAAAACTGGCAAGAGACATCGTTCATCATAGAAAAATAAAAAGCATCAACACAACGGAAGATTTGAAGAAATTGTTCAGCTTTCTTCCGCCGCATAAAGTAAATAAATTTTATGCGCAGCTATTTCAGGCAATAAGAATTGAAGTCAATCAGGAACTTGAAGTTTTAAAGGAAATGTTGGTTCAGGCTTACAATGTTTTGAAACCGGGAGGAAGATTGGTAGTGATTTCTTACCATTCTTTGGAAGACCGTTTGGTAAAAAGATTCCTGAAAAACGGAATGTTTGAAGGTGAACCACAACGAGACATCTATGGAAATTATGCAAAAGCATTTGAATTGGTAAAAAGCAAAGCAATCATTCCTGATGAAAAGGAAATTGAAGAAAACTCAAGAGCCAGAAGTGCTAAAATGCGAACAGGAATAAAATTGTAAAAGTGAATAGTGAATTGTCAATGGTGAATTTAAAATTGACTATTGACAAAATGAACTGAATTGACTTCAAGAAAATTGACAATAATTTAAATAAAAATAAAATCAGACAAAGTCTGTGGCAAAAAAACCAACATATCGTCCTCAAAAAAGACTCACTTTTATAGATATTATAAAAGGGAATTTTCTGAATCGTGATGAGTTGAAAGATCATTATAAATTTTTTCTGTTGATTTTTGTTTTGATGATGGGAATGATTTATTCAAACCATTTGGTGAATAAAAAAATAAAAATTGTAAATGCTTTAAAAGAAGAAACAGAAGAATACAAATCGAGAAATGCTTATGCGCAAAGTAAGCTGATCAAAGTGAAAATGGAATCTGAATTGGGGAAACAGGTCGCAGCAGACTCGTTAATGACTCTAGAAAGTCACCCTCATAAACTCTTAATAAAATTAGACAGTACAGATGCAAAAGCAAAATGAATACGATAACAAACGTAAAAAAACGTTACGATGGGGCTACCTCTTTGCAGTGGGAGCTTTGTGTGTTTTTGTGCTGTTTATCGGAAGAATTATTCTTCTGCAGAATACGAATGTTCAGGAAATCAAAGATGATTACATCAACAACAATTACCGTACAGCAACTTTAAAAGCAGCTCGTGGAAATCTCTATGCTTCAGACGGATCGATCCTTGCAACAACGGTAATGCGTTATGATGTCTTTCTTGATTTTAAGACAATAAAAGATACCGTTTACTACAATAATATTGGTGCGCTTACAGATTCTTTGAGTAAAATGTTTGGGAAACCGAGAGCTGAATTCAGAAAGAAATTTGATGAGCAGAAAAAAAAGAAAAATCAGTATTATACTCTTGTTAGAGGTTTAGACTTTGATCAATACGACAGAATTAGAAAGTTTCCGATTTTTAAAAGAGGTAAAAATAAAGGAGGTTTCATTATCGACAGAAACTTCAAAAGAGAATTAGCCACTTCAGAAATTGGAGCAGGAACTATTGGAATCGACAATGGAGTCGCAAAGGCAGGTCTTGAAGGTGCTTTTTCAAAATATTTAACCGGAACAGATGGTCAA
This sequence comes from Chryseobacterium edaphi, assembly GCF_025628985.1. Lineage (GTDB taxonomy): Bacteria > Bacteroidota > Bacteroidia > Flavobacteriales > Weeksellaceae > Chryseobacterium > Chryseobacterium edaphi. Next base: position 339,660 of record NZ_JAOTEM010000002.1, on the reverse strand, counting down.
CGACTTGAACAAAGAGTCAATTCTTCACAATGGAAACCTATTGATTTTTGGAAGGTTAAAGAACCTACTGACGGACAAGATGTTTATACAACTTTAGATCTTAGAATTCAGGATATTGCGCATTCAGCTTTAGAAAAGCAACTGATCAATTTTGAAGCAAAACACGGAACGGTAATCGTAATGGAAGTTGCAACAGGAAAAGTTCGTGCAATGGTCAATTTAAGAGAAACTGAACCCGGAGTTTATGAAGACGCTTACAATTATGGTTTAAAAGATAATATTGAACCGGGATCTACTTTCAAAACGATTTCGCTTTTGGCTGCAATGGACGACGGATTTATTGATGAAAATACAACGGTAAACGTAGGAAATGGAGTTTGGGTTTATGCAAAACAAAGAATTTCTGATGGTCATGGTGGTGGAACTTATGACATCAGTGATGTTCTGGCAAAATCGAGTAACGTTGGAACGGCAAAACTGATCACAAAATATTATGCAGACAAGCCGGAAATTTTTCTTGATCATTTAAGAAGATGGAAATTATTCGACAAAATGGATATTGAACTTCCAGGAATTACAAAACCGAGAATTTTAACGCCAAAAAGCAAATCATGGAACGCAGCAACTCTAGCCTCAATAGGTTATGGTTATGCAACGAATATAAACTTGTTACAATTAGCAACATTCTATAATGGTGTAGCCAATAAGGGTAAAATGCTGAAACCAATTTTCATTGATAAAATAATGAAAGACGGAAAAACTATTTTTGAAGCTAAGGAAGAAGTAATGGTTAAAAAAATGGCATCAGATAAAGCGATTCAGATGATGACAAGTGCTTTGACGAAAGCTGTTGAAAAAGGAACAGGAAAAAGTATTTTCACTCCAAATTTAAGAATGGCAGGAAAAACAGGAACGGCAAGATTTGAATATTGGTTGCCTGGACCGATGAAGTACAGAGCATCATTTGCAGGATTTTATCCGGCAGACAATCCAAAATACACTTGCTATGTAATGATTAGCGAACCAAATGTCTCAAAAGGGTTTTATGGAGGAACAGTTTCCGCACCGGTTTTTAAGGAAATTGCAGGTAAAACTTTCTTGAAAACACCTCAAAATGTTGAAAAGGAAATGCTTGTCGACAGAAAAGTCAACCTCAATAAAATGGTTGAACCGAATGTGAAAATAGCAGTCAATAATAAGCAAATGCCAAGTGTGGTAGGATTGATAGGTAAAAATGCGATCCCGCAATTGGAAAATCTAGGATATCGTGTGGACTTCAAAGGGGTTGGAAGAATTAAAGAACAATTTCCGCTTGAAGGTACAACAATCAGTAAAAATCAGAGAATTTATTTGACTCTGCAAAATTAGAAATAAGTCCTGAAAGGACGACCTAACAATGAATAGGATGAAATCCTATTAAAATAAAGGTCATTAAAAATAAAATAAACCGCATCAAAAAAATGCAATTAGTTGAATTATTAAATAGAATCCCAGTTCTCGAAACTAAAGGAAGGCTTGCACTGAGCGAAGTCGAAGTGTCCGAGTTGGTTTTCGACAGCAGAAAAGTTTCCGAAAACTCTTTGTATATCGCATTGAGAGGAACGGTTGTGGATGGACATTCATTTATTGCATCTTCTATCGAAAAAGGTGCGAAAACTATTGTTTGCGAAGAACTTCCTGAAAATTTAGATGAAAATATTACTTATATTAAAGTAAAAGATGCTTCTAAAACTTTAGGACATTTATCTTCCAATTTTTACGGAAATCCTTCAGAAAAATTAAAACTAATTGGCGTTACAGGAACAAACGGGAAAACTTCTGTTTCGACTTTGCTGTTTGATGTGTTTAAAAATTTAGGCTACGATTCAGCTTTATTATCAACAGTAGAAATCAGAATTGGCGAAAAAATAATTCCGGCGACTCATACGACTCCGGATGTGATTACCATCAATAAAATTTTGGCTCAGGCTGTCGAAGAAGGCTGCGAATTTGCCTTTATGGAAGTAAGCTCTCACGGAATTGCCCAAAACAGAATTGAAGGGTTGACTTTCACAATCGCAGGCTTTACCAATTTGACGCACGACCATTTAGATTATCATAAAACATTTGATGAATATTTAAAAATCAAGAAAAGATTCTTTGATGAATTAAACGAAAATGCGATTGCCATCACCAACGTTGATGATAAAAACGGAAACGTGATGCTTCAAAACACGAAGGCTGCGAAAAAGTCTTATGCTTTGAAAACGATGGCAGATTATCACGGAAGAACTTTGGAAGTTGATTTCAATGGAATGCTTTTGAATTTTAACGGAAAAGAATTCTGGACGACCTTAACAGGGAAATTCAATGTTTACAATTTGCTTTTGGTTTTCGGAATTGCTTCTGAATTAGGTTTTGAACAAGATGAAATTCTTCAGGCAATCAGCATTTTAAAAAGAGTTTCCGGAAGATTTGAAACCTTCAAATCGGAGGGAGGAATTTTCTTCATCGTCGATTATGCACACACTCCAGATGCATTGGAAAATGTTTTAGACAGTATCAACGACATCAGAACAAAAAACGAAAGACTGATCACAGTTTTCGGTTGCGGCGGCGACAGAGATCATACGAAAAGACCTGAAATGGGAAATATTGCATCAAAGAAATCGACTTTGGCAATTATCACTTCAGACAACCCGAGAACGGAAGATCCTAGTCAGATTATAAAAGAAATTGAAGCAGGCGTTGAACCTCAAAACTTCAGCAAATACACTTCAATTCCAGACAGAAGAGAAGCCATCAAAATGGCTATTAAGTTCTCTGAACCGAAGGATATTATTCTCGTAGCCGGAAAAGGTCACGAGAATTATCAGGAAATTAATGGTGTGAAACATCATTTTGATGATAAGGAAGTGATTAATGAGCTTTGGAAATTGATGTCGAAGTAACTACAAGATTTAAATTATGAAAACATCTAAAATGGTATTAATAATCTCACTAATTTTTGGTTTAGGAATATTGATAGTTTTTCTTTTAAAAGATAATTCAAAAAAGGAAATTAAGATTTTAGATTGTAAAGTATCTTACACAGTAAAAGAGTTACAGCCGGGGTTTATAGATTTTTCGGAGTCAAATGCGAAAAAGGAAATAGGGATCTGTTTGTGTGAAAAATATTTAAGCAATAGAGAACAAAAATATAAAGTAGAGATTTTAAAACTATATAATAATGTTGGAATGATATATCCAAGTTTTGAAAAAGGAAACAAATTAGATTCAGTTTGTAATAATAGAACATATGTCTTTTTCAAACAGTTTAATCTTTAAAACTAAAATTAATAAAACATGTTATACTACCTATACGAATATCTAACAAACCACGGCATCCACATTCCGGGAATGAATTTGCTGAGGTACATTTCATTCCGTGCGGGAATGGCAGTTTTGTTGTCTCTGACGATCGCTCTTATCTACGGAAAAAGCATCATCAATTACCTGAGAGGAAAACAGATGGGCGAGTTGGTTCGTGATTTAGGATTAGACGGGCAGAAACAAAAAGAAGGAACTCCTACAATGGGAGGATTCATCATCATTATTGCGACTTTGATTCCTGTTTTGCTGTTTACAAGAATCACCAATATTTATATTGTTCTTTTGATTGTGACGGTAGTTTGGATGGGAGCAATCGGGTTTTTAGACGATTATTTAAAGAAAATCAAAAAAAATAAAGACGGATTAAGCGGAAAATTCAAGATTGTCGGACAAGTTGGTTTAGGGCTAATCATCGGAGTTACAATGTATTTCCATCCTGATATTACGGTTAAAAGAAAATATGCAGATGCAAAAGTAGTCAACCGAAACAATGTTGAGCAGAATTTTATGCCAACAGAAAAAATCACTGTTTCTACAGTTCCTTTTGCTAAAAATAATGAATTTGATTATAGCGGAATTTTATTTTGGATGAGCAGTGAAGATGCTCACGAATGGGCATGGATTGTTTTTATCCCAATCGTAATTTTCATTGTAACTGCAGTTTCGAATGGAGCCAATATCACCGACGGAATTGATGGTCTTGCAGCCGGAACGAGCACGGTTATATTACTTGCCTTAGCTTTTTTCACTTACGTTTCTGGGAACATCATTTTTGCAGATTATCTCAATATCATGTTCCTCCCAAATATGGGTGAAACCACGATTTTTGTCGTTGCAATGGTGGGAGCCGTTATCGGATTTTTCTGGTACAATACTTATCCGGCGCAGGTTTTTATGGGTGACACCGGAAGTTTGATGTTGGGTGGTGTGATCGCTGTTTTAGCGGTTATTTTAAGAAAAGAATTAATGATTCCTGTGCTTTGCGGAATTTTCTTAATTGAAAATGTTTCGGTAATGCTTCAGGTAGTTGTTTTTAAATACAGAAAAAGAAAATTTGGGTTAGAATATGCCCAGAACAATAGATTGTTTAAAATGTCTCCTTTGCATCATCATTATCAGAAAGATGGTTTTCACGAAAGTAAAATCGTCAACAGAATGATTATCATCGGAGTTATGTTAGCAATTGTATGTCTTATTACATTGAAAATGAGATAGAATTAGCAGTAAGCGATAAGCTTTAAGCTTAAAGCCCAATGCATAAAGCAAATTATATGAAAATAGTTGTTTTAGGAGGTGGAGAAAGCGGTTGTGGTGCTGCTTATTTGGCTAAAAAGAAAGGTTTGGAAGTATTTCTTTCAGACAAGGGAGCCATTAAGGATAACTACAAGCAGTTTCTGACAGAAAATGAAATTGAATTTGAAGAAGGAAACCATGATGAAGCAAGAATCTTAAGCGCAGATTGGATCGTAAAAAGCCCGGGAATTCCAAAAAAGGCAGATATGATTCACAAAATTCACATGAAGGGAATCAGAATTTCTTCGGAAATAGAATTTGCTTCAGAATTTACCAACGCCAAGATTATCGCCATCACCGGAAGCAACGGAAAAACGACGACAACCTCTTTGATCTACTACATTCTGAAAAATGACGGGATGAATGTAGGTTTAGGCGGAAACATCGGTTACAGTTTTGCAAAACAGGTTGCCGATGAGAATCATGAATATTATGTTTTGGAGGTGAGTTCTTTCCAGTTGGATGATATTCAGAACTTCAGACCATATATTTCTTTATTATTGAATTTGTCTCAAGATCATTTGGATCAGTACAATTACAACTATGAAGAATATGCTCTGGCTAAATTCAGAATTGCTGAAAATCAGGAAAATGATAATTTTTTCATCTACAATAAAGATGATGAAATGAGCAAAAATATTCTTGAAAAGTTTGAAATCAAAGCGAAGATGATTCCTTTCTCAACCAAAGAGAAACTGAATGAAGGAGGTTTTATCGATGAGGAAGAATTAATTGTAAAACTGAAAGATAAATTCTCAATGAAAATTGACGAATTGTCTTTAATGGGAACCCACAATGTTGCCAACAGTTTAGCTGCTTCGATCGCAGGTAAAATACTGGAAATCAATAATGAAAGTATAAGAAATTCATTGATGACCTTTCAGGCAGTTGAGCACAGATTAGAATTGGTAACTGAAATTGATGGAGTAAAATTTATCAACGACAGCAAAGCAACCAACGTCAATGCAACATATTACGCTTTAGAAAGCATGAAAACCCCAACCGTTTGGATTGTTGGCGGACAAGATAAAGGAAATGACTACTCAGAAATTGAGAATTTAGTCAAAAGAAAAGTTAAAGCAATCGTTTGCTTAGGAATTGACAATCAAAAAATTATAGACTTTTTTAAAGATAAAAAAGATTTTATTTATGATACTTCAAGCATGGAAGAAGCGGTGAAAATTTCAAAATCATTAGCCAAGAATGGCGACACGGTTTTATTGTCACCATGTTGTGCAAGCTTCGATTTGTTTAAAAATTATGAAGACCGCGGCAATCAGTTTAAGGAACAGGTTTTAAAAGCAATGGCTAATAGCAACAGCTAAAAGCAGAGAATATGAACGAACAGTACACAGAAGAAAGCAAATTTGAATATCTGAAGGGCGATAAAGTACTTTGGATGGTCATTATTGTGATCTCTATTTTCTCTATTTTCCCCGTGTATTCTGCAAGTTCTAATCTGGAATACATTGTCAATAACGGAACCACAACAGGTCACGTGATGAAGCACATGTTTTTTGTGGTTTTAGGGCTAGTCATCATGAGATTCGTTGGTGTAGTCAAGTATGAATACATCGGTAAACTTAGCAGCATTTTGTTGGGTTTAATGATTCTCTTATTGGTGGTAACAATGTTTACCGGACAAACAATCGACGGAGCGAGTGCCTCAAGATGGTTAAAAATTCCGGGAACACCGATTTCATTTCAGCCATCGTCGTTTGCTTTCCTGATGTTGATTATTTATCTGTGCAGATATTTGACCAAAAAAATAACAAGAGAGCGTACAATTGGGGAAAATATAGGCTTTATTTTCGGGCCAATTTTATTGGTTTTTGTCCTTGTTGCGAAAGATAACGGTTCTACAGCTTTGATGATTTTAATGGTTTCAGTGATTGTTTTAATTATAGGACAGCTTCACTGGAAATACATTGCAGGGTTCATCTCATCATCATTTGTAGCGATAGTCTTGTTTTTATTGGTTGCTTTAAATACCAATCTGATTGGTGGAAACCGTGTGCATACATGGATGAGCCGTATCGAAACATTCACATCAAGCAAAGCAAAAACTGCCGATGTAGATGACGAAAGTGTAAAGGCAAAAAATTATCAGGTCATGCAGGCGAAAGCTGCCATCGTTCACGGTGGAATTACCGGAATGGGACCAGGGAAATCTGCTTTAAAACAAATGCTTCCACAATCTGCTTCAGACTTTATCTTCGCAGTAATTGTTGAAGAATATGGTGCAATAGGAGCAGTTTTCCTGATCAGTATGTATCTTATTATGATTATCAGAATTGTGATGATTGCGAGTAAGATGCCTGCGTTTTTCGGATCGTTGCTTGTGCTCAGTCTCGGGGTAATGATTTTTGTACAGCTGGCGGTAAATATTGCCGTTGCAGTCAATCTGATTCCGGTTACAGGACAGCCGTTGCCATTAATAAGTTATGGGGGAACATCAATGTTGGTAACCTATTTACAGTTAGGAATTATTTTAAACATCAGCTCAAGAATTCAGATCTATGATGAAGAAGGAATGGGCAAAAAACAAAGTATCGTCGAGATCAATGATATTGCTTAAAAAAATTTAAAATGGAAATAAGAAAAATTACCTTTACCGACAGCAAAAACATAGAGAATACTGTGGTGATTGATACCAACGAGAATATCAGCAGTTTTCTTGAAACTTTCAGATTGGAAGTCAACGAAGTTATCGAGCTCAACGATTCGATGTATACCGTAAAGTCCATTTCTGAGAAAGAAATTGATGCTGAGAAAGAAATTTTGGTCGATGTAGAATTTATTGATTTAATTGAAAATCAACCTACAGCTTAAAATCAACATGATGGACAAAAAACTGAAAGTATTATTAAGCGGTGGCGGAACAGGAGGACATATCTTCCCGGCAATCGCTATTGCAGACGAGATCAAGAAAAGATTTCCTGATGCAGAATTTTTGTTCATTGGAGCCAATGGAAAAATGGAAATGGAAAAAGTTCCGCAGGCTGGCTACAAAATCGAAGGAATTGATATTGCCGGAATCGACAGAGGAAATATGTTATCCAATTTAGGTTTGCCTTTTAAAATTTTGAAAAGTTTATCTAAATCTAAAAGAATAATTAAAAATTTCGCTCCGGATTTTGCAGTTGGAACCGGCGGTTTCGCAAGCGGCCCCGCTTTATATGAAGCAAGCAAAATGGGGATTCCGATTTTTATTCAGGAACAAAATGCGCATGCAGGAGTGACGAATAAAATATTAAGTAAAAAAGCAAAAGCCGTTTTTACAGCCTATCCAAAAGTGGAAGGTTTTCCGGCTGAAAAAATAAAGTTCTTGGGAAATCCAATTCGTTCAACTATTATTTCAGGAATGCAGGAGACTTCCGAGGCGAAAGAGAAAATGGGTTTAGATCAAAAAAAACTTACCATTCTTTCAGTTGGAGGTTCTTTAGGATCAAGAACATTAAACAACGGCTGGAAAGACAATTTAGATCAATTAAAACAAAAAGGGTATCAGTTAATCTGGCAAACCGGAAAACTGGATTATAAAGAGATCGTTGATAGTTGTCAGTTGTCAGTTGACGGAAATTCCAACAACCAACAACCAGGAACTAACAACCAAATCCAAATAAAAGAATTTATCAAAGACATGGAAACTGCCTATTCTGCAGCTGATGTCATAGTTTCAAGAGCGGGTGCGATTGCCATTTCAGAGTTGGCTGTTGCTCAGAAACCTGTTTTATTGGTGCCGTTCCCATTTGCGGCGGAAGATCATCAAACCAAAAATGCGATGACTTTAGTTGAAAAAAATGCAGCTAAAATGGTCAAAGACTCTGAAATGAAGGAGGGATTTTGGAGTACATTATCAGAGATCTGCGAAAACGAAAGTGTAAGAAAAGAAATGTCAAAAAATCTGCTCTATTTTGCCAAACCCAATGCGGCGAAGGAGATTGTGGATGAGATATTTAATCAACTGTAAAAAGTATAATTGTAAAATGTATTAAAGAAAATCGTAAATACTTTGTACATATTACATCAATACAAGAAAAAAGAATGAACAATTTAGAAACATATCAGAATTTTTACTTCGTCGGAATCGGAGGTATCGGGATGAGTGCTTTGGCGCGCTACTTCCATGCTTCGGGCAAGAATGTTTTGGGCTATGATAAAACCAATACAAAACTGACTCAACTTTTAATGAGCGAAGGAATTGATATTGTTTTTGAAGATGTTATTGATGAGAAAATTACTTCTCTTGAGAAAGAAAATACATTGATTATCTACACTCCTGCAATCAAGAAATTGGGGATTTTAGATTATTTTAATGAAAATCAGTTTGAAGTTTTAAAGCGTGCAAAAGTTTTAGGCTTAATTACAGAAAACACAGATTGCATCGCAGTTGCAGGAACGCACGGAAAAACGACAACGTCAACTTTGGTTTCGCATTTGTGTAAAGAAGCAGATTTGCCATTTTCGTGTTTTTTAGGTGGGATTTCTGAAAATTTCAAATCGAATTTCCTGTTTAACGGAACAGAGTATTCGGTGGTGGAAGCTGATGAATACGACAGAAGCTTCCTCAACCTTTCTCCGGATTGGGCGGTAATTACTTCGACAGATGCAGATCATTTGGATATTTATGGCGATAAAAATACAATTGAAGAAGGTTTCAGACAATTTGCAGCTTTGGTTCCTGAAGATAAACAGTTGTTTGTAAGAAAAGGCATTGAAATCGGGAGAGCCCACAAAACCTATGCCGTAAACGAAGTTGCTGATTATTACTCAGATAACCTTCGCATGGATTATGATAAAATCTACTTCGATTTTCATACTCCAACGGAAACTGTAAAAGATTTTGTCTGGGATGTTCCCGGAATTCACAATGTAGAAAATGCGACGGTTGCGTTGGCAATTTTAAACAATCTTGGAGTTGATTTTGAGACGTTGAAGAAAGCAATTGCCAATTTTAAAGGTATAAAAAGAAGATATACAAAACATATTTATCCGAGTGGTAAAATTTATATTGATGATTACGCCCATCATCCGACAGAAATTAATGCGGTAGTTGGTTCAATCAAAACTTTTTATCCTGATAAAAAATTATTGGTAGTTTTTCAGCCGCATTTATTCAGCAGAACGAGAGATTTTGTAGATGGATTTGCTGAAAGTTTAAGCAATTCCGAAGAGTTGATTTTGTTGGATATTTATCCTGCGAGAGAACTTCAGGAAAATTTTGAAGGGATTACTTCTGATTGGTTGTTGGAAAAAGTGGCTTTAGATAAAAAAGAAATTTCAGGTTTGTCCGAAGCTTTTGATAAAATTAAAGAGAAGGAATTTGACATTTTGCTTACGGTGGGTGCAGGAAATATTGATACGCTGTACGATCCGATTTGCGAGTGGTTAGGAAAAAATTGAAAATAATAAAATTTTAAAACAATTTTAAATGTCTGAAATCTGACATCTAAAATCATCTTAGAAACAATGAAAAACAAATACAGAATTTTAAAAATTGCCATCACAGTGATTCTACTTGGTTTCCTGCTGAGTTTCTCTTTGAAGAAATTTAGCGGTCAGAAGATTACGGATGAGAAAATTTCTGTAAAAATGAATGAGAAAACTCCGGTTTATTTTATTGATGAGAAAGATATTAAACAGATCGTTATCAAAGAAAATCCGTCAGGGAAAGTAGGAGATTTGAATATTCCTGAATTGGAAAAGAAGATCAATGCACTTCCAGCCGTTGACAGCGCGAATGTGTATTTAAATTTAAATGGAAAGTTAAATTTGGAGATCAAACAGAGAGTTCCGGTTTTCAGGTTGAATTATAATGAAAAGGATTTTTATGTAGACGAAAAAGGAACTGAGTTTCCAATTTCCAGAACCTATTCTCATCCATGTATGTTGGTAACGGGAGATGTGAAAAAGGACGAATATGAAAAGCTGGCTGAACTGGTCGATAAAATTGACAAAGATGATTTTAGTAAAAAATATTTCATCGGAATTTCAAAATATAAAGACAGCTACAATCTCCTTACAAGTGAAGGAAACTATAAAGTGGAGATCGGAGATTTAGATAATATTGAATTAAAGGTAAAAGGTTTCAAAACTTTTGTTGAGAAATATCTGGTTTATCAGGATCCTCAAAAATATAATATGGTTTCTGTAAAATATCAGAATCAAATTGTAACGACATTGAATCCTTATTTTAAAGACAACGACAGTATTTTGAAAGCAGGACATAAAGATTTGGCTAAAACTCCGGTTGCTGCGGCTCCTGTTAAAAAAGCAGAAGTCAATTTGAAACCAACAGTGAAAAAGGCGAGTTCAGTTTCATCAAAACCCAAAGTATCGACTAAGCCAAAAGCTGTTGTCAAACCGAAGGAGAAAAAGAAAACTCCTGAAAAGAAACCGGCTGCAAAGCCTAAGACAAAAGCAAAGGTTAAAATAGAATAAAAAGTAGGTAGACCTATTAAATTAAATAAGTAATTAAATCAAATCGATATATAACAATGGAAAATCAAGAGTATTCAGTAGGTCTTGACATCGGGACAACCAAGATTGTCGCCATTGTCGGAAGGAGGAATGCACACGGGAAAATAGAAATTCTCGGTGTTGGTAAAGCCAAAAGTCTTGGAGTTCATAAGGGAATTGTGAATAATATTTCACAAACCATCAACTCCATCAAAGCAGCTGTTGCAGAAGCACAGTCTAGCGCGGGTGTACCTATTCATAAGGTCACCGTGGGAATTGCAGGTAAACACATTCGTTCACTGCAGCATTCAGATTACATTATGCGTGAGAATCCGGACAGATTTATCACAGATGATGACATCGAAGCGTTGAAAGATCAGGTGAAAAAACTGGTCATGTTGCCGGGTGAAGAAATTATTCATGTTTTGCCGCAGGAATATAAGGTTGATTCTGAAGGCGAAATTCAGGAGCCTGTCGGAATGCACGGAAAACGTTTGGAAGCCAATTTTCACGTTGTTGTAGGACAAATGGGAAGCATCAGAAACATCGCAAGATGCGTAAGAGAAGCAGGTTTGGAGATGGAGGCATTGACTTTGGAGCCTTTAGCATCTTCTGAAGCTGTTTTAACTAAAGAAGAAAAAGAAGCTGGAGTAGCAATCGTAGACATCGGGGGTGGTACTACAGATATTGCTATTTTTAAAGATAATATCATTCGTCATACTTGCGTCATTCCTTACGGTGGCGGAATTATTACGGAAGACATCAAAGAAGGTTGTTCAATTATAGAAAAGCACGCCGAGCAATTAAAGGTTAAGTTCGGTTCTGCGGTTCCAGAGTTGGAAAAAGACAGCACTTTTGTAACGATTCCGGGACTTCACGGAAGACCCGATAAAGAAATTTCTCTTAAAACTTTAGCACAGATTATCAATGCAAGAGTGGAGGAAATTTTGGAAATGGTCAATACAGAATTAAAGGCTTACGGAGCATTTGAACAGAAGAAAAAACTAATTGCAGGAATTGTTCTGACAGGTGGTGGTTCAAATCTGAAACATCTTCGTCAACTGGCAAATTATACTACAGGATTCGATAGTAGAATTGGTTTCGCAAATGAATATATTGCAAACGATAAGAATCAATATCTTAAAGGACCGGAATTTGCAACGTCTATCGGTTTGCTGATGGAAAGTTTGAAGATCAGAGATAAAAAAACGGTTGCTGTAGAAGAAGTTGAAATTGAGATCGAAACAAAAGCTGAACACACTGAACAGCAAACAGTTTCTAATATTGAATCTCAGTCTCAAACTCAAATATCTCAACAGCCTGTGCAGGAATATGAAACTCCGGCTCAGCAGCAACAGAGAAAAGTAAGATTGACTTTCGGACAGTCTCTGATGGAAAAAGTAAAAAAATTCTTTGAAGAAGTAGAATAATTAAATAGAAGTGATGAATGATAAGCGATGAATGATTTTTCTCATCAACTATCATAATCGTTTATCAAACATAAAAAAATATAAGTATGGAAAATATAGGTACACAAGGATTTTCATTTGATTTACCAAAGGGAAATTCCTCGATCATCAAAGTAATCGGTGTTGGTGGCGGTGGAAACAACGCACTAAAGCACATGTACGAAAAAGGGATTCACGGGGTAGATTTCGTGATTTGCAATACCGATGCACAGACTTTGGATAACAATCCTGTTTCAAACAAAGTTCAGTTGGGAGTTACCATTACTGAAGGACTTGGAGCGGGTGCAGATCCTGAAGTTGGAGAAAAAGCAGCTATCGAAAGCATTGAAGACATAAAAGCTTCAATGGGACAAAACACCAAAATGGTTTTTATTACCGCAGGAATGGGTGGTGGAACAGGAACTGGTGCAGCTCCCGTTATTGCTAAAGTTGCCAAAGATATGGGAATTCTTACGGTAGGTATCGTTACGGTTCCTTTCAGTTTTGAAGGAAAAAGAAGATTGGAACAGGCAGAATTGGGTCTTGAAAAATTAAGAAATAATGTTGATTCATTAATTGTAATCAATAACGATAAATTGAGACAGCAATTTGGAAATTTAGGTTTCAAACAAGGATTCTCAAAAGCCGATGAAGTTTTAACCAATGCTGCAAAAGGAATGGCAGAAGTTATTACGGGTTACTTTGATGTAAATATTGACTTTAGAGATGCTAAATCTGTACTTCAGAATTCAGGTACGGCTTTGATGTCTACAGGAATGGCTTCAGGTGAAAACAAGGCTGAAGAAGCAGTAAGAAAAGCATTGGATTCTCCATTATTGAACGATAATAAAATTACAGGCGCAAGAAATGTATTGTTATTGATCAGGAGTGGTGTAGAAGAAGCTACAATGGATGAGATCGGAATCATTATGGATTATATCCAGAAAGAAGCGGGTCATACAGCAGATATTATTTTTGGAGTTGGTGCAGATGAAGAATTGGGCGATGCAGTAAGCGTTTTGGTGATTGCTACCGGTTTTTCAAATGATAATCAAAAGTTTGCAGGACCTACTGAGAAAATCAGAATTGGTTTGAATGATGCTTTGGAAACTCCAAAAGCTTCACCTTTTAAAACAAGAGACGAAAGAGAAGTTGCTCCTGAACAGGGATATGATTTTGGAGGAAAAAATCTTTTCAGATTAGATGATGAAGATCAGGACGCGCCAAAATTTAAAATGTCGTCTTCTGAAAAAAAAATGATTATTGAGGATGAAGATGTAAAAACTGAAATAAAATTCTCTGATAGAGAGGAAGATACATTAGAAAGCCCAATTCAGAGCTGGAGAAACGAAGATTTAGGTCAGGAGGAAAATGTTAATTTGTTTTCTTTCGATGATGATCCGAATGATCTGGAAATTCAGTCTTTCTCTTTTGATTTCGAAAATAAAAAAGAAGAGCCAAAAGAAAGTTCTTTCAGAAATAATTATTCGGACGAAAAAGCTGTTGAATTTAATTTCACAGTTAACGAACCGATTGTTGAGCCTAAATATGATTTCGAACAGCCAAAAAATGAGGTTGAAACTTCTTCAGTGATTGAGATGAAGATAGAAGAAACGACTCACAAGGTTGAAACGTTCTATCAATCTCCTGAGCAACCGAAAGTAGAGGAAAAACCTGTTGTTGAAAGAAGAGTAGAAGTAGAAACTACAAGACACTCAGAATCCGAATTTACTTTCGTCAACAAACCTGCAGATCAGGAAAGAGCAACAGAAAGAAGAAACAAGCTGAAAGAATTCAATTCACGTTATCAGAATTTTGATCACGTGAATGAGTTTGAATCTGTACCTGCATTCAAGAGAAAAAATATCTCTATCGACGGTTCCAATGCTTCAGACCAAAATATCAACACCTATTTGTCTGATAACAACGGAAACATGCAGATCAGAGAAAACAGATTTTTAAATAAAGATGTAGATTAATAATAATGTAACAATGGATCAATCTAACAATGTAACAATTTGATGCATTAAAAGTATTGGTACATTGATACACTTTTACATTGTTAAATTGAATTAATATGAGTTTAGAACTTACCATAAGCGAAGCAATAAAAACAGCGATGAGAGCAAAAGACAGAGTGGCTTTAGATTCTCTTCGTGCTGTAAAATCTCAGATATTATTGCTAAAAACAGAAGCTCTTGGAGCTGAAGTTTCTTCTGAACAGGAAATTGCAATTTTGCAAAGAATGATCAAACAGCGAAAAGATTCTTACGAGCAGTTTACAGCTCAGGGAAGAAACGATTTGGCAGAAGTAGAAGATGCCCAGATGAAAGTCATTGAGAAATTTTTACCTGCACAATTGTCTCCTGAAGAACTTGAAGTAGAAATTAAGCAGATTATTTCCGAAACTGGCGCTGAATCTATTAAAGATTTAGGAAAAGTAATGGGATTAGCTTCAAAAAACTTAGCCGGAAAATCTGATGGAAAAAGTATTTCCGAGATGGCTAAGAAATTACTTTCATAATTGATTGTTGAAGGTTTTTAGTTGATAATTAATATGATCAACTGACAACCAAAAGCATCAATTGTTTTATAACGGATATTCAACCTTTGCATATCGATTTGATTAACGAAGCCCGGAACTTTATTTTCCGGGCTTCATTTTTATTCAAAAAGCCTTTTAAAATTACCATCTAAAGTATTCTAAAAACTCACGCATTTGATGATTATTAAAAGGATAAGGTGGGAACTAAATTCACATCGCATTTAATTGGATATGTCCTAGAAATTTTACTAATAAAGTTTTTTTCATGGAAGATTGTTTTTAGAATTATTTCAAATTTAATAAAAAATTGTTATTTATTAACTAATTTATCTCATTAATATCTAAAATTTAATGTGAAATATACACGTATTGCGTCGCTTTCCATTTTGTTTCCCGAATTCAGCAATAGTTTTTATTAATTGAGATAAATTTATAAATGTTGTAAATTTGTCTACAATTAAAAATTACAAGAAATGTATCCATCAGATTTAGTAATGCCAATGAAGGCTGAACTTACAGATAAAGGTTTTCAGGATTTAGAAACTCCTTCACAAGTAGAAGATGCTTTGAAGCAATCCGGAACCACTCTTTTAGTTATCAACTCTGTTTGCGGATGTGCGGCAGGAGCAGCAAGACCGGGAGTTGTTTATTCTTTGACGGGAGATAAAAAACCAGATCATTTGACAACTGTTTTTGCAGGTTTTGATAAAGACGCAGTAGATGCAGCAAGAAAACATTTAGCGCCATTTCCTCCAAGCTCACCATGTGTAGCTCTTTTCAAAGACGGAGAATTGGTTCACATGTTAGAAAGACATCACATTGAAGGAAATCCTGCAGGAGCAATCGCTGCAAACCTTCAGGCTGCCTATGACGAATATTGCTAATATTAAGCATTTAAAAACTTCAAATAGAAACCGTTACAAATTTTGTGACGGTTTTTTTATTTAAATCATTCCTTGGAAATTCAAATATGATTATATTTGTTGAAATGGCAACGAAAGCACTTTTCAATACGGTAGTCAATTGGTTTATCCGCCAAAGGATAGATCAGATACAGAATTTTATGGATCATCCTATTGAAACGCAGAACGGAATTCTGTTTTCACAGTTGTTTCATGCAGAAGATACGGAATATGGTAAGAGATATGGTTTTAATACCATTTCAAGCTATCAGGATTTTAAAAATAAAGTTCCGGTAGTTACGTACGAAGACTTTGAACCTTATATTGAAAGAGCAAGACAAGGTCATAAAGACGTAAGCTGGCCTGGTTACATCAAACATTTTGCTAAATCTTCCGGAACTACGAATGCCAAAAGTAAATTTATTCCGATTTCAGCAGAAAGTCTTGAGTATTGTCACATGAAAGCCGGAAAGGATATGGTTTCCATTTATGCCAATAATCATCCTGAAAATCAGCTTTTTACCAATAAAAATTTACGTTTAGGAGGTAGTTCAGAATTATATGCAGATTTTAATACCAAATTTGGAGATCTTTCTGCAATTCTGATTGATAATCTTCCATTTTGGGTTGAAATTACCACCACTCCTAGCAAGAAAGTTTCTCTGATGGGAGAGTGGGAAAGCAAGTTAAAGGCGATCACTTCTGAAGTCAAAAACGAAGATGTAGGAAGTATTTTGGGTGTTCCAAGTTGGATGATGGTGCTTTTACAGAGAGTTTTAAAGGAAACTGATGTCAAAAGTATTTCTGAATTGTGGCCAAACCTGGAAGTGTTTTTCCACGGTGGAATAAGCTTTAAACCCTATAAAGATCAGTACAAACAGATCATCGGGAAAAATATCAACTATTACGAAATTTACAATGCTTCCGAAGGCTTCTTTGGAATTCAGGACAGACCGAATAGCGACGAAATGCTTCTGATGCTCGATTATGGTATTTTTTATGAATTTATCCCAATGGATCAGTTTCATTGTTCAAATCCAAAAGTCATAAGTTTAGAAGATGTGGAAGTCGGCAGAAATTATGCGATGGTTATCACAACCAATGGTGGTTTGTGGAGATATTTAATTGGTGATACTGTCATTTTTACGTCAACCAATCCTTTCAGAATAAAAATTACAGGACGAACAAAACATTATATCAATGCTTTTGGTGAAGAATTGATGATTACCAATGTAGAATCTGCGCTGACGAAAGCCTGTGAAGCCACAAAATCTGCAGTGACTGATTTTACCGGAGCTCCGATTTTTATGAAAGAAAACGAAAGCGGTGCTCACGAATGGATATTTGAATTTAGCGAAAAACCTCATAGCTTAGAAGAATTCACGGAGATTTTTGATCAGCATCTTAAAGCCATTAATTCCGATTATGAAGCAAAACGTTATAACAACATTACCCTAAAGAAACCTGTAATACACATCGCAAAGCCCAATTTGTTCTATTGCTGGCTGGAATCTAAAGGGAAGCTTGGCGGACAAAATAAAGTTCCGCGTTTGAGTAATGATAGAGAATACATCGATCCTCTTCTGGAAATGAATCAATCATAAAAAAAACCGCAGAGATTATTCTGCGGTTTTTGTTTTAATTACTAAAGATTTTAATTATTAAGATCTTCTTTCAGTTTTTTTGCAGCATCTTCTACTTTTTGAGCGCCTTTTGCTGCAGTATTTTTAACGTCTTTACCAACTTCCTGAGCTCCGGATTTGATGTCTTTACCTACTTTATTGGCTTCAGCTTTAATATCTTTTCCGGCTTCGTTGATCTTTTCGCCTGTTTTATTAACTGTAGTTTTTACATCCGATTTTGCTTTTTCAACCTTTGCCGTATCCACAAAACCTGTGCGACTTTCTGTTACAGTTGTTGTAACTGAGGATCCATCCTGATTTTCTACCGTTTCTGTTTTAGAAGTAGATTGTGTACAGCTTACTATAAATGCTGAAACCGCAAATGCTGCGATAATTTGTTTTTTCATTTTGTATGTTTTGATTTTATAATTAATCTGTTTTTGGTGTAGAGGCAACATCGTTTTCCTTGGCTTTCAGCTTTTTTTCTTCTTCTGTCTTTTTCTTGTTTTCTTTTTCCAATTCTGCCTCGATTCGTTTTTCTTCCTGCTCAAGTTTTATAGCTTCTTTTACAGAATCCTGATATTTTTGAGAAGACATTCTTATTTTACGGACAATATCAACAGTGGTTGCACCCGCTGAAAAAGAGTCAATTGCAGTAGTGTCATAATGAGGTTGTAAAGCCTGAGTCTGATCAAGATTTGCAGGTTCTTTCCTTGAACATGCAATCAAAAACCCCAAACTTATACATCCTGCTGCCAATACTTTTTTCATGGAACTAATTTAATAGAAATTCTGCAATTACAGGATAATGATCTGATAATTTTACAGAATAGTCAACCTTGTAGCTTAATGCTTTAATGCCTCTGGATGTAAAAATATAATCGATTCTTAACGGAAATTTATAATCGTGAAAACTTGTAGAGCTTCCGTTTCCTGATTCTACAAATGCATCATCAAGATTTTTGCCTAAATTATAATATTCCCAAGAGTTCGGAACAGAATTGAAATCTCCGGCCAAGATCACAGGATATGGCGACCTGTCAACTGCTTTTCTTATTTTTCTAACCTGATCTTCATGAGTTTTAAATGTCGGAAGTAATCTTGAAAAAAGCGCGGCAATTTTGTTTTTTTCTTCTTTCTTACAATTTTTGTCTTCTATTCCGAGCATATTTTTATTTAGCCTGAAAGGTTCGAGATATACATTGATGACGCGTACAATTTTTCCGTTGATTTCTACATCAGCATAAAACGAATTTCCTTTGGAATGATCATCAAATAGATCTTTCTGGCGTAAAATTTTATGTTTTGTTTTCAGAATTACGGAAGGATATTTCACCAGATCTTTTCTGAGTTCTCTTGCTGTATCTTTTTCCTGAACAAGAATAATATCTGCATTTTGATCTGTAATATATTTTTTTACCGTAGGCCAACCTGCACTTCCGTATTTCACGTTATAAGTTAAAACTTTAATATCATTTTGATTAGATTGTGAAATTTGTTGTGGAGTAAAATTAACCCATCGTCTCACAGGGTTATAAAAAATGAATGTTGAACACACAAAAACAATGGCGATTTTTTTTCTTTTTAAAATCCAGATTAATGTAAAAATAAGGTGAAGCAGAAGCAGATAAGGAAAACCCAAGGAAAGTAAATTGAGTTCGCTGAAATGGTGCGGAGTAATCCAAGCGTTGGCAAATGTGCTTAACAGTAATACAAATAATATGATATGAAAAATTAAAAATACATACGCACGCTTCATAGAACTCTGATCTGCGTTTTTCGCAACAAAAATTCTGCCAAGAACGTGAGTCAAATCATAAACTTATTATAAAAGTCAATCAAGTTTGAAGGTTGAGATCACAGGAAAGTGATCAGAAAGTTTGACCGAACGGTCAACCTTATAAGTTACAGGTTTTATTGATGGTGAAGTAAAGATAAAATCAATCCTCAAAGGATATTTGTAATCATGAAAACTGGTTCCGCTGCCTTTTCCGACTTCAAAAAAAGCATCATTCAAGCCTTTTCCTAAATGATAGTATTCATAAGAATTCGGAACTGAATTAAAATCACCAGCTAAAATTACAGGATAAGGTGATTCATCAATGCTTTTTCGGATGATCGCTACCTGCTCTTGATGCATTTTAAATGTGGGAATCAATTTTTTAACAATATCTTTTACCTTTTGCTCGTCTTCTTTGCTTTCTCCATTTAATTTTACCGTACTTTTAACAAATCCAAAAGAACCTAAATGAGCATTGATAACACGGTAAATTTTACCTTTAATCTCAAGGTCAACTACTTCGCATTGCGCTGTTACATCTTCATCATTAAGATTTTCAAAAAGATTTTTCCGGTTCCGAATTTTATATTTTGAGTAAAAAGCAATAACAGGAAGATTATTGTCTCCAGATAGATTTTTAAACTGAAAGTTGTGATATGAATTTTCCTGAAGAAAAACCAAATCTGGATTTTGCTGATCTATGTATTCTTTTATTTTATCATATCCTAGTTTGCCACCCATCATATTAAATGTGATAACCTTTAAATTAGCAGTTTCTTTTTTATCAACAGAATAATTAACCCATCGCTTTACAGGATTCAGAAAAAATAATCCCAGAAACATGAATGCAAAAGCTCTTTTTTTCCAGGAAAAAATCCAAAAAAAGGTAAGTAAAATATATCCGATAATTAATACAGGAAATCCTAAAGACAACAAATTAAACCAGGGGAATATCTTCGGCGGAACATATGCATTCAGCAAAACTCCGATTAAGAGAAATAGCAATACTAAATGGGCGATAAAGAGAATAAGGCGAAAAATTTTCACGAGTTAAATTTGATTAAATCTGTTGATATGATTTTTCCATACTCTTGCAAGTAAAAAACCTACTAATGCGCCTCCAACGTGAGCAAGATGTGCTGTTCCTCCATCGCTACCTCTATCACTATATCCCAGAAAAATTGAAATTACAATAGTAAATATTAATAAATGTTTAGCTTTAACAGGAAAAGGAATGAATAAAATCATCAATTTAGCATTAGGAAAAATTGTTGCAAATGCAGCCAGAACACCAAAAATTGCACCTGAAGCTCCCACTAAAGGAGTTGATATGATCTTGATAATATTGGATATTAAATTGTTTTGAGAAGCTATTTCTTCTGCACTTCCTTTCAGTGCTTGATTTTCACCTGAAAAATAATCATAAATATTAAATCCAAGACTTTCCAGTTGTCTTGCGAACATTTCCACCTGAACAAACTCCCACGCATTAAACAATACATAAGCCCCTATTCCGCTCAAAAAATAAAGAAGAAGATATCTTTTACCTCCTAAAATATTTTCCATGAAAGAAAAATTATAAAGCATAAACATATTGAAGAATATGTGCATTAAGCCAGAACCATCACCAATAGGAGCATGCATAAACATTGAGGTTATAATCTGCCAAGATTTAAAGAAAGGAGAGAATGGATAATATGAAGCTAATGAATAATAAAATTCTATATTATTAAAAGCGTAAAGAATGAAGTTGGTCACAATATAAACAACAACATTTATAATGATAATATTCTTCGTTAACGGCGGTATATTATTAAACATCAGCTTTAAAATTTATTCTTAAGATCATTAAACGGAACTTCATAAAAACATCTTTTCCCGGTAGGTAAAAACTCTGGGAATCCTAATGCAGTAAAGTCTTTGATCACTTGTTCTGCATCGGCTTTGTAAATAAAATCAAATCTCGATTTCGACTGCATTTTTGCCCATTGATTGTGATAAAACTGCATAAATTCCTCTTCAGTTTTGTACTCCAGTATATCAAAAAGATTCTCCAGAAATTTCATCACCTGCGTTTCTTTTAATCCTTCAGGAACGGTATCAATTCTTAGCACGTTCTCATGTGCAATTTTCATGTCAAACCCGAGTTCCGGCAGAAATTTTTTGATGGATCGGTATTTATTTTTCTCAATTTCGTTCATGTGATACTCTAAAGAGAATAACAAAGCATGACTTACATTGCCTTTTTTTACGTTTTTATTATTTTCTGCAACCAGCAATCGGTGCATTCTGCCAAGATCAAGCATCAATGTTCGATCACCTTTGTTGAACAGCCAATATCCGTTTGGGAGCCGCATCAGATCTTCATCAAAATCTTCATCTTCAAACAGATTGATCTTTGAAGGTTCAGCAGAAATATTCTGATGATACATTTCCGTGAGATTATGAATTTCCGTTTTGGTTACTTCTCTTTCTTCTAAAAAAGGATTGTAATCACGGTCTACAATGATCTCCGGCATTTTCAGGTTTCCGGCATTATTACTTTTGCTCGGGAAACTTTTCTGCATCATCTCGTCCAGTTGCGGATCTCTTTCAAAATCTAAGCTTGGAGCAATATTGTAAATTCCCAATGACCTTTTAATCGTAGAACGAATTAAAGCAAAAATCAAATGCTCGTCTTCAAATTTCACTTCCGTTTTTTGTGGATGAATATTGACATCAATTTTCTCAGGATCTAATTCCAGGAAAAGAAAAAACGTCGGAATATATCCCGGTAAAAGCAGCCCATCAAAAGCCTCCTGAACAGCTTTGTTGAAATATGGACTTTTAAAAAATCTTCCGTTGACGAAAAGAAACTGTTCGCCTCGGGTTTTCTTCGCACCTTCAGGTTTAGCAACAAATCCGTGAAGTTTGCACCAAAGAATATCTTCTTTTATAGGAATCAGTTGCGGATGTAATTTTCTTCCGAAAACATCCACAATTCTCTGCATCTGAGTTCCTTTTCTCAATCTGAAAATGGGTTCGTCATCATGAAACATCGAAAATTCTAAATTCTCATGAGCCAAAGCGACACGCTGAAATTCATCAATGACATGTCTGAATTCTATATTATTGTTTTTCAGAAATTTTCTTCTTGCCGGAACGTTGTAGAAAAGATTTTTTACTAAAAAATTAGATCCCTCCGCAGTCTGTACAGGCTCCTGAAACTGAAAAGTTCCGCCTTCGATATATATATTGGTTCCTAACGGAGATTCTGCCTGTTTGGTTTTCAGTTCTACCTGAGAAACAGCTGCAATGGAAGCCAAAGCTTCACCACGAAAACCTTTTGTAGAAATTTTAAAAATATCGTCTGTCGCTCTTATTTTTGAGGTGGCGTGTCTTTCAAAAGCCATTCTCGCGTCGGTTTCAGACATTCCTTTTCCGTCATCTACAACCTGAATCAGATTCTTTCCGGCATCTCTTATGATCAGTTCAATTTTTGAAGCTCCTGCGTCAATGGCATTTTCCAAAAGTTCTTTCACGATCGAAGCTGGCCGCTGCACCACTTCACCTGCTGCGATTTGGTTGGCTACATGATCCGGTAAAAGCTGAATGATATCTGACATAAAATGATAAATGAACTTACAAAAATAGTCAAAGGAAATAAGAATTAAAATAATTAGGTGATGAATTAAAAATTAACTATTAAATATATACAGATCACCGGAAGGAATTGAGATGAAAAAATGAAGATCAGTCTGTCGGGACTCCCGACGCTCTGCCTCTGTATTGGTTCTCTTCGTCGGAAGTTCCGACAGCAAGAACCGGTTGTGGTTTGCCTCGTCGGAAGTTCCGATTGTTTCCCCCTGTTTAGATTCTCTTCTTCGGAAGTTCCGACAACGAGAACCAAAACTGTTTCTGCCCGTCGGGAGTTCCGACAGCTATTCAAAAATGAAGACTCGATTAAAAAAGCCCCTGATTGCAAAACAAACAGAGGCTACAAAACTAAGTATATACGATTTGTGCTGTCAATCGGCTATTTTTTTTAAGTCTCTTCCAAGACCAGTTTAGATTTTTCTTTTCTTGTTTCTTTTACCATCACTTCTCCGCTACCGTGAATTTTATCATACATAAATGCCATAAAGTTCGGCTTGTTGTAGATTTTTGCGTATCGGTAATTGGTTCTGAAATGTCTGATATTAATTTTATAAAAATCATACCCGATTACAACCAATAAACATAAACTGATGATGTAAAACACGCTGAATTCCAATGAATAATAAACCAATCCCGAGAAAATAGCTCCTAAAACATATGCAGACATAATGCTTGATAAAAGCTTTGCTCTTGCAATCAGTTCAGGATTTTTCCTGTATTTTTTATGGGTAAACATTGACATTAAAATACCTAAATCAGTAGTTGTACCGGTAAGGTGGGTTGTTTTCACCAGAAAGTTTGAGATACTCGCTGTCAAACCGTTTTGTAAACCTGTTGCAAAAAGCATTAAGGCTACCAAAACTTCGGCCTCTTCCAAAGTTTTTCGGTAATAAAACTGTCCGTAAAAGCCAACTCCGACGAGACATAGAATCTCTAAGATAAGCGGCATTGCGTGAGCAAAATATTTACTTTTCTTATTAAAATTAATCACAAAAAAGTTTGCCGTGAAACTTCCGAAGAAGAAAAGGAAAATCCATGCACCTACAACGGCAACCTGCGACCAGTTTCCTTTGCTGATCTCTGCTGCAAATACAGCGTAATGTCCTGTTACGTTTGAGGTAAAGGAAAGAAATATCAATAGAGATGCAATATTTATAGTTCCTGCCGTAAAAGCAGTCAGCGTCCCCAGTCTTATATTGTCTCCCAATGTCCTGCTGTTACTATAATTTCTTAACATTTTTTTTAAATTTTAAATAGTTATTATTTAATTTTAAACTTCAACAAAGACTTCAGCGAGCTTTCCTCTTTCAGGCATGAATTTCGGCACGTCAAGCGCGATTTCTCTTGACTGGATATCCTTTGCTTTTTTGATGTAAGGAGCGAGATCAAATCTTCCTTTGGTGTTTTTATCTTTCAAGGATGATGTGTAGTAAGCTTCTTCAATATTTTCTGCTTTCAAATAATTATTAAAAGCTCTTTGGAAACTTCCCGTGAAAATATCACAGACAATTTTATTGACTAAATGCGGATATTTATTTTTAATAATGCTGTAAGCATCGCAAAATTCTTTTGATCTGATTTTGTTGAAAACCGTTCCTTTGGTATTGAATAAAAGATCTCTGATAGAATCTCCCATATCATAACCCGATACAAGCAGAATGTTGTATTGTGTGTCTTCTTCTGTAGAATTTTTCTCTTTTAAGACTTTTTTTAATATGTTTAAAGATTCAAGAGAAAAGTCTGTTGCGATTAAAATGGTCTTGATCATATCTTTTAGATTTAGTGATTACCTATTTTGATAATACAAAACTATATCTGTAAGATTAGAAGACGTTTGGAATAAAATTAAAATGTAATTAAAGAGATTAAAATGAGATTAGAATTTCATTTTAGAAAAATGCTTCGTTTTAAAGCTAAGATTGCTTTTCCTCCTGTTGAGTGCCAAAAATAGTAGGAAAACGCAGCTGTACAGTCGTCCCCTGATTTTCGTGTGAGCTTACGATCAGTTCGCCATTGTGCATTCTTACAATATTTCGGGCAAGTGGAAGACCGATGCCATATCCTTCGTAATTTTTGGTATTGGAAGCTCTGAAAAAAGGATCGTAGATTTTGTCCATTTCAGACTCGGGAATACCGATTCCGTTGTCTTTTACGATGATATAAACATCTGTATCTGTGGCTCCCAGCGAAACTTTCACCTGCTGGAAATCAGAATATTTGCATCCGTTATTGATAATGTTGGCTACGGCGAGATGAAGCAGTTGCTCATTTCCCTGAACTTTCAGTTTTTTAGGATTGTCGGGAAGCATACTGATATCAAGATAGATGTTGTTTTTAGAATTGATTTTTCGCAGGGTTTCAATAACGTCCCACAAAAGCTGATCAATCCTTACCCTGTCAATTTTCTGAATTTTACCGTCAAAACCGGTTTGTGCAATCAGTAGAAGGGCTTTTATTTTTTTATCTAATTTTTCAGCTTCGTCAAGAATGATTTCCAGGGTTTCTTTGTATTCTTCCGCGGTTCTGTTAATAGATAGGGCAACATCGGCTTCTCCCATAATTGACGTAAGTGGCGTTCTCAATTCGTGAGAAACATTTCCGATCAAATGATTTTGCGTTTCAAATGAAGTCTCGATTCTTGTCAGCATCGTGTTGAAGGTGTCGATCAATTCATTCAATTCTTTATTATCTGGTTGAGGTTCCAATCTTAAATGAAGATTTTCAGAACTGATCTGCTTTACTTTTCCTGTAATTTTAAGAATAGGTTTAAATAACGTTTTAGACAAATAAAAAGAAAAAATCATACTGAAGAAAATCGACAGAACCATACAGGTAATAATTGTTCTTTTCAGAAATCCGAGATAATAAACCACATAATGATTCTTTGCAGAGGCAATTGCGATGTAGTCTTTTTGATTAAATCTAAAAGACTGACCGATATAATAAAACTCTTTATCATTATAATTGGCTTCCCCTTTTCGGATAATATTTTTAAAAAAAGTATCTGGAATATGAACTTCTTTGGAAATGTTTTTAAAGTTTGAATCCGTAGGAACTGCAAAAACATAATCACGTTCCATCGGAAGTTCTTCGTCATTTAAGCCGTTTAGAATATGATTTTCCGGAAGATCAAGACTTGCTTTGCTTTTCTCAATCTGCACAATCGTTGTGGTACGAATTTTTAGTAATTCATAAAACCTCTGATGCGAAAAATTAACAATCGAAAAATAAACCAAGCCGCCAAACAGCGAAATAACGGTTATAAAAACAACCATCAAAAGCACCATCGTTTTGGTCTGATTTGTCATTACTTTGTTAGGCATTTTCTATGGTTTCTTTAAAACATAACCCATTCCTATTACGGTATGAATCAATTTTTTGTCATCCTGATTATCGATTTTCTTTCTTAAATAATTGACGTAAACATCCACAACGTTGGTTCCTAATTCATAATTAACTCCCCAAACTGCATCCAGAATTTCTGCTCTTGAGATTACTTTTTCAGGATTATTGAGGAAGTACATTAATAATTTATATTCTGTAGTGGTCAGAGAAATTTCTTCTCCTGCGCGCGTTACCTTTTTGGTATAATCATTCACTTTAAGATCTGAAAACTGAAAAAGATATTCGTTAAATGTTTCATCCTCTGTGATTTCGGGAGTTGAAATAGGAACGCTTCTTCGTAATAATGATTTAATTCTGGCAACCAATTCGATAAACTTAAAAGGTTTTACCAAATAATCATCACCACCGCTTTCCAAGCCGAGAACAATATTTTCGGAACTTCCCAATGCCGTTAAAAAGAGAATAGGAACGTGTTTGTTGGTTTTTCTGATCTCTTTGCAGACATCCAATCCGTTCATTTCGGGAAGCATGATGTCTAAAATGACCAGATCGAAATCATTTTCCTGCACAAGACTGACTCCGGTGCGACCGTCAAAAGCCACCGAAACTTCATATCCCTTTTCCTGAAGCCCTTTTTTAATAAAAGAAACTACGCTGGTTTCATCTTCGATCAGAACAATTTTTTTCATAATGCAACGAGTTTCACAAAAATAGGGAAAAGATAATAAACGAAAAAGACGAAGAAAACTTCGTCTTTGGAATGAATGATATGCTTAAAAGTGTTTTATTTACCCGAAATTGCTTTTAAAATAATCGGTTCTAAATTAGAAGGTAAATCAGCAGATTTTATCTGATAGTTTTTGATTTTCATCTCTTTAAACCAGTTTTCCCAGTATTCTTTGATGACATCGGCTTCGAAAGGATTTCCTTTTGCGGGATTGATCCCTAAAACGATTACTTCAAGATTATCAAGATCATCATTTGCTTTTATAAAGCCTAAACCTTTTTCCTGAATTTTATTTTTGAATTCCGAAGAATTTAGTTTTAAAGATTTCACAAGTTCCGGAGTGAGATAAGAGGTTTTTTGTCCTTCAGAAAATTTGGAATCTTTGTGATAAATATAACCGTCAGTTAAAATGAAAAGTACATTTCTATGATCATCTTTGATGCAGTAATCTTTCGCTTTATTCTTGAAAAAATCCCAAATATCTGAACCGACATATTTTTTATCTTTTATAGCCGACTCATAAATCTGCATTGGCAACGAAGAATATTTATTTTCAACCAATTTGATGTTTTCTTTCGTGGTGTTTTTATCAAAAGAAACTTTCAACTCTTTTGTCAGTTGGTTCATTTTAGGATCAGAAGGTTCAGGATTAAAGAATACCTGCATTTGATCGTTGAGCTGAATGACTTTTTTGCTTTTAATGTGATCTAAAAATCCTTTCTCGATGGCTTTGATGTATTCCGTGTCTCTTTGGAAATATTCCATTGTCGGATTTGGATTTTTTTCAGGATCGATTCTGTCTGAAAGATCGATTAATACACTCACATTTAAATTTTTAGAATTTGAAGTGTCTTTAATCTGAATCGGATCTTCGGAATCATTTTTTGGTGTCTTTCCACATTGAATGAAAAAAGCGGACACAATGATAAAGTAAAATATTTTTTTCATAATTAATTTTTATAAAACTGACATATAAACAGAATTCTGACTGTCGGAATTTGCACCTACTTTATTGAGATTGTAGTTGTATTGTTTCTTGCATTCTTCTATCATTTCCTGTTTTACTGATTGAGAAACGGCTAATTTTTCACTCATAAAAGTGATCCAACCCTGCATATATTCCGAAGCGTAGAGTTTATAATCTTTTGTAGGAATAATCACTCCATCGATAATGTTCTGAAGTTCTTCGATTCTGCCTTTTGCTTTGGCAATTAGTTCTTTGATACTTCCAATACTATTTCTGACTTCTTCTTTCTCTTTTTCAAAATCAAGAATTCTTTCCTGATGAATCAAAATATCTTTTTGTCTTCTGATTTGCTCGTTTTTGATCTTATCTTTTTCTTTATGCTCTTTCATCACAAAGTCGAAAACCAGTCCCCAAATAATGTAGACAATAAACCCGGCGAAAATAATTCCCCAAAACTGATTTTTTGTAAATGCTATTTTGAGATCGAATGGGAGAGATTCAAAAGTTTTGTTGAGTTCGTACAATTTAGATTCAATTTCATAGGCTAAAATGGCATCGAACACAAATGTGATAATGAATAATAGTGCGATTTTAGCATAATTGCCAAAACTTTTATTTTCGCCAAACATGTGGATCAAATATCCCAAACCTAAAAACACAAACGGAATCAGCGTCACAAAAGCTCCTTCAAGCGGACCTTCATCCCAAGCTTTGTTGAAAGCTTGCGCATCCAAAACACTCTGAATAATATTTCCGTTCGCATCAAAACTTTTGAAAAACGCAGAATACGAAGTCGAAATATAAAAAGTGAAAAGATACAGACTGATCGGAATCAGAAGAATCAAACCGATCCAGAATTTTGTGGAAGCACCTTTTGTTGCGTTTACGCTGTACGCTTCGGGATTTCTTGGAAGATCGTTGATTTCAAATTTCAGACCTTCAATTTTATCCTGAACATTTTTGATGTCTTCACCAATGTTGTTAAGCTTTTCTTCTTTGTTATCTAAAGAAACTGTCAGTCCTTTGATCTCTGTTTCCTTGTTTTTTTGTTCATTGAGATAAGGTTCCTTTAGTTTACTCTGTTTTTCAACGAGTTGTTTTTCTTCGTTCTGAAATTTAGAATAAATTGCATCAAGGCAAATTGATAAGGCAGTATGATTTCCGCTGTTTCTTGTTCCGTCTCTGTAGCCGGATTCGTGATACGTTCTTTTTCGGCTTTCTTCTGTTTCTTCGATGTTTACCGTTTCAGTTGTCGGAAGCTGATTTTGATTTTCATCAACCGGAACAGTTTTTAATCTGAAAAGATTTTTAATATTTGAGGTCATGGCATTCATAGTGATCAGTTTTTTAAGTCATTAAGAATATCGGTTTTGGTTTTTCCATTCTTTACTCCTTCGATGAAATAATCGGCAATATCTTGTACGTTTTCTTCTAAGAAGCCGAACATTCCGACATATTTTTTGAGAGCAGAATATTCATTTTCCGTGACAATTCCGTCTGCCCAAATCATTACCGTGAGATCGTAGAGATATTCTACTTTTTCTTCGATAGTTTCAGGAATCAGAGATTTTGAATTAATTGGATTTAAAAGAATTTCATCTAAGTTTTTTGACGAAATGCCTCTTTCTTCAGCAGATTTGTAAAGCATTTTCAATTCGAGCGGACTAAAATCATCGTCGCAAATTGCCATTTGATATAATCTTAAAAAATGAGCTTTAAGATTTTCGGGTATTTGTAGTGTTTCCATAGTTTTTTATTTAATTATTCGGTCTCTTGTTCGTGGGATTTCCTGATGCTGAATGTCAATTGTTTCCGGTTCTTTTATCTTTTTCTTCGGAACTAAACTGTAGAAATAGTAGAGCAATAAAAGTCCGACAATGCAATCAATGAAAATCCAAAATGGATTTAAATAAAGGTAAATCGGAACAATCGGATTGAAAAGAATGAAGATCAAAACGAAAGCGATGAACCAAAATCTTCTGGTTTTAAACTCATTCACAATAATCACGAATGACATGAACGAAACGATGATCCGAAGAAAAGTATAATAGCCAATTGGTAGATCAATAATGCCGATGAAACAGCATAGTGATGCTATAATGATGAGGTATTTCATATAATTAGTTTTAAAATTTGCCGGACTTTTATTGTGAATTAGTTACAGCCTGAACAATAAGATCTGTCTACATATTCTTTGCTGCTTCCCGCCATATAATAACATCCACCTCTTTTTCCAACGTACAAGGTGTGACCATTGAAAGTACAACCTCGGCTTTTTGATGAAGTTGATTTTCGAGTTCTGCTCTTCTTGCTTTTCTTTTTCTTTCCTTTTGAAAAAGACATTTCGGTGGTAGAAGTTGTGTTGTTTGTTGATGCAAAAATGGTTGCAGGTAATAATAAGCCTAAACCTAAAAGGCTTGTAAATAGTAGTTTTTTCATGGTTTTAATGTTAATTATTTATATAAAAATTTCATTCATAGATTTTTCTCTCATCGCTTGTGCTTTTACATGATCATTGGCATTTCTATGCTGCCTGATACAGCTGGTTAATCCTAGTGAAAGTATTTCGGCTTCATTATAATTTAAGCGTAATAAGTAGCTTTTGTTTTGAACAACAAACTCGAAACTTCCTCCCCGTATATCATGAGAAATCAACTTATAAAAGGGAATTTGAAAGCTTTTTCCTCCAGCATTGAAAACTATTCTAGAATTTGTCAGAAATAAAGTTCCGGGATGTATCTGTGTCACGTTTTCTTTTATAGGACGGGATCTTCCGCCGCCAACTCTTGCACCTACTCCTTTCGTAACTCTAAAAGAAACGCTAGAACTTGTACTCGAATAGCCTTTATGAACCAATTTATTTTCAATGAGATTGGCATTAATACTCAGATAGCATTGCTCATCTCTGCTTAAAACTATTGGAGGATTGTAGACGAGCGGAAAAATACCATGATCTAAATTCCATAATAGTTTAGCGTGTTGTAAACTTTTAATTTTTCTTTCAGAGATAAAATTTTTAATATTCTGGTGATCAATTTTCAAGTTTCTTGTTGTCTGCTTCAATTCCGTTTCTTTCATAGGAGAAAGACGTCTATCAGATATCTTTTCTTCAAGAATTTTATTAAATAATGAAAAGGCAATTTTGTTTTTGATTGCTTCAGTTTTGTCTGGTGGAAATTGAAGAAAGTTAGACACGCTTGTTATTTGTTGATTTTCAGAATCGGTCAATACCTGATCTGAGTAACATTTCTGAATTAAATTTTTCACAGTTTTTTCTGAAATTCTATTTTTTTCAAGAAATATTTGCTGATCGGATAAATTGAAATATACTTTGATCTCATTTAGCTTAATTATCTCATTCGGAGTAAGATTAAAATCTGAAACTGCATAGCATAAAGTATTATAGTAAATCTTTTTCCCGACTTTTATTTTTAGCTTGTTACTTAATGGTTTTTTACGATTTAATACATTTTGATTGTAGATTGGCAAAATAGTATTGAGATCAGAATAGTTTATTGTTTGTAAGATTTTATTGGTTCCATCAAGGTTCATTATTTTATTTATAATGAAATCGCCTGATAATGGAAGTAGAAATATTGTAAATATTAAAGTTACTACAGAAGCGATAAAGCTTTGTTCCAATAGTAAACCCAATGACAAAAGAAAAAATAAAGCTCCGAAAAACCAACGTAAAATTTTCAGTATCAATAAAAAAGTTTTCATGGTTATAAGTTTTATGAATAGTTTTCTAATGTTTTGTGAAGTTCATTCCTGAAATTATAAATTTCATCAAGACTATTCAGCAAAACTTTTTCTCCTGCGTCTTTACCATGATGAAAAGTTTCCAAATATTTATTTGCAGTATTAAAATGGAATCTGCAAAGTGGTTTTCTGTTGTTATCATCAAGCAGAACTCCGAAATATGATAAAGTGTCTCTATGAGCAATTCGTTCAGAAGGAATTTTTTCTCTCAAAATGGCTTTTACAATTTGAAAAGCTTCTAGTTCTTCTTCGGTTGTAACGATTTTAGAATCATTATTTTCATCAATAGGAGTTGAAGTTGTAACTTTTTCTTCCTGTTTTTCGATTTGCTCGTTGATGCTTAATGCAGATTTTAGTCTAAAACTAATTGACTCGTTGATTGATGTGGTCAGTGCTTTTTTGGTATATTCTTTAAAAGCGATCATTCGGTTTGCAATGAGCGGCCTATTAAAAAATCGACTGACCAACATTTTGACCAATTCATCCGAAGGAGTTTCGATTTCTTTCTCAAATTCATTTCTGATAGCTCTGATGTATTTCAAAGCTTCCGCAGAGTCTAAGATACTTTCGAGATTGTAATCTTTTTTGGTAAAGCTCTCCAATATTTTTATCGAACTATCTTTAATGTCTTCAATATTAATGGTGAAAAAAGGTTTTTCATCCATAATATTTGGCTTTTCAAGATCTGTGTAAAAATTATAGATGATTCCATTGGTAAGAACTCCAAATCTTGATTTTGAAACATGATAATAACGATGAAGCTGAGAGTTGTGAGCATCTGCGCTTTCTTTCCAGTGTTTGCACTCTATGATAAGAATGGGTTCATCATTTTTTCTGATAACATAATCTATCTTTTCTCCTTTCTTTGTTCCGATATCACAGATGTGTTCCGGAATTACTTCTGTAGGATTGAAAATATCGTAACCTAAAATCTGAATAAAAGGCATTACAAAAGCGTTTTTTGTAGCTTCTTCTGTTCCGATCTGATCTTTTAGTCCTACAACTTTCTGATGTAATTGTTCAAGTTTAATTTTAAGATCCATGGTTTTGATTTTTAAATCGTTTCATCAACAGTTTCTGCTGTCGGAGCATTGGTTTTAACAGAAGAAATGCCAACTTCCATAGAAGCTTTTGAACTGTAATATTGGCTTTTACCTATAATTTCTCCATTCCCGGCTTTCAAGACAAAATAATCTTTGCTGTTAACTGTAACTCGTCTGTCATATCTCGCATCGTTTTGTGAATTAATTTTCACAGAATCAATTCCTTTTTGACAAGATGATTTCTGAACGTATCCTTCACTCATTAAAATGATTTCTCCGTTGTTGGCTTTCAAGTTAAATTGATATTCTTTGTTAACTCTCTGAGTGATTTCAAATTTTCCCATGATTTTAGTTTTTACAGCCGTTTTTATCACATGTTATTTTTTCACTTGTATTTGTCCAATGAGTAGAATGAATAGTCGTGTCAGTTCCGCAACCAGTCGTTCCTCCTTTTTGTCCTTTGTGAACGATTGCTGTTGGTGTGTGTTTTACATTCATAGTAAATATTTTTTTAATTGTTTTAACACTCCAAAAGTATAACCCTTTAAAAACCAATCCTTACGGGAAACCGTAAAACGAAAAAAACCTTTCAAAAAATGAAAAGTTTTATAAATTTTATAAAGAATATCATTAAATAATTCCCCAATCTTTGCAAAGAGCAATCAGTTGTTCGTTATTGCCGACTCCTAAAGATTCTTTCATATTATTGAGACACTTTTCAACACTGCTCAAGCTCGATGGTTTGATGTTGTTTTCTTTTAAATAATCAGGAATATTTTTTTGCATCATACCTTCTGAAAGTAATTTCACCAAAATAATCTCAAATCTTGTAAAATCGTAAGAATTTTTTGTCTTTATCGAATTTTTTATATTGGTTGAAATATATTTTTGATCATTAAAGACAGCTTTTACAGCTTGTTTCAATTCTTTAAGGTCACCTCGACCTTTAGATACAAAACCATTAATTTTATGCGTTTTGAAAAGATCATCAATGACTTCAGCCCTATCTTCTATTGAGAAAGCAATGATTTTAGTAGTAGGAGATTCACTTTTAATGATACTAATTAAATCCCGACCATTCGTTAGATGCTGTTCTCTATGATCGCTTACAAAAGAAAGATCGGTAATAAGTAAATCATAAGGGGCGTGTTCACGATTGCTCTTTTTGATCTTTATAAATGCATCGTCACAATACTGAACATTGTCAACAGTTTCAATTTTTAATTCTTCAAGGGCATTTTGAATAGATGAGTAATAACTCTCGAAATCTTCGGCTATCAGTGCTTTTTTAAACATAGTTATTAATTTTTTGCTGGAAATGAAAGGGTTATTATCAAACCATTTTCTGTTTTCGTGTCAAAATTAATTGTTCCACCAATAGAATTTATACGGGATTCCGTATTTTGCAAACCATTTTTGGGAGAAAATTCCGAAATTCCTATTCCGTTATCAGAATATACAATATTGATCAGGTCATTTTCGAGTAAAAAATCAAGAAGAACTTTATTTGCTTTGCTGTGTTTTTTCATATTGGTCATGAGTTCCTGTAAGATATAAAAAACTTCAACCTTTGAATGATCTGCAACTTCCTCCCACAAAGATTCTTCGTTACCGATAATAGGAACTTTGATAATTTCTGAGGAGTAAGATTTTAGCATTTGAGATAAATGCTGTGAGAAATTATGCTCAAGAGCGACATCATTTTTCTCATAGGATATGTCTCGCGAAATCTGATAAATCCCATCAAGTTTGTAAAGCAAAACTTCTTTGTTCATGTTCTCAGTATTCTCTACTTCAGACATGACATGATAAACTTTGTTGGCTACTTTGTCATGTACTTTTTTGGAATATCTGAGTTCTGTGTTTTTTACTTCGAGTTCTTTTTCTTTTTTTAATCTTATCTGGCGTTTGCGAAACCAAACACTTATTATAATAATTACTAAAGCTAAAAAAACAAGAAGAAAATATTGCTTTTGAACTTTGTTTTCGCTGTTTAAAGCATTAATTCTGTTTTGTTCTGTATCATAAATTACTGAAGTGAATTGGCTTTTTGAATTGTTGATTTCCTTTTGAATACTGTCATTTAAGCCTTGATATTTATTAAAAAGGGGTTTAATATTCTCACTTTCTTCAGTACTAATCATCTTTTTTAAAGCTTCTAATTCATCATCAGAACTGCCTGTCTTTTTAGAGTTTTCATACATCGCTTTTGCGTAATATAAACTCTTAGATTGATTTTTGTTTTTAAAAAAATCGGCAAGATGAGATAAACTGGCATTTATTCCAGATAAATCTTTTCTTCCTAACTTATTTGATAAAATAGATTTTAATTCTTTTTCTGCATTATAATTTTTGTTTGATAAAAATTTTGAATAAGCATAATTATCGAAAATTTTATTTCCTAGGTCGATACTGTCTTTAATTAATTTGTTTTTTGTTGCATTGGAGAAAATTTTAACAGCTTCAGGATAATTTTTAATTTTTAAATTAATAATTCCAATATTATTCTGTAAAACTAATTTCGCATGCTCATTATCACTAAATGGAATAGCTTTGTTGTAAAAATATATTGCTTCTTTGTAATTTTTTAATTCCTCATGATTTCTACCAAATTGATTATATATAGAGGAAAAATTTTCATCATTTTTGTCTAAAAGCTTTGCAGCCTTTGTGGCATTATCATTACTGCCTAAATAATCTCCCTTCTCAGTTTGTATCATGGAAGAAAATATTAATGATACTGCAGCGTCTTTATTTTGTTTATTGTTTAAATATTGTTGGTAGGATTTATAAAATTTCACAAATGCACTATCAAATTTTTTCTTATAATATAATTCAGTACCTTGTTCATAAAGCTTATCGGCTTCAATTTTATCTTTTTCTTTACCACATGCAATAAAAGTTAAAATAAACAATAATAAAAAAAGGGAATGATTTTTTTTCATTCCCCTAAGTTAAAAAATAATATTATTTCTTTGGTGGTATTGGATGCGTTTCCCCACCTGTATCTCCACCCGGATCAATTCCGGTTCCTGGATCTAAACCTGTTCCTCCGGAATCCTGAGTTGTCACTGTTCCTCCGTTATTGTCATTGCATGTTGCATTTCCGTTATTATTTCCGAATGCTAAACCAAGTAGCACTAAAAGTAATTGAATCATTTTGTCAAAAAATTTATTGTTAAAGCATTCGTGTTCTTCCCTGCGAAACAGATCACAGATAGTGTTACACGATTAAAAAAATGAAGCGCTTCTAAAATTTTTTGGGAAGTGAACCTTCAAAAACGGAAGAGAAACATCTGCTTCCCAACCCGGAGTTTTCTTCCGTTTTATCAGGTGATTTTGAAATCAGTTTTGTAAATTTGTTTTTGTAATTGTTTGTTTCTCACTGATTTCTTGAGCAAATTTGCGACAAATGGAGAAGCCGGTGTTAGACAAAACATAGACATCGATGGACAATAAATGGACAGGATTTGATTACGGAAAACCGTAATGAAGTATGGTTGGAAATCACCTATTTTGTAATACTCTTAAAAACTAATTATGTCCAAAAGAAAACTATTAATCGATGAGGTATTTAAGCGAGGAGAAAGAGAATCGGGAAAAAATGCAAAAAGCGGAATAGCTGCTTATTTATGGTCTTATTTTGACGATCATTTTTCACCAAGTATTTCAGATAAGACTTTTATCAGATATTACGATGCATTTATAAGGGATGATAAGGAAATCAATATTGATTCTGATACTTTAAATAAATTAAGTCAATATGTCGGCTACAAAGATTTCTCAGACTTTGCCAGAACTTTTGTAAAAAAAGAAGATGATGCAAACAAAACAACAATAAAAATAAGTGTAGATGAGAATGAAGAATCTTTAACGGAAAAGCTTTCGAATATCATCATTAATATTACCAACGAACAATATTTCAAAATGCCGGAATTTATGAAACAGAATGGTTTCGGAATGGTAGAAGTTGCTTTCGTATTATTACTTCTTACAGGGAATTATACTTTTTCTAAACAACAAAATAAAGAAAACCCTTCTGTGCTTTCTTTATTAGGCGAATCTACGAAAGAAAAGAAATGTATGTACTGGGATAAATTTGAATATAAAATCACAGATTGTGAAGACGATCGACCTAATCTTGATTTAACACCAGCGGATGAATATTTAGTTAAATATTTTAAAAAAATCACAAGAAAAGATACCTTGACTGTTGAGAATGCAATAGGAAACACTTGGTATTCAAAGTATAATGGAGTGGTAGAGTTTTTCACTTTGGATGGTGTAGATCCGGATAATGGACGAGAATTGCGAAGTTCAACGGCTTACATTATTGAAAAGTACGCTGGAATTCAGGAAGAGTAAAAAACAAAAAAAGCGAAGAGAAATCTTCGCTTTTTCTTTATTCTGAATCTGTTAACATTCCAAGTTCTCCGAAATGTTTTTTAAATTTTTGAATTTTTGGACCCACTACTGCGCTGCAGTAAGGCTGATTAGGATTCACATTGTAATATCCTTGATGATATTGTTCTGCTGCCCAGAATTTTTCAAATGGTGCCAATTCTGTCACATATTTTCCTGACCATTTTCCTGACGCTTCAGATTCTTTGATGGCATTTTCCGCTCTTTCTTTTTCCGCATCATCTTTGTAGAAAATGACAGAACGATATTGAGTTCCGATATCATTTCCCTGTCCGTTAAGCTGAGTAGGATCGTGGAGGAAGAAAAATACATCCATCAGTTGATCATAAGAAATAATTGCAGGATCATAAGTGATTTGTACAACTTCTGCATGACCTGTTTGTCCGGTACAGATTTCTTCATAAGTCGGATTATCTGTGTGACCACCCGAATATCCGGAAATTGCAGATTCTACACCTTTCAGCATATTAAAACAGCTTTCTACACACCAGAAACATCCGCCTCCGAAAGTAATTTGCTGTAAATTATTTTTATCCATTTTAAAATTGATTTTAAATTTAATAGTTTCTCACACCTTTTTTAGGTAGTTTAAAAACGTATCAAAAATAAGAAAAAATTGAGCCAAAATTGTTTCAAGCAAAGGTTTAAACACAAATCGCACTCATAGATTTCACAAATAATCTTAAATTATTTTCAGCAAAAATATTAAACAAAAAAAGCATCCTCAAAAGAGAATGCTTACTATTTTTATTTGCCTGAATTTATTTTTCCCAAACCAATGCGCTTGCTCCCAAAATAGCAGCGTCTGCTTCATCCAGTTCACTGAAAACCAATCTTACTTTGTTTCTGAAAATTGGTAAAAGGTTTCTTTCCATGTGAAGTTTGGCTGGTTTTAAAATAAAATCTCCCGCTTTAATTACTCCTCCGAATAATAAAATAGCTTCCGGTGAAGAGAACATCACGAAATTTGCTAATGCTTCACCCAATTTCTGACCGGTATATCTGAAAACTTCAATGGCTACAGGATCTCCTTTTAAAGCGCATTCGTGTACGGTTTTAGAATTGATGGTATCTTCAGGATATTGATTCAGCATAGAATCCGGGAATTCTGCTCTCATTTTTTTTGCGGTGATGGCAATTCCTGTAGCAGATGCATAAGATTCAAGGCTTCCTTCAGAACCTGTGCTCCAATGTTTTCTTCCGCCTGGTTTTACGATGGTATGACCGAGTTCTCCTGCAAAACCGTCATGACCATAGATCAAATGTCCGCTGGAAACAATTCCACTTCCAACACCAGTTCCCAAAGTAATCATGATAAAATCTTTCATGCCTCTTGCAGCGCCGTACATCATTTCACCAAGAGCTGCAGCATTTGCATCATTGGTCATTTTACAAGGCTGTCCGAATTTTTCAGTCATCAAATCCGCAAATTGAATCACACCTTTCCATGGAAGATTGGGGGCCTGTTCGATAGTTCCTCTGTAATAGTTTGCGTTGGGCGCGCCTACACCGATTCCTTCCATCATTTTATCTACACCATGCTCATCGATCAACGGCTGAATTTCTTTGTGCAGTGCATCAATAAATTCTTCCGGAGTACCGTATTGATCGGTTGGGATTGAACCTTTTGCTAAAATCTGGCCTCTGTGATTCACTAAACCAAATTTAGTATTGGTCCCACCGATATCGATACCTAATGCAACCTGTTTTGACAAATCTATTACTGACATTTTCTTATTGTATAATTTCGAGGCAATAAATTTATAAAAAAGATTGTATTAATAAAGCTTAATGTAGAATATTATTAAAAATTTATGAGATTGCTTTTTTGGTTTTTTTTCTTCTTCCCCACCAAACTAAAAATCCTGTTACGGGTAAAGATGCACAGATCAAACTTACAATGAAAGCAATAATTTTGGTTGGCAATCCTAAAATCGATCCAACGTGAATGTCGTAATTCGCTCCTACTGTTTTCTCACCAAAATTTTTATCTTTCATATCATGCGTATGAAGTAATTCTCCGGAGTTTTCATCGAAAATCAGACTGCTGCTTTTATGGTAAGAATAGGAGAGGTGTTTTACAAAAACTTCAAAATTTGGATGCTCATGATCATCCATGTGAGGATGCCCTAAATCGATTGCGAAACCGAAAGAATCAGGATATTTTTCTTTTACGGTATTGCTGATTTTATCTAAAGTGCCCTCAGTTCTCAACTCTGTAGGAGCTTTTGTTTTAATAGATGAGAAATCAGGATAGACTGTACTTCCTCCAGAAAAGATAAAATAAAACGCCGCCTGAACAACAAAAAATGCGTAGAACAAACCGGTAAGAGAAAATATTAAAGCAAATATTGATGCATAAAATCCTAGGACGTTATGAAGGTCGTAATTTTTTCTTTTCCAGCTTTTTACATTTTGCCATTTGAATGAGAAACGTTGTTTTCTGGCAGCTTTATTTTTTGGCCACCACAAAATAATCCCTGAAATAAGCATGATCACAAAGATAATCACCGGAATGCCGACAACATAAGTTCCCCATTCCTGCTTCAGTAAATAACTCCAGTGGATCATTTTTACAATCTGAAAAAAACCATTTTTCTCGTCATAAGTTTCTAGAACTTTTCCGTTGTATGGATTGACGTAAGCAACTTTGTAGATAGGAAATTCTTCAAAATAATTCCATGCTTTAGGATTGTGCTCATACCAATAGAACTGGTACGACATTTTTTTATCAATCGGGATGTTAACCCAATGTACAGGATATTTTTCTTTGACCTGTGCAACAACCGATTTTTCTAGGACCCTGATTGGAAGTATTTCTTTTTGATCGATATTTTGCTCATTGTGATTGATAACATCTTTGCGGGTGAAGTTTTCCACTTCATCTTTAAATACATAGAGAGCACCGGTAATTGAGATAATGAATATCAAAAATCCGATTCCCAATCCGAACCATAAGTGCAGTTTCCCAGTCCATTTTTTGAATGGGCTCGGTTTCCTTTTAGGGTGATGTTTTTTCTTCATGAATTTCTAAAGTTGTGCAAATATAAGATTTTCCGTTTTTATTTAGATTAATTACAATTAACGAATCGGATTGTTTTTAATCAAAAAAAATCTGCCAAACTACTCTTGCAGTTTGGCAGATGGTTTTTATTTGTATTCTTGTTAGAATTTATAAGCAATTGTTCCTAAGAAGTTTGCTAATTTTTGCGGATTGGCTGTGGAATATCCTGTCCAATAATGTTCATTCGTGAAGTTATCAACTTTTACTCCGATTCTGAATTTCTTGGCATCGTAAAATGCATTGGCATTCAAAACGAAATATTTTGGTAAAATGAAATCACCTGTTACATTATTATCACTTGCATAATTTCCTCCAAATCCGAATCCAAGACCTTTTACTTTTCCATCAATAAATTGATAAGCAAGATTGAAATTAGCGTTCCAGAAAGAACCCGCTGTTGTTGGTCTTAAATCTGTTGATTCATCCACTGTATCGTTGTAAGCTAAACCTCCGACCAACGAGAAACCTTTAACAAGATAAGCGTTAACTTCTAACTCAAAACCTTTACTAAGTGTAGAAGCGGTTTGTTGTTGCACTGAAGAAAAATTTGCAGTGTATTCACCGGTATATAGCAATTGATTTTTCACTTTAATGTTGTAGTAAGAAACTGTTGCGTTGAATCTATTTTTGAATAAACTCGCTTTGAAACCACCTTCAAACTGATTTCCTCTCTCAGGATCTGATAAAGTTGTATTTCCTGCTACATCAGAGGTATAGTATCCGTTAGACTTGAAAGAGTTTTGATAATTTCCGAAAACTGAGAATTTATCTTTCACGATTTCGTAAACAAGTCCGGCTTTTGGTGAAAATGCAGATTGGTTGAATGCTTTCTCTGTATTTGGTCCAGACATTCCGCCTAGATAATCGTTGTTTTCATAACGAAGTCCTGCCATAATGTGCAAGTTTGCAATCGGAGTAAATAAGTTGGAAATATATCCTGAATAAGTATTCAAATCTCTCAAATAATCCCAAGTTGAAAAATTTGCAGAACTTGCGTAAAGTGCAGATAATGCATTAGCATTCATTCCAGAATAATCTGCACCTGAAGCTGCTACAGTATCAAAATTAGAGTTCAAATACTTGTATTTCAATCTTTCTGTTGTTCTCATATAATCAAAACCAACAACCGTTTTGTTTTTCATTCCATTGGAGAAATCATAATTGAAGTTGAAGTTTTGTTGAACTTGGAACCAAGATTTTTTACTGTCGTTTGTAGATTGGTCTGCTCTTGTAACTAAATATGAAGAAGATGCATTATCATAACCAATCGAAAAATAAGGGTTGTAACCGTCAGAATAAGAATCTGAATTATTAATGTAAGTATTTGACGTGATATTATTGTTGATTTTCCACTTCACGTTTCCGAAAATATTGGAATTTCTTGCCGTCATATACAAATCATTTCCTGTGTAAGATTCTTTATAATCTAAACCAGCAGCTTTTTCCAAATCTTTCATATTGGTAATTTGGTTCAAAGATTTCGGAGAAAGATAGAAGAAATAAGGATTTGCTGTTACTCGGTTGCTGAATAATTCATAATCAACATTCAGCTGAACTTTGTCGGAAACATTCCAAGTCAAACTCGGAGCGAATGTTGTATACTGGTTTTTCGCATCTGGTTTCGTGAAATTTCCTTCATTTGTATAAGCTGTATTTATACGGAAAAGTAAGTCTTTTGTAATTGGTGCGTTAACATCCGCAGTTGCTCTGTAAGTATTGTAACTTCCGGCAGAAGCTGAGACTGCACCAAAGAAATTTTGTTGAGGTTTTTTAGTCACTCTGTTAATAAGACCACCATAAGAAGCTACTGTACTTCCGTAAAGTGTTCCTACAGGACCTTTTAAGAATTCCAGAGTTTCTACATTTATCGCATCAATTGTAGAAGTAACGGGAGCAACCATACCATTTCTTGTAGAAGCTTGAGAAGGGAAGCCTCTCAAGACAAAAAATGAACCACCATCTCCGGCTCTTCCGGTTGGATTCCACATTTTCTGTAAGCCTGTTACATTTCGGTAAGCATCATCCACAGTGAAAATATTCTGATTTTCCAAGATTCCTCTATCTATAGAAGAATAAACTTGTGGATTTTCGATAAAGCTTATCGGCATTTTGTTGGAGGATTCGGTATCGAGTTTTTTCACCATCTTATTGATGATTACTTCTTCTATATTTTTTGAGTTGGCAGAATCTTTTTCTTGTGCAAAAGCAAAAGTGGTTGACAACAATGAAGCGCAAATAATTAGCTTATTCATGTAGAGTAATTTTTTGCAAATATATTGTTTTTAATTATTCTAAATAAAATGCTAAAATTGACATTTGTCATGTTATTGCCAAAGTACTATTTAATGAATAACAAAAAAACCGCTTCAAAAGAAGCGGTTTTTATCATATCTGTAATATTTCTTATGCAGGAATTTCTCCTCTGTATAAAAATGAAATAATTTCTTTATTCATTTTGTCTACCATTTCGCTAAACAAGTGGAAAGATTCCTGCTTGTAGATTACCAATGGATCTTTCTGTTCGTAAACAGCTCCTTGAGAAGATTTTCTTAAATCATCCATTTCACGAAGGTGAAGCTTCCAGTTCTCATCAATGATTGATAATGTGATATTCTTCTCGAAATCATTGATCAAACTGTCACAGTTGGTGTCGTGAGCTTCTTTCAGATCAGTAACGATTGTTAAAGTCTTCACTCCGTCTGTGAAAGGAACCTGAATCATTTTAAACATTGAACCTTGGTTCTGATAAACATTCTCAATAATAGGGAATGATTTTTCTTTAAGAAGATTCAGCTTCATATCATAGTCAGCCTGCGCTGCTTTGAAAAGAAGATCTGTAAGTTCAGGAATTTGTTTAGATTTAAAATCATTTTCAGAAACCGGAGATTCCATGGTGAAGTTTTTAATGACTTCAAATTCAAAATCTTTAAAGTTTCCATTAGCTTTACCTTTTGTTACGATAGAGTTGGCAACATCAAAAATCATGTTAGTAATATCGTACTTCAAGTGATCTCCGAACAATGCGTTCTTTCTTCTCTTGTAGATTACGTCACGCTGTTTATTCATTACATCATCGTACTCAAGAAGTCTCTTTCTTGTTCCGAAGTTATTTTCTTCCACTTTTTTCTGAGCTCTTTCGATCGATTTAGAAATCATAGAATGCTGAATCACTTCACCATCTTTATGACCCATTCTGTCCATCATTTTAGCAATTCTTTCAGAACCGAATAAACGCATCAAATTGTCTTCCAAAGAAACATAGAACTGCGAACTTCCAGGATCTCCCTGTCTTCCTGCTCTACCTCTCAACTGTCTGTCAACACGTCTTGAATCGTGTCTTTCTGTTCCGATGATTGCTAAACCACCAGATTCTTTCACTTCTTTTGAAAGTTTAATATCGGTACCACGACCCGCCATGTTGGTTGCAATGGTTACAACTCCTGGTTGACCTGCCCCAGCAACGATTTCTGCTTCTTTCTTGTGAAGCTTAGCATTCAATACTTGGTGCTGAATTTTTCGTAACTGAAGTGCTTTTGAAAGCAATTGTGAAATCTCAACAGAAGTCGTACCCACCAATACAGGTCTTCCGGCAGATGTTAAATTTTCAATTTCTTCAATTACAGCGTTATATTTTTCTCTGTTGGTTTTGAAAACCAAATCCTGTCTGTCATGTCTCTGAATCGGACGGTTGGTAGGAATTACCACAACGTCTAATTTGTAAATCTGCCAAAGTTCTCCAGCCTCAGTTTCTGCAGTACCCGTCATCCCCGCAAGTTTGTTGTACATACGGAAGTAGTTCTGAAGAGTAACGGTAGCAAAAGTCTGTGTAGCTGCTTCGATTTTTACGCTTTCTTTAGCTTCAATTGCCTGATGAAGACCGTCTGAGTAACGTCTTCCTTCCATGATACGACCTGTCTGTTCATCAACGATTTTTACTTCGCCATCAATGACAACATATTCATCATCTTTTTCGAATAATGTGTATGCTTTCAATAGTTGACTCATTGTATGAACACGCTCAGATTTTTCAGCAAAGTCAGAGAA
Organism: Chryseobacterium edaphi; assembly: GCF_025628985.1. Lineage (GTDB taxonomy): Bacteria > Bacteroidota > Bacteroidia > Flavobacteriales > Weeksellaceae > Chryseobacterium > Chryseobacterium edaphi. The sequence continues at coordinate 295,247 of NZ_JAOTEM010000002.1, read as the reverse complement.
CAGTTTTTCTTTAGCTTCAAATTCTTCTTCTTTAGATAAATTTTTAGCCTCTACTTCAGCAATTTCAGTCCCGATATCAGGAAGTACGAAGAAATTGTTGTCTGAATTTCCTTGAGACATATATTCAACACCCTTATCCGTCAAATCAACCTGATTGTTTTTCTCTTCGATAACGAAATATAAATCTTTATCAACGATTGGCATATCACGATTGTTATCCTGCATATACTGAGCTTCTACTTTCTGTAACAATGCTCTGTTTCCGCTTTCAGATAAGAACTTGATTAACTGTCTGTTTTTTGGTAAACCTCTGTAAGCCTGAAGTAATTTAAATCCGCCTTCTTTAGTATTTCCGGCAGCGATTAATTTTTTAGCTTCATTAAAGATTCCAGAAACTGTTTTTTTCTGAACTTCAACAATTCTGTCGATAGAAGGTTTTAGAACATCAAATTCCTGTCTGTCTCCCTGAGGAACCGGACCTGAAATAATCAATGGCGTTCTTGCATCATCCACCAATACAGAGTCAACCTCATCCACAATGGCAAAGTTTAATTCTCTTTGTACCAATTCTGTAGGTGAAGCCACCATGTTATCTCTCAAATAATCGAAACCAAATTCATTATTGGTTCCGTATGTAATGTCTGAGTTGTATGCTTTTCTTCTTCCGTCTGAATTCGGTTGGTGATTATCAATACAGTCGATAGACATTCCGTGGAATTGGTACAATGGTCCCATCCACGCCGAGTCACGTTTTGCCAAATAATCGTTCACCGTTACTACGTGTACCCCTCTTTCAGGAAGTGCGTTCAGGTAAATTGGAAGTGTACCTACCAAAGTTTTACCTTCACCGGTTGCCATTTCGGCAATCTTACCGCTGTGTAGAATGACACCACCAATAAACTGAGTGTCGTAATGCACCATGTCCCATAAAATAGGAGTTCCGGCTGCATTCCATGAGTTTTTCCAAACTGCTTCATTACCCTGGATTTCAACGAAATCTTTAGTTGCAGCAAGTTCTCTGTCCCAGTCTGTAGCCGTTACACGGATTTCTCCGTTTTGAGCCCATCTTTTTGACGTTTCTTTGATCAACGCAAAAGCTTCCGGAAGAACCTGTAACAGAACTTTTTCTTCAATCTCGTAAGAATCTTTTTTCAAAGCTTCTATCTTAGAGAACAGAGCTTCTTTCTCATCAACATTTTTTGAGTTTTTGATCTGCTCTTTGATTTGTTCTATCTGAGTTGTAATAGCATTGGTCGCTTCTTTAATTTTAGATTTAAATTCAGCGGTCTTTTCTCTCAAACCGTCATCAGATAATTCTCCGATGTTTGGTTCAACAGCTTTGATTTTGGTTACAACTTTTTTTACTTCCTTAAGGTCCTGCGCTTTCTTGTCTCCCAAAAACCCTTTAAGAACTTTATTTAAAAAACTCATAGAATTTGTTTTAAGCTCAAAACCTCAGGTTTCAAGCATATTAAAATTACACTCGATGGTGTATGTTATTATTGAAAAAGCTTTAAGCGTGTTGCCTAAAGCCTAATGCTTTTATTAGTATTCGTCCTCGTTCCAAAGATAATCTTCGTCGGTAGGATAGTCGCTCCAGATTTCATCAATAGCGTCATATACTTCACCTTCGTCTTCAATAGCCTGAAGGTTTTCTACAACTTCCATTGGTGCACCAGTTCTGATTGCGTAGTCGATCAATTCTGCTTTTGTCATCGGCCAAGGTGCGTCGCTTAAGTATGAAGCTAATTCTAATGTCCAGTACATAATTTATTATTTTTTGCAAAAGTATAAAAATAGGTTATATTATAAACTTTTTTTATGACTTGATTTTCAATTCTTTTATTAAATTTCGTCTATGATTACTGCAAATGCTTTTGTAAGCGTGATTGCGGTAGATTGATGTCATTTTCTCAAAAACCATTCCACAAATTTTTTTGTGCCATTTTGGAAGTTTGTAGTTGGTTTGTAACCGATTAAATTTCGGGCTTTTGTAATGTCTGCATTGGTTTTCTGCACGTCTCCCTGCTGTAGTGGCAGTATTTTTTTTGTGGCAATTTTGTCAAGATTTTTTTCAATAACTGACAACATTTCAGAAAGATTAATGACTTCGCTTTCGCCGAGATTTATAATTTCATAAATCTTTGAATTATTTTCTAAATAGTGAATTGATTTTAAAATTCCATCAATGATGTCGTCGATATAGGTATAGTCTCTTGCGGTCTTTCCGTCACCGTAGAAAGGAATTTCTTTGTTTTCTGAAATAAGCTTTGTGAATTTATGTATTGCTAAATCAGGTCTTTGTCTCGGTCCGTAAACAGTAAAGAATCTCAACTGAATCATGTCAATATCATAAAGGCTATGATACACATGACCTAAAATTTCGCCACACTTTTTTGTCGCTGCATAAGGTGAAATTGGCTGATCGACATTATCTGATTCTGAAAAAGGAATTTTTTCGTTATTTCCATAAACACTTGATGACGATGCGCAAACGAATTTTTTAATTCCAAACTGATTACAGAGTTCCCAAAGGTTCATCGTTCCGCGTACATTTACTTCTTCATATTCTAAAGGTCTTTCGATTGATGGTCGTACTCCGGCAAGTGCTGCTAAATGAATAATTAGATCAATCTGATGACTTTTAAATATTTTTTCTAAACCTTCTTTATCTCTTATATCCTGATAATATAAAATGTAACGTCCTGATTTTGAGAGAGAAATCAAATTTTTGATATCGTTTTGCTTATCGGAAAATTTAAAGTCAATATTTTTTTCAATTGATTCTAAAGTATTTTTAATTTTCACCTGATAATCGTAGAAATCATCAAAATTGTCAATGTTTATGACAGAATGTCCTTCTTTTAATAATTTTTCAACTAGGTGAGAACCAATAAATCCGCTTCCTCCGGTTACAAGATATGTCATCAATGTTTTTTTAGTAATGCAAAAGTATTAATTTATGTTTTGAAATCGCTATGAATCACAATTACAACAGCGATTAAAATTTTTCTCGCAGCATTATGTGTTAAAACCAAAAGTTGATTATCAGATGAAAATATTATTTGATTACATTTACTTCACAAAAGTAATACAATCATAACATGCAGTTTCAGGGACAAATTTTAAAAATGACAAGTTTTAATGATCAGCCGATACAATATTATCTGAATCTTTCGGGAGATTTAATTCATATGAACGAATTGTTGGGTAAGGAATTAAGCATTAAACATACAGGTTTTCAATGTGTAAATTGTGGATTAGATAAAACAATTTACAGAATGGGTTTCTGCAAAAGCTGTTTTTTTGAGAGTCCGTATGCAAGTGATACGATTATCCGTCCGGAGCTTTCTACCGCTCATTTGGGAGTTGGTGAAAGAGATTTAGAAGTAGAAAAACAAATCCAATTGCAGCCGCATACCGTATATCTAGCTTATACCGGAGATGTAAAAGTGGGAGTGACGAGAAATACGCAAATTCCCACGCGATGGATTGATCAGGGCGCAACATTTGCTTTACCGATTGCACGAACTGAAAATCGCTATGAAGCCGGGATGATAGAAGTTGCCCTAAAAGAACATCTTGCCGACAAAACCAACTGGAGAAAAATGCTGCAGGATGATTTTGAAGATGAGGTAGATTTGGCAGATTTCCAGCAGAAAATAAAGGAATATTTCCCTGAAGATTTCCAGAAATTTTATTCTGAAGGCGAAAATATGTGGAAGTTTGATTATCCTTTTTCAAAACCGGAAAAAGTAACTTCTTTTACGCTCGACAAAAAACCTGAATTTACAGGAAAACTTGTTGGAATTAAAGGACAATATTTGGGATTTGATGGTGGAAATTTTATGAATGTAAGAGGACATGAAGGATACGTAATTGAGATGAATGTAAAGAACTAATTCAAATATAATTTATGAAAAAAGCCTGGGTGAAAAAGCTCTTAATAGGTCTTGGAATTTTTTTCGGACTTATTCTGATTGCGAACTTTGCGATCAATATCTGGCTCAAAACCCAGCTTCCTGATTATATTAAAAAAAATACCGATTATCAGGTTTCCTACAAATCTTTGGGTGTAGATTTGGGAACCGGAAATATTTTTGCGACAGGAATTACCGTCAATAATAAAAATCCGCAGAACGTCAATATAATGGGTTTTCAGGGAACGATTGACACCTTAAAGGTAAGTCGTTTTGGAATTTACGATGCTATTTTTAATAAGACAATCAGTTCAAGTGATTTGCTTTTGGTGAAACCTAATCTCAATATTGTTTTAGCAAAACCTAAAGATAAAAAAACGGATAAGAAGACAAATCCGATCAGTTTTGAAAATATCAGAATCAGTAACGGAACCATTCAGGTTTTTAAATATACCAAACAAAAATTATTAAGTGTAAATGATTTAGATCTGATTGTAGAAAATCTTCAGTTGAACGAAGAAACTGTGGAAAACAAACTTCCTGTGACATTTGATCAATACAGCATTAAAGGAAAAGATATTTTCTTTCAGCCGGATGATATTTATAATTTAAAAATTGCAAAAATCACTACTGCAAACGGACAGGTTTCAATCGATCAATTTCAGCTTGCTCCGATTATTGAGTTTGAAGATTTTAAAAAATCATACCCAAAGAAAAAGCAACTGATTTCGGCATCTATTCAGAAAATTGATTTTACAGATGTTGTTTTAAAGGATAATAAAGTTTCTTTGAGTAATGCAACTTTTCAGAATCCCAATATTTTAATTTATACTACCAATGCAATTCCTGATGCAGTAAAAAAGCCGGTCAATTTTGAATTAAATTTAGATGATTTTAGATTAAATAATGCTGTTATTCAGGTCAACAAAGCAAATGGAAATAAAATGCTTTTTGCTAAAGATGTTAATTTAAATATTAAAAATATTGAATTCAGCAAAGAGATTTCTGCAGAAATGATTCCTTTGAGATATAAGGATTTCAATTTTTCAGGGAAAGATATTCAGTTTTCCAATCATCAGGACATGAAGTTTGGAAGTGTTGTTTTGAGTCCGAAAAAAGGTGATATTAGAAATATTTCAGTTATTCCGAATCATTCAGGTTCTGGAAAAACGACAATGAATCTTAAGGCCAGTCAAATAGCTTTTAACATTAATAAATGGGAAATCGTTGACAAAAAACTCAATCTTGATGTAAAAGACGTTTTGGTAAATCAGGTTGACGGAACAATTACAGCAGGAACCATTAAATCTAATAAAAAGTCAGATTTCAACGGAATTCAGTTTCCAATTTTAGTAAGAAACGTTACTTTAAAGAATTCAAATTTAACTTATGATTCAAAAAATCAGCCGTTACAATTCAAAGATCTTAATGCAACAATAAAAGATATTGAACTGACAGAGAAACCAAAGAGCGGAGGTTTGGCTGTAAAAGTGAAAGATTATAATCTGACAGCCAAGAATTTTGCCTACAAAACAAAGTTTTACAACATGACAGTGGGAGCTTTAGCATTTGATAAAAATAAAATAAAACTTGAAAAGTTTGACATGAAACCTCTTGTTTCAAGAGCTCAGTTTATCAGAATGATTCCTGTTGAAAGCGATTTGTATGACCTGAAAGCAAATCAGGTAACTGCAGTTGGAAATTGGGACTTGTTTTCAGAGAATAAATTTTTACACGCAACTAATATGACAATTTCGTCTGCCAATGCCAATATTTTCAGAAGTAAAATTCCGGCAGATGATCCGAAGGAAAAGTTATTGTATTCCAGATTATTGAGAACGATCAAAATTCCGATGTTTATTGATTTGCTTCAGCTGAAAAACTCGGTTTTAGAATATGAAGAAGATACACCAAAAAGCAGCGGACCGGGAAAACTGACGTTTACCAATTTTAATATGAATGTAAAAAACCTGAATTCTGCAAAGATGAAGGGAAGACCAACGCAGGTTGATATAAAAATCGATTGTACTTTCATGAAAACGTCTCTTCTGTCTGTCAATTGGGGATTTAATACGGCAGATCAAAGCGACCGTTTTTCGATTGCAGGAAAACTCAACAATATTCCGGCAGTAGCTTTGAATGCTTTTGTGGTTCCGTATATGAGTGTTACAGCGACGGGAACAATTCAGGAAATGTTATTTGATTTTAAAGGAAATCCAAAAGGAATTGGCGGAACTTTTAAAATAAAACATAAAGATCTTAAAGTCTCAATTTTAGATAAAGAAAGCAAAGAAAAGAAAGGAGTTTTGAGTGCTGTAGTTAATATTTTCGTTAAATCTGATTCAGGGAAATTTCCGGAGTCTGTTGTAGTGGAAGATGTTGAAAGAGATCCTACAAAATCATTCTTTAATCTTTTCTGGAAAGGAATTGAAGACGGTCTGAAGAAAACGCTGATCGGAATCAATGTCGATAAAGCTAAAAAGACTGTCGAAAAAACCAAGGAATCGGTAAAAGAAGTAAAAAGTACAGTAAAGGAGGTGAAATCTTCTGTAAAAGAAGCTGAAAAAGATATTTCAAAGGCCGTTTCAACTCCAAAAAAGGAAACCGAAAAGCCAAAAGAAAAGAAAGGTTTACTTAAGAAAATTTTTTATAAAAAAGAAAAAACCGAAACTCAGTAGTTTCGGTTTTTATATTGTTGCGAAGGCTTAATTTAAAAATTATATTCGTCGCTTTCATTTACAGGAATATCTCTAAGGAAAGTATCAAATTCATGACCGGGATAGTTGCTGTCTGCTCCGTAAGAATCGATGATGATACCTTTGTTTCCTGAGTTGTCTTCCAATACATAAAGAACAGCGCTGTCGTCCGGATTGCTGTCTCCTTCAAATCGGTATGTTTTTAAAATTGTCAGTTCATCAGGTTTGTAATTTTTGTCAGAATCTTCATACTTCATTTCACAAGCTTCGTTCATTCTGAATTCTCTGTGAATACCTCTTTCTCTCAGCCTTTCCATTACCTGGCTCAAAGTGGTCATTCTGTCAATGTTATTCGGATTTTCCATAATATTATTTTTTTGATTTGTTTCGTACAGAATTACTACAATTTTCAAACCACAATTTATCTTGACAAAGATATTTAGAGGCGGAAAATGAAGCTGACATTAACAAAATTTATCATTATACGAATAAAAAAAGGTACACTATTTGCTTAATCTATTTACAAAATTGTACTAAATTATGAAAAAAGAAGTAGGAGTTTTACTGGCAGGAGGAGTAGGTCTTTTGGCAGTGCTTAGCTTTTTAAGCGTAAAAAAAATATTAAGTAAAAAACATAAAAAGTATAGCGATTATTATTCTGATCATCACAGACATTTTGATAAAAAATATGACGACGATGATCATGGGATAGAATATTATGCTTTCAAATAATAAGAAGTAGCAAGAGAAATAAATTTTAAAAAAGACCGACATCATATATTTGATGCCGGATTTTTTTTTGTGGAAAACTTTAGTGTTAAAACTCATTATTTTCAAAACAAAGCGTTATAATTTTACAAAAGAAATGCAGAACGAAAATATCATAAAAGGTCAGGGAGCTCAGCGAAATGTCATCAACCGTTTCGACAGATTCACCTTTGAGCCTGAAGATGAAGATTTTGAAACTGTAAAAACCACTTTCACAGAAGTTTTCCCGAAAACCATTGTCAATCAGGTAAAAAGTGAAGATTTGCCGATGGAATATTCCATGAATCCTTATCAGGGTTGTGAGCACGGATGTTCTTATTGTTTCGCAAGACCCACCCACGAATATTGGGGATACAGTGCGGGAATTGACTTTGAAAGAAAAATCATGGTCAAGAAAAATGCTCCGGAATTACTGGAGAAATTCTTCAGAAAAAGAGGTTACAAGCCTCAACCGATTTTACTCTCTGGCAACACCGACTGTTATCAACCTGCCGAAAGGCAATTTGAAATTACAAGAAAGTTGTTACAAGTCTGTCTCGATTACAGACATCCTGTCAATGTTCTGACAAAAAATGCGATGGTGTTGAGAGATCTGGATATTTTAAAACCAATGGCAGAGCAGAATTTAGTTTCTGTCTCATTAAGTATTCCTACAATCAATAAAGACTTACGCAGAAAAATGGAACCAAGAACAAGCTCGTCAAAAAATAAATTGAAAGCAGTAGAAATTCTTTCTGAAAATGGAATACCCGTAAATGTTATGGTTGCCCCGATTATTCCCGGATTGAACAGCGATGAACCTTTAAGTATTTTAAAAGCTATTTTCTGAAGTCGGAGCTCAGAGTTTTGGATATACTTTGGTTAGGTTAAACGATACTGTTGAACCGGTTTTTGTAAAATGGATTGAGTCAAATTTCCCGGACAGAGCACAGAAAGTTTTAAATTTAATCAAATCAATGCGCGGCGGAAAGTTGGGTGAAAAAAGATATTTTGAAAGACAGAAAGGCGAAGGGAATATTGCAGAAATGATTCATAATACATTTAAAATCGGTAGAAAGAAATATTTTGACGGAAAAGAATTTCCTAAACTTTCTAAAGATGGCTTTACGGGAGCCAGAGAACAGCAGTTGAGATTGTTTTGAAATAAAAAAAACCGTTCCCCAAAAGAAACGGTTTCTGATCATTGCTGATTATTTTTTAAATAGAATCATCCGGACATTTAAAATCTTTACTGCAAGTTGCACAAATGACAACACCGTTACAGTAATACATGCAAAAGTCAGGTTCTGGAGATCCTTTGATTCCACCTGCTCCTGAGATTGATTTTAATTGGTCTTTGCTCAATTTTTTTAGATTTTTCATAACGTTTTGTTTTAAAATTTGATGGTCTTGTAAAGATAATTAAAATTTGGTTATGTTTTATTTTTGTTGAAAAAAATAATAAACAGGTTTTTGCTAAATATCAATGATCCCTAAACTAATTGATTTTTTCACCAATCCAGCAATATTATTTACCTGTAGTTTGTTAAAAATGTTTTTTCGGTGCGTCTCTACCGTATGTTTACTGATGAAGAGTTTTTCGGATATTTCATCGGTTGTACAACCTTTACATATAAAATTGATGATCTCTTTTTCTCTTTTGCTTACGATACTTTTATTAAATTCATATTTTTTATCTGTCTTAAAATCTTTATGAAAAACTTTCTCGTTATTCAATACAATTTTTTTGATGCTTTCAATCAGTATTTCAGAGTTTGTATCTTTTAGCAAATAACCATCGACATCGGAAGCAGATATCATATTAGAATAAGAACTCATCACCATGATTTTTATAGTTGGGTAAATTTGCCTTACCATTTTGGAGAGCTCAATACCATTGATTTCCGGCATTGAAATATCGGTTATCAATAAGTCGGGTTTTTGAAGCTTTAAGCTCTTTAATAAATCGGAATAGTTGCTGAAGGCATATATTACTTCAAACTCATCATCCTGTTCCAAAAGCATCGTAAGACCTTTCAAAAAAATAAGATGATCGTCTATGATAGCAATCTTTATTGTGTTCTTCATAATTTTAGCTCAATAACTATTGATGTGCCTTTATTTAAATCTGACTGAATATTGATCTCGCCCGATATTGTCTGCAATCTTTCCTGAATATTATTTAGGCCAACTCCTTTTTTGTCAATGCTGAATCCTATTCCGTTATCGGTGATGATGATATTAATCTCATTCAGGTGTCTGTTGATGGATAATTCTACTTCAGTTGCTTTTGCGTGTTTAGAAATATTACTCAGCAATTCCTGTAAAATTCTGTAGATGTTGATTTTGTTTATTTCGCTTAAATCATCAACTGCATCTTCGGGATAAATATGAACCTCAAAATTGAATTCATTCCTTTTTTGGTAATTTAATTCCAAATCTAATAAAAGATCTTTAAGGTTTTTGTCTTTAAGATTATTGAGACTCAGATTATGCGAAATTTGCCTTATTTCCTGAAATACATCAGAAAGATTATCCTGAATTTTTTCCAGATTTTTATTATTAAGATCCAAATTTTCTTTAGCTAATAAAAGTTTTATTCCTGCCAAATCTCCGGCAACACCATCGTGAAGGTCCTTTGCAATTCTGTTTCTCTCAAAATCCTGACCTTTTATTACTGCACTCATTTCATTGAGCTTTTGGTTCTGTATTAATTTTTCTTTTTCCTGATGATAATTTATGTTTTCCTGATGCCTCAGTCTTTTCTGAAACTGTGACTTTTTATAAACAAAATACAAAAATCCAATTAAAATTAAAATGAATAAAAGAGAACTGATCAACACTAATTTGCTTTTTTTCTCCTGAAATTCTTTCTGCTGATTGAGTAATTTTATTTGACTGTTTTTTTTATCAACTTCATATTTGGTAATGATTTCGTTGATGTTTTTGGCTTTTTCTACACTGAAAATACTGTCATTGAGCTTGTGATAAATTTTCTGGTATTGATAAGCTTTTTTATAATCACCGTTGTTTTCGAGCGCTGAATGAAGATCATCCATCAAAGAAATTTTATAATCTAAAGGAATAGAAGAATTTTGGACAATTTTTTCAGCTTTGAAATAATAATCTACAGCATTAGAATATTGACCTTTTTTGTAATAATAACCGCCAAAGTTATAGTAGTATAAAAAATATAAATTTGAATCCCCAATTTCGTCAATCAGTTTTTTCGCATTTTTCAGGTGAATTATAGTTTTGTTATAGTCTTTATATTCATTAGCACTCATATAAAGCACTGATAAATTTATATGAACATCATACTGCCATCTTTTATTATCAAGTTTTTTCGCGGTAGAAAGAGCGGTATTAAAATATTGCAATGCTAAACCGGGATTTTTCTTTCGCAAAATTAATCCCAGATTATTACAGCTTCCGAATTGTTCGGGAATTAATTTCTTTTCTTTTGTAAAAAGGTAATCTTCTTCAAAATACTTTATCGCTTGAGTGGTGTCGTTTTGAGATAAAAAAAGATTTCCTAAATTTTTTAAAGCAAAACTCTTCTCATTAAGTTCATTTTTCTCTGATATTTTTAATGATTTTAAGAATAATTGTATTGCAACTGGATAATTACTCTCGTTATTTTTAATCAGCCCCAATTGATTGTAAGCTAAAGCGAGTGTTTGAAAGTTTTTAGATTTGACAGCAATTGGGATAGACGTGGAAATATATTTTTGAGCTTTTTGTATATCTCCTTTTTTATAATAACAGTAACCTAATCCATAAAATCCTTTTGACAGGTAAAAATTATCGCCTTTATGTTCACTTATAATTTTGATTTTGTTTATATAATAGAAAGAAGAATCTAAATTCTCGCTTAAATTACTTCTGTACTTTGTCAGCATTTTTTCAATCTCAGGATCTTTCTTCTGACCCATGAAAAAAATACTGCTAAACACGCAGAACAATATAAAATATTTCATCATAGAAGTAAATATACCATATTTATGGTATAGCGTGCAATATGTATTTACAATACTTTTGTTAAGTAAAACAATATAATTATGCTAAAAACTTTAATATTTTTTTTATTTGGATGCTCATTATATTTTGCGCAGACTAGTGGAGTGTCAACATTAGAGGGTGACGGTACCAAAGTCAAAAGTTCTAGTGGAGAAGGAAGTGGGTCGGGGAATAATTTGCCAAACTTACTTGTAGTACGAGATGGAAATAATTTGAGAATCTCTCTTACACGCTCAGACGCGAGATTTAACAGTTATTCGTTGTATAGCGGATCTGGTGTGACTATTTGTGAAGATCAGCAAATTCGTCCGACAAATTCTTACTTGATTGATATCTCAAATCTGAGACCAGGGATTCATTATATTTCTGTAGATGTTATTACGCCAACCAATATAAATATATCAGAATCATTTATTAAACCATAACAAATAATAATTATTATTAAAAAGCAGTTGGGCATAATTTCTCGTCTTATTGCTAAAGAAAAAAACACAAATGTTTCTATATTGATTTATCAAAGTAAAGATTTACATCCCAATAAATTTTAACTTCAAAATCATCAAAGCGTAATCCGAAAAGCTTTAAAAAGAGTAGGAAAAATCAAAACAAACTATTTTATGAAAAATCTAAAAAAAATCTCAAAAGAAAATTTGAAATCTATCAGTGGTGGATGGTATGACTGTAGTGGTCCTTATCCTCCGACAGCATGTAAATGCAAAAGAGGAGAGCAGTTTTGTGATGGAAAATGCATACCGAACAATCAAATGTGCTAATGTCAAATAAAATAATTATGACAAATCTAAAGAAAATTTCAAAAGAAGAGCAAAAAGCTATTTTTGGAGGTATGGTACCTTCTTGTTGTATAACTTGGAATCCTAGAACTAGAGTTTGCAGCTCTTGGGATTACAGTTGCTTAGGTCAATAAGTAACTATATGCACTAAAATTACTTTAGTGCATATTTTTAAAAATAATTATTAATTAAAATTTAAAAAAATCACTATGAAAAATTTAAAAAAATTATCAAGAGAAGATTTAAAGTCATTTAATGGAGGAATGATGCAATGCTCATCAAGAGGTTGTTGTAGTTATGTCAGAAATCCACACCTTGCTCCACCGTGTTGCAATAGAATAATTCCTCTTTGCCCTGTAACTAATCCAGTTTAATCAAATGTTATTAGATTGATTTAGCGGTAGCGGTGTTCTTATGATTTAAGTCCAGTCTAAAGTGAGAAAAAGATACACTTGGGCTTGGTATTTTAATTGTTTATAAGCTTTTAAAGTAGATTTTTTTTTTGTTTAGAAGATTTAAATTGTTTTTAAAATCTTAATCAAACAATTCTAAAACTAATGTATTAAAAAACCCTTCCAGCGTTTTAAATGCTGGAAGGGTTGCAATTATTACAAATTAAATTTATTTCTCAGCTTTCAAAGCTGTATTCTCTTCTTTTAAATTTTCAATTTCCTTCTTAAGAATTGAAATATAATCCTGAAGGTTTTCTACAATAGAATTTGGAATGTTATAATTATGAATATAGCTTCCAGACCGATCATGTAAAGTCGAATTATCATTGTGAACAATACCTGAATGTTTTTCTTCTTTTATTTCTTCAACAGGAACATCTAAAGCATTAGCAATTTTTTGCCATTCTTCATCATGAATTCTTGTTTCACCCCGTTCTTTGCGAGAGTAATTATAAATATTTGTTTTTTGTAAGTGTACAGTATAAGAAATAAATATTTTATCGCTGATCAGCAAAAATCCAATGTCAGGGATTGTATGCAAAAGAATATTTACTAAATTTAAATTAACAAAATGAAAAATTTAAAAAAAATTTCAAGAAGAGAACTAAAAAACTTAGTTGGTGGGAAAAAAAATCTGGGTATTGAAGAAGGCTTGGGTGATGGGGAAGCAGTTGAAAAAACTTATCAATGTTGTCTTACTCTGTATAATTGCGGATCATGTAGTATTGGAAGCAATTGTCCATCAGGTTATTTTTTACGAAGCTGTTTTTAAAATCAACTAAAATAATTTAGGCTGTTGAATAATTATTTAACAGCTTTTGTTTTAAATAAAAAAATATAATGAATACTTTTAAAATCATCATTCTTATTTTCACATCAATTAATATTTTTGGTCAAAACAAACAGTTTCTCTACGAATACAAATTTATTCCTGATTCTACAAACGTGAAAAATATAGAGAAAGAAATAATGGTTTTGAATATTAATAAAGATAAATCAGAATTTTATAGTTTTGAAAAATACAAATCGGACTCAACCTTGAATGCAGATTTTGAAAAAGGAGTTTTTTCCATGCCCCCTAACATAAAAATGAATAGGGATAGAGTCGTTAGAAATATTAATACTCAAAAAGTTGAATATATTACAATTGTTCCAGATTATAGATATTCGGTTAGTCAGAGTATAGATTTAAAATGGAATGTACTTGCGGAGTTTGATAATATTTTGGGGTACAATGTGCAAAAAGCAACCACAGAGTTTGGAGGCAGAAGGTGGATTGCGTGGTTTGCAAAAGAGATCCCGATAAAAAGTGGTCCGTATAAATTTTTTGGACTTCCGGGATTGATTCTTAAAATAGAAGACACTCACAAAAACCACATTTTTGAACTTAAAGGAATAAAAGCCACAAAAGGAGATTTTATTTATCCTTATGTGAATAATTTTAAAGATATGAAAATAACGTATCCAAAATATGTGAAAATTTATAAGAATTTTCGAAAAGATCCGATGGCAGGTTCGGTTGGGGCTTTTCCAGACCAAACGGATGCGAATGGTGTTTTTCATTCGGGAGAAGAAGTTTTTCGTCTATTTGAAAAACAAGCACTTGAAGAGTTGAAAAAAGATAATAATATTATCGAACTTGAATTACTTAAAAATTAATTATTATCTTCATAATAATTAATAAACACCAAATCAACATATGAATTTCGATCAACTCATAAACTATACGTACAATAATAATTTATTTTAGTGCAATTTTAGTTCAATTGTTTTCTTGTGAAAACTTCACTTTATTAATTTTAAGTACGATTCAACAAAATAACATGATCATGTTATTTTGTTTCCTTTTCACAATCAATAAATTTGTTTTCTTTAAAAAATAGCAAAATTTAAAATAATTAGTAAATTTCAGCTCAAATAATAACACCTATCACTACATGAATTTCGACAAACTCATAGACCATTTTAAGCTCGACAAACAGGAATTTTATTTTCAGTTCAATTCTCATCCCAATTACCCTTCAGCATTGGCTTTCAGCGATACTCTCAATTTTTTGGGATTAAAAAATGATGCCTACGAATTAGACAAAGAATATTGGGACGAATTGCCGGAAGAATACATGGCTTTGGTTGATAATTCGTTTTCTTTAGTCAAAAAGAAAGGAAACGATTTTACAATTTATTCAGATAAAATAAAAACGCTGAATAAGGAAGAGCTTTACAAAAATTCCGGAGATTTCGTACTTCTTTTTGAAAAAACTGAAAATGTAAAAACAAAATCTTTTTTCAACTTTAGACCCATAATTTACTTAGTTTTTGCGATTATTATTCTTTATTCGTTTCTCCAGTTTACCTGGTACGAAAGTGTTTTCAACTTATTGTCATTGGTTGGAGTTTACATATCGTTAGAGCTTTTTAATCAGAAATTTGGTCAGGAATCTGCTGTTGTTAGTAATATTTGCGGTGGTGCTGCCAATAGTTCTTCTCAAAGTTCATGTTCAAAGATTTTTTCTTCCGATAAAACAGATGTTTTAGGACTGAAACTTTCAGATTTTAGCTTAATTTATTTCTTGGGAATTACGTTTGTCGGGCTTGTTCTTCCGCAGTCACAGGTTATTTTGCGTATTACTTCAATGATTTCGGTTCTGGTGATTCTTTACTCATTTTATGTTCAGGCTTTTGTAGAAAAATCGTTATGTAGAGTATGTCTGGTGATTATTTTTGTTTTGCTGGGTCAGATCGCATTAAGTTCTTTCTATTTTAGTTGGGAAATAAATATGCCTGTTATCTTTACGAGTGTCATATTATTTATTTCTCTATTTTTTACGGTTGCTTTTTTAAACAATCTGATGAATCAAAAGGAAGAACTCAAAAAATCTAACTCAAAAAATTTAAGATTTAAAAGAAATTATGATCTGTTCAAAAGAGAACTTACCGATAATGAAAAAATTGAGTTTTCTGATCAACAGACATTTTTCGTAGGAAACATAGATGCAAAACTTCATATTTCTGTTGTTTCTAATCCCTACTGTGGATTTTGTAAGGACGCTCATAAGATTGTAGAAGATTTATTATTGCAATATCCTGATGAAATTTCTGCACAGATGAGGTTCAACTATTCAAATGAAAGAGCTGATGAAAAATATACTCGGCTTATTTCAGATTTTTTGAGCATTTATAACAACAAATCACAAAAAGAATTTTTAAATTCTGTAGATATTTGGTTTAAAAATAAAGATGAGAGTGAAATTAGGAGAAAATCGGGAACAGAAAATCCGCAAGATCTTGCCAATATTATTCAGATGACTGCAGAAAATAGTTCAGCCGGACTTAATTTTACACCGGTCTTTATCATCAATGGTTATCAGTTTCCGGATAAATATGACCGTGAAGATATTAACTATTTTATCAGCGAATTAATTGAGGATGAAGATTTTCCTGCGTAATAATTTTCATTTAATTAAATTTTATTAATTTTAAATTGATTAAAAGCGAATTCCGAAAAGCTTAAAAAAGAGTAGGAAATTACCAAATTCAATTTTTATGAAAAATTTAAAAAAAATCAACCGACAGGAAATGAAAACGATTCAGGGAGGTCTTACCTGCAAAGGTGGACAACTTTGCCTGATCGACGGAAAATGGAAATGCATGCCTTACGACGGATGCGGTGGTGGAAACCAGCCATAATAATCATCAAACAAACTAAATTACAGTATTATGAAAAATTTAAAAAAAGTATCAAGAAGTCAAATGAAAGACATTAATGGTGGAGCTGCAGGTTGCTCTCAAGCATGTTGCCCACCTCCGGGAATAAAAAGATGTCCTAATGTTATTTGTATTATTGCATGTCCCGTAGAATCTTAAAAAATTAATCTTATGAAAAATTTGAAAAAATTAGCAAGAAACGAAATGAAAGACATCTTGGGATCAGGACCGATAATCGGCTGCTCAACTGCTTGCTGTCCTACTGACGGCAGACCAAGATGTCCGAAAATCTACTGTCCGGCAGTTGTTTGTCCGCAGTATGTATAGAAGATTTTAGTAATGATTCATTGTAAAATCTAAACTACTAAAAAAAGAAAGAGACTGAATACAGTCTCTTTCTTAATAATAATATGCTAAATTTTTGTTCTAAAATTTTAATTTTACTCTTTCAATAGTTGTAACTCTTCTTTTAAGTTAATTGTATTTTGTTCAATGTGTTCTTCATAAATTTCTTCAATTTCAACATCCAAAAGTTTTGTAATTCTTTGCCATTCCAGGTCAGTTATTTTTATCATGTCATTTTCCTTTTTGATATTAGATTTTGCTTATTTTGATAAATCATCTCTATTCATTAATTGAGATGTTTAATTATCAAGCTTTTTCATGGAGGTTGTAAAATGCTAATGATTTATAATACCTTACTAGATAATCATAAATAATCATCTCAAACAATCTTTGATTAGAAACAAAAAGTCTATTGATGTTCATATGGAATATACTTTGAAAAAAACTTTGTAAAGCAACTTCCAGAGATTGCTTTTGAGAACGCTGAAGAACCTGTTTTAATACAGTGTCACATTCTTCGATATGAAGAATAATGGCATTTCTTTCATCCGAAAACTCATCCGAATACATGAAGTTCATCAACTTCGGTTTAAACGCTCTATATTTTTTATCTAACTGACTGTTGAGATTTTTATTGGCATTAAATTCTTCTTTAAAACAATCATTAAAATTTTTAATCCAGACGAGCTTTTCCTGAATATCAAGATTAAGATTATTCAATATTTCATTAATATAAAAAATACTGAATATCAACTTATCTTCATCATCGTATGGCAAACACAGCAAGGTAAATTCGCTATTTTTATGAAATAACGTTTCGGCGTCTTCTATGGTGCTTTGCCCGTAACGCTCAATTTCTTTGCTATAAGTTTCAGCTAAAATATTTGAAATTTCTCCATTATTTGTAAACTCTTGAAGCTCGTTTGTAATTTTATTTAGAACTGTTAAATAATCTTTAGATTGATTTAAAAAAAATCTTATTCTCAAATGCGGTTTTGGATCATGATAGCGAATGAAAAACCATTTGGAGATATAGTTATTTTCCTGAAAATATTCTGCTAAGGATTGTATAGCTTCTTCCAAAATAATATCTGCAGTTGTAATTCCTGCATAAACTTTCAGATAAAGCCATTCATCTCCTGGTATAAATTTTCTTTTGTTCGTCATTTATCTTTATTCTTTTGTACTTTTATCTGAGCCGGGACTACTAATCTTAGAGCTTTTCTCTGTACATCGGGAATATAAATTCTCGCATGAAATCGTCATTTTCATTATACAAAAATTCTTCAATAGTGATTGATTTTTCACTTTTTATGGTATGTACAAAGAGTTGAGCCATATCGTAATTTGCCAAATTCATCGGTAACGTAATATCAGATTTTACCCACTGAATCCATTTAGGAATTTGTCTTTTGCTTCGCCATATTTTCATTAGTGAAAGGAATTCATTTTTATTTTCCAGCAATGACTCTATTGCAGCAATTTCTTTTTCTGTGATATTCCATTGAGCTTTTGATAAAATGATGTTTCCATATTCGACTCTTGGCAGAAATTTATAAATCTGAGAAAGACCTCCCCAATTGAAGTATAAACCTGTCCGAGTATTTTGTGAATTCAGATCTGACAAGAAGTGATAAACAGGTAAGGTATTGGTATAATAATTATGAGCGTTTGTTAGATGAGGCATAATTTCTTTATCGAATTTTTTAGAACGTAATATGATTCGATCGTTTTTCAAAGAAATATACAGATCATCAACCACTATTTGATTTTCTTTTGACAAAACGGATTGTGCCAAATACGGAATTTCGTATTTCCTTAGTGTTGGTCTTCTGATTACATTTCCGATTCTGGCTTCGGGAAGGTGGATAATTTCTGCTAAAATACAGTCTGGGTTTAGCTCTTCTTCTTTTTGTGTAATTGTTTTAGTTAGGTTCTGTACTTGTGATTTTTCAGAGCAGAATCTTCCTAAAAGATTTGCAGCACTGCTACCTCCTGTACTTCCGATGCATAACTTCTCTTGATTGTTTTCAGAAATGATTTCTACCATTACAGATAAAGTATCGGGCAAATCATACCATTTTTCTTCAAAGTCTTTAATATCATCATCTTTTAATGAGATTGTAAATTGTTTTTCTAATAAAGCTTCCTGTAATTTTTCATTAAGTATCATCTGAAATGGAGTTAGCTTAATATGGAAATTTTGTTTCTTTTGAGAATTATTAAGTTTTAAATCATCTATGTAAGGATGAATTCCTTTAACACTTTTGTTTTGAAGGTAGCCTATACCTATTTCTGTATCCAATACATATGATAAAGGTACTTCCTGAGTTTCAAATCTTTCGTAAAAGGCTTTTTTAAAATGTTCAATAGGTGTGTCTTTGCTTAGTAAAGTAATCTTATTGAGAAAACTCAAGCCTTTTTTAATTTCTTTTTTCCAATGAGTTGAAATTGTAATTTTATCTTTAAAGTATACGTCCGTTTGGAAGAGATATTTTTGCTCATAATCTGTTTTGAAAGATTTAATCAGATCTTCAATTTCTGAGTATAAAGAAACTTGGTTTCCGATCTTTAAGTCCAATTCGGCTAGTTTATTTTTTATCGAAATTAAAATGGCGGTCTTATTTTTAGCTTCAATTCGGCTTAGAACAGAAATTAGAGTGTCTAAAAAATCGCATCCTGAAACATTGGGCTCCAGTTCGCTTATCAAAACCTGATTGTCAATTAATTCTTCTATGAATTCATTAGCTTCTTCATAGCTTATTTCATCACTTATAAGAATTTCTGCAATCTGCGAGATTGTTTTTCCTTGTTTTGAGAAATCTAATATCTGAAATAACTCTTCAGAAAGTGGAGCAGACGAAATAATGTAATCTCTTTTTCCATCTTTATATTCGTACTCTACGTAACGAATTTTCTTCCCTATTTTATAAATACTATTATTTTGGGAATAAAGAAGTTGATTTCTGATGTTTGGATTTTTCTCTAAAGTCTTCGCGAGAGTATCCAGCAAATGCATATCTAATTTTGTATCCCTTACTGATTGTAATTTGATGTTGTCAGAAAGTTTGTCATTTTCTCTTTGATTATTAAATTTCCCCAAGCCAACTCCTGAAAATAATCCGAATGGGGTACATCTTGTACTCATTCTCGTGTAGTATTTTAAGATGGTGTTTTTAAGTTTTTGGTGTTGACTTGTGGATAATTCTTTTTTTGAATCTAACCAGTTTTTTAATTCTTTATATAAATTGGGAGACGCGAGATAAATTGCCTCCTGAAAAACCGAATTACTGCAAATTTCTTTTAATTCTCCATCCGAAAATGTTTCTTTGTATGCTTTTCCCTGAAAATTTCTGCGTGAAAATATGGGAGTACGTACGATATACTCTTCAAAAAAATGATAAGGGAATTGGGGCATTTTTATTCTTTTAGAATTGGAATTTCAATATAACTGTCGTTATACCATTTTATTTCCAAAGGTTCTCTTGCATCAGCTATTGTTTCTTCGCTTACGTCTTTTCCTGTGCCGTAGTTAATTTGATAGTAAGGACTCTTATTAATACCGACTGTCAGAACTAATTTGCTTCCTGCCTCTATTTTTTTACTTACAAATTCATTATTGTATATCGAGACCGTTTCTTTTTTATTTGGTGTAAGCAAATTTCTTTTTTTACTATTTTTTGCATAGCTTGCTCTTCCTAAATATGTTGATAATAAAAAATATTTTCCATTAGGCATAAGCTCATATAAGCACATCAAAACATCACAGTCTTTTTTATTCATTGAAAATTTTAAATTACCTGAAAAATTACCAGATAATTCAAATGGTTTTTCAAATGCATCCGTAGAGAAAATCAAATTGTTTTTATTATAAATAGTATCTTCAATTACATCATATTCCAGTTTGAGCAATTCATCAGCATCGGATCTGTTTTTATAATCAACTTTAAGGGATGAAAAACTTTTATTACTTAGTTTTGATTTTGATAAGATGTAGTTATTATCTTTATTTTCCAAATAAAATTTCATTTTATTATTATCAAAATCATGTATGGAATTTGTACTTTTCCATTGATTAGTACCCATAACTTGATAATTTATTTTATTTTTTAGAAATTCAGGTTTCTTTTTATTCTTTAATACATAGTCAAACCATTCAATACAAATTTTATCTAAATCAATATTGGCCACTTGATCCACATTATAGCCTTTCAAATCACTTTTTATATTTCCTTGAGCTCCGGAATGATCATATGGTCCAATAATTAAATAATGATTAGCGTTTTTATTATATTTATAATGTTCTCTAAAATAATACAATGCTCCTAACTGGTCTGTGTCATAATAACCAGTTGTTGTAAGAATAGGAATACTGATTTTAGAAAATTCTTTTTTATATGGAACCATTTTTTGCCAGTAGTTGTCATGGCTGGGATGAGAAAGCCATCGTTGGAAAATAGTATTTGGTTTTCCGCTAATAGAATCTAGCTTGTTGAAAGGTTTTCCACTTTCATACCATTTTTTATATATAGAATTCCACTTTTCTAAATTAGAAAAATCATCATAATCTGTCATTTTTGTATTCATTACGTAATTTAGCCAGCGCAAAAAATAAGATGAATATATATTGTTATTCATAGGAAAATCCATACTGCCAATTCCTACAGATGCTTGAGGTATTATTGTTTTCAATGCAGGATGCAATTGCTTTGTTGCGGCCCATTGGCTAAAACCTAAATAGCTTCCGCCGATCATTCCTACTTTTCCATTACTCCACGGCTGTTTTATAATCCAATCAATAACTTCATTGATATCTTCTGACTCATGTTCAAAAGGTTCAATTGCATTTGGGCTTAAATATTTACCACGCGTATTTACTATCGCTGCTGCATAGCCATTGATTGCATATTGTTTTGCTTCAGCTATATTATCTGTATCTGAATAGATAGTATTTATAAGGATAGTATTTTGAGCAGTTTTATTCTTGTTACTTAATATGATGCTGAGTGTAAGTATCTCATTGTTTTTTGTAATAACTTTTATGCTATCATAAATTATAAAATCTTCCTTTTCAAGTTTTTTAATTAACTTAGTTCCTAGATCAAATGTTTTTCCACCTATATTATAAGTATTATATTTTCTACATAATTGTACAGCATCTTTGATCTCAATACTTCCCTCTTTGATATTTTTTATTATTATTTCTTCAATGTCTTTTTTCGTTTGTATTTTATTATAAATAAAATACTGTGGAAAAGTAATTTGTGATTTTAAAGATAGATTTTTATATTTTTTTCTAAATTCTTCTTCATATATTTTATCAAAATCTTTGTTGTAATTTAATCTTTTTATAGTATTAATGTAAATTTCAAATTGGCTTCCCATTTCCTTAGACAGAGCGGGATTTCTTTTTGTATAAATGTCCCTAACAAGATTAAGGTGATAAAGTGCTAAATCATATTTTTCATTTACCAGATTTATTCTAAAAAGATTATCATAATACGCAGCAGAATCTTTTTCTTTGTATTTAACCTCGACTTCTTTCGCTAAATATTTAGCAATATTTTTAAAATTTGAAGAATCAGTTTTAATAAATTCTTGTAAACTTATTTTTTGACAAAAAACAAATTGTGAGAAAAAGATAAAATATATGAAGAAAATTTTTTTCATTAAAGTAATTGATTAGTTTTCAATACCACCATTTTTGTTTTTACTTTTTGTGAAAGTTTCATCCAAAACGGTATCATTACCAACACCATTATCTCCTCCTCTAATAGAATTCAATCTACTTGTGATTTTAGTCATCTGTAATTTTTTTAATGACAATTTTTTTTCTACTTGTTTCTGTTTTTTCATTTTGATTAAAATTTTAAATTAAGCTGCAAATAAACTCTAATTCATAAGTCGACCAAAAATATTGATCTCGAAATTTATCAATACCGTGTGTTTTTATTTGTAAGTTGTTGATTTTCAATTTATAATATGTTCGTTTCTTGATTGAGTAATTTTATGTAAAAAGAAGGAAGAGTGCCGGTTATCTTCTTAAAAGCATTAGAAAATGATTCCGAATTATTGTATCCTATTTCACTTGCAATAGCAGAAATTGTATATTTCCTCAGTTTTTCATTACTTTTTAATTCTTTCACGACATAATTGATCCGTAACTCATTCAAATATTGTGAGAAATTTTGCTCTTTAATTTCATTTACCGATTTTGAAAGATAGTCGCGATTTGTTCCAAATTCTTTTGCTAATCCGTCTATAGTTATGTTTTTATGAAGGAATTCTTTTTTTGTTTCAAATAACTCAAGTTGCAACTTCAATTCTGTTAGTATATTATGTGGAACTGTATTTTTTGGTTTTTCTTGAGGGGGATAATTTTTGTTGATCCAATCATCTGAATTAGTCGTTACTTCATGTACGAATTCGAATTCTTTTGTTGATTTTGATAATAAAATTTCTGCTTGTTTTTTATATTCTTTTACTCTCTTCTTATTTTTAATGAACATGAAAAGTAATATTGAAATAGTAAAAAACCCAATACCGAGAAACCAGTATAAGATAGAATTTTTGTTATTTAAATCAGAAATTAACTTTTCTTTCTCTTCCAATAAGATGGGTGTATCATATTTTTTATAAATTTCCTTTGAAAGATATTGCTTACTATTATTTATAATACTGTCTGCATGAAATAATTTATTAATATATTTAAGTTGGTTTTCTTTGTCTCCTTTGTTCTTATAATAATCTATCAGTATTTCATATCCGTCTCTAGTTACTGGCAAAAATTCATTCGAAACAAAAGAAAGCGAATCTGATTTTATGAAATAGTTGACGGCTTTTTTTTCATTTTTAGTTTCGGTATTAATTTTAGCTAAAAAATAATAAACAATTGCTAAATTAGGATGATCTTCATTCTTTAGAAGTTTTTTTTCAACAACTAAGAGATTTTCTGTGGCAATATTGTAATTTTTTAAATAATAATCGGCAATACCTTCCGACATTAGAAAATAAGCATAATGTGAATAATCATTGTGCTTTTTACATTCTGAAATTCCGATTTTATTATATTGTTTACTTTTTTGATAATTCTTTGTTTTGCTGTAAGCATTTGATACTGAAAATACAGAACCTATGTAGCTTTTAATATCTTTCTTTTCGGTGTTTACTTTTTGCTTTTGGTAATTATAATACTCCAAAAAAAGAGGAAGTGCCTCTTCATTTTCATCAGTAGCAGTTTTTAAAATTCCTATTAGTTTCTTGATATAATAAAACTGATCAGGATTTTTATTCTTAGAGGATTTTTGCGCTTCAATGTATTGATCTAAAGCTTTATTGTATTTCCAATCATAATTGTATAGAATGCCTTTTATAATATGTGCTTTTGCTGGATAGTCTTTAGTATCTACATTTTGTGTTATAGATAATAATGTATCTGCATATGGATGACCATTTTCAGATTTCAATCCTTTTATATGTGCAATTTTGTAATAGCCATCATAAATAAGATCTCTATTTTTCTCCTTTTTCCCTTTGCTTAAAATTGTATTGGCAAATATCTCTGCCTTATTATTATCTATTCTGAATACTTTATCATAAGCATTTTGTAGTTGCTCATAATTTTTGTTTTTAAGAGAATCAGGGATGTGGAAGTGTTTTATACTTTGTGAGAAGAATAAATTTTGACAGATTAAAAAAATTAAGAATAAAGAAAATCGGAACATTTGTGTTTTTATAGTGCAAAATTACATTTTTTTTAGAATTAATTAGATTTTCAATATTGTAAATTAAGTATTTGATTTTTAGTTAATTATTGTTTTTAGTATTTGTTTTTTTACCAATTTCGACTATTCCAAATCCAAAATATACCAATTTCGATATATGTTGTTTGTCTTTTTTAATTATCTCATGCATCTTTGCTTCAACAAAAACACGAATGTTTATTTTTTGTATGTGTACAGTACAAAATTATAAATATGAAACGCTGATCAGCAAAAGCCCCATGTCAGGGATTGTATGACAAAACTTAATCAAAAAAACAATTAAAAATTAAATTTATGAAAAAGCAATTTTTTTTATTCTTAGCATTATTAGCTTTCAGTTTTCACTATTGTAACGATAATAATCTCTTTTATAAAAATGACCTAAAAGAAGTTAAAATGAACACTGTTATAATAAAAAAAAGACTTAATAATAAAATCTATGATTTGAAGGTTTCTGTCGGCGAAAGCTTTTTAGGTAAAGTATCATCTTTGTCTATTGAGGTTTTAGGCAACGACAACACCTTAGAAAAAGTATTATTAGCAGATAAAGATAAAATAAACAAAAACATCGCAAATATTGTATCTATTTCAAACTCTGCAAGAGGTGGCGCAGTTGGACCAGTATTAACAATAGGAAGTTGTTTTTCTACGTGTAGTAGTACATGGCATTGTTCTGATAAACCAACGGAGACAGGCGTATTATTATGTTCTTTAGATTGTGTATTAGAGTGTGCCGGCGCATAAGATGAGAAATAAAATCACACTTTTTCTGTTTTTCGTTTGTCTCTCATTTTCCGTAGCAGCACAGTCATTTGTTGTGCAATACAATTATTCAAAACATATTATGAGAGACAGCACGACAATAATTTCACAGAATACTTTTTTAAATATTGAAAAAGATCGTTCTACATTTTTTAGTGAAGCGCAATATTTATCCGATTCTATTATCGCATCGGATCAAAAATTAGGAAAGAAGATTAATTTTAAGGGATTACCCAGCGATTTACTCGGTTGCTTTATTCAAAAAAAATATTCATCTAAAGAAGTGACCTATTATTCCGATGAGTTTGGTGAGCATGAATACAAGTATAATGAGAAACCAAAATTTGTATGGAAAATAAGCAAAGAAAGCAAAGAACTATTGGGTTATAAGGCTTATTTGGCTACGACTAGTTATGCAGGAAGAAATTACAAGGCATATTTCACTCCACAAATTCCTGTTCAAGACGGACCGTATAAGTTTTTTGGATTACCTGGTTTAATTCTTGAGATATTTGATGAAAAAAGGGATCATCATTTTTTGGCGACAGGTATTTCAAAAGAAAAGAAAATTTCTATCGACAGTCGTATTGCAACTACAAAGTATATTGCAACTACAAAACCAAAATTTGTCGAAATGAGAAAAAATCATATTGAAACACCTCTGCGAAGAATGTTTGAATTGATGGATAACACTCAAGTTTATGAAAAAAAAGATGCAAACGGCAACATCATTGATATGAGAAAAATCTTTAGTGAAACACAGAGAAAAATGATTGAAGAATATAAAAAAGAAAACAAAATTGAACTTTAAAAACAAAACGAAATGAAAAACAACTTTTTAATAGCATTAGCATTTTTATTATTTGGCTTCGCTACATTGAAAGCGAACAGCAAGTACACAGATAGAAACGATAAAGAATATTTTAGTTCTTTCAAAAAAAATGAAGCACCAAAGAATAAGAAATTCAATATTCTTAATAAAAAATCTGAGGTTGCTGGTGAAAATTTTTATGTGATTTACAAAGAAAACTCATTAGGTCAAGGTTTTTATTTTAAAATAGTATTGGATAAAAACGAAAAGCCTATTGCAACTTATTATGCAAATGAAGGTGATCAGCAGATTTCAGATTCAACAGTTGAAAATCTTAAGAGGGTTATTTTTGGACCAGAAAAATCTGTAGAATCTATTAGTGAAACTCCTACTCAATGTGTAACAAAATGTCATCGAACGAATAAATGTTATGATAAAGAAACATCAACAGGAGTTTTATTATGTTCTGCTGAATGCGGAATTGCATGTGCCTAAGTAAAAAATTTTCAATCAGTAAAATGATTTAGAATTTCATTACTGTACCGTCCTAAAAATCCGATACAGTAAATCAAAAATAAGTAATTAAACCAAAGCAAAAAAGTTTTGCTTTGGTTTTTGTTTTCAATTCAGAATGGTTGTGCATTTGGTTTGGAGTTAGATAATGTTTTGAAAAGTGAGTACGCAAACCTATATATTCGTAATTATCCTTCAATGCCTCAAAGCTTCGGCAATATTAAAGACACAACTTTGGAAGATGAATTATGTCACAAAGATTTCAAAAAATATTGGAATCTTACGAAGGATAAAATAGAAGTTTGTAAAGATTGTGAGTTTCGTTATATTTGTAAAGATTGCAGAGCTTATACTGAAAGAACCCATGAAGATAATGAAGGATTAGATATTTCAAAGCCTTTAAAATGTGGGTATGATCCTTACACCGGAGAATGGGAAGAATGGAGTACCAATCCTCTTAAAGAGAAAGCGATAAAGTATTATGGGATGCAAGAATTAGTTAAGAAAAATTAAATCACAATTAATTGGCAAAAAAATTCCCCAACTATATTCAGCCCGATTCCAAAGACTGCGGTCCCACATGTCTCAGAATAGTCAGCAAACATTACGGAAAAAGCATTTCGTTGCAGCAAATCCGTAACCTCTCAGAAACCACAAGAGAAGGAAGCAGTTTGTTGGGTTTAAGTGATGCTGCAGAAGATTTGGGTTTCCGTTCTTTGGGAGTACAGATCGATTTTAATACTTTGGCTGAAGAAGTTCCTTTTCCTTGTATTGTACATTGGAACAAAAATCATTTTGTCGTTGTTTATAAAATCGATAAAAAAAATCTCGTTTATGTTTCTGACCCTAGTTATGGTTTGATTACCTATACACGAGAAGAATTTATCAAACGATGGATTGGCGAAAATGCGAACGAAAACACGGAGGAAGGAATCGTCTTGATTCTTGAGACGACTCCCGCATTTTTTCAAACCGAATTTGACGATCAGGAAAGTAAAGCCAGTTTTTCTTTTCTTTCAAAATATTTACTGAAATACAAATCGTTGATCGTTCAATTGGCGATTGGTTTATTGGCGGGAAGTTTATTGTCACTTATCCTTCCTTTTCTTACCCAAAGTATTGTGGATGTGGGGATTCAGAATCAGGATCTGAATTTCATTTATCTGGTTTTACTGGCTCAAGTGATGCTGTTTTTAGGACGTATGGGAATTGAAGTCATCCGAAGCTGGATTTTGCTTCATCTTTCTACAAGAATTAATATTTCGATCATCTCAGATTTCTTTATTAAATTAATGAAACTTCCCATCAGTTTCTTTGATACAAGAATGACGGGAGATATTATGCAGAGAATCAACGATCATCACAGAATTGAGCAGCTTCTGACAAATTCTTCGCTCAATACTTTGTTTTCGTTGGTTAACTTAATCATTTTCAGTATTGTTTTGCTGTTTTATGATTACAGATTGTTTGTTGTTTATTTGGTCGGAGCGATTTTATATATTGGATGGATAACTTTTTTTCTCGGAAAAAGAAAAGAACTTGATTACAAAAGATTTTCACAGGTTTCTCAGGAACAAAGCAAAGTTATTGAGCTTATCAACGGAATGCAGGAAATCAAAATGCATAATGCCGAAAAGCAAAAACGTTGGGATTGGGAGTTTTTACAGGTTAAATTATTCAAACTTAGAATAAAATCACTTTCGTTAGAACAATGGCAGTCTGTCGGTGGAAATTTCATCAATCAGATGAAAGATATTTTGGTAAGTTTTCTTTCTGCCAAATTGGTTTTGGAAGGAAATCTTACTTTGGGGATGATGCTTTCCGTTCAGTACATTATCGGTCAATTAAACAGTCCATTATTACAATTGATTGACTTTATCAAACAAACTCAGGATGCCAAAATTTCTCTGGAAAGATTAGGCGAAATTCATGATAAGGAAGATGAGGAAAACAAAGACGAACAATATGCCACCGAAGTTCCGGAAAAAGATATCGAAATCAGCAATATGTCATTCAGATACATTGGTTCGGATGTTCCTGTTTTTGAAAATTTAAGTTTAAATATTCCTTTTCAAAAAACAACGGCAATCGTCGGAGCCAGCGGAAGTGGTAAAACGACGCTTTTAAAATTATTAATGAAATTTTACGAACCCAATGAGGGCGAAATAAAAATTGGGAATACCCAGATGAAAAACATTTCACCAAGATTCTGGAGAGATCAGTGCGGTGTTGTGATGCAGGAAGGTTATGTTTTTAATGATACGATTGCCAATAATATCGCAGTAGGTGAAGATTATGTAGATAAAACAAAACTTAGAAAAGCCGTCGAAATTGCCAACATCAAAGAGTTCATTGAAGGATTGCCGTTAAGTTACAACACGAAAATCGGAAATGAAGGACTTGGTGTAAGTGGCGGACAAAAACAAAGATTGTTCATAGCAAGAGCGGTTTACAAATCTCCGGAATATATTTTCTTTGACGAAGCGACAAGTGCTTTAGATGCGAATAATGAGAAGGTAATCATGGAAAATCTGGAACAGTTTTTCGAAGGCAAAACAGCCATTGTGATTGCTCACAGATTGTCAACCGTAAAACATGCCGATAAAATTATCGTTTTAGATAAAGGGAAAGTGGTGGAAGAAGGAAATCATATTGAATTGGTTGCTTTAAAAGGTGAATATTACAGGCTTGTTAAAAATCAGTTAGAACTTGGAAACTAAAAAAGATTTACTAGATAATATTGAGTTGCGCTCAGAAAGCGTACAGGATATTCTTACGGAACCGCCACATTGGATGTTCCGATGGGGAAATACAATTATATTAATCATATTGCTGCTTGTTTTAGTAATGAGCTACATCATTAAATATCCGGAATTTGTTCCGGCTCCGATTATTGTGACTTCGCAAAATCCGCCTGAGAAAATTGAAGCAAGAAGCAGTTCAAAAATCGAAAAAATATTTATTAAAGATCACACGAAAGTAAAAAAAAGAGATGTTCTAATTGTTTTGCAGTCAACGGCGAATTATCAGGATGTTTTAAAACTTAAAAAACTGGTCGATTCTCTTTCGTCTAATCAATTAACGGCATTTCCAGTTAATGAAGCTTCTCATTTTAAATTGGGCGAGCTTCAGGCAGATTACAACAGTTTCGCTAAAGCTTTTCAGGATGAAAGTCTGTTCACAAGATTACAACCTTATGCGCCGGAAAATATTGCTGCGAATCAAAGCATTTCAGAATCCAGAAGCAGAATTGCCAATTTAAGACAGCAAAAAAATCTGGAAGCTGCAAAAGCCGAACTTACGCGCAAAAGTTATCAGCGTTCGCAGGAATTATACAATCAGGGCGTAATTGCTGCCGTAGAACTTGAAGGTGAAAAAATTAAATATCTTCAGGCGCAACAAAATTTAGAAAACATCAATATTTCTTTGTCTCAGATGCAGGAAAGTATTTCCAATTTAAATAAAACAAAAAGCGGAACGGCAATTAATACCGAGAAAGATAAAATCAATTATTCTTCACAAACTTTGCAGTTATTTGAACAGCTAAGAAAGTCGCTAAAACAGTGGGAGCAAACATATCTCATCATTTCTTCTACAGACGGAATGGCGAGTTTTCAGCAATTTTTTGGTGAAAACCAGTTTGTAAAAGCTGGAGATCCGATCATCTCAATTTTACCGGATCATACAGAACAATTGGTAGGAAGAATGTCTGTGCCGACAGCAAATTCAGGGAAAATTATTCCAGGAGAAAAGGTTTTAATTAAATTAGACAACTACCGTTTTCAAGAATATGGAATTATCGAAGGAAAAGTGCAGAATATTTCTCTGATTCCCGATGATAAAGGAAACTATTATGTTGATGTTGTGTTGCCTAAAGGTTTAAAAACTTCTTATAACAAGACTTTAAAATTTGATAAAGAATTAAGAGGAAATGCAGAAATCGTGACCCAGGATTTAAGATTGATTGAAAGATTCTTTTATCAGATGAGGAAATTGCTTGGATATCAGTCATAATTTCATTTCTATTTTAATACTATTATTTTCAATTAGATATATATATAAGTTATACTTATTATTGAAATATAAAATCAACACACTGTTTGTCATTCTGTAAGAATCTCACCTGCTAAATGATAAAACATCTTTTAGATTCCTACAGAATGACAAACAGAGTGTTAAGATCATATTCTTATTTAATCATCTGTAAAATAATATTATATTTGGCTAAAACGGTTTTATGAAATATTTAATTATAATTTTCAGTCTTCTAATTGTTTCAGGTTGCGGCAATTGCGATCATTGTGATGATCAACCTGTGATCTATGATTATACCTTCTTAAATAATTCAGGATTTACTCTGGAAATAGTTCCGTTTGATAATGGTTTGCCGAATTACAGTAAAAAAGTAACGGTTCCGAATAATGCTAAAATTCAAAAACAATATAAAGACGGCGCTCCTTATGACGGATATAATATGGGAGTTTTGCTGTTTGAGGCTAATGTGTACGAATTGGATATTGTGTTTAATAATCAGAAAAAAGTTCATTATAAAAGTTGTAGCGATACCAATGATTGCAACGCAGATCCCCGAAATATTTTTAACAATCTGAATAACGGTGTGGGAACGAAAATTTATACCGTAACGCCGGATGATTATCAAAATGCCGGAAGTTGCAGCGGAAATTGTTATTAAAACAAAAAACCGCCTTAAAAAAGCGGTTTTATTTATATTAGATAATTCAAAAATATCTTAGAAATTATATCTAATTACTTTTTAATTAATCCTAATTCAATCAGTCTTTCATGTAAAAATTCTCCTGCTGTTGTATCTTCATATAACTTCGGATTCTTTTCATCAACACAATTTTCAAGTGCATTCAGCGACATTTCACTTACGGGATGCATAAAGAAAGGAATTGAATATCTTGAAGTTCCCCACAATTCTCTTGGCGGATTAACCACTCTGTGAATCGTAGATTTCAGTTTATTGTTGGTATGTCTTGAAAGCATATCTCCAACGTTGATCATCAATTCGTCTGGTTCTGCAATCGCATCAATCCATTCTCCTTTGTGGTTTTGAACCTGAAGTCCTTTTCCCTGAGAACCCATCAAAAGAGTAATCAGATTGATGTCTCCATGAGCAGCAGCTCTTACCGCATCATCCGGTTCCTGAGTGATTGGCGGATAGTGGATTGGTCTTAAAATAGAATTACCTTCAGCAATTTTATCATCAAAATAAAATTCGTCAATACCAAGATACAATGCCAAAGCTCTCAAAACATATTTTCCTGTTTTTTCAAGCATTTGGTAAGTTTCCTTACCTACTGCGTTGAATTTTGGAAGTTCGTCTACGATCACATTGTCAGGATATTGGCTTTTGTATTTTGAATCATCCGAAACATATTGTCCGAAATGCCAAAACTCTTTCAAATCACCTTTTTTAAATCCTTTTGCAGTTTCTTTTCCGAAACCTACATAGCCTCTTTGTCCTCCAATTCCGGGGATCTCGTACTTTTGTTTGGTTTCTGTGGGAAGGTCAAAGAAGTTTTTCACTTCTCCATAAAGATCACTTACAAGTTTGTCATCAAGGAAATGTCCTTTTAAGGCAACAAAACCAATTTCTTCGTAAGCTTTTCCGATTTCATTTACAAATTTCTGTTTGCGTTCCGGGTCACCCGAAAGGAAATCACGCAGGTCTACACTAGGTATTTTATCCATTTTATAGAAATTTTACGTGGGGCTAATTTACAGTTTTTAGATTATTTATTTATGAATTTATTTGTTGAATGCAAAAAGAAAGATTAAGATGTCAGGTAATATGACAAATGGTATAGGTTGCCAATAGACTTTTATTATATTTGAATATACTTAAATCATTTTGTATGAAAAAAGGATTTCTTGGTGTCATTATTTTTTGCCTGTATAGTTGTGCTCCTTATTCAATAACTGAATATAATAATCAAAGTGTAGTTATGGACGAATATTATTTTTCTGTAGGATATTTTTTTAATCATACATCGCGAATGAATAATTTACCAAAAGCAGGTTTGGTATTTCATGTTCAGGATAAGTCTGAAAAACAAAGAAAAATTAATATCCTAAGTGTTGAGTCTAAAGTTTATGGAAAGTTAGAATCCATTACAAGCAAGAGCTTTTCAAATGGGAATTTATTTTTTAAAGATATGACTTGGGAAGAAGGAAAAAAGACACATCAAAAAATTAAAACAGACACGATAAAAGTTGTAATTGAGGATCAGAAGGGGAGTTCAAAAGTAATATCCTTTTATAACTAATTTGATTTTTCTTTTTAAAAAATTGCTTTGAAAACATAGATTAAAACGGCCTAAATAAAATTTAATATCAATTAAACATTATGTAAATCATTTTAAAATTAAGCATTTATCCCTAAATTTGCCACATGAAAAAATATTCCTCCAAGAGAAGTATTCAGGTACTTGCCAATCTTTTTCAGCAATACGGAATTTTAGACGTTGTTATATCTCCGGGATCACGAAATGCTCCTCTGGCAATTCATTTTTCGGAATTGGATGACTTCAATTGTTTCAGTATCGTTGATGAAAGAAGTGCAGCCTTTGTAGCTCTTGGAATGGCAATAAGTGAAAAAAAACCGGTTGCAATCACCTGCACAAGCGGTTCTGCAGCAGCAAATTATTATCCTGCTGTTACGGAAGCTTTTTATTCAAATATTCCGCTTTTGATCTTAACAGCGGACCGACCAACAGATTACGTTGATCTTTTTGACGGACAAACGATCCGACAAAAGAATATTTTTCATCAGCATTCTTACGGCGATTTTGAACTGTTGGAAGACAGCAAAGACAATGCGGAAGATATTAATTCAGACATTATTAAAAAAGCAATTGAACTTTGTTTTGAAAAACAAGGTCCTGTTCATATCAATATTCCATTGGAAGAACCATTGTACGACTTGGTTTCGGAATTACCTAAATTTCCGGTTGTCGAAAAGACGATTAAAAAGAAAGAATACGAAATTCCGTCAAACTTAGTTGCCGACTGGAATACTTCACAACGTATTATGCTTTTGGTCGGGACAAAAGATTACAGTCCTGAACTGGAAAATCAGTTAACACAACTCGTAAAAAATCATACCGTTGTTGTTTTAAGTGAAGTCAACTCAAATCTGCATCACGATAAGTTTTTTAGACATATCGACCGTTATGTAACCCATTTTTCAGAAGAAGATTACAAAACCTATGCTCCAGATTTATTGATCACTGTTGGACAGAATGTTGTTTCTAAAAGGGTAAAGCAGTTTTTAAGAAAAGCACATCCAAAACAACATTGGCATTTGGATGAGGTTTGGCAACCCGATACTTATTTTGCTTTGACTCAAAAAGTTGAGGTAAAACCTGAAATTTTCTTCTCTAAACTTTTGCATTTTATCAATCTGGAACCAAAACCATATTACAATCTTTGGGATGTTTTGAGGGATAAAAAAGACAAAAAGCATTCTGAGTTTCTGAATCTGATTGAGTTTTCAGATTTTTATTTCTTCAATAAAGCTTCTAACAGCATTCCTGAGAATTACAATATCCATTTCAGTAACAGTTCGGCAATTCGATATGCGCAATTGTTTGATTTTGGTAAAAGAAAAATATATTGCAACCGAGGAACCAGCGGAATTGATGGTTCAACTTCCACAGCGATGGGTTTTGCGATTAAAAATGCAAAACCAACATTATTGATTACGGGTGATTTAAGTTTCTTTTACGATATCAACGGACTTTGGAATCAATACATTCCGCCATTTACAAGAATTATGATCTTCAATAATGGGGAAGGAAATATCTTCAAAATTATTCCGGGACCTGGAAATGCAAATCCTAATACTTTAGATGAATTTATCGCCACAAAACATCATAAAAATGCAGAGTTTTTAGCTAAACATTTTGGTTTCACTTATACAAAAGTGGAAGATGATGGAACGCTTGACCGTGTTTTAGATAATTTTTATAAACCTGATGTTCAGCCAAAAATCATTGAAGTTTTTACACAAGGAAAAAACAATGCAGATGTTTTGAAGGCTTATTTTAATTTTTTAAAATAAAATTAGAAGGATTTAAAATTTCATCAAAATTAATTTTCCCGTCCCTAAAGTTGTAATTGTGATGAAATTTTAATATAATTTTCCTCCTTTTAGGGTTGGGGAAAAGAAAATTATTTTAAAACTACTATTCAGAATAAATTCTAAAGATCTAAATAATCATTATTTCCGGGAAGATTGGTGATTTTAGAAATTGGATAGATAAACATATCATCAAAATCATTCAAGGCATTAATCAATTGAAAATGTGAAAATTCCTTGATGTTTTGCAAAGTGATTTCTGCTTCTTTGATTTTCTTTTTCTTTAAAAGATTTTGTCTCTGAACACCATTTAAAAGATAAGTTGATGGCGTAAACCATTCTTTCCCTTTTTGAAATAAAAGATTGGAAAACGATGTATCGGTAATGTGATTATTTTTGACAATAATAATTTCTTCAGCTTTAGATTTAGCCTTCATTTTTTCCAGTTCCTTACGGTCTTCAAACTTGAAAGAATAATCATAAATATTGTTCTCAACCAACTGAAAGTCGTGGATCTCCGGAATCGCATACGGAATCATCATGGTTCTGAATTTTTTATCCAGATCGTAAGTCAGCCTTAGTTTGTACAAGCCGTCCTCGTCATGATTCAGGTTTTTAAAAATTTTATCCAGATCGATAGAACCTTCTTTCCCGAAATGGGAAAAAGTATCGTTGACACGTTTTTGGTGATATTCCAGCAGGAACATTTCCTGATCTTCTACTTTAATGCTTTCAATGAATTGGGACATAAATTTTATTTTTCATTTCTTGATACTCGTCTTCTAATGTGCTCATGTGGGTAATTCCGCCACCGCTTTTGAAATAGAGTGTATCATTTTCTTTTTCAATAAAACGGATCATCACACAACTGTCGAGGTTCTCTCCGTCAAACCAGCCACAAACTCCCGTATAGAAACCTCTGTCAAATCCTTCTGCTTCGAGCGTGATTTCTAAAGTTTTCGGTTTTGGCGCTCCTAAAATTGATCCTGCAGGCAAAAGTTTTCGCATGATGCTGCCAATTTTCCCCTGAAATTCGGGCTTTAAATTCCCGGAAATTTCTGAACTCATAGCAAACAGATCTTTTTGCTGTGTTTTGAGGAAATCAATATGTTGGAATTTATCAACCTTCACATCATCTGCAACCATACTAAGATCATTTCGCAACAAATCGACTACGGTATAATGCTCTGCTTTTTCCTTTTTATCATTCTTCAAAATTTCCTCTGCATTGGGTAAAGATGCATCAATAGTTCCTTTCATGGGATAAGTGAGGATTTTGTTGTCACTGATCTTCACAAAAGTTTCAGGAGAAAAAAATACGAAAAAATCTTTATATAAAACCTTATATTTTGCCCTAGAATGATAGAAAATTTCTTCTAAAGTCAGGTTGGTTTCAATTTTTGTTTTCCGGGTATAATTAACGAGGTAAGAATTTCCTAATCTGATGTTTTTCTGAACTTTATCAAATCCTTTTTTAAAGCTTTCTATAGTTTCTGGAAAAGATTTCCATTCTGTTTTTTTATGTAGTTCTTCTGTTGGTTTTGTATTTTTAAAATTTTGAAAATCAATCAATAAACCCTTTTTTTCTAATTGTTCTTCAGTGTAAATTTCGATTTGATCCACAAGAAAATCTGTGATAAAGAAAAAGGGAACTTTCTGAAGCGAAAGTTCGTCCATTTCAATAAATTTTTGATGATTTGCCGAAAACATTCCGCAAAAGTAGTTATTGATGTTTACTTTTGCACAAATTATTTTCAATGCAGGAGAAATATCCACAAAAACCGGGACTCGATTTTATTTTAAAACAGGCTTTTTATTATTGGAACAGAACATTGCTTTATCAGCTGATGTTTTCAATCATTTATCTCGCGATATTTTTGACCGTGATGTTTTATTTTTCTGACAAATATGGAATTATGGATCAGTTCTTAGGTGCAGCTTCGGATTACATGAAAGCGGGACCGGCTGGAATGGACGAATATAAAAATAACATTGCAGCAATCATGGGAACCGAAGGTTTTCAGAATTTTTATTTAGGAATTGTTGCAGTTCAGATTTTTCTATATCCTTTAAATCTGGGATTTTTTCAAATTTTCAGAAAAATTGATTTAAAAGAAACAGTAGTTATCGGAGACCTATTTGCAGGATATAATGGGCTTAATTTTTTCCGATATGTAAGCTACTTTATTTTTTGGTTTTTCTTTTATACATTGATTGCTCAAACAATCATACTTCCCGTTGTTTGGGTATTGGTAACATTATTTGTAGCACCTTTGATGTTTTTCCAAAACAAAACAATTTTTGAAGGAATTGCCCTAAATTGGAAAGTTTTAAAGCTTTATTTTATTGAAATTTTCGTTTGCGTAATAGTTGCGATTTTATTTAAATATATTGGTTTTGCATTATTTTTAGTTGGCGGATTATTGACGTTGCCTTTCTGGAATGCAATGATTTATTCACTTTACAAAACCATTTTCGACGAAAAAAGTTAAATTTAAAAATGGTGACAGTTTTCTTCTCAAAAAAAATTAAATTTGAGAAACATTAAAAAATAACACCATGTCCGACTTTAACGAATTTGACCAACAAGGTTTTGCCCCAGATCGAAATACAGGATCGATCATCTCTCATGCTTTTGAAATGTATAAAGGAGTGATTCTCTACGGAGTTGTCGCTATGATTATCTATCTGCTTGCAGATTTTTTACTACAGTCGATTACAGGATTTAATTCCTGGAGCGGATTTGGTGACTACAGAGATTTTGACGGTGATTATTCCGAATATTACAGAGGTTATTGGAATAAACCGGGATTGTCACTTTATTATTCTTTTTCCAGCGTTGTAGGAATTTTACTTTCACCATTATATGTTGGTTTAATCTACATTGCGAATAAATTTAACACAAAAGTTCCGGTTGAGTTTTCTGATCTTTTCATAGGTTACCGTCAGAATCTAGGGAATATTCTTCTTTATAGTTTGATCACCAATATCATTCTGTGGATTTCTTTTATAATGTGTGTTATACCTGTTTTCTTTGTTTATCCATTGTTTTTGATAGGATATCCTATTTTATTATTCGAAAATTTATCTGCGGTTGAAGCACTGAGCAAAACCTTCAATATTGCTAAAGAAAACTACGGTGTATTTTTAGGAGTTGCCATTTTAGGAGGACTTATTAGTATTGCAGGAATCTTTTTGTGTTGTATTGGTATAATTTTTAGTGCACCCTTTATTATGATAGTAATGTATTCTACTTACTGTGCCTATTTAGGTAAACCAAGACAAATAACTTATAAATAATGTCACATCACGAAAAACAAATTAGCAGTGTTGTTATCAAGCAGGTTGCGTTGCTTGCAATTATTCTGATTTTAGCAGTGTTAATCTGTTTTAATCTAGCTTTATTTATCCCTTCGGTACTTGGAGCAATTACAATCTATGTAGTTTGTAGGAAATACAATTTTTATCTTCAGGAAGAAAAAAAATGGAAACCTTGGGCTTCATCTTTATTTTTGATGTTTGCCAGTCTTGTAATTATCATTTTACCATTGTATTTCATTGGCGATCTTCTTATTGAAAAATTAGGGAATGCTAAAGTCTATATGGAAAAATTTAATGTGTTTATCGAAAAAATTCACACATTTGTTTATGACAAGACAAAATTTGATCTTCTGAGTAAAGAAAATATGACGAAGCTTAAAAACTTCGCTGGTCAATTTTCTACAACTGCTTTGAGTGGTACATTTAACACATTAACTGTCGTAATGTCGATGTATTTCATTCTTTATTTTATGTTTGAAAAGCCTCGTCTTTTTGAAAGAATACTTGCATCTGCCGCTCCTTTGAAAAGGTCAAATGTTTCTATGATCGGAGAAAAGATGCGCAAACTTATCATGGCCAACGCTATTGGTATTCCGGTTGTTGCTTTGGGGCAGGGTATTGTTGCTCTTATAGGATATTTCATTTTTGGTGCACCAAGCCCGATTTTACTATTCGCTTTGACTGCAGTAGCATCGATGATACCGATTGTGGGCGCTGCAATTATTTATGCTCCTATTTGTATATTTATGATTGCTGAGGGACAAACAGGACCAGGTATTGGTTTGGGTATCTACTGCCTTATTGTGGTAGGACTTACAGATAATTTACTTCGATTTACTTTACTGAAAAAACTTGAAGATATTCACCCTTTAAATACCGTTTTTGGAATTATAATGGGAATGAATCTATTCGGATTTATGGGATTGGTTTTTGGACCGATTTTCATATCTCTTACCCTTCTTTTGATTCAGGTATATAGAAATGAATTTTCAGAAGACGATATACCTGAACTTGAGCTTTCCACTAAAGATAAAAATGAGGAATTGGAAAATAAAATTGATCTAATAGTTTAAAAAATGGAGCAGGGAATAAATCCGGAAATACTGAAGGAGATCTGTGTAGAAAAAATGCCTTTCGGAAAATATCAGAACACGATTTTGGCTGATTTACCCATAAGTTATCTCGAATGGTTTCACAGACAGGGAATGCCAAAAGGGAAACTGGGAATGCAGCTTTCAACAGTTTACGAAATAAAACTAAATGGTCTCATGGATTTACTGACTCCGCTTCGTGGAGGAAAGGTTGATTATCAGAAACCTAAAACAAAAGTTTATAAATTTTAAATCTTTAATTGAAATAATTTCGGCGGCACCTTTGGTGCCGCCGAAATTTTGATATTTATCAAATTATCCTTTCAAAGCAGCAATCTCATCTCTTAATTGCGCAGCTTTTATAAAATCTAAATTTTTCGCTGCACCTTCCATTTCCTTTTGCTTTTGCGAAATAAGTTTTTCAACGTCTTCCGTAGCATAGGTTGCTTTTACATCAGCAACTTTTTGCAAAATTTGTTTCTGTGTATATTTTTCGTCCGGGAAATCTTTACTTCTTCCCACAAGATTTTCAGAAATCTTCTTATTTAACGCCATTGGAACTTTACCATGTTCTGTATTATATGCAATTTGTTTTTCACGACGATATTCAGTTTCATCAAGCGTTGCCTGCATGGATTTTGTGATTTTATCGGCGTATAAAATTGCTCTTCCGTTAAGGTTTCTTGCAGCACGACCGACTGTCTGAATCATTGATCTTCTGCTTCTTAGCATTCCTTCTTTGTCGGCGTCGAGAATTGCTACCAAAGAAACTTCAGGTAAATCTAAACCTTCTCTTAGCAAATTGACACCGATTAATACATCAAAAATTCCGAGACGAAGATCCTGCATAATCTGAATTCGTTCTAAAGTTTCAACATCAGAATGAATGTATCTTGTTCTGATCCCAAATTTTGTGAAATATTTGGTCAGTTCTTCTGCCATTTTCTTGGTTAAAGTTGTTACCAAAACTCTTTCGTCGATTTCAGCACGTTTTCGGATTTCTTCCATCAAATCATCGATTTGATTTAAAGAAGGACGAATTTCTATAATCGGATCTAAAAGTCCGGTCGGACGGATGATTTGCTCGATATATTCTCCGCCTGTTTTTTCCAATTCATAATCTGCCGGAGTTGCAGAAACATAAATTACCTGATTCTGGATGGCTTCAAACTCTTCAAATTTTAAAGGTCGGTTATCCATTGCAGCTGGAAGCCGGAATCCGTATTCCACCAAAGCTTCTTTACGGCTTCGGTCACCACCGTACATGGCATGAACCTGTGGAACGGTAACGTGACTTTCATCAATCACCATCAGATAATCTTTCGGGAAATAATCTAAAAGGCAGAAAGGCCGTGATCCAGGCAATCTACCATCGAGATAACGCGAATAGTTTTCAATTCCTGAGCAATACCCTAATTCTTTGATCATTTCAAGATCGAGCTCTGTTCTTTCCTGAAGTCTTTTTGATTCTAAAGGTTTGCCGATTTCAGAGAAAAAGTCAACCTGTTTGACCATGTCATCCTGAATATTTCTGATGGCTCCATTCAAAGTTTCTTTTGAAGTCACAAAAAGATTAGCAGGATAAATTTGAATCTGATCAAAATTTCCTGTAGTATTTCCGGAAACGGGATCAAAGCTCTGAATTTTTTCAATTTCATCTCCAAAAAACTGAATTCTCACTCCATTATCAGCATAAGCAGGAAAAATATCTACAACATCACCCTTTACACGAAATGTACCTCTCGAGAAGTCTGCCAATGTTCTAGAATATAATGCGTTAACTAAAGAATGTAAAAGTGAAGTTCTCGTTGTTTTCTCACCAATTTGCAATGAAATTAAAGACTTATGAAACTCAGCGGGGTTTCCTACACCATAAATACATGATACTGAGGCTACAATAAGTACATCTCTTCGTCCTGAAAGTAAACTTGCAATAGCTGAAAGACGAAGTTTTTCTACTTCTTCGTTGATGCTCAGATCTTTTTCAATATAAGTTCCTGAACTTGCGATGTAAGCTTCCGGTTGATAGTAGTCGTAATAACTTACAAAATATTCGACGGCATTTTCGGGGAAGAATTCTTTAAACTCCATGAAAAGCTGAGCCGCCAAAGTTTTATTGTGCGCTAAAACTAAAGTTGGTTTCTGTGTATTGTGAACAACATTGGCCACGGTAAACGTTTTCCCGGAACCTGTTACTCCCAGTAAAGTCTGATATTTTTCACCGATTTCCAAACCTTCAGTTAATCTTTCGATGGCTGTAGGTTGGTCTCCGGTTGGTTTATATTCTGATTGAAGCGTAAATTTCA
Organism: Chryseobacterium edaphi; assembly: GCF_025628985.1. Classification (GTDB taxonomy): domain Bacteria; phylum Bacteroidota; class Bacteroidia; order Flavobacteriales; family Weeksellaceae; genus Chryseobacterium; species Chryseobacterium edaphi. The sequence goes on along the minus strand of NZ_JAOTEM010000002.1, from coordinate 253,897 downwards.
TACATCAAATTTATGAAATAAAAAAGTGCTGAGAAGAGGAGTGGAATCATAAATGTTATTTTCATTTATAAAATAATATTTTATTCTTTTAAAGATTTAGTTTTTAAAAATAAAAACCGCAAAGCAGTAAACTTTGCGGTCAGATTTTGCATCGCTAAGCGATTTTTTATAATTTATTGTGTTTTTTTTGCGGATTCAAATGTCATTGTTAGGGGTAAACTGAATGTTGTTTTTACAGGTTTTCCGTTGTCTGTTGCAGGTTTCCATTTTGTATTGGCAACTACTGATTTTACTGCACGTTCCGATTCGTTATTAAATATTTTGCTATCTCCTGTTGCTATAACTTTATCAATGTTTCCATTTACATCAATTACAATGTATACTGCTGACTTTACAGTTCCTTCGTCACCTTTGAAAACAGAGCCGTTAAAATTTTGGGCTACTTTGCTTCTCAATACATTCATACCTTCTGGAAATGATGCTTGTACAAAATTTGCTGATGGAGGATGTGGAGCCGGAATAGAAAGATCCTTATCCTTAGTAGAGTTCCGTTTTAATACTTTTGCATTGTTAGTTTTTCTTGGTGTGATTGTATCGTTAATTAGTGATTTTCTACTAATTGGAGGAGTTATATCAGAACTTATGAAAGCCATGACCGGATTTTTTTCTTCAACGTATTTTTTAAAATAAGAATTGGTCATTAAAGTTACATTGAACGGCTTATCGCTGCTACTGTTGACAGAAGAATATGAAAAATCTGAACTTTTAAATTTTTTAAGTTCTGAATTATTGACAATTTTACCATCAATTACTACGAGATAATCTTGAAGATTTGAAAAATCGTTAATCTGTTTTTCTGTAGGAACAACTTTTTTGTAGTCGGATAAGTTTAGAAACAATATAGGTTGCTCGTTCTGTTGTTGATCAGTCAGTTTTCCATAAAGATCAGCAAGTTTCAGTCTTTCTTCATCAGAAATCCTCTTTTCGAATTCAGCATATTGTTTCTTTGCAAGTAATTCTGAATATTTAGATAAGATCTTTTTAAATTCAGTATACGGATCATCGGAAATAGTATTGCTTTTTATCAAATTTTCTGTGCTTTCATTTGCGTAAACTCTCTCTGCAAAAAGCACCGCCAAAACCGCAAATATGGGAATTGCCAGATATTTTTTTGCCTCCGCAAATTTCGAATTTCTTTTAGTCATCATAATAAATCTTTTTTTAGTGTTATTGAAATTAAATCGGTGTGTTAATGGTAAATTCTGTTGTTTCAGAACTTCATTGAGAATGAGCTCCTGATAATTTTTAATATTTTCTTTTTGACTAATTACTTCTTCATCAGCCAAAAATTCGTGATTGGTAATCATTGCATTTTTATAGAAATAAATGAATGGATTAAACCACGAAAAAGCCTTTACAACTTCGATAAGTAATACATCGAATGAATGTTTTTGTTTTACATGAATTTCCTCATGAAGAAATATTCTTTCGTCAATTTTTTGATCCTTAAAATACTTTTCAGAAAGATAAATGGTACTCAAAAAACTAAAAGGTGCAATCTCTTTTTTAAGCAAAATGACATTTCGGTTCTGATAAATGATTTTCTTACCTTTCAATCTTTTAATTTTTATAATGGAATAAAGCACTTTCAAAATCAGTATTCCCGAAATGATAAAATAAGCAATCCATAAAAACTGAATGTAATCAAAAGTTTCTGACTGAGTGACAGTCGGATTCTGTAAAACCTGCTGCGGAATATCCTGCTCAATAATAATTGTTGACTTTTTATCTTCAATCTGTCTCGTTTCAATCGTTGCAAAAGGGATTGAATATGAGAAAACTAACCCTAATAAAAGATAAAACCGATTAAAGATAAATGTCTTCTCTTTTGCCAGAAATAAATAGTAGAGACCAAGTATAATTCCTGAGCAAAGAATTATTTTTAAAATGATCGTTTCCATGATTATTCTTTTATTTCTTTGTCGATAATTTCACGAAGTTCTTTCAACTGCTTTTGACTCAATTTAGTATTTGATGTAAAAAATGATGCAAATTGAGTTACTGAACTGTTGAAAAAACGGTCAATCATTGAAGTCATTTCCTCTTTAAAATATTCGCTTTTCGCAACTTTAGGAAAATATTCTCGTGAATTTCCATACAATGTATAACCTACCAAATCTTTATTCTGCATTCTCTTCAACAGAGTTGCAACAGTTGTAGATGCAGGTTTTGGTTCCGGGTAAGATTCCAGAATTTCTTTCATGAAAAGTTTCTCTTTTTCCCAAAGCATTTCCATAATCACTTCTTCAGAATCTGTAAGTTTTATTTCTTTCATGTTCTACGTGTTTATATTGTGTTCTACAAATGTAGAATAAAAATTTAATTTAGCAATTTTTTTGTGGCATTATTTTTACATCTATCTCGTAACCACTTAAATATTAGTTATGAATAAATTACTCTTACCCATTTTATTAGTCTCGACGACAATGATAGTGTCTTGTCAGGGAAAAGGAAAACCCAGCGAGCCATCTGCAACACAAGAAAAAGCAAACACTAACTACAAACCGGCTTTTGAAGGACAAACCCGAATCAAAGCGGTAAAAACAACTACACCTTACAACGTTGAAGTTTTAAATAAAGACTTAGGAAAACCTTGGGGAATCATCAATTTACCGGACGGAAAATTTTTGATCACGGAAAAATCAGGTTTCATTAATTTGGTTTCTGCGGACGGAAAACAGATTTCTAAAATTGAAGGATTTCCAAAAGTTGATGATAAAGGACAGGGAGGAATGCTCGATGTAGCTTTAGATCCTGATTTTAAAACGAATCAAATGATTTATTTTAGTTTTTCCGAACCATTCGGTGACGGAAATCTTACTTCAGTTGGTAAAGGAAAACTGTCTGCCGATATGAAAAAGATCGAAAATGTACAGGTGATTTTCCGTGCGACACCTTCTTACGATGGTGACAAACATTATGGAAGTCGTCTTGCTTTTGATAAGGACGGAAGTTTGTTTGTAAGTACGGGTGAAAGATCAGATAAACAGACCAGAGTTTATGCCCAGAAAACGGATAATTATTTAGGTAAAATTTTAAAAATTACCAAAGACGGAAAACCTGCTTCCGGAAATCCATTCATTGGAAAAGAGGGTTACAAACCTGAAATTTATGCTTTCGGAATCAGAAGTCCTCAAGGTTTGGCTTTAGATCAGAAAGGACAGCTTTGGGATATCGAAATGGGACCAAGAGGCGGAGACGAAATTAATCTCATTCAACCCGGAAAAAATTATGGATGGGGTGATGTGACTTATGGAATTGAATATTCCGGAGAAAAAATCAACAACGGAACGACACAGAAAGAAGGAACTGAACAACCTGTTTATTATTGGGATCCTGTAGTTTCACCAAGTGGAGTCACTTTTTATACCGGAAATATTGAAGAATGGAAAAACAATTTGTTCATTGCCTGTCTAAGCGGACAACACATTAACAGAATCGTGATGAAAGATAATAAAGTAGTCGGCGAAGAACGATTGCTTTTAGACCAAAAAGAAAGATTCAGAGATGTTCTGAACGGTTCGGACGGAAATCTATACGGAATTACCGACAGTGGAAAACTATACAAGATTTCAAAGAAATAAAAAACAAAAATGCCTGAAAATCTTCAGGCATTTTATTTTAAAAACTTTTAATAATTCTATTTAAACCCTCTTCCAAAATTTCTCTGGAAGTAGAAAAGCAGATTCTGATGTGACCTTCTGCTCCTTTTCCAAACCAACGTTCAGAACCGGGAACAATGGCCACTTTTCCTTGCTGTAAAACGTGTTGAGCAAACTGGTCGCTCGACATTCCGTTTTCAATTTTAGGGAAAATAACAAATGTCGCCTCCGGAAGATTTGGCGTTAAAATTCCTGAATTGCTCAAGATGCTGTGAGCCAAATCTCTGTTGTGCTGCAAATGTGTTAGAAAATCATTAAACCAAGGTTTTGCCCTGTCGATTGCCACGCTTCCTGCAATTTGTGACAAAGTAGAAACGCCCTCAATGGTAGAATTGAAGTGCGATTTTTCTGTGAAATCATCCAGCAATTCCTGATCGTTGCACAGAACCGCGCCTATTCGTAAACCTGCAATTCCAAATGATTTTGAAAATCCGAATACGGTAAAACTTTTCTTTTTCGCTTCTTCTGAAACAGATGAATAGGTATTGAATTCTCTTTTATCGTAAACAATATCGCTCCATATTTCATCACTCATCACCCAAAGATCATGAGCTGCTGCAATCTCAGAAATTTTCTTTAAAATTTCTTTCGAGTAAACTCTTCCAACCGGATTATGAGGGTTGCAAATGCTGATCAGTTTAGTTTTAGGACCGATCAGTGAAACCAACATGTCAAAATCAATATCTCCGGTTTGAGAATCGACTGGACATAGTTTCAAAACTCCGCCAACTGCATCGACAGTTTTTTTAAATAAAAAGTCAACCGGATCAAAGATGATCGCTTCGTCGCCGGGATTTAGAACGTATTTGGCAACCATAAACATTCCCATCGCGGCACTGTTTACTGCCAATACATTTTCGGGAGTGAAATTTCCGTTTTTCCCTGTATTGAAATGTTCTGAAACGCTTTTTTTAAACTCAGGCAAGCCGGAAAATGGTCCGTAACTCAAATATCCGTCTTTAATATATTCAATAATGCCTTGCTCGATCTCGGTAGACATTCTGAAATCCGGATCAGCAGCAGTTAGAGGAATGATTCCGTTTTCTAAAGTTGCCCATCTTCCGTTGTAGGCCTTTTTTTTGAGAGCCTCAAAATTTATATCAGTATTATTAAACATATTATTTGTAAGAAATTGGTAAAGAGTCTTTTGGTTGTTCGCTAACAGGCAATAAAAACTGCTCAAGCAGTATTCTGCCGTTTTTGATGTGTATTTCTATTTCAGGTTTTCTTTCCTGCTCGTATTTTTCAAAGGTTTCCTGCAAGTCATTATTTTCCAGCAACAACTGTGTCAAAATATAAGAATCTTTCAAAGCTGAAGTTACACCCTGACTTGTAAAAGGAATCAGAGGATGTGCTGCGTCACCTAAAAATGCTATATTTTCGTGATGAAAAGGGTTTAGTTTTTCCAATTCGTATACTCGCCAAATATGCGCATTTTCATAGCTTGATTCTTTTACAATCGATGTAACCAGAGGATTCCAGTTTCCGAAATTATTCAGCATAAATTGCTTGATTTCTTCCGGCGTATCGTTTTCGTTGATGGTGTATTTGAAAGTATCAAACTGGCAATACCACAAAATCTTGGTTGGAGACAATTTTAAAACTCCGAAAGTCAATCCGCCGTCTTCATGGTGAAATTTATGAAAATTACCTTCAATCTGACTTGCAATTTCTTCGTTTTCAATGATGTTGACGACTTCATTTTCTCTCACTGCTTTCATCACTTCATCCTGAAAAATCGCTCTTCTGATTCTGCTTCGTGAACCATCTGATGCAATCACAACATCAGCTTGCAGTTTTGTATTGTCTTCAAATTCAAGTTCGGCTTTACCATCTGAAAAACCTGTCAGATTAAGCGTATTTCTGTAAGAAATTTTATCTGCAGGAATATTTTTGCTTAAAACTTCAATCAAAGTGCTTCTTGAAATCACAAAAACATTATCCAGATCTTTTTCTGAAAGAATATTCCCGTTGTGACAGTAATGAATGTATTTTTTCAGGAAGCTTCCTTTGGTATAGAGATCATCGATGTCAATAATTTCCGAAAGGTATTCAATTCCTTCTTTGGGCAGGATAAATCCGTGACCCTTCAAGTCGTCTTTAGTACGCCTTTCGTAAAGATGATAATCGATATTATTTTTTTCTAAATAATTGGCCATGCTCAATCCTGAAACGCCGGCTCCTACAATTGCAACTTTGCTCATTTTAATTAGAATTTGAATTTAAAATCCAAAGATCACCATTTTTGATTTCTTTTCGCTCTAATTTCTTTTCGGTGTTTAGATTTAATAAAAACTCCTGAGATTTTTCGAAAGAGATATTAGAAAGCACGGCAAATTCCTGAGTGGTAAGTGTTGGATAAACCGCAAACAAATTTTGCCAATCAGTAGAATATTCGTTCTTCTTGGTTTCACGGTCAATCTTTTTAACTCTTTTCTCAAACTCTTCGTAAGGTTTAAAACCATAAAGAACATCCAGCATTTCGTCATCTTTCACAAAAATCAAAGTAGGAAATCCTCTTACGCCCAGTTGTTTCCCTAAATCAAGATCTTTTTTGAACTCAATCTGCGCTTTAGATTCGTAATCATCTTTCCATTGTGCAACATCTAATTTTGCTAAAGCTGCAGCTTTCTCCAGATGTTCATCTTTTGTGATATTTAATTTATCCAAGAAAACCATTTCACGAAGAATTCTTAGAAATACATTTGCTTTCTTTTGATTCTGCATCTGTGCAGCTTTGAACGCTATTGATGGTGGATATGATGAGTTCAATGGATCTTCAAGCCAGACTCCGCCGTCGATTGGCATTTTATAATGAGGACTTACTTCTTCCCAATGTCCTGCAACATCGCTCGGTTTGCTGATTCCGCCTGAATTGTAGATATCCCACGAAGGCAAAAGTCCGCCCATTCTGTAGTCGATTTCTACGGCTTCACCATATTCTAATTTAAATTTTCTGAGTTGAGCTTCAATTCCCCAACAAGATGAGCAGATTGGATCTGTATAATAAATGATTTTTATTTTATCAGATTTTGCTGTCGTAAATTCAGCAGCAGAAGATTCGTCAGCGGGTGTTTCCAGAATTTCGCACACACCTTTTTCGTAGTCACAATTGAGAAGAGGATTATTATTCATAGTATTAAAATGATTAGCATTAAAAAAATTGAGAAGTATAGACAGAACTGTCATGAGAGCTGTATCCATCGTAAAATATATTTTGATTTAACATAATATTAATGAGAGAAATGATAGGAAATCAAATCTACTGATATTAAATCAAATCTACTCCGGAGCTTTAAATACGTTGTCGTCTGAGTGGAAACCTGCCACACCGCCACTTACCGCAAATTTCATTGCCGTGGCTGCTGTCATTCCGACTACAGGTTTGATGTTTTTTTCTGCGGTTACAATGACCCAACCCGAAATTGCGTAAGAATGCGGAAGATAAACCGCAACAAAATCATGCTTGTGCACATCTGACATGTCTTTTTGTGTCAAGAACCCAATCCTCCAGATTTCAGGGTTTTCATTGGTTTTAACCCAAACCGGATCACTGAATTTTTTCTTGTCACCCACGAATGAAGACATCACATCTTTTGTAGGCGAATAGATATGTTTGATACCGGGAGTTCGTTCTAAAATCCGGTCTATGGCATCGACAAAAAATCGACCGACCACAAATTTGTTTCCCAAATATCCTAATAATGCGGTAACGAGAATCGTAGAAACAAAAACCAATCCCGGAATTTGTTTGGCGACAGAAGGAATGATATTGTCAACAGATGAAATCACATACCAAATCACAAAAATCGTCAACCCGATCGGCCCAATGATTAATAATCCCTGAAAGAAGTTTTTCAGGAAAAAATTTGTGATATTTTCAAAAGTAAGTTTTTTCAAGAGGATTTTTTAGCCGTGTATAGTTTCTTTGTTACCGTAAGATTTGATGATTTTGGCTTCATATTCCAGCCATTCTTCCCATCGTTTGTTCACTTGATCAGGGTCACCCAATTCTCTTGCGAAGCCGATGAATGTTGTGTAATGATTGGCTTCGGAAATCATCAGTTCCTTATAGAATACTTTTAGTTCCTCGTCCTTTATATTTTCTGTTAAAACTTTAAATCTTTCACAGCTTCTTGCTTCAATCATCGCTGCAAAAAGCATTTTGTCAACAATCATTGTATCTCTGTGACCGCCTTTCTGAATGAAATTGACTAATTCGTTGACGTAGTCGTCTTTTCTTGTTCGTCCAAAAGTATAACCGCGTTTCTTAATGATTTCCAGAACCTGCCCAAAATGTTCAAGCTCTTCCTGAGCAATTGCCAAAAGTTCCGTCACAATGTCCGGACGTTCCGGAAGCATGGTGATCAATCCGATCGCGTTTGTTGCAGCTTTTTGTTCGCACCACGCATGATCGGTTAAAATTTCCTGAATGTTATCCTCTGCAATATTTGCCCACCTTGGATCGGTGGGAAGTTTCAACTTAAACATGATTTTTATTTTTTATCTAAAAGACTTTTTAATAAAGCGATTTGTTCGTCTTTTTCCTTGATTCTGATTTCGTATTGCTCTATAACTTTTTCTGAAAGATATTGATTCACGATATAACCTGCATTGTTAGAATACTCGCCATTATTATTGTTTATTACAGTCATTCCTTCAGGTAACAAATCATTTAATGTTTTATCATAAATTTTAGCAATCTTGTCTAAAATGAAAATGTCTGGAAAACTTTTATCATTTTCGAACCTTCTGTAAGTTGATTCCGAAATTTCTAATTTTTCGGCAACCTCTATGGTAGAAAACCCTTTTTCTATTCTCATTCCTTTTAATTTTTGACCTATTTTCATCTTGCTATATGTTTTAACAAAGGTATTTAAAATTTTATTAAACTCATCAAAACTACGATTTTCAAAAATGACTAAAAATTTTCAAATTTTGATTAATCTTTTGTCAGTTTTGATTGGTAAAAAAGTAAATCACTATTCTATTTTTGTAAAATGTTATCGCGAAAACATAAAAGTGTAAAAAAAATTAATTAAAAAACATTTAACAATTAAAAAATTATGAAAAATTTATTTAAATTCGTATGTATTATTGCATTCTTGACAGGAGGTTTGTATTTTGGACAAACCCAGAGTGAGAAAAAACCTGTAATAAAAGTAAAATATTGTAAAAAATTTCATGTTTCGGTAGGGATTGGGATTGTGACTGTTGATACAGATGTAGTTGGCTGCTTAGTTACAGTCGATGGATTTCCTATTATGTTGTGGGGTAGAAATGCTAACAATGATAATCAAAACGAAGAGAAAGTAGAATATTTATATGTTGAAGAAGGAGAGTTGATGAAAGAACTAAATGTTAAAGATCCTAAAGATCTAGAAAACATGAGGATCATTAAAAGTGGAATTTGGGATTATGAAGGTGAAAAATATGTACTTGATACAAATTCTAAGAGTGAAGTTTTGGAATTCGAAGGGGTTAAATACTATGCTTTTCACTTACAAAAAGTGGAGTAAAATCTTTTTAAAAATTTGACAAGCTATATCATGAAAAAATTAATTTATCTGTTATTACTTATTATTTCAATTGTTTTAATTGGAGTTGCAGTATTCAAGTTAAAAATAGCAAAAAATACTACGATCACATTTAATAATGAAAACTTAAAAATAGAAGATTCACCCTTTTACAAGAAATATTATAATTCTAGAAATATTGTAGTGGTTAATATTTGGGCAACTTGGTGTGAACCATGTATTGACGAAATTCCTGAGTTGAATAAAGTGAAAAAAGAATATAATAGAGATGGATTAGATTTTATTTCTTTTTCGATTGATAATACAAGTGATATTGAAAAAGTAAAACAATTTGTAGCCTCTAAAAAATTCGAATGGAACGATATAACAATTCAGAATCTTAAATATAAAAAGCATTTGGAAAATATGTTTTATAACAAATCTTCAAATTCTAATATTATTCAGGTCACATCGTTTGAAATTCCACGAACTTTAATTTTTAGAGATAAAAAATTAATCAAAGAATATAATGGGTTAATTAACTATCATGATATTTGTGATTTTTTAAATAGAGAATTACAAAAGAATTAGGATTTTTTACTAAAAATGAGAATCAAAACTTTTATTCTATTTCTTATTTTATTATTCAACTTAAATTTAAAATCTCAAACCACAATGTCAGGTTTAGACAGAGGTTTAGCAATTGGTAATATTCTGGTACAAGGTTATATGGCTTTCAAAGGAAACGGAACAAAATCCGTTGATCCCAATGCAAAAACTGTTGAGAGCTTTTGTTTCGAAAACAAAATGGACGAAAAAATTACCATAAAGCTAAACGGGAAAATAGAAGATGAAGAAGTAAAAAAAGAATTCGTCATCCAAAAAGACGAAAAAGAGTGTACGTATAATTTACCTAAAGGAATCTACACTTACGAAGTTTTACTTTCAAGTAAAGATGTATATCAAAAAGGTGAATACAAAGTTTTAGAAGAAACTTTAATGACGATAAATCATTAATAGACTGAACCGTTTTACTCCTGTAAAGCGGTTTTTTATTTGTAAAGTATAGCTAATTATAAATTATTTTCATTTTATAAAAATCTGTGGCACAAAGTTGGATTACTATATAGCAACATTAAAATCTTAAATCATGAATACATTAATTACAAAAAATTTACAGAAGTTTGCATTTACAATTCTTTCCTTATTTTTCAGTGTGATTGCATTTGCTCAAGACACAGCGTCTAATTCAAATGTAAGTACATCTACAACAACCACAACAACAGAAGAGTGGTACATGAACCCAACTTATCTTATTATCGGAGGAGTCGTTCTGGTTATAGTAATCGCATTGCTTGTGCGAGGTGGAGGAAGAGGAACGAGAGATTAAATTTAAAGTTAAAATATTGCCGCTCAGTAAATTACTGAGCGGTTTTTTTACGCAAAAATTCCAGAATTTTCCATCCGAAAGCATCAAACTTCTTTAAACCCGAAGCAATGATGAATGCTAAAAGCACATTGATGATATAAATAATAACCATTAAAATCCACCAAGGCATTAATTCTTTCATAGGAACGACCAGAAAATAAACTAAAGACGAACTGATTCCCTGTCCGAAATAAAAGAATATGGCATTCTTCCCGATGTAGGTAACAAAACTTTCTTTGGTGATTTTTAATCTGTTGTAAAAAACGAATAATGTTGTCAGAGAAAATAATGACCAAATAATATAAGGTGTTTGTGGCGGGAATTTTTGTTTATTGATTTTAGAAAATATTTCGTTTCCATAATACCAGAACATCCACGCTAAAGCAGCTGCAACCAATCCGTAAAGAACAGGAATGATTTTTGTCGGGATTTTTTTGCCACGCATTCTGTTTCCAATAAGGAAAACAGTCATATAAAATGCGACATATCCTACTTGTCCGCTTGGATACATTTCAGGGAAAATATTGAATATCAAAGTTAACGCAACACAAATTCCGATAAACCAATTGACATGTTTTGGGAAAAATCTTAAAAGTAATACACCAAAAACGGTTAGAATAAAATAAACTTTCAGATACCAAAAACTCCCCATCACAACCGGAAACGTGTCTGCATTTGAATATTCATGAAGATACCAATTACCTAAGTTTTGCCATTGTGGTGCTGTTGAAATGCTTGTTGCCGCATATTTTGATCCGAAAGTAGAGTAGAAGCTTTGCAGCCATTCTAAAGAGAAAAAAGTAAGCCCGAAAATCTTAAAGAAATAATCTAAGAAGAACAACAGTGTTACAAAAATCATATACGTGATCTGAAGTTTCAGTAATCTGTATAGCGTTTTTTCGATATTCGATCCTGAAGTAATTCCGCTTAAAGCATAAAACAAAGCGACATCAAAAACCAGAGAGAAAACTCTGATTTCAGGAATAATGTAAAACTGTCCCGACCAAAATGCGGTATGAATAAAAATAATGGAAAGTGTAGCTAAGCCTTTCGCAAAATCGATGTAGAGATCTCTGTTCATGCTATTGAGGTAATTCGCTTGTAACTTTTTCTAATTTGTCATAATTGAAGAAATACAAACTTCCTTCCCAGTCAGGTTTTGATTTTCTTTCAATTCCTCTAAGTTCGTTTGCGAAAAGCCTGTGATATCTTATAGAGTACCAAGAGTTATAAGAATCATTGTCTATTGAATATAATGGCTCTTGGAAAACTTCTGAACGTTGCTCGGTTGTCTTATCAAGCTTTGCATAACCTTCCATAACAAGAAAAAGTTTATAATTATTTTCTTTGGCAAACTTTTCATAATTTGACATCGGAAGGCAGTATTGTGAGGTGCAGCCATTTGTGAAAATGTAAACTAAAGACTTGGGATGTTTTGCGAGTTCAGTTTTGAGTTGTTGTCCGTTGATTTTATAAATCTTAGTGTTGTCAACAGTTGAAAAATCTTTTAAAGGAACGATTTTATTTTTTTCTTCGCCAGAAAGTTTTTTATAATCATTGGTTACACCATATACCGTGCATGAAGTCAACAAAATAAGACTTACAAAAAGGAATAAATATCTCATGAGTATTTTTTTCAAAAGTACAATTTATAAACAATAATATTTTCCCTAATAATACTTTTGGAACTGTTTTTTGTAAAATCGCATAAAATTTAGAATATGTGTTTCTTAATTAAAATATAATCAGTACATTTGCACCTCGAATTAACTAAAAATTTATAGACAATGTTTGCAATTGTAGAAATAGCAGGGCTTCAATATAAAGTTGAGCAAGACCAGAAGTTGTTTGTGAACCGTTTGAAAGGAGATAAAGGAGGAAAAGTATCTTTCGATAAAATTCTTCTTACTGTAAACGGAGCAATCACTGTAGGCGCCCCAGCTGTAAGCGGTATCACTGTAGAGGCAGAGATCCTTGACCACGTAAAGGCTGATAAAGTAATCGTCTTCAAAAAGAAAAGAAGAAAAGGTTATGAAGTAAAGAACGGTCACAGACAATCTTTAACTCAAATTCAAATTACTGGTATTACAGGATTTGAAGGTAAAAAAGCAGAGAAGCCTGCTAAAAAAACAACTAAAAAAGCTGACGCTGAAAGCGCAGAATAATTGTTAAACCAAAAAACCTTAAAATAAAATGGCACACAAGAAAGGAGTTGGTAGTTCCAAAAACGGTAGAGAATCTCATTCTAAAAGATTAGGTGTGAAGATTTTCGGTGGACAAGACGCTATTGCTGGTAACATCATTATCAGACAAAGAGGTACTCAACATCACCCAGGTGAAAATGTTGGTATGGGTAAAGATCACACTTTGCACGCACTTGTTGACGGTAAAGTAGTTTTCAGAAAGAAAGCAAACAACAGATCTTACGTATCTATTGAGCCAAACGCATAATTAAAAGCGTTTTATAAAATAAAAATCCTCAGCATTTTGTTGAGGATTTTTTGTGATATTTAATTAATTATTTTGTAGTTAATTTTTATGAAGAAAGCAGGAAGTAATTATTATCCAAATAAATCAACAGAGTCTTTGTCATTCCGTAGGAATCCAGATTATTATTTCCTAGAGTTGAGGCTGAGATTCCTACTGAATAACGAACATTATTCTATAAATTTGTAAACGTCTCAGTGAAATTTTAAATCAGGTTATTATAATTAATAGCTAATAACTTTAATCTATAAAATTAAAAATTAAACTGGAAACCAGCCTTAATGCCAAACTTAGAAACATCTGGTCTATCAAGATAATTTCCTCTCCAGTTGAAGTCTACACGTAAAATTCTGATGTTTCCGAAACCGATATTTTCTATACCAAATCCGTATTCGTAGTAAACCTGCTGATCCGGCGCAGAATATTTTAGATTCTCAACATTGATATTTTTTGATGCGTCACTCAAAGATCCGTAAGCACCTCTGATGAAAGCAACTTCTCTTAGTTTCAGTTTCTTGATTAAAGGAATAAAAGAAAGAATTTTACCGTTAAAATGATGCTCTATATGAAGGGTAGAATAAGTATCTGCTACAAATTCATAATAATTTAACTGCGCAAATGTATTCGGAACCAATCCATAAGATTGATTTCCCGGAATAACATTCTGTAACGCCAATGGAACGGTGTCAAAGTTTTTCCCGGCTTCAAAATTCAGCAATGTTTTCCCCCAACTTCCCAAAAGAATCGGTTTGTAAAACATAAACTGCAGCTTATTATAATTAAAATCAGCATTAAATAAACCTTCAATACCTCTCGTATATTTCAAAACAATGGTAGGTGCTAAAGTTCCGTGTTCGTATCGGTCAACCCCTGTCTGGGAAAACTTAGCTCCGGGTCTTGCAATCAAACTGATCGTAACGTGAGAATCATTTGTTGTTTTTCTCAAGTCTCCATTTCTGTAATACATTAAGCTAAAACCTGATGGATTGGCGGATTTAATACTTTGCATCGTCCCGTCAACTCGCACCTGAAAGTTTTTCCAAGGCTCGATTGATGTAAAAATGCTGGTTTGGTTTACTGAGCTTAAAGAAGCATTTTCTCCTCTCGCAAAAACTGTTGAAGAAGCAAACGAACGGGACATAATGCCATCTTCTGTAGTCAATTGCACACCAAGTTGGGTTATATCTCTTTTCGTTCCGGCTCCAACCATAAAACGGTTGACTCTGTTGAACATATATCGACCTTCAACACCATATTTGAATTGATGATCTTTAAAACCATAAGCATTGTAAAACTGAATTCTCCAAGGATCATTCTGTCCGAAATATGTTCTAGCTCCCAATCTTATTCTGTCACCTTCCACATCATTCTTTCCGTAAATTGAGAAAATAGGACCGATATCAATACCTTTTGTAATGTTGTAATGTTGTGAAGCAAGTGTTTCGTAAAGCTTCACAATACGGTTAAATTTTGGAGTTTGCTGAAGCTTATCAAGCATTTCATAAACTCCCTGTTCTGATCTTGAAAGCGAATCGGGTCTTGCTTTTACCCAATACGCATCATCTTTATCGACAAATTTTGCATCATATTCTTCCTCTTTTCTTGTGAAAACAGAGTCGTCGAGAGGTTTGTTAAAATCGTATTCGGAATAATCGACAGTTCGTTTTGCGACGAGGCCTTTTGCGGTTTTCTTTTTAGAAAACGGTGTCATTTCGATTTCTGTGATGAATTTTTTAGGCAAAAATGTTTCGTCATCCGGATTATCATATTCCAGTTCGGTTGAAATAGAATTGATGAAATTGACATTAATCTTATTTGTTGATTTTAAAGTAGCTCCTAAAACAGCATACGAATCGGTGTCGATATAAAGGTATCCCTGAAATGCCAAAACCTCAGTTCTTCTTGGTTGATAACGTATTTTATAAGCCTGTTCGCCACGAACCGCAATCGTATCAACTAAGTTATAATCATACGTACTAAAGCCATCAGTTCCGACAGGACTTGGAAATCCGATGTCGAAATAATTTAAAGTATTATCGTAAATATTAATATCACGGTAAAGATTTTTTGCTGTAATAGCAATCACCTGATTATCCTGAAATCCTGATGTTTTTTGTGCGATTAAAAGCTTTTTTGTTTTCTTTCCGGGTTTATTTTCTCCGAAATTGGTATATATAGATTCATTTAAGAAAATAGGAAGCGCCATCTTTCCTCTTGCGGTAGAATCTGCGTAATCAAAGATAAAGTCTAATTTATTGAAGATTTTCCTGTTCATGAACGCGCTGTCCAGATTATTGGCGTCAAATTGAATTTTCTCGTATTCTTTGTAAGTGTAAGTATCAAATTTATCAAGACCGTTATTTCTTTTGCGTTTCCAGACTTCCTGCATGATTCTGTAAGCTGGATTTTCTTTCTTGTTCTTGAATTTAGTTTTTTCGTTATGAATAACAACTTCTTCGATACTGCTAACTTTTTCTGAGGATAATTTAACAATAAGATTACTGCTTTTATCTGCGGTGATTTCTACACTTTCCAAAGCATAGTTTTTTTTCTGAAATTTAAGCTTGTAAATAATGCTGTCTGATTTTACAGTAAAGCTTCCAGATGTTGTAGTAAGAATTGGCGTATTGCTGTCGTTGATAAAAATATCAACAGCATTGATTTCTTTGTTGTTTTTGGCATCTACGATTCTTCCGTTTGCCGTGTTTTGAGCATGAAAAAAACTGGTTATTAAAAGGGAAATATAAAGGAAACTATATTTAAATTGATTAGTTGACATCATTCGTATCTTCAAGCATTTAGCTAAACAAAAACTGTGCTGTTTATGATTAAAATTTAAAAGTTTTTTAAAGACTTTTCTGTTTATCTGTTAAAATGCAAATGTAACGAAAAAATGCCTACGAATATTGCGTTAAAATATCGTGAGAATAGGAAATTCGTGAAAATATTTGATGTTTTTAAATATTTTTTAGTAGAAATAATTTCAACGAAAGTTTTAAGAATAAATTTGACGAAATATTTAATATAAAACTCATAAAATCATAAAAATGTTTTTAATCATTTGCAGATGAATTTTACGATGTAAATTTGTTAAAAAAACTAATCCTATGAAAATATCTGAAATTCTTACAAAGATTGCAGATGATATCAATAGTAAACTCCAGAGTCAATCTGCTGTTGTAATTGCAAATCTCGCAGCAATAAGCAAAGATGAAGAGTTTTTACAATTGTCATCGCCCATTATTTTATCACTGGTCAATATTGAAGAAGTCAGAAACTTAAAAAATAAAACTTCACCCAGCTATTCTTCAGGAATAACACAAAATTTTTCAAACTTAGTTTTCTCGGTTTTATTCGCCTCTCCTATGATAAAATCCGCTGATTATCTTGAAGGAATTGATGCTCTTGAAGAAATCATTCAATATTTTAAAGATAAGCCAATATTTCAAGTTCAAGATTCTGATTTGCTGATAAATGAGTTGAATTTTAATCAAAAAATTGCAATCGAAATGATAAGTTTATCTACTGAAGAACTTCATCATATGTGGTCTTATTTAGGATGTTATTATATGCCATCGGTTCTTTACAAAGTAAGAATGTTACCAAATGAAAGTGTGAATTTGTGAAGCTATCATGTTGAATTTCAAACAATCGATATGAATGAACTTTTTAAAAATGCCGACTCCACTTCAAAATTTTTTCCATTCGAAATTGAAAATGCTGGATTAATTATTTTAAATCCATTCTTTTCCAGACTTTTTCACGAGTTGAATCTATGTGACGAAAATATTTGGAAAAATGATTTGAGCCATCAAAGAGCAGTTCTTATAACTGAATATTTGGTTGCTGGAAAGACAGATTTCTACGATGAAAAACTTTTTTTAAACAAAATTCTTTGTGGATTTCCTTTGGATATTAAAGTGAATTTTGAAATTAAAATTACTCTTGAAGAAAAAGAAATCTGTGATGATCTGCTTCGCGCTGTTATCGAACATTGGTCAGTGTTGAAAAACACAAGTCCGGATGGTTTGAGAAATTCATTTTTACAGAGATTCGGACAATTGCTTATCACATCAGATGATCGTTTGGAGCTTTTTGTAGAAAACAGGGGTATTGGTATTTTACTAAATGCTCTACCTTGGGGAATCGGTTTTGTGAAAACACCATGGATGAACGGTTTTTTATATGTCAATTGGACTTCAAATTAATTTTTTCTAAAAAATTTAATTACAAATAGCTATAAATCAGGGTAATATTGTATTTTTATATGGTTGATTTTTAAGATCATTTGGTTTTCACTCGAGACCGATGATTTTATTATCTACGGATAAAGCTTGACAAATAGGATATATTCTTTTGAGAAATAGTGCTGTAGAATATTAAATACGGGTGTTTTTCCTGTTTTATAATGCGGTCTGTATTCTTAATTTTGATAGTACTTTACCATTTATAAAACTAAAAAACGATACCATGGAAACAAAATTGAAGTACAAATTCCCTGTAAAGGAGATTTTGCGAAATCCCGACATCAAACTTCCCGATTTAGAAAAAACGTATATCATCGGCTCCGAAAACCGGGCGATAAGTGAATATGGCGAGATAGATCTCAGTGAAAAAGAAAAATATTATGAGTTCATCTACGATGATGGTACTTCCTGGTATTCTGATGCAGAAACCATTACAGAGCTTTTTCCGACTGCCGAAAAAAGCGATCGTGACGGAAATGATAACAAAATCATATATCTTCCGCTCTCTCTCAACGGAAACAATCAGGATCGAAATTTTGTAACTAAAATTGTCTTAAAAATCATTCATGTCTTTACAAAACCAGCTGAAGACAAACTGGTGAAAGAAACCGCCGAAAAATTAGAAAACGGCCATCTAAACGGTTATGAAGGCTTGAATACTTTAAATGAAAATTTTGAATTAAAGGCATTTGACGAATCACAAAAAGTTTCGGACAAAGCGTATCTTCTTTTCATTCACGGTACAAATTCTGATACTTTAGGTGCCTTCAGCGCATTAAAGAAAAATGAAACATTCACAAAAATTAGGGATATTTACGGAGATTCTGTTTTAGCTTTTCAGCACAGAACGCTTACAGAAAGTCCATTAAAAAATGCAGTTGATCTTGCAAAAAAATTACCTGATAATGGTGAATTTCATATCATCAGTCATTCCAGAGGCGGATTGGTTGGAGATGTTTTATGTAAATATTCTGAAAATACAGGTTTTTCCAAAGATCATATTGAGCTTTTAAAAAAGGAAAAAAGAGAAGAAGATATTGCCAATATTCAGGAACTTGATGAAATTTTTAAAACCAAAAAAATCAGAATCACAAAATTTATCCGTGTTGCATCACCTTCCGCAGGAACAATTCTGGCTTCGGAAAGAATAGATCATATTCTGAATGTCTTTTTTAATTTGATTGTGGAAAAAGCAAGTATGATAGCAACTTTGACCCATGACTTAATCGCTACAGTTCTTAAGCATAAAAGTAATATCAACACACTTCCAGGTCTGGAAGCAATGAACCCGCAGTCGGATTTTATTAAAATTTTAAATCATAAAGGAACAGAGAATGGAATAGAAGGGAATTCTCTGATGGTGATTTCGGGCAACGGAAAATTGAGCATCAATTTCCATGGGTTATTGGTCATATTAGGGAAATTATTTTATACTCAGCGAAATGATTTGGTTGTCAATACAGATTCTATGTATTTGGGTGTAAGAAGATTAGGTGATATTCAGTATTTTTTTGATGAAGGAACTTCTGTAGATCACATTCATTATTTTGACAACAAAAAAACACAGGATGCCATTCTCAATGCTTTGAAAACTCAAACAGGAGAACTGATTCCGGGGTACAGTAAAATTCCACAATTTGAAATTCCTTCCAGCGACAGAGGAGCTTTGGGATTAGATAACGGAGAGTTATTTCCAAGTAATATTCCACCTTCAGGAAAAAAACCGATTGTGGTTTTGTTACCGGGAATTATGGGTTCAAACATCTACAATGTTGAAGAAAAAAACAGAATCTGGCTCAATTACTGGAACATTGTAAGAGGCGGTCTGGAACAAATGCATGATGTTACAAGTGTAAGTAACAGAGCTCAGTCTATTATAAAAAGTTCATATGGTAAATTAAGTACTCAATTGTCATTTAATTATGATGTAGTTGTCTTCCCATTTGACTGGAGAAAAAAAATGAAAGATTCTGCGAAAGAATTGGATGATAAAATTAATTATTTACTGACTTTTAATCAACCTATAAAAGTTATTGGTCATTCTATGGGCGGGGTTTTGATGAGAGATTTTATCGCTTACCATCCGGAAACCTGGACAAAATTGAATAATTCCAAAGATTTCAAGCTTCTGTTTTTGGGTTCTCCGTTGAAAGGCTCTCACCGTATTCTTTCGGTACTATTCGGGAAAGACGGCATCATCAATAAGTTGAGCTTTTTGGATATGAAACATTCGAAAAAAGAGTTGATACAAATATTTTCAAAGCTTCCCGGAATTCTCTCATTATTGCCATTTACAAACGATAAAAATGACAATTATGCAGATGTTAAAACCTGGGAACTAATGAGAAATGGATTTGAAGATGCATCGTGGCCAATTCCGAATGAATCTGATTTAAATGATTTTAAAGAATACAGGGACAAAATAAATGCTCTCGTTTCAGAAAATAAAATAGATTTTACGAACGCTTCTTACATCGCCGGTCAGGATAAAGCAACACCTTGCGGACACAAATTTGAAAATGGAAAATTAATTTTTGAAGCTACAAGAGAAGGCGATCAAAGTGTGACCTGGAAATCAGGGATTCCACAAACGCTTATTGATAAAAAGAAAGTGTATTATTCCAACGTTACGCATGGAGAATTAGCCAATGACACATCACTTTTTACGGCAATTGAAGAAATAATTTCTAAAGGAGCGACCGATAAAATTTCGCAGAACAAACCGGTTTTCAGAGGAGAATCTACCACTTTCAGATATGTTGAAGATTATGATTTTGATTTCTCTCAAAATGGATTGGAAAATTCGATTTTCGGAATTAAAAATGAAAAAGAAGTTAGTGTAAATGATATTCCGATTACCGTATCAATAAGTCATGGTGATTTGTCTTATGCTTCTTTTCCTGTAATTGCGGGACATTTTAAAAATGACGGTATTTTGTATGCAGAGAAAGCGATAGATTATAATGTGAATTACATGCTTTCGCAGAAAAACCAGTTAGGAGTGTATCCCGGCGAAATCGGGACTTGTGAAATAATAGAAAGACAAAATTATTTTGAAGGCACCATCATCATCGGACTTGGTGAGACGGGAAAATTAACCTCTTATTTGTTGTCGCAATCGGTAGAATTGTCGCTGACCAATTATCTTTTAAATAAATCAAATTTAAACGAAAATATAGAGACAGTAGGGATTTCTGCACTTTTTATAGCAAGTAATTTCGGAGGATTGACAATAGAAAGCTCCATGAAAGCCATCATTGAAGGAATCAACAACGCCAATAAAAATAGTGTAAACCTAAACAGTCAAAAGTACTGCGTCATTAATCATCTGGAATTTATAGAACTCTACGAATCTAACGCGGTAATGGGATTGTATGCACTCAAAAAAATAGTAGAAAGTGAAAATGATGTTTACAATATTTATGTAGAAAACTACAGAATTAAAAAATTGTTTGGTTCTAAAGAGAAGCTTCCTCTCGAAAACGGTGAAGACTGGTGGAACAGAATTAGTGTAAAAACGAAAAATGAAAGTCTTGTTTTTAGCTTAAATACGAGAGATGCCCGTCAGGAAGAAAATGAAGTATATTCCAGCACGAGTCTTGTGAGCGAATTTGTAAAAGAAATTTCTGTTGAAAACAGATGGACAGACAGTATTTCGAGAACATTGTTTGAGATGCTGATTCCAAATGACTTTAAAGAAAAGCTGATGCGAAAAGGAAATATTGTTTGGTTGGTAGACAAAGAGAGCGCAAGTTATCCTTGGGAAATTTTGCAGGATAATTCTAAAAAAGCAAAACCTTTGTGTATAGATTCAGGAATGATTCGTCAGTTGGCAACATCAGATTACCGACCAAAAATTGATCGTGTATTGGAAGATAAAGTTTTGATCGTGGCAGATCCGGATTTGCAGGGGTTTGTGAATCAATTAAACGGTGCCGTACGAGAAGGTAATGCTATCAATGAAGTAATGACCAATAAAGGGTTTGAAACTATGTTTTTAGTTAATGCTTCAGCGTCTAAAATTATTGAAAGTGTTTTCTCTCAATCTCATAAGGTAATGCATCTTTGCGGACACGGACTTTATGATCCCGAAAATCCTCAAAACTCAGGAATGGTAATCGGGAATAATATTTTCTTTACTCCTTTTCATATCAAACAAATGTCTACGGTTCCGGAACTTGTTTTCGTGAATTGCTGTCATTTGGGAAACATCGATGGTGTTGATGAACGTTTTTATCAGAACAGATTCAAATTAGCAGCCAATATAGGAACGCAGCTTATAGACAATGGTGTAAAAGCAGTTGTCGTTGCAGGATGGCAGGTAAATGATGATGATGCAGAAACTTTTTCAACAGAATTTTACAGAAAAATGCTGGAAGGAGAAACTTTTGGTAAAGCCGTAAAATATGCTCGTGAAAAAATTTATGAAAACAGCAGAGACAACAATAACACTTGGGGAGCATATCAATGCTACGGAGATCCTTTTTATAAGTTGACCAGTCGCAGCAAATCAAAACTTGAAAAGAAAAATTATATTCTTGAAGAAGAAGTCTTAATAGATTTAAAAAATCTGCTGAATAAACTGGACGTAAGAAAGATAAAAAGCGAAGATATTTTACCGCAGATTGATCTGATCAGACAAGGAAGTTTGGAAGCTGCAATTTCCAGTCCGAGTATTTCAGAAGCCGAAGCTTATATTTATTATGAACTTGGAATGTACAAAGAAGCTCTCCAAATATTAAACGAACTGAGAACAAACAAAAATACAGTCTTTACTGTTTCTGCGCTGGAAAAATACTGTAATACAACTTGTTATTTGTGTTATGAAGATTTTGTAGGGGGAAAAATGACTTCAGGAACAGCAACTGCCGAAATTCAGAATATAATAAGATTTTTGAAAGATCTTATCAATATCAAACAAACGGCTGAGCGATTGGGTCTTCTTGCAAGCTCATATAAAAGGTTTGCTTTTGTAAGTACAGGAGTGCAGAAAAGAAAAAACTTAGAGTTTACCTGCAAAAATTATCTGGATGCTTATGGTATAAGCAAAAAAATGTATCCGCTGAATAATTATCTTACGTATCAAAGCATTTTAGATTTTGATCAGGTAAAAAAGGAAATTACTCCTAAAAAGAAAAATACATATCTGGATTTACTGGAAGATCATAAAAAAGCGCTTAAAAACACCAGTTTAAATATGGATTATTGGGATAGTTCAGATTATGCATTCAGTGATTTATCTATCTTGTTTTTGGATCACGAACTGGCTAAAAAAGACAGCAATTGGCAAAATCTCTATGTCAATTACAAACAGACAAGAGAAAGATATGGATCGATAGGAAAGAAAAAAGCAGAATTGTTCAACTTAGAATTGATTATTGATGCTTTTGATGTGCTTACAAAAGATGCATCAGGGAAAATCAAAAACAGAGACGCTGCTTTATTGAAAACTAAGACTGAAGAACTGTTGCGTAAGCTAAGAAGATAATTTTTTAACCAAAAACTAATCGACCATGATATCATCAAATAAATTTTCTGCAGGACAGAGAATTGAAACAGCGATTTTTGAAAAAGAAAAATTCTTAAGTCTTAGCAATTGCGATTTAAGTGACGATTCTCCGGAACTAAGTTTATTAAAAGAGTGTTCGTTTCTGGAAAGTTTAGATCTCAGTAATGATGGGGAAATAAATAGAAATTCTTTTACAGCAATTCCTAAAAATTTACCGGCTTCGCTGAAAAGCCTTACCATGCGCAATTGTGGCATCAGGAAAATTGAAAATTTAAATCATTTGAAAAATCTTCAGTTTCTGAATGTAAGTGATAATGAAATTTTAGAGATTGAAAATCTTGATAAATTACTTGATCTCACCTGTCTGTATTTACACAATAATTTAATTGAAAGAATAGAAAATCTTGATCACTTAGAAAAACTCGTTGATATATCTTTATACGGAAATAGATTGAAAGATATTGATCCCGAATATCTGAAAGGAAACAGCATTGAATTTTTGAGAGAATATCTAATCATTCAGAAATACAGTTGGAAAATAAAAATAGATATAGAAAATCAGGATAAAACGGGCATTCTTGATTTGTCAAACTGTAATCTTGAAGCAATTCCAGTGGAAATTTCAGAAATGATATGGCTTACAGAATTGTATTTGTTTGACAACAATATTTCAAAAATTGAACACCTAGAAAAACTGACGAATCTCAAAGTTTTGAAACTTGCTACCAATAAAATCAGCAAGATCGAAAATCTAGACAGTTTAATTAATTTGACTTATCTGTCTCTCCGTTACAATGCTATTCAGGAGATTACAGGTTTAGAAAAACTTACAAAACTTACTCGTTTGAATTTGTCTCATAACGATATTCGCTCCATTCAGAAATTATTACCGTTCATTAAGAAGAAAAAACCATTGAGAATTTCTTTAGAAGCAAGTTATGACTCTAATGAAAAAGGAATTATTCTCTTTAATAATCCTATTGCAGAACCTCCGAAAGAAAAAATTCTGGAAGGAAATCCGAGTATTATTCAGTTTTTTAACGAATCCAGAAGATACGGAAGGCAAACTTTGGATATTCTGAAAATAATTTTGGTGGGAAATAGCAATGTTGGAAAATCAGATTTAAGCAGATTTTTGAGGAAAAAGAATATTTCTGAAAAACATAATTCTACACAAGTTCTAGATATTCAGCCATGGAATGTAGATCTCAATGTGAATGGTGAAAAGAGAAAAGTGAATATTTATATTTACGATTTTGGCGGACAGGATTATTACCACGACGCACACAGAATGTATTTTAGTGAAGATACTGCTTACATCGTTTTATGGGATGTAGAGAGCAACCAGTTTTCTGAAAAAACAGAAAATTTTGAAGAATTTGATGTTGATTCCGACATCAAAACAAATTCATATATTATCTATGACGATTATCCGTTGTCGTATTGGCTGGAATCTATAAAATTCAATTTAGAAGGCATAAAAAATGAAACTGAAAAAATAAATACAGAAGCAGAGAAAGATATTGCCAAATCTTTAGTGCCCGTTTTTGTGCTTCAGAACAAAATAGATCTTGGTAAAGGCTGCATCAATCAGGAAAAACTAAGCGATCAGTTCAAAAATATTTGGGGATTTTATGGCATTTCTTTATTGGAAAAAAAGCGAACTAAAATTTTAGAAGAAGTGATCGTAGATTTTATAGAATCTCATAAAATCGTCGGTCGCGAACTGATAAAATATGAGTATTCGGTATTTGAATATTTTATGAAAAACAACGAACCGCTGAAAATCATGAATCTGCCGGAATTTATGGCAAAATGTATAGAAATTATTGATGATAACACGATTCCTTTTGATGTGGATAAAGCCAGAACTATTGCCAAAATGCTCAACAATACGGGTCTGATTTATTTTGATAAACATAGCGACACCATTTATTCAAATGTTCTGGAATTTAATAAACTCATAAAAGATGTAATGTTTGCCGCCAAAAAAGGAAATGATAAAGGATTGTTTAAACTGAATGATCTGAAGAAGCAAAGTCAAATAAAATTTTCTGAACAGATCATTGATCTTTTGTGCAGGAACAATTCTATTATTGAATTGGATGCTGATGAATTTGTGGCTCCTCAATTTTTACCAACACAACCGGATCAGAATATTTCATTCTTTTTAAATGCTTTCAAAAATAATAATGTACGTTATTTGTATCCGGCATATTTTCACAAATCAATTTTGCTGAATTTGTTCGCTAAATATATTTCTAAAAATGACGAAAGCAATTCTGCAAACAAGTTGAAATATTTTCCTTTTTGGCGAAACGGAATTATCATTCGAAAAACTATTGATGAGGTAGAGCAAACCGTTCTAGTTGAATTTAAGAAAACTCCGGACGAAGGTGTCATTAATATTAAAACCATTAATCCTTTTTCGAAAAACAGTTTGGAGCACGAGATTGAAGGAGTAATTGATGAATTAAATAAAGGCTGGACGGTAGAAAAAGAAATTTCTGTGGACAGCGAAAATTTCTTTAATCTGAATCAGTTAAAAGAAGACGCAGCGAATGGTGTTTATCAGTTTGCCAATAATAAAAAGAAATTCAGCATCAATGATTTTAAACATTTAGCGGATTTTGATGACCTTCCGGCGAGAATTTTTATTTCTTACTCATCTAAAAATACAGATTTTATTCATCGTTTTATTACTCATCTGGAAGTTTTAAAATCAAATAATTTTATTGATTATTGGTATGATAGAAAAATAGAACCGGGAACGCGATGGGACGATACCATTAAGGATGAAATGTCCAAAGCAGATATTTTTATTTTTATGTTGAGTCCTGATTTTTTAGCCAACAAATATATTTTTGATTTTGAATTGCCTCAAGCAATCAAACAGTTTGATAATGGAATTTCAAGTTTATTTTTTGTTGAGTTACAGCCTTGCGGTTGGCAACGTACAGAAATCAGAAATTATCAGCAAACGGTAAATAAAGACGGCTCAAATAAGGATGTAGAAATTATTCTTGATCCTAAAAATGATGCCGTTTGGAATAAAATTATCAATCAGTTAGAAGATACCATCCAAAATATGAAAAGGAAGAAAGAAGTGGAAATTGTTGAAAATATATGAAATACTAAAATCAAAAAAGACTTACAGAAATGTAAGTCTTTTTTGCTCCTCCTCTTGGGCTCGAACCAAGGACCCTCTGATTAACAGTCAGATGCTCTAACCAACTGAGCTAAGGAGGAAAGTTCCTCTTTTAAGGTGGTGCAAAGATAATATGAAAAGTAATATCAAGCAAATATTTTTTAATCAAAATTACCTGAAAACTGCTATCAGATTATTTTTCAGGAATTTAAATTTTAAAATAATTTGAAATAGGAAAGTATTAAAATCAAAAAAGACCTACATTGCTGTAAGTCTTTTTTGCTCCTCCTCTTGGGCTCGAACCAAGGACCCTCTGATTAACAGTCAGATGCTCTAACCAACTGAGCTAAGGAGGAATGTCCCTATTTTTAGGTGGTGCAAATATAGGACTGATATTTAAACCACGCAAGTTTTTTAATTATTTTTTTAATAAAAATTAAAATTTATCTGTCACTATTTTAAAAATATCGCTACCGAAAATTAGTAACATTAAGCCTAACAGGAAGATAACTCCTACCATCTGTGCATTTTCTAAAACCTTTTGTGGCACTGGTTTTCCAACGATCATTTCATATAAAGTGAAAATTACGTGTCCTCCATCCAATCCAGGAATCGGAATTAAATTTAAGAATGCCAACCAAACAGAAAACATTGCCGTAAAACTCCAGAAAGCTGTCCAGTCTATAGAAACGCTTCCGTCTTTCGCTTTGTCAAAAGGCATATTTTTAATGATTGCCAGTGGACCGCCAACTTTTTTATAACCCTGAACTTTTTTGTTGAAGATTAATTTAAATTGTTTTACCTGATACGTTAAGCTTTCGATACTTCTTGTAAATCCTCTCCCGATCGATTCTCCGAAAGAAAAATGTTTAGTTTCATAAAATTTTTGAAGTTGTTTATAAGAAGCCAATCCTAAAGTCCCTTCTTTAGACACCGATAAAACGAGTGGCTGAACTGATCCGCCTCTCATTACATCTACCTTAAGATTTTTTCCCGGACTGTTTCTTACGGTTTCCTGAAATTCGTCATAATAAGAAATTTTCTTTCCATCTACGGAAACAACTTGGTCGCCAACTTTCAGCCCGGCTTGTGCTGTTTTAGGATTGTAGATAGAGTCAATAACTGCAGGAAATCTTGGAGTAAGAAATGCTTTAGGATTTTCATCTCTGAAAGCCATTGCTTTACCATCATCATTGGTTGGGAAAGTAACTTCTTTTCCATTTCTTAAAACTGTAATTTTGTCACTTAATAGAACATCTAGAGCCAATTTATCAAGATTATTCTGAGATTTTCCGTCTACTTTTAAAATTTTATCTCCGTCTTGGAAACCCATTCCTTTGGCAACGCTGGTATAATTCAAAGGAGCATTTACTTTAGCAGTATCAAAAGTAGTTTCACCATTGAAAAAAGAAAGACATCCGTAAATAATCCAGGCAAGGAAAAAGTTTACTGTAACCCCACCCATCATGATGATCAGTCTCTGCCAAGCTGGTTTTGCTCTGAATTCCCAAGGCTGTGCAGGCTGCTTCAGTTGCTCGGTATCCATGCTTTCGTCTACCATTCCGGCAATTTTCACATAACCACCGAAAGGAAGCCATCCGATTCCGTATTCTGTTTCACCGATTTTTTTCTTTGCTAAAGAAAACCACGGATCGAAAAACAGATAAAATTTTTCTACTTTGGTTTTGAACCATTTTGCGGGTAAGAAATGCCCAAGCTCATGAAGAATTACTAAGATAGATATGCTTAATATGAATTGAAAGATCTTAATTGCTAATTCCATTAATTGTTTTTAGATTTTAATTTGCAAAGGTAACAATTATCAAAAGGATGCCAAATAAAAAAAGCCCCTCAAAATGAGAAGCTTTGTCATATATTCTGCCAATGTTTTAGAAGTTGAAAGAAACCCCAAGACTTCCGTTGTTCCCGACTTCTGCAAAAACACCAACTTTCTCTGTGAAGAAATATCTTGCACCGATGTGAGCACCAATTCCAAAGTCTCTTCCGAGAACTCCCAAGTCAACTCCGGGATAAATGTCCAACTGCTCTGGTAATTGTAAAGCCTCTTTTAAATGAAAATTAACTCTCCCAAAAATAAAAACTCTGTTGTCTTTATTATTGTCTTTGTAACCGTCAAAATATGCGTTGGCTCCGGCTCCAACAGACAAAAGTTGATTCAAACCATAATCATAAGTAGCGGCAATCCCCGTTCCGTAACCCCATGCATTAAGCCCCAAATTAACTTTCTGATCTCCTTTTCCCGTCCAGGCTTGTGCGCTGATCGCAGTTCCTGTAAGAACAAACATCAGCATAAAAACCAATTTCTTCATAGATTTTATTTTAAATTATTACTAATGACAATTTGCAGCAAATATAAAACCGAAACCAATTAAAATCTGTAATTTTATAGAAGTTTTGAAATGGAAATATGAAATTGCCATGTTTGTTTTTAAATCATAAATGTAATTTTAAAAGGGCAATTCCATATGGCAATTAAAAAAAATAGAAATCTGCGTATGAAAATTATCGCATTAAATCAGGATATTGTCTGGAAAAATAAAGATGATAACTTTAAATTAATTGAAGATCAGCTTCAAAATCAAAGTGCAGATTTATTTCTTCTGCCCGAAATGTTTTCAACTGGTTTCTGTATGGATGCAGCCGAGGTTTCAGATAAAAATGAAGAATCTCTGGAGTTTTTAAATAAAATTTCGAAAGAAAAAAATACGGCTTTTTCAGGAAGTGCTTCCGTGGAAGTAGAAGGTAAGTTTTATAATAGGATGTATTTCGTAAAGCCAGAAGGAGAAGTTACTTTTTATGATAAAAGACATTTGTTTTCGTT
Organism: Chryseobacterium edaphi; assembly: GCF_025628985.1. Lineage (GTDB taxonomy): Bacteria > Bacteroidota > Bacteroidia > Flavobacteriales > Weeksellaceae > Chryseobacterium > Chryseobacterium edaphi. The sequence continues at coordinate 224,997 of NZ_JAOTEM010000002.1, read as the reverse complement.
CTCGGGAGAAGACAAAATTTATACACCAGGAAAAGAAAGAGTCATTGTAGAATATCTTGGAATTCGCTTTCTGTTGCAGGTTTGCTATGATTTGAGATTTCCTGTTTTTGCAAGAAATAATGATGATTATGATGCAATATTATACGTTGCGAATTGGCCGGAAAAAAGAGTCGGAGCTTGGGAGCATTTACTAAAAGCCAGAGCAATTGAAAATTTATCGTATGTTTTTGGCTTAAACCGAATCGGAACAGACGGAAATGATCTTTATTATCAGGAAAGTTCGCATTGCTTTTTTGCCGACGGAAAAGAGATAGCTAAAAAAAATAAAAATTTGGTTTCTGCAGAGTTGAATTTAGAGGAACTGAAAGATTTCAGAAATCATTTTCAGTTTTTGAATGATAGAGATGATTTTGAAATTATAGGATTAGATCAAAGCCTGAGATAAATAATTCTCCCTCAGATCTCACAGATTTTCACGGATGATGTTGTAAATAAAGATCTGTGAAAATCTGTGAAATCTGTGGGAATAAATTTTAAGTTCAATCTGAATATGAACCTAAATCTAAATATATTGTTTCAAAAGTTGCGTCAGTCGATTCACATCATGCACTCCGCTTTCTTTATATAAAAGTTCTCCTTTTTTGAAAACTGCTAAAGTCGGAACGCCACGAACGCTGTATTGAGAAGCGATTGAAGGATATTGATCAACATCAATTTTCACAATTCTTGCACCTTCACCAACATTTTCTTTTACTGTCGTTAATACCGATGACTGTACTTTGCAAGGTTGGCACCATGTTGCGAAAAAGTCAATTAAAACCGGTCTCTCTGATTCTATAAGTTCCTGAAATTTTTGTGACATAACTAAGGTTTTTAATCAAATTCCTGCAAGAATAATTCCAAATAATTGTTTAGATTACAATGTTTTTGATTGACAGACAAAATCTGTTGTTGCAAGTTTATCTGTTTTCTTTATTCCATTAAAGCCACCTTCGATTTCAGTGAAGTTCCTGATTCCGTGTGAGTTGAGAATGCTTGCTGCGATCATGCTTCTATATCCTCCTGCGCAATGAAGGAAGAAATGTTCAGAATCATCAATCGTCGAAACCCAATGACTTATTTCATCTAAAGGTCTATTATATGCATTGTCAATGTGTTCTGCAGAATATTCTGTCAGTTTTCTCACATCGATTATTTTTGAGTTTTCATCAAATTGTTCTACGAATTCTTCAGGAGAAATCCTTTTTACTTCGTCAATCTCTTTAGAAGAGTTTTCCCATGATTGAAAGCCGCCTTTCAGATAACCTAAAACATTATCAAAGCCAACTCTGCTTAGTCTTGTAATCACTTCTTCTTCACTTCCTTCGTCTGAAACCAATAATAAAGGATGTTTTACATCAACAATCAAACTTCCCACCCATGGAGCGAAATCTCCTTTCAAACCAATGTTGATTGAATTTGGAATAAATCCTTTGTGAAAATCACCAGGACTTCTTGTGTCTAATATCAATGCTCCTGTATCTTCTGCGAAACTTTCGAAATCTTCTACTGAAACAGGATTTAAACCTTTTGTCATCACATCATCAAGACTTTCGTAACCTCCTTTGTTCATTGCTACATTCATCCCGAAATATTTTGGTGGAGCTGTCAAACCATCCAAAACTTCCTTAATAAATGATTCTTTATCCGGTTGATTCAGTGCGTAATTGGTTTTCCTTTGATTGCCAAGAATATCTACTGTTTCTTTCTGCATATTTTTTCCACAAGCCGAACCTGCGCCATGAGCCGGATAAACTGTGATGCTGTCATCAAGAGGTAAAATTTTGCTGTGTAAGCTCTCGTATAAAATTCCTGCAAGATCTTCCTGAGTCATCGTTCCTGCTTTTTGAGCAAGATCAGGACGTCCAACATCACCTAAAAACAATGTGTCACCTGTAAAAATTGCGGTTTCTATACCATTTTCGTCGATCAAAAGGTAAGTTGTGCTTTCCATCGTGTGACCTGGAGTGTGAAGTGCTTTTATTTTTACATTACCGATTTCAAAAATCTGGTTGTCTTCTGCGATAATCGCTTCGAAGTCCGGTTCTGCGGTTGGTCCGTAAACAATGGGAGCCCCAGTTTTTTTACTTAAATCTAAATGTCCCGAAACAAAATCTGCGTGAAAATGGGTTTCAAATATATATTTTAAAGTAACATTGTCTTTTTCAAGGCGTTCAAGATAAGGTTTTACTTCTCTTAGCGGATCTATGATTACGGCTTCATTTTCTGATACGATATAATATGCACCTTGTGCCAAACAGCCTGTATATATTTGTTCAATTTTCATTGAGTCTTATTTAATATTATGAATATACAAAGTAATGAATTAATTATAAAGAAATGATAAGTCTGATTGATAGTTTCTTTCAATATTATAATTTTCATATTTTCAATCTATATGAAAGTGATTAAATATCAGATAGAAACAATAATTGAGAAGTGGATAAAATTGGTAGACTGTTTTATATCATATTCAATTATATTCATTTTAAATTTAGATTATTTAGAAATTCACAAAATTGAAACCCGAGATTTTGTAAAAATAATTACCTTTAAGAGTTAAAAATATCAAATGGCAGACAAAGTAAAATTTATTGACGAACTTTCAAAAAAATACACTCCAAAAGGAGAACATATTATTTTAGGAAAAGGTATGTTAGACGGTGATGTAGTCACAGAAGTGAATGTTACAATTCCCTTAAAAACCATTAACCGTCACGGTCTGATTGCAGGAGCTACAGGAACCGGAAAAACTAAAACACTTCAGGTTTTTGCAGAGCAGCTTTCTCACGCAGGAATTCCGTCTTTGGTTTTAGATATTAAAGGTGATTTTTCAGGAATTGCCGAAGCCGGACAAATGAATCCGATTATTGAGGAACGTTACGGAAAAACACAGCTTCCTTACAATCCACAAGCTTTTCCGGTTGAATTGATGAGTATTTCGGGCGGTAAAGGTGTTAAATTGAGAGCGACGGTTACAGAATTTGGTCCTGTTTTATTAAGTAAAATTTTAGAACTGAATGATACGCAGCAAAGTATTATGTCGATTGTTTTCAAATATTGCGATGACAAAGGTTTGCCTTTAATCGATTTAAACGATTTAAAAAAAGTCCTGCAATATGTAACTGATAATCCGCAAGGTAAAGCGGAGTTGTCTGCGAATTACGGATCGATTGCTTCGGCATCTTTGGGAACAATTCTAAGATCAATTGTTGCTTTGGAACAGCAAGGCGCGGCAGATTTCTTTGGAGAACTGAGTTTTGATGTTCACGATTTACTTGAAACAAGGGACGGAAAAGGTGTTGTCAATATTTTGAGAGTTGCTGATATTCAAAATAAACCGCAATTGTTTTCAACGTTTATGCTTTCTCTTTTTGCTGAAATTTACATGACGTTTCCGGAAGAAGGAGACAGCGGAAAACCAAAATTGGTACTCTTCATTGATGAAGCGCATTTAATCTTTGATGAAGCTTCAAAAGCTCTGGCTTCTCAGATTGAAACGATGGTGAAATTGATTCGTTCGAAAGGAGTAGGAATTTATTTTATTACTCAAATTCCGGGAGATGTTCCTGAGAATGTGCTTTCTCAATTAGGTTTAAAAATCCAGCACGCTTTGAGAGGATTTACGGCAAAGGATAAAAAAGAAATTTCTAAAGCCGTTGAAAATTATCCGACAACAGAGTTTTACAACGCTTCTGAACTGATACAAAATTTGGGAATTGGCGAGGCTTTCATTACTGCTTTAGATGAAAAAGGAATTCCAACTCCGCTTGTTCACACATATTTAATTTCCCCTGAATCAAGAATGGATGTTCTGAATGACGCTGAAGTTTCTGAATTAACATCAAGATCTGTTCTGGTTTCAAAATACGAAAAACCGGTCGATAGAGAATCTGCCTATGAGATTTTAGTAAAAAGAATGGAGCAGGCGGTTGAAAATTCTGCTCCCACACAAAAAACTAAGACTGTAAAAGAAGAACCGGGAATGTTTGAGCAGGTTTTAAAAAGTCGGGCGGGACGAACTTTTGCCAATACCTTAATGAGAGAAGGGGCAAAAGCCATTTTGGGGATGTTTGGTTTGGGTGGAAGAAAGAGATAAGGTCTTTTTATTTTGTATTTTTAAACGTATTTTCATTATTTTAGCAGAATTGCCTTTTTATTAAATAGCATTATCAAAAATTTTAATTTTTTGGTATAAAGCTTAAATAAGATTAAAATGTATTCAATTATAGATATAGAAAGTAATGGTGCAGGTTTCAGGAAGGAATGCATTATAGATATTGCCATCTACAGATACGATGGTCATAAAATTGTCGACCAGTTTATTTCCCTTGTCAATCCTGAAAGCGACATCACGCCTTTTGTTCAAAAACTGACCAATATTACACCGAATATGGTGAAAACCGCCCCAAAATTTCACGAATTGGCCAAAAGAGTCATTGAGATTACAGAAGGCACTACATTGGTCGGTCACAATATCGATTTTGATTACAGAATGCTTCGTCAGTCTTTTCAAAGGCTTGGTTATGATTATAAAATCAATACTTTAGATACGATTCCGTTAGCCAAAAAACTGATTCCGGATGAAGTAAGTTATTCTTTGGGAAAACTCGTGCGATCGTTGGGAATTCCGTTGGTCAATGCGCATCGTGCAGAAGGTGATGCAAGAGCGACATTAGAATTGTTTAAACTGTTGGTATCAAAAGACACCGAAAACGAAATCATTCAGAAGCAACATGATGAAACAAATGCTAAAACTTACATCAACAAAATCAAGCTTTTGACACAGGATTTGCCTGGAGAAAAAGGGTTTGTTTATTTTCAAAATGAGTCCGGGAAAATTATTTTTTCAGACTATGTTCAGGATATTAACAGGTTTTCTAAAAAACTTTTTAATTCGAAATCAAAAAAGTTTATTGAAATCCAAAAAGAAGTCGAACAGATCAATTTTGAACTCACAGGAACTGATATTATCGCAAAGCTGATTTTAAATTCTAAAAATATTAAGAAGAGAGATACGCTGCCTTTCGGATTGTATTTTAGAAATCATAAATATATTGTTGAAAAAAACAGACTCAACAAACAGGAAAAAGCAATTCTTAAATTCCGATCATTTACTCAAGGTTCAAAGGCTGTTCAGTTTATCGGAAAGATAGAAGAGTTTGCTGACGTTGAAGCTTTTAAAGAGAAAATTAATTTCAAAAAAAGAAATGAACTTTGGTTGGGAGCGGGAAGAAAATTAGGTGAAAAATTATTCATGATCATAGAAAACGGTAAAGTTGTTTCGTATGGTTTTTATGATTTGTTTACCCAGATACAGACTTTAAGTAAAATCTCCAAGTTGAAATTAGATTTGCCTCTTTCGACTGCCGATTTGATTAATGATCTTCAATTAGCTTTACTTAAAGGCGATTTCGAGACTTTGCCGTTGCCAAAATAAAACAACATTTTACAATCGAATGCATTTTTATTAAGAAGAAAATGCTTTTCAAATTCAATTTCCCAAAATAAATAGTATTTTTGCAAAAGAATTAAAAAAAGCAATGCAAAATTTTAAACAAAAACAAACAGGAAAAAAGGGAGCTGTAAAGTTTTCAAAGGTTTGGAATACCTAAAAGAGTTGTGTTGCATAAAAAAATAATTATTGTGGCAGACTCTTTTCGAAGAATCTGCCTTTTTTTATGTAAAATTTAGAATATGAACCCAAAAGAATTATTAAAGATTGCCCAGGAATTTGGCACACCGGTGTATGTTTATGACGCTGAATCAATTAAAACTCAATACGAGAAACTTACATCTTCTTTTTTAAAACACACCAAGTTTTTTTATGCTGCAAAGGCATTAACGAACATCAATATTTTAAAATACATAAAGAATCTGGGCGCTTCTTTGGATTGCGTTTCTATTAGTGAAGTAAAATTAGGTTTAAAAGCCGGTTTTCCTAAAGAAAAAATACTATTTACTCCCAATTGTGTTGATCTTGCTGAAATTGAAGAAGCAATGCAGCATGGAGTTCATATCAATATTGATAATATCTCGATTCTTGAGCAGTTTGGGAACAAATACGGAAATACGTATCCTATTTTTGTGAGAATCAATCCGCATATTTATGCTGGTGGAAATCACAAAATTTCTACAGGACATATTGATTCAAAATTCGGAATTTCAATTCACCAGATGCGTCACATTGAGCGTGTAATGAAAAGTACCAACCTAAATGTTGAAGGTCTTCACATGCACACCGGAAGCGAAATAAAAGATCCGGAAGTTTTTTTACAGGCTCTTGAAATCATGCTTGAATTATCTGAGCATTTCCCGAATCTGAAATATCTGGATATGGGAAGCGGATTCAAAATTCCTTATCAGGAAAGCGATATGGAGACTGATGTGAAATCTTTAGGAAAAAAGGTAGAGAAAGCAATTTCTGATTTTTCTAAAGAAACCGGAAAGAAATTTGAGCTTTGGTTTGAACCGGGAAAATTCCTTGTTGGTAAATGCGGTTATTTGTTGGTGAAAGCCAACGTTATTAAACAAACTACAGCAACGGTTTTTGTTGGAGTCAACTCAGGATTTAATCATTTGATTCGTCCTATGTTCTACGATTCTTACCATACAATTGAAAATTTATCAAATCCAAAAGGAGCGGAAAGAATTTATACCGTAGTTGGAAATATTTGTGAAACTGATACTTTTGCTTGGGACAGAAAACTGAATGAAGTAAGAGAAGGTGATGTTTTGGCTTTCCACACGGCAGGAGCTTATGGTTTTGAAATGAGTACAAATTTTAACTCAAGACTAAAACCGGCTGAAGTTCTTTTCTTAGACGGGAAAGCACATTTGATCAGAAAAAGAGACGAGTTTGAAGATCTTTTGAGAAACCAGATTGAAGTTTTGTAAATTTCACCAAAAAGTGTATCTTTAGTAGACCAAAAAATAATACAATGAAAAAATTACTTTCAGTTTTGTCTATTGCAGTTTTTACATTTTCTTTTTCTCAGACCAATGTAAGCGTAAAGTCTGATAAGCAACAATTGGAAAAAGTTTATAACGGAGGTCAGGTAAAATTCAATAAAGATTTGCAAAATAATTTAGGTCATACTGCAAATGTTTTTCAGGCGCTTGGAGATTTTAAATTAAATTTTAGTGTTGATGAAGATGGAAAAATTTCTAACATTAAACTTTTACCCGAACTTTTTGACAAATCTTTTGAAAGAGAAGTAAAAAGAGATGTACAGCGAATGAAAAAACATTTTGCCAATAATACCAATCAGAAAATTTCTGTTGCTTTAAATTTTTCACGAGAATATAGAGATTCTGAAAATACTGGTGCTTTACTGACCAATGATAATTACGCATCGAGTCAACAAAGTTTTTGCTCTACAAAATAATTTTCAAATAAATAAAAAATCATACTCCTCAAGAAATTGCGGAGTATTTTTTGCTTTATAGTGCACAGGGTTTGAATAAATTTAATTCAATGCTTCTTTTTGAATCTTTTATTGGCTAAATTTGATAATTCATTAATCTTTCGAAAAATTATAATCGTTTAATGATTTCAAATTCTATGTTCTAAGTAGAAATTAATCTAAAAAAAATAGTAATTATGGCTAAAAATATTGCAGAGCAAATTGTTGAAATGCTCGAAAATGCCAATGTCAAAAGAATATATGCCGTAACTGGCGACAGTCTTAATCATTTAAATATTGCTGTGAAGAAAAGCAGCATCGAATGGATTCACGTAAGGCACGAAGAAGTCGGAGCTTACGCTGCAGCTGCAGAAGCGGAATTGGATGGTTTTGCCGTTTGCGCAGGAAGTTGCGGTCCAGGTCATGTTCATTTGATCAATGGAGTTTACGAAGCGCACAGATCACATGTTCCAATGTTGGTGATTGCATCAACGATTCCAAGCAATGAGATGGGAATGGATTATTTTCAGGAAACGAATACCATAAAATTATTTGACGACTGTAGCTATTATAATCAAATGATTACAAGACCTGAACAGGTGCAGAGAACTTTGCAGACTGCAATTCAACATGCGATTTCCAAAAAAGGAGTTGCAGTGATCGGACTTCCGGGTGATGTTTCTGAACTTGATGCCGAAGACGCGACTACTTCCAATCAGATTTTCAAAACAAATCCGGTGATTCGTCCTTCAGATGAGGAATTAAATCACTTGGCAAATTTGATTAATGAAAGCAAAAAAGTAACAATTTACTGTGGTATCGGTGCCGAAAAATCAAATGTTGAGGTCGTAGAATTAGCAAAATTTTTAAAAGCTCCTGTTGGATATTCTTTCAGAGGTAAAATGGCCATTCAGCCAAATAATCCGAATGAAGTAGGATTGACCGGACTTTTGGGTCTGCCTTCTGCATATCACGCAATGCACGAAGCAGATCTTGTTTTACTCTTGGGAACAGATTTCCCTTACGAGAAATTTATGCCTGTAAAAAATAAAATCGTTCAGATTGATGAAAGTCCGGAAAGATTAGGCAGAAGAGCAAAGTTGGAATTAGGTCTTACGGGTGATGTGAAAGAAACCATCAAAGCTTTATTACCTTTATTAAAAGAAAAAACAGATGTCAACTTCCTCAATCAGCAATTGGAATTTTACGAAAAAGTAAAAGAGCATCAATTAACTTATGTGAAAGAATTCGGAACAGAAGATAATATTCAGCCTGAATATGTCGCTCATACTTTGGATCAGTTGGCAAAAAATGATGCCATTTTCACTGTAGATACCGGAATGTGCTGTGTTTGGGGAGCAAGATTTATTACAGGTACAGGAGAACGAAAAATGTTGGGTTCATTCAACCACGGATCGATGGCGAATGCAATGCCAATGGCAATCGGTGCATCGCTGGCTTATCCCGGAAGACAGGTGATTGCGATGTGTGGCGATGGTGGTTTGTCTATGCTTTTGGGTGATATGGCAACCATTTTTCAATATAAACTGCCAGTTAAATTAATTGTTTTCAACAACCGAAGTCTCGGTATGGTAAAACTGGAAATGGAAGTTGGCGGAATGCCCGATAATGAAACCGATATGATCAATCCTGATTTTGCTATGATTGCTCAGGCAATGGGTTATCCGGGGAAAAATGTTCGCAAACCGGAAGAAGTTGCAGGTGCTATCACCGAATGTTTAAATCACGATGGACCTTATCTTCTCAATATTTTTACGAATCCAAATGCTTTAGCCTTACCTCCAAAAATTGAATTTGAGCAGGTGATTGGCATGACTAAATCTATGGCGCAACTCATGTTAGGCGGAAAAATGGAAGAAGCTTTAGACACTGTAAAAAGTAATTATAAACATATCAAGGAATTGTTATAATGAGTAGTTCTTTGAAAAAATTCTATGTCATTGCATGGGTATTCGGTCTTATATTTTATTTTTTAGATTACGTGATCAGAGCGGCTCCGGCTGTTATGATTCCTGAATTGGTCAGTAATTTTAAAACTACTGAATTGAAGCTGATCAGTATGGTCGGAACATATTATTACACTTATTCCACTTGTAGTTTGATTGCCGGAATTGCTTTAGATAAATTTGGAGGAAAAAAATCTCTATTTGCGGGATGTTTAATTTTAGGGATAGGATGTTTATTATTTTTAATTTCAAGCCAGACTGCCGGAATTACAGGAAGATTGCTTCAGGGAGCAGGGTGCGCTTTTGCTTTTCCTGGCTGTGTTTATTTGGCAAGTAAAGGCTTTTCGTCAAAATCTTTGGCAACAGCCATCGGAGCAACACAATGCATCGGTATGTTGGGTGGAACTGCCGGACAATTCTTAGTGGGACCATTAGTAGAAAATGGTATTGATATCAACAGTTTCTGGCTTTGGTCTGGAGTTTTCACAATTATAACTGCTGTTTTGCTCTACTTTTTTATTCCGAAAGATGATCAGTCAGACGAACCGGAAGAAAAACCGCATCATTCTGTTGGTTATTTAGAAACATATAAAGTGGTTTTCAAAAATCCACAATCCTGGCTTTGCGGAATTATTTCAGGGCTCCTTTTTGCACCGACAACGATTTTCGCCATGACTTGGGCAGTTGCTTTTTTCGAAAAAGACAGACAGTTTCTTTTCCGTGAGGCTACAATTACCAGTGCGATGGTCGCTTTTGGTTGGGCTTTCGGTTGTCCGTTATTAGGATTTATTACCGATAAGATAGGTCGAAGAAAACCAGTCTTGGTTGGTGGAGCGTTATTAATGATTTTAAGTTTTCTTCAAATGATTTATTTACCAGATTTATATACTGCGAAAATCAGTATGTTCATTTTCGGAGTTGGTTCCGGATCGGCGATGATTCCGTATTCTGTGATAAAAGAAACCAATCCTGATTATGTAAAAGGTAGCGCAACGGGAGCAATCAATTTTATCACTTTCGGCGTGACAACTTTACTGAGCCCGGTTTTCAGCAGATGGTTTGGTAAAAGCTTAGATTCTGATTCAGGAAATCTACATTTTGAACATTCGGTTTTATTTTGGATTGTCGGGATTATTTTGGCAATTTTAATTTCATTTTTGTTGAAAGAAACAGGAAGCAAGGTCAAAAGCAGAACGATAGTTGCTTAATTAGTTTAATCTATATATTAATAAAACTTCGCACTGATGTGTGAAGTTTTTCTTTTATGCCAATCATGTAATTTTTATCTTTGTTTAAGAAAATTTAAACATTAAAAATTATGAAAACTTTAGCTTTGTTTTTAAGTCTTTTTGTAGGAAATTTTGTTTTTGCACAATATGATATTGAAGATCAGGAGGAAACGATGCTTCTTGAAAATAATAAAACAATTCTGAAAATTAAAATAGAAGAGCCTTTTTTGCAGGTTGCTTTGAAAAACTGTGATGATTTTAAAGCTGCTTCTTATCCGGATGGAATCAATAATTATAAGGAAACATTGAGAAGGTATATGTACAATTATCTCAATTCAGATTTTTATGTTCTTAATGGCGATTTCGTTTTCACACTTAGCGTTGATCAATCGGGAAAGGTGACCAATATTGAAGGCTCACCCAAAGTAAATAATAGTCAGGTTTTCTTCGATGATATGAAATATGTAGTTCGCAGAATCAAAAAAAATTGGATACCCGCAAATTGTAATGGAAACCCCATTGCTTCAGAGGTTAAAATAAAAATGAATTTCTCATCGATTGCAACAGATTTATAATGAAAAAATATTTAGTAGTATTATTGTTATTATTTTTAGGTTTTAAAGGATTTTCCCAAGAAACAAAAGCAGAATATGAAGGCGGAAATGCTGTCTTTGCAAATAAATTTATGGAAATGTTATATGCTTATGTTGACGTGCAAAGTTATGCCATTGAAGGAACTGTCACATACATTATCAACATCGATAAAACCGGAAAAGCAAGTCATTTAGATATAATTCCAAAGATCAAAAATGGAGATATGTTTGTGGATGATTCTCAATATGCTTTAAAGAAAGTAAAAGGTAAATGGAAACCAGCGACAAAAGATGGTATCGCAGTAAGCTCAAAGTATATTATGAAAGTGAATTTTAAATCAAATACATATGACCATGACTAATAAAATATTATTTTTATTAAGTTTTATAATTTCTGTTTTTCAGGTAAAAGCACAAGTTTTATATAATTATCCAAAAGGGCAGGACTTTTATGAAGGTGGGCGAGATGGTCTCTTTAAAGAAATTCAGGATGTGGTTGTGAAAAATAATGTAAAGCCGTGCGAAAAAACAGAAGCGTTATTTATGAGATTTATTGTCTATCCCGATAGCAAAGTGAAATTTGTCGCAGATGAAGATACAAATGCTGTTGAAAGTAATAAGTGTTTAAAAAATAAAGTGCTAGAAATAGTAAAAAAGACCAATAACTGGAAGCCTGCTGAAATAGATGGAAAAAAAACACCAGCAATGTTTAGTACGCTTTTTTCTGATGATTTATTATTTAATAAGCTAGAAGAAGGTGATTTTATACGGCCTGTTTACATGCACAAAGATAAAGAAAGCGATATTATGAAATTCAGAGAGAATTTTGCGAAATGTTTTGATGCTAATGGTTACCGATCAAATACAGATTACTCTTTCGTGTTAAACTTTGATGTTGATACTAGTGGAGCTGCTGGTTTCTTCTATATCGAGAATCAATCAAACTTAGATAAGTTTAATGAAATGGTTGTAAAATGTGCATCGAATACAAAAAAATCATATTGGAAACCAGGTTACTATAAAGGAGTACCAATAAAACAGGTTTTTAGAATGCCGATCAAATTCACTGCTAATTAATTTAAATTTCCTTCAATCGTTCATTTAAACTGTAATTGCTTTTCTGACATTCTGTCACAATATTTTGTATCTTTGCAAATTCAACGAGTTTAAAATTTGTGAATTTAAATTCTTTTAAATCTTAAAAATTTTAAACCTAAAATAGACTTACCGTGCAGGAAAAATATATAGACGAGACAAAACAAGGCGAAGCTTTTGCCATTGCAGAGAAAACCGGAAATTCTAAAAAACTGTTTTTAGAGAGTTACGGCTGTCAGATGAATTTCTCTGATTCTGAAATTGTTGCCTCTATTCTTAATGATCAGGGTTATAATACTACACTAAAAGTTGAGGAGGCAGATCTGATTTTATTAAATACATGTTCTATCCGCGAAAAAGCTGAGCAGACCGTGAGAATGCGTCTTGCACAGTTTAAAAATTTAAAAAAAGAAAGACCCAATATGACGGTTGGTGTTTTAGGTTGCATGGCTGAAAGGCTTAAAACTAAATTTTTAGAGGAAGAACAATTGGTTGATTTGGTTGTAGGTCCAGATGCTTACAGAGATTTACCCAATCTTTTAAAAGAAACCGAAGATGGAAGAGATGCCATCAATGTAATTCTTTCAAAAGAAGAAACTTATGCAGATATTAATCCCGTTCGTTTAGGCGGAAATGGTGTGACGGCTTTTGTGACCATCACAAGAGGCTGCGATAATATGTGTACATTTTGTGTTGTTCCTTTTACAAGAGGTAGAGAAAGAAGCCGTGATCCGCACTCAATTTTAGAAGAATGTAAAAGTCTTTGGGAAAGTGGGTACAAAGAAATTACCCTTCTCGGACAAAACGTTGATTCTTACCTTTGGTACGGTGGCGGTCCCAAAAAAGATTTTGCCAAAGCTTCAGAAATGCAGAAAGCTACGGCTGTTGACTTTTCAAAACTTTTAGATTCTGTTGCGAAAGCTGTTCCTCAAATGAGAATCAGATTCTCAACTTCCAATCCTCAGGATATGAGTCTTGATGTATTCAGAACGATGGCAAAACATGATAACATTTGTAATTATTGTCATCTACCGGTTCAAAGCGGAAGCAACAAAATGCTGGAAGCCATGAACAGACAACATACCCGTGAAGAATACTTAGAATTAGTAAAAAAAGCGAAAGAAATCGTTCCGGATATTTCGTTTTCTCAGGATATGATTATTGGTTTCTGCAACGAAACTGAAGAAGATCACCAAGATACTTTAAGTTTGATGAGAGAAGTAGAATATGATTACGGTTATATGTTCTCTTATTCTGAAAGACCAGGAACTCCTGCTCATAAAAAAATGGAGGATAATATTCCTGCTGATGTCAAGCAAAGACGTTTGGCTGAAGTGATTGCTTTACAAGGCGAATTGTCAAGAAAGAGAATGGAAGGGTACGTAGGCAGAGTTCACAGTGTTTTGATCGAAGGAATTTCCAAGAAAAATAAAAACCAATGGAAAGGCAGAAACTCGCAGAATGCAGTTTGCGTTTTTGATATGTTGGAAGGTCAGAAATTGGGTGACATTGTGGATGTTTTTGTGTTTAATAATACGCAGGGCACACTTTTAGGGGAAACAGTGAAATAATTTAAAGTTTAGTTTTAAATTTATTTTAAATAGTTAATGAGCAATCTGCAATCGAAAGAGCTTCTTCAGAATATTTCTGCATTATTAGAAAATGCCAGAAAGAAAGTCGCCGTTGCTGTAAATCAGACAATGGTTCTTACTTATTTTGAGATTGGCAGAATGATCGTGGAAGATGAGCAGAATGGTGAAAAACGTGCGGAGTATGGGAAGGCCGTGCTCAAAGATTTGTCGTCTCATTTAACCGTGAGATTTGGAAAAGGATTTTCGGTAGAGAACTTAGATAGAATGAGATTTTTTTATAAAACATATTCTGAAAAAATCTCGTCAACAGCGTTGACGAATTCTCAAAACCAAATTTCGTCAACACCTTCTACGAATTTAGAAATAGAACAAAAACTGTCCGAACTCTTAAAAATCAGTCAGATACCATCTCTTAATTTCAATCTCTCATGGTCGCATTATTTAAAATTGATGCGAATAAAAGACATTAATGAAAGAAGATTTTATGAGATTGAAAGCTTTAAAAATAACTGGAGCTTAAGAGAATTACAACGACAATACGATTCAGCATTATATACAAGGTTATCTTTAAGCAAAAATAAAGAAGAAATCATTCAGCTTTCAGAAAAAGGACAAATTTTTGAAAAGCCAAAAGATCTTATCAAAGATCCATATATTCTGGAATTCCTTGGCCTACCAGAACGATCAAGCTATTCTGAAAATGATTTGGAAAGTGGTTTGATTGATAAATTAGAACATTTTCTTTTAGAATTAGGTACAGGTTTTACATTTGTCGCAAGGCAAAATCGCATTACTTTTGATGAAAAACATTTTAAAATTGATTTGGTTTTTTACAACCGAATCTTAAAATGTTTTGTTTTAATTGATTTGAAAATCGGCGAATTGAAACATCAGGACATTGGTCAAATGCAGATGTATGTCAATTTTTATGATAGAGAAGTAAAACTAAACGACGAAAATAAAACCATAGGAATTATTCTTTGTCAGGATAAAAGTGAAGCTTTGGTGCGATATACTTTGCCAGAAGATAATGAGCAGATTTTTGCAAGTAAATATCTTACAGTTTTACCGAGCAAGGAAGACTTTATTAATATTTTAAACTCAGACAATGGAAAAATTTCATAAATATTGCCTGAGTGTATTACTGGTCATCGTTTGCAGTAATATTTCGGCACATACAAACAACGAATCTATAAGAAATCTTGATTGTAAGCAGTTTCAAGAAATCTACAGTCAGTTTTTGAATTACGAGTTTGAAGTTTCAAAAGAATTCTGTTTAAAAGAGAAATCAACACGCAATTTTGCCATAAATAATAAGCAGAATGCGGTCGATCTTATTGGAAATTCCATTTTAGAAAAACAGCAAAACAATTCTTATTATAAAAAGTTAGGAGCCGATTTTTCTATAAAAGAAAAACATCACAAAATCCTGGAAAATTTCGAAAAACAAAGTAAACAGATCGATTTTGCTGAAAATATTTATTTCAAAAGTAAAGTTGCTAAAATTAGAAATAAGGATGATTTAGATTTAAAAAATAAGACTTAGGAAACATTACGATGAGGAATCTAGAAACGATACGCTCATCAATTTCAAAAATCTTTAATTTTTTTAAATTTAAATCAAGAAAATGGCAGACTTACAATCTATAAAAGCACGTTTTGGTATCATCGGAAATTTTCCGGCTTTGAACCGTGCACTCGAAAAATCTATACAAGTTGCACCTACTGATATTTCCGTTTTAGTGATCGGAGAAAGTGGTGTCGGTAAAGAATTTATCCCGAAAATTATTCATTCAGAATCAAAAAGAAAACATCAACCATATATTGTAGTGAATTGTGGTGCAATTCCTGAAGGAACCATCGATTCCGAGCTTTTCGGACATGAGAAAGGGTCTTTCACAGGAGCAACAGCAACCAGAAAAGGGTATTTTGAAGTCGCAGATGGTGGAACAATTTTCTTGGATGAGGTGGGTGAATTGCCTTTGCAGACACAGGTTCGTTTGTTGAGAGTTTTAGAAAGTGGCGAATTTATGAAAGTAGGTTCTTCGCAGGTTCAGAAAACGAATGTAAGAATTGTTGCGGCAACCAATGTGAATATGATGAAGGCGATTCAGGATAACAGATTCCGTGAGGATTTGTTTTACCGTCTAAATACCGTGCAAATTGATATGCCTGCTTTGAGAGAAAGAAAAGGCGATATTCATTTGCTTTTCAGAAAATTTGCGATTGATTTTGCTGAAAAATACAGAATGCCGGAGTTGCAACTTGAAGCTAGTGCTGTACATTATATCGAAAATTATACTTTTCCGGGAAACGTGCGACAACTGAGAAATTTGGTAGAGCAAATGACGGTTGTAGAAACAGATAGGAGCGTAACTGTAGCAAAATTGACAGAATATATTCCTATGGATTCTCATTTGCCGATGGTCGTGAATCATCCTGGTGCGCAAAAACAGACCGATTTTGGAAACGAAAGGGAAATCATGTACAAAATTCTCTTTGACATGAGGAATGATATTAATGATTTAAAATCCTTAACTTCGGAATTGATAAAAAACAGAGGAACTGCAGACCTAAGCAATCAGGAAAAGAATCTAATTAATAGAATTTATACTCCTGAACCACAGCAGAATGCAAGTCCGAATTCTTTGTTGTTTTTTGAAAATAATAATAGTCAGAATGTTCAGAACCCTACGATAATTTCAAATTCTGAAGATCATTACGAAGATTTTGAAGACATTGAAGTGGAAGAGAACAGACCTGAATCTTTATCACTTCAAAACAATGAGAAAGATTTAATTATCAAAGCATTAGAAAAGCATAACGGAAGAAGAAACAGAGCCGCAGATGAGCTCGGAATTTCGCAAAGAACTTTATACAGAAAAATAAAACAATATAACTTAGAAGACTAAACTAAAATGAATTTTGACAAAATAATAAACCAGGGATACAATTTTAATATAGGAAAATATATTTCTGAAGGATTTGAACTTTTCAGAAAAGATATTGGAGGATTTATTGTGGCGACTCTACTTGCGATTGTAATGAGTTTTATTCCGTTTTGTAGTCTTTTGGCCATTGGGAATTTTTATAAAATTTGTAAGAAGGTTGACGAAGGACAGTCTGTACAAGTAGGAGATATTTTTGATTTTACAGATTTTTGGATGTATTTCAAATTGTTTTTTCTGATTCTATTTGCAGTTATTATTTTAATGATTCCGATACAGTTTACAATGATTCCGATTATTGTTGCAGCTAAAGATGCAGGTGAAAATGTAAATGTGGCAATGATAATAGGGGGAATGGGAATCTGGTTTTTACTATTTATATTATTCTTATTTGCATTCACGGTGTCACTTTATTTTGTACAGCCGATAATATCTCTCCATAAAATTCAAAGTGTAAGACAAGCATATTCACTTTCCTGGAAAATTGCAAAAAAGAACTTTTTTATGATTCTTATTTTCAGTATCATAGTTGGATTGATTTCGCAATTAGGTATTATCGTTTGTGGAATTGGAATATTATTTACAATACCTGTAGGAATTTGTATTAAATATATCAGTTACAAAGATGTACTCACTACTCAAAATCAAAAAGCAGCAATACATGAGTAAAATAAAAATTATTTTTGGGTTGATTATTCTTACATTGTTTCACCAATGTTACTCATTTACAGGTTCATCATTAACCGATGAAAAAACTGTGCAGATCAACGAATTTCCGAATAACTCAGCATTGGTAAATCCTACTTTATCACAGCAGTTTTCGACAGATATTCAAAACAGATTTGTACAACGTACAACCCTGAAAGGAACAAAGCAAAATCCTGATATTCTGATTGAGGGCGAAATTACGGATTACTCAATCACTCCAACTACGATCAGTTCGACTACTCAGGCTACTGCGGGTGGAGGTGTGATTCAGGATTCTCAGAATAAACTGACGATTACAGTAAAAGTACACTATGAAAACAAATTGCATCCTGATGTAAGTTTCGACAGAACTTACTCTGATGAGGCAGTTTTCAACAGTAATTTATCTCAAAGTGCAATTGAAACTTCTCAGGTGAAAATTGCGACAGACAGGATTATCAACAAAATATTTAATGACATCGTAGCGAATTGGTAAGATGATAAATAATAGAGTTTTAGAATTATTAAAAAATCCGAAAAATATTCAGTCAGAAGATTTGCATCTTTTGAAGGAGGAAATTAATTCTTTCCCCTATATTCAAAACATCAGAGCACTTCATCTTTATGGGGTGCATCTTTACGATAAAGAAAATTATCAGAAAACGCTTTCCTCTACTGCGGCATATACTACAGATAAGAAGATTCTTTACCAGCTCATTAATGGTAAAATTCAGCAGGTAAAGCCTCAGATCAGTGAGCCAGTTCAGGAAATTATTCCAGAAAAGATAATTGAAACTCCGACTGAAGATAAACAAACTGTTTCGGAAAGTGAAAGTCTGACAGAAGAAAATGTGGTGAGAACTACTCCTAAAAGTTTTTCTGATCATGATTACGAAGCAGCTTCCGAAGGATTAATTGCTGATAAACCGGAAATCAAACATATTGTTGTTGACGGTGAAAGAAATAGGATTTTATTTGATGGTGAAGAAAATTTCTTAGAGGAAGATAATAATGAAACCATTGATCTTGAATCTACTCTGGAATCGGGTGTGATTGTTACTCAAAAACCAGTATCAAATCAAAATAGTCTTACTCAAACAGATAAAGAAGAAGCAATTGTTGCTGAAGAATTAGCAGGAACGTCCTCAGAAACAGAAAATAGTGAAACTTCTGCTTTAGCGGAAACTCAGGTTGAAGAAATCACGGATAATGCAGAACTCAATTTAGAAGAAGAAATACAGTCTGAAGAAATTTTAGCTCAAACTACTGGTGATTCTGAATCAGATTTTAATAAAACTGAGCAATTAGAAACTCCAAAGTCTGAAGTTATTATTAATGAAAATAAAACTGATTCAGAAAAAATTGAAGAAACAGTTTATGATGAAGCTGAAATAAGCTTTCAAAAAGTTGAATCTTTTTCTGCTGAAACAGAAAATAAAGTTGAAGAAACCACTGATTCAGATTTAAATAAAACAGAAGAAATTTCTGAAATTCCAAAATCGGAAATTATCATTAATGAAGATAAAATAGATTCAGAAAAAGTTGAAGCGAAAGTAAATAATGAAACTGAAATAAGTTTTCAAAAAGTCGAATCTTTCTCGACTGAAACAGCAATTCCAAATGATGAAAATATTCAATCTGATTTAAATGATACAGAGGGAATTACTGAAGTTTTAAATCCTGAATTAATTGTTGAAGAAGAAAAGATTGAGTCAGAACAGGTTTCTGAGAAAATTAATGATGATTCTGAATTAAGTTTCCATGCAACAGATTCTTTTCTTCCCGAAGTTAAAATCGAATCCAATAAAACTCCGGATAATCTACCATCTGAAGCTCCAAAACCAAGCATCAACAAGCATGAAGACGAAATGCGTCGCTTGATAGAAGAAGTGGAGAAAAGGATGAAAGCAAACAAGGAAAATGCTCCTGAAAAAACAGAGGCTAAAGATGAGGAGGTAAATCACGATATCAGTTTTGCAGAAACTCAGGCATTTCACGTAGGGGAAGAGCAAAAAACGGCAGAAGAAGTTGTTGTAAAAGAAGCTGAATTGATTGTTGAGGAGAAACTTGAAGAAGAAAAATCTGTGGAAAATACAAATGCTAAAGATCTTTCAGAACCGGAAATACCTGCAAATCCTTCATGGAAACCGATGAGTTTTGAAACTAGCCGTCCTGATTCTTTATTAAGCAAGCCCATTGAAGTTCCTCAACCAAAAGAAGAAATTCAGAAAGCTGAAGAAGCTCCAAAACCTGAACCAATAGTTGAAGAGATTCTAAAAGATAATCAAGTTAAAAACACCATTGAAGTTGTTGATAATTTGGGTGATTATGATGAGCTGAAAGAAACTGAAAAAGAAACTCCTGAAAAACAAAATGGAGAAGCGCCTGTGATGAATGTTTCGTTTTTCGGATCTGATATAGCAAGTTTAGGTTTATCCTACAAATCTGATCAAAAAGAAAAAGCTGATGCCAAAGAAGAGGCAAAAATTGCTCAGCAGAAGATCGATGACAGCAACGTTCCAGGATTTATCAATACATGGCAAAGCTGGTTGAAAATCGATCGTGAAGAAGCTCCTGTTGATAAAACTGAGATTAAAAATAAAGTGATCGAATCATTTATTGAAAATAATCCCAAGATCAGTCAGCTAAAAGATGAGGTTAATTTTGTGGTAAAGGAAAAGACAGACGATATTTCACATTTGATGACAGAGACTTTAGCCAATTTGTATATCGAACAAAAACTTTATTCAAAAGCAGTAAATGCCTTTTTGATTTTAGCTAATAAATTCCCTGACCGAAAAGAATATTTCGAAGCAAAAATTCAGGAAATCAAAGATAGCAGAAACAAAAATTAAAATATTTTTAAACTAAAAGAAAACGGCAGAAACCAATTCTGCCGTTTTTATTTTTATTAATGAGTAGCATTTATTTGCTTTCTTTTTTTCAGTTTTCGCCATGCTTTTCGTCCAAAAACAATAACGAGAATCAGTGTGATAATTGCAAAGATAGCCGCTATGAAAGGAGCTGCCATTGCTAAAATTGACATAATTCCTGCTCCTGCAGTTTCCGTTGTTCCGACAACAGAATTTCCCAATCCACCAGTTGTCGCTGTCGAAGCTGCCCGAATTCCCGCAAACCCGGAACTGATCGTTGCTGCTGTTCCGCCACCCGCAATCAATGCCAAAGCCCATTGTGGAAATGTACCCAATTCGGTAAACTGACTTGCAAATAATATAGATCCGGCAACTGTCGCCATCGGTATCGAAATCGTATCAAGAAAATGATCTACAAAAGGAATATAATATGCTAAAATTTCAGCAATCATCGCAATTCCTGTAGTAATTAATGCCGGTAAACTTGAAAGCCAGTCAAAACTTTCACTCATGGGAATCCATTGAAAATAGGAAGCTAAGCTTACAGCAAACATCGGTAAAAAGACTCTGAAACCGGATGCTGCAGCCAAACCGATGCCGATGAATGCACTCAAAATATAAGGGAGATAAGGAATTTGATCTAACATTTTATTTCTTCAATTGTTTGCTTAAAGCTACAAAAAAATATAAAATGTCAATTGGAATTTATTTTTGTAAATGTTCAGCGAAATAGAATAAATAAATCTCTCGCAGATTAAGGAAATGACACAAATTATTAATGAAAAAAAATCTGCTTAATCCGCTCAATCAGCGAGATAAAAATAAAATAGTTTCAGTTTTAGGACAAAAAATCTGTGAAATCCGTGGGAAATTAAAACTTAAGCCTTTTTTTGCGACTGACACAATTTAATAAACTGCGCCTCAACATTCTGAAACTTTTCCGGCAATTCAGGAGAAACCCAAAACAACATTGCTGTAGTTTTTTCTCCAAAATATTCTTTAAATAATTCCTTATTCAGACGATAACACTCTCTCAAAAGTCTTTTGATGCGGTTTCTGTGAACCGCTTTTTTAAAATATCTTTTCGAAACGGAAACTCCCAGTTTAACATTCTCGGTCAACGGATCGGGATGATTTTTCAGAATGATGATTCTCAGATTTCCACTGTTTTTCCATTTGCCTTTCTCGAAAAGCAAAGTGATTTCATCCTTTTTCTTGAGTTTTTCCGCTTTAGGATATTTAAAGTTCTGCATCAGTCTTTTTCACTAATTGATTGATGACTTCTGCAGCAGCATACAATCCGAAAATTGCAGGAATAAAGCTTATTGTTCCGTAAAAAGATCGTTTGTAGTTGCTCCCATCGGTCATTTTCAAGCTGCTTTCATCCTGAATTTCAGTTGAAAAAACACATCGGATTCCTTTGTCGATTTTTTCTTTCTTCAATCTTTTCCTTACCTGTTTTGCGAGATGGCATTCTGCAGTTTTGTGGATATCTCTCACCATCACTTTTGAAGGATCAGATTTTCCACCGGCACCCATCGAGCTTACAATTTTGATTTTTCTTCGCTTTGCAGCAATGATTAAGCTCACTTTTGGCGTGATGCTGTCAATACAATCTAAAATATAATCAAATTTTCCATCATCCAGAACTTCAGCCATCCTTTCCGGATTTAGAAACTCGTTGATTTTAATTAAATCCAATTTCGGATTAATGTCCATCAATCTTTCAGCAACTACTTCCACTTTATGCTTTCCTACCGTTGAGTGAAGTGCAGGAAGTTGTCTGTTAATATTGGTAATATCTACGGTATCGCCGTCTACAATGGTCATTTTTCCAATTCCGGCTCTTGCCAGAAACTCGGCAGCAAAAGATCCAACGCCGCCTAAACCTACTACGAGAACATTTGCATTGTTCAGTTTTTCAATGCCCTCTTCTTTGATCAGAAGTTCCGTTCTTTCCAGCCAAAACTTATCCATTTTTTATCGTTTCTAAATTTTCTACAATCTGTTGTTGAAGTCGTTCTATTGATATTTCTTTGATTTCTGAAACTTTCTGATACAATTCTTCGATGTTAAAATCATCATTATCAGTTTCTAGAAAAAGTTTATCTAAAGGAACTGTTTTCAAAGTATCCTGCAAAGATAGATGATACAAAACAGCTTTCCCAAAACTCAGATAAAAATTATTCTTCAGAAGATCATCCGCAATGCTTTGTTTTTTATTGAAGCCGTGAATGATCATCGCCTGTTCAGATTTTTTTCTGAATGAAATGACTTCATAAAATTTTCTTACACAATGAATGATCAAAGGTTTTTTAAGTTCATTCGCCAATTGAATCTGTCTTAAAAAAACATCCTTCTGAATCTTCATATCAACAGAAACGATGCTATCCAAACCGCATTCTCCAATTGCAAAACAATTTTCATTAATGACGGATTGTAACCAATTGAATTGACTATCAATATTTTCCGGTTGAATGTTTTGTGGGTGAATTCCTGCAGAAAAATAAAAATCAGGCGGAGTTTTTTCAATATCTAAATTGTAAATTCCATATCTTATATTTTTCTTGTGATGATGAAAATCAAAAAAATCCATATTCAAAAATACAATAAATAAAAGTTCGCTAAAAATTATTAAACGTTCGTTTATCAATATGTTAAAAATTTCTTAACTTTACTAAAACAACGCACACGTGGGGAAGAAATTTACAGATAAACAGATCCATATTTTAGATATAGCCGAAGAATTGATCGCCAGAAAGGGCTATGAAGGTACTTCCGTAAGAGATATATGTTCAAAAGCCAACATTAATGTGGCAATGATTTCCTATTATTTCGGATCAAAAGAAAAAATGATGTCATATCTCTATCAGTACCGCGTATTGAAAACCAGAGAGAATTTTTCTGAATTTGCAGACACTATAAAAGACGGGAAACCCGAAATGCAGATGAAAGAAATGATCAAATATATTGTTGCACAGTTATTTAAATATAATTATTTCCACGGTTTTGTTACTCAGGAATTGCGTCATACAGAAAATCTTAAGGATGAACTTTTAGATTTTTATCAGTTATTTGTCAAGAAATTGGATGAAGTCATCAAAAAAGGAGTGACTTCAGGTGTTTTTACATTTACCCCAAAACCGGAAGATATTTTGACAACTATCATTGGATCTACACTTTTTGTGATTCGCAATAAAAATTTTTACGAATTATATGTTCCTCATAAAGATGACGAATCTTACACCAAAGAAGCCGAAAGAAAAGTAAGAATGAATCTTTTAATGAATGTTTTTGCAGTTTTGGGATACGCAGCCGACTAATTTTGCGTTAAATAATCATAAAAAAAAATCTTTTAGCAAAAAAGTTATATTTTTGCAAATTAATAGGTCGGTAAAACCGAAAACTGTTGAATTTTATATGAAGAAATATATTTTAGGTATTTTTGCCATAGCTGTCATTTCGGCGTGCACAAGTCAGCAAGATAAAGCGATGAAAAGCGCGGATAAAACTTTTATCCTGAAAGCTGCCAATGAAAATTTCGCTAAAAAGAAATGGAAAAATGCTTTGGCTCTTTACGACAGACTTCCGAATCTAGTTGCAGGTACAGATGATGCGCCAAACGTTGTTTTCAATTCTGCGTATGCCAATTATTACGATAAAAACTACAAACTTGCAGGTCACCAGTTCAAAAACTTTGCAGTAAGTTTTCCTCAGGATAACAGAAAAGAAGAAGCATCATATATGTCGGCTTTATGTTACTATAATGGGTCTATGGATTATAACTTGGACCAGACAAGTACAGAATTGGCAATCAATGAGCTTCAGGATTTCTTAACCAATTATCCAAATTCTGAAAGATCAAAAAACATCAATACTCTAATTGATGAGCTGTCTTATAAATTAGAATTCAAAGCCTATGAAAATGCAAAACAGTATTTCAAAATGGCTGATTATAAATCAACAAGTGCAGCTTTTGAAAATGTTTTAGAAGATTTCCCAAGTACAAAGCTTCGTCCGAAGATTTATGATTATATGATGAAGTCTCGTTATTTGT
The DNA here is from genome assembly GCF_025628985.1 of Chryseobacterium edaphi. Classification (GTDB taxonomy): domain Bacteria; phylum Bacteroidota; class Bacteroidia; order Flavobacteriales; family Weeksellaceae; genus Chryseobacterium; species Chryseobacterium edaphi. Next base: position 200,511 of record NZ_JAOTEM010000002.1, on the reverse strand, counting down.
TGGCGCAGAATTCTGTTTATGATCTAAAAGATGAGCGTATTGAAAGCGCATTATCTTTCACAAAACAAGTTGAAAAAGAACTTCCAAATACAGAATATTCTAAAACAGCTTTAGATCTAAGACAGAAACTTGAAAAGGAGAAAAAGGATTTTGTAGTTGTAAAAAAACAGACTGAAGAAAGAATTGCAGTTTTAACAGCAAGACAAAAAAAGATGGCTGATAAGTTGGCAGAGCAATCAAAAACTGAGCAGCAGATCAAAGATCAGGTGTCAAATGAAAAACAGGCAATGCAGATTCAGAGAGATAGTGCAGCGTTACAAACTCCTCCTCCAGCGGCGACTTTCAGAATCCAAAGATAATTCGTAAATTTGCCACCTTATAAATAAATAATTTTCTGAAAATGAGTGTAAAAGATACCAAAGCAGAAGTAAATACTATTACTTACGATAAAGACAAGATTGAAGAGAAAGTAGGTTCAATCTATGAAGCTATTGTTATCATGGGGAAGAGAGCTGAGCAGATCAATGCAGAAATTCGTACTGAATTACACAATAAATTAGACGAATTTGCAGTTCACAATTCAACATTGGAAGAAGTTTTCGAAAACAGAGAGCAAATTGAAATCTCTAAACATTACGAGAAACTTCCAAAACCGACTTCTATCGCAATCCAGGAATGGCTTGACGGTGAAGTGTACTTTAGAAAGACTGAAGAGAGAAACTAATCATTTAGGTGATTTTTTATAAATGAAGGTCATAAAGAAATAATTTTCTTTATGACCTTTGCTGTTTCTACAAGTTTCCATTCTTAGAAAAAAGAAGTATTTTAGTGCTTTAAAAATAATCTACATGAATATTTCCGGGAAAAAGATTCTCATTGCCGTTTCTGGAGGAATTGCTGCCTATAAAATACATTTTCTCATCAGAGATTTCGTGAAAAAAGGTGCAGAAGTTCAGGTGATCATGTCTCCTGATGCAGAAAAGTTTGTCACAAAACTGAGTCTTTCAACTTTATCTAAAAATCCGGTTTATACAGATTTTTACGGCGACAATGGAACCTGGAACAGTCATGTAGAATTGGCACTTTGGGCAGATGTAATTATTATGGCTCCATGTACGGCAAATACTTTGGCCAAAATGGTTCATGGTATTTGTGATAATTTAATGATTGCAACCTATATGTCTGCGAAATGTCCGGTTTTCATCGCACCTGCAATGGATCTGGATATGTATCAACATCCATCCACAAGACAGAATTTAGAATTGGCAGAGGATTACGGACATATCATAATTCCTGCTGAAAGCGGAGAATTGGCAAGCGGATTAATCGGGCAGGGAAGAATGGCAGAACCGGAAACTATTTCAAAAGCGGTAGGAGAGTTTTTTAATTTAAATGAAAAAAAATCACTTCAGGGCAAAACGGTTTTAATTACGGCGGGACCAACCTATGAAGCAATAGATCCTGTAAGATTTATAGGGAATCACTCTTCGGGAAAAATGGGTTTTTCTTTAGCTGAAGAGGCTGCAAAACGTGGTGCAAAAGTAATTTTGATTTCCGGACCAAGTTCTTTGAATTCAAAACATGAAAATATTCAGCTTTACAGAGTTACTTCAGCAAAACAAATGCTTGAAAAAGTGTTTGAATTTTATGGCGGAATTGATATTGGAATTGCCAGCGCAGCCGTTGCAGATTATGCTCCAAAGGAAGTGGCTTCAGAAAAAATCAAGAAAAATGAAGATACTTTCACGATCGAATTGATTAAAAATCCGGATATTCTGAAAACGATGGGTGAGAAAAAAACAAATCAGTTTTTAGTTGGTTTTGCTCTCGAAACTCAAAACGAAGAAGAAAATGCAAAAGGAAAACTTGAAAAGAAAAATCTGGATATGATTGTTTTGAATTCACTTCGTGACGAAGGTGCAGGCTTTAAGCAAGATACCAACAAAATAAAAATATTTACTAAAACCGAAAAATTAGAATATGATCTTAAATCAAAAGAAAATGTGGCAAAAGACATTCTCGATTGTATTGAAGCCCAGATTTTAAAATAAATTTTATAAATTTCCGTTCTCAACATTTACAGACCAATGAAAAAATATATAGCACTTTTATTTTTACTTCTTTTCAATTTTAGTTTCTGTCAGGAGCTTTTGGCTACAGTTCAGGTAAATTCGCAGCAAATTCAGGGGAGTAATCAGCAGGCTTTTAAGGCTTTAGAAAAAAGTCTTAGAGATTTTGTCAACAACACAAGCTGGACTGGCAAAAAGCTTCAGAATTTCGAAAAAATAAAGTCAAATTTCGCAATCGTTCTTAGTGAAAGAGATGGCAACAAATATAAGGGAAGTATCGTCATTCAGGCTGTTCGTCCTGTCTTCAGTTCCTCTTATGAATCTCCGCTGATCAATCTTCAGGATACAAAATTCGGCTTTGAATATGTTGAAAATGAGAATCTTATCTTTAACGAAAGACAGTTTTCAGGAAAAAACCTTATTGATGTAATCAGTTTCTACGTTTATCTTATTTTAGGTTACGATGCAGACAGTTTTCAGGCTTCAGGCGGGACGCAATGGTTCAGCAAAGCACAACAAATTGCCCAAAATTCTCAAAACAGAGGGTATGAAGGATGGGGACAGATCAATGATCCGAGAAGCCGTGCGATTTTGATTGGTGAAATTCTAAATCCAAATATGGCTCAGCTTCGTCAGACGATGTATACCTATCACAGAGCCGGTTTAGACGGGATGTTTAATCAGGATCAGACTCAGTCAAAGAAAATCATTTTTGATGCGTTGATGCAGCTGAAAACATATGAAAACTCATTTCAGCAGAATTATTTCTTCAATACATTCATCACTACCAAAAACGACGAGATTTTCAATATTTTCGATTCGGGGAATAATGGAGGAATTGTTTTGAATGACTTAAAACAACTCATGATTATTTTTGCACCGAAGTTTACAGATACCAAATGGAATAAGTGGAAGTAAGACATCTAGTTCTTTAATTCTGAATTCTAAATTTTATATTTGCAGTAATTAAGTAATCTGCTACTGATCATGCTTTCGAGAATTTACATTAAAAATTTTGCCCTTATTGATGCATTGGATGTATCCTTAAAAAATGGTTTACAGGTCATTACCGGAGAAACGGGAGCCGGAAAATCAATTATTTTGGGTGCACTGCGATTGATATTGGGTGAAAGGGCAGACTTAAAATCGATCTCAAAAACCGAAGAAAAAAGTATTGTCGAAACAGAATTTGATCTGAATAATCAGTTTAAAAAATTCTTTATTGAAAATGATCTCGATTACGAGCATCAAACGATTATTCGAAGAGAAATTTTACCATCAGGAAAATCCAGAGCGTTTATTAATGATGTTCCGGTGACTTTGGATGTGTTAAGAGAATTGACTTCACAATTGATTGACATTCATTCTCAATTTGAAACTTCCAATCTTTTTACAGCAGATTATCAGTTTAAAATCATCGATGGACTTTCGGAAAATAAAAAATTGATTGAAGAGTATCAACAGGATTTTTTAGAATTTCAAAGTTTAAAAACTCAGCTTAGAAAATTCCAAGTACAACTTTCAGAAAATACTAAAGAAAGCGATTACAAACAGTTTCTTTTGAATGAACTGGAAGATTTAAAACTCGATGATGTAGATTATGACGAGTTGCAGAATCAGCTCTCTGTGCAGGAAAATGCAGGAATGATTTCTGAAAATATAGCGCAGATTCTCTCAAGATTTCATCAGGAAGAAATCGGAATTCTTTCTTTCTTTAACGAAGCTAAAAATAAACTTTCGAAAATTGCCGAGGTTTCTCATTCTTTTTCTGAATTGGATGAAAGGCTGGAAGGTTCTTTTGTTGAAATGAAAGATATTCTTTCAGAGCTCGAAGATGAAGCTGACAAAATTGAGATCAATCCTGAAAATTTAGCGATACTTTCAGAGCTGAACAACAAAATCAATGCTTTATTCCTTAAACATAATGCTTCTGATCTTAATGAATTAAAAGAAATCAGAGACCAATTATCAGGTGAACAGAAAGGAACAGCGGAAATTGAGGCTTATATTGCTGAAATTGAAATCAATATTGCTAAAAAAGAAAAGTCACTGCAGTCTTCAGCCGAAAAACTTTCAAAAAACAGAAAGAAAACTGTTCCTGTTTTTATTAAAAAAGCAGAAGATTTACTAAAAAAATTAGGTCTCGAAAAAGCAAAAGTAGACATTGAATTAACCGATGTTTCTGAATTTAATCAATTTGGAAAAGAAAATATTCAGCTTTTGTTTCAGGCAAATTCTGGTTTTCCTTTAAAACCAATTCAGACTGCCATTTCCGGTGGTGAACGATCGCGTGTGATGTTGGCGGTAAAGAAAATCATTGCCGAAAGTGACATGCTTCCTACGCTTATTTTAGACGAAATCGACACCGGTGTTTCCGGAAAAGTTGCCGAAGAAATCGGAAATCTGATGCGTGAGATGTCTCAGGATATGCAGTTGATCGTTATTTCCCATTTAGCACAGGTTGCCGCAAAAGGAAATGATAATTACAAAGTGGTAAAAGAAGATATCAATGGTAAAACGCAATCTACGATTGTCACTTTAAGTGAAGAAGAAAAGTTGAACGAGATTGCACAGTTGCTTTCCGGAAGCAAGATTACGGATGCGGCAATGGCTCAGGCGAGAGAGTTGATTGGGTAATCAGATATTACTTAGATATGAAAATACTATTTACAATTCTTATGTCTTTGTTGGGCAATGTTATTTTTGCTCAAGAACATTTCGAAAAAGATCTTCAAAAATTATTTGTTGGATTGAATGTGGATCGTAAACCCGAAGAAATAATTTCAGGAAGTAACCTGAAATTTGAAAAATTTTCTAGAAAACAGGAAGTTACAGGAGAACCGATCACAATTTACCATTCAAATTATGACAACAATGTAATGATCAAATCAAAGATATTAGAAGCAGAGGTTTGGGTAGAGCAAAGAGATTACGAAAAGGAGCTTGGTCGGCACACCATATCTCAAAAAATAGCACTTCCAAATTATAAAGCTGTAATTGTTGAGTATAATAATATTTACAATAAATTTGAAACTTATGCTTCAAATATTATGATCGAATCTCCTGAAAATGAGAACGAAAGTGAAGGAAGAGAGATTAACGCCACATTAACCATAAAAGATGATGTTGCTGTAAGGTATTTTAATTTGTCCTATCTTATTCCCAAAAAGGAAGATCAGAATAAAGTACAATATTTATTTATTAGCTATCGTTACAGAAGATATTAGTTATCTATTCTTTTGTCAATTCTTTAAAAACTGTAACAAAAACTACATTATATTTACTAATGTAAAAAAGTAAACTATGTTTGTACAGTTCCTGAAGTTAGAAATCAAAAGTTTTTTTCGTGGCACTTCTGTCGGAATCAATCTGGCAATGAAGATTTTCCGGTTTATCGGAATTCTTTCTTTTATAGCATATTGCATCGGAGCAGCTTTTCTGGCTTTTTTCTACGTCAATAAAGAGATGGAAGAAGATGCAATGAAGATTGTGTCGAGATTTATGATTGTTTTGTGGGCAGCAGATCTGATTCTGAAATATCTCTTGCAGCAAATGTCTACGCAGAATATCAAACCTTTTCTCACGCTCAATATTCCTAAGAAAACATTGGTCAATTACATGCTGATCAAAACGTTTCTCTCGCCGTTCAGCTGGATGAATTCTTTCTTCCTGATTACTTTTGCAGTAATTTGCATGTTCAACGGTTTTGGGATTCTGGGAAGTTTAAGCTGGCTGATTGCACTTTCAATGTTGTTTTATCTAAATAATTTTATCAATATTCTTTTCAACAATAAAGAAAATATTGCCATTGCAGTAGGAATTTTGTTTGCGGTAATCGGTGGTTTGACGTATTATAATATCGTTCCGCTTTTTGATTATTCAGAAAAACTTTTTTATGCTTTTTATGATCAGCCTTATTTTACGATCCTTGCTATCGGATTATTTGCAGGATTATGGTGGATCTGTTTTAATCACGTAAAAAAAGAATTCTATCTCGATCAGGGATTGGAAGATAAAAAAACAATCGGGAAAACGGAAAACATTGCTTTCCTCAATAAATACGGTGCAATCGGAAGTTTCATCAACAATGATATCAAAATGATGAGACGGAATAAAGTCACCAAAGGAATCATCATCGGAAGTTTCATGTTTATATTTTACGGATTGCTGATGTTTTCGTCAGATGTCTACAAAACACCATACATGATGATGTTTATGGGATTGTTTGTGACGGGTGGTTTTCAATTTTTGTTCGGGCAGAGAGTGCCTTCTTTCGACAGTTCGTACTATCCTTTAATGATGACTTTGAATGTTCCGTACAAAGAATATTTAAAAGCAAAATGGTGGCTGATGAATATTGTGACAGCTGTTTCTATCGTTGTAGCTTTGTTTTACGCAATAGTTAGCTGGGAAATGTACTTTACATTTTTCGCTGCAGGTCTGTATAATATTGGTGTCAATTCTCAGTTCACTTTATGGTCGGGAGCATTCAACAAAACACAGATTGATCTGAATTCCAAAGAAAAAGTAATGGGACAAAAGAATAGTTTCAACTTGAAAAGTCTCTTACTATTAATTCCTAAAATGATTTTACCGATGGCGGTTTTTGGTATTACTAAATATTTCTTCGGAATGACAACGGCAGTGATCAGCATTGCAATTTTGGGAATGATAGGATTTTTATTCAGAGAAAAAATATTTGATACGATTGTAAAACAGTACAGGAGCGAAAAATATAGCACATTAGAAGCATTTAAATCTAAAAATTAATACAATGATTACTATAAATAATTTATCTAAAACTTACGGAAATGCAACCGTTCTCAATATCGAAAATCTTGAAATTCCAAAAGGTGAAACTTTCGGTTTAGTAGGAAACAACGGAGCCGGAAAAACCACACTTTTCAGTTTAATGTTGGATTTAATTCAGCCGACAACAGGTTTTGTGAGCATCGACGGCATCAAAGTCAACGAATCTGAAGCCTGGAAATCAAAAGTTGCCGCTTTCGTAGATGATACTTTTTTGATCGGATATTTAACGCCGGAAGAATATTTTTATTTCATCGGAGAATTGAGAGGACAGAACAAAGCCTCGGTTGATGAATTTCTAAAGCAGTTTCACGATCTTTTTAATGGTGAAATCGTTAATTCGGGGAAATACGTGAGAGATCTTTCCAAAGGAAATCAGAAAAAAGTCGGAATTGTAGGTGCGATTATCGGAAATCCTGAAATCGTTATTTTGGACGAACCTTTTGCAAACCTTGATCCTTCTACGCAAATCAAGCTTAAAAATTTAATTAAAGAATTATCTAAACAAAGTGGAGTTACATTTCTGATCTCAAGTCATGATTTGGCGCATACAACCGAAGTTTGCAACCGAATTGTTGTGGTCAATAAAGGAATTCAGGTAAAAGATATTCAGACCAATCCTGAAACATTGAGAGATCTGGAGCAATATTTTGCCGATCAGGTGAATATTCCCGTTTAAATAAAATCAAAAATCCATTTTCTAAATCAGGAAGTGGATTTTTTTTAAAGATAAATTCAAATTTTTAATATTCATTTTCAGGCAGTTATCAATTTATTTATTGAAAAGTAAAATTTTTTGTCACCTTTTCAACCTTTTATTGTCTTTATAGTAGAAACAGAATAACCATGAAGCTTTTGTTTAAAAATAAAAAAGAAGATTTGCTGAGCCGTTTGAAAAAACAGGATCCGGCTGCGCAGAAAATCTTTTATGATCAGAGTGTAAAGAAATTCCTGAGTGTGGCGAAAAGCTACATCAGCGACATTTATCAGGCGGAAGATTGCGTGATCAAAGCATTTTGTAAGATTTTTAAACATATAGAAAGCTTTCGCGGAGAAGGAAATTTTGAAGGTTGGGCGAGAAAAATTGTGGTGAACGAATGCCTCAATTTTATTAAAAGCCACAAAACGGTTTTTTATCTCGACGATGTTCACGCTTCTGTTCTCGAAGAAATTCATGACGAACAAATTGCTTTTGATTTTAATGCGCAGGAACTTTTAGATCAGCTTCCGGATGCTTACAGAATGGTTTTTAACCTATATGTGATTGAAGAATATTCGCATCAGGAAATTGCAGATACTTTGAATATTTCCACCGCAGTAAGCAAAACACAACTCTTCAGAGCAAAAGAAAAACTGAGAAAGATCTACTTTCAACAACAAAAGAAACTGAAAAATGAACACATCTAAAAATAATATCGAACATCAGATCAAAAAACAGATCGACGAAAGAGAAATTGCTCCTTCAAGAGATCTTTGGTCAGAGATTGAAACTCAGACTCAGGCTGTCAACGATGCTCAGACAAAAAAAGTTAATTGGTTTTTGGTTGCGGCTTGTTTGGTTTTGACTTTAAGTTTGGGAGCGGTTCTGTTTTTTGATCAGAATTCTAAGCCGAATGTACAGGTTGCAGAAACCAGAAGTACTGAAGTTCTGGAAGAAAATCCAGTAAAAACAGAAAAAATAAGTTCTCCTGAAATCATTCAGCAAAATCAGGAAAAATATGTTGAAATAAAAAGCGTTCCGTCTCATTTAAATTCTGAAACTGAAGCTTCGGAAATCATTTCAGAGAAGAAAGAACTTCCGATCATCAAAGAAAATTCTAAGGAAATTGCGGCTCAGTTCAGTCAGATTCCGACAGAGAAGATTTTAGCGAAAGCAGATTCTTCAAAAGTTCAGGTGAAAAAGAAAAGATATGTTGATCCTTCGACTTTACTTTTCTCTGTAGAACATAAAGACGTCATCGAAAAAACAAAAGGTGGAAGCAACGTGGCAACTATCGATCTGAATACCAAATAAAATCAATTTAAACTAAAAAAATAATAATACTATGATTAAGAAATTTATCATCGCAGGAATGTTGTGCCTTGTTGCAACCTCTGTAAACGCACAAAAAAGACTAAAACTCAACCTTCAGTCAAAAGAAAATACCGAAGTAAGCCCGATCGTAAAAGAAAAAGTGGATGAATATGCAAAGAAGATTGATGCCATCATTCAGGAAGAGAAAAAGCTGATGGAAGCTGAGCTTCTGATTCTCCAGTCTAAAAATTTAGAGAAAACAGAATTCGACAAACAAAAAGCGGAAGTTGCCAACCGTTATTCAGAGAAGATCGATCAGAGAATTGAAGCTTTAGGTTTTGATCTTGATACGGTAATTCAGAAGCAGGTAAAATACTCGCTTTTGAATTCTGATGTGACTTCAAATGAAGAATTGAAAGCGAAGTTGCTCAAGAAATTTCGTGCGACAAAAGATTTTACTGGGTATTTCACTTATGGAATCATGACTTTGACGAATGATAAAGCAGACAATGATTTAGATAAAAACTTAGGTTATGCCAATAATCTTGAATTTGGTTTAAAATTCAATTATCAGTTTAACAGAACAAGTCCGTGGGGTTTGATTTCCGGAATCGGATTTTCTTGGAGAACAGTGCGTTTGGATAACAATATGATTTTTGCCAAAGATTCTAATGCAGATGTTTATGTAGCAAATTATCAGGGAAATACGGATAAAAGTAAACTGAGAACTGGTTATATTATAGTTCCTCTGGGATTACAGTATAATTTTTCTAAACTAAAAAATGCAGGAATGGACATTCAGTACAGACCTTATTCTGATGGATTCAGAATTGCTGCAAATATGTACGGTGGAGTAAAAATGTCTACTAACAACATTGTAAGTGGTGATCGTGAAGATTTCAGAGACAGAGGAAACTACAAAGTAAATCCTTTTGTCTATGGTGCTCAGTTCACCGTTTCTTATGACAATATCAGTCTTTTCGTGAAGAAAGATTTCAGCAATTTCTATAAAGACTCTTATTTCCAAAACGATAAAGCTTTGGTTTTCGGAATCGGAATCGGATTATAACTTTCATAGAATTTCATATTAACAGCAAACAATTGATTTTATTTAAAGTCAATTGTTTTTGTTTATAAACGGTCGTACTTAGATCAATGTAAACTGCATTTTGTCACAAAACGATTGTTTTCAAACAAAACTAAAGTGCGTTTGGTTACAAAATGGTTATTTTTAAACGAAAGTGAATTTCATTTAGTCACAAACAGATTGTTTTTAAACAGAACTACTTTGTGTTTGGTTACAAAACGATTGTTTTTAAACAAAAGTAAATTGCATTTATTTCCAAACAGCTTGTTTTAGCCTTCGCAGAATTTCCAAACTATAAAATGCCTTGTAATGATTTTTGCATTTTTAAAGTATAAAAAAACTCCGTAGAATTTATTTCCACGGAGTTTTCATCAATTATTTAAATTTTAATTTCCCACAGATTTCACGGATTTTCACAGATGTGTTCAATGAAAAATGTGTTAACATATAAAAACTTTGACGCTTTCATGACACGCAGATTATGCAAATTGAGCAGATCTAAATCTGTGAAAATCTGTGCGATCTGTGGGCAATAATTCCTTCGTCAGCCAAGTCAGCTGGATATTTCAAAATTTTATTTCAAACTTCCCACCATATCTTCAGGCTTCACCCATTCGTCAAATTGTTCAGATGTTACAAAACCAAGATTGATAGCTTCTTCTTTTAAAGTCGTTCCGTTTTTGTGGGCAGTTTTTGCAATCTTAGCAGCATTTTCATAACCGATATGAGTGTTCAACGCGGTTACCAACATCAAAGATTTGTCTACCAATTCTTTGATTCTCTCGTGATTAGGTTCAATTCCAACTGCGCAATGATCATTAAATGAAATACATGCGTCAGCAATCAATTGAGCCGACTGTAAGAAATTGTAAGCCATTACCGGTTTGAAAACATTCAGTTCATAATTTCCCTGAGTTCCCGCAAAAGAAATCGTCGTATCATTTCCTAAAACCTGAGCGCAAACCATTGTTAAGGCTTCATTTTGCGTAGGATTCACTTTTCCCGGCATGATTGAAGATCCCGGCTCATTTTCAGGAATGTGAATTTCACCGATTCCTGAACGGGGTCCTGAAGCCAGCAATCTCACATCCTGAGCAATTTTATATAAAGAAACAGCCAATTGTTTTAAAGCTCCGTGAGATTCAACTATAGCATCATGAGCAGCCAAAGCTTCAAATTTATTTTCTGCCGTCACAAAAGGAAGGTTGGTAAATTGTGCAATATATTCCGCAACTTTTACATCGTATCCTTGAGGAGTATTTAAACCTGTTCCAACTGCTGTTCCGCCCAAAGCAAGTTCGGAAAGATGGGGTAAAGTGTTTTTTAAAGCTTTAATTCCATAATTTAATTGAGCAACATATCCTGAAAACTCTTGTCCTAAAGTCAAAGGAGTGGCATCCATCAAATGTGTTCTTCCGATTTTTACAATATTTTTAAACGCTTCTGTTTTTTCAGCTAAAGTATCTTTCAGTTTTTCAATCGCAGGAATTGTGGTTTCAACAACCTTTTTATACGCTGCGATATGCATTGCTGTTGGATAAGTGTCGTTTGAAGACTGAGATTTGTTGACGTCATCATTCGGGTGAACTTCCGTTTTGTCCCCTAGATTTCCTCCTGCATTGACGTGCGAACGATTGGCAATCACCTCATTTACATTCATATTCGACTGTGTTCCGGAACCGGTTTGCCAGATCACCAAAGGAAACTGGTCGTTCAGTTTTCCTTCAAGAATTTCTTCGCAAACTTTCGCGATCATATCTCTTTTTTCGGCAGGAAGAACTCCTAAATCTGTGTTGGTGAATGCTGCTGCTTTTTTCAAATAAGCAAAAGCTTCGATGATTTCGTGAGGCATTGAACCTTCCGGACCGATCTTAAAATTGTTTCTTGAACGTTCTGTCTGTGCGCCCCAAAACTTGTCTGCAGGAACCTGCACCTCACCCATGGTGTCTTTTTCTATTCTGTAATTCATTGTGATTGAAATGTTTAGTTTAACCACAAAAGGCACAAAAGATTAATGCTTTAATTTAAAGATGTAATGATGAATTTTTTAAGTTCACAAAATAAAATCTGAGATTTTAAAACTGTTGTGATCTTTATAACACATTTTATTAAACTCAAATAATCAGCATTAAAAACTTTTGTGACTTTTGTGGTTTAAAAGTTTTTATAAAGTTAAACATTGCGTAAAAACCTCGCAATTTATAATCATTATAAATACAATGTAAAGTTGTTGATTTTGGTCATGTTTTTTTTCACGATGTTTTATTTTTGCACGGAAAATAGAAAGCAATGGATTTTAAATATCAGGATCCGTATCCAATTTTGAAAGATGATACGGTTTATAAAAAATTGACTTCAGACTATGTGAAAGTTGAGCAACATGGCGAAAGAGAAATTTTAACGATCGACCCAAAAGGTTTGGAATTATTGGCTGAAGAAGCAATGGCAGATGTTTCTTTTATGCTTCGTTCTTCGCACTTAGCTAGTCTGAAAAGAATTATTGATGATCCTGAAGCAACCGATAACGACAGATTTGTTGCTTATAATTTATTACAAAATGCTGCTGTAGCGGTTGAGGGAGCTTTGCCTTCTTGCCAAGATACAGGAACGGCGATTGTGATGGGTAAAAAAGGAGAAAATGTTTACACAGGAGTTGAAGACGGGGAATATTTAAGCAAAGGAATCTACAATACTTACCAAAAAAGAAATTTAAGATATTCTCAGGTCGTTCCTTTAACGATGTTTGATGAGAAAAATTCTGGTTCAAATCTTCCTGCGCAAATTGATATTTATGCTAAAAAAGGAAATTATTACGAATTTTTATTCTTGACGAAAGGTGGAGGTTCTGCCAATAAAACTTTCCTTTATCAGAAAACGAAGTCTTTACTGAACGAAAAATCTTTGGAGGCTTTTGTTAAGGAGAGAATTTCAGACTTGGGAACAGCGGCCTGTCCGCCTTATCACTTAGCTTTGGTCATCGGTGGAACTTCTGCTGAAGCGAATTTAGCTGCTGTGAAAAAAGCTTCTGCAAAATATTATGACAATCTTCCGACAGAAGGAAATGAAGCTGGACAGGCTTTCAGAGATCTGGAATGGGAAGCAAAAGTTCAGAAAATCTGCCAGGAAAGTGCGATTGGTGCTCAGTTTGGCGGAAAATATTTGACTCACGATGTTCGAGTAATCAGACTTCCACGTCACGCAGCTTCTTGTCCGGTTGGAATGGGAGTTTCTTGTTCAGCTGACAGAAATATTAAAGGGAAAATCACGAAAGACGGAATTTTTCTGGAGCAATTGGAACAAGATCCGAAAAGATTTTTACCTGCAACGCCACCACATTTGGAAGAGGCGGTTGAGATTGATTTAAATAAACCAATGCCGGAAATTTTGGCTGAACTTTCAAAATATCCAATCAAAACAAGATTAAAATTAAACGGAACTTTAATCGTTGCAAGAGATATCGCTCACGCAAAAATTAAAGAATTATTAGATTCCGGACAGCCAATGCCTGAATATTTCAAGAATCACCCGATTTATTACGCAGGACCTGCAAAAACTCCGGAAGGAATGGCTTCAGGAAGTTTCGGACCTACAACTGCAGGAAGAATGGATGTTTATGTAGATGAATTCCAAAGTCACGGCGGAAGTATGGTAATGTTGGCAAAAGGAAACAGAACAGCTGATGTTACCAACGCTTGTAACAAATACGGTGGTTTCTACATCGGTTCGATCGGTGGACCGGCTGCAATTTTAGCAAAAGACAATATTTTATCTGTTGAGGTGGTAGATTTCCCGGAATTAGGAATGGAAGCAGTAAGAAAGATTGAGGTCAAAGATTTCCCTGCATTCATCATTACAGATGATAAAGGAAATGATTTCTTTGCGAATCTTGCTCATTAAGGTTAAGGATATTTCATTAAAATTTAGCGTTACAATTGTAAATCTAGGATCTAAAATCTAATATCTAACGTCTGTATGTAGTTTAAAATAAAAACAAATTGCAAAATTTAGGTTCTATATCTTTTGATGAAAAAGAAAAAAGTCCTATTTTTGCCTAAAATCTATAAGAAAGATGATGTTATCAGCATTTTGGCCATTTTATCAGTTCCTTTGGACAATCTATTTTGTTACAATGTTCCTAGTAGGATTCTGGTGTATTTTTATGTTTTTCGGTTTCGTTATCCCATTGTGGTTAACAGAAGGTTTGAAGGAGTATTTCGGTAAGGTAAAACCTTTCGATCCTGAAGACATCAGAAGAAAACTAATTACCGAGCAGGAAGGTGTTGAAGTAATCTTCAACCAGCCTAAAGGTCACGGTCCTTTCTTACATGATAGCCACGGAAACGACCACGGACATCATTAATTGAATGTCATCGCTTTCTCACATGAATTCCGAGAAAGTGATATCATAGCAAAACAACATATATAAAACCACTGATTTATCGGTGGTTTTTCTGTTTTTAAAATGAGCTCGTTCTAAGCTTTTCAGGGGAAACTCCAAATTTTTTCTTGAATGCTCTCGTGAAATTTTGTACATATTCGTAACCACAGTCAATTGCAATTTCTTTGATCATTAAATCTTTATTGATAATCAGTTTTTTAGCTTTCAGCATTCGTAATTCTGAAATGTAATCCATAATTGTCTTTTGATAATGAATTTTAAATTCTTTACGGATTTTTGTTTCGTTAATTCCTAAGATTTTACTGATTTCTTCAATCTTTAAATTCCGGTGAAAATTTTCATCAACAAATTTTTTGATAATTAATGGTATTTTTGATAAATCTTCTGCAGTATTTTTTTCATTAAATTGTTCGAAGATCAAAATCAATAATTTGATTATCTTGGCTTCCATAAATAGTTTCTGCATCACTCCTTTTCTGTAATAGCTTACTATTTCCGTTAAGATCATATGCATTTCAACCGTCATCTCAGGTGGAGTTTTTTTATAAAGGAAAATAAATTGATTGTCAACCATTTGCTTCAGGATTTCTTCACTTTCTCTGTTAGATTCAGGATCTATTAAATTAAAAATATACTGATATTTTATTTGAATCTGAAGATATTTTAAAGTTTCTTGATTTGTCCACAATTCAGCCTGACTTTCCTCTGAAGTGTAATGTAAAATGTACTGATTTTTCTGAAATTTAAACTGCCTTCCGCAATCGTTTACATTCAGATGAATGTCCGGACTTAGCAGAAAAAGTAAGTTGAAACTCGATTTTCCTTCTAAAAAAGTCGCCTTTCCAAAATCCCTCATATCTGCGCTGTCATACATTACAATTTCGATATCATCAGATGTAAATATCACTCCTTTTGTAGATTCCTTCTTCATAAATATTTGTTTTTACTTCTGTCTTACATCGACAAACAGGATAGGATAACATTTAGTTTGAAAATGATAAGTCTGCCCTGATTACGGGATGTATATTTGCGCAAAATTAAATTAAATTTAGAATAATTAAAAATAAGATTGATCATGTTTAGAAATTTATATTGTAAAATAGCAAAAATCAGTTTAGGGATAATTACTCTTACCGGAAGTATGTTTTATGCTCAGCAATGGCAAGATGTGGGTGCAGCAACAATTTCCGCTGGCGCAAGCAGTTTTAATAATCTGGTAATCGATGCACAGGGAAATTATTATGTTTCTTATTATGATCTTTCTGTCTCTAAAGGATCGGTTCAAAAATTCAATGGAAGTTCTTGGTCGCATCTGGGTGGAAGCGCAGGTATCACAAGTAGTTTTGCTACTTTTAATTCTTTATCAATATCACCATCAGGAAATAATATTTATTACACAAATCAAGGAACAGGTCTTGAAGTAAGACAATTTAACGGAACTTCGTGGACTCAATTGACAAGTCCTACAACTTCTACAATAAATTATCAGGCATCTGCGGTTTCTCCAGCAAATACCTTATTTACATATTCCACACACAACTCAGGTACTGTTCAGCGTTATGTAAACGGCACCTGGGAACAAGTAGGAAATACAGGATTTTCCACCGGAGCAATGTTTGCAGAAATGGTTATTGGCTCAAACAATAAAATTTACACATGTAATGTTTCAAGTGGTGTAAGAGTTTATGAAAATAGTACAACTGCGACAAGTACCGATAACTGGACTTTGGTTGGAGGAAGCATTATAGATGCAGCGTCATCTTCTGAACAATATACTTCTGATATTGCGATTGATGCGAATAACAATTTGTATGTTGCTTATGTTTCAAACACGGCAGGCGGACAGAAATTAAACGTGAAAAAATTCAACGGAACTTCCTGGTTTCAAATCGGAGCTGCTAATTTTTCTACAGGAAGAGTGCAGCATGTTGCCATTGCAGTTACGCCTTCCGGTGATCCATATGTAGTTGCAAGTCGTTGGGAAAATGATGATATGCTGAAAAATACGGCATATAAGTTTGATACCACTACTCAAGCTTGGGTAACTTTCGGAGGAACTTTTATTTCTGATGGACAAGCTACTTACAATGATGTAGCGATTGATAAGGTTAATAATTATCTGGTACTTTCTTATTCTCAAAGCGGAGTTAAAGTAAAGCGTATTTCAATTCCGGCAACCACAACAACGCCAACTTGTAACAATACTGATCCCGGAACTACTCCCGGAGATACAGGTTGTGTAACATTTAATTATAAAGGTCAGTCTGTTGTTTATACTACAGTTCGTGGTGCAGATGGTAAAATATGGCTTCAGCAGAATTTGGGAAGTTCTCAGGTGGCAACTTCAATGGCAGATTCAGATTCTTATGGAGATCTTTTCCAGTGGGGTAGATGGGATGATGGTCATCAAGTGAGAAATTCCCCGACAACTACAGTTCCATCTGCTAATAATCCTGCAGGATTAAATGGAATCACATCATTTATCTTGGGAACAGGTCCGTCATGGTGGTCGACAAATGCATCAAGCGATTCATGGAACGGAGCCAATTCCGCGGCAGTTACATCAGCAGTAGGAATTGATCCTTGTAAAGCAATCGGAGCAGGCTGGAAATTACCTTCTCAGGCAGACTGGGTTACGGCGGTGAATGCTGAAGGAATGGGAAGTGCAGCAACAGCTTATTCAAGTAAGTTGAAATTACCGGCGGCGGGTTACAGAAGTCAAAGTTCAGGTGGTTTTACCTATGTTGGAGAAAGAGGTTATTACTGGAGTGGTGATATTGCAGTTTCAGGAGGTAAATATTTGTATAACTCGACAGCTTTAGCCAATCCGAATTCCGGAGGTCCGAGAGCACAAGGACAATCCGTGAGATGTATTAAGGATATAACAGGATTGAGTACAACTGATATCAGAAAAGCTAGTTTAGGAGTTTACCCGAATCCTACAAACAGAATTTTAAATATTAAAACAGATTCAAATGTCGAAAATATTAACGTGACCAATATTGTAGGACAAAAAATCAATGTTCAGTTTAAAAATAATCAAATTAATATGAACGGACTCCCAAACGGAATTTACATTGTAGAATTACAGTTAGAAGACGGTCAGAAAATCTCAAAAAAGATTATTAAAAACTAAAAATCTAACACCAAATCACAAGTATTTTAAATTTTTAATTTTATTTTTTACATTGAAGCTCATGCATTTTGTATGGGCTTTTTTCTAGAATTGTATTTGCTGAATAATAAAGTTTAAAAAATCTCTATTTAATTAAGGATTTTATTCTATTTTTATTCAAATTAAACTAAAATGAAAAAACTATATCTCTTATTTTATCTGTTGATTACGAGTTTTGTATTTGCGCAGATAACTTATACGATTACTCCGAATCCATTTAACGAAACCGATCAGATTACTTTGTCTGTTCCCGGAAATCAAATTGACGAGACAGCTTGGGGCGTTGCAAATAATGCTATCTACATCTGGACTTGGTCTTTAGATCAGAACTATGCCAACAGTCAGGATTGTCCTACAAACGGAAGCTGGACAAATTCGAATGAATTAAATAAGCTGGCTTATAATGCAGGAACAGATACTTATTCTTTAACTTTTACTCCAACGACATTTTACGGACGTACAGGGATTGGAAGATTTGGTTTTTTACTGAAAACTAAAACCGGAAATCACCAGACTTCACCAGACATTTTTGTAAATGTCGGAACATTAAATTTAAATTTAACCAATCCTGCTGCTAATAGTTTGACTTCAGTTCCTACGGGAAATGCTATTAATATCACTGCAACAACCAATATTAATGCGACTTTTCAATTAAAAGCGAACGGAACAGTTGTCAATTCAACTTCAACACCTTCAACTTCATACAACTATAGTTATACAGTTGCAGCAGATGCAAATATGGAGTTGATTGCGACGGCAAATTCAACTGTGAAAAGCTCAACTTTTATCTTACAAGTTCCGCGAAATGTAGTTTCACAGGCAATACCAAGCTGGATCAGACAGGGAATCAATTATAATCCTACAGATAACACAAAAGTTGGTTTGGCTTTGTATGCTCCGTTTAAAAATTTCGTTCATGTAATCGGAAGTTTCAACAACTGGGCGGTGAATGATACCTATTTAATGAAAAGAGACACTACAAATCCAGATTTATACTGGATTGAATTGAGTGGATTGACTCCTCAGCAACTATACACATTCCAATACAGAACCAACGATTTGAGAAAAGTTGCAGATCCTTATTCACCTCAGATTTTGTCTTCTTATGACGACCCTACGATTTCGGCAACTACTTATCCGGCATTACCTCCTTTTCCTGCAGGACAGGGTTTTGAAGTTTCTATGTTTAAAACAGGTCAGACACCTTACAATTGGCAGGTAAACAATTTCGCAAGACCGAATAAGGAAAATTTAATTATTTATGAATTGCTTTTAAGAGATTTCACACAGGAAAAAAACTGGCAGTCTCTCATCAATAAAATCAATTATTTAAAAGATTTAAAAGTCAATGCAGTTGAATTGATGCCAATCATGGAATTCGAAGGAAATCTTTCTTGGGGTTACAATACATCATTCCATTATGCTTTAGACAAAGCTTACGGAACACCTGAAAAATTCAAAGAATTTGTTGATCTGTGTCACCAAAACGGAATTGCAGTAATTTTGGATGTTGCTTTCAATCACGCTACAGGAAGATCACCTTTGGTGAGACTTTGGAATGTGGATCCGGATGGTGACGGTTACGGTGATGTTGCGGCAAATAATCCATATTTCAATACGGTTCCGAAGCATTCTTATAATGTGTTTAATGACTTCAACCATACAAGTTTAGCAACAAAATATTATGTTGAAAGAACTTTACAGCAATGGTTAACTGAATATAAAGTTGACGGTTTCCGTTGGGATTTAACGAAAGGATTTACTCAAAACTGTACTGCGACGGATGAAACTTGTACCAATGCGTATCAGCAGGACAGAGTTGATATCTTGAAAGGTTATGCAGATAAACAATGGGCTCTTGATCCTACTTCTTACATGATTTTCGAACATTTAGGAACTGATGCAGAAGAGCAGCAATGGGCGAACTATAGAGTGGCAGAAGGAAAAGGAGTTATGCTTTGGAATAACCAAACTGGTCCTTACAATCAAAACACGATGGGTTATACTCAAAACAGCAATTTTGACAGAATGGATCATGAACTTCATGGTTTTACCAATATGCACGGAGTTGGCTATGGCGAAAGTCATGATGAAGAAAGATTAATGTTCAAAAATCTTGCGTATGGAGCTGTGAATGGTACATACAATGTGACCAATCTTAATACAGCTTTAGAAAGAATGAAAACTTTCGGAGCTACATTCTTTACGATTCCTGGTCCGAAAATGATTTGGCAGTTTGGTGAATTGGGTTACGAATTCAGCATCAACAGATGTCCGGACGGAACGATCAATAACAATTGCCGTACAGACGAAAAACCGGTTGCTTTCACTTTAGGATATGATACCAATACCAACAGAAAAGCAATTTACAACACTTGGGCACAGATTATCAATATCAGAAATGCGCATCCTGTTTTCAAATCAAAAACGTATACTGTAGAATCTAATAATCTTACGAATGATCCGAATGGTTTGATCACAAGAATTTATATCACTGATCCTTTACTGACAGCAGGAGTTAAAAATGTTGTTGTATTGGCAAACTATGATACTTCGGCTAAAAATGTAGTTCCTTATTTTCCTTTTGCGGGGCAATGGCAGAATTTAATGGATAATACAGCCTTTAACGTAACTTCTACAACAGCTCCGATTACACTTCAGCCGGGAGAATTCAGAATCTACGGAAATCCGTTTACGACTTTGTCTACATCTGAAGAAAATTTAGATAAAAGATTATCGCTTCAGATTGCAGATAATCCTGTGAAAAATGGTTTGGCTAAATTAATTTATCACAAAGCCAAAAACGGAGAGATCGCTATCTACGACATGAGCGGAAAGAAAATGGATTCATTTAAACTAAAAAATGAAGACGGAACTTACGAGTTAAATGCAAAATATCCTGCAGGAACTTATCTTGTTCATCTGAAAACTGATAATGGAATTGCAATTCAGAAAATGATTGTTCAGTAAGATCTGAATTATTTTAAAATTGCATCAATATTTTACAAAAGCTCATGAAAATGAGCTTTTTTTATTAATCATCAAATCCGTATCTTTGCATACTAAATTTTTAATATGTCTAAGTCATTAATTCCAAAATTAGAAGCTATCAAACAAAGATATAATGAGGTTGCAGATCTTATTATACAGCCAGACGTAATTTCGGATCAGAAAAAATATTCTTCACTCAATAAAGAATACAGCGATTTAGGGAAAATTGTACACGTTTACAATCAATATAAAGGTGCTTTAGACAACATTGCAGAATCTGACGAAATCATTGCAGATGGTTCAGACAGAGACTTGGTCGATATGGCTAAAGAAGAAAAAGTAGAAGCTCAACAAAAACTTCCCGGTCTGGAGGAAGAATTAAAAGTTCTTTTGATTCCTAAAGATCCTACTGATGATAAAAACGTAATTGTAGAACTTCGTGCCGGAACAGGTGGTGATGAAGCAGCTATTTTCGTGGAAGATGTCTACAGAGCTTATGCCATGTTTTTCAAGACAAAAGGCTGGAAACACGAAATAACAGATTCCAGCGAAGCTGCAAAGGGTTATAAAGAACTAATTCTAAAAATTGAAGGAGACGGTGTTTATGGAATTATGAAATTCGAATCCGGCGTTCACCGTGTACAGCGTGTTCCTGAAACTGAATCTCAAGGTAGGGTTCACACTTCGGCAATTACCGTTGCTGTTTTACCCGAAGCTGAAGAAATTGATTTTGAACTAAATCCTGCAGATATCGAAATGCAGACTTCACGTTCTGGTGGAGCGGGTGGACAAAACGTAAACAAGGTTGAAACCAAAGTACAGTTGACGCACAAACCTTCAGGAATGGTAGTCGTTTGTCAGCAGGCGCGTTCACAGTTGGCAAACAGAGAATTGGCAATGGAAATGCTTCGTACCAAATTATACGATATCGAAGTTCAGAAATCTGTGGGAGATATTGCTGCACAGCGTAAATCGATGGTTTCTACCGGTGACCGTTCTGCAAAAATCAAAACGTATAATTATCCACAAGGTAGAGTTACCGATCACAGAATCAACAAATCAATGTACAACCTTGATGCATATATGAATGGTGACATCGGAGAAATGATCGATGCTGTAATCATGGCAGAAAATGCCGAGAAAATGAAAGGCGAAGAAGAGAATTATTAATTTTTTCTTTTTAAAATATGAAAGCTTCTGAGAAATCGGAAGCTTTTTTCATGGACTTTTACTAAAAGAACATATTGGAAAAATTTTAGTTAGATAAAGTAAAGTAATTACCAAATTTTGGTAACTTTGAAATGTAATTTAATATTTAATTCAATGGGACGTAATACATCAGTCTCTTTAGGAGATTATTTTGAGGATTTTGTAGACAACAAAGTTTCGCAGGGAAGATATAAAAATGCTAGTGAAGTTATTCGGGCAGGATTAAGATTATTAGAAGAGGAGGAAAGTAAAGTACAAATTCTTAAAGATGCCATTAATGAAGGTTTAAATAGCGGAATTTCAAACACTTTTGATCCTAAACAACATTTGGAATTTTTAAAAGAATCTATGAAAAATAATGGCTGAGTATTACTTAACCAATAAGGCAATTTTAGATTTGGATGATATCTATAAATATACATATAGGAATTGGTCTGAAAAGCAGGCAGACAAGTATTATTTCGAAATGATTGGTTATTTTGAGTTACTGTCGGAAAATCCAAAAATTGGAAAGTGCTATGAAGACATCAATGTAGATATTTTAGGTTTTGTAGTCAATCTACATATTATTTTCTATCGAATAATAAGTTCTGTTGAAATTCAAATTGTAAGAATTTTGGGCGCTGAAATGGATTTGAAAAGTAGAATCGGTGAATAAAATGTCATTAATTTTGTTAAAATATTATAGTCTACAAAAGACTTTGTGATTTTAAGTCTATCTATATGGGCGATTTCTCTATTCCCCCAACTTTCCGTATTTTTGGTAAAATCCGTCACAATGAATTTCAAACCAATCTTATTAACAGCTGGAGTATTGTTTTCAGCTACATTTTATTCTCAAAAAATGAATTATCCTAAAGCAGTAAAAGGAAATCAAACCGATACATACTTCGGAACTGCTGTTGCAGATCCTTACAGAGATTTAGAAAACGACTCTGAACCAACTAGAAAATGGGTAGACGAAGAAGTGGCTTACAGTCAGAATTACTTGTCAAAAATTCCTTTTAGAGAGCAAATCAAAAAACAGTTAACTGATATTTGGAATTACGAAAAGATTGGCGCGCCTTTCAAAGAAGGAAATTATACTTATTATTACAAAAACAACGGACTTCAGGCGCAGTCAGTTTTATACAGAACCGATAACAAAAGCAAAACAACAGAAGTTTTTTTAGATCCAAATAAATTTTCAGAAAAAGGAACGACTTCATTATCCAGTTTGTCTTTCAATAAAAAAGGAAATTTGGCTGCATATGCCATTTCAGAAGGAGGAAGCGACTGGAATAAAATCATCATTATTGATGCAATCACCAAAAAGCAAATTGATGAAACCATTGTTGATGTTAAATTCAGCGGAATTTCTTGGCTAGGCGATGAAGGATTTTATTATTCAAGCTACGACAAACCAAAAGAAGGTACAGTTTTGTCGGGGATGACAGATAAACATAAAGTTTTCTATCACAAATTAGGAACAAAGCAATCTGCAGACCAACTGATTTTTGGAGGTGATAAGACTCCGAGAAGATATTTAGGAGCAGGAGTTTCCGAAGATCAGAGATATTTAATTATTTCCGCTGCGAATGCTACTAATGGAAATGAAATTTACATTAAAGATTTAAAAAACGGTGGTAACTTCGTTCAGATCAACAAAGGTTTTGACATCAATGTCAATATTGTAGATACTCAAGACGATGATCTTTTTATATTTACCGACAAAGATGCTCCGAATATGCGTTTGGTAAAGACAAGTATTAAAAATCCTTCGCCTGAAAATTGGAAAGATGTAATTCCACAGACAGAAAACGTATTGGGAATTTCATCAGGGGGCGGTTATTTTTTTGCAACATATATGGTTGATGCAATCGATCAGGTAAAACAATTTGATAAGACTGGAAAATTGATCAGAGAAATTTCTCTTCCCGGAAAAGGAAATGTGGGAGGTTTTGGCGGTAAAAAAGAAGAGAAAGAAATGTACTATTCTTTCAGCAATTATATTACACCGGGAACGACTTATAAATTTAATGCAGATACCGGAAAATCTGAGGTTTATCAGAAGCCGAAAGTAAAATTTAATCCCGAAGATTATATTTCAGAACAGGTTTTCTACACGTCAAAAGACGGGACAAAAGTTCCAATGATGATCAATTACAAAAAAGGGATCAAACTTGACGGTAAAAATCCAACGATACTGTATTCTTATGGAGGTTTCAATATCAGTTTGCAACCATCTTTTTCAGTAGTCAATGCAATCTGGATGGAAAATGGTGGGATTTACGCAGTTCCAAACATTCGTGGAGGCGGCGAGTATGGGAAAAAATGGCACGATGCAGGAACGAAAATGCAGAAAAAAAATGTCTTTGACGATTTCATCGCAGCTGGAGAATATCTTCAAAGCAAAGGTTACACTTCAAAAGAATATATGGCGCTTTCAGGAAGATCCAATGGCGGACTTTTAGTTGGAGCAACAATGACGATGCGTCCGGATTTGGCTAAGGTTGCATTCCCTGGAGTTGGTGTTTTAGATATGTTGAGATACAACAAATTCACTGCTGGAGCAGGTTGGTCTTACGATTATGGAACTGCAGAAGACAACAAAGAAATGTTTGATTACCTCAAATCATATTCTCCGGTTCATAATGTAAAAGCAGGAACTTGCTACCCGTCAACAATGATTATCACAAGTGATCATGATGATAGAGTGGTTCCGGCTCACTCATTTAAGTTTGGTGCAGAACTGCAGGAAAAACAGAAATGTACCAATCCTATTTTGGTAAGAATCGAGAAAAATGCAGGTCATGGAGCAGGAAGAGCAACCGATCAGGTGATCAGCGAAAACGCAGATTTGATTTCTTTTGCTTTATTTGAAATGGGAATAAAAAAGCTTGGGAAATAGTTAGTGGAAAAATTTCCAAATTCAATAAGAGTTTGTTCAGATTTATCAAAATGATTTTTCCTAATCTAAAGGATGTAATTTTGATCAAATTTTCGGAGCTTTTTCCTCCCTGTAGGGTAAGGGGCAAAGAAAAAGTTCCGAAATATCTATTTTTAATCAGTTTTCTAAATCTATATTATAAATAATCATTTACACACAGTACACCTCTCAAATTTAAACACAATAATGATAAAAAAAATTTTAAATGTTCTTTACATCGTTTTACCTTTTTTGGTTTTTTCACAGGAAAGAATTTCAAAAGATGAGTCTGGCAAAGTAATTAATGAAGCTCAATTTCATACAAAGTGGGGGAATGAAAATCTTAATTTGTACCGTTGGGATTACATGGAAGATAAAAAAAGAATCTGTACATTAAAAAAAGGACAAATTTCAAATCCGGAACTAGATTATGGAGCTACTTTAAAGATTTTAGAGAAAAAGCTTGATACTGTTTTTACAGAGAATGCGATTATAGTTCTAGACTTTTGGTACTATAATGATATTTGCAGTATTTCAAGAGATGACAACTGGCCATCCACTGAACTTCGCTCAGTTAAAGAATTTAATGAAAGTAAATTAGGTAAAATTCGAGAATTACTTCATAAACATAAACAGGAGTTATATGTTTTTTATATTTTCGAAAAAAATAGCAAGGTGAAAAAAGGGAAAAAAGACTACTTTAAATCTTTTGTAGAAGATTCGGATAATTTTTTTAGAGAAAACTATTTTAAAGAACAAGCAATGTGTGGCTCAAATTTGATTATAACTCCATCGGGAACATTGCTTTATAATGGTGAATCAAGCATAGATTACCTTTTAAATAATTTTATTAATTAGTAGTATAAACTTCTGAATTCCTTGAGTCTATCATTTGTACTTAAATGTAAACATTCAGATATTCAATTGTTTAAATACTCAATTTTATTCTTCCAAAAATGCTTATTTTTAAAATCTTAAACCAACAGTCATGAGAAGGGAAATTCAAAATAAAAATCCCCAATTTACCATATCAGAAAAACATTTAGAAGTCTATCAGTTCGAGAAAGACGGTCTTGAATTAAAATCAAAATACACTTCTGAGGACATTAAAGATCAGTCCATTAGCGATTCTTCTCCCGGAATTGCACCTTTTCTTCGTGGTCCTTACTCAACAATGTACGTTCAAAAACCATGGACCGTTCGTCAGTACGCAGGTTTTTCTACCGCTGAAGAATCCAATGCGTTTTATAGAAGAAACTTGGCTGCAGGACAAAAAGGACTTTCAGTAGCGTTTGATTTGGCGACACACAGAGGCTATGATTCCGATCATGCAAGAGTAGTGGGAGACGTTGGAAAAGCGGGAGTTGCCATTGATTCTGTTGAGGATATGAAAGTTTTATTTAATGAAATTCCTTTAGATGAAATCTCAGTTTCGATGACGATGAATGGTGCAGTTTTACCAATTTTATCTTTCTACATTGTGGCTGCAGAAGAACAGGGCGTTTCTCAGGATAAGCTTTCGGGAACAATTCAGAATGATATTTTGAAAGAATTTATGGTGCGTAATACATACATTTATCCGCCCACACCTTCGATGAAAATCATTGCTGATATTTTTGAATATACTTCTAAAAATATTCCGAAATTCAATTCAATTTCAATTTCTGGATACCACATGCAGGAAGCAGGAGCCACGCCGGTTTTGGAAATGGCTTACACTTTAGCAGACGGATTGGAATATGTAAGAACAGGAATAAAAGCAGGAATGAATGTCGATGATTTCGCGCCAAGATTATCATTTTTCTGGGCAATTGGGATGAATCATTTCATGGAAATTGCTAAAATGCGTGCTGCAAGATATATCTGGGCGACACTGTTGAAGCAATTTAATCCTCAAAATCCAAAATCTCTGGCATTAAGAACACATTCTCAGACTTCCGGCTGGTCCTTAACGGAACAAGAACCATTTAACAATATTACAAGAACCGCCATTGAAGCTTTATCTTCAGCTTTGGGAGGAACTCAGTCTTTGCATACCAATGCATTAGATGAAGCAATTGCACTTCCGACTGACTATTCGGCAAAAATTGCCAGAAATACTCAGATTATTCTTCAGCAGGAAAGCGGAATCTGTGATGTTGTAGATCCGATGGGAGGAAGTAATTTAGTTGAAAGCATGACTCAGCAAATGATCGAAGAAGCCATGAAATTCATCGATGAAGTTGAAAAAGAAGGCGGAATGACAAAAGCCATTGAAGCAGGAATCCCGAAAATGAGAATTGAGGAAGCTTCAGCAATAAAGCAGGCGAAAATCGATAGCGGAGAAGAATTTATCATAGGTGTAAATTCTTTCAGATCAAGTTTAAAGCAAATGCAATTGGAGATTTTAGACATTGATAATTCCGAGGTTCGAAGAAAACAGATTGAACGTTTAGATTCAATTAAATCAAACAGAAATTCTGGAGCTGTTAAAGAAATCTTAAATGAAATCCGGGAATCCGCAAAAACAGGAAACGGAAATCTTTTAGCATTGTGTATCGAAGCTGCTCGCAGAAGAGTTACTTTGGGCGAAATGAGTGATGCGATGGAAGAAACTTTCGGACGTTACAAAGCCAACATCAGAACAATACAGGGAGTTTACGCTATGAATGCAGGTAAAAATGAATACTTTGGTCAGGCTCTTCAACTAACTCAAAAGTTTGAGGAGGAAGAAGGTCGCCGTCCGAGAATAATGGTTGCCAAAATGGGACAGGACGGTCATGACAGAGGCGCAAAAGTGGTTGCAACGGCTTTTGCAGATATGGGATTTGACGTAGATGTTGCTCCGCTTTTCCAGACTCCGGAAGAGGTTGCAAAACAGGCGGTAGAAAATGATATTCACATTTTGGGAGTTTCATCTTTGGCTGCAGGACACAAAACTTTGGTTCCGCAGGTGGTTGAAGAATTAAAAAAACTTGGAGCAGAAGATATTACGATTGTTGTAGGTGGAGTTATTCCGCAACAGGATTATGACTATCTGTATGCGAATGGCGCTGATTTTATTTTCGGTCCGGGAACGAATTTGCCGAAGTGTGCGGTGGATATTTTGAACAGGTTTCTACATTAAAATGTGATTAGAATCCAATAAATTGCACACCATTTGCATTGATAGCCATAACCAAAAAATAAAATATTATGGCTTATACAGTAGTTTCAGTATTTCCGGCAACTGTCAATACAGAGGAAATCACATCAGGATTAAAAAATCAGGGCTTTAACGAAGCGGATATCATTGTTTCAAAATCAACAGTTGAAGACGAGTCGACAGTCGATAATTATAGAGACGATGAAAAAACAAGAAGTTTCTGGGATCACGTTTTCGTAAGTGACAACGAATTGTTGGATGCTTACAGCAGAGAAAGCGTTGGTAAAATCAACGTTGTAGTTTATACTTCGACAATTACTGAGGCTCAGGATGCAAAAAAAATTCTGGATCAGTACGGAGCTCTAAAAATCTATAACCAACCTTCTTTTAGAGAAGAAAAATCTGATACAGCAGGTCTTCCGGAAGATGTTTACAATGGGATTATTGCTAAAGCAAGACACAATCTCTACTTTTTAGATTCAGAAAGAAGATCAGATCAAAACACACGTGGAATGAGCGATACAATGGATGATCTCGGTTCAAAAGATTAAACTAAACTTTACAATATAAAACCTGAATGAAAATATTTGTTCAGGTTTTTTTGTGAATTTTTTTCAAAAAATATTTGTCAGTATCAAAATTATTCTATCTTTGCATCTGAAAATCAAGTTTAACCAAATAAAAAACAACGAAGCAATGTTCAAATTAGATCATAATTCTCCTTCCGATTTGCCACTTATGGTGGTAAGGCTTCGTGGTTTGGTACATTCTTAGAATAACAGTACAATGAAATATCAAAACCCGAAGTCGTAAGATTTCGGGTTTTTTATTGCGCAATATTTCAAACTCAAACAAGTTTCCCCGAAATCATTTTTTTATTAGGAGCTTAATCCCGCTGTCCACTGTATCTTTTTTGCCAACGCTTTTTTCAAGCCAACGCAAAAAAAGGATGCCGTTTCCATCGGGGCTAAAATTTACAGCTCCAAACAGATTTAGTCAAATTTATTTTAGCAACAATATCAACTAAAATATTAGTTGAATAAGATTTAATGTGATGTATAGTTGATTAACTACTGATGCATCACCTCTAATATCTATAATTAATGGAAAATGATAACCTTCTGTTTTCCCGATTGAGAAGTCTGAGAAGCAGAAAAAGAGTAAGTAAAAAAGATGTAGAAAAAAAGGTCAGAAAAAAGTATCAACGTAGTAAAGAACTTTGGGAAATAAGAAGAAATATTCCGTTAGTTCCATTAGAAAAACCCTGTCAGAAAGGATTTGTAAGATTCTTTGTGGTGAGAGACGATGTGAGACGTTCTAAAGACGGAGATTTCTTCGAAGAAATTCTGAATAAGATCAATACAAAAATGTATTCCGAAACCCGTAAATTCTTAAAAAAGAAAAGAAAATTCGGACGAAGAATCTATGTGATACGAGATCAGAAATTAGTTCAACTTTCAAAATATCAATGGAACGATCCAAAATTAGGATTGACGACCAGAGAGAAACAATATTTTCTGAAAAGAGAAGAATACAATCCGTTCAGAAAAAGATATAATATTTACTATGAATTCATCGAACCGTGGAGATTTGTTTTAAGAGTAAAATCCAATATGATTACTCATTTCAAGCCTTTACGGTCCAACTTGGAAAAAGAAATAGATGAACTGAATTCTTATTTAAGCCAACATAAAATCGCTGGATTAGTCAATAAGAAAATTCATGGCAAATCTGGAAACTGCAAATACTACGGCGAAAAAACTGATCTGATTGAAAGTAAAAAATACTTTCACTACAAAATGTCTGCGACAGAAGCTGCAGAATGTTTAGAGGACTATAAAGTCCGAAAATTTTAAAACAAAAACAATGGAAAATTTAAAACTAAAAGGAAAAGATATATTAAAATTAGGCTATCCAAACAACCAGAGCGTCAACGTCGCTTTGGAAGTAATGAAGAGAAATTTTGCAACCAAAAATATTCATTATGTAAAATCTTTACTCAAGGAAATCCATCAAAATCCGGAAAACTTCGAGAAAGATTTAACCTTCGGACAAATCGCGGAAGCTTTGCTTTCATCAAAGAAAACTGAAAAAAGAATTCTCAATACCAATCGGGCATCATTCCAGATTTTCGGAAACAACATTTCAGATGAAGCGAAAAACCAACTGTACACCGCATTGAAACTGCCGATTGCAACGCAGGGCGCTTTGATGCCCGATGCACACAGCGGTTATGGACTTCCAATCGGTGGAGTCCTGGCTGTAGAAAATGCCGTAATTCCTTACTGAGTCGGAATGGATATTGGCTGCAGAATGTCGCTCAGTATTTTGGATACGCCAATTTCATATCTCGACGGCGCAAAAGATAAATATGAAAAAGCGCTTGCCGAACACACCAAATTCGGGATGTACGAAACGCACAAATCTCACGTCGACCACGAGATTTTCGACAGAGATACGTTCGGTTTAATTCCGATTTTGAGAAGATTAAAAGGAAAAGCCATCAAACAAATGGGAAGTTCCGGCGGCGGAAATCACTTTGTAGAATTCGGGGAAGTGGAAATTACGGAAGATGATGAACAAATCAATCTTCCGAAAGGAAAATACCTCGGAATTCTCTCACACAGTGGTTCGCGTGGATTGGGAGCCGAGATCGCTCAGTATTATTCAAGAGTTGCGACCGAACAATGTCCGTTACCAAAAGAAGCACAAAACTTCGCCTGGCTGGATTTGAATACTCATCTCGGATTAGAATACTGGACAGCGATGAATCTCGCAGGAGATTACGCCTCGGCCTGTCACAACGATATTCACCGAAGATTGGTGAAAGCGGTCGGTGGAAGAGTGAAAGCCAGAATCGAAAACCATCACAACTTCGCGTGGAAAGAAATCCACAACGGAAAAGAAGTAATCGTTCACAGAAAAGGTGCAACCCCGGCCAATGAAAACGAGTTGGGTATGATTCCCGGTTCGATGACGGCAAAAGGTTTCATCGTGCGTGGAAAAGGAAATCCGGATTCACTAAACTCGGCTTCACACGGTGCGGGAAGGGCTTTTTCGAGAGGGGAATGCAGAAACCGTTTCACTCAAAATGACATTAAGAAAGAATTAAAACTCAAAAATGTCACCTTGATGGGCGGAAATGCGGAAGAAGCACCGATGGCGTACAAAGACATCAATGAAGTGATGAATGCGCAAAGTGAACTGGTCGATATTCTCGGAACTTTTCAACCTCGAATTGTGAGGATGGATAAATAATGATTAATGTTGGATGCGGGATGTTGGGTGTTTGATGTCAAATACCTGCATTTTAATTCTTTCAAAAATCATTAAATAATTTATAACAAATAGTAATACAAAGGAGAAAAACCATAGCCCCGATGGAAACGGCATCCTTTTTTGTTGCAGACGCAGCGAAGCGGAGACTGTGACAAAAAAGATATAGTGAACAGCGGGATTAAGCTCCTAAAAAAAATGGACAAAATAATACAAATCACCTCGGGAAGAGGACCTTTGGAATGTCAGTGGGTAGTTGCCAAAGTTCTGAAGGTCTTTCTTGAGGAAGCAAAACAAAATAAAATCGATTACGAAATCATCCACCGTGAAAATGGCGATGAAAATCTGACTTTGAAATCTGCGACTTTAATTTTAAAAGGAAAAGAAGCTAATGAATTTCTGAAAAACTGGATTGGAAGCGTTCTTTGGATTGGGAAAAGCACTTTCAGAAAATTCCACAAAAGAAGCAACTGGTTTATCGGGATTTTTGAACTGGAAGGTTTGGAGAAAATTGAATTTAAAGAAAAAGAAATTCAGTTTCAGACGGCGAGAAGTCAGGGAAGTGGCGGACAAAACGTGAATAAAGTAGAAACCGCAGTTCGTGCAACTTATCTGAAAACGGGACAAAGTGTTTTCGTGCAGGATTCACGTTCGCAACTGGAGAATAAAAAGATTTCCATCATCAGACTCAAAGAAAAAGTGATGGAATTTCACATCCAGCAATTGGAAAAACAAATGCAGGAAACCTGGAACAATCATTTGAATGTTCAGAGAGGAAATCCTATCCGAACTTTTTCAGGAACTGATTTTAAAAAGAATCATCAGGAGAAAACTTTCAAAAAAGAGAGGAATCAACTGAAAAATGAATTAAAAAACTATAGAAATGACCTTAACTAAAAGTAAATATTATTTCGAAGCGCTGGATAATTATCCATACAGCTTGCCGGATTGTCTTGAAGCGTTAAATTATGCGCTTTCTTACGACCCTGAAGATGCAGATTCGCTTTGTTTGATGGGAAGAATCTACAGCGAAATGCTCATCGATTATGAAAAAGCAAAACTCTATTTTGAGGAAGCGATGCAATGTGATGTTACTAATCTAAATACGCCAAAATATTATATCAAATGTCTTTTGGATAATGAAGATTTACAGGAAGCAGAAAGACTGATTGCTTATGCTTTAAAAATAAAAGGAATTGATAAAGCAACTATATGGTTTTACAGATCTATGCTTTCAGAAAAAAGAGGAAGTTTAACGAATGCTTTAAAGTTCTTATCCGAATCTGCAAAGTATTGTTTCTCGTCACAAAGTCTAGAAGTAGTAAAAGATCGAAAGAAATTTATAAAATCTAAGATGCCGAAGAAATCTAAAAACAAGAAGGAGACGAAATAAGTCTCCTTTTTTTGTAAATTTAATTATGGAATTACGATTTGAACTCAAAAAGCTACAACTGAAAGAAACATTCTCCATTGCTTATGGAAATTACGACAAAAGAGAAGCATTACTAATAGAACTGTCTTATCAAAATTACAAAGGTTACGGAGAATGCGTTGCAATCGATTATTATCAAATTGATCTTCAAAGTTTTATTTTAAAATTAAAGGAAATTCAACATCAGATTGAAGTTCAGAAAATCGTTCATCCGAGAGAATTTTTTAAATCTTTATTGAATTTAAATCTTCATACATTTCTACTTTCTGCGTTAGATTGTGCTTTTTGGGATCTTTTCGGAAAATTGGAAAATAAAAGTTTTATTGAATTGAATCAGATTCCTTCTGAAAACTTAATGGAAAGTTCCATCACGATTTCTATTGGAGAAATAGAACATCAGATTCAAAAAATTGAGAAAAGCAATTGGAACAAATTCAAAGTAAAATGTAAAGGTTTGAATAAAAATAACATCAAAAAACTTTTAGGATTAAACAGAAATATTGCTTTAGATTCGAATGCAAGTTTTACCGATGATGACTGTGTTTGGCTTCAGGAAAATATTGAGGTTCAGAAGTTTTCGTACTTAGAACAACCAAGACCAATCGATAATTATCAAATTTTAAAAAAAGAAGGTTTTGCCAATTGGATGGCCGATGAAGATTGCCAGAATTTGGATTCAGTAGATGAATTAATTCCTTATTACAAAAGCATCAATATCAAATTAATGAAATGTGGCGGTTTAACTCCCGCTTTAGAAATGATCAAAAAAGCCAGAGAATTAAATTATAAAATCATGATTGGTTGTATGACAGAATCTACCGTGGGAATTTCCGCAGGCTGCGTTTTGACCGGGCTTGTTGATTATGCAGATTTAGATGGAGCAAACCTTATTTCGAATGACTATGCTCAAGGTAATTTCGTAGAAAATGGGAAAATAATTCTCTCCCAAAAACCGGGTTTAGGAATTGAGCTGAAATAAAATAGACTTTCATATGAAAGTCTATTTTTTATTTACAGAAATTAAATAGTCATAGACCATTTGATGTTGTTCGTCGTTCAATTTTGCTTTTGGAGCCATTCTGCTCAAAGTTTTGATCCAACCCATATCATCATGCTTTTCAGGATTCGGAAGTTTGTGACATCTGTTGCAGGAATTTTCAAAAACTGTTTTTCCCTGAGCCAATTGCTCGGATGAAGTAAACTTTGGTCCTGTCACAGCAGTGCTTTTTGGTCCGCATGAAATTAAAAAAGCTGAACCTAAGAAAAAACTTAAAACTAACTTTTTCATATGATTATTTTTTGGTGGAATGATTCAGTTATTTTTTCACAGAAACTACATAATCGTAAACCCACTGATGTTGCTCGTCAGTCAGTTTCGCTTTTGGTGCCATAGAATTCATAATTCCAACCCATTGTACAGAAGTGTAAGCCGTTGGATCTGGCAAACCGTGACATCTTTTGCATGAATTTTCGAAGATTGTTTTTCCCTGTGCCAATTGTTCGCTAGTAGAAACCGCGGGTCCCGTCGGAGCAACCGTCGTTGAGGCTTTTGGTGTACAAGAAGCTAATAAAATAGCAGTGAAAGATGCAGCAGCAATCAGTTTTTTCATGTGTAGATATTTATTTGTTTTAAAAGTCGCCGGCAACGGCGATTTCATATAGTTTCATTTGAATAATAACAAAAATAGACAATTCCTGATACGCATCATATAAATGGGTTTAATTTAGAAGCGTTAAAATTAATAATCCGTTTTTCTCGGATTTTGCAGGTTATTTTTATATTTTTGAATAAATGAAACCGAAAGGTATGTCTGGCTTGAAATAAAAGATAAATAATCAGGTGAAGTTTTCAACAGAAGATTTAAAAGAAGGAATACAATCGGGTGATAAGCGTCTGATTGCAAAAGCGATTACTTTGGTTGAAAGCAAGAAATCTGAGCACAGATTACAGGCAGAAGATTTATTAAAGCAAATCATTCCTTTCACCGGAAAATCTGTTCGTGTAGGAATTACCGGAGTTCCCGGAGCGGGAAAATCGACTTTTATAGAAAATTTTGGACGTTTGGTTATTTCTAAAGGAAAGAAAGTGGCTGTTTTAGCAATTGATCCAAGTTCTGCAATCAACAAAGGCAGCATTTTGGGAGATAAAACCAGAATGGAAGAGCTGGCTAAAGAAGAAAATGCTTTTATCCGACCTTCTCCGAGTTCCGGATTCTTAGGAGGTGTCGCCAATACTACTTTTGAAACGATGCTGATTTGCGAAGCTGCAGGTTATGATTATATCTTGATTGAAACTGTGGGAGTAGGACAGTCGGAAGTTTTGGTTTCTGATATCACCGATGTTTTTTTATTTTTAAAAATTATCGGTGGCGGCGATGAACTTCAGGGAATCAAACGAGGGATCATGGAAATGGTTGATGTAGTTTTCATTAATAAAGTTGAGAAAGATAATCTCCAAAAAGCAAAAAATACAAGATTAGAATTAAAACGTGCTCTTGATTTTATTCCTGCAAAAGAAAAAGACTGGAAAGTTCCTGTTTTACTTGGTTCCGCACTTTTTAATGAAGGATTAGATGAAATTTATTCTAAAATAGATGATTTTATTTCTTTAAAAAAGAAAACAGAACGTTTTGCTCTCGTAAGAAAAGAACAATCGGAAAAGCGCTTTGAATATTGGGTTCAGGAATATATTTTAAATATGATGAAACGAAATGAATCTGTAGAAGAAGCTTATATTCAGCACAAAAAAAATGCTTCGACATTGGTTTCAAATCCAAGTACCGAAGCAAAATTGTTTGTCGAGAAATTTCTTAAAAAAGATTGATATTATTCAATTTCTTTCACCTTAACTTCTTCATTCTTTGAAATATATCCGTCATAAGTAATAGGCTGTCTGTCGTTGCTTCTGATTGATGTAAATGCTTTTCCGTTTTTGTAAACTTCTATATTAATGTCAGAAACATTGTTTACATCATTCGGTTTTATTTTAAAAACCCAATTTCCTTTTTTACTTTGAGATTTTGTTATACTGTAATCTTTTGAAGTAAATCGGTAGCTGTTATCTTTTCCATATGATGCATTAAATGCTCTTCCAAAGTAAGGGAGAACCACTTCCATTTTGCCCTTTCGTAGTTCGATTGTATAACTTCCTGCATCCAATTGAAGAATTCTGGTTGATGGGTTATTTGGAATTCCGTTTAATACATTAATTACATCGTAGTTCATAGGATTTGCTCTTTCGGCATGAAAAGTAAATTCTTCTGAACCTGCTAATGAATTTACAATTTGAGAATCTGCAGTATTCTGAGCAGAGCAGCTCTGGAAAAATATAAATAAAACAGAAACTGATATAATATTGAGAAACTTTTTCATAATGATTAAATTAGTAAATTTAAATAGCAAAATCTATGCAAATCTTTTTTCTGATTATTTTTTGGAATAGATATTGTAAGGTTCAACTTATAATACGCAATACAATGAAAATTACACATCTATTAGGAATAGGAGCTACAGTTTTATCTGTTGCAGCTTGTACGACAAACCCGATTACGGGAAGATCTTCGCTACAGTTTGCCAATAATTCTGAAATTGAAGCAATGGCTTTACAGCAATATAAACAAACGTTGACCGAATCTAAAGTCGTTACAGGTTCGCAGTCTACCAGTGTAAAAAATGTAGGTAACAGAATAAAATCTGCTGCTGAAAAATATTACGCAAGTATAGGAAGAGGTGCAGATCTTGCCAATTATAAATGGGAATTTAATCTTCTTCAGGATAATCAGGTAAATGCATGGTGTATGCCGGGAGGTAAAGTTGCTGTATATACAGGAATTCTTCCAATCACTAAAGATGATACAGGTTTGGCGGTTGTAATGGGGCACGAAGTTTCTCACGCTTTAGCAGGTCACGGTAACGAAAGAATTTCACAATCAATGATTGCACAGGGTTTGGGAACTGCATCCGGTTTAGCCATTAAAAATGAAAAAACAGCAGCAATCTTTCAAACGGTATATCCAATAGGTTCACAGGTAGTTTTACTGAAATACGGAAGAAATCAAGAATTGGAAGCTGATCAAATGGGATTATATCTGATGTCAATGGCGGGTTACGATCCAAGACAGGCAATCCCTTTCTGGAATAGAATGGAAGCATCATCATCAGGAGCGAGACAACCAGAATTTTTATCTACTCACCCAAGTCCGGGATCAAGAGTTGGAGATATCCAGAAAAATCTTCCAAAAGCATTAGAATACTACAGAGCAGCCGGAGGAAAGGTTTAACTAAGTTTTCATCCACAATTTCATTAACCACAAAATATTAAATCATGAAAGGTATCTCAATAACAGGTCTTATACTTTTAGCAGTATCCGCATTACTTTTTTATCTTACTACAGATTTTACTGTTGAAAAGATTACCATTTCACATGTAATGGGCGTAATGGCGGGAATTGGAATTGGACTTATCATTGGTGGAATGATTGGCTATGTAAGCAAAGGTTCAGCAATAAAAGCTGAGCAGCAAAGAAAAGAATTTAAACAGCTTCAAAAAGATAAAGAAGAACTGGAAAAACAAGCAGCGGTAATTGCGCAGCGAGAAGCCGAGCTTGAATATAAAAAAAATCCTCAAATTTAATTTGAGGATTTTTTTTATATAGTATAAAATTTTAATTAAAATTTATATCCTAAACCAAGCATAAAAAGACTTGATCGGTTGTCATAGTCGATTTCCTGACTAGATCCGGCAACACTGTTGATGAATTTTCTCTGATCTTTCGAAAAAGCACCTTCATATTTTGCTGAAAGAATAATTTTCTTGATTTCACTCTGAAAACCTAACTGATAACCAACTGTAAATTCTTTAGCATCAACTTTCTGTACAAAGCTCCCGAAATTATCTCCTTTAGCAAGATTGAAACTTCCTACAGGTCCTGCGTAAGCACTTAAAAGATCTCCCAGAACATTTACACCAACCAAAACAGGAATATCTACTCTGCTGCTTTTTGCTTTAATTGTAGTTGCTTGTGCGTTAATATCATTTGCTACAGTTACTTCATTGCTGAAATTGCTGTAATAAACTTCCGGCATCAAATATAACGCAGTTGGCAAGTCGATTTTCATAGATAAACCAACATTGAAACCTGTGATATTTTTCCCTTTCTGTTCTACGGCATTGGTTGTTGCAGCTTTAAGATTTTTCCATGATGCAGAGCTTGTAGGTATCAAAACATTTGCCTTTGCTGCAAGAGAAATCTGTGCTGAAGCAAACATTGAAAAGCTTAATAATGCAATGCTAATTATTTTTTTCATTGTCGTCAATTTTAGTAATGGTATTTTCTATGGTTTTATGATTTTCTAGCAGATATTCTCTCAGTTCTTTAAATAATTCTGATGAATAAACGAAGTCAATCAGATTTTTATTGCCTGCGGTAATCAGGATGTCTTTATTACCTTCCCATTCTTTAATTCCTAATCTCAGATAAACAATTTTTTCACCAATTGTCATTACCGAGTTCATATCGTGGGTATTGATAATGGTCGTTGTATTATATTCTTTTGTGATTTCAAGTAGAAGATCATCAATTACATTAGAAGTATAAGGATCTAGTCCTGAATTTGGCTCATCACAGAAGAGATATTTAGGGTGATTTACAATTGCTCTCGCGATCGCAACACGTTTCTGCATTCCCCCGGAAATCTCGGATGGAAATTTTCTGTTCGCTTTATCTAAATGTACTCGACCGATTACCTCAAAAACTCTTCTTTTCTTTTCTCTGAAAGTTAAATTGGTAAACATATCAAGCGGAAACATGATGTTTTCCTCAACGGTTAACGAATCAAAGAGTGCACTTCCCTGAAATAAAGTTCCAATTTCAGAACGCAAATGTTGTTTTTCTTCACGGTTCATTACATTGATATCTCTTCCGTCAAAAAGAATCTCTCCTGATGATGGCTGATAAACATTTAATAAACTTTTCAGGAAAACGGTTTTTCCGGATCCACTTTGTCCGATTATAAGATTTGTCTTTCCTTTTTCGAAAGTCGTTGAAATTCCTTTAAGCACTTCAACATCACCAAAACTCTTTTTAAGATCTTTTACCTCAATCATCAGCTTAATATTAATTGTGTTAAAATTAATTCGGAAATAATGATAAAAACCATCGTCCAAACCACAGCTTGTGTACTTGCTCTACCAACTTCAAGTGAACCACCTTTCACAAAATATCCGAAGTATGAAGGGACTGTTGCAATAACAAATGCAAAAACAATTGTTTTGGTAAATGCATAAATGATAAAAAGATTAGGCATATACATCTGAATTCCGGTGATATAATCTGCCGTTGTCCAGTTTCCGGTAAGCATTCCTGCAATATAACCGCCTCCAATACCAAAAACAATACTGATGGCAATCAAGATTGGATTAAAAATAAGACAAGCTATAATTTTTGGTAAAATCAGGAAGTTGGGAGAGTTGACTCCCATAATATCTAGTGCATCAATCTGTTCAGAAACACGCATTGTTCCGATAGTTGATGCAATATAGGATCCTACTTTTCCTGCAAGAATTAAACTGATAATAGTTGGTGCAAATTCAAGAACTAAAACTGCTTTGGTTGCATAACCTACAAAAGAGGTCGGTATTGGGAATGAGGATGCATCAAAATTATTAAACATCTGAATGGCAACAACTGCTCCCACGAAAATAGAAGTGAAGGTGACCAATCCGAAAGAATTGACTCCCAAATCATTGATCTCTCTCATAAAAAGCTTCCAGAAAACTCTCATTTTTTGGGGCTTTTGAAGAGATTTACCGATCAGGATCATGTATTCACCTATGGCTGTAAAAAACTTTTTTAACATTCTGCTAAATTAGACTATTTTTATTTATTTTACTTTGCATTTTTGTCACCAACTATTACCAAAACAATGGTTTTTAAGATGATAATCATATCCATTACAAAACTCCAGTTTCTTATGTAAAAGGCATCTGCAAGAATACGCTTATTCATCTCAACTTCAACTTGTCCTGAATCTCCGCGAAAACCGCTTACCTGAGCTAAACCAGTTATTCCCGGGCTTGCCAAACTTCTCAAAGTATATCTTCCGATCTTCGGTTTGTAATAATTATCCACAGCAAGCATATGAGGTCTTGGTCCTACGACCGACATTTCACCCTTTAAAACATTGATGAATTGCGGCATTTCATCTAAACTTGTTCTCCTCAGAAATTTTCCGATCTTGGTAATTCTCCTGTCATTATGCTCAGTTGTCTTTGTTGATGAATCATCATTTACAACCATGGTTCTGAATTTAATACAATTAAAAACTTCCTCATGAAAACCATATCTTTTCTGTACAAAAAAAACGGGACCTTTCGAGCTCCTTTTAATCAAAAATGCAATGACAGGAAACAGCCAAGAACAAATCAAAACTAAGACCAATATCGAAAATATAACGTCGAATATTCGTTTTAGCAAAAAATTAGAATAAAAATCCAAAGGATATTTCCCTTGATTTAAAACCGGCTGAGTTTCTATATAACCCAAATCAAAAAAGAAATAATCGTTTTGAGAAATATTCGGGACTAATGAAATATGTACCTTGTGAGTTTCTGCTAATCTGAAAATCTCATCTCTGGTATGATCTGAAAACGGGTTTTCTGTCGGGATAAATAAGGTGTGGATACCATTAGATTTCCAGAATTTAATAAGATCATCAGAATTAATCTTTGATGAATCATATTTAAACATTTTATATCCGTAATCTTTTCTTTCTTTAAGGATGTTTTTCAATGTTTCGGTAGATTCATCTTCGTACAAAAACATGACATTTCTATGGTTGATACCTAAAGATCGAAGGTATTTAATGATAAAATAAACAATCGACTTTATAAAAATTACAGATGAAAAGAGATAAAGCGAAAACCAGGTAAGTTGAGAACTGAAAAACTGGTTGTTGCTGACTTTTCTGATCAGAATCAATCCGATTATAAATAAAAGAAAATGCACGACAACACGTTCTACAAAAATTATATAGGTTAAATTTCTGGCAATATTATATATTTTTGTTCTTCCGCTCAATAATATCCAGAAAGAAAAAAGCAATAAAAGAGAAAACGAATTTTGGGATACCAAATCTTCATCATGCACCAGATCAGGATTTCTGTTGAGGAAATACAAAATAAAAACTCCTGCAATCACCAAAAGGTCAAGCAGGATGATAAGTGTTTTTAAATATCTGGAATACCGGATTCTTTGCATCTAATAAAATGAATGATACAGAGGCTAAATTAAGGAAATTTTATGGAATATTCAGATATTTATGCGTCTGAACTGAAGCTTGCCATCGCGGGTTTGCAAGAATGAAATCAGTAATTTTCGGATACATTTCGTCTCGCTTGCTCCACTCACTTTGAAGATAAAGTTTGCAGTTTTCAGAAACTTTTGAAGCTTGTTCCTCAGCAAATTTAAAATCGTTATTGTTAAAAATAATCATTTTCAATTCATGAGCTTTAGTATAAATTTCCTGCTTTGGAAGTCCTGTCTTTTTAGGCGAAAGGGTAATCCAATCCAAATGTCCGCTCATTGGGTAAGCTCCCGAAGTCTCTATATGAACGGTACATCCAAGCTCTTTTAATTTGGATGTCAAGATATCTAAATTCCACATCAATGGTTCACCACCGGTTAACACTACAATCTTGCAATGTCTTGCTGCAATTTCTGCAATTTCTTCTGCATTCATTAAAGGATGAAGATCAGGATTCCAGCTCTCCTTCACATCGCACCAATGACAACCGACATCGCAGCCACCCAATCTGATGAAATAGGCTGCTTTTCCGGTGTGTGCTCCTTCTCCCTGAATCGTGTAAAAATGCTCCATCACAGGGAGCATTCTACCTTCATTCAATAAAATATCTTCTTCTTTATTCATTTTAAATTAGTCGTTATAGACCGAAGTTTTGTAAGCAATAATGGTGTTTTTCATTAACATTGCTCTTGTCATGGGACCAACTCCTCCCGGAACAGGCGTGATCCAGCTTGCCTTTGCAGCACAACTGTCAAAATCCACATCACCCGCTAAATAATATCCTTTTGGAGAGTCGTCATCTACTCTTGTAATTCCAACGTCAACAATTACCGCTCCGTCTTTGATCATTTCGCCTTTTAAGAAATGAGGATCACCTAAAGCTGTAATTACAATATCTGCCTTTTTAGTATATTCTTCGATGTCTTTTGTGTAAGAATGAGTCAAAGTTACTGTTGAATTTCCCGGAAAGTCTTTTCTTCCCATTAAGATACTCATTGGTCTTCCGACGATTTTACTTCTTCCGATGATGACACAGTCTTTACCCTTTGTTTCAATATTATATCTTTCCAATAATGTTAAAATTCCGAATGGAGTTGCGGGTAAAAATGTATCCATTTCCAAAGCCATTTTTCCGAAATTGGTAGGGTGGAAACCGTCAACGTCTTTTCTTGGATCGATCGCGTTAATGATTTTCTCCTGATCGACTTGATCTGGTAAAGGCAATTGAACGATAAAACCATCAACAGATTTATCCTTATTAAGTTCCTCAATTTTTTCCAGTAATTCAGATTCAGAAACCGTGCTTGGAAATTTCACTAAGCTCGATTGAAAACCAACTTCTTCACAGTCTTTCACTTTAGCATTTACATAAGCCTTGCTCGCTCCGTTATTTCCAACAAGAATGGCAACCAAATGTGGTGCTCTTCTTTTGTTTGCAATGATTTTATCAACTTCAACCTTGATTTCTGCCTTGATTTCTTTGGAAACTTTTAATCCGTCAAGAATTTCTGCCATTTTTATTTTATTACTTTTTATTATTAGATTTTAAGGATATTTTTCAGGATTCTGATGAGTGCAGAAAACGGAGAGGATGTTTACAACTTGATCTCTCTCATCTATGTCATAAAAAATCAAGTATGGCAACTTCTTCAAAGGTATTGCTCTTACATTTTCATATTTGACAACGAAAAAAGGATTTGTTTGTAACGATTTGTAAGCATCAAGTAATCTCTTCCTAAAGTTCTTTGCGGCACTCTGAGATTGTGTTCTGTAATATCTGATGGCGTCATCAATATTATTATTAGCAATAGGAGAAACTACAATCTTAAATGCCATACTTTTCTGAAATTTTCTTTAATGATTCAAATGCATCTACGGATTTTGATCTGTCTTGTTTCAAAGCTTCGTCAATCGCCTTTTTCATCTCATCAGTCAACTCAAAATCGTCTTCATCTTTCACAAATGCAATTCTCATCTTTTGAAGAAGGTTTTCCATAAATGTTTCCTCTTCTTTATTTTTAATGTGTATTGTAATGGTACTCATGATTCTATTTTTAATCAAAATTAATGAAAATCTCTAAAACTTATTTGTTTGACTTATAATAATTAATCAACCCATTTGTTGAAGAATCATGAGAACTAACTGCCTCACCATTTTCCAATTCCGGTAAGATTTTATTTGCTAAAACTTTTCCTAATTCTACTCCGAACTGATCAAAACTGAAAATATTCCAGATTACTCCCTGAACAAATATTTTGTGTTCATATAATGCAATCAACTGTCCTAATGAAAAAGGAGTTAATTCGTTAATCATTAATGAGTTTGTAGGAGTGTTTCCGTGGAAAACTTTATAATTTAATAAGAAATCAATTTCTTCTTCAGATTTTCCTGAAGCCTTCAATTCTTCTTCAACTTCTTCTTCCGTTTTTCCGAAAGCAAGTGCTTCAGTCTGAGCAAAAAAGTTTGCCAACAATTTATCCTGATGATCAGAAACTTTGTTTGGGCTTTTCGCATACGCAATAAAATCTGCAGGAATCAACTCTGTTCCTTGGTGAATCAGTTGGTAGAAAGCGTGTTGTCCGTTAGTTCCAGGTTCTCCCCAAATGATTGGTCCTGTTTCATATTCTACAAATTCACCGTTTCTGTCAACACATTTTCCGTTGCTTTCCATATCGCCTTGTTGAAGATATGCTGCAAACCTGTCTAAATATTGAGAGTAAGGTAAAATTGCATAAGTTGTTGCCGCATAGAAATTTCGATACCAAATTCCTAAAAGTCCCATCAAAACAGGAACGTTTTCAGCAAAATCTGCGGTTTGAAAATGTTGATCTGTATTTTCAGCACCTTTTAATAATTGTTCGAAATTCTCATACCCTACTGAAAGAACGATACTTAAGCCAATCGCGCTCCATAGTGAATATCTTCCTCCGACCCAATCCCAGAATTCAAATATGTTTTCTTCTGCGATTCCGAAGTCTTTAACTGCTTGAACATTAGTTGATAAAGCCACAAAGTGTCTTGCTACATCTTCCTGTTTTCCTGCTTTTAAGAACCAGTCTTTTGCTGAGTTTGCATTAGTCATCGTTTCCTGAGTCGTAAATGTCTTGGAAGCAATGATAAATAAAGTTGTTTCAGGATTTAAATCTTTTACAACTTCAGCAATATGATTTCCGTCTACGTTTGAAACGAAACGAACATTTAATCTTGTTTTAAAATGTTTTAAAGCCGAAACCACCATTACAGGTCCCAAATCTGAACCTCCAATTCCGATGTTCACAACATCAGTAATTTCTTTTCCTGTAAAACCTTTATGCTCTCCTGAAATTACGCTGTCAGAAAAAGTTTTTATGTGATCAAGAACTCTTTTGATCTGAGGCTTGATATTTTCACCGTCTACCAGAATTTCTTTATCAGAAAAATCTCTTAAAGCCGTATGCAAAACTGCTCTTCCTTCTGTTTCGTTGATTTTATCACCGGAAAACATTTTAGAAATTGCATCCTTCAACTGACATTCTTCTGCTAAATCTAGTAAAAGCTGTTTAGTTTCAGCAGTGATTAAATTTTTAGAATAATCGAAAAGGAAATTTTCTCTTTTTACTGAAAATTCATTAAAGCGTTCAGCATTATATTGAAAAAGACTTCGCAGTTCAAAGTCATTGTTGGCAAAATGTTCCTCAAGTGCTTCCCAGCTGTTAGTTTGTGTAGGGTTTATTTTTGATAGCATAAAAGTCTAGAAATTAAAATTTTAGGGCTTAGAATTTTGACGTGAAATCCGCTGAATCCTTATGCCGAATTATTGATTTGCAAATTTACGGAATTTTACACCAATGATGTTAATTGAGGATTAAAAATCGACGTAAAAGAGAATTTTGATTATCTGAAATCAAGGATTTTAACAATTGAAAATAAAAAAAACCTCCACAAAAATGCAGAGGTTCCAAAAAATCTATGTTGATAACTCAAAAGTTAGGATGCCGGATTTTGTTCTTTAAAAGTTTGATTAACTTTCTTTTTAGATTGAATTTTTCTGTAAAAGTAAAATCCAAAACCTGAAATTAATAGAAGCGGCCAAATCATTATTAACCCAACAACAATTCTTTGTATT
Source organism: Chryseobacterium edaphi (assembly GCF_025628985.1). Lineage (GTDB taxonomy): Bacteria > Bacteroidota > Bacteroidia > Flavobacteriales > Weeksellaceae > Chryseobacterium > Chryseobacterium edaphi. The sequence goes on along the minus strand of NZ_JAOTEM010000002.1, from coordinate 155,608 downwards.
AAATAAAATCCCTCTACAAAAGCGTTTTTTGCACTGTAAAAGAAAGCGAACTTATATTTATTGTCACTGTTAGTTGTATTTGTTATCGCAATTTCTGCGACACGAAGTTTTGGTTCTTTGATGAAAATATCAACGGTGCTGTATTTTAAATTATCCGTAACATCCAGATTGGCGAGCTGTTGCTGATTTTCTTCAGACATATTATCATCATTCATTTTCACTTTGTCTTTTGTGGTTTTGAGTTCAGAAATATTTTCGCCGGTTTTTTTGATTCTTTTTCCTTCCATTTCTGCGTATTTAATGCCTGCAGTCACATCTTCTGCATTGATGACTCTTGAATTGAGAAAGAGTTTTTTATTATTGATGAAAGTCAAAAGGTCACCCAGTTTTTCGGTAGGAACTCTTACCTGCATTGAGTTTTCAGTTTGATATTTCTTCACAAGCATTGCTTCTTTGTCTGACGTGTTGTAAGAATCCTCTGAAACAACATTACTTCGCAAATTGCTATTGGTAACGAAGCCTCCCAAATCCTGAACCGATTTTTCAATAGAAATTGTTGCATCATAAACATCTTTTACTTCCATGTTGACTTCTGCTGTTTTAATGAATTGCTTGTCTTTCACTTTCATTGTTGCTACCGAAGATATTTCCTTGGAGACTGCTGCAGAATCCGCGCTTGTAGCAACTTCATAATCACTTACGGATGCTTCTCCTTTTTTGCAAGAATAAACTCCTAATATAAGAACTGTGGCTAATGATAATTTGATGTAAGTAGTTTTCATATGTAATATTTATTGGTTTTAAATTAATATGAAATCACTATTTTGATTTCACTCATTAAATGAAATATGTTAAAGCGATTTCAAATTGCAATTTTTTTCTGTTTTGTTTAGTTCAAAGTTCAAGCGTAATCATTTGTAATGTTTGAAAATGGAAAGTAAAAACTTGTAAATGAATTATTTCAGTTTAAGTTGTTAAAAGTCAAATGTTTGTAAAATTGAATTTGCTTTATGTATGGTATTCGGATTGATTTTTGCTTGATTTTTACAAATAAATCACAACTATTATTATGTCTAATACATTTTCAAAAATCAGAAATGCCATAGAATTATTCAAATCAATCGATTTTGATCAGCTGGGCGAAATTTCACAAAAAGTAAATCTCCCAAAACTCATGGAAAATTTTTCCAAATTGGATGAGAAACAATTGAACGGAATGATGAAAATGCTTGATCCGAATAAAAAAAAGAAAGAACTGCCACCAATTGATGGAGATTTCTACGATGTCTATCATACTTTGACTCCTGAGCAAAGAGAAGTTCAGCAAAAAGTAAGAGAGTTTATGGAAAAAGAGGTTAAACCCTTGGTTAATCACTATTGGTTAAGAGACGAATTTCCGCATGAGTTAATTCCAAAATTTCAGAAACTTGATATTTGTGGCGTAACATATCAAGGTTACGGTTGCAAAGGAATGCCATTTTTAATGGAAGGTGTCATCGCTATGGAAATGGCGAGGGTTGATGCATCAATTGCTACTTTCTTTGGAGTTCAGTCGGGTTTATCGATGGGTTCAATTTATATTTGCGGATCGGAAGAACAAAAACAAAAATGGCTTCCTCAAATGCAAAAGTTTGAAAAAATCGGAGCATTTGGATTGACGGAGCCGGAAGTTGGTTCAGGAGCTGCAGGAGGTTTAACGGTGACCTGCAAAAAAACTGCTGAAGGCTGGATTTTAAATGGACAAAAAAAATGGATCGGAAACGCAACTTTTGCAGATTTAATTATTATTTGGGCAAGAGATTTAGATGACGGTGAAGTGAAAGGTTTTATCGTTGAAAAAGATAATCCCGGATATTCTGTTGAGAAAATCAAAGGAAAAATGGCGTTGAGAATCGTTCAGAACGGTTTGGTCACCTTAAAAGAATGCTTAATCACAGAAGAAAACAGGCTTCAAAATGCCAATTCATTTAAAGATACGGCAAAAGTTTTGAGAATGACAAGAGCGGGAGTTGCCTGGATGGCTACTGGTTGTGCGAGAGGAGCTTACGAAAGTGCTTTAGACTATACGAGAAAGAGAGAGCAATTCGGAAAACCTATTGCCTCATTTCAGATGATTCAGGGACATTTAGTAGAAATGTTGTCGAATTTAACGGCGATGCAAACCATGGTTTTCAGACTTTCTGAAATGCAGGATGAAGATATTTTAAAAGATGAACACGCTTCGTTAGCTAAAGTTTTTTGTACGATGAGAACCAGAGATATCGTCTCAAGAGCAAGGGAAGTTTTAGGCGGAAACGGAATTTTGCTGGAATATGATGTCGCGAGATTCGTAGCCGATGCAGAAGCTATTTATTCTTACGAAGGAACAAAAGAAATTAATTCGCTGATTGTCGGTAGATCAATCACGGGATTCAGCGCATTTGTATAATTTGAATGGTCAATGGTTAATTCGGTTTGCTTGTCAATTTTAAAAATTCATTTGCGAAGCAAAATTCACCATTGACCATTGACTTTTTATTTAACTAAAGCTTTATATTTTTCTTTATTGTCAATAATCATCCAGAGATTTATCAGAAACAAAACTCCGGCAATAGACATTCCAGAAGTTGATTTGTCTATTGTGAAAATGTGAAGGACAATTCCAACCATCACTGGTAAAATAATAATTGCGCCTAAAGCCCTCGTTTTCGGGAAGATAAACAATAATCCTCCAACAATTTCTACGGCTCCAACTAATGGCATTAACCAATGCAGCTGATTGAATGCTTCAAAAATTTTCATTTGCTCCGGCGTAGGTTTCGGCATTGGCATGTAATTGAGAAATTTGTTTAATCCGGCATTGATAAACATCAATCCGAAAAGCAAACTGATAATGAATTTTACGATTTTCATGATATTGATTTTTATCAAATTTAAATAAAAATTTAATTCGTTGATAAAAATTGAAAAAATTTTAAAGCTGATAATCAAATTGCCAAAATCCTAATCCATTTCCTTTAAAGTAATATTCTTCGATATTTTATAGCTTTTCTTCCTTTTATGAGGCTTTTCGTCTTCACCTAAAAGTCTTCCCCAAGGTTGCAGACCTTCCACGCGTTCAAAAACAATTTTAATGATCGCAATTGCCGGAATACAAAGAAACATTCCCGAAATTCCCCAAAGATGTTCTCCCAAAAGAATTCCGATAAAAGAAAATAATGCGTTGATTTTTACTTTTGAACCCACTACGAATGGAAGTATAATATTTCCATCAATCACATGCACGATAACATAGCCGATTGCAACATAGATACAGCTGGAAACTGTTCCTGTTGCAAATGCAATAAAGCAGGAAATTAAAAGCGAAATGCAAATTCCAATGTATGGAATCACGTTTAATAATCCCGTTAAGACTCCAAGCAAAACGGCATATTTTACTCCCAAAATTGTCAAAACAGTAGTTGCTAAAACTGAAACGATAACAATCTGAAGACAAAGTCCAATAATATATCTTTTGGTCATAATTCGCACTTCAGAAACAACTTCCTGAACACTGGCTTTATGTTTTTCATTAAAAACATTGACAATGAAATTATTTAAAATCCTTCTGTAATTTAAAATAAAGATGAAAAACAAGATGAAAAATGCCAGAAATCCCAAGCTTGAAGAAAAAATCCCGAAAGTAAATCCTAAAATTATTCCTGATGAAGAAAGAAGTTTGCCTAAACCTTGATCAAGATAATCAAGCTGTTCGTCAATTTTCACATTAAAAGTATGTGAAACCCAAGTCTGAAGATTATGAAAAACCGTATTAAACTGTTTGGTTAAATGCGGTAGATCGCGGCTGAAACTTGAGATTTGTGATCCAAAAAAATAAATTAACCCCGTCAGAATAACCAACATCATCGTGACAGAGATTATGGTGGAGATTGATCTCGGCAATTTTAATCTTTTCTCAAAAAAATTAGCAATCGGCAAAAAAAGCATCGCCATTAGAAATGCTAAAAAAAATGGAGCTAAAATGCTTTGCCCCAATTTGATGAGGTATCCTATTCCAATGATCGAAATAACCGCTAAAGCTAGTCTAAGGAGAAAAGGAAGTTTAAAAAAATTCATGATAAAGTTTTTCTACACATAACAAAAACCTCACCGTTTCTGATGAGGTTTTATATTTTATTGCTAAAAAACTATTTTTCGATAGCGAGTTCAAGAACTTCGGTCATCCAGTTTACATAGTTTACTTTCAGGTTCTTCAGGTAATCCTGTTTGATCTCTTCTACATCTTTTCTGTTGGCTTCACAAAGGATTACTTCTTTGATCCCCGCTCTTGTTGCGGCAAGTAATTTCTCTTTGATTCCGCCTACAGGAAGCACTTTTCCTCTTAAAGTAATTTCGCCTGTCATTGCCAAATGAGGTCTTACTTTTTTATTTCTGAAGGTAGAAACCATCGAAGTCAGCATTGCAATTCCCGCAGAAGGTCCGTCTTTCGGGGTTGCGCCTTCAGGAACGTGAACGTGGATGTTTTTCTTTTCCAAATCATCTTCTGTAATTCCTAAATCTTCGTGTTTTGCCTTGATATATTCCAAAGCAATCGTTGCAGATTCTTTCATTACCGTTCCAAGATTTCCGGTCATAGTCAGATTTCCTTTTCCGTTGCTGGTAATACTTTCTATAAATAAAATATCTCCGCCAACGCTCGTCCAGGCCAATCCGGTTACAACTCCCGGAACATCAGTTAATTCAGATAAGCTTTTCGGTCTTGGAACACCTAAAATTTCGTCTACTTTTTCGATGGAAATTTTAGCGTTATATTCTTTTACCAAAGCAGTTTGCAAAGCTACCCATCTTGCAATTCCGGCAATTCTTTTTTCTAAAGATCTTACACCGCTTTCAGAAGTATGAGCTTCTATAATATGTTTCAGTTCAGCATTTCCAAGTTTGAAAGATTTCGCCGTCAAACCATTTTCGTCCTGCTGTTTTTTAATTAAATGTCTCTTTGCGATCTCGATTTTTTCTTCCAATGTATAACCCGCAATCTGAATGATTTCCATTCTGTCTAAAAGTGGAGTCTGAATTGTTGATAAAGAGTTTGCAGTTGCCAAAAACATCACTTTAGACAAATCATAACCCATTTCAAGGAAATTATCATAAAAAGCGTTATTTTGCTCAGGATCAAGAACTTCAAGTAAAGCTGAACTAGGATCACCGTGCATTCCTTTTCCTACTTTATCAATTTCATCTAAAACAATCACCGGATTTGATGTTCCGGATTTCTTAATGGATTGAAGAATTCTTCCCGCCATCGCACCGATATACGTTTTTCTGTGACCACGAATTTCACTTTCGTCATGCAGTCCACCTAAAGAAACGCGTACATATTTTCTTCCTAAAGCATCAGCAACAGATTTTCCTAAAGATGTTTTACCAACTCCGGGAGGTCCTACCAACAATAGAATAGGAGATTTCATGTTATTTTTCAATTTCAAAACAGCCATGTGTTCTAAAATTCTCTTTTTAATATCTTCTAAACCGAAATGAGCTTTATCTAAAACTTTTTCAGCTTTCTCGATGTCAAAAGTGTCTTTGGTGAAGGTTTCCCACGGAAGATCGGTGAAGAAATCCAGGTAATTTCTCTGAACATTATAGTCGGGAGAATTTGGGTTTTGACGTTGAAGTCTTCCAATTTCTTTTTGAAAATGTTCTTCAACTTCGGGTTTCCACTTTTTCTCGCTTCCTTTTTTCAGTAAATCTTCAACATCACTTTCCGGACCACCTCCCAATTCGTCCTGAATGGTTCTGATCTGTTGATTTAGGAAATATTCTCTCTGCTGTTTGTCAAGATCTTTCGAAGTTTTCTGATGGATTTGATTTCTCAATTCCAGTTTTCTGAAATCTTCATGCATCATTTCGTAGCACTTATTGGCTCTTTCCATCAGACTTTTTTCCTCAAGCAGTTTCTGCTTTTCTGAGTAAGGAAAGTTGGCATTTGTACAGATGAAATTCAATAAATCATCGTTGTTATTGATGTTTTTGATGGCGAAGTTGGCTGCATTGGGAATATTTGGATCCAGCTCTATGATTTTTAAAGCTAAATCTTTCACATTTTCTAATAATGCTTCGTATTCTTCTTTATTCTTTGCTTTAGAATCTTTCAGTCTGGTAATTTCGCCTTTATAATAAGGTTGATTTCCTGTGATTTTTTTTATTTTAAACCTTTGAAAACCTTTTGTGATTGCGGTAACATTTCCTTCAGGAAGTTTGATGATTTTTATGATCTTCGCCAAAGTTCCTACCTGATAAAAGTCTTTTTCTGAAGGTTGCTCAATATCAGAGTTTTTCTGACTCACAATTCCTATTAAATCACCGTTTTGCTGTGCTTCTTCAAGTAATTGAATAGACGTTTTTCTCCCTGCTGTAATAGGAATCACCACATTTGGAAACATCACCATATTTCTCACCGGAAGAATCGGAAAAATAACCTGCTCAGTATTTTTTTGACTTTCGTCAATATCAGAAAGATTGATTTCTTCTGCTACAATGTTAAAGCTGTCGCCTAAGATTTCATCAAAATTTATATCTTCAAATTCTGTCATAATAAGTTGAATGACAAATTGTCATTTATAGTTTAAATCGTTAAAGGATAAATCAAAATATGTTTAGGAAATGCTCTACATATAATGTGTACGTAATTTTCACAATACTTATGCCATTTGTTTTTCGATAAAAAATACGGTCAAAATTTCCATTTTGTTCTGATTTGAATTTTAAAAATTAAAAAACCGACTTATATTTCTCTAATTTCTTAAAAATGTGTATTTTCGCACACTGATATAAAACTATATTTATAAAATGGCAATTTTAGGACAGATTAGGAGTAGACCTTGGCTTTTGATGGGAATGATCGCATTGGCGCTTTTAGCGTTTTTGGTAAACCCAGAAAGTCTCGATAAAGTTTTTGGAAAAAATCCTGATGTTTTAGGAAAAGTAAATGGTGAGAAAATTACCCGTGAGGAATATAACGACCAGCTTTTCATATTACAGCAACAAGCTGATCAGCAGCAACAGCCAAAAAGCGGACTTGAAGAGCAGGCTTGGCAATTGCTTGTGCAATCAAAATTGGTAAAACAGCAATTTGAAAAAATGGGATTTGAAATGACAGACGATTTGTTCTGGAGTCAGATTCAGTATGATCAGATGTTTGCTCAAAATCAACAGCTTTTTGACGAAAAAGGAAATTTCAAACTTCAGGAATTGAAGAAGGAAATTGAAACTTTACAAAATACAAACCCTGAAGGTTACAGCCAATGGTTGAAAACCAGAAAAACGATCGAATACAGAATCATGGCAAGACAGGTTTTTGCAAATGTTTCTACAGGAATCACTACAGGTAAAAAAGAGGCTGAAGAATTAATGAAAGAAAGAGATCAGCTTGCTGATATCGATTTTGTAAAAGTTGATTACGCTTCTTATCTTCAAAAAAATAAAATCAAAGTTACTACTGAGGATTTAAAGAAATATATCGATCAGCATCCGGTACAATTTAAAACTGAACCTAGCAGAAATCTTGGAATCGTATTTTTCCCTTCACAGCCAAGTCCTGCAGATGATGCAGCGGTATTGAGAGATATTACAAAAGTATTTTCAGTAGGAACAGACGAAAGTGGTGGAAAAGAAAACTTCATGAATACTACAAACGATTCTATGTTTGTAACTGCAAATTCTGATATTCCTTTCAATAATCAATATGTTCCGGCTAATCAAATGCCTCAAGGTTTAAGAGGTAAAATCGAAACAGCTGCAATTGGTCAGACTTTCGGTCCTTACAAAGAACAGAATTTATATGTTGTTTCTAAATTGATCGACAAGAAAGCTTCAGATTCTACATTGTCTAAGCATATTTTAATTGCATTTAAAGGTGCAGAAAGATCTACAGCAACAAGAACAAAAGAACAGGCTAAGAAAATTGCTGACAGCTTAATGGCAGTAATCAAAGGAAATCCTGCAAAATTTGCAGAAGGTCTTAAGTTATCTGATGAGCCAAATGCGGTTGAAAGAAATGGTAGTGTGGGTTGGACGACTCCTCAAAGTCAGTTTGCTCCTCCATATCTTGCTTTCCTTGCTAGCAATCCTAAAGGTGCGACAGGTTTAACTGAAACAACTTTCGGTTACCACATCATCAACGTAGAAGATAAGAAAGCAGGAACTATGGGGTACAAAGTAGCTCACTTGGTTAAATCTATCAAACCATCTGAAGCTACTGAAGCTGTTGTAGATAAAAATTCAAGAAGATTTATTCAGCAGATACAAGGAAAATCATTCAATGATTTTGTAAATATTGCTAAAAAATCAAACTATCAATATTCAAATGCTAAATCTGCTAAGAGATTTGACGGTCAGTTACAAGGTTTAGGAACTGATAAAGATGGTGAAATTCTTACTTGGGCATTTGATAAGAAAAGAGAAAAAGGAGATTCCGAAATTTTCACAGTTGACGGAACGGGAGATAAAATTGTTGTGTACCTAAACGGCAAACAGGAAAAAGGTCTTGCTGATCCTGAATCTGTAAGAGATCAGATTGAAACTGTTGTGATGAATAAATTGGCAGCTAAGCAGATTTCTGACAAGATTGGTAAAGCGACAAGCTTAGATCAGGTTGCGAAAACTTTCGCTACAACTAAGCAATCTGCGCAGGTAAATATGCTAAACCCATCTGTTGCGGGTGCTATGGAACCTAAAGTTGCTGGTGCTGCATTCGGTGTTAAAAAAGGAGCAATCTCAAATGTTATCGAAGGTGGAACAGGAGTGTATGTTTTAGTTAAAAAGAACGAAACAATCAACAAGCAACCTGGAGATGCTAAACAATTTACAGAATCTGTTACGCAGAGAAATTCTGGAATGTTTGGTCAGGCTTGGTTGAAAAGTTTACAGGATAATGCAGACATCGATGATTACAGAATCGAGATCTGGGGTAAACTTGGAAATCAACAATAAGATCTATAAAATCAACAATATAAAAAGTGGCAGAGTTTTTGCCACTTTTTTTTGTGTTTAACCCATAGCAATTCAGAAAAACATTAATTTAAATGTACTATATTTGCTTACTAGAAAAAATATAAAAAGTGAAGTTCAGTAAAGAAATAAAAGCTGGTTTAATAGCGATCTTAGCTGTTGTCGGCTTTGTCGTTTTGTTCCAATTCATGAAAGGCAGAAGCCTTTTTACTACCGATAATATATTTTACGCAAAATATGATAACGTTGAAGGTCTTACACAGTCTTCTCCGGTATCTATTAACGGGTTGAAAGTTGGTCAGGTTGATAAAATTACTCCGCAGACAGCAAAAGATGGAAAAATTCATTTCATCGTAAAAATTACTGTTGACGATAATTTTGAATTTTCGAAAAATTCAAACCTTGAGATTTTTGAACCAAGCTTAATGGGCGGTAAAGAAATGAGAGTAAATCTGTTTTATGGTGGTCCGATCGCAAAAGATGGGGATACTTTAAAAGGTGCTTTCAAATTAGGAATGATGAATAGTCTTTCTTCTCAGGTGGGTCCGGTAAAAGATCAATTACAAACTGTTCTGCACAGAGTTGACTCTTTAATGGTAAATGCAAATCAGGTAATGAATGAGCAAAACAGAGAGGAAATAAAGATTTTACTTCACAATCTTAACAAAACTGTTGGTGCTTTAGAAACCACAGCTGGAAGTGTAAACAGATTAGTTGGAAACAATGACCCTAAATTACAGAAAGTTCTTGATGAAGCTAGTCTAACCATGAAAAGCGGTAAGGTTACTTTAGATAAATACGGTAATTTGGCTGAAAGCATCGATACACAAAAACTGAATGCAACGATTGCCAATTTAGATAATACCGTAGGTCAGTTAAACAAAGTAGTTTCTGGAATTGACAGAGGAGAAGGAAGTTTAGGTAAAATTATGAAAGATGATCAATTGTACAACAATCTGAATGCTGCATCTAATAATCTGAATTCTCTGATCGAAGATTTAAAAGCCAATCCTAAGAAGTACGTTAATTTCTCAGTATTCGGTAAGAACAGTAAAGACTAATCATCTTATGCAATATCTTGACAATATTATTTTTCTGATTCTATTAGTTGCAGGTTTTGGACTATTCGGAAAAAGCCTTCTTAAGATTTATAGAAATATCAGATTAGGAAGAGAAATCAACCGCAGCGACAGAAAAGCAGAACGTTGGGAAACCATGGCTCGTGTAGCGATGGGACAAAGCAGAATGGTGAAAAGACCTGTCGCAGGTATTCTTCACCTTTTCGTGTATGTAGGTTTTGTGATTATTAATATCGAATTACTTGAAATCATTGTTGATGGAATCTTCGGAACACACAGATTTTTAGCAACAATTTTTGGACATACTTTTTACAATATTTTCACGGCAACACTGGAGGTTTTAGCAATTCTTGTTATCATCGGTGTTGTATTATTTTTTATCCGGAGAAATTTCTATGGAGTTAAGCGATTAACGATGAAAGAGCTTTTCGGGTGGCCAAAGAATGATGCCAACTGGATTTTGATCATCGAATTTGCTTTGATGGTTTTTTTCTTTACGATGAATTCATCAGATCTTATCTTACAACAAAGAGGTGTTTTGCCGGAACATGGAAGTTTTCCTATCAGTCAGATGACATTAGTTCCATTTTTGGAGATTTTCAGTTTCGATAACGGGTTTTTAATTTTTGTTGAAAGATCAGCTTGGTGGTTGCACTTTGTGGGAATTCTGTTCTTCATGAATTATCTTTATTATTCAAAACATTTACATATTATTTTAGCATTCCCAAGTACTTGGTATGCGAATTTAGATTTATATGGGAAGTTTAATAATTTAGATTCAGTAACAGCTGAAATCAAATTAATGATGGATCCAAATGCAGATCCTTACGCCGCTCCGGCCGAAGGTTCTGTCGCAGAAGCACCGTCAAAATTTGGTGCTGAAGATGTTTTTGATTTAAATCAGGTTCAGCTTTTGAATGCGTATTCTTGTACAGAATGTGGTCGCTGTACTTCGGTTTGTCCGGCAAATATTACAGGTAAAAAACTTTCTCCAAGATTGATTTTAATGAAAACCAGAGATCGTCTGGAAGAAGTTGGAAGAAATATTGATAAAAACGGGAAGTTTGAAGATGACGGTAAGAAATTACTGAACGATTATATTACGAAAGAAGAGCTTTGGGCTTGTACCACTTGTAATGCATGTACCGAAGCTTGCCCGGTTTTGCTTGATCCGCTTTCTATCATTTTCGAAATGAGAAGATTCTTAGTAATGGAACAGTCTGCTGCTCCACAGGAATTAAATCTGATGATGACTAATGTTGAAAACAATGCTGCACCTTGGCAATACAATCAGGCAGATCGTCTCAATTGGGCAAAAGATTAATTAATTTAACAATGTAAAAATCTAACCATGTAACAATTATTGGTAAACTGTTCCACTGTTATATTGGTAAATTTGAAAACCCTATGGATTTCACTATAAAAACAATGGCAGATTATGCTGCCGAAGGAAAATCGCCTGAAGTTTTGTTTTGGGTGGGCTGTGCCGGAAGTTTTGACGACAGAGCAAAAAAAATCACTAAAGCATTCTGTAAAATTCTGAATAAAATTGGGGTAGAATTCGCTGTGCTCGGACAGGAAGAAAGCTGTACAGGAGATCCCGCAAAAAGAGCAGGAAATGAATTTGTTTTCCAGATGATGGCAATGACTAACATTGAAGTTCTGAATGCTTATGACGTGAAGAAAATCGTTACCGCTTGTCCGCACTGTTTTAATACATTGAAAAATGAATATCCAAGTTTAGGAGGAAATTATGAAGTGATTCATCATACTCAGTTTTTAAAACAACTGATGGAAGAGGGAAGACTGAAAATTGAAGGCGGAGCTTTTAAAGGAAAAAAAATCACGTTCCACGATCCTTGTTATCTAGGAAGGGCAAACGGAGAATATGAAGCACCTAGAATGCTTTTAGAAAAATTGGATGCTGAATTGGTTGAAATGAAGCGTTGCAAGACAAACGGATTGTGTTGTGGAGCTGGAGGTGCACAAATGTTCAAAGAACCTGAAAAAGGGAACAAAGATGTGAACATTGAAAGAACTGAGGAAGCACTGTCTTTTCAACCTAAAATCATTGCAACGGGTTGTCCGTTTTGTAATACGATGTTGACCGATGGTGTAAAGCATTTCAATAAAAATACAGAAGTTGAAGTAAAAGATATTGTAGAACTATTAGCAGAAGCTGAGGATTTGTAATATAAAATTGATAAATTATAATATTTATGAAGATAAATTGGAATTTATCAATTTTATTTACTGCATTTTTACTTTTAGCCCTAACTTACTGGAATTATCAAAATCGTGTCTATGATTGGGATATGCCGGGATATATTGGTAGTGTACTTGAATACGATAATTCTAAATCGCCGGATGAAATTCGTACAATTACTTATACATCCATAGAAAAAGAAGCATTTCCTATTCATTACGCAGATCTCATAGGAACATCTCCAAGAGATATACCAAGACAGTTTTTTAAAAAAAACACTCAGGCTTTTACAGAACAATTACCCTACTTTCAGATAAAGGTGGGATATAATCTTGTCATTTTGCTTTTCTATAAATTGGGAGCAACTTTGCCAATGTCGGTTTTACTGGTAAGTCTAATTTCGTATTTTATTTCCGGACTTTTATTTTTTTTCATCGTAAAACTTATTTTTCCGGAGAAATATCTGATCGCAGTTTTATTAACATTCTGTGCCTTTATCCTACCACCAATGACTTATATGTCAAGAGTTTCAACTCCCGACATGTTTATTTTTCAGTTTATTCTTATTTTGATTGTTGGTTTATTAAAAAAGTGGAACAGCTGGGTTATGTTTTTCCTACTTTTTACAATTACATTTATAAGACCAGATTATATTACAATGACCCTAACTTATCTTTTCTCAATATTTTTATTTCAGTATTTTAAGGAAAGAAAATTGGATTTTAAACTTATTTTTCAAGGTATCATATTGTTGGCTTTATACTTTGTAATCATGAAATTTTATCATTATCCGGGTTGGAAAGATTTGTTTTATGACTCTTTTATTTCACGAAGACCAATCATGTCAGCTCAGCCGGCAAATTTTGGGTTGAAAGAATATTTAGATATCATTTATATAAAAATAATTTATTTTAAAAAGGTGACGCTCTCACTTGCAATAATGGTTTCTGTTATTTTCTGGCTTTCAAAAGACTTGTGGACCAGAATTATTTCTTTATTATTTGTAATAAATGTTTACATAAAATTCTTTTTCTTTCCACAATCGGCAGCGTTGAGATTTTTCTTTCCTTTTATTTTTCCTGTTTTTATTATGATGCTTTATGCAATCAGCCAAAAATACAATGGGTTCAGACTCAACAAAATTCAGTAATTTTGTGCTTTAAATTTATTTGAAATGAAAATCGAAGAATCAAATATTGTAGAAGCAAACGATTACAGAGTTATTATATATCCAGCCTCAAGACCTTTAACGACTAAAGAAGCCAAAGTAATTACCGAAAAGTTATATGACTTTCTGGCAACGTGGGCAGCGCACGGGAAACCACTTTCTTCGTCTTTTAAAATAGAGAAAAACCAATTCATTGTTATTTGCGTTGATGAGGAGAAAGAGATGGCTTCAGGCTGCAGTATCGATGCTTTAGGAAAAATAATGAGAGAGATCGATGAAGAGCATCAATTGGGTTTATTTGACCGTATGAAAGCCAGCTTTGTTGAAAATGGTGAAGTAAAAACTTTAAAGCTGATTGACTTTAAAAATAAAATCCGTAGCGGAGAACTATCAAAAGATATCGAAGTTTTCGATTTTTCTAAAAATACTTACCTTGAGTTTTTAGGAAATTTCTTATTGCCTTTCAGCAAAAGCTGGGCAATTAACATAAAATAATTTCTTTTTGAAATGATAAAATTTTCTCTTATTTGTTTAAAAATGATGGGAAAATTTTATTAACTGATTTTTCCCTAAAATGTCTAAAATCCTCTTTTTAACAACCGCTCACAATTACAATGATGACAGAATCTTTTTTCATCAGGCAAAAGAGCTTAAAATTCGGGGATTTGAAGTTAAAATTTGCAGTTTATATTCGGATTTTCAGGGAAATTTAGATGGAATTGAAATTGAATCTCATGCATTTTTAGAAAAGTCATTTTCAGAAAAAGTAAACTTGTTTCTTGAAGTTTGTGAATCTTTCCTTCCGGAATGTATTATTTGTTCGGAACCGATTCCTGTTTTAGCTGCCAGAAAATTCAGTAAAAAAAAGAAAATCAGCATTATCTATGACATTACAGAGTGGTATCCTGCAATGTCGATGCTTGAAGAATATTCGTTTCCTTCAAAACTTATTCATGGCTTTAGATTTTCATTAATTCAGTTGTATGCAGGATTTCTGAGCACTCATTTTATTTTTGGCGAAGAGACTAAAAAATTTCCTTTGGCTTATTTTTTTCCTTTCAAGAAGAAGTTGATGCTTCCTTACTATCCGGATCGAAATTATGTTTCTGAAAATATTAAAAAACTGATACCCAACCAAATTACGCTTTGTTACACTGGTGCTATTTCTAAAGATAAAGGAATCGGGAATTTTTTTAATGCAGTCGGTAAGCTGCAAAAACTTAAACCTAATCTTAAAATTTCACTTTTGATTGTCGGTTCGCCAAGAAAAGAAAGCGACGAAATTTACTTTTCAAACTTATTAACAAAGTTTTCTTTTGAAAATATAACAATCAAAAAACCAACGTCTTTCGAAAAATTCACGGAAACATTTGCCGATGCAGACATTTGCTTTGATTTGAGAGAACTTAATTTTGAAAATCATCATTCTCTGCCAATCAAGTTATTTTATTATATCGGAGCCGGAAAACCAATCATTTACTCGAATTTAAAAGGAATTAGAAGGCACATGAATGTATCAAAATTTGGAAATCTGGTCGATCCCAAAAATGCTGATTTAATTGCTGAATTAATAGTAAATTACATCGAAAATCCTCAACTTTACGATTCGCACGCAAAAAATGCAAGAAAAGAATTTGAAAACAGATACAACTGGAAAGCAATCTGTAATTCTTTTGTTGATTTTGTAAAACAATCAATTGATAAAAAATAATGATGCAACTGAAGGTTGTTAAGACTTTTATTTCCCGCTTTCTGATTCTGATCCTCAGTTTTGGATTGGTTATCTATTCGACGAATATGTGGGGAAGCGAAGGAAAAGGCACGATTTCTCTCGTTGTTGCAAATGCTGCTATTGTTAGTTTTTTCAGCAGTATTTTTGCGGGAAGCAGTACTTCCTTTTTCGCAAGAAAATATAAGACCGAGCAGGTTTTGGGATTTGCATACATTGGCTCGATTCTCATTGGAATTTTTGTTCCTTTGATTTTTAGCTTTGCTTCATTACAGGAAAATTACTTATTTCATCTGATAGGAATTTCTGTTTTTTCTTCACTTCTTGCGACAAATATCAGTTTGTTTATCGGTATTCAGAATATTCGGCTTTTTAATCTTTATACGGTTTTACAACAGTTTGCACACATTGTTTTTATTGCGGGGTTTATTTATATCTTGAATTATAGGGATGTTTCTGTTTACTTTACAGCGCAGATTTTTTGTTATGCCTTATTATTTATAACGAGTTTTTTTCAGATTTTAAAATCCTGTAAAATTTCTGAAATTTCGTTTCCGCTTGCTGTGTTGAAAGATATGTTTGATTATGGCTGGAAAAATCAGTTGAGCGCATTTATACAATTTTTAAATTACAGACTTTCTTTCTATTTTCTTGAATATTTTGAGGGAATTGCTGCGGTAGGAATTTTTTCTGTCGGAATTACCTTTTCCGAAGCGATCTGGACGATTACAAGAAGCATTGCCGTGATTCTTTATTCGGATGTCGTTAATAGCCAAAGTCGGGAAGAATCTATTGAAAAAACCAAAACATCATTACGAATGTCATTTTTGCTGATGATTATTTTTGTATTGGGAATTATCATCATTCCTTCAGAAGTTTATGAGTTTATATTTGGAAGAGCCTTTAAAGGAACCAAAGAAATCATGCTTCTCCTTTCTCCCGGAATTTTCGCCATTGCAGTAAGTGATATGATAGGACATTATTTTTCAGGTGTTAAAGAACTTAAAATACTGAATATCAAGTCGGTTTTAGGATTGCTCGTAACAGTTGCCTTATCATTTTATGCAATTCCGAAATGGGGAATGTATGGAGCCTGTGTTGTTGCAACGATTTCATATTGCGTTTCGGCAGCCATTTTATTCTGGAAATTTTATCAGTCTACTAACTTTAAAATCAATGATTATCTTATTTCAAAAGCCGAAATCAATTTACTTTTAGAAAAATTAAGGAAGAAATGATCATTAGTGAAGCATTTGTAGAAATTGACTTCTTCAACTTATTTTAAATTAACGTAATCATTTCCTATTTTTACAATTCAAAACAATATTCATGTGCGGAATCTGCGGCTATTATTCATTTAAAAAAGAAATTTCTTCTAAAAATATTTTAGAAATGAATAAAGCCATCCAACATCGCGGTCCCGATGATGAAGGGTTTTGGCTTTCGGACGGATCGGCTGGAACATCTTTTTCCGGAGAAGATTCTACGCAGAAAATCAAAGAAATATTTCCTGTTTTAAACGAAGAAAATTCTCAACTGGCTTTAGGCTTCCGAAGACTTTCCATTTTAGATTTATCTGAAAAAGGACATCAACCGATGCTTTCCGATAACGGAAAAATAACGATTACTTTCAATGGTGAGATTTATAACTTTAAAAAATTACGGAAAGAACTTGAAGATTTAGGTTATCAATTTAAAAGCAGTTCAGATACGGAAGTCATTTTAAAATCATATGAAGAGTGGGGAACCGAAATGTTTGCCAGATTTGACGGAATGTTTGCGATTGCTCTGATTGATTTAAATAAAAGTAAAATAATTTTAGCAAGAGATCGGGTAGGCTTGAAACCACTTTTTTATTATAAAAATAAGGCGATCATTCTTTGGGCTTCTGAAATAAAATCTCTTCTTAAAAATGAATATCTAAATCCTGAAATTAATTGGCAGGGAGTTTATACCAATTTTCTTTTCCAGACAACTTTGGCTCCTGAAACCTGTTTTAAAGGTGTTTTTTCTTTAGAACCTGCGTCTTTCATGACAGTTGATTTAAATGATTTTACAATGACAAAAGAGTTTTATTGGAATTTCCCTACTTCAAAAAATAATATTTCTGAGGAAGAAGCTGTATTAAAGATCGACAGATTGCTTTCTCAAAGTGTGCAGGAACAGCTTTATGCAGACGTTCCGGTTGCAAGTATGATGAGCGGTGGAATAGATTCTACGTTGATTACTGCACAGTCAAAACCTTACAAAGATGATGTTAATGCATTTACAATTGCATATCCGTTTTCTGAAGATGAAATAAGGAATGCCTCTTTGGTTGCCGAAAAAATCAAGATTCCACACCATATCAAGAAAGTGTCGGATGATGAAATTTTAAACCAATTAATAGAAAATATCCAACATTTTGAAGAACCTTACAGCAGTCTTGAAGTCTTGATGAATGCTGCAGAATATGCTAAAAATTTAGGCTTTAAAGTAGTTCTCAGCGGAAATGGTGCAGATGAATTGTTTGCGGGATATTCTCATTCTTTAAAACTCGATAAATGGCTTTTGATGAAGAATTTCAATTTTGTAAGAAATTTTATTTTCACGAAAGATGATTTTTCACAAAAGGTTAAAAACTATTTTTCTCAGGATTACATGTTTGATTTTTTCCGTCAAAGTCAGGTCGGTATGAAACTTTTGCAGGCTAAAAATGTCTTTAAGAAAGAATTTTACAATCAGATCAATCCAAATTTGAAACAGTTTCATTTGTCTGAAACCAAAGACTATAACGGATTATTTGAATATGACATGAAATATTCTCTGTCTTCTCATCATGTTTTCCGGGATGACCTGAGCGCAATGAAATATGGGGTTGAATTTCGTTATCCGTATTTAAGCAATGCACTGATTGATTTTGTTTTAGCTTTGCCGGAAAATTTACGTTTCAATGGAATTCAGAATAAGCCCTTATTAAGAAGAGTTGCCCAAAAATATCTTCCTTCCGAGGTTTTAAATATGCCGAAGCGCGGATTTTCTTTCCCACTGGCTTATTTTATTAAAAATGACAAGAAGATTCAGAATTTTATCAGTGAAAATTTAGAAAGCCTTAAAAAAAGAAATTTTTTCAACTCAGAAATCATTGATGATTGGTGGAAAAATCAAAAAGACGAGTACGGTTATGTGAAAATCTGGCAATTGGTTACTTTTGAACTTTGGTATCAGAAATATTTTGAGAATCAATAAAATCAGTTTCATTTTATATTTTACCTTTGCAGTATGAAAAATCTACTTTTTGGAATTTTACTCGGATGTTTTGCACTTATGGGATGTAGGAGCGACGAAGATTCTATTCAGAAAATTGATCAGATCATGAATTTTTACATTGAGAATTCAAGCGGAAAAGATCTGCTGATTCCCGACAGCATCGGATCTTACACAACGATTTCTATGAATGATTTTTTGGCTCCGAAAGATGTTGCTCCGGTAAGTTTTTCACCTAAAACAGGAGAAAGCTCCAGACGTTTTCTTGAATATATTGCAGGTGCTACCAGACAATTAGAAAGCGGTGGCGATTCTGATGAAAGAGTTTACCGATCGAAAATAAGAGTTGATCTCATCAAAAAAATTACCGATACTACGTTTGCTGCTGTTGTCAATGATACTTTAGAAATTCGTTATCGTTGGACTCCAACAGTTTTTGAAATCTCAACAGTACATTACAATAGTTCTCAATTACCCGTAACTAAAGATGCGGAAAGTCGTAATGTCGTGAAAATCATAAAATAATCTTTAAATTTGCATAAATCTGTTGGATGATGGAAGCTGGATGATGAAGTCCGGCAACACCCAACAACAAACATCTAACACCCAACAACAAAAACAAAAATGTTACAAGTCAATTTTTTGCGCGAAAACAAAGAACGCGTTTTAGAAGGTCTTCAAAAGAGACAATTCAAAAATCCTGAGTTGGTAGACGAGGCGATCCTTACTGACGAAGAAAGAAAAAGAATTCAGTTTGAATTAGATTCTCAACTTTCAGAAATCAATAAAATCTCCAAAGAGATCGGGATTTTAATGAAAGAAGGAAAAAGAGAAGAAGCTGAAGCATCCAAATCTAAAACAGCACAGTTCAAAGAATCGAGCACAGAATTGAAGTCACAATTGGAAGTGATCGAAAAGAAATTATTAGACATTCTTTATCAGATTCCAAATGTACCTTATGAATTGGTAAAAGCGGGAGTTTCTGCGGATGATAACGAAATTATCTATCAGTCACATGATGTTGAAGGTTTAGGTGAAGGTGCAATTCCACATTGGGAATTAGCAAAAAAATATAACCTGATTGATTTTGAATTGGGTGTAAAAATCGCCGGAGCGGGTTTCCCGGTTTATTTTGGAAAAGGAGCAAGATTGCAGAGAGCTTTGGTTCAGTATTTTTTAGATAAAAATGTTGACGCAGGTTATCTGGAAGTCAATCCGCCTCATGTTGTCAATGAAGCTTCAGGTTACGGAACCGGTCAGTTGCCAGACAAAGAAGGACAGATGTATTACATCAATGCAGATGAATTATATTTAATTCCCACAGCGGAAGTTCCTGTAACGAATTTATACCGTGATGTTTTGCTGGATGAAAAAGATCTTCCAATTAGAAATACCGCATTTTCTCAGTGTTACAGAAGAGAAGCGGGAAGTTACGGAGCTCACGTAAGAGGTCTGAACCGTCTTCACCAGTTTGAAAAAGTAGAAATTGTAAGATTAGAGAAACCTGAAAATTCTTACGCTGTTTTGGAAGAAATGGTTGAGCATATCAAAGAAATACTGACTGATCTTGAATTGCCTTACAGAGTTTTAAGATTGTGCGGTGGAGATACAGGTTTTGCTTCTGCCATGACTTATGATTTTGAAGTTTGGAGCGCTGCTCAGGAAAAATGGCTGGAAGTAAGTTCGGTTTCCAATTTTGAAACATTCCAGGCAAACCGATTAAAGTGTCGTTATAAGGCTGACGGAAAAACTCAATTAGTACATACCTTAAACGGTTCTGCAATGGCGTTGCCGAGAATTATGGCAGCTTTGCTGGAGAATAATCAGACTGAGGACGGAATTAAGCTCCCGAAGAAAATCGCTGAATATGCGAAGTTTGAATTGATTAATTAAAATTTAGTTTTTATATAAAGGAAACCACTGGGAAATCGGTGGTTTTTGTTTTTAATAAATGTTTGAGAAATAACAGGAGCTTTGAAATCTGCTAATAAACATCTTCACTTCAACGTCCAAGTCACAAAGTCATTCATTACTTCTTCCCAATGTGGCTTATCGTGATTGGGTCTTCCATCTTCAACTTCAAAGAAATTGTGTTCAAGATTTAAGTATCTTTTCAATGTTAAATTTTCCTTATGCTCACGAATGAAATATAAAGGAACGATGTCATTTAGATCACTTGCAATGTCATTCGTTCCGTAGGCCAAATAAATCGGTTTATTGAAATTTAACCAATCATCAAGGAGAGGCACGGAAAATGATTTCCATGCAAGTAAGTCTGGTTTTTGTTTTAAAATCTCAGGATTTTGAGCATCTTTAAAAATCTGATATTCTGCTTCAATTCCTTTATTGGCTTCATCCCACGAAATCTTTTTTTGCTCAGCATCTTTCCGATAATCTCGGATATTCTGATCAATTCTTCCAAAAGGATTTGCTGAAAATAAACCCAGTTTGGAAACATTTTTATTTGTGGCGGCAAGCTTTGTTGCTACTTTTGAACCTTGCGAATGTCCTGCAATAATAATCCTGTCATTGTCAACCCATTTTTGTTTTTTCAAAAATTTTAAAACTTTCAATCCGCGATCTACATAATTTTCAAGATAATCTGATTTTTGAAATTCTAAAGTTGGTGTGTTTTTGTCTTTCGAGTTTCCAACATACCAATATGAATCATTGATTTCGTTTTCATCTGCAATCAAAGGAGTTTCAGGCATTGAAATGATGACAAGGTGATAATTTTTAACAATTTTTGATACATCGAAATTTGAAATTCCTCCACCGATAAGCCAAATTCCCTCATCTTTTGAGTTGATGTAAAACGGATAAGGAAGTGAACCTTGACACCATAAGAAAACAGGTTTCTTTTGAGTTAGTACTTTATCAAAAACAATGAATTCTATCTTTTCATTTTTACCGGTGATTTCAAAAGCGGTCGATTGCTTGTTAATGATTTTTCCTTGTTGGGAAAATGTAAATTCAACTAAAAAAGTGAGTAAAAAAAAGATTCTGAATTTCATTTAGAAAATAAATTTGGCTTAAATATTTAGAAAATCAATGACAATTTGCACTATGCGGATGCGTACTGTGATCTCCAGGCAAATGACATTCTCCATTATTATCTTTAGAAATTGTCATTGCTCCAGCTGTTGGAGAGATGTAAGGAATACCCAATTCTAATCCTCTTAAGATAAATAATCCTCCCAAAATGATCATGATCACCGGAACAGCCTTTAAAATTTTAAGTCTGAAAGCCTGGTTCATCAAGTTTCCGACTAAAACTACGGTAAACATGAATGGAAGTGTTCCCAGTCCGAATAAAGCCATATATGAAGCTCCCTGCCAAATTCCGCCTGCAGCTAAACTTGCCGTTAATGCCATATAAACCATTCCGCAGGGAAGAAATCCGTTGAGAATTCCTGTGGTGAATCTTGAGCGGTAATCTGCTTTCTGCAAAAGTTTACCTAAGTTAGACTTTACTTTGAAAAGAAATCTTGAAAAAAAAGGAATTTTTGAAGCAAAATCTTTTCCTCCAAATGAAAATAATGCCATTACAATTAATAAAACTCCAACGGCAATTGTCAGATATTTTTGAAAACCTGCCATCTCAAAACCCTCACCGATAATTCCTAAAATTCCACCAAGTAAAGCGTAAGTGAAAATTCTTCCGAATTGATAGGTTAAATTCTGAAGATAGAAATTGGTTGCCTGCTTTTTGGTCAATCCCATCGACAAAGCAATAGGACCGCACATTCCGATACAGTGAAAACCGGATGCAAAACCTAAAGCAATTGCCGATATTATAAGTGCTACTTCCATATCACATCATAATCGAGCCGGTAGTCTGTTTTGTTGGTATTCCACATCAATCGTAACGTATAGTTTCCTTTTGTCAAAACTTTGGCAGGAATTGTGAATGATTGATTGGCATCGAGTTGCTCTGATCTTTTAATATCTAAATTCTGATCATCTGATCTGTTTAGCACAAATTTAATTTTAGAATTTGCATTATTGATATTTTTCGGAAAAGTCATTTTGATTCCGTCGGCATTTTGCGAGAATACAGGTTTTTCCTGAATTGTATCTGCTCTTCTTTTTGCATCAATAACGGTTTGATATTCCAGTTCTTCTTCGTAGTACTTATCGGTTACCATTTCCGAGTTTTTCTGTCCGTTCGGAAATAAGAAAAGCATTGACAAAATAAATATAATAAAAGAACCAAGTGCTATAAATACACCATGTCCCCAAGTGAAATTTTTCATCTTTAAAAATTAAAATTGTAATTTAAATGGTCCCTCGAAATACGTTTCATAAGAATCTATAAGCTCACCTTTCATATCGTAAACTCCGATGGTGATATTTTGTTTAGACAATTTCATCGCATCTTCAGGGAAACTGATGTTGATCGTTCCTTTTGTAATCTTATCTCTGTTTACTGTAATTTTACTTGAACCACTAGAGCTGATTTCTCCTTTTGCAGGTTCCATTACTTTGATTGTAACGATTTTTTTATCGTTGGTTTTGTTCAGGAAAGTGTAGTTGTAAGTATTGGTGATTTTTCCTTCACGTACAAAAAATGTGCTTCCAGCAGGTTTAATGAACTTAGCTTCCATTTCGCCACGACTTGAAAGCAGATATCCTAAAAATCCTACCAATAAGACAAGAACTACAGCAAAGCCTTTCATTCTTCCGGTAAATTTATAGGGTTCTCCGGTTTCAATTTCTTTTTCAGAAGCATAACGTACCAAACCTTTTGGCAAACCTACTTTTTCCATCACTTCATCACAAGCATCGATACAAGCGGTACAGTTAATGCATTCCAATTGCTGCCCGTCTCTGATGTCGATTCCTGTAGGACAAACAACAACACATTGATAACAGTCAATACAGTCTCCTTTTCCGGCAGCTTTACGATCTTCACCTTTTCTCCATTTTGAGCGGTTTTCACCTCTGTTGAAATCGTAGAAAACATTAATGGTTTCTTTATCGATCAAAACTCCTTGCAATCTTCCGTATGGACAAACCAATGTACAAACCTGCTCTCTGAACCACGCAAATACGAAATAGAATGCTGCGGTAAAAAGAATCATCACCACAAAATTGGTAAGATGTGCAAAAGGTCCGTCAGAAACGATATCAAGAACTTGTTCATATCCCACAATGTACATAAACATAAAGTGCGTAATGATCAACGAAATAATAACATATATTGACCATTTTAAACTTCTCTTCCAGATTTTTTCGCTGTCCCATTCTTGTCTGTCAAGCTTCATCTGCTTGTTTCGGTCTCCTTCGATTAAATATTCTATTTTACGAAAAATAGATTCCATAAAAATTGTCTGAGGACATATCCACCCGCAGAAAATTCTTCCGAATGCAATCGTAAAAATGATAATAAATAGGAGAGAAGCAATAGCTCCCAACGTGAGAATGAAAAAGTCTTGCGGATAGAATGGCTGTCCTACAATGAAGAACTCTCTGTCAATTACGTTAAATAAAAAGAAAGGATTCCCGTTGATCTTTATAAAAGGAACGATAAAATAAACTGCCAGTAATAAATAACTGACTATGTTTCGGTAATTGGTGTATTTACCTTTTGGTTTCTTAGGAAAAACCCATTTTCTCTTTCCGGATTGTTCCATTGTGCCTATAGAATCTCTATAGGTTTCAGGATCTAAAACCTGTCCCTGTCCGCCGCGTAGATTTTCTACTTCTTTATCTGACATTATAGTTTGGTTTTATTAAAAAAGAAAAAACATAATTTGTTACTATTTTTTAATTTAATAACAAATTATGTTTAATCATATATTTTTAAGTTTTAATTACTTTACTGTTTCTCCCACTTAGCTTCGTCACCATAAGCTGGTGCACCGCCTTGAGCCGGAGTAATTGGTGGCTGTTCCTGGTTGATGTGATATACGAAAGCTGCAACATTCTGGATGTCTCTTCCCGTAAGTACCCCATTTTTACCCCAAGCTTGCATAGCTGTTCCTGTAACTCCATTTTCTACAACGTGGAATACGTTTTTGAATAATGTTTTTTCAGGTTGGTTGTGCCAGAAGTTATCTGTCAGGTTAGGTCCGATACCTCCTTTACCACCTTCTGAGTGACAAGTTACACAGTTTGTCTTGAAAATTTCTTCACCTGCTGCAATATTATCTTCAGAGAATTCTGCTGTTTCTAATGTTATCTGTGGCTGAGTTTTTTCATAATCTGCAATACTTGCAATCTGCTCTTTGTATTCAGTGTCATATTCTTTTAACGGATGTGCAAAATCTGTAAAAGAATATGCGCATATATATACTATACAAAATGCTGTGCCAAACCAGAACAAACCTACCCACCATTTTGGTAATTGGTTATCCAATTCCATAATACCATCGAAACCGTGATCGATAAGGATATCTTTTTCTTCAGTTTCAGACTGCTTTTTAAAGGCTGCATCATACTGTCTTTTTAAGAAAGGAATTTTCTTCTCAGTAAGGTAAGCTGCCTTTTCTTCTGCAGTTAGTTTTTTGAATTTATTGTTTTCAATCAAATCTCCGATTGCACTGTGAATGTATGCCAAAATTGCACTGATCACTACAGTTCCCCAGAAATATGGCGAAGCTAAAAACGAGTAGCTTTGTACAAACAAGTAATAAAAGATTACTAATAATACTGTTATTATTAAAATGTTTACAAAAACAGGTGTTCTTTGTCTCATAATAAATAGTTTAATTTTTCAAATTAAAATCATCTTCATCATCCTCAAGAGGTGCATGCTCTTCTTCTCGGTAATATTTTTTAGGCCTGCTAAAAACGTAGATTACCAAAGCAATGAAGAACATCATAAAGAAAATCAGAGCCAAAGTTTGATACAAACCTGCATTTTCCGTGTTGGATAATATATCTTTAAAGTTCTGAGGAATCATGATAGCTTTTAATGTTAGTTATTACTAGCTGTTTTTATTTCCGTAGTTTTGATATCTGTACCCAATCTTTGAAGATAAGATATCAATGCTACAACTTCTTTTTTCTCAAGCTTTACATCCGGTCTCTTTGCATATTCTGTTTTTAAGTCAGGTGCTTCAGAGAAAATATCTTTTACAATTTTTGCTGCCTGGTTGTCTGCCCATTTATCTGCCGAATCAATTTGCGCTTTTGTGTAAGGTACATTAAACGCTTTTTTCATCAACGTTATTTTGTCAACCATTTTTGATCTGTCAAGATTAGTTGCAATCAACCATGGGTAACGAGGCATAATAGAACCTGCAGATGTAGATCTTGGGTTATACATGTGTTTGTAATGCCAAGAACTTGGGTTTTTACCACCTTCTCTATGCAAATCTGGTCCTGTTCTTTTAGAACCCCAGAGGAAAGGTCTGTCATAAATGAATTCCCCTGCCTTTGAATACTGTCCGTTTTTACCGTTAAATCTTACAATCTCGTCTCTGAATGGTCTTACCATCTGAGAGTGACAAGCGTTACAACCTTCACGGATATAAATATCTCTACCTTCTAATTCTAATGGCGAGTAAGGTTTTACTGCTGAAATTGTAGGTACACTCTTATCCATTGAAAGTGTTGGAACAATCTCCGTTAAACTTCCAATTGATATGGTGAAGAAAGATAAAATACCTAATAATACCGGCATTCTTTCTAACCACAGGTGAGTACCTTCTCCTTCTTTTCTTTTCTTGCTGATGATTGCTAAAGCCGGAGCTTCTGCAGGAACTTCTTTTTGGAATGATCCTTTTCTAACAGTGGCAAAAACGTTTACCACCATCAATAGACCACCTGAAAGATATAAGAAACCACCTACAAATCTTAATTTATAATAAGGAACAATTGCAGTTACCGTATCCAACCAGTTTTTCCATAATAATGTTCCGTCCGGATTGAATTGTTTCCACATCAAACCTTGAGTAAATCCTGCAATATACATTGGTACTGCATAGAAAATGATTCCTAAAGTACCTAACCAGAAATGCCAGTTAGCTAATTTTACAGACCAAATTTTTGTTCTCCACATGATTGGTACCAAGTAGTAGATCACACCGAATGCCATGAAACCGTTCCATCCCAATGCACCTAAATGTACGTGACCAATAACCCAGTCAGTAAAGTGACCAATTTTATTGATATTTTTTGTTGCTAATAATGGTCCTTCAAAAGTTGCCATACCATAACAAGTCACTGCAACTACGAAGAATTTCAATATTGGGTTTTCTCTTACTTTATCCCAAGCTCCTCTTAGTGTAAGTAGTCCGTTCAACATACCTCCCCAAGATGGTGCAATAAGCATGATTGAGAAACCAGTTGATACCGCCTGTACCCAAGCCGGAAGAGCTGTGTACTGAAGGTGGTGAGGTCCTGCCCAGATATAAACGAAGATCAATGACCAAAAGTGAATAATTGATAATTTATAAGAAAATACAGGTCTGTCAGCTGCTTTTGGTAAGAAGTAATACATCAAACCTAAAACCGGTGTCGTTAGTACGAATGCAACCGCATTGTGACCATACCACCATTGAACGATAGCATCTTTTACTCCTGCATACACTGAATAAGATTTCCATGCTCCAAAAGATAACGGAACTTCAAGATTGTTGAAGATATGAAGCATTGCTACTGCAATCCAAGTACCGATGTAGAACCAAATCGCTACATACAAGTGTCTTACTCTTCTTTTTGCGATGGTAAGAAACATATTTGCTCCGAATATAATCCAAGAGAATGCAATCAATATATCGATTGGCCACTCATGTTCTGCATATTCTTTTGAGGTGTTGATTCCCATAAAGAATGTGATGAACGTAGCAACAATCATCAACTGCCAAGTCCAGAAATGTAACCAAGATAATGTATCGCTGTACATTCTTGCCTTTAATAATCTTTGTAATGAGTAATAAATACCGGTATAAACGATATTACATACAAATGCCCAAATTACTGTGTTGGTGTGAAGCATTCTTATTCTTCCAAAACCAAACGCACCATGGGTGTTGATCAAACCTTGAATATCTCCTGATGACAGACTGTTGATCGTCGTATCATCGGTCCCGAATAAAAATTCAGGAAGTTCAGGGTAGAAAAGCATTAATGCCGCAGTAAGCCCAAACAAGAATCCTATAATTCCAAAAACTATGGTCGCATATAGGAATGCCCGAACAATACTGTTGTCATAACTAAACTTTTGTGTCTCCATATTAACTATTCACTTTTTTCTTCAATTTTATTATTTTCTCCTATTTCCTCTCTTTCATTTTTGTTGCCAGAATCTGCCTTCTTTTCTTCCTTTACTTCATCTTCAAAAAGTATGCGCACAGCAGGAGATTCGTCGTCTTCAAACTGTCCTTTTCTCGCATTTACTATAAATACGATCAGGAAAACTGCAGCCAAAGAAGCACTGCATAAGATCATTAAATATAGAATATCCATCAGACAACAAAATTAACCTATTTTCGGGGTTCAAAATTAGTGAAAAATAATGACATTAATCACGAAATATAGGTTCTTGCTAATTTAAAATCAGTCTAAATAAGGCTCTCTAAGCGGTTTTTTTGAAATATTTACGACCCAAAATCCAGGTCGAAAGTGTAGTAAAAGAAATCACTGTGATCGAACTCACCGGCATTAAGATCGCAGCAAATAATGGAGACATATGTCCGCTTACTGCAAAACTTAATCCGACAATATTATAAAGAAAACTGATTACGAATGTCAATTTAACAATGGTGATTGATCCTTTACAAACGTTTAGATAATTGTCAAGTTGTGAAACCTTTTCACCGTTCATAATAACGTCTGAAGATGGCGTAAAGCTGTTTGTGTCGTCAGAAATAGCGATCCCAACGTTGCTTTGCTTCAATGCTCCTGCATCATTTAGTCCATCTCCAAGCATGGCTACTTTCATTCCGCTGTTTTGTAAATTCTGAATGTAATTCAGCTTGTCTTCCGGATTTTGATTGAATGCCATCGAACTGACATTTGGAATGATCGATTTTAGCTGATTTTCCTCCGAAGAATTATCTCCGCTTAAGATGAAAATTTTATAAAAATTAAGTTTTGAGAAAAGGTTTTTAAGATTTTCACGATATTCATTTTTAAAAATAAATTTTCCTAAAAACTCATTGTTTTTACTGACATATACCGCTGTTTCAAGATTTTTAGAATCCTGATTATTGTATTTTGCAGATCCGATTTTATAGATATTTCCTCTTACACTCGCTTCATAACCCTTTCCTGAAATTTCGTCAAAATTTTCTACAGGAAAATACTCATCATTGATTTCTATAAATTCATACAGCGATTTCGAAAGCGGATGGTTTGAATTTTTCAGTAAAGTTTTGATATTTAATAAATCAAATTCAGGTATTTCTGAGCCTTCAAATTTGATGTTGGTTTTCTTTCTTTCGGTAATGGTTCCTGTTTTATCAAAAACGATTGCGTTGATTTTTGCAATTTTTTCAATCGTCAAAGTATCTTTTACATAAAATTTATTCCGACCTAAAATCCTCATAATGTGACCGAAAGTAAATGGCGAGGAAAGCGCCAATGCACATGGACAGGCAATGATCAGGATTGCAGAGATCACCTGAAACATTTTTTCTAAATCGATAAATGACCAATAAATTCCTGAGATTAAAGCAATTCCTAAAATAATAAATGTGAAATACTTACTGATATTATTAATTAAAGTATCTAGTCCCGTTTCATGTTTTTTGAAAGCTTCTTTGTTCCAGAGCTGTGTAAGATAACTTTGATCTACATTTTTAATCACTTCCAGTTCAAGAGATGAGCCGACTTGTTTTCCTCCTGCGAAAATTTTATCTCCCGGTTGTTTGCTGATGCTTTCACTTTCTCCTGTGATAAAACTATTGTCAATGTTTCCTTCGCCATTAATTAAAATAGCGTCAACAGGTATGATTTCCTGATTTCTTACTAAAATTCTGTCCCCGATTTTAATTTCAGAAAGTAAAATGTTTTCCTGTTTTCCTCCAAAATCAACTTTCGTAACAGCGATCGGATAAAACGATTTATAATCTCTGTCGTAAGAAAGCGAGCTGTAGGTTCTTTTCTGGAACATTTTTCCTAAAAGCATGAAGAATAAAAGTCCGCACAAAGTGTCAAAATATCCCGGACCATAATCAGTCACTACTTCATAAACGCTTCGTCCAAAAAGTACAAATATTCCCAAAACAATCGGAACATCAATATTGACAATCTTATTTTTTAAACCATACCAAGCTGATTTGTAGTAATCAGAAGCGGAATAAAGCACTACAGGGATTGCCAGCAAAAACATCAAGAATCTGAATAGATTTTTATACTGATCCATCCAGTAATCTTCACCACCAATGTATTCCGGGAAGGCTAAAAACATTCCGTTACCGAAAGCAAATCCGGCAATCGCTAATTTTATTAATAACGATTTATCTAAATGATCTTCGTTTTTTTCGGCAGTTTCTAAACTGATCGCAGGTTTGTATCCAAGATTGGTTAAAAATTTAGCTAATTCGCTTAATTTTAAATCGTTATGGTTGAATGAGATCTGTAAGGTCTTTCTCGTAAAGTTGACCTGAGAATATTTAATATTCTTATGTAAAGTATGAAGACTTTCCAAAAGCCAGATGCAAGATGAACAGTGGATTACCGGAATTTTGAAAGTAACAAGACTCGTATTTCCTTCAGAAAAATCTGTGATTTTTTCGAAAATTTCCGGTGTGTCAAGATAATCAAACTGAGAAGAATTTTCATCACTTGGGCGAATTCCCGCTCGTTTATTTAATTCGTAGAAATTGCTTAGATTGTTGATATTCAGAATTTCGTAGACAGATTTGCAGCCGTTGCAACAGAAAATTTTGTCGTCAAAAGAAATTCTTTCCTTTTCTATGTCTTGTCCACAATGAAAACAGTTCTCGCTCACCTTCATAAATTATTGACTGACAAAATTATAACAATTTTTTTTGTTTATAGAGTTTAAATGTTCTATTTTTGTGATAAATGTCATATTAAAATGTCGCAGGAAAAACAAATTGCTATTGAAGAAAGATTTGCCAGGGTTTTTAACGATAAATCCTTCAAAGAAAGGCTTTCCAATACTGATTTTGAAAGATACTTAGGTGCAAAAAAGAAGTTCAGTTTTCAGAAACATGACATCATTTTTGATGATGGTGAAATCCCAAAAGGAGTATATGTTTTAGAAAAAGGAGCCGCTAAACTGTCGAAGTCCGGGTCTTTTGGGAAAGATCAGATTTTACGATTTATAAAAGAAGGCGACATCATTGGATATCGTGCTCTGCTTTGTGGTGAAAATTTTCAGGCTAAAGCTGAAGCGATGACCGATATCGAATGTACATTTTTACCGGCTGACATTTTTATGGATCTTCTTGAAGTCGATCCTCAGTTGTCATTCATTATGCTTCAAAAAATCGCTTATGAACTGGGCGAATCTTCAAATACAATTACATTCCTTGCACAAAAGACCGTTAGAGAAAGACTGGCTGAGATTTTAATTCTTTTAGAACAGAAATTGGGCACAGATCCTGAAGGTTTTATAAAGATTTCTTTAACCAGAGAAGAGATCGCCAATATAATCGGTACAGCTACGGAAAGTGCTATCAGATTGATCTCTGAATTTAAAGGAGATCAACTCATCGAAGTTGACGGAAGAAATATCAAGATTCTGAATCACGATAAACTCATGAAACTCGGTCACGTAGTTTTATAAATCATACAACATACAAGTCGGCGAAAGCCGACTTTTTAACTTTTAAACAATACATATATTATGTCTGTTCATTCTGAAATTAAAAGAGTTACTACCGAAACCTTACGAAAAATGAAATTTGATAAGGAAAAGATAACCATGCTTACTGCGTATGATTTTACTACCGCAAAAATGGTTGATGCAGGAGGAATTGATGCCGTGCTGATCGGAGACTCTGCAGCGAATGTTATGGCGGGTTTTGAAACTACTTTGCCGATCACTTTAGACCAAATGATTTATCACACCCAAAGTGTTGTGCGCGGAATTGACAGAGCTTTGATCGTTGCCGATTTACCTTTCGGAACTTACCAAAGTAATCCTGACAAAGCATTGGAATCATCGGTAAGAATGATGAAAGAAGGTGGTGCTCACGCAATAAAAATTGAAGGTGGGAAAGAGATTTCAAAATCAATAAAAAAAATAATTAATGCCGGAATTCCTGTGATGGGACATTTGGGTTTGACACCACAGTCGATTTATCAGTTTGGGACTTATAAAGTAAGAGCTAAAGATGAAGAAGAAGCAGAAAAATTGATCAGTGATGCGAAGCTTTTGGAAGAACTAGGTTGTTTTTCTATTGTTTTAGAAAAAATTCCTGCAGATTTGGCTAAGAAAGTTTCAGAAAGCATCAGTATTCCAACAATAGGAATCGGAGCGGGTCCTGATTGTGACGGACAGGTTCTTGTATATCATGATATGGTTGGAATGAACAAAGGTTTTTCTCCAAAGTTTCTGAGAAGATATCTTGATCTGTATACGGAAATCACCGGAGCAGTTGCCCAGTATGTGAAAGATGTGAAAAGTTCAGATTTTCCTAATCAAAACGAAAGTTACTAATGAGAGATAATTTACAAATGGCTCAAGGAGTAATTTCCGTTTTAGCTATATTATGTTTGGTTGTAGGTTGGTTTCATTTGTTTTCACCTGAGATTAATGATATTCTTTCAAGAAAGCTTTTTTATCTTTTAATAGGATTGAGCTTCATCTTACAGGCTCCGTTACTTGCCAATGAAAAATTTAAGTATCCAATGTACGGAGCAGCAGCTTTGTGTATCATCGGAGCATTTTTGCCGGTTGATTCCAATTTGTCATTTATCAAAACTATTGGTTTATTGGGTGGAGTAATCATTTCGTTTACCAACAGATCAGCGAATCGTCAGTAGTTATGGAGGAACAAATTGTTTATGAAGATAATCACCTTTTGGTTATCAATAAAAAAGTTGGGCAATTAGTGCAGGGAGATAAAACTGGAGACGAATCTCTGCTGGATTCTATTAAAAATTTCATAAAAATAAGAGATGACAAGCCGGGAAATGTTTTTCTCGGTTTGGTGCATCGTATAGACCGACCGACTTCGGGTTTGGTGATTTATGCTAAAACGTCTAAAGCTCTTTCTCGTTTGACGCAGATGGTGAAAAATCGAGAGGTTAAAAAAACATATTGGGCGGTAGTCGGTAAAGAGATGATTCCCCAAAGTCAAAGATTGGTTCATTATTTAAAGAAAAACGAAAAGAATAATAAAGCCAGTGTTTTTACGAAAGTTACGGAAGGAGCAAAAGAATCTATTCTTACCTATCATGTTATTAAGACTTTAGATAATTATCTTCTTCTTGAAATTGATCTTGAAACCGGAAGACATCACCAAATTCGTGCTCAATTATCAAAAACAGGAGTTCCGATCAAGGGAGATCTAAAATATGGTTCTCCACGCTCAAATCCGGATGGCGGAATTAATCTTCATGCTAGAAAATTGGAATTCATTCATCCTGTTACAAAAGAAGATATTGTAATCATAGCTCCAGTTCCACAGAATGATCCAATTTGGAGAGCTTGTGAAGATATAATTTGATAGAAGTTGGTTTTTGATCAGAATGTATTAATAATGTTAAAATGTTCAAATATTCTCGTTATTCCTAATTTTTTATTGCCTTTTTTAGATATAATTTAAGTTATATAAAAAATAGTATATTTGTTTGAATCTAATTTAAACTTATATGAAACAATTTTACAATTTCTTTTCTTCTACGAAAAGGCTCAGAAAAAATTTACAAAATCTGTCCGTAGGACTTGTATTTTTATTTGCAGGTTATCATAGTGTAAACGCGCAGGTCAGTGCCTATTCGTTTGCACAATCTGCCGGAACGTTTACAACTCTTACGGGTGGAACAGTTTTAGAAACAGCAACTACCAATACAGGAGCAACAAGTTTGTATAATGTATCATATCCTGTAGTGATGCCTTTCTCTCTTAATTACAACGGAAGCACATACAGTAATTTAGTAGTTTCCTCAAACGGATATATTACTTTTGGAGGTACAGATGCCTCTACGGGTACCACACCAATTAGTGGAGCTGCTGATTGGGATGGCTCAATTTCAGCTTGGGGAAGATCTTTGAATAGTATGTTTAATATCAATAGTACTACAGGAGACATTAGATGGGGAACTGTAGGTACGGCACCCAATAGAGAAATGGTTATACAGTGGACTAATTTTAAACCAAGTTACTCTACAAGCACCACAAGTGTCTATGCGTTTTCTTTTCAGATTCGTTTGAAAGAAACATCTAATCAAATTATTACCACTTATAATTCTGGTTCTTACTTAATCGGAAGCACTACAGTAGCAAGTACAGCGCAAATTGGTCTACGTGGCAAGACAAATAATGATTATAATAACCGTTTGAATGCAAGTACTTTGGCTTTCACAAGCTCGACACCAGGAATTTCATCTGCAAGCACACAGTATTATAGCACTTCTACGACTGCAGCTTCAGGAATGCCTACTGCAGGATTAACTTATACATGGACTCCGCCTAGTTGTTTTACGCCAGCTATTACTGCTTCATCATCTACTCCGAATTCAATCACGGCTAATTGGACGGCACCAACTCCTGCTCCGACAAATTATGATATATACCACAATACAACCAATACAATACCGACGAGCGCAACTGCACCAACTCAAACGAATATTATATCAACTTCAGCAACAATCAACTCATTGTCACCATCTACAATCTATTATGTTTGGGTTAGATCGAATTGTGGTGCGGGAAATGTAAGTGAATGGAGTCCTGTCCCGCTGCTCATCTCAACAACCTGTCAACCTCCTGCGGTATTAACGTCTACAGGCGTAACTGTATGTTCAAATTCTAACGCTACTTTGAATGCGACAACAGAGTCTGGAGCTACGATCAATTGGTACGATTCTTCCGTGGGTGGCAGTATGGTTGGGACAGGTAATTCTTTTACAACACCCGTACTTACAAATACAGTCAATTATTGGGCATCTGCGACGAATGTGGGAGTAACCAAAAATGTGGGTCCTACAACACCGGCAAGTCTTGGTTCGAGTTCCAATACAGATACTTTATGGGATTTATTATTTACTGTTAATACACCTTTATTATTAAAAACTGTAGATGTATTTTCCGGAACAGCAAATCAATCTGGTACTATTGAGGTTTTAACTGCAGCCGGTGCATTGATGGGTACGAAAAATTTTGTAACATCTGGTGCCGGTACTGCAACAGCACAAACAATAACCCTTAATATATATTTGCCAGCCGGAAACTATGCAATCAGACGATCAGGAGCTGCAAACTTATATAGAAATTCAGCTGGAGGAACTTTTCCTTACACAACGCCGGAGTTAGTGATTACAGGTACTACCTTTGTCAATTATCCTGCCTATTATTTCTATTTCTATAATTTGACTTTCGCCAGTGGATGTGGTGAATCTCCAAGAACGATGGTTACTGCAACTGTAAATAGCAACTGTCTTTCAACTTTAGAAATTGATAAAAAAGATGCCATTAAAGTGTATCCAAACCCATTCTCGGAAGTTGTAAATATCAGCAAGCCTGAATTGGTAAAATCAATCAGAGTTTCAGATGTTTCTGGTAAATTGATCAGAACATTCAATCAGGCAGAATCTGTTTTAAGATTAAATGATCTTTCTGCAGGAATGTATATTTTACAGCTTGATATGAAAGATGGTAGTAAGCAAACCATTAAAATCATCAAGAAATAATTTAACTAATAAATTATTAAATAAAATAGGCTCTAAATTTTAGAGCCTATTTTTGATTTTTATCCACTGCAATTTACTTTGCTGTAAATGGTTTGTTAAAATAATGTAAAGAAAAGCATATTAATAATTAATTAGTTTTTTTACATTTTGATTATATTTTTAATGCTAAAAAATAGATAGTAATGTATATTTATTAATTTTTTGTATCTTGGATTCATTAAAATTAATAGAAATATGAAACATTTTTACAAGATTATTACAAGATCAAACAATCTGACTAACCGTCTGAAAAATTTTGCAATGTCCGCAGCGTTTTTGTTTTCAGGTTATAATACACTAAATGCTCAAGTAAGTACATATACTTTTGGGCAAGCATCCGGAACGTTCTCGCCAATTACCGGAACTATTTTGGGAACTGCAACAGGAAATGCTTCGGCAACGAATCTTAATAGTGAAGTTTATCCTGTAGCTCTGCCTTTTGGCTTTAATTTTAACGGAGTATCTTACACTTCTCTGAACGCATCTTCAAACGGATTTGTGACTTTCGGAACAACAGCTCCATCAACAACAAATACAACACCTATCTCAAATACAGCTACATATGATGGTGCGATTTCAGCATTTGGAAGAGATTTAAATAGTGTATTTGATGTAAACAGCGTTACCGGTAATATGAGTTGGGAAGTTGTAGGTACCACCCCAAATAGAGAAGTGGTTATTCAATGGAAAGATTTCAGACCTACCAATGTAACAAGTACGACATCTGTATATACATTTTCATTTCAAATCCGATTGCAGGAAACATCAAATATAATTAAAGCAGTTTATACTTCTGGCTCTTATGTAATTGGTAGTACATCTTATAATTCAACTGCACAGATAGGATTAAGAGGTACATCTTCTTCAGATTATAATAATAGACTAAATGCTACAACTTTAGAATTTGTAAATTCAACTGCAGGGACAGCAAATACAAGTTCACAAGCTTTTAATACTGTAAATGCTATTCCGGGAATGCCATCAACTGGTTTAACATACACTTGGACGCCGCCAAGCTGCTACACTCCAAATGGATTAACATCAACTTCATCAACACCCACAACGGCAAGTATTTCTTGGAATGCATCTTCATCCTTACCTTCAGGAGGGTATGATATTTATTACAGCACTTCAAATACACCTCCAATTTCTACCACAGCTCCATCACAAAGTGTTACAGGAACAACGGCTACATTAAGCCTATTAACGCCTTCAACGGGTTATTATATATGGGTTAGATCAAATTGTGGAAGTGGAAATACAAGTGCTTGGACATTGCAGCCAATAAGCGTGTTTACCCAATGTCAACCGCCTGCATTGCTGTCTACAACCGGCGCAACGGTATGTCCGAATCAAACCGCTACTTTATCAGCAACTGCTGATGCCGGAGCAACAATAAAATGGTATGATGCTGTAACCGGAGGTAATATGTTAGCAACCGGAAATTCTTACACAACTCCAAATCTATCCTCCACAACAAATTATTACGTATCTGCATCAGTTGGTAGCACGGAAAGTGTCGGAGTAGCAAACCCTGGAGTATTAACAAATAGTGGAACAACTACTGCTGGAACAACTTTCTACATGGAAGCTACGGTAACTAATACACCAATATCTGTTCAAAGCGTTGATGTATTTCCTAGCGCTGCAGGTAATGCAAGTTTTATTAGGGTTTATTTAGGAACAGCAAGTACTCCTGCTTACGAAATTCCATTTACTTCTACCGTTGCCAGTGGAGGAGTTACGCCACAAACTATACCACTTAACATAGTTTTGAATCCAGGCGTATACAGATTTAAAATTGAAGGAGCGGGGAGTTATTACAGAAACTACGTTTCTCCTGGTGGAGTAGGACAAGCCTTTCCATACGGACAAGGTAATTTTACTTTAACAGGTGGAAGTAACGTAACAACAGGTTACTACTTATTCTATAATTTTGTTGTGGGAAATAATTGTGAATCTGCGCGTCAGCAAGTCACAGCTTCTATTGATACAGCATGTCTTTCAACTTCAGAAGTTCATAAAAAAGATGCCATTAAAGTATATCCAAATCCATTCTCTGAAGTTGTAAATATCAGCAAGCCTGAATTGGTCAAATCAATCAGAGTTTCAGATGTTTCGGGTAAATTGATCAGAACATTCAATCAGGCAGAATCTGTTTTAAGATTAAACGATCTTTCTGCAGGAATGTATATTTTACAGCTTGATATGAAAGATGGCTCTCGTCAAAGTGTGAAAATTGTGAAGAAATAATCTAAAATTTAATTATTAGCAGAAGCAGATTCTTTTTATAGAGTCTGCTTTCTTTCGTTTAATAGCTATGCAACAAATATAAAATTCAAAATTTGAAGAATTATTAATTTCTGATTATATGATTTAGATATTTAATTATTTGTTATTTATTTCTGTTTTTATTTGATGTTTATTATGAAATATTGGCTATTTTGTATTGTTTTAAAAATTATTATCTTTAGGACAACTTAAAATAAATTATTATGATTAAAATCTACGAATTGCCTTACAGACATAGCAAAATTAATTATTGTCTTTATTTTTTGCTGATAGTCACTGCATTTTTTGCGGGTGGAATTA
The DNA here is from genome assembly GCF_025628985.1 of Chryseobacterium edaphi. Taxonomy (GTDB): domain Bacteria; phylum Bacteroidota; class Bacteroidia; order Flavobacteriales; family Weeksellaceae; genus Chryseobacterium; species Chryseobacterium edaphi. The sequence goes on along the minus strand of NZ_JAOTEM010000002.1, from coordinate 117,779 downwards.
TCAAAGTAAAAGCTCAGGTGAGTGCTTACACTTTTACACAATCATCAGGAACATATTCTTCAATTGGAGGAACGGTTTTAGGCGCAGCAACAGGAAATGCTGCAACGACTAATCTGAATAGTGAAGTATATCCTGTTACATTACCATTTAGCTTTAATTTTAACGGTACTTCTTACAGTTCTATGAATGTTTCAACGAATGGTTTTATTACTTTCGGCTCTGTCGCTCCATCGACCACTTATACTACTCCTATCTCAGGTGCTACTGCGTACGAGGGTGCGGTTTCTGCCTGGGGAAGAGATATAAGTAGCTTTTTTGATGTCAATGGCAGAACGGGAAGTGTCACTTGGGAAACTTTGGGTACAGCACCAAACCGGGAAATTGTGATTCAGTGGAATAGTTTCCGGACAAATTCGGCAACTGCTGTTACCACTGTTTTTTCGTTTTCATTTCAAGTAAGGTTGCAGGAAACTTCCAATACGATCAAGGCTGTTTATGATGCCGGAAGCTTTTTGATTGGAAGTACTGCAGTATCTGGAACGAGTCAGATTGGTTTGCGAGGTTTATCGAATTCGGATTTTAATAACAGACTGAACGCAAGCACGGTAGAATTCTTCAATTCGGCTATAGGAACTGCGAACACCAGTACACAATCATTCAATACCAGCATCGCAATTCCAGGAATGCCGGCTGCGGGATTAACTTATACCTGGACTCCGCCTACTTGTTATATACCTGCAGGATTGTCTGTGGTATCGACTTCCACATATACTGCAAATTTATCTTGGGGAGCTTCGCCTTCAAATCCTACAGGATATGACATCTATTACAGTACCAATAGTACACCTCCGAATTCTTCTACTGTACCAACAATTCAGAATGTTTCGGGGACATCATATCAAATAGGTTCTTTAAATCCTCTTACAACTTATTATGTCTGGATAAGATCAAATTGTGCTGCAGGAAACGTAAGTTTTTGGAATTCAGAAACAACTCTATTTACTACGACTTGTATTCCTCCAAATTTACTATCTTCAAACGGCGCTGCGGTATGCCCGAATAATCCTGCAACTTTAACTGCGACCGCTAATACTGGAATCAGTTTAAATTGGTACAATGCTCCAACAGGAGGAAATTTACTTTTTACAGGAAGCTCATTTACGACACCGCCATTAGCTGCAACTACCAATTATTATGTTACTGCATCTTCAGGTACTACAGGAATTCAGACGGGAAAATCGATTTACTCGCCGTCTCCTAGTAGTGGTGCAGGTACTACAAATTTTGGTTTGGTTTTCGATGCATTGGGTTATTTTATATTAGAAAGTGTGACAGTATATCCTGTAAGTGCTTCCGGAGCTTCTGGTACACTTACGATTGATGTAATTAATAGCAGTGGAGCTATAGTTAATACCAAAACTGTAAATGTGGTGGGTTCTCCTACAAGCGCTCCAGTCGCTCAGGTGATTAATCTAGATTTCCCTATTTTCCCAGGTTTAAATTATAAAATTCGTCCGGGTAGTTATACAGGAATATCAGGTTTACTATTTGACCCCTCTGCAAATGCTCCTTCAGGAAATTATGGTTATCCTTATACTGTGCAGAATTTGCTAACAATTCAGACGAGTACATTAACCGCAGCTCCTGCCAACACGACTCGTAACGATTTATACTACTATTTTTATGATTGGAAAATCGGAACAAAGTGCGAATCACCTAGAACCATGGTTACCGCAACAGTAGATGCAAATTGTCTTTCGACATCGGAAATTGATAAAAAAGATGCCATTAAAGTGTATCCAAATCCATTCTCGGAAGTTGTAAATATCAGCAAGCCCGAATTGGTAAAATCAATCAGAGTTTCAGATATTTCTGGTAAATTGATAAGAACATTCAATCAGGCACAATCTGTTTTAAGGTTAAATGATCTTTCTGCAGGAATGTATATTTTACAGCTTGATATGAAAGATGGCTCTCAACAAACCATAAAAATCATTAAAAAATAATCTTCATTAATATTTTTAAATAAAAATCGGCTCTAAATTTTTAGAGCCGATTTTGTTTTTTATAAAAACTGATCTTATTGTCCCGGTTGCAAAACTCCACCGTTGCTTTCACTTTGAGTGGTTTGTTTGATCATATTCGGATCTTCTTTTGCCAGTTTGTTTTTAGTTGGAATTTTATAATTTACGGTGATTCCGAAACTTCTGCTGTCGAATTTATTTGATGTAAAGACTTTTCCTCCTAGAGAATTTGCTACGATGACACTTTTATTCTGATTAAATATATCTCTTGCATAAAGTGAAAGATTTAGACGGTCGGCCATAAACTTTTTAGATATCGTTAAATCAAAAGCATTGTTTAAAGGTTTTTCAATTTGAAAATAATAGAAATTTCCTCCTTTTGGTATCACGTTATAATTCGCCTGAAGTCTGATGTCTTTTGGAAGAATAAACTGTCCCATCAAGCTGAAAACCCAAAATCCTTTAGATTTAATATCCGGCATTTCCTGAATCTGATACCCTGCATAAACATATAATAAGTTCATTTTATCAGGATTTACATTAAATTTCATCAGTTCACTGAAAGGTGTCGTGAACAGCATAAACGGAATCGGCATTCCGAAATTGAAGTTGTGTGTTCTGATGCTGTTGACCTGTACCTGCTCGTTTCTGATTAAATTCCCTTCTCTCGAAACTTTCTGAACAATCTGATCTTTTACCCAACTTGTGTTGTAGCCAATGTATGCATAATCAAATGCACTGATTTTGATTTCCGCATTGTCATAAATCGTAGGTTGCAAATCGGGATTACCGCTTGTTGTAAGTGTTTCTGTACTAAGTGTTGTATTATTCGGGTTTAGGAGCGAAACACTTGGCAGACTGATTTTTTTGTTATAATTCAAATTAACGAAAAGTTGTTTCATTAAATTATACTGCACACTTGCATTTGGAAAGACTTTAAACTTTTTAAATGGATTTAAATTATCCTGTTTTAGATTACCATTGTTATCAATCATTCTGGTAATCCCTGTAATATCATAATTTTCGGCTCTAGCTCCGGCGATGAAATCAAATTTCTTCAGAGTTGCCTGAAACTCCAGGTACGCAGAAGTGGTCTGTCTTGTATAATCAAGATTAACAATATTTCCATCTTTTGTTTCAAAATTTTGCTGATCATATAATGCTCCGAAGCTTACTTTTCCTTCATCCAAAATCTTCAAAGGCTGAGAGTAATCGATTTTGAAATTGTATAAGTTAAATAAAGAAGAGTTGTTTAATGATCTATCCCCAAATTGATTAAATTCTGAATCACTATTGGTATAAACTGCTTTAAAATCAAGCTTCTTGTTTTTATCCTCAAATTTTTTCTGATATGTCGCAGCAACTTCTTGTCTTAAGCCCTTTGTAGCACTTCCAAAATTAGATGTTGAAGTACCATTTAGAAAGTTATCGGTCGTAATATCTGCACCTCCATTGTTATGATTGACGTCATAGTTTAATAATAATCTGTCTTTCCCAAGTTCAAAAGTGAACGCAGAATTCATATAATAAGTTCTTCCCAAAGAGCTGGAGTGATTTCTGGTAAGTTGATCAAATTCGGAAAGAGATAAACTTTCTCTGTAATATTGACCCAAATTTACCTGCCATCCGAACCATTTGTTTCTTGAATTTAAGGCAATTGAATTATTAAACCTACTTCTATATTTATCATAGCTTGAAAAACGATAACCTCCGTTATACACTGCAGTCAGATAATTTTTTGCTGATTTACTGGTAATAATATTTAAAATTGCACCGCCGGAAGTTGCCGGAAATTCTGCACCTGGTTGAGTGATGATTTCAATTCTTTCAACAGAATTTGCAGGCATTCCTTCCAGAAATGCGTTGAGTTCGTTGCTTGAGATATTCAAAGTACGGCCATCCATATAAACATCGAGTGGTTTTCCCTGATACATCATTCCGACCATGTCTGAAACGACCAAACCGGGAAGTTTTTTTACACCTTCCATTAAAGAGCCTGAATTAAGACTCGGCTGTTCAGAAAAATCAAAAATCGTACGGTCGGCTTTTTGTTCAACAGCTTTTTTGGTTTTAGTCATGACCACCGCTTCGATTTCCTTCTCTTTTATTTTTGTGTCTTTAGTTTCCTGTGCAAAGCTGATTGTTGATGCTAAAACTGATAGTGCAAGTACGATTTTCTTCATTTGGGGATTTACTTATATCCTGTTAGACGCTAAAAGATTGATTTTGTTACAGGTGAAATAGAAAAATATTGAAGAAGAGATGGTCGGAATAAGAAGTTCTTGCTTTGTGGTGATCAGTAATGGTATTAAATGAAAATTTCGATAGATTTTTGTAGTGTTATAAAATTCTTTCTAATATATTTTTTATGAATTGATGTATAAAGGAATAGAAATTGAAAACTATAAATGAATTCCTTTGTTAAATAAATTAAACATCAACAATAATGATAAAAAAAGACGCCATCATCATCGGTTCCGGACAGGCTGGAAATCCGCTTGCTTTGAAATTATCAGCTGCAGGCTGGAAAACGGTTTTAATAGAAAAATCTGAAGAAATGCTGGGCGGAGTTTGTGTAAACGTTGGATGTACACCCAGTAAAACATTGATCGCCTCCGCAAAAGTAATGCATACCATAAAAACCGCTGAGAAACATGGGATTTCAGTCCCGTCATCGACTATAGATTTTGAGAGCACACAAAGAAGGAAGGAAAAAATTGTATCAGATTCTAAAGCAGGGGTAAAGAAAAATTTAGAAGAAGCTGAAAATCTTGAGTTGGTATTTGGAACCGCATCTTTCAGTGGAGAAAAAACAATATCTGTACAAAATGATGGTGAGGAAGCCATTGAGTTTACAGCACCTTATATCTTTATCAATGCTGGATGTAGACCTGCAACTCCGGAGATCGATGGACTAAAAGATGTGAAATGGTATGATTCTACAGGTATCCTGGAACTTCGCGAAATTCCAAAAAAATTAATTGTGATTGGAAGCGGTTACATCGGTTTGGAATTAGGACAAATGTACAGCCGATTTGGAAGTGAAGTAAGCATCGTTGAAAAAGCTGGTCAGATAATGTCTAACGAAGATGAAGACATTGCAGAGAATCTACAGGAAATATTGGAAGACGAAGGTCTAACGTTTCATCTTAATTCTGAAATTAAAAATGTAAAGCAAAACGATAATGAAATTATTTTAACTTTTACTAAAAATAATAAGGAAGAGCAGATTACGGGAACACACTTGCTAATTGTAGCAGGAAGAAAATCTAACGCAGACAGCCTACATCTTGAAAAGGAAGGTATAAAAACGGACGACAAAGGATACATCAAAGTAAATGCTAAATTAGAAACAACAATTGATGGTGTCTATGCACTTGGAGATATCAAAGGTGGTCCGCAGTTTACCCACATTTCTTACAACGATTATGTGATTGTTTCCGAGAATATTTTAGATCAGAAAAACACTTCGACTGATGGAAGAATTATTCCTTATACTGTATTTACAGATCCGCAAGTTGGGCGGGTTGGTTTGTCTGAAAAAGAAGCCACGAAAAGAAATCTGAATTTCTCAGTTGTTAAAATTCCCGGAAAAAGAATTACGCGAGGTTTGGAGTCTGCAGAAACTCAAGGTTTATGGAAAGCTATTGTTGATAAAGATTCCGATAAAATTTTAGGTGCTGCAATTATTGGGAGCGAAGGCGGTGAAATCGCATCGATTATTCAAATGGCAATGACGGGGAATATCTCTGCAAAAGATTTACAGACTTTTGTTTTTTCACATCCTACATATTCGGAATCTTTAAATACCCTCTTTTCGGAATTGAAATAAATGTTATAAATCTTTAAATTAAAAACCCTTTCAGTACTGAAAGGGTTTATTTTAATTCCAATTAAAGATTAAATTATTTCTAACCTTAATTTTCCTGTTGCTTAATCAAATTCAGAGCAGAGCCTGCCTTGAACCAATCAATTTGTTGATCATTGTAAGTGTGGTTTGCCATTACAATATCTTTAGTTCCATCTGTGTGAATGAATTCCAAAGTCAACTGTTTTCCCGGCGCAAACTGATCCAAATCTAAGAAGTTGACTACATCATCTTCCTGGATTTTATCATAATCTGTTTCATCGGCAAATGTCAATCCCAACATTCCTTGTTTTTTCAGGTTAGTCTCATGGATTCTTGCAAACGATTTTACCAAAACAGCTTTTACACCAAGATGTCTCGGTTCCATTGCAGCGTGCTCTCTTGAAGAACCTTCACCGTAATTCTGATCTCCAACAACGATTGAAGGAATTCCTGCGGCTTTGTAAGCTCTTTGTACAGCAGGAACTTCACCGTAAGAACCGTCTAGTTCATTTTTTACACTGTTGGTTTCCATATTGTAAGCGTTTACTGCACCAATCAACATGTTATTCGAAATATTATCAAGATGACCTCTGTATTTCAACCAAGGTCCCGCCATCGAAATGTGGTCAGTTGTACATTTTCCGAAAGCTTTAATTAAAACTCTTGCTCCAGTAATATTTTTACCATCCCAAGCCGGAAATTCTTCCAGTAATTGTAGTCTGTCCGAAGTAGGACTTACTATTACTTCAACAGTTGAACCATCTGCAGATGGAGCTTGGTAACCGTTATCATCTACTGCAAAACCTTTCGCCGGTAATTCAAAACCTTGAGGTTCATTTAATTTGATTTGTTCTCCGTTTTCAGCTGTTAAAGTATCTGTAATGGGATTAAAATCTAATCTTCCCGAAATTGCAATAGCTGCCACCATTTCAGGAGAAGCTACAAAGGCATGAGTGTTTGGATTTCCATCTGCTCTTTTTGCAAAGTTTCTGTTGAAAGAGTGAATAATCGAGTTTTTCTCACCTTTTTCAGCACCTTCTCTGTCCCATTGTCCGATACAAGGTCCACAAGCATTGGTAAAGATTCTTGCATTTTCAAATTTTCTGAAAGAATCTAAGAATCCGTCTCGTTCTGCAGTAAATTTCACCTGCTCAGAACCAGGGTTGATTCCTAAAATCGCTTTAGGTTTTACGCCTTTTGCAACAGCGTCTTCAACAATAGAAGCTGCTCTTGATAAATCTTCATATGAAGAGTTAGTACAAGAACCAATCAATGCCCATTCAACTTCAATTGGCCATCCGTTTGCTTCGGCTTTTGATTTAAATTCAGAAACAGGAGTTGCCAAATCTGGTGTGAAAGGTCCATTTAAATGTGGAGCTAATTCAGATAAATTAATTTCAATAACCTGGTCAAAATATTGTTCAGGATTTTCGTAAACTTCGGCATCACCTGTTAAATGTTCAGCAACCTGATCGGCAGCATCAACAACATCCTGTCTTCCTGTAGAAGCTAAATATCTTCTCATTGAATCATCATAGCCGAAAGTGGAAGTTGTAGCACCAATTTCAGCACCCATGTTACAGATTGTTCCTTTTCCTGTTGCAGATAAAGATATCGCTCCATCTCCGAAATATTCTACGATACAGCCGGTTCCACCTTTTACGGTAAGAATTCCTGCTACTTTTAAGATAACGTCTTTTGCGGAAGTCCAGCCAGACATTTTTCCTGTTAATTTTACGCCGATTAATTTTGGCATTTTCAATTCCCAAGCCATTCCGGCCATTACGTCTACGGCATCTGCACCACCAACTCCGATGGCAACCATTCCTAAACCTCCTGCGTTTACAGTATGAGAGTCAGTTCCGATCATCATTCCTCCCGGAAATGCGTAATTTTCTAAAACAACCTGATGAATAATTCCGGCTCCCGGTTTCCAGAAACCGATTCCGTATTTATCACAAACTGAACCTAAGAAGTTGAAAACCTCTGAATTCTTATTGATTCCTTCCTGTAAATCTGATTGAGCACCAACCCGAGCTTGGATCAGGTGATCTGCGTGAGCGGTCGACGGAACTGCTACTTTGGCTTTTCCGGCCTGCATGAATTGTAAAAGAGCCATCTGCGCAGTTGCATCCTGCATGGCAACTCTGTCCGGAGCGAAATCCACGTAGGAATTTCCTCTTTCATGTTCTTTTGTTGCGTTCCCTTCCCACAAATGGGTGTAAAGAATTTTTTCTGAAAGTGTTAATGGTTTTCCTGTGATCTGTCTTGCTGCTGCAATGCGTTCAGGATAACGTTCGTACACTTTTTTGATCATGTCAATGTCGAAAGTCATATCTAATTTATTTTTTCTATTTCACGTAAATTTCCGTTCAAAATAATTGAACAGGGATGATCCTCTTATCCATCAAATTCTGTTCCTTCGATCATTTGAAAGGATAATACTAATGAATAACGAGCATGTTTTATTTCTATCAAGTTAAGAAAAATTAGAATTTCTGTAATTGATTTAGGTTAAAATAAATTAGATGAGCCTTAAATAGAAATGTTCTAAACAAAAAAAAATGAAAGATTTTAAATCCATTAGGACTAAAATCTTTCATTTATATCAATTGTAAATCAATCTTACGATTGACCTGTATTTAAATTTAATTAATGACCAACAGTTACCAACTCTTTGATAGAAGGAACAAAAGTAGTCAGATCGATACCTTCAACTGCCGTTTTGTATTCGTCAATATTAGGAATTCTTCCCATAATTGCAGAAAGCACAACAACCGGAGTGGAAGCCAGTAAAGATTCTCCTTTTTTACGTTCAGAATCTTCAACCACTCTTCCCTGGAAAAGACGGGTAGAAGTTGCTAAAACAGTATCTCCTTTTTCAGCTTTTTCCTGGTTACCCATACAAAGGTTACATCCAGGACGCTCAAGATACATCATGTTTTTGTACTCAACACGAGCTGCACCTTTTGGAGCATTATCATCAAATTCAAAACCTGAATATTTCTCCAACAACTCCCAATCACCTTCTGCTTTTAATTCATCGATGATGTTGTATGTTGGAGCAGCAACTACAAGAGGAGCTAAAAATTCAACTTTACCATCTCTTTTTTCAATGTTTCTTAACATTTGAGAAACAATTTTCAAATCACCTTTGTGAACCATACAAGATCCTACAAAACCAAGATCTACTTTTTTATCTCCACCATAGAAAGTAAGATCTCTAATGGTATCGTGAGTATATCTTTTAGAAACATCATCATTGTTTACATCAGGATCAGCAATCATTGGTTCTACGATCACATCAAGATCAACTACAACCTCTGCGTAATATTTTGCGTTAGAATCTGGAGTTAAAGCCGGCATTTCACCAGATTTGATTTCAGTAATTCTCTTATTTGCTTTATTTATTAATCCCTGAAGAACATTAAGATGATTATCCATTCCTTTGTCGATCATGATCTGAATTCTGCTTTTTGCAATTTCCAGTGATTCGATCAAAGTATCGTCTTCAGAAATACAGATTGAAGCTTTTGCTTTCATTTCTGCAGTCCAGTCTGTAAAGGTAAATGCCTGATCAGCAGGAAGCGTTCCGATATGAACCTCAATAATTCTACCTTGGAAAACATTTTCTCCCCCGAACTGCTGTAACATCTGTAATTGAGTAGCGTGAACAACGTCACGGAAATCCATGTGATGTTTCATATCACCTTTGAAAGTCACTTTTACAGATTCCGGAATCGGCATAGAAGCTTCTCCAGTCGCCAATGCCAAAGCTACAGTTCCTGAGTCAGCTCCAAATGCTACACCTTTTGACATTCTTGTGTGAGAATCACCACCAATGATGATCGCCCATTCGTCGATGGTAATGTCATTCAAAACTTTATGGATAACATCTGTCATTGCGTGATATTCACCTTTTGGATCACGTGCAGTAATTAGACCAAAATCATTCATAAATTTCATCAATCTAGGAATGTTTGCCTGAGCTTTTTTATCCCAAACCGAAGCTGTGTGACATCCAGATTGATAAGCACCGTCAACGATTGGAGAAATAACGGTCGCAGCCATCGATTCCAATTCCTGTGCAGTCATCAAACCGGTTGTATCTTGTGAGCCAACAATGTTAACTTCAACTCTAACATCAGATCCAGCGTGTAAAACTTTCCCAGGAGCTAAACCAACAGCATTTTTATTAAATATTTTTTCAACAGCCGTAAGACCAACTCCTTCTTTAGTAATTTCTTTTGATGGAGCGTAAACTGTAGGAATTTCAATTCCTAAAATTCCTGAAGCCCAAGTTTGTAATTTTTTACCAAAAACAATCGCGTAAGATCCACCCGCTTTGATGAATTCCATTTTTTGCGGTGTGAATGACTTAGAAATGTCTTTCAACTCTTGATCGCCGTTGTATAATTTTTTAGTCTTTGTATTAATTGTAAGAACAGTTCCGGTAGCTACAGAGTAAACTTCCTCAAGAATTGGTTCGTTGTTCTCATTACGGATAACATTTCCTTCTGCATCCAGTTTTTTCACCCAATTCTGAAGGTCAATACCAATTCCACCGGTTACGTCAACAGTCGTCAGGAAAATTGGAGAAATACCGTTCGTTCCAGCTACAATTGGAGCAATATTTACAAATGGAATGTAAGGACTTGCCTGTTTACCTGTCCAAAGTGCAACGTTGTTTACACCAGACATTCTTGATGATCCAACTCCCATTGTTCCTTTTTCTGCGATCAGCATCACACTTTTGTCAGGATGTTGTGCCTGCAAAGCCTGAATTTCTTTCTGAGCTTCAGGAGTCATCATACACAAACCATGAAGTTCACGGTCCGATCTTGAGTGAGCCTGATTTCCCGGAGATAAAAGATCGGTTGAGATATCACCTTCACCAGCAATATACGTTACCACCTTGATTTCTTCCGGAGCTTCAGGAAGTTTTGTGAAGAATTCTGCCTGTGCGTAGCTTTCAATGATTTCTTTAGCAATTTCGTTTCCGCTGTGGAACGCTGCTTTCAGACGGTCAGTATCTGCTTCGTAAAGGAAAACCTGAGTCTTCAGAACATTTGCAGCTTCTTTAGCAATTGAAGCATCATTTCCTAAAGCTAAATCCAACAATACTTTGATTGAAGGACCGCCTTTCATATGAGACAATAACTCAAAAGCAAAAGCAGGAGATATTTCTTCTAATACGGATTCACCTAAAATGATTTCTTTTAAAAATTGAGCTTTCACAACTGCAGCAGGTGTTGTACCCGGTAAACTGTTGTAGATAAAGAATTTCAGAGAATCTGCTCTGTATTCGTTATTCTTATCTTTAATTTGTGCAATGATTGCGCTTAAAAGTTCGGCACCATCAATTGGTTTTGGGTGAAGACCCTGAATTTTTCTTTCTTCAATCTCTTGGATGTAATCCTGATAAATAGTCATAAATAGAAGTTCTTTTTCAAAGTTAATAGTAAATTTGTACAGAGTTTTTATTGAGATATTTGCAGTTTAATGCAAAAATCTGCAACAACAAAAGACAATTTTAATCTACATCATTTTTAAAACGTGAGCTAATGTTCAGCTCCGAAGCGAGAATAAAGGACTTTTTCTGAAAATGTAAGTGGCTTACGGGTAATCTGTCTTGTCGCAAAAAACTCTCTTTAGGAAACGTTAGGTTTTATTTTGATCATCAAATATCAAAAAATATTTTTCTAACGTTTTTAAAAATTATCAGACATTTAAAAAATGTTCCCAAAAATACGAATTTTAAATATTTTTTTTGGGTTAAATTATTTAGATTCTGTATAAATATGAATTTTATATTTTCTATTTTTGGCAGATATTTTGAACACGAATGTTTATGAAGAAAGTTTTTGATGTTATTTTTATTCTTTTATCAGTAAGTCTGTTTTCGCAGTCTAAAAGTTTGAAAAATAATCAGTTATTAAATAATAAAAAATCTGCACAAAAGGTTGTTAAGAAAATTCCTGAGAATAATTCAATTATTATTAATGAAAATATTCCATTATTGATTCCGCAAAAAAAGAATGATAATTTTGGATATATTAATCAGAACGGCAGATTCGTCATTGCGCCGGAATACCATATTGCGATGTTTTTTGGAGAAGATTGCAACCTTCTGAACTCTACAAATCTAAAAGCCAAGAAATTTGGCATAGCTAAATTTGCCACTGTAGAAAAAAATAATATTTCCTATAGAATTGATCAGACCGGAAAAATAGTCTACCAATATAAAAATGCAGATTTAGGCAAATGTAACACTGAATTCAAAAAACAGCTTTTCCATGCCTATATTTTAAATGGATTATACGGAATTATTGAGGACTCAAAATTTACTAATCCCGCTGATCGGTCACAATTTAAAATTTATCCAAAATATCAATACCTTCATATCTTGGAAGGCGATGATTTGTCAAATCCTATGATTGTGGCTTCCCATAAAGATAAATTTGGTATCATTGATGTCAACAACAATATTATTATTCCATTTGAATATGCCGATATCAAACGAAATTACAGCTGGAAATTGGGGAAAATGTTTGAAGTGACGAAAGATGATAAAAACTATTATTACATTGATTCTAATAATAAATCGTACTAAATTTGGAAGATCATTAAATTTTTGTAATTTCGCGCTGAAATTAAAGGGGTGCTCCAACGGGGGCTGAGATTATACCCAATGAACCTGGAACAGATAATGCTGTTTAGGGAACTTTGTAAGTGTACCAATCTATCAATGTACCAGTTTACCAATTTTTCGGCGTTGCTACATTGTTAAATTTTCAAATTGTTACATTTTTAATCGCCCCTTTTATTCCATTAAATTTAAAAAATTTATAAGAATGAAAGGATTATTTTTTTTAGGACTTACCGCAAGTTCTTTGAGTTTTGCACAAACGCAGAACACAGATTCTCTGAAAATCAGAGAAATTGAAGCGATCAGTTTTACCAAACGACTTCCTGTCGCCAAAGAAATCATCAATGTACAGAAAGATCTTGACAGCAGAAATCTCGGGCAGGATTTACCGATTCTCTTAAAAAACCAAACCTCAATTATCTCAACTTCCGATGCAGGAAATGGAGTAGGTTATACTGGTTTTAGGATTCGTGGAGTTGCAGGAAGAGGAATTAATGTAATGATGAATGGCGTTCCGTTCAACGATTCTGAAAGTCAGGGAACTTTCTTTGTGAATGTTCCGGATTTGACGAGTTCAGCGTCGCAGATTGTCATTCAAAGAGGTGTTGGAACTTCCAATAACGGAGTTTCTGCTTTTGGAGCAAGTATTAACGTGATTTCGAAAGAGCCTGAAGATCAATTTTATATTAAAACAGATGACAGTTATGGATCATTTAATACGTATAAATATTCAGCTGAAATTGGTTCGGGAAAATTCTGGAAAGACCGACTTTCAGTAATGGGAAGGTATTCTCATATTCATTCTGACGGATATATTGACAGGGCTTTTTCAGATTTAAATTCTTACAATTTTACCGCTTTATTAGAAGAAGGAAAAACCAAGCTGCGCCTGATGGCTTTTGGTGGAAAAGAAAAAACTTACCAGGCCTGGAACGGTGTCGACAGAAAAACATGGGAAACCAATCCTAAATACAATATTTCAGGAGCAATCTATGATGCGAACTGGGAAAATGTTGTCGGATTTTATGATAACGAAACCGATAATTACAGACAAAATCATTATCAGTTACTTTGGGAACAAGGTCTGAATGAAAAATGGAATTTAGAAACCACTTTGCACTACACAAAAGGAAGAGGATATTACGAAAATTACAAGCAGGGAGATCCTTATGCAAGATATGCTCTGCCAGATTTTAACGGAGAAGAATATTCAGATTTTATCAGAAAAAAATGGCTGAATAATGATTTTTACGGAATTGTTTCAACGCTATACGGAAAGTTTGATAATCTTGATCTAAATTTCGGCGTTGTCGGAAATCAATATTATGGAAGACATTACGGAAATGTGACAGATGTTTTTGTTCCGCAGATTCAGGAGCATGAATATTACCGAAACCGATCTGTAAAAAATGAAGTGGCAGGTTTTGCGAAAGCTTTAGTTAAAGTAAATAATTTCGAATTCTTCGGAGATTTACAGTTAAGAAATATTGATTACGATACGAAAATCTTAATGGCGGGAGATGACGAAGGAGCAAATTTAGATAAAAACTGGTTGTTTTTTAATCCAAAAGCCGGTGTTAACTATAAGTTAGGTAATGGAAAAGTCTTCGTTTCTTACGCTCATGCGCAAAGAGAACCGAATCGTGATGATTTGATTGCAAACAATGATGTGAAATCGGAAAAGCTGCATGATTTTGAAGCGGGAATTGAAGAGCAGTTTGGTAAAATCGCTTTCACAGCCAATCTTTATTATATGTATTACCTAAATCAGTTGGTTTTAAACGGACAGATCAGTAATATTGGAGAATTTATCAGAACTAATTCCGGGAAAAGTTACAGAAGAGGAATTGAAGTCGGCGCTTTGGTAAAACTTTCAAAACAATGGGAAATTTCAGGAAATGTAAGTTTGAGCCAAAACAGAAATATTGACTTCAGAGTTGATAACAAAACATTAGTTAGCGATTTGGGAGATACCGAAATCTCTTTCTCTCCAAATGTAATTGCCAATTTGGGACTGAAATTTAATCCCACTCAAAATTTCCAGTTTGCTTTGATGAATCAGTATGTTGGAAAACAATATTTAGACAACACCGAAACTCAGGACTTACAACTGAAAGATTATCTTCTGACAGATTTTAATGCTCAATATCAGTTTAAAATCGCAAAACAGGATGTCGCTTTGAAACTTTTAGTTAATAATATTTTTAATCAGAAATATGTAAATAACGGATACGTTTACGACGGACCGATCTATTTTTCTCAGGCAGGAACCAACTTTATGTTCGGAATTAGCTGGAAAATTCAATAATTAATAAGACACCATTTCATATCATTATATTTCAGTAAAGTTCAGATTAAATTTTGAAGGCTGCTTCGGCAGTCTTTTTTTGTTTTATATTTAAAATTATTGATCCATTTTTAATTTATTTTAGTTTTTGGTTATAGGTTGATATATTTGTTTTTCTTTCTTAAATGAAATGCCTTTGTTTTTCTTTATTTAATGCTGCATCTTAGAAAAAACTTTGTCTATCATTGCGATTATTAACGCAAAGAAAAACAAGGAATTATATGATAAAATAAATAAAATAAGTGAGACAAAGGCGTTTCACTTATTTTCGGAAGACAAAGATTCATAATGCGGGATAAGTTTATAAAAAGGAAAAATCTGTGCAAGTCTGCGCTATTTGTGGGAAGCGTATCTCATAATATATGGATACAAACAAATCTCTGAAAAAGTCACGAAAAAGTTATAAATTTGCGACCAAATGAATATTTCAGCTTATATTTTAGACTATTTGAAACAATTTGGAACCGTTACCGTTCCGAAGTTTGGTGTATTTTCTCTGGAAAATTCTAAAGCAGTCATCAACTCAGAAAACGGAAGTATTCTTCCACCTTCCACAAAAATTGCGTTTCATTCTGATTATCAGGTTTTATCTGAGGATTTGGTACAATTTATCAGCAGTCAGAAAGCTATTTCAAAAGAATCTGCAGAAAACGAATTGCAGATTCAGACCGATTTTTGGAAGAAAAAACTTCAGGCTGAGCAGGTTTTGGAGATTCAGAATCTAGGAACTATTTTTATCGAAGACGGACAGCTTCATTTTAAAGGAAACCGTCTGGAATCTGATCATCCGGATTTTTATGGTTTGGAAGAAATTCACTTTTCAGATATCAATAAAGGTGAAACTTTTGAAACTCCTAAAAACACTGAAAAAGACTATAAATTCAACAAATCTATTCTTTGGATTTTCCTTTTTATAATTCCGGTTTTAGGAATGTTGTATTTAGCTTATGCACAAAAAGAACTTATTTTTGGAAAAAAATCTTTCGATGATCTTTCGGTACAGACCAAAACAAAGAGAATTGAAAAGAAAATTATTCCTGTAAAAATAGATTCTGTACAGATCAAAAAAGCAGATTCTATAAAAGCTTTTAAAACGGATTCTTTAAGAAAAGATTCGATCAGACAAGCTGCAAAAACTTGGAGACCCAAGTACAAAAAAAGAAAATCAAGATGGCAAAAATAAAAAAAGCGTCAGAATCACTGACTATTATGACGAATATTGTACTTCCCAATGATACCAATCAATTAAGAAATCTTTTCGGAGGAGAATTATTGGCAAGAATGGATCGTTGTGCATCAATCTCGGCAACAAGACATTGCGAAAGAAGAGTAGTGACAGCGTCTGTAAATCACGTTTCATTCGATCATCCGATTCCGGAAGGCGGAATCGTTGTGATGGAATCTAAAGTTTCCCGCGCATTCTCAACTTCAATGGAAATTTATGTAGATGTTTGGTTGGATGATCCAATTAATCATAAAAAAATACAGACCAACAAAGGAATTTACACTTTTGTAGCGGTAGACGAATTCAACAGACCGATTCCAATCCCAGCAATGGAACCGGAAACCGAACTTGAAGTGGAAAGATTTGACGCTGCTTTAAGAAGAAAAGAACTTTCTTTAATTCTGTCGGGAAGAATGAAGCCAACAGATTCAGTGGAACTGAAAAAATTGTTTGCAGGAGAAATTGATAAATAAATAACGACGGAAGAATTTTTTCTTCCGTTTATTTTTAAATGTAATCTGAGATTATGAGAATTTTACTATTAGATAAAAATCATCCGTTAATTACTGAACAGCTTTTAGAAAAAAACTTTATTCTCGAAGAAGATTTTACGTCTCCTTACGATGAGGTTTGCAATAAGATTGAGAATTATGATGGAATAATTATCAGAAGCAGAATTCCTTTAGATCAAAACTTTTTAGAGAAAGGGAAAAATCTGAAATTCATCGCAAGAGTAGGAGCGGGAATGGAAAATATCGATATTCCTGTTGCTGAAAAATTGGGGATCCAGTTAATTAATTCTCCGGAAGGGAATAGAGATTCTGTTGCCGAACATGTTGTCGGAATGCTTTTAATCTTAATGAACCGACTTTTCATTGCCTCCAACGAAGTGAAGAATGGAATTTGGCTTCGTGAAGAAAATCGAGGCGACGAAATATTAGGAAAAACAGTTGGTCTTATCGGTTACGGAAACATGGGAAAAGCTACTGCAAAAAGACTTTCGGGTTTTGGATGCAAAGTGATTTTCCATGATATTCTTCCTGATCTCTCTGATGAATTTGCAACGCAGGTTTCTTTAGAAGAATTAAAAGATCAAGCTGAAGTTTTGAGTTTACATATTCCCTTGACGGATTCAACAAATAATTTAGTTGACGCTGAATTTATTTCTGCGATGAAAAATGATTTCTACTTTATTAATACCGCAAGAGGAAAAAATGTAGAAACGAAAAGTTTAGTCGAAGCTTTGAAATCCGGTAAAGTAAAAGGAGCTTGTCTTGACGTTCTGGAATATGAAAAATCTTCTTTTGAAAATTTAGAGACAAATAATGATGATTTAAATTACCTGTTAAACTCTGAAAAAGCTATTGTAACCCCACATATTGCAGGTTGGACACATCAAAGTAAAGAAAAACTGGCGCAGGTAATTGTAGATAAAATTCTTTTGACTTATTCAAATTGAATATCTTACAATTATGTTAAATAATTCATAATTTACAATGATTTTTCAAGATTCATTTTGAGTTTTATTAAATTGCCACTCATTTTTGAAACTCATGAAGAAGCTTACTTTTGTACTCGCTGCAACCTTATTTTTATTTTTTTTCTCCTGTAAAAACAAATCCGAAAACAAAGAATCTCTCAATGAGAATACGACAAATCTTCCCAACTATGGTAATGTAGATTTGGGTAAGGTGTTTTCTCCCGAAGATGCAGTTCTTTCAAACAAAGATTTCATCGTTAATTATATTGACCAATATTATAAAAAAGTATGGGAAGGAAGTGATCTGAGCGGTGGAATTTTAGTTGCAAAAGGTAACGATATTTTATTTGAAAGCTATAGAGGTTTTGGAAGAGAAGGTAATCAAATGCCGATTGATAAAAATACACCTTTACACGTTGCTTCGGTTTCAAAAACTTTGACGGCAATGGCAATGTTGAAATTGGTTGAAGCGCGGAAAATAAAATTATCTGATCATTTGACGCAGCTTTTTCCGGGATTTCCTTATCCGAATGTGACAGTTCAGACTTTACTGGATCAAAGAAGCGGGCTTCCGAAATACGAATATTTCATCACGAAAATTCAACCTGCTCCTTCTGAACTTTCAAAAACATATATTACTAATCAGGATGTTTTGAATATGATCATCAAATATAAACCTGAATTGGCAAGAGATACCAATACTGGTTTTATGTATTGTAATACCAACTTTGCGCTTTTGGCTTTGTTGATTGAAAAAGTGACAAAAACTCCTTTTCCTCAGGCGATGCAGGAGATGGTTTTCACTCCTTTAAAAATGACGAATACCTACATTTTTCAGGAGAAAGATATTCCGACAGCAGCGCAATCATTTTATTATGGCGGAAACAGATTGTATCCTTTAGACCGTTTGGATTTGATTTATGGAGATAAAAATGTTTATACGACACCGAGAGATTTGTTTGCATTTTCAAAAGCAATGTTTTCGAAAGATTTTCTGAAACCTGAATTGAAAGACATGATTTTTGCGCCTTATAGTAACGAAAAAGCAGGACAGAATAATTACGGGTTAGGATTCAGAATGAAAATTTTTGATAATGGAGAAAAATTAACGTATCACAACGGTTGGTGGCACGGAACCAATTCTGTTTTTGCCCATCTTTTAAAATCAAAAGTGACGATTGTAGCAATTGGAAATAAATATTCAGGGAAAGTGTATTCAGCTTTGGCACTTTCGGGATTATTTGAGGATTTTCCGCCTCAGAAAGATAAGCTTAACCATATTATGAATGATAATAAAGACACATTAAAAACCGGAACTGAAGTTTTTGGAGAATAATGTTTATTTTTGCTCAAATATATTCATGAAAAGAATTCTTCTCTTACTTATTTTCAGTTTTCTTGTACATTCCTGTGCGAGAGTTGGTTCTCCCGTTGGTGGCCCGAAAGATACTTTGGCTCCGAAATTTTTAAGTTCTAATATTGATACAACAAGAATTAACGTAAAAAGAGACATCAAAGAACTGAGAATCGATTTTGACGAGTACATTACGTTGAAAGATATTAATAAAAACCTCAATATTTCTCCACCAATCGAGAATATTACGAGAATTCTACCATCAAATATTGCCAATAAATTTTTGATCATACAATGGTCAGATACGCTTCAGGCGAATACTACATACAATTTTAACTTCGGAAATTCGATTGCTGATAACAGTGAAGGAAATGTTTTGAGATATTTCAATTTTGCTTTTTCTACAGGCGAAAAGTTGGATGATCTCTACATAAGCGGTGAAGTAAAAGATGCTTTCGCAATTACAAAACAGAACAGCAGTGAAAATAAAATGGTTGTCGGAATGTATCAGTTAAAAGATACAATCAATTATAAAAAGAAACCTTATTATATTACAAAAGTCGATGACGACGGATATTACGAATTAAATTATTTGGCTCCGGGAAAATATAAAATCATTGCATTTGATGATGACAACGGAAACTCTATCTACGATCCTGGAAAAGAAAAAATTGGCTTTAGGAAGGATACTGTAAATATTGAAAAATCTATTTCAGGTTTAAATTTAAAACTATATCCTTCGAAAAAAGCATTTAAAAAACCTGAATTAAAGGAAATTCCTGGTGGTATTCTCATGGCATTCGAAGGTAATCCTACTGATGTGAAAGTCACTTCAAGAAACGAAAAGCTTCATGATTTTAAAGTTACCCATACCCCGAAATCAGATTCTGTACGAATTTGGTTTGATGCAGTAAAAAGCAATGTTGGACAAACAGTAACAGAAAATCTAAAATTTGCCTACGAAGCCGATGGAAAAAAAGATTCTACATCGGTATTCTATAAGTATAATGCAAAAAACGCAATGACAGTTGATAATAATATCGGCGGTTCACTTCTTCCTCCCAAAACCGATTTTAAGTTGATCTCAAATTATGTTGTAGATAAGATCAATCCTGAAAAATGGACATTGAAGACAGATAGTGTAAGTCAGAATTTCACGGCAAAAATATCTGCTGCAAATCCTTACGAAATTTTTGTTCAGTCTGATTTTGTGGTCGGTAAAAAATATCAGCTTACAATTCCGAAAACCACAGTTTCTTCTTATTATGAAAAAAATGCAGAATCAAAAAGATTTGATTTTGAAGCGGATAAAGTTGAAAATTATGGTAATTTCACTTTTACTTTGACGAACGCGCCAACAACTAAATATTGGATTCAGTTACTGGATTCTTCAGAAAAAGCTGTTTATCAAAAGTACACAAGCGGAAACGTGATCAAATTTGAAATTGTAAAGCCGGGTGATTATATTGTCAGGATTTTGGTAGATAATAATGAAAATAAACATTGGGACGAGGCAGATTTTGTGAACCAGACTTTTGCAGAAGATTCTTACATATATTATAAAATGGTTGTTGCAAGACCATTATGGGAATCAAAAGAAGATTGGGATCTGAATGATAAAAGAGTTTTTGAAGGCATTAAAACTCCGAAACCTGCTGAGAAAGAAGATACCCAGACAAATCCGAATAATCTGAATAATACAAACGGAACCAATTTGAATAACAATACAAGATTGAATAATACGAGACAACTAACCCGATAATGAAAACATTTAAAAAAGTAGTTTTCTGGATTTTTGTTTCCTTTGCGATCATTCAGTTTATTCCGATTGATAAAACAAACAAGCCGATTGATAAATCAGTCAATTTTATTGATGTGAAAAAGTCACCATCCAAAGTTGTGACATTACTCAAGAATGCGTGTTACGATTGTCATTCAAATGAAACGGTTTATCCGGAGTATGCCTACATTGCGCCGTTTTCATGGTCTGTTAAAGATCACATCAATGAAGGTCGCGAACATCTTAATTTCTCGGTTTGGAACTCTTATAATAAAGATTTAAAAGAAAGTATGCTCAGTAAAGCTGTTCAGACATTAAAAGATAAATCGATGCCTTTACCCGCATATATCGTTTATCATGATGATGCCAATTTATCTGAAGCAGAACGCACCGTTTTAGTTAAATATTTTGAGGAAATTCTGAAAACTAAATCTTATTAAACTTAAAAAAACTCCCACATTTACAAAAGATGCGGGAGTTTTTTTAGCTTAAAAAGTCTTTAAATATTCTTTGAAAAATATTTTCTGTGAATCAAACGCAATATCTTCAAGATTGATTTCGCTTAGAGGAATCCAGTGTGTTTCCGAAATTTCTGAGAGTGCTAAACTTACTTCAAATTTCTCTGAAACAGTATATTCATAAAACAGATCAACTGTGTTGTAATCAATTTCTTTATACTGATAAACGTTGGGAAGACTTGTGAGATATTTTAGATTTTTAATATCTATATCGAGCTGCAATTCTTCAAAAAGCTCTCGTTTGCAAGTTTGTTCCGCACTTTCTTTCGGATCTACAAAACCTCCTGCCAAATCAAGCTTTCCCTTTTTAGGTTCCTGATTTCTTTTGGTCAGGTAAACTTCATCTCCGCATCGTATTACTACAGCAACAGCTCCTGCAACATTATTATAAAGGGTGAAATTGCAATTGGGACAGCTCCATTTTTTTTCACCGTCCCAATTCAATGATTCTTTGCCGCAATTAGGACAAAATTTCAATATTTTCATTCAACAATTTTAGTCTTATTTCGCGGATGGAAAGTTAAAATAACATCACGAAGCTCTTCAGTTTTAAGATGGGTATAAACCTGCGTTGTAGTAATGCTTGAATGTCCCAACATTTCCTGGATAAAACGAAGATCTGCACCATTCTGCATCAAATGCGTTGCAAATGAATGTCTGAATGTGTGAGGTGATATTTTCTTGCTTACGCCAGCTTTGTCTGTAAGTTCTTTAATGATAAGAAATACGATCACTCTTGACATTGAAGTTCCTCTACTGTTTAAAAACAGAGTATCTTCATGCTTTTTATTGATCTTGATTTTTGACCGTACGTCTTTTATGTAAGCCTGAAGCAAATCAGCTGTGTAATGTGCTAAAGGTACAAAGCGGATTTTATTCCCTTTTCCGATAACTTTAATGTAATTTTCTTTAAAATTGATATTTGAAATTTTCACATCAATCAGTTCAGAAACACGCAATCCGCATCCGTACAATACTTCTATGATACAGTGATTTCTTTGTCCGAGATCCGAGCTGATGTCTATAGCATCTATAATTTTATTAATATCGGAAAGACTTAAAGTATCAGGAAGGTAGAGTCCCAACTTAGGACCTTCAAGTAATGATGAAGGATTGTCTTCGCGAATCTCGTCTTCCATCAGGAATCTGAAAAAGGCTTTGATAGAAGAGATCCATCTCGCTTGCGATCTTTCGCTGAATTTCTGTTTGGATAATGTGAAGATATACTCCTGCAAATGGTCGTACGAAATTACGTCAGGACCAGTGCTGTCTAAGTCTTCCTCTGCGTATTCTTTTAGTTTTTTGATGTCTCTAACGTAGGCATCGAGGGTGTTTTCTGAGAAATTTCTTTCGAATCTAAGAAAAATTTCGAAATCTTTAATTTTTTCATCCCAAGTCATTGTGTTGTGTTTTTTTAATTATAATTCATTTTCTGTAACCTGTAATATTTCTATTCCATGATCTTGTAAAAATGATATTCCTTCATTATCTGAATATGCATTGATGTATACGAGTCTTTGTATCCCTGCCTGTAAGATCAGCTTGCTGCAGTCTTTGCAGGGTGAGAGCGTAAGATATAATGTCGCTCTCCGTGCTGATTGTGTAGAACCGGCTAGTTTCAGAATCGCATTTGCTTCTGCATGTAAGACGTACCAGTGTGTTTTTCCGTTTTCGTCTTCACAGCAATTTTCAGATCCAGAAGGTGTACCATTGTAACCGTCTGAAATAATCATCCTATCTTTTACGATAAGAGCTCCTACCTGTTTTCTTTCACAGTAGGAAAGTTTTGCCCATTCAAGAGCCATTTTTAGATAAGCTTTATCAAACTTATTAATCTTCTGCATCAATTCTTTTTTCGAAATAATTGTGATGTGATGATATTTATTTAGAAGCTTGGCTTTCTTTTTTCAATAAAAGCTGAAACTCCTTCTTTTTTATCTTCCATTTCAAAAAGCTCTCCGAAATACTTGATTTCAGTTTCAAAGCCTTTATCTGTATCAGATAAATTGGTTGCATGTATTGCTTTGGAAATTGCCATCGGAGAATTGTTGCTGATCAATTTAGCCAATTCTTTTGTTTTGACTAATAATTCTTCGATCAGGTAAACTTCATTTACCAAACCAATTTCTTTTGCTTTTTGCGCAGGAATCATCTTTGCCGAGAAAATCATCTCGTTGGCAATTCCTTTTCCTACTAATTTCGGAAGTCTTTGCGTACCTCCATATCCGGGAATCAAACCTAATGTAACTTCGGGAAGACCCAATTTAGCATTTTCAGATGCATATCTTATATGACATGCCATTGCTAATTCTAATCCTCCTCCTAAAGCGAACCCGTTTACTGCCGCAATTACCGGTTTAGACAAATTTTCAATTTTGTTGAAAAGATTGTTGTGCCCGTTTCTTGCCAGTTCTTCTGCTTTTTTCTGATCAAAATCACTGAATTCTTTGATGTCTGCTCCGGCTACAAATGATTTTTCTCCGCTTCCTGTTAATATAATAACTCTAATCTCAGCATCGGATGCTAATTCATCTAACGCAGAACTGATTTCATTTATTGTCTTTGCATTCAATGCATTTAGACTTTCAGGTCTGTTGATTGTGATGATTGCAGTCTTGTCTTCTTTGCTTACAATTATATTTTCGTAGCTCATTACCCGTCTATATCTTTAATAACCTGCAAATTAAAAATTATTTTGCAAAAAAAAGGGAAAAAATTAAATTTTTTCCCTTTTTTGTTTATTTATAATAGTTTATTTTGAATGATTCATCATATTTGAATCAATATTGATGTGCAAACCTGAAGCTACCTTCATCCCAAGCTCAATATTTGCTCTGAAAAAATGGCACAACTGACGGTTGATAATTTCGTCTTTTTTTGGTCCGTCAATCCCGCTCATATGATCAATAATATTTTTAACCAAATGATCTCTATCCTCCTGATTCATTGCCTTCGTGTACAGTAATCCCGGTTGAGTGTAGTGATCATCATCATTTTCGTTACGGTTATAGTTTGCCACATGATTGCTGTCTAATTCATATTCGAAATTCTTGTAAGAGGAATCTGGCTGTATATCGTCAAAACTGTTCGGATGATAATTTGGCTTGTCCTGATATTCACTGGAATCTGCCATGAATCCATCTCTTTGATAATTATTAACAGCAAACGGACATCTGTTTACCTCAAGCTGATGTGCGTTTACACCAACTCTGTATCGGTGAGCATCAGGATAAGAAAATAATCTTCCCTGAAGCATTTTGTCAGGTGAAAAGCTAATTCCGTTGATCAGATTGCTTGGAGAGAATGTAGATTGTTCTACGTGTGCAAAAAAATTATTTGGAACTTCATTCAATTCCATTTCGCCAACTTCAATAAGTGGAAAATCTCCCTGGAACCAAACTTTGGTAATGTCAAAAGGATTCCATCTGAATTCTTTTGCCTGCTCTTCGGTCATTACCTGTATATACATCGTCCATTTCGGAAAATCACCATTTTCGATAGCATTACAAAGATCTTCCTGAGCGAAGTCCGGATTTTCTCCTGCCATTTTTGTAGCGTCTTCGTTGCTGAAATTTTTGATTCCCTGTTTTGTTTTAAAATGAAATTTCACCCATGTTCTCTGATTATTTTCATTAATCATCGAAAATGTGTGAGAACCAAAGCCATGCATATGTCTGTAGCCGTGAGGAGTTCCTCTGTCAGACATCAAAATGAGAACCTGATGAAGTGATTCCGGATTTAAACTCCAGAAGTCCCACATCATTGTCGGACTTTTTAAATTAGTCTTTGGAACTCTTTTTTGAGTATGAATAAAGTCAGGGAATTTCTTAGCATCTTTAATAAAGAAAACAGGTGTATTGTTACCTACCAAATCCCAGTTTCCATCTTCAGTATAAAATTTTAGGGCAAATCCTCGAGGGTCTCTCGCTGTATCTGCACTTCCTTTTTCTCCGCCAACGGTAGAAAAACGCGCAAACATTTTACAAGAATTTCCTACCTGTGAAAAAAGTTTTGCTTTTGTATATTGTGAAATATCATGAGTAACAGTAAATTTCCCATAAGCACCGCTTCCTTTAGCATGTACAATTCTTTCCGGAATTCTTTCTCTTACGAAATGAGCAAGATTTTCCTGCAAAATAAAGTCTTGTAATAAAACAGGACCTCTCGAACCAACGGTTTGAGAATCCTGATGCTCAAAATACGGAGCACCGCTGCTTGACGTTAATTTTTTAGAATCCATAGAGTTATAATTTGATTGATTTTCTAATTTTCAAAAGCTGTAATTAAGCTTAATAATTATCAAATTTAGTAGAAATTTTTTATTGGTTGTGCTAAAAACGTCATATCTTTGTCATAGATAATATTAATCAAATGAACATTCAGCAATTGGAATATCTTATCGCTGTAGATAAGTATAAACATTTTGGTAAAGCTGCTCAGGCTTGTTTTATAACCCAGCCGACATTAAGTGCAATGATACAGAAGTTTGAAGATGAGCTGGATGTAAAAGTTTTTGACAGAACGACTCACCCGATTCGTACAACAGATGTGGGATTGCAGATCATAGATCAGGCAAAAGTCATTATCGAGGCTGTAAATGAGCTTAAAAACAAAGCTAATTTATTAAATAATATTCTAGGTGGAACCATCAATTTGGGAATTATTCCAACGGTTTCTTCATTTATTTTACCAACGGAAATTTTCCATTTTCTGGAAGACAACCCTAAAATTCTGATGAACGTAAAAGAAATGACTACTGATAATATCATCAAAGCTTTAAAAGCGGGTGAATTGGACGCGGGAATTATTTCTACACCTTATGATAATGCCAATGAATTTTATCAGGATTTCTTATTCAATGAAGAACTGATGATTTACAGTTCGGATACTGAAGCCAATAAGAAAAATACATTTATCGTTCCGGATGAATTGAATGTCGAAAAAGTATGGCTTTTGGAAGAAGGAAACTGTTTGAGAAATCAGTTTGAAAATATTTGTCATTTAAAAGAAAACAGATTAAAACCTAAAAATCTTGAATTTTTAGCTTCAAATATTCAGACTTTAGTTCATATGGTTGACAAAGTTGGTGGAATCAGTATTTTACCTGAATTGGCTTTAAATCAATTGTCTGAAGAGCAAAAAGGTAAAGTATTCA
Organism: Chryseobacterium edaphi; assembly: GCF_025628985.1. GTDB lineage: Bacteria > Bacteroidota > Bacteroidia > Flavobacteriales > Weeksellaceae > Chryseobacterium > Chryseobacterium edaphi. The sequence goes on along the minus strand of NZ_JAOTEM010000002.1, from coordinate 91,397 downwards.
GATTTAAAAAGCCGTTTCCTTACAGAGAAATCAGCATTATTTATTATAAGCCTACTTTTAAGCAAAAAATAATCGACGAATTAGGTGCTTTCATCAAGACTTCACTTAATGCTAAGTTAAATTTCAATGAAAATCCTAAAGATTATGTGAGCATCAAGCCTCAATAATTGATATAAATCATTAATTTCAAGAAAATTATAAATACCACGCAAAAGTTTTGAGTATTAAGAAAATAGTACTTAAATTTGCCAACGTTATTAACGAGGAAAAATTTGACCTGATTGCAACCTCTCTAAAAAAATGCTAAAACAGATATTCTTTTTAGCTTTTTCTGGGCAATTATTCATTTTTTTCTTCTACATTTAATTTTAAAAATACAAGAATAATATGTCTTATTTATTTACGTCTGAATCAGTTTCAGAAGGGCATCCAGATAAAATTGCCGACCAGATTTCCGATGCATTAATCGATAACTTTTTAGCATACGATAAAACTTCAAAGGTAGCTTGCGAAACTTTGGTGACTACAGGTCAGGTTGTTTTGGCTGGTGAAGTGAAATCTGATGCATATCTTGACGTTCAGACGATCGCGAGAGAAGTAATCAACGGAATTGGTTATACAAAAGGTGAATATATGTTCAACGGTGACTCTTGTGGAGTAATTTCTGCAATTCATGAACAATCTCCGGACATTAATCAAGGTGTTGACAGAGCTGTAAATGACGAATCTTTCGAAGCTAAAGCAAATGCTCAAGGTGCAGGAGATCAGGGAATGATGTTCGGTTATGCAACCAATGAGACGTCTAATTATATGCCTTTGGCTTTAGATTTGGCACATACCATTCTTAAAGAACTTTCTGCAATCAGAAGAGAAGATTCTGAAATCAAATATCTTCGTCCTGATGCTAAATCTCAAGTAACAATTGAGTATTCTGACGATCACAAACCGGTAAGAATAGATTCTATTGTAGTTTCTACTCAGCATGACGATTTCGCTGCTGAAGAAGAGATGCTGAACAAAATCCGAGAAGACATCAAAAATATTTTGATTCCTAGAGTTGTGGCTTTGCAGACTGAGGAAATTAAAGCTTTGTTCAATGATCAAATCAAATATCACATTAATCCTACAGGAAAATTTGTAATCGGAGGTCCTCACGGAGATACCGGTTTGACAGGAAGAAAAATCATCGTTGATACTTACGGTGGAAAAGGAGCTCACGGTGGTGGTGCTTTCTCTGGAAAAGATCCTTCAAAAGTTGACAGAAGTGCTGCATATGCAACAAGACACATTGCTAAGAATTTAGTTGCTGCGGGTGTTGCAGACGAGGTTTTGGTGCAGGTATCTTATGCAATTGGTGTTGCTGAACCTTGTGGTTTGTACATCAATACATATGGAACTTCAAGAACTGGTTTGAATGACGGCGAAATTGCTAAAAAAGTTTCTACAATTTTCGATTTGAGACCTTACGCAATCGAGCAAAACTTGAAGTTGAGAAATCCTATTTATCAGGAAACAGCTTCTTACGGTCACATGGGAAGAGAGCATTTTGTTGCTGATAAAACTTTCAATAAAGGTCATAAAAATGAATTGACTCTTACAGGTTTAGAGTTCTTTACATGGGAAAAATTAGACAAAGTAGAAGAAATTAAATCCGCTTTTGGAATTTAATCTTTTCTTTTAGATATTTAAACTGCTTTATCTTCATGAGATAAGGCAGTTTTTTTTAAATTTACGTTTTAAATAAATTAGGATGAAGAACTTTCGTTGGTTAGTGGCAATTGTGTGTATTTGTTTTTTAAGTGGTCTTACAAAAGCACAAGTTACAATACATAAAATGGTGAATGTGGGATATGTTTATCAAAATCAAAGTTTTGGTGAAGTAGGAGGAAAGTTACTTTTCTTAAAAACTGATGATGTTATTTACCGATTAGGCGCTTCCGCATTGATGGGATCAGCTAATTCTGAATTTGCAATAATGCCGAAAGTAAATGCCGATGTTTTGTTGAATTTTCAAAAGAATGTTGACTTCAAACATTCTTATTATTTTCTGGCAGGAGTTGAAGGCACCAATAAATATGTTGCTCCAAAGATTGGTGTTTCTTTATTTGGCCTTTTAGATTTGACCGGAGGATACGCTTTTTCAATTGCAGACTCGCGATTAAACGGAAAAGAATTGAAAGGTTTAAATATTAATTTCACACTAAATATTCCTACTGCGTTCCTACATGACATGTTTAAGTAGTATTCTTTATCTAATTCTTTGATATATTTAATAATTATTTAATAGTTATTAAAATTTTATTTATATTTACAACATAATTTGATGCCTATCGATAAGACTTTACTCTAATACAACTTGTAACTGACAAAAAACCTAACAGAATGTTGGGAGACTGTAAGTCTACAGGTAAATACTGAGAAGAAAAGTCATGAAATCAACAGATAGCCTATTAATATCTCTTTACCAGAAAGGAGACGAAGAAGCATTATCAACCCTTATACATCGTCATCAGAAAGACCTCTTTTCATTTATTCTGTATAAAATAAATGATGAAGATTTGGCCAACGATGTTTTTCAGGATACTTTTATCAAAATTATCATCATGCTGAAAGAAGGGCGTTATAATGAAGAAGGAAAATTTATTCTTTGGGCAAAAAGAATTGCCCAAAACTTAATCATCGATCATTTCAGAGCTAAATCTAAAAATGTAAAAGTTTCGGAAACTACTTTCGACAACGATGAGTTTTCTATTTTTGATTTGATCAGAGAGCCTTCAGAAAATATTGAAGATCAACTGGTAAGTATGCAGATACAAGAAGATTTGCTTAAAATGCTTCAGTTTCTTCCGGAAAATCAGCAAGAGGTGATAAAACTCAGGTTTTTCGACGGACTGAGTTTTAAAGAGATTGCAGAACATACAGATATGAGCATCAATACCACTTTAGGACGGGTTCGCTATGCACTGATCAATCTAAGAAAAATCATGGAAGAAAATAATATTATCTTAACGAGATAATAATTCACTTACTTTCACGTTTTAAAGAAAAAACATTTTTTGCCTATGAAAAATAACGATTCTTTAAAAATGAAAAGTTTGAAACCCAAAAAACAAACCATTGATTTTTTGCTTAGTTTCTCAAAAAGTCTTGACGTGGTAAAGATTAAAAACAATCATTATCACCTTTCAAAAAATTAATCATTAATTTTGTGCTGTATGAAAATTCAGCACATTTTTTTTGACCTCGACAATACACTTTGGGATCACCGTAAAAACGCATATCTTACCATCAAAGATCTTTTCGACAAAGAAGAAATTACTTTAAGATACAATATAGATTTTGAAGAATTTCATTCTGTTTATCACGAAATCAATGAAAGACTTTGGGAGCAAATTCGAGATGGAGAAATCGATAAAGATTATCTCCGCAAACACCGTTTTTACGATACTTTCAAACATTTCGGAATTGATGATCTAGATTTATCCATGTTTTTTGAAGAGCATTTTTTAGATAAAATTCTTAATTATAATCATTTAGTTGAAAGTGCAGATGTTATTTTAGAATATCTAAAATCTAAAAATTATACACTTCATATTATTTCAAATGGTTTTCAGGAGGTTACGGAGAGAAAATGTATTTTATCAAAAATTGATCACTATTTCAATACCATTACAAGCGCCGATTCAGTTGGCGTAAGAAAACCGAATCCTGAAATTTTCGAATATTCTTTAAATCTTGCAAAAGCTCAAAAAGAGGAAAGTATTCTGATTGGTGACGACTGGATTGCCGATGTTGTCGGTGCACAGAATTTTGGGATTGATGTGATTTTCTTTGATGTTTTAAATGAAAATCCTAAGCAGGAAAATTTGAAAATAATTAAACATCTTTTACAGATTAAAGGATATCTATAAAATGAAAAATCAGAATATAGAACCGTCTAATTTTTTCAAAATGACATCTCTCATTTTTACGGCATTATTAGCTGGAATGATTATTATGGGAGGAATGATGTATCTCATGAATCCGACTAAAAATTTTGATTTCAATATGAAAAATCAGCTTTTAGTCATTATGTTAGTAGCAATGATTGCCGGGATTTTCGGATGTAATTTACTGTATAATTTTTTTAAAAATAAAATTGAGAACATTAATTCATTAGGAGAAAAGATCGCAAAAATTCAGAGTGCAAACTTAGCAAGATTAGCTCTGGTTGAAGCTCCTGCTTTACTCGGCATAGTTCTTTACATGGTAGAAAGTAATTTAGCATTTCTCATGCTTTCTGCAATTATGATTCTTTATTTTCTGACACTAAAACCTTCAAAAGAAAAAATTTTAGATGATATGAATCTGACTTCAGAAGAAAGAAGACAATTCTAAAAAGCAAAAGCCTTTCAGTTTGAAAGGCTTTTTTATGTTTAAAATGTTTGAATTAAATTCCCAAACTTTCTCTTACTCTTTTAATTGTTTCAGAGGCAATTGCTCTTGTTTTTACAGCGCCTTCCTGAAGTTTAGTTTCCAGTTCATCAAGATTGTTCATGTAGTAAGAAAATAATTCTCTTTCTTTTTCAAATCTTGTCAGAATTAAGTCTAAAAGTTCTTTTTTAGCATGACCATAACCGAAATTTCCTGCTAAATATTTAGCTCTCAAATCTTCAGTCTGTTCAGGAGTTGCAATTAGTTCATAGATTGCAAAAGTTTTGTCTGTAGAGGGATCTTTCGGTTCTTCCAAAGATTTAGAATCACTTTCGATGCTCATCACCTGCTTTTTTAGTTCTTTTTCAGGCAAAAAGATGTTGATAATATTTCCTCTTGATTTCGACATTTTGTGACCGTCAACTCCGGGAACATATTTGGTGTCTTCCTGCAATTCAGCTTGAGGCAAAACCAAAACTTCACCCATCTGATTATTAAATCTTGAAGCTACATCACGGGCAATTTCCAGGTGTTGAAGCTGATCTTTTCCTACAGGAACGATCTCTGCATCATACAAAAGAATATCTGCAGCCATCAAAATCGGGTAGGTAAATAAACCTGCGTTGACGTCTTGTAAACGGTCTGCTTTATCTTTAAACGAATGTGCTAAAGTCAGTCTCTGATAAGGAAAAAAACATGATAAATGCCAAGAAAGTTCACAGGTTTCAGGAATGTCGCTCTGTCTGTAAAAGAATGTTTTTTCGGTATCTAGTCCGCAGGCAAGCCAAGCTGCAGCAATTTCGTAGGTGTTATTTTTAAGTTCTTTTGCATCTTTAATTTGTGTCAACGAATGAAGATTCGCAATGAATAAAAATGATTCATTTCCTGATTGCTTTGAAAGCTCTATTGCAGGAATAATTGCACCCAAAAGGTTTCCAAGGTGCGGTGTTCCGGTGGCTTGAATGCCGGTAAGAATTCTTGACATTTGTTTTAAATTATTTTTAAAAATTAGTGAAATGCAAATTTAGTGAAACTATTTAAAGTCTTATAAGGGAATGCTTATTTCATTTGTTGTCATCCTGAGAATTATAGCTATTGAGATTCTTTCAGAATGACAAAGATTATGTTTTAAAGATATTATTTATTAATATAGCAATTATTAAGTCTGTTTGTCATCATGAAAGGATCTCGACTTATCTATATAATTTAAATTCTTATTCAATTACAAAACGGAATTTATTTATTAAGGAATTAAAATCTTCTCACCTCCATACCTTGGTTCTATGCCAAAAATAAAATCCCAAAAAACCTTTGCTCTTGCCAATTTTTCTCTTGCATTGGTTTTGATTCCTGCATATTTATTTACATCTGCAGCATTGAAACCATAAGCCTCAATTCCGTTTTTTCTTGCTAAATAAACTGCACGTTCATTGTGAAAACGTTGAGAAATGATGATGTAAGATTTTTGTCCAAAAATTTCCTTCGCACGAACTACAGAATCCAAAGTTCTGAAACCTGCAAAATCCTCAAAGATTTTTTCTGCCGGAACTCCTGCTTTGATGAGTTCGTTTTTCATTTCTTCCGGCTCGTTGTAATCTTTTTTGGAATTATCTCCGCTTACAATAATATTTTGAACTTTTCCGGATTTATACAATTCGGCTGCAGCTTCAATTCTATTGAAAAAATAAGCATTCGGACTTCCGTTTGAAAGTGTTTTGCTTGTTCCTAATAAAAGCCCTGTTTTTTCGTTTGGAAGTTTTGAAAATTCTGAAGTCACATAATCTTCTGATTCAGAATCGATTTTAAAATTAGCCCACAAAATAAAAAGAACCGACACTCCGAAGAATATCAGTCCGATAAATAATATTTTCTTTAAAATTTTCATTATTAAAATTCTAATCCATTTGGGAAAGCTTTCTTTCTGAAAATCAATAAAAGTGCAGCTCCTACTGTAATTGCAGAGTCGGCAACATTAAAGATGTATTTGAAAAATTCGATGTGTTTTCCGCCGATTATCGGCCAGCTCTCAGGAACAGTCCAGTCAACCAGTGGAAAGTGAAGCATGTCAACTACGCAGCCTTTCATGAAATTGGAGTAACCATGACCAAAAGATGTGATTTTAGAAACTCCTCCGTAATCGAGCCATCTTCCAATACTTTCATCGTAAACTGTTCCGCTGTCGAAGATCAGTCCGTAAAACATTCCGTCAATGATGTTTCCGATCGCTCCTGCAAAAATGATTGACATTGGAATGATTAAATAATTTGAAGCGCCCTGTTTCAGCCACTTTTTAAACAAATAGATCATTCCTCCGATTAAGAAAAGTCTTAGGATTACAAGAAGATATTTTCCGAACAATCCGCCAAAATGAAATCCATAAGCCATTCCTGGATTTTCAACAAAAGTAAATTTGAAAAAGGGTAAAACTGAAACGCTTTCGCCTAAACTAAAATGAGTTTTGATATAAATTTTTGAAGCCTGATCTATAAATAAGATAAGAAAAGTAACAGCTAATATCTTTTTCATTACAAATTAGTCTTTGGTTTGTCTTTAAAGTTGTTTGCTGGTTTATCTTTTTTCACAGGAGTTTTTTTCTCAACGGTCTGAGTTTTCATTCCTCTTGTGTGAAATTTTTCGTAACGAATTCCCATGTCTTTCATCACACTTTTCAGTGCATTCAGTTCCATTTGATTTTTTGGGTGTACAATTAATGCTTCCATTTTTTTATTTATTTTTTTTCATTCTGAGCTGGCTTATATTTATTTTTTAGACAATTCGTCTAATCTTTTCCGGTCTTTTGCAGACAGATCATTGATTCCGTTTTTGCCCATTTTGCTCAGAAGTCGGTCAATTTCTTTTTCTCTTTCGCGTTTATCAGAATTAAATTGTTGATCGATCGTCAGATTTTTTGGCTTGTCGGGATAGAATCTGTTTTTGATTCTGTCTTTGTTGAAAAACCATAAAACTGCGATGAGAATAATTCCTAAAATCAAATATTCGCTCATAGATATAATTAAAAATTAGGTTTATAAAATGTCATACAACATTTCATAAACCCAATAATTTATTTACAAAAATAAGATAAAAATTTTATCTCTGCATATTTTTAGCTTCGATGCTCAAAGTAGCGTGCGGAACGGCTAAAAGTCTTTCCTTAGGAATTAGTTTTCCTGTAACTCTACAGACACCATATGTTTTATTTTCGATTCTGATCAAAGCATTTTTCAGATCACGCACGAATTTTTCCTGTCTTCCTGCCAAAATAGAGTTTTGTTCTTTGCTCAGGGTCTCTGCACCTTCTTCAAAAGCTTTGAATGTTGGTGAAGTGTCATCCGTACCATTATTCTGGTCGTTGATGAAACTCTCTCTGATCAGCTGCAGATCTTTCTCTGCTTTCTCTATTTTCTCTTTAATTACTTTTTTAAATTCCTGTAAATCAGCATCGTTATATCTTACTCTTTCGTCTTGCATGGTCTTTTTTCTTTTTTAATAAAATTATGAATTGGATATTGAAAAAACAATAACTATACGTTAATTTTTTTCAACATTTACTTTAAAATTTTGGTCATCAATATCGATTTCGTTAAAATTTGAAAGTGAAGATACAATTTCTATTTTATTTGACAAGACTTCAGATGAAATATAGTCTTCATTTTGTTTGATTTGCTCCAAAAATGGTGTATTTTCTTCCAAAATGATGCTTATTCTATCTGTTAATTCAAAATCTTTCTCTTTTCTAAGATTTTGGATCCTGTTGATAAACTCTCTTGCGATACCTTCAGATTTTAACTCATCAGTCATCTTCAAATCTAATGCCACAGTTGTTTTTCCGTCAGAAGTTACCGTCCATCCCGGAATATCTTTCGTTGAAATTTCAACATCAGCAATTGTGATCTCATAACCTTGAATTTCCAAACTTCCTTCTTTTTCTAAAGATGAAATTTGTTCTATGGTAAGATTAGCAATTTCATTTCCAACCACCTTCATATCTTTTCCAAGTCTTGAACCCAAAGTTTTGAAGTTGGGTTTGATCTGTTTTACAATTAAATGTGATGCTTCTTCAGCATTGATCAATTGCAATTCTTTAACATTAACTTCTTGTTTAATTAATTCTGCAACCGCTAAAATCTGCTCTTCGGTTTTCTTATCCAACACAGGAATTAAGACTTTCTGTAAAGGTTGACGCACTTTTACATTTTCTTTTTTTCTCAAAGAGAAAACCATACTTGTAATGCTTTGTGCTAAATGCGTCTTCTCAACCAAATCCTGATCGATTAAACTTTCATCAGCAACAGGGAAATCTGTCAGGTGAACTGATTCAAATGTTTCTTTTCCGGTAGCTGCGTTTAAATCCTGATACAACTGATCCATAAAGAAAGGAGCGATTGGTGCAGATAATTTGGTAACAGTTTCAAGACAAGTATATAAAGTCTGGTAAGCAGAAATTTTGTCATCAGAATAATCTCCTTTCCAGAAACGTCTTCTGCACAGTCTTACGTACCAGTTACTCAGGTTATCATTAACAAAATTGCTAATGGATCTTGCCACTCTTGTCGGCTCGTAATCTTCGTAGAAAGCTTTAACTTCTTTGATTAAAAGATTCAATTCAGATAAAATCCAACGGTCGATTTCCGGACGGTTTTCAATATCTTTTTCAGCATATTTAAATCCGTCGACATTGGCGTATAATGTAAAGAACGAATAAGTGTTGTAAAGCGTTCCAAAGAATTTTCTTCTTACTTCGTCAATTCCTTCAATATCAAATTTCAGGTTTTCCCAAGGATTTGCATTTGAAACCATGTACCAACGCGTTGCATCTGGTCCGTAAACCGCTAAAGTTTCGAACGGATCAACCGCATTTCCTTTAGATTTTGACATTTTCAGACCATTTTTATCCAAAACAAGTCCGTTACTCATTACATTTTTATAAGCAACCGAGTCAAAAACTGCAGTTCCGATAGCATGAAGTGTATAGAACCATCCACGGGTCTGGTCAACGCCTTCGGCGATAAAATCTGCAGGGAATGCTTTATTATTGTCAATTAACTCTTTGTTTTCAAACGGATAGTGTAGCTGCGCATAAGGCATAGAACCTGAATCAAACCAAACGTCGATCAGGTCACTTTCACGGTTCATTGCTTTTCCTGATTCTGAAACCAGGATAATTTTGTCAACGATATTTTTGTGAAGATCAACCAAAGAATAGTTTTCTTCAGACATATTTCCGATTTCAAATCCTTTGAATGGATTTTCTGTCATCAATCCAGCGGCGATAGATTTTTCAATTTCGTTGTACAACTCTTCAACAGAACCAATGATGATTTCTTCCTGTGCTGAGCCTGTGGAAGGATCAGTTCTCCAGATTGGCAACGGAATTCCCCAATATCTTGAACGGGAAAGGTTCCAGTCGTTGACGTTTTCCAACCAGTTTCCGAAACGTCCTTCTCCTGTAGCTTTTGGCTTCCAGTTGATTTCTTTGTTTAAATCTACCAAACGGTCTTTTACCGCCGTCATTTTCACAAACCATGAATCTAACGGATAATATAAAAGGGGTTCATCAGTTCTCCAGCTGTGTGGATAACTGTGAACATATTTTTCAACTTTAAAAGCTTTGTTTTCTTCCTTTAAACGGATAGCGATTTCTACATCAACAGACTTTTCAGGTGCTGTTCCCGCATCGTAATATTCGTTTTTCACATATTTACCTGCAAAATCTCCCATTTGCGAAGTGAACTTCCCTTGCAAATCAACCAACGGAACCGGATTTCCGAATTCATTTAATACCAACATTGGCGGAACTTCAGGAGTTGCTTCTTTAGCCACTTTCGCATCATCTGCACCAAAAGTTGGCGCCGTGTGAACGATTCCCGTACCGTCTTCTGTTGTAACGAAATCTCCTGAAATCACTCTGAAAGCATTTTCCGGATTTTGGTAAGGAAGGGTGTACGGCAATAACTGCTCATATTTAATTCCAACCAAATCAGCACCTTTGAATTCGCCAAGAATTTGGAAAGGGATGGTTTTGCTTGATGAAGTGTAATTAGCGAAATCTTCGTCAGTTCCCTCAACGAATTTCTTACCGAACTGTTTTCCGGTTAGAGCTTTAGCCAAAACAATATTGATCGGCTCAAAAGTATATTGATTAAATGTTTTTACTAAAACATAATCGATTTTCGGTCCTACTGTCAAAGCAGTGTTCGAAGGTAAAGTCCATGGAGTGGTCGTCCATGCTAAGAAATGTACATCTCCAAAACCCTGTAAAAACGAAGGCAATGTTTCAGGCAATGTCTTGAACTGTGCAACAATCGTAGTATCAGTCACATCACGGTAAGCTCCCGGCTGGTTTACTTCGTGAGAAGAAAGTCCGGTTCCTGCTTTCGGTGAATAAGGCTGAATCGTGTAGCCTTTATACAACAAATCTTTGCTGTACAATTGCTTCAACAACCACCAAACGGTTTCCATGTATTTTGATTTGTACGTGATGTACGGATCTTCCAAATCTACCCAATAACCGATTTTTTCGGTCAGGTGATTCCAGACATCCGTGTAACGCATTACCGCTTCACGACATGCTTGGTTGTAATCTTCAATCGAAATTTTTTTGCCAATATCTTCTTTCGTGATTCCGAGTTCTTTTTCAACTCCTAATTCCACAGGAAGTCCGTGCGTGTCCCAACCTGCCTTACGGAAAACCTGCTTCCCGTTCTGAGTCTGGTAACGACAGAAAATATCTTTCAACGCTCTTGCCATTACGTGGTGAATTCCTGGCATTCCGTTTGCTGAAGGCGGACCTTCGTAAAACACAAACTCAGGATTTCCTTCACGGGTTTCAACACTTTTTTCAAAGGTTTTATTGGCTTTCCAGAATTCCGCAACATTCTCGGCTACGTCTATCAGGTTGAGGTTTTTATATTCTTTAAATTGGCTCATTGTAATTTCTCAATTTCGTTGATTAATCAAGTTGGCAAATTTAGTGATTTTTGTCGGTTTATAATATATGTTTTATTTTGATTGGGCTTATTGAAAAGTTTGCGAAAATTGAAGCGGTTTAAGCAGTGAATTGTGAATGGTCAAAATGTGAATTTTCGCACGTAATGATTTAAACATCTTGTTAGCATATCAATAGGAGTGGGCTTTAGCCCGCTTTCAAAATTATCAAATGAAATTGGCTTTAGCCAAAACTTATTTTACTCTCGCATATCTTGCGGATTACGGAGATTTTTGAGATTAAATTTTAAAACAATCATTTGTGAAAATCTGTGGGATCTGTGGGAACAAAACTTTCCATCCAACTTTTAATTTTAATTTAAATAAATTTGTCATCTAAATTTAAACTATTGGAACTCTTCCCACTTATCGAGAAATCAAGCATTCAGGACATCAAAAAGTTTCAGGAAGAAAAACTTCATGAGCTTTTACAATATCTTGAGATGAATTCGCCCTTCTATCAGAAATTATTCAAAGAAAATAATATTCAGATTTCTGATATCAAGACTTTAGAAGATTTACGGAAAATCCCAACGACTTCGAAGAACGATATTCAGCAGAATAATGATGATTTTTTCTGTGTTTCCCAAACTCATATTGTTGATTACAGCACAACTTCAGGGACGTTGGGTGATCCCGTAACTTTCGGTCTTTCCGAAAATGATATGGAAAGAATTGCTTACAACGAAGCGATATCTCTTGCCTGTGCAGGAATTCAGAAAGGTGATGTAGTGCAGATGATTACGACCATTGACAAAAGATTTATCGCAGGGCTCGCCTATCTTTTAGGTTTGCGGAAAATGGGCGCAAGTGTCATCAGAATGGGACCCGGAATTCCCGAACTGCAGTGGGATTCGATTTTCAGATATAAACCTAAGTATTTAATTACCGTACCGTCGTTTTTGTTAAAAATGATTGACTACGCTGAGAAACATGGGATTGATTATAAAAGTTCAAGCGTTATCGGTGCGGTCTGCATTGGTGAAAGCATCAAAAATCAGGATTTTTCAGATAATATTCTTTCGCAGAAGATCAAAGAAAAGTGGAACATTAAATTATTCTCTACTTATGCATCTACTGAAATGAGTACTGCATTTACAGAATGTGAATTTCAGATCGGCGGACATCAGCATCCGGAATTGATTATCACGGAAATTCTTGATGACGAAGAAAATCCTGTGAAAGAGGGTGAAAGTGGCGAGCTGACCATTACGACTTTAGGCGTTGAAGCTTTACCTCTGTTAAGATTTAAAACGGGAGATTTAGTTAAAGCGCATTATGAACCATGTGAATGCGGCAGAAATACGATGAGACTCGGTCCGGTTGTCGGCAGAAAACAGCAGATGATTAAATATAAAGGGACAACGTTGTATCCGCCTGCAATGAATGATATTCTGAATGATTTTGACGGAATTTTATGCTACCAGATTGTGATTCAGTCGAATGAAATTGGTCTTGATGAAATTATCATTAAACTCAGCACAGAAAGAGAAGACGAAAGTTTTGAAGGCGAAGTTCGTGATCATTTCAGGGCAAAATTAAGAGTAAGTCCAAAAATTGAAATCGTCAATTTTGATGTTTTGTCTAAAACGGTTTTTAATCCAAACAGCCGAAAGCCAATCACGTTTGTAGATTTACGATAACCTAATTTTATTCAATCAAGTTGGAAATGTTTTTATGAACTGGTGATTAAATATCCCTCTAAGTATTATATTTGCTGTCTAAAAATAAATTTATGAAAAAAATATTGTTTGTATTAATGATGGCTGTTTCATCCATAACTTTTGCGCAAAATGAATTGAAGGTTATTTCAGGAAGCTTTGATTTTATAAGAGATCAGACTGAAATTAATGTAGAATTAAAATTTGATCAAACACTTTATCAAGTGGAGAATTGGAGTGAAGACCAATATCTTGAGAAGAGGAAAGAGGATATTTTAAAAAATCCAAAAAAGACAGATGAAGATTGGCAAAAATGGTTGGGCGAATGGCAAAGATTTAAGAGCTCAGAGTATTTAAAATATTTTTTGAAAGGAGTAAACAGTAAATCTAAAATCGTCTTTGCAGATGACAGTAAGGCAAAGTATACATTGATAATTGATGCAAAATGGATTTATGCAGGATGGCATGGTGGAATAATGGGGCAAGAAGCAAAGCTGACTTCGGATATGAAAGTAGTAGAAACTGAAAATCCATCAATCGTCGTACTGCATGTACAAGGCGATAAAATCTTAGGAAAACCGCAGAATAAAGATTTCGTAATGGAATATGGAAGAATAGCAGGAGCGTTTGAAGCTACGGGAAAAAGATTTTTGGGGAAAGAATATAAAAGAGCCTTAAGAAAATAAAAAAACGGTCTGAAAATTTTCAGACCGTTTTTTTATGCTTTTTCTTTTTCTGTTTTAATGAAATTGGCTAAGTTGACGATTGCCGTATCATGTATTCTTACAAACGTGTTCTTCTTGTCCCAAACATAACCAGCGAGGACTGCACAGATTTTCCTTTTCACATCAGGGTTTTCCGGCTGATGGAAAAATAATTCCTGAAGATTTCCGGTGTACCATTCTTTTACATACGTTGTAAAAACGTTAACTCCGTATAAAATGTAATCTGCAAATTCTATCTGCCAGTCGACTTTTTCACCATTTAACTGTCGGATTGCCAATTTTGCCGCCGTCATTCCGCCTTCTGTGGCAAATGCCATTCCTGAGGAGAAAACAGGATCTAAAAATTCTGACGCATTACCCGTCAAGGCGAATCCGTCTCCGAATAATTTTTTAACCGAACAAGAATAGTCTTTCAAATGTCTCGGCTCAAATAAAAATTCTACATCTCCGAAACGTTTTACATAATAATCCGACAGAGAAATTGCTTTTCTTAAGGCTTCTGCGGTATCGCCATTTTCCGACAATTTATCAATGTATTCAGTTGGACCCACAATTCCTACACTCGTATTTCCATTCGAAAAAGGAATTACCCAAAGCCAAACTTCAGTTTCAATAATATCAAAAGAAATCAAAGTTCCTTCCTCGCCTTCTTCTCTGTTGACATCTTCAACATGAGCGAAAATAGCTGAGTGCGGAGATAATTTTGAAGGTTTTTCTAAATCTAAAAGTCTTGGTAAAACTCTTCCATAACCACTTGAATCAATCACAAATTTTGCGTGGATTTCTTTGGTTTCGCCTTGTTTCGTTTTTACAGTAGTAATAGAATCAGTTCCGTCAAATTCAATTCCGATTACTTCGGTTTCAAATTCAAGATCAACACCTTTATTAATCACTTCCTGAGCCAATGTATTGTCAAAATCAGCTCTTGGAACCTGCCAAGTCCAGTCCCATCCTTCACCGAATTTATTACTAAAATCAAAAATGCAAACTTCATCTCCTCTCAAAAAACGTGCGCCGAGTTTTTTCTCGAATCCCATTTTATCCAAAGCAGGAAAAAGTCCCGCTTCATCAAAATGATCCATCACTCTCGGAATCAAACTCTCACCAACTACAAGTCTCGGAAATTTTGTTTTTTCAACAACTTTTACGTTGATATTGTTCTTCTTTAGGTAAGCAGAAGAGACGCATCCGGAAGGTCCAGCTCCGATTACGAGAACATCAACAAATTCTTTGGTCATCTTTGATTTTTTATTTTAATAATAACTTATATCTTTGCCGCAAAATTAGTGACAATTAATTATATTTTACAAAATTATATATTATTACTTTAATTAATGAAAATAAATAACTTTTTAGAACTGAGGGATTTTCAGAAGATCATAATAGAAAATGAAACCGTAGAACTCGATGAGGTACTTCTCAACCGTGTGAATGCAAGTTTTCAGTTTCTTAAAGAATTTTCAAAAAATAAAGTAATTTATGGAGTCAATACAGGTTTCGGACCGATGGCTCAGTTTAAAATCAGTGATGAAGATACGCATCAGTTACAATATAATTTAATCAGAAGTCATTCTTCAGGCATCGGGAATCCGCTTCCTGCGGATGAAGTGAAAGCTTGTATGTTGGCTAGATTAAATACTTTGTCGTTAGGAAATTCAGGAGTTCATGAATCTGTTGTTTTTTTACTTAAAGAATTAATAAACAGAGATATTACTCCATTGATTTTCGAACACGGCGGAGTAGGTGCAAGTGGCGATTTGGTGCAATTGGCACATTTAGCTTTGGTATTGATCGGTGAAGGTGAAGTTTTCTATAAAGGTGAAAGAAAATTGACCAGAGAAGTTTTCGAGATCGAAGGTTTAGAGCCAATTAAAGTTGAGATCCGTGAAGGTCTTGCTTTAATGAATGGAACTTCCGTTATGTCGGGAATTGGTATTGTTAATGCATACAAAGCCAATCAATTAACTGATATTTCAATTAAATTATCATGTGCGATTAATGAGATTGTTCAGGCTTATGACGATCATTTGTCAGAAGCTTTAAACGGAACAAAACTTCATGCAGGTCAGCAAAAAATTGCAGCCAGAATGCGCGAACATTTATCTGACAGTAAATTGATCAGAAAAAGAGCTGATCATTTGTACACTCATTTTGAAGAGCAGGAAAAGGTTTTCAAAGAAAAAGTTCAGGAATATTATTCTTTAAGATGTGTTCCACAGATTTTGGGACCGGTTTTAGATACTTTGGAATATACCGAAAAAGTTCTTGAAAACGAGATCAATTCGGCAAACGATAATCCGATCATCAATGTTGAAGATCAGCATGTTTACCACGGAGGTAACTTCCACGGAGATTATATTTCTTTGGAAATGGACAAGCTGAAAATTGTAGTAACTAAGTTGACAATGTTGGCTGAAAGACAACTGAATTATCTTTTAAATTCAAAAATCAACGAAATTTTGCCTCCTTTCGTAAATTTAGGTAAATTAGGTTTCAATTTCGGGATGCAGGGAGTTCAGTTTACAGCAACTTCCACAACTGCTGAAAGTCAAATGCTATCAAACTCAATGTATGTTCACAGTATACCTAATAATAATGATAATCAGGATATTGTAAGCATGGGAACGAATGCTGCTGTGATTTGCAGAAAGGTAATCGAAAATGCTTTTGAAGTGTTGGCAATTGAAGCAATAACGATCATTCAGGCTATTGAATATCTTGATTTTAAGGATAAGGTTTCATCTAAAACAAAGGAACTGTACGATGAAATTAGAAAAATTATCCCTGCTTTTTCAAGCGATATGGTGATGTATCCTTATTTGGAAGAAGTAAAAAAATATTTAAAGACAATGTAATTATTTAGTTAAATTGATTGTCAATAAAACTAATACGAAACAATATTAACATAAACACATGAAATGTGCAATTGTAACAGGCGGCTCCAGAGGAATTGGTAGAGCGATCTGTATAAAACTTGCTGAAGAGAAAAATTATCATATTCTGATCAACTACACTTCAAACGAAGCTGCGGCAAAAGAAACTTTAGCTAAAGTTGAAGAATTGGGTTCTACAGGAGAAATCCTGAAATTTGATGTGGGAAATGCAGATGAAACTGTATCAGTTCTAACTGAATGGCAGGAAAGCAATCCCAAATCAATAGTTGAAGTTATTGTAAACAATGCAGGTATTACAAGAGACGGATTATTCATGTGGATGCCGAGAGAAGACTGGAACTCTGTGATTAATACGAGCTTAAATGGTTTTTATAATGTCACCAACTTCTTCATCCAAAAGTTATTGAGAAATAAATACGGAAGAATCATCAATATGGTGTCAGTTTCCGGAGTAAAAGGAACTGCAGGACAAACCAATTATTCTGCGGCAAAAGGCGCTTTAGTCGGAGTTACAAAAGCTCTGGCTCAGGAAGTTGCTAAAAGAAATATAACTGTAAATGCAGTTGCTCCGGGTTTCATTAAAACGGATATGACACAGGATTTTAATGAAGATGAACTTAAAGCAATGATTCCCGCAAACAGATTTGGTGAAGCAGAGGAAGTTGCAGATTTAGTCGCGTTTTTAGCTTCAAGAAAATCTTCTTACATCACAGGAGAAATTATTAATATCAACGGAGGAATTTATTCATAAATTAGGTAGCAGATGATAGGTAACAGTTATTAGCTGCAACCTAAAACCTGAAACCTGTAACCTAAAATTTAGATGGAAAATAGGGTAGTCATTACCGGAATGGGAATTTATTCTTGCATCGGAACTTCTTTGGAAGAAGTGAAAGAATCCCTGTATCAAGGTAAATCCGGAATTGTTTTAGTTGATGAGAGAAAAGAATTTGGTTTCAGATCAGGGCTTTCGGGTGTTGTTCCAAAACCGGATCTCAAAAATCTTCTCAGCAGAAGACAGCGTGTAAGTATGGGTGAAGAAAGCGAATATGCTTACTTGGCTACACTTGACGCACTAAAAAATGCTAATATAGATCAAGACTTTTTAGACCAAAACGAAGTTGGAATTTTATATGGAAACGACAGTGTTTCAAAAGCTGTTGTAGAATCGATTGACATTGCCAGAGAAAAGAAAGATACTACTTTGATGGGTTCCGGAGCGATTTTTAAATCGATGAATTCTACGGTGACGATGAATCTTTCTACGATTTTTAAATTGAGAGGAATCAATTTAACCATCAGTGCAGCCTGTGCAAGCGGTTCTCATTCTTTGGGATTGGCTTATATGATGATCAGCAATGGTTTTCAGGATATGATTGTTTGTGGAGGAGCTCAGGAAACCAATAAATATTCTATGGCAAGTTTTGATGGATTGGGAGTTTTTTCAACAAGAGAAAACGAACCAACCAAAGCTTCAAGACCTTTTGATTCTGAAAGAGATGGTTTGATTCCGAGCGGTGGAGCGGCTTCCTTAATTGTTGAAAGTCTCGAGTCTGCACAAAAAAGAGGTGCACATATTTTAGCGGAAATCGTTGGTTACGGATTTTCATCAAACGGAGGTCATATTTCTACTCCCAATGTTGACGGACCTGCTTTAGCCATGAACAGAGCTTTAAAACAGTCTGGCTTAAAGGCAGAAAATATAGATTATATCAATGCTCATGCGACTTCTACCCCGATTGGTGATGCGAACGAAGCAAAAGCGATTTACGAAATTTTCGGCAGTGAAGTTCCTGTGAGTTCAACAAAATCGATGACGGGTCATGAATGTTGGATGGCAGGAGCGAGTGAGGTGATTTATTCGATTCTGATGATGCAGAATGATTTTGTTGCACCGAATATCAATCTGGAAAATCCTGATGATGACGCAAAAAAGATAAATCTTATCGCTGAGACAAAAAATCAAAAAATTGACGTATTTTTGTCGAATTCTTTCGGATTTGGGGGAACCAATTCCGCATTAATTGTTAAAAAATTTGATTAAAAACATGGAAAGGGAAAAAATTGTTGCGATCGTTAATGATTTTTTGATCAACGAATTTGAAGTTGACGGAGATGAAATCAATAATGAGGCAAATTTTAAAAAAACATTAGGCTTAGACAGCTTAGATTATATTGATCTTGTCGTTGTGATCGAATCTAATTTCGGAGTGAAATTAGGGGAAGAAGACTTCAAAAAAATAGTGAATTTTGATGACTTCTATTCAGCTATTGAAAGTAAAATCTCTGAAAAAAACGCTTAATTATTGATTAAATATTTACTTTAAAAAATGTAGCAATATAACAATTTATCAATGTGCCAATGAGAAAATAATTGTTACACTGTTATATTGATAAATTGGTAAATTGTATTTTATGAACAAGTGGAAAGGTAAGTCTAAAGGAACCATATTAGGATACAGAATATTCGTCTGGTGCATTAGAAATATCGGGATCAGAAGTTCATATTTTGTGCTTTATTTTGTAGCTGCATATTACTTTTTATTCGAAAAAAAGAGCAACGAATACATTTCATATTATTTCAAAAAGCGGCTCGACTATAACTTTTGGACTACGATAATCTCCAGATATAAAAGTTACTTCACTTTCGGAACGGTTTTGATTGATAAAACTGCGATCTCTGCGGGATTGAGAGATAAATTTACCTACGAATTTGACGGTGTTGAAAATTTAAAAAACCTTTTAGCCGAAAAAAAAGGCGGAGTTCTCATCAGCGCGCATATCGGAAATTTCGAAATTGCAGAACACTTTTTTGCAGATATTGATTTTGATTGTCAGATTAATTTAGTAACGACAGATCAGGAAGTTACGATCATAAAAGAATATCTCGACAGTGTTACGGTTAAGAAAAGCAATATTAAATTCATCTATGTGAAAGACGACATGTCGCATATTTTTGACATCAATGAAGCTTTGTCAAAAAACGAATTGATTTGTTTTACCGGTGACCGTTATTTTGAAGGTTCAAAATTCCTTAAGGCAGATTTGCTAGGTAAAAGTGCAAAATTTCCTGCAGGTCCTTTTCTCATTGCTTCGAGATTGGGCGTTCCGGTCGTCTATGTGTATGTAATGAAAGAGAAAAATCTTCATTATCATTTGTACGCAAGAGTCGCTCAACAGGTTAAAAAACGTGATGCACAGGGACTTTTAAACTCATATACTCAAAATCTGGAATCAATGATCAAAAAATATCCTCTCCAGTGGTTTAATTATTTTGATTTTTGGGATCAAGTAGATTAATTTCAATACATTTATGGCAGCTATTCCGCCTTCCGCTCCCAATCTTTTTTGCTTTGCAAAAAAGGATTTCCGCTCAAGTCGGGCTGCTGCAATTCGACGTTAAAAAATCTCAAAAATTAATTTCTCCCTTGAAAAAAGAATTTGACATATTGGTCATTGGCAGCGGTCTCGGAGGTCTTGTTTCGGCACTTATTCTGGCGAAAGAAGGCTTGAAAGTCTGTGTTCTGGAAAAAAATAATCAGTATGGCGGAAACTTGCAGACATTTTCAAGAGATAAATTGATTTTTGACACCGGAGTTCATTATCTCGGCGGACTTTCAAAAGGGCAAAATCTGCATCATTTTTTTTCTTATCTTGAGATTATCGATGATCTTGAACTTGAGAAAATGGATAATAACGGATATGATAAAATCACATTTGGAGAAGACAAAATCGAATATCCGCATGCTCAAGGTTACGAAAATTTTGTCAAGCAATTATCGCAACATTTTCCCGACGAACGAGAAAATTTAGAAAATTATTGTGAAGAAATTCAGCGGGTTTGCAATTATTTTCCGAGATATAATGTTGTCGGACAAAACAATTATAACGAGGAAATTCTTCATTTAAATACAAAAAGATTCATAGAATCAATCACTTCAGATCAAAAACTGCAGGCTGTTTTATTGGGTTCAAATTTTCTGTACGCAGGTGATTCTGAGAATATTCCTTTCTATGTTCATGCTTTGACGGTGAATTCTTATATTCAAAGTGCGTACAAGTGTGTGAAAGGTGGAAGTCAGATTTCAAAACTTTTAATCAGAAAATTAAGAGAATATGGAGCAGAAGTTCATAAACATTCCGAAGTTTCTGAAATGATTTTTGATGAAAGCAATGTTTTAAGCTCTGTAAAAACTGTTCAAGGCAAAGAGTATTTCGCAAAACAGTTTATATCCAATATAGAAATCCGTTCTGCAATTAAACTGATAGGTGAGAATAGGCTGAAAAAATCTTTCCTCAACAGAATTTTGAGTTGGGAACCCGTTTCGTCATGTTTCAGTGTTTATTTGGTTTTAAAACCTAATTCACTTCATAATTTTAATTATAATATTTATCATTTTTCATCTGAAGAAACGGTCTGGAATGCTTTTAAATATAAAAAAGAACACTGGCCGGAAACCTATATGCTTTCTTCTACTCCAGCAAAATTACATCCTGAATTCGCTGAAAGTTTTACTGCAATTTCTTATATGAATTTTGACGAAGTGAAACATTGGCAGAATACATGCAACACCATTGCTGATGAACAAGAACGAGGAAAACAATACGAAAAATTTAAGCTTGAAAAAGCGGAAAAAATGATTGATGCTTTAGAAAAGAAATTTCCGGATATGAGGAATTCTATTAAAAACATTTACACGTCTTCTCCCTTGTCTTACCGCGATTATATAGGAAGTTTCGACGGAAATATGTACGGTTATATCAAAACTTCAGAAAACCCTTTAAAAACAATGGTGTCACCAAGAACCAAAATTGATAACCTTTTTTTAACGGGACAATCTGTAAATATGCACGGAATTTTAGGCTGTACAATCGGAGCTTTTAATACTTGCGCGGAAATTTTGGGTAAAGAACTGATTGATGAGCGTTTGACAAAAGTTTTAAATCAAACAAATGAAGATTAAAATTTTTATTTATGCATTTTTTGTTTTAAATCTGGTTTCGTGTGGAACAAGAAAGTCTGTGAAACACATTCCCGATGTAAAACAGTATTTGTTAGAGATTCCGAAAGTTCAAAAAATTAACGACTCTACTTTTAGTTTTAATCAAAATTATTTAACCAAAAACAAACAGCAGCTTTGGGAACTTTACATCAAAGGAAATCCTCTGCAATTGGGCTATAACAATGGTGCTTTAATGCAACCCTTGATGCAGAAGCAGGAAGAAATTTTCTTTTCGAAAGTAGAAACATTTGTTCCGTCGAAATTTAAACAGAATCTCTTACGCGGTTTTCTGAAATGGTATAATCGTAAGATGTATTTAAATATTAAAGAGGATGATCAGGTTGAATTGTACGGATTGTCTCAATATTCATCAGATAAATATGATTTTATCGCGCCAAAATTCAGAAGAGCAATGTATTTACACGGAGCACATGATATTGGTCATGCAATGCAGGATTTAATGGTTGTTGGATGTACTTCTCTTGCGGTCTGGAATGAAAATACAGAAGATGGAGATTTATTGATCGGAAGAAACTTCGATTTCTACGTCGGTGACGAATTTGCCAAAAATAAACTGGTCGAATTTGTAGAACCGGAAACCGGAATTCCTTATCTGTCTGTAAGCTGGCCGGGAATGATCGGTGTAGTTTCTGGAATGAATAAAGAAGGAATTACCGTGACGATCAATGCCGGGAAATCGAAAATTCCATTGACGGCAAAAACCCCGATTTCTTTGGTGACAAGGGAGATTTTACAGTATGCAAGAAATATTGATGAAGCAATTGCAATTGCCAAAAAAAGAAAGGTTTTCGTTTCAGAATCTATTTTAGTCGGAAGTGCAAATGATAAAAATGCAGTGATTATCGAAGTTTCTCCGGATAATTTTGGAGTGTATAAAGTTGAGAATTCAAGCAAGGTTTTTTGCACAAATCATTTTCAATCTGAAGCTTATAAAGATGATAAAAGAAATCAAAAACATATAAACGAAAGTCATTCCGAATATCGCTATGAAAAGCTTCAGGAACTTTTGCAGGAAAATAAAAAACTCAATCCTGAAAAAATGGCTTCGATTTTAAGAGATAGATCAGGTTTAGAAGATAAAAGTATCGGCTACGGAAACGAAAAAGCGATTAATCAGCTTTTGGCTCATCATGCAGTCATATTTTCACCAGAGAAAAGATTGGTTTGGGTTTCTTCAAATCCTTATCAATTGGGAGAATTTGTATGTTATGATCTGAATGAAATTTTTTCAGATAAACGATTAGCAAATGGTGAATTTTCAAAATCAAAATTGAATATTGCTAAAGATCCTTTTGTAGATTCTCCAGAATTTAAAGACTATGAAGATTATAAAAAGAAAAGTTCTCAGATTGACGCGGCAATTAACGATCAGAACAGAGTTTTAGCTCAAGATTTTATCATTCATTATCAATCTTTAAATCCCGATTTGTGGTTGGTTTATTATCAAATTGGGAAATATTACTTTAATAAAAAAGAATATTCTAATGCGAAAATTGAGTTTGAAAAAGCTTTGACTAAAGAAATTACAACTGTTCCAGACAGAAAAAATGTAGAGGAGTATTTGAATAAGGCATTAAAAAAGTTAAATAATTAATTGTTAGTACAGTTTTTCCAACCATTATTTTAAAATCAATATTTTCAATTCTTTTTACTTTTGTTAATTTAAGTTAGTTTTAATTTAATAAATCTTTATTTAAATTGAAAATTATTTCACCATTTGATTGTTTTATTGCTATATTAGCTTTTTTTAAAATAATAAATGAATGAAACAAAACTACTTTTTATTATTATGCTTTTTAGTTTTATTTTCATGTAAAAATGACGAAAAGATCGAAGGTGTTGAGGTTGAAAGTTCTTTAGTTAACTTTAATATTGATGCTGTCCCGTATTCCAAATTATCAACATACTCTTTCTTTAAAGGAGATTTGAAGAATTTGGAACCTTCTGCCAAAGTAATTCCCTACGAACCTGCAAGTGCCCTTTTTACAGATTACGCACTGAAAAAAAGATTTATATGGATGCCAAATGGTGTCAAATCAACATATGATGCAGATAACAAAACACTGAATTTTCCTGTAGGAACAGTTCTGATAAAAAATTTCTATTATAATACGATACAACCCGGAAATACAACAAAAATCGTCGAAACCCGATTGATGATAAAAAAAGCAAGCGGGTGGACTTTTGCAGAATATTTATGGAATGATGCACAAACAGAGGCAGAATTAGTGACAGGGTCTGATTTTACAAGCGGAAGCTCAAAACATCTTACATTCAGGAAAGAGAATAATGATGTGATGACTATCGATTACAGAATTCCGTCAGAAGCTGAATGCTTTGCTTGTCACAAATTGGAAAACAAACCTGTTCCGATAGGAGTGAAACCACAGAACATGAATACGGCTTATAATTATCCAAATGGTCTGAAAAATCAGTTGCAAAATCTTGTAGATGAAGGATATTTGCAAAGCTTTCCGTCAAATATTGTTTCTACGGTAAATTATAAAGATACAAGCAAACCTTTAGATTTACGATTGCGTTCTTACCTAGACATAAACTGTGCTCATTGTCATCAGGAAAATGCAAGATGTGATTATCGTGCTATAAGATTAAGTTTCAGCCAGACAACAAGTCTTTCAAATATTGGAGTCTGTCTAGTTGCAGATGAACCGATAGATCAGTCTCTGCAAAGAATTATTACTCCTTCAAATCCTGCTAAATCTGTGATGCATTTCAGACTTAGTTCTGTGGACGAAAGTTCCAGAATGCCGTTGTTGGGAAGAACTATTGTTCATGATGAAGGCGTTGAACTTTTAAAACAATGGATCAATACGATCAATCAAAACTGTCCTTAAAAACTAATATATAACCGAACATGAAAAAAACAGCTCTTTTTATTCTTATGTTTAGTATTACATGGGGAATCGCTCAATTAAATTGTAGCTCAGCTTTGGTTGCTGCGGTAGGAACAAATACAGCTCCTACTATTACAGGTGCAGCTCCTACAATATTTTGTGGTTTATCAACAACAACTTTACCAACAGCCGGAATCTGGTATAAATTTACTGCAACACAAACAGCAAGTATCAATGTAACTACCTCGATTCCCGGTCAAAGTGTTGATACCCGATTAATCATTTATAAAGGTAACTGTTCTGCGCTTACTTGTGTAACTTCAAACGATGATTATTCCGGTGGAGCAGGTACTTACAATTATGCATCAGAGGTTACCTTTTCAAGTGTAGCCGGAACAACTTATTATATTGTATTTGATAATAAATGGACAAGTTCGGGATTCAATTTTAATGTAAATGAAGTTGTAGTACCACCAGACAGAGTTACATTTATTCCGCAATCTGTAAGTTCAGCGGGAACTTTGAATAATTGTGTTGTTGATATGAATGGAGATTATTTAGATGATATTGTCTCTGTAGTAAATGCAACGCAGATTGTAATTTCTTACCAGCAAACAGGAGGAACTTTTAATAATGTTACCTATACAGTTCCAACCACTACTGTAACTCCATCTTGGAGTATTGCAGCAGGAGATTATGACAACAATGGTTACAACGATCTTGTTTACGGATCCGGAAGCGGAATTACTTTTGTAAAAGCTAACAGCACCGGAACCGGTTTTACTGTCGACAGAAAACCGCAGTCTTATCTTTGCCAAAGATCGAATTTTGTAGACATCAATAATGACGGTAAATTGGATGCATTTATTTGTGATGACAATGCACCGAATAGATATTATCTGAATGACGGTACAAACATGAATCATAATCAGGGAGGATTGGGAGATTTTCCTACAGGCGGAAATTATGCGTCTATATGGACTGATTTTGATAATGATGGAGATATGGATCTTTATATTGCAAAATGTAACAGTGCAGGTGCCGGAAATGGAGGAAATCTTGATGAACTGCACAGAAATAACGGAAACGGAACATTTACCAATGTAGCTGCTGCTGCAAATATGTTAAATCCTATACAAAGCTGGTCTTCCGCTTGGGGAGATTTTAATAACGATGGTTGGATGGATTCTGTAGTAGGAATGAATGCAGCGAGTGATGTATCGAGCAAAGTGATGAAGAATAACGGTAATGGAACATTCTCAGATATGTCTGCAGGTTCCGGATATGACACCGCAAGTGCTACGAGTAGAGAATATGTAACGCATGATTTTGATAATGACGGATTCCTAGATGTATTAAGTTCAAATAAAATCATGTTTGGAAATGGAAATTTCACTTTTATAAGTTCAAATACATATGATTTAGATGCCTATAACCGTCCTATTGGAGATTTAAATAATGACGGATTTTTGGATATTCAAAAAGGCAGTACAATCATGATGAATGCCGGAAATACAAATAAATGGCTTAAAGTGACATTAAAAGGAATTCAAAGTAACAGAAACGGAATCGGTGCAAGAGTGGAAATTCACGGAGCATGGGGAAAACAAATCAGAGACGTACAAAGTGGAACAGGATTCAGAAATATGAGCTCTCTGAACACTCATTTCGGAATTGGTCAGGCAACAGCAATTACAAAAGTTGTGGTAAGATGGCCTTCAGGAACTATTGATGTAGTGAATAACGTTACCCCGAACACAACATTACATATCGTAGAAGGATCATTCTTAGACACAAAAGAAGTTGAGAATGTACAAGATTTATTGACAATCTATCCAAATCCGACATATGATATGATCAATATTAAAACTAAAAAAGGAATTGATATTGTGGAAGCAAAAATATATGAATTGAGTGGAAGAATGGTTTTACAAACAAAGGTTGAAAGAAATTCAATTTCTGTTAAGAATCTGAATCAAGGTGATTATTTGTTGATCTTAACGGATAAAAACGGTAAAACTCATTCTCAGAAAATAATAAAGAAATAGTTTTAAGAATAATAAGTAACGATTTATTTAAACTGTAAAGTCAAAAGGCTTTGCAGTTTTTTATTTTATTAAGTCAATTATTCTTAGGATTCAACTTATTCAGAAAGAGATAAGATGCAATTCCGGAAACAAATGACATTGAAGTGGCAAGAATCAAACTTCCGATTACATATTGAAGGAGATTATTTTTTACCAGATCAAAATTCAGATCCTGAGTTAAAATATTACTTTCACCACTTAAAAAAGGAGATCCCAAAAACAAAGCTGCCGCAATAATAAATGGAATAAATGGCGGTAAACTGACATTTGATGCTACAAAAGCCAATATTTTATTAAGCTTAAAAAGCACAGATAAAGAAATCACCAACAAGGTATGAAATCCCCAAAACGGCGATAAACCCACAAAAACGCCGAGTGCAATAGAAAAAGCTTTGGTACGGTTGCTTCCATCACTCTCTAAAACATCTTCTTTGATAAATTGTTTAAAACTTTTCTTTCTGAAATTTCGGATAAAATTTCTTGGAATGATATAAAATAAAGTGATAATGACTAAAATAGTATTCAAAATACTGATTCTCGTAAAATCTTTGAATGGTCTGAAATGCGAAACTCGTTCCGCCGGATCATACAAAACTTTGATCGGAACATTTTTTACCTGAACATGTTTCCAGGCTGTCCGTACAATGATCTCAATCTCAAATTCAAATTTTGGAGTAAAATATTTCTTCGGAATTTTATGTAAAGGGTATAATCTATAGCCCGATTGTGTATCTTCGAGCTTAATTCCTGTTTCAAACCAAAACCAAAAATTAGAGAAACGGTTCCCAAAACTGCTTTTTTTTGGAATGCCATCCTGCGACATATTTCGGTTTCCTATGAGCAATATATCTTCTTCTTCATCCAATAAAGCCTTCACAAAAACAGGAATATCATCCGGATAATGCTGTCCGTCTGAATCGATGGTAATTGCGTGATCAAAACCCAATTCTTTAGCTTTTCTAAAACCAATTTTCAGTCCGTTTCCCTTTCCCTTATTTTCAGGTAAATTGATCGTGGAAATTTGCGGATAAGTTTTTAAAATTTCTAAAGTTGAATCACTTGATCCATCATTGACAACGATAATGTTTTTAGTATACTCTAACACACCGTCAATGACTCGTCTCAGAGTTTTCTCGTTGTTGTAAGTAGGAACCAAAACGCAGATTTTCCTCTTGTCAATTGCATTTTGTACTTCAGAAAATGTCATTTATTTCAACGAATTTTTTTCTGCGGCAGTCATGGTTTTAGACTGTTGTGCAAATTTTTTGATATAGCTTTTCAAAGCAGAATTTTGCTTGCTGTAGTTGTTTAAAATAAAAGTTTTATCTTCCTTAAGGTTCTTCGAATATCCTACAATTTTAGGAATATTTTCCTGAACGCTCATTCTGATTACTCTTAATTCAGCATTATTGGGATTGGCTTTAACAATACTTTCCAGACTTGATGCACCAGCTTTTACAAATGTTTTTCTTTTATTTTTCTCCGTGGTGACTTTAGCTTCAAGGATTTGGGATGCAGCCTTGTAGGCAGAAATTACAGGATCAGAAGAAGATTTTTTTTCCGCCAATTCAATGAAATCTTTAGCACCTTCGACGGACAAATTTGCTTTTGAATAGCTGTTTCTCAAAGCTTCCAGATCTGAGCTTTGGAGAAATAAAAATAAGCCTGTCAATAAAGATAATATCAGTTTCATGATGTCTGTTTGTTGTAATTAACTGACATCTTCAATGCAATAGTCTCGCCAAAAGAAGTCGTGTTTTTTACTTTGATTTCATTTTCACCTTCATTAATATCAAGTTGCATCGTAAGACTTGGTGTTTCAAAAGGGTTAATAATTGCCATGAATTTTACATTGGAAGCTGATTTCAAAAACAATTTTTGTCCGGTAAACTCTTCCGTTAATTCTTTCACAATCTGCATCATACAAACTCCTGGTGTCACAGGATTTCCAGGAAAATGACCTTTGAAAATATCATGATCTTTATTAAGAGAAATTTTTGCAATATAACTTCCGTTTTCTGATTTGTCGTAGGATTCTAAAGTATAAAAGTCTGTAAGGATAGTCTGCATAATTATTCAGTTTCAGTGATTTGAAATAGTTTGATATTGATCTTAAAATCTTTGTGCTGAAGATTGATCGTTTCTGCAAAAGTAGGTTTTTTCGCATCAAAACTAAAATTGATCTTCTCCTTTTTGTTCTTGGTGTAAACAATTTGCGTGAGGAGAGAATTTGATTTGCTAAAAGATAAGTAATAATTTTTTTTGTCTAATTCTGACCTGAAAATATTTGAGTTTTCATCTTGAAAACTTTCGGCGACAGGGTATTTTTGTCTCAGCAATTCCTGAAAATCATTCTTTAAAAAATTAATGACCATTTTTTTATCTAAATCTGCCAAGACATAATTGAGTTTGAAGTCATTCTCGGAAATCTCAAAATCAATCATTTTGTTTCCAAAATCTGAGGTCATCACGACTCTATGCGTGGTTTCGGAGATTTTTTTAATAATAAGAATTCCGCTGATGTCATTGCCGTAAACTTCCATTTGGCATTTGTAAACATAATCCTCTTTTGAACTAAAGTATAGATTTTCAACCTCTTTTGCGGAGTTTGAAATTGGTTTTGCATCTTTCAGCTGGTACGTTTTGCACGAAAACATTAGCAATAAAAGCGAACTATAAAGAAAACTCAGAAGCAGGAATCGGCGCATTGATTTTGGTGTTTTTAAAAACAATATTTGTTGTGTCGCCCGAAGCCTCGGTCATATTTACCTGAGAAACTGTCGATTGATTTTTAGGAAAATGAAGTTCAATTTGCTTAATGTACTTCAGCAACTGCGCAGATTTCGGAGTAAATTTCGCAATGTTCGAACTTGAATTTTTCATATAAACCACAGAAAATTCAGGATCGCTGAACATCTTTCCGTTTGAACTTCCGACAATCAGTTTATTTATTTTTTCAAAAGTTTTGCTCTTTGCATCAACGGAAGATTTTTTTCCTTGGTCGTTGATGAAAATTTTGTTTTCCTTAAAGATAATGCTGTACTGATAAGGTTTTGTGTATTTCCAGCTCAATGTATTTGGAGATTTTAGCGACATTTTGCCTTGTGTGACAATATTTTTATCTAAAAAATCCATTTTTTTTGTCTGAACGAAATCGCTTTGCAAAGTTTTGATTTCCTTTGTTTCAGCGGAAATTTTTGTCACAAATGCTTTGGATTCGGCACTAGTCATTGCCGTAGTTTGGGCAAAAACAAAACCTGAAATTAATAAAAAGGCGAAGAAAGCTGTATTTTTAAACATTGTTTTCTGATTTAATAATTGAATCAATCGTGAAAGTCGAATATTTTTCACGCTCCAAAAATAACAATAATTCAACCAAAACATTGAACGTTTTCTCAGAAGTATCGTGAAGCAGGATAATGCTTCCTTTCTTTAAATTTTTGGTTACTTTCTTTAAAATTTTCTTCTCATCCGTAATCACCGTGTCCAGCGAACGGACATTCCAGCCGATGCTTTTTTTATTTGTTTTCTTAATGGCTTTGGCAATATTGGGATTGGTTACACCAAAAGGAGGACGGTACAAATCGGTTTTAATATTGCCAATTTTCAACATTGCATCATCACATTTTTCAATTTCATCAATCATTTTTGAAGTTGATAAAAAGCCGGTATTATTGGAATGTGAAAAAGTGTGATTACCAACCGTATGACCTTCTGCAATGATTCTTTGGAAAGTTTCAGGATATTTTTCAATCTGTTTTCCGATGCAGAAAAATGTAGCTTTTATATTATTTTCTTTTAATAAATCTAAAAATTTCGGAGTAAATTCTGTCGGTCCGTCATCAAAAGTCAAAGCAACTTCTTTGATTTTTGTTCGTTTATGGGTAAAACTGTTAACAAAATATCCCAACTGAATGTCAAATGAACCCCAAACTACAACTGCTGAAAATAGGATGAAACAAAACACGTAAACCCAAATTGTTCCTTGGAATGCATAAGTAAATACATTAAGAAAAAGATAAAAGATAATAAATGGATAATGTTTCATCTTTATTGTTTTTGGATTAAACCTTTAACGGTCTGTTTGTCCTTCCGTACGAATCTAAACAATGTCGTCGAGATTCCTACGGATGACAAACTTACTTTTAATTATAACTGAATTTAGTAAGCTTTCTCCAGCAAAACCAAACTATGGTCAATTCCTCTGAGATGATTGTAGAGAAGAATATTTCTGATGCTTTCCTTTTTCACCTCATTAATTTTCATCACTTCCGGAATCACTTGATTTTTCAAAATCTGACAAGCCATAAATGTTGAAAAACCGCTCGCCGTATTGAATTCTCCACTCAAATGTTTGTAATAAAGTAGCGATGAATTTGGAAATAATTCCGATGCGTTTTTATAATAAATATCCGACTCTGAATCTCCACTGAAACCTAAAATCAGAGCGTCAATATCTTCGCTTTTCAAATTATTTTTAGCTAAAAAATCTTCAATAAATTTCTCAGTTTCGTCTAATTCTAATGTATTAACAATTTTAATATCTTTTAGTTGAGCATAAGAATTTTCAGTTTTCTCTTTTCCTAAAACAAAAAAGCTTGAACCTTCGCCCCAAATCACACCTTGCGTCGTTGAATTTAAATAATCAACCGGAAGATTTTCTTCTTTTTTAATGGAATTGCTCAATTTGTAGAGCTCCATCGTTCTGTCCGTTTGTTCATCTGTTGAACCGACAAGAACATTTTCTGCCTCACCATCCAAAATCTGAAGTTTCGCATCCAGCATTGAAAATTCCAGTGAAGATGAACTGTTGACGTACGTGAAATTATAGCCGTGACATTGCAATCCCAGAGCAATCTGTCCTGAAACTGTGTTGTGTGTAGATTGGATGAAAAACGTTGGTGTCAGAAATTCTTCATTGTTTTCCAAAACATTTTTCAGGAACTTTTCGGAATCCTGAGAACAGCCCATTCCAGTTCCGACGATGATAGAATCGGGTTTTTCAATTCCTGCTTTCTGTAAAGCTTTCGTGGAAGCTACGGAGCTCATTTTAACCGTTTTAGACATTCTCCGGCTCATCGCGGGCGGAATGAATTCCTTATAATTGGGCTCGATGGCTTTTAAAATCTGAACTGAATTTTCAGGTTTTAAAGTTTCGAATAAATTTTCGTTTAAAGTGTCCTGAACCGAGATGCAGGCGGCACTGTTGATGTAAACTGCACTCATAATTTAGAAAAAATTAAAGTTGAACAGTTTCCTCCAAATCCAAATGAGTTGGAAAGTACGTGGTTGATGTTTTTTTCTTTTAGTTCGGTAACCGGCGTCAAATCAAATTCTTCCATTTTGTTTTTGAAATTTAAATTCGGAAAAATTACATTGTTCTGCATCGCCAAAATCGAATAAACCGCTTCAATTCCCGCCGCCGCCGCCAATGTATGACCTGTAAAAGCTTTTGTAGAACTGAATTCCGGAACCTGGTTTTCACCAAAAATCCGAATCATTGCAATGCCTTCAGACAAATCATTATTCGGTGTCGCCGTTCCGTGAACGTTAATATAATCAATGTTTTCTTTTTTTAAACCTGAAACCTTCAAAGCTTTTTCCATTGCTAAGAAAGCACCTTGTCCGTTTTCCGAAGAGGCGGTTTGGTGATGCGCATCGTTGGCGTTGCCGTAACCGGAAAGATAAGCGAGGACTTTTTTATTTTCTTTTTTGACAATTTCATCAGATTCTAAAACCAGGAAAGCGGCTGCTTCGCCCAGGTTCAGACCTTTTCTGTCGTTGTCGAATGGTGTGTTGTAAGAATCCGTCAAAATCATAAGCGTATTAAAACCATTCAAAGTGAACTTCGAAAGTGAATCTGTTCCGCCAACAATCACACGGTCAAGGACACCGTTTTTAATCAGTTTAGCGCCCATCATAATTGCATTGGCTGCAGACGAACAGGCCGTGCTGATGGTGGAAACCATTCCTTTCAGACCCAACAATTCTGCAATTGCCAATGATGAATTTCCTGCGTCGTGAGCGTCGATGTATTTTTGCTTTTCAGGAAAATCTTCGTAGGTGTAGAAATATTTTTCAGTAACATCCATCCCGCCAACGCTGGTGGAGGAAATGAGTCCGGTTTTATATTCGTTAATATTTGAAATTCCGGCGCTTTCTACAGCTTCTTTTGCGGCAACCATCCCCAATAAAGCAGTTCTTGTCACATTATTGTCTTCCTTTAACTGAAGTTTATGTGCAAGTTCTTCATTAGACAGTTTTATCTCGCCTGTTTTGATGCTTCCGGCGTGGCGTGTTTCAAACAGTTCGATGTCTGAAATGCCGTGCTTACCGGTCGTCAGCGAAATAAAATTTTCCCCGACATTGTTACCAATGGAGGAAATGATGCCCATCCCTGTAATGGCAATTTTTTGACTCATCCTTTTATAATGTACCAATGTATCAATTTAACAGTGTAACAATATTGGTACATTGCTAGATTGATACATTGTTAGATTGAATTATTTTGTTCTGTTTTCTTCGATGTATTTTGCCATCACTTCGATAGACTGGAAGATTTCTTTTCCTTTTTTCGGGTCAGATAATTTGATTCCGTAGTCTTTGTCAAGTAGTACGATTAATTCCAAAGCGTCGATAGAATCTAATCCAAGACCGCCACCGAAAAGTGGATCTGAATCTTTGATTTCCTCTATTGCAACATCTTCAAGATTAAGAACTTCTATGATTTTTGTTTTTAATTCTAATTTTAAATCTTCCATATTTTTTAATTTACCAATGTTTCACTTTATCAGTTTACCAATTTTAGACTGACAATTATTGTTACATTGTTGTACTGTTATATTGTTAAATTACGTAGTTAGCAAATATACAAAAGCTTTATAACTTTCCTGATATAGTTCGACCCAGCCACACAAGACTTTTTCAGCTTTCCCTGATTGCAGAATCTGTGCCGCGTATGAATTCAAAAATTCTTCATCGAATTCATCTAAAACGAAAAAAGCATTTTCGGTCTGCATTTTATGCTTGATGCTGATTTCACCGACGCAAATATTAGGCAAAGTATAAACAAAAACGGTAGGACTCGGGAAATAATTCTCCTGAGAATTGATGCTTTCCTGATATTTAAAATCGGTGTCGAGGCTTGAGGATTTGTTGGCAAAAACCAATGCGGTTTTGCTTTGGTCATCGTTTTTCAGAATCATTTCGGATGCCAGAAAAGCGAGTTTGCTGAGATTATCCATCTTGTGAAATTTTGGATAATTCAGTTCTAGAGTTTTGTATGCTTCTTTAGCGAAATCTGAGAAATTTTCGGTTTGGGTTTCAAAAATAATTTGTTCGTTGAGGATTATTTTTGAGCTTTCTATGGTGCAGATATGTGTTTTCTTCATTGAGGATTTTCAAAATTTCAAGGCTTTTTTGTTGGATTTTGATGAGTGTTGAAAATGGCGAAAACCACAATTTCATTTTCTACAATTTCATAGATAATAACAAAAGGGAATTTTTGAATATATGCCTCACGCAAATTTCCCTTCTTCAGAGGAAAGTGCAATGGGTTATTTTGAATTCTAAAGAGATAACCTTCAACCTTTTTTGTGAATTTTTCTCCCAGTCCAATTTGTCGGCTCTCGTACCATAATGCTGATTCAAGCAAATCAGCTTCAGCATTTGGTGATAGGGAAAGGTGATAAGTCATAATTTTTTCATCAATCTTTCTTTAACTTCTTCCCAAGAAGAAGTTTTTAGCTCACCATTTAAATACTTTTTGCGTTCTTCCTCAATTCTGTCATATACATATTCAGGAACTTCGGGATACTCGGTAGCTTCTAATTCGTAATCTTCTTCTTCCTCTTCTTCTGCATCAATGATTGCATTGAAAATACGGAGAATACGCTCATCTGCATCGTCAATATATTCGTGAATTCTTTTTCTGATTTCTAAAGTAGATTCCATTTCCTAAAACTTTAATTCTATCAAAATTACAAAATTATTTTATGCTTTTTGCAAGTTTTTTTTTCAGTAAAATCTAAAAAAGATCTTTGATAAACATTTGTTAAATGAATATTTTATCCATATCCGCTTGTAATTCAGGGAAGATATGGGAGGTTAAGATTTGTCCTTCAGAAACAGGTTTTAGACCTATGTATCTGTTGTCTTTCAGAATAAATATATTAATGGATTTTTCTTCAGGATATACTAACCAATATTCTAAAACACCTGCTTCCTGATAGAGGTCAAATTTTGAATCCATTTCTTTTTTAGAGTTGCCGGGCGATAGAATTTCAATAACTAAATCTGGTGCACCAACGCATTTTTTGCCGTCAGCAATTTTTTGCAAATCACAAATCACACATAGATCTGGCTGCACCACGGTGTAGATTTCGTTTTCTTCAGACGATTTTTTCTTATCAGTAAGTAAAACATCAAGAGGAGCATAAAATACTTTGCAGGATTTATCAAAAAAATAATGGTCGAGAACGCGGTTGATATTTCGTGAAATTTCCTGATGAGATACATTGGGCGCAGGACTCATTTTGAAAATTTTTCCTTTAATCAATTCCACTCTTTCTTTAAATTTCCATAAAATATAATCACTATAAGTGTAAGTTTTTTTTAAATCTAAATCATTAATATCTGTTACAAAATTTTCCATAGAATCAGAATTAGTCAAAACAAATTTAATGATATTTTCTCAATCCTATTCTTAAGGTAATTTCTCCAAAACCACCGCTGCATTACAACCTCCAAAACCCGAGGCGGTTTTCAAAATATATTTAATTTCTGCAGGTTGATTTTCTTTAATAATATTCAAATCCTGCGAAACGCCCATTTCTTCAAAGTTTTTAGATGGAATTAAAGTGTTTCTCAAAGCCGATTCCATAGAAATAATGCTTTCCAATAAACCTGATGCGCCTAGACAATGTCCGTAATAGCCTTTCATACTGTTCAGAGGAACATTTTGCAAATCCATTCGGTTGAAAGCGATGGCTTCCATTTCGTCGTTGTAAAGCGTTGCCGTTCCGTGAGCGGAAATAAAATTGATTCGGTCTGAAGAAACTTTGGCTTCTTTCATTGCATTTTGAATGCTGGCAAACAATCCGTCGCCGGTTCTTGATGGTCCGGAAATGTGGTTGGCATCATTAATTGCTGAGTCGCCCAGAATTTTAAACTTAAATTCTTCGTTCTCATTTAGTTCTGAAGTTATATAAACACTTGCAGTTGCTTCGCCCAGATTAATTCCATTACGGTTTTTGTCGTAAGGTTTGCAAGGTTCACTTCCAATAGCCTGAAAAGAATTGAAACCCGAAATTACAAATTCAGAAATCTCGTCTCCGGCAACGACGAAAGCGTCTTTGTATTTTCCTGCCTGAATCATATTTTTCGCCACAGAAATCACCATCACTCCGGAAACACAAGCGTTTGAAACAACAATCGGTTTGGTTTTAAATCCAAAAAAATCAGCCAGTTTCTGAGCTAATTTTGAAAGATAAACGCCTTCCGGTAAAGTAGTTTCGTTTTTTAATAAACTGATATTTCCTTTAGTCGTTGAAAGAATAAAAGCACTGTCATCTGAAATCGAATGTCTCTCAACTAAAGGTTTCAGACTCAACAAAAACATTTTTTCAAGTCTTGTGAAATCCTGATTGTCGAAGTGCTTATTGAATTCCTCTTCCAATTTCTCGAAATCAATTTTAGAAACAAAGAAAGCTTCGTGATTTTCTATGACCTTATGTAAAGCCACGCCGGATTTTCCTTCCAAAAGTGCGTTCCAGTTTGATTCCAAATCAAAACCCAAAGGCGTGACGCAGCTATAATCTGTAATGTAAATTTCTCTGTTCATTTATGAAATTTTCGATTCATATTTTAAAAAGCCTAAAGCTAATAGCCAATCGCCAACTATAATCCCATTTTATCTTTCCAGATCTGAAAAAACTCGGGATTGTACAGGCATAAATTATTTTCAGAATCCAGAAAAACCTGAATGGTTTCTCCACTGCAAACCAATAGATTTTGCTGATTAAAAATCTCGTATTTATAAATTAGTTTTGCCGAAACAGAATTGATGAAAGTCGTTACAATGTTGAATGTTTCGCCATATTTCAGGGGAAGAAAATGCTCGCACGTACTTTTCACAATCGGTGTTACAAATCCGGCGTTCTGAATATCGAGATAGGTCAAACCGTGCTGTCTTCCGAAAGCTTCTCTTCCGTCTTCAAAATACACGATGTAATGCCCGTGCCAGACGATTCCAAGCGGGTCTGTCTCGTTGAACCGGACGCGTACTTCTTCGGTACAAGTTAAATTTTTAGACTGCATTTTGTTTTGTTTTTAACCACAATGGGCACAAAGGTTTTCACAAAGGTCACCAATTATAATCAAATATATTCTGTTATAAATTCATTTTATTCGACTTTGCCAAAGTTCCAAACTTTGACAAATTTTTAATTCGTGATAGACTTGATATAACGTGAATTTCCCACGGAATCCCTAGCCCTGATGGGAACGGCATCCTTTTTTGTCATTGCGATTGCTGATAAGTTCAATTTTTTGGTTAACGTTGTTCGCAATGACAAAAAAGATATAGTGGACAGCAGGTTCCCGGCTCCTAAAAATCTTTACAGTGTTGAATCAAACACTATTTTGTTTCCTCTCATACAATAAAGAAATGCTGACCATCGCAATATAAAATAAAAATAAGAAAATCAGTTCTTTGGCAATTTCGCCAATGCCGCTGTTTCTCAAAATAATATCGTAGTACGCATTCAGTCCCCAGTTCATCGGGGAAAACTGCGCAATTTTCTGCATAAATTCAGGCATCAGGAAAACCGGAACCCAGATTCCGCCAATCGCCGCCAAAACCACAACCGAAGTCGCTCCAAACGGTGCCGACTGTTCCTGTGTGTCGGAAACGGTTCCAATCAAAACTCCAAATCCAATCGCTGCCAATCCTGCAAAAAGAGTGACAATGAGAAGGTGAAACATTTTTCCTGAAACATCAAACTGAGGTAAATTCATCAAAGGGAAAAGCCAAATTCCCACTGCAACCATCAGCAAAAACTGGATGACGCAAATGATGAGATAGGTGAATGTTTTTCCTAAAATATGAATGTAATACGGCGTCGGGCTCACGCGAACTCTAACGCTCGTTCCCTGACTTTTTTCTTTGACTAAATTAATCGACAACGGCACCACAATAAAGAAAATCGCAAACAGCGCCCACGCAGGAACGTTGTGTTGCACGGAATTCGGCATTACTTCTTCGTTGCCTTTGTTCGGCGTGATTTCTTTAAAGGTAATCAGACTTTTATTTTCAAGGTCTTCTGTTGTTCCGAGTTGGTCCTGGAAGGCTTTGTAGATTTTTTTATTTTCGATTTCAAAAACCATTTTGTTGATGGCATTCATCACAGAATTTTTGAAACCTGCGTTGGTGGCGGGGTCGAAATAGAGATGAATGTCTTTTGCCTTTGAAGCAACGGTTTTTGTCGAAGTTGAATCGGTTTCCAGGCCAAACGAGCTTACGATAGTCTGAACTTTAGAATCGATATTTGAATTTAAATCTTTCGTCAGATTTTTTGGAATGACGATGGCCATCTGATAATCACCCGTAAACACAACTTTCTCAGCCAATTTTTCGTTGTAATCCGTAACGAGTTCAAATGTTTTGCTTGTTTCCAGTTCTTTTTTGATGACTTTAGAAACTTCAGATTTATCATTGTCAATGAAAATAATCGGTATTTTCGAACCTTCCAGATTTTTGAATGTCGAATCCTGAATTAGAGTAATCGTAATAATCAACAGCAACGGCATCAGGAAAATAATGACAATTCCGCCGGAATCTCTCTTCAGTAACTGAATTTCCTTGATGAAACTTCTCCACAATTTATACAACATCTCTCAATTCTTTTCCGGTTAATGAAATGAAAACATCCTCCAGGTTTTCCGCATTGGCAACTCTTTCCACCAATTCTTCAGGAGTCCCTGTCGCGTGGATTTTCCCGTGGTCGATGATGGCGATTTTTGTACAGAATTCCTCAGCCTCAGAAAGGTGATGTGACGTGTAAATGATGCACGTTCCTTTTTTATTTAAATCTAAAAGATAATCAATAATCGCTTTTTTCGACTGAACATCAACGCCAACGGTCGGCTCGTCCAGAAACAAAACTTTCGGGTTGTGAAGTGTTCCGGCAATCAGATTGCAACGGCGTTTCATTCCGCCTGAAAACTGGTCGACTTTTTTGTTGGCAAATTTCGTTAAGCCCATCAATTCCAAAGCTTCATCGATGGCTTTGTGAAGATAACCGTTCTTCAAACCATACAGACTTCCGAAAAACAAAAGGTTTTCTTTCGCTGTCAAAGTCGGGTAGAGCGCATATTCCTGAGGAACAACGCCGATGATTTGTTTGATTTTCGAATTATCTTTTCTAGGCGACAAACCGTTGATGGTAAAACTTCCTGAGGTTGGTTTAATCAAACCTGAAAGCATAGAAATCAAAGTGGTTTTCCCCGCTCCGTTGGGACCGAGAATTCCATAGATTTCGTTTTTATCGATGTTCAAAGAGATATCATTAACCGAAAAATCTTCCGAGTTTTTGTATTTCTTGTAGAGGTTTTTTATTTCGATGATATTCTCCAAACTATATCGCTTTTCTCAATTTCTTGTAAAACGCCTCCTCCAAATCGGCAATATGCAACATCGATTTTGAAAGCTGATTGTAAATATCGCTTTTCGAATTTCTGTTTTTGTAAACTCTTGCAATATCCACAGCAAAGTCTCTCCAAAGGTCACCAATTGCGGTAATTTCTTTAGATAATTCTTTTAATTCTTCATTTTTTAGAATCACTGCCGCTTCCTGTAAAAAAGCGCCGTAAATAAACCTGAATCCGCCACCGCCGGTTCCGATTTCTTCCTGCATTCTAATGAGTTGTCCGAGGTAATGGTTGGTCACTTTTGTTCCTTTTTTTTCCGCCCATTTCGGGATGCTTTTCGCCACCCAACGCATTGCTTTGACTCCGATAATCGGAACTGGAGCCAACATATTTTTGCAGGTGTCCTTTATCCCTCTTTTGATAGCTTCTTCCAGATGAACATTCTCAGGGATGTGTGTCGGGAAATACATATGACCTTTTGGAGCGAGTGCACCTTTGGCATAACGGACTTTTTCAAGTTCGGCTTCGGTCAGAGTGGTTGCGAAATCCATCACAGGGTCGCTGATGAGGAATTTTCCGTCCTCTTTTCCGTAAACCACTAAGTTGTGGGCGTTGAAATGGAATTTATATTCTTCAGGAAAATAAGTCAAGTTAAAAACGCCAACCTGCAAACCTGTCGGGATATTTTGTTCTAAATTTTTCTCCAAAGCAGCTTGCGCTTCCTTCGGATTTGAAAATTTAATTCTTTTGATTTTAATTCCTAACCTTTTTGCGGCTTTACTGAAAATAGCTCCCGGCATTGGTCGGTAACTGAAACCCGGCGCAAAATTCACTTTTAGAAAAGGCAAATACACGAAAAACAATCCCGAACCGATTCCGAAAATCATTGGTTCGCTGAGTTTTAAACCTCTGTTTAGAAGTAAATTGGAGGCAACACCGTTTTCGCAGTGGGCTGTCTGATGGTGTTCGAAATTTATTTTCATTCGTTGTTTCTTTAAAACCCCTTCAGAGTTCAAAACTCTGAAGGGGTTATTTATTTCATTATTTCCCGTCAAAATTTTTCAATTCATCTACCGAAATTCCGAACGTGTCGGCGTATTTTTTCAAAGTAGAATCGCTGAGTTTTTTAAATATAGTCGGTTTTGCGTGTCGTTTGACTGTCCATTGCCACTTTCCGACGTATGCTGCAAGAACCTGCAAATCCATTTTGTTGAGTTCCATAAAATAGATGATTGGGCTCACGACATTATTCGCCACATTTTGTTTGGCTTCTTCAATTCTTTCGTTAATGAGCGCCATAGATTCATCTAAGGCTGCTTTTTTGGCTTCCCAACCGATGCTTTGCGCGGTGGTGTAATTGTTATTTTCATCAGTCACATATAACATTTCGGTCATATTTGCTGACTGCAAATTACTTTCGTCTTGTGGAATGTCTTGTTTTTTCACCCAAAAAATATTGATGTTTATGATAAGTAGATGAAGTTTTTTCTTCTACTTTCTAATTGTTTTTCCAATGCGCTAAAATAATAAAAATGCAGGACATAGGATACTGGAATGTATTGATGATAATTGCCAGTATTTAAGACAAATTTTTAGTAATTCATCTTGATTTGATATTTAATTACATCATAAATACATTGAACTTGTGTCCATCAGGATCTGAGAAAGTAAATCCGTAATAATTGTCACCAAATTCTTTCGGTTCAGATTCTATTTTTCCGCCGGCGTTTTTCACAGAGTCTGCCCAATCATCAACTTCTTCTTTTGTTTCCGCAGATAAAGTGAAAATAATTTCATTGGAATTCGGATTGTTAAAAAATTTGAGATCTGTATTTTTCTCCAAAATATCTTTTAGGAAAAAATGAATCACAAAATTGTTGTCACTAAAGAAAAAGCTGGTCAAATCATTGGAGCGACCATTAGATTTAAATCCTAATGCATTGTAAAACTCTGTGGTACGGTCAAGATTTTCTACAGCAAAGTTTGCCCAAATCATTTTACTTTTCATAAGATATTTTTATTGGATTATTAAGTAACCGAGTGCAAAATCTATTCCCAGCGAGTGTATATTTCATTAAAACATATTACAATATTAAGATTACTGATGATTTAAAGCTGAGAAAAAATTTAATTAAAATAATAACTGCTCCATTGGAGCAAAACGTTTGTAGGAAAAATTAAATGTAATTAAAGGAGAGCTGCGTAGAAGTGGAAGTCTAGACCGGTTATTACAAATGTTCTTCAACTGTAACAAAACTAACCTTTTTCTACACTAATCATTTAATTAAAATGATTTAATCAATTCTACTATGAAGAAAGTTTTTATTTCTCTTTCATTCTTTTTCATGATCAGTGCAATGGCGCAGAAATTTGATACACAAACCGTGACCGACAGTCAGGGTTATACATATGAAACTGTAAAAAATGATCTTGCAGGAGTGAGAGTCTATACTTTAAAAAACGGACTGAAAGTCTATCTCGCAAAGAATGACGATGCTCCCAGAATTCAGACGTATGTGCCTGTAAGAACGGGTTCAAACAATGATCCAGGCGATAATACCGGATTGGCGCATTACCTTGAACACATGGTTTTCAAAGGAACTTCTCATTTGGGAACTCAGGATTGGGCAAAAGAAAAGGTGCTGTTGCAGCAGATTTCTGATCTTTACGAACTGCACAAAGCAGAAAAAGATCCTGAAAAGAAAAAAGTACTTTACAAAAAGATCGATGAAGTTTCTCAGGAAGCTTCAAAGTA
This sequence comes from Chryseobacterium edaphi, assembly GCF_025628985.1. Lineage (GTDB taxonomy): Bacteria > Bacteroidota > Bacteroidia > Flavobacteriales > Weeksellaceae > Chryseobacterium > Chryseobacterium edaphi. The sequence goes on along the minus strand of NZ_JAOTEM010000002.1, from coordinate 49,348 downwards.
TGCGATTGCTAATGAATATGATAAAGCAATTTCATCTTTGGGAGCAACAGGAACCAATGCTCATACCTGGTTAGACGAAACAGTTTACAAAAATAATATTCCAGCAAACGAGCTTGAAAAATGGCTGAAAGTTGAAAAAGAACGTTTTTCTGAATTGGTTTTAAGACTTTTCCATACAGAATTGGAAGCGGTTTATGAAGAATTCAACAGAGCTCAGGATAATGACAGTCGATTGGTAAATTATGCTTTAATGGAAGCACTTTTCCCAAAACATCCAAACGGTCAGCAGACTACAATCGGGACTTCGGAACATTTGAAGAGTCCATCAATGGTCGCGATTCACAAGTATTTTGACACATATTATGTGCCTAATAATATGGCGGTAGTTTTAGTAGGAGATTTAGATTTCGACAAAACGATAAAATTAGTTGATCAATATTTCGGGTCGTTCAAATACAAAGAACTTCCGATGAAGAAAATGGTTTCTGAGCAGCCGATGACTCAGGTGGTGACAAGAACTGTAAAAAGTCCTTCTGCACCGAGAATGACGATGGCTTGGAGATCTGATTCTTACGGAACCAAAGATGCGAGATTGGCAAGTATGGTTGGTGAAATTTTAAGCAATAGCGGTGATGCTGGTTTAATTGATTTAAATATTAGCCAAAAGCAAAAAGTATTAAGCGCAGGAGCTTACGAATCTCCTTATAAAACATACGGAGCATTTACATTATATGTGGTTCCTAAAGAAGGACAAAGTTTTGATGAGGCTAAAAAATTATTGTTGGATCAGTTAGATTTAATTAAAAAAGGTCAGTTTCCGGATTGGATGATGAAAGCAATCATCAACGATATGAAAGTACAGCGTATGAAAGGTTGGGAAACTGCAGACGGTCTGGCTACAACGCTGTATAAAGCTTACATCAACGAAAGAACTTGGCAGCAGGAATTGGATGAGATCAATGATTATGAGAAAATCACCAAAGCTGATATTGTAAAATTTGCGAATGAGTTTTTCAAAGACAATTACGTAGTTGTTTATAAAGAAAAAGGAGTCAATGATAAATTGGTACGTGTACAGAATCCGGCGATCACACCAATTAAATTGAACAGAGAAGCGCAGTCGCCTTTCCTTAAAGATATTTTAGGAACAAAAGCAGGAGACATCAAACCTCAGTTTATTGATTACAAAACAGCAATCGCTACTTCTGAAATTAAGGATAAAAGGGTAAGTTTCGTTAAAAACAAATACAATGAAGTTGCTCAGGTCAATTATATTTTCCCTTTCGGGTCAGATAATGACAAAGAATTGAGTCTTGGCGTAAGTGTTCTACAATATCTTGGAACCGATAAATATACTCCTGAACAGCTGAAAGAAGAATTCTACAAATTAGGAATTTCAAACAGCTTCAGAACTTCAAACGACCAAACCATCATTACTTTAAGCGGACTGGAAAGCAATATGAAGAAAGGGGTAGAATTGTTAAACCACTGGATGACCAACGTGAAAGCCGATAAAGCAGTCTACGATCAGACGGTAAAAACAATTCTTGAATCAAGAGAAGTTGCCAAAAAAGACAAAACAAGAATTATGGCTGCACTTTCCAATTATGCGAAATATGGGAAAGATTCAAGAATGACAGATATTATTTCTAAGCAGCGTCTGGAAAGCATCAACGTGAATGAACTAATGTCTAAAATAAAGACCTTAAACCAATATCCTTACGAGATTTTCATTTACGGAGAAGATCAGAAAGGCTTGGAAAAAGCAGTAAAACCATTCATTGCCGATACAAAAATGCAGCCTGCAAAAGCTAAAGTATATGCAGAACCTATGACAGAAGGTAAAGTGTATTTCACAGCTTATGACATGGTGCAGATGGAAATGGCTAAAGTAGCAAAAGCTCAGAATGTTGACCTAGCTAACTTTGGGAAAGTAAACGTATTCAACGAATACTTCGGTCGCGGATTGTCGTCTATCGTTTTCCAGGAGATCAGAGAAAGTAAGTCATTGGCTTATTCGGCTTATGTGTCTTATGCGACTGCTTCTGAAAAAGATCATCCGAATTATGTGACCAACTACATTGGAACTCAGGCCAACAAATTACCTCTTGCTGTAAGCGCAATGAATGATCTGATGGCAGATTTTCCACAAATTCCGGCGCAGTTTGAGAATTCTAAAGGTTCGGCTTTGAAGCAGATTGCATCAAACAGAATCAACAGAACCAATATTTTCTACAATCAACTGGCATTGAAAAAACTGGGCGTTGATTACGATATCAGAAAAGATATCTATGCTGAGATTCAGACATTAAGTCTGCCTCAACTGACAAGCTTTTATAATTCAGGTATCAAACCATTGAAGTACAACACCGCCATCATCGGGAAGAAAGAAAACCTGAATATGGAATCCATAAATAAAATGGGTGAGTTCAAAGAAGTGACCCTTGAAGAAATTTTCGGATATTAGTTTTTTTATTAATATAAATTGTTTGAAGTGAAGCAGAAATGCTTCACTTTTTTTGTTTAGTTTATTGGAAAGGATTAACAAAATAACACTTGTATCATTTTATTTTCATTAAATATTAAATTGCAATAGATTTAATAAAAATTAACATTTTTTTCGCATAATACGATAATAATGTCAAAATATTATTTAATTTTATTCTGTAAAAATGTATTGATATGAAATCACCAAATTACATCTTCAATATACTTTCCATTACATCGTTATTGGGAATCATTAGCTGCAATAAGCCTAAAGATAAAAAAACCACGAATATAGATGCCCAAAAAGCGGTACAGGATTCTTCATTAATCCCTGAATCTAAAATCTCTAACAAACCTTCTTTCGACAGCAATACCGTCGAAGATTCTTTAGCGCTAAAAATAAAAGATTTCATCACTTCACAATATTTAAAACCTGAAGACCTAAAAATAATAGATGCGTCTGCGAGAAAATTTAATCTGTATCAGATAGACTTGAACAATGATGATAAAAAAGAGGTTTTCATCAACTTTTTTACGCCTTATTTCTGCGGTTCAGGAGGTTGTACATTGGTGCTTTTAGATAGCGATTTGAAATTAATCAGTAAATTCACCGTTACCCGAACTCCGATAACTATTGATTCGAAGACGGAAAATGGCTGGAAAGTTCTCTGGATTCAGGATGGAAACGACTGGAAAATTTTGACCAATAAAAGCGGAAAATATCCATCAAATCCATCAATGATCAAACCTACAAAAGAAGTTCCGGAAAGCAATGCCGTGAAAATTTTTGATAACAATACCTCAAAAACATATTCATTCTAAAAATCATTACTATGAAAAAATCAATATTCATGGCACTCTTTTTTGTGCTTTTTTCATTAACTAAATTTTACGGTCAGAAGATTACTGATGGCGCAACGGTAGATGTGAGCGGTTTGGCTGTTACGTTTAATATTCTAAACAAAGAATCTGTCAGTGTCGGTGGAAAAAATTTTGACCGCTATAAAGTTTCTGCAACGGTAACCAACAATAGTGGTAAAAGCATCAATATGAGATTAGCTAATGCTCCTCAAATTGTTATGAATATCGGCTTGGTTGAAGTTAATTGCATTAATGCAACCGGGGCTAAACTGACTTCAAAAAAAATTGATTTAAAGCCAAAACCACACAATCTCAATGTTACATACTGGGCATACAATAAAGACGGGAAATATGAAAGTTCGGTAATTCCTGTGATTGCTGGGTATTATCTTGATCCGGGAGATACCGTAAGTGAAACCGGAATTTTCATTGTTCCACAAGGAGAGGCTCCAGATGTTTCCGTGAGAAAATTGCAGTAGTTTTTAATCTTAAATTATTCAAATGAAAAATTTCCTTTATCTCATCATAGCCTGTTTATCTGCAATTTCGTGCATTCGGGAGGCTCCGCTGAATCCAGAAGCTGATATTGAAGAATTTACAATTGATGCACAATTTCTATCATCATCTACCATCATTGATCAGGCAAACAGTAAAATTTTGATCTATTTGAAACCGGATGCTTATCAAAGTGGAGTTTCGCCTACATTAAAGTTGTCAAAAGGTGCAACGGTAAGTCCGGCTTCCGGAACGCTCATTAATTTTAGTCAGCCGGTTTTCTATACTGTACAGTCAGAATCGGGTGAGAATCAGAAAACCTACGAAATTGAAGTAGTGGAAATAGGAAACTGGACCTTCAACTTTGAAACATGGACGGCCAATTCTACAGATAAATATGAATATCCGCTTGATAATAATGTTCAGCTTTGGTCGTCAGGAAATCCTGGTGCAGCTTTGGCTGGTGTTGCTCAGCAAGCAGATGCATATCCTACAAAATCCACAATCAACGGTTTGAACGGAACTAAAGCTGCAGAAATGCGTACCATTCCCGGAACTACACTTTCAGAGTTTTTAGGGATTAAATTGATTCCGGGATCATTCTTTTTGGGCGACTTTAATTCTAATCAGGCACTTATTAATCCATTGGCTGCCACGGAATTTGGGCAACCTTATTTTGAATTGCCGGATAAATTCACGGGATATTACAAGTATGCACCCGGAACAACTTTTCAGGATCAGAATGGAAATGCAGTATCTGGACAGACTGACAGATTCTCACTGTACGCAGTTTTGTATAACGGGCCAACAAGATTAAACGGAACAAACATTAACACGTCAGACCAAGTAGTAGCAAGAGCTGAACTTCCGAATAATACTTCTCCTACAGCGTTTACACGATTTGAAGTTCCTTTCAACTATATTCCCGGCAAAACTCCGGGGAATAATCTGATGGTTGCTATTGTAGCTTCATCAAGTTATCAAGGTGATCAGTATCGTGGTGCGATTGGCAGCAAATTGACGGTTGACAGTTTAAGGATCATAGCAAAATAATATGAAAAAAATATTTTACCTTACAATAGCTATTGTTATTATGCTGAGTTTTAAATTGAATGCACAGGATTTAAATAAGCAAGACAGTGTCAAGAAATTTCAATTCCGAGTGACGGCGGGTCTCAATGTCGGTGGATTGACGCCAATTCCTTTACCAAATAATATACGGAAGGTCAAAAGTTATAATCCGGACTTCAATCCGTCTATAGGGTTGGAGGGTTTGTATAAATTTCATAAAAAATGGAGTGTTGGGATCAATCCGAGAATCGAATACAAGGGAATGAAAGTAAAAGACAGTGTGCTGTACTTTCATACGATGATTCAAGAGGGAGAAGGTCCTGAAGCGGCTTCATTTGAAGGTGACTTTACAGGAACTAATTATACAGAAGCCAAGAATCTATATCTCGGAACTCCTGTCTTTGTGCAGTTTACTCCAGGAAAAAAATGGCATTACAGGTTGGGAGGATATTTTGCATTTCTTTTAAAGTCCGAATTTCAGGGAAATGTTTCAGACGGCTACATCAGAAATGGAGGTTCTAAAGGTGAGAAAGTAACGATTTCATCCGCAACTTTTGACTTTTCAGACAAAATAAAAAAGTTTGATTATGGTCTGTATGCCGGTGTCAAAAGAGATATTTGCGAAAGATTTTCTCTTGATCTGAGCCTGCAATGGGGATTGGGATCTGCTTTTCCGTCCTCCTTTACCGGTATAAGTTTCCCAATGCATAATATTTTTGCCCAGATTGGTGGCGGATATAGATTTTAAAATGAGAGATTTTAATAAAACTATAAAGGAATTCAATTTTTTATATGTTATGGCGTCTTATTCAATTTATCTAACCATCATATCCAAATGCTAAGAGAATTATTCCGACCAGAGGAATTGCCAAGATTAAATACATCAAGTAGCTCACAAAACTTCTCAGGAATACTTTCTTCAAAATCATTTTATTAAAAAATTGTTTATTCGTCCAAAAAATCAGAATAAAATCAATCAAGAAAAGAATGTTAGTAATAATATTAAAACCAGACTTGTCCTTTACAAAGTATAAAACTGGTAGAAACAGAATGTGAACACCCAGTCTTTGAGAAGTTTTAAATGCTTCAAAAATTATGAATTCATAAAAATTATAACCTGTTTTTTTAAACATGATATAGGTAGTCAATGCATACATAGGAATGGTGGCAACAACGAACCAGTAGTAATGCTCGAAAATCTTTTCTAATATAAGACCTGAAGATTCGTCTATTGCAGATCTATTATTTAAATCTAATAAATGATAAATTAAAGCATAAATCGTTGCAAGGATGATCACCATAGAAATAGGCCTGAAATGATTGACTCGTTTTCCTTCGATGTAATCATGAATGATATAACCGGGTTTTTCAAACAGCTTTTTTAAAGAATATCCAATTCCTTTATCATAGTGCAAAAGCCCATGTTGGATATCCTCCCATAGAAATTCATGATTGATTCGCTTGGTTTTCGCCGACTGTCCGCATTGATTGCAGTAGTTTCCCTCAAATGAGTTTCCGCAGTTTTTACATATAGTCATAGAATGATTTTAATTTTCTAATAAATTTAAATAACCGGAAATACTTTTTAGTAGATATAAAACTACTATTTATTTTTTTTAATTTTATTAAAATTAAGATTGAATTGCATAGAAATCTAATTTTTCATTCAAAAATCTGATTATTGTTATTGCATACATATTGTTTGTGCATTATTGACGCAAAATTTAAAATTATTCAACCATGAGAAACAGATTATTTGGTTTTTTGATATGTGTCGTATCTTCATCATTTTGCAAAGCGCAAGACAGCCTTTCTCTAGATACAAATTCTCAATCATCAGTTCAGGAAGCAAAAGCTAATTTGCAGACATCATTTTTCCGGAGAGAATGGGTGAAGAAGTCTACGGCTCCGGTTCTGTTTTTCACAGCTTCAGCTGCAACATGGGGTGAGAGAAAAAATATTCGGGAGATCAGAAACCGATATATTCCCACTTTCAAAGTAGGATATGATAATTATCTTCAATATGCGCCGACTGCTGCAGTTTACGGATTGAAACTGGCAGGAGTAAAAGGTCGGAATAATATCGGAAGAGCTACACTTTCTTACGCTGCAAGTATAGGAATCATGGGGCTTCTTGTAAATTCGTTAAAATACACTGCAAAAGTTGAACGTCCCGACGGATCCAGCAAAAACTCATTCCCTTCAGGTCATACCTCTATGGCATTTACTAATGCAAGTTTCCTGCATAAAGAATACGGTTTGGTCAATTCTGCGTACAGTATCGGAGGTTATAGCGCGGCTGCAATTACAGGATTAGGGAGAAATTTAAATAATCGACATTGGATCTCAGACGTTCTCGCGGGAGCGGGGATCGGGATTATTTCTACAGAATTAGGATATTTTTTTATTGATAAAATTTATAAAAATAAAGGTGATAACTTAGGAATGTTGGCTGGTATTGAAGGAAACGGAAACCCGTCTTTTCTTTCATTAAAATTGGGAACCGCTCTCTCGACGACGAATTTTCTGAAAGAATCTGAGTTGAGCGATAAAAAAGAAGTCGGTTTTGAAACAGGAATTGAAGGCGCTTATTTTTTCTCTAAAAATTGGGGAATCGGCGGAGATTTCAGTTTCAGCAGCTTCCCTGTAAAGCCGGTGGAATTTCCGCTTGATGAAGAATTGGGAAATTTTGATGTGACGACAGAATCTCTGGGGTTTCTCAATTTTGGAATCGGACCTTATTATTCTCATGAATTTTCAGAAAAACTGCAATTAACATTAAAAGCCACCGCCGGATATTCTTCACCCGCAAGTGGAAAAGTAATTGTTAAAAGCGAGCTTTTCGATTTGCCGAATAACGAATTTCAGGTCGCAGAATACAAACCATCCAGCAGTTTCCGATGGAATAGTGGAGCTGCTTTAACTTATAAATTTAATCCTGAATTGGGTATCACTTTATACGCAGATTATAATCAGACTCAATCAACAATCACGTATCATTTTAATGAAATTCTACAAAATGATGACGATCTAAGTGATGATCTTAATGATGATTATGCAAAAGAGAAAATTAATTATGTGTCGATAGGACTTAAATTATCAGCATATTTTTAAATAAATAAAAGTTGCTCAGTGATGGATAGCTTTGTTTGTTTTCGGTTGTATTTAAAACTACTAAACACTCGCTTTCATAAGATTGACGCTCATCAATTCAAACTCAACCTCATGATCTTGAAGTTTGGGATTACTGATTTTTTTAAAATTAAGTCTTTCTAAAAGTTTAACAGCCGGATGATTATCTCGATCTGTTATTGCCCAAATTCGTTTAAGCCCCATTTCCTTAATTCCAAAATCGCTTGCTAATGATAATGCTTGTGTCATATAACCCTTTCCTTTTGAGTGAGAAAGTAGAACGCAACCCAATTCTCCACCTTCATTTTCAAATCCTTGATAATAACCACAAGTTCCTAGAATCTGATTGGTAATCTTATCTGCAATTCCCCAATGAATAGAATTTCCATTAATATAATCTTGGTCTATTTTATCTTGCATTTCAATTGCTGTCTCTACTGTTGTCGCCTTTACTGCATCGTAATAAGATATTTCCAAAAGATCATTCATATCTGCAGATCTGATACTTCTAAGCAATATTTTTTCGTTTGAGAGTGTAGGGAAAGTAGAATAGGGTGGGGTTTTCATTGGGTTTTCTTTATAATTTTGTAAAGAATAATTAATTGTATTTGTACGAATTACTTTCTCCTTTTATACTTTAAATGAACCAATAAATAAACCTCATCTTTATCTATGTCTTTGCACCAGGTACGTTCAGTCACCAAAGCATTTTCATAAAGATAAAGATCTTCCATGTTGTTGACGTATTCTAATCTTTCAGAAGTTTTATATTTAAAAAATGAAATCAGATTCACCTCATCTCCAATTGCAGGTGCAACAGGAAATTCTACAGAGTTTTCAAACTCAAATTCTATATCGTAGGAATAAAATCTTACTTTAACGCTCATAACTTTATTTTGATCAAATATAAACTTAAATTATCTAGTCGCTGCGTCAATTCGAGTATTTTCGAAGAAAAATGTATCAAGAATCCGTGAACAAAAAACAACCTATCAAAAATTTTCGATACGATTTTTTCAAGATCGACGGTGTAATAAGGTAGAAGTATAGCTTAACAAAAAAGCCAACTCAAAAAGTCAGCTTATATATTTTAAAACAAAAAATTGTTTACGATTTCAATTCCTGAATAAATAGACTAATCTCCGTCCGAATCAACAATTCATCATCCAAAAAAGTTTCGCAGAAAATTTGGCAGATGTTTTCGTATTGAGAAATCAAGGAAGCTTTAGAGATGATTTTATCGCCAACTTTCGGTAAAGCGAAAATCTCAATCTTTTTGATATTGGTGATAAAACCGATGACTTTAGTATTTGACTCAGGATTTGCGAAAAAACTTTGCCCGAGAATGGAGGATGAGGTTTGCGCAGAATGTTCGATAAGACCAGCTTCTACAAATTGATCGTTCTGAACGAAGATATTGTCTGAAGTAATTTCAAAAGAAGTAATCACCTTCTCCGGAGTAAGCTCAAGAATATAATCTGCCATCAACATCGGTTCACGATGAGGTAAAAAATGGTGAATGTTGATGATGTTTTCTTCTTTTAACTCCATTTAAATTTTCTTCTAAAAAAAACTTTAATTATACATTTCGTCACTTCGGGTAGATTTTAAAAAAATCATATTGAAAAGTTTATTTGCTAAAGTTCTCAATGTAAATTCTTGCAGAATTTTACTCGAACTGACGAATTGTTTTTAATTTATTTTACAACAGTTTTCATTTGCGATTTTGCAATTACGGTGTCATTTATTTTAGTGATAATTTCCACTAAAGTTACGCCCAACATTTCATTTAATATGGTAGCTTCAGTTATCAATTGATCACCAACTTTTGGTAAAGCATTTGCTTCAAAAGATTTAATGGCACCAATGTAACCTGTTGGAGCATCTTTCCCTAAAAGAAAATACTTATAACCGGTATGAAGAGCTACACTTTGAGCCTGATGTTCGATCAATCCCGAAGCTTGAAAAATTCCTTCATGTACAAATATATTGTCTTCTTTGATCGTGAATCCTGAGATTACATGGCTTTCAGAATATTCTGAAACTTCACCTACCATCACAAAAGGAAATTTTTGCGGAATCAGGCTCTCTACAAAACTCTGATCAGAATTGGGTAATGTAAATTCCATTAGCAAACCGTTAGTAAAGCACAAGAATAAGCGAATCTTCCACTTTCCGGAACACAAAGAAGAATTTTTTCTCCCTTTTTCAGTTTTCCTGAATTCATAAGCTGCTCAACTGCAATAAATATAGATCCTGCTCCGATGTTTCCGACTTCCGAAAGATTATAAAACCATTTTTCCCAAGGGAAATCAAGTCCTACATTTGCAAATTCTTCTTTCAGACCTTCTTTGAAATATCCGGAAGAAATATGTGCCAAAACATGGTCAACAGTTTCAGGATCAAGCTGATGTTTGTCGAAAGATGATCTCAGACTTTCTGCTCCCTTTACCAAAATGTATTTATCTAAAATTTTAGTATCTTGTTTTAAAGCAAAAATAGATTGATTCAACCATTCTTCAGCAGGATATTCTGCCCATGATTTTAAGCTTCCGTCTTCCTGCTTTTCACAACCCGAATACATACAGGCTTCAATTTCGTGAGCGTAAGAATAAAAATCGATCCAGTCTATTTTTAAAGAAACTTCATTTTCTCTTGGTTTGGTTTCCAGTAAAAATGCTCCGGCTCCGTCAGAAAGCATCCATCTTAAAAATTCTCTTTTAAAAGCTACGATTGGTCTTTCTTCCAGAAGTTTGAGGTTTTCAGCTTCGTGATTGAATTTATCTGCGGTCATCCATGCAGACATTCTTTCAGAACCTACACAGACTGCATTTTCTTTGATCCCTGCTTTGATGTTTAAGAAACCATAGTTCAATGCATTCATTCCTGAATTACAGAGTCCTGTTGAGGTATTGATCTCTACAGACTTTCCGATATTCAGTTCGCCATGTACCATTGATGCGTGAGAAGGCTGGATCTGATCTGCAGAAGTTGTTCCGCAAGACAGTAGTTCCATATCTTCTTTTTTAAAATTCTCATCAAACAGTCCTTCAATAGCTTTTGCTGTGATCTGAGCGTTGGTATGCGTAGATTTTCCGTTTTTATCTAAAGCGTAATATCTTGTTTTGATTTTATTGTTCCTTAGAATTAAAGCTCTCGCTTTAGAAGGTGTATTATTTACTAAGCCAAGATAGCTTTCCATTTCGTCATTCGAAACCGGCTCATTCGGCAAGTATGTTGAAGCTTTTGTTATAAATACGTCGTGCATTCTATTTTAAATTAATTCCTTGTAAATATTCTTTTTGTTTCTGTCTTTTAGACCACAAAAGGGGTGCTAATAATATATGAAAAACCAACACAATTGGTGAAATGATCCAAATTGCTGCCATCAAATATACCTTAAAGAATTTTATCAGCAATGGGCGTTTTTCTTTTTTCTTCATAATCAGATTACTCCATACCGTAAAGATTTTATTGCCTACTTTCTCTACCCGTACCAAAAAAGGTCTGATTTCTACGGCTCCGTTTTTCACCAAATCAGGCTGAAGATTTGCAAAATCATTGTTTTCAAAATGATTTTCAATAATCTTTCCGTATTTACCCGCTCCATTGATTTCTTCATCAGAAACTCCTGCGGCAGGAAGCAATCCCGACTTTTCTTTTTGTCCGGTTGTTAACCAACGCAGAATCGTTAAAACACTGGTGTAATTATCGTGTCTGTCTACCAAAGCAATATTTCCAACTAATTTGGCGTTCAGATTTTTTAAATATACTTTTAATTTTTCCTGAGAAAGCATCCACATATTTCGGGTACCTGAAACCGTAACAATTGGAGTGTCTTTTAATAAACCTTCAGCATAACTGCTTTTCAGAAAAGAAATAATAGGGATTGACGGAGTCAGATACCAAACCTGATATCCGAAAAGGATGAGGTCATATTTTTTGTTTAGCACATTTTCCGGTGGCGGAAGAATCTCGCTCGGAATCTGCAAATAAGATTCTGGAAAAGTATTGAAAAAAACATCACTCGACCAAGGGAAAGGAAAATCCTCTTTCAGCTGAATGTTGTAGTAAGTGACTAAATATTCGTCTTTTTTATCTTCAAACGGCTGGGCAATATTTTTCATAATATCCTCCAGCTGACCCGTCTGTGTATAATAGAGAACAAGTACGTTTTTCTGCATTAATATTCTTTATGGATTACAAAAATATGCTTTTAAAATTTATTATTCGTGTCTGAATACTCTTATTGATTCAGAAGTGAACACTAAGTTAAATGAAGAGTTTGTAAAAACAATATTTTCTGTGTTCACAAAAATAACAGTTTTCGGAAGTTGGGGGATTTCTTTTATATTAAATTTAGCATCAGAGACCAAAAGAAAATCAATGTCTTTGGTGATTTCAGAGGTGTTTTTGATGTAATTTATCTTTCTTGTTTTAACGATATAATTATTTTCTGCGATCTGTCTTTTCTCTTCACTTTTAATAAAACTGAAAACTCTTCTTCCGGCTTGTTGGAGCGTCAGAAGAATGTCTTTCTGTCCAAAATCATCTGCGATATGCAGGATATTTGCATCTTTTGGAATATGCTGATTCAGTTCAAAATAAACCGATTTGTTTTTATTAAAATCCTGCTTAACTTCTTTTACAACTTCGGTTTCCTTGTAGAGATAAGTTAAAAATAATTTCTTTTTAAAATAATTTTCGTCTTCAATCTCATTTCTAAGCTTAGAAAATTCATTTCTGAAATAATAATTGATGTTTTTAGCACGCTCTTTATAAGTCGTTCCAAATGACAAATCATTTTTGCTAATTCTTTCGCCAACTTTTACGATAATATCGCCATCGTAAATAATGAAATCACCTTTAGGCAAAACTTCAGAATTTCCGTGTATGTATAATGGTAAAATGTCTAAACCAAATTCTTCGGCTAAGTAAAAAGCACCTTTATGAAAACGTTTCACGTCATTCGTGTAAGATCTTTCTGCTTCAGGGAAAACGACTAATGAATATCCCTGGTCGATTTTTTCCTTTAACTTTTCTTTTCCATTTTCGATACCTTGAGAAACCGGATAAAATCCCAAAGCTTTTACCAGTTTACCGAAAACAGGAGAATCATAAACCCAATCATTCACGAGATACACAATTTTGTGGGTTGCCATCGCAATCGCCAAAGTATCAAGAAACGAAGTGTGATTGGCAATAATAATTGCAGGTTTACTAAAATCTTCGTTGGGATTGGTGATCACTTTCTTTTTCACAAAAGGATTTCCGTACAATACAGACGTTAAAAATTTAGCTAAAATCAATTTAATAATCTCTAACGTTTTTCCTTTTGAATTTTTTACGAAAATACTTCCAATTACCGAAAATATTAATCCACCCAAACCATAATAAATAAAGAGAATCACAGAATGTAAAAACAATCTGAAAGTAATTGGAGAAAGTCCTTTTTTAGTTCTGTTAATAATTAAAAATCTAAACCAAAACGGATATAAAGTTGAGGTAATAATGATTACCGAAAGCATTCCGATCAAAGCGACTAAAGCTAATGAATGTAAAGCCGGATGTTTTGCGAAAATTAAAGAACCGATAGAGAGAATTGTTGTGAAAACCGCCAGAATAATTGAAATTCGGTATGTTGGAAGTTCGTTTTTCCCGGTTGTATGTTCTTTTTGCATGGCCTGTGTCAGGAAAATACTGAAATCGTCACCAACTCCGAAAACCAACGTACAAACAACTGTGCTGAAAATATTTAATTCTAATCCTAAGAAATATAAAATTCCCGCCGTAACAACTCCAGTCAAGATAATCGGAAACATTGTAAGCATTGTTAATTCAAAATTTCTGAAGAAGACAATGATTGTTAAAAGAATTGCCAGTAATGAATAATTGATGAGCGTGTTGAAATCTCTTTTCAGCAAACCTAAAAAGTTCTCGTTCATCTGTTGACGGTCGATGGCAATAGCGTCGTGCTTTTTTTCAACGTCTTTGATGAAAGCATCTCTTTTCTTTTCATCTACTTTTACCACATTCGAAACGGTGTAAAAACCATTTTCCTGACTCAGAAATTCTGAGATTTGAAGCGCTTTTATTTTTTCGTAATCTTTGAGACTTAAAGTGGAGTAGGTTTTATTTAAATTTTCATTGAACTGGTCAAAAGCCGAACTGTTGAAACCGAATTTGTTCCCATTCGAAACCAATTCGGAAATTGTGGAGTTCTTCTTATTCTCGTTCCAGAAATTTTGCCAGATTGCTACTTTTTTTTGCTGGTCTTCTTTAGATAAAACAACATTCCCAAGCGAATTATAGCTTAAAATTTTGCCTTCTTTTTTTTCTTTTTCCAAAAACTGGCTCAAGTCTGAATTTCTTGCTAAAGCTTCTTCTTCAGAATTTCCGTAAGAAATCGTGTAAATTGATTTTGAAGTAATGTCTGACAATTTTTCAAGCTTGGCTTCACTTATTTTTAAATCTTTCGGAATGTAATTCAAATCGCCAATATCTTCATTAAAACCAACGTGTCTGAAACCAAACAAACATGCAATGATGATCAAAGAGCAGCCAATAATCAAAGGTTTATTTTTCTCGTAAGGATAATGCCCGATTTTGTCAATGAAGTTGGTGCTTACTTTACCTGATTTCTCTTTTGGATGATACAATTGCGGAACGATGATCAATGCCGAAACCGAAGAAAACAAAACCGTAATTGAGGCAAAAAGTCCCAGATCTTTCAACGCTTCAGAACGCACAAAAACCAGACATAAAAATGAAACCGCCGTGGTTGCACTACTCAGGATAATCGGTTGGGTGATTTCTTTGTAAAGCTCCTCAATATTGTTATTGTGTTTGTAATGCGTGAGAATGTGAAGGGCATAGTCAATTGTGATTCCAATTAAAATTGCACCTACGCTTAGTGAAATGGCTGAAATCTTATCTTTAATAAAATACAAAACCATCAATGCTAGTAAAACAGAGAATAAAGTCGGCAGAAAAACGATAATCGGGGTGAAAAAATTCCTGAAATAGTACATCAGCAAAATCAATAAAACCGTCATCGAAATAATGACCGTATTTTGAATGTCTTTCTTGATTTGCTGAGCGTTTGCAACCGCAATTACTGGTGAGCCAAAATAGCTCAGTTCGGTTTTACCTTTGAATTCTTTGTTGATGTTGTCTTTTATTTCATTGAGTCGATTGACAAAAGCTTCATTGTTTTTGGTGTCGTTGCTTTTGTTTTTCGGTTCAATGAAAAGCAGAAGGTTTTTTCCGTCTTTGGTCACGACGTAATTGTCTTCGAGTTTAAAATCTTTGCTGATGTTTAAAGCATTCAGTTTTTTAATTCCAAGAAAAGTAATTCCCAAAGGGTCTTTTTTAATGAAATCTTTCGTTACCAAGCTCGTTGGTGAGACCAGAGATACATAATTGTTCTCAACCTGTTTGGCAATGCTGTCTTTTTGTAGTTTTCTTTCAATTTCTTTGTAATCGTTTTCGTCTAAAAACAAAGGGAGATTCTGATTGACAAAATCAAACGTTTCTGAAATCTCATTATCATTTACTTTTCCCTGAATTGAGCCAATATATTTCTGTAAAGGTTTTGTTTTTTCCAAAAATTGATCAGCTGTTTCAGATAACTGGAAATTGTCGTCTTTCGATTTTTTTTCGATGATGACAATAATTTTGTCTGAAAAATTAAGTTGTTTGAGAACTTTCGCAGTCAGATCAGATTTTTCGCTTTTCGGAATAATTTGATTGATATCTTCTTCAAAATTGATTTTAGAGGCAAAAAATAGACACATTGTTGCTAAACCCAAAGCTACAGCAATAGATAAAACTCTGTTTTTGGCAATCAGATAGTATAAAAAGATGAAAAAGCGATGCATGAGTTTCAGAAAATCAAGTTTGCAAATTTAATTTTTTTATTAAGTAGTTTTAAAACATTTGTGATAAGTTTTCGCTGAAAATCAATAAAATATTCTATTTAAAATGAAAAAATCTTTTACTTTTGCAAAAGTTCCCTTGATGCTGACCAATATTTTTTAAACACAAAATCATTCTTAATCGGGAAACAACCAAGTATGTTGAGAAATTTTGATGAAAAATTAAACGGATTTCTGTTTATAGTAATACTTCCGATTTTGTTGTTTGCAATGTCTTATTATGGGTTCGAATCTTCCTATACGAGATTTAAAACATCAGAAAGACCTCCTGATTTTCTATTTTCGTCCGTATATTCTTACAGGGTGATTCCCAATCAGCTTAGTGTTTATATGACAGATTTTATGGAATATATGATGAGTAATCATCTTTCTTCTTTTAAAAATCTTATTCTCAAAAACGGGACACCTTTTTATCATGGTCTTTTTCTGATGAATCTTTTTTTTCTGATTTTAAATGCTGTCATATTAAATGTGATTATAAAATTTATTCCGGTTTCTTTGATTGCAAATGTTAATGTAAAAAGATTAATCCATCTTTTGCTAATGTTTTTTATTATTATAACCCAATATACTCCTTCCAATTGTGATATGATCGCTTTGTGTTGCTATCTCACCGGAGTTTTGCTAACGCTGAAATATATTCATTCAAAAAAAGAAATATTCTTTTACGGATTGGTTATTTTAGTTGCTGCCTCAACGTTTGTACGAGAAACAGCGTGTCTTAATATTGCTTTTTTTGCAGCGGTTTTTTTTAATATCTATGAGTTGAAGCGAAAGAATCTTAAGTTTATTTGGAAGGTAATACCTTTGATTTTGGCGTTTTTGCTTCCTTATATGGGATTAAGAGTTGTACTAAATCATGATGAAACTACCTTCGTTGAGGGATTTTATATAATTCAGAATTTTACAAGCCCATTTAATCTTGCGGGATTTGTTTTTTCTGTAATTGCACTTTACTTTATGTTTAAACTATGTGAAAATGATGAAAGCAGAATGGTTTTTAAAAAGTATTTATTTTTTTCGTTGCCATATCTTTTCATGATTACTCTAGTTGGGCTTTTTTGGGAGGTCAGGCTTTTTTTACCTCTTATACTTACGGGAGCTATTGTGGCTAGTCATGATTTCAAAAACCTTATCATCAAGCCATGAGTTTATTACATCCTTATTATATATTTGCCATGATATATATGCTTTTTTTTAGCATACAAGAGGTTTTTGGTAATAAAGTAGAAAAAAAATGGTTTTGGTTTCTTGCAATTTATTTAGTAATCATTGCAGGACTTCGTGATAATGTAGGTCCGGATTACGGAAGTTATAAAATGATTTATATCTATTCCGGGACGAAGGAGTATATAAATATTTTTTTGAAAGCGCTTCATTTAGAAGGTTCGGAAAATGTTGATCTCGAATGGCTGTATGCTTTGATCAATAAAGTTTTACTGAATGTTTTTAATGCGCCTTATTATGTTCTCACGCTTGTAATTGCCATATTTGCGATTTTCTTCAAAGTGGAGTATACTGATGATAACACTTTTTATCCGTTTACTTTTACATTATTTATGTTTATTCCAAACTTTTTTATTGGGGAAAGTGGGCAGATCAGGCAAAACTTAGGAACTTTTATTGTCTATTTTGCAATACGTTTTATCAAAGAACGTAAACTTCTTCTATATCTTTTTTGGATGTTTATTGCGTCCGGGATACATAATGTCTGTTATCTTTTTATACCGATGTACTGGTTGGTACGTTTTCCGATGAACAGAATGATGATGTTGATTTTAATTATTTCATCAATTTTTGCTTCTCCATTCGAGGTTTACAGGATTTTCGGTGATTTCTTAACCAATATGGCTTCGGAGAGTATGCTGGTAGAAGGTTTTAATGGTTATATGGATGAATCCGTTCAAAGGTTAAACGGGGGTTTTGGTATACCAGAAGCAATGATGATGATCCTTACATTCTTTCTTTTTGTATTCGATGATAAAATGATGGAGAAATATCCGTATTACGAGTACCACAAAGTTTATGCTGTGTTGGGTATTTGTATGTATTTCATCTTCCGGAACAATCCTATTTTTTCATCAAGAATGGCAGGAGCTTTTATTGGCTTTTCATATATCATTATTCCAAATGCAATGTATGTGGTTTCGTCAAATACAAAAAGAGGGATTTATACTTTCATTATTGCTCTCGTACTTTTTAATTTTATTGTTTTTGCAAGTTTTAAAAACATTATCGGTGGTAGATTCACAATTGATCTCTACAAAAATTACATTTTACCTTAAATTTTAGTCACAATTTTTAGGTTTTTTTATATCAAAAATCTTTCTTTTCCATTCACTTTTAATTTTTTTTAAATATTAAGAAAAATTGACTTTACGCATAGAATATTATTCTTAGAATATTGTACTTTTGTCGCAAATCAATAAAATGAATTTTTTGTTAAAATTGAACAAGGTTTAATTATTTGTCAATATAACTATTTTATATTTTAGTTATATTTAAAATAAATCAATTATTGTTTGGTTTGGTTTAAAATTTGAAAACTGTTTGAAAGCATCATTTGTATAAATATGAAAAGTAAAATGTGTAAGAATCTAATAGCAATATTTTGCTTAGTTTCTTTAAATGTGTATTCTAAAAACAATTTAGAAAGAGAGAAAGATTTTATTAAAACTAAAGAAGGAATTTACAGCTTCACAAAAAAAGATACTTTAGTTAAAATCTCTGCAAACGAATCAGCATCTGAACAATCACGAACAGCAGCTCCGGTTCTCGACTGGACAAAAGCACCCAACAGTTATATTTTTGACCCTGCGCAAAATGGCGAAGGATTGTATATTCCTGTAAAAAAAGCTTATGAAATGTGGCGCAGTTACAAATATCTGGCAAGTGCAGGAGCGATAAAAGGTAAAGTAAGCGCGGATGTTCTTTGGGAAGATGTTCCGGGTCTTATTAAGTCCGGATCTAATTATAGCCTTGAAGTAGTAGATTCCGGAGAGAGCGGGAAAATTAAAGTCATGATCAATAAAGCTAAAAAAGGGAATGCTGTTGTGGCTTTCAGGCTTAATGGTGAGATTTTCTGGTCTTGGCATATTTGGGTGACAGATGATCCGACCAATGGGTCAACCTATAAGAGTTTTGCAGGTGTTAGAAGAGAGAGAAGTAATGGTGTAATAGAAAATATTCCTGATGCCGACTGGAAATGGATGGACAGAAATTTGGGAGCCATTACCAATACCAACACAGGCGGAGAATGGAACAGAAGTGGTGGACTTCTTTATCAATGGGGAAGAAAAGATCCTATTCCACCATTAGTCATGAAAGGTGATGATTTTTATGAAGTTTCAGGGTCAATCGGAAGAGTAAGACATAGAGGCGCTAAAAATTTTACCAATGCAGTCAATTTTGATGTTTTGAGAAAATTTGTACTGCTTTCAAATGCAACTTTAGATAATAATCTTCAGCTTTCAGTAAAAAATCCGCTGAGTTTAATTTATGTGAATAAAGATGACAATTCAGGACTGGCTTACTATAATAACAATCCGAACCTGATGGTCAACTGGTTTGGAAGATCTCCAGGTGTTGCTGACAGTAAATTAACCGAACTGAATCTTTGGTCGGATAATTCAAAAGGATTATTACCAACGAATTACAATTTTTTTAGCAGTAATGCACCATATCGTAATAAATCGCCTTTTGATCCGTGTCCGAATGGGTGGAGAATTCCTTCGATGTTGGTGCCAAATTTAGCTTCAGGTTCTTATATTGACGATATCAGAATTGATTATTCGCCTTTCGGAGTACAGACAACTTTAGGTAAAAGTGCTTTCGAATCCAACGGATATCATATTATTAAACCAAATGACACCAATGTTCCTGCATTTATGACTGGTTTTAAATTATATCAAAATGTTGGTTTTGATCTGTCAAATGCAGGAGGCTACAATATGGGAGTTTTTCCAGGAACAGGCTTGATTGCAATTGATGCGCAAGGAGGACAATATACAGATCAGCATCATGTAGCTTTATGGACGGCCACTTTGACACGATTTTTTGACACAACTCCTGCGATAAGTGCAAGAGCTTTATTTATGGTTCCCGACAGATACCAGAATGATACACCAGATGCCGCAAATCCTACAATTAAAGGAAGGTATTGGTATAAACCGACCTCAACTGCCGAAACTTCAGATGCAAACGGTTGCAGATGTATTAAAGATCCTTTATATGTAGTTAACGGATATGATTTCCCAACACAATATTTAAATGCAAATACGGAATATGTTGAAGGTCTAAACAATCCAAATACATATCAAATCGTAAAATCTGCAACATCTTCCACACTTGAAATTCCCGTTACAAAAGCTTTCTCAGTTCAGAGTCAGCTTCTGAATAATCCTGATATTTTAAATCCTGCTAACTTCAGCGATCTTAAAGCGAATGTTTTATGGTCTACTAATACAGGTTTAATTAATGCCGTTACGGTAACAAATCCTTCTCCAGGTTCGGTTTCTGGACTTGCTAATTCTAAAATTGTTGTAGCCTTGAACCCCAATCAGAGCGGGAATGCAGTAATAACTTTGCATAACGGAAGTATTTCAAATCCTGTGTATTGGTCATGGCATGTTTGGGTGACAGATACAGCAGTAGGATCATATAATTATGCAACCGAAATACCGAACGCGGCTGCCTCAAATTACATAAATTATACTTCTCGAGGTGATATTTTAAAAACCGAATTTATGGATAGAAATCTGGGAGCAACTGATGCGTTTCCTGTGATTGCAAATCCTCTTTCGCCTACCGTTGCAGAATACGAAAAAATCAGAGCTTCTACAGGTTTACAATATCAATGGGGAAGAAAAGATCCTATTCCGTCATTTCAGTTTGCAGACAATCGTGCACCATACGATATATTTTTAGGAAATGTAAATACAAACGGCGCGGTTGCTTATACTACATTGACTCCAGCTGTTTATAATAATTTGTCGGGATCTTACATCATTCCGTACGATACTTACACGAATGGTTCTAATGCAAATGTTTTAACTACAGATAAAACGTCAGAAAAAATAGCTAAAGTATTATCTTATTCTGTTAAAAATCCACTGGTTTACATGATTCCCAGCAGTTTTGCCCCATACAATTCAGTCGTTCCTAATTATACAAATGGAACAGACTGGTTGATCAATGAGCCAAACGTTGCAGCAGACAGATGGGGAAGAGGTGGTAAAAAATCTCCCTTTGATCCTTGTCCGGAAGGTTGGAGAATTCCAGATCTTACAGGGGTAGCAATTATCACAAACCGGGATTATGGAATTTCGCCGTGGTATAAAAAAGATAAAAAGGTAGCAACCGGCTACAGTATTATTAATGATTTTACAGGAGTAAGAGTTCAGAATTCAACTGCTTCAACCATCGGATATACATTTAATGATGCAAGTTATTCTATTGGAAATTATCCAAATTCGGGATCTCGTGGATTTAGAAGTGTAATATCTAATCAAACTGCGCAGGGAACATTTGATGTAAATAATTTTCAATATCCGGGAGTTTGGACGGCTGCTTTAAATTCAAATTATCTTGGAAGACCAATCAATCTGCTTTTTAACGCATCTTCAAATGCGTTGATTGCTTTTCATGATAATAATGATCCTTATTTTGGAATGAATTGCCGTTGTGTAAAAGTAAAATATGACCAGAACGGGAACGAGGCAGGTCCTATTCCTGCAATTCCTGTAACGCCGGGTGCGACTGTAAAAGCTTCAAACGTTTTTACAGAAAAAGAGATTTCTCAGATTGCAAAAGAAAACAAAATTACATTGTTCCCCAATCCTGTGAAGGATGTATTGTATGTAAGAGCCAATGACGTAAAAGATTATTACTATCAGATTTACAATGCTTCCGGTCAATTGGTGAAATCTGGCAAGTTTGAAAATACTCAGACAGATGTTTCTTCATTGGTTTCAGGAGTTTATCTGATTAGAGTAAATAATTCTGAGACCGTTGTGAAAATCATTAAAAGATAAAGTATTCAATGAAAATATAAAAATCATAAAATGAAACAAATAGTTGATCTATTTTGTTTCTTTTTTTTATCAAATTAAAATAATTACAAGTATTATGAGTAGCAAGAACTCATACCTTATCTAAAATGTAAAACACTCCTAAAGATAAAATCTATTATAGTATGGATTTTTAGATTTAATCATTTATTTCAATAATATAAATGAGAACTAAATTGATTAGTAATCAGCAATACAAAGATATTTTCTTATAAAATTTTATTTACTTTTAAATGTAAATCAGCATTTAATATTTTGTCAGAAATGACCTTTTTAAAATATATATTGTAATAAATTCACTTTTTACCTTGATAATTATTACAATAAAATAACGTTGTAAAAATTCATATAATAAAAAAGCTTTACTTTTGCAAAAATTTAGAGGATGTCGAAAAATTTAGTAATCGTCGAGTCTCCGGCAAAAGCAAAAACTATTCAGAAATATTTAGGGAAGGATTTCGAAGTCAAATCGAGCTTCGGACACATCCGTGATCTTCCAAAAAAAGGAATGGGAATTGACCTCGCCACCTTCAGTCCGGATTACGAAGTTTCCGCCGATAAAAAGAAATTGGTAACAGAATTAAAGTCTGCCGTAAAGAAAGCCGAAATGGTTTGGCTTGCTTCCGATGAGGACCGTGAAGGTGAAGCTATCGCATGGCATTTGGCAGATGAATTAAAACTGAAACCTGAAAACAGAAAAAGAATCGTCTTTCACGAGATCACCAAAAATGCTATTCTTAAGGCAATAGAAAATCCACGAGATATTGATCAGAACTTAGTTAACGCACAACAGGCAAGAAGAGTTCTAGACAGAATTGTAGGTTTCGAAATGTCTCCGGTACTTTGGAAAAAAGTAAAACCGGGATTGTCTGCAGGAAGAGTGCAGTCGGTTGCAGTAAGATTAGTAGTTGAAAGAGAAAAGGAAATTCGTCAGTTTACACCAAAAGCAAGTTTCAAACTGGACGGGGTTTTCTTAAATAGAGCAGATCAGGAAATCGGTGCCAAACTTAAGAAAGATTTCGATAAAGAGGAGGATGCAGAAAAATTCTTAGAATTAGCAAGAACGACAGAATTTAAAGTTCTGAATGTTGAAACCAAACCCGGAACACGTTCTGCTTCTGCACCATTTACTACGTCTACATTGCAGCAGGAAGCTTCTTCCAGATTAGGTTATAATGTGACCAATACCATGCGTCTCGCTCAGAGATTATACGAAGAAGGTTTTATTACCTATATGAGAACCGACTCGGTAAACCTTTCTCAGGAAGCGATTGACGGTGCCAAAAATCAAATTACAACAGAATACGGAGCAGAATATTCAGCTCCAAGAAAATATACCACCAAATCGGCTTCGGCACAGGAAGCTCACGAAGCGATTCGTCCAACAGATTTTTCTGTAAAATCGATTGGTGATGTTCAGTTGAGTAAATTATATCAGTTAATTTATAGAAGAACATTGGCTTCTCAAATGGCGAATGCTAAAATTGAGAAAACCGTAATCGAAATTGGAAATGCAAAACTTCCACAGCATTTTGAAGCGCAAGGAGAAGTAATCATCTTTGATGGTTTCCTAAAAGCTTATGGAATTGTAAAAACTGAAGACGAAGACGAGGAAAATAACGAAAAACTATTGCCGAAAGTTACAGTAGGTGAAGTTTTAGACTATAAAAAAATTACCGCTACAGAAAAATTCACAAGACCGGCAGCAAGATTTACCGAAGCAATGTTGGTGAAAAAACTTGAAGAATTGGGAATTGGTCGTCCATCAACGTATGCGCCGACGATTCAGACGATTCAAAACCGTGAGTATGTAGATAAAAAAGAACTGGAACCACAGACTCGTGAAGTGGTGAAAATTTCTTTAGCAAAAGATAAAATCAAAAAAGAAGTTCTTGAAGAAAAATTCGGGGGCGACAAAAATAAATTTATTCCTACCGATATTGGTGAGGTGGTGAATGATTTCCTGACCAATAATTTTGCTGAGATTCTAGATTATGGTTTCACGGCGAAAGTGGAGGAAAGCTTTGATCACATTGCAAGCGGAGATCAGAAGTGGAAAGAAATGATGACCGATTTCTACTCAAAATTCCATCCAAGAATTGAAGATGTAGAAGAAAATGCAGACCGTGCGAACGGAGAACGTCTTTTAGGAGTTGATCCAAAATCAGGGAAAAACATTTACGCAAGAATCGGAAGATTCGGACCAATGATTCAGATCGGAGAACAAGATGATGAAGAAAAGCCAATTTTCGCATCGTTAATGGCCGGCCAAAACATTGCAACCATCGCTTTAGAGGATGCTTTGGAATTGTTTAAATTACCTTTTGAATTAAAAGATTTTGAAGATCAGTCAGTAACAATTGGTGTCGGAAGATTCGGGCCTTATGTGAAATGGGGCGAAACTTACATTAGTATTCCAAAAGGCGAAGATCCGCTTTCTATCGATCAAAATCGTGCGGAAGAAATTATTGCTGAAAAGAAATTAGCCGACGCACCTATCGCCAACTTCAAGGGTGAACCAATTACCAAAGGAACCGGGAGATTCGGGCCTTTCATCAAATATCAAAGCATTTTTATCAATGTTCCGAAGCGATATGATTTTGACAACCTTTCGCAAAGCGATATTAATGAACTGGTAGAAGCTAAATTAGAAAAAGAAGCCAACCGATACATCCAGCAGTGGGAAAAAGAGAAAATCTCTCTTGAAAACGGAAGATGGGGGCCTTTCATCAAATTTGGAAAAGCCATGTTCAAAATTCCAAAGAAAAAGGATGACACCAAATATGAATCTGATGAGCTGAAAGAAGTCTCTCTTGATGAGGTTAAAAAATGGATCACTGCACAGGATCCTAAAGCTTTTGCCGAGAAAAAGAAACCTGCAGCGAAAAAGCCAGCCGCCAAAAAAGCTACTACAGCGAAGAAAGCTCCGGCTAAGAAACCAGCTGCTAAGAAATAATTAGTTTTAAACTTAAATATTAACCCCTTTTGATGATTTCAAAAGGGGTTTTGTTTATTGTGGAATTTAACTATTTCTATGCCAATGTTTAAAGACTCGAAAGCGGTTGTTTAATCTATTTTTACTAAAGAATTTGATCTTTCTTTTGCTCCCATACTTAAAAGGTAGTCAACTATGTCATCATTTTCTCCTTGTTTAGCTGCTTCCAATGGAGAAATTCCATTGTGTCCAATTTGTTGATGTCAATGCCTTCTTCTAGTAATCGTTTAACTTGATCAATGTAACCATAGTAACACATTTCAAGTAATTCCGATATTTTATCTCCGCTTTCCAATTTTATTTTTCGTTTTTACTGTTCAATTTCTGATAGCGCAGATTTTGTAATGCTAGCTCTTTTATTTTTTTAGCATATGACTGAAGTCACGGGTTACCTATAGCTTTTATTCGCTCAGCTCGGATTTTGTTAATTCTTTTTCTGAATAATATAAATTCTAAAGTTGTAAAAAAACAGATAGATTATTGAAAAATAACAAGATTTCTGAATATAGTAACCGTGTTATTGTATAAAATGCTGTCGGTGAATATGTTAATCATTATAAAAATTACACATAATAATGGTATTCCTAAAAATGTTAATAACGACAGAAAAAAATTATTTCTAATTTTAGCTATTAGATTTAGAAAAATTGCAAACGAACAAAAAGCCATTGCGATGAGATATATCAATGAATAAGCTAAGTTTAACAGGATATATCAAATTTGTAAAAACCATTCAAGAAAATTTCCATCAACTTGATTTGTCTCTGCAATTACTACTCTATAAGCAACGAATAACGTCATACTTATTAACTTTTATAAGCCAAAACTTAAATATAATCCTTTTCATTTCTTGTAAATAATAGTTTTATTTGAAGTCAAATCAATTTTCATCTTTCAACTTTCAGAATTTAAACTATATTTCATAACATTCTGTCATTTCTTCATTATTTCCAGTAGAAAGAACAGAAAAGACAATAAATTCATTTTTACCTCCTAAAATTTTCCCTCTCATTTCAAAGTTCTCAAATTTACATGATATAGTTCCTTTGTCGGTTTCCGAAAATGTACCATGAACGTCTTTATCATAAGCTTTGTCATCATACCGAGAATCGTCAACAATCTTAATCGTTTTGATAACCTTATTGTTTTCTTTTAAAAAGCGTAGATGAACTCTATAAATGTAGCCATCAAAATTACCTCCTGCAATCCAATTTACTCTGGCATTTAAAGCGCCTAGATAATTATGATCGTATTTTAATTTTTCAATTTCCATAATATTTATGATTTAAGAAGAATGCATCCATTTTTAAATAGATACTTTCTTGAGAATTTTTAAATTTTGAACAACATTTTTATGATGGTAGCAAAAAATGTATTTATCTAAACAAAATATGAGGATTTTGTGAATCTTGTTTTGCTATTAGATTCAAATATAACAATAATCCTCAGTTTGTCAGTCCAGACAAAAATACTAATCTTTTCGGCTGCGCGAGCTTCCCACTCGCACCAGCGAAGGATTTGGCTTTAAGTTTCCACTTTATTCTCGTCAAAACAGTCGATATTTAAACATATTTCACTATTTCCAAGTCTTAACATTTCTTTGGGATGAAATTCCATATTGCATTGATGTTTGTATTCGTAAACGAGCCAAAAAAGGATGTCACTTTTTTCTATATCAAGTTTTTTGAGTGCAACAAAATTTGGCTCAAGAATATCTAAGAACATATTAATAAAATCGATTGGCTTATCTTTTTCCTTTTGAGTTAGCTGATAAGTCCAAGTCTCAAATTCTTCGTGCTTTGATTCGTCAAAAACTATAGGTTTTACTCCCAAAAGATTAGTAATCTTTTTATATGTTTCTTTGTTTTTACAGTTTATATGTAAGTTATAGTATTTCATTTGTAGTTTTTATTCGCAAATTTGGCGCATGTCGTAAAACGTTCCGACGCTTGGCGAGGTTGCGAACTTCGGAACTGAATTCTTTCGGCTAAGATAAAATTTCATGCGAAATGTAAACGTGAATTTACCACAAAATTCGCAATCTTGTCAAACGGCTGTTGTGTGACGTAGATTTATTTTCTTTTAATAAGTACTTTTACTCTCTCAAAAACAAATTCCGCCTTTTTGTCAATAACAATCATATCAAAATCATTACTTCCTTCAATAAAATCGCCTTCTTTTTTAGTTTCTGAATAGACTTTTTGGAGATATTTGTCACGCTTTTTTAACCATTCCAATTGTTCCGTTTTTAAACTTGATTGTTCTTCAACGCTGAGTTTTAACCTTAGTTTCATATAAACAACATTAAGTAAGCTGTCGGCTTTTTTGTAATATTCAACAGAGCAACCTTTCATATTATCTCCTTTATCTAAACAATTTTGATAAGAGGTTTCAATTTTTTCAATTGTTTTTAGTGTTTGTGAATTACAATTAAAGGAAAGTATAATAATGATTATAGTTATTGATTTTTGTATCATAAATTTTTTTTGGTTTTGCGTATTTTTGGTTCTATGTCAGACAACATCTTTATCAGCACAACAACGTTTCGTTTATCCGCCTAAAAGTGCAAGGATTAGCGAAAGTTTTGTTGGATGTTATTAATAATTCAAATATAATAATTATCCATAAACACCCAATCCATCTAAAAGCGATCACAAACTACCTTTTATTGATGAGTGCTGAAATTCAAAGATATCAAAGTGTTGTAAAGTACTGAAAATTAATAAATTGTACTTGATTGCCTCTTCGGACTGCTTGATTACCTCTTCGAAGTGGTTGATTGTCTCAACGGAATGGTTGAACGCTTCTTCGTAACGGTTGAATGCATTAACGAAACACCTGAACGTTGCAACAAACCCGTTGATTGTCTCAAGTGAACGCTTGAACACTATCTCTGAGCGCTTGAAGCTTTCACCAAAACAGTTGAGCATTCTAACGTAATACTTTAGCGACCGAACAGATTTGAATTCTTTTTTTATGTAAGTTGACTAATTATAAATCCGCAAAATAAGAAGAAGCTTATGATAAAATTGTATGGCAACAGTGAAAAACATTATTTGACCTTCTGTATTTTAATATTTTTCATCCATTTGACAGCATTTTTCATAGGCGTTTCATCGTCCGAGAATGCCGTATTATGACCTAATTCCGGAAATAATTTATACTCATAGCGTTTGCCTTTGGATTTTAACGTATTGAGATGTTCAATAGATAAATTTACGGGTACCTGAATGTCTTTCCCTCCAAAAATCCATAGTCCCGGAACTGATAATTTTGACAGAACATCGATTGGATCTGTGTCAATAAATTCGTATTTGTCGGGGTCGGTCATGGTATGTTTGCGGGCATCTTCTTCTGTGTGAGTATCCCAAAATTTTGAGTTTCCGTTGGTGTAAAACTGAAACCTAAGTTGCTCTTTCACGGTTATTAACGCTCCACTGAATATAGTCATAAATTTTACTTTACTGTTTTTTTCTG
Organism: Chryseobacterium edaphi; assembly: GCF_025628985.1. Taxonomy (GTDB): domain Bacteria; phylum Bacteroidota; class Bacteroidia; order Flavobacteriales; family Weeksellaceae; genus Chryseobacterium; species Chryseobacterium edaphi. The sequence goes on along the minus strand of NZ_JAOTEM010000002.1, from coordinate 20,825 downwards.
CAGTCAGCGGAATAATCCATCCGGCTTGGCTTGCTCCAATTAAGCCTATCGATATTTGATTGTTTGATAAATATTTAGATAATACATTCACCGCGGCACTCGCATCCAGAGATAAAAGATTAAGATTGGCAGCGTCCACATTATTGGTTCCTACTTCGGGTCCGGCATAGATACCGCCAGATTCTCCGACCCCACGTTTGTCGTAAGTTAAAACAGCAATCCCATTTTTAGCCAGAAGAGTTGCAAATTCTGTCATCCTTTTTTCCTGCCCGGAACCATGAACCATTACAACTGCCGCAGAAATATGATCAGGCTTAAAAATTGTTCCGGCTAGGGAATCTCCTTCGCTTAGGAATTTTATGTTCTTGGTGGTGAAGTCTGGAGGAATTGCTAAGATGCGAGTGACTGTAGTAAAAAGGAATAATATCAGCAGGAGATTTGTGCATAATTGTTTTGTGTTTAGAGTATTTTTAATAACAGGTAATTTTTTTATGGTTTTCATTGTCATTTTTAGTTTATTCGGTCTTGATTGGTATAGTAAAGTTTTGCGATGATGTTTGTGGAATTGCAATCCACTTTTTTTTAAGGGGAAATTTGTTTTCTCTTATTATTCAACCAAATATAATCATTTTCCTATCCATCGAAAAACGTTTGTCAACCATTCTTTTCTTATTAAAATCTGATCATACATTTAAATCGTATGTTATTTAAAACCATAAATAACTATGCTTCGTTTCATTCTCATTATCATCCTTTTCATCCTTTCTCTTGTAAATTTCTTTCCTGTACCAAGCCAAAGTACATGGTATGGAGGTATTGCAATACCGGAGTTTCCCTGGGTTTTCATGTTGGTTTCATTGATTTTATTGATTTGGAGTTGGTATTCCAAAAAATTAAGAACGGTTTCAATGATCATAAGTATAATAACTTTTGTGATACTCACTTCACCGATTGTACGAGCATATAATGTGGGAAGCCATTTGAGTGAAGACCTTGAAAATTCGTTTGGAGTGAAAGATTCTGATATGAAAGGTTTTCATCAGGGGAAACCATATAGTTTTTTTCAAATGTTTACAGGAAACGGAGCGAAAAAGATTCCCTTTAAAACGTATCATTTTGCAAAACCTTCAGGCGTTGATCTTACTTTGAATTTTACTCCTTCAGCAATTCCCGGTGTTCGTCCGTGTCTCATCGTTGTACATGGTGGTTCATGGAAACGAGGAGATAACAGTGAAATAGCTGCAGCCAATAATTATTTTGCCAATGCAGGTTATCAGGTAGCAACCATTAATTACAGATTGGCTCCCAAATTTCCCAGTCCGGCTCAACAGGAAGATTTGCATTCTGCATTCACATGGATACGTCAACATGCAACTGAATTGAAAGTCGATACCACTAATTTTGTTCTAATGGGAAGATCTGCAGGCGCATCAATTGTATTAACGATGGCTTATACAGGAAAAGAAAACGGAGTGAAAGGTGTTGCCGCATTTTACGGAGCTATCAATATGCCGTGGAGTTATAAAAATCCTGACAATCCTTTAATCATGGATTCAAGAGAAGTGCAGCGGGATTTTTTAGGAGGCACTCCAGAAGAAGTTCCCGAAAGATATATTGCAGAATCACCTTTATTTCACATCAACTCAAAAACAACTCCGACTTTGCTTGCGCATGGTTCTCTTGATGCACACGTTTGGCATATTCAAAGTGAAATGATGAAAAAAGAATTGGATAAACATCACGTGAAAAACTATTTGCTCACGATTCCGTGGGGAACTCATGGTTTTGAGTATAATTTGAATGGTCCTGCAGGACAATTGTCAATGTATTCGGTAGAAAGATTTTTTTATTCTGTGACGCAGATGAAAAAATAGTGTTACTGGTTCTAAGCATTTCTGACTATGCAAACGTTGCTATTTTCAACCTGAAAAATTAACGCCGTCTTACCATGGATCATTATAAAAAGTTATAATTAGCCATGATGATAGAAGAAAAATTGATGGTAATTGATAAAGATAAAATGAGTAGTAGAATTACATCCTTTTGTGGTGTGTGTGATTTCACTGAAAATATTAGAGAAGAAAAAAAGAAAAAATAGAATGGTAATAACAACCTAAAGTCAAGAACGTCAATTCTTGTTGTTAAATAAGAATATATTGTTAATCCCAAAAAGGTTAAGGAAGAACTTAGGCAGAACATAATCATTTTATTGTTGTAACCACTTATCAAACTTTTCCGGATTAAATAACACCATACTATTAAAAGTAGTGTACTGATAACATAGGCAGTCTGCCATTCAAAATTTATGAAACCTAAAAGATGATCTTGCCTTCCATGAAAAAATGGGTTTAGATTAAATAGAATAAATGACAATGACAATCTAATGTTAAACTTACCTCCAAAATCTGGTGCTGATCTGATTCCCATAAATTCGCCTGTATTGTATTTATTCAGCAATAAATAGATGAATACTAAAATAGATCCGCTTAAAAAAATAATTACATAATCTTTGGCTTTTTCTTTACTCTTTTTAAAGAACAAATACAGACAAAAAGGCATAATGGATGCTAAAATAAAAATTGAACTATATTTTGTAATTGCCATTATAAGTAAAAGAAATATATTGAGTGCAATCAATTTTTTATCCCTTTGACCTTGACTCGTTAGTAATTGATAATTTACTACCATATACATGATGAATAAAGGAACCATTATAATCTCACTCCAGGCCCATGGTGCAATTTTAAAGAATGAAGTGAAGCTCAACAGACAGAAAAATTCTTTCCAAAAAAAATTGTAATATTTTACTATAAGGAAAGAGAGACCAAACGCAAAAATGGTTAACGCTTTATAGGAAATTAGGTAATTGTTAAATACTAAATTGGTAATTCTAAGAAGGATTGGATAAAATATAGGATAAAGAGAATCAGATACTATTGGTAATTTTTCAGCAAAGCTAAAATAAAATTGGGAATCATGGCTACAGTAATCTTTTACATTCCATTGAACTAATAGAGATAATAGTAAAAATAGTGGGGATAAATAAAATAATAAATCTGTTTTTTTATTGTACATTTTTTTTCTGTAATGTGTCTATTAGCGAAATAAACATTTACTCATCCACTACATCAGTAGAGTTTACTAAATTTTGTTTCAAGTAATTATTTAATCAAATATAAAAAAATATCATGAGATGTACTATTGATCATCAACATTGGCAGATTGTTTTATATTGATTTAAAGCTTACAGCAAAACCGTAGACTGCAGGACACTATTTCACTGCTTTTCTTCTATATTAGCTGAAAATCATATACAATGAGCCAGTCAGAATACACACGAAAAGATTTTTTAAAAATTTCTGGTTTAGGAATGATGGCGGTAATTTTGGGCTCATCATTTACGAATGCATTAAATTTTTCAGACAAACCTTATTTCAATTTAAAGCCCATCGGAAGAAAATTTTCGTTGGAAGGCTATTACATTTGGTGCAGTTCGCCAATTTGGGGTGAAGACGGAAAAGTTCATCTTTTTTATTCCCGATGGAAAAAAGAAAAAGGAATGGGAGGCTGGCTCAACGGTTCTGAGATATGCCGAGCAGAAGCCAATTCGCCATTTGACGAATTTCAGCATAAACAAGTGATTCTCACTCCGAGAGGTGGTGAATTTTGGGATGCAACAACCTGTCACAATCCGCTAATTAAAAAAGTGGACGATCAGTATTACCTTTTCTTCATGGGAAATTCCAACGGAAAAACAAATACCAAAAGAATCGGATTGGCGACTTCAAAAAGTCTTGACGGAGAATGGATAAGACCGGATCAACCATTGCTTCTTCCGGGGAAAGAAGGTTCTTGGGACGATCATTGTACCACAAATCCCGCTTTTGTAAAAGGAAATGACGGCAAATTTTGGCTGTTTTACAAATCCTGGAACACTAAAGAGTATGAAACTCAAAAAGGACCAATCAGAGGAAACAGAAAATACGGTTTGGCAAAAGCAGATTCTCCAATGGGACCTTATAAAAAAGTTTCTGAAAATCCTGTGATCGATTTTTCTTCTTTGCCTAATAATGCGCAGTTGGAAGATGCATTTGTCTGGAAACAAAACGGAAAATTTCATATGGTTGCTCGTGATATGGGATTTTATAATCACGAATATGGTTTGCATTTAACGACAAAAGATGGACTTAAATGGACGAAACCTGAAATCGCTTATCTTGAAATGAAGCATTATATTCAGGAACCTGAACCAGCAAAACATTTAAAGCGATTCGGAAGATTAGAACGCCCAATGATTTTGATGAGTAAAGATGGGAAAAGACCTCAGTTCTTAATTGGTGCAACGCAAGGCGGAGCGTTTGAAACTTCTACAGCTTTTGTGTTTGAGATTTTGAGGGGTTAAAAGAGTAATTCTAAAATACTCGTACAAGCCGTTAAACTATTAATTGACGGTTTTTTGCTTTAATGAATATTACAACAAGTCTAAGTTTATAGGGTTTTTTGTATGTTTGCTGAAATATATTTGATGAAAGAATACTACACCTTGTTTTTATTATTATTTGTATGTTTTTGTTTTTCTCAAAAAGTTGAATATCCTGAAGCAAAAGATGGATATAAAAAAGTAGATATTGAATTGCCTTCAAAAATTGATAATAAAGATTTTAAGATAGAAATATTTCTAGTTTCAAATATGAAATTGTATGATTGTGAGAATGCTAGCTTAAATGCAAAACTTGAAACGAAATTCTTAGTTCCACCAGCAAGATATGCTTACTATGAACTAAGCAATCCCAACATAGAAATATTAAGTTTTAAAAATGGCAATTGTTCTAATAAGAAGATTGATAAAAAAGTATATAACTTTCCAAAGATAGAAGAATATAGGTCAGTAATACCGTACACTTTCTATATTCCAAAAAATATGGATATTGAATATAGAATTTGGAAGGTTGAACCTAAATATATTGAAGTAAAGTAATTAAGAGTGATTATACAATGAATTTTGAAGATTTTATCATTTCCCCAAGAAATTTCAGGACAGAAAACTGGCAGATTGGCGATCAGATTACCAAAGAAATAAAAGAAGACAGCATTGTTTTGCTTTTCGTTTCCGATTACAGAGGTGCAAAAGGTGATGCAGAGGTGCAGGATTTTACGGCAATCAGAAAAGAATTTTATCAGCTTTCAAAACTGGATTTTGAAATTCCGATAGTTGATCTGGGAGATTTGGTTTCAGGGAAATCGGTGGAAGATTCGCATTATATTTTGCAGGAAGTTTTGTCGGCTTGTCATTCAAAAAGAGCCATTCCTGTGATTATTGGAGGTTCTAATGATTTTGCTTTTTCATTATTTTCAGGACTAAATTTTCATCAGCAAAATATTAATTATACTCAGATCAGTAATATTATTTCATTAAAACAGGGCGAAGGAATTGACGAGCATACTTTTTTAAGCAAAATTTTAAGTTCAAAAAATTTCTCAATCAAAAATTATCATCATTTAGGGTATCAGAAACATCTGAATGAGGCTGATTCTGTGAAACTGATCAAAGAAGTTGAGTTTGACATCATTCGTTTGGCTGAAATGATGAATTCAACAGAACGAACCGAACCTTTTTTCAGAAAAGCCGATCTGGTAACGGTAAATTGTGATGCTATCGAAAGTTTCAGTGATGCTTTTTCAATGAATCCGCAAGTGAACGGTTTAAACAGAAGAGAAATCTGTGCTTACATGAAAGAAATCGGATTAAGTGAAAATCTGAAATCTGTAGGGATTTTTAATTATAATATTTACTCTGAAAATCAGCTCAATCATCAGCTTTTGGCACAAATGATCTGGTATCTGATTGAGGGAATCAACATTCAGCAATCGCATCCTAAGGAAAGATATTACGAAATGTTTTACGTCTTGATAGAAGACCGACAATATGCTTTCAAACGTGATACATTCAGTAATCTCTGGTATTTTGGGGATGATGAAAATATAGAAAACTGTATCCCGTGCTCAAGAAAAGATTTTGATGAAGCTAAAAAAGGCTGGCTGAGCGCAAGATTTACAAAAAGCTAAACGATGACAAACGTTCCCTCCAAAATTTCTATCGTCGTTCCGGTTTATAATGTCGAAAATTATTTGGCTAAATGTCTTGATTCTCTGGTCAATCAGACATATCAAAATATTGAAATTTTGGTGGTCAATGACGGAAGTAAAGATGATTCAGAAAAAATAATTCAAAATTACGCTCAGAGATTTCCTGATAAGATCAAAGCTTTCAATAAGGATAATGGCGGATTGAGCGATGCAAGGAACTTTGGAATAGACAGAGCTACCGGAGAATATTTAGGATTTGTTGACAGTGACGATTTTGTTACAACAACCATGTTTGAGGAAATGCTAAATTTAGCCTTAAAACATGATGCAGAAATGGTCATCTGTAACATTCAAAAGGTTGATGAAATTGGAAATGTGACTCAAAAACTGACGCAGATTCCCAATATGCCTGAGAAAATTGATCTTAATGAGAATTTTTCTGTCTTTTCGGATTTAAGTTATTTTGCATGTAACAAATTATTTAAGAAAGAACTTTTTAAAAATAAAAGATTTAAAAAAGGAATTCATTTTGAAGATATTCAGTTGATTCCGCAGCTTTTACTGGAATGCAGGGTTTTGACGCAGACGCAGAATTATCACTATCAATATCTTGAGAGAACAGATTCAATTTCGAAAAGTCATACAGAAAAAGGTCTGGATATATTGAGAGCGGTGGAAGATGTTGAAGTTTTTTTTAAAACTTCAGCTTATGCATCAAAGAAAAAAGAGCTGAAAAATTTCCAGATTTTAGAGGGCGTTTATACTTTTTTGGCCTATTTGGCTTTTGTAAAAAATGAAGCTGTTTTTTACGAAATGTCACGTAATCTCAAGATTTTTATGAAAGAACGGAATATTAATTTTAAAGATATATTGGTTTACAGTCGTTTTGATAAGAATTATCTTTTATCTTTGCCCCTGAAAAAAAAAATCTTTTATCTGCTGTTCTTTGCCGGACAGGAAAAACTGATAAGAAAATTAATTTAAACACAAATGGAAAGCAAATTGTTGGTCTGTTTTTAACTTGCTGACAATGATTTCGTTAAGACTTTAAGGACAACTAAGCCCGTGAAGTACTTAAAATAGAAAAAAATGAAGAATTTTGAATTGTTCTTGAATAACTCCGGAATTTCTATTTTTTACGTAAGAATAGGTCTGGGATTTTTGTTCTCTTTTTTTATCACATTTTTCTCGATTCCCACGATTACAAAAATCTCCAGAAGAAAAAATCTGATGGATGAGCCGGGAGTGAGAAGTTCGCATATGCGGAAAATTCCCAATCTTGGCGGTATCGCTATTTTTTATTCTATCGGTATCTGCACCTCGGTTTTTGCCTACGAACTTTTTGATTTATATAAATTTCTCTTTGCTTCATTGATTGTCCTGCTTTACGTAGGTGTGATGGATGATATTGTAGTGATGAGAGCTTACAAAAAGCTGGTTGCTCAGATTGTTGTTTCTGTTTTTATCGTTATCGGTTCAGACATCAGAATCAGAAATCTTTTCGGAATTTGCGGAATTTATGAGGTTAATTATCTTGTGAGTGTAATTTTTACAATTATTACCTTCATTATTTTAATCAATGCATTCAATCTTATTGACGGAATTGATGGCTTAGCGGGAGGATATTCTTTGATTTGCAGCGCACTTTTCGGAATCAGCTATTATCGTTTAGGACCGTATAATTTTCCTCTTGTTATCTTTTCAGTAATTATTATTGGATCGGTATTGGCATTTCTTTACTATAATTTATCCAAATTCCGAGCCGCGAAAATCTTCATGGGAGACACCGGTTCTATGCTTTTGGGTTTTTTACTGGCATTTACCTGTATTTGTTTTATAGACATTTTTATAGACAGACAGTTGCCCTATGTTCCAAGATATCATTTGCAGTCTGCTCCGGTAATTGCTGTGGCTATTTTGATTCTACCTATTGTGGATACTCTGAACGTTATTATTGTAAGACTGTGGAACAAAAAATCTCCTTTTCTGGCAGATAAAAATCACATTCACCATAAACTTTTAAAACTTGACCTTACTCACAGGAGATCAAGTTTCTATATTATAACTTATTATCTTTTTATTGTTGCCGTTGCCTACGGTTTAAGACATACTGATGTCAATCTTTTGTTGATAATTGTTTTATCACTTGGATTTTTAGGAGCTTATCTCCCGGATTTTATCTATATGCTTAGAAACAATAAATTAAAAAGTAATAATTAAATTTCTATTTTTGCAAACTACATTTAATTTACGATGAAAATCCATAAGTATTTATTATTTTTAATTTTACCCTTTTTCCTGACTTCTTGCATCACAACCAAGGATGTTAAATACATGCAGCCTAGTGAGAGTCTTGTCATCAATGAAGAGGGTTTGATTCCTTACAATATTCCCGTTTACAGAATTACCAAAAACGATATGTTAACCCTTAATATTGTGACAACTCCAAAAGGGGATGCTGCTCAATTTTATTCAAGTCTAAATGCTTCAGGATCAACGGGTGGCGGAAGTGTCTCTGTTGCAGGGGGCGGGACGAGTGTCGGTGGAACAGGTGGAAATGCATATCTCTATACGAATGGGTTAAAAGTCGATTCTAATGGGGATATTTATGTTTTTGGAATAGGTTACCTTAAGGCTGAAGGAAAAACTATTGAGGATTTGGCTAAAGAAATTCAACAAAAAGTAAATGAAAATTTTCAGGAAGGAAAATCTGAAGTAAGGTTGAATATAGACGGTATCACTTATTATATCTTAGGAGATATAGAAACAGTTGGTATTACAGGGGAAAAAAAAGCACATAAAAATACACTAACACTTACAGAAGCAATATCCATAAATGGAGGCTTAAACAGAACGGTAGATCGAAAAAATATTGTTGTTCACAGGAAACTTCCGGAAGGTATTAAAGTGGCAAAAATAGATCTTACTCGTGAAGACGTAATGAATTCACCTTATTATTACGTTCAAAATGGAGATGAAATACTTCTTACCACACAGAGAAGAGCTCTTAACGGTTTTGGAAAAGATCCTATACAAACACTTATAAGTGGAGTTACTGTAATTACTACCGCGTTATCAATTTACCTACTTCTTAAAAACCTTTAATTATGATTCCAGGAAAAGATGCTACGGTAGATAAAAACGCTGTTCAGAAAGAAAAGTTTGGGTCTTTCTCTTTATTCGATATTGAACACTTTTTAAGAAGGCTTTTAAAAAATTGGTATTGGTTTGTTTTAATGCTTTTCATTGGTTATGGTGTTTCATGGTTTTATGGTAAATATTATGCTCAGAATATTTATTCGTCAAATCTTTCTTTAAGTATATCAAACAGTACGGCTAGTTACTTCACTCCCAATCAGTCGATTAATTTCATTTGGGGACAAGGAGGAAATCAGGACGGAGTTTATCTGAAAAAGATGCTTTTGTCAAGATCTCACAATGAATTTTTAGTAAAAGAACTTAATCTTTTTGTCAATTATCAGACAAAAGGTCTTATCAAATCAACTTATCTTGATAAGGATGATTCGCCGGTTTTCTTAGATGTTGACAGAAAGCATATGCAGCAGATCAATTACCCTATTACCCTGATTCCTAAAGGAGGCGGTTCTTATGAAGTGGTTTTGCCCGAAGAAGGTGAGTCTACGAATCTGTACTCTTATGAATTTGAAGGATTCCAAAGTATTAACAGCTTTGCGAGACCTGCGAATAAGATCATTAAAGTCAATGAATGGTATACATCTCCAAATCTGAGATTTAGGTTGGTTCCAAATCCTGTAGCTACAAAAATTAAACTTGAAAACATTATCGTAAATCTTACCACTGTAAATGATGCCGTAAATGGAATTATCGGAACTGTAGGAGTAGATTTCGATAAAGAAATCAATACGATTATGATTATTTCTAAGACAGGATTTAATCTTAACAGTACAGTTAATTTCTTAAATAAATCTGTTAATGAGCTGCAGAAAAAAAGATTTATCGACAAAAACACTGTCGATAAAAATACTGAAGACTATTTGAAGGAAAGTCTGGCAGGAATACGGAAAAAATTAGATTCCAGTGGTTCTGTTCTTAATTATCTGAAAACTTCTGAGAAACTTTATGATATAGACAACCGTGATGAAAAATCATTAAAGGAAATAAAAGATTTAGAAGCTAGAAAAGCTGAAATTCTCAGCAAAATGACTTCACTTAATAATATCAGAAATAGTGTAGAGACACAAAGTTTTGATAAAATGATCAGCAGTTCTGCTGCCGGATTTGAAGACGGTCTTTTTTCTGCCTCAGTTTCGGAATTGAAAGCATTATATCTAAAAAGAAGAGAACTTGCGTCAATCTACACCCCGAATTCTGAACCGATGAAAGAGATCAACAGATTGATCAATGATGCAAAACAGAACTCAACAGGATCTTTACGAAATATTTATACTGTATATACCGATCAGCTCAATAAGATTGATCAGCAGGTTGCCGAAGCCAATTCCGAATTATCTACTTACCCTGAAAAGCAGCGAAAGTATTTGGATGCGGAACGAGGATATAATATGATTGAAGCTACCTACAACAGTCTTCTTACCAGACAAAACGAAAGTAAAATGAGATTGGCTACCAATCAGCCGGATATCAGTGTTATTGACCCTGCTAAAAATTTGGGTCAGGGACCAATCGGACCCAACGTAAAAGGTACGAAGATGGCAATCATCGGAGGTTTGTTGGCGTTACCATTCGTTTTTATTTTGATTGGTGGACTTTTAGACAGTAAAATCAGAAATATAAAAGAGCTTTTAGCTGTTACCAAAATACCTTTACTCGGAGTTATCGGTAACAATACCAACGAAAATATGCTTACTGTTTTGGATCATCCTAAATCTTCCGTTTCAGAAGCTTTCCGAGGGATAAGAGCCAATATGAGATTTTTGGCTAGTGAAGATGGTAAAAGTAAAGTGATTTTGATTACATCTTCTGTCGGTGGTGAGGGTAAAACCTATGTTTCCATTAACTTGGCATCTGTTTTAGGTTTAAGTGACAAAAAAACCATCTTACTTGGGATGGATCTAAGAAAGCCCAAGATTTTCGGAGATTTCAATATTGACAATAAAAATGGGATCTCAAATTATTTAACGGGTGAAGTGACTATCGACCAGATTATTAATAAAACAAAGATTCCAAATCTGGATGTGGCAACATCGGGCCCTATTCCTCCAAATCCATCAGAACTCTTGATGAGTGATAAAAACCTGAAGTTGATTGAAGAGCTTAAAACACGATACGATTTTATTATTATCGATTCACCGCCTGTAGGATTGGTTGCGGATTCTTATGATTTAATGAAATATTCTGATGCCAATTTATATATTGTTCGTCATGAATATACGGAAAAGTATATGCTTAAAATGATCACAGAGAAATATCATAATGATGAGATCAAGCATTTAGGAATTGTTTATAATGACTATATTGTGAAGCAAGGTTACGGTTATGGATACGGTTATGGATACGGTTATGGGTATGGTTACGGCTATGGATACTTTGATGAAGACAAAAATTATAAAGAACCTTTCCTTATTAAAATAAGAAATTTTGTAAAAGCATATTTAGACAGAAAAAATTAATGATAATAAACCCTCATCTGATGAGGGTTTGCTCTTATAAGAAAGATTCATTCTGTTAAAAAAAGAATAATTTTGCCAGTTTGTCGTTTACTTTATAATAAATTGTGTTTTTTTATTTATTTTTAACGAAACATTAAGGTTATCATTAATACAAAAATGTTTTATATTTGCAAAAATTAATTTTTAAAATAACCATAAATCCATATTCTTCTATGAATAAAAAATTATTGTTTAGCTTTCTTACCCTCTTAGGTACAATGGTAAGTGTAAATGCACAAAGAAATGAATTGGGAATTCGTCTTGGCATGAGTAATTTAGTAGGCGATATAGGGAATACCAATTACATTCTGCAGCAGCCATTGGATTTGAATAGAGCTTCAGATTGGGGAGTTCCTTTTTATGGTGGTTTGTTATATAGATTTAATTTTAATCCTCATCAGACTGTAAGATTAGATTTAGGTTATAATCAGGTTCAGTTTAGTGACAAAGCTGCAAAGGAAGAATATAGAAGAAACAGAAACTCATACGGAAAAAACAATGTATACGAGGCAAGCGTAGTTTTCGAATACAATTTATTTCCGGTAAACAATGAGCAACTAAGTATGGTGAGTCCATATATTTTTGCCGGAATTGGAGGTTTGATGTTTGATGCTCCAAAAGCTACATTAAACCATGATTTCAGAAGAAATGCTGATGGTGTGGCACAGGCTCCTATCAATGAACTGGATTTTGTGACTACTACAGAATATTCACTTGGTAGAAAAACCGTAGCTCATATTCCTTTTGGAGTTGGTTTAAAGTATAAGTTCAACCACGGTTGGGCAATTTTTGCAGAAGCTACATTCAGACTTGCTTTGACAGATCAGTTAGATCATAGCAAAGTACTTGCGAAAGATGTTATATCAAATTATAACTCAGATATTTTAAATCCTTCCACTGGCGGATCGCTTTTACAGACAGGAGATTATTTTGCTGTTTCTAAAGAAAGAGAAGCTGCTTTTATCGGAAGCAGAAATATTGGAGACCTGGAATCAAGAGATTGGATGAATACCTTTAGTTTAGGATTGACCTATTCTTTCGGAAGACCACCATGTTATTGTGATTAATTAATTATGTCGTTGATTAAAGAAAAAATAAATTCCGAGAATTTACCGCAGCACGTAGCCATCATCATGGATGGTAATGGAAGATGGGCTAAGTCTCGTGGAGAAGAAAGAACATTTGGTCATAAAAACGCCATTGATGCTGTAAGAAATGCTATTAATGCATGTAATGAAGTTAATATTCCTTATCTCACATTATATACATTTTCCTCAGAAAACTGGAAGCGTCCTACTGATGAAGTAAACACATTGATGAGTTTGCTTACCGAAACATTGCTTTTGGAAGCAGAAGAGATTTTCAGCAAAGGGTTGAGAATGCATGTGATCGGAAATTTAGAAAAATTACCAACATTAGTAAAAGAGCAGCTTTTAAAAGTTGTGGAGCTTACAAAAGAAAACACAAAAGGAAATTTGGTTTTGGCAATCAGTTACGGTTCGCAAAACGAAATTCTTAATGCCGTTAAAAATATCAGCGCCGACGTAAAAGAAGGCAAAGTTGATGTAGAAAATATTGATGAAAAATTATTTGAGAATTATCTCTATACAAAAGATTTTCCACCTGTAGATTTGTTGATTAGAACCAGTGGCGAAATAAGGATAAGCAATTTCCTGCTTTGGCAGATTGCTTATGCAGAGCTACAGTTTCTCAATGTTCTGTGGCCGGATTTCACAAAAGACATCTTTTTCCAGTGTATTGTCGATTATCAAAACAAGGAAAGAAGATATGGTCTTACAGGCGAACAGATACAAATCCAGTAAATTTAGAAAAGAAAGATTACGATAAAATGAAGTTTAGACTATTACCCATCATTATGTTTGCTGCTTCTGCACATTTTTATGGACAGGTGACGCCACAAGACAGCACAGCGGTAAATGCAACCTCTGTTCTTGCGGAAAATCAAACAGGAACTTACACTCTGAAAGACATTGTTGTTGATGGGGTAAAAAAATATACACCGGCTCAGATTCTAAGATTTACGGGTCTTACAAAAGGAGAGGAGGTAGATATTCCGGGACAGAAAATCAGTGGTGCCATCAAAAAACTTTGGGACACACAATCTTTCTCTGAAGTAGAAGTATACATTCAAAGTATTGAAGGTAAAACAGTAGTTTTAAAATTTTATCTTGAAGATTTAAAGGATCTCGGTGAAGTAAAATTCGTCGGAAAAGGGATTGGTAAATCTAAAAATGAAAAATTAGCTAAAGATAACAACCTGAAACCAGGTACAAAGATCACTCAGAATCTTATCTCAAGCCTAAAAACAAATATTCCGAAGGATTATGTGAAAAAAGGTTTTGCTGATGCAAAAATCAGCATCGAAGATAAAGTAAATGCAGGTGATCCTAATTTGGTTGACTGGACGATCAATGTCGACAAAGGCAGAAGAGTAAAGATCAGTCATATCGAGTTTGAAGGTAACCAAAGCGTTACTGATGCAAAATTGAGAAAGAAGGCATTCAAAGAAACCAAGCAGAAGAGATTCGGAATTGGTGGTATTTTGAAGTCATCTAAATTCATTGAAGAAAAATATCAAGAAGATAAGCAAAGCCTTATCAGTTATTATAACTCTTTAGGATACAGAGACGCACAAATTGTTTCTGATTCTGTTTGGAGAAATAAGAAAAATAATTACGAGATTAACGTTAAGCTGAGCGAAGGAAAGCAGTATTACATTGGTGATATTAGTTTTACCGGAAACACGGTTTATTCTACAGAATATCTTCAGAGAATCTTAGGATACAAAAAAGGAGATATTTACGATGCAGTAGGATTCAACAAAAAAGTTGGTGAAGACGGAGGTAAAGAAGATGATTCAGATATCAAATCGATATACATGAATAACGGTTACCTTTTCTCAAATGTTACACCGGTTGAAAAATCTGTAAATGGTGATAACATCAACTTGGAAATCAGAATCAACGAAGGTGAGCAAGCTACGTGGAACAGAGTAACTTGGGAAGGAAACACAACGACTCATGACCACGTTATTCTAAGAGCTTTAAGAACTAAGCCGGGAGAATTATTCAAGAAAACTGAAATCAAGAGAACTTATTTTGATTTAGCGGGAATGTCTTTCTTCGATCCACAGCAGATTGGGCAGGAAATTAATCCTAACCAACAAGATAATACTGTTGATATCAATTGGAAATTAGTAGAAAAAGGATCTTCTCAGGTTCAGTTACAGGCAGGTTACGGTGGTAACAGCTTTATTGGGACTTTAGGATTGACGTTTAACAACTTCTCTCTTAAGAACTTTCTTAAATTTAAAGATTTCAGACCGGTTCCTCAAGGTGATGGACAAACATTGTCAATTACTGCGCAGGCGGGACAGTATTTCCAGAATTATGGTGTATCATTTGTTGAGCCGTGGTTGTTTGGAACAAAACCAACTGCACTTTCTGTAAGTTTAAATAACTCAAGAGTTAATTACAGTCAGGTAAGCGGTCCGGATCAGAGATTGAATATTTTCTCTGCAACTGTCGGGTTAAACAGATTGTTGAAATGGCCGGATGATTATTTCTCATTATATACAGGAATTCAGTTCCAGAAATATAACTTCAGTAACTATCCGTTCGAATTTGGAGATACTACTGAATTATACGGAAATGCAAATAACTTAAGTTTAAATGTAGGTTTGAGCAGAAACTCTGCAGGTATTGATCCGATTTTCCCGACAACAGGTTCAAATATTGAATTGTCAGGTAAATTTACACCGCCATATTCATTGTTTAGTAATAAAGACTATTCAACAATGGCTCCTACAGACAAATATAAGTGGATGGAATTCTACAAAATCAAATTCAAAGCTGACGTTTATAACGAGGTTGTAGGTAAATTGGTTTTAAGATCTTCTGCTGAAATGGGATTCATGGATGGGTACAACAAAGAGTTGGGAGCGCCGCCATTTGAAAGATTCTATGTAGGAGGTACAGGACTTTTCGGAGGTAGATTTGATGGTAGAGAATTAATTCCTTTGAGAGGTTACGAAAATGCTTCTACTTACGGTGGTACTGTTGATGATATTACTCAGAAAGGTGGAGGTACTATTTACAACAGATTTACGTTAGAATTAAGATATCCGATTTCAATGAACCAGACTGCCAAAATTTACGCCCTTACTTTTGCTGAAGGAGGTAACGTTTGGAACTCTTGGAGCAAATACAACCCTTTCCAGTTGAAAAGATCAGTTGGTGTGGGTGTAAGAGTATACATGGGTGCATTTGGTTTGATTGGATTTGATTTCGCATACGGATTTGACAAAACTATTCTTGGAACAGAACCGTCAGGAACGAAGACTCACTTCTTAATGAACCAATCTTTATAACGCAATGAAGAATTTTAAAACACTTTTCACTTTTACATTATTATTGCTTTTCGGTTTCGGCAACGCACAAAAAATTGGTGTGGTTGATACAAATTACATTTTAAATATGATGCCTCAATATAAAGAGGCAGAAGCAAGACTAAATTCTCAGATTGATACTTGGGAGCAGGAGCTTCAGAGTATGCAGGCTGAGTATGATAAAAAAAGATCTGCTTTTGAAAACGAAAAAGTTCTTTTAGTAGGAGATCAGTTAAAGCTGAGAGAAAAGGAAGTTTTGGATTTAGATAAAAACATCAAAACCACGACAAGTTTAAGATTCGGAAAAACCGGAGAGATTCATCAATTGAGAGCAAACTTGGTAGAGCCATTTCAGGATCAGATTTATGCAGCGATCAGAACGATGGTTCAGAAGAATGGTTTAGGTATAGTTCTTGATAAAAGCAACGATATTAATGTGATTTCACTTGAAAAAAGATATGACTATACAGACAAAGTATTGGATATTTTACTAAAAGGAACAACAGAAAAAGAAAAAAAAACTAATAAAAAATAATAAAAGTTATTTTTCGGAATTAACTTTTACTTAAATTTAAAATCTAAAAACAAATTAATTATTTATTACCCGTTATGAAAAAATTAAGTGTATTATTTGCAGCAGCGATGATGGTTGTGTCTGTAGGTATGGCAAAAGCTCAGAAAATTGCTACTTTGGATGTCGCAGGTATTCTTAATGCTATGCCAGAAAAGAAGAAAGCTGATACAGAAATTACAACATTTGTAAATGCAAAACAAGCTGAAATGAAGAAAAAAGCTGAAGCTGCACAAACAAAGTATGCTCTTTATACTAAAGAAGCTCCTACAAAAACAGAAGCTGAAAACAAAGCAAGAGGAGAAGAAATGCAGAAACTTCAGGAAGAGATGGCTCAGATGGAAGACAAAATGAGAAAAGATGCTACTGCAAAGCAGGATCTACTTTTCGAACCTATCGAGAAAAAATTGATGGATGTTGTAACTAAAGTTGCTAAAGCAAACGGTTATGATTACATTATGGATGCTAACTCTACAGGTCTTGTTTACAAAGCAGGTCCGGATGCTACTCCAGCTGTAAAAAAAGAATTAGGTCTTTAATAGTAAATATTATAAAGATTTATAAAAACTACCACTTCTATTAGGAGTGGTTTTTTTATTTTTGCGCTATGGAAAAAGAAGTTTCAACCACGGTAAAAGTTAGATTCAGCGACTGCGATCCGATCGGGCATTTAAATAATGTTAAATATCTCGACTATATGTTCAATGCAAGAGAAGATCATGTAGAAGAATTTTATGGTTTTACTTACGAAGAATATACCAAAAAAACTGGCTGCACTTGGATTGCCATTCAAAATGAAATTGCTTATTTGAGAGAAGTAAGATATAATACGCAGGTTGTTATCAGCAGCAAAACTATAGAAATACAGGATCGAACTGCAAAGGTTGAAATTTTAATGAAAAGTCTTGATGAGAAAACTGTACATGCTGTTTTGTGGGTAACGGTAATTTATTTCAATATTAAAACCAGAAAATCTGAAGTTCATCCTCAAGACATAAAAGATAGTTTCCACAAATTCTTTGTAGATTTAGAGCAGAAGGATTTTCAGCCGAGAGTTAAATTTTTAAGATCGCAAAACGCGAAAAATTCGTAGTTAATGAAAAAAATAGCAGTAATAGGAAGCAATGGTCAGTTAGGAAATTGTATCAGAAAATTAGCTACCGATTTTGAATTGGATTATGAATTTATTTTCACAGATTCACAAACTTTAGACATCACCAATGAAGATCAGATAAAAGAATTTTTCTCTGAACATAAGCCAGAGTTCTGCATCAATGCTTCAGCATATACCGCAGTGGATCTTGCTGAGCAGGAAAAAGAAAAGGCATTTGCTGTAAATGCTTATGGTGTAGAAAATCTTGCATCAGCATGTTCCGAGAATAAAACTATTTTCATTCATGTCTCTACTGATTATGTATTTGATGGCGAAACCAACTTAGATTATTCCGAAGATGATTTCACAAACCCAATTGGTGTTTATGGTGAATCTAAAAGAGCAGGAGAAGAGCTGGCTTTAGAAGCCAATCCTCAAACAATTATTCTCAGGACATCATGGCTATACTCCGAATTCAATAAGAATTTTGTGAAAACAATGCTGAATTTATTCTCACAAAAAGAAGAACTTGGAATTGTTGGTGATCAGTTTGGTCAACCCACTAATGCAAATGACCTTGCAGAAGCTATTATGGAAATTATTGAGAACCCGAAAAAGACTTTCGGAATTTTCCATTTCTCAAATTATCCGGAAACTACTTGGTTTGAATTTGCAAAAAAGATCGCAGAATTTTCAAAATCGTCCGTAAAATTAAATTCGCTGACGACAGAACAATATCCAACTCCTGCAAAAAGACCGAAGCGAAGTACAATGTGTCTTGATAAAATTGAAGAAGTTTATAAGATAGATCCAAAACATTGGGAAAACAGTTTGGAAGAATGTGTAATTATACTTTCCAAATAACATGAAGTGTATGAAAAATCTTATTACTGCAATTGTTGTTTTGTCTGTGCAATTTATTTTTGGACAAAACGTATATCTGACGAAGGTTGAAAAAACGAATGTTAACACAGACAAATTTTTTTATCATATAAATGAAGAAATCAGCGGCGCAGAATATCTTGGTGAGATTGAAGTTCAGGGATATTCAAAAGATGATGCAGCAGTTTTCTCTCAGATTTATAAAAAAGCAAAAGAAGTCGGTGCAAATGCATTTTCAGTAAACCCTTTTGAAAGTATTGACGGTAAAGCGCAAAAATTTGATGTAGCCCATTATAAATTAAAACTATATTATTTGCCAGCGGATAAATTTTCAAATGAAGATGGGAATTTATATCTATTTGCTTCTTCCGCAAAAGATCAGAAAATAAGTATTAATAGACAAGATTATATTTTGTCGCCACGCAGTTACTTTAAAATACCTTTGGTTAGTGGTGAAGTTTATACAATTTCAACTAAAAAACTTTTAGGTTCGACTATCAAAATTCAGAAAAATGCAAAAAACGCTGATCAATATTATCAAATTTCTTCAGCCCGTTTAGGAAACAGCAGTCAGAATGATGGAACGCTCCATTTAAAATCTGGTGATATTGTAGGTTTAGAAAAATCCTTTGCTGAATTTTTAACCATAATATATCAGGAAACCAAATAATTTTTACTCAATTAAACTCAATTCTGCAATAAAGCCTCTGAAATTTTCAGGGGCATTTTTATTTAAAGGAATATTATAACAAGACGATTTTCTCTCAGGAGCTTAATCCCGCTCTCCACTATATCTTTTTTGGCTGCCCGCTGCTTTGCATCGGCCATCAAAAAAAGGATGCCGTTTCGATCGGGGCTATCGGATTTGTCTGCAGATTACGATTTGCCACAAAGAGTATGATTCATCCAAGTTTTCAGTCAGCTAAATTTACCATTATTAGACTTCAATAAATTTTTTCACTCTGGTTCACTTATAATTATCGTCATAAATTGCTTCGAGGCATAAACGTTTGTACACCAACCGTATATTTTGTAATACCGAAACTCTGTAGGAGTTCCGCATTGTAATAGTCTATTCGCAATATTCATCGATTTCGTGGGAGTATAAAAGTGAGTATAATATTTTTAATAATCACCCCACAATATCCGTCAAACTCCGGGGAGCAATATCTGTGTAGGCAATAATACTCCTTCCAAACAAACAGCTCCGTAGGAGCGCCATGTTTACAGCCTCTATGAATTCCACAAAAATTAAGAGCTCCTTGCGATCGATATGTTTGTAGAATAATTGATTCCACCGGAAGTCAAGTTCCGTAGGAGCAATATCTGTGTAGACAATAATACTTCTTCCAGACATGGCACTCAATAGGAGCGTATGTTTGTAGAAAATATTTATAGTTGGAAAAGAGAGCTCCGTAGGAGCGGCATCGTTGCGGATGTGTATTAAACAGAAATTTCAAAACCATGATACCTTCATCAAAAAAAAACAATCCCGGCCTTACAAGGTTAAAAAAACGTATATTTTGATTTGAAACTTCCTCATTCCGGTACTCCGATTTACGAAAGCCTTTCTACTACATAATCTCATCCGCGAAGGCCTTTGCGAAAATTTATTAAACGTTAAAACACCATTTCACGTGGCATCCGACTGCAAAAAACCCATTCTGCAAAACCCCAGCCTTGTAAACTCCCGCCACAATAGATCACCAACTCACATCTTTCAACCCAAGCCCTACAACGCCCCAACCCTCCAACCCTAAAACTCTCCAACTCTCGAACTCTCGAACCTCCCCATGAATTACCCAACCTCAGTTTAAATTTTTGTTTCAGGTTATCAGTGCTTTAGGATTGAATATGAATTTAAATTAAACATTATGTTAAATATATTTGGAAGTAGAGGAGTAAACGTACTACTTTTGCCCCACTGAAAAACGGAAGTTTGAGGTAGCGCAGAAGAGCCTTTAGATGGGCAGGAACAAAAAACTCTGAATAGAATTAACTTAAAAAATCCAATAAATTTTGTGTAAATAAAATTTGTGGGAATAAAAAAAGTTTTTATCTTTGCAGTCCCGATACTGGGAGCGCAGGAGTGGATAGATTAGGTGTTGAGATAAGAGATTAGGGTCATCAAAA